>JAWKQV010000041.1:0-1640 GCA_041389965.1 Kofleriaceae bacterium | reverse complement strand
CAGGTACAGCGGGTCGCCCAGCTGCGGCGCCGGCGGCCACACCTTGACGGTGGCCTTGACCGGGCCGTTCTCGGTGACCTTGGTGATCGCCTCGGGCGTGGGCTGGGGCGGGCCGTCGTCGCGGCGCGCGCCGCGCCCGCCGCCGCAGGCCAGGAGCGTCAGCGCGATGGCCACGGCCAGCGCGACGGTGCGGGTCGGCGCGCGCGCGGTCATCGCCCGAGCCTCCGCTGGCGCTCGCGGAAGAACCGCAGCAGCGGGTCCACCACCGAGCCGGCCGCGTCGATGCGCAGCAGGTCGACGCCGCTGGCGCGCAGCTGCTCGGTCAGCCGCTCGAGCCGACGGTCGGCGTCGGCGGTGACCCGGGCCCGGTACGCGTCGGACCGGGTGTCGACCAGCCGGGTCGCGCCCGACTCGGCGTCCTCGAGGGTGACCAGCCCGGCCGGCACGAACACTTGCTCGCGCGGATCGGTGACCAGCGCCGCCACCACGTCGTGCTTGCGGTTGGCGTGGCGCAGCACCTCGAGGTAGCCGTCGTCGAGGAAGTCCGACACCACGAACACCACCGCGCGGCGCGGCAGCACCTTGCGGCAGAACTCGAGCGCCGCGCCGATCGAGGTCGAGCGGGTCGGCGCCCGCAGCGTGGCGTCGCGCAGGCCACGGAACCACGCCCACACCCGCCGCGGCAGCTCGGCCGGGCGCCAGCGCGGCCCGGCCGCGGCCGGCACGTCGCGGCCCCGGGCGAACACCTCGCGGATGATGCGCAGCGCGTGCTTGTCGCCCTTGCGCGGCGGGATGTACGTGTCGGCCGCGCCGTGGAACAGGAGCAGTCCGACCTTGTCGCCGCTCTCGACCGCCGACAGCGCCAGCAGCGCGCACAGCTCGACCGCCGCCTCGAGCTTCGAGCGGCCGGCCGAGCCGAAATCCTGCGAGCCGCTGACGTCGCACAGGAGCATCACCGTCAGCTCGCGCTCCTCGACGTAGCGCTTGACGTGCGGCTCGCCGGTGCGGGCGGTGACGTTCCAGTCGATGGTGCGGACGTCGTCGCCCGGGACGTACGGGCGCACCTCGTCGAACTCCATGCCGCGGCCCTTGAACACCGACAGGTACGCGCCGGCCATCACGTTGGCGACCTGGCGGCCGGTCACGAACTGGATGCGCTTGACCTCGCGCGCTAGTTCAGCGGGCAGCATGGGCGGTGGGCTGGGCGGAGGGGCGACCCGCGACGGTCACGGGACCGCGACGTTCTCGAGGATCTGGGCCACCAGGTGATCGGCGGTCTTGCCCTGGGCCTCGGCCTCGTAGCTGGGGAGGATGCGGTGGCGCAGGACGTCGACCGCGATCGACTTGACGTCGTGGGGCGACACGTAGCTGCGGCCACCCAGCAGCGCGGCGGCCTTGGCCACCTTGATGAGCGCGATCGAGCCGCGCACCGACGCGCCGTTGTCGAGGAGCGTCGCCAGCTGCGGCAGCCCGGCCGCCTTGGGATCGCGGGTGGCAGCCACCAGCTCGACCGCGTAGCGCTTGACCTTGTCGTCGACGAACACCTGGCGGGCGACGTCGCGCGCGGCCAGGATCTCGGCGCAGGTCATCACCGGGGTGGCCCGCGGCTCGCCGCCGGTGCCGGCGTAGCGATCGAGGAT
>JAWKQV010000040.1:0-2181 GCA_041389965.1 Kofleriaceae bacterium | reverse complement strand
AGCTCGGCGCCCAGCAGGGCCAGCGCGACGTCGGCCCGGCCGCGCTCGCGGAACTTCTTGCGCGCGTGGACCAGCATCGCCGCCTCGACCGGATCGAGCGAGGCCGCCGCGGCGGTGATGAGCGACACCTCCGCGCGGGCGTGGGGGTCGTCGGGATCGCTGTCGAGGCGCGCGAGGAGGTTCTGGAGTTCGGCCATGGCGGTGGGGCGCGCGAGGGGTGGCGCACGCGGGCACGCGCGCCGCCTCGGACGTGGACCGATGCTACCGCCAGGACCGTCGGCGAAACAACGCGCGCTCCGGTGGAAGTCGCGCGCGGCCGCGCGGTCCGGATTGGCGGATCGCTTTTGGCGCGCGATCGCTCGACAACGGCGGCTCGATCGCCATCGCCGGGTCGCGCCTTGTCGACGCCCGCCGGGTCGGGTATGGCTGGCCGGTGACCGACGCCGGGCCCCCCGCCCCCCCTCCGCCCGCGCGCGGCCCCTGGAGCTACCTGGTCCGCTACCGCGCCGCGGTGCTGGGCGGCGTGGCCATGCTCCTGGCCACCAACGTCTTGTTCGTCGGCATCCCGGTGACGACCGGCAAGGTGGTGGCGGAGCTGGGCCGCGGCGACCCCGGCCACCGCATCGGCTGGCTGTGCCTGATCATGGTCGGCTTCGCGCTGGCGACCGCGGTCACCCGCATCCTGTCGCGGGTGTGGATCTTCAACGCCGCCCGCGCGGCCGAGTTCGATCTGCGCGGCGACCTGTTCAGCCACCTGTTGCGCCTCGACGGGCCGTACCACACCACCCACCCGACCGGCGACACCATGTCGCGGCTGACCAACGACGTCCAGACCGTGCGGGCGATGTGGGGCGCCGGCATCCTCAACATCGTCAACACCGCGTTCGCCTTCGTCACGGTGTTGACCATGATGATCCGGATCGATCCGGTGCTGACGCTGTGGGCGTGCCTGCCGTACCCCATGATCGTCCTGGCCGGGCGGCTCTTCGGCAAGCGCATCTACAAGGCGTCGATCGGGGTCCAGGCCCAGCTCGGCACCCTGTCCAACGAGATCCAGGAGGACCTGACCGCGATCGCCGCCATCAAGACCTACGGCCTCGAGCGCGAGCGCCGGGCCCGGTTCGTGGTGGCGTCGCACAAGCTGCTCGACCGCAACATGGTGCTCACCCGCATCCGCGGCGGCATGGGGCCGGTGTTCGCCGGCCTGGGCTCGATCGCGATGGTGCTGGTCTTGTACCTGGGCGGCCAGCGCCACATCGACGGCCAGCTCGGCCTCGACCAGCTGGTGGAGATGACCCAGTACCTGGCGCGGCTGGTGTGGCCGACCTTGGCGCTGGGCTGGATGCTGTCGCTGCTCCAGCGCGGCCAGGCGTCGTGGAACCGGCTGAGCAGCCTGATGGCCACCCAGCCCACCATCACCGACGGCCCGGGCCCCGGCCTGCCCGACGCGGCCCGGCGCGGCGGGCTCGAGCTGCGCGACCTGACGGTGACCCGGGGCGACCGGGTGGTGCTCGACCGGGTGTCGTTCCAGGTCCCGGCCGGCACCACCACCGCCATCGTCGGCCGCACCGGCAGCGGCAAGAGCACGCTGGTCGAGGCGGTCTGTCGGCTGCTCGAGATCGGCCCCGGCACGGTGTTCCTCGACGGCCACGACGTCACCACCCTGCCGCTCGACGACCTGCGGGCCGCCATCGGCTACGCACCGCAAGACGCGTTCTTGTTCTCGACCACCATCGCCGACAACATCGCGTTCGGCTACGGCGCCGGCTCCAGCCTGCCGCGGGCCCGGGCCGACGAGCTGGCCGCGGTCGGGGCCTACCCGACCCAGTCGGCGATCGTCGACGGCGCGCCGCCCGCGCGCGTCCGCGAGGCCGCGATCACCGCCGGCCTGGCCCGCGACCTCGACGGCATGCCCGAGGGCTACGCCACCGTGGTCGGTGAGCGCGGCATCACCCTGTCGGGCGGACAGCGCCAGCGCGTGGCCCTGGCCCGGGCCATCGCCGCCGATCCACGGCTGCTGATCCTCGACGACTCGCTGTCGTCGGTCGACGCCGAGACCGAGCAGGTCATCCTCGAGCGGCTGCGCACGGTCCTGGCCGATCGCACCGCGCTCATCATCTCCCACCGGGTGGCGGCGGTGCGCTCGGCCCAGCAGATCGTGGTGCTCGACGCCGGCCGGGT
>JAWKQV010000039.1:0-2321 GCA_041389965.1 Kofleriaceae bacterium | reverse complement strand
GCGCTGTACGCGGCGCTCGACGCGGTGGCGCCGGCGGCCTACGGCGGCCTGGTGGAGGCCGGGCCGGTGACGGTGGTGTCGGGGTCGCCCGAGTGCTTCTTGCGCCGGGCCGGCGACCGGCTGGTGACCGCGCCGATCAAGGGCACCCGGCCGCGGGCCGCCGCCGCTGACGTTGACGCCGCCGCCGCCGCCGAGCTGGCGGTCCACCCCAAGGACGCCGCCGAGCACCTGATGATCGTCGATCTCGAGCGCAACGACCTGGGCCGCATCGCCGAGGTCGGCTCGGTCGCCGTCGACGAGCTCGGCAAGGTGGTGGCGCTGCCGACGGTGTTCCACCTGGTGTCGACCGTGTCGGCCCGGCCCCGCCCGGGCCTGACCTGGGCGGCGCTGGTGCGCGCGACCTTCCCGGGCGGCTCGATCACCGGCGCGCCCAAGGTGCGGGCCATGCAGCTCATCGATCAGCTCGAGCCGGTCGCGCGCGGGGCCTACTGTGGCGCGCTGGGCTGGTTTGGCACCGGCGGCGGCCTCGACCTGGCGATCGCGATCCGCATCGCCCAGCTCACCGCCGACAACCTGGCCATCCACGTCGGGGGCGGCATCGTGTTCGACAGCGAGCCCGCGGCCGAGCTGGCCGAGACCGACGACAAGGCCGCGGCGTGGCGGGCCGCGCTGGCCCGGCTTACGGCGCCAGGCGCACCCGCGTGAACGTGATGGCGTCGGCGGCCACCGGCACGCCCGCCAGCGTGAACGGCCGGTCCGTGACGTCGCGGCCGGTCAACGTGTAGCTGCCGGGGGGCAGCTCGACCAGCACCGCGACGCCGGCCGGGCCGGTGCCGCCGGCCGGGACCCAGGCGCCGCTGGCGCGGTCGTAGAACGCCCCGGTGGCCGCCGCTGCCGGCGGGTCGAGCTCGGCCGCCTCGGCCCGGGTGCCGTCGGCGTCGTCGATGTACACCACCACCGCGCCGGTGCCGCTGGCGTGCACCGTGCCGGTCGCGGCCACCAGCTCGAGCCAGGCCGCCTCGGTGGCCACCGGCGCCGCGACCCGGGTGCCGTCGTTGCGGACCGGCACCAGGGCCGGGATCAGGGTCGGCGCGCCGGCGCCGACCTCGAGGACCACCACCGCGTCGGTCAGGTCCAGGGTGAACCCGCCCGCGCCGTCGCTGATCGCGCCGGTGGCGTCGCCCAGCCGGCGGACCGTCACGCCCCGGGCCGCGGCCACGTCGGGGCATGCGTCGGGCGTCCGGAACTCGGACACCACGCACACCTGCCCGGTCAGGCCGGCCCCGGCGTCACCGCGATCGGCGTCGGGCGGGGCCGCGTCGACCCGGCCGCCGACGCCACCGCCGCCGCCGCCGGGCGGGCGCACCACCCAGCTGTCGTCGCCGGCACCGCACGCCGCCGCCGTCAGGAGCATCGCCACGCACCAGATCGAGCGCATGGCGCAAGCATGCCCGGGCCGGGGCTGGTCGTCGAGGCCCGCCGACCGTCGCCGGCCGGCCGACGTCGCCGCTCACCTCGGGCGGTCAGGTCGCCGACGCGTCGCGGTCGGCGGCGGCCGCCGGTGGGGTCGCGGCCCCAGCCTTCGCCGCCTTGCCGGCCTTGGCCTGCTTGCCGTCGCCGTTCACGTCGAAGAACATCATGCCGACGCCGATGACCAGCGCGACGTCGGCGATGTTGAACACCGGCCACTCCTTGGCGTGGTAGTGCCACAGGACGAAGTCGGTCACCACGCCGAAGTACATGCGGTCGAGCAGGTTGCCGACCGCGCCGCCGGCGACCAGCCCCAGGGCGATCGCCAACAGCCGCTGATCGTCTCTGGCCTTCTTCACCATCCACACCATCGCCGCCACCGCCAGCAGGCCGACGATCGACAGGAACCACCGCGCGCCGTTCTGGCTGTCGAACAGGCCGAACGCCGAGCCGGGGTTGAACGACAGCCGCCAGTCCCAGAACCCGTCGATGACCGGGTCCTTCACGCCGACGCAGGTGTGGGCCACGATGTCGGCCGGGATGGCGCACTTCTCGGGGTGCACCGGCAGCGAGTTCCGCGCCCAGTACTTGCTCGCGTGATCGGCGACCAAGGTGAGCATCGCGACCAACAGAAACACTTTCCAGCGACGGGGCATGGCAGGTCCTTATGCCGTGGGGAGCGCGGCGGCGCAACGGTGACAGACGTCACTGGGGTCGGCGGCCAGCGCCGGGTACCACTTCCAGCAGCGATCGCAGCGCACCCCGCCGTGCGCGGCGACGGCCACCGCCGGCTCGTCGGCGATGGCCAGGTCCACCGCCGAGACGATGTACAGGTCGGCCAGCTCCTCGGC
>JAWKQV010000038.1:0-2338 GCA_041389965.1 Kofleriaceae bacterium | reverse complement strand
GCCGCGGCGGTCATCGCCTACCTCGCGCCCTACGTCACCGGCGACGTCACCCTGACCGACCTCAGCGCCGACCACGCCCTGCTGCGGCTGGGCGGGCCCTACGCCTGGGAGCTGGTGGGCGACCTGACCACGCCCGACGTCATCGGCCTGCCGTACCTGGGCCTGTTCCACCACGACGACCTCATCTGCTTCCGGGCCGGGCAGACCGGCGAGTACGGCTACGACCTGCTGGTGCCGCGCCCCCAGACCGACGCGGTGCGGGCCCGCTTGCTGGAGCTGGGCCGGCGCTACGACCTGGCCGAGATCTCGCTGGCCGCGCTCGACGTCGCCGGCGTCGAGAACTTCTTCTGGAACCCGCGCCGCCAGGCCCGCCCCGGTCTCACCCCGCTCGAGCTGCAGCTGCAGTGGCGGGTGAGCTACGGCCGCGCTTGCCCTGGCGCCGCCGCCCTGGCCGCCCGCCGCGCCGCGCCGTACCGCCGGGCCACGCTCCTGGCGGCCGATGCGCCCCTGGCGATCGACGCCGAAGTCACCGTCGCCGGCGCGCCGGTCGGCACCGTGCTCGACGCCGTCGCCTCGCCGACCCGCGGCGACCACCTCGCCATCGCGCTGCTCGATCCGGCGGTGGCCCAGGCCGGCCTCGACGGGTTCGCCGTGGGCACGGTGGCGGCCCGCTCGATCAGCGCGCCGGCGGTGAACAACCGCAGCCTCTACGTCGACCCGCAGCGCCACGCCTACGCCAGCCGCGCCGGCGATACCTTCCCGCCGCTGGTCCGGCCGAGGACCGCGTGAGGTTCGCGGGCCAGACCGCGCTGGTGACCGGCGGCTCGCGGGGCCTGGGCCGCGTCATCGCCGAGCAGCTGGCCGCCGAGGGGGCGACGGTCTACGCCGGCTACCGTCGCCGCGACGTGCCCAGCCCGACCTTGACCTCGATCGGCTTCGACGTCACCGACGCCGACGCCTGCACCGCCGCGGTCGACCGCATCGTCGCCGACACCGGGCGCCTCGACGTGGTGGTCCACGCCGCCGGCATCACCCGCGACGCACTGTTCGCGCTGTCGTCGCCGGCCGACTGGGACGAGCCGGTGCAGGTCAACCTGGGCGGCGCGCTGCGGGTGGCCCGGGCCGCGGTGCGCCCGATGCTGGCGGCCCGCCGCGGCGCGATCGTGCTGGTCGCCAGCGTGGCCGGCCTGCGCGCCAGCCCGGGTCAGGTCGGCTACGTCGCGTCCAAGGGCGGCATCCTGGCCATCACCGCCACCCTGGCCGCCGAGCTCGCGCCGCGCGGCATCCGCGTCAACGCGGTGGTGCCCGGCCTCATCGCTGCCGGCATGGTGGCGCGCCTCGATCGCCGCGTCGTCGACGCCAAGCTGCCGCACATCCCGGCCGGGCGCCTGGGCCAGGCCAGCGAGGTGAGCGCGGCGGTCGCGTTCCTGGCCTCGGACGCTGCCAGCTACGTCATCGGCCAGAGCCTGGTCGTCGACGGCGGGTTGTCGCTGTGACGGTGGCGCTGGTGTTCGCCGGCCAGGGCGTCGATCCGCCGTGGATCGATCCGGCGCTCCTCGCCACACCCGCCGCCCCGCCGCTCCTGGCCGCCGCCAGCGCCGCCACCGGCGTCGACGTCGGCTCGCTGCTCGCCCGCGGTGGCCGCGCGCTGGCCCAGGTCGAGGTCTTGCAGCCGGCGCTGGTCGCCGCTTGCCTCATCGCCCACGCCGCCGTCGCGCCGCACCTGCCGCCGCCGGCCGCGACCGCCGGGCACTCGCTGGGCGAGCTGACGGCGTGGGCTGCCACCGGCGCGATCGCTGGCGCCGACGCCATCTCCGCGGCGGCGGTGCGCGGCCGCCTGATGGCCCGCGAGGCCGCGCGGCACCCCGGCGGCATGGCGGCGTTGACCGGCCCCGTCGACGTCGCCGAGGTGCTGGCCACGGCCGCGCCCCACGGCCGCCTGACCATCGCCGCGCACAACGCCCCGGGCGAGACGGTGGTATCGGGCGACGTCGCCGCGCTCACCGCGGTCCTGGCCCGCTACCCGGGGCGCCGCCTGCCGGTGGCCGGGGCGTGGCACTCGCCGGCCATGGGCGGCGCCGTCGACGAGCTGCACGCCGCGCTGGCGGTCATCCCGCGACAGGCCGCCGTGGCGCCGCTGGTCGCCAACCGCACCGGCGCCGTCGTCGAGGACGGCGCCGCCGTGCCGCGGCTCCTGGCCGAGCAGTTGATCCAGCCGGTGGCGTGGGCCACCACGCTGGCCACCCTGGCCGCGCGCGGCGTCACCCGCTACGTCGCGGTCGGCCCCGGGCGGTTGCTGCGCGCGCTCATCCGCGCCAACCTCGGCGACGTGCGCGTC
>JAWKQV010000037.1:0-2368 GCA_041389965.1 Kofleriaceae bacterium | reverse complement strand
CGCAGTCCGGCGGCGGCCACGACCATCGTCAGCAGGAACAGCAGGTGATCGGGCCCGCCCAGGATGTGCTCCGCGCCGACCGAGACGTAGGCCCGCGCCAGCTGGCGCGGGGTCCCAAAAAAGCGGTGGGTGGCGTGGCGCGGCGTCAGCACGGCGACCTCGATCTGGTCACCCCGGGCGGCCTTGACGGTGAGCTGGCGGTCGGCGTCGGCGTGCCCCCACAGGTCGACCGCGACGGTGAGCGCCGCGGGCGCGGTGGCGAAGGCGACCTTCATGAGCACCAGGACGTGGGTGCTGCCGGCGGTCGAGCCAGGCGCGCGCTCGTCCTCGTCGGCGCTGAGCTGGAAGTAGTCGACGTGGCCGGCGCGGCCGCCGTCGGTGATCCGGACCCGGCGCGCGATCTCGTCGTGGATGACCGCGTGGTGGGCGACCAGCTCGGCGGTGGCCAGGCGGCCGTCGCCGTCGTCGTCGACGATGGCCGGCAGCCCCGCGGCCGGCAGCGCCAGCACCACGAACACGCCGGCGCCGACCACGTGGAGCGTGCCCTGCTGGTGCGGCATCAGGTGGGCCGCCGCCGGCGTGGCCAGCGCGGCCAGCACCACCAGCGCCAGCGCCAGCGCGCGCGACCGGCGGCCCGATCGGCGGCGCCCCAAAGCCATCTACTGGCCCTTCACGCAGCGCTGGATGTACGGATAGCTGTCGGTGATGAAGTAGTGGTAGGTGCCGCCGGGGAACTCCGGCGTGACGCCGGTGCGACCGTTGCATTCGTCGAGGTCACCCGAGCCGGCCACGTACTCGTAGTCCTGGGTGAACGTGCCCATCGGGAACACCGTCACCGACGGGCGGCCGGCGTCGGGGCTGGCCTTCTTCTGCCAGCTGCCGGTCATCACCTTGACCGCCGAGGTGGCGTCGGTCGCGTCGGTGTAGCCGTAGCGCGCGTAGATCGGGAAGCCGTCGGTGGCGTAGCCGACCAGCGTCATGGCCTGGCCGCGGCCGAGCCGGGTCAGGATGCCCTCGGGAATGCCGTGGTAGTGGTACTGGCCGTTGGGCTGGACGTGGGCGTTGCTGTCGTCGGTGCCAAACATGAACGCGCCACCCAGCGCCTCGAGCCGCCACGGGCCGGTGCCCATGGCCGCGACGCAGCCGTCGCCGGGGGCGGTGCTGGTGGCGTCCGAGGCGCACGAGCCGGCGGTGGCCGGATCGAACTTCACGCTGTTGAGCGCGTACCCGACGTTCATCGCCGCCGGGGTGGCCGTGGCACCGACGGTGGGCGCCAGCGGGAACGTGACCGAGACGTTCTGGGTCGAGATCGGCGTGGCGAAGCGGCCGCCGACCACTGGGTGGTCGGGGATGCCGGTCCCGGTCACCCGGCGCACGCCGCCGCTGCAGGTCCAGGCGTACGTGCTCTGGGCCATGACCTCCGGGCTGTCGTTGTAGGCGCTGTAGGTCAGCCCGCACAGGTCGCCGCTCGCCGCGGCGTCGACGATGGCGGCGTCGAGCAGCGGCGCCGCGTCAAGGTCGCCGCTGGCGAGGTCGGCGCAGGCGACCAGCCCGACCAGCGCGAGCGCGGCGCGCGGGGCGCGCCGGGCGCGTCGACGCCGTGGCGAGGTGAGCAGGTGTGGTGGTGCGGGCGCGATTCCCTGGACGTGCATCGGGTCTCCTCGGCGATGGGCCGAGCTGCGACTCGAGCAACGTCCGGGCCACGCCCCAACCACGACCGAGGGCGCGCCACGGCCGGCGCCCGCGGGCGGCGCGCGCCGGACCTGCAGATTCCGCAGGTCGACCTGCGGAATCCACACGCGCGGGTCGCCGTCAGCCGCGCGCGGTGGCTGGCTTGCGCGCCCGGGTCGCCAGGTAGCAGCGCAAGAACCGGTGTACGGGCTCGCTGGCGCCGGCCCAGGTGTCCTCGAACAGATCGGTCAGCACGAAGCCGGCAGCGAGCTGGCCGCCCAGCTGATCTTCGAGGGTGTGGCCGAAGCTCAGGGGCTCGCCGGCGGCGCGCAGCCGGGCCACGGCGGGGTCGTCAGGGTGATCGAGGTCCGAGTACGGGATCGGGTACTTCATCTGCATGACGCCGGCTCGCTCGAGGTCGAGGTCCGCGGTGAACACCACCGGGTTGACCACGCCGGCCAGGAGCACGCCGCCCGGCGCCAGGACCCGGAACGCCTCGCGCCACACCGGCAGGATGTCCGGCACGAAGCAGTTCGAGCACGGGTGAAACACCAGGTCGAAGCTGCCGTCGGCGAAGGCGGCGAGATCGCGCATGTCGCCGAGCACGGTGGTGAGGTCGAGCCCGTCGCGGGCCGCCACCCGCTGGTCCTGGGCCAGCTGCGCTGGGGAGTTGTCGTAGACGGTGACCTGGGCGCCG
>JAWKQV010000036.1:0-13514 GCA_041389965.1 Kofleriaceae bacterium | reverse complement strand
GTATCGAGCGTCGCGCGGGGCCCACGAGGGGCGGACCGCGGATACACAGCCCCGCCGATCAACAGCCGCACCGGTCTACAAGTGCGATCGGTTCGCGACGCCGCCGAACCTGGCACCGTTCGTCGCTCGTCGCGAGCCGTCGCCCCGATGATCAACAGGCTCGGCCCTGTCGCGGACGCCGACGCTGTTGACCAACGGGGCCGATCGTTAACCGCCGGGTACGCAGTTAAACGCCTCTCCGTTTCTCTCTCCCCACGGGACAGGAGAGAGAGCGGGAGAGCTGTCCCACGCGGCGCTCATCGCGCTCGCTCGGCGCTCTCTGCGAGCACCCGCGAGAGCACCGTCGCGACACGCGCAGCGCGCGAAGGGCTCGGAGTTCTGGGGAGAAACGGCGAAGCCCCCTCGGATCGCTCCTTGGGGGCTTCTGTTTACCGACCCTCGCCGTCGGTTGGCGACGAGAGAAAAATGGCTCCGAAGGTAGGGTTTGAACCTACGACCCGCCGGTTAACAGCCGGCTGCTCTACCACTGAGCTACTTCGGAAGGGCCGGCAGGACCGGCGGGACGTATGGATGCCGCAGGTTGGGGTGGGTGTCAAGGGGTAGGGGCGGTCTTGGCCGGGGCGTCGAGGTGTTCGAGGGCGAGGGCCTCGATGGCGGTCTGAAGGCGGACGCGGGCCAGGGCCTCGGCGGCGCGCTGGCCGGTGATGGTGCGGGCCAGCTGGTCGCGCTTGTCGACGGCGGCGGTGAGGTTCTTGGTGAGGCGGGACCGCAGGGTGGCGGCCTCGGCGCCGGGCAGCTTGGCGACGGTGGTGAGCGAGGCTTCCAGGTCGTCGACGCGGGCGGCGGCGTCGCCCAGGGCCTCCTGGGCCTCGGCGGTCTGGCGGGCGACGTCGGCCAGGGCGGCCCGCGCGGCGGTCACGGCGTGGGCGGCGGCGAGGACGCTCGGCGGCAGGTCGGGGCCGTCGACGTAGGCCACGAGGTCGGTGGCGTCGTCGAGGAGGTGCAGCTCGCGGGTGACCGGCTGGCGCTCGTCGATCTCGACGACGCTGTCCTTGCCCGGGGTGAGCGGCACGGCGACCAGGACGTGGTCGTCGGCGCGCTCGCTGCCCGGCGGCAGGTCGCCCAGCTCGTAGCCGGCGGTGGGGACGTGGCGCAGGTACAGGGTGGCCGGGGCGGCGGCGCCGGCGGCGATGCGGTAGCGGGTCTTCTTGACGCGGGTGTTGGCGACGCGGGCGACGCCGCGAGCGATGGCGACCAGGCGCTGGGGCCGCTCGTCGGCGCCGACCTCGACCGCGACGCGGGTGCCGCCGTCGAGCGCGTAGGGGACGTAGGTGGTGCGGCCGCCGGCGGTGCGGGTCAGGACGCCCTCGCCGGCGAAGCTGTCGTCGGCGAACACCGCCACTGGGCCCGGCTCGAGGGACAGGTCGGCCGGCAGGGCCACGCGCACCGCGCGGTACGGGTGATCGCTCGAGCCGGGGGTGGCGTGGTCGGGGCGGAACAACAACACCGTCCCGCCGTCGAGCGGGCGGCCCAAGACCGACACCAGCGACGACGTGGCGTGGGGGATGGTGACCCGGTCGGCCAGCTCCCACTGGGTGGTGCCGGCGACGTCGATGGCCCGGGCGTTGTCGGTGGGCGCGGCGGCGGCGGCCGGCGGCGCGGCGGCCGGCGGCGCGGCGTGGACGTCGAACTCGACCCGGCGGTCGCGGGCGGGCTCGCCACCGTCGGGCTGGCTGGCGCCCAGCGCCCGGACCTGGATCGCCTGGGTGACGCCGCGGGCCGCGAGCGCCGCGCGCACCGCGGCAGCCCGGCGCGCCGACAGGCCCCACGGATCGGCCTCGTCGGCGGCGGCGTGGCCGGCCACGGCGACGGTGGTCAGCTGCGGGTTGCCGATCAGGGTGGCCGCCACTGCGTCGAGGATCGGCCCCGACCGATCGCTCGGCGTGACCGCGCCCGGGCCGAAGTACACCCGCTCGAGGATCTCCAGGCGGGCCGCGGTCACCACCACCCGGCCGCGGTCGGGGCAGCCGTCGTCGTCGTCGAAGCCATTGTACGACTCGGGCTCGTTGGGGCACCGATCGTCGACGTCGGGGATGCGGTCGCCGTCGTTGTCGGGATCGGGACAGCCGTCGTCCTCGAAGCCGTCGAGGTCCTCGGCGTCGGTGGGGCAGGCGTCGGCGGCGTCGAGGATGCCGTCGCCGTCGCGGTCACCCGGGCGCGCGCTGGTCGACGTCACCACGCCGCGCGCGGTGGGGCCCACCAGCGCGCCGGTCGCGTCGGGCCGCGTCACCAGGTGCGGCGTGCGCAGGTCGGTGGCGTACGAAAGCGGGGCGCCGGTCGCCAGCGCCAGGCGGACCGCCGGCCACGGCTCCTCGGTCAGGTTGTCGATCAGCGCCCACGACTGGAACTGCACCGGCGCGCCGGGCTGGCGCGGGACGGTCAACCGGTAGGTGGTCTTCCACGCCGCGGTCGGCACCGCGTAGGCCACCACCACGTCGGCGGTCGGCTGCGAGAGCTGGACGTCGATGACCACCCGGTCCGGCGTGGCATCGTCGACGGTGGGCAGCGTGGCCGCCACCTGCTGGGTCACGCCGGCGCGATCGACCACGGTCAGGGTCTTGATGACGTCGTCGACCTCGGCCGGGCGCACCACCAGGCGCAGGTGACCGTCGGTGACCAGGCCGCGCCGCTCGAAGTGGCCGATGCCGTTTTGGTACAGCACCACCCGCTCGAGGTGGAGCGGGGTCGGGGCCGGCGCGCGCGCCCCGCGCGGGTGCGCGCAGGCGACGATGGCCAGCCCGAGGGCCACGACGACGAACCGGCAACGACGGTGCATGCCGAGGTGGTGCCGTGGCCGGGCCCGCGGGTTACATGCGACGCGGCGCCGGCCGCGCTACCGCCGGCGCGCGGCTGTGTGGCCGATGCTGGCGGTCCTGGCCGCGGTCGCGCCGCTCACTGTCGAGCTGCGCGGGCTCGCTGCGATCCGGCGGAGCTGCCCGCCGCGACCGGCGGTCACGCCCGGTCGCCGGCGACCTAGAACGGGTTCGACGTGCCGTACACGGCGCCGCCGTAGAGGCTGCCACCGTACAGCGCGCCGCCCATGCCCGCGCTCGGCGCCGGCGCGACCGCGCCCAGGTTGCCGGCCCGCGAGCCGCTCCAGTCGCCCTGGCGATCGTGGCCGGCCGACCACCAGCGTCCCGAGAAGTGGCCGCCGCCGGGGTCGAACATCAGCCACCCCTCGCCGGTCAGCACCGGCTCGCCCGGCTGGGGCGTGGCCGGCTCGCGCCACGCGAAGCGCAGCACGTTGCCGTCGAGGGTGCCGCCGAAGTAGCCGTACACCTCGCGGCCCTGGTTCTCGTACATCCACGTGCCGTGGATGCGGCCGGGGCCGTCGACGTCGGTCTTCACCGCGCCGAAGGTGGTCGACCACAGGCCGGTGGCCGCGGCCGGATCCATGGCCTGGGCGGCCGGCGGCGACGAGTTCCACGCGCCCAGGGGCGGCGGCGTGTTCTGCTTGGCGCTGGTCGACGCGAGGAGCGTCGCGGCGGCCAGGGCGGCCAGGGACAGGCGGGCTGCGGTGGCGAGGGCCTTCATCGCGCCAAAGGTACCACCTCCGTGGTTGCGGCCGCCGCCTGACGACGTTAACGTCCGCGCGCTGTAACTTCTGCCACACGGGCCCATAGCTCAGCGGTCAGAGCGGCCGGCTCATAACCGGTGGGTCCCTGGTTCAAACCCAGGTGGGCCCACGATCAGTGGATGACAACTCGCCTCTCGTTCCCGAGGATCCCGTGAAAGACCAGTTGCTGTTGTTGCTCGAGCTCCAGTCGATCGACGTGAAGGTGAAGGAGCTGGACCTGGCGCGCAAGGCGCTGCCCAAACGCACGGACCCGCTGCGCAACGACCTGGCCAAGCTCGAGGCCATGCTCGAGGTCGAGCGCCAGAAGGTGGCCGAGTCCGAGGCGTGGAAGAAGCAGCAGCAGGCGCTCATCACCCGCGAGCAGGAGCTGTTGCGCGCGGCCAAGTCCAAGCTGCAGGGCACCCGCACCGGCAAGGAGTTCCACGCCGCCACCCGCGAGGTCGAGTTCAAGACCAAGTCGATCAAGGAGCGGGACGCCGAGGTGAAGAAGGTGACCGAGGCGCTGGCCACCAGCACCACGGTCCTGGCCGAGCGCGACGAGGCCATCCAGCGCCTGCGCGATCAGCTCGCCGCCGAGGACGCCCAGGTGGCGACGCTGCTCGAGGAGATGGACGCGCAGATCGCCACCGTCGGCGCCGGCCGCGACGCGCTGCGCGAGCGCATCGAGCCGACCTGGCGCAAGGCCTACGACGCGCTGATCGTGCGCGGCCTGGCGGTGGCCGAGGTCGACGGCGGCACCTGCCAGGGCTGCCGCGTCCGCATCCCGCCGCAGCTCAACAACAAGCTGGCCCGCCTCGAGAGCATCGAGACGTGCGAGCGGTGCGCCCGCATCATCTACCGCAAGGAGATGCTCGAGCCGCCGCCGGCTGCGGCCGACGCCCCCGCGGCGGAGTGACGCTCGGGGCCGGCCGCGCCGCCGGTGGTCACGCCGCGACCGGGGCCAGCTCGCCGTAGCGCCCGCGCCGCAGGTTGCGCTTGATGAGCATCGCCTCGCGCACGACCTTCCACATGTCCTTCCACGGCGACACCCGCGAGCGCTCGTCGTCGCGCCACGCCACGCCGCACTCGCGCACGTGGTAGCCGCGCCGCATGGCCAGCGCGAGGATCTCGAGATCGAAGGCCCAGCCGTCGATGGTGCCGCGGGCGAAGAGGTCGGTGGCGGCGGCGGCGGTGAACGCCTTGTAGCCGCACTGGGTGTCGCGCACGCCCGGCACCAGCGTGCGGCGGATGACCAGGTTGCACAGGCGGCTCCACAGCCGGCGGTACAACGGCTGGGGCTCGACCACCGCGCCCGCGACGTAGCGCGAGCCGATGGCCAGGTCGGCGCCGTCGACGACCGCGCCCAGCAGCTTGGGCAGCTCGGTGGCCGGCATCGAGCCGTCGGCGTCGCACATGACGCGCACCCGCCCGCGCGCCGCCAGCATGCCGGTGCGCACCGCCGCGCCCTTGCCGCGGTTGGGGCGCGACGGGATGACGCGCAGGTGGGGGATGCGCTCGCCCAACTCGGCGCACCGCGCGAGGGTCTCGTCGGTGGAGCCGTCGTCGACGACGACGATCTCCCAGGTGCCGGGGTGCGCGGCCAGGAACGCGGCGGTGGTGGTCAGGGTCGGCGCGATGCGCGCCGCCTCGTTGTAGGCGGGGATGATGATCGAGATGTCGACGGTGGTCATGGCGGGCTCCGGGGGCACGAGGGACGAGCGCGGCGGGTCACGCCGACGCGAAGACGAGGCGGCGCTGGGCCGGGTAGCTCCAGCACACGAAGATGACCGCGGCGCACACGAGCTTCGCGGTCAGGTACGGCAGGTGGGCGCGGTCGCACGCGAGGTGCATCGCCGCGGCCATCAGCAGCGCGGTGGCCAGCGCCACGCCGCCGAACGACACCACCTGGCGCGCGCTGGTGCGGCGACGGTCGCGGAACGCGACGTACTTGTTGGCCAGGAAGCACAGCACCGCGCCGGCCATCGCGCCGATGAACGCGGCGTAGGCCACGCCCACACCGCGGTTGCACAGGGTCGCCAGGATGCCGACGTCGACGACGGTGCCGGCGAGACCGCCGGCGGCAGCGCCAGCGAGGGGGCGGAGGCGGGCCAGGAGGGGGCGAGACGTGTCCATGCCCCGATGCATGAGCACCTGGCGTGCCACTGGTTCGACCGGCGTGATATCAGCCTGTTAGGCGGCACGCTGGGTGGTGAAGCGTCGACGGGGTGACGGACCCTCCGTCACCTACACCGTCGAGACGCCCCGCGCCGCCCCGCCACCGGGCCACCCGCCACCGGTAGCCCCGCACCGCGCCACCCGCCGCGTCGCCCCGCCACCGCCAGCCTCGTCACCGCGCCGCCAGCCCAGCCAGCCCGCTCACCGCCCGCGGCGCGCCGCCGCCGCCGTCGCCGCGCTGGGCGCGCGATTGCCCTTCCCGGGCGTCCGCTTCTTGAGCGCGGCCTTCTCCGCGGAGCTCGACCGCGTCTTCGACACGTCGCGGCGCCCGCCGCCGGCGCGCAGCTCGTCGACGACCTTGCGACCGCGGCGGGTGAGCACGTGGGGCCGCGCCCGATCGTTGCCGTCGGGGGCCGCGTAGCCGGCGACCAGGCCGGCCTCGCGCAGCGCCGCCAGCGCGCGGCTCGCGCTCGACTTGTGCTTGCCCATCGTCAGCGCCAGCTCGGTCGGCGTCTCGGCGCCGCCGGCCAGCGCCAACAGCGCGCTCTTGTACGGCTCGGTCTTGGCGTAGTGCAGCACCTCGCGCTCGGTGGCCTCCTCGCCCAGCTCGGCCTGGAACATGCGGACCAGATCTTCGAGCGCGGTGAGGTACCCGGCGGTGAAGCCCGGGCCGGCGGTGTCGGCCACCCGGGCCCGCTCGACGGCGGGGACCCGCGCCGCCGCGGCCAGCGCCGCCATCGTGCGGCCCAGGTGATCGAGTCGCCGGCGGGTCAGCTCGAGCCCGAGCGACGCGCCCAGCGCGCGCAGCCGCTGGGGATCGGCGGGGGCCGCTTCGAACCACGCGACTAGCTCGGTGAACTCCATCTGCGACTCCTCTCCCTGTCAAGCTAGCGACGTTGCAACGGTTGCGCAATAGTTGTTCGCCCGGGCCGGGCGAGGGGCGGGGCGGCGGCTCATGGCGGATCCGGCCGCAGCGACAGCAGCAGGCACACCGGCGGGGTGACCTCGGAGCGCCGCACTACCTCGGTCAGCGCCCACGGCACCGGCCGGGTCAGGATGGCCACCGCGGCGTCCTCGCGCTCGGCGCCGCGGGCGTCGACCTGGTTGACGATCAAGCACGTGGCCTGGGTGGCGCTAGTCAGCCCGGCGGCGTCGGCCTCGAACACCGCGGTGCGCTCGGTCATCGCCGGCACCACCACCAGCGCCGGCCGCGCCGCGGTGAGCAGCTGGTGCGCGCCGGGCGACAGGAAGTCCTTGCAGATGAGCACCGCCACCGACCACGCCAGGCGGCCGTTGCCGTCGATCGCGCCGCGCATGGCCAGCCGGGCCGGCGCGGTGACGATGCCCTCGACCATGTCGCCCAACACGAACGGGTTGAACTTGTCGGCGGTGAACGCCTGGCCACCGGCGAACGCGGTGGCGCGGTTGCGGCGCCCGCCGTCGACCTCGACGTGGCGCGACCCGGCCACGACCAGCGGCCGGTGCGGCGCGGCCGCGACCTGGCGGCGCACGTCGTCGAGCGCGGCGCCGTCGACGGCCAGCTCGGGGAACACCACCACCGCGGCCTCGGCCGACAGCGCCTCGGCCAGCAGGGTGCGCACCACGGCGCTGGCGGCGGCCGCGTCCCGGGGCGCGACGTCGTAGAACTGCCCGCGCGCGGCGTCGGTGGTCCACCGCAGCTCGCGCATCGGCTCGGCCAGCGGCAGGCACACCGCGATCGCCGCGCCCGGCTCGGGCACCGCCACGCCGTCGTCGAGATCGAGCACCAGCTCGACGCCCTCGGCGTCGGGCGCCAGCGCCAGGCGCGCGGTGCGATCGAGCGGCAGGTCGCGCACGTCGGGGTGGGTGGTGAGGTGGCGGCCGAACACCTCGCGCAGCGGCGGCTCGCCGACCGGGAACGGCTCGCCCGGCGCCACGCGCCACTGGCGGCGCGCGCGGTAGGCCGCCACGAAGCGGTGCCCGACCGCCTCGTCGAGCGCGTCGGCGCACACCCGGGCCACCAGCACCTGGGCGATGTCGGGGCGCTCGGGCAGCCCGGCGTGCAGCCGGGTCCACAGGATCTCCAGCGGCGTCGAGCCCTCCAGGTCGGCCAGCGACGCCACGCTGCTGCGCAGCACCACGTGGAGCGCGTCGGCCAGCGTGGTGCGCCACCCGGCCACCGAGCGATCGAGCCCGGCCGAGCGGGCCTCGCGCAGCGCGCCGGCGTGCTGGCGCACGAAGCGCAGGAAGCACGCGGTCAGCTGGTCGAGCGCCAGCGGGCCGGGGCGGCCCAGCCCCGCCAGCCAGGTGGTGAGCGACGCTGCCATCAGGGCCGGGGGCTGGTCGAGGCGCCGCACCTGACCGGGCGCGGGCCGGGGTAGCGCTGGCGCGGCGAGTCGGGGTTGAACAGGTCGTCGGAGGCCACCGTGCCGCCGCGGCGGAGCAGCTCGGTGGCGATGGCCTCGCGGATGATGACGTCGCTGCCGACCACCGCGCCCTCGGGCAGCTTGAGCCGGCCGATCACGCCGTCGCCGCCCGAGGCCAGGAAGTCGCTGGTGGCCAGCGTCAGCGTGCGGTCGTCGGTGATCGGCTTGCCGTGGTCGTCCTTCAGGAACACCTGCAACAGGCCGCCGGTGCAGGTCGCGGTGACCTGCAGCCCCGACCACGAGAAGATGCCGCTGCCGCTCTGCAGGTTGTTGCTCACCATCTTGCGCAGGTGCGCGCCGGTCAGCTTCACCGCGGTGAAGCGGTTGTCGAACGGCATCGCCTCGTACAGCGCGCCGTAGGTGAGCGGCCCGGCCGGCAGGTCGGCGCGCAACCCGCCGCCGTTGGTCATCGCCACGTCGGCGCCCGGCATCGCGGCCCGCATCAGGTCGGCGAACCAGTTGCCCTCGGGCGACTCCTCGCCGTACGCCCGCGGCAGCGCGGTGGTGAGGGTGACGCCGAGCGGCCGCTGCTCGACCTCGGCCGCGGTGCGCAGGGCCGGCGCCAGGATCGCGGCGATCTCCGGCGACGGGACCACCGGACGCCCCTCGTAGTCGCCGGCGTGGCACGCCGCGGGCGCCACCGGCTCGCCGCCGGCGTCGGGGCACAGGTCCTGGGGCTGGAAGATCGACTTGGCGGTGACGACGCCGCGCGGGTTGATGCGCAGGTCGACCCGCCCGAACGCGCGGCCGCTGGCGTACGACTCGACGACCGCGATCTCGCCGATGCGGTGGGCCATCGCGGCGTGGGTGTGCCCGGCGACGATGACGTCGACCAGGCCCGGCGGCAGCGCGCGCGCCACGGTGAACAGCTCCTCCTCCTGATCGCACGACGACAGGTCGGCCGGATCGTGGAGGTCGGTACACTTGGAGCCGACGTGGGCGGTCACGACCACCACCTGGGCGCCGCGGTCGCGCAGCGCCTGGGCCTCGGCCGCGATGGCGATGGCCGGCTTGACCATGGCCAGGCCCAAGAAGTTGGCCGGCATCGTGGTGAACGGCGTCGCCTCGGTGGTCACGCCGACCACGCCGATGACCACCGGGCCCTTCTCCACCATGAACGAGCCCAAGATGTTGTCCCACGCCGGCCGCTTGCCGGTCTCGACCTCGAGGACGTTGGCCATGAGGAACGGGAAGTGGGCCTCGCGGGCCCGCGCGCGCAGGGCGCCGCGGGCGTCGTCGCCGGGCCGCTGCACGGTGACCGCCGGCCCGGGCGGCCCGAAATCGAACTCGTGGTTGCCGATGGCGGCGGCGTCGTAGCCCAGCGCGTTGTACGCGGCGACCACCGCGGCGCCCTCGCCCAGGTTCGAGCCCAGCGTGCCCTGGAACATGTCGCCGGCGTCGACCAGGAGCATCTGCCCGCCGTCGGCCTCGCGGGCCGCGCGCAGGTTGGCCAGGTACCCGGCCAGGATCGGCAGGCGATCGAGCGCGCCGTGCAGGTCGTTGGTCCCCACGATGGTCAGCGTGATCGAGCCGGCCCGGACCTGCGGCGGCGGCCGGTGCTCGGTGGTCGGAGCCTGGCGCGGGCACCCGGTCAGGGTGAGCGCGACCGCGAGCGCGGCGATGAGAGCCCCCGGCCGCGCCGGGCTGGGGAGACGTGCCAGCATGCGCGGATGGTAGCGCGCCCCCATGACCTCGGGGTGACGCGCTGGCCTCAGCCGCCCGGCCCGGGGCGGCCGGCGTCGCCGTGGACCACGCCGGCGTCGAGATCGTCGTCCCCGTCGTCGGCCTGGTCGTCGGGGGTGTCGAGCGCCAGCGACGCCCGATCGAGCGCCGCCTGATCGATCGGCCCCCGCCGCGCCGCCGCGATCTCCGCGGTGATCGCCAGCTCGACCGCCAGGCCGCCGTCGGCCGCCACCGTCACGAAGGCCGCGGCGCCGCCCGGCAAGGCGCACTCGATGGGCGCGTCGACCTGGGCCGCCAGGCGCAGGGGACCACAGTCGGCTGGCCCGGTCAGGCCGACCGTGGCGGCCACCTCGACCGCCTCCGCCGCCAGGACCCGCGGGTCGATCACCTCGGCCGCGGCCCAGGTGGGCGGCTCGCCGGGAGTCACGGTGATCGGGATGGCCAGGCCATCGGCGGTGGTGGCGGTGCAGGCCGCGCCGCCGCAGTGAACCGACGTGATGGCGACGCCCAGCTCCTGGCCCAGCGTCTGGCGGATGCTGCCCGGCAACGGATCGCGCCCGCCGCCCCCGCACGCGGCGATCGCGGCGGCCATGAACGAGGCGCGGTACCGGCGCACGGCGCGGTGATACCACGCTCGGCCGCGGTCCCGGCACGCCCCGCGAATGCCAGAAGATCGCTGAGGATTCGCTCCGCCGCCGCCCCGCCGCCGCCCCGCCGCTACTTGCGAAACGCCCGGGTCACCGCGTCGATGGTGCGCCCCGTGGGGTCGGCCTTGCGTCGATCGGCCACCACCAAGAGCCGCGACCCCGCCGCCAGCGCCGCGCCCGTGGCCTGGCCCACCACGCCCAGCCCGGCCTCCTCGGCAGCCTTGGCGGCGGCGTCGGTCGGGAAGCTGCACAGGACCACGTCGACGCCGCTGACCGTGCCGGCCTTGCACGCCGACGCCCCGTACGGCGCGGCCGGCGTCTCGGTCATCGCCGACACCTCGAGCCCCGCCTTGCGCCACGCCGCGACCGTGGCGTCATCGCCGCCGGCCTCCCCTCCGCAGCCCAGCGCCGCGGCGACCACCACGCCCGTGAACAACGTCGTCAACGCGCGCCGGCGGTCAGTCATCGTGGCGGTGCCCCCGCTTGTGGCCGCGCTTGCCCTTGTACTTGTGCTTGTGGCCGTGCGAGCCGCCGACGTAGATGCCGCCGCCGATGCCGATCTGCACCGTGGGCACGGCGATCTCGACCCGCACGCTGGGCGCCGGGACCCGCACCTCGGCCTGCACCCGGGCCGGGCGCACCTCGACCGGCGCCACCACCGCCGGCGCCACGACCACCGCGCCGTACCAGCCGGGCGGGGCGACCGACACCTCGACCACCGGCCGCTCGTACTTGATGGGCTGGTACACGGTGTCGATGGGGTCGTACACCGGCCGCGCCTCGACGTACGCCGCCGGGAAGTCGCCGGTGTACCAGTACGCGCCGCCGCGCAGCTCGAGCGACAGGCCGCTCGGCGGCTCCCACGCATGGTAGTGCGGGCCCTCGAGGTAGCAGTACTCGTCGTGGCCGTGGTCGTCGCCGATGAGCACCTCGACCGGGACCGGGTGGTGACCGTAGTAGCTCACCTTGGGGCCGTCCCAGCCGTAGGCGACCGGGTCGCCGACGAAGTAGCTCCAGCCGTCGTGGTCGCGGTACTGCAGCTTTACGTCGGCCGGCGCGTAGACGTGGATGTGCGGGGCCTGGATGTGACACACGCCGCCACCCTGGGCCTTGGGGATGGGGTGGATGCCGACGTAGCGGCTGGGCTTGCGGTCGGCACGAGCGGCGCCGAAGGTGGCGACCAGGACCACAAGGCTGATGATGTAGGTACGCATGACTCCTCCTGTTATGGAGTGAAGCAAGGCTCGTTCCGGCCCGGATCCTCGCACATCCGGGTGCTTGCGATGCCGATCCTGGAGCCGATCGGTTCCGCGGAGCCGATCGGTTCCGCTACGGTGGCGATCATGGCGCGACAGCTCCCGGGGCAGACCACCTTCGTCGGCCCCGACGGCGTGGTGCGGGTGCGCTACCAGGCGCTCCAGGCCACCGTCGTGCGCGGCCACAGCCAGGGCGCGACCGTGGCCATCGGCGCCGACGAGGTCGGGCTCGGCTCGCACCCCTCGAACGTGCTGGCGCTCGACGACCCGCGCGTGTCGCGGTTCCACGCCCGCCTGGTGCGCGACGCCCGCGGCCTGCGCGTGGTCGACCTCGACAGCGCCAACGGCACCCGCGTCGGCGGCGTGGTGGTGCGCGACGTCTACGTCGCCGACGGCATGGTGGTCGAGCTCGGCGACAGCGCGGTGCAGCTGACCGCCAGCGGTGGCGACGCCGAAGAAGAGCTGCCGGCCATCGATCACTTCGGCGAGCTCCTGGGCCGGTCGGTCGCCATGCAGCGGGTGTTCGCGATGGCGCGGCGGGCGGCGGCGGCCACCGCGACCGTGTTGTTGCTCGGCGAGACCGGCACCGGCAAGGACCTGTTGGCCCGCGCCATCCACGCCACCGGCCCGCGCACCGGCCGCCCGTTCGTGGTGTTCGACTGCGGCGCGGTGGCGCCGACGCTGGTCGAGGCGGCGCTGTTCGGCCACGTACGCGGCGCGTTCACCGGCGCCGACCACGATCGCCCCGGCGTGTTCGAGCTGGCCCACGGCGGCACGCTGTTCCTCGACGAGATCGGCGAGCTGCCGCTGGCGCTCCAGCCCAAGCTGCTGCGCGCCCTCGAGACCGGCACCATCCAGCGCCTGGGCGCGCCGGGCCCGACCGCCGTCGACGTGCGCATCATGGCCGCCACCCACCGCGACCTGCGGGCCGAGGTCGACGCCGAGCGGTTCCGCGCCGACCTGTACTACCGCCTGGCGGTGGTGGCCATCGAGCTGCCGCCGCTGCGCGAACGCCCCGACGATGTGCCCTTGCTCGCGGCCCACTTCGCGCGGGCCGTGCTGGCTCGCACCGGCGGCGACCTGACCTGGCTCTTGCCGCACCTGGAAGATGCCTTCGGCCACCTGCGCCGCCAGCCGTGGCCGGGCAACGCCCGCGAGCTGCGCAACGCCGTCGAGCGCGCCATCGCCCTGGCCGACCCCTCGGCGCTCGGCGGCGACCCCCTGGGGCGCCTGGTCGAGCTGCGCGGCGCCCTGCGCCGGACCCGCACCCGCCTGCCCCTCGAGGCGGCCCGCGCCGAGTTCGACCGCGGCTACCTGCGCGAGCTGGTGGCCGACGCCGGGGGCGACCTGCGCGCCGCCGCCGAGGCCGCCGGCGTCCACCCCAAGTCCCTCGAGCGCCTGCTGCGCCGCTACCAGCTGCGCGACCCGTGACCCGCGCCGCGGGCCCGCCGCTGCTGGCTTCGTGCTGACCGGACCGCGCGCGTCGCCCGACGCCCGGCGCCGTCGGCCCAGCGCGATCCCACCCGCGCACCGCCCAGGTGCCGCCGCCCGCCGCCGCTGCTATCGTCGCCGCGTGCTCGGCAAGGCCATGACCACCCGCGGCCGCCAGACCGCCGTCCTGTTCGGCCTCACCCTGGCCATGGTCCTGCCCAAAGAAGTCCCGTGCGAAATCCCCGGCGAGACCTGCGAAGTCCGCGACCGCGACGGCCGCTACTGCCAGCCCACCGACACC
>JAWKQV010000035.1:0-23759 GCA_041389965.1 Kofleriaceae bacterium | reverse complement strand
GCCGATCCGCCGCGTGCCCTCGGCCAGGTTCAAGGCCACGCTGGTCGCGGCGCGCCGCAGCTGGTCGCCCAGCCCCGGGCTCGAGCGGTTGATCTCCTTGACCAGGGGCCGCAGCAGCCGAATGAGTTGAAGGACCAAATTCTGAGCGTCGAGCACGATGATCTCCGTCGGTTGGGGGTTCGCCCGACCGCGGCCACGCGCGCACGAACCGTGACGACGACCAAGCCTCGTCCCTCGCAGCCCACACCTCAGGTTTCGAGTGAGGACGCACCGTATCCTGGTCGTCGGCGCGGTTCGATGCGCGCAGGGCCGCGCCGGCACCCCCAACCGACGGAGACACACGCGAGCACAGACGCGACCCTCGACGAGGAACCCACCGCGCCACTGGAGCCGTCAACCGGACCCGGACCCGGACCCGGACCGGGCCCCGCACCCGGACCCCGACCCGGACCCCGACCCGGAGCCGGACCCGGACCCCGACCCGGACCCCGACCCGGAGCCGGAGCCGGAGCCGGACCCGACCCCGACCCCAACCCCGTCGAGCGTCCGGCCGTGGCTACTCCAGCGGCTGCTCGGTCCGCCACTCCTCGATCAGCTTGCCATCGACCAGGGTCAGCCGGACCTCGTACTTGGCCAGCGTGCTGTCGCAGTCGAGATCACCGAACGCCGACAGCACCAGCGCCTCCCCGTCGCGCATCGCCTTGTACGAGAAGCGGTGCCGGCCGTCGATGGAGAATCGCAGCGTCCGCCAGCTGGGATCCAGCCAGCGATCGGGATCGGGCGCGCACGTGGCGCCGCTGGCGCAGCAGGTCCCGACCGGCGGGGTCGGCCCCACCGACACCACCGGCAGCGCGCCGTGCTCGGTGACGTAGGCGCGCACCTGCTCGACCAGGTAGCGGAGCAGGGCCGGGGCCTCGGCCGCGGTCTGCTCGACGGCGCACCGCGAGATGGCGGCCGGGCAGGTGGCCACCGTGCACAGGCCGACGAACGCCAGCACCCACCGCACCCGTCGCCACGTCGTCGACGGGCGCAGCGTCACCAGGCCACCCCCGCCAGGTGCGCGTCGATCAGCCCGGCCACCTGCCGCGGCGCCTCGAGCTGGGGCACGTGGCCGATGCCGTCGAGGATTCGCAGGCGGCTGGCCGGCAGCGCCGCCGCCACCTTGCGGGCGGTGTCGACCGCGATGATCCGGTCGCACCGGCCATGGACGATCAAGGTGGGGGTCGCGATGGCCGTGAGGTCGCGCGGCAGGCCGTCGGCGGGGCTGGCCTCGACCCAGCCACGGAACAGCTCCTCGAGCACCGGCCGGGCGGCCGCCCGCTTGGCGGCCACGTAGCGCCGGATCGCCTGCGGCACCCGCGGCGGCCGCTCGGTGACCAACCGCAAGAACCGGTCGGCGTCCTCGACGTCGTCGCCGCTGTTGCCGCCGGGGATGAGCGGGTTCTCGCCGCGGGCCAGGGCCCGGGTCAGCTCGCTCTCGGCCAGCTCGGGGGCCACCGACGCCACCAGGGTGAGCGATGCCACCAGCGCCGGGTGGTGGCGCGCGATCCACAACGCGACGCCGCCGCCCATCGAGTTGCCGACCAGGTGGACCCGCGGGTGGTGCGCCGCCGCCAGCGCGCCGACGATGGCCGCCCCCATGGCCGCCGGGGTGGCGCGCGCGCGCCCGACCACCGTCGAGGCGCCGTGGCCGGGCAGGTCGAGCAGCAGCAGGGGCCGGCGGCGCAGCCACGGCGCCATCAAGAGCCAGGTCTCCTTGTCGCCGCCGAACCCGTGGATCATCACCACCGGCACGCCGAGGCCGAGCCGCTCGAGCCCGGCCAGCGCCAGATCGTCGACGGTGAGGGTGCGGCGGGTGAGGCCGGCGGAGGCGCGCATGCCGGCCTGGAGCAGGCTCATCTCGACCCCGCCGAGCCGGTGCTCGAGGCGCCGGCGCCAGGTCACGGGGCCCCCGGCAGCGGCGGCCGCGTCGGCGGCGGCCCGGCGGCGGTCAGCGCGGCGACGAAGGCCTCGAGGTCGGCCCGCTCGGCCGCGGTCAGGACCACCGGCGGCAGGCCCGGATCGATCAGCGCAGCCGCGGCGCCCTGGCCGCGCCCGCCGTCGAGGTGCCAGGCGATCGCGGCGGCCAAGGAGGTGGCGCTGCCGTCGTGGAAGAACCGCTGCCGGCGGGCGGCCCCGCGCAGCCCGGGGGTCGCGAAGGCGCCGCCCAGGGCCGGATCCGCGCGGCCGCGACCGTCGTCGGGCGACGCCACCAGGCCGAGCCGGTGGAAGCCGTGGTCGGTGTACAGCGGCGGGGGGTGGCAGCTGGCGCACAGCGCCTTGCCGGTGAACAGGGCGTAGCCGGCGACCAGGGCCGGGTCACCGCCGCCGGCGGCCTCGTGGAGATCCCACGGGCTGCCGCCGTCGTACCGGGTCTGCACGAAGGCGGTGAGCGCGGCCAGGACGGTGTCGCCCCGGCTGCGCCCGGCCTCGGTGCGCTCGAAGTGGGCGCGGTAGCCGGGGATCCCGTCGAGCTCGACCGCGATGCCGGCGAGCGACTGGTTGAGCTGGCCGCGCACGTGGTTGGGGAGCCACGACGTGAAGTCGCCGCCGCGCCCGTCCCACCCCAGCGCCGGGCTCCACGCCAGGTTCACCAGGGCGGGCGCCCGGCGGAGGCTCGGCTTGCCGGCCGCGGTCCGCGGGTGCGGCTCGGTGCCGCTGTAGCCGTGCTCCGGGGCGTGGCAGCTGGCGCACGCGGTGGTGCCGTCGGCGCCCAGCCGCGGGTCCCAGAACAAAAGCTCACCCAGCGCCACCTCGGCCGGCGTCGGCGCGACGTCGGCCGGCAGCGGCGGCAGGCCCGCCGGCAGCGGCGGCAGCGGCGGCGGCGGCGGCAGGCGCGCGTCGTCGGCGATCGCGGCGGCGCCCGCGGCGTCGACCCCGCCGTCGGCGGTCGGCCCGGCCCCGACCGCCGCGCGCTTCTTGGCCCCGCACCCGGCCACGCCGACGAGCGCCAGCAAGAGCGGCCACCGGCGGGCCCGGGTCGAAGCGGTCGCCGCCGCGCGGCGCTCAGGCATGGTGCGCGGCCGCGAGGTAGCAGGTCGGCGGCACGCTGGCCAGCACCCGCTGGGCGTTGCCGCCGAGGATCTTGGCCAGGGTGGCGGCGGGCACGCCGCGCCGCGACAGCGCCGCGGTCAGGTTGGGCAGGCACGCGACGTCCTCGAGGCCGGCCGGCGGCACCACGAAGCCGTCGAAGTCCGAGCCCAGCGCAGCCACGTCGGCGCCGGCCACGTCGACGATGTGCAGCAGGTGATCGACCACGCTGTCGAGATCGCGGCCGCCCAGGAACCGCTTGGCGAAGATGATGCCGACGCAGCCGCCCTGATCGGCCACCGCCCGCAGCTGGTCGTCGTCGATGTTGCGCCAGTGCGGGTGGACGCCGGCCACGCCGGTGTGGGTGACCATCACCGGCGCGGTGGTCAGCGCCAGCGCCTCGAAGAAGCCCTTGCGGTTGATGTGCGCCAGGTCGACCACCACGCCGCACCGGTTCATCTCGCGGATGACGTCTCGGCCGATCGAGGTCAGGCCCACGCTGGCGTCGGCGCCCTTGCCCTTGGCCGGCGACCCCAGCGCGTTGGCGCTGAAGTGCAGCAGGCCGATGGCGCGCACGCCGCGGCGGGCGAAGTACGCCACGTTGGCCGGGTCGCCCTCGAGGGCCTGGCCACCCTCGATGCCGCCCATCGCGGCCAGCTGGCCGGCGGCCTTGGCCGCAGCGATCTGCTCGGCCGACAGCGCCCAGGTGATCTGATCGGGGTGCGCGGCGATGGCGCGATCGAGCGCGTCGAGCTGGGTGTCGACCGCGTGCTTGCAGCCGCGCTCGGGGTAGGGGACGGTCCACATCCCGAACACCTGGGCGCTGACGCCGCCGTCGCGCAGCCGCGGCAGGTCGACGTGGCCGACGTAGTTCCACCGGCCCGGCATCGGCCGCTCGTGACGCTCGGCCACGTCGAAGCCCATCTTGTCCATGAGCTTGGCGGTGTCGGCGTGCAGGTCGGTGACGGTGGCCTCGGCGTGGAACGCGCGGGCCTCGGTCGGCGTCATGGCGGCGGGCGCCCCGGTCAAAACGGCGGTCATGGCGTCTCCCGGCGGTGAGGCTGCCAGCGATCCTTCACCACGTCGAGCACGCTGATGGCGGCCTCGACGCGGTTGAACGGCGGCATGATGTAGACCCCGGCCACCCGGTGCTGGACCGCGGCCAGCGCCTCCTGGGCGATGCGCAGCCCCTCCGCGCGTCCCTCGGGACCGCTGCCGGCCTTGGCCATGCGGGCGCGGATGTCGGCGGGGATGGCCATGCCGGGCACCTCGTTGTGGAGGAACTCGGCGTTCTTGGCCGAGGCCAGCGGCAGGATGCCGACCATCATCGGCAGGCCGAGCGCGGCGGTGTCGTCGAGGAAGCGCTCGAGGGTGCGGGGGTCGTAGACCGGCTGGGTCATCACCAGCTCGGCCCCGGCCGCCTTCTTGTCCTCGAGCCGGCGCAGCTCGCGGTCGTAGTCCTGGGCGCCGGGCTCGGCGCCGGTGGCCAGCACGAACGAGGTCGGCTCCGACGGCTTGCCGGCCGGATCGACGCCGGCGTTGAGGCCCGCCGCCATGCGCAGCAGGCCGATCGAGTCGACGTCGTACACCGGCGTCGCGAACGGGTAGTCGCCCATCTTGGGCGGATCGCCGGTGATGATGACCAGGTCGCGCAGGCCCATGGCCTGGGCGCCCAGCAGGTGCGCCACCAGCCCGAGGAAGTTGCGGTCGCGGGCGCACACGTGGAGGATGGGCTCGACCTGGGTCTCGGCGGCCAGGCGCGAGCACACCGCCAGGTTGGCCATGCGCGCCGAGGCCCGCGGGCCGTCGGCGATGTTGACGATGTCGACGCCAGCGGCCAGCAGGTGCTCGACCTGGGCCTTGGTCTTGGCCAGGCTGGTGCCGGCCGGCGCGGTCAGCTCGACCGACACCGCGAACTCGCCGGCGGCGATGCGGGCGCCCAGCCGGCTGCGCTGGGCCAGCGGCACCGCGGCGGCGCGCGGGGTGGCGGCGGAGGTGATCGACGGCGTCGACGGCGCCTGGGTCGGCGCGGCGTCGAGCCGGGCCCCGCCCAGCATGCGGAACGCGCCCAGCATGGCCCGGGTGTGGGCCGGGGTCGTGCCGCAGCACCCGCCGATGGCGCGCACGCCGCTCTTGAGCAGCCGGCGCGCGAACACGCCGAAGTGTTCGGGGTTGGCGACGTAGATGGTGCGGCCCTCGACGGCGGACGGCATGCCGGCGTTGGGCTGCACCACCACCGGCTTGCCGCGGCCGATCATCGCGGTGGCGACGGTGTACAGCTCGGCCGGGCCGGTGCCGCAGTTGGCGCCGATGACGTCGGCCCCGGCGTCGATCAGGCGCTCGGCGACCTCGGCCGGCGACAGCCCACCGTCGCCCTGGCCGGCGCCGTCGAACACGTGCTGGGCCACCACCGGCACCCGCGGGCCGCGCTCCTTGGCCACCGCGATGGCCAGCTCGAGCTCGAGGATGGACGGGAAGGTCTCCAGCAAGATGAGGTCGACCCCGGCCACCACCAGGGTGTCGATCTGCTCGGCCAGCGCCATCCGCGCCCGGCGCCGCTCGCTCTCGGAGGCGATGGCGAACCGCACCCCGGTCGGGCCCACCGCGCCGGCCACGTAGGCGCGCCCGGCCACGGCGTCGCGCGCCAGCTTCACCGCCGCCTTGTTGAGCGTGGCCATCTGATCGGCCAGGCCGTGGCGGGCCAGGGCGATGGCGTTGGCGCCGAAGGTGTCGGTCTCGACCACCAGCGCGCCGGCGTCGACGTAGTCGCGGTGGACCTGGGCGATCAGGTCGGGCTGCGACAGCACCAGCTCGTCGTAGCTGCGGGTGTGCAGCACGCCGCGGTCGTACAGGAGCGAGCCCATGGCGCCGTCGAACAGCACCGGGCCCTCGTCGAGAGCAGCCAGGAAGGACTTCATCGCGTGCTCCGAGGCCTGCCGAAGCCAGCGGCGGCCAGGTGGTGGCGGACCGCGCGCAGCGCGTCGCCGCGCCCGACCTGGGCCAGGTGGCCGCCGGGGAACCAGTGGATGGGACAGCCGCCCCAGTGGGCGCGCAGGCGCTCGGCCTGATCCGGCGGCGTGATGCGATCGCCGCGGCCGGCGACGATCATCCGCGCGTCGGCCGGCACCAGGCACGGCCGGGTGGTCGGGGCGTGGACCTCGAACACCTCCGCCAACAGCTCGGCCGACACGCCGGCGGCGGCCGCGCGCCGCCGGGCCCAGCTGGCCTCGCCGTGGCGCCACATGAGGTCGCTCATGCTGACCGCGGGGATCATCGCCACCGCGAACGCCAGGGTGTCGTCGACGGTCGACCACAGCGCGGTGGTGTAGCCGCCCAGGCTCATGCCCATCGCGCCCACCGCCGCCGCGCCGCGCGCGCGCAGGAACGCCGCCAGCCCGCGCAGATCCCAGATGGCCTGGCCGAAGGCCTCGTTGGTGCGCACCACGTTGGCCGACGGGAACAACGCCCCCGACCGGGCGCCGCGCCCGACCGCCGCCGGCGCGCGCTCGCCGTGGAACGGCAGCTGGAACAGGCACACGTCGAAGCCGCGGGCCACCCAGTAGCCCACCGCGAAGGCGCGCTCCTCGAGCCACCACGCCCCGCCGCCCCAGCCGTGGATGAGGACCATGGCCGGGTTTCCGCCCCCGCCCCGGGCGTACAGCCGGGCGTGCGCGGTGTGGTTCTCGACCCAGCGGTGGTGCTCGTCGCGGTGGTCGGCCAGGAACGGCCGGTAGCCCGAGCGCCACACCAGGTGCTCGACCCGGGCGTCGAACAGCGTGCCGTCGAGGTTGGCGCGGATCTCCGGCGTGGGCGGGGCCGGGAAGAACCGGCTCGGCGTGCCCAAGGTCCCGTCGCGGTAGCGCGCCGCCAGCTCGACCAGCCGCCCGTGGGCGTCGGCCGGGATGGCGCCCTGGCTCGCCGCCGGGCCGGCCATCCGCCGCTCCATCACCCGCACCACGCCGCGATCGAGGGCCGCCGAGGCGCGGGTCACGGCACGCACGACGTCGCGGAGCATCGGCGCACCGTACAACGAACGCCGCGGCGCGGCATCGCTCGCTGTGCTATTCCCGATCCATGATGGCAGTCGGACGTGCGGCCCTGGGCGCCGCGGCGCTGGTGGCCGCGGCCGCCGGGATGGCCAAGGCTGATTCGCTCGGCGGCATCGCCGCCAACGAGAGCGCGTACGTGGTCGGCGCGGCGCGGGTGTGCACGCCGGTCCAGGTCGTTGGCGTGCGTGCGGAGGGCACCCCGGCGTGTGCCACCAAGCCGGCCGACGTGGTCGCCGGGCTGTCGACCCGGTTGCCATCTCCCGAGCGCGGGGCCCGGGCCGCGCTGGTCGCCACCGCCAAGGGACGTTCGCTGGTGGTGGAGAAGGGCGACGGCGGCACGCTGATCAACTGGCTCAGCCCCGATCCGATCTCGAGCGTGGTCGACGTGTGGCGCTCGCCGACTGGGCGGCTGGTGGTGGTCGAGTACGTGGTGCGTCGGGCCGGCCGCGAGCTGCACGACGTGGTCGGGTTCACGGTCGTCCCCTTGCCGCAGGACCCGCCGGGCCCGGCGGATCGGCCGAGGGTCGATCCGCCCACGGTCGACCCCGGGCCGGCCGCGCCGCCGCCGGTGGCCTCGCCCGCGCTCACCAAGGCGGTGGCCGCGGCGCGCAAGGCCCGGGGTAAGGCCGCGCTCAAGGCGTGGACCTCGGTTTTGGCCCTCGACGACGGCCACCCCGAGGCGCTGTACCGGCTGGCGCTGGCCGAGGTGGGCCGCAAGCAGGTCGCCGCCGGCCTGGCGCGCCTCGAGGCGCTGGCGGGGTCGACCCGCCCCGACGCCATCGAGTGGCTGGTGGCCGCGCGCTTCGAGCGCGGCTTCGCCAAGCTGCTCGGGGAGCCGCGGTTCCGCGCCGCGGTCGGCTTCGATCGACCGGCCGCGACCGTCTACGAGCGGGTGATGGGCTTCGGCGGCCAGTGGGAGCAGCCGCTCACGCCGTGCGACCAGCCCGAGATCAAGCTGGTCCTCGGCCGCGACCGGGGCTTCGCGCTCACGGTGCGCACGACGTGCCAGGGCATGCGCGACAAGGTGTCGTTCCGCGGCACCTGGGCCGCGACCTCCGCCGGCATCGAGCTGCGCCTCCCGGCGCTCGAGCAAGGCCACGACGCCGCGCCGTGTCTGCTGGCCCGCGACGGCGATGAGGACGTGCTGCGCTGCCAGGTCGATCGCGATCTGGCCTTCGAGGCCCGCCCGATCCGGCGGTGAGCCGGGCGATCAGTTCGCGGCGCGGGCGGCGTCGATGCGCCGGCACAGATCGATGACCGCGAGGTCGCGCGGTGCCAGCGCCCGGGCCAGCGCGGCCAGGTGGGCCGCGGCGGCGAGGTCGCCCTCGGTGAGCTGGTCGTCGGCGCCGGCCAGCTGGCTGGCGACCAGGCCTGGCGCGATGGCCAGGGCGCGTCCGGCCAGGGCCGCCCGGCGGGCCTCGTCCTCGGCCAGCACCGCCAGCCGCGCGGCCTCGGCCAGGAAGTGGGCCCGCTGCTCGTGGGCCGGGTCGGCGTCGGCCGCGGCCTCGGCCTCGTCGACCGCGCCGGCCGGGCTGCCCAGGCGCTCCGACAGGCGGGCCAGATCGAGCCAGGCCCACGCCTGGTGGGGCGCGTGGGCCACGACCTCTTCGAGCTCGGCCCGCGCGGTGTCGAGATCTCCGCGCTCGGTGAGCAGCCGGGCCAGGCGCCAGCGCGGCCCCGGCGCGCGCGGATCGCGCCGCACCTGGGCCTTGGCCATGGCCAACGCCACCGCCGGCGTCAGCTCGCCCTCGTCGGTGAACACCTCTTCGCGGAACTCGCCGTCGGTGTCGAACAACAGCGCGGTGGCGTCGATGGCCCCGTGCAGCCACCGATCGAACGAGGTGCCGTCGCACACTTCCTCGCCGGTCTCGGGGTCGGCCCGCCACACCTTGCCCGCGCGATCGACGCTGATCGACTCGGCCAGCCAGTCGACCAGCGCCAGGCGGTCGCCGTCCCAGGCCGGCGCGTCGGCGCTGGCCACCAGGCTCAGGCTGTCGCCGAACAGGCGGCCGCCGTCGAGGGCCAGGTAGACGTCGACCACCGGCGGCGGCCAGTCGAGCGGCACGTCGACCCGCGGCTCGCCCAGGTCGTGCATCCCGTCGGGCCACTTGTCGAGCGCGGCGATGACCCGGTCGACGGTGGTGTCGGGCTCGGCCGCGGCCCGTCCCTTGCGCCCGGTCACGGCAGCTCGACCGCGCCGACCGCGACGATCGGCTCGCCGGCGGCGTCGACGCCGCGGAACACCGCCACCGCCGACCGGCCCGCGCCGACCTGGACCGCGCCGACCAGCGCGCCGTCGGCGACGGTGGTCACCTTGGCGGTGCCGGCCGCGGCGCGCACGCCGCGCCCGTCCTCGGTCAAGACCGTCAGCTCGCCGGCGCCCAGCGCGCTGCCGCGGGCCCGCACCTGGACGGCTCCGTCGACGACGCTGACCGCCAGCTGGCCGCGGCCGAGCCAGCGCAGCAGCGCGGCCTGGTAGCCGGCCGCCACCGGCAAGATCGCCGCGGCCTGGTCGAGCTCGCAGCTGTCGTCGAGCCACCACGACAGCACGCCGCGATCCTTGCGGTAGTGGGCCAGGCACACGCCGGTGGCGTCGCGCAGCGTGGTGCCTTGAGGCTGGGTCGCCACCACCATGCTCAGGAGGCGCGGCGGCGTCGGCTGCGGCCGCACCAGCGACCGGGCGATCACCGCCGGCAGCTGGGTGCGCGTGGCGCGGCCCACCTCGCTGGCGCGGGGCAGGGTGTGCTCGGAGAAGAAGCGGTGGGCGCTCCACTCGGCCAGGCCGCCGGTGGTGCCGGTGCCCGCACCGGTGAAGAAGTCGCGGAAGTGCGTGCGGGCCGGGACGTCGGCGGCCGCCGGCACGCCCAGGCGCCCCCACCCGATCGCCACCAGCCGCTCGAAGCGGGACCCGCGATCGCCGGCGAAGGCCGCGTCGCCCAGCGGGTCGAAGAACGCCGCGCTGTCGCCGCGGGTGCGGCTGGGGGAGCCCAGGTCGCCCAGGACGTGCAGCATGGCCCCCGCCGCGACCAGCGCGCCGGCCAGGTGGCGGCCGCGCTCGCCCGGCGTCGCCGCGCGGATCGCCTTGTCGTACTGGTCGATGAACCCGGGCAGCCCGAGCGGGTTGTCGCCGCTGGCGGCCCAGTCGGGGGCGGCCACCCCGGCGCGGGCCGCCGCGACGCCTTCGACCTTGGCCCGCGCGCGGTCGACCAGCCCGGTCGGGGCCCGCCACCCGACCTTGCGGTCGGCGTCGTAGAAGTGGTTGGCGGCCCAGGTGGGGTTGGCGTCGGCCAGGGCGGCGCCGGCCAGGAGCCATGCCAGCGCCGCCTGCTGGCCGCGCAGGTCGGGGACGAACCCGTCGATGGCGCTGTGGTTGGCCAGCGCCGCGAACAGCTCGGGCGCGTCGGCCGGCGGGATCGTCAGCGGCTCGAACAGCCCACCGCGCAGGCCCAGCGCTCGCAGCCAGGCGTCGAGCCCGCCGGCGAGCGCGGCCTGCTCGGCCATGCCGACGTGGGTCGAGGTCTCCCAGGCGTGGGCCGGCGCCGGGCGCGCGCCCAGCGCCAGCGACGCGACGAGGAACAGGGCAGGCCAGCGCTTCACGGGGTACCTCCGGCGGTGGTCAGCGGCCACAGGTCGCGGATGCGGCCGTGGATCAGCTGGGCCAGCTCCGACACGGTGTCGCCCTTGGGGCACAGCGCGACCCCGCAGGTCAGGACCACCACCACGCCGCGCTGGCCGTCGAGGAACACCACCGCGTTGATGTCGTTCTCGAGGGCGCGCAGCGACTTGGAGGCGATGTCGTCGCGCTCCTCGACGCCGGGCAGGCCGCTGCGCAGCTCGTCGTAGCGCTCGAGGGCCTCGGCCGGGCTCAGCCGCCACATGCGGACCGCGACGTCCCAGGTCTGCTCGTGGCCCAGCGCCTTGTAGTGCTGCGACGAGTAGGTCGAGGTGTCGGGCTCGTCGCCCAGCGGGCCGGTCTCGAAGCGGCCGTCGTACTTGGTGCGCTCGACGATGTCGGCCTCGGTGAGCAGCTGGGCGGCGACGAGCGCCGGGCCCCGGCCGGCCGCGACCTGGGGGCCCTGGGGCCGGGTCAGCTCGGCGATGGCCTCGTCGGTCTCCCAGCCGGTCACCGCGGCGACCACGCCGCCGCCGCCGACGAAGCGCAGGTGGCGCGCGTGGGAGTCCTCCGGGCGCCACCGGTCGAGCTCGACGATGTTGTCCAGCTGGGCGAAGTCGCGCCGCGCGCTGAAGTCGGCGAACCGCCGATCGCTGCGGTACGCGACGAAGCCGCGCTTGTAGATGAGGAGGCGGAAGTCGGCCAGGCGGGTGCCGGGCGGGATCGTCGCCAGCGCGGCGATGCGGTAGTGGCCGGTGGCGTCGGTCGACACCACCTCGTCGTGGGCGCCGGCCGCCACCGGCAGGACCGCGCCGCTGGTGAACGACCACGACGCGTAGACCAGCGCGCCGGCCACCGGCGTCTGGTTGGCGCCGTCGACGACGCGCCCGGTGTACGGCCCGCGCAGATCGCCGGCCACCACGTCGTCGGGCCGGACCCGGAAGGTGGCGGTGCGTGGCGTCGGCGCCGCGCAGGCGGCGACCGCGACGACGACAGCAGATAGACACAAGCGGCGGACGGCCATCGAGGTGGGCTGCGTCTTAGCGCGTCCGACCGGCCCGTGTAAACCCACGGGCGGGCCCGCATTCTCGGCCCCCGACCGCGCTGGGCCGGGCGGGAAGCTGGTACCATCGGGGTACCGATCGTGCGTTGCTCGAAGTGTGGTCACGATAATCCGCCGGGCGCCGGCTTCTGCCTGAACTGCGGCAATTCACTCCACGCCGCTGGGCCGGCGAACTCCGGTGGCCTCGGCGCAAGTCCTGGTGGCGCGCCGGTTTCGACTGCCGGCCAGGGCCCAGGGTTGCCCGCGACGTGTCCGTCGTGTCGGACCGACAACCCGCCGGGGATGCGGTTCTGTCGCAACTGCGGCACGGTCTTGCAGACCTCGTCGCCGGGCATCCTGCCGACGCCCTACCTGGGCGGCGCGCCGGCCGCGATGGCCCCGCCGCCGATGGCCCCGCCGCCGATGGCGCCACCGCCGATGGCCCCGCCGCTGATGGCCCCGCCGCCGATGGCCTCGCACGCCACCGGCGCGTGCCCGCGGTGCGGCGCTGGCATCCAACCGGGCTTCGCGTTCTGTCAACAGTGCGGGTTCCGCGTGGCCGCGCCGGCGGTGTCGGGGGAGCTCGGCGCAGGCCCCGGGCGCGGCCCGGTCGATCCGCAGCTGGCGACGCTGGCGGCTGGCAACGCCGAGGCGCTGCTCGGCGGCGGCCTCCCCGCGCGCACGCCGCCGGCGCCAGCCCGGGGCGCCCCTGGCGTGGCGGGCGAGCCGTGGGGACAGGCGGTGTCGGTCAACCGCGACGGCACCGACGGCGAGCGCTATCCGCTGGCGGGCGAGTACGTGGTGTTCGGCCGCGACGGCGCCGACATCTCGATCGACCAGGACCGGTTCCTGGCCCGGGCCCACGCCCGCCTCGAGCCGGGCCCCGACGGCGCCAAGGTCACGCCGATCGACACACTCAACGGCGTGTTCCGCAAGATCGACAAACCCCACGAGCTAGCCAGCGGCGCCATCGTGCTGATCGGCCGTGAGGTCCTGCGCTTCGATCGGCTCGACCCCGAGGAGCGCAACCCGGCCCCGCTGGTCCGCCACGGCGTGGCGCTGTTCGGTTCGCCACCGCGCGAACCGTGGGGGCGGCTGTCGCAGCTGTTGCCGTCGGGCGGGGTCCGCGACGTGCGCCACCTGATGGATGACGAGGTGGTGGTGGGCCGGGAAGAGGGCGATCTGGTGTTCTCCGACGATGCGTTTCTGTCGCGCCGGCACTGCACCCTGACCTGGGACGGCACCCGGGTGGTCATCACCGATCTCAACAGCTCCAACGGCACGTTCGTGCGCCTGGCGCGACCGGCCACGGTCCGGCACGGCGAGCACCTGCGGGTCGGTGACCAGCTGTTCCGGATCGAGCTGCGCCGGTGATCGGTGGCGATCCGCACCACCGGCTCCGGCTGCACTGACATCGGCTGCGTCCGCGAGCGCAACGAAGACTCGTTCGCGATCGGCGACCTCGACGCGGGGGCGCTGTTCGACGGCGACGACGTCATCGTCGCCACCGGCCCGCGCGGCCTGTGCGCGCTGGTGTGCGACGGGATGGGCGGCGCTGCCGGCGGCGAGGTCGCGTCGGAGCTGGCGGCGCGGACGACCTGGCGCGAGCTGAGCGCGGCCCACGCCACCGACGAGCCCCAGGTCCTGGCGCGGCTGCTGCGGCGGGCGGTGCGCGCGGCCAACCAGCGGGTGTTCGCCGAGGCGGCCCGCGAGCCCAGCCTGCGCGGCATGGGCACCACGCTGTCGGCGGTGGCGGTGGCCGGCGGGCAGCTGGTGTGCGCCCAGGTCGGCGACTCTCGGGTCTACCTGGCCCGCGGTGGCGTGCTGACCCAGCTGACCCGGGACCAGACGTTGACGTCCGCCTTGGTCGGCGCCGGCCGCGATCCGATCGAGGCCGCGCTGGCCGGGGGCTCGACGATCCTCCAGGCGCTCGGCGTCAACCCCGACGTCGAGCCGTCGCTGTCGCTGACGCAGCTGTGCCGCGGCGATCGGGTGCTGGTGTGCTCGGACGGCCTGTACAACCAGCTGGGCCTGGCCGCCCTCGAGGCCATCCTCACCACCGGCGGGCCGGCCGCGGTGGCCCGGACCCTGTGCGAGGCGGCCCGTGCGTCGGGCGGCCACGACAACATCACCGCGGTGGTGGTCGACGTCGACGGCGACGAGCTGCCCGCGGCGGATCCCGACGGCCCACCCCCGCGGTTCCTGGAGTTCGACCCGCGGGAGGAGGGCGCGCGCGCGCTGACCTCGACGTCCTACGTGGTGCGCCGACTGGCCGCGGCCGCTGGCATCGGCGCCGACCCCGGTCCGCCGGTGGTGCCGTCGACCGGGCGCCACCCGCTGATCCTGGGTGTGGCGCCACCACCGGCGCCGGCCGCCGTCCCGCCACCGCGCCGGTGGTCGCGCTGGCTGATGGTGGCGGGCGTGGTGCTGGCCGCCGGGGGGCTGGGCTGGTGGCTCGGCGGCTGACGGCGACGGTCACATCGTGAGCGCGGCCGCGATGCCCGCGCCGATGGCCAGGCCGGCGAGCACCAGGCCGATCCACAACGCCCGGTACGACTTCTCCGGCGGCGGATAGTGGAAACGATCGGTGGTCGGCGCGCCCATCGGCACCATCGGCGCACCCGGCTGGGCATAGCCCGGCATCGGCCCGCCCGGCATCGGCCCGCCCGGCATCGGCCCGCCCGGCATCGGCCCGCCCGGCATCGGCCCGCCGTGCCGCACCGGCGGCGCGGTGGGCTGCGCGTGCAGACCGGGCGTGGCGAACGGGGCGGCGACCGCGGCCAGCGGCGGGGCCGGCGCCGGCTCGCCCCAGCGCCCGGTGGCCAAGCACTCCTGGCACGCGGCGGCGAGCGCGTCGACGTCGACGAAGCGCTGGTTCTTGTCCTTCTCGAGCATCTTGAGGATGAGGCGATCGACCCCGGCCGGGATCGCGCCGCCGGGGTTCACCTGGGACGGCGGCTTGGGCGTCTGCTTGAGCTGCGCGGTGATGAGCGCCGCGGGGCCCTTGGCGTCGGGGAATGGCAGGCGGCCGGTGACCAGCTCGTACCCGAGCACCCCCAGCGCGTAGACGTCGCTCCGCCCGTCGAGCTGCTTGCCCATCAGCTGTTCGGGAGACATGTACTCGAGCGTGCCGAGGGTCTGGCCGGTGGCGGTGAGCTGGGGGGCCTGAGGATCGACCGAGTTGTCCCCGCGCATGACCTTGGCGATGCCGAAGTCGAGGATCTTCACGAACTCAGGGTCGCCGCCGCGGTGCTCGAGGTAGATGTTCTCGGGCTTGAGGTCGCGGTGGACGATCCCCTGCCGGTGCGCCTCGCCCAGCGAGCTGGACATCTGCGCCAGGATCTTCAGCACCCGCTTCCACTCGATCGGGGCCTCCTCGTGGAACACCGCGTGGAGGCTCTTGCCCTCGAGCAGCTCCATCGCGATGTACAGCGTGCCCTCGGGCGTCTGGTCGAAGTCGTAGGTCGTGATGGTGTGCGGGTCGCGCAGGTTGCACAGCACCAACCCTTCGCGCCGGAACCGGGCCACCAGGTTCTCGTCGCGGGTCATCTCGGGGTGCAAGAGCTTCAGCGCGACCTTGCGGTTGGTCTGGACCTGGGTGCCCTTGTAGACGGCGCCGAAGCCGCCCTCGCCGAGCTTCGACTCGATCTTGAAGCGGCCGTTGAGCACCTGGCCGATGAACGGATCCTCGGGCTTGCGGCGCGCCCCCGGCACGGCGCCGCGCGCGCCCGGCGGCGGACGCAGCACCGGGTCCGAGCCGCGGCCGTCCGTCGCCGGACGGGGCGCCGGCGCTGGCGGGACGGTGAGTTGGTGGCCGCAGACGCCGCAAAACCGCGCAGCGGGCGGGAGCGGCGCCTGACAGGACGGGCAATTCATCCAGCTTGCATTGTCGCGCAACTTCCGAGCAGGTGCACTGGTCAAGCCAGACATTCGACGCAGTAGCGGCGGCGCGCTAGCGGGCGAACAGCCACACGATGGTCGCCGCCACCACCAGCGCGCCGCCGGCCAGCGGGGCCCAGCGCGGCAGCCGCCGGCGCGGCGCGTCCAGCTCGGGCGCGGGCAGCCCGGCGATGGCCTCGGCGTCGCCGATGAACAGGCGCACCCGCGGGCCGCCGGGGCCGAACTCGATGGTCACCGGCGCGCCGGTCGGCACCGCCAGCTCGGTCACCCGCTGGCCGTCGACGAAGGTGCCGTTGGAGCTGCCCAGATCGACCAGCACCCAGCCGCGCTCGGTGCGGCGCAGCTCGGCGTGGCGCGACGACGCGTCGATGTCGCGGTGGGCGTCGAACGACACCTCGCAGTCGGGGTGGCGCCCGAAGCGCGCGCGCGCGCCGCTGGCCAGCTCCTGCCGCTGGCCGCGGCGGGATCCGGACAGGTGATCGACGATCACCAGCGGGGCGAGGTCCTCGCTCATCGCCTACGGTTTCATCACAAGTCGCCGGCCCGGTCTACGCCGGCGGCCGGCTACGGCGTGACCGTCGAGCCCAGCGACGCCGCCAGCCCCGGATCGTCGGCGCCCAGCTCGAACCAGCGGCGCCAGGCCGCGCGGGCGCCGTCGCGGTCACCCCGACCGTCGGCGATGGTGGCGGCCAGGGCGATGGCCTCGGGCAGGGTGGGGGCGATGGCCAGCGCGCGGGCGACCTCCTCGGCGGCCCGGCCCCGCGCGCCGTGGTTCCACGAGGCCCGCGCCGCCCGCAGCTCCCGCCGCGCCGCCACCGTGGCCGCGGCGGCGCCGTCGTCGAGCGGCTCGGCCGGGACGTCGAGCGGGGGCGCCGGCCGGTCGCCGTCTCCCCGCAGCTCGTGCCGGAGGTCGAAGCCTCGCAGGCGCGCAGCGGCGCCCACGCCGTCGGCCACCCACAGCTGGAGCGCGCCGGGATCGATCACCACCACGTGGGCCGCGGCGGGATCGTCGACCGCGGCGCGGTGGCCGACCGGGATCGGCACGCCGCCGGCGCCGCGGCGGTCCCGCAAGATGGCCGCCACCGCGGCGGCGTCGATCGGCGCGGCCTGGGCCAGCGCGTCGGCGCGGGCGGCCCGGGCGATGCTGGCCGAGGTGCGGCGCTGCCGATCGTTCTCGGGGTCGTCGGTGAACGCCGACGAGTCGAGCACGTCGCCGATGCCGCGCACCGTCGGCGACCGCCGCACGCCGGTGCGGGTCGGGCTGCGATCGACCACCGCCCACCGACCCTTGGCGCCGTCGACCACCACGAACGCAGCCGCCCCGAGCGTGGGGGTGGCCTCGATCTTCTTCACGGCGGTGTCGAGATCGGCGCACTCCTCGAGGACGTCGCGGGCCAGGAGCGTGACCGGCAGCGCGCCGCGGGTCACCCGGACGTCGCGGGTGCGCGTCGGGTGCACGGTCACCACCAGCCCGGCGGCGTTGACGCCGGTCACCACGCCGGTGAGGCCGGGCCAGCCGACTCCGGCCCAGGCCTGCCGGCCGGTCGGGTGGACCATCATGATCACCGGGTGACCCAGGGCCTCGCCCCCGTCGCCGAGCCCGGGCGCCGCGAAGGTGCGGCCGACCCGCAGCCAGTCCGGCCGCGCCGCCGCCCTAAGGGCGCGACCGTCAGCGCCCGGGTCAGGTTGCGGGTGGCGACCTCCGCAGTCCACGGGGCCGGCACGCCGACATCGAACACGGCGGCCTGGCGCAGCGTCTCGGCGTACGACAGGCCGGCGCCCGACGCGGCGGCCCCGCGCACCAGCCCAGCCAAGCCCCGGCGGTGGCGGTCGTTGATGCCGTCGTCGATGAAGCGCAGCCGCCAGTCCTTGCGCATGCCGGCGGTGACGCCACCCAGCCAGCCGCCGGCGCCGGCCAGCCCGTCGATCGACGGCGCCATCGCCCGCGCGGTCGGCCCCAGGTGGTCGGCCAGCAGGCGCCCCTGGGCGGCGCCGATCGTGAACGGCTCGCCGGTGGCCCGCAGCACCACCAGGTCGCCGGCGTGGCCGAGCGTCGCGTCGCCCCAGCGCAGGCGCGGTCCCAGGCCGGCGGGCTGCTCGAGCACCACCGGCGTCGCCACCGGCTCGCCGCCTGGCATCTCGTAGGCGACGGAGCGACGGTAGATGAACCACGCCACCACGAACGCGGTGAACACCAGCGCGACCAAGAGGCCGGCCGCGCGCAGCGAGCGCTGCGGTGACGCGCGCCGTCCACCGATGACCAGGTCGGGCATGAGCGCGGGGACCTTACCCGATCCCGCCACCAGATCGAGGCCCATCAGGCGCCTGGCCCGGGCCGCCGGCTCAGTTCACGACCACCAGCTCGTGGCCGTCGCGGCCGCAGAACCTCGACGACAGGTCGAAGCGATTGCGGCACACCGGGCAGGTCTTGGCGAGCACGCCCGTCGGCGCTGGATCGGCGCGCCGGGTCGCGCGGTAGGTCGCGACCGGGACCAGCTCGGCCTGGTCGTCGGGACACCGGCGCAGGCCGGGATCGAAGGCCCGCCCGCAGCGGGGGCACATGGCGCCCGGCGCGCGCCCCTCGAGCATGTCCTCGGCCGCCACCAGCCGGCGCGCGTCGCGCTGGCAGAACTGCATGCCGGTGTACTCGGTGCGGCAGGTCGGGCACACCATGCCCGAGGTGGCGACCGCCAGGCCGGCGCTGGTCGCGGCGGGGCGGCGGGCGCGGACCACCGGGATGGCCGGGCGGGCGGCGGGCGGCGGCGGCGTGGGTGCGGTCGGCCTCGACGCGGGCGGCGGCGGCGCGGTCGGGCTCGGCCCGCCGGCGCGCGGGCGGCGCAGCCACCGGGCCGCCACGATCGCCGCCACCGCCGCCGCGACGGTGAGCGCCAGCGACCTCAGCGCAAGCGCTCCAACCGCAGTCGCGACAGCGTGCATCGCAGGGCCTCGACCGTCGACGGTAGCAACCGGGGGCCGGCGCGGTCAATCGGCGCGAACGTGACCGCGCCCACGCGACGGCCAGCCCCGCGAGACGCTATTATCCGGGGATGCGCCGATCGCTGTTGGTGGTTGCGGCCTGTCTGGTCGCCGGTCCTGCTCACGCCGACCTGCTGAGCCTGCGGTTGGAGGCCCACGGCGGCGGCGCCGGTGGCGTCGGGGTCGCCGGGGACCAGAAGGACAACGCGTTCCAGGCCGGGGCCCGGGGCGGCGCGTACGGCGCGCTGGTCGGCGTCGAGGTGCTGTTCATCGACGTGTGGGTCCAGCACCACCAGTTCAACGACGGCGCGCTGGTCGGCACCTGGACGCAGTTCATGACCGGCATGGACGTCGACGTCGACCTCGGCGCGCCCACCGGTGGCAAGAAAGGGCGGCCCAAGGGCTACTTCGAGGCCGGCCTGGGCCTGGGCTTCGGCGTCGGCACCGGCCAGCAGGTGGTCCTGCCGCTCGACAACGGCGAGGTCACCGACAAGGGGTTCCTGCTCGAGGCCAAGCTGGGCGCGGGCCTGAACCTCGGCCCGCTGTTCTCCATCGGCGTCGTCGTGCCGGTGTCGGGCGGCTACTTCTTCAAGAGCGGGCCCGGCATCGTCGCCAACGATCAGGGCACCCACTACCAGGCGGTCGACGCCGCGGTCCTGGTGAACTTCCGGGCCAAGCTCAAGCTCAAGTAGTCGCCGCGATGCTCGGCCTGGTGTTCGAGGGGTGCGCCAACCGGGCCGCGTTCGGGTGCGGGGTGGCGGCCGAGCTGGTGGGCGCCGGGCTCGACCTCGGCGTGGTGGCCGGGGCGTCGTCGGGCTCGATCGTCGCCGCTGGGCTGGCGGCCGGCCTGGGCGCCGAGCTGCCGCGGTGGTGGCGCGGCGTCGCCGGTCGCTCGATCGTGTCGTGGCGCCAGGCCTGGCGCAACCGCTCGCCGTTCGCGATGTCGACGCTGGTGGGCGACGCGGTGCGCGCGGCCCTGGGCGACGGCGACCTCCGGCGGGCGCCGGTCGAGGCGCTGTGTACGGTCACCCGGCTGTCCGGTTTTCGGACCGAGGTGCGATCGAGCCGGACCGAGGTCGACTTCGTGCCCGCGGTGCTGGGGTCGTGCTTCGTGCCGGTGCTGTACGGCCGGGTGGTGCGGCTCGACGGCCGGGTGGTGATCGACGGCGGCGCCACCGACAACCTGCCGATCGCTGCGGCGGTGGCCCGGGGCGCGCGCACCATCATCGCCGTCGTGCCAGCCGCCGACGGCACCGCGCGGCCGCGGGTGTTCGGGCCGCGCCGGCACCCGACCCAGCTCGCGCCGCCCGGCGTCCGGGTGGTGACCGTCCACCCGCCGGCGCCGCTGGCGATCCGGCCGTGGACCCTCGACGGCGCCGCCATCGACGCGGCGGTGGCCGCGGGCCGGGTCGCGGCGGTGCGCGCCCTGCGTCAGCTCGAGCGGGCGCCCGGTCAGGCGCCGTCGTCGTAGATGGTGATGATGGCGTAGCCGCGCGCGGTCGGCCGCGGGCTGTACACCAGCGCCAGCCCCTGGCGGCCGCCGGCGCAGCGGATGCCCACCACACCGCCGCCGACGAGCTGGGCGTTGACGCGCTGGCGCAGCGGCTCGTACGCCTCGTGGCCGTCGGGCAGCGGCTCGAAGGGCACGCCGAGCTTGCGGTTGTAGGCCCAGCGCGGCGTCTCGGCGCGGCAGCCGCCGGTGCCGACGGTGCGCTGGGCCAGGCGCGGGTAGAACCGACCGACGTTGCGGCGCTCGCGCTCGGGCGGGTAGGGGGTGCCGTCCTCGGCGGCCAACGCCGCGCGCTCGCCGTCGTCGAGGTCGGGCAGCCGACCCAGCAGGTCGTAGCGCCGCAGCAGGATCTCGAACGCGCCGACCTCGGCGAAGTCGAACAGCTCGATCCAGGCGTCGGGCCCGGCCAGGGTGGCGCGCTCGAAGTCGGCCACCACCCGCGCCGGCAGGTCGGTCGGCGCCGGCGCCGCGACGCCGGCGTGGCCACCGCAGCCCAGCCCCGCGACGACCAGGACCGCGGCCCAGCGCCCGCCGCCGGTCACGCCGCCGCCTCCCAGGAAGGGCCGTAGTCGTCGACGATGGCCCCGCACGGGATGCCCAGCGCCTCGAAGCCCGGCACCAGCACCTCGCGCATGAAGGCCGCGAACACCTGGCGCTCCTCGCCTGGTGTCATCAGGCCGTGCCCGCGCACCGCGTCGGTGACGTCCCCCTCGGGGCGCTCGGCCTCGACCACCCGGGCCACGCCGCGCACGGCGACCGGGACCATGGCGGCGGCGGCGTCGATCGCCGCCGGGCCGCCGCGGTCGAGGGCGTAGCGCAGGTACGACCAGCCCAGGCGCGCGTGCATCACCTCGTCGGAGTAGATCGACGTCAGCACCGCCTGCGCGGTCGGGTCGGTGGTCAGGTCCCGGGTCGCCGACAAGACGGTGGTGGCGTAGGTCTCGGCCACGCACGACACCAGCATGGTGTTGGCCAGCGCCTGATGCAGCTTGGGCCGGGTCGGCTCGTCGGGCAGGCTCGACATCCCGGCCGGTGGCAAGATGCGCGCGCCGCTGTAGATCTCGACCATGCGCAGGCACAGCTCGGCGTGGCGCACCTCGTCGATGCCGGCCCGCAGGCACAGCGACAGCACGTCGGCCGGCGCGCCGGCCGCGACCAGGTCGATGGCCAGGACCGCGAAGGTCGACACCGCCAGGTACTCGGCCGCCGCGCGGCGCGTCCAGGTGCCGGCCAGGCGCGCGCGCTCGGGCTCGGCCAGCCCGGCCGCGGTCGACGCCGCCCACGGGAGCTCGACGTGGCGGCGCCGCATCAGGCGGTGGTGCTCGGCCTCGAGCGGGGTGCCCGACAGCCACCACTGGCTGACCGGCTCCAGCACGACGTCGTGGACGTCGGCGACGGCGTCGTCGGGATCCATCGCGGGCTACGACAGCACGAAGCCGCGGCCGACGTCGCCTTCGTCGCTGACGCCGCGCACGCGGTCGGCGCACGGGTCGAGGCTGGCGCACGGGTCGAGGCTGGCGCACGGGTCAGCGGCGTCGGCGGCTGGCTGAGCCGCGCACGGATCGGCGCTGTCGGGGGCCACCGCCTGCGGCGTGGCCTCCGGGGTGGTGGCGGCGGGCTTGGACTTGCCGCAGGCCGCAGAGCCCAGCATGGCGCCAGCGAACACCACGGTCTTCCAGATGGTCTTGGTCGCGTCGCGTCGAGCGTTCATCCCCGTGAGCGTACGCGCTCGCCCCGCCTCGATCAACCCGCCGCGCTCACCCCGCCATCAGGGTGCGCATTCGCCGGACCAGCTCGGCGATGATCGCGCTGGCGATGGCCGGGCGCTCGTCGAGGAGCGCCTTGAACTCGGCGCCCGGGACCATCAGCAGGCGGGTGCGCTCGAGCGCCCGCACCGTGGCCGAGCGCGGCGCGTGGTCGAACACCGCCATCTCGCCGATGCACGCGCCCGGGCCCAGCTCCGACAGCGTGCGCTCGGGTCGATCGCCGCCGCCGGTGAACACCCGGACCTTGCCCTTGACCAAGAGGTACACCGCGTCCCCCGAGTCGCCCTCCTGGCACACGTCGCCGCCGGGCAGGAGGTGCTTCTCCACCACCACCGCGGCGATGTCGTCGAGATCGTCGGGCGCCAGGTCGGCGAACATCGGCACCTGACGCAGCAACATCATCCGCTCGATGTCGGTCAGCGTCTCGACCCGGGCGTTGGCGTCGAGGGTGGCGTAGGCCCCCGAGTTGCCGACGCCGCGCACGGTCTGGGCCAGCGCCGCGGCGTCCGCCGCCGGGTATTCGCCCGACGAGGTGCCGGCCACCGCCCGCACCGCGGCCTGGCGCACCTTGGGATCGCGATCGGCCAGCGCCCGCTGGAGCAGCGATCGGGTCAGGCGCGCCCGCGCGCCCAGGGCCCGCACCGCCGCCTGGCGGACCAGCACGTCGTCGTCGTCCATCGCCGCGATGAGCGCCGCCCGCGCCGGCTCCTCGTCGAACCGCGACAGCACGATCACCGCCGCGGCGCGCAGGTAGCGCGAGCTGTCGGTCACCACCGCCACCAGCGGAGCGGCGGTCAGCGCGGTGGGCGCGCCGTGCCACAGGCTGGTCAGCGCGGCGTGGAGCGGCGCGATCAGCTCGTCGGGGCCGGCCCCGCGCAGCCGGTGCACCTCGGCCACCGCGTCGGCCGGCTTGGCGTCGATCCGGTCGTGGGCGACCGCGAACTCCGGGCGCCGGGTCATGGCGCCCAGGATGCCGACCGCCCGGGCGGCCCGCTCGCTGCCGCGCCAGCGGGCGGCGTGGGCGACGAAGCCCAGGGTGGCCGACTCGGTGCCAGGCTCGTCGCCGGCGTGGGCCGCGCACGCCGCCGCCGCCAGGCGCTCGATGGCCGCGATCTCGTCGGCCACCAGCCCCGACAGCGGCCCGTCCGGGCCGAGCATCTCGGCCAGCTCGGCGGCGGCCTCGTCGGGGCCGACCCCGTGATCGGCCGCCAGCGTGGCCAGCGTGCTGACCGCAGGCGTGGCGCCGGCGATCGCCGCCTCCACCACCAACCGTTCGAGCGCCTTCTTGTACTGCTGGCTCTTGAGCCGCAGCTCGATCGAGCCCTGGTAGGCCGGATCGAACAGCTGGCGCTCCTCGGCCGATAGCTCGGCCAGGATCTTGGCGTGGTCCTTGTCGGCCACGCCGAGCTGGGCCCGCAGGCTGTCGAGGATGACCAGCTCGCCCTTGCTGACCAGGCCGTCGGCCACCAGCTCGCGCACCGTCTCTTTGTACGCGCGCAGGCGCGCCTCGCGCTGCTTCGAGCGCTCGGTGTGCAGGAGGTAGATGTCGCGCAGGTCGTCCGACGGCGGCGCGTCGCCCCACTCCCACTTGCGCAGGATCTTCTGCGCGAAGCGCTCCTGCACGTGGTCGGACTCGCGCCGTCGCCAGCGCCGGAAGAAGATGGCCGCGGTGGCGAACACCACCACCACGCCGAAGCCGTGGACCGCCCAGCTCGGCAGCCGGCGCAGGCTGGGCTGGCCGGCGAAGAAGTAGAAGCAGTTGATGGCGACGAACCCGGCGACGGTCAGCAGCTGGTGGCGCACCACCCGGGCCAGCTCGCCGCGCGCCTCGTCG
>JAWKQV010000034.1:0-24683 GCA_041389965.1 Kofleriaceae bacterium | reverse complement strand
GGCGACCGGGTGGTGATGGACGGCGCGCCGACGGTGCCGGGCGTCACCTTCGACAGCGCGCGGGTGCGGCTGGTCGACCTCGACGGCAGCGGCACCGCGGACGTGCTGTACCTCGACGACGGGCGGCTGTGGCACTTCCCCAACCTGGGCGGCCGGGCGCTCGGGGCCCGGCGGCTGGTTGGGCACCTGCCGGCCTTCGACGGGCGGACCGCGGCCATCGCCGACCTGGCCGGGGACGGGCGGCCGTCGCTGTTGTGGTCGTCGGCCACGCCGCAGCGCGCGCACGCGCTGCAGTACCTGCCGCTGGTGCCGCCGGTGCCGCCGGGGATGCTGACCTCCATCGACGACGGCTGCGGGCGCCGGACGGAGCTGGGCTGGGGCAACTCGGCGACGCACTACCTGCGGGACGCGGCGGCCGGGGTGCCGTGGGAGACCCGGCTGCCGGCGCACCGGCCGGTGGTCGACCAGCGGGTAGAGCTCGACCTCATCGGCGGGACGTCGGTGACCACGCGGTACCGCTACCGCGACGGGTTCTTCGACGGCGCGGGCGGGGCGTTCCGCGGCTTCGGGCGGGTCGAGATGCTGGACGTCCCGCGCACGATCTCCCCCGCGGGGGCGCCGCCCGTCGACGAGCCGGCGTTCGCGCCGCCGCTCCTGACGCGGACGTGGTTCCATCTGGGCACGCCGATGTGGAACCACCACCGGCCGTTCGAGCCCTACACCGGCGACGCGCTCCTGGCGCCGCTGGCACCGCACGTCGAGGCGCCGGGGCCGCACCGACCGGCGGATGCGTCCGCGGCGCTGCGCCTCCTGGCGGGCTCTGTCGTGCGGCGCGAGCGCTGGTCGGTCGACGCCGACGAGGCGCCGGTCGCGCACCCGATCGACGTCGAGGAGGCCACCTACCAGGTGGTCCAGTCTCAACCGCGCCGCGGCGCCCAGCGGCCGGTGTTCGGCGTGGTGCCGCGCGCCAAGCGGGTCGCCAGCTACGAGGGCGTGGGCGGCGATCCGCGCGTCACCGAGGAGCTGGTCCTGGCCCACGACGCCTGGGGCGCGCCCACGCGCACCGCGACGGTGGCCTACGCGCGGCGCGGCGCGGTCGACGACGCGGCCCAGACGCGGACCTGGGTCACCGTCACCGACGCCACCCGCACGGACATCGACACCGACGGCGGCCCGGCCGCGCAGTTCCTCCTCGGCGCCGAGGTCGCCACCCGCCAGTGCGAGCTGGTCGGGGTCGCACCGGTCGCCGGCCGCATCACCCCCGAGGCGCTGACCTCGCCGGCGGCGACGGACGCGCTCGCCGCGCCCGCGCCCTTCGAGCAGGCGCTGGATCCGGCGGCGACGGCGCCGGCCGCGCGCCAGCTGGCCTGGCAGCGCACGTACTACTGGGACGCCGCGCGGGCCGCGGTCGCGCCGCTGGGCGCGGTCGCGAAGGCGCCGCGGGTCCACCACACCGAGGTCGCGTGCCTGACGCCGGGGCTCCTCGCCGCGACGCTGGGCACGCGGGTCGACGCCGCCGCGGTGGCGGCCCTGGGCTACGTCCTGGCCGACGGCCACTGGTGGCAGCGCGGCCCCACGCAAGAGGTGGCCGGCGCGTTCGGGCTGGTCACGCGCACCGTCCGCGGCGACGGCGCCGCGGCGCGCATGATCTACGACGCCGACGAGCTGGCCGTGGTCGAGACCATCGACGCGCTGGGCCTGTCGACCGCGCTGACCATCGACTACCGCGTGCTGGCGCCGGCGCGTACCGAGGACCCCAACGGCACGGTCGCTCACGCGATCTTCGACGGGCTGGGGCGCCCGATCGCCGGCGGCACCGAGGGCCACATCGGGGCGCATCCGTGGGGCAGCGGGCCGCTCCCCGCGTGGGCGCCGCCGGCGGGCGCCACCACCGCCAGCGTCCTGGCCGACCCGGCGGGCTTCCTGGGCGCGGCGGCCACCGCCACCTGGCTCGACGACCAGGCCTGGGTGCGTGACGGCACGCCGGTGGCCCAGGTGACGGTCGCCCGCAGCCGGCTGGTCCACGACGGCGACGGCGGCGGCGACGCCGGCGGCCCCCTCGAGGTGCGCGTGCGCTACCTCGACGGCTTCGGCCGGGTGCTGCAGGAGAAGGTGCGCGTCGAGCCCGGGCCGGCCATCGCCCGCGACGCCAGCGGCGCCGTCTCGGTCGACGCCAGCGGCCAGCCGGTCTTGGCGCCCGCCGCCGAGCGGTGGCGCGTGTCGGGGCACGTGGTCTACGACGCCAAGGGCCAGCCGGGCCGGGTGTACGAGCCGTACTTCTCGCCGAGCGCGGCCTACGAGGGCGACGCCGTCCTCGCACGCTTCGGCGTGGCGACGATGACCACCTACGACGCCGCCGGGCGCCCGGTGCGGGTCGACCTCCCCAACGGCACGTACTCGACCACGGCGTACGGCGCGTGGGCGACGACGGCGTCGAGCCCCGGCGACAACGTGCTGGGCTCGACGTATCGCCTGTTGCGCGAGACGCGGCCGGCGGGGGACGCCGAGCGCGCGGCCTACGAGCACGCGGCGGCCCACGCGGCGACGCCGACGGTGAGCTACGTCGACGCCCGGGGCGCGGCGTGCCGGACGGCGGCCGTGGGCGACGCGACCGCCGCCACCCGCGTCGAGCGAACGGTGACCGATGCCAGCGGCCAGGTGACCGCGCTCGTCGACGGGCGCGGGCTCGTCGCGTTCACCTACGCGCGGGACCTGCGCGGGCGGCCGTTGGCCGAGACCAGCGTCGACGGCGGACCGGCCTGGGCGCTGGCGGACGCGTACGACCGGCCGGTGTGGACGTGGGACGGGCGCGGGTTCGTCGTCGAGCGGCAGTTCGACGCGGCGGATCGACCGGTGGCGGTCCACGTGCGGGGCGGCGACGCGTCGACGGCGCTCGACGCGGTGGTCGAGACGGTGACGTACGGGGACGCGGCGGCCGACCGGGCCGCGGCGAAGGCGGCCAACACGCTGGGCCGCGCGGTGCGCGTGCGCGACGAGGCCGGCGAGGTGGAGACGCTGGCGTACGATCCGGCCGGCGCGGTGCGGTCGACGTCGCGCCGGCTGCGGGTCGACGTCGACGAGGCGCCCGACTGGCGTGGCGCGGTGACGCTCGAGGCGCCGGCCGAGGCGCTGACCGCCGCGGCGCGGATGGACGCGCTGGGCCGCGTGGTGTGGGCGCGGCTGGCCGACGGCACCGAGCGGGTGGACGCGTTCCATCCCGGCGGCGCCTTGGCGGCGGTGCGGCTGACCACGCCGGACGGTGCGCTGGTCGATCAGGCCATCGTCGACGGCATCGTGCGCGACGCCCACGGCCGGGTGGCGGCGCGGCAGCTGGGCAACGGGTGCGCGGTGACGTGGCGGTACGACCGCGAGACCGGGCGGCTCGTCGAGCAGGACGCGGTGCGGGCCGGCCGGCAGTGGCAGGGGCTGCGCTACACCTACGACGCCGACGGGCTGATCACGCGGGCGCACGACGTCGCTCAGGACGGCGCGGGTGCCATCGTGCCCGCGGCGGTGAGCGCCCGGCGCGACTTCGCGTACGACGCCCACGCGCGGCTGCTCGAGGCCACCGGCCGCGTCCACCAGGCGCTCTTGCCCCAGGATGGCGGGCCGGCGACGGCGGGGAGCGGCCTGGTCGGCGGCGCGCGGCACCTGTCGCTCAACAACGGCGCCGCCCTCGAGCGGTTCACCCAGCGGTTCACGTACGACGCAGGCGGCAACCTGCGGCGCATGCAGCACCTGGGCACCACCGCGAGCTGGGCCACCGATCACTGGGCCGCAATTCAACCGGCCGGTGTGCTGGCGGCCGACGCCAACGGCGTGCCGGTGTCCGACGTCGACGCGGCCGCGTCCTTCGACGCGCGCGGCAACCTGACCCGGCTGGCCCACCTGCGCTCCATGACGTGGAGCTGGCGCGGTTGCCTGGCGGCGGCCGTGACGGTCGAGCGGGCCGCGGGGCCTGTGGACGATGGCGAGCGCTACGCCTACGGCGCCGACCGCATGCGTGTGCGCAAAGTCGAGACGCGGCTAGTCGCGGCCACCGGCGGCGGCGCCGACGGCAGCCAGCCCGTCATCGAGACCCGCGAGGTCGTGTATGTCGGCGGCGGCCAAGAGCGCGTGCGCGTCCGGCGCAGGAGCGGCGCAGGGGCAGGGACGCTGGTCCTCGAGCGCTGGACCACCCACGTCGAGGACGGCGAGCGCCGCGTCGCCGTCGTCGACCGCCACACCGTCGACACCTTGGCCGCCGAGGTCGACACCATCGGCCCCGCCCGCGTCCGCTACCAGCTCACCACCCCCCAGGGCTCCGCATCGGTCGAGCTCGACGACACCGGCCGCCTCATCTCCTACGAAGAGTACCTGCCCCACGGCGCCAGCGCCTTCATCGCCGGCGACGACGCCCGCGAGGTGGCCCGCCGCGACATCCGCTACGCCGGCAAAGAGCGCGACCGCGCCACCGGCCTGCAAGCGTACCCCTACCGCTACTACGCCCCGTGGCTGGCGAGATGGCTGACGTGCGACCCGATCGGCCCGAAAGACGGCCTGAACCTGTACGCGTTCGTGGGGGGAGATCCGATCGGGAAGGTGGATCCGGAGGGGACGGAGAAGCAGACTGTAAGCGCTGGTCAGCTCGCCTACTTCAATCGCCTTATCGACACGAACAAGAATCATGTAATTGAAGCCACGGAACTGGCGAATTTTGACAAATTTTCGTCAGCCCTGGCACTGCCCCGTGGAGCTAGTCGCGCGGATACTCTGGCAACGTGGAAGGCATCGATGCTCGCCTGGAATAATGGCGACTATCGCCTCGATATCGGAGCATCGACGGTCCTGCACTCCAAGGCCACCGTTGCGCCGGTGGAGGTCGCTGGCCTAGTCAGGTTGAATGAGGCCATCGATGCAAACAGCAATGGAATTGTAGAATGGGAAGAATTCAAGAGTGCGAGTCTCAATTCAGATAAAGGACTGCTGTGGGGGCGACTGATGGTGTTGGCTGGTGGCGTCGGCTATGAAGTCGATCATGAGGTGTCAGCGTGGCTTCCGATTGGACGCGGACGCGAAAGGCTAATCGCGCGGGACTATTCTAAGAGTCTCGATCAGCTAAATCTTGGCGAGGATGGTGATATTTACACCAAACGAGAATTGCAGGCCGCGGCACGTCGTGAGTTCCATCGACACGAAGACTACAAACGCGGAATCGTGATTGCGCAGATTGGTGCAGTGATCCTGGTGCCCGAGGCTGTCGCAGTGTATGAGGCGTTGCGCACTGGGATCAGCGCTGGGGAGGTCTTGACCGGGCGGGACACCTTCACTGGCGAGACGAAGTCGCGTGAGCAAGCGGCTGTCGAAGCGCTCGGCCACGCTGTCAATGCGACGCTTGCGGCGATCGACGGCGGTTCGACTCGGAGGGACTTCAAGGCGGCGCTTGAACCGAAGCGGCCGACGCTTGGCAGCGCGAAGCTGGATCCGCCGCAGAAGCTGTTGGGCTCAGGGGAGGTGAAGCCGCCACAATTGTTGTTGGAGGCAGGAGAGTTGAAACCGCCGCAGAAGCTGTTGGGACTAGGCGAGGTGAAGCCGGATTCAGGGAGCACAGCCCTTCGGGTTGAGAGGAGCGTGGCCAAGGCGGACGGAGCGGCAGCCGAAGTGACCAAGGTTGAAGGCGCGGCGGCGGGGGGGGGAGTCTGCCGTTGCCAAAGTCCCCGGAGGCGCACGTCGCGGACCGCGGACTCCCAATGCGGACCCGTATCCAGATTACGAGCATCCGCATGTCCAGCAAAAATTGGAATTTGGGTGCGGTGGAGCTTGTGGCCAGATGTCGGCTGGACGTCTCGGGGTGCAAGTCGACGAAGCGACCCTCATGGCATCGAAGCACGCCACGCAGGCGAGCGAGGTCGATTACCTAAGATTCCCCGGAGGCTTCCACGCAGAGCCGCTTGCGGAGTCGCTGTCAGAGATCGCGCCAGTTCCTGGGCGCCAGTGGAAAGCTGAATTGCTTCCGGGTCGGAATTCGGCAGAACTTGTTGATGCCCTTCCTGGCTACCTTTCGCAAGCTGAAGGCGGCATCATTCTCAGGGTCGATCTCGACGCGCACTGGCTGGTGGTCGATGAGGTCCTGCCGGATGGCCGGTTCGTTATTCGCGATCCGGGCATGCCCGAACCTGCCATTGTAACGCGAGAGTATCTCGCCATGCGACAGCCAACCGGGCCGGCGGTAATCTCTTATAGAAAGGGTTCGAAGTGACTTCGCTTCCGTTGTTGGCGATAACCGAAGTAAGAGTGGACCGTGAAAAGGAGCAGGTGTCGGCAAAGTTGAAAATAGGCTCGAGAGCTGTCGACATGGTGCTGGGCATATCGCGATCCGGTTCTGTGGCACCTCAGGGGATGCCGAGCGAGATCTGGGGGCACACTGCCGCATGCCGTGCTGTGATTGACATCCTTGTCGAAGCGTATCGTGGTGGTAGCCAAGCCGTGCCGGTCGACCTTTCGTCTACGGTTCGGGGGTCGTTTGAGCGCTGGCCTGGACGTCCGGATATGGATCCGGCAGCTCTCAATGAGTTTCACGTGGCGGCAACGCGTGTAGAGCGCATGGCGCCGGGTGTATTCAATGTGCGTTTTGAGTTCGATGGTTCGCCGGGGAGGTCATGATCGATGCAAGTGAAATTGACGGTGGGGTGCGCTTTCGATTTGCTCGCGGTGTCCATCCCTGGCAACTAAGCCCTCGCGGTCAGCTTGCCCTTGCACATGGACTGACAGGGCAATCCTCCCAGCGTGTGGGGGCGATCGGATTTTCTTGCTCTGATCCAGGGGAATAGGGTGGAGGGCATTCCGGGAGGGCATTCCGGGTCGCAGCCGATCGGATCGGGGGGCCTCGAACGGGCGCGTGAACCAGGACCCCGGCGGATAGGGTCGCAGCGGTTCGGCAGAAGAAGCATTCGTCGGAGAAGGGTGAACGACGAACCGATAGGGTCGCGGAATTGGTGTGCCGTCGCCCGCCGAAAGCGGTGCCACCCCGACCCCCGCGGGGTGAGCCGGGCGGTCAGGGGAGGCGGGGAGGGAGCGCGTGCAGGCGGCGCGTCAGCGCAGGTGTGCGAGCGGCGGCCCTCAGGCCACCGCGAGGTCGGCGTCGTCGATGTCGCGGAGCCAGGCCCGGGCCAGGCTGGCGGGGGCGCGGATGTACCAGCGGGGGCGGGCCAGGGCGCCCCGGGGGTACTGGGCGGGGACATCGACCCATTCGGTCGAGGCCATGCCGCAGAGCCGGCTCGACGCCTCCTTGCAATGCGCCGTAAACGCCGCGAAGAAGTCGGAGAAGCGCTTCCAGATCCGCGGCGTCGACGCGTGGCACAGCGGGAGCCCGGCTCCGCTTGAGCGGCCAGCTCTGCTCAGGATCCTCGGCGACCACGGCAGCCGCGCCCTTGACCCCTGGCCAGCGTGCGCCTCCTCGATCATCCGCACCTGGCGCACGTACTCGGCGCGGAGTAGGGCGGTCGGCAGGTGCTCCCACACGGGCAGCGGCGCCAGCTCGAAGGTCACGTCCTCGGTGGTCTCGGCGAGCGGCAGCGGGTCCTTGCGCTGCTCGTTGCGGCGCGCAGCGTCGAGCGACCCGTAGGTCGCCGGCACCACCATGTCCCCGACCATCGCCTGCGCCGACGAGGCTCCCGGCCAGTCGAGCGGCGAGGCCACGAGCCCGGGCGCCGCCTCGCGTCGAGCGGCCGACGCGTTCGTCGCCGATCTCCCCGTCGTCATGCGTGGCGCCCGGTGCGCCCTGGCGCGTATGATCCTCGACGATGCTCGGCTGCGGTGGCCACCGCGACAACGCCCGCGACGCGCTTTGGGCGTGGTGGCCGGCCGTCGCCGCGGCGCCTGCACCCGGCGGCGGGCCGGCCTGGGCGCTGGCGGACGCGTGCGACCGGCCTGTGTGGACGTGGGACGGGCGCGGGTTCGTCGTGCCTGGAGCGACGGGAACTCACCACGGTGCGTGGCTCCAGGGGATTTTTTTGGCGCAAGTCGCGCGTTTATCTCCGCGCGGTGGGTATCATCTTCGGGATTCGCCAATTTGACAGGCGCGTAATACGGATTTTCTCCATGGATGTTCATTGGGTGAAGTACTATTTATCTAAAGGAACGCCGTTGGCTGCGCCTACTATTGCCCGGGCAGCGAGCGAACTAGCGTGGCTCGGAATTTACCCACTTTGGGCCGCCAGCGAGGGTGGCTCGATCTTGGGTGGTCGGTCAGTTGAAGAAAGTTCATCCCAATTGGACAAGTTTCGGGTGCGCGTTTTTGGAGTCGCCAAGGACGCTATTGATGCCGGCGGATGGCTTTCAGAGGAAGACTTGGTTGACTATGCCGACGTGATCGTAAGTGGATTTGATGCATTGTTTGAGGAATTGGCCAGGTTTTCTGTGTCGCCGGAAGATCTTGAGCAGCATTGGAAAGTCGACTATCCGATCTGAACGGACGCTCCCCTGAGGCAGCCCCTCAAATGACGCCGAACGCGGTGTGGAAGATTTCGCGGCTCATCCGGATTTTGGGTGGCGCGGCATCAGCGACAACCCGCCGTAGCGGAATAGTGCGACGGTGCGTAGGCTGGCGAAGCTGCGGTGGCCGACGGCGCGTGACCGATCATCGGCGGATAGGGTCGCAGCGCTTCGGGAAGAGCGACGGGGCAGGAGTAGCGGTTCGGCGGCGCAGTCACGACCTCAGGAGGGAAAGACTTAATGGCCTTCACACTCGGTGGGCGCTGATGACTCTCATGATGCCATCTCTTGTCAGGCGACATCTCAAACAGAGCGAGCGGTTCGTGCGGTCGGAGGAGCGGGATGCCCTCCCACCCGGGATCTCCATACCCCCGGGCGAAGCGCTTGTCGGCTGGTACCGGAATCCAAGCCCTTGGGACGGGGATATTGTCGTATTCACCGACTGTGCCCTCTACAGCAAAGGAGAAGGAGAGGGCCTTCGAATCGCCTGGGACGAGATCGTGGATTATGAGACGCCGAAATCAAAGGTGGATGTGACCGGAGTTCTGATTCGGACTCCCGGCGGGGTCGCGTTCGTTCGCATGGCCGGCGCTCACGGCCCCGAAGGCAAGTTCAAGGACGTTTTTGGCCTAGTGATGTTGCTCAATACGCTAGTCAATCTGCGCCGCAACTCGCTATCGTAACTGTTAGCGACTTGGCGCGAGAGGTCCCGAACAGCGTTATTGCGAGGTCTCGAACCGGGTTAGTGGAAGGGGCCGGGCGTCGGGTCGGGTCGCAGCGCTTCGGAAGGGAGTTGACGCTGTCGACCAAGCCGGCCGGGTCGCAGCGCTTCGACAAGAAGCGGGGGATAGGGTCGCAGCGCTTCGGGAGACGCTTGGGGGATAGGGTCGGGGGGGTAACGGCGGCGAGGGATAGGGTCGCAGCGCTTCGGGGGGGATAGGGTCGCAGCGCTTCGTTGCGCTCCTTCTGGGTGGGCTCGCCGTCGCGGGCAGCTCGGGATCTACGCCCCCCCCGCCGCGCCAGACAGTTGCGGCCAGCGGTGGCACCGACCCGAATAGCGGGTGGCGACCGTGGCATCTAGCCGGCATGCCCGTCACGAAGGTCTTGTTGTCCTCGGTCCCTGCCGTCCTCCTGGTCGTAGGTTGCGGTCCCGCCCCCCGACCCGAATCCGCGCCGTCGGTTGAGGCGCCCACGGTGCCTGTCGCGGCGAAGGACGCGCCCGCGGCGGCGACCACGCCAGCGCCGCCGGTGTCCGTCACCGCGCCCGCCCCGCCCCAAACGCGGAACGACGATGGCGTGCTAACGACCACCGTCACGCTCCCCGGGAGCGGCGCCGCGGCGGCCGCGTCGATCGATCCCGTGAGCCGCCGGCTCACCGTCGGTGACCAGGCGGTGGAGGTAGAGGTCGTCGAGTACTACTGGACCGACGACGGCGCGGGGGCATCCGAGCCGTGGCCGGGTGGCGTGACGGAGACCCACCTCACGCTCGCCGCGGTCGACCTGGACCCGCGCACGCCGGGGCAGCAGCTGCACATCGCCCAGCCCAGCGGCGACGACGAGGACCCCACGACGCGCCACCAGCTGGTCGCGCTGGTAGACGGCAAGCTCAAGGTGGTCTGGTCCTGGGTCGGGTACGGCTACGGCGAGACGCCGGTGACGTTCCCCGGCGACGGCACCATCCGCCACATCGAGAACGCCTGGGAGGCGTGCCACCGGCTGTACGACCTGGTGAAGCCGAAGGCGACCGACGAGGAGACGTGGAATCGGACGCGGGCGCCCATCGGCGAGTTGGTGTGGAAGTTCGACGCCGCCGCCGGCACGGTGACGCCGGCGCCGCTACGCAAGACCAAGCTGCGCACGGACGACTGCAACCTGTCCGGCTGAGCGCGCCCCCGGGCGCGGACGCAGCGCGGGCGCCAGGTCCGCCTGGTTCACTGACGGGCGATGTCCCGGAGCCAGGCCCGGGCCAGGCTGGCGGGCGCGGATGTACCAGCGGGGCCGCGCCAGGGCGCCCCGGGGGTACTGGGCAGGGACGTCGACCCATTCGGTCGACGCCATGCCGCCGAGCCGGCTCGACGCCTCCTTGCAATGCGCCGTGAACGCCGCGAAGAAGTCGGAGAAGCGCGTCCAGATCCGCGGCGTCGACGCGTGGCACAGCCGGCCCGCCTCCGCGCTGGGGGGCGAGAGTCGCGACGGTTCCGAGGATGACCGATGAGCGAGCGTCGGACGATCAAGGATGAGGCTGCTGCGCGGCTCGCGACGAGCAAGTCGCCTGCCAGCGTGAACCCCGCGTCATGACGGGGTCGCGTGTTAAACACGCTCGATGATGACGCGCGCGGTGATCGTGCTCGTGCTCGCGGCCTGGTCGGGCGCGTGCGGAACGGAGCGGCTCGACCGGGGACGGCGCGTCGAGCCGGCGACGGAGTCTGGCGTGGTTCTGCCAGCCGCGCCGCGCACGGTAGGCGCAGGCTCGGCAGCAGTTCCCACCGACGGGATCCGGTTCACGGCGGTCGCGGTCGGTGTCGAGCACGGCTGCGCGCTCGATCTCGATGGTTTGCTCTATTGCTGAGGAGAGGGCACGCGCTTCGCGTCGGGACGCCCCGATCAGCCGATCGCCCGGCGGTACGCGCAGCCAGTCCGGATCGACGGGGTCGAGGGCGCCGTCGCGGTCGCGGTGGGGGGCGCCACGTACGCGGTTGACGGAGAAGGCGCGCTGGTTTGTGTGGCTGTAGCGTCGATCGGCTGCCACACCGGGTCGAAGGGTCACCGGTCCGCGCTTTCGCGACCCACCTGTCGTTCGCGTGCGTGCTTCGAGCGCGGCGGCGCCGTGAAGGTGCTGGCGCAGCTACTACGATCACTACCGAGCGCCGGCGTTCGTGGTCTGGCCCGGCTGCCGGGGCCAGCGCGATCTCCGTGCGCGACTCCACCGTGTGTGCGCTGGTTGATGGCCGCGTCGTCTGTCAGCACACGCCCGCGTGGCAGGCCGATGACACCCCCACGGCGACGAAGGACTCGCAGCCGGGACGCCGATCTACCCCGGTGGGAGACCGCGGCGGCTTCGCCGTGATCACTGGGAGCGCCGGTATCGGCTGTGCATCGGGCGCCGCCGGGACGACGTGCTGGGACACGGCGCGCGCGCGTCAGGTCACGGATGCATTGCGCGCCAACGAGCTGTCTGGCGCGAGGCCGTTTTGCGCGGTGTCCGACGACGGCGTGCGCTGCTTCGACGGTCTCATCGAGCCGCCCCCGGCGAGGCCGTTGTTGGGCGATGTGACCGATGTCTCGGTCGGTGAGTGGGAGACGTGCGCCGTGACGGTGGGAGGGGCGCTGCTGTGCTGGGGCGGGAGTAGCGGGCGCCAAGGTTGTGAGCCCGCCAAGCCGTGCCGCCTCCGCGTGGAGTAGCGGCGAGCTCGAGGGGCACGTTGGCGACGTTGGGGGCATCACGGCCAGCCTGGCGTTGGTTGCCCAGCTGGCACGGCCTTGTCACGACCCGTCCAGAACGTCAACCGCGTCGCCGCCTGCGGTGCGGGGGCCCCGCCACGTCCGATCATCACGCCGACGTGGTGACGATGCCGGTCCTGGACGCGCACCCAGCCGGCGACGTCTACCCAGCCGGTGACGTTGTTCTACGCCCAGAACGGCTCCGGTGGCACCGGTCAGCTGAACACCGGTCTGCTGGTGACGATGTTCGGGTTGGTGTCGGCGCCCCTGCTGGTGTGGGCCGCCGCCGTTCGTCGATCGACCGTCCGTGAGGCCGGGCGCAAGGACCGGCCCCCGGGGACGCGCCGTGCTGTTTGTTTGCGTCCACCGCGGTCGATGACCGTCTCTTCCGGTGATGCCCAGTGTCGCCCCTGATTCCGCGGTGGTCGCCTGCTTGGTCGCCTTCGTTGCCCTGTCGTTCGTCGACGGGATCGTCATCCACCTCTGGCGCGAACGGCTGTTTCGGCGTGTCGAGGCTCGGCTCGAGCACGCCTTGCACACCGCCCGCGCTGCGCTGTTCCCGGTGATCCTCGTGGCGTTCTTTGGCGGCAAGGCGGGCAGCCTGGGCGTGGCGGCGCTGGTGGTCGATCAGCTGGTGGAGGTCGCTGACATGGCGGTGGAGCGACGCAGCCGCGCGTTCTCGGGCGGGTTGCGCTCGTCCGAGTACGTGCTGCACGGCGCGCTGATCACCACGCGGGCCGCGGCGGTCGCGTTCGCGCTCGTGGCCGGCCCGCCATCGGCCCGGCTGAGCTGGGTGGTCGACTTCCTGGTGCCGGGCGCGATTCTCACCGCGCTCCTCCATGTCGCGCTGATGGCTCCGCGCCTGTCGCGCAGGCCGGCCTGACTGACGGCGATCGGTCCACGAGGGCGCGGGCGCGGCGTCGCGCGGGTGACAGGGATGTCCGCCACCGCTGGCAGCAGGGGCTGGCGGGTAGATGTCGTGGGCGCCTGACGTGGTCACGGTGCCAGGTGCGCGGTTGGCACCGGCTGTGCTTTGGTCGACTCGCACATGTCGCTCATAGTCCGGGTTCGCAGGCAGTTCCTCCACCACTGGTTCGCCGGGGTGTTCGTCATCATCGTCGGGCTGTGGCTGGTGACCACAGTGGCGTATGCGCTGGGGGCCGACGGGGTGTCAGTCGGCAACCGATACACCGGGCAGCGGGCTCGCATCGACTTCCAGCGCGAGCACGACCACCCGGTGCTGGCGCTGGGGCACGACGCCGGGCTCGTGGTCTACCCGGGGGCGCCGGGCGTGGCGCCCGCGCGCGGCGTCGTGGTCAAGCTCCGGCCCGGGTTGCCGCTGGTGTTCTGCTGGCTGTGCGGTGAGTTCGAGACCGATGGTGGCCTGGCCGACGTCGAGTACCGCCACGGCACGTGGCTCTACCGGGCGCCCATCGACGTGCCGGCGGAGCTGGCAAAGCTCGCGACCCAGGGCGGCTCGCGGCGCTGGCAGGCGTCGCGCCGCGAGGTGCTCTTGACGGTGGCGTACGACCTGTCCACCGGCGCGCGGCGGCAGGTGGCGGCGGCGGCGACCCAGGACGATCAGGCCCAGGTGCTGACCGAGCTGGCGCTGCCGGTGGCCGAGGCGGCCCGGCTGTCGCCGACGACGCTGGCCGATCTCCGCGGGGCGTCGATGCAGCGCGAGGGCTGCGTGATCGTCCACGCGGCCTTCGTCGCGGCGGTGCTCTTGTGGGGCGTGGTCGGGGGGCTGGCGCTGGCGCTGATCACGCTGGTGCGCCGGCTGCGCCGCCGGGCGTGACCCGGCCGTGGCTAGGTCGGCGCCGTCGAGGACTCGCGCCCGGCGGGGGCGGGGGAGGTCCCGCAGCGCGCTGCTAGAGACATCGAGCTGGGCTGCGCCGCCGGTGCGCCGAGCGCGGCGTCACCGGCACGTGGTGGGCACGGTGCAGGCGCGGCTGGCGAAGGTGCGCGGGGCCGTGGTCGTGGTGGTGAACGCCGAGGTGATCGGCGGGGTCGGCATGGGGCGAGGGTCGGCGGCGCATGGGGCGCGCTGCAGGCGAACCAGGGTGACCTGGCGGCCGTCGTCGAAGGCGCGCAGGCCGATCTGGGCCGGGGACCACGCCTCGGTGGTGACCACCAGTGAGCTGGCGGCGAGGTCTAGGCCGAGCGGGGGCTCCGGGGACGGGCAGCTCAGCGCGGCCTGGAGGTCGGCCGGTGTGGTGAGTTGCCGGACGCCGTCGACGGGTTGCCATGTGCACCCAGCCGGCGCTGGCCACGCGGCGAGCGGCTTCGCGGTGGTGGCCAGCCCCAGCGCCAGGGCGCTGCAGGGATCGGCGACCGGCGCGCGCCCCTCGGGGGCCGTCGGGTGACCGCAGGCCGCGACGAGGAGGGCGACGCAAATGGCGCGCATGGTGGCCGGCGCGGTGCGGGCCGCGCTCAGAACGGGAAGTCGCCGTCGGCCCGGCGCTTGCGCAACAGCTCGGCGCGCCGCTTCTCGACCTTGGTCTCGGCGGTGAGCTCCGGGATGACGTCGTCGGGCACAGCCAGGACCTTGCCTAGCATCTCGTCGAACAGCGCGCCGTCTTGCTTCTTGGGCGCGTAGAACTCGGCGATGAGGTTATAGGTGGCGACGTAGCGCGGCTCGTACTTGATGGAGGTCTGGAAGTGGTTCCAGCTGCGCTCGAGGTCACCGCCGGCGAAGCTCGGCGCGATGGCGTAGTAGGCGCCGAAGTAGCGGTCGGCCGCGCCGTAGAAGAACTGCGGGTCGAGCTCGTAGACGTGCTCCATGACCGCGTAGATGCGGTCCTTGTACTCGAGCACGACGGTGATGTCCTGGGCGTTGCCCCACTTGCCGAGGTTGGTCGAGTACCAATAGAGGAGGCCGATGCCCGCCTTGTCGACCAGCGCGGCGGCGTCCTTGAGATCGACGCCGGCGTTGAGCCGCTCCTCGATGGCCGGATAGCGGGCCCGCAAGCCCCGCTCGGCGTACTGGAAGCCCTTCTGGTAGGTGTCGAGGAACTTCTGCTTGTCGGCGGCCTGTTCGAAGTAGAGCCACCCGTCGGCCAGGAGGTACTCGGCCCGGGCCAGCTTCTCGTAGGTCTCGTAGTCGTCGTCCTTGAGGGCGACCGCGGCCTCGTACTGGACGACGGCCTGCTCGAGCTGGGCCCGGTCGGCCCGCTGCGCGAAGGCGGCGTCGCCGGCGGCCACCGCGGTGGCGTAGGCGCCGGCGTCGGCGACGGTGCCGCGCCGGACCGCGGCGCCGCTGGTGGCCGCCGATGGGCCGCAGGCCGCGCCGGCGAGAGACAACGTCAGGGCGGCGCCGAGGGCGGCGCGGGCGATGGAGCGCGAGCGTGCGAACATGCGTGACCTCGTCGTGGACAGGCGGCGACTATACGTCGCGCCGGCGACGCGGTGTCAACCAAGCGCACGCGCGACGGCTGCGCCGCTCGAGCCCTGGCCGGCCGCGATCACCGCGATCGCCGAGGTCGCCGGGCCGTGGCCGCGTTGGGCCAAGGTGGCGACGGCGGCGATGCCGGCGTCGAGCCCGAGGTCGCCGGTGCGGCCGACCAGCTCGGCCAGCGCCGCGGCCAGGCGCGGGGCGGCGTCGTCCTCGAGCGCGCCGATGGCTTCGGCCGCCAGGTGCATGCGCCCGGCGTGGCTGGCGGCGATGCCGACCCGCGCCAGGGTGGCGCGCGAGGTGGTGGGATCGATCAGGGCGCCGGCCACGGCCAGCTCCTGCGCGACGTCGAGCAGGCCGGCGCCGTCGCCGGCGCGCCAGTAGACGTCGATGAGCCGGCGCAGCGTGGGGTGGTGGCCGGGGTCGAGATCGGCGGCGCGCAGGAACGCGTCGTCGGCGCCCGCCACGTCGCCCAGCCGCGACAGCGTCAGCTCGCCCAGCTTGTACAAGATGGCGGCGCGGCGATCGGGTGGCGCGCTGGTCGCGGCCAGGGCCCGGAGCGCCCGGGCCGCGCCGGCCCAGTTGCCGCGCTCGACGTACAGCTCGGCCAGCGCCTCGAGCGAGTGGGCGTGGTGGGGTTCGTCGGCGACCACTAGCTCGTGGTAGTAGACGGCGCCGATGGTGTCGCCGGCCTGCTTGCACAGCTCGGCCAGCTCGAGGCGGGCCGCGGTCAACGCGGCGACGTCGTCGGGGACGATCAGCTCGAGGCCGCTGCGGGCGGCGCGGATGGCGGCCTCCAGGTCTCCGACCTTGGCGGCGAGGCGCGCGCAGGTCGCGTAGATGTCGCGCCGGGACGGCCCCAGGCGGGCCGCGCCCTGGGCCAGGGTCAGCGCGCGCTGGTCGTCGCCCAGGCCCTCGGCCAGCTCGGCCCGGCGCAGCATGACGACGTCGGGCGGCAGCCGCGAGGTGTTGGTCGGCAACCGCGCGTAGAGCGCGTCGGCCGCCGCCAGGTCGCGCTCGCGGTAGGCCAGGTCGGCCAGCGCGTCGAGCGCGGGGGCAAAGGTCGGTTCGGTGTCGAGCGCGCGGGTCCACGCCTGACGGGCGGCGCGTTGATCGCTGCGGCGATCGGCGTGGAGACGGCCCAGCTCGAACCAGTGGCTGGCGCGCTCGGTCGGGTCAGACTCGGCCGCGGCGCGCTCGGCGTACAGCTCGGCGGCGGTGGTCCAGTCGCCGCGCGCCTCGGCCCGCTCGTACAGGACGCGGAAGGCGACGGGGTGGGCCGGCGCGACGGCCAGGACGCCGCGCGCCGCGGTCTCGATCGCCGCGCCGTCGGCCTCGGCCACCGCGCGGGTCAGGTCGCTCTCGCGCTGGCCGAGGTCGCGGGCCCGGCGCTCGTCGCGGGCTGGCTCGGCGCCGAGCCGGGTCGCCTCGGCCCGGGCCCGCGCGGCGGCCTCGTGGTTGCCGACCGCGAGCGCCGCGTCGGCGGCGCCGTTGGCCAGGTCGACCGCGCGGGTCCGATCGCCGGCGCGGGCGGCGTCGGCGGCGGCGCGGGCCAGCAGCGCGGCGCGCTCGCCGGTGGGGGCCAGGCGCGCGGCCTCCTCGAGCATGGTTGCGGCGTCGCGGTAGCGGCCGGCCAGCTCGTAGATGCGCGCCAGCGGCCGCGGCACCGCCGGGATGGTGGGGTCGTCGGCCAGGGCCGCCTCGTAGTGGCGGCGGGCGGCGTCGGGATCCAGCAGCTTCTCGTCGAACACCAGCGCCAGCTCGAGGTTGAGCGCGCCGCGGTCGCGCGAGGTCGGCGCCGCCGCGATCTCCCGCCCCAACAGTTCGGCGGTCAGCGCCCACTCGCCGCGGGCCATGGCCACCGCGCGCAGCTCGTAGGCGATGTCGAGATCGTCGGGGTCGCAGGCGTGGGCCTCCTTGAGGCACCGGTAAGTGTCGGCCTCGCGGTGGAGCGTGTCGCGGTACAGCTGGGCCCGCCGCCACCACAGCCGGGCCCTCGGCCGCGGCTCGACGGTGGCCACGATCTGCCGGCCGATGAGGTCGGACACCGCCTCGCCGTCGCCGCGCAGGTCGTGGATCTGCTCGAGCGCCGACAGGGCCCGGGTGTCGCCCGGCGCCGCCAACAGCGCAGCCGCCTCGTAGTGAGCCACCGCGGCGTCGAGCTGCTCGCCGGCCGCCAGCTCGGCGCCTAGCCGCAGCTCGCGCTCGAGGTCGCCGCTGCCGTCGCCCAGCGGGCGGGCCGTGGTGCCGGCCAGGCCGCGCAGCGTGATGCGCCGGGTCTGTTCGCGGCTGGCCGGCGCGGCGGGGGTGCCGTCGCTGTGGCTGGTGGCGCGGCCCGAGCCCATCGGCGCGGTCCGGGTGCGCGGCGTGGCGGCGATCTCCCCGCTGGTGACGTTGGCGTCGCGGTCGAGGGCCGCCAGCCGCTCACCGGCCCAGGCCCGGGTGGTGGCGTCGAGGGCGGTGGAGGCCGCGGCCCGCTCGTACAGCTCGCGGGCGCCGGCCACGTCGTCGTCGGCCATGCGGGCGTCGGCCAGGGGCAGCCACACCGTCGGCAGCTCGGGCGCTGCGTCGAACGCGGCGTCGAGGTGGGCCCGGGCCCGCACCGGATCGCCGAGCTTGTCGCGGTCGAGCAGCGCCAGCGCCAGCAGCCAGCGCGCGCGCTCGTTGCCCAGCGTGTGCTGGGCCGCGCGCTCGTAGACGTCGCCCAGGCGGGTCAGGTCGCCCTCGGCCTCGAGCAGGTCGGCCAGGGCGGCGACCAGCTCACCGTCGCCGGGCGCCAGGCGGTGGGCCCGCAGCAGCGCGTCGCACACCACGGCCGGATCGTCGAGGTCGGCGCGCGCGGTGGCGGCGGCCTCGCGGTACAGGTCGACCGCCAGCGGCTGCGGCGCCCGCGCGGCCACCGCGAACAGCGCGCGGACCAGGGCGTCGGCGTGGCCGGCGGCGCGAGCGGCGGCCCGCACCCGCTCGATGGCCTGGGGCAGCGTCTCGGGATCGCCGCCGGCCCGGACCCGCGCGGGGATGGCGTCGGCGTAGAGATCGTCCGCGGCCTTGTGGTCGCCGGCGGCGGCGGCGGCCTCGGCCAGCCGCTCCATCTCGGTCGGGCGCGCGGCGCGGCGGCGCGGCGGCGGCGGCTCGGTGGCGGCGCGGGCCGCGCGCGGCGGCGCCGGCGGCAGGAGCGCGAGGGCCGCCTCGACCCGGGCCGCGGCGGCGGCGTCACCCAGCGCGTCGCGCCACAGCCCGAGGGCGTCGGTGAGCCGGGCCCGCGCCTCGTCGGGGGGCGCGGTCGCGGCGCCGCGCTCGAGCACCGCGGCCAGGTCGGTCTTGCGGCGCCGCTCCTGGTGCAGCGCGAACAGGAGCATGGCGCCCTCGTCGGACAGGCGATCGGCGGTGCGGACCTCCTCGAGCACCGCGATGGCCCGGTGGTCGTGGCCGCGCCGCTGCCACGCGGTCGCGAGCGCCAGCAGATCGGCGGCGGTGCGCCGGGCCGGATCGATGCCTTCGAGCGCCGCCGCCGCGTCGGCGTGGTCGTCGGCGGCCGACGCCTCGGCCGCCAGCAGGCGCAAGGTGGCGTCGCGCCGGGCCGACGGGCCGTGGGCGTCGGCCGCGGCCCGCATCGCCGCCCGCGCGGCGTCCAGGTCGCCCAGGCGGTCGTAGTACACGTCGGCCAGCTCGAGCAGCACCTCGGCCTTGCGGTGGCCGTGCAGGGAGGTGTCACCGCGCGCCTCGGTGAGCGCGGCGAGCGCCGCCGCGCAACCAGGCCAGTCGTCGAGCTCGATGCACAGATCGGCCAGCTCGCGCAGCGCCCGCGGATCGCCGTCGGCGGCGGCCGCCGCGGCCAGCTCGCGGGCCCGCGCCAGCTCGCCGTCGGCCCGGGCGCGCTCGATCTCGTCGAACCGCGGCGCCGCGCTGGCGGCGACCGGGACCGCGGGGGTGCGCAGCCGCTCGGCGACCGCGGCGAGCGGCCCGCCGGACCCGAGCGCCTCGACGATCGCGATGGTGCGCTCGCGCCAGGCCGGCGGGAACCCGCCCGGGTCGGTGGTGACCAGCTCGCCCAGCTCGATGGCGGCGGCGGCCCGCTCGCGAGTCGCGTCGGCGTCGTCGCCGGCGCTCTGCGCCAGGGTGGCCAGGGCCTCGGCCAGCTCGAGCCGCTGGCCCTGGGCCCGGGCCAGGTCGACCAGCGCGTGCAGGGCCGGCCGGTAGCCGGGGTCGAGCTCGAGGGCGCGCTCGAGGGTGATCCGGGCGACGTCGGGGCGGCCGAGCTGGACGTGCAGCGCGGCCAGGCGTCCGAGCAGGGCCTTCTGGCGCGCCGGCTGCCGGGCGCTGGCGGCGATCTTGCGGCCGAGGATGGTGGCGACGCGATCGAGGTCGCCGAGATCGCGCTCGACCAGCTCGAGCGCGTCGAGCGCGGGCAGGTGATCGTCGGCCAGGCGCAGCGCCGCCTCGAGGCAGCGCACCGCGTCGGCGGCGTGGCCGGGGCGCCGGCGGAACAGCTCGCCGGCGCGGTACAAGGCGTCGGCGCGGGTCGAGGCGCTGACCGCGGCGTCGGTCGCCTCGGCCCCGGCCTCGAGCGCGGTGGCGGCGGCGATGCTGTCGCCGCGGCGCTCGTGGAGGTCGGCCAGGAGGCGATACGCGTGGCCGGCGGTGTCGGGCGGCAGGACCGGCGCGGCCCGCTCGAGCAGGGCGATCGCCGTCGAGCCATCGCCGTGGCGCTCGAGCGCGGCGGCCATGCGGTACTGCGCGGTGGCGCGGGTGGCGTCGTCGAGCGTCGCGGCCGGCGACACCAGCAGCGCGGCGTAGGCCCGGGCCACCTCGGGCAGGGCGCGCTGGCGCCACGCCGCCTCGCCCAGGAGCTGCAGCAGCGCGGGCGGCCGATCGCCCTCGACCGCGGCGCCTGCGGCCTGGGCCAGGACCAGCGCCCGTGCGGCGTCGTCGGCGCGCAGGTGGGCCTGGGCCGCCTCGAGCAAGAGCCCGACCGGCGCGGCCCGGCCGTGGGCGATCACCAGGGCGTCGAGCGCCGCCGCCACCCGCGGAGCGTCGTCGCGGCGCGCCTCGACGGCGACCACCAGGGCCAGGGCGTCGAGCGCGGCTGGTCCCCCGTCAGTGAGCCGGGCGGCGGCGGTGGCGTCGGCGGTGGCCTGGTCGAGGTCGCCGTCGGCGTCGTCGAGGATGCGGCGGGCCCGCTCGACCAGCAGGCTCGCTCGCTCGGCCGGGCCCAGGTCGGCGGCCAGCAGCACGTCGATCCAGCGCCGGGCGTCGGCCAGGGTCGCGGCGTCGGCGAGCAGGGCCCGGGCTGCGGTGCGGGTCACCGCCGGCGCCACCCCCGCGGCCAGGTCGACCGCGCGCTCGAGCTCCGCGCGCCGTCCCGCGGCGCCGACCAGCGCGGCCCGGGCCAGGATCATCTCGGCAGCGCGGGTGCGGTCGTCGGCCCGCTCGAACGCGGCGCTGGCGTCGGCGTAGAGCGCCGCGGCGGCCGCGCGATCGTCGTCGCGGCGGTGCTCGGCCAGCGTGGCCAGGGCCTCGGCCGCGATCGGGGCCGGCCCGGCGCTGGCCTGCTCGAGCAGGCGCTCGCCGTCGACCAGATCGCCCACCGCCAGGAGGTTCTGGCCCAGGGCCAGCGCGGCGGCTGCGTCGTCGGGCCGCAGCCCGAGCAGCTGGCGCAGGTAGGCCACCGCCTCGGCGTGACGGCCGGCGCGGGTCGCGGCGGCGGCGGCCGGGGACAACACCTCGGCGGCGCGGCCGCCACAGGCCACCGCCGCGCTCCAGGCCTGGGCCGCGGCGTCGGTGTCGCCGTGGGCGTCGAGCAGGCGCGCGCGCGCGGTCAGCGCGTCGAGCTGGGTGGGGCGCTCGCCGGCCGCGGCGGCGACCGTCGCCGCGGTGTGGTACGCCGCGAGCGCGGCGGGGACGTCCTCGGCGGCGGCGGCGGCGCCCGCGGCGGCCAGGTGGGCCAGCGCGATCGGGGCCGCGGCCAGCGCCCGCGCGGCCAGGCCGCGGGTCAGCTCGACGTCGCCCAGCTCGTCGGCGGCGAGGATGGCGGCGTAGGCCAGGATGCGGGCCTGCTCGGCGCCGGTCGCGCGCGCCCCGCGCACCTCGTACAGCGTGATCAGCTCACGGAAGCGTCGCTCGTCGGTGAGCAGCCCGACCAGCGCGTCCTCGGCCTCGCGCAGCCCCGGGCGCAGCGCCAGCGCGCGCTGGTACTGCGGCGTCGCCAGGGCCGGGTCGCGCACGCGGTACAGGCGCGCGGCCGCGAGCGCGGCTAGCACGCCGGCCTGCCGATCGCCCTGGTCGGGCGCGATCTGCCCGACCGCCGCCAGCTGGGCCGCGGCGGCGCCGGTGTCGCCCTCGGCGACTGCGATCGCCGCCAGCGCGGCGTGCGCGGCCACGAAGTCGGGCCATCGGCCGAGGGCCTGGCGCGCCAGCTCGCGACCGTCGACGAACCAGGTGGGCCGCGCCGACGTGATGGCCAGGATGCGCTCGAGCAGCGCCGGCTGATCGGGCCCGGCCGCGGCCAGGAGCGCCCGGTAGCCGCGCATGGCGTCGTCGAGCAGGCCGCGGGCCAGGAGTTGATCGGGCGCGGTCATGGCCGCGTGCCCGGCCGCCCAGGTCAGCGCGGTCGCCGACGGCGTCGCCGGATCGCCGCCGGTGGTCAGCCCGACCTGCAGGCCGGCCTCGGTCAGGGCCAGCGCGGTGATGCGGACGTCGTCGACGGCTGGCAACCGCCACCCCGCCGCTGGCAGGAGCCGCCAGCTCACCAGGGCGGCCAGATCCAGCTCCACCTCGAGCAGGCTGGTGGTGCGGGCCACGGCGGCCTCGTCGGGGGCGGCGCCGAGCGTCTCGACCAGTCGCTGCGCCACCAGCGGGCCGGGCGTCGGCAGATGCCCGTGGACGCGGATGTCGCCCACCAGCAGGCGCAGGGTCCGGCCCCGCGGCACCAGGGCCACGCGGGCGCTGAGGTCGGCCACGGCCAGGCCGTCGTGGACCCGGGCGGTGAGGCCGAGCTGGGCGCCGCCGGTCCACAGGCCGACGTCGGTGAAGCCGGCCGCGGCCAGCTGGTCGGCCCGCTCCGCGACCAGCGCGGTGAGCTGCCCGGCGTCGAGCCGCAGGGTGAGCGCGGCCAGGCGCGTGCGGCGCCGTTGCCAGCGCGCCAGGTCGAGGTCGTCCTCGGCGTCGCCCGCCAGGGTGAGCCGCTCGATCGTGACCGGCCCGAGCGCGAGCGGCGGTCCGCCCGCCGGGGTGAGCTCGACGTGCCCTGGCGGCAGGTCAGGCGACGGACGGAGCGAGACGGTCACGCGCCGTCAGGCTACCGCAAGTGCCCGAGCCGGGTCACGGCGCCGCGGGCGTTATGCGGCGGCGCGTCGCTCATGCCGCGCGGTCCACGCCGCCGGCCCGCCCGTCGTCCGCTCGTCCGCGCCGCGCGCGATCACAACGACGAGCAGGGGCTCCACGGCACGGTGGACACCTTGCCGTCTTCGCTGGTGGTGGTCAGCAGGTCGCGCCGGGGCCGCAGCGCGCCCTTGTCGACCAGCGCCTTGCAGCGCGCGGTCAGCCACGCCGACAGGTACTCGTTGCCGCGCTCGGCGGCCAGCTTGGCGGTCTCCTCGGCGGCGACCTTCTCGAAGGCGGTGACGTCGGCCAGGGTCTTCTGGGTGACCTGGACGATGGCGTAGGCGGTGCCGGCGGCGCCGCCCAGCTCGACCTCGTACACGTCGGGGCCGAGCGCGCCGGTGGTCAGGTCCTCGTAGATCGCCTTGGCCATGGTGGGCGACTTGCCGACCTGGGTGTAGTTGCCGAACCGCGACACCGCGGGGATGCGCTGGACCTGGGGCTTGACCGGGGTGGCCTGGGGCAGGGTCTCGTCGGTGGCGACCAGCGCCGCGGGCGCCACCGCCGGGCTGGGGGCGGCGCCGTCGCCGGCCTGCCAGGCGGCCGGCACGTCCTCGGTCGAGGTCCACTCGAGCGCGCCGGTCTGGGTGTCGGGGAACAGGTCCGCCAGCGAGGTGCCCGACGCCTTGGCGCTGGCCAGCGCCAGGAGCGCGGCCCGCTTGGCGGCCTCGGCGCCCCACGCGGCGCGAGCGGCGGTCACGGCCAGCTCGCGCTTGACCTGGTCGAACGTGAGGTCGCCGGCCCGGCGATCGGACACCGTCACCAGGTAGTAGCCGTCGGTGGTGGCGACGACCGGCGACACCGCGCCGGGCTCGGTCAGCGCGCGCACCGCGTCGCTGAGCGCCGGGGCGGGCAGGGTGAGGACCCCGGCGTCGTACCAGCCCCAGTCGCCGGCCTTGGCCCGCATCGCCGGATCGCTGTCGAGGGTCTCGGCCACGGCGGCCAGGGTCTTCTTGCCGGCGACGATGTCGGCGCGGGCGGCCTCGAGCTTGGTCAGCGCGGGATCGACCGCGGGCGCGTCGCCGGTGGCCGGCGCCGGGGTCTTGGCGACGAACACCCGCCGCACCCGCAGCTGGTCCTTGCCCTTCCACGCCGCCTCGACGTAGGCCTTCCGCACGTCGGCCTCGTGGGCCGCGAGGTAGCGATCGACCTCGGCGTCGGTCAGCTGCAACGCCGCGCCGTACACGCTCGGCTCGAACTTCACCACGTCGTACGCCACGGTGGTGTTGTCGGCCAGGTAGCGGGCCATGACCTCGTCGCGCGACACCGGGACCGACCCGGCCAGGATGCGCGCGGTGGTCGACGCGAGCACCTCGCGGGTCTGCTGCCGCTTGTAGCCGCCGACCGACATGTTGAAGCGGTTGAAGACGAAGCGCTTGAACATCTGGTAGTCGAACACGCCCTTGCCCTCGTCGTCGAAGTACGCGTTGCGCGCGCTGATCGAGAAGCCGGCGAAGTGGATCCGGCCGGCGGCGATCTCGCGATCGACCAGCCCCTCGGCGATGCGCAGGCCGCGCCGCTCACCCTCGGCCGCCAGCAGCTCGCGCCGCAGCAGCTGGTTGAGCGTCGCGATCTCCTTGGCCCGCTCGCCGTCGGCGCCCTTGGCGAAGACGAACTCGAACCGCCAGGCCGACTCGTCGACGGCGGTCGAGTCGACGGTGAGGACGGTGGACTTGCCGCCGCCGGTTTTGCAGCCCTGGCTCGAGCCCACCGATTGGGGGCCGAAGCTGACCGCGAAGGCCGCGATCAGGATGCCGAACAGCACCCACACGACCACCGACGAACCACTCTTGCGCAAGTTGTCGAACATTGTCAGATCCCTGAGAGAAAGGCGGCGAACTCTACCCCCGGAGCGTCCCCGGTGCGAGCGCCGCTGCCGCGATTTCCTGGTCGGCCCAGAGGACCGCGACCGCGCGCCGAGGGCAAGGCCTTGCAACCGGTTTGGCGACCGTGCTACTCCTCCGCCGCCAAACGACCCCACCGTGCGTCGCCAACG
>JAWKQV010000033.1:0-30504 GCA_041389965.1 Kofleriaceae bacterium | reverse complement strand
CGCCGGTGGCGGGCTCGATCGCCACCAGCGCGCCTTGCAGCGCCGGCTCCTGGGCCAGCTCGACCGCGGCGCCGTCGGCGGTCAGCCGCACCGGGATGATGTCGCCCGGGGCGAGGCGTTGCTTGTCCGCGCCGCGCCAGGCCCGCAGCTCGGCGGCGTCCTTGCCGGTGAGCGGCAACGCCCGTGGACCCAGGTCGACCACCAGGTCGCCGGCCCGGGGCAGGGCGGTGACCAGCGCGCCGTAGCGCGTGTCGGGCACCAGCGCCCCCTCGGCGACCGACAGCTCGCCGCGGCCGACGCGGTGGGCCGGGCCGTCGGCGTAGGCGGCCTGCTCGGCCGGCTCGAGGTGGGCCACCGGGCCGCGGAACCCGAGCCGACGATCGAGGATCTCCAGGCCCCGGCGCAGGGCGGCGTCGGCCGCGACCTGCATGCGGGTGTCGAGGGTGCTGTAGATGTGCAGGCCGCCGCCGAGCACCGCGGCCTCGCCCAGCTGGTCGGCCAGGGTGCGGCGGACCTGCTCGACGAAGTACGGCGCCGCCAGGTCGTTGAGCGGCACGTCGCCCATGAGCGCGATCGGCTCGTCGAGGGCGGCGGTGAGGTCGGCGTCGGAGATGTAGCCGTCGGCGCGCATCCGGCCCAGCACGTAGACCTGGCGGGTCCGGGCCCGGTCGAAGTGACGGTGCGGGGCGTACTCGGTCGGCGCGGCCACCAGGCCGGCCAGGAGCGCCGCCTCGGCCACGGTGACGTTGTCGATCTGCTTGCCGAAATAGGTCTCGGCGGCGGCCGCCACCCCGTAGGCGTTGTTCCCGAGGAAGACGTGGTTGAGGTAGATCGCCAGGATCTCCTGCTTGGACAGCTCGCGCTCGATGCGCACCGCCAGGATCAGCTCCTTGGCCTTGCGCTCGTAGGTGCGCTCGCTGTCGAGCAGCAGCATCTTGATCACCTGCTGGGTGATGGTCGACGCGCCCTGCTTGACGCCGCCGGTGGTGAAGTTCTTCCACGCGGCGCGGGCGATGCCGACCGCGTCGAAGCCCGGGTGATCCCAGAACCGGTTGTCCTCGGCGGACAGGAACGCCGCCACCACGTGGGCCGGGATCCGGTCGAGCCTGACCACCTGGCGGTTCTCGGTGAAGAACGCGCCGATCTCGTCGCCGCCGGTCGACAGCACGACGCTCTTGCGGCTGGGCTGGTAGGCGAAGCTGGCGGTCAGGTCGCGCGGCAGGTCGCGGTTGATGGTCACGACCGCGAGGTAGACGAAACCGGCGCCGGCGGCGGCCAGGTACACCAGCAGCAGCAACCCCAGCCGGAGCACCGACAACGCGCGGATGCGGCGACGACCGGCGGAGGGAGCGGTGGGCGACACGCCCCGGCAGCGTAGCGCACGCGGCGCCGCGTCGGGCGATCGGCTACCATCGGCGCATGGCCGCGCCGCGTCGATCGACCGGGTCCGGCCGCCGGGCGGTGACGCTGGCGGCGGCGGTGGCGGTGGCTGGGCTGGCGCAGGCCCAGGTCCCGTCGACGGCCCCCGGGGCGGTGCTCGCGCCGGCCCGCGACGCGCTGCCGCCGATCCCGGATCAGGTGCCGGCGCGGTTCGCGGTCATGGCCTTCGAGAACCGCGCCGGGGTGCGCGTCCTCGACTGGTGCGTGGCCGGCCTGCCGCTGCTCATCGGCGAGCGCGTCGAGCGGGTGGCCGGCCTGGCCCCAGCCTACGACGCGTACGTCGTGCCGCCTGGGCCGCCGGTGACGGCGTCGGCCGCCGCCGTCGCTGGCTTCGCCGCGCCGCGGGCGGCGCGCTGGGTCATCACCGGGTGGGTCGAGCGGCCCGACTGGCAGCTGCGCGTCCACGTCGAGGTGTGGCGCGTCGACGGCGACGCCGCCGCGGTGGCCGGGCAGCGCGAGGCCGTCGGCCCGATGGCGACGCCGCACGAGGTGGTCGGCCCGGTGGTCGCCGGCGCGCTGGCCGACGCGGGGATCCGGCTCGACGCGGCGGCGGTCGCGGCCCTGGCGCGGCCGATGGCGACCGATCCCTATGCGCTGCTGCTCCTCGGGCGCGGCCTGGGCCGAGCCCTGGGCAGCTTCGCGGCGGTCGATCGCGCCGGGGCGAGCAAGGACCTGGCCCGCGCCACCCTGATCGATCCCACGCTGGTGAGCGCCCAGCGGCTCCTGGGCCAGGTGTGGAGCGCCGACCCCGATCCCGCCGTGGCCAAGAAGGCCGCCGGCAAGTTCGCGTACGCGGCCGACCTCGACCCCGGCGATCCGGCGGCGGCGCGGGCGGTGGCCGATCGGGCCGCGGCGGTCGGTGACTGGCGCACCGCGCTCACCCAGACCACCGCGCTGGTGCGGGCCCGGCCGTGGGATCTCGACGCGCGGGTGGCGCTCGGCCGGGCGGCGTGGCGGGCCGGCGACGTCGAGCTGGCCCAGGCCGAGCTCGACCGGGTGGTGGCGCGGCGCCCCGACGACCTCGACGCCCACCGCCTGCTAGCAGAGATCGCCGGGGCCCGCGGGCCCGCCACCGCCCGGGTCCGCGAGCTCGAGACGGTCGTCCGGCTGGCCCCGGCCGACGTCGCCATCAAGGTCGAGCTGGCGGCGGCCTACGCCGAGGCGGGGCAGCTGGCCGAGGCGACCACCCTGGCCGAGCGCGTGGCCGCGGCGCGGCCTGGGGACGCCACCGCGCAGAAGCGGGTCGGCGACCTCTACCGACGCCGGGGACAGGTCGACGACGCGGTCCGCTGGTACGCCGCCGCGACCCGGCTGGCGCCGGCGGATCCGCGGCCGGTGCTGATGGCCGGCCTCACGCTCCTCGACGCCGGGCGCTACGCCGAGGCCCGGGCCCGGCTGGCCGCGGCCCAGCAGTTCCCCGACTACCAGGCCGGGACCTGGACCGCGCTGGGCGCCGCGGCGTACCTCGAGGGCAAGTTCGACGAAGCGCTGGGCTACTGGCGGCGGGCCGGCCAGGCCCAGCCGCGCAGCGTCGCGATCCGGTACGATCTGGCGCTGGCGGCGTCGGCGGCCGGCGACCTCGATCGGGCGCTGACCCAGCTGGCGGTGGTCGACACCCTGGCGCCGACCGACGCCGACGCCGCGTTCTTGCGCGGCGTGATCGGCTACCGCCGCCACGACGTCGCCGCCGCCCGCGCCGGCTTCCTCGAGGCGCTGCGCCGCGAGCCGGCCCACGCCGCCGCCCGCGGCAACCTCACCGCGCTGGCGCGCGGGACCGCCCTGGTGCTCGAGGGCCGCCCGCGCATCGAGCTGCCGTTCGGCGATCGCCGCATCCTCCTGGCCGCGCTCGATCGGTTCGCCACCGCCGAGGCCACGATGGGCGCGATGCGCACGCAGATCGAGGCCCACGCGCTGGCGCTGCTCACCGCGCTGGGGGAGGGGCCGGCCAAGGATCCGGCGGCGGCCCGCGCGCTGCGCGGCTGCCCCATCAACGAGGTCGCGGCCCGGTGGGCGCTGGCCAACGACGCCCGCCGGCGGTTCATCGCCGCCGGGGTCGAACTCGAGGAGGCCTACGCCGTGGTCGCCACCTTCGAGAAGTTCGGCGAGGTCGAGGGCGCCTCGCCCAGCGATCGCCGGCGGTGGCCGCCGCCGCGGCGGGCTACCAGGCCGCCAGGGTCGATCTGCGGGGCTGGATGTGGTCCTCGATGATCAGGTCCACCGCGAGCTGGCGCGCCGGCGCTGCGCCGACGACCTGCTGGCGGCGGCCGCCGCCGACCCGGCGCTGTACCGGGTGCCGACCGAGGCGCCGCCCGCGCCGCCCATCCCGCCCCGCACCGAGCCGGAGGCCGCGCCGGCGGCGTTCTCGATCGACAACCGCGAGTGCCTCGAGGCGGTCGCGGTCTACCTCGACGGCGGGTGGGTCGCGTCGGTCGACGCCGGGGCCCAGACCACCGTCCGCGACGTCACCGGTCGCCACACCCTGTGCCTGCTGCCCCAGCCGTCGACCGCCGCGTGCGGCGACCGCGGCACCGTGCGCGAGCTGTACCTCCACGACGGGTGGGCCGTGCGCATGCGCTGCCCGCGCACCCGGTGACGCCGCGCCGTCAGCTCGCGCCGGCCGTCGGAGTTTTCCGCCGAACCTGCTAGCGTGGCGGCGATGAACCTCCCGAACCTCTACTTCGCCGCGCCGCGGTCGCTGCCCAAGGCGACCAAGCTGGTCGGCCGGGTGGTGGTGACCGACGTCGCCTTCGCCGCCACGGTCGGCACCTCGGTGTCCTTCGACCAGACCACGCTGCCGTTCATCACCGGCCTCGGTGACCGGCTGGCGGCGTGGGTCGATCACCACGACCACGAACGCCACGCCGACTACGCCGGCGATCGGCGGTTCGTGCTGGCCACCAAGGCCCAGCACGGGGCGTGCCCGGAGATGATCACCGAGGCGCTGGTGCGCGAGACCGGCCCCATCGACACCATCATGACCCACGTCGACCTCGACGGGTTGTACGCCGCCGCCAAGTGGATCCTCGGCGGCCGCGAGCCGTACCGCGGCGCCGACGACGACGCCCGCGCGGTCGACACGCGCCTGGGGGAGCCCGGCCCGATCGGCCGGCGCATCGACTGGGCGCTGCGGGCCCGGTTCCGCGACGATCAGCTCAAGCGCGCGGTCATCGGCCACCTGGTGACCGGGCTCGGGCCGGGGGCCCAGGCCGACCTGATCGCCGAGGCCGCCGCCGAGTTCGAGGCCCGGGCCGCCGGCACCGCGGCGCTGGCCGCGCGCTACGCCATCCGCGGCCGGGTGGCGTGGGTCGACACCGCGGGCGGCCCGGCGTTCGACAAGACCGATCTGCTGCTGGCGGGCCAGGCCCAGGCGCCGGTGTCGATGGTGAAGGACTCCGGCCAGCTGACCATCGCCGCCGCGTTCGGCTCGGGCTGGGACTTCGTCCAGCTGCTGGCCCTGGGCGGCGGCATGCCGACCCGGGTCACGGTGCCCGAGACCCGCTTCGTCGAGGCGCTGCGGGTGATCAACGAGGCGCCGCCGCCGGTGCCGACCGCGGCGGTCGCCGTCGACGACTGACGCCGGCCGCGGTGGCTGCCGGCCCGGGCGGCCATGCTACAAGCGAGGCATGCCCGCCCGCCGCGACACCGACGTCGACGACCTGGCCGACCGCCTGATCGCCAGCTACCTGGCCGACGGCGCCAACCTGCACCTGGGCGGGATCGAGCTGCCGTCGCCGGCCGAGGTGGCCCGGGCCGTCGATCAGTGCCGGGCGCTGCTGCTGCCTGGCTTCGCCGGCGGCTCGCTGCGGCTGCCGCCGGGCGAGCTGCGCGAGCTGGTGCGCGAGCGGCTGGGTGAGCTCGAGGTGACGCTGCGGCGGCAGATCTACCGGGCCCTCAACCACCGGGCCCAGCTGGCGGCCGGCTCGAGCCGGGTCGACTGCGCCGACTGCGCCGGCCGGGCCCAGACCATCGTCACCCAGTTCCTCTCGGCGTTGCCGGCGCTGCGCGAGGTCCTGGCCACCGACATCCGGGCCTCGTTCGAGGCCGACCCGGCCGCCACCGGGCTCGACGAGATCGTTGTGTGCTACCCCGGCTTCTACGCCATCACCGTGTACCGCATCGCCCACGCGCTGTTGCGGCAAGGCGCGGTCATCGTGCCGCGGATGATGACCGAGCTGGCCCACGAGAAGACCGGCATCGACATCCACCCCGGGGCGACGATCGGGCGGTCGTTCTTCATCGATCACGGCACCGGGGTGGTGGTCGGCGAGACCTCGGTGATCGGCGAGCGGGTGCGGCTGTACCAGGGCGTGACCCTGGGCGCGCTGAGCGTGCCGCGCACCGAGGAGCGGCCTGAGCCGGGTGCCCGCCGCCACCCCACCATCGAGGACGACGTGGTCATCTACGCGGGCGCCACCATCCTCGGCGGTCAGACCACCATCGGCGCCGGCGCGGTCATCGGCGGCAACGCCTGGGTCACCGCCAGCGTGGCCCCCGGCGCGCGGGTGGCCGGCACCGTGCGCCGCGATTGAGCGTGCGCGCGCGGCGCGGAGGCGCCGGCCGAGGCGACGCGCGTGGTAGGCTGGGGCCGCCGTGAGAGAAGACACCGACGCCCGGCGCCCACGGACCGTGTCTCGTCACCGGTTCGTCGCGCCACCGGGCATGGAGGTCGACGGCGGCGAGGGCCACCAGACCATCGGCCGGTACGAGATCGTCAAGATGCTGGGCAAGGGCGCGATGGGCGTGGTCTACAAGGCCCGAGATCCCCTGCTGGATCGCACCGTCGCCCTCAAGACCATCGTGTCGCCCCAGGGCTCGGGCAAGCGGATCCGCTCGGCCTACCTGGAGCGCTTCCAGCGCGAGGCCAAGGCCGCGGCCAAGATGCCGCACCCGGCGATCGTCACCATCTTCGACGTCGGCGTCGACGACGCGTCGGGCGCCCCGTTCATGGTGCTCGAGTACCTGCCCGGCGAGTCGCTGGCCGACCGGCTCGATCGGGTGCGCATGCCGCTGGGCCGCGGCGTCAACATCGCGCTCGACCTGGCCAGCGCGCTGTCGTTCGCTCACCGCCAGCGCATCGTCCATCGCGACGTCAAGCCGGCCAACGTCCTCCACGCCGGCGAGCAGCGGTGGAAGCTGGCCGACTTCGGCATCGCCCGCATGCCCGACAGCGATCTGACCCAGGTCGGCATCTTCATGGGCACCCCGGGCTACGCGCCCCCCGAGGCCATCCGCGAGGGCCGCTACACCGCCCAGGCCGACGTGTTCGCCTGGGGCGCGCTTCTATATGAGCTTCTATGCGGGCGCATCCCGTACGAGGGGCCCGACACCAAGACCACCAACGGCTTCGTCTGCAAGGGTGACGCGCCGCCGCCAACCCACCACGACGCGTCGGTGCCGGGCCCGCTGGCCGACATCTGCATGGCCGCGCTCGACCCGTCGCCCCAGCGTCGGTACAAGGACGGCGGCGAGGCCGAGGCCGCGCTGCGGACCGCGTGGGAGCGCTGCCTGCGCGAGGCGCTAGTGACGCCGATGGCGCTGGCCGGCGACGAAGTGCCGCACGAGCGCGTCAGCGGCGGCATGCACGCCAGCGTCACCAGCCGGCCGGCGCCGGTCACCGCGACCTCGGGCCTCAACCCGCTGGAGACCGCGGACCTGCTCCCGGCGGATCACGAGCCGGCCGACGACGAGGCCACCATCGTCCAGGGGGAGCGCGGCGACACCGATCCCGGCCAGGTTACGGTGCGCCGCGATCCGCCCGAGGCCGGCCGCGCCGTGTCGCTGCGCACGTCGAAGCCGTCGCGTCCGGTGGCCCCGGTGGTCGAGGCGCGCGGGCTGGTCCGGCCCGGCGACGACGACCCGACCCGTATCCTCGGCGCCCGGGTCGGCGAGCGCCGCGGCGACGACCGCCGCGCCGCCGATCGCCGCACCGATCCCAAGCGGGCGCCGGCGGCGCTGGCTACCAGCCGGGTCAACCCGCTCCGGCCGATCGGCGCCGTCGATCCGCCCAGCCGGGCGCCCTGGGTGTTCGTCATCGTGCTGGCGATCTCGATCGCGGCGGTGGTCGCGACCTACCTGGCGACCCACTGACCGGCGTCCCGCGCGACCACGTGGCGTGTCGGCCGGTTCTCGGGTCACTGGGAGTTCTTCCCCAAGAGGCCAAAGAGCTCTCGCAGCTTCTTGATCCCCGCAGGGATTTCCCCGCGCTCCTTCTCAACGTCGAAGCCGCGGGTCGGCGGCTCGAAGTCGATCAGCCGCGCCCGGACGGTGCCATCCCGCGCGATGTCGACGACGATGTTGTCGAGAACGAACGGGTCGCCGTGGACGAAGCCGTCGCGGTGGAGGGCGTCGAGTTGGGCCCTCCACTGTGTGAGCGCGGTCTCGAACTGGGCCTCGGTGATCGCCTTGGCGTCGCCCAGCTGCTGGAGCGTCCGGCCGGGTGCGCGTGTCTCGACGTAGCCGACCACCACGCCGTCGATCGTCACGACGGCCTCGATGGTCGGGGCGAGCCGTTGGCCGTCGAGCTCGGTGGTGATGCTGCGCTGGTACTCGATGTCGGCGGACAGCGCGTCACCTGTCTTTGGGGGCGGGCCGTCGAGCGCCTTGGCCGAGACCTTGACCAGCCGGGTGGCGTCGCCGGGGTACTCGAACGCCTTCATCTGGCTGCCTTGGCCAACCTTCCGGCGGCGATCGATGTTCAGTGTGTCCAACTCGACGCGCGGCAGGGGGCCAGGCGCTGATCCGGCTTCGCCGTCGGTGTGGTGGCGTCGACGGTGGGGCGGGTCGGCCGGGTGGCGTCGACGGTGGGGCGGGTCGGCGTGGTGGCGTCGACGGTGGGGCGGGTCGGCGGGGTGGGGCGGGCCGGCACGCTGGCATCGACGATGGGCGGCACGACCGGCTGGTCGCTGCGCGGGGTGCTGCGCGGCTGGTCGACCTCGGCGCTGGGGCGGCGAGCCTCGCGGGTCAGCGACGCCGCGTCAGGCAGGTTCCGCTGCGCCTCGATCACCAGCTCGCGGGCCAGCGACCCGACCTTCCGCGGACCGCGGGCGGTCGCCCCGCGCGCGCCGGCCAGGAGCGACTGGATGACCGACAGCGCCACCTGCTCCTCGATCTCGCGCCGACTCAGACCGCGCCAGGTGCCGATGGCGACGGTGGCGGCGACGTCGGCGGCGCCGGCGGCGGCCAGGCCGAACCGGCCGGTGAACACGCCGATCAATGTCTGGACCGTGGCCCACCCGGCCTGCCGGAGGCTGTCGACCAGGTCGTCGCCGCGCCCGTAGCTGGTGAGGAACGCCGTCACCGGCGTGATGATCGTGACGGCCGCCTGGGCCTCTGGTCCCAACAGCAGCGGTAGCACGACCTCGGGGTTCTCGCCGAGGAGCAGCGGCAGGCGCTCGGCGAAGGGCGTCGCGATGCCGGCCGCGGTGGACCGCGCCGCGTTGTCGCGGGCGCCGATGGTGACCTCGCTGTCGGCGCCGACCAGCGCGTCGCCCTGGCGCTGTTGGCCGCGCTGGACCTGGCGCAGGGCGTCGGCCACGCGATCGAGGCCCACGCCGCCGGTGATGTCGCCCAGGATGCGGGTGATGCCGGCTTGCACGTAGGTGTAGCGACCCAGGGCCCGCAGGGCGCCGACCAACAGCGCGTTGAGCCCCGGCCAGTCGCCGCTCGCCGCCGCGCCGGTGCCGGTGAGCTGGTCGATCCAGTCGACCAGGAGCCGCACCTGGCGTTGTTCTTCGGAGGACGCGAGCGTGGTCACCGCGTCGGCCGGCCGGTCGAGGTCGGCGCGCACCCGCGCCAGCTCTTCGAGCGGGACCTTGTTGTCGATGAAGCCGTCGCGCTTGAGCCGGGCCGCCAGCTCGCCGGCGTCGATGATCGAGCCACGCCCGTAGGCCTCGCGGTACACCCAGCTGTGCGCCGTGACGTAGCCGCGGGCCACGTCCGCCGGGTAGCCGAGCTTCATGATGGTCCGCACGCCCAGCTCGACGCCGAGATCCGCTGGGGCCACGCCGGCCAGCTCGGTCCGGGTGAAGCGGTACACGGCGACGCCGCCCGGGCCGATGGGCCCCGGTGTGCTGGGTTGCTCGGTCGGGCGCGGCACCGGCGTCTGCAGGCGTCGCAGCGCGTCGGTCGCCGCCGACGGCGAGCCCGGCGCGGTCTCGGTGGACCGGGCCCGCGGCGGGCGCAACGCCATGGCCCGTCGGTAGGCCTCGTCGAGCTGGGCCGGGTCCGTCGGCGCAGGGATGACGCCGGCCGCGCCGAGGTCCGTCGCCAGGGCGCGCCGGCCGGCGGCGACGGCGGCTTCGATCGCCAGGCGGTTCATGCCGGCCGCCAGGAGCGTCGCCAGCGCGGCGACCGACGCCGGCGAGGTCACGGCTCCGGCCGCGCGTTCTTCGGTCAGGGTGTCGATGGCCAGCGCGCGGCGCGCGGCGCCGACCGCGCGTCGGGCGGCCGCGTCGAGGGAGCCGAGCCCCGCGCGCTGGAGGACCAGGTCGTAGGCCCGGCGGGCCGGCGCCGGGAGCGCCAGCACCACCGGCAGCCAGCGCTCGAGGGCGCCCTCCTCGACGTCGAGCGAGCCCGCCACGATGAACGCCTCGGCCAGGTAGAACTCCGCGGGGTCGTCGATGAGCGACGCCAGCGCGGCCACGCCGGCCGCCGACGCCGCTCCGGCGCCGTCATCGCTGGACCGCAGGGCCAAGATGGTGCGACGCGCCTGATCGCGGTCGCCCGGTGTCTCCGAGGTCGGGCGCGTGCTGCGCCGCGCTGGCAGCGGGCCGGTCCGGGTGCGCTTGCCGGGCGAAGCGGTCACGTCGGTGCGCGCGTCGTCGCGCCCACCCGAAGCCTTGGCGGTGGTGTCCCAGGTCATCCTCCGGGCCTTCGCAACCCGCGGGCCAGGCGGGCCGCGCCCGCGGGGCCAACGCCGGGCATCGCGGTCGCGCCCGCGTCGCCTGCCAGGCGACAACCGTCGGCTGCCCGGCGACGATGACCGGCGGTCAGGCCTTGGTGCGCAGGCCGCGGACCAGGGCGGCCTGACCGTCGGCGTGGTAGCTCGACCGCACCAGCGGGCCGCTCTCGACGTGGGCGATGCCCAACTCGAGGGCCGTGGCGCGCAGCTGGTCGAACTCCTCGGGCGGCAGGTACCGCTCGATGGGCAGGTGCGACTTCGACGGGGCCAGGTACTGGCCGAGGGTGACGATGTCGACCCCGAGGTCGGCCACCTCGCGCAGCACCTCGACCACCTCGGCGGTGGTCTCGCCCAGGCCCAGCATCAGGCCGGTCTTGACCACCGCGCCGCGGCGGCGGGCGTGCTCGAGGATCTTGTAGCTGCGCGGGTAGCTGGCCTGGACCCGCACCTGGCGCGACAGCCGCGGCACGGTCTCGAGGTTGTGGGCGAACACGTCGGGCTCGGCGTCGAGGACGATGTCGGCGTGCGCGGTGTTGCCCTTGAAGTCGCCGACCAGCACCTCGAGCGTCATGGCCGGGGCCGCCGCCTTGACCGCGCGGATGGTCTCGGCCCAGTGCGCGCCGCCGAAGTCGGGCAGGTCGTCGCGGTCGACGCAGGTGATGACGGTGTGCTCGAGCTCGAGCTCGGCCAGCATGGTGGCGACCCGGCGCGGCTCGTCGGGGTCGAGCGGCAGCGGCCGGCCGGTGGTCACGTCGCAGAACCGACACGACCGGGTGCAGATGTCGCCCATGATCATGATGGTCAGGGCGCGCCGGCTCCAGCACTCGCCGATGTTCGGGCAGCTGGCGCTCTCGCACACGGTGTGGAGCTTGAGGTCGGCCACCCGCTGCTTGACCTCGAAGAAGGTGGGCTTGGTCGGCAGCGGCACCCGGATCCACGCCGGGTGGCGGCGGCGCACCGGGGCCGGCCCGTCGGCGGGCGGCGCGTCGGTGACGACGGGCAGGTGGACGCGGTCGGCCATGGCCCGTGTCTACCGCGGGGCGCCCGGCATGGGAAGGGTGGCGCCGGGACCGGACTCGCACCGGCATGAGCCCGGGCTCGCAGGATGTCACGTCCCGTGGGTCGACCGTTCCACCACCCGGGCGGGTGTGGCGCCCTACCGCGCGGGCGCGGTCGAGATCACGCCGGCGAACAGCTCGCCGGCGAGAAACCGGGTGCCGCGCGGCGGCTGATCGCGGTTGTGGCGCAGGCTGGTGTTGACGATGCGGCCGGCGCGGTCGCGCCGGAGCTGGGGCCGGCTGGGGTCGAAGAACCCGCGCCGGATCACGCCGGCGCCCAGGTACACGACCTCGACCACCCCTCGCGCGTCGCGGCCCAGCGCCACCGCCACCAGCGAGGCGCGCGCGCCACCGACCGCGCGATCGAACACGATCAGGTCGCCCGGCCCGACCGCGGGGACCGCGCGCCACGCCATCGCCGCTTGCGCCCAGGCGATCAGGCTGCGGGCGTCGCCCACCGCGGGCGTCGGCCGGCCGGTCAGCTGCGCGGCGAGGGCCAGCGCGACGTCGAGGGGCGGCCGGGGATCTCGTCGACCCACCAGGGCCCGGGCCTGGGCCACGGTCTCGACCGCCGGCGCCGGCGCCGGGCGCTCCTGGTGGCGGGCCGGCAAGCGCGACAGCACCACGCCGGTCGGGGGCTCCTGCGGCGCGGTCGGCCCGGCCACCTCGACGGCCGGGGCCCCGGCGGGCGAGCGCGCCGTGTCGCTTTTGGTCCCCGTGGGCCCGGGCGACGGCGCCTCGACCACCGGCGTCGACGTGCCGCGGCTCACCAGCGCGCGAGGGGCGCACCCGGCCACCACCGCGAGGAAGGCGAACCGCCACACGCGCCGACCGTAGGGCCGGGGGCCGGGGCCGGGCCACTTTTTGTCACCGGCCAGGCAACCGCCGGTCGGTGCGGCCGAACCCTGGGCATGGCCGACAGCTCCATCCTCGAACGCATCCTCCTGCTCGACCTCGATCGCGGCGGTGAGATCGTGGCCCAGTACAACCCCAAGGAGTTCCAGGTCGACAAGGCGGCCACCTGGAACGTCACCCCCAGCAAGGGCGACGTGCCCGAGCTGACCTTCGCGTCGTCGGATCCCAAGACCCTGGCGTTCGAGCTGTTCTTCGACGGCTACGAACAACGCGAGGACGTCCAGAAGCTGTACGTCGGGCCGCTGCAGCGGCTGACGCTGGTGATGGCCAGCGATCAGGGCGAGCAATGGATGCGGCCGCCGCGGGTCGCGCTCATCTGGGGCCGCGACGTCCGCTTCCAGGGCGTGATCCAGTCGATCAGCACCAAGTACACGATGTTTCTGCCCGGTGGCGTGCCGGTCCGGGCCACGTGCGCGGTGAAGATGATGGAGGTCGGGCGCGCCCACGGGCGCAAGGCCTGACCGCGTCGACCGCCGGCGCGGCCCGGCGCCGGCCGCGGCTATCGCACGGCGCGGACGATGGTCTCGACCTGGGCGGTGCCCGGCATGAGATCGAACGGCCGCGCGTGATCGACCCGCCAGCCGGCGGCGACCAGGGCGTGGAGGTCGCGCGCCAGGGACTCCGGGCCGCAGCTCACGTAGACCAGGCGCGACGCCGCCGACGCCGACACCGCGGCCAGGGTCGCCGGCGAGCAGCCCTTGCGTGGCGGGTTGACCACCACCGCGGCCAGCGGCGGGCCGCCGTCGGCGAGGAGCGTGGCGTCGCCGATGCGCGCGGTGATCGAGGTCAGCTCGGCCCGGGCGGCGGCGGCGGTCAGCGCGGCGACCGCGTCGCGATCGCGTTCGACCGCGACCACCTCGGCGCCGGCCCGGGCCAGGCTGAAGGCGATCCCGCCCAGGCCCGCGTACACGTCGGCGATGCGCTCGCCCGGGGCCGCGGCGACCAGGTGCGCCACGTGGGCGTAGAGCTGGTCGGCCTGGGCCGGGTTGACCTGGGCGAACTCGGTCGCGCCCAGCGCCACCGGCACGCCGGCGACCTCGTCGTCGAGCGTCGCGACCCCGACCAGCGGGACGGCGGCGCCGTCGACCAGCCCACCGTCGGTGCGGTCGTTGTCGAGCCGGACCACGCCGACCACGCCGGGGGTGGCGGCGAGGGCCGCCGCGGTGGCGTCGACCGCGGGGCCGGCGGCGGTCGAGCGCACCACCAGGCCGATGAGCACGTCGCCGCCACGGGCCTGGCGGATGATCACGTAGCGCAGGGCGCCGGTGCCGTGGCGCTCGTTGGCTGGGGCCAGCCCGGCCGCGGCCGCGGCGGTGACCACGGCGGCGCGGGCCCGCTCGATGCCGGCGGTGACCGCGCGGCAGCCGGTGGTGTCGACGAAGTCGTGGCTGCGCGGCGCCCACGCCCCCAGGGCGAGGTGCCCCTTGCTGCGGCCGGCCACGTACTTGCCTTTGTGGCGGTAGCCCAGCTGGCGCGGCGACGGCGTCACCGGCTCGGGGACGATCAGGCCGTCGAGGGCGGCCGCCACCCGGCGCTGCTTGGTGGCCAGCTGGGCTGGGTAGGCCAGGTGCTGCCACGGGCACCCGCCGCAACGTCCGAAGGCCGGACAGGCCGGCTGGACCCGATCGGGAGACGGCGGGCCGAGCTGCGCCACCACCCGGGCCCACACGGTGGGGTGGTGCGGGCTCTTGTGGACCACCTGGACCCGGGCCTGCTCGCCCGGCAACAGCTCCGCCACGTGCACCGTCAGGCCATCGCGCTGGGCCACCCCGGCGCCGTCGTCGTCGAGCGAGGTGGCGGTGACCGCGAACAGACCTGGCTTGCCGTCGGCGGACATCTCTGGCATCCGTAGCACGTCATGCCCTGGCCCGTCCTGCCCGCGCCCGATTCCTCGCGCACCATCGTGGTCGCACTGTCGGGCGGCGTCGACTCGGCCACCGCGGCCGCGGCGCTGGTGCGCGCCGGGCACCGGGTGGTGGGGATGACCATGCGCCTGTACGACGCCCGCTCCACCGGCACCGCCCGCGGTCGCTGCTGTGGGCCGCGCGACGTCGAGGACGCCCGCCGCGTCGCCGAGCACCTGGCCATCCCGTTTTACGTCATCGACCTCGAGGCCGCGTTCACCGCCGCGGTGGTCGACGACTTCGTGACCACCTACCTCGACGGCAAGACCCCCAACCCGTGCGTGCGGTGCAACCAGTACGTCAAGTTCTCGCCGCTGCTCGACCAGGCCCGGGCCATCGGCGCCGACGTCCTGGCCACCGGGCACTACGGCCGGATCCAGCCCGGCCCCGACGGCGCCCCCGCGCTGTGGCGCGCGGTCGACCCCGACAAGGATCAGTCGTACTTTTTGTTCTCGATGCCGCCGGCGGCGCTGGGCGCGGTGTGGTTCCCGCTCGGCGGCCTGGCCAAGCCGGCGGTGCGGGCGCTGGCGGCGGAGCTCGGGCTGCCCAACGCCGCCAAGCCGGAGTCGCAGGAGATCTGCTTTGTCCCCGACGGCGATCACGCCGGCTTCGTGGCCGCCGCGGCGCTGCGGCGGGGCCGGCCGTTGCCGACCGCCGGCACGATCGTCGACGCGGGCGGCGCCGTGCTCGGTCAGCACCAGGGCGTCCACCGCTTCACCATCGGGCAGCACCGGGGGCTAGGCAACCTGCGCGGGCTGGGCCCCGACGACCGCCGCTACGTCACGGCCCTCGATCCGGTGGCCGGCACGGTGACGGTCGGGCCGCTGGCCGACGCCGCCCGCGTCGAGCTGATCCTCGACGAGCCGCGCTGGCTCGGGCCGCTGGCTGCCGAGCTGACGGTGCAGGTGCGGCACCGCGGCCCGCGGGTCCCAGCCCGGGTGGTGCTCGGGCCGCCGGTGCGCCTCGAGCTGGCCGCGCCGGTAGTGGCCGCGCCGGGCCAGGCCGCGGTGATCTACGACGGGGACCGGGTGGTGGGCGGTGGCTGGGTGTCGTCCCCGGCCTGACGATCCCGGCGCTCGACGCCGGGCGCCAGGAGCCGCGCGGCGGCGGCCTGGACCTCGGGGTCGTCGTCGAGCCACGCCACGTCGACCGCCTCGGCCCGGGTCGCGTCGTCGTCGAAGTCGCCGCCGGCGACCGGCGCGGTGGTGACGTCGGTGGCCTCGGCCAGCACCGGGAAGCCGCGGTGGGCGCGCTGCCGGGTGGTGGTGACCAGGCTGGTCGGCCGCGGGATCGGCTGGTCGACGGTGTCGAGCGTGCCGGCCGACGTCGGTGCCGCCGCCGCGGCCGCCGCGTCAGGTCGCACCAGCTCGTCGAGCCACGCCGCCAGGGCGCGGGCGCCGGCGCCGGCCGCGGCCGTGGCCGCCGCCAGGGCGATCGCCTGGGCGCTGGGGCGGTCGGCCGGCGCGCGGGCCAGGGCCTCGTCGAGCGTGGCTGCCAGCGGCGCCGGGACGCCGGCCTCGGCGAACGCCGGCACCGGCTGGGTCCGCACGGCGGCCAGGGTGGTGGGGATGTCGGGGCAGTCGAACAGCGGCCGCCCGGTGGCCAGCTCCCACGCCACGGTCGCCAGCGCGAACACGTCGGTCGCCGCGGTCGGGGTCTCGCCGCGGGTCTGCTCCGGCGCCATGTAGCGCGGCTTGCCGCGCAGGCGGCGCCGCTCGACGGCGTGGCCGAAGCTGGCGCGCGCCACCCCGAAGTCGAGGATCTTGACCTCGCCCTCGGCCGACACCATCACGTTGGCCGGCGACACGTCGCAGTGGACGATCCGCAGGGGGCGGCCGTGGCCGTCGGCCTGCTGGTGGGCGTGGGCCAGGCCGGCCGCGACCGCGGCGACCACGTGGCACACCAGCGGCGGCGGCATGACCGTGCCGGCGGCCCGCGCCCGATCGATGATGGCCCGCAGGTCGTGGCCGTCGACCAGCTCCATCACCAGGTACAGCTCGTCGCCCTCGGCCCCGAAGTCGAACACCGGCACGATGTGGCGGTGGCTCAGCTGGGCCGCGATGCGGGCCTCGTCGATGAACGACCGCACGAAGCGCGGCTCCCGGGCCTGGGCCGGCGCGATGCGCTTGACCGCGACCAGCTTCTCGAACCCGGCCAGGCCGATCGACTTCGCGCGCAGGATCTCGGCCATCCCGCCGCGGGCGACCAGCCCGAGGATCTGGTAGCGACCGATCTTGCCGGGCAGGTCCACCCGGGCAGTGTATGCGGCGCGAGGCCGAACGGCCGGGTGCGAACGCACCGCGGCGGGAAAAATCCGCGCCGCGGCGGGTGGGGCCGGTCGCCCGCTGCGGGCTGGGGCGCGATCGCGATCATCCCCGGGGCGCCCAGCGAGTCCAGAGGGTAGAGTGCGCGCCGTGGCAGATCCCAACGACCTGGCGGCGCTCGAGGCGGTCCTCGGCTACCGGTTCCACGATCTCGGCGTGCTGGACCGGGCGCTGCGGCACACCTCGTGGGTCAACGAGCACCCCGACGCGACCGGCGGCGACAACGAGCGCCTGGAGTTCCTGGGCGACGCGGTCCTCGACCTGGTCATCGGCCACCGGCTGATGGAGCGCTTCCCCGAGCTGCGCGAGGGCGAGCTGTCGGTGACGCGGGCCCAGGTGGTGAGCGAGGCCGGGCTGGCCGAGGTCGCGGCCAAGCTGGGCCTGGGCCAGTGGCTGCGGCTGGGCAAGGGCGAAGACAAGAGCGGCGGCCGGCACAAGCGGTCGATCCTCGCCGACGCCTTCGAGGCGGTGATCGCCGCGGTGTTCGTCGACGGCGGCTATCCCGAGGCGGCCCGGGTGATCGGGCGGCTGCTGTCGGCCCGGATCGAGACCGTCGAGCACACCGGCTTCTACGACTTCAAGACCCGGCTCCAGGAGCTGTCGCTGGCGCGGCTGCGGGTCCAGCCGGTCTACAAGGTGGTGGCCGAGCTCGGGCCCGACCACGCCAAGCGCTTCGTGGTCGAGGTGTGGATCGGCGACGAGCTGTACGCGCGGGCCGACGGCTCGTCGAAGAAGGCCGCCGATCAGAGCGCCGCGGCCGCGGCCGCGTTCCGGCTCGAGGGCGAGGCGTCGGTGCCCGACCGCCCCGCGCCAGCCGGGTCAGGCCCGGGCCCCGACCTCGACCAGTAGGCCCTCGACGAAGCGCGGGTCGAACCGCGCCGGGGTCAGGTCGAGGTCGCCCAGGGTGGCCGCCAGCTCGCCCAGCCAGCGCTCGACCAGCGCGGTCAGCCGGGCCGGCAGGCCGCCGTCGTCGCCCAGGCTGGCGCGCACCACCGCGACCGCGGCGGCCGCGTCGACGCCGGCGGCGAGGCGGGCCCGGGCCGCGGTCAGCTGGTCGAGCGCCAGCGCGCGCGGCGCGAGGTCGCCGGTGGCCAGCCAGCGGGTCAGCGCGGTCCGGGCGTGGTCGTCGAGCGCCGGGCGCGGCTCGGGCAGCGTGGCCATCGCGGCCAGCGCGACGCCGAGGCGCTCGGCCACCGCGATCCGCAACGCCAGGTCGGCCAGGATCTCGGCCACCAGCCGCAGGTCGGCGGTCGACGCGAACGGCCGCACCCCGGGCGCTGGCGGCTCGTCGACCGCCCGCGCCAGCCACGGCCGCGGGGTACACAGCGCGGCCACCACCGCGGTGGCACGATCGTCGGCGGTGGCGGCCCGGGGCGCCAGCGCCAGGGCCACCTTGGCGAGCTTCTGGGTGACGGTGTAGCCGACCCGGTGCAGCCGGGTCAGCGCGCCGCCGGCCAGCATCGTCGCGGCGACCGCGACGTCGCCGCGGGCCACGGTCTCGAGGCCGAGCGACACCGTGGCGGTGGCGTAGTCGGCCGCGGCGGCCTTGGCGTCGACGTCGCCCGGGCGGACCCGGGCCGCCGCCAGCACCTTGTTCACCAGCGACACCAGCGCCTGCTCGAGGCGGGCGTGGGCCGTCGGGTCGTCGCTGGTGCAGCGATCCCAGGCCCGGGCCAGGAAGCTCTGCGCCACCAGCTTCTCGGCCAGGGCCAGGGGCATGGGGGTGCCGTCGGCGTCGACCACGATCGCCGCCTGCACCGGCTCGGCGGCGAACCCCTCGGGCGACAGCGGCGCGAACAGCTCGAGCGCGTCGTAGAAGTCGACGTAGCCCTGGTCGGCCAGGCGCCCCGTGCGCCAGCGGTAGCTGTCCTCCTCGAGCGCGGCGGTCGGCTCCGAGCGCGCGGTCAGCAGCGTGTGGCGGGCCAGGGCCATGTCGGCGCGGTACAGGTCGTCGAGCAGGCCCATGGTCAGGCGCACCTGGTCTTCGCCGCCGAGGAGCCGCACCGCGAAGGCCTGATCGGGGGAGAACCACACCGGCGGCGGCTCGGGATCCTCGACGTAGGCGATGTCGTGGTCGGGGTCCTCGCCCCCGGTGAGATCGTAGACCACGGTCTGGCCGCCGACGTAGAGCGCGCGGAACTCGGGATCGAGGCCGTGCCACACCGCGCCGACCTTCTCGAAGCCGAGGTCGAGCAGCGCCGCCAGCCACGGGCCGGCCTGGGCCAGGTCGACCCGGTCGCGCTCCCACACCTCCAGGTCGAAGAAGCCCTGGAACTGGGCCGGCGTCGCCAGGGCGAGCAGCGGGCCGGCTTCGTCGATGCCGACCGCCAGGACCAGCTCGTGCACCGCGCCCGGCGTCAGGGCCGCCACCTCGGCCGCGGGGTCGTCGCTGGCCAAAAGCGCGTCGACGCGATCTTGGCCGCGGGGGCCGGCCAGGTGGGCGCGGAGGTGGGCGAGGGGACCGTCGGCGATGGGGGTCGGCACTGGCGCGCAAGGTAGTGGCCCACCTCGGGCGACGCAACCCGCTATCCTCGGCGCCATGCCGGTCGACGCCATCCGAGCCACGGTCGCCGCCGCGCTGGCGCGCCACGGCCGTCGCCGGGTCGACGTCGCGTTCTCGGGTGGGCCCGACTCGTCGGTGGTGGCCGACGCCGCCGCCGCCGCCCTCGGGGCGGGGCAGGTGCGCCTGCTCCACGTCGACCACCGCGCGCCGGCCAGCGCGTCGGCGGCGGCCCACGCCCGGGCGTGGGGGAAGGCCCGGGGCCTGGCGGTGGCGGTCGCCGCCGTGGACGTGCCGGCCGGGCCGTCGTGGGAGGCCCAGGCCCGCGTGGTGCGCGACCGCGCGCTGGCCGAGCTCAGCGAGGGCGAGCTGATCCTCACCGGCCACACCGCCAGCGATCAGGCCGAGACCGTGTTGTTGCGGCTGGTGCGCGGCACCGGCGTCGACGGCCTGGCCGCCATCGCGCCGCGGCGCGGGGCGTTCGTGCGCCCGCTGTTGCCGCACACCCGCGCCGAGGTCGAGGCCTACGCCGCCGCCGCCGGGCTGGCGCCGTGGCGCGACCCGATGAACGACGACGAGCGCTTCACCCGGGTGTGGGTGCGGCGCCAGGTCCTGCCGCTCCTGGCCAGCCGCAACCCCCAGATCGAACGCAGCCTGGCGCGGCTGGCCGACCAGGCCGCCGACGATCGGCTGGCCCTGGCGGCGGCGGCGGCCCACCTCGCCGAGGCCGCCACCGTCGACGATCGCCTGGCGTGCGCGCCGCTGGCGGCGGCTGCGCCGGCCTTGGCCCGGCGGGTGATCGGGGCGTGGCTGGCCGCCGCCGGGCGCTCGGTCGAGCACGATCACGTCGAGGCGGTGCGGGCGCTGGCGGCGCGCGCGCCGGCCGGCACCGTGGGGCTCGATGTCCCGGGCGGCCGGATCGAGCGGGTCTACGACCACCTGGTGGTGGCCGGGGCGCCGGCGCCGGCCACCACCCTGACCGTGCTGGGCGCCGAGGGCCCGTACGCGGTCCGCCCGTGGCGACCCGGCGATCGTATGCGGCCGGCCCGGCTGCGCGGCGCGTCGCGCAAGCTCTCCGACCTGTTCATCGACGGCAAGGTGCCGCGGGCCGCACGCGCGCAGGCGCGGGTCGTGGTGGCAGCCGACGGCGCCATCGTGTGGGCCGAGCACGTCGGCCCGGCCTGGCAGCGGGTGGTGGCGGTCGCGATCGACCTGCCCAGGTAGGCAGGGGGGCCAGGTAGGCAAGACGATTCACGATCTCCCCGGTGGTCGACCTGGGCGCGGTGGGTATACTGCCCAGCGAGCGTCGCCTCGACGCCAAGGCGGTTCGTCCCTTGCAAAAGTCCACGAAGACCATCCTCGTCTGGCTGATCCTGCTCGTCGTGTTCGTGAGCGTGTACTCGTTGTTCACGGACTCCTCGAGCAAGGAGAAGACCATGGACGCCAAGAGCTTCAACGCGCTGCTGGCGCAGGAGGCCAAGGCCCAGGCCGATCGCGTCGCCGGCAAGGAGCCCGCGGCCGAGTCGCCCGTCGAGCTGATCCGGGTCTACCCCGGCGATCGCCAGGACGCGAAGTTCGTCATCACCTACCGCGCCCAGCAGACCAAGTCGGTGGTGCACGGCACCTGGGGCGACGAGGACATGAAGGCGCTGCGCGACTCCGGCGTGGCCTACAAGATCGAGAAGCGCGAGGAGGGCTCGGTGTGGCCGCAGCTGCTGCTGTCGTGGCTGCCGATGCTCTTGCTCATCGCGATCTTCTTTTTCTTCATGCGCCAGCTCCAGAGCGGCGGCGGCAAGGCGATGAGCTTCGGCAAGTCCAAGGCCCGCCTGCTGACCGACAGCCAGAACCGGATCACGTTCAAGGACGTGGCCGGCGTCGAGGAGGCCAAAGAAGAGGTCGAGGAGATCGTCGCGTTCCTCAAGGACCCGAAGAAGTTCACCCGCCTGGGCGGCCGCATCCCCAAGGGCGTCCTGATGATGGGCTCGCCGGGCACCGGCAAGACCCTCCTGGCCCGGGCCATCCCCGGCGAGGCCGGGCTGCCGTTATTCTCGATCGCGGGCTCCGACTTAGTCCAGAAGTTCGTCGGCGTCGGCGCCAGCCGGGTGCGCGACCTGTTCGAGCAGGGCAAGAAGAATGCGCCCTGCATCATCTTCATCGACGAGATCGACGCGGTGGGCCGGCACCGCGGCGCTCGGCCTGCGGCGGCCACGACGAGCGCGAGCAGACGCTCAACCAGCTCTTGGTCGAGATGGACGGCTTCGAGTCCAACGACGGCGTCATCATCATCGCCGCGACCAACCGCCCCGACGTGCTCGACCCGGCGCTGCTCCGGCCCGGTCGCTTCGACCGCCGCATCGTCGTGCCGCGCCCCGATCTGCGCGGCCGCATCGGCATCCTCAACGTCCACGTCCGCCGCGTCCCGCTGTCGGCCTCGGTCGACCTCGAGGTCATCGCCCGCGGCACGCCGGGCTTCTCGGGGGCCGACCTCGAGAGCCTGGTCAACGAGGCCGCGCTCATCGCCGCCCGGCGCGACAAGGACAAGGTCGACATGGTCGACTTCGAGGAGGCCAAGGACAAGGTCATGATGGGCGCCGAGCGCCGGTCGATGATCATCTCCGACAAGGAGAAGAAGACGACCGCCGTCCACGAGGCCGGCCACGCCCTGGTGGCGCGCTTCGTCGGCGCCGAGGCCGACCCGGTCCACAAGGTCACCATCATCCCGCGCGGCCGGGCGCTGGGCCTGACCCAGCAGCTGCCGACCGAGGATCGGCTCAGCATGACCCGCGAGTTCGCGCAGAACACCATCTGCATCCTGATGGGTGGCCGGGTGGCCGAGGAGGTCATCTTCGGCCAGAAGACCACCGGCGCCGGCAACGACATCGAGCGGGCCACCGAGCTGGCGCGGTCGATGGTGACGGAGTGGGGCATGTCCGACGAGTTCGGGCCGCTCAACTTCGCCGGCGGCAAGCAGGAGGTGTTCCTGGGGCGCGACTTCGCGTCGGGCGAGCGCCACAGCGAGGACACGTCTCAGCGCATCGACGCCGAGATCCGCCGCATCGTGATGCACCAGTACGAGCGGGCCACCGAGCTGCTCGGCGCCCACCGGGCCGACCTCGAGCGGGTGTCCGACGCGCTGCTCGAGTACGAGACCATCGACGGCGACGACATCGACCAGCTGCTCGAGGGCAAGGGTCTGACCCGGCCGCCGCCGGTGCCGCGCAAGCGTCCCGACGACCCCCGCCCCGACGGCAAGCGGCCGCTGGTGGTGGTCGCGCCGGTGGCGGCCGAGCCCGAGCCGGTGTGAGCGCAGGCGGGTCGGCGCCGCCGCCGCCAGTCGGCCCGCCGCCGATCCTCTTGCGGGGCCATGGCGGGACGCGGGCGATCGCGCTCGACGCGCCGCTGATCATGGGGGTGGTCAACGTCACCCCCGACTCGTTCTCCGACGGCGGCCGCCTGGCCGATGCCGCCGCCGCCATCGCCCACGGCCAGGCGCTGTGGCGGGCCGGGGCCGACCTTCTCGACGTCGGCGGTGAGGCCACCAACCCGCGGGCCCAGCCGGTGTCAGCCGAGGTCGAGGCGGCCCGGGTCGTGCCCGTCATCGCCGGCCTGGCCGCGACCACCACGGCGATCATCTCGGTCGACACCACCAAGGCCGCGGTGGCGGCCGCCGCGATCGCCGCGGGCGCGCTGGTGGTCAACGACGTGGCCGGCGGGCAGTTCGACCCGGCGCTGTGGGCGGTGGCCGACGCCGCCGGGGTCGGCTACGTGCTGGGCCACCTGCGCGGACGGACCCTGGCCGAGGTGTTCGCGGCCGAGGCCCCGGTCGGCTGGCGCGAGGTCGCCGACGAGCTGGCCGCCCGGGTCGCGGCGCTGCCGCCCGGCCTAGTGGCCCGGACCTGGATCGATCCGGGCCTGGGCGTCGGCAAGGGCGGCGACGCCGACGGCAACCTGGCGCTCCTGGGCGCCAGCGGCGCGCTGGCCCGGGCGGTCGGCCGGCCGGTCCTGGTCGGCCCGTCGCGCAAGCGGTTCTTGGCCGCGGCCCTGGGGGCGGCGGTGCCGGTCGAGGCCGGCCCGCGCCAGGCCATGCTCGACGACGCCACCGTCGGCGCGTGCCTGGCCGCGGTGGCCGCCGGCGCCCACGTGGTCCGGGTCCACGACGTGGCCCGGGTCCGCGCCGCGCTCGCCGTGTTTCGCGCCGTGCCGCGGAGTTTCGTTGCCACAGCGGACCAGCGCGTGTAAGCGATGAGAGGGGCGCGCGCGCGCGCCTCGAGCGCGCCATGCCAGGTCCCTTGTCCTCGGTCATCGATCGTCTCGCGTCGCGCCCGGTGTGGGTGACGGGGATCGATCTCGCCCTGGTCTACTACCTCATCTACCGGGCGCTGCTCACCATCCGCGGCACCCGCGCGGCGCAGATGGTGGTGGGCATCGTCCTGGTCGCGGCCGGGTTCTTCGCGGCCCGCCGGCTCGAGCTGACCGCGGTGTCGTGGCTGCTCGACAACGTCATCAACTACCTGATCTTGATCGTCATCGTGGTGTTCCAGGGCGACATCCGCCGGGCGCTGGGGCGCATCGGCCAGGGCGTCATCCCGCGCGGCCGCGTCGGCGAGGTCGGGCTGTTCATCGACGACGTCACCGCCGCGGTCATGCAGCTGGCCCGGGGCCGGCGCGGCGCCATCATCGTGCTCGAGCGCGACGCCGAGGTGGCCGAGCACGTCGACGACGCCACCCGGCTCGACGCCCGGCTGTCGCGCCAGCTGCTGGTGACCTTGTTCGTGCCGACCGCCGACAACGAGCTGCACGACGGCGCGGTGGTCATCGGCAAGAACCGGCGCATCGAGCTGGCCCGCGCCCTGCTGCCGCTGTCGCGGGCGCCGCTGGGGCCGGAGCTGGGCACCCGACACCGGGCGGCGCTGGGTATCACCGAGGACACCGACGCGGTCGCGGTGGTGGTGTCCGAGGAACGCGGGCAGGTGTCGGTGTGCTACCGCGGGCAGGTGGCCCGCGACCTGGACGCGCCGACGCTGCGCCGGGCCCTGCACGAGCTGCTGGGCGGGCGCGCGCCCGAGGTCGAGGCGGCGCTCGAGGTGGGGCAGGCGGTGGCCGCGCTGGGCCAGCGCGATCGCGCGGCGGAGGGCCCGTGACCGCGCCGCGCCGGACCCAGACCGTGGCGGTCGCGCGCGAGCGCGGCGGCGTGCTGCGCCGCGTCTTCGTCGAGCACCTCGGCGTCAAGGTGCTGGCCCTGGTGCTGACCGCGACGGTGTTCTTGTTGGTCGGCTCGGACGAGCAACGCGAGATCACCGCGCGGGTCGGCGTGGCCTACGTGCTGCCCGACGGCAAGGTGCTGGTGTCCGAACGGATCGACGAGGTCAAGGTGACCATCAAGGGGCCGTGGCGACGCATCAAGCGCTTCGACGAGCGCGAGCTCGACCGGATCACCCTCGACGTCACCAAGGTGCGCGGCGGCGAGCTGCCGCTCACCCCCGACATGGTGACCGTGCCCGACGGGCTGACGGTGACCTCGATCACGCCGCAGTCGGTGGTGGTCGCGTTCGAGAACCGGATCGAGCGCGAGGTCGACGTGGCGGCCAGCCTGATCGGCCGCCCCGAGCTGGGCTACGCCGTGGTCGCCAGCGAGGTCAGCGTCGATCCGCGCCGGGTCAAGGTGCGCGGCCCCGAGGGCGTGATCGCGGCGATGAGCCAGGTCCGCACCCAGGACATCGCGGTCGATGGCCGCTCGCGCACGTTCCAGGTCGAGGCCACGCTGCTGCCACCACAATGGGTCGACATCGAATGGAAGGGGACCGTCGCGGTGGCGGTGCCGATCACCGGCCGCTGGGTCGGCGCGGCCCGGGTGCTGGCGGTGGGCGACGACATCGACCCCGCCAAGTTCGCGCTGTCGCCGGCCACCGTCGAGGTCGAGCTGACCGGGCCGCGCGACGCCATCGATCGCCTGCTGGCCGGTGGCGTGCATCCCACCGCGCGCCTGACCGGGACGCCGTCGGTGGGCGATCTGGCCGAGGTCGCGGTCGACGGCGTGCCGTCCGGGGTCGGCGTGGTGGTGCGGCCGGCCGAGGTGCGGATCGCCAAGGCGCCGGTCACCCGCAAGCGGTGACCCGACCGACCGGTGCGGCGCAGCGCTGGGCGCTGGTCGTCGCGGTCGCCGGTCGCGGCCATCGAACCGGTCGTGGTATTCGAGAGCCATGGCTCCACGCAGGCTGTTTGGGACTGACGGCGTCCGCGGCGTCGCCAACGTCGAACCGATGACCAGCGCCACCGTGATGCGGCTGGGTATGGCGGTGGCCGCGCGGCTGCGCCAGCCCGGGCGCCACACCCGCATCGTCATCGGCAAGGACACCCGGCTGTCGGGCTACATGTTCGAGAGCGCGTTGGCGGCCGGCATCGTCGCCATGGGCGCCGACACCTGGATCACCGGCCCGCTGCCCACGCCGGGCATCGCCTTCATCACCAGCTCGATGCGGTGCGACGCCGGCGTGGTGATCAGCGCCTCGCACAACCCCTACGAGGACAACGGCATCAAGCTGTTCGCGCGCGACGGCTTCAAGCTGCCCGATCACGTCGAGGCCGAGATCGAGGCGCTGATGGCCTCGCCCGAGCTCGACGCCCAGGTGGCGCGCCCCAGCGACGTCGGCTACAGCCGCAAGATCGAGGACTCGCGTGGCCGCTACGTCGTCTACTGCAAGGGCACGTTCCCGACCGACCTGACGCTCGACGGCCTGACCGTGGTGGTCGACGGCGCCCACGGCGCCGGCTACCGCGTCGGGCCGGCGGTGTTCGAGGAGCTGGGCGCCAAGGTCATCGCCATCAACTGCGCGCCCAACGGCAAGAACATCAACGACAACGCCGGGGCGCTGGCGCCGGCGGCGATGGGCGCGGCGGTGCGGGCCCACGGCGCCCACGTCGGGGTGGCCCTCGACGGTGACGCCGACCGCCTGATCCTGTGCGACGAGCGCGGCGAGGTGGTCGACGGCGACGCGGTGATGGCGCTGTGCGCGCTGCGGATGCTGGCCGAGGGCCGCCTGGCCAAGAACACGCTGGTGACCACGGTCATGTCGAACCTGGGCCTCGAGCGGGCGATCAAGGCGGCCGGCGGCCAGCTGGTGCGGACCCAGGTCGGCGATCGCTACGTGGTCGAGGCGATGCGCGAGGGCGGCTTCAACCTGGGCGGCGAGCAGTCTGGCCACCTGGTGTTCCTGGACCACGCCACCACCGGCGACGGCATCATCGCCGCGTTGCGGGTGCTGGCGGTGATGGTGCGCGAGGGCCGGCCGCTGTCCGAGCTGGCGGCGTGCATGACCCGGTGCCCCCAGGTGCTGGTCAACGTCAAGGTCGACCGCAAGATCGCCATCGACCAGCTGCCCAAGGTGGCGGCGATGATCGCGGCGGTGGAGCGTGACCTGGGCGACGACGGCCGGGTGCTGGTGCGCTACAGCGGCACCGAGGCCAAGGCCCGGGTGATGATCGAGGGCCCCGACGAGGCGTCGATCCGCGAGCGGGCCCAGGGCATCGCCGACGAGCTGGTCGCCGCCTGCCGGGCCTGACGCGGCGACAGCCGGTCCGCGCGGGTGGACCGAGCGCGCCTGCGTCAGGGCCGGCCGTCGGCGGTCAGCGCTTGGCCGAGCTCGAGGCGCGTCACGGAAGTCAGCGCGGCCACCGCGGGGAGGGCGCGGAGCGCGATGTGCAGGCCCTGGATCGGGGCGAGGTCGGTGGACGTGAACGCGCCCCCGAGCGCCACGACGCGGTCGCGATCGGCGGGGGACGGGATCCACTCCATCAGGACGTCGACCACGGGGTCGTCACCGTCGGCGAGCTGCGCCAGCGCGATCGAGGCGCCGGCGTCGAGCTTGTTCAGCGGGCTGGGCGGCTGCGCCGCGTCCGCCACCATGCGCTGCAGGATCGTCGCCAGCTGTGCGCACTGGACGGCGGGCACCGGGTACGGCGCGGCCAGCGCGGTGGTGAGGGCACATGGGGTCGGCGCTGCGGCGGTCCGGTCGATCGCTGCGGCGTGGACCCAGCCGAGCAGCGGGTCGAGGTCGGCGCCGGGCGTCGACGGGACGCCGGGGCACGCCACGGCGAGCACCTGCGCGCCGCGGCCGGTGACGGTGCACGTCCCGTCGCTGGTGGTGGCGCTCCACGCCTGGTAGGTGGTCGGCGTCGCCAGCGTGGTGGTCGTCGTCGCGGCGGGGCGTGCGCGCAAGATCGCCTTCAGCTCGTGGGCGATCGGGATCCACCCGTCGCCGGTCGCGGTGGGTCGAGCGCCGGCGACGGCGAGCTGCGCGTCCGGCCAGCCGCCGACGACGGACTCGCGCCCGGGGGACGCCGGCGCCAACGACGCGACCATCGCGCCGAGGCGGCCCGCCGCCGGATCGTCGCGCAGGTCGAACGACCCGAGGGCGGCGCACGCGCCTGCGGTGGCGCGGTCGCCCTGGCCCGCCAGCGTGCATTCGCCGCCGAGCATGGTGAGCGTCCACGGCTTCGCCGCGCTGGCGGGCGACGTCGAGCGCGGTGGCGCGGCCGCGCAGCTGGCCGAGGCTAGCGCGGCGCCGAGGAGGAGAAACGCGGAGGTGGATGGTGGATGAGACGTCGCCATACGGACTTCCTGTGCGGATGAATGGTGGAAGGTAGGAGGTCTGGCCGTAGACGCGCCGGCAGGCCTGGTGGGTCTACCGGTCGGCTGGGAAAATTCGCGCATCGGTGAAACCGCGACGCGCGCGGTCCGGACCACGCGCCGCAACTTCTGCGCGGAAGCGGTGGTCCGAGGCGCTGGTCCGTGGGTTGACGGCTCCGGCGGGGAGGGCGATCTTCGTCGACGATGCAGTACGTGCTCACCGCGGCCGAGGCCCGGGCCCTCGACGCGGCGACGATCGCGGAGCTGGGCCTGCCCGGCGTGGTGCTGATGGAGGCGGCCGGGCGCGGCGTGGCGGCGGTGGTGTTGCGTGAGCTTGCGGCGCGCCCCGGGCCGGTGGCGGTGGTGTGTGGAGGTGGCGGCAACGGCGGCGACGGCTTCGTCGTGACCCGGGTGTTGCGGGCCGCCGGCGTCGACGTCACCGCGGTGGTGGTGATCGATCCTCGGGCGGTCGCCGGCGACGCCGCCATCCACTACCGGGCCCTGGTGCGCGGCGGTGGCCCGCTCGTCGAGGTGACGGCGCGCGCTGCGCTCGACCTGGCGCTGGCCGGCGCGGCCATCGTGGTCGACGCGGTGTTCGGCATCGGCGTGACCCGTCCCGTGACGGGGTGGTTGGCTGAGGTCATCGCTGCCATCAACGCCGCGCCGGGCCGGCGCATCGCCGTCGACGTGCCCAGCGGCGTCGACGCCGACACCGGGCAGATCCGCGGTTGCGCGGTGCGCGCTGACCTGACGGTGGCGATGGCGCTGCCCAAGCTGGGCACCGTGGTGGCGCCCGGCTGTGCGTGGGCCGGCGCGGTCGAGTGCGTCGACATCGGCGTGGCGCCACGCCTGGTGACGGCGGTGGCGCCCCGGGCCGCTCGGATCGAGGCGGCCGACGTGGCGCGCTGGCTGCGCCCCGTCGAGCCGCTGGCGCACAAGTTCCGCCGCGGCCACGTGCTGGTCATCGGCGGCTCGCCGGGCAAGCGTGGCGCCGCCCGGCTGACGGCGCAAGCGGCGCTGCGGAGCGGGGCCGGCCTGGTGACCCTGGCCGGCCCGGCCGACGACGGTGGCGAGCTGGCCGCGCCGGATCCGATCATGACCGCGGTGATCGACGACGCCGCGGCGGTGGCGGCGCTCCTGGCCGGGAAGGGCGCGGTGGCGATCGGCCCCGGCATGCCCGACGACGATCGCGGCGCGGCCTGGCTGACCGCGGTCATCGCCGCTGGCCTGCCGACGGTCATCGACGCCACCGGGCTGGGCCACCTGGCCGCCGGGCGGGTCGCGCTGCCGGCAGCGCACGGGCCGATCGTGCTCACGCCCCACAGCGGCGAGGCCGCCCGCATCCTGGGCGAGCGTGCGGCCGACGTCGAGGCCGATCGTCCGGCCGCGGCCCGCGCCCTGGCGGCGGCGACGGGCTGCGTGGTGCTGCTCAAGGGCGCCGGCACGATCGTGTGCGACGGCGGCGATGGCGCCGGTCGGCTGGTCATCAACAGCACCGGCGGGCCGGCCCTGGCGACCGCGGGCAGCGGTGACGTGTTGGCTGGCGTCATCGCCGCGCTCCTGGCCCACGGCCACCCAGCGGCGCAGGCCGCCAGCCTGGGCGCGTACCTGCACGGCGTCGCCGGGGACCGGGCGGCCCTCAGCCGTGACGCGGGTGTCATCGCCACCGACCTGCTCGATGCCCTCGCCGCGCCGCCGCGCTAGCCGCCGGCCGGCCGACGTAGCGTCCGGGCAGACGCACACGCTGTGTCTCCACGGCGCCGCGATGCACTCTTTGAAATAATATCAGTAACTTGAAACTGGCACCGGGGTTGCTTTTACCTCGGACATGCCCCGCACGTCCTCCAAGCCCGCCGCCCCCGCCGCCGCCCCTGCCGTCCCCGCGCGCTCCGAGCTCCGCCGCCGCGACACCCGCGCGCCGCGGGAGCTGCGCCAGCCCGACCACGCCGGCTTCGAGGCCGCGTGCCTGCCGATGTCGAACGAGCTGTACGCCGCGGCGCTGCGGTTGACCCGCAACCCCGATGACGCCCGGGACCTGGTCCAGGAGACCCTCCTTCGGGCGATGACGGCGTGGTGCCGCTTCGAGGCCGGCACCAACGTGCGCGCCTGGCTGTACCGCATCCTCACCAACAGCTTCATCAACATCTACCGCAAGCGGCGCCGGCACCAGCGGTTCGCCACCGAGCGCCCCGGCGACACCCTGGCCGCGGTGTACGGCACGCCCGACGACCACGCCGCCGACCCGACCGAGGCGCTCACGGCCCAGCTGTTGTCCGATGAGGTCACCGCTGCGCTGGCCCAGCTGGGGCCCGACTACCGCGACGTCGTCGAGCGCGCCGACCTCGGCGGCGAGCGCTACAAGGACATCGCCGACGCGTTGGCGGTGCCGATCGGCACGGTGATGTCGCGCTTGTTCCGGGCTCGCCGCCAGCTGGAGACCCAGCTGTCCGACTACGCGGCGCGCGACTGGGGCCTGCGCAAGGCGGCGTGAGCCGGACCCGGACCCGGAGCCGGACCCGGAGCCGGAGCCGGAGCCGGAGCCGGACCCGGAGCCGGACCCGGACCCGGCGTCCCTCTCACCGCGCCAGCCGGTACGTCGTCGCGCCGACCCGCTCGGCGAGCTCCATCGCCGACGTGGTCGCGGCGTCGTCGAGGTAGCCCCAGGCCACCGCCACCGCCAGCGCGGCCTTGAGCTCCTGCGCCTCGGCCGCCGCGATCCGGTACACCCGGCGCTTGTCGGCGCCGACCCGCCGCGTGCCCTCGGCCAGGTTCAAGGCCACGCTGGTCGCGGCGCGCCGCAGCTGGTCGCCCAGCCCCGGGCTCGAGCGGTTGATCTCC
>JAWKQV010000032.1:0-33626 GCA_041389965.1 Kofleriaceae bacterium | reverse complement strand
GCGGCGTTTTTTGCCGGCATGACCGTGCCGCTGTGGACCCAGTTGGTGGTAGATGCCTCTGGCCGGTGGCGCGTCGGGTTGGCCGTCGGCACCGATGACCTGCGCGCCGGCTCTAACCTGCACGGCTTCGTGGCCGCCACCGTCGAGGTGCGCGTCGCGGGGTGATCGCTCATGCATGCCGTCCCCACGGTGGGGTCGGCGAACCGAGCCGCCATGGTGGCGGTGATCGAGGCCCGTCCGCGGGCACACCTGGAGAGAGAAGACATGAACAAGAAGAACTTCGTTGGTTTGCTCCCGCTCGCCCTCGTCCTGGCTCCCGCGCTCGCCAGCGCCGAGGTCAACCAGCCGCAGGAGATCGTGGCGCGTCCGCTGACCACCCCGGGTGGCCAGATCACCGTCGGCGGCGACGTCGGCCTGCTGTCGCTCAAGCTGATCGAGCGCACCACCTCGATCGGCCTCGGGCTGTCGGGCGCCTACGGCGTCAGCGACGACCTCGAGGTCGGCGCGTCGTACGGCTTCTCGCTCAAGGAGTTCGAGATCAAGGGCGACCTCAACGTCAACGCCGCTTACTCGATCCTCAAGGGCAACCTCAGCCTGGCGGCCGACGTCGGCTTTGGCTACAACGTCAACGGCGAGGCGCTCGATCCGCTGACCCTGGGCGCCGAGGTGCGGTTCAACGTGAACGACCAGCTGGCGATCTACTCCCCGGGGCACCAGCTGTCGATCGGGCTCGAGAGCCCCAACGCGATGGCGCTCGGCCTGCCGGTCGCGGTCGGCTACCAGGTCAACAAGCAGATCTTCGCCCACGTCGACACCTCGATCGGCACCATCGCGCTGAAGGAGGGCGACAGCGCCTTTATCTTCGCCGACTACATCCCGCTCCAGGTCGGCGCGTTCTTCTCTCCGTCGAACACGCTCGACATCGGTGCCGCGATCGACTTCCTCGATCTCAAGCACGCCGGCGACGCCGTCGGGGTCATCGGCTCGGTCCGCCTGCACATGTGATCGGGCGGGTGTGGTCGGCCGATCTGGCCGCTCGCACCGCTTGACGCACCGACGGCCGCCGCGTTCCGGCGGCCGTCGGTCCTTTCGGATCGGGCCGGCGCGGCTGGTGCTGGCCTACAGCCGCTGACCCCAGCCGTGGGTCGCCAAAAGCGCGTCGGCCCGATCGCGCAGCGCGCCGTCGAGCTTGCCGTCGACCGCCGCCGCCAGCGCCGCCGCCAGCGCGGTCGCCGACGCGAACCGCTGGGTGCGGTCCTTGGCCAGGCCGACCGCCAGCACCCGATCCAGATCGCCAGCCAGCTCGCTGATGAGCAGCGACGGCCGCGTCGGCATCTTGTAGACGACATCGTACAGCGTGGTCGGGACGTCCTTGCCGGTGAACGCCGGGTGGCCGGTCAGGCACCGGTAGGCGATCGCCGCCAGCGCGTAGCAGTCGGCCCGGTGATCGACGTCCTCGCCGCGGGCCTGCTCCGGCGCCATGTAGGCCGGCGTCCCGATCACGTGGCCGGCGGTGAGCGTGCCGCCGCGCGCCGCCAGCTTCGACACGCCGAAGTCGAGCAGCTTCCAGGTGTGGCGCCCGTCCTTCTCGGCCAAAAACAGGTTGTGCGGCTTGAGGTCGCGGTGGACCACGCCGCCGTCGTGGGCCACGGTCAGGCCGGCAGCCACCTCGGCCACCAGCTCGGCGGCCTGCGACGGCGACAGGCGCCGGACCCGCCGGAGGTGGTGGGCCAGATCCTTGCCGCGCAGGCGCTCCATCGCGATGAACGGGATCTCGCCGCTGGTGAGGCCGACCTCGTAGACCGCCACCAGGTTGGGGCTCTCCAGGCAGGCGGCGATCTCGGCCTCGCGGACGAAGCGCGCGACCGCCTGCGGGTCGGCCAGCGTGCTCGGGTGGAGCAGCTTGACCGCGGCGTCGCGGCCGTCGTGGACGCTGGTGGCCTCGTACACCTCGCCCATGCCGCCGCGGCCGATCAGCGTCCCCAGCCGGTAGGAGCCGACCTCCTGGTCGGTGTAGCGGCCCGGGCCGCCCACCTTGAGCGCGCGGTCGAGCTCCTGGCGCACCTCGGCCAACAGCGCCTCGCGCATCGACACCGCGCGCACCGCCCGATCGAGCCGCTCGACGGCCTCGATGGTGGCCCGTCGGCTGCGGCGCCCGAAGTAGAACGCGCACCCGTACAAGAGCTGGACCGTGATCTGGCTGATGATCTGCTCGCGCAGCGGGATGCTCAGGGTCTTGATCACGCTGAGCTCGGGGATCGCGTGGGTGATGATCAGCGTCGCCAGCACCGCGTGGCCCAGGGCGCCGGCCAGGTACAGCGCCAGCGAGCTGACGCGGAACTGGCCCAGGCTGAAAAAGTAGATGCCGAACAGCATCACCGCCGACGCCGGCGACGCGATGCCCCAGTAGTTCACGCCGCCCAGCACCGCCAGGAAGCCGAACCCGCCGGCGACGGCGACGACCCCGCTCGACAGGTTGGCGGGGTCGCGGAGCCGCCACAGCATGACCCCGATCGCCACCGTCATGGCGGCGATGGCCGCCACCAGCAACGCCTTGGCCAGCGGATCTCCGCCCGCGGTGCCGACCGCGGCCGCGGCGCCGACGCCGATCGCGATGGCCAGCTTGCCGAACGCCCGCGTCCGCTCGAGCTCCTCGGCCTGCATGGCGGCCATCGGCGTGGTGGCGGTGGTGTGCCGGGTCTCGCCGTCGACCACGCTGGGCAGCCCGCGGGTGCCGGGCAGCTGCTGGGTCGGGAACTCGTGGACGTTGTCGCCTGCCACCCGCCGCCGCGCGGCCGGCGCCGCGGCCAGCGTCGCCGAGTCCCGGGTCTCGTCGACGTCGTCGAGACCGTCGGCGTGGTCGTCGGGCGCCGGCGGCACAGCGCCCGCTCGGGCGTCGGGTGGAAGCGAGGCCGACACGCGGGATGATCTTAGCCTCGAAACAGCGACGGGCGCCAACTTGGCGCCCGTCAAGCGAGGGTCGTGCCTGGCCGCCGTCAGAACGGCAGGGGGAACACGTTGGTCTCGCAGCGCGTGAACACGGTGTCGTTGCAGGTCCAGGTCCCGTCGGGGTTGGGCGTGCACAGGCCGGTGTACAGCGGCGCGCACTCCGGCCGCGCCTGGCAGGTCTGCTCGTCGACGATCTCCTCGCACGCCGCGGGCGGCGGCGGCTGGTCGCACGTGTCCGACGGGATGCAGTAGCCGGTCCAGCAGCCGTTGGCGACGCCGGGCTCGGTGCCGGCCGGGCACACCGGCGGGATCGCGTCGCACACCACGACGCCCTGGCACTGGCCGGGGCCGTCGGACACGCACTCGCCGCGGCAGATGTCGGGGCAACCAGCCGGGTCCATACACGGCTGCGGCAGGCAGGTCTCGACGCAGTGGCTGCCCGGGGCGCAGTCGATGGCCTCACAGCCAGCGCCGGGGTCGGGCACGCAGGTCGCGGTGCAGGTGTCCATCGGCCCCATCGGGTTGTTGGGATCGGCCGGGTGACACTGGACCTCGCAGTGCGAGCCGGGCGCGCACGTCGTGCTGTCGCACTGACCGGGCGGGTTGGGCACGCAGAACGGCTGGCACGCGTTCTCGCAGCCGGTGCCGTCGGGCAGCGGGTCACACGCGTGGCACTGCTCCTCGCAGTGCGCGTCGGGGCCGCAGTCGAACCCGGCGCAGGTGCCGGAGCCGACGTCCTGGCACACGAAGTGACACGGCGCGCCACAGGCGGGGTCACCCGGGTAGCCGCACGGTGGGCACTCCTCGACGCACACGCTGTTGGGCGGGCAGTCGATCGGGCACGCGGTCTGGTCGGGGATGCACGTCGCCGAGCAGCTGCCCGGGCCGATCGGCGAATCGCTGCCGCCGCCGCCGGGGAGCGTGTCGCTGCAGACCTCTTCGCAGTGGAAGCCGGGGCCGCAGTCGACCGCGGTGCAGGCGCCGCCGCTCGGCACGCACACGCCGCTGCACACCGCCGGGCACGCCATGCCGGTGCTGGGGTCGCAGCCGGGCGGGGGCAGGCAGTCGCCCTGCTCGGTGGTGCAGGTGTAGCCGTCGGCGCAGTCCGCGCTCGAGAAGCAGGTCTGGGTGTTGGGCTCCTGCTCGCAGGAGATGAACACGCCGGAGCCGTTGTAGCCGTCATCGGGCACGTCGGTGCCGCCGTAGACCGCGACGCAGTCGTTGTGGCGCGAGCAGCCGTAGCCGTCGAGGCCCTGGCACGCCTCGCCGGTCACCGGACCCGACGGCGCGACGCCGACACAGCCCGAGAAGAAGCGGAACCCGCCCTCGAACGGCGAGCTCTGGGTGTAGGTCACGCGGCACTCAGGGGCCGCCATGCAGCTCTGCTCGTCGAGCGCCTCACAGGTCGTGAAGCACTGGGCCCAGTCCTGCGGTGCCGGCGCGCCCGCCGAGTCGGTCTGCGGCGCACCGCAGCCGCCGCCACCGCCGCCGAAGAACTCGCACTGGTTCGTCTGCGGGTTGCGGATGCCCCCCTGGTCGAACCCGGGGCTCTCGAAGAAACAGTCGTCGTCACCGGTGTCGTCGCCGAAGTACAAGGTACAGGCGGACGCGGTCGTCGCGACGAGGGCGGCGACCAAGCTTCTACAGAGCCATCGAGTCATGGCGGTCTCCTGAGCGGATGATAGGCGAAAGGGGGGCACGGTTGGCGTGGAATCGGTCAGCAAGGCCTGGGCCAGCAGCCGGCACATCGGGTAAGGACTTGATCTCGCGACCGCGGCCTGACGGTGGTGCGCCATCCGTCACGATCCGACGCTGATTTCGTCTCAGTTTTCCGAGGCTTGACTTGGGTGGGACGCCGGTTTACCCACACCCCGAGAATCGCATCCATGTCCCGACTAGGCCTCGCGTTTTCGTCCTTCTTCCGGTTGCTCTTCGGCAGGAAGCTGTCGCCCGCGGTGGAGGACCACCTCCCCCCGGAGCTCAAGCAACTGCCGGCGCCGACCACGCCTGCGGCCGGGCCAGCGCCAGCGCCCGCGCCCGCGCCGGCAGCGCCGAGCGAGGGCAAGGCCCCGCGTCCGGTCGAGGCGCCGCGCAAGGCTGACGTCGCGGCCGCGCATCGGGACGGCGCGCTGGCCCTGCTCGCGTTGCTCCAGCGCGACGGCCGGTTGATCGACTTCTTGCGCGAGCCGCTCGACGGCTTCGCCGACGCCGACATCGGCGCCGCCGCGCGCGACGTCCACCGCGGCTGCAAGAAGGTCGTCGATCAGTACTTCACGCTCGAGCCGGTCATGCCCGGCGCCGACGACGCCAAGGTCACCGTCCCCAAGGGCTTCGACCCCGGCGAGATCCGGATCATCGGCGAGGCCAAGGGCGAGCCGCCCCTCACCGGCACGCTCCGGCACCACGGCTGGCGCGCCACCAAGGCCCAGCTCCCGACCCTGGCCGACGGCGTCGACCGGACGGTGGTCGCGCCGGCCGAGGTCGAGCTCTGATGGGGCAGTTCGTCGTCGGCATCGACCTCGGCACCACCAACTGCGCGTTGGCCTACGTCGATCCAGCGGCGCCGGGGCAGGTGCAGGCCTTCGCGGTGCCGCAGGTGGTCGGCCCGGGCGAGGTGGCGCCGCGGGCGACGCTGCCGTCGTTTCTGCTGTTGCCGACCGCCACCGAGGTCGCGGCCGAGGCGATGGCGTTGCCGTGGGCGCCGGCGCAGGCGTCGACCGTCGGCACCTTCGCCCAGGCCCGCGGCGCCGAGCTGCCCCACCGCCTGGTCGCCAGCGCCAAGTCGTGGTTGTCGTCGACCCACGTCGATCGCGCCGCGGCGATCTTGCCGTGGCGCGGCGCTGACCGCGACCTGCCCGAGGGTGGCGAGCGGGTGTCGCCGGTCACGGCGTCGGCCCGCTACCTGGCCCACCTGCGCGCGGCCTGGGACGTGGCGCACCCCGACGCGCCGCTGGCCGAGCAGGACGTGCTGCTGACGGTCCCGGCGTCGTTCGACCCCGCCGCGCGCGAGCTGACGGTCGCGGCGGCGCGTGAGGCCGGCCTGCCTCGGGTCACGCTGCTCGAGGAGCCTCAGGCCGCGTTCTACGCATGGCTAGCCGCCAGCGGCGACGCCTGGCGCACCAAGCTGGTGCCAGGCGACGTCGTGCTGGTGTGCGACATCGGCGGCGGCACGACCGACTTCACGCTGATCGAGATCACCGACGACGGCGGCAACCTGGTGCTCGAGCGGGTGGCGGTCGGCGACCACATCCTGCTCGGCGGCGACAACATCGACCTGGCGCTGGCGGCGACCGCCGAGCGCACCCTGACCGCGCAGGGCAAGCAGCTCGACACGCTCCAGGCCCGCGGCCTGGTCCACGCCTGCCGCCGCGCCAAGGAGCAGCTGTTCGCCGTCGACGGGCCGGCCACCGTGCCGGTGGCGTTGCTGGGGCGCGGCGCGAAGCTCATCGGCGGCACCGTCCGGGTCGACCTCGCGCGCGACGCCGCCCACGCCCTGGTCATCGACGGGTTCTTCCCGCGGGTCGACGCCGAGGCCCGGCCGACCCGGCGTCGCGCGGGCGGCCTGCGCGAGCTGGGCCTGGCCTACGCGGCCGATCCGGCGGTGACCAAGCACCTGGCCGAGTTCCTCGACCGCCACGACAGCGCGCCGACCGCGGTGTTGTGGAACGGCGGCGTCATGAAGGCGCCCGCCATCCGCGAGCGCATCCGCGCCGTCATCGGCGACTGGTACGGCCGCGAGCCCCGCGAGCTCGACGGCGCCGACCTCGATCTGGCGGTGGCCACCGGCGCGGCGCACTACGGCTGGGTCCGCCAGGCCGGCGGCGTCCGCATCCGCGGCGGCACCGCCCGGGCGTACTACATCGGCATCGAGGGCGCGGCCCCGGCCATCCCGGGCTTCCCGCCGCCGGTCAAGGCGCTGTGCGTGGCGCCATTCGGGATGGAGGAGGGCACCAGCGCCGACCTCCCCGACGACGACCTCGGCCTGGTGGTCGGCGAGCCCACCACGTTCCGCTTCTTCGCGTCGTCGAGCCGCAAGGACGACGCCGTCGGCGCCCTGGTCGAGCCCGACGCCGCGGCGCTGGTAGAGCTGGCGCCGGTCGAGCAGGAGATCCCGGCTGGGGGCGCCCGCCAGACCGGCGACCTGGTGCCGGTGGCGCTGTCGGCGGCGGTGACCGAGGTCGGCACCCTCGAGCTGTGGTGTACGGCCCGCGACGGCTCGGGCCGCTGGAAGCTCGAGTACTCGGTGCGTGACAGCTGACTCGCCAGCCCGGCCGTGGCGGGCTACGCTTGGTCGATGGTGATCGAGATCCGCTACTGCTCGATGTGAGGCTACAAGAGCCAGGCGACCCGGGTGGCCGCCCAACTCCTGCGTAGCCATGGCGTGCGCGCCACGCTCACCTCCGGTGGGCGCGGCGAGTTCACCATCAACGTCGACGGTCAGGTCGTGTACGACAAGGCCACGACCGGCCGCTTCCCGACCGACGCCGAGGCGGTGGCCGCCGTGGCGACAGTCACGCCAGCGCGCTGATCCGGCGTGTGCGGCCGCCGGCCTGGTGCCCGCGACGGGAGTCGAACCCGTCTCGCCGGGGTGAAAAGCCGGCGTCCTGACCGCTGGACGACGCGGGCGGATGACGTGCCACCGGGTGGAATCGAACCACCTCACCAGGCTTCGGAGACCCGGGTCGCATCCGTGCGCGGGGGCGTGACGTGCCGACGTCCCGGCGGACCGGGGCGCGGCTGCTCGAGCCCACCGAGGGAGTCGAACCCTCTTCTCTCCCGTACCAGGGGAGCATGTCCAGCCAGGAGCACCGGATGGGCGATAGCGGGTGTCGTCGGAACCGAGAGAATCGAACTCTCCACGATCGCCATGTGAGAGCGACCTCACCGCCAGGTGACTGATTCCGGAGTCGTGGTCGGCGCGCGACGGGCCAGCGTCGACGATGGAGCGTCCGCCCGGAGTTGCACCGGGTTGGTGCGTGTTGCAGACGCATGCCTCGCTGGTCGGCCACGGACGCGGGAGTTGGTGACGGTGATGGTGATGGTGGACCCGGGGGGATTCGAACCCCCGTTACTGTCGTGCGAGGACAGCGTCTTGCCGTTGGACGACGAGCCCGGAGACACGTGCGGCGGCCCTGAAGGGAATCGAACCCTCCTAGATACTCATAGACAGTGAGCCAACGTCGCCAGACGTACCCAGGGCCAGAAACACAGGCGCGCACCACAGCGCGCGCCCGCGAGATGAAACGACGTCGTGGAACCGGAGGGAATCGCACCCTCGTCGCTGGTCTGCCGAGCCAGCATTCTCCTGTTGAACTACGGTCCCGATCGTGGAGTCGGAAGGAATCGCACCTTCGTCGCCGGCATGTCACGCCGGCGCTCTGCTGCTGAGCTACGACTCCCTGCGCGGAAGGAGAGGGACTCGAACCCCCAACGCCTTGGCGGCGCACGCGATTAGCACTCGCGCTCCTCGTCCGGCCGGACTCCTTCCAGATGCCGCGCCAGGCCGAGGCCCGGACGGCGTGATGTGTTCGCGGAGGGTGGCGGAGTTGAACCCCCAAGGCACCTCACGGTGCTCACCAGTTTTCGAGACAGGCGCCGTCACCACGTCGGCTTGACCCTCCAGGAGCTGCGGGGCGCGTGGTCGCCCCCGCCTGGGTGGCCGCGGCCGACGGTGCATCAACCGTCGACCGGGCCGCCCGTCATCCCACCGTCGCCCGTTCACGTCGCCTCCGGCTCGCTGTCGAGCCGGCCCGTCCAGTACAGGTAGTCACGCCAGGCCTCGGGCACCGAGCGCGTGCTGACCCTGATCGTCACCGCCGGCACCCAGGTCGGCCGGGTCGGCGCGGTCCGCAGCGTGAGGTTGGCCTCGCGCGGCGTCCGGCTGCCCTTGGCGCCGTTGCACGGGTAGCAGCAGGTGACGATGTTCTCCCACGAGGTGCGGCCGCCGCGCGACCGCGGGATCACGTGGTCGTACGTCAGCTCGGCCAGCGTGCACCGGACGCCGCAGTACTGGCAGCGGTGGCCGTCGCGGGCGTAGATGTTCGCCCGCGAGAACTTGACCGGCTTGGCGTGCCGGCGGAACGCGCGGAGGAGCCGGACCACGGCGGGGGCCTTGATCACCAAGGACACCGCCTTGATCTCGGCGTCGTACTCCTCGACGATCTCGACCTTGCCGAGGGTCAGCAGGGTGATCGCGCGCTGCCACGAGATCACCTTGATCGGCTCGAAGCCCTGGGACAGCAAGAGTGTTCGCTGCGCGACGTGGCTCATGTTGCGATGATGTCCTTCCACCGGTCGTGATGAACGAACGCGGCCCCGGTCGGCCGCGCCCCCTCGGCCCGCACCATGCGGGCAAGCTTCGTGCCGCCGAGAGGATTCGAACCTCCACTGAATGGCGCCTCGGGCCATCGACTCTGCCGTTGGTCTACGGCGGCAATTGATCTGCGTGCCTCCGGCGGGAGTCGAACCCGCACTGCGCGAGGTTTGAGCTCGCCGACTCTGCCGTTGGTCTACGAAGGCGATCGTGTCCTCGGAGGGATTCGAACCCACACTGCCCGGATTCTGAGCCCGGTGACTCCTGCCGTTGGTCTACGAGGACGAGGTCGATCTAGTCAGGCCACGTGGTCACGCGCCGGCGCATCCGCATTCGCGAACCCCATCCGCGCGCTCGATGATCCTCCTCCGGCGGCCCCGACGGGGGCGAAGGATGGACGAGGAGCCGCGCCGGCGCGTGGCCACGTGCTGGTCAAGGTGGCAGGACTTGCACCTGCAGCCTCGCGGTCCCGAACCGCGCGTTCTTCTGTTGCAACTACACCTTGTGGAGTGGCCGGCGGGACTCGCACCCGCTGGGACGAGGTTCACGGCCTCGCGCCTCGTCGGCTTCGGCATCGGCCACGGTCCGCCTGGAAGGAATCGCACCTCCGTCACTCGGTTATCGGCCGAGTACTCTGCTGTTGAGCTACAGGCGGGGATTTGTTGACTGGTAGGGATGACCGGAATCGCACCGACGGCCTCGCGGTCCCCGACCGCGCGCTCTGACTGCTGAGCTACATCCCTGAGAGGGCGTGTCGCGTCCCGGCGGGACGAAGCGCGCGTGGTCGGAGTGGTCGGACTCGCACCGACGGCATCGTGGTCCCGGACCACGCGTTCTGGCTACTGGAACTACACCCCGGAGAAGCCACCGCGCCAACGGTGGGGCTGGCGCGGCGCGTCGTGCAGATGACCGGATTCGAACCGGCGGCCCCTAGCTTGGAAGGCTGTAACCATCTCGCTACGGCCCGCGGCGGACCGCGGGCGAGGGACGTGAGACGGGTCTCTATAGTGCTCTACCACTGAGCTACATCTGCGTGAAACGTATCGTGCAGGTGGCCGGACTCGAACCGGCATCTGATTGATTAACAGTCAATAACCGTCTCGCCGCGGCCCGCTGGACGGCGGGCAAAAGATGCCAGACGGCGAACCGCTCTACCATTGAGCTACACCCGCTGAAGCAGCTGAACGAGTCGTGCAGGCGGCTGGAGTCGAACCAGCGTCACTTGAGCCCAAGTCAAGAACCATCTCTCATCGGCCCGTTGCCGGGCGAGGAGCGTGAGACGGAAAGTGTCCTACCGTTAGACGACGCCTGCGTGGCGCCGGCGCGGGAGCCGCGCCGGCCTGGTCGGGGTGATTGGAATCGAACCAATAGGACCAGTAACCATCCATGTGCGGCCCGGTCGCCCGGACGGGGAGGTACAGATGGGCACCCCGATGGTCGCAGCGGAGGGAATCGAACCCCCGTCGGCGCGGATATGAGCCGCGCGCCCTCGCCCGAGGTCGCTGCGTGTGGTGGATGTTCAGCACACCGCCAAGGAGTCGAACCTTGCGTCATGGGTTTTGGAGGCCCAGCCCGGCGCCGGCCGGAGCAGTGCATGCGCCGCCACCGGCGTGCCGACGAGGTCGGCGCGCGGTCGCGGGTGGTACCACCGAGAGGACTCGAACCTCTGCCAACGACGTTCGTAGCGTCGTGGCCCGTCCTTGGGACGGTGGCAAGTGTACGCGGCCCCCGGCGGCCGTGGGTACGTGAGGGCAAACCGCCGCGGCAGACCGCGAGCGTTGCGATGACGGTGGCGTCCGCACCGGCGGGGGCGGGCCCGCCGGCCGTTGACACGCGCCGGCCACCTTCGAGGAGGTGCGCCCGGCGCTCGCTCGCTCGGTCGCCCGAGCATCGCTACCTTAGGCCCGTTAGAGTACGAAAACCGTCATCGATCGGCCCGAGCGCGCGGCGGAGCCGCCGTGCGTCGCGCGCCTGGGGGGAATCGAACCCTCCATCGCCGGGTTGAGAGACCGGCGGACTAGCCATTGTCCGACAGGCGCAGACGACGCCACCGTGGTGGCGTCAAGAGCAAGCGAGGGCCCGGCGGGACTCGAACCCGCATCCATCCGGTTAACAACCGGCCGCTCAACCGTTGAGCTTCAAGCCCAGACACGCCCGGCGGGGCTGGGACACCGCCGAGCGCGTGCGTGTTGTGCGACTCCACCGTGGGCCTGATCGTCGCCGATCACGCCCGCGCGAAGTCGCTGATGACCGCGGGCGCTGACGGGTCGAAGCCGACCACGTCGAGCATCCCGGCGTCGGCCGGGTCAGCGATGCTGAACCCGGTCGCGGTCATCCCCACCACCACCTCCTTGGCTGCGATGCCACGCGCCTGACGGTACGTGCGCAGCGCCTGGGCCGGGTGCACGCTCCCGGCCCACGTCTCGTTGTCCGTGTAGATGACGAACGTGTCGACGTCCACGCGGTTGTGCGTCGCCCACAGCATGGGCAGCGCGCAGTCGGTCGTCCCGAACGGCAGGCCGGTGATGTGCTTGCACACGTCGTCCAGCCGCTGCCGCGGCGAGATGGTCAGCGGCGTGAGCCCGGCCAGGCCGCCGCCGGTGAAGGCGACCACCTGGTAGTCCCGCTCCGTCGCCGCCGTGACGAGCGCCATCGCCGCGGTGCCGAGCCGGGGCGTCAACCCCGGCACGCCGGCGATGGTGCCGCAGCCCATCGAGCCAGACACGTCGAGCGCGAGCAGCGTCCGCTTGCCGCTCGGCTCGATAGCCCAAAACGTCTGGTAGAAGGCGCCGTCGAGAGCGTCGACCACCGCCGCCACCGGGTGCCAGGTGCCACCGCCGCGCGCGCCGTGGCCGCTGCCGTAGGTGGTCATGGCCGCCAGCACCGCGACCGGGTGGATGCGCGCCTTGGCCAGGCGCTGCGGGTCGGCCAGCCGCGCCACCACGGTCCGCGTCGCGGCCGCGCCGGCCTTGAGCAGGCCGACCCGGGTCATGGTGGCCAGGTTGCGGATCATGGCCGTCATGGGCATGTCGGCCAGGAGCGCGTCCCACACCTCGGCGAACGTGAGCCAGTGCGTGGGCACCGCCTCGCGCGGGATGCGGTGCGTGCGGATGAGCGCGGTGGCCGCGGCCACCGTGTCGGTCCGCTTGAGCGCCTCGACGGCGCCCAGCAGGGCCAGGCTCTCGTCGTCGGCGACCGCGTCCGGGACCGTGCCCGAGGTCACCCACGCGAACAGCCGGTCGTGCGACGGCGACGCCGCGCGCGGGTGGGCCAGCCGCAGGAGGTCCCGGGTCGACCAGCCGTCGCGGCTGCCGTACTTCACGAGCTGGTAGGTCAGGTCGCGCGCCGGCTTGTCGTTGAACCAGCCGGCGACGGCCTTGCGCATGCCGCGACCCCACCCGCCGAAGCCCTGGGCGTACTCGGCGAAGTGCATCAGCTGCGTGCCGGTGCGGCACACCGTGGCCAGCGCGCCGTAGGCGGCCTTGCGGGTCGCCTCGTCGCCGAGCTTCGCGCACATGGCCAGCACGAACAGCGCCGGATCGGTCTTGGGCGCGCGGCCGGCCTGGACCACCGCGACGACCTGGTTGACCGTGCGCACGCCGTCGGCCTGCACGCAGCGCAGCGCGGCCTGAGCGGCGTCCTTGGTGAGCGCGGCCTCCTTCACGTAGTAGGTGCCGCCCTCGCTGCCGAGGATCAGGAAGCGATCGAGCCGGGCCCAGTCGTCGACGGCCCAGGTGAAGCCGCCGGCCGCGTTGGGGACCTGGGTGGTGCCCGGGATCGGCTCGTGCTGCGGGGTGGACGTGGTGGAGAAGTGCTTGGTGAACTTGAACATGACGAGCCTCCGGCCCGGCGAGCGGGCACCGTGGTGGTGACAAAGGGTGAGAGCCAGCCGGGAGAATCGAACTCCGGGCATCCGCTTACGGGGCGGCGCCTCGCCCAGCGAGGAGCGACTGGCAGAGCAGCGCCGCAGCGAGCCGGCGCCAACATCGTGGAGGTGAGCTGGACGGGCTTGGCGACGATTGGCGACAACCCTGGAGCTGTACGGCGGCTCAGGTCACGCCTCGAGCACCCGCCCGACCGCGTGAGGTCTGCTGAGTCTCCCGCGGACAGGTCGTCTTGGGAGGGGGCCCCGGCAGGGGCGCGGGCGCCCGCGTGGCCTGCACCGCGTCAGGTACACGCCCCGAGCACCCGCCCGACCGCGTGAGGTCTGCTGAGTCCCCGCGGACAGGTCGTCTTGGGAGGGGGCCCCGGCGGGGGCGTGACCCCACCGGGGGAGGGTTTGGCGACAAACCCTCCCCGAGTAGGGTTTGGCGACAAACCCTCCAAGAAACCGACGGTCAGGTACACGCCCCGAGCACCCGCCCGACCGCGTGAGGTCTGCTGAGTCTCCCGCGGACAGGTCGTCTTGGGAGGGGCCCCGGCGGGGGCGTGACCCCGTCAAGCGCCACCAATACCGACCCCCGTGGCGTCACGAAACTGGGGACCCCACCCAGGTGTTCAGTGGTTGGTCTTGGTTGAGCCGAGGAGCCCGGCTCGCTTCTTCTGCTTGAGGCGGTAGCTGTCGCCCTGGATGAGCAGGGGTGTGGCTGTGGTGGAGGACGCGGTCGAGGACGGCGGATGCGATCATCTCGTCGCCGAAGACGTGGCCCCACTGGGTGATGGTCTGGTTGGTGGTGATGAGCATGCTGCCGCGCTCGTAGCGGCGGCTGACGAGTTGGAAGAACAGGTTGGCGGTCTGCTTCTCGAGCGGCAGGTAGCCGAGCTCGTCGACGACGAGCAGCTTGGGTTTGGCGTAGAAGGAGATCTGGTCGGCGAGCTTCCCTTCCTGCTGAGCCTTGGCCAGCGTGGCGAGCAACGAGGTGGCGGTGACGAACAACACGGAGTGGCCAGCCTCGACGACAGCGCGCCCGAGCGCGACGGCGAGGGTGGGTCTTGCCGACGCCGGGCGGGCCGAAGAGCAGCACGTTCTCGGCGCCTGCGACGAAGCGACCGGTGGCCAGCTCGCGCACGAGCTTCGGTCGATGGACGGCTGGAACTGGAAGTCGAACTCCTCGAGGGTCTTGACGGCAGGGAAGTGAGCGATCTGGATACCCATGGCGACGCGCTTCTTCTGCTTCGCGTCGGCCTCCTCGGCGAGCAGCTGGTCGAGGAAGTCGAGATACGCCGGCTCGGCGCGCGGCGGCCGAGAGGATCCCGTCGAGGCGTTGTGCCACCGCGCCGAGGCGCAGCTTCACGAGCCGCCCTCGACGCGCGCACGGACGAGCTCGCTCATGGCGCACTCCGACAGCCTCGGCGTAAACGTCGAGGCTGCGGGTCAGGGGCGAGCACTCCGGCCGGCGCATCGTCGACGGCGCCGATAAAGGCCGTCGAGGTGGCGCGGGTTCATGACGCGCTGGTGAGGCTCGGTGCTGCGCCGGTGGCGGGCGACCTCGACGCGGCCGTCGTAGATCACGACCTCGACGTCGCCGACGACGACCTCGACGTGCCGCCGGACCAGCGCATGCGGGACGCTGTAGCGCACGGTGTCGATGTCGACGAAGCAGTCGGTCGCGACCCGACGCTGCAGGCGACGCTCACGGACGCGCAGCGGTGCGGCCGGCAGCGGTTGCAGCGCCGCGCGCTCGGCGCGCTCGAAGCGGACGCAGGGCTGCTCGTGCGTCGTGCCGTGCACGCGACGGTCGGCCTCGGTCATCCACTGCGCGAGGTGCGCCTCGAGCGCGGCGAAGCTGTCGAAGGCGCGCCCGGCGATCGCGTTGTGCTTCACGTAGCCGACGCCGGACTCGGTCTTGCCCTTGGTGCGAGCACGGTACGGCCGACACGCCGTCACCTCGACGCCCCAGTCCTTGCAGAACGCCGCGAACGCCGGATGAATACGCGCCGTGCCCGTCTCGCGCTCCTGGCCGATCACGAGCGCGCCGGCGCGGTCGATCAGGATCTTGCGCGTGACGCCGCCGAACGTGCGGAAGGCGGCGGCGAGCCCCTCTCGCCAGTCGTCCTGTCGCTGGCTCAGCGAGCGCGCACGAAGATCCGGCGCGAGTAACCGAGTACTCCGACGAACACGTACACCCTTGTGCGCACGCCGCCGATCACGACCCACTTCTCACCGAAGTCGATCTGGAGCTGCGCGCCCGGCGGCGTCTCGAACCGCACCGTCGCGAGCGCCGCGGCGCGACGCGCCTGGCGGTGCGGTTCGAGCGTGCGCTGCAGCGTGCGCAGCGGCACGTCGATCTGGCGCTCGGCGAGCAGCCGCTGCACGACGACGGCGTTGCCGGCGGCGGCGCATCCAGCAACTCGCGTGCGAGCGTCACCTGATCCGTATCGAGCGTCCGCGCGTTGGGCCGCGCCTGGACTTCCTGCAGCGGCGCCGCCCCGCAGGTACCGGCGCACGCTGTTGCGCGCGATGCCCAGCTCACGCGCGATCTGCTTGCTGCCCCAGCGAAGCTGCTGCAGTAGGCGGATCCTCTCCACGATCTCGGGATCCAGCATCGGAACGACCATCGTCCCGACCTCGTTTTCGTGCGTCTTTCTCATCGCTTACCCTCCGCGGGGAGGGTCAGTTTTAAGTGGCGCGAGGGGGTCATTTTGATGTGTCGACAACCGCCGGGGGAGGGTTTGGCGACAAACCCTCCCCGAGTAGGGTTTGGCGACAAACCCTCCCCTAGAGCGACTCGCGGGATTCGCACCCGCACGCACAGGTTGGAAGCCTGGGCTGCTGCTGTTACATCAGAGTCGCGGTGCGCAAAGAGCAGGTGGAGGGAATCGAACCCTCGATCCCGGCCTGGCGAACCGGTGTGTCACCACAACACTTCACCTGCGGCGGTGGCGCCGTGCGCTCTGGACGCCACGGGATCGTCGGATCCCGCGGCCTCGTCGAGCGCCCGGCCACCTGGCGAGCCGGTGCTGCGGTCGGCGGACGTCGCGCAGCGTCGCTCGCGTCGTGGGTCGGGTGGGAATCGAACCCACGTCGGGGCGGTTTAAGAAACCGCTGCAAGGCCAACATTTGCTACCGACCCAAGCGTCCCACCCTCTGGAGTCGAACCAGAACCTCCCGGGCTTCAACCAGGCGCGCAGACCAGCTACGCCAGAGTGGGATGGCCCGCCCACCTGGCCGAGGCCAGGCGAGCGAGCGGCGCCGCGACGTTGGGAGCGTCGCGGTGCCATGCAGGGTGCCGTGGTGCGGCACCCTCGTCGTTTCATCTCTTCGGTTGTCAAGGAACGGCGCGGCCCGGTCGAGCGCGGACACACCAAGGGCGTGACCGCGTCCCGGCGGGGACGCAGCAGCACCGGACCCAGGAGTCGAACCTGGAGTCTTGCGGTTCAGAGCCGCACGTCTTGCCTATTAGACGAGTCCGGTAGTCGTGAGTCGTGGCCCGTATGCGTGGCAGTTGAGCTTGGGGTTGACTGAGGACGTAGCTGTGGTGGAGCGCCCAGGTATCGAACCTGGCGGGCGCAGCGCGCAGCGGCTTTACAGGCCGCTTCGCCTCCTTAGCGGGCTAGCGCTCCGAGCGTGCGTGTCGAGGAGTGGGCGTCCCGTGCGCGTGTGGGTGGCCCGAAAAGCAGCAGGGCCACCTGGGTGCTCCCCGGGTGGCCCTCTGGCGGTCGTCGCGTCGACGAACTACGAGAGTGCTCCGGGAGACGGGCCTTTGCGATCGGTGCCGCTGGCGAGGCTGCCGCCGACGTCGATCGCCTTGATAAAGGCCACCATGGACGTCCGCTCACACCCGCCGGCGGCGGGGCCGTTCGCTTCCAGCGCGGCTGGCAACGAATACGCGCACCACGGCTGGGCCGAGGGAATCGCGTTGTGGGCGTGGTGGATGGTCATGGTCGTGCTCTTTGAGATGCAGCTGGTGTGTGCGTGTTCCGATGGTTCGGGAGGTGCTGGCTGAGCGGTGCTGGTCGGGTGAGACGTCCGAACGGAGAATCCGTTCCAAAAAACTTCAACCTGACTTACCCGCCCGTGCTGTCGTCTCGCCGGCCGCGGTCACCTGATGGCGCTCGCGACGAATGAACATTCAATAAACGTGGACGCGGACATTGTCAAACAGCAATTTTCGAAAAATCGGATCTCCTGATGTCGACAGGACATTTCACGATGTGTCGCGACTGGCGCGGTCGTCGACGCGCCGACGGTCACGCCGGCTGACGCTGCGCTGCGGTGACGTCGGCGTGGCCCCGGTCGACGTCTCTAGCCGAGCGTGATCATTCGTTTTCACGTGGCAACTTCGGGTACGCTCGCGCGGTGTCCGAGCCTGACGACGAGACCCGCCTGGGGCGACCGGTAGGGCCGCGCCTGGTGGATCCGACGCTCGCGCCTAGCGCCGCCGCGGTCGGGCGGTTCGCGCGGCAGTCGGCTGATGGGCGCTACCGGCTCGACGTCGAGCTCGGGCGGGGCGGCATGGGGCGGGTGACCCGCGGCATCGACGTCGAGCTGGGGCGGGTCGTGGCGATCAAGGAGAGCCTCGACCGCGACCCCACCGTGCTGGCCCGGTTCCAGCGCGAGGCGGCGATCACGGCGCGGCTGCAACATCCGTCGATCGTCGCGCTGTACGACGTGACCCGCGGCGACGACGGCCGGCCGCTGCTTGTGATGCGGTTGGTCGACGGCACGCCGCTCGACCAGCTGGTCGCCGCCACCTCGACGCTCGATCAACGGCTGGCGCTGTTGCCCCGCGTGCTGCCGGCGATCGAGGCGGTCGCGTACGCCCACCGTCAGGGCGTGATCCACCGTGACCTGAAGCCGGCCAACATCCTGGTCGGCGAGCTGGGCGACACCGTGGTGATCGACTGGGGCCTGGCCACCGTCGAGGGGGAGGCCGCGTCGGCGTCGGCCCGGCCGCTGAGCGCGCCCGACGCGACCGCGGCGGGGACCGTGATGGGCACCCCAGGCTTCATGGCGCCCGAGCAGGCGCGTGGCGACGCCGCCGGCCCGCGCGCTGACGTGTTCGCCCTCGGGGCGACGCTGTTCTACACGCTGACCGGGGCACGCCCGTTCGCCGGCGACACGTCCGAGGAGCTGCTGGTGGCCAGCCGCGACGCGGCGGCCCGGGCGCTGGCGGCGGTCGAGGCGGGGGTGCCGCGGGAGCTCGCAGCCATCGTGGACAAGGCGCTGGCGCGGACTGCCGACGACCGCTATCCGACCGCCGAAGCGCTGGTGATCGATCTGCGCGCGTTCCTGGCCGGGCGGCTGGTCTCGGCCCATCACTACTCCCGGCGGCAACGACTGGCACGCTTCGCGCGGCGGCAGCGACTGCCGTTGTCGGTGGCCGCGGCGGCCGTGCTGGCGCTGGCGGCGGTGGGCGCCGTCGCGGTCACTCGCATCGTCGGGGCCCGCGATCGTGCCGAGGCAGCGCGAGTCGACGCCGAGGCCGCGCGTCGGCGCGAGAGCGATCGCGTCGACGAGCTGCTGGCGATCCAGGCCGACGGCGCGGTCGCCGCAGACCCGGCCCGGGCTCTGGCGCTGCTCCAGCAGCGGCGGCGACGCGGCGACGCGGCCGAGCGCGCGGTCGCGCTGGCGGCGGCACGGGCCAACGTCGGCTCCCGGTGGAAGCTCGCCGACCAGCAGCTGTCGGTCGCGGTCTGGTTGGGCGGCGACCAGGCGGTGTTGACGTCGAGCTTCGGCCGCAGCCTAACCTGGGTCGACCGGGATGGCGGCCGTCGCGAGGTGGCCTTGCCCGGCACCGGCGTCGTCGACGGCCCGCTGGCCCTGGCTGACGGTGGCGCCGTGGTGGTCCGAGACGGCGTCGGGTACCGACTCGACGCGCGCGCCGAGGTGATCGAGACGTGGCCGATCGGGGACGGGCTCAAGCGCATCCAGGCTGCCGGCGACGTCGTGGCGTGGGAGGCCGCGGACGGTGTCCAGCTCCGGCTCATCGGCGCCCGGGAGACCGCCTCCGTCGCGGGGAGTCTGCTCGACCTGACCGCGCGCTGGGCGCTGGTCGGGCAGGACGGTCGGGTCGCGGCGGTCGAGGTCGCCAGCCTGCGCCGGCACGACCTCGGCCTCGCCTGGTTGACCCAGGTATCGCCGGACGGGACCCGCGCGCTGCTGTTTCGCGACGAGGAGATCGAGGAGGTCACGATCGCCGATGGGCAGTCGACCCGGCGCTGGCCGGTGGCCGCCGGGCACTACGTCGACTACTCCCTCGGGCGCGTGCTCGACTTCTCTGCCCCGTCGGTCACCGCGCTCGATGACCCGCGCCCGATCCCGGTGCCGACCGCCGGGCGGACCCTGGTCGCGCGGGGCGAGGCGCGGGCGGCGATCGGCGTCGACCACGCGGTCGTGGTGTTCGACTTCGCCGGCGCGCGGACGATCGAACTGCCGGAGCGGGCGTCGGCGCTGGCTTGGTCCGCCGACCAACGCGGGCTCGCGGTCGGCACAGCCGACGGGCAGCTGATCGTGATCGACGCGGAGGCCTCCGAGCTGGTCGACCGCGGCCCGGCCGAGCACTTGCTCGGGTGGTCGTCGGGCGGGGCGCTGGTCAGCCACCAGGACGAGCTGGTGCTGCTGGGGCAGGCGTCGGCGTGGCGATTCCGGGACCCCGCGTGGTCGCTCGGCCAGTACCTGGTCGGCGTCGACGGCGCGCTGGTGGTCAAGTACGTGGCGGCGACCCACACCGCGGTCGTGCTTCGGGCGGGGCAGCCGGCCACCTCGATCGCCGACGTCGCCGGCGTCACGCTGCGCGGTGCGCAGGTGGTCACCGTCGATCCACGCGGCCAGGTCACGGCGCGCGAGCCGTCGGCGGGGTCGCCCGAGGCCCTGGGCGAGCTCGGCGAGCCAGGCGTCGTGGTGGTGGCGAACCTCGCTGGCGACGTCGCTGCTGCCGGGGCGAGCGGGGCGTTGTGGCGACAGCGCCGCGGTGGGCGCGCCGAGCGGGCCCGCCTGGCGCGCGCCCCGCAGGCCATCCAGCTCGCGCCGGATGGGGCGCTGGTCATCGTCGACGAGCAGACGTTGGCGGTGTGGCCGACCGACGGACCGATCCGCGAGCTGGCCCGGCTCCCGGGACGGGTGACCGACCTGTTCGCCGGTCCGCCCATCCTGGTGACGGTCGCTGGCACCGACGTATACGTCGTCGAGCCCGGGCGGGCGCGGCTGCTCGCCCACAGCGACGTCAACAGCGGAGCCTGGCCCGCACTGGGCGCCGAGCGGGTCCTGATCGTCGCCGCCGACGGCGGGATCGACGCGATCGCGCCGGGCAGCGGGGTCAAGGTGCGGATCCCGCTGCCAGCAGGGCTGATCGGCGGGCTGGTGATCGATCGTGACGGACGTACCGTGGTCGGGGTCGTGCGCAGCCGCCTGTGGGAGTGGCGGGATCCGTCACCGGCCGAGCCGGCCGCGGTGGCGCGCTGGGTCGACGAGCTGGCGGCCCGTGCGGGTTCGTCGGGGCCGGCCGTCCCTGGGCCGCGGTGAGGTGTCGCCCGCGCCCGGCCCAGCCACCGCGAATAACCCGGTGGCCGGTGATCGACCCCCGAACCGGTTGGTAGAATGCCGGCAATGGCTGGCGCCTCGATCTCCACCGTGCCGCTGCCGCGGCCGCCCGCCGGCGACGGCCCACGGCAGCTCGTGGTCGAGGTCCTCGACGGCGCCGACGCGGCCCGCTGGGTCGGCACGCGCCGGTGCGCGATCGGCTCACACCCATCGAACGAGTTGGTCATCGCCGACGCCACGGTGTCGCGGTTCCATTGCGAGCTAGCGGTCGTCGGGGACCGGATCCGGGTGGTCGATCTCGAGAGCCGGAACGGCACGCGGGTCGGCGAGGTCCAGGTCGAACGAGCGCTGGTCGCCAGCGGCGCGCGGCTGCGGGTCGGCCAGACCTCGATCCGGGCCAGCATCGGCGCGGTGGGGGACGCGCCGCCGGCGTCGGCGTCGGCGCGGCTGCACTCGCTGGTCGGCGCCGCGGCCGCCACCCGCGCGCTGTTTCAGCAGCTCGCCCAGGTCGCCGCCAGCGAGGCGACGGTGTTGCTCGAGGGAGAGACCGGCACCGGCAAGGAGGGCGCGGCCGAGGCCATCCACCTGGAGAGCGCGCGGCGCGACGGTCCGTTCGTGGTGGTGGACTGCAGCGCGATCCCGGCTGGGTTGATCGAGGCCCACCTGTTCGGGCACGAGACCGGCGCGTTCACCGGCGCCGGTGGCGCGCGGGGCGGGGCGTTCGAAGAGGCCGACGGTGGCACCCTGTTTCTCGACGAGATCGGCGAGCTGTCGCTCGACCTGCAGCCCAAGCTCTTGCGGGCGCTCGAGAGCCGCGAGGTCCGGCGGGTCGGGGGGCGGCGGCCGACCAAGGTCGACGTCCGCGTGGTCGCGGCGACCAACCGCAACCTGCGCACCGAGGTGAACGCCGGCCGGTTCCGGGCGGATCTGTTCTTTCGCTTGGCGGTGGTGCCGGTGACCCTGCCAGCGCTGCGCGAGCGACTCGACGACGTGCCGCTGCTGGTGGCCCACTTCCTCGATCGCCTGGGCGCGCGCGCCGAGGTGCGGGCCACCCTCACCGCGCCGGCGTTTCTGGCCGCGTTGGCTGAGGCGCCATGGACCGGCAACGTCCGCGAGCTGCGCAACCATGTCGAGCGATGCCTGGTGTTCCAGGAGGCGCGCCTGCCCCAGCCGCCGGGCGAAGCCGGTGGTCCGGCCCACGCCGGGCCGGCGCCCGACGGCCGCCCCCCGCCCTACGACGAGGCCCGTCGGCACGCGCTCGAGGCGTTCGAGCGTGGCTACGTCACCCGCCTGCTGGCGGCGTGCGACGGCCAGGTGGCCCGCGCGGCGCGCGAGGCCGGCATGAACCGCGCGTACCTGTACCGCCTGATCGAGCGCTACGACCTGAAGAAGTAGCGCCGCGCGCGGCGGCGTCGCGGGCGTCGCGGCGCAATTCCCTCGCCACGGCTGGCGCCGGCCGGCGACGTCGAGTAGATCCGCGTCGATGGCCGGCCGCTTCCTCATCGGCATCGACCTCGGGACCACCAACAGCGCGGTCGCGTACGTCGACACCGCCGCCGCCGATCCGCGGGTGCGGGTGTTCGAGGTGCCCCAGCTGGTGGCGCCAGGCGAGGTCGGCCCGCGCGGCCAGCTGCCATCCTTCGTGTACCTGCCCGGCGAGCATGACCTGGCCGCCGCCGAGACCGCGCTGCCGTGGCGGCCGGCCGGCGGCGCCACCCGCGACGTCGTCGGCGAGCTGGCCCGTGCGCAGGGGGCGCGCAACCCGCAGCGGATGATCGCGTCGGCCAAGTCGTGGCTGTGCCACGCCGGCGTCGATCGCCGGGCCGCGATCCTGCCGTGGGGCGGCGAAGACGGACCGCGGCTGTCGCCGGTGGCGGCTCAGGCGCGGGTGTTGGGGCACATCCGCGACGCCTGGGATCACCAGTTCGGCGCCGCGGCCCGGTTCGTCGAGCAGGACGTGGTCGTGACCTGCCCGGCCTCCTTCGACGAGGCGGCCCGCGAGCTCACCGTCGAGGCCGCCGCGGCCATCGGCCTGGCCGGGGTGGTGCTGCTCGAGGAGCCCCAGGCCGCGTTCTACGCCTGGACCGATCGCCACCGCGCCGACGCCCGCACCCTCACGCCCGGCCAGCGCGTGCTGGTGTTCGACGTCGGCGGCGGCACCACCGATTTCACGCTGATCACCGTCGACGCCGACGGCGGCTTCGCCCGCGTCGCGGTCGGAGATCACCTGCTCCTCGGCGGTGACAACGTCGACCTGACCCTGGCCAAGCTGGTCGAGCAGCGGCTCACCGCCGACGGCGCCAAGCGGCTCGACGCCTTGCAGTGGCACGCGCTGGTCCACGCCTGTCGGCTGGCCAAGGAGGCGCTCTTGGCGCCGAGCCCGCCGGCCGAGGTCCCGGTCACCGTCGCCGCGCGGGGGGCGCGCCTGATCGCCGGCACGCTGCGGGATCGCATCACCCGCGTCGAGCTCGACGGCGTGCTGCTCGACGGGTTCTTGCCCGCGGTGGCGGCGACCGCCACGCCGGTGCGCGGCCGCGGCGGCCTCCAGGAGCTGGGCCTGCCCTATGCCAGCGACCCTGCCATCACCCGGCACCTGGCGTCGTTCCTGGCCCGCCACGGCGGCGCCGAGGTCGACGCGGTGTTGTTCAACGGCGGCGCCATGACGCCCCAGGCGCTGCGCGATCGGGTCCTCGACCAGCTGGCGGCGTGGCACCCGACCGGCCGGCGCCCGCGTGAGCTGGTGGCCGACGCGCCCGAGCTGGCGGTGGCGATCGGCGCGGCCCACTTTGGCCTGGTCCGGCGCGGCCTGGCCGCCCGCATCCGCGGCGGCACCCCGCGCGCGTTCTACCTCGGGGTCGAGGCCGGCGCCGCGCCGATGGCGGTGTGCCTGGCCGGCAAGGGCCTCGACGACGGCACCACCGTCGAGCTCGATCGCGACTTCGCGTTGGTCACCAACCGACCGGTCCGCTTCAAGCTGTACTCGTCGAGCGCCCGGGCCGACGCGCCCGGCGCGTTGGTCGCGGTCGGGGACGGCCGGGCCGACACCCTCGACGACGGCAGCGATCTGCTCGAGCTGCCGCCGATCGTCACGGTGCTGCGGGCGCCCGGGCGCAGCACGGTCGACGTGCACCTGGCGGTCACCATCACCGAGCTGGGCGCGGTGGAGATCTGGTGCGTCGAGCACGGCGGCGCCGCCCGGCCGGGCCGGTGGCGGTTGGCGTTCGACATGCGCGCCGGCGGTGGCGCGGTCGAGCCCGACGCGGAGCTGCCACCCCACCCGCGGCTCGCCGAGGCCCGGGCGCTGGCGCAGGCGGCGTTCCGGGGCGACAGCGGCCTGCTGGCGCCGCTGACCCGCGAGCTCGAGGAGCTGCTCGAGGCGCGCCGCGACGAGTGGCCGGCCGCCACCGCGCGCGGCCTGTTCGACGCGATCATCGAGGTGGTCGAGGCCCGGCGGCGCTCGGCCGATCACGAGCAGCGCTGGCTGGGCCTGGCCGGGCTGTGCCTGCGCCCCGGCACCGGCGCGCCCTTGGACGCCTGGCGTATCAAGCAGGTGTGGGGCGTGTTCAACGAGGGACTCGCGCACGGTAAGACCGAGGCGTCGCGACTGGCGTGGTGGATCCTGTGGCGCCGGGTCAGCGGCGGCATGACCGCCGGCCAGCAGGAGCAGATCTACGATCGCCTGGCCGGCCTGCTGTTGCCGGGGGCCAAGCAGTCCAAGAAGCTGGCCGAGGTCAAGGCGTCCCGCCAGGAGCTGGGCGAGATGTGGCGGGCGGTGGCCAGCCTCGAGCGGCTGCCGATCGGCCACAAGCTCAAGCTGGGTGACGAGCTGATGCGCCGGCTCGACAACCGCAAGGGGCGTGAGGACGTGGTGCACCTGTGGGCGCTGGGGCGCATCGGCGCCCGGGTCCCGTTGTACGGCCCCCTCAACACCGTGGTGCCGATCAGCAAGGTGGCGGTGTGGCTCGAGCGCTTGCTCGCGTGGGACTGGCCCGAGCCCGACAAGGCGGCGTTCTCGCTGGCGCAGCTGGCGCGCCGCACGGGCGACCGCGCGCGTGACGTCGACGAGGTGGTCCGGGCCAAGGTGGCGCGGGCGGTGGCGGCGATGCCGGGCGGCGAACGAGCGGCGCTCCTGGTCGAGCAGGTGGTCGCGCTCGAGGCGCGCGAAGAGCGAGTGGCCCTCGGCGACACCCTGCCGGCCGGCTTGCGGTTGGTCGCCGGAGCTGCCGCCGGCGACGCCGACGCCGACGGCCCCGCTGCCCCGTGACGCCGTCCGCTCACGGCGCGATCGCGACGACCAGCAGGTCGTCGTCGCGCCGGGCCTCGCCCAGGTGCTCGTCGAGCGCGGCCAGGGTGGTGGCCGCCAGATCGACCCCGTCCACGGTCGCGCGCTGGCGCAACAGGCGCTGCAGCCGCCGCTCGCCCCACGGGTGGCCAGCGGCGCCGCGGGCCGCGGTCACGCCGTCGCTGACCAGCACCAGCAGGTCGCCGTCGACCAGCTCGATCACCGTCTCGCTGGCGCGCCAGGCGGGCTCGCCCAGCGGCGCGCCACGTCCGGTCACCGGGACCAACGTCGGGCCGGCGTCGGTGGCGCGCACCAGGTAGCCGCCGCGGTGCCCGGCGATGGCGATCCGGGCCTGGCGCCCGCCCGGACGGGGCTCGATCACCACGGCGGCGGCGGTGACCCGCGGGCGTCCCCCGTCGATGCCGGCGACGATGCGGTGTAGCCGCGCGAGCAGCGCGTGCGGGCCCATCGTGGCGTCGGCCGACCCGGTCGCGCCCTGGCACGCGCCGACCACCGCCGCCGACACCAGCGCCGCCGAGATGCCGCGCCCGGCCACGTCGCCGACCACGACCACGGCGCGGTGGTCGGGCAGGGTGCCGGTGAACCACAGGTCGCCGGCGACCCGGGCCGCGGGCTGGTAGGCGATGGCCACCTCGACCCCTGCGACCTGGACCCGGCGGTTGCCGGCCCGGGCCTGGCGCACGGCGTCGGCCAGGGCGACCTCGCGGGTGAGATCGGCGCGGTCCTCGACCTCGCGCCGCAGCGCCGCCACCGTCATCGCCCGCGCAACCACCGCGGCCAGCTCGTCGAGGCGCCGGCGGTCCGGATCCCGGACGACCCGGCCATCGGGGGGAGCGCCGGTGATCAGGCCCACCAGGTGGTCGCGTTCGCACAGCGGCACCACCACGGTCCCGCCTAGCGTCGCCAGCCACGGCACCAACACCGGCCGCAGGGCGCCCAGGCGCGCGCTGGCGAGGTCGTCGATCGGCAGGGTGCGGGCGTGGCGAGTCAGGTAGCGGCGCACCTCGGGTGGCAGCGGGTGGCTCGCCGGCGGCCGCTCGGCCAGCGACGTGACGGCGGCGGCGTCGGCCGCCCACACCCGGACCTCGCGCAACAGGCCGTCGCGCTCGACGTGCCGCACCACAGCCGCCGCCAGCGTGGCGGGATCGGCGTCGTCGACGGGCCCGAGCAGGTTGGCCGGATCGCGCCCACGGCCGTTGGCCGCCGCCGCGCGCTGGGCGACGGTGCGCCCCAGCGTGATCATCAGGGCGACGCCGGCCCCGGTCACGATGGCCAGCGCCGCCGGGCGGCGGGTCAGCGCAGCGGCGATGCCCAGCACCACCACCACCACCAGGCCGGTCACCGTCTCGACCGCCGCGGCCCGATCGAGCCCGCGGCTGCGCAGCAGATCGCCGGCCACCATCGCGTGCAGGCCCAGGCCGGTCGCCAGCAGGCTCGGCAGCCACGACACCGGGTAGATGCGGAACCAGCCGTACGTCAGGAGCACGTCGGCGCTCGACAGCACGGCGAGCGCGCCGATCGCGACGACCACCCGGCGTGACCGATGCTCGGTCAACCGGTCCCACGTGGCGCCGCGGGTGGCCCACACTCCGTAGCCCACGGCGACCGGGATGCTGGCGATGAACACGCCGTACAGCCCACCCGCCCGCGGGTAGGGCAGGCCCCAGACGGTGCGCTGCAGCGACGCCACCACCGTCGAGGTCGACGCGCACACCACCGCCAGGGTCAGGTTGATCACCAGCGAGAGCACCAGCGCCCGGCGGTGATCGTCGATGCGCCCGGCCACGCCGAGGAGCGCCATCAACAGGCCCGAGCCGACCAGCGGCAGCGGCGCGAACACGGCCCGGGCCAGCGGCACCGCCGGTTCGAGCTGATCGGCGGCGGCGATGGCGGCGGTCCCGGCCGCCCACGGCAGCGCGGCCAGGCCGATCAGCGCGAACCCGAGGCGGACCACCGGGTCGCCTTGGACCAGGGCCGGCACCAGCGCCAGCGCCGCCAGCCCGACCGCCAGCAGCACGAACGGAACCGCGGATGCCTGGAAGCCAAGCTCGACGAGCACGCCGCCGACGAAGGTAACATCGCCCGGGCGGGCCGAGCGTGAGCTGGCTGACTTTGCCGGAGGGGCGTGATAAAACGGAGCGTCCGTGTCTCGTCGCGCCGTCCGTATTCGCGCCCAGCTCGCGGCGACCGTCCAGCCGGTCGTCGGAGATCTGTTCGTGTGCCAGACCCGCGACGTCTCGACGGTCGGGTGCTTTCTCGACACCGTGACCGCGATCGATCCGGGGACGCAGGTGCAGCTCCGCGTGTTCGATCGGACCCGCGGCGCGCCGATCGAACTCTACGGCGAGATCACCCGCGCCCTGACCGGCCCACACCCAGGCTTGGGGGTGTTGTTGCACGAGCCACCCGAGGAGTGGCGGGTGTTGGTGGCGGTGCTCAGCCACGCGGCGCCGCCCACCGACAAGCCGGCCCGGCGGTTGCGGGTGCTGGTGGTCGGCGACGAGCGGCGGCAGCGCGGGGCGCTAGCGCTGTACGTGACCAGCGGGTGGGACGTCCAGTTCGCCACCGACCTCGACAACACCGTCGAGGCGCTGCGCGGCATCCAGCTCGACGCGGTGATCGCCGAGCACGACGCCGCCGACGTCAGGTGGCAGGCGATCTTGGGCGAGGCGCGCCGGCTCCAGCCCAGCACGCGGCGGATCGTCCGCGGCGCCAGCGACGGCCCGGTGCCGGGCCCGCCGCTGGCCCACCGCTTCGTCGACCGCGAGGCCGGGCTCGACGCGCTGCTCGACGCGTTGACCGCCGACTTCGCGCTGGTCTGACGCCCGCGGTGATCAGCTGCCGGGGATGATGGTGACGGCCCAGGCCGCGTCGGCGCCCGGCAGCGGACCCTTGGCGGCGTCGCGATCGGTGCGGCGCAGCGTGAGCACGTCGTCGGCAGCCAGGGTCAGCTGGGCCCGGCCCGGCGGGTGATCGACGCCGTCGGGGCTGCGCCACGACAGCGGCAGCTCGGTCGGTGCGGTCACCTCGACCACCACCCGACCGGCCGGCCCGGTCCAGCGCAGCGCGTCGACGTCGGCGCGGCTGTCGAGGCGGCCGCGGACCGGGCGCGACGGCGCCACCGCCAGCGCGTCCGAGCGATCGCCGTTGGGCTCGCGCTCCCAGCTGGCGTCATCGGTCACCGCGGACACCTCGAGCTGGTACGGATCAGACACGTTCTCGACCGGCAGCGCGGTCGTCATCACCTGGGCTACCTCGATGGTGACCGCGCCGTCGATGGCGCGGGCCGACAGGCGCTCGGCGCCGCCCACGCCCTCCTCGTCGGCGCTGGCCACCACCAGGCCGGCCGCGTCGCGCACGGTCAGCACCAGGTCGAGGTTGGGGATGGCGCCCAGCCGGATCGAGATCGCCGCCGGACCGGCGCGGTCGACGCGCGGCAGGCGGTACACGTCGACGTCGGGCTCGGTCGGCGAGCGCCGCTTGCCGAGGTAGCCGGTCACGGTGGTGTCGAGGGCGATGCGGTTGGCCTGGGCCGGCGTGTCGTTGGGTTCGCGCTCCGCCCGCAGCGCGGGCTCCGGCCGCCACAGCGCCCACCACAGCCCGGCCGCGACCGCCACCAGGCCGAGGCCGAGCGCGGCGACCACCACCAGCCAGCGGCCGCGCCGCAGCGACCGCTCGTACGCGTCGAGGTCGCTGCGCTGCAGCCGTAGCTCGGACAGCGGCTCGTCGTCCTCGGTCAGGGCCCGGGCCCGCGGGCCGCTGGTGCCGGGCTGCGCCCGCTGTGCCAGCAAGATCGAACGATCCCCCACCAGCTCCGCGTAGGTCCGCTCGATGGCGGTGGTCATGGCCGCCGCGGTCGCCCACCGCGCGCCGGGCTCGCGCGCCAGCGCCTGCATGATCACCGCGTCGACCTCGGGCGCGAGCCGCAGGTCGGGGGCGCGCACCGACGGGGGCACCACCGGCGCGGTCAGGTGCTTGGTCAGGACGCCCACCGCGGTGGCGGCGGCGTGGACGTAGTGCCCGGTTAGCACCCGGTAGGCCATCGCGCCCATCGCGTAGATGTCGGTGCGCGGATCGACGTCCTCGCCGCGGATCTGCTCGGGCGCCATGAAATATGGCGTGCCGACGATCTGCGCCGGGTCGCTGACGTCGGGCGAGCCCGCGTTGGCCACCTTGGCCAGGCCGAAGTCGAGCACCTTCGCGAAGTCGCGTCCGCCGGTGGTGCGGGTGACGAGGACGTTCTCCGGCTTGAGATCGCGGTGGACGATGCCGCGCTCGTGGGCTTCGGTCAGGGCGCCCAGGATCTGGACCAGGATGGGGGCGGCCCGGGCGAACGGCAGCGGCCCGTCGCGCTCGACGATGGTGCCCAGGTCCTGGCCGCGGACGTACTCCATGATCAGGTAGAGGGCGCCCTGGGCCGCGCCGAAGTCGAACACCTGCACCGAGTTGGGGTGGTGCAGCCGAGACACCGCCGCCGCCTCGCGCTCGAACCGCTGCACCACCTCGGGATCGTCGGCGAGGTCGCGGTGCAGCACCTTCATCGCCGCGATCTTGCCCATGCGGACGTGCTCGACCTTGTACACCACGCCCATGCCGCCGCGTCCGAGCACCTCGAGCACCCGGTAGCGACCATCGACGATCGCGCCCAGCCAGGCCTGGTTCGACGCGCTCATGCGGCGATCGGGCCGCGGCACCGCGGTGCCCGAGACCGCGGTCTCGCTCATGGCCGCGTCGCGCGCCGCCGCCAGGTCGATCGCCGACACCCGCAGCATGTCCGACCCGCACTCGGAGCAGAACGCTTGCGGCGCCGGGTAGCTGGCCCGGCAGCGCGGGCAGAAGTGACGAGGCGTCGGCGTCGACAACCCCGGGACGGTACCACCTCGGCCGGCCGAGACGAAGATCACCGCGGCGTCAGCGGCACGCCGCGCCAGGTCGCCTGGCCGCGCTCGAACACGAGCAGCGTCACGCTGGGCGGGACGGGGGCGCCGTCGTCGGCAAACCGCGGCAACGGGTCGAGGGAACCGGCGGCGATCGCCGTCGCCACGCGCCGGGCCTCGCCGGCGCGGGCCGGGCGGCCGTCGATCGGGGCGTGGACGAAGAGCGTCAGGTCGGTGGCGGTCGCGGCCAGCGCGCGGTCACCTGCGCCGACCCCGGCCACCCCGCGGTCGCTGTCGCCCAGCCTCGGGGCCGCGGGTGACGCCAGGACGCTGGGCCGCTTGCCGGCGCGGGCCGCCAGCTCGGCGACCACCGCGGCGGCCTCGTCGGCGTCGTGGCCGCACCCGTCGTCCCCCGCGGCCAGCCAGCCGGCGTGCGGCTCGCCGGGCAGCGTCGCCACCACCGCGGGGCCAGCGTCGAGCACCCGCGCGGCGGCGCCGTCGACGATCGGCAGCCCGGCGGCGGCCAGCCGCGCGACCTCGGCCCGGTGGAGCGGCCACGGCTCGCTGGCCCCGGGGACCGCGACGGTGAGCCAGCGGCCGTCGGCCAGGCCGCCCAGGCTCGCGGCCAGCGCCGGCGCGGTCTCGCCCATCCCGCCCAGCGACACCACCACATCGACCCGCGCCGCCGCCAGCCGGTCGCGCAGGCCGATCAGCGGATCGCCGTGCGCGTCTGCGACCACCGCCACCACCAGGGCCTGGCCGGCGCTGGTCAGCACCCCGCCCTCGACCCGCCACACCCGGGTGCCCACGGTCGGCCCCGGGCCGTCGGTGGGCCGGGGCTGGGCGGCGCACCGCCACGGCGCGGTGACCTCGGCGGCCTGATCGAGGGCGGCGCGCAGGTCGGCCACGGCGGCGGCGGCGGCGCCGGTCGGCGGCGGCGCGTTGGTCCCGCCACACCCGACGGCCAGCCCGAGCACCGCGGCGCACCACCCGGCGCGCCGGCTACGGCTGGTCGACCAGCTGCCCACCGGCCTTGGTCCACACCGCCGTGATGCGGGGCGAGAAGCGATAGCTCGACATCGTGGTCTTGCCGCGGCGCTCGAGCACGCGCTGGAACGCGGCCCGGGCCGACACCTCGTCGTCGAGGGCGACGTAGGCCGCGCCCAGCAGCTGGCCGAGCTCGGCGGCGCGATCGCTGTCGAGGAAGTCGAGGTCGACCGCCAGCAACACCTGCTTGACGTCGTCGTAGCCGCCGGCGCGCCAGGCGTCGAGGGCGCGCGGCCACGCCTGCTTGGCGAGCTCGACCATCTGCTCGCGCTTGTGGGTGCGCGCCTTGGACTCGGCGTCCACCGGCGGCATGGCCGACGCCCGCACCTTGACGTGGTTGATCGGGATGACGATCGACTCGCCGGCCGCGAGCGCGTCGCGATCGAGGAAGTTGTAGCCGCGCAGGAGCGTCGCGTTCTTGGCCGTGCCGAAGTAGGCGGCGGCGATGCTGGCCAGGGTCTCGGCGCCGGCCGCGGTGTGGACGACGTGGAAGGGGATGGTCAGGGTGGTGCCGGCCGCCAGGCTGTCGCTGGGGTCGAGGTTGTTGAACTCGGCCAGGAACACCGCCCGGCGCTTGTCGCCCAGGTACACCTGCGCCAGGCCCTCGAACGTGTCGCCCACCGCGGCGGTGACCTCGCGCGACACCGGGATGCGCAGGCGCTCGCCCGGCTTGAGCGGCCGGGCGTGGTCGAGCTTGTTGGCGACCAGGATGAACACCGCGTGGTTGCGATCGCCGTAGTACTCGGCCGCCAGCAAGGCCAACGTGTCGCCCGGCTTGACCTTGTAGGTCACGTAGTCGCGATCGGCGCCGGCCGGGGCGGCCGCCAGCGCCAGCAGCACCACGACGGCGAGGGCCGCCTTCACGGCGCCTCCGCCGGCCGGATCTTGCCGGGCAGCAAGGTGCCGTCGTGCTCGAAGTCGACCCGCAGCTCGGTCGGCGCGTCGGCGGCGCCGGCCGGCACCTCGAGCGTGCGCTCGATCGGCACGTAGAACGGGTGCGTGATCACCACGTCGTGGACGCCGGTGGTCAGCTCGATCGGCCGCGGCAGCGGGGTCGCGCCGATCGCCACGCGATCGACCACCACCGTCGCCCACGGGTACGCCACCACCCGCAGGTGGCCCTTCTCGACGGTGGTGGCCGCGGGGGTCGCCGCCTCGCCGAGCGGCGCGACGTGGATGAGCCCGAGCATCAACACCAGCACGCCGAGAATCACGCCCTGGATGGTGAACCCACGGCGGGCCGTCATCCGCGTCGCCAGGTTGGGCTGACCGGCGGCGCCGTGGCCGGGCACGCCGACCAGCGGGCTGACGTACTCGTCGGCCTCGAGCTGCGTGATCACGCCTTGGGCCTTCAGGTACATCACCAGCCGCGCGTGGTAGTTGACGTCCACGTAGCGGGCCAGGAACCGCTCGAGGGCCATCACCATCTGCTGAGCCGAGCGCCAGCGATCGCGCGGCTGCTTCGCGAGGCACTTGTCGACGATGCGCTCGAGCTCGCGCGGGATGTCGGGGTTGAGCTTGCGCACCCTGGGGTGGCGCTCGAGTCGGATCTTGTGCATCACCGAGCGCTGCTCGTCCTCGACGAACGGCTTGCCGCCGGTGAGCATCTGGTACAGCACGATCCCCAGCGAGAACACGTCGGAGCGGGCGTCGAGCTTGTCGCCCAAGATCTGCTCAGGCGACATGTACGCGGGCGTGCCGATGCCGGTGCCGGCCTCGGTCAGGTCCGAGAACGAGGTGTCGCGCGCGATGCCGAAGTCCATCAGCTTCACGCCGCCCTGGCGCGCCAGCATGATGTTGGCCGGCTTGATGTCGCGGTGGACGATGCCGCGGTAGTGGATGTAGTCGAGCGCGCGCGCGACCTGCAGCGCGATGATGGCCGCGACGTCGAACGGCATCCGCCCCGAGCGATCCAGCAGATCGTACAGGTCGATGCCCGACACGTACTCCATCACGATGAACAGCGCGCCGTGCTCGCGGTGGAAGTCGTAGACGCTGATGATGTTCTCGTGTTGCAGCGTCGCCAGGCTCTTGGCCTCGCGCTCGAACCGCGTGGCGATGTGCTCCTCGGTCGCGGCGGCGGTCTTGAGCGCCTTGATGGCGACCGTCCGACCCAAGGTGTCCTGGATCGCGCGGTACACCACCGCCATGCCGCCGGAGGCGACCTCCTCGACGATCCGGCAGTTCCCGATCCGCTCGATCATCGTGGGACGACCTTACCGCCCCCGCGGGGGCCAGGTCGAGCGACCGCGGTGCCTGGTCCAGGGCGGCACCGCCGTGACCCTGCGTGGCACCGAAACAGGCGGCGCAGATCCCGGCGGCCGCGGGCGCGCCGGTACCCGCGACCCCGCGCGCAGCGGCTCTCATTCAAGAAAAAACAAATAAATCTAAGTGATTGGATGGCCTTCCCGGCCCGCCGCCAGGCCGCCGCCGCCATCCGTGGCGCCGCCATGCTTCGCGGCGACAAGACGAGCCGGACGCGCACCAGACCGAGCCCTCCACAATTTCTGCTCGGGAAACATATTTGGTTTCGCTGATTTACGCATCGATGGCGCCGTCGAATGAAAAAAGCGCACGCGATGTTGACGCCCGGGAGCCGGCTCTGTATAAGTCGCTTCCCTCGACGGCGCCAAACGAAAGCGCGGCACCGGCGAGCGACTCGGTCTCTGAAAACTGGATAGCGGAAGAGAGCGTTGAGTTTAGCTGGGCGCACGA
>JAWKQV010000031.1:0-35652 GCA_041389965.1 Kofleriaceae bacterium | reverse complement strand
GGGCAAGGCCTTGCAACCGGTTTGGCGACCGTGCTACTCCTCCGCCGCCAAACGACCCCACCGTGCGTTGCCAACGTGACGCAATTTCTACCCTCTTCGAGAATGTCGCCACCCGCTCACGCGTTGTGTGTGTTGTCCGCCGGAGCCTCCGGCGCGGCACCCGCGCCCGCTGCGCACTAGGCCACCCCCGATGCTCTTCGACTGGGTCTACGGCATGTTCTCGAACGATCTCGCGATCGATCTCGGGACCGCCACCACGCTGACCTTCGTCCGCGGTCGCGGCATCGTGGCCAACGAGCCGTCGGTGGTGGCGGTGCAGGCCAACTCGCTGGGGCCCAAGCGGGTGCTGGCGGTCGGCAAAGAGGCCAAGGAGATGCTCGGGCGCACCCCGGGCAACATCGTCGCCATCCGGCCGATGAAGGACGGCGTCATCGCCGACTTCGAGGTCACCGAGGCGATGCTGCGCTACTTCATCCAGAAGGCGCACCAGCGGCGGACCCTGGTCCGGCCCCGGGTCATCGTGTGCGTGCCGTCGGGCATCACCGAGGTCGAGAAGCGCGCGGTGCGCGACAGCGCCCTGGCCGCCAGCGCCCGCGAGGTCTATCTGATCGAGGAGCCGATGGCGGCAGCGATCGGCGCCGGGCTGCCGATCACCGAGCCGTCCGGCAACATGATCGTCGACATCGGCGGCGGAACCACCGAGGTGGCGGTCATCGCCCTGGCCGGCATCGTCTTGTGGAAGTCGATCCGGGTCGCCGGCGACAAGATGGACGAGGCGATCGTCCAGTACATCAAGCGCAAGTACAACCTCCTCATCGGCGAGCGCACCGCCGAGGTGATCAAAAAAGAGATCGGCTCGGCCTACCCGCTAGAGGAGCCGCTGTCGGTCGAGGTCAAGGGCCGCGACCTGGTGGCCGGCGTGCCCAAGACGTTGGTGGTCAACTCCGACGAGATCCGCGAGGCGCTGCAGGAGCCGGTCAACTCGATCGTCGACGCGGTGCGCTCGGTGCTCGAGCGCACGCCGCCCGAGCTGTCGGCCGACATCGTCGACAAGGGCATCGTCCTGTCGGGCGGCTCGGCCCAGCTCAAGAACCTCGACGTGCTGCTGCGCGAGGAGACCGGTCTGCCGGTGATGGTGTGCGAGAACCCGCAGCTGGCGGTCGTGCTGGGCACCGGGCGGGTGCTCGACGAGCTGTCGCTCTTGCGCGAGATCGCGCTCAAGTAGGTCGGTGACGCCGTGGCGATGACGCTGCGCCGACGGCTGATCGACTGGGGGCTGGTCGCGCTGTTCCTGCTGGTGCCGGCGTTGATCCTGCGCGCCAGCCTGCGCCGCCCCGGCGAGCTGACCAAGGTCGATCAGGCGGTGCTGCGGGTGTCGGCGCCGCTGCAGTCGGGGGTGGCCTGGGTGGTGCGCCGGGTCGGCTCGGTGTGGAACGGCTACGTCGCCCTGGTCGGCGTCGAGGACGAGAACCGCGAGCTGCGGGCCGAGAACGAACGGCTGCGGCGGGAGCTGGCCACCATGGGCCGCCGCGCGTTCGACGTCGACGCGCTCGAGGAGCTGGCCCTGCTGCGCAAGCAGACCGCGGCCGACACCATCGGCGCGCGGGTGGTGGCCCAGGCGTTGTCGCCGGCGTTCCGGGTGGTGCGGCTGCGGATCGATCGCGGCGCCGGCGAGGTCGAGCCGGGCATGCCGGTGGTGACCTCGGCCGGCCTGGTCGGCAAGATCCTCACGGTCTACGGTCGCCACGCCGACGTGCTGCTCCTGACCGACCCGCGCTCGTCGGTCGCCATCGTGGTCAAGCGCACGGGAGGCGTCGGCCAGCTGGTCGGCGTCGGGGCGCCCGATCGCTACGCCGCCAAGGTCGAGTGGCTCGATCGTGGCAGCGCTCCCGACGACACCGCGACGCTGCAGATCGGCGACGAGCTGTACACCTCGGGGCAGGGCGGGGCGTTCCCGGCCGGGATCCTGGTCGGGCGGGTGGCCAAGGTGTCGACCAAGGACTACTCGATGTTCCAGGAGATCGAGGTCACGCCCGCGGTCGCCTTCGCGCGCCTGCGCACGGTGCTGGTGTTGTTGGCGCCGCCGCCGCCGCCGGATCCCACCGCCGGCAAGGACAAGCGCAGCGAGCCGGCGTTCGGCGTCCGCCCTTTCTGAGGCGCGCGCGGCGGGTGGTTTGGCGCTATGCTGACCGCGACGATGCGGCGCGTCCTCGCGGTCGTGGTGGGCGTGAGCGCGGCGACGGCGGCGGCGGCGGCAGACCCGCTGGCCTGGCGCGGCGAGCCCGGGTGCGGCTCGGTCGACGCGCTGGCCGCGCGGGTCGCGCAGCACCTGGGGCGGCCGCTGGGCGAGGGCGATGGTGTCACCGCGTCGGCCGAGGTGGTCAAGGCGCCGCTCGAGCCCGAGGTGGCGGCGCGGGTCACCATCGCGACGCCGGCCGGCCCGTCGACCCGCGAGGTGCGCGGCGCCGACTGCGACGCGGTGCTCGACGCGGTCGCCTTCGTGGTGGCGTCGGCGGTGGTCGACCCGGCAGCCGGCGACCGGCCGGAGCCCCGCGTGCCTGATCCGCCCGGGCCGACGTTCGTCGACGCCTCGGCCTCGGCGCGGCTGCCCGGCACGGGGCCGCTGGCGCTGCACGTCCGGGCCGACAGCTGGTCGGATGCGGGCGCGATGCCCGAGCTGCGGCTCGGGCTGGGCGCCACCGTCGCGGTGAGTTACCGGCGCTGGCGCGGCGAGGTCGCCGGCGCGGTGTGGCCGCGCAGCTGGACCGCGTCGGGCCGGGGCAGCCCGGTGCGCATGGTCGAGGTCGATCTACGCGCGTGCCGGGCCACGTGGCGGTTGTGGGCGTGCGGTGGTTGGTTGGCTGGCACGATGGAGGCCGGCGTCGCCCCGGCCGCGCGCTGGCACGGGGCGTCGCTGCTGCTCCGCTGGACCCGGCCGATCGGCGAGCACTGGGCGGTGGCGGCCTCGATCGAGAGCGTCGTCGGGGTCGTGCGGCCGCGCTGGCCGGACCAGGTCGGGCGGCCGTCGCCCGCGGGCGTGCGAATCGGCCTGGGCGTCGAGGTCATCGCCTTCTAGACCGTAGAGAGCCAGGGTGCGTGGGCGGCGCGTTACATTCGGTGACGGATCTGATGGCGGCGGCCACCTACCCGAACATGATGCCGGCCTCGGTCCTCGAGCCCCCTGCGCCGGCGGCGGCGCTGACGGTGGCCGAGGTCTACGACCGCCACGCGGCCATGGTGTTTCGATCGCTGCGGGCGCTCGGGGTCGCGGAGGCGAGCCTCGACGACGCGGTCCAGGACGTGTTCCTGGTGGTGCACCGCCGCCTGGCCGAGTTCGAGGGCCGCTCGGCCATCACCACGTGGCTGTACGGCATCGCGCGCCGGGTGGCGGCGGACCATCGTCGCCGGCGGCCGATCGGCACCGGGCCGATGCCGACGATCGATCCGCCAGATCGCGCGGCGGCTCCCGACGTGGCCCTGGCGCGCCGCCGCGCCGCCCAGACCGTGATGGAGATCCTCGACGCGATGGAGCCCGACCAGCGGGAGGTGTTCGCGCTCATGGAGATCGAGCAGCAGCGCGCGCCGGTGGTGGCGGAGCTGCTGGGCGTCCCGCTCAACACCGTGTACTCGCGGCTGCGGCTGGCGCGCGCTCGCTTCGAGCAGGCGCTGGCGCGGCGCGCCGCCGTGCGCGCGCGCGAGGAGGCGCCATGACCGACCTGTCCCCCGATGCCAAGACCCTGCTCGACGCCGCGCGGCCCGGGCTCGCGCCGTCGACCGAGCGGCTGGCGCAGGGGCGCGCGCGCATGCTGGCGGTGACCGCCGGCGCGACCGCGGTGGCCGCCGGCTCGGCGGCGGCGGCGGCGGCGGTGCCTGCGGCGGCGGTACCTGCGACGGCGCTGCCCGCGACGGCGTCGGCCGTACCTGCGGCAGCGGCGGCGACGGTGCCCGTGGCGGCGGTACCTGCGGCAGCGGTGCCTGCGGCAGCGGCGGCGACGGCGACGGCGGGGATCGGCGCGGTGAAGCTAGCGCTGGTGGCCGTCGTCGGCGTCGCCGTGGTCGGCACCACCGCGCTCGTCGCGCCGCGCGTGACGGGTGGCCGTGACGACACGACCGAGCGGCCCGCGCTGACCGAGGTGCCCCAGCCCGCGCGGGCTGCCGCGCGTGGTGCAGCCGGTCCGACGCTGGATCAGGCCGCGCCGGCGCCCACTGCGGCGGCCGCGCTAGCGGTCCCGGCCGCGCCCAGCTCGATGGCGGCGGTGGACCAGGCCCCGCCGTCGGCGGGGGGCACGACGCCACCCAGGCTGGCGCTCGCGCCCGCGGGCCGCCTCGCGCACAAGGGCGAGCGGGCGCGCCCGGTGGTGGGCCCTGCGCCACGCGTCGCGTCGCCGCCGGTGCCGCTGCCGTCGGCGCCCGTGCCGTCGCCGCCGGTGCCCCTGCCGTCGGCGCCCGTGCCGTCGCCGCCGGTGCCGTCGCCGCCGGTGCCGGCCCTCGAGCCGGCGGCGCCCAGCCCGGACCCGTTGACGCAAGAGCTCGGCCTGCTGGCAGGCGCCCGCGCCCACCTGCGCGACGGGCAGGCTGGCGCCGCGCTGACCGCCGTGGCCGCCTACCAGGCGCGGTTTCCCGATGGCCAGCTCGCCGAGGAGGCCGCCGCCCTCGGCGTCGAGGCCGCGTGCGTCGCCGGCAAGCACGCCGACGCGACCGCGCGCCGCCGGGAATTTATCGCGCGGTGGCCGCGTTCCAGCGTCCGCGGCCGCGTCGAGCGGGCCTGCCGTTGACCCCTGGTTAGCCCGCGAAAAGCGCGTGCTGTCGACGGAGGCCCGTGGTAGGACGGCCGCGCTCCGACCATGCGATCCGCCGCCCTCGTCCTCATCGCGTATGCGCTCATGCTGGCGCTGGCGGTGGTGTGGCCGGCGCTGCCCATCCCCATCCTCGGGGACACGCCGCCCGACGTGGTGGCCGTGACCGCCGGCTACCTGGGGCTGACCGCGCGCCAGGGCGCCGCCGGCGCGGTCGGCGCCGCGGTGGTCACAGGCTACCTGGGCGACCTGCTGTCGGGCGCCCCGCGCGGGCTCCTGGCGATGGTCGCCGGGTTGGTCTGCCTGGCCGCGCTCGGCCTGCAGCGGCGCATCCTGGTGCGCGGCTGGGTGCTGACCGCTGGCTTCGCGTTCACCGCGGCGTTCCTGGCCGCCTTCGCCAGCATCGTCGTCCGCGCCCTCATGGGCGGCGCGCTGGCCGGCCTGCGCACCGAGGTGTGGGCCCTGATCCGGCTGGCGGTGACGTCGGGCCTGGTCGGCGTGGCCGTGGTGCGTCTGTACCGGCGGGTCGACGCGGCGTTCGCCCGCACCAACCGCGAGCGCGATCACGCGCTCGAGGGGCTGGCCCCGTGAGGTCGCGCCGGTGCTGATGCAGGGCAGCGCGGACGGCGGCGTGGCGCTGCCGTCGCTGGTGCGGCGGCTGCGCTGGGTCATGCTGGTCATGCTGATCGCGTTCGGCGGGCTGCTGGTGCGGCTGTGGCAGCTGCAGGTGGTGCGCGGCGACCGCTACCGCGAGCGGACCATGTCGCAGGTGGTGCACGAGCGCTATCTGCCGTCGATCCGCGGGCGCATCCTCGATCGCAACGGCGTGGCGCTGGCCGACAACCGCGCCGCCTTCAACCTCTACGCCGAGCCCAAGGCCGTCACCCCGGCGCTGCGCGAGACGCTGCGCCGGCTGATCGGCCTGTCCGACGACGAGGTCGACAAGATCGACACCCGGGTCGCCGCCGCGCGCAAGCGCAAGGATCTCGAGCCGGTGCTGCTGCTCGAGGACATCTCGCGCGATCGCGCGGCGCGCATCGATCAGGAGCGGTTCCGGCTGCCGGCGCTCGAGGTCCGCAACGAGCCGTACCGGCACTACCCCCAGGGCGCGCTGGCCGCGCACCTGGTGGGCTACATGACCCAGATGACCGCCGACGAGGCCCACGATCTGGGCCGCCAGGGCTACTCGGCCGACGAGCTGATCGGGCGCTACGGGCTCGAGACGATGTGGGAGAACTACCTGCGCGGCAAGAAGGGCAAGGAGCGCTACGCGGTCGACGCCCGCGGCCACCGCATCGACGAGGCCACCGCGGCCGGGCTCATCACCGGCGACCGGGTGACCGAGCCGGTGGCCGGCTACAGCCTGGTCCTCACCCTCGACGCCGAGCTGCAGCGCATCGCCGAGCGTGCGGTGGCGCCGTTCCCTGCCGCCGCGGTGGCGGTGGTGGAGATCGACTCCGGCCGGGTGCTGGCGCTGGTGTCCAAGCCGTCGTTCGACCCCAACGTGATGACCGGCCACCTGACCAAGGCCGAGGCCAAGTTCCTCGAGGACGACCCCCGCAAGCCGTTCATCGACAAGGCGCTGCGGGTGCCGTACCCGCCCGGCTCGACGTTCAAGTTCGTGACCACCATCGCCGCGCTCGAGGACGGCCAGGGGCGCGAGGACGAGCCGATCGTGTGCAAGCGCGAGTACCACGTGGCCGGCGATCGCAAGCCGTTCCACTGCACCTCGTCGCACGGGCCGCTCGATCTGATCGGCGCCATCCAGCGCTCGTGCAACGTGTACTTCTGGTCGCTGGCCGAGCGGGTCGGCCTCGATCGCATCGCCGAGGTCGCCAACCAGTACGGCTTCGGCTCGCGCACCGGCCTCGGCCTCAACGGCGACGCCCCGGGGCGGGTGCCGACCCGGGCCTGGTACGAGAAGGTCGGGCGCTTCATGATCGGGTACACCATCAACGGCGCCACCGGCCAGGGTGACGTCGAGGTGACCGTGATGCAGATGGCCATGGCCTACGCGGCGCTGGCCAACGGCGGCACGCTGTTCGTCCCGCAGGTGGTCGACCGGGTGGTGCGCGCCGACGGCGCCACCGTCATCCAGTACCAGCCGCAGGTGAAAAACAAGATCGACACGCCGCCGGAGATCCTCGACATCTGGCGGCGCGGGACGTGGAAGGTGGTCAACGAGCCGGGCGGCACCGCGTACGATCACGCCACCAGCCAGGTCATCGAGATCGCCGGCAAGACCGGCACCGCCGAGGTCGGCCCCAAGCGAACCAAAAAAGAGCAGCGCCAGATCCGCGGCTGGTCGCCCAGCGGCGACCACGCCTGGTTCGCCGGCGTGGCGCCGGCCAGCGCCCCCGAGGTCGCCATCGTCGTGCTGATCGAGCACGGCGGGCCCGGCGGCAAGGTCGCCGGGCCGGTGGCCAAGACCATCCTCGAGGGCTGGGCCACCAAGGTCCGCGGCCGGGCGCCGGCGCCGGCGATCGAAGCGGTCCCCACGTCGTTTCTGGGTCGGATGGTCCAGGCCGGCACCGCCCGGGGCGCGTCGACGACGGGGGCCACGCCGTGAGCTGGTTCGCGCGCGGCCGCGGACTGGGCATCGAGCTGCCGCGCGCCCAGATCGGCATGTCGCGCTGGCGCCGGTTCCGGGCCGCCATCGACTGGCCGCTGGTGGGCACCATCCTGGTCATCTCCGGCCTGGGCCTGCTGAACCTCTACAGCGCCGTCCACGGCACCCGCCACGCCGGCAAGTTCGACCAGCAGCTGCGGTGGATGTTCGTCGGCTCGATCGCCTTCGCGGTGGCCACCGCCATCGACTACCGCTCGCTCCTGCGGGTGGCCTGGATCGGCTTCGCCATCGCCGTGGTCGCGTTGTTCATCGTCGACGTGTTCGGATCCAACGCCAAGGGCAGCGAGCGGTGGATCACCATCGGCGCGCTGGGCGGGCAGCCGTCGGAGCTGGCCAAGCTGGCGGTGATCATGCTTCTGGCCCGCTTGGTGTCGGACCACGCCGCGGCCAAGCCGCGGTGGATGACGCTCGGCCCGCAGCTGGCGCTGCTGCTGGTGCCGGTGGTGCTGATCGCCGCCCAGCCCGACCTGGGCACCGCCAGCCTGACCACGCTGATCATGCTGTCGGTCGGCTTCCTGGCGCTGCGCGACGTGTGGCCGATGATCTACACGCTGTTCGCGATGTTCCTGTCGGTGCCGATCCTGTGGGAGTCGATGCACCGCTACCAGAAGGCCCGGGTGCTGGCCTTCCTCGATCCGTCGGCCGACTCGACCGGCTCGGGCTGGCACACCATGCAATCGATCTTCGCGGTCGGTTCGGGGAAGCTCCTCGGCAAAGGCTTCATGTCGGGCACCCAGAACCAGTTCGACTTCCTGCCCGAGCACTGGACCGACTTCCCGTTCTCGGTGTGGGCCGAGGAGTGGGGCTTCGTCGGCGCGGCGATCATGCTGCTGCTGTTCGCGTTTCTCATCATCTGGATCCTCAACATCGCGATGCGCGCGCGCGATCTGGCCGGCGCGGTGTTGTGCGTCGGGGTCGCCGCCATGACCTTCTGGCACGTCATCGTCAACGTCGGCATGGTGCTGGGCGTGGCCCCGGTGGTCGGCGTGACGCTGCCGTTCATCAGCTACGGCGGCAGCTCGATCCTGACGTTCTTCATCGGCATGGGGTTGTGCGCGAGCGTGTCGCTGCGGCGGCACGGCTACTGATCGGCCCGGCACGGCCGCGGGCAGGTGGTGGACCTCTACCGGGGCGCCGCGCGGAATCGAACGGCACCGGGGACGTAACAGGTCGAATTCGCTCGATTGCGTGGTCGGACCAGGGCTTGCTCTGGTCCGCGGCGTGTCCACGTCGTTCGCTACAATCCTGCGCGCCGCTGCGGTCGGCGCGGTGCTCCTCCCGGCGGCCTTCGCGGTCGCCCAGCCGGAGGATGCGTCCGCCGCCGATGGCGGGTTGTCGTCGGCCCCGTCGGTGGTGGCCGCGGACGCGCCCGCTGCCGACGACGCGCCCGCGGCCGATGCGGTGCCTGCCGCGGACGAGGCGGCGCCTGCCGCGGCCGATGCGGCGCCTGCCGCGGCCGAGGCGCCCGCTGCGGATGCGGCGCCCGCTGCCGACGAGGTGCCCGCGGAGGACGAGGTGCCCGCGGCCAAGCCCGAGGCCACCGTGTGCGCGGCGTTGTGGCCGGGGCGGCCGGTCGGTGCCGACGCTCGCGGCGCGTACGCGGCCGTCGCAGGTGTCAGCGCCAGCCGAGACGGCGCGGCGGTGCAGCTGGGGCTGACCGTGGCCGGTGGCGTCAGCGTGTGGTTCGACGCTGGCGTGTGCCGGCGGGCTCAGGAGCTGGCGATCGACGTGGCGGTCACGCCGCGCTGGGACGGGCTCACCTCGGGCGCCGGCGCGTCGACCTCGGCCACGATGCGCTACGGTGCCGCGCCCAGCCTCGACACCAACCGCGGCGTGGTGGCGACCGTGCCCACCAGCTGGGAGCTGAGCTACCAGGGCGAGCTGGCGGCGCGGCCGACGCTGCTCGATCGCGCCGACGTCGCCAACGACCTGTTCGATCGGTTCACCGTGACCGGCGCCAGCCGGGCGTTCCGGATCGAGTCGGCCGACGCCTGCGCGGCCGACGATCCGCGGCCCGCCTGCGCGCAGACGCACGGCGCCACTGAGCCCGAGGCCTTCGCGCTCGACGTGGTGCCGTTCGGCGCCGCGGCCACCATCACCGACCAGGTCACCCGGCGGCGCGAGCTGCAGATCGACGGCGCCTTCTTGCGGGTGGCCATGCACGACGTCGCCGACCTCACCCTCGATCTGCTGCGGGTCGAGGTGGCCAGCTCGCAGGTGGGGGACACCGTCGCCACCGTCGAGACGGTGTGGCCGATCAAGCTGACCTCCACCAACGCGTCGACCGGCACCCGCTACGTCCTCGGCTACGGCTTCTCGAACCTCGAGGTGCGCAGCGGGACGCGGGCGCTGGTCCAGGACCACCGCGACCGCCCGGTCGGCGGCATCGGCTTCGCCACCGCGGCCGGCCCCCGCGGCGTCGGCCTGGGCTGGACCCGCGACGCCTACCTGACCATGGCCGCCGAGCCGGTCCTGGAGGATCGGATCGTCGCCGAGGGCTGGCACGCCGTGGGCGCCACCGCGGTGCGGGCCCGGGCGTTCGCGGCGCGGCTGGAGCGGCAGGCGCCGACGCCGGGCCGGCCTCGGGTCGAGTGGACCGCCGGCGCCGAGCTCGGTGGCGGGCGCCGCGTGCGCGGCTTCGACGTCGACGTGCTGGTCCAGGCCGGGCGCAGCTACTACGCCGTCCTCGACGGGGGCATCCCCACCGCCGGGCTGGGCGCGCGGGCCCAGCTCACGGTCCAGCGCCACGGCCAGCGCACCGTCACCCGGTGACTCGGGGGGCGGCGCTACGACGGGCAGCCGAGGCTGGCGACCGCGGCCGCGACCGCGGCGCTGGCAGCCCGGCAGTTACGCTCGGTCGCGGCCCGCTGGGGCTGCGGTACGTTGGTCAGCGTCTGACGGACCGTCGGCACCAGCGTCCGGAACGACGCGCGCGACGGCGCCGGCAGGGCCGGGCAGGCCGCGTAGCGCTCGAGGGCGCGCGCGTACTCCTCGCACGCTGAGGTGGGCGGCGCCTGGCCGGTCGGGTTCCACGGGTCGGTCGGCCCGCCGGGCGTGGCTGGCGTCGACGCCCGCTTGGCCTCGAGCGCCGGGACGAGCACGCGTGGGCAGGCCAGGAGCGCGTCCTCGCCGACCGCGACGGTCAGGCAGGCGCCCTCGCGGGCCGTCAGCTGCGCGGCCTGGCAGGCCCCGGCCAGCTCCGCCAGGACCGGGGCGCGCTCCTCGACCGTGGCGTAGTTGCCGACCCGGTAGCCGACCAGGCGCTGGGCTACCGCCGCGCAGTCGGCGCCGGGCGGTCGGACGCACCGCTCGGACCAGCACTCGAGCCCGACGGCGCAGCTGCCGTCGGCCCGACACTCGCCGCGCTCGGCGCCGGCCACGGGGCCGGCGGCGCGGCCTCGCCGCGGCAGCCCGCCAGCGCGGCGCCGGCGACGAGCGCGCCCCACACGAGGTCCAGGTAGCGGTGGTTGTGCATGGAACTCTGACGGCGGCCGCGGCCTCGGCCTTGGGTCGCGCCGCGCTCAATCGGGCGGCAGCGGGTCTCGCTCGTCGCGCATGAGGCGCAGCTTGACGCGCTCGTGCTGGCGGGCCTTGTAGGCCTCGTGGCTGCAGTCGCCGCTGTCGTTCTGGACCGCGGTGGCTTTGTCGGCGATCTGGAACTCCGTCAGCACGAACACCACGTGGCTGTCGTCGGGCCCGAGCTCTTCCCCGGCGGCGACCAGGCGGCCCAGCCGCAGCGGCAGGTCGGCGACGAAGTTGACGATGCGGTACTCGGCGCCCGAGAACTCGTTGGCGGCGATGCGGCGGCCGCCGCCCTCCTGCGGCTGCATCTGCGGCGCCAGCGTCGCCAGGTGCTCGTGGCGCTCGAGCAGCCCGGGCAGGTCGACCAGCTGGTTCACCGACTCGCCGGGGACCACGTAGTTGAACGGGATGAGCTGGCGGGTCAGGGTCGCCAGGGTCGGCACCAGGTCGTCCTGGGTCGGCACGATGAGCCGGAAGCGCAGCTTGTCGTAGATGCTGGCGGCCAAGGTCGAGCGCTTGGCCAGGAGCTTGGTGATCTGCGAGTCGCGCGGCTTGCGGCTCCACTCGAACTCGGCGATGGCGCACCCGGCGGCGCGCATCTCCTCGACCACCCGCAGCACCTTGCGCTCGATCTCGCGGAAGATGGCGTCGTCGGAGATCGACAGCCGCAGCAGCGCCTGGCGGCCGGCCAGGTGGTAGATGATGTGCATCACCTTGAGCACGACGCACGCGGCGCGCTGGTGCGGGCCGGTGCGCGAGGCGATGAGGAACAGGTCGCGGGCCGGGACGCCCTCGAGGATCTCTTCGGGCAGCGGCAGCTGGTAGACCCGGGTCAGGTAGTCGACCGCGTCCTCGCGCACCGCCTCGAGCCGATCGAGCTCGGCCGGTTGGTCGGGGTCGAGCTCGCACAGGCGCAGGAACCGGTCGACCGCGGCGTGGTCCGAGAACGCCAGCCGGTGCCAGTCGACCACCGAGTCGCCGCGCAGCAGCAACCGGACCGTCTCCAGGTCGGCCAGCTCGAGCTCGGCGCAGCTGGGTGCGCGCATGGCCCGCGGGAGGACAGAATCTACCACCGTCCCAGTGTACCTCGGTCCGGGGGGCGACCGGGGGCGCGGCGCCGGGCAAGTGCGTGGCCCGGGCGTCCCGGCGGGGCCGGCTGGTTCGGTACCATCGGCCCATGGCGTGCCCCTACTGTGCGAGCGAGCTGATGCCCACCCCGCCCGCGTTCACGTGGTGGGGCGGGGTGATCGGGGCGAAGCTACTCCACCACGCGATCTGCCCGGCGTGTCGGCGCGGCTACAACGAACGCACCGGCCGACCCAACACCCGCGCGATCGCCGTGTACATGGTGGTGACCGCCACGCTCATCGGCGGCCTGATGTGGCTCCTGTACCGAGGCTGAGCGCGGCCCCCGCGGGGGGGCAGGGCGTCGCGCTGGCGGCCGGCGCCGCGCTCACCTCACAGGTGCTTCTTGATCTCGGTCTCGATCTTGGTGCGGGGCAGGGCGCCCGAGAACTGCCACACCACCTTGCCGCCCTTGAACAAAAACAGCGCGGGGATCGAGGTCACCCGCAGCTGCTGCGCGACCTGCTGTTCGCGGTCGACGTCGACCTTGCCGACCGCCAGCTTGCCCTTGTACTCGTCGGCCAGCGCGTCGATGGTCGGCGCGATCTGCTTGCACGGGCCACACCAGGTGGCCCAGAAGTCGATGAGGGTGGGGAGCTCGCTGTTGAGCACCTCGTCGGAGAAGTTGCTGTCGGTGATGGTCTTGACGTTGGTGCTAGCCATGGTGCGTGCGTCTCCTTGTGGTCGGGAAGATCTACAGCCCCCAGGCGGTCGTCGCAAGCCGGCTTTGCGCGACCTGCCCGATCGGCCTATGATCTCGCGTCGTGGCCCGCCTGTTCATCTCCACCTCTCGCCTCGAGACCTGGTCGACCGAGGGCAAGCTCGCGCTCGACGGCACCCGGCTGATGCTGCCGGAGCTGGCCCGGGCCTTCGACGTGCGGCCCGCGGTCCACTTCGTGTCGGTCGCCGGCGGCGGTGACGATCCCCACCAGCTGGTGGGGACCGTGCGCGACGAGGCGGCCCTGGCCGCGATGGGCGCCGACCACATGATGACCTCCGTCATCTACGGCGAGACCGCCTACGACGTCGTCAACGGCTTCGTGGGCGAGCCCGAGCCGTGAGCTAGGCTTTGGCCGTGCCCGATGATCGACTGCTGTCGGTGCCGCCGTCGCCCGCGTTCTGGGCGGCGGTGGTGCTGTACGCCGGGGCCGCGATCGGCCTGCTGAGCGGGTTCTTGCGCTCGCGCCCGCGCTGGACCCGCGTCGCCCGGCTGGTGGTGGTGGCGGCCTTCGTGTGCCACGGGGTCGACATCGGCTGGCGCGGCGTGGACAGCGTGCACCCGGCGGCCTCGGTGCGCGAGGCCTTGGGCTTCCTGGCGTGGATCATCGCCGGCGGCTACCTGGCGGCGTCGATCCGCAACCGGATCGATCTGGCCGGGGCGGTGCTGGTGCCGATGGTGGTGGTGGTGCTGGCCGCGGCCCGGCTGTCGCCGACCGGCCAGCCCCAGGACGACCTCACCTTGCTCGGCCGGATCCACATCTCGCTGGCCACCATCGGCGTGGCGTTGTTCGGCCTGGCCTCGGCGCTGGCGTTCATCTACCTGCTCGAGGAGCGCAACCTCAAGCGCAAGCGCTTCGACACCGCGTCGTGGAAGGCGCCGGTCGAGTCGCTGGCCGGCCTCGACGGCATGGGCCAGCGGCTGGTGGCGGCCGGGTTCCCGGTGTTCACGGTGGCGATGGTGCTGGGGATGATCTGGACCACCCAGCGCGGCAGCAGCATGGGCCGCCCCGAGTACCTGGCGGCGGTGATCACCTGGGTGGCGTACGCCGGCTTGCTGGGCGGGCGGCTGGGCCTGGGCTGGCGCGGGCGGCGCGCCGCGTACGTCACGCTGGTCGGCTTCGCGGCGGCGCTGACGGTGCTCGCCATCTACTTCGTGCGGCGCTGGGTGGGCGGATGAGCGCCAGCCTGTTCGTCGTCGGCCTGTCGTGGCGGACCGCGCCGGTCGCGGTGCGCGAGCACCTGGCGTTCGCCGAGGACGAGCTGGGGCCGGTGCTGGCCGAGGTGCGGTCGTCGAGCGGCGTGGCCGAGGCCATGCTGGTGTCGACCTGCAACCGGGTCGAGGTCTACGGCGCGGCCGCGCCCGACGACGGCGCCCGGGCGGTGGCCGCGGTGCGGCGCGCGCTGGTGGCGCGCCGGGCGCCGGTGCCGCGCGAGGTGGCGGCGGCGCTGTACGAGCACGTCGGCGACCCGGCCGTGGCCCACGTGTTCAAGGTGGCGGCGGCGCTCGACTCGCTGGTGGTGGGCGAGGCCCAGATCCTGGGCCAGCTCAAGGACGCCCACGCCCGCGCCGTCGCCGCCGGCGCCGCCGGGCCCATCTTGGGCCGCTGCCTCGAGCGCGCGTGGGGCGCGGCCAAGCGGGTCCGCACCGAGACCGCGATCGCCCGCGGCGCGGCCAACGTGTCGACGGTGGCGGTCGACCTGGCGGCCCGGGTGTTCGGCGCGCTGGCCGGCAAGCGGGTGCTGGTGGTGGGCGCCGGCAAGATGTCGACCCTGGCCGCGCGCCACCTGCGGGCCGCCGGCGTGACCGAGCTGGTGGTGACCAACCGCTCGCCCGAGCGGGCCGCGGCGCTGGCGGTGGAGCTGGGCGCCACCGCGCAGCCGTGGGAGCGCCTGGGCGAGCTGTTGGCCGCAGCCGACGTCGTCGTCAGCTCGACCGGCGCCCGGCAGCCGGTGTTGACCCGGGCGTTGATGAAGCAGGTCACCAAGGCCCGGCGCTGGCGGCCGATGGTCATCGTCGACATCGCGGTGCCGCGCGACGCCGACCCCGAGGTGGGCGAGCTCGACGGCGTGTACCTGTTCGACATCGACGATCTCGAGCGGGTGGTGGCGGCCAACCTGGCCGAGCGCGGCAAGGCCGCCAGCGTGGCCGAGCGCATCGTCGAGGTCGAGGTCGCGCAGTTCGGCCGCTGGCTGCGGGCCCAGAAGGTGGTGCCCACCATCCGGGCGTTGCGCGATCACTTCGCCGCGGTCGGCGCGGTCGAGGCCGACAAGCTGTGCGCGCTCCTGGCCAGAAAAGAGCTGTCGCCCGGGCAGCGCGAGCAGGCGGTGCGCCGGTCGATCGAGCTGGTGGTGGCCCGCCTGCTGCACCACCCGCAGATGGCGCTCAAGTCCGACGACGCCGAGACCCTGGCCGGGGCGGTGCGGCGGCTGTTTCCCATCGAGACGGTCGAGGCCGAGGCCGGCGCGAGCGAGGCGCCGGGCACCGCGGGCGCCCCGTCGGCTGAGTCCACACCCGCGGCCGGCCCCGCGCCGCGCTCGATCGCGGCTGGCGGGTAGCGGGCCCGGCCCGGTCAGCGCGTCGGCGGTGGGGCTGGGCTGGCCACGGCGACCACGCCGGCGACGGCCACCAGGCCGAGGACGCCCAGCAGCGGCGCAGCCAGCCCGGCGGCGACCAGCCCCACGCGCTCGGCGATCACCGCGCCGACCACCGCGCTCACCACCATGGCCACGGTCACCACCAGCTCGTCGAACGCCGCCAGCCGCCCGATCTCGTGATCGCTGGCGTGCTGCTGCATCGCGGTGTGGGCCATGACCCAGTTGGTGCCGGTGCCGATGCCCCACGCCAGCGCCACCACCGCCAGCGCCACCGGCGAGCGCGCCACCGCCAGCGCGGTGATCGCGATGAGCATGGTGGCCTCGGCCCCGCGTCGCAGGCGGTGCGGATCGACGCCGCCCTTCACCAAGCGCGCCGCGGCCAGCGGGCCGATGCCGGTGCCGGCGCCGCGGATGGCCTGGAGCAGGCCGAACGACAGCGCGGCCGGCCCGAACGGGTGGGCCTCGACCGCCAGCAGGTTGAGCGTCACCCACGCCGCGCCGGCGGCGCACGCCAGCGGGCTCTTGGCCAGCACCGCCGTCAGCAGGGGCCGATCGGCCGCCGCGATCTTGAGCGCGGCGACGGTGTCGCGCGGCGTGGCCCACAGCGCGGCGGCCAGGCGGGACGGCGCGCGCTCGACCGGCAGCGGCGGCAGCGTGGCGTGGATGGCGGCGGCCACCGCGAAGGTGGCGGCGTCGAGCGCCAGCGCCAGCGTGGGCCCCAGCATGGCGGCGGCGCCGCCCAGGGCCATGCCGACGACGTACGCGCTGCTCCAGGTCGCGGCCAGGACCGCGTTGGCGGCGGTCAGCTGCGCGGTCGGGACCAGCCGGCGCACCGCGGCCGACTCGGCCGGTGGCACCGCGGAGGTGAGGGCGCTGCGCACGAGCAAGAGCCCCTGCAACCCCGGCAGCCACCGGGCCGCCGCCGCCGCCGCCATGCCGGCGGTGGCCAGCGCCGCCAGCGCGTCGACCACCAGCAGCACCCGGCGCCGATCGAAGCGATCGACCATGGCCCCGGCCACCGGCGCCAGCACCGCGCCGGGCAGCGCGTGGGCGGCGAACACCACCGCCAGCGCCAGCGGGCCGCCGCCGCCGGTGAGCGCCAGCGTGCTGACCGCGACGAACGACAACCAGTCGCCGCACAGCGACACCGCGCCGGCCGCCCACAGGCGGCGGAAGCCGGGATGCGACAGCGGGGACACGCGCCGACGGTGCCTCACCGCTGCTCCGGTGTCATCACCGGTGCCAATACGTTGGCGGTTGGTTCGCGCGCTGGCCGTGCCAGGTCGGGCGCGGCGGTGATGGCGTCGGTCGCGGTCGATCGCGCTTTCCTTGGCCCGGGCGCTCGGGCATACCTCGGGCATGCGCGCTGGCCTCGCGATCGCCGCCGTCCTGGTCCTGGTCGGGGGGCCCGGCGCGGTCGCCGCGGACCCGCTGCCCGGCGGGCCGCCGCCGCCCGGCGCGTCACCCCACGCCGCCGAGCTGGCCGCCCACGCCGACGAGGCGCCCGCGGTGCGGCCGCGCCTGCCGGCCACCACCCTGGCGGCGCTGCGCGCGGGCGCGGCCCGGCGCGCGGCCGGCCCGGCCCGGGTGGTCTACGGCTACTACCCGTACTGGGTGGCCGGGCTCGACACCATCCGCTGGTCGGCGCTGACCCACCTGGCGTGGTTCGCCGTCGAGCTCGACGCGACCGGCGCCGTCACCGCCCGCCACGGGTGGCCCGACGTCGCCACCGTCGAGGCGGCCCACGCCGCCGGGGTCAAGGTCGACCTGGCGTTCACGTTGTTCTCGGGCGCCGGCATCCGCGCGCTGACCGCCGATCCGGCCCGGCGCGCGGCCGCCATCACCGCGATGATCGATCAGCTCGAGGCCGGCGGCGCCGACGGCGTGGCGGTCGATTTCGAGGGGCTCATCGACGGCACCCGCGCCAACTTCACCACCTTCATCGCCGAGCTGCGGGCCGGGCTCGACGCCCGCGGCCACCGCGCCGCCGAGATCTCGATCGCCGGGCCCGAGGTCAACTGGCCCGGGGCCGACGGCGTCCCGGAGTTCGATCTGCCGGCGCTGCTCGATCACGCCAGCTACTACTTCGTCATGGGGTACGGCTACTTCTGGTCGGGCTCGAGCGTGGCCGGCCCCATCGGCATCCTCGACGTCGACGCCACCTGGCGCGCGGCGACGGCGTGGTCGATGGAGCGGACCCTGGCTGGGTTCGCCAGCGAGGTGGGCCCGGCCAAGCGGAGCCAGCTCATCCACGGCGTGCCGTACTACGGGCGCGAGTGGGTCACCGCCAGCGACCAGCCGGCGGCCGCGGCCACCTCCCACGTCGGCGCGGTGACCTACAGCGCCACGGTCGGCGCCCTGGCCGGCGGTCGCACCCGGCGGTGGGACGCCACCACCTCGTCGCCGTACTACGTGTGGCAGGCGGCCGGCGCGTGGCACCAGGTCTGGTACGACGACGTCGACAGCCTCGACGCCAAGCTGCGCATGATCGAAGATCAGGATCTGGGCGGGGTCGGGATCTGGGCGCTCAACTACGACGCGCCCCACCCCGAGCTGTGGGACCTGCTCGACGCCCGCCTGGGTCACGAGCCGCCGGCGCCGCTGGGCAGCCGCGGCCAGCCGGCGCCGCTCGGCCCGCTGCCGGCCCACGTCGAGGCGTCGACCGTGGACGGGCCTGGCCGCTACTTCAACCGCTACGGCTGCGCGCCGGCCACCGTCGAGGACGGCCGCGAGTGGGTGTACCAGGTCGAGCTGTGCCAGCCCGGCCGGCTGACCGCCACCGTGACCGACGACGCGGCCGCCGACGTCGACGTCCACCTGCTGAGCGCCCTGGCCGAGGACGCCTGCCTGGCCCGCGACGATCGCGAGGTGGCGGTCGACCTGGCGGCCGGCACGTACTACGTCGTGGTGGACAGCTTCGTCGCCAACCAGGTGTCGCGCGAGGGGGCGTTCGCGCTGGACGTCGCCTTCGCGCCGACGCCCGGCACCACGTGCCCGGTGGTGACGCCGCCGCCCAGCGAGGACGCCGGCGGCTGCTGCGCCGGTGCGCCGGCCAGCCAGGCGGCCCTGGCGCCGCTGGTCCTGGTGGTGGCGCTCCGGCGGCGACGCCGGGGCCGGCCGACCCGCGCGTGCTGACCACGGTCGGCGCGGGCCGCGCCGACGTCGACGCACGTCGTTGAATCACCGCGTCGCAGGGTTGGTACGGGCGGTGCAGTAGCGGCTGGGACCCCGCCGCGAGCTCCCCGCTCGCACCGGCGCGCTCCCCGCGCGCCACCCACCGTCCGTCCCGCCACCACGCCCCAGGAGTCCGCATGTCCGCGCCCGCTCGTCGACGACCTCGGCTCGCGATCCGTCCACCCCGCCCGGCCCCGCGGGGCGCGCCGTGACCTTCGCCGCGCGGTTCCGCCAGGGCGCGTCGATCGGCGCGCTGGGCGGTGGCGTCGCCGGCCTGGTCCACGCCACCGTGGCCATCGGCCCGCGCCTCGCCACCAGCGCGCTCCTCGGGGGCGCCGCCGGCCTGGTCGCCGGTGCGCTGTGGTTGGCGCACCGCGCCCGCGACGCCGTCGTCGTCGTCGAGTGAGCCCGGCGATCGGCGGCGCCGGCCCGGGACGTGCCGGGCCCGGCGCGGCATACTGCCGCCGTGTCCGTCCAACGCCTGGTCATCGCCACCCGCGGCAGCGCCCTGGCGCTGTGGCAAGCCGAGCACGTCCGCGCCCGCCTCATCGCCCACGCCCCCGGTCTGACGGTCGAGCTCGAGACGCTCACCACCCAGGGCGATCGCATCCTCGACGTGGCGCTGGCGGCGATCGGCGGCAAGGCGCTGTTCGTCAAGGAGATCGAGCACGCGCTCCTCGACGGCCGCGCCCAGATCGCGGTCCACAGCATGAAAGATCTCCCGGCCGAGCTGGCCCCGGGCCTGGCGCTGACCGCGGTGTCGGCGCGCGAAGACCCCCGCGACGCGCTGGTGTCGCGGGCCGGGACCCTGGCCGAGCTGCCGCGGGGCGCGGTGGTCGGCACCTCGAGCTTGCGGCGCCAGTGCCAGCTGTTGGCCCACCGGCCCGATCTGCAGATCAAGCTCCTGCGCGGCAACGTCGGCACCCGGGTCGGCAAGCTCGACGCCGGCGAGTACGACGCCATCGTGTTGGCGGCCGCCGGCCTGACCCGGTTGGGCCTGGCCGACCGCATCACCGAGTACCTGCCGATCGACGTGTGCCTGCCGGCGGTGGCCCAGGGCGTGCTGGCGATCGAGACCCGCGCGGACGCCCCCGCGGTGGCGGCGCTGGTGGTGGCCGCGCTGCACGATCCGCGCGAGGCGCTGCGCATCACCGCCGAGCGTGCGTTCCTGGCCCGGATGGGGGGCAGCTGCCAGACCCCGCTGGCGGCCCACGCCACCCTCGCCGACGACCAGCTGCACCTGGCCGCCCTGTGCGGCACGCCCGACGGCACCCGGGTGTTGCGCTGCCAGCGCGGGGGGCCGGCGGCGACGGCCGAGGCGATCGGCGTGGCCGCGGCCGAGGCGCTCCTGGCCGACGGGGCGGCCGCGATCGTCGCCGCGTGCGGCGCGTCGGCGTGAGCGGCGACCGCGCGCTTATCGAAGCGCATCGGTAGCCGGCCGCGATGTTTTTTTGCCCTCGGGCCCGGGCGCTCCTACCATGTCGGCGTGCGCCCCGCTCTGATCGCGATCTCGCTCGTCGTCGCCGGTGGCTGCGGCGGCCCGCTGGCGCAGCTCCGCAGCGACAACCACCGCCTCGCCGGTGACCTCGACGCCGCGCGCGCCGAGCTGCGGGCCGAGCGCCGCAAGCGCAAGGACCTCGAGAACCAGGTGTTGGTCATGACCGATCGGCTCGACACCGCGGCGGTCCACGGCCGGGTGGTGGCCGCGCCGCCGCCGGCGCTGCCGGTCGAGGTGCTCGGCCCCGACGACGTCCCCGAGCGCGGCGCGCTGGTCGGCTACGACGACAGCGGCAGCGGCATCGTCTACGTCGGCGCCGCCGCCGCGCCCTCGGTCGAGCTGGACACCCGCGACCTGCGCGACGGCGATCGCCGGCCGGTCCCGGCGCCGCGGCCGACCCGCGGCGATCGGCCGCGCCGCTCCGACCTGCGCGACCTGCCGACCTCGACCGAGCTGGTCGACCGCGGCGAGGCCTCGGCCGACGGCGCGCTCGATCTGTACCGGGCTGGCCAGGCCGCGCTCAAGGCCCGCGACTACGCCACGGCGATCGCCCGCTTCCGCGAGCTGATCGCGCGCTATCCCAGCCACGACTACGCCGACAACGCCCAGTACTGGCTGGGCGAGGTGTTCTACGATCAGAAGGACTACGCCCACGCCCTGACCGAGTTCCGGGCCACGGTGTCGACCTATCCCATGGGCAACAAGGTGCCCGACGCGCTCCTGAAGATCGGCTTGTCCTACGCGGCCCTGGGCGACGCCGACAAGGCCCGCGCCGCCCTCGAGCAGGTGCAGCGTCAGTTTCCGAAGTCCTCGCCGGCGACCATCGCCGCGACTCGCCTGGAGCAACTCCCATGAGGATCGTCGTCCGCCCCGCGCCGTGGGCCGTGGCCGTGCTCGCGACCGGCGTCGCCGGCGCCCACGCCCAGCCCGCGCCGTACAACCCCAACCCGTCGACCGCCCCGGCGCCGGCCGCGCCCGCGGCCCCGGTGGTGATCACGCTGGGCGCCGACGGGCAGCCCATCGCGCCGACGCCGAGCGGGCCCGGGCGCTACTTCCACTACGACCAGGCCACCGGCGAGGCCAGCGAGACCATCGAGGTCTACGGCGGGCCGACGCCCGAGCTCCACGTGGTCACCCGCGGCGACACGCTGTGGGGCATCTCTTGGTACTACTTCAACGACCCGTGGCAGTGGCCCAAGGTGTGGTCGTACAACCCGCAGATCACCAACCCTCACTGGATCTATCCCGGTGATCTGGTGCGGCTCCTGCCCAAGGGCTTCGTGGCCGCCGCCACGCGCCTGACCGATCCCGGGCTCGAGCCCGAGACCGGCGGCGACGACGGCCCGGCGGTGGCGGCGATGCCGCAGCGCGCGGTCGACGTGACCGTCCGCCAGGTGGCGTTCATCGACAAGCAGCACCTCGACTCGGCGTGGCGGGTGGTGGGCGCGGTCGACGAGCGCATGCTGCTCAGCCTCAACGACGAGATCTACCTGTCGTACCCGGCCGACGACATCCCGCAGCTGGGCAAGCACTACTCGATCTACGCCGACGATCGCAGCGTCAAGCACCCGACCACCGGGGCCGCGGTCGGCTCCTACGTGCGCATCCTGGGCGAGGTCGAGGTGCTGAGCGTCAAGCAAGACAAGCGGGCGCGGGCCCGCATCGTGGCGGTGACCGGCGAGATCGAGCGCGGCGCGCGGGTCGGCCCGCTGGTCACGCAGTTCCGCAACGTCGCGCCGGTGCGCAACCAGGTCGACGCCCAGGGCACCATCGTCGCCATGCTGGGCGCCGATCAGCTGATCGGCCAGGGCGAGGTGGTGTTCGTCGACGTCGGCAAGGGGCAGGGCGTGGTGGCCGGCAACCGGCTGTACGTGGTGCGCCGCGGCGGCGCGCTCGATCCGGTCACCCGGCCGGCGGCGATGGTCGGGCAGGACAACCCGCAGTTCCCGGCCCGCGCGCTGGGCGAGATCGTGCTGGTCCAGGTCGACGAGAAGCTGTCGATCGGGCTGGTGACCCTGGCGGTCGAGGAGATGGGCGTCGGCGACAAGGTGATGATGCGCAAGCAGTAGCGTCGGGGCGGCGGCCCGGCCCGGCCGCTTGCGCGCGGCGGCGGTGTTGCTACGGTGCATTCATGGGGCAGGGGGAGCGGTGGGCGATCGAGCCGGGGCAGCCCGGGTCTCCGGAACGGCTGACGGCGCTCGCGCGCCCACCGACGGTGCGCGGGGTCGGCCCGGTGCCGACCGGGCCGGCGGTGGCGCTGGTCGGCTCTCGGGCAGCGGCGGCGACGGCGATGGCGACCGCGGCGGCGCTGGCGGCGCGCGCGGTGGCCCGCGGGGCGTGGGTGGTGTCGGGCGGCGCGCTGGGCATCGACGCGGCCGCCCACCGCGGCGCGCTGGCGGCCGGCGGGCGGACCGCGGTCGTGGTGGGCACCGGCCTCGACGTGGTCTACCCCGAGCGCAACGCCGGGCTGTTCGCCGCGGTGGTGACGGCCGGCGGCGCGCTGGTGTCGACGTTCGCCGACGGCGCGCCGCCCCGGCGCGGCCACTTCGTCGCCCGCAACACCGTCATCGCCGCCCTGGTCGACCTGGTGGTGGTGGTGGCCGCCGAGCCCCGCTCGGGTTCGCTCCACACCGCCCGGGCCGCCACGCGGCTGGGCACGCCGGTGGCGGCGGTGCCCGGGACCGCAGGCGCCGACGCGCTCATCGCCGCCGGCGCCGGCGTCATCGCCGCGGCGGCCGATCTCGACGCCGCCTTGGCCGGGCAGCCGCGCCGACCCGGTCGGCCGCCGCTCGACGACGACGAGGCCGCGGCGTGGGCCGCCCTCGATCCATGCACGCCGCGCACGCCGCTCGAGCTGGCCGCGGTGCTCGGCGTGCGGCCGGCCGCCGCCTGGGCCCTGCTCGACGGCCTGGTCGCCGCCGGGTGGGCCGCGCCGCGCGGGGACGCCTTCGTCCGCGTGGCGTGAGGCGGCCGCCGCGTCAGTCGCGCTTGGGCGCCTTCTTGGCCGGCGTCTTCTTGGCGGCGGGCGACTTCTTGGCGGCGGGCGGCTTCTTGGCGGCGGGCGCCTTCTTGGCCGCGGGCGCCTTCGCGGCCTTGGCTTCTGGCGCGTCGTCACCGGCCGGCGCCTTGCCCTTGCTGGGCTTGCGGCGCGACGCCTTGGTGCCGGTGGCGGTGACCGCGGCCCGGGGATCCTTACCCTGCTCGCGCAGCTTCTCCTCGCGCTGGGCGATGAGCTCGAGCGCGTCCTCGAGGGTGAGCGAGGTGGGATCCTTCGAGCTCGGGATGGTGGCGTTGACCTGGCCGTCGGTCACGTAGGGGCCGAACTGCCCCTTCTTCACCATGACCGCCTTCTTGGTGACCGGGCTCTCGCCCAGCGACACCCCGGCCGAGGCGCCGCGTCGGCCGAACACCCGCGGCTGGGCCAACAGCTCGAGCGCGCCGGCCAGCGTGATGTCGCGCAGCGCGGCGTGGTCGGTCAGGCTGCGCGCGTCGCGCTTGCCGTCCTTCTCGGTGAACACGTACGGCCCGTACTGGCCGTCGGCGGCGATGACGTCCTTGCCGGTGTCGGGGTGCGGGCCCAGCACCTTCGGGTACGCCAGCAGCTGGAGCGCCTGCTCGAGGGTCAGCGTCTCCGGCCGCATGCCGGGCCACAGGCTGGCCATGCGCGGCTGCGGCGCGTCCTTCTTGCGCTTGCCCTTGGCGTCGAGCTGCTGCTCGCCCAGCTGGATGTACGGTCCGAACCGGCCGACCTTGACGTAGATCGACTTGCCGCTGACCGGCTCGACCCCGACCGCGCGGTTGGAGCCGGCGGCCTGGGCCAGCAGGTCCATGGCCTTGTCGACGGTCAGCTCGTCGAGCGGCAGCTCGATGGGCAGGTTGGCGCGCTTGTCGCTGTCGCCGATCTGGATGTACGGGCCGTAGCGCCCGACCCGGGCCATCACCTGCTCACCGTCGCGGGGCTCGCCCACCGGGATCGAGCAGATGCCGCGCGGGTCGATGTCAGCCACGCCGTCGCCGATCTTCGCGTGCAGGCCGACCTGGGCCAGCGGCGCGTGGACCGCCGTGCCGTTGCGCTCGCCCTCGGGCTTGGCCTCGTGCTTGGTGATCGGCCGCGGGCCGGCGTCGCCGAAGTAGAACTGCGACAGCCACGGCCGCGACTCTTTGTCGCCAGCCGAGATCTCGTCGAGGTCGTCCTCCATCTTGGCGGTGAACGCGTAGTCGACCAGCTCGCCGAAGTGGGTCTCGAGCAGGTTGGTCACCGCGAACGCGGTGAGGGTCGGCACCAGCGCGCCGCCCTTCTTGAACACGTAGCCGCGGTCCTGGATGGTCTGGATGATCGAGGCGTACGTCGACGGCCGGCCGATGCCGCGATCCTCGAGCTCCTTGACCAGGCTGGCCTCGGTGAACCGGAACGGCGGCTGGGTGGTGTGCTCCTTGGCCTCGGCGGTGTCGGTGGTCAGCGCGTCGCCGGCGGCCAGCGGCGGCAGCACCTTCTCCTGGTCCTCGAGCTCGGCGTCGGGATCGTCCGAGCCCTCGACGTACGCCCGCAAGAAGCCGGGGAAGTGGAGCACCTTGCCCGAGGTGGCCAGGAGCACCGTGCCGGGGCCGGCGGGCGCGCCGGCGATGGCGCCGACCTGGGCGGCGATGCGGACCGCGGTGCGCTCGCCCGAGGCGTCCTTCATCTGCGAGGCGACGGTGCGCTTCCAGATGAGGTCGTAGACCTTCCACTGGTCTTCCTCGAGCACGCCCTTGAGCGACTCGGGGGTGCGGAACACCTCGCCGGCAGGGCGGATGGCCTCGTGGGCCTCCTGGGCGCCCTTGACCTGCTTGGTGTAGATGCGCGGCTCGGCCGGGACGTAGGCCGCGCCGAACCGGCTCTCGACCTGGGCCCGGGCCGCGGCCAGCGCCTCGGTCGACAGCGTGGTCGAGTCCGTGCGCATGTACGTGATGTAGCCGCTCTCGTACAGGCGCTGCGCGGTGCGCATGGTGCGCTGCGCCGTGAAGCGCAGCTTGCGGGCCGACTCCTGCTGCAGCGACGACGTGATGAACGGCGGGTACGGCTTCTGGGTGAACGGCTTCTTGGTGACCTCGGCCACCTCCAGGCGCGCCGCCTTGAGCGCGGGGACCAGGCCGTCGGCCAGCTGCTTGGACACCTGCAGCACGTTGCCGCGCTGGGCGGCCTGGGACAGCGCGCCGGTCCCGGCGTCGAAGTCCTTGCTGGTGGCGACCTTGCGCCCGAACGCCTCGACCAGCTCCAGGCTGATGAGCGCGTCGGCGGCGGTGGCCGGGCGCGCGGTGGCCGAGATGCCGTAGTAGCTGCCGCTCTTGAACGCCAGGCGCAGGCGCTCGCGCTCGACGATGAGGCGGGTCGCCACCGACTGGACCCGGCCGGCCGACAGCCGGGGCGCGATCTTGCGCCACAGCACCGGCGACACCTCGTAGCCGTACAGGCGGTCGAGGATGCGACGCGCCTCCTGCGCATCGACCAGCTTGTCGTCGATTGCCCGGGGGTTGGCGATGGCGTGCTTGATGGCCTTCTCGGTGATCTCGTGGAACACCATCCGGCGCACCGGCACCTTGGGCTTGAGCACCTCGTGCAGGTGCCAGGCGATGGCTTCTCCCTCGCGATCTTCATCCGTCGCCAGGTACAGCTCCGAGGCGGTCGCCAGCAGATCCTTGAGCTTTTTGACCTGGGCCTTCTTCTCGGCCGGGACCACGTACAGCGGCTGGAAGCCGTGCTCGACGTCGACGCCGGTGCGGGCCCAGGCTTTCTTCTTGTACGCCTCGGGGATCTCGTCGGCCCCGCTGGGGAGGTCGCGGATGTGGCCGATCGACGACTCGACGATGGCCTTGCCGCCCAGGAAGCGGCTGATGGTCTTCGCCTTGGCGGGGGACTCTACGATGATGAGGGGGATTCCCACGGTCGGGGTCTTTACGCGACAAGCGGCGCAGGTTCAACCCCCCATCCCCGGGAGTGCGCCGGTCCAAGCATGCAACCATCTAGAATCAAACGGCCTCGAGGGCTCCGTTGCACCTATATTACTGTGCGTGCGGCGAGGTGATCACCGGGCTGGCGGGGGACGCTTGACCTGCCGGCACGCCTCGGACAACGTCGCTCCATGAGCGCCTGGTCCGAGCCCGACGTGACGGTGATCGGCGGCGGCATGGCTGGCTGCGAGGCGGCCTGGCAGCTGGCCGAGCTGGGGTTTCGGGTGGCCCTGTGCGAGAGCAAGCCGGCCCAGATCTCGCCGGCCCACCAGACGCCGCTTTTGGCCGAGCTGGTGTGCTCGAACTCGCTGCGATCCGACGATCCCGAGACCCCCGCCGGCATGCTCAAGCGCGAGCTGCGCCAGGCTGGCTCGCTGTTGATGGCGTGCGCGGCCAGCCACCGGGTGCCGGCCGGCAACGCCCTGGCGGTGGACCGGTTCGGGTTCGGTCGGGCGGTCACCGTGGCCCTCGCCATGCACCCGCGCATCCGGATCGAGCGTCGGCCGGTCGACGACTGGCCGACCGGGCCGGTGGTGGTGGCGACCGGGCCGCTGACCGCCGGGCCCATCGGCGCGCTCATCCGGCGCCACCTGGGCGGCGACCGCATGTACTTCTACGACGCCATCGCCCCGATCGTGGCGGCGGACTCGATCGACATGAGCTGCGCCTACAAGGCGTCGCGGTGGAACCGCGAGAGCGATCCGGCGCTGACCGGCGGCGGTGGGCGCGGGGCGGGCGGCGAGGGCGGCGGCGGCGACGCAGGCGGGGGCTCGGGCGACGACGGCGAGGCCTCGGTGGGCGACTACATCAACTGCCCGATCGACAAGGACACCTACCGGGCCTTCGTGGCCGCGGTGAAGGCCGGCCGCCAGGTGGTCCCGCACGAGTTCGAGGAGCCGCGCTACTTCGAGAGCTGTCTGCCGATCGAGGTGATGGCCGAGCGCGGCGACGACACGCTGCGCTACGGGCCGATGCGCCCGGTGGGGCTGACCGACCCGCGCACCGGGCGGTGGCCGCACGCGGTGGTCCAGCTGCGCCCCGAGAACCGCTACCTCACCGCCTACAACCTGGTCGGCTTCCAGACCCGCCTGGCCTACCCGGAGCAGCAGCGGATCTTCGCCATGGTGCCGGCCCTGGCGCGGGCCGAGTGGCTGCGGTTCGGCTCGATCCACCGCAACACCTACGTCGACGCACCGCGCCTGCTGGGCGCCACCTTCGAGCTGCTCGACCAGCCCCAGGTGCGGCTGGCCGGGCTGCTGACCGGCGTCGAGGGCTACATCGAGTCGTGCGCGATGGGCCTGGTGTGCGCGCACCTGTTCGCCGACGCCGCTGCCGGACGGACGCCCACGCCGCCGCCACCGACCACGATGATGGGCGCCCTGTACACCCACGTGCGGACGCCCCGGGGCCCCAAGGAGCGCTACGCGCCGACCAACGTCAACTTCGGGCTGCTGCCGCCGGTGCCGGAGCTGACGATGAAGGCCAAGGACATCCGCCGGCGGGCGCAGATCGGGCGCGCGGTGGCGGACTTCGACGCCTGGGCGGCGGCGCGGCGGCCGCGCGGCGCCGCGGCGTGAGGGTGGCGGTCGCGTGGCTGGCGATCGCCGGCTGCGCGGTCGGGCGGGGACCCGGTCCGGGACCGGCTCCGGCCCCGGCTCCGGCTCCGGCGCCGGGACGAGCTCCGGCTCCGGGACGAGCTCCGGGTCCGACTCCGGCTCCGGATCTCGCCTTCGTCGCGACGGCGATCGACGTGGCCTACGCGGCCGATCGGGATGCGTGGCAGGTCACGTGGCGGCTGGGGCGGCCCTCGTCGGCGCTGCGGTTCGATCGCCGCGCCGCCCACGGGCACCGCGACGAGGTCTGGCAGGCGGCGGCGGGGCTGCGCTGGCGCCGCGACGGCGACGCCGACGTGCTCGAGCCGATCGACGGCGTGCCGCGCCAGGTGTTCGCGGCCGCGCTCTCGACCGACGACACCAGCGCCGGCCGCGCGGCGCCGACCCACCTGCGCTGGAGCGACGGCGCGGTGGTCCTGTTCACCGGCGCGATCGCCGGCGACGTCGAGGTGTGCGACGCCACCCGGTGCGGCCCCCGGGCCGGGCCGCGCAGCTGGGCGGTGCGCGCGCCGGGCGCCGAGGTCCGGATCGGCCGGGTGGTCGCGCGCGACGCGGTGACCTCGACCGAGGCCGCCGGCGCGCGCGGCGGCGCGTTCGTGCGGGTCGGGCCGGCCCGGGCGCCGACGGTCGACGACGCCACCGTGACGCTGGTGCTCGATCGCGGCCTGCCGGCCTGGCTGGCCGCCGAGACCCAGGCGCTGGTTCCGCGGCTTTTGGCGCGCTTCACCGCCCAGACCGGGCAGGCGCCGCCCCCGCCGGTGGTCCTCGCCGGGGCCCGTCCCTCGTCGGCGCGCGGGCTGATCGTGCGCGGTCGGATGGTCCCGGGCGCGGTGGTGCTCGAGGCCGCCGGCGCCGGCTTCCGTCGAGCCAGCGCCGGGGCGCGCCGGCAGTGGACCGAGCTTTTGGCCCACGAGCTGTTCCACCTGTGGAACGGCGACCTGGCGCGGCGCACCGATCTACGCGACGAGTGGCTGAGCGAGGGCGGCGCCGCGTTCGTCGCCGGCGTGGCGCTGCGCGAGGCGGGGCTCCTCGACGGGCGCCGGTACGGCTGGCGCGTCGTGGCCGCCGCCAACGCGTGCGCCCAGACCCTGCGCGGCCCCCTGGCCGACGTCGCGGCCGAGGCCAGCTACTACGCCTGCGGCGAGCTGGTCCACGTCGTGATCGATCGCGCCCTGACCGGGGACGGCGGCGTGATGCCGGTGGTCGCGCGCCTGTTCGCCGATGCCCGGGCGCGCGCCAGCGGGACCTACGGCACCGCCGACCTGGTGGCGCTGGTGGCGGCGGCGGAGGTGGCGCCGGCGACGCTGGCCGCGGTCCGCGCGCTGCTCGAGACCGGGCCGGGCCCGCAGCCGTTGGCGACGGTGGCGCAGCTGCTCGCGGCCGTCGGGATCACCACCACCGTCGTGCCGGCGCGCCGGGGCCGCCCGCCGCGGCTGCGCTTCGTGCGCGCGCGCCCGGCGTGGTGACGGGGCGGCGCCGGCCTGCTAGCGTGCCGGCATGCGGCTTCTCGGCAAGCTCGGGTTGGTCTTCGGCGGCACCAGCGGCATCGGCGCGGCGGTGGCCCGGGCCTTCGCCAAGGAGGGCGCGGCGGTGGTGGCGTTCGGGCGGCGCGGCGCCGCCGGCCCAGTGAAGCGTCCGGAAGCCGGACAGGTCGCGGTGGCCCAGCTCGACGTCACCGACGAGGTCGCGGTCAAGGCCCGGTTCGCCGAGCTGCCGGTGCCCGACCTGGTGGTGTGCGCGGCGGGCACCGGCACCTTCGGCCCCATCCACACCGCCACCGTCGACGATCTGCGCGCCATGCTCGACACCCACGTGGTCGGCACCTTCGTGTGCGCGCGCGAGGCGTTCCGCCGCATGCAGCCGGTGCGGCGCGGCCACATCCTGGCCATCGCCTCGGTCGCCGCCGAGCGCGCGTTCCCCGAGTGCGCCGGCTACACCGCGGCCAAGGCCGGGCAGCGCGGCCTGATGCGGGTGCTGACCGAGGAGGCGCGGCCGTACGACATCCGCGTCACCACCGTCCTGGCCGGGGCCACCGACACCCCGATCTGGGACGACCGGCCCGGCTTCGACCGGTCCAAGATGATGCAGCCCGACGACGTCGCCGGGATGATCGTGGCGGTGGTGGCCCGGCCCGCCATCGCCATCGACGAGTTGACGATCACGCCCCCGGCGGGATCGCTGTAGCCGCCCCAGGAGCACCCATGACCACCACGCTCGGCATGCCCGTCCACACCGCGCTCACCTTCGACCAGGCCCTGGTACGCGTCCCCGAGGCGCTCAAGGCCGAGGGCTTCGGCATCCTCACCGAGGTCGACGTCGCCGCCACCCTCAAGACCAAGCTCGACGTCGACTTCCGGCGCTACCGCATCCTGGGCGCGTGCAACCCGACCCTGGCCCACCGCGCGCTGACCACCAACCTGGGCGCCGGCACCATGATGCCGTGCTCGGTCGCCGTCTACGAGGCCGACGACGGCAACGCCACCGTCGTGGCCATCGACCCGTCCCAGACCGCCGCCGCCGGCTCCCCCGAGCTGGTCGCCATCATGGGCGAGGTCAAAGAGCGCCTCGGTCGCGTCATCGCCGCCCTGAGCTAAGCGCGGCCAACGTTTCGGGGGCGGTGGCAGGAGGAGAGCATGACGCGCTCGCTCCGAGAGGAAATCCAGGCCGAGGCGGTGTGGGTCGGGCGCTTGGCCCGACGGCTGGCCGCTGATGACCCCGACGCCGCCGACGTGGCGCAGGACGCGCTGGCGGCGGCGTGGGACAAGGCGCCCGCGCGACGCGATTCCCTGCGGCCGTGGCTTGGCAAGGTCGTGCGCGATGGCGTGGCGATGATGCGCCGTGGACGGGGGCGTCGCCGTGCGCGGGAGACGGCGATCGCGGCCGCCGCCGCCGACTCGGCACCAGGCGCCGACGCGGCGCTCGCCCAGGTGCGGTTGCACCAGGCCCTGGTCGCCGCGGTGCTCGCGCTCGAGGAGCCGTTCCGCCGGACCATCCTGGCGCGGTTCGTCGTGGGCCAGCGCGCGGTGGACCTGGCTCGCGCGGAGGGCGTGCCGGCCGGCACCATCCGCTGGCGCCAGGCCGAAGGGTTGCGTCGGCTGCGGCGAGCGCTGGATGCGCACGCGCCGCGCAAGCAGTGGATGGCGATCGCGCTGTCGCCGGCGGCGGGCCGCCGCGCGGGCCAGGCGTGGCTGGGGTCGGGTGTCGCGATCGGCGCGGTGGTGGCGGTCGTCGTCGTCGTGGCGCTCGTGGGCGTCGCTGGTAGCCGTGGCGGAGCACCCGCAGCGGCGTCCGTGCGTCCGGCGAGGCCGCCGTCGGTGGCGTGGAGAAAGGCGCTCGACGACGCTGCCGCCGCATTCGGTTCGTTCCTCTCGCCCGCGCAGCCCGGGACGGCTGCGGTCACCGGCGTGGTCGTCGACGATCGCGGCGTCGCGATCGCGGGGGCCAGGGTCGAGATCTCGCCGGCCGTCGGCTTGCCCGGACGCGAGCCCGAGGCCGCCGCGCCGACCGACGCCGAAGGTCGCTTCCAGTTCGTGCCAAGGCGCGACGAGCGCTACGCGGTGGGGGCCGTGGCAGCGGGGCACGGTCCCGGGCTGGCGGTGTTCGATGCGCGGGCCGGACGAGGCGCCCAACCCGCGATCGTGGTGCGACTGCCGAGCTGCGAGCATCGCGTGGACGGACGGGTGGTCGACGCGGGCGGAGGTGCGATCGCCGCCGCGCAGGTGCGCGCGCAACCGGCCCGGATGGTCGGCCGCTACGGTCCGCCGGTCACCGCTGACCGCGATGGGCGCTTCTCGGTCTGCCTCGGGACCGGGCGTGCGTGGCTCATGATCGGGGCGGATGGCTACGAGCGCGTGTGGCGCGAGGTCACCGTCTTCGGCGTTCAGCGCTTGCTCGTCGAGCTGTCCCCGGAAAGCGTGCTGCGCGGCCGGGTGGTCGACGCGCGGTCAGGGGCACCCATCGGCGGTGCCGCGGTGACCGCCTGGCCGATGGAGCGGCGCGCGGGCGAGGCCGCCGAGCGGGGCGCCGTCAGCGACCACGACGGCACCTTCGCCATCGACGGATTGGCCGCCGGTCGCTTTCAGGTGCAAGCCCGGGCCGCGGGCTGGACGTCGGTGTTCAAAGACGATGTGTTGATCGCCCCGCTGGCGACCGCGACCCTGGACGTGGAGATGCCGGCCGCGACCTCCGCGCGTGGCGTGGTGTCAGCGGATGGCGCGCCGGTCGCCGGCGTCGACGTCTGGCTCGAAGCGCGTGGAGGGGTCGCGCCGGTGTACTCGAGCGTCGCGGTGACGCGACCCGATGGGAGCTTCCAGCTCTCGCGGGTGCCGATGAGCGCAGCCCTGGTGGTGCACGTCGGTGACGCCCGGGTGGTGTCGCCGCGCGTGGTCGACGCCTCCTCCGGCGTGCTGTCGATCCAGGTCGAGGTGGCGCCCCTCGCCGGCCTGGAAGGCGAGGTGGTGCGCGATGGTGTCGCCGTACCCGGAGCCGAGGTCGTCGTCATCGGACCCGCCGGTCGACGGACGCAGACGGCGGATGCCCAGGGGCGGTTTCGCGTCGGTGGGTTGCTGGACGGGCCGTATCAGGTGTTCGCCGCTGGCGCGGGCGCGTTCACCGCGTCGCCCGTGGTCGTCGACGTGCCGACCATGGCCGCGGGCGTCTCCGTCGAGCTCGATGGCGGCGCTCGCGTGTTCGGGCGGGTGATCGACCAGCGCGGTGAACCGGTGGTCGGCGTCACCGTCGAGGTGACGGCGCAGGACAGCGACGACCGAGGTGACTGCACGACCGCGATCGACGGCCGCTTCGCCATCGACGCGCTGGCGGGTGGGCGCTATCGCGTGCGGGTGTCTCCCTTCGCCGGAGCGCAGGCCCCGCTGGCCTGGTTCGGCGACCCGGCGGGGAGCCTCGACCTCGACGGCGGGAGGGCGGTGGTCGGCCCGCTGACGCTGCGGGTCGCCCGCGCGGACGCGGCCGTCGCCGGCGTGGTCATCGATGAACGCGGGGCGCCGGTCGCGGACGCGGTCGTGCGGCTCGGTCCGGTCTGGGGCAGTGGGAACGGGATCTCGACTCGGACGACGGTGGACGGCCGCTTCACCTTGCCGACCCATGGCGCAGGGCCGTTCGTCGTCGACGCCGGTCGCGGCGCGGGGCCGCAGGCGGTGTCACGCGAGGTCGCGCCTGGGCAGGTCGACCTGATCTTGCGACTGACGCGACCCGGTGCCGTGAGGGGGACGGTGACGGGGGCCATCACGCAGGTGTGGATCGCTCGCGAGGGTGGCGTCGACGCCGCTGCGGTCGCTTCGAGTGTGCTGCGCACCGCACCCGTCGACGGGGCGTTTCGTATCGACGGGGTCGCGCCAGGGGCCTGGCTCGTCACCGCCAGCGACGAGCGTGGGCCGGTGGCGACCGCGCGGCTCGACGTGCGGGCCGGCCAGGCGACGACCGTGGCGCTCGCGGCGAGGGCGACCCGTCCACTCGCCGGGCGGGTGGTGGCGATGGGCACCGACCAGCCGGTCGCGGACATGGCGTGCGTGGCGGCGCCGGCGGTGGGCGGCGCCAGACCGCCGGGGCTGCGGCCGTCGCTCGACGCCGACGCACGCAGCGCCGCCGACGGCCGCTTCGTCATCCCGGCGGCGCCGGTCGGTGACGCGGTGGTGGTGTGTCGAGCGGCGGCCGGGTGGTCGGAGGGCGCTGCCGTGGTGGAGTCTGGGGGGACGGCCACGATCGTCGTGGCGCCGCTTCCGCAACGCGCGTCAGCGACCGGGTGCCAGCTCCGGCAAGACCGCGTCCACGCCGAGATCGAGGCGCTGGGCCCGGGGATGCAAGCGACGAGGCTGTCGAGCGGTGACCGCATCGTCGCGGTCGATGGGATCGCCGTCGAGCACGTCGGCAGCGCTGCGGTCCATTTCTGGTTGGCGGGACGCCCGATCGGCCGCCCCGTCACAGTGACCGTCGCCCGCGGCGACGAGCGGGTGGCGGGCGCCATCACGCCGTCCGGCGGCGACTGACGTGGCTGGCCCGGGCGGCCGGCGCGAAACTGGCCCGACGCGGCGTGCCGGCCTAGGCTCGACGGGGTCATGGACTGGGCCGACGCCACCGCCAGCTTCGCCACCTACCTGGGCAGCGAGCGCGGGTACTCGCCGCGCACGGCCGAGGTGTACCTGGCCGAGGTGCGCGCGTTCCACCGCGGGCTGGTCGCGCGCCGGGCGCCGCGGCCGCCGCTGACGCCGGCGCAGATCGATCCGCCCGAGATCCGGCGCCACCTGGCGGCGCTGTTCGACGCCAACCAGGCCGCCACCATCGGCAAGAAGCTGTCGGCGCTGCGAACGTTTTTTCGCTTCCTGCACCGCCGCGGCGTGGTCACGTCGAACCCGGCCGCGGCGCTGCGCGGGCCGAAGAAGAAGAAGGCGCTGCCGCGGGCGCTCGACGTCGACGACGCGTTCCGGCTGGTCGAGGCGCCGGCCAGTGGGCCTCGGCCGACGGTGCGCCGCCGCGGCGTCGACGAGGCGGCCCGGGCCGCGGCGCTGGCCCTGCGCGACGCCGCGATGTTCGAGGTGCTGTACGGCGCCGGCCTGCGCGTGTCGGAGGCCTGCGCGCTGGACCTGACCGATCTCGAGCACGATCGCTTCGGCACCTGGACGGTCACCGTGGCGCGCGGCAAGGGCGGCAAGCGCCGGATCGTGCCGCTGGGCGACGCCGCGGCTCGGGCCCTGGCCGCGTGGCAGGCGGCCCGCGCCTGGGCGCCCGGGCCGGCGGTGTTCGTCAACGCCCGCGGCGATCGGCTGACCGCGCGCTCGGCCCAGCGCCTGACCCGGGCCTGGGCCATCGCCAGCGGGGTCACCGCGCCGGCCACGCCCCACGCCTTCCGCCACTCGTTCGCCACCCACCTCCTCGACGGCGGCGTCGACCTGCGCTCGATCCAGGAGCTGCTGGGCCACGCCAGCCTGTCGTCGACGCAGGTCTACACCAAGGTGTCGCTCGATCACCTGATGAAGGTCTACGACGCGGCCCACCCGCGGGCCCAGGCCGCGGCCGCGCCGGCCGCGGTGGGACCCGACGACGCTGGCGCACGGCCGACGATCGGCTAGGGTCGCGGCGATGCCTGGCATGACCGCGCTGGTGGTCCGGATCGACCGGGTGCGCGCCCGCCGGGGCGCCGCGCTCGCGGTCGCCAACAGCCGCATCTTCATCGGCTTCGCGTTCGTGCCGGCCGGCCTCAAGAAGGTGCTGGGGCAGCCGTTCACCGACGCCACCAACGCCGGGGCGTTCCACGACTTCTTGCACGCCTTCCTCGCCACCGGCGGCTTCTACCGCTTCGTCGGCGCGGTGCAGCTGGCGGCGGCGGTGCTGCTCATGACCCAGCGCTGCGCCGGGCTGGGCGCGGTGGTCGCGCTGCCGGTGGCCACCGCGATCATGGCGTTTTGCTGGAGCACGGCCAACCCGCCGACGGTGATCGTGACGACGCTCCTGGTGGTCGGGCTGGCCGGCCTGGTGACGTGGGACGTGCGGGGCTGGGCCGGCCTCGTCGACCCCAGGCCGCTGCCGCCCGCGCCCGCGGCGCCGCCGCCCATCGACGGACGCCTGTGGGCCGGGTGCGGCGCCCTGGTGATCCTGGCCTACCTGGCCTTGTGCGTGGTGCAGGGCGAGGTGTACCGCCCGCGGCGGCCCACCCCCGACAGCGCGGCCTACTACGTGCTGCCGGGCCTGGTGTTGCTGCCGATCGCGACCTGGCTCGTCGAGCGCCGGCGGCGGACCGTCGTCGCCACGGCCGGGCGTGGTAAGCCTCCCGGGCCGTGACCCCCGATCGACGCATCCGGTCCACCACCATCCTCTCGGTCCGCCAGGGCGGCGCCGTCGTCGTCGCCGGCGACGGCCAGGTGTCGCTCGGGGCCACCGTCATGAAGAGCGGAGCCAAGAAGGTCCGCCGCCTGGGCGACGCCGCCACCGGCACCGCCATCGCCGGGTTCGCCGGCTCGGCCGCCGACGGCCTGGCGC
>JAWKQV010000030.1:0-43259 GCA_041389965.1 Kofleriaceae bacterium | reverse complement strand
GGGCGTTGGGGTAGTCCAGGTCGAACTCGGTCGTCGCCAGCGCGCCGAGCCCGAGCACACCATCGATCTCGGGCTGGTCGGGACGCACCTCGGTGCGCAGGGCCTGCAACAGCGGCTCGTCGTCGGCCACCACCAGCGCCTCGAACTCGTCGGCCAGCTCCACCACGGCCACCGCGGCGCACACCGTGGCGTTGGTGCACGGGCAGTCACTGCCGGCCGGGCACGCGCCGTCGGCCAGGACGTGGCTGGCGTAGACCTGACGGCACGCGCCCTGGGGCGAGGCCGAGCTGCCGACGATGGCCAGCGCGTCGATGCGTGCCAGCCGGCCCTCGATGGGCCCCGACGGCAGCAGCACCGTCGCCGGCGGCAGCGACTCGACCGCGGGTCCGCCGGTGGCGACCTGCCACGCGACGTAGCGTGAGCGGCCCAGGATCGACGTGCCGATGCCGGTCGACAGCACCATCGTCGCGTCGGTGCCGCGGCGGGTGCGCTCGGGGTTGGCGGGATCGGGCGACAGGCACACGCCCAGGGTCGGGCGCAGTCCGGAGAAGGTCACCTCGGTGCCGCCGATGATCAGCGTCCCGCCGCCGAAAAACGGCGACGCCACCACCGCCTCGCACGCCGCGGCGCGGGCGGCGTTGGAGCCGGCGATGTCGGGGAAGATCGTCACCTGGTCGGTGCCGGGCGACACCCGCAGCGCGTCGCTGGTGAAGGTGTCGGCGCCCACCACCGCGGTGATCGGCGTCGGCGTCCCCGGCCGGCCGACGGTGCACGGGTCGGCCGTGTCGCACGGGTGCATGAACAGCGCGTTGGGCGAGTAGCGGGCCCGCACCACCTGGTCGGTCACCGTCGGCGACCGCCGCCCCAACAACCCCAGGTAGGTGCCGTGGCGCTCGACCGCCTGCCCGAGCGGCGCGTCGAGGACCGTGAGCGGCGACATCACGTCGAGCACGCCGGTCTGGGGCGGCCCGTCGCCGACCGTCACCGTCACCACCAGCGCGCCGGCCGCGCGCTCGACGTAGATGGGCTCGCCGTCGCTGCCGGTGGGCAGGTCGCTGCCGCACGCGGCCACCAGGGTGGCGACGACCACGGCCGAGGCGAGGCGGGACACCCGGCTACGCTACCACTCGACGCCGGGCCACGGCAGCTCGCCGACCACGGCGGCGCGGTCGGCGACGGTGACCTGGTCGCCGATGGTCCACGCGGTGCGGTGCAGGTAGCCCAGGGCGATGGTGCCGAGCCGGGGCGACACCGTGGCCGAGGTGATCACCCCGGCGGTCGGCTTGGCCGGGTGGACGATGACCGCGCCGGCCGCCGGCGGCGGTCCGCCGTCGACGAAGCGCATGCCGCGCAGCACCCGCGCCGATTGGCCCTGGGCGTGGACCCGGAACACCGGCTCCTGGCCGACGTAGCACCCCTTGCCGTAGTCGAGGTACGCCGCCAGCGGGGTCTCGAACGGGAAGTGGTCGGCGTCGACGTCGACGCCCCAGCGCAGGAGCCCGGCCTCGATCCGCGCCACCTCGACCTCGGCGGGGTCGGCCACCGGCCCGGGGGGCGGCGCGAACACGTAGGGCGCGGCCCAGGCCTCGGCCGGCGACGCCCAGGTCTTGTGGGCCGCCAGGTCGACCTGCGCGCTGACCACGTCGTCCATGACGGCGTACTTGTCGAGCAGCGCCAGCGTCGACGCGACCAGCGCCGGCTCGACGTGGACCAGCACCCGCTCGGCCTCGACGGTGACCTCGACCACCGCCAGCACCCGGCCCTTGGGCGACAAGATGGCGCCCCAGCCGTGGCCGCCGATCGGCAGCGCGGTGACGTTGACGGTGGTGAGCCCCTGGAGGAACCGCAGCCGATCGCTGCCGGTCACGGACAGGTGGCCCCACGACGAGAAATCGACCTGGATCATGGGGTCAGGATGACGCTCGTCCGGCCGCGCGCAACCGATCGGCCCGCCGGGCCTGGGCCTCGGCGTGGCGCCGGCGATCGTCGTCGCAGGTGAGCTCGAGCGGCGGGATGAGCCGGGGCGCGCCCTGCTCGTCGACCGCCACGAAGGTCAGGTAGGCCTTGGTGGTGTAGCGGCGCGCGCGGGTCTGCATGTCCTCGGTCTCGACCCGGCAGCCGACCTCCATCGAGGTGCGGCCGGCGTAGTTGACCTGGGCCTGCAGCACCACCACGTCGCCGACGTGGACCGGGTGCATGAAGTCGAGGCGATCGATCGACGCGGTCAGCACCCGCCCGCCGCCATGACGCATGGCGGCCACGCCGGCGCACACGTCGATCCACTGCATCATCACGCCGCCGAACATCACCCCGGCCGCACCGTTGGTGTGGCTCGGCATCACGATCTGCGTCATCACGCAGCGTGACGCCGAAGGGGTGCCGCCGGCCACGATCACCCCGTCAGCCGGGGCGCCGTCGCGGCCAGCGCCGGTCGCGGGCATGCCGCTACTTCTTCTTGGCGGGCGCGGCCGGCTTCTTGGCGGCCGCGGCCTTGCCGGCGGCGACCTTGCGCGCGACGCGCGCCTTCAGCTTGTTCTGGCTCTTGCGGCGACGCATCTTCGGCGAACGGCGGCTGTCACGACGACCCATGAGAGGCTCCTTGAAAGAGGGCGGAGTATTGGGAAGGCGGGCCGTGGTGTCAACCCAGGCGGCCCGGTTGCGGCGGCCGGATCAGGCGATCTTGGCGCCCGCGGCGTCGTACCGGTAGAAGCCCCGGCCGACCTTCTTGCCCAGCCAGCCGGCGGCCACGTGCTGGCGCAGCAGCGGGCAGGCCCGGTACTTGTCGTCGCCCAGCTCCTGGTGGAGCACGTTGGCGATGGCCAGCACGGTGTCGAGGCCGATGAGGTCGGCCAGCTCGAGCGGGCCCATCGGGTGGTTGAGGCCGAGCTTGACGCCCACGTCGATGTCGGCCGCGGTGCCCAGGCCCTCGTACAGCGCGTAGCACGCCTCGTTGAGCAGCGGGATGAGCACCCGGTTGACGATGAAGCCGGGGATGTCGCGCGCGGCGATGGTGGTCTTGCCGAACCGCTGGGCCAGGTCGATCGTGGCCTGGTAGGTGGCGTCGGAGGTCGGCAGGCCCCGGACGATCTCGACCAGCTTCATGATCGGCACCGGGTTCATGAAGTGCATGCCGATGACCCGCTCGGGCCGGCCCGACGCCGCCGCCAGCTTGGTGATCGAGATCGACGAGGTGTTCGACGCCAGGATGGCCTCGGGCTGGACCACCTGGCCCAGGCTCTTGAACAGCTCGAGCTTGAGCGCCTCACGCTCGGGCGCGGCCTCGATGACGATGTCGCGCTCGGCCAGGTCGCCGTGGCTGGCGCCGGCCCGCAGGCGGCCCACCGTGGCGTCGCGGGCCTCGGCCGACAGCTTGCCCTTGTCGACCAGCTTGTCGAGGGTGCGGCCCAGCTTGGCGATGGCCGCGGTCGCCAGCTCGGGGGTGACGTCGCACAGCACCACGTCGAGCCCGGCCTGGGCCGCGACCTGGGCGATGCCCTGCCCCATCTGGCCGCCGCCGACCACGCCGACCTTGGTGATCACGGCCGCTCCAGGAGCAGCGCGATGCCCTCGCCGCCGCCGATGCACAGCGACGCGCCGCCGGTCTTGGCGCCGGTGGCCGCGAGCTGGGCCAGCAGGGTGACCACGACGCGGGTGCCCGAGGCGCCGATCGGGTGCCCGAGCGCCACGGCGCCGCCCCAGATGTTCACCTTCGCCGGGTCCAGGCCCACCAGCTGGTTATTGGCGATGGACACCACCGCGAAGGCCTCGTTGATCTCCCACAGGTCGACCGCCTCGGGCTTCCACCCGGCCTTGGCGCACGCCTTGGTGATGGCGGCGGCCGGCGCGGTGGTGAACCACTCCGGGGCCTGGGCGTGGTAGGCGGACGCCACCAGCTTGGCCAGGACCGGCACGCCGCGGCGGGCGGCCTCGTCGGCGCTCATCAGCACCACCGCCGCGGCGCCGTCGTTGAGCGACGACGCGTTGCCGGCGGTGATGGTGCCGTCCTTGGCGAAGGCCGGGCGCAGGCCGGCCAGCTTGGCCACGTTGCCGCGGCCGGGCTCCTCGTCGGTGTCGACCACCACGTCGCCGCCGCGGGCCGCCACCGTCACCGGCGCGATCTCGCCGACGAACTTGCCGGCCTGCTGCGCGGCCAGGGCCCGGGTGTAGCTCTGCGCCGCGAACTCGTCCTGCGCGCCGCGCGAGATGCCGCGCTCCTTGGCGCACAGCTCGGCGCAGTTGCCCATGTGCTGGTTGGAGTACACGTCCCACAGGCCGTCGTTGACCATGCTGTCGACGGTATCGAGCCCGCCCATCTTCACCCCGCCGCGCAGGCCGCGCACCACGTGGGGCGCGTTGGACATCGACTCCATGCCGCCGGCCACCGCGATGGTGGCGTCGCCGAGCGCGATGGCGCGGGCCGCCTGCAAGATGGTCTCGAGGCCCGAGCCGCACACCTTGTTGACGGTGACGCACGGCACGCCCTGGGGCAGCCCGGCGGCGAGCGCGGCCTGGCGGGCCGGGGCCTGGCCCATGCCGGCCGGCAGCACGCACCCCATGTACACCAGCTCGACGTCGGCGCCGTCGACCTGGGCCCGCGACAGGGCGGCCTTGATGGCCACCGCACCGAGCTTGGGCGCCGAGACGCTGCTGAGGGAACCTAGGAAGCTGGCGATGGGCGTACGGGCCGCGCCGACGATGACGACGTCACGCATGGAGTTCCTCCGGAGATGCGCGGCGGTGAGCCGCGGGAAAGACACGTGGCTAGCCTGGCCGCCGCGCGCGCGAAGGGATACCCTTGCCTCGTGGTCCGGTCAAGCCGCGGTCTCGTCGACGCAAGCCTGCTGCTCCTGGCCGTCGCGGCCGGGTGCAGCGACGGGCTGCACGTCGACGTCTCCTACCGGGTGGTCGGCCTGGTGCCGGCCGCGGGCGGGACCTGCGCGGCGACCGCGCCGACCGCGCCGCCGGTGGCCGCCGGCGCCACCCGGGTCCGCTTCACCTTCCGCGATCACACCGCCACCGGACCCGGCGCGCTCCGCTGCGACGCGGTGCTCGCCCGCGGCGCCGCCGAGCCGGTGATCGCGGTGCCGCGCAAGGGCGAGCCGGTCGACCTGTGGGTCGAGTACTTCTCCGACGACGGCACCCTGGTGGCGCGCGGCCAGCGCGCCGACGTCGACCTCACCAGCGGCAGCCCGGTGACGATCTACACCACCGACGCCGACCGCTACGCCTGCGCGCCGGCGCAGACCACCGCGCCGCGCGCGTTCCACTCGGCGACGCTGTTGCCCACCGGCGAGGTGCTGCTGTTGGGCGGGCTCACCGGGCCTGCGGCGACGCCGGGCGCGCCGCTGGCGCCCGCCGACGGCGCCTACGTCACCGCGTCGGCCGAGATCTACGACCCCGTCAGCGAGCGGGTCTACCCGCTGAGCGTGGCCGGCCTGACCCCGCGCGCCTTCCACCACGTGGTCGTGCTCGGCACCGACGCCAACGGCGACGTGCGCCTGGCGGTGTCGGGCGGCCTGGGCGTGGCCGGCGACGCCGCCGCGCCGGGCAACGTCGCGGCCGCCGGTGGGGCCGGGGGCGCGGCGCCGTGGGCCGCGGTCGCCGCCGACGGCGCGCTGGGCCGCCAGGGCACCGTCGCGGTGCCGGCCGAGCTGTTGGTGTACGCGCCCCAGACCCGCACCATCACGCGCGCGCTCATCGCCGGCGCCGGCGGGGACCCGTTCGCGGCCGGGGGCGTCGACGACGTCACCCTGGGCACGCCCCCGCTCATCGGCGGCGGCCAGGGGCCGGGCGGCGACGCGCTCGACGCCCTGCGGCCGACCGGCGAGGTCGAGGTGCGCCTGACCGGCGTGCCCCGCATCGGCGCCGCGGTGGTGGCGTCGGCCCCGGGCGAGGCGCTGTGGATCGGGGGCGACCTGACCGGCACCCGCCTGTTCGACACCGTGACGCAGCTGGGCGTCGCCCCCTCGCTGAGCCCCGGCCCGCCGGCCGCCAGCGCCGGCCAGAACCGCGCCTTCGGCGCCGCGGTCCGCGTCGGCACCGACGTGCTGGCGATCGGCGGTCTGCGCATCGTCGGCGGGGCCATCACCGACGACACCGGCGGCGTGGGCGCGGCCGCCGGAGCCCGGGTGCCGGCGGATCGCGTCCCGGTCGGGCTGGCCCTCGACGGGTACACCAACACCGCGTACCTGGCGGCGGCCCAGCTCCCGGGCGACGCGGCCCTGGTGGCCGGTGGCGCGATCGGCGACCCCACGACGTGCCTGACCGGCACCCTGACCTGCGCCTCGCCGCAGAGCCTGCGGGTCGACGGCGCCCTGGCCGCCGCGCCGACCGGGGCGCCCGGGCTGGCCCGCTACGGGCACCGCCTCACCCGCCTCGCCGACGGCACCGTGCTGGTCAGCGGCGGGTTCGTCACCGACGGCGCCGCCGGCACCGTCGCCGCGGTGGCGACCCTCGAGCGGTTCGAGCCGCACCGGGCGGTCGACGATCCGCTGGCCGACCTCGGCCTGGCCCGGGCCCCCGGCCAGATCGCGATGGTCGCCGGCGCGCCGGTCGCGCCGTGCACGATCGTCCGCGGCGCCGAGGCCGACGGCGGCGCGGCCACCGACGCCGCGCCGGTCGACGCCGCCACGCTCGACGCGGCGGTCCAGTGACGGCGGCGCTGGCGCCGACCGCCCAGGCGAGTACACTCGGCCGATGCGGCTCGGCCTCACCATCGCGCTGGTCCTGGTGACGGCCTCGGCCGGCGCCGCCGCGCCGCGTCGGGACGGGCGCGCGGTGCGGGTCCCGCGCACGCTGGCGGTGGGGGCCACCCCGACCGCGGTGTGCGCGGTCGACGAAGACGGCGGCGTGTGCTTCGCGCCGGTCGAGGTCGGCGCCAGCGCCACCGTGCTGACCCGCGCCGGCGACAACCTCGGCACCACGGTGATCACCCGGGTCGAGCCGATCGTGACCGGGTGCAACACGGTCGGCAGCTACGGCATCGACATCGACCGGCGCCGGCTGCCGACGGTCGACGGCGGCGAGCTGACCTTGGTGGTCGGGATGGCGCTCGACCCCGACGCGCGGTTGGTCGAGGTGAGCGACCTGCCCGGGGTGCCCGAGCAGACCGCCACCAGCACGGTCGTCGACGCGGACGGCGACGGACGGCCCGACGTGGCGATGGTCCGGTTCGGCTGCGACGCCGCCGGGCAGCCCGGCCGGCGGTTCGGCACCAGCCACACCTGCACCGCCACGCTGGTCGCCAGCGGCAGCCTGTGGCGGCAGGTGCGGGCCGAGCGCACCGCGAACTGCCTCCGATGACGCGCCGCTGGGAGGCCGAACAACGCGGGGCCGCGCGCCTGGCCGGCGAGCGCGGCACGATCGTGCGCGAGGCCCAGACCCGGATCGCGCTGTGCTACCCGAGCCCGTACCGCGCGGCGATGTCGTCGCTGGGCTACCAGCAGATCTACCGCTTGCTCAACGCCGTGCCCGAGGTCGCCGCCGATCGCGCGGTCCTGCCCGACGACGTGGCGGCGGCCCAGGGCCAGCCGTGGTTGACCCTCGAGCGCGCCCGCCCGGTCGCCGGGTACCCGCTGTTGGCGTTCTCGGTCGCCTACGAGCTCGAGCTGGTCGGCCTCATCCAGTGCCTCGAGCTGGCGGCCATCCCGGTGCTGGCCGAGGACCGCACCCACCACCACCCGCTGATCGTGGCCGGCGGTCCCCTCACCTTCTCGAACCCGGTGCCGCTGGCGCCGTACGTCGACGTGGTGGTGATGGGCGAAGGCGACGAGCTGGCCGCGGAGCTGGTGACCGTGGCCCGCGACCTGGGCTGGAACCGCGAGGCGGTGATCGCCGCGCTCGCCACCCGGGCGGGGTACTACCTGCCGACGGTGCACGGCGACACCCCGCCGCCGGTGGCCCAGGCCCACGACGAGCTGTTGCCGGCGCGGTCGCAGATCATCACGCCCGACGCCGAGCTGGCCGACATGTTCATGACCGAGGCGGCGCGTGGCTGCTCGCGCGGGTGTACCTACTGCGTGATGCGCCGTTCGACCAACGGCGGCATGCGGGTGGTGCCGACCGCCCAGGTGCTGGCCGGCATCCCCGACCACGCCCGCCGGGTCGGCCTGGTCGGCGCCGCGGTGACCGATCACCCCGACATCCGGGCCATCGTCCGCGGCGTGGTCGACGGCGAGCGCGAGGTCGGCATCTCCAGCCTGCGCGCCGACAAGCTCGACGACGAGCTGGTGGGCCTCCTGGCCCGCGGCGGCTACCGCACGTTGACCGTCGCCGCCGACGGCGTCAGCGAGCGCATGCGGCGGGTGGTCGAGCGCTCGACCCAGGAGAAGCACCTGCTGCGCACCGCCGAGCTGGCGGCGCGCCACCGGCTGGCCACGGTCAAGATCTACATGATGGTCGGCGTGCCGACCGAGACCGACGACGACGTGGCCGAGCTGGTGCGCTTCGCCGGCGAGCTGGTCAAGCTCCACCCCCGGGTGGCGTTCGGCGTGGCGCCGTTCGTCGCCAAGCGCCACACCCCGCTCGACGGCACCGCCTTCGCCGGCCTCGACGTGGTCGAGCGGCGGCTCGACCTGCTGCGCCGGGGCCTGCGGGTCTACCGCGGCAAGGCGGTGATGCGCCCGACCTCGGCGCGATGGGCCTGGGTCGAGTACATGCTGGCCCAGGGCGATCGCCGGGCCGGCCTGGCCGTGCTCGACGCCCACCGCGCCGGGGGCTCGTTCGCGGCCTGGAAGCAGGCGTTCGCCGCTCGCGACGCCACCCCGACCGGTCCGCGGGCCCGGGTGCCGTCGACGTCGGAGCTCATCGCGCTGCGCAAGCGGGCGCTGGCGTCAGCCCCGGCGCCGGGCTGAGCCCGCCGGCGCGCCGTCAGCGCGGCCGGCTCACCAGAACTTCCACCACGGGCGGGCGGCGGCCTTCTCGGCCGCGGTGCACTTGCAGCGCTTGGCCTTGGGCACGCCCGCCAGCACCTGCTCGACGTGGGCGCCGCACCCGGCGAACGACGGCTTGCCACACAGCGAACAGGTCACGCGACGGCACATGGTGGCAGCGTACGCCACCCGGTCGCCGCCGGCACGCGGACGCGATGTCGCACGCCCGGTCGTTGAGGATCCCCGGGCGCCGGCCTACCATCGGTCGGTGGATCTGGGCCGCATGCTCGAGAAGTGCCACGCCGGGCAGTGGCACGCCGACGACCTCGACTGGTCGGCGCCGCCGCCGCGGCTGCCGCGCGCGCGCGAGGAGGCGGTGGTCCAGGCGTTCACCGACATGGCCGGCATCGAGCGCCTGGCCGCGGCCCTGTTCGAGGCCCAGGCCCGTAAGGCGACCGATCCGACGCTGCGCGCGATCTTCGCCAGCTTCGTCGTCGACGAGGCCCGCCACGCGGTGGTGGCGGCGCGGCTGGCCCGCTACTACGACGTCCACCGCTACCGCGCGTACCGGCTGGCCCCGGCGCTGGTGGCGTTCCGGGCCCCGTTCCTCGCGGTGATCGAGCAGGCGCCGCCCGAGATCGCCAACGCCTACGTGACCGCCGGAGAGCTCCTGCTCGACGTGGCGCTGTTGCGCTCGCTCGACGACTACGTGGGCGACCCCATGAGCCACCAGGCCATGGCGCTCATCAACCGCGACGAAGCCCGCCACATCGCCATCGACTTCCACATGACCGAGGTCTATTCGTCGGACGCCTACCTGGCGGCCCGCGCCGCCCGGCCCGGCCCGACGCGGCGGGCCCAGCTGGCCGCCGCCGCCGCGGTCGCCCGCATGCTGTGGCACGCCCAGGCCTTCCTGAAGGACGTGTTCCTGACGCCGATCGATCTGACCGATCCATCGGGGCGGCGGCTGCGCGAGGCGCTCAAGCGCATCCAGCTGGTCGGCCGCAAGCCCCAGGTCGCGCGGCTGCCGTTCATGCGGGTGATGCTGACGCTCCAGGACCTGTACCTCCACCCGCTGGCCGGCCCGCTCTTGGCGGGCGTCCTGCTCCGCCTCCTGGGCGCCGAGCCGCGCCTGGCCCAGCGGCTGTACACCGACGCCGAGCTGGCCCAGGTCGCGACCCAGTCGTTCGACCAGCTGGCGGCCGACGCGCTGGGGGAGCGGGCGCCGTGACCGCGCTGTGCGGCGCCGCGACCGACGGGCGCACCGCGGTGTCGATCCAGGGTGGCCGCGCCGTGCTCCTCGACGGCGCCAGCCTCGACGTGCTGGCCACCGGCGCGGTGGTCGACGACGCGGTCGCGCTGGCGCTGACGCCGACCCACCTGGTGGCCCTGGGCGGCGGCGTGGTGACGGTGTACGAGCTGCCTGGCTTCGACGCGGTGGCCACCGCGCTGGTGGCCGGCGCCACCGGCCTGGCCGGCGTCCTGGGCGATCGGCTGCTGGTGACCGGCGCCGGCGCGGTCACCGTGCTGCGCCTGCCCACCGCGACCGTCGGCGACGAGCTGGCGGCGGCGGCCGCCATCGACGGCGTGGTGCCGCTCGACGGCGAGCGGGTGCTGGTCATGGCCGGCGCCGACGTCGCCACCGTGTCGGTGGTGTCGCGGCGCCTGCTGGGGCGCCTCCAGGCCCGGCTGCCGGCACCGCCGCGGCTGGTCGGCGCCACCGCCGGGCGCCGGCTGGTGTACGTGGCCCAACCCGGCTCGGCCGATCTGTTGCTGCTCCGACTGTCCGATGGACGGACGCTCAGCTACCGGGCCGCCACCACCATCCAGGCGATCTACGCCCACCCCGACGCGCCGTGGCTGGCGGTGGCGACCAGCCGCGGGCTCGAGCGGGTCCACGCCGTGACCCTGGCCGGCCATCCCATGAGCGCCGACGTCGAGCGCGGCGCCTGTGTGGTGACCACCCCCGACGCCGCGCTGGTGTGGTTCGATCGCGCCGGGCGGCCGCGCCGGACCTCCCTCGAGGGCGACGCCGTGCTGGGCGGAGGCGGCCTGCGCCTGGCCATGGCCGGCGGCATCCGCACCGTGACCGCCGCGTCGGTGGTGGCGCCGCGGCCGGTGGCGCCGACCAGCGGCGACGGCGAGGCCCCGACCGGCCTCGCAGCCGACCCGCCGACCGACGAGGGCACCGCCGACGAGGGCGCCGCCGCAGGCCGGGTCCCGCCGCCGCGGCCCGAACGCGATCCCCGCGCCGCCGCGCCGGCCGACGGCGCGCGACCGGCGGGACCGGCGCCCACCGGCGGGGGCCTGGCCCGGGTCGGCCGGCCCCGCGCCAAGGCCTCGGCGATGTGGCGCATCGACCTGGCCGACTGGGTGCGGATCGTGCTGGCCGACGCCGCCGCCACGCCGCCGCGGCCGCCGCTCGACGACACCCCGCTGGCAGCGCTCGCCGCGCGCCGGGCGCTCACGCCCGACGGCCTGGCGGTCGTGGTGCTTTTGTACGGGGCGTGGCTCGACGGCCGGCCCCGCCTGGCGCTCGACCGGGTGGGCCGCCACGCCGCCTGGGACGAGGTCGGCGGCGACGGCTCGCTGCCGCGGGCTCAGCTCACCACGCTGGTCGCCGGGCGCCTCGCGCTGCGGCCGGCGGTGGCCCGCTTCCTCGATGGCGGCGGGCCCGAGCGGATGGTCCTGCACGGCACCACGCCGGGCCCGGTCCTGCGCCGCGGCCGCTGGTGGGCCGCGGTGTCACCCGACGTGCCGCTCGAGGCCTCGGCCCGCGCCGTCGCGGCGCGCCTGGGCGCGGCGGCCATCACCGACGAGGCCCGGGCCGGCGGCGCCCGCGGCCTGCGGATCGCGCTCGACGAGGCCTGGCTGCGCGACCGCCCGCTGGTGGCCACGCCCAGCGGCGGCTTCGACGTCGACGCCCTGGCCGCCGCGCCGGTGCGCGACGATCACGCGCTGATCGTGGTGTGGCCCGATCGCGAGCCCCCGGCGGCGCTGGCCGGCTGGAAGCCGCTCACCGACGACGCCGGCGCCTGACCGGCCGCGGCCAGGGCCTCGCCGTCGAGCCCGACCAGGGCCAGCCGCGCCAGCCGGGCGTGCACCGCCCGGGGATCGTCGGGGCCGTACACGCCCAGCGCCTTGGCCACCTCGATCGGCTTGGCCGAGCCAGCCGCCGAGGCCTGGACCCGGACCGCGAACACCGGGCCGTCGTCCCAGCCGAGCGCCGCGGTCAGCCGGGTGGCGGCCAGGCCACCGATGACCTCGACGCCGTCGATCAGCCCGCGCACGTCGATGGACTTGTCCTTGCGCGCGACGATGGCCTCGGGGCGGGCCAGGAACTGCGCCGCGATGCGGGCCAGGCGGGCCTCGTCGAAGCGCATGCCATCGGGCGCCGGCGCGACCGCGATGTCGGTGCCGGTCACCAGCTTGCCCAGGCCCAGGCTGCCCGGCGGCACCACCGCGCCGGCGCGGATGATCAGGCCCTCGGGGCACACCGCGGCCAGGCGGGCGACCACCTCGTCGGCGGCCAGCGCACCCGCGGGCCCGTGCTCGAGGTCGACGTCGATGACCTCGGCCAAGCTGGCGTGGCCCAGCGCCAGCGCCGGCCCGTAGACGATGCGCGGCTTGGGCGAGTAGCCGCGGCTCACCGCCAGGGCCAGCTGGGCCCGCCGGAAGCTGCGGGCCAACAGCCGGGCCACGTCGAGGTGACCGAGGAACGCGGTGCGCCCGAGCTTGGTGTAGCGCAGCCGGTAGGTCGTGTACGGCGCGTCGGCCCCGTGGTGGCCGTTCTTGCGCACGCGGTCGGCCCGCTCGGCCTCGCGCCGGCTGGTGCGCCCGCGCTGGCCCTCGGGGCGCTCGGCCGGCGACCCGCCGCCCCGCTCGCTGACGTCGAGGCCCGCGTCGCCGTCGATCTGCGCGGTCACCTCGGCCGGCGCCCGCGGCGCCAGCGCGCCCAGGCTGCGCAGCGCCACCAGGCGATCGGCCCGCATCGTCGACAGGTCACAGGCGACGCCGCAGTCGTAGCAGACCAGCTTGCGGGTGTCGGGCTCGGCCGCCGCCAGGTTGGTGTGGTGCACCAGCATGCCGGCCACCTTGCCGCACGGCGGCGAGGCCCGGCCCTTGACCGCTTTGCGGTACTCGCCGAGCAGGAAGCCGTCCTCGAGCCCGACGTCGATGTGGTCCCACGGCAGCCGGGCGGTCACCGGGCGCGTACCCAGGTACGCGTCCTGATCGACCCCGCACGCCTCGAGCGCCGCGGCCCAGTGCACCTCGTCGAACAGCTCCTCCCAGGCCGTCGAAGCGGCGCTGGCGCGCCAGGCGCGCTCGACCACCGCCGCCATCCGGCGGTCGCCGCGGGCCAGCAGGCCCTCGACCCACGACACTCCGCCGTGGTGGTACTTGAGCCGCAGCTGGCGGTCGCGCACGGTCTGCCGCAGCAGGCCCTGCTTGCGCCGGATCTCGGCGTGCGTGTCCTGGGCGCACCACTGCAGCGGCGTGTGCGGCTTGGGCACGTGGGACGACACGCTCACCGTCACCTCGGCCTGGTGGCCCGACATTCGCTTGCCCACCGCCAGCATGCGCTGGCCGGTCTCGACGATGCCGCGCACGTCGTCGTCCTCCTCGGTCGGCAGGCCGATCATGAAGTACAGCTTCACCCGGTGCCAGCCGCGCGCGAACACCTTGCGGGTGGACTCCTCGATGTGCGCCTCGGTGATGTTCTTGTTCACCACGTCGCGCATGCGCTGGGTGCCGGCCTCGGGCGCGAAGGTCAGGCCGGTGACCCGGGTCTGGGCCAGCTCGTCGAGGATCTCGTCGGGCAACCCGTAGGCCCGCAGGCTGGCCACCGACATCGACACCCCGCGCTCGCGCAGCGCGCCGGCCAGCTCGCTGACCAGGGGCGAGATGCTGGAGAAGTCGGCGGTCGACAGGCAGGTCAGGCCGGTCTCCTCGTAGCCGGCTCGCTCGACGCCGCCGAGCACGCTCGCGACGATGGACGCCGGGCTGCGCTCACGCACCGGCCGGTAGATCATGCCGGCCTGGCAGAACCGACAGCCCTCGGTGCAGCCGCGGGCGATCTCGACCGAGGCCCGCTCGAACACCGCCTCGGCGTAGGGCACCGGCGCGTCGGTCGGGAACGGGTAGGCGTCGAGGTCGCGCACCATCGCGCGGCGGACCCGGGCCGGCGCCCGCGGATCGCGCGGCGCGCCGACCACCGTCATGCCGGTGGCCTCGTCGACGGCGACGTCGTAGAGCGCCGGCACGTACAACGGGAAGCTGGCGGCCAGCTCGGCCAGGGCGTCGAGCCGGGTGCGCGCGCCGGCCCGGATCTCGCGCCGCGCGCGGGCCCACGCCACCAGCAGCGCCGGCAGCTCCTCCTCGGCCTCGCCGATGAACGCGGCGTCGATGAACGGCACCAGCGGCTCGGGGTGGGTCGCCACCGGGCCGCCCACCAGCACCAGCGGCGCGTCGGCCGCGCGGTCGGCGGCGTGCAGGCCGACGCCGCCCAGGTCGAGCAGGGTCAGCACGTTGGTGAAGGTCAGCTCGTACTGCAGCGACAGCCCGATCACGTCGAAGTCCGCCAGCGGCCGCTGCGACTCCAGCGCCACCAGCGGCAGGCCCCGGGCCCGCAGCTCGGCCTCCATGTCGACCCACGGCGTGAAGGCCCGCTCGCACGCGATGCGCGGGTCCCGGTTGAGCAGGCTGTAGAGGATCTTGGTCCCCAGGTGGGACATGCCGATGTCGTAGACGTCGGGGAACGCCAGGCACACCGTCGCCTCGACGGCCGCCCAGTCCTTGGTGACGGACAGGTACTCGCCGCCCAGGTACCGGGCCGGCTTGAGCACCTGATCGATGAAGTCAGCGTAGACGTGGCGCATGGCGGTCTCGGTGTGTACCGGATCTCGACGGGCCACGCCACGAAGATGCGCTAGCCTGCCGTCATGCGCGCCATCGCCCTCGCCGCCTCCGTGTCGCTCGCCCTGGTCGGCTGCAAGAAAGACGCAGACCAGACTCCGTCGGCCGCCCCCGCCGCCGCCAAGCCGGTCATCGAGGGCCCCACCGCCAAGGCCGAGGCCGCCGCGCTTCCGCCGGCCGGGGTCGCGCCGCCCGCGGTCGAGGCCAGTGCTACGGTCGCCAGCATGTGGAACCTGCCGATCAACACCCTCCGTGGCCAGCCGATGACCCTGGCGAAGTACCAGGGCCAGGCCATCCTGGTCGTGAACGTCGCCTCGAAGTGTGGCCTCACCCCGCAGTACGCCACCCTCGAGGCGCTGCAAGAAAAGTACGCCGCCAAGGGCTTCACCGTCCTCGGGTTCCCGTGCAATCAGTTCGGCGGCCAGGAGCCCGGGTCCGCGGAGCAGATCGAGGAGTTCTGCTCGACCACCTACGGCGTGTCGTTCCCGATGACCGAGAAGATCGAGGTCAACGGCGAGGGCCGCCACGCGATCTACAAGGCGCTGACCCCGATCGCCGACGCCGACGGCCACACCGGCGACATCCGGTGGAACTTCGAAAAGTTCCTGATCTCCGCCGACGGCAAGACCATCACCCGGTTCTCGCCCAAGACCACCCCAGACGATCCGGCGCTGATCGCCGCCGTCGAGGCCGCGCTGCCCAAGTGAGCCGCGCTGGGTCGGTGACGGCCCGCCGCGCCGGCCCCTGAGCCGCGCCGGGCGCCGCCGGCGGGCCGGCTACTCGAAGACCACGACGCTCGCGGCCCAGGCCTGGCCCCGGGCCATCGCCGCGGCCCGCTCGGCCGCGACCGCCACCGCCGGGGCCACGCCGGCCAACACCTGGGTCCGCACCGCGTCGAAGAACGGCCCGGCCTCGGCGTCGGGGATGTCGACCGCCGGCGCGATCACCGCCCGGGCCCCGGCCGCGAGGAACGCGTCGGGCAGGCTCCACCGGGCGTGCTCGAACGGGGCGACCTCGGCGGCGCGGCACGCGGCCAGCACCACCACCGGCGCCGCCGCCAGCGTCGCGCGGCGGACCTCGGCCGCGGTCAGCGCCCACCCGCCGCTGGCGCCCGGCGACAGCGCGAGGAACGATGCGTCGGCCACGGCGAGATCGACCTGACCGTGGACGTGGAGCTCGGCGTAGGTCGCGTCGGCCAGGGCCGCCAGCACCGCCGCCGGCGTCGCGGCGGCGCCGCGCACCGCGGCCTCACCCGGCCGGACCGGCACCGGCGCCAGCGACGGCAGGCCCAGCTCGGCCGGCGGCACCACGTCGCCGACCACGACCACCTTGGCCGGCGCCGTCGGCGGCCGCGGCTCGACGCCGGCGCCGAACGCCCACGCCATCGCCGGCGGCAGCAGATCGCTGCGGCCCTGGAGCGGCGGCCGGGCCAGCACCTGGACCTGGGCGCACCGGTCAGCGCGGCGCAGACCGCCGGCGGCACCAGGGTGGCTCCCCCGTCCCAGGCGATCGGGCTGGCCGCCCGGGGTTGGGCGCCGGCTCGCCCTGCAGGATCGAGCGCGACCGCGGTGCCGCGATCGTCGTCGACGCTGACCGCCAGCGCGCACCGCGTCGGCGGCGGCGGCAGGTCCTGCGCCACCAGCGCCGCCGCGTCGGCCCACTGGCCCCGGCGGCCCGCGTCCTCGTCAGCTGACTGGTAGGCCAGCCGCGCAGGGCGCGGGTACAAGTCGTCATCGCCGGCCAACCGGCCGAGGGTCTGGCGGAGGTGCCCGGCCGCGTCGCGCGCGGCAACCCGAGGCGAGCCGCATGCGCGTCGGCGGCCACCGCCGGAGGAGAATGGGGTCACCGGCGGCCCGGGCCGCTGGCGATCCGCCTCGGCGCGCTGGCGATCGTCGGCGCGATCGGACGGCGCGCGCCAGATCGATCACCGCGCCCAGCTCGAGCGGGTTGGGCGGCACCGCAGGCGTCGGGGCCGGCATCGTCACCCCGCCGGTGCCGAGCCCGCGTCGCTCGCCAGCATCACCAGCCCGCTGCGGGCGTAAGCATGGCAGCGGCGACGCGAAGTCGCCCGCTCGCCGACGCGCGCCAACACCTCTCGAAGGTCGCCGCCGCCAGCACCAGGCGGCCGCCCACGCTCGGCCTCGGCCCAAGGCAACCCCAGGGCCTGGTCACCTCCGGCTCGGTGGCGCCCGATGCCCGAAACTGGCGCACGGCCTCACCGGCGAACGCCTCGGCCTCGACGTAGCGAGTCTGCGACGCGTACAGCGTGAACAGCTCGATCGCCAGGTGCGCGCAGCGGTGGGCCCACAAGCGGCCGTCACACCGTGCGTAGCCGCCGCGCAGCACCACCTCGGCCCGATCGAGCGCGCCGGTGGTGAGCAAGGCGCGGCCGCGATCGCGCACCACCATCAGCTCGAACCACGGATCGCCGGTCGCCGCGACCAGCCGTTCGACCTCGGCGGCGCGGCTGGGACCGCCGGCGAGCACCAGCGCCCCGAGCTTGAGGTCGTCCAGCGCCGCCGGCGCCCGCCCGAGGCGCGCCACCAGCGCGGCACCGCCGTCGGCCGCCCGCCCGAGCACTAGGTCGCGGTACGCCCGCGCGAGCGGGGTGCGCGCCGTCCAGGTGCTGGCGGGCAGCGCGGCGACCCGGGTCACCGCCGCGGTGGCCAGCTGGTTCCCGACCTGGCGGTCGAGCTCTGCGGCCAGCGGGGCCAGCGCCCGCGCCTCGGCGGCGTCGGCGGCGCCGCGCAACGCATCGTGGAAGTAGAGCCGGGTCAGGCCGGGCCGGGCGATCGCGTCGGCGACCGTCAGCGCCGGCCCGGTGCGGTCGACCATCGCCCGCGCGGCGGAGGTGAAGGCCACGGAGTTCGGCCCGCGCTGGGCCAGCGCGGCCCGCCACGCCGTCACCTTGGCCCGGGCCTCGTCGGCCCAGCCCGGCTCGCCGGCAGCGACGACCTGGTCGAGGGTGTGCGCGGCCACCAGCTCGAGCCCCAGGCCGTGCAGCGCCAGGGCGCGGTTCCACTGGGCCGCGGCCAGCGTCGGCGCGCCAGCCAGGGCCTGTTCGCTGGCGATGAGCGCGTCCTCGGCGTGGCCGGCGAGCAGCTCCAGCGCCGCCAGGTCGGCGTCGCGGCCCGGGCCAGGCGCCATGCCCGCGAGCGCTCGCCGGGCCGCGGCCAGCTCTCCGCCCGAGGCCTGGGCCGCCGCCAGCGTCGCGAGGTCACCCTGGCGCTCGAGCCGGGCCAGCGCCTCGAGCGACAGCGCCTCCCCGGTCCCCCCGCCCCGCTCCACCGCGTACGGCCGGTACCGCGCGAAGGCCGGCGCGGTGAACCGCACCTCGACCGCCCGGCTGGCAGCCAGCGCCAGCGCCGGCGCCTCGGCGGCCTTCCCCGCCGAGCCACCGCGCACCACCGCGACGACACCGGCCGCCGCGGCCAAGGCCCCGACCAGTGCCACCGGCGCCACCCAGCGACGGCGACGCCCGGCGGCGATCGGCGACCGCCCCGCGGGCCTGACGTCGGCGTGGGGTGCCTCGCGGCCGAGCGCCACCTCGAGCCCGACCAGGTCGCCGAGCTCGGCCTGGCACTGCGCGCACACCGTCAAGTGGTCGAGCGCGCGGGCGCTGTCGGCGTCCGACAGCTCGCCGTCGAAGTGCCGGGCTACCAGGGCGTGCAGGTCGTCGGGGTCAGTCGTCATCACGCCCTCCCAGGATGACGCGCAACCGGCGGCGCGCCCGCAGCACGCGGGTGCCGACCGTCGCGACCGGGATCCCCAGCGCAGCGGAGATCTCCTTGTATGACTGGCCGTCGAACGCGAACCGCTCGAAGGCCCCGCGCAGCTCGTCGGGGAGCTGCGCCGTGCCGGCCCGGACGTCGTCGCGCGACAGCTCCTCCCACCACGCGGGCTCCTCCGGAGGCGGCGCGGCTACCACCACGTCGTCGAGGCCGATCGCCGGCCGGCGCGAGGCCCGGGCCCGCAGCCGGTCGATGAACAGGTTCCGCATCACCCGGGCCATCCACGCGGCGTGGTTGGTGCCAGGCGGCAAGCGGTCGTACTGGTGCACGACTTTCAAGAGCACGTCCTGCGCCAGGTCTTCGGCATCGAACGTGCCCCGACACAGCTTGGTCGCCAACCCGACCAGGAAGCCGCGATGGTCCCTGGCGAGCTGTGCCAGCCGGTGCCGCGTGAGGTCATCAAGCTCCTCAACGGATCCGCCCGGGGAATCTTCCCGCGCTGCGTCTGTGCTCGACATTCCGGAGCCCAACGAACTATATGGGAATAACCCCCCAGGTATCACGTCGTGGGTTGGAAAGCGCGCCGGACCTTTGCCGGCCCCCAAAGGAGCTCCGATGAACCTCACCCGTTGTTCGCTCGCGTTGTTCGCCTCCCTGTTGGTCGCCTGCGTCGACGACACCGCGCCCGACACCGCCGCGACGTCCCAGTCGCTGGCCTCGTGTACCAGCTCCATCGTCGTGGCCAAGACCGAGAAGATGCCGGCGCCGATCACCTACGGAGGCGCGCTGCCGCAGGACGTGTCGAACCGGCAGGTGTGGGTGATCGCGCCGCTGACCACCCAGGCCACCGGCAACTGGGCGGTCTACCAGGTGGACCTGGCCGGCAAGAAGGTGGCGTCGATGGTGATCTTCCCCTACAGCAAGCGCGGCACCGTCTACGCCGAAATCGGCAACCGCAACCAGCTGCTCGGCGGGGTGCGGGTGCCCCCGTACGGCCCCATCGGCCCGGGCGGGACTGGGTGGGATCAGGTCCAGTACCTGGCCGGCCTGGCCGAGCGCATCGAGGCGGCCCACACGCCGTGACTACAGCGCCGCGAAGGTCTGCTGGTTGAGCGCGACCAGGCGGTCGTGCTGCCATAGATGGCGCTGCTCGACGGAGTAGCCGTCGGCGGCCCCGACCAGGTGGGCCCGGTAGGCGAACGGCGCGGTCGGGTCGAGGGTGGCGGGGTCGACCACCAGCTGCGCGGTGAAGGCCACGGTGGCCATGGGGCGCGGGGCCGGCTCGACCACCAGCGCGCACGGCCACCAGGCGTCGAGCAACGCCAGCACGTCGGCAGCGTCGAGCGGGCGCGGGGCGGTGACCACGCCGCGCTCGCGCAGCCAGCCGGCGGTGGCCGGCGTCGTGACGCCTGAGAACGGGACCGGCCCCAGCGGCCGGAACTCGTAGTGGCCAGTGAAGCGGGGGGATGGCGGCTGGCCGAGCGGCGCGATCGCGGCGGCCTCGGCGGCGCGCGGCAGCGCCGGCGGCGCGACGGGCAGCGCCAGCGCCGACGGCGGCCGGGCCGCGCCCAGGAGCGCGCTGGCCCGGGCCACCACCTCGCCGCCCTGGACCGCCCGGGCCTCGAGGTACGTGGTGCCGCGCCCGCGCCGCAGGACCGCCGCGGTGATCGCGGTGGCGCCGGTCAGCGCCGGCGCGCACAGCTCGGCCGACAGCGACCGCAGCGCGCGCTCGCGATCGGGCTCACACGCGCACATGGCCCGGGCCAGGGCGCCGATGACCAGGCCGCCGAAGGCGCCCTTGCCCTGCTGCCACCCATCGGGCACATCCCAGCGGAAGTGGCCGTCACCGTCGGGGTGGAGCGTCGACGCGGTCCGGAGATCGTCCATCGCCGCGACCCTACCCCGGTCGCCTCATCCCGGCGAGATCTGCACGTCGGCGCACACCCCGTAGTGATCGCTCGCGCAGACGCTGTCGGCGCCGTCGCCGTCGCGCTCGGTCAGGACCACCCGGCAGTCGGCCACCGTGCCGCGGCCGTCCTTCTTGCGGGTGGTGACGAAGACGTAGTCGATGCGGCGATCCAGATCGAGCGACCGCAGCGGCCGGGTGTGGAGGTTGTCGCTCGACCAGGTGATGCCCTGGCCCGGCCCGGCCCCGGGCCCGGGCTCGTCGTGGCAGCGCCGCCAGGCGTCCTGGAAGTGGGTGCGCCGGCCGGCCAGGGTGTGCAGCCCGCGCAGGAACTGCACCTCGTCGCTGTCGGCGGTGGCGTTGAAGTCGCCGCACAACAGCTGCGGCGCGTCGGTCGCGCCGCGGCCGCACTGGCGGATGGCGTCGTCGACGGCCAGCACCTGGGCCGCGCGGGCCTCGCCGTCGTCGAGGCGGTAGTGCAGGTGCGTCGTGTGGACCCAGATCGGGCCGGCCGGCGTGGCGAGCTGCGCCGACACCAGCAAGCGCGCCTCGGTCGGCCGCGGGTACGGCAGGCGCAGCGCGCGCCGCGCCAGGATCGGCCAGCGCGACACGATGGCCAGCCCCTCCTCGCCGCCGACGGTGCCGGGCCCGAACGCGCCGTCGGCCCAGCGGATCGCGGGCGCGTACAGCACGTGGTCGCCGCGGCGCGCGGCCAGGGCGTGGGCGGTGGTGGCGCCGCCGTGCGGCTTCACCTCCTGCAGCGCGATCACGTCAGGATCGAGCGCGGCGAGCTGGCGATCGGCCAGGGCCAGCCGGCGATCCAGCGGCGGCTCGGTGCCCCACAGGTTGAGCGTCACCAGGCGCAGCCGCGTCGGGCTCACGTCAGCCCCGGACCACGCACTTCGAGGCCGGCGTCTCGGACACCGACAGCTCGGCCAGCGCCGGCAGCGCGGGCTTGATGCGGGTCCACAGCCAGGCCGCCAGCAGCTCGCTGGTCGGGTTGGCCAGGCCGTCGAGCTCGTTGAGCAGCCGGTGATCGAGCCCGCCGATGATCGGCGCCACCACCAGGTCGATGTCGCCGAAGTCCATGACCCACCCCATGGTCGGATCGACCTCACCCTCGACGACGATGCCGACGGTGTAGCTGTGGCCGTGCATCCGCTTGCACTTGTGCCCGTCGGGCACCTGGGGCAAGAAGTGCGCGGCCTCGAAGTGGTAGTCGAGCGCGAGGCGGGTCCGCATGGCGGCGGACGCTACCCGCAAAGCCGGCCCCGGCACAACCGCGCCGCTCGTGCTACGCGATGCGCTCATGGCGACTCGCTTCGCGGCCTGGCGTGCGCTCGATCCGCGGATCGGCCGGCTGGCCGCGGCCCGCGCGGTCAACACGCTGGGGCTGTCGCTGGTGATGTCGTTCCTCGGCATCTACGTGATCGACGACCGCGGCTACCCGGCCACGGTCTACGGGGCGCTGGCGCTGGTCGCCAACCTGGGCCAGGCCGCCGCCAACGCCTGGGCCGGCGCCTTGTCCGATCGCATCGGCCGCCGCCCGCTCATCGTCGGCTCGCTGGTCGCGCGCGCGGGGGTGATCGCCGTCCTCGGACTCCAGATCTTGGTCGACGCGCCGCTGGCCACCATCGCCGTGACCTTCGTGGTCAGCTCGTCGCTGCGCGGCTGCTTCGAGCCGGTGGCCTACGCGCTGTGCACCGACCTGGCGCCGGCCCACCAGCGCACCGACGCGTTCGGGCTGCAGCGCATGGGGACCAACCTGGGCTGGGCCCTGGGCCCGGCCCTGGGCGGCACGCTGACCCGGGTCATGCCGTACGGTGCGGTGTTCTTTCTGGCCGCGGCCGGCATGGTCGGCGCGGCCTGGCTGTGCCGGGGCATCGTGGTCGAGGCGGTCGAGGATCGCGCCGCCGCGCCGGCCCGCACGCCGCTGTGGACCGCGCTGCGGGACGCCGCGGCCTACCGGCCGATGCGGCTGCTGCTCGCGGCCACCGTGGTGTTCGGCCTGGCGCAGACCCAGATGTACACGCTGTTCACGGTGTACCTGGCCGACGAGCTCGAGCTGACCAAGTTCGACATCGGGCTGGTCTACATGGTCAACGGCGCGCTGGTGCTGCTCCTGCAGTGGCACGCGCTCGGCGTGATCCGCCGCGTCGGCGTGCGGCGGGTGCTGCCCTTGGCTGCGCTGGGGTTCGCCGCCGGCTACCAGCTCATCGGGGTCGCCGTCGGCCTGGCCACGGCGATGGCCGCCATCGCCGTCATCACCGTGGCCGAGGTAGTGTTCACCCCGGCCCACCAGACCGCGGCGGCCGACAGCGGCGATCCGCGGCGGATGGGCACCTCGTTCGGGCTGGTGTCGTGGGCCCAGACCGTCGGCATCGCGCTGGCGCCGCTCCTGGGCGGGCTGCTGTACGACCACATCGGCCACCGCCACGTCGCGCTGTGGGCCTGCGTCAGCGGCGGGTTCCTGGTGCTGGCGCTCATCCTGGTCCGCTACGGCCGCGCGATCGGCGCGGTGGCCGCGCCGGTGCCCGCGCCGCCGCCGCCGGCTGCGCCGGTGCTCGATCACCGCGCCAGCCGCCCGCTGCGGTAGCCAGCGGGGTGGGCGGTGGCCGGCGCCCGATCATCGGGCCCCGCTACCCGACCGCGATCGCCGCGTCGCCACCGGCCGGCCGCGTCAGTAGCTGGACCACCGACTCGGCCAGGTGGTCGATCAGCACGCCGTCCGAGGGCGCCAGCGCAGGGTACAGGAGCGACATCAACACCGAGCCGCGGAAGTACGCGAACGCGACGAAGACCCGGGCGCCCAGATCGTCAGGCGGCGCCGCCAGGTGACGCGCGAGCCACGCGGTGAACTCGTCGAGCAGTTGCTGGTATACGGCCTCCGCGATGCCCTTGGACCAGCTGAGCGGGAGATCGAGGTTCAGCTTCTGGCGAAACGCGATCGACACGTTGGGCCCGTCAAACGCGACCCGACACAGCCTGCGGACCACCACCCGCAGGTCGGCGGCGTCGTCGGCCAGGATCACCCGGATCTGGCCCAGCACCGTCCGGTACATCTGCCGCGACACCTCCGCGAAGATCGACGCGACCGTCGGGAAGTACCGGTGCAACGACGCGGTCCCGACGCCGGCGCGCGCGGCGATCTCGGCCATCGGCGCGTCGGGCCCGAGCTCGATCGCGGCGGCGACGATGGCGTCCACGATCTGCTGCGAGTCCGCCCGCTACGGCGTGGGGACCGGCGGAGGATCCAGCAACGGTCGGCGCGCCATGGGGCTCACGGTATCAGCAACGGCTCGGCGGCGCCGCGCGGGCCCTCCTCAGGGATCAGGACCAGGTCGAACTGGCGGATCCGGTCGCACCGACCACGCCCCTCCGGGCACAGCTCCGCATACCGAATCTCGACGGTCCGGAACCCGGGCTTGGCGACCATCAGGTCACACCCGGTCGGCAACCCGAAGCCCATCCCGGAGACGTGGGTGACGCCCTTGGCGTCGGTCAGCGCCACCAGGCCGCCGTGGCCGTCGTAGATGCCGGGCGGGCACACCAGCGCCACGGTCGCGTCGGGCACCGGCCGGGTCGCCGGCGAGCGCACGCTGACGTCGACGCTCCAGATCGGATCGCACCCGGCCACGGTCGCCGCCAGCACCAGCGCGCCGACCGCCTTCACGGCGTCACCTCGGCCGCCGCGGCGGCCGGCGCCGACGTGGCCAGCGCGGTGAGCTCGAACACGACCGCCGCGCAGGCCATCGGCGTGTCGCAGACCGCCGCGGCCGCGAGCGTCGCCGTCCGGAACCCGGGCTTCGCCACCATCGCCGCGCAGGTCGTCGCGTCGACGTCCTTCCACAGCGCGACGTTGGCCCCGCCGGTGTCGTCGGTCTGCCCGACGAAGTGTCGCGTCGGTCGGCCGCACTCGACCACGACCATGGCGCCGGCGACCGGCTGGTCGGCGGCCCGGACCTCGGCCACGAAGTACCGGTACGACGCCGTGGGTGGGCACCCGGCCAGCGCGGCCAGCGCGACCAGCGCGACGCCGAGGAGCTTGGTCATGCACGTCCAACGCGGCGCCACCGCGGACCTTACGGGCGACGTCATCATCACGGCACCGGCGTGATCGCGATCTGCAGCGTGATCGCCTGGGCGCCGCTCGAGCGGTGCACCTGCAGGGTGCGCCGCCAGCCGGCCTCGAACGGCGCGGCGTCCTCGACCGCGTCGCCGAACGAGTCGTTCGCGAACGTGTCGGCCTCGAGCAGCGACGTGCGGATGGTCACCGCGTTGCCGGCGGCGGGGCGCACCGGCACGATCGCCTCACCGATGATGCCGCTGGCCGGCGCCGACGCCCCGGCGGCGATCTGCTGGTACATCGCCGCGGGCCAGCTGGCCAGGGCCTGTGGCGCGCCGGTGCCGCGGACCTCGACGGTCCCGAACACCTCGAGATCGCCGCCCACGTCCGAGCCGGCGTCGTCGACCTTCAGCTTCTCGAAGACGACGTGGAGGCGCTGGGTGGTCCGGGCGCAGGCGCGCTCGCCGTAGGCCGAGGCGTACGACACCCGGACCGGGGTGTTGTCGCGCACGTAGGCCAGCTTGTAGGCGATGGCCGCGCCCGGCGACTCGCTCGAGTAGCTGCCGCCGCGCTCGATGAACGTCCGCAGCTGGGCGTAGCCGCCGATCGCCGCGGCGACGCCCTCGCCGGGCGCGCCGCCGAGGATGAACGCCGTGGTGTGGGTGTGCTCGAGCACCTCCTGGTGGGTCAACGACACGCTGCCCGACACCGCCGCGCCGCCCTGGTAGACGAAGTCGAGCGCCGCCGACAGCTCGGCCTTCGACAGCTCCGACTCGAACGTGAAGACGACCTGGCGGCCGTACCCGATCGACGACACGTAGACCGGCGGCGCCGCCCCGATCGCCGCGCGCACCGCGGCGGCGGTCACCGACGGACCGAACAGCTCGTGGGGCAGGCTCGGCGGATCGAGGTCGACCGTGTAGTAGAGCTGGAAGAACTTGACGAGGTACCGGGTCCGCTTGGTGGTGTCGTTGAAGTCGAACCCGGCCTTGACCGTCGCCACCAGCGGCGCCGTCGCCGCCGCGCCGAGCGCGACCGCCAGCTGCTCGGCCGAGGACACCTCCTCGACCTCGGCGTAGATCCGGGCCGGCGCCTGCCCCTGCAGCTGCTGCGCCAGGATCTGGCCGATCGCGTCGCGGTAGCTCGACAGGCTGGGCGCCGCCAGCGTGGCGGACCGGGTGCCGGTGAGGCTCTCGAGGGAGACCGAGAACGTCAGCGGCGCGCGCTCGAACACCAGCGGCGCCAGCTGCCCGGTGGCCACCGAGTCGCCCCGGACCATCGAGCCCGGCCACAGCACGTCACCGACGGTGAGCTGGCCGAGCAGCTGATCGAACTGCCGGACCTCGTCGACCGGCGTGACGACGCACTGGTAGTCGCCGTCCGCGCTCGGGGCGCTGGCCGGCCCCTCGACGCGACGCGGCGCCTCGACCTGGAGGCCACCCAGGGCCGCGAACAGCTGGTCGATCTCGTTGTCGGAGTCGACCACGGCGGGCGCGTCCGGGGACACCGACGCGTCCGCGTCGACCGAGGCGTCGGGCGCCGGACACGCGGCGAGCGCCAGGACGGCGGAGAGAACCGCGATCAGCAAGGAAGTCTGCATAGGCAGACTCTGCCGATGGACGCCGCACGCCGATACTCCCCGGCAATACGACGCAACCTATTGAGATGACATCGATTTCATACAATCATCGGCGCCGTGTCTCCGCTGACGCCCGCGCCGGTCGCGGCGCGCCGCCCCCGTCACTCGTCGTCGTCGCCGTCGCAGCCGAGGCCGGCCGGCCACGGGATGACCAGCTCGGGCCACCACAGCTCGAACCGCCCGCCCCGGTAGACGCCGCCGTCGACGATGGCGTCGAGCTGGTCGTCGCCGTCGAGGTCGGCCACCAGCAGCCCGGCGGCGACCCCGTCGATCCGCGCGACCACGGTCGGCGACCAGCGTCCGGCCTGGGTGGCGGTCAGCAGCGCCCGCTCGTGCAACGCGGGAGCCGCGCAGCTGTCGTCGCGCTCGACGGTGATCAGCGCGAACCCGGCGCGCCCGTCGTCGACCGTGGCGGCGACCTCGGCGGCGGCGCCGTCGACCGCCAGGCCGCGGGCCGCCCGGGCGGCGACCTTGGCCGGCAGCGCGCGCTGGTCGGGCACCGCGACCACCGGGGTGGCGTCGACGCTGCGGACGAAGCCACCGGCACACGGCGCGGTCAGCTCGGCCAGGATCAGGTACGGTCGCTCGGCCCACACCGCCGCCGGCAACCCAGGATCGTCCTCGGCCAGCGCACGCGCCAGGTAGGCCGAGGTCTCGACCGCGGTGACGGTCACCGTGCCGGCGCACGCCTCGGTCAGGTCGTCGTGGAGCACCACCACCGGCGCCGCGGCGATGGCGCGGAGCGGCTCGGCGTCGCCCAGCGCGCCGCGGACCCGGGCCGCGCCGACGCCCCCGGCCGCGGCGTCGACGACGCTGGTGACCACCCGCAGGTCGATCGCCGGCATCGCCCGGTCGGTGCCGCCCAGCACCACCAGGCCGTCGACCACCGGGGCCAGGCGCATCGCCGCCAGCGAGGCTGCGCGGTCGTAGCCGAACCAGGTGTCGCTGCGGCCGTCGGCCAGGAGCGCCGCGGTCGGCAGCGGGTCGACGACGCGCGAGCCCAGCATCTCCTCGAACGCGATGCGCGTGCCGAGGCCGTCCCCCACCAGCACCAGGTTCTTGGTGCCGGTGTCGCGCCAGCGACCCTGGGTCCAGGTCTGGGTGAAGAACACCTGCCGCTGGGCGCCGGCGACGTAGACCACCACGTCGGCGATCTCGACCTGCATCGGCCGGGCGAACATCTTCCGGCGGTCCTTCATCCACCCCGGCCGATCGAACCGACGGGTCACCGCGCCCGAGCGCCGGATGCCGGTGAAGCGTGCGGCGTAGAGCTCCTGGTATCCGGGGAAGTCGCCGTCGTTCTGGGTGGCCTGCCACGCCTCGACGAAGGCCCGGGCCGCGGCGACCTGGGCCGGGGTCGCGGCGATCGGGCCGGCGGCGTCGGCCGGCGCGGCGTCGGCCGGCGCGGCGTCGGCCGGCGCGGCGTCGGCGGCGACCGCGCGCGCGGGCGGCGCGTGCGATGACGACTTGCCGCAACCGAGCACGGCCAGCGACACCCCGAGGACCCAGCGCGCAGCCATGACCCATCTTGCCGCCCGCCGCCACGAAACGCCACGGCGCGGGCCGCCCCGGTGTAGCGTCGGGCCATGCTCCGCGCAGCTCTGGTGTGTGCGCTGCTCAGCGGGTTCGCCTGCGGCGGCGCCGGCTCGTCCCCGCTCGACGCCGCCGTCGACGCCACGCCGCTGCCGCCGTGGCAGGCCGGGCTGCCGCCGGCGACGGCGATGGGCGTGCGCCGCGGGCTGACCCCGGTGCGCGGCATCATCCACCTCCACTCGCCGTACTCCCACGACGCCTGCGACGGCGACCCGCGGCCGGGCCCGGACGGCGCCATCGACGAGGCCTGCCTCGACCACCTGCGCACGGCGCTGTGCACGCTGCGCATCGGCTACGCCGCGCTGACCGACCACGACGCGTCGATGGCCGACGAAGACTTCGCGACGCTGTTCTCGGTGCGCGGCGACGACGAGCTGATCCAGGGGCCGGGCGGCCCGATCGCCTCGCGGATCCACTGCGCTAACGGCCACGCCGCGCTGATCACCGTCGGCAGCGAGAACCCGATCATGCCGATCATGCTCGACCGCCACGTCACCGGCACGGTGGCCGAGCGCCACGCGATCTACGACGCCGACACCCCGGCCGCGGCCCAGGCCTTCCGCGACGCCGGCGCGCTGGTGTGGATCGCGCACACCGAGCAGCGCACGCTGGCGTCGCTCGAGCCGCTCGCGCCCGATGGCATCGAGATCTACAACCTCCACGCCAACCTCGATCCCGACATCCGCCGCGACTACCTGGGCCTCGACCCCAACGGCGCCATCCAGGCCGCGCTGCAGTTCGCCGAGCAGAGCCCCGAGGGGCCCGAGCCGGATCTGGCGCTGCTGGCGTTCCTCGAGCCGTCGACGCCGGCGCTGGCGCGGTGGGACGAGCTTTTGGCCACCGGGCGGCACGTCGCCGGCTCGGCCGGCACCGACGCCCACGAGAACACCCTGCCCATCATGCTGCGCGACGGCGAGCGCGGCGACTCGTACCGCCGGATGATGCGCTGGTTCGCCAACGTGGTCCTGACCGACCGGCCCGACGAGCCCGCGGCGATCGAGGCCGCGCTGGCGGCGGGCCGGGTGTTCGTCGCGTTCGAGCTGCTAGGCACGCCGATCGGCTTCGACGTGGTGGCCCGCAGCGGCGCCGCGACCGCGGAGCTGGGCGACACCGTGGGCGCGTCGGCCGGCTACCAGTTGACCGTCACGGTGCCGACCGTGGCCGACCTCGCCCCGGGGGCGCCGGCGCCGGTGATCGCCGCGCGGGTGGTGCGGGTCGACGCCGCCGGCCCGGTCGAGGTGGCCGCCGGCGCCGGCCCGACGCTCACCGTGGCGCTCGACCTGCCCGGCGCCTACCGGGTCGAGGTGCAGCAGACGCCGCGCCACCTGGGCCGCTACCTCGGCACGCTGGGACCGGCCGCGGCCGAGCGCGCGCTGCCGTGGATCTACGCCAGCCCGATCTACGTCGCCGCGGACTGACGGCGCTGGCGACCGTGCTCGGCGGTGCTAGCCTTAGGGCGTGCGCGCGTTGTCCATCGTCCCGCTCGTGCTCGCGGCGGCGTGCTTTTCGCCCACCGACGGCGGCACGTGCGGTGGTGACGGCGACTGCGGCGCCGGCGCGGTGTGCACCCGGATCGGCGAGTGCTCGAGCCAGCCCTACGCGCTGCGGGTGACCTGGACCGTCAACGGCGCCCCCGCCAGCCCCACCGCGTGCGCCGGCATCGGCCGCCTCGAGCTGACCGTGGCCGACCCGGCCATGGGCACCGGCTACACCGTGGCCCCGGTGCCGTGCCCCTCGGGCGCGTTCCTGTATGACAAGCTGCCGCCCAACTACACCACCGTCGAGCTGACCGCGCTCGACCAGGCGGGCAACGCCGTCGATCGGGTCGGCGGCACCGCGATCGGCGGCGCCGGCGTGGTCGCGCTCGACCTCAGGCCGTGACGCCGCCGGCGGTGCCCAAGCGCAGCGCGCGGCTGTCGGCGCGGTAGGCGGCGACCGCCGCCGCCTCGGCCGCGCCCAGGCGTAGCTGGGGGTGGCGCCGCAGATCTCCGCGCAGCCTCGCCACCAGGTAGTGCGCCGCCGCCAGCGGGGTCCGACGCAGGCGCCGCTGGAAGTGGCGCTCGTCCCAGGTGTTGCCGCCGTGGAAGCAGCGGATGAACAGGTGGCTGGCGTCGCGGCCGAGCACCGCGACCGGGCCGGTGCGGCCCAGGTCGTCGAGGAACCGCGCGTCCTCGCTGCGTGCCCAGTTGGGATAGCGGACCGCCGTGCGGCGGTGGACGATGGTGCCGCGCGTGCCGTGGCCGGCGTCGGCCCGGTACGGCAGCTCGGCCATGGCCGGGGTGTCGACGTGCATGAGCGTCCACTTGAGCACCGACGCCACCGCGCCGCCGTCGACCAGCGGCGCCACCTGCCGCGTCAGGCGATCGGGGTGGTACCACTCGTCGTCGTCCCACTGCGCGCACAGCTCGCCGTCGGCCAGGCCCAGCGCGCGGTTGCGCAGCTCGCCCAGCTTGCGGCCGGGCTCGGGGCCAAGCTTGGCGTAGCGGATGCGCAGCCGGTCCCGATAGCGCGCGAGCATCGGCGCATAGTCAGCCGCGCCGTCGTCGACCACCACCAGCTCAACCGCCGACCAGGTCTGGGTCACCAGGCACCGGACCGCGCGCTCGGCCAGGGCCACCCGGTCGCGCGTGACCATCAGGCAGCTGACCAGCGGCCGCGTCATGCCACCGCCGCGGGCGCCAGCGCGCGAGCGTCGCGAGCGACCGTCGCCCCCACCGCGTAGTAGCTGCCCCGATCGGCCCGGGCGGCGACGGTGGCCTCGTCGAGCCGCCCCAGCAAGCGGCCGTGGTTGGAGGACACCACGTGGAGCACCCGGGCTTCGGCCGGGACCGGCCCCGCCCCGCCGGTGAAGAACCGAAAGCTATAGCTGGGTGGCACCGCGTAGAACGCCACCGGTGGCAACACCGTGACGTCGGCCTTACTGGTGGCGACCACCTCCGAGATCAGCGTCGGCCCCAGGCGGTAGCGCACCGTCGGGTCGACCTCGACCGCACGGGCCAGGAGCCGGCCGACGAAGGGCGCCCCGGGCGCGGCGCCGATGACGGCGTTGTTGAGCTGGGTGTGCTGCCAGCGCCGGTCGAGGCGGGCGGCGATCGGCTCGAGGCGCGCGCCGCCCAGCGCGGCGTCGGCCCGTCGCAGCGACCACGCCGCGGCCCAGGCCAGGCCCGGCGCCACCATGTGCGGCCGCCACCCCGCCTCGACCCGCTCGGCGTCGATGGCCAGCACCTGCTCTTGGCCGGCGAAGGCCTGGTGCGCGCGCAGGTCCGCCATCGCCCGGATCACCAGCACGTCGGTGTCCAGGTAGATGCCGCCGCGGTGGAACAACACCGCGTAGCGGATCAAGTTCGAGCGCGCGCTGGGCGCGCCCGCGCCGATGCGGTGGTAGGCGGCCGCCAGCTGGGCGCCATCGACGCCGAGCCCCTCGAACACCCGGCCGAGGTCGACCGGCACCACCGCGAACCGCCGGTGGCGACGCAACGCCTCCAGGTGCGGCGCGCCGGCGGGGGCGTCGCCGAACGTGTGCAGCTCGACCGTGGCGTCGGGCTCCGCCACCAGCGCGGACTCGATCGCCAGCCGGGCGAAGTACGGGAACCGGCGGCCGGTCCACACGAACAGGTAACGCGCAGGGATCGACATGACCGGCCCACAGTGACCGCCCGGTGTGTGACCGAGCCGTCGCTGGTGTGAACACTCCGCGACGCCTGGGTCGCGGGCCGGCCGCGCCGAGATCGGCCGCACCGGACGTCACCGTCCAGCCCGCGAGTCGTCGCACACCACCGGCGCGCCTGCCACCGCGCCGTCGCAGCCTGGAGTGCATCCGATGGACCCCGCAGCCCTGCCCCTGAAGGTCGATCTCCACGTCCACTCGGCGCACTCCAACCAGCCCTACAGCTGGTTCCTGCGCTCGAGCAAGGCGGCCGAATGTTACACGCCGGTGGACCACGTCCACGCCATCTGCAAGCGCCGCGGCATGGACCTGGTCACGCTGGCCGATCACGACACCATCGACGGGGCGCTCGAGCTGTGCGCGCGCTACCCCGACGACAGCTTCGTGTCGGTCGAGGTGTCGGCCCGGTTCCCCGACGACGGCTGCATCGTCCACACCATCGCGGTCGGCGTCGATGAGGCCCAGCACCGCGAGCTGCAGCGGCTGCGCGGCAACGTGTACGAGTTGCTTGGCTACATGGCGCGGCACCGCATCGCCAACTTCTGGTGCCACCCGCTGTCGCAGGTCAACGGCCGGTTGACCCGCGCCCATCTCGAGCAATGCTTCCTGATGTTCCGCGCCATCGAGGTGCGCAACGGCACCCGCGACGTCACCCACGAGCACCGCCTGCTGGACATCACGTCGCGGTTGACCCCGGCCCGGCTGGCGCGGTGGGCCGAGCGCCACCCCCAGGTCCCGTTCCTCAACCCCGACGGGCGCTACGCCATGGTCGGCGGCAGCGACGATCACGGCAGCCTGGCCATCGCCCGCGCCTACACCTCGTTCCGAGGTGAGCCCTCAGGCGCCGGCGTGGCTGCGGCGCTGCGCCACGGCGCCACCGCCGCCGCCGGCGACTGCGGCACTGGCACCACCTTGGCCCACAACTGCTACGGCGTGCTGGCCGGGTACCTCGCCGCCACGGGCCAGGTCGACGCCGGCCCGGCGAGCAATCTGGCCGATCGACCGCGCGCCAGCGGGACCCCAGCCATCCTCCACGCGCTGGTCGCGGCGCGCTCAGCGCCGGTGGCCAGCGCCGCCGTCCCCGGCGCCACCATGACCGAGCGCCTGTGGGACGTGGGCCACCAGTCGGCGGCGCAGGCGCTGATGCGGTCGGTGGCCGAACGCACGCTGCTCGACGGCTGGCGCGCGGCGCTGACCGGCCTGATCGAGCCGCTCACCCGTGGCCACATCACCGCCGCCGCCGACGGCCTGCCGGCCCTGGCCAAGGCGCTGGTGTTCGAGCTGCCGTACCTGCTGGCCCACCGCTACCACGTGCGGGATCGCCGCGGCGCCGATCGCTTCGCCGGCGAGCTGGGGCTGCGCCAGGTCGGCAAGGCGCGGCCACGGGTCGCGGTGTTCACCGACACCGTCGACGACGTCAACGGCGTGGCGCTGGGCCTCAAGCGGCTGTTGGCCGAGTCCAACCGCGCCGGGTTCGAGTTGCGCGTCGTGGGCGCGGCACCCGGCGGCACGGGCGTGGCCGACGCCGACGGGGTGGTGCGCCTGCCCAGCGTGTACGAGCACCGGCTGGCCGAGTACCCCGACCTGGCGTGGTCGGTGCCGCACCTGCCGGCGCTGCTGCGCTTCCTCGAGGATGACGACATCGATCTGGTGCAGTGCTCGACCCCCGGCCCGGTCGGCCTGGCGGCGCTGGTGGCGGCCCGGCTGACCGGCCTGCCCGTGATCGGCCAGTTCCACACCGACGTGCCCGAGTATGCGCTGCGCCTGACCGGCGATCCCACGGCGGCGGCGATGGTGGCGGGCCTGGTCGGCTGGTTCTACCGGTCGGTGGATCGGGTCCTGGCTCCGAGCGCGTGGGTGGGCGAGCGCTTGCGCGCGCTGGGCGTCCCGGAGGCCAACGTGGTGTTGGTGCCGCGCGGCATCGACCTCGATCGGTTCCGGCCAGCGCTGCGCGCCGAGGCGGTGTTCGCCCGGTGGGGTATCCCGGCGGGGCCGGTGCTCCTGTACGTGGGCCGGCTGTCACGCGAGAAGGCGCTCGATCACCTCCTGGCGACGTTCGCCGCGGTGCGCGCCGAGGTGCCCACCGCCCACCTGGTGATGGTCGGTGACGGGCCGCTACGGGCCGCGCTCGAGCGCGCCGCACCGCCCGGCTGTGTGTTCACCGGCACGGTGCTGGGCGACCAGCTCCCCGTCCTGTACGCCTCGGCCGATGTCTTCGTCTTCCCGTCGGAGACGGAGACCTTCGGCAACGTGGTGGTCGAGGCCCAGGCCTCGGGGCTGCCGGCGGTGGTGGCCGCGCGCGGCGCGACCCGCGAGCTGATCGTCGACGGCGGCACCGGCTTCGCGGTCGAGCCGCGCGACCACGACGCCTTCGGGCGGGCCTTGGTCCGGCTCCTGCGCGATCGCCCGCTGCGGACCCGCCTGGGCAAGGCCGCGGTGCGCCACGCATCGCGCTACGACGTGGCCGACGCGGTGCGCGGGACGTTCCGGGTCTACGGGCGGCTGCTGGCCGAGCTGGCGCCGCAGCCGCAGCCGGTGCCCGACCGCCGGGTGGTGCCGCTGGCCCAGGCCTCGCCGTGATCTCGCTCGACGTCACCAGCTTCTACAACGCCGGCGCCGGCGGCATCCGCTCGTACTACCAGGCCAAGGCCAGGTGGCTGCCCGAGCGCGGCGTCGAGTGTCACTTCGTGGTGCCGGGCCCCACTGCCTCGACCGAGCGCCTCGCAGGCGGTTGGCTCCACCGCGTGCCCGGACCACCCGTCGGCGCCGACTACCGGGTGTTCGGTGACCTCGGCGGGCTGCGCCGGATCATCCGCGAGATCGATCCCGACGTGGTCGAGCTGGGCAGCCACTACCTGTTGCCGCAGCTGGTGCGCCCGGCGCTGCGGCGCGGCCAGCCGGTGGTCGGCTTCTACCACGCCGACGTAGCGGCCACCTACGTCGCGCCGCCGCTCGACCGCGCCCACCTGCCGCGCTGGCTGCGACGCCTGGCCACCGACGCCGCCTGGGGGCTGGTGCGTCACCAGCACGCTCGCTACGCCGCCACCCTGACCGGCTCCCACGGCCTCGCCGCGACCTTGACCGCCCGCGGCGTGCCCGGCGTGCGCTGGGTCGGCCTCGGGGTCGACACGACGCGGTTCCAGCCCCGGCCCGGGCCCCGCACCGGCCGCGTGGGCTACCTGGGGCGGTGGGCCCGCGACAAGGAGCTCGACGTGCTCCTCGCTGCCGCGGCGACGATCCGCGCCACCACCGACGCCCGGCTGGTGATCGCCGGGCGCGGTCCGCTGGCACCCGCGGTCGCGGCCGCGGCGCGGCGTGGCCTGGTCGAAGCCGTCGGGCTGGTCCCGGCCGCCGCCGTGCCGACGTTCCTCACCGACCTCGACGCGCTGGTCGTGCCCGGCCGCTACGAGTCGTTCGGCCTGGCCGCGGCCGAGGCGATGGCGTGCGGCGTGCCGGTGATCGCGCCCGATCGCGGCGGCGCCGCCGAGTTGGTGACCGGAGCCGACGCCGGCGTCACGTTCGCGGCCGGCTCGGCCGCCGGGCTGGCGGCGGCGGTCGCGACCGTACAGGCCGCACCGATCGATCGGCGTCGTGCCTGGGGCGCCAACGGCCGCGCGGCCGTCGTCCGGGCCCTGACCTGGCCCCAGGTCTGCGCACGCATCCACGCCGTCTACGCCGGGCTGGGCCGGTGCTGATCACCACCATCCACGACGTCGCGCCGCCGATGCTCGACCAGGTGCGCGACCTGCGGGCGCGGCTGGCCCGCTGGGGCGTCGCGCGGGTGACGCTCCTGGCCATCCCCGACTACCACCGCCGCGGCGCGCTGGCCGCGTCCCCGTCGACCGCCACGTGGCTGCGCGGCCAGGCCGCCGGCGGCGACGAGGTCGCGCTCCACGGCCTGATCCACCGGCAGGACGCGCCGATCACGCGCCGGCGCGATCGCGTGCGCGCCGCGCTGTTCACCGCTGGGGAGGGCGAGATGCTGGGTCGCGGCGCGGCCGATCCGGCCCGGCTCGCCGCCGCGCGCACGGCGCTGGCCGACCTGGTCGACGCGCCGGTGGCCGGCTTCGTGGCCCCGGCCTGGCTCGAAGGCCCGACGCTCCCGGCGGTGCTGGCGGCGCTCGGCTTCGGCTGGCACGAGACCGCGTGGCGGATCGAGCGCCTGCGCCCGGGGCGCCCCGGGCTGACCACCCCGGTCATCGGCTTCGCCACCCGCAGCTGGTGGCGCGCGCGCGCCGCGTGCGCGTGGGCCGCGGCGCTGGCACCGATGGTGTGCGCGGGACCGGTGGTGAGGGTCGCGCTCCACCCCGCCGACGTCACCCGCGCGTCGGTGATGGCCGGGCTCGAGCGGGTGGTGCGCCGGGCCGTCGCCACCCACGCGCCGGTCACGACCGCCGGCGCGCTCGACGGATGAGCCACCACCCGGCGCCGCCGTCGACCAGCGCCACCGCGGCCGAGATCATCAGCACCCGTGGCGCCGCCGCGCTCGGCGCCACCGCGGTCGCGGCCAGCCCGGCCACCGCGCCACACGCTCCGACCGCCAGCACCGGCGCGACCGCGCGCAGGTAGTCGGCGATCGACGTCGCGGTCAGCTCGAGGGCCAGCGCCATCAACACGGCGAACGCGATCGGGTAGCCGATGGCCCACGCCAGCGCCACCGCCTGCCACCCCAGCGCGCCGCCCACCGTCGCCGCGGCCACCACCTGCGACCCCGGCACCGCCACCGCGGCGACCACCATGTAGCGCAGCGTCAGGTCGGCGCGGCCCAGCCCGTCGAGGAGAGGCGGCAGCAGGAACGCCAGCGCGCGCAGGACGCCGACCACGCCGAGCAGCTGCACCGCGGGCGCCGCCGCGCGCCACTCGGCGCCGAAGCACAGCTCGAGCCAGCTGCCCGGTGCCAGCACCAGCGCGGTCATCACCGGCACGAGCACCGCCAGGTTGTGGCGGGTGAACGCGAACAGCTGGGCGCGCGCCGCGGCGGCCTGGCCGCGCAGCTTCGCGAACACCGGGAACGCGACCTCGACCACCACGTACGACAGGAGCTTCGCTGGCTCGAGCACCAGCTCGTACGCGGCGCGGTAGAGCCCGGTGGCGGTCGGCCCGAACCACAGCCCGACGATCTGGTAGTCGGCGTTGGTGTACAGGTGGAACAGCACCTGGCTGGCCGACGCACGGCCGCCGAACGCCCACAGCCGGCGCAGCGCCAGGCGATCCCACTGCCGGCTCGGCCAGAAGCGCGCCGCGCGCACGGTCGCCACCGCCAGGACCACCGTCTTGGCGAGCTGCCCGACCACGAAGCACCACACGCCCCACCCGGCCGCGGCCGCGCCCAGCTTGCCGACGAACTCGGCCGCCGCGCCGGCGCTGCGGATGCGGGCCAGCGTGCCGAACGCCAGCCGGCGCCGCAGCACCGCGCCGGGGACCATGTAGCCATTCTGCAAGATCAGCTTCACGCCGTAGCCGGCCACCAGGCCGGCCACGATGGGCGTGCCGTGGAGCCACGCCAGCAGCGGCCCGACACCGAGCAGCGCCACCGCGACCGCCGCCGAGCACGCGCAGGCGGCCCAGAACGCGGTGCTGACCGTGGCGGGATCGTCGTCGTCGTGCTGGATCACCGCGGCGGTGAAGCCGGCGTCGGCCACCAGGTCGAGCATGGGATACAGCGGCGTGACCAGCGCGGCGATGCCGTACTCGGCCGGGGTCAACCACCAGCGCAGCAGCACCAGCGTCGCGATCACGTCGAGGCCACCGACGACCGCGCTGGCCAGGCCGGTCCAGGCCAGACCCCGCCGGACCGCGGTCACCCGTCACCTCGGCGCCGTCGCCACCGTCGGACCGGCCGCGCGTGAGTCACGCCCCCTGGGTACCGCGCGCGGCTCACGGGCCTGCCGCAGGCCGGTGCCACCGGGGTGACGACCGGCGTGACCGTCGACGGCGCGACGCGCGCCTGTCACCGCCGCGCGACCACCACGCCGTCGACGCCCGGCACGCTAGCGCGGTGAGCCTCGTCCAGCGCGTCCGACACCAGTGGTACCGCACCCGCCGCCCCACCACGCCGCCGTTGCCGGCGCCCCGCGCCGAGCACGCGGTGCTGACCAGCATCGAGGAGTGGCGCGCCGCCCGCGCCGAGGCCCGCACGCTCGGCCTGCCACCCCACCCCGACCCGCCCAAGTCGTGGGACACGCTGCACGCGCTGCGCACCATCGTGGCCCGGGTGCCACCGGCCGGGCGCATCCTCGACGCCGGCGCCGAGCGCTACTCGACGTTGCTCACCAGCCTCGAGCGCTACGGGTACCGAGATCTGCACGGCCTCAACCTGGTGTTCGACAAGATCGAGTCGGTCGGCGCGATCACCTACTACCCGGGCGACGCCACCCGCACGCCGTGGGCCGACGGCTGGTTCGACGCCATCACCTGCCTGAGCGTGATCGAGCACGGCGTCGACGTCGACGCGTTCTTCGCCGAGGCGGCGCGCCTGCTGCGGCCGGGAGGCGTGCTATCGATCTCGACCGACTACTGGCCGACCCCGACCGACACCGGCGGCCGTGTGGCGTACGGCGCGCCGATCAAGATCTTCGATCGCACCGAGCTGGCCGGCTGGGTGGCCCGCGCCGCCCGGGTCGGCCTCGCGCCGTCGATCCCGCTCGAGCCCACGCTGGCGTTCGAGCCGCGCGAGCGCCCGGTCATGTGGCGGCGCTACGACCTGCGCTACACGTTCGCGATCATGACGCTGATCCGGAGCTAGCGCGCGACGACGTCGCCACCGCCGACGGCGATCGTCGGGCATGCGCCTCGCCGTCATCGGTACCGGCTACGTCGGCCTCGTGGTCGGCGCTGGCTTCTCGGACTTCGGCAACCACGTCACCGCGGTCGACCTCGACCACGCGCGGATCCAGCGCCTGCGCGCCGGCGAGATCCCTATCCACGAACCCGGCCTGGCCGAGCTGGTGGCGCGCAACGTCGCCGCCGGCCGGCTCGCGTTCACCACCTCGACCGCCGACGCGGTGGGCGGCGCCGACGTTGTGTTTCTGGCGGTGCCGACCCCGCCCGACGCCAAGGGCGCGGCCGACCTCGGCTACGTCGACCGCGCCGCGGCCGAGGTGGCGCGGGCCACCACCGGCCCCACCATCGTCGTCAACAAGAGCACCGTGCCGGTCGGCGCGGCCGCGCGGGTCCAGGCCATCCTCGAGGCCCACAGCGCCCACCGCTGCGTGGTCGCGTCGAACCCGGAGTTCCTCAAGGAGGGTGCCGCGGTGGCCGACTTCATGCGCCCCGACCGCGTGGTGGTCGGGGTCGACGATCCCGGCGCCGAGCGCGTCCTGCGCGCGCTGTACGCGGCGGTGGTCCGCACCGACGATCGGATCCACGTCATGGACGTGGCCTCGGCCGAGCTGACCAAGTACGCCGCCAACGCGATGCTGGCGGTGCGCATCTCGTTCATGAACGAGCTGGCGGCGCTGGCCGAGACCGTCGGGGCCGACATCGAGCCGGTCCGCAAGGCGCTCGGCGCCGACCCGCGCATCGGCCGCCACTTCTTGTTCCCGGGGCCCGGCTTCGGTGGCTCGTGCTTGCCCAAGGACATCCGCGCCCTGGCGCACGCGGCCCGGGTCGCCGGCCAGCCCCTCGAGGTGGTCGAGGCCGCGGAGCGCGCCAACCTGCGTCGGCGCGGCAGCCTGGGACCGACGGTGGAGGCGCTGTGCGGCGGCTCGGTGGTGGGCAAGCGGATCGCGGTGTGGGGCCTGGCGTTCAAGGCCGAGACCGACGACGTGCGCGAGACCGCCGCGCTGCCGCTCATCGGCTGGCTGCGCGAGCACGGCGCGACCGTGGTCGGGTTCGATCCGGCGGCGACGGCGACCATGCGCGCCCTGGTCGGCGACGACCTCGAGTACGCTCCGGACGAGTACGCCGCCGCGACCGGCGCCGACGCGCTGGTGGTGCTGGTCGAGTGGAAGCAGTTCCGCAGCCCCGACTTCCGGCGGCTGGCGGCGGTGATGAAGACGCCGCTCGTCCTGGACACCCGCAACCTGTGGGATCCGGCCTTGCTGCGCGAGCGCGGGTTCACCTACCGCGGCGTCGGGCGACCGCTGCTGGCGCCGGGCGCAGGCGCCACCGCGACCGGCCCCGCCGCGCCCGCGTGATCGGCGCCGCCGGCGTCACGCGGCCGCCCGGTCACCGGCCCAGCGCCACCACCGCGGCGCGGATGTCGTCGCTCCATTGCGCGAAGCTACCGGTCGACGCATCCCAGAACAGCGTGCGCACACCATCCCGGCCGTAGACGAAGGTGTCGTGCTTGACCGCGCCCGGCTCCATGTCGGCCCACGCGGCGCGGCCGCCGGTGGGATCGCGAAAGATCGGCACGGTGACCAGGTTGGTGAAGTCGGTGGCGTTCACGTCCGACAAGACCGCGAACTGGACGTCGTAGCCGTCCGCCGCCAGCGACATGGACAGGGTCTCGAGGGTCCCAGCCTGGGACCGGCAGGCGCCTCAAAACCCTTCCAGGAGCGACACCACCACCACCTTGCCGCCGAAGCTGTCGACGCCGTAGGTCTGGCCGACCCGCGGACTCAGCGGCTGGACGTCCTCGAGTTGCCAGGTCGGCAGGCGGTGGATGGCGGCGGCGTCGAGACCGTCGGCGGCGTCGCCGCCGCCGCCGATCACGCCGTCGAGCGGCGTGGCGTCGACCAGCGGCGCGCGGGTGTCGGTGGGGCTCGCGCACGCGGCGAGGGCCAGCGCGCAGACCAGGGACGTGGGCCAACGTGACATCAGGGTGTCTCCTCTCGAGGCGCCGGCGACGCGGCGCGCAGTCGTTCGACGACGTCGACGACGCCGAGCGCGTCGGCGCCGACCAGGAGCGCGGCCCGCTGGCCGCGCGCGTCGAATAGCTCGATCACCGGCAGGCCGGCCGCCGGGGCCGGCAGCGCCGAGGCGAGGTCGTCGGCCGCGGTCAGGTCGACCCGCTTGATGACCACGTCGGGCCAGCCGGGGGCGGCCGCGCGCAGCCGCACGTCGATCTCGCCGCACGGCCCACACCAGGTAGCCCAGTAGTCGATGACGGTGATCGAGCCGGGCACCGGCGCGGTGGCGCCGGCCGCGGGCCGCGGGCCGGCCGACCCACCCGGGCTCGTCCCGGCGGCCGCGGCCCGCGCCGGCCGCCGCGACGATCGCGCGAAGGCCGGCGCGTAGGACACCGCGACGACGCCGCCGGGGCCGGGCACCAGCTGGTTGCCGGTGACGTCGGCGACGATCGGCACCCGCAGGCCGGCGGTGAGGGTCACCCCCCCGGGCACCGCGGCGCTGGCCGACGGGATCGCGGTCCACTGCCAGCCGCCGACGTTGGCGCTGTCGAGGCGGCCGCCGGCGAAGGGATCCGGCTCGGTGGCGCCGCCCCGCCACTGGAGGTCGCTGGCAACCTGCACGGTCAGCCACGACGCGGCCCGGACCTGCGCGCCCACGGTGGTCCGCGCCTCCGGGCCCCACTGGTACCCATCGTCGGTCTGCCCGCCGGGCAACCGCGCGCTCAGCTGGGCCGTGGCGGCGACCTGGTCGGTCACGGCGACCCGCAGGTCGGCCTCGGCCAGGCCCCAGACGACGCCGCGGCCCAGCGTCAACGCCTCGGCCTCGGGCGGCAGCTGCGCCGCGGCGCTCTTGGCCACGTAGGGCCCGGTCGGCGCCACCAGGCCCAGCGTCAGGCCCAGGCGCGACCGCGCCAGCGGCCGCAGCGCGGTGAGGCTCTGGCGCACCCGCAGCTCGAGATCCCCCATCCCGCGGTCGGTGCGCGCCGCCCCCAGCATGCGCGTGGTGAGCTGGCCGACCGGCAGCTGCAGATCCAACGACGTCCCGCTGGGTAACCCGCCGGTCAGCTGCAGCGTCGCCAGGTGGACGTCGACCGCCAGCGCGGCTGGGTTGGGCGCCTCGACCCGGCCTTGCTGCAGGTGGTCGTAGGGCACGAAGGTGTATCCGGCCCGCGCCGACGCGCTGTACTGACCACGCTCGGGGCCGCGGTCACCGTCGCTCTGGCCGCCCGCTCCACCCGGGAGCGCAGGGTTCACTCACGTCGTGCATTGGGCGGCGGCGACCCGCGCGATCCCGAGCGCTGCCGCGATGACGGCGATCCAGACAGTGTGGCGCGCGCGCGCGTGCATGGTGGTTGTGTACGACGAAACCCACGCATGGTTACCGCGAATCGGCCGGTGACGCGCCGCGCCACGGCGCGCGGCCCGATCTGGCTCGAAACCGGCGCCGCGCGCGTGCCACCGCCGGGGCGAATGGCTATGGTGCCGGCCACATGACGTCCCCCGACACGGCTCGGGTCGAACCCGAGCAGGCCGAGCCGACCACCGTCGACGAGCTGGCCCCACTGTACCGCCAGATGCTGGCGATCCGTCGCATGGAAGAGGCCGCCGCCAAGGCGTACTCCCAGGGCAAGATCGGCGGCTTCCTCCACCTCATCATCGGCCAGGAGGCCGTGTGCGTCGGCTCGATCGCCACGCTCACAAACGACGACTACGTCGTGGCCACCTACCGCGAACACGGCCACGCCTACGCCAAGGGCATCGCCGCGCGGCCGATCATGGCCGAGCTGTACGGCAAGAAGACCGGGCTGGTGAAGGGCCTGGGCGGCTCGATGCACCTGTTCGACAAGCCCACCAACTTCCTGGGCGGCCACGGCATCGTCGGCGGCCACGTGCCGCTCGGCGCCGGCGCGGCGTTCGCCTCGAAGTACCGCGGCGACGGGCGGGTCACGCTGTGCTACTTCGGCGACGGCGCCGCCACCATCGGCGGCTTCGCCGAGGGCCTGGCCCTGACCGCGCTGTGGAAGCTGCCGATGGTGCTCATCTGCGAGAACAACCAGTACTCGATGGGCACGCCGCTGTACCGGTCGCTGGCGGTCGAGGACGTGTCGCTGCGCGCGCTGGCCCACGGCATGGCGCGCGATCGGTTCGACGGCGACGACGTCATCCGGGTCAAGCGGCGCATCGCCGAGGCGGTCGAGCGCGCGCGCACCACCGGCGAGCCGACGCTGGTCGAGATCGTGACCTACCGGTTCCGCGGCCACTCGATGAGCGACCCCGGCCTGTACCGCACCAAGGACGAGGTCGAGGAGTGGCGCCGGCGCGATCCGCTCAACCGGGCCCGGGCCCGGCTCGAGGAGCTGGGCATGGCCGAGGCCGACCTCGAGGCCCTCGAGACCGACGTCAAGGCCGAGATCGAGGACGCGGTCAAGTTCGCCGAGGACAGCCCGGCCGCCGACGAGTACTTCCCGTACGTGATGAAGGGAGCCCAGTAACCATGGCGGTCATCAGCTACCGCGAGGCCCTGAACCAGGCCATGCGCGAGGAGATGGAGCGCGACCCCGACGTGTTCGTCATGGGCGAAGAGGTCGGCCACTACAACGGCGCCTACAAGGTCACCCAGGGCCTGCTCCACCACTTCAGCGAGCGGCGGGTCATCGACACCCCGATCGCCGAGATGGGCTTCGCCGGCGTCGGCGTCGGCGCCGCCATGGTCGGCCTGCGCCCGATCATCGAGTTCATGACCTGGAACTTCTCGCTGGTGGCGATCGATCAGATCATCAACAGCGCGGCCAAGCTGTTCCAGATGAGCGGCGGCCAGTTCAACATCCCGATCGTGTTCCGCGGCCCGTCGGGGCCGGCGGTCCAGGTCGGGTCGCAGCACAGCCAGGCGCTGGAGTCGTTCTACGCTCACGTGCCCGGGCTGTCGGTGGTCCTGCCGTCGACCGCCTACGACGCCAAGGGGCTGCTCAAGACCGCCATCCGCGACGACAACCCGGTGGTGTTCATGGAGGGCGAGACCCTGTACGGCACCACCTGGGAGGTGCCCGAGCAGGAGTACCTGATTCCGTTCGGTCAG
>JAWKQV010000029.1:0-50609 GCA_041389965.1 Kofleriaceae bacterium | reverse complement strand
GCGCGGGCCTGCAAGGAGCTGCAGATCGTCAACGGCACCCGGCCCGGGCAGGTGCTGGCGGCGCTGCGCGGCGACGACGTCGGCACCATCATCCACGCCTAGCCGGCGGGGGCGATCACGCCGCCGGCAGCGCCCCCAACAGCCGCTGGGTGGTGTGCGGCGCCGGGTAGCCGGCGGCGCCGAACTCGGTCCGGATGAGCTGGTTGGTGGCGAAGTAGACGTCCCAGTAGTGCTCGTTGGCGCAGAACGGCCGCACCGCGAGCACCGGACCCATCGGGTTGAACTCGACGATCTCGATGACCGGCGCCGGCTGCGCCAGCACGTGGGGGACCTGGGCGATGGCGGCGCGCAGCCGCCGCTTGGCGTCCTCGGGATCGACCGAGCCGGCCAGCTGGGCGGTGAGATCGACCCGGCGCTCGCGACTCATCGACAGGTTGGCGATGTTGTCGCCGAACAGCTTGTTGTTGCCGACGAAGGTGACCACGCCGTCGACGGTGTCGATGGTGGTGGCGAACAGGCCCAGCTCCTTCACGGTGCCGACCAGGCCGGCGCCGCTGATGAGGTCGCCGACCTTGAACGGCTTCAAGATGAGCAGGAACACGCCGGCCGCGAAGTTGGCGAGCAAGCCCGACCACGCCATGCCGATGGCCACGCCGGCCGCGGCGATCAGCGCCGCGAAGCTGGTGGTCTCGACCCCGAAGAAGCCGAGGACGGCGATGATCAGCGCCACGTTGAGCGTGATCCGGATGACGTTCTGGGCGTAGCGCGCCAGCGTGGCGTCGACGTGGCGGCGCGACAACGCCACGCCCATCACCCGGACCAGCGCGCTGATGATCCAGCGGCCGACGAACCAGATGACCAGGGCGCCGAGGACGCGCAGGCCGATGTGGACCCCTTGGTCCTGGAGCGTAGCGAGGATGCGGTCGGTGTTCATAGGCCCGCGACCATAGCCACGCCGCCGGCGGCGTCAGGGTGCGCGTGCGTCAGCGCCCCGGTAGCCGCAAGGTATGAGCTCCAACTACTGCGGCTTGGCCGCCTCGCGCTCCTTGCCCTTGCCATCGCCCTGGCCGGAGTGGTTGCCGCCGTGGGTGCCCTGGCCGCCGCCGACCCCACCGCCGTCACCCTTGTCGTCGGTCGGTGCCGCGGTGGCCACCGCCTTGAGGCGATCGATCCGGCCCACCACCTCCTTGGCCAGGTCGGCCGGGGTCATGGCGCCGGTCGAGGTCATCGTCACCCGCACGCCACCCTCGACGTCGGCCGCCGCGATGGTGACGTCCTTGGACGTCATCACCGGGCACACCCCAGCGCCGCTGCCGCCGGTGCCCTCGCCCGAGTGCTTGACCTCGGCGTCGGGCGCGGCCTGGACCGCGACCAGGTGCGCGGCCCGCTTGCGGATGGTGTCGACCGCAGCCGGCTCCTTGGCGATGATCTCGAGGACGACCGCCTTGGGGTTGGCGGCGTCCTCGACCAGCTCGGCGGTGGCGCCGACCACCGCGGCCGGGCAGTTGCCGGCCTTGTTGGCCATGGCGGTGTCGGTGCCGGCCGCCGGCGCCGCCATGGAACCGGCGGCTGGCGGCGGCGCAGGCGGGGCCGGCACCGGGGCCGTCGGCGCTGCAGCCGGCGCGGCGGCCGGCGCCTTGTCTTCCTTCTTCTTGCAGGCGGCGAGCGACAGGGCGGCGGCCGCGACGATGATCGTGAGTGTGCGCATGGATCCTCCCGGCCGGATGCTACCCCAAGACCCACGGCCGCCGCGCTGCTACCCTGGCGCGGTGCGTGCGCCGCTCGTCCTCGCCGTCGTCGCCGTCCTCGCAGCCGCCGCAGCTGGGGCCAGCGCCGACCCGGTGGTGCCCTCGCCCCGCGGGAGCCGGGAGATCGACGGGAGGGTCCGCTCCGGCGCGGATCTCCGGCGGACCACCGCCTTCCTCGAGCGAGCCTGGCGCGACCGGCGCTTGGCCGTCCGCAAGGTCGGCCCGATCCACCGGGCCGGCGTGGAACTTGTGCGCTACCTGCCGACCGGGCCGGCGCCGTGGGCCGCGGTCCATGTCTACCGGGTGGCGGGGGTCACCTGGATCGCCGTGGTGCCGGTCCCTCTTGACGCGCCAGCCGCGACCGAGTAGAAACCCAGCGCTCGCTCGTGCGAGTGATCCTCGGGGATCGTCTAATGGCAGGACGTCAGTCTCTGGAGCTGACTATCTTGGTTCGAATCCAAGTCCCCGAACCAGAGCGTCGCGGCGCTCGAGCTCGACATTCTGGACCACGGCGCGCTTGACGAAGTTCGCCCAGTCTGCGACAAGAGCGGCGCTCCTTCGCCTCACGGCGGTGGAGCAGTACCGGCCCCATAGTCTAGCGGTCTAGGACGTCGCCCTCTCACGGCGAAAACAAGGGTTCAAGTCCCTTTGGGGTCACGAAGGTGGGTTTGGAGTGGTCGGCGGGTCTGGAGTGGTTGGCGAGCTCAGCTCGGCCAGGAACGCCACCACCTGCTCGGCCAGGCGGTCGGGCTGGTCGAACGGCAGGCCGTGGCCGGCCTCGGCGATCTGGGCGACCCGCAGGCGCGGGTTGAGGCTGGCCAGCTCGGCCGCCGTCGCGGCGGTGACCACCGGGCTGTCGCCGATGACGAGCAGGGTCGGCACGGCGAACGCGCGCACCAGGTCGCGGTACGGCGGGTTGGGCGGGGTGAGCACGTCGAAGGCGTGAAGGCTGGTCGCCAGCCGGGCCTCGGCCTGGAGCCCGACCAGCTCGTCGGAGCGCCGGGTGTTGCGGGCCCGGGCCAGGGCCACCAGCTCGGCCGGCGGGCGCCCCAGCATCCGGCGGTGTTGCTCGGCCACGTCGCTGGCGAACACCTCGCGCTGGCGCGCCGGGCTCAGGAACGTCGGGTCGACCAGGATCAGGCCGCGCAGGCGGCGCTGCCCACGCGCGGCCACCACCGCGGCGGTCATGCCACCCATCGAGTGGCCGAGCAGCACCGGCGGCGTCAGCGCCAGGGCGTCGATGAGGCCCACTCGCCGAGCCGCAGCGGCTGCACCGCCTGGTACGCCGCGACGAAGGCGCGCAGGCCCTCGCCGTCGACGCGGCCGTGGGCGTGCGAGATCAGCTCCAGCGCGATGTCGTAGACCCGCGGCGTCCCCGGCGAGGCCCCGTTGCGCAGGCACGGCAGCTCGCGCCCGTACGCCCGGGGCAGGTGGCGCCGGGTGGTGCGGATCTGCTCCTCGATGAGCGGGTAGTTGTCGATGAACCACTCGGCGGCCGGGGTGATCTCCCGGCCGCGGCGGACCGCGTCGCTGACCAGCGCGTAGGCGTCGCGCAGCACCACCTGGTTGGCGTCGAGCCGGGCCAGCAACCGATCGGCGCCGTGCCCGGCGACGCCGCCCACCTCGTGCCATCCGGCGATGGTCGCGGCGTGGCGCGCCAGCTGGGCGACGCTGAACAGCTCGGCGCGGATCGGCGACTCGTCGACGGCATCGTCGCGGGTGGCCGCGGCCTCCGTGGCCGCCGGCCGTCGGCGCGGACCTGGTTCGACGGGATCGGGCAGCTGCTTCAAGTGCACATCGTGAGTCCGGGATACCCCGCCCAGGCGCGCTTGTCGCGGTGCGCGTGCCAGTTAGGCGATCGCGCCGCCGTTCCGTCACCCGGTGACGAGGCCGGCGTCGACCAGCCCGCGCAGGCGCTGGCGCGTCCGGTGCCACTGATGCGTCAAGGCAGGACTGGGGGCGCCCACCTGCCCCACCGCGTCGAGCAGCGGGAACGTCGAGGTGGCCTGGCGCGACCAGGCGCCGTCGTCGCCGCAGGCCCAGGTCGTGCGCCCGGCCACGGCGGACCGGCCGATCCGGACCACCCCGTCGGGCGCGGCCGCCGCCAGCGCGGCCACGGTAGGAGCGATGGCGGTCGCGGGCAGCGCGCGCCGGTGGGCGGTCGCCCACGCCACCACCGCGGCCAGGCCGCGCAGCGTGTCGTAGTAGTAGAACCGCGGGAAGCACGGCGCCCCCCAGGCCTGGGCGGCGATCCGCTCGTCGGCGTTGTGGCGGGTCGTCGAGCCCGCGGTCAACCCGCGGCCGAGCACCATCTGGGCGGCCCGATCGCAGACGTCGCTGGGCGGGCCCAGGGTCATCGCCTCCAGGAGCGAGATGGTGCCCACCATGGAGCTCGGGCACTCGTCGGGGACCAGGTACGCGGACTCGTCGCAATTGTAGCCGCCGTCGGCCATCTGGTAGCGCGTGAACCACGGCGGCGCCCACGGCAGGGCGGCGGCGACGTCGACACCGCACGCGGTCAGCACCCGCGTCATGCAGCCGAGCGCGCAGTGGCAGGTGGAGTCCCGGGCCCGGTTGGCGCCCGGCGGCCAGTCGCTCGCGGCGATCGGGAAGGTGTGGAGCGGCAAGGCCTGGAGGCCGGCCACCATGGCCTCGACGATCCGCGCCGGGATCCGATCGGCGGCGCCCAGCTCGTCGAGGAGCACCATGCTCCACCACGGCGACCGCCACTTGGGCCAGTAGGTGTCCTGGGCCAGGCTGGCGACCGCCGCGTCGGACGCCAGGTACGCCGCCTCGTCGTCGATGCCGCGGCGGACCGGGTCGGAGATCGGCAGCTCGACGTCAGGCACCTCCGCCAGGTACGCGCGCAGCAAGGTCAGGTCCATGGGGTGTCCTATCACCCGGGCGGCGGGGACACCGTCGCGACGGGGCCTGTCGCTGGGTGACCGACCGCGTCAGGGCCGCCGATGGGTTTGTAGTTGAATGTGGGCGCACGCTGAACTAGCTTCCGCCGCCGATGCGCACCCTATCCCTGGTCTTCCTCGCCTCGCTCGCCGCGGCCGCCTGCGGCGGTGGTGGTGACGACACCCCCGCCACCCCCGACGCGGCCGTCACCATCGACGCCGCCATCGACAGCCCCATGGCCGGCGCGTGCAGCGCCCCGATCGAGACCGTCACGACCTACCCGGCGACCATCGCCGGCGACACCACCGGCGCCGGCAACCACTCGATGGTGGCCGAGGCGGCCTGCGCGGACACCCGCGGCGACTTCGGCTCGGCCAGCGACGACCAGTCGATCCACCTGACCAACCTGGTCGCCGGCAAGACCTACCTGCTCGAGCTCACCACCACCGCCGACCTGTCGATGTACGTCGCGACCACGTGCGACGCCGCCGGCCCGGCCGCGGGCGCCTGCCTGCTCCACGTCGACGCCACCACCGCCAACGAGCGCGGCGAGTTCGTCGCGCCCGCGTCGGGCACCGTCGAGGTGATCATCGACGGCTACCAGGCCGGTGAGGCCGGCGCCTACTCGCTGGCGGTGACCCAGGCCGAGTGCACGATGGACGCCGAGTGCGGCGGCGCCACGCCGCTGTGCGTCGACTTCGCGTGCGCCCAGTGCGGCAGCTCGTTCGACTGCACCACCCCGGGCGCCCCGGTGTGTGACGCCACCGGGACCTGCGTCGCCGGCGGCGGCACCTGCACCGGAGACACCGTCGGCGAGAACGACAACGGCCCGGCCGCGGCCCGCCCCCTGGCCTACCCGACCGCCGGCATGCCGGCCACGTCGATGGCCGCGGTGTGTGGCACCCCCAACGGCAACGACTGGTACAAGGTCGTCGCCCCTGGCATGGGCGCCGTCTCGGTCGCGGTCACCTGGACCGCCACCGCCGATCTCGACTTCGCGGTGCTCGACGCCACCGGCGCATCGGTCGGCTCGGGCCTCAGCACCAACCCCAACGACGAGAGCAAGCTGATCACCTTCCCGGCCGCCGGGACCTATTACATCCGCGTCGTGCAGTACGTGCCGGGCAGCGGCACGCCGTCGGACATGCTGGTGCCCTACACCATCACCCTGGCGCTGCCGGAGTGCACCACCAGCTTCGACTGCACCAACGCCGCCACGCCGATCTGCAACCCCAGCGGCACCTGCGTCGCCGGCCCGGACGCGTGCACCGGCGACGTCGGCGAGCCCGACGACGGCCCGGCCGCGGCCCACGACCTCACCGGCGCGATCGGCACGCCGACCAGCTTCACCGCCGCCGTGTGTAGCTCCCCCAGCGCCGAGTACGACTGGTACCGCGTCACCACCACCGCCGCCGGCGAGGGCATCGTGTGGAGCCTGGCCGCGGCCGGCGCCGACGATCTCGACATCGCGGTGTTCGACTCCTCCGGCGCGGTGGTCGGTATCAGCTTCTGGAAGGTTCCCGAGGTGGTGACCCTCACCTACCTGCCGGCCGGCACCTACTACGCCCGGGTCCAACTGTTCACCCAGAACCCCCAGGCCGCGGCGGTCGGCTACACCATGACCGCGACCCGCACCGCGGCCCAGACCTGCACCGCGGCGACTGACTGCGCCCAGACCTACAGCACCCAGCTGTTCCGCGGCGCGTGCACCGCCGGGGCCTGCCAGTTCATCGCGCCCGGCACCCGCGCCAGCGGCGCGGCGTGCGACTCGGGCAACGACTGCATGTCCGGCAGCTGCTCGTACTCGGCGTTCGAGTCCGACGCCGCCGAGAGCGTGTGCACGATCTCGTGCGCCACCAGCGCCGACTGCGCCCCGCTCGGCGCCGGCTTCGCCTGCACCACCGGCTTCCAGACCAACGTGTGCATGCCGACGTGCGCCAACAACCTCGAGTGCGGCGCCGACACCAACGGCACGCCGGCCGCCGGCGACACCTGGCTGTACTTCACCTGCACCAGCGGCAGCTGCGGGGCCTGAGCCGACCGGCGTCGGCGCGGCCCGCACCTCCCGACGAGGAGACGACCCATGACCGACGCCATCGGCACGTACAACCGAGATGCATGGAACCGGCTGGTGGCCGCGGGCAACCGCTGGACCCAGCCGGTATCGGCCGAGGGGTGGCCCGGGCCCGGGCCGGTGACTGGCAGTGGTGCTCACGCCCACCCGGCCGGTGCCGCGCGTGGTTTGGCGACCTGGCCGGGCGGCGGGTCTTGGGCCTGGCGTCGGGTGGTGCCGCAACGGGCCGCCTGCTCGCGGCGGCCGGCGCCCAGTCACCGTCTACGACAACTCCCCAGCGCAGCTGGCCCAGGACCAGCGGGTGGCGGCCCGCGACGGGCTCGACCTCACCACCGTGCTCGGCGACATGCGCGATCTCGCCGCCTTCGCCGACGGCAGCTTCGACCTGGTGTTTCACCCGTGCTCGAACTGCTTCGTGCCGGACATCCTGCCGGTGTGGCGCGAGGCGTTCCGGGTCCTGGCGCCGGGCGGCGTGCTCCTGGCCGGCGTGGTCAACCCGGTGGTGTTCACCGCGGACCTCGACCTCGAGCGAGCCGGCGTCATGCAGATGAAGTACCCGATCCCGTACTCGGACCTCGATCACGCTGACGACCCCGCCGTGGCCCGGCTGCGCGCCGCCGGCGAGCCCCTGAGCTTCGGCCACACCCTCGAAGATCAGCTGGGCGGCCAGCTCGCTGCCGGCTTCGTGCTGACCGATCTGTTCGAGGACACCTGGGCCGGCGCCAGCGAGCCCGTACACCGGTTCTTGCGCTGCTACCTGGCGACCCGGGCGCGCAAGCCAGCCACCGCGGGCGGCTGACGGCGACCCGCGCGTGTGGATTCCGCAGGTCGACCTGCGGAATCTGCAGGTCCGGCGCGCGCCGCCCGCGGGCGCCGGCCGTGGCGCGCCCTCGGTCGTGGTTGGGGCGTGGCCCGACGTTGCTCGAGTCGCAGCTCGGCCCATCGCCGAGGAGACCCGATGCACGTCCAGGGAATCGCGCCCGCACCACCACACCTGCTCACCTCGCCACGGCGTCGACGCGCCCGGCGCGCCCCGCGCGCCGCGCTCGCGCTGGTCGGGCTGGTCGCCTGCGCCGACCTCGCCAGCGGCGACCTTGACGCGGCGCCGCTGCTCGACGCCGCCATCGTCGACGCCGCGGCCAGCGGCGACCTGTGCGGGCTGACCTACAGCGCCTACAACGACAGCCCGGAGGTCATGGCCCAGAGCACGTACGCCTGGACCTGCAGCGGCGGCGTGCGCCGGGTGACCGGGACCGGCATCCCCGACCACCCAGTGGTCGGCGGCCGCTTCGCCACGCCGATCTCGACCCAGAACGTCTCGGTCACGTTCCCGCTGGCGCCCACCGTCGGTGCCACGGCCACCCCGGCGGCGATGAACGTCGGGTACGCGCTCAACAGCGTGAAGTTCGATCCGGCCACCGCCGGCTCGTGCGCCTCGGACGCCACCAGCACCGCCCCCGGCGACGGCTGCGTCGCGGCCATGGGCACCGGCCCGTGGCGGCTCGAGGCGCTGGGTGGCGCGTTCATGTTTGGCACCGACGACAGCAACGCCCACGTCCAGCCCAACGGCCAGTACCACTACCACGGCTGCCCGAGGCATCCTGACCCGGCTCGGCCGCGGCCAGGCCATGACGCTGGTCGGCTACGCCACCGACGGCTTCCGATCTACGCGCTACGGCTACACCGACGCGACCGACGCCACCTCGGCGGTCAAGGTGATGACCGGCAGCTGGCAGAAGAAGGCCAGCCCCGACGCCGGCCGCCCGTCGGTGACGGTGTTCCCGATGGGCACGTTCACCCAGGACTACGAGTACGTGGCCGGCTCGGGTGACCTCGACGAATGCAACGGTCGCACCGGCGTCACGCCGGAGTTCCCCGGCGGCACCTACCACTACTTCATCACCGACAGCTATCCGTACATCCAGCGCTGCGTGAAGGGCCAGTAGATGGCTTTGGGGCGCCGCCGATCGGGCCGCCGGTCGCGCGCGCTGGCGCTGGCGCTGGTGGTGCTGGCCGCGCTGGCCACGCCGGCGGCGGCCCACCTGATGCCGCACCAGCAGGGCACGCTCCACGTGGTCGGCGCCGGCGTGTTCGTGGTGCTGGCGCTGCCGGCCGCGGGGCTGCCGGCCATCGTCGACGACGACGGCGACGGCCGCCTGGCCACCGCCGAGCTGGTCGCCCACCACGCGGTCATCCACGACGAGATCGCGCGCCGGGTCCGGATCACCGACGGCGGCCGCGCCGGCCACGTCGACTACTTCCAGCTCAGCGCCGACGAGGACGAGCGCGCGCCTGGCTCGACCGCCGGCAGCACCCACGTCCTGGTGCTCATGAAGGTCGCCTTCGCCACCGCGCCCGCGGCGCTCACCGTCGCGGTCGACCTGTGGGGGCACGCCGACGCCGACCGCCAGCTCACCGTCAAGGCCGCCCGGGGTGACCAGATCGAGGTCGCCGTGCTGACGCCGCGCCACGCCACCCACCGCTTTTTTGGGACCCCGCGCCAGCTGGCGCGGGCCTACGTCTCGGTCGGCGCGGAGCACATCCTGGGCGGGCCCGATCACCTGCTGTTCCTGCTGACGATGGTCGTGGCCGCCGCCGGACTGCGCTACTGGCTGGCGGTGGTCACCACCTTCACGGTGGCCCACGGCCTCACCATCACGCTCACGCTGCTCGGCTGGATCCACGCCCCGGCGACGCTGGTCGAGCCGACCATCGCCGCGTCGATCGTGGCGGTGGCGTTGCTCAACCTGCGCCGACGCGCCGCGACGCCGCGCCACCGGCTCGCGGTGGTGTTCGGGTGCGGGCTGATCCACGGCCTCGGCTTCGCAGCGGCCATCGGCGATCTCGGCGTCGACGGGCGCACCCGGGTCGCCACCATCGTCGGGTTCAACCTTGGCATCGAGCTGGGCCAGCTGACCTTCGTCGGCGGCCTGGCGGCGCTGGGGTACGGAGCACAGCGACTGTGGCGGCGAGCGACCCACGCCAGCCCGATCTTCGGCGGCATCGATCTGCCGACGCCGACGCGGCTGGTGTCCATCGCCGCGGCGCTGGTGGGCGCGTGGTGGTTGCTCGCGCGCCTGCCCCTGGGCTGACGGGCGGCGCGGCGGTCAGGGCCGCGATCGTCGACCGGCCTGGCTCAGCACGGCGGGCGCTCGCTGGTGTCGGCCGGCGTGGTGGTCGGCAGGATCTGGCGCAGGTACTGGTACTCGTCGGTGCAGAACACCGCCGGGCCCTGCCCCTCGAGGACCGCGCGCTCCAGGAACGGCCGGTCGCCGCCCGAATCCATCAGCCGGTTGAGCTCGTCGCCGGCGTTGTGGAAGCCGTCGCCACCGGGGTTGGCCAGGCCCAGGCTGTGGCCGATCTCGTGGGCCAAGGTGGTGCCGATGAGCGAGCCCATGCTCCACACCGCGCAGCCGATGCGCTCGCGCCGCGACGTGGCCGGGCACGCGCTGCCGTCGACGGTGGGGACGCCGCCGCCCAGGTCGGCGCCGATGATGATGTCACCGCGATCGGGCCGGAACGGATCGAAGATGCGGTCGAACACCGGGTCGGCCCCCGACAGCGACTCGCCGACCGCCGGGTGCTGGGAGAAGCCCATGAGCGACTCGATGAAGACGCCGCCGTAGCCGGGATAGCCGTCCTGCTGGGTGGCGGCGTTGACCCCACCCAGCCGGTCGTAGAGCCGCAGGTTGCCGTCGTCCTTGCCCGGGGTGTTGTCGTAGCCGAAAAGGCCCATGCCGTTGGGATCGGGGCCGTGGATCTCGACCTGCGAGAACAGCGCGAAGTCGTCGGGCGGCGCGGTGCGGAACTCGATGTTGACCGCCGGGTAGGCGGCGCGCACCACGTCGAGCACGCGCTGGCGCACCGCGGCGTCGACCGCGCGCAACCCGAACCGGCGCAGGCTCTCGACGTAGCTGGGGCGGAAGTCGAGGTAGACCACCTGCTTGACCGGGGCGATGGCCAGGGTCACCGCCGTCGACGGGCCGGTCACGGTGTCGCCGCCGTAGCGGACCGTCGGCGTGATGGTGCCGACGAAGGTGCCGGTGACCCGCCGCAGGTCGATGGCCTGGCCCAGGGCGTCGTCGGTGTTGACCACGTAGCGCACGCGCTCGCCCTGGGCGAACTCCGGGATGAGCACCAGATCGACCGGCCCGCCGCCCGGCGCCCCGGTGGGCGTGAAGGTGCCCTGGAGCCGCACGTCGGTGGAAGCCCCGGCCTCGCCGCCGACGAAGCCGCCGCCGCGGATGTCGACGAACTGCCCGAGGCTGGCCGCCGCCGGCTGGATCTGGAAGATCTGGGCGGTCACCAGGTCGTAGCTGACGTCGACCGGCGGCGCCGCGAACGGCCGCCCGGTCAGCGGCCGATCTTCGAGGGTGACCGTGCCGGTGAAGGTGCCGGCGCGGATCCCGGCGATGGCCGGGACGAAGCGGATGGTGCCGCGATCGCGGGTGAACGGCCCGGCCGGCACCACCGGCACCTCCTGGGTCGCCACCGGCGTGCACGCCGGCTGGCCCTGGCGCTGGAAGCACCCGGCCACCCGGGCGATGGTCTGGCCCTCGCCACCGCCGAGGAGGAAGCCGTCGCCGCGCACCTCGAGCTCGTCGTTGGCGAAGATGACCCCGCTGGCCTCGAGGAAGTCGACCTGGGGCGCCAGCTCGGGCTGAGCGGTGAGCCGCACCGACCGCGGCGCCGAACGGTAGGTCTGGCCGTCGACCGTCGACACCACCTCGACCACCGCGTCGCCGTCGAGGGTGGCCGGGCCGGCCGAGGCCCCGAGCGTGATCAGATCGGCGCTGGTGATGGTGGCGTGCAGGTGCTGGTAGTCGACGAACTGGGCGTCGAGGCGCAGCTCGACCGCGGGGTCGGTGAAGGTCGCCCCGCTGAGCACCAGCGTGGTCTGGCCCCACTCGGCCTCGACGAACGAGTCGCCGGTCACCACCAGCGTGGAGCCTGGCACCACCGCCGCCGGCGCCACCGCGGTGACCGCCAGTCCCTCGAGGGCAGGATCGGGCGGGGTCGACGACGCGCAGGCCGCGGCCACCGCCACCACGCCGACGACGGCGAGCCTCCTCACGGCGGCGCCAGGATGGAGATGGCGTAGGAGTTCTGCGAGTTGTTCCAGCCGTGCACCACGACGTAGTAGGTGCACAGCGAGGTGCACGCCGCCGGCGCGGTGAAGCTGTAGTGCTCGTTCGAGCTGGTGCCCTGGCCCTGGGCCACCGTGCAGGTCGACGGCGCGGCCTCCGAGCACGGCGTCAGATCGACGCTGGCCGAGTCGTAGAAGTGGAGGTCGAGGTCGCCGCTGGTCGAGTGGGTGAAGGTCAGGTCGACCGTGACGGTCTCGCCGTCGTACAGCGCGACCCGGTACCAGTCGTCGTCGCCGGCGCAGATCTGGTTGCCGGTGGAGGTGAACCCGCCGTAGGTGATGGCGCGGGCCTGGCTGGCGTTGTCGTCGGGCTCGTGGCTGTCGTCGGTACACGCCATCGGACACGCACCGGCCGACCGCGCGTAGGTCAGCTGGTAGTTGTTCATGGTGCCAGCGCCCCAGGCATAGACCCGGATGAAGTACGTGCCCGGCGTCAGACACTTCGTGATGGTCTCGGTCGAGGTCGGCCCGGTGGCCGACGCCAGCCGCGTGCCGGCGTTGTCGTACAGCGCGAGGTCGAGGTCCGACACGTTCATGCCGGCCAGGGTGAACGTCACCGTGGCGTCGGCGGTGAGGATGATCGGGAACCAGTCCTCATCGTCGTTGGAGCCGTCGGGCAGCGGGCAGCTGGTGAAGTCGTAGGTGTCGGGGTCGAGGTCCGGCAGGTTGGCGGCGGCCTGGGCCCGGGTGTCGTTGTCTTCGAAGATGTCGTCGACGCAGGCTGGCGCCGCCGAGCAGGTGCCGGCGGTGGGGATGCACTGGCGGGCCGAGGCGCCGCCGACCGAGACCACCGGGGCCGCCGAGCAGGTGTAGCCGGCCGGGCACTCGCCGGCGACGCCGGTACACAGCTTGAGGCAGCTGGGCACGGCGCCGACCGCGACGCAGTTGTCCATGGCCCCGCCGCACTGGACGTCGGCCGAGCAGCGCTCGCACAGGCCCAGGTTGCCGCTGCCACCGGGGTTGGTGACCCGCATCTGGTAGCTGCCGGTGGCCGGGGCCTGGGTCTCGTGATCGCAGCTGCCGGCGGGGTCGTCGTCGTCGTTGGCGACGATGACGTAGTACAGCGTCACCGCGCTGCCGGCAGGCATGGTGGCCACCGGGTTGGGGACGTCGGCGGCCCAGGTGCCGCTCTGCATGTTGCCGTCGATGAGCAGCATCGCGACCTGGCTCATCGAGGCCAGGTCGGGCGGGCTGGCCGGCGGCGTGGTCGAGTAGTAGAGCAGCGGCGGCTGCTTGAGGCCGAGGTCGTCGGTCACCACCGCGTCGAGGGTGAGATCGACCAGCGTGGTCTGGTTGCTGGCGGTGTGGGTCACCACCGGCGGTTGGCCCGGGCAGTTGGTCTGGGTCTGGCGCCGCAACACCACCAGGTAGTTCTTGAGCACGCCGGGTTGTCGCCGTCGTCGGCGGCCAAGGTCAGCTGCCAGCGGTCGTCGGCGTCGATCTGGCTGCGGGTCGGGCACCAGTGCCAGGCCGCGGCCAGGCCGCTGGTGGGCGTGAACGGCGCGCCCTCGATGATCGAGGTCCTCCTGGTGGGGTGACCTCGGCCGAGTCCTGGTCCTCGACCACCACATCGAGATCGAGGCGGTCAGCGCAGGTTGGAGGTCGAGGGTGGTGCCCGAGCCCAGCGGCTGGCGGAACACCGGCGTGGTCTGATCACCGACCGCGCTCTTGACCTCGATGGTGACCGTCACCGTCGAGGTGTTGTCCCCGTCGGACGCCACGAAGTCGAAGTGCCAGGTGCCGACGTCGGCCGCCAGCGGGCGCCACCGGAAGTAGCCGGCGCCGGCCGGCGTGGTGGTGAGCGTGGCCCGGTCGCCGAGGTCCGGCACGTCGGCCCGGAACGCGTAGGTGATGGGGTCGCCGTCGGGATCGGTGGCGCGCAGGGTCAGCGCCAGCTCGGCGCCTACCGCCACCACCTGATCATCGATCGAATCGAGCACCGGGGCGCCGCCGCCGCCACACGCCCCCAGGCTGACCAGGACCGACACGACGATCGAGGTGACGACGGTCCGCGCCGCGTTTACCGACATTGACATGGCCTCCAGCCGGCGATGGTACCTCACCGGCCACGTCGCCGCAGCCGAACCGACACCGCGGCCAGCCGCTGTGCAGGCGATCACGGTGGCCGTCGGCCGATCAGCTCTGGCACAGCGCGGTCAGCGCGGCGAAGTCCTCGCTGAGCGCGAACCCGATCAGGCTGGTCACCGCGGGGTCCAAGAACCCGGCCGGCAGATCCGCCGCGCCGGCCCGCGCCAGCAGGATCGCCAGCGGCGCGGCGGCGCCGCCCGCCGCCACCAGCCCGGCGCGGATGGCCGCGGTCTCGAGGCCACGGTGCAGGGCCCGGTGATCGAACGTGGCCGGGTTGATGCCGAGCGCGTGCGGCCGCAGCTCGCTGAGCAGGCTCGACGGGATCAGCCGGCGCAGGCGCTGGAGCTGCAGGTTGACCTGGTCGCTGTCGACCGCCAGGTACGGCAGGTCCGGCTGGAACAGCCGCAACAGCGCCACCACCAGCACGCCCAGCTCGTCCTCGGGGAGGCGACCCAGGAGCGACAGCTGGGCCGCGGCCAGGCGCAGCGCTCCGGTGGCAGCGAACCGCACCGCCGCCAGGCGGTTGCCGTCGGCGATGCCCTGCCCGATGATCAGCGACAGCGGGCTGGTCGGCTCGGCCACCATGGCGAACGGCTGGCGGCTCGACACGTAGACGTCGATCTCCCCGAGGCCCAGCCCCTCGGCCACCTCCTGGGCCGCCGCGGCCACCGGGTTGTCGCGGGCCCGCAGCCGGTCGCCGCGGGTCACGCCGTAGGGGCGCAGATCGATGCCGACGTGCTTGGGCAGCCGATCGCCCAGCAGGTTGACCAGCTGGCGCAGGCCCGGGCTCACCGCCGCCGGCCACACCAGCTCGTCGGCCTCGGGCCGCAGCAGGCCGGCCAGGTTGACCTGGGTCGACCCGGTCGCCGCCTCGACCTCGGCGCCCGCGGCGCGGGCGATGTCGACGGCGGCGCGGTGGACCGCGCCCTGCCCCGGCACCCCGGCGTCGTGCCGGGCCCGCGCCACCCGGGCCAGCACCCGGTACACGCTGGGCTGGAGCGCGGCCGCCGCGCGTTGCCGCATCGCCGCGGCCACCATGCCCAGGTGGACCCGGATCGACGCGGCGTCGCCGGCGGCCTCGTAGAAGCGGATCAGCGCGGACAACGCCACGTCGCTGTCGGGGGCGGCGTCGACCGCCAGCTGGTAGGCCCGCTCGGCCTTGCGGCGATCGGCGAAGCCCTCGGCGAAGATGCGCCCGACCCGGTGCAGGTGGGCCACCTTGCGATCGGGGACGGTCTCGTTTTTGACCAGGCGCTCGCACGCGCCGAGCGCCATGCGCCACTCGCCGGTGGCGATGCCGAGGTCCGCCAGCCGCTCGAGGGCAGCCTCGTCGTCGGGATCGTGGGCCAGCACGCGCTGGAACGCCCGGATCGCCGCCGGCGGATCGGGCAGCCGGTCGGCGTAGATCATGCCGAGCCGGAACTGGATGTTGCGCAGCATGTTGGGCTCGTGCTCGAGCCGGGCCCGCTCGTGCAGCGCCTCGGCCGCCTCGCCCCACGCGCCCTGCTCCCACGCGATGTCCGACAGCGCCGCGATGGCCCGCAGGTCGTTGGGCGTGGCGGCGACGATGGCGCGGAAGTGGAACTTGGCGCGCTCGCGATCTTCGAGGAAGTTGCGAGCCAGCTCGGCGATGGCCCGGTGCAGGCCGGCCTGCTCGGCCGGGTCCTGCTCGACCTCGAGGCGGGCCTCGAGCAGCGCCGCCAGCTCCTCGTGCTCGCCCTGCTCCTCGAGCAACAGCCGGAGGCGGACGAAGGCGTCGAGGTGCAGCGGATCGGCCACCAGCACCTCGCGCAGCGCGTCGATGGCGCGCTCGCTGGCCAGGGCTCGATCCATCAGCGCCACGCCGGCCAGGTGCCACAGCCGGGCCCGCACGGTGGCGTCGACCGTGAGCGCGGCGCCCTTGGCGGCGGCGTCGGCGAAGTCGATCCACAGCTGGCCGCGCAGCGCGGCGTCGCGCCAGCCCTCGAGCGCGGCCGGGTAGCCGCCGCGCAGCTCGTCGGCCAGGCGGAAGTGGGCCAGCGCGTCGTCGATCCGGCCCAGCTCGGCCAGGGTCTCGCCGCCCCGGGTGAGGAACGCCGATCGGGTGCGGGCGTCGTCGACGAAGTAGTCGGCGATGGCGTCCTCGAGCGCGGCCAGCTCGGGCGACGTGCCGCCCCGCCGCACCAGCGACTCCAGGTGGAACAGCGCGCGCCGGGCGCCGGGCGCCTCGGCCAGGATCGCCTGGTAGGCCGCGCGCAGCTCGTCCTCGGGGCGATCCAGTCGCTCGAGCAGCAGCGCCCGATCCATCGCCAAGGCGGTGCGATCGGGGCCGGACGGCTCGGCGGCGAGCTGGCGCTCGCGCACCGCGGCCAGCTCGGCCCAGCGCCCCGCGCTCGCGTAGGCGCGCTCCAGCTCGCGCACCACCGCCATGCGGCTGGGATCCGCCGCCGCGGCCGCCTCGATCGAGATCAGCGCCGACGGCCGATCGTCGCGCAGGCCGGCGTCGACCCGGGCCAGCGCCTCGTAGGCGTCGGCCTTGGCCTGCAGGTCGCCGGCGTCCTCGGCCAGCCGCAGCTCGGCCAGCGCCAGCGCGGTGATCGGGCCGGCCTCGCGGATCGAGGTGGCGACGCGCTTGAGCGGCTCGGCCGCCAGGGGATCGTGGGGCCGGACCTCGAGAGCGCGGCCCAACAGCGCCAGCGCCCCGACCGAGTCGCCCTGGTCGTGCAGCTGCTCGGCGTCGCGGATCAGGCGGGCGAAGCCGTCGGCGCGGTTGCCGTCGACCCGGGTGGTGCGCGGCGGCGGCGCGGCGTCGCCCAGCCGGCGGCGCGCGGTGGCCAGACCGTCGTGGAGGAAGCCGAGCCCGGGGTGGGCGTCGACCAGCTCGCCCAACAGCGACGCGGCGCGCACCGGATCGTCGGCGCGATCGAGGTAGAGCCCGGCGGCGCGGAACCGCACCAGCGCGGCCGCCACCGGGGCCTCGCCGGCGATCGCCGCGGCCCGATCTTCGTAAGCCAGCGCCACGTCGCCCCACTGGCCGGCGGCGGCGCCGAGCACCGCGCTGGCGGCGTGCCGGCGCGGATCGTCGGCCGGGATCTCGTGGAGGATCTCGTCGACCGCGTCCCAGCTGGCGCCGCCGCCGTGGGCGATGCGGGCCCGGGCCAGGGCCAGGGTGGCGGCCGCCGCCGGCGACTCGGCCGCGGCGCCGGCCCGGGTCCAGGCGGCGTCGATGAGCGCCCCGTCGCCGGTGGCCGCGGCCAGGACCATGGTGCGGGCCTGGGCCCGCTCGACGTCGGCGCCCAGCTCGATGACCTGGAGCCAGGCGTCGAGCGCGGCGGTGATGCTCGCCGGCTGGGCCGGGTCCGCCGCGCGATCGAGCGCGGTGGCCGCCTTGGTCACCCACAGCCGCGGATCGATCCGATCGTCGACCCGGGCCGCCGCGGCGGCCAACAGCGCGCCCCGCTCGGACGCGCGCCCGGCGGCGCCGAGCACGTCGGCCCAGGCGTCGATCGCGGCCGGGCTGTGGATGACGTCGACCGCGGGCACCAGCGCGGCGGCGCGCTCGAGCTCGCCGTGGGCGGCCAGAAGCGTCGCCGCCCGGACCCGGTGCAGCTCACCGGCGTGGCCAGCCTCGACCCGGGCCACCAGGCCGTCGGCCACCGCGGCCACGTCGCCGCGGGCCAGGCCGCGCGCGACCTGGGCGGTCGCGGCCAGCTCGTCGGCGGGGTCGGCCGCGAGCACCGCGTCGTACAGCGCGTCGCGGCGTGGATCGTCGGGCGCCAGGCGGGCGGCGGCCCACAGGCCCACCACCCGACGGCGGGCCGGATCCTCGACGCGGGGCACCAGGTCGAGCACCACGTCGTCGAGCTGACCGCTGGCCAGCGCCGCGTCGAGCACCACCGCCTGCACGGTGGCGTCGTGGGGCGCCATGGCGGCGGCCAGCAGGCGCGCGCCGGCATCGCCGCGCCGCGCCGCCTCGAGCAGGTAGCCGACCTTGATCGCCGGGTACTCGACCGCGTCGGCCACCACCGCCAGCGACGCCGCGCTGGCGCCGGTGCGGATCGCGCCGACCGCCCCGGCCAGCGCCTGGCCGTCGGCGGCCAGCGCCGCGCCGAAGCTGGCGCGGGCCGCGTCGCGGTCGTCGCGCCGCTCGCGCAGGTGGCCGCGGGCGACCTCGACCCCGGCCCGCAGCCCGGCGTCGGCGATGACCGCGCCCAGCCGCTCGAGCGACTCGTCGAGCTCGTCGGCCCGCCCGTCGAGGAACGCCAGCTCGAGCTGGGCCAGCTGGGCCCGCACGTCGCCCTTGGCCTCGTCGAGCAGCTCGCCGACCGCCACCCGGGCCAGGTCTTCCTCGCCGGCCGCCATCAACAAGTCGACCCGGTGCAGCGCCAGCGCCCGCCGCTCGAGCGGGCCGGCGATGCCGAGCTCGGCGTCGAGGTGCGTGGTGGCCTCGGCCAGGTCGCCCACGCCGCGGGCGATGCGGCGCAGGCCGCGCAGGGCGGCGGTGGCGCGCGGATCGGCCAGGAGCGCCGCCTCGTAGCTGACCCGAGCCCGCTCGGCGTCGCCCAGGCGCTCGTACAGGCGCCCAGCCTCGACCCGCAGGCCGGCCTGGAGCGCGGGCTCGTCGATGAGCTCGAGCTCGCGCTCGAGGCGCAGGATGCCGCGGGCCGCGGCCTCGCCCGGGTCGAACCCGGCGATGGCGTCGCTCTGCTCGGGCAGCCGCACCCGATCGAGATCGAGCGCGGGCAGCGCGGTGCCGAACACCGCCGGCGGCAACGCCGCCGACACCGGCGAGGTCTCCAGCACCACCGGCGCCGCCGCGCTCGGCGCCGCCGCGACGGTCTCGGCCGGCGCGGGGATGGCGACCGGGCGACCGATCGGCGCCTCGGTCGACACCCGGACCGGCGGCACTCGGACGACCGGCCCCGACGATGCCCCCGGCTCCGCCGGTGGCACCGCGAGCGGCACGGCGCCGGCGACCGGCGCGGCGACCGGCGGCGTGACCGCCCGCGGCGGCTCGGCCAGCGCGGTCGGCGGCGGCGGCACGCCGATCTTGGTCTGGCTGGCGGCGTCGTCCGACCACACCGCCGGCGCCGATGGCGGGTCGACCACCGGCTCGGCGAACGCGAACTCGAGGTCCTCGAAGCCAGCGTCGGTGTCCGCCGGCGGGGCGACCGGCGGGGCGACCGGCGGTGCGTCGACCGCCTGGGCGTCGAGCGCCGCCTGGGCGTCGAGCGCCGGGGCGTCGAGCGCAGGCGGAGCGTCGGGTCCCGTCGGAGCGTCGGGTCCCGTCGGAGCCTCGAGCGCGACCAGGGCGTCGAGCGCAGGCGGGGCGTCGACGCCCTGGGCCTCCGCCACCGCGGTCGGCGTGACCGCCACCGCGCCACGCACCGCGCCGCCGACCGGCGTGCGATCGGGCTCGGCGAACTCGGCCATGGCCGCGTCGAGCCCGAGGTCGTCGTCGACCGGGGTCGCCGGCGCGGTCGGCGCCGCGACCGGGACCACGCCGCGTGAGATCTGGATCTCGGGCTCACCGCCGCCGTCGCCGTGCGCCACGGCCGGCGTCCCGGCCGGCGCCAGCGCGGGGCTGTCCGCCGCGCGCCGCACCACGTTGGCGGTGACCCGGCGCGCCGCCGCCGGCGTGCCGGTCGCGTCGTCGTCGTCGCTGCCGATCTCGATGTCCGCGTAGAAGTCGTCGTCGACCGCCACGTCGAGCGGCGGCACGTATCCGGTCGACGGCGTCGGCCGGGCCTAGCGAGCTCGTCCGCGCGCCGCCGCGCCAGCTGCTCGAGCTCGCGCAGATCGGCCACCCGGGTCGACTCGCCGCCGCCGAACCCGCCGGTCGACGCCGGCCGCTGGCGCGGCGGAGCGCCGCGCCGCACGATGGCGGGCCCGGTGCGGACCGCCCGCCGGCCAGCGTCGGCCAGCAGCTCGTCGTCGGGGTTGAGGATCCGGGTCTGGTTGGCGCGATCGAAGGTGTCGTCGGACACGTCGCCGACGTCGGCCTCGACGTCAGGCGGGGCGGGCCGGCGCCGTGGGATCGCGCCGCGATCCATGGTCTCGTCGACCTCGAACAGGTCGGTCGCCGGCGACGCTACCCGGGTCTCCTCGACGCCGCTGCCGTGGGCCTGCCGCCGCAGCTCCGCCAGGTCGTCGGCCGACGGCGCGAACGGGTCATCGCCGACGGGATCGTCGCCGTCGGGCTCGTCGACGGTGATGGTCATCACCGCGCCCGGCCGCACCGCCGACGTCAGCACCTCGTCCTCCTCGAACGCGGCCAGCGCCGCCGAGGCGCCCCCGTCCTCGAGCGGCGGCAACGGCGGCGGCTGCCCCAGCAGCGGCCCCCGCGCCTCGGGTGGGCCGCTGAAGCCGAGGTCCGAGAAGTCGGTCTCGTCGATCGGCGCCGGCGGCGCGGTCGGCGCCCGCGCCGGGGGCGGCGGTGGCGGGGTGGTCCGCGGCGGGATGCGGCGGGGCGCCGGGATCACCGCGGGCGGCTGCGGCGGCGCGGTCATCACCGTGACGTCGTCGAACGTCGGCGCCGGCGGCGGCCGCAGCGTGGTGGGGGCGTCGAAGCTGGTGTCATCGAGGACGGCGGCAGCGCCGGCCAGCGGCACCGCGCGGGTGACCTCCTCGCTGTCGTCGAACGCCGCGGCCGATGCGGCGGCCCCGGGCGGGGCCGGCGGCGGTGGCGTCGCGGCGCGCCCACCGCCGAACAGGCCGTCGTCGGCGTGGAGCGCGTCGAAGGTGCGGTCCCACTCGTCGAGCTCGGCCAGCAGGTCGCCCTCGAGGCCGGGCCCGGGCCCGGCAGGGTTGTCGGAGTCGCCGGTCGTCATCGAGCACCTCCCGGAGCCACCAGCTGGCGGGCAGCCCGGAGTTCAGCGTGGACGGCCGAGACCGACCACCGCACCAGATCGAGCGCAACAGGATCGAGATGGCGACCGCCGCGCCCGACGTCGATCGCGCCGAGCGCGACCCCCAGGTCGCCGCTCCACAGGAGCCCGGCCCGCTGCGTCGACGCCACCATCGCGGCCCGCCACCGCGTGAGGTCGGGCAGCTCGCCCAGCCGAGGCGCCAGCGCCGCCACCGCCTTCTTGTCGCGGCGGGCGATGTGCTTGTCCACCAGCCGGGTCCGCTCGGCGATCGCCGCCTCGTCGCCGGCCACCGCCGCCGCCACCGCCGCTGGCACCGGGACCCCGGCGACCCGCAACGCGGCGACCACGAACCACGCGACCTCGGCGTCCTTGAGCTCGGCCAGCGCGGCGGTGCCGTCGGCTGCCGTCGCGACCGCCCGCCCCAACATGAACCGCGCGAGCGCGCTGGCGCCGGCGGCCACGTCGGCGCCGCAGCAGATGATCGGCGTTGCCGCCGACAGCACCCGGGCCAGGCCGGGGCGGGCGTCGCTCACGTACAGCTCGACGTCGTCGATGCCGAAGCTGGACAGCGCCGCCGCCAGCGCGTCGTGCTTCTTGCCCAGCGCCTTCTGGGCGACGCGATCGCCTCGGCCGAAGCCGAGCTTGCCCGGCTCGAGCGCCAGCGCGCCGTTGACCGCCGGGGCGATCGCTCGCCACAGCTCGCCGGCCACACCGTCGGCCCCGTCAGCGCGCAGCGCCGCCCGCGCCGCTCGGTCGAGCAGCTGCCGCGACGGCGCCGGCACCGCGCGCTCGCGCCCGGCGGCGATCAAGCTGCGCTGCTCGGGCCCGGGCGCGCCCAGGCTCTCCAGCGCCACCAGCGCCAGCCACTGGCCGTCGCGATCGCCCTGCCAGGCCGTCGCCGTCGCCAGCCGATCGTAGAGCGTGACGCTGGCCGGGTTGGCGTCGATGGCGCGGCGCAGGTCAGCGACGCCGCGAGCCAGCAGCTCGGACTTGGCCTGGGGCGTGTGGCTCGCCGCCAGCTCGACCTGTTCGCGCAAGAGCTCGAGGCTGAGCGGATCGAGCTCGCGCCCGCGGGCGAACGCCGCCAGCGCCTCGCCGGGATCCCGCAGCTGGTCGCGCGCGACCCGGCCCAGCCGCAGCTCCTCGCGGGCGCGCTCGAGCGGGTTGGGCCGCAGCCGGGCCAGCTCGCGCAGCTCGCGCACGACCCGGGCCCAGTCGCCGGCCTGGGTGGCCAGGCCGACCAGGCGCTCGCGCAGCAGCGGATCCGACGGGCGCTGGACGATGACGCTCTCGACCTGCTCGATGGCCGCCCCCACGTCGCCCAGGTCCTCGGCCAGGGTGCGCGCCAGCAGCAGCTCGGCCTCGGCCCGCGCCGCCGGCTCGGTCTCGACCGCCAGGTAGCGGCGCCACAGCCCGGCCGCGCTCGCGGCCTCGCCCAGCTCGCCGGCCAGCTCGGCCCGTCGCCGCAAGGCGTCGCGCACCGCCGGGGCCCGATCGAGCAGCACGTCGAGATCGTCGGCGGCGCCCCGGACGTCGCCGACCTTGCGCCGGAGCGCGGCGCGCTCGGACAGGAGCGGCACCGCGGTGATCGGATCCTCCTCGCTGGTGGCTAGCCAGGCCAGCCGGTCGGACAGCACCTCGACCAGCGACCGGGTGTCGGCGGCCGCGCGCAGGTGGCGCATCAGCGGCTCGAACTCGGCGGCGCCCGGCTCGAGCACCAGCATCCGTCGGTACACCGCCACCGCGGCGGCCGGGTCGGCGCCGTCGCCGTCGAAGATAGCGGCGGCCCGCGCGTAGAGCTCGCGCTTGCCCTGGGCGCTCGCGGTCAGCTCGGCCAGGGCCACCGCGGCCCGCGCCTCGGTCGCGCGATCCCCCCCGCGCGCCGCCAGCCGCACCAGCGCCTCGAGCGCGCGCACGTCCTTGGGGTTGCCCCGCACCACCGCCACCACCGCCGCGCCGGCCTCGCGCAGGCGGCCGGCCGCTTCGAGCGCCTCGGCCCGATCGAGCTCCCAGCCATCGCGCGCGGCCGGGTCGTCGGCCAGCGTGGTCCGCATCGCCAGGATCTCGGCCCGGGCCAACAGGCGATCGACCGCCGAGGCTACGTCCTCGCCCGGGCCGGGCGGCGTCGCGGCCACCTGCTGCTCCGCCGCGACCAACAGCGCGCCGACGTCGTCCGGAGCCACCGCCCGGGCCGACGCCACGCGCGCCATCGCCGCGTCGTGCTCCCCGGCCGCGGTCGCGATGGCGGCGGCGCGCAGGTACAGCGCGGCCGCCGCCTCGGGCATGGCGATCTGCTTGGCCAGCCGCTCGCAGGCGCCGGCCAGCCCCGCGCGGTCGCCCCGGCGCGCCGCCACCAGGGCCGCGCCGAGCACCGCCCCGGCCGACGACTGCGCGGCCAGCGCCTCGGCGAACGCGGCCGCCGCTGCGTCGAAGTCTTCGAGCACCAGCGCGTACAGCCACCCGAGGTCCTCGTGCAGCGCCGCCACCAGGCGCGGTTCGTCAGCGGCGCGGACCGCCAGGGCCCGGGTCGCCGCGATGCGCGCGACGGTGTCGCCGCGGGTGGTCGCGCTGGCCTGGGCCGCCAGCGCGGCCTGGACGCCAGCCACCGCGCCGACCTCGGCCGCGGCCTCGGCCCGCTGGTAGGCGTCGCTGGCCAGGTCGTGCTCGCCGGCCAGCTCGCGCAGGTGGGCGTAGGCCAGCGTCGCCGTGACGCTGGCGTCGGCGGCGTCCTCGAGCAGGTGGGCGGCGCCGGCGCGGTCGCCGGCGGCCAGGGCGGCGCGCACCGCGCCCGCCCGGGCGTGGGCGTCGTCGGGGAACCGGTCGAGGGTCTGCCGGTACACCTCGAGCGCGTCGGCCGGGCGCGCCAGGCGATCCTCGTACAGCCACGCCGCCTCGCGCAGCGCCGCCGCGGCCGGCGCCCCGTCGGCCATCGCGTCGGCGTGGCGCCGCCGCACCGTCGCGAGCTCGTCCCACCGCGCGCTCCGGCGCAGCGCGTCCTCGAGCGCCGCCCGCGCGAACGGATCGTCGGGCCAGTCTTCGAGCGTGGCCTGGTACAGCGCGATGGCGCGGTCGACCGCGCCGGCGGCCTCGGCCAGGCGGGCCGCGGTGACCCGGGCGTAGCCACGCCGAGCCGGCTCGGTCTCGCGGTCGGCCAGCGCGGTCAGGTGCTCGAGGCGCTCGCCATCGAGCGCCAGCACCTCGAGGGCGCTGTCGATCCGCCAGGCCAGCGCCAGATCGGTGGGATCGCGCTCGGCCCGGGCCCGATCGACCGCCAGGGCATCGGCCACGCGGCCGGCGCTGCGGTAGGTCCGCGCCAGCCGCGCCATCGCCGCGTCGGTGCCCACCTCGCGCAGCAACGCGGCGGCGTCGTCGACCCGGCCGGCCCGTTCGTGGGCCTCGACCAGCGCCTCGACCACCACGGGGTCGGTCGGCGCCAGCTCGCGCGCCTGCCCCAGCACCGTCACCGCGGCGGCGTCGCCCCGCTCACCGCCGACGTCGTGCAGCCAGGCCTGCCCGGCAGCCAGGTACGCCGCCACCGCAGCGCCCGGGTCGGCCACGCCGCCCGGCCCGGTCGCGTCGCCGACGCGCGCGGCGTCGCCGGCCTTGGTCCACGCCTCCGCCAGCGCCGCAGGATCTCCGGTGACCAGCGCGTCGCGCTCGCGCAGCGCCACCACCGGGGCCAGGCCGGGCGCGGTGGCCTCGAGGCTGGCCAACAGCGCCAGCCCTGGCTCGCGCTGGCCGGCCCGCAAGAGCGCGTCGGCGCGCCGGATGGACAGCGCGCGGGCCCGCGACGGATCGCCCTCGATGGCTTCCCAGCTGTGCACCAGATCGGCCAGCTCGTCGTAGCGGCCCTGGGCCTCGGCCAGGTCGGCCAGGTCCGCCAGCAGGATCGGCTCGCCGGGCGCGAGCGCCAGGGCGGCCTGCAGGTAGTCCCACGCGCGATCCCCAGCGCCGGCCGCCCGCGCCACCTGCGACTGCCGACGGCGCACGGCGACGACCTGCAGCCGCAGGGCCGCCGCCCGACCGGGGGCCTGGCCCGGCGTGACCGCCGACACCGCGGCGTCGGGGGTGCTGCTCGCGCGCGCCAGCAGGTGCTCGGCGGCGCCGTCGAGTGCCGCCAGCAGCTCGTCGCGATCGCCGGCCAGCTCCGCCACCCGCAGCCGCTCGGCGTCGACCCGCGCCCGATCGACCCCCAACGCCATGGCGGCCTCGAGCAGCTCGCGGGCGCGGTCGAGATCGGCGCCTTGATCGGTCCAGAACCGGACCTGATCGAGCAGGTAGACCAGCTTGCGCTCGGGCCGATGGCTCGCCTCGGCGAGCTGGGCCCACACCTCGACCTGTCGGGCTGGATCATCCGCGACCCGCTCGAGCGCGATCAACGCGGGCAGCGAACCGGGGGCCAACAGCACGGCGTCCTCAAGCGCGGCCCGGGCGTCGTCGGCCTGGGCCAGCTTGTCGGCGAGGATCGCGCCCTTCTCGATCGACAGGTCGGCCCGCTCGTCGTCGTCGCGCGCGAACCGCGCCTCGGCGTCGATCAGCTTGATCAGGTTCGGCCACAGGCCGCGCCGGTAGAACACCCGGCGGATGGCCCACAGGTTGGCGCGCAGCGACGGATCGCTCGCCAGCGCCCGCCCGTACGCCTTGACCGCGCGCGCCTCGTCGGCGAGCCGGCGCTCGCACAGCTCGCCTAGCTCGTAGGCCAGGTCGGCGATCTGCTCGCGATCGGTGGCCAGGTCCAGGCGGCGCGCCAGCTCGGTCGCGCGATCTTCCCACGCGGCCTCGCCGAGATCGCCCAGCGCGCGCTCGATCACCGTGGGCGACTCCAGGCGGTGCTCGAGGGGCAGCTCGGCGACCGGGATCGGCGGCGGCGCCGCGGGCGGGGTCGGCGGCTCGGCCACCACGCCCGACACCTCGGACACCAGATCCTCGCCCAGCTCGATCGGGATCCCGACGTCGCTGACCTCGCCGACCTCGGCCGGATCGTCTCCGGCATCGGCCGGTTCGGCCACGGTCGATCGGGCCGCGATCGGCGGCGGCGGCGCCGGCGGCGGGGTCGCAGGCGGCAGCGGCGGGGTCGCAGGCGGCGCCGACCGCAGCGCAGGCACGGGCGGGCGCATCGGCGGCAGCGGCCGGATCGGAGGCAGCGGCGGCAAGCCCGCCGGCGGCGCCGGCGCCTCGGTGACCACGGACACTTCGTCGAGGGACAGCTCCTCTCCGTCGAGCTCGAACTCGCCGTCCGCCGACGGCTCGGCCATCCGCTCCACCGGCACGTCGACGTCGGGGAGCGCTGCCACCGCACCCGACGCGTCGCGCGTCTCGCCCCCCGCGTCGACGGCCGCGGCGCCCCCCTCGTCAAACGCCGCGGGCCCCTCGTCGGCGCCCCCCTCGTCAAACGCCGCGGGGACGCCGTCGTTGTCGCCGTCATCATCCAGGCTGGCCATCAGGGCGTCGATGCGCGATGCCATCGATGGCCGCCCACCAGGACGGGCCACGACCGTCGCGGCCGCGCCACCGGCCGCGGGTGATGACGACACCGGAACGGTGCCCGCGTGGCCGGCGCCATCCGCGCCGGGCGAGCGCGCGTCGGCCTCGGCGGTTTCCGTATCGGGCACGCCCGGATCCATGGGGTTGGACACCGGTTTTAGAACACCACCGCGACGCCTTGCCGTCAACGGAACCCGCCGACATTTCGGCCTTTCTCGTCCCGTCTCGGGGCGCCGCGCCGACACGTTGACCGCGCGGGCCGACCCGTCTACACCCGTGGTCGTGCAAACCCCGCTGCCGCTCGGTGACGCCCCGCTGACCCTCGAAGACCTGGCCCAGGTGGCCCGCGACGGCCGACCGGTCACGATCGCCAGCTCCGCCCACGCCGCGATGGCCCAGGCCCGCGCCTCGATCGACGCAGTGGTGGCGCAGGGCGATCAGGCCCCGGCGGTGTACGGCGTGAACACCGGCTTCGGCGCGCTGGCGGAGGTGCGCATCTCGGCGGCCCAGGTCCGCGCCCTCCAGGTCAACCTGGTGCGATCCCACGCCGCCGGCGTCGGGCTGCCGCTGCCGACCGACGCGACCCGGGCGATGATGCTGCTGCGCGCGGCGGTCCTGGCCACCGGCCGCAGCGGCGCCCGGCCGGTCGTCGCCGAGCGCCTGTGCGCGATGCTGGCGGCCGGGGTCCACCCGATCATCCCGTGCCGCGGCTCGGTCGGCGCGTCGGGCGATCTGGCGCCGCTGGCGCACCTGGCGCTGGGCCTCATCGGCGAGGGCGAGGTCGAGTACCAGGGCACGACCCAGCCGGCCGCGGCGGCGTTGGCGGCGGCCGGCCTCGCGCCGCTGCCGCTCGAGGCCAAAGAGGGGCTGACGTTGCTCAACGGCACCCAGCACATGACCGCGATCGGCGGCCTGACCGTGCTCGACGCCGAGGCCACCTGCCGGGTGGCCGACCTGGCCGGCGCGATGTCGCTCGAGGCGCTCAAGGGCACCGTCACCGCGTTCGACGCACGGGTGGTCGGCGCCCGCCCGCACCCGGGGCAGATCGCCGTGGCCGCCGGGCTGCGCGCGCTGTTGGCCGACTCGCCCATCGCCGCGTCCCACGTCGACTGCGGCAAGGTCCAAGATCCCTACTCGCTGCGGTGCATGCCGCAGGTCCACGGCGCCACCCGCGACGCCCTCGCCTACGCCCGCACCGTGCTCGAGCGCGAAGCCAACTCGTCGACCGACAACCCGCTGGTGGTCGAGGGCGGCGAGATGATCTCGGGCGGCAACTTCCACGGCCAGCCGGTGGCCATCACGCTCGACTTCGCGGCCATCGCCATCGCCGAGCTGGCCAACATCAGCGAGCGCCGCGTCGAGCAGCTGGTCAACCCGCAGCTGTCGAGCGGGCTTCCGCCGTTTCTGGCCCCCGACAGCGGCCTCAACTCGGGCTTCATGATCGCCCAGGTCAGCGCGGCGGCCCTGGTCAGCGAGAACAAGGTGCTGGCGCACCCAGCCTCGGTCGACTCGATCCCCTCGTCGGCCGGCCGCGAAGATCACGTGTCGATGGGCGCCCACGCCGCGCTCAAGCTGGCCCAGATCCACGACCACGTGCGGACGGTGCTGGCCATCGAGCTTCTGTGTGCGGCCCAGGGCCTCGACCTGCGCCGGCCGCTCACCTCGACCCCGCCGATCGAGGCGGTCCACGCGGTGATCCGTGCCAAGGTCCCGGCCATGATGGTCGACCGCCCCATCTCCCCTGACATCGCCGCTGTGCGCGCCCTCATCGACGACGGGTCCCTGGTCGCCGCCGCCCGCGGCGCCGGCGTGGCCCTGTAAGGAGCCCGACATGACCACCGACGCGCCCACCATCCGCGCCCCCCGCGGCGCCACGCTGTCGTGCAAGGGCTGGCAGCAAGAAGCCGCCCTGCGCATGCTGATGAACAACCTCGATCCCGACGTGGCCGAGCGGCCCGGCGACCTGATCGTCTACGGCGGCCTGGGCAAGGCCGCGCGGTCGTGGCCCGACTACCACGCCATCGTGCGCGAGCTGCGCCGCCTCGAGGACGACGAGACCCTGCTGGTGCAGTCGGGCAAGCCGGTCGGCGTGTGGAAGACCCACGACGAGGCGCCCCGGGTGCTCATCGCCAACTCCAACCTGGTCGGCCGGTGGGCCACCTGGGAGCACTTCCGCGAGCTCGATCGCAAGGGCCTCATGATGTACGGCCAGATGACCGCCGGGTCGTGGATCTACATCGGCACCCAGGGCATCTTGCAGGGGACCTACGAGACCTTCGCCGCCGCCGGGCGGACCCACTGGAACAGTGACCTGGCCGGCAAGGTGGTGCTGACCGCTGGCCTGGGCGGCATGGGCGGCGCCCAGCCCCTGGCGGTGGTGATGGCCGGGGGCGTGTGCCTGGCCATCGAGATCGATCCGACCCGCGTCCAGCGCCGGCTCGAGACCCGCTACCTCGACGAGGTGGCCGATTCCCTCGACGATGGCCTGCGCCGGGCCCGGGGCTACGCCGCCCGCGGCGAGGCCAAGTCGATCGCGGTGGTGGCCAACGCGGCCGACGTCTACGCCGAGCTGGTCCGCCGCGGCGAGCTGTGCGACATGGTGACCGACCAGACCTCAGCCCACGATCCGCTCAACGGCTACGTGCCCCAGGGCTACACGCTGGCCGAGGCCGCGGCGCTGCGTGTCCGGGATCCGGACGACTACGTGCGGCGGGCGCGGGCGTCGATGGCGGTCCAGGTCGAGGCCATGCTGGCGATGCAGGCGCGCGGCGCCCACGTGTTCGACTACGGCAACAACCTGCGGGCCGAGGCCGAGCAAGGCGGCTGCGCCGGCGCCTTCGGCTACCCCGGCTTCGTGCCGGCCTACATCCGGCCGCAGTTCTGCTCGGGACGCGGGCCGTTCCGGTGGGCCGCGCTGTCGGGCGACCCGGCCGACATCGCGGTCACCGACCAGGTGGTGCTCGACGAGATCGGCGACAGCCACGGGCTGGCGCGGTGGATGAAGATGGCCCAGGAGCGGGTGGCGTTCCAGGGCCTGCCGGCGCGCATCTGCTGGCTCGGGTACGGCGAGCGCGACCGGGTCGGCCTGCGCTTCAACGAGCTGGTGCGGACCGGCAAGGTCAAGGCCCCGATCGTCATCGGCCGCGACCACCTCGACTCGGGCTCGGTGGCGTCACCCAACCGCGAGACCGAGGCGATGAAGGACGGCTCGGACGCGGTGGCCGACTGGGCCATCTTGAACGCGCTGGTCAACACCGCGGCCGGCGCCACCTGGGTGTCGTTCCACCACGGCGGCGGCGTCGGCATGGGCTACTCGCTCCACGCCGGCATGGTGGTGGTCGCGGACGGCTCGGCCCGGGCCGACCGCTGCCTGGCCCGCGTGCTGCGCAGCGATCCGGGCATGGGCGTGCTGCGCCACGTCGACGCCGGCTACGACGAGGCCAAGGCGGCGGCCGCGGCGGGCGGCATCCGCATCCCGCGCCAAGAAGGCTGATCCCGCGCGGCCCGGCCGGCGCGGCTACAGGCCGAGCCGGGCCAGCGTCGGCGCGAAATCGGCCCGGGCGCGCAGCGGCGCCATCACCGGGTTGGCGCTGATCAGCCGGGTCCGACGCTGCCCGCCGACCGGCGCGTCGGCGTGGGCCGCCGCGTACTCGATCCAGGCCAGCTCGTCGAAGGTGCGCCAGGCGGCGTCGAGCTGCCCCAGGCGGACCTGCAGCACCGTCAGCGCGAAGCTGGCGTCCAGCCACAGCTCGAGCGGTAGCTGCCGGGCGGCGGTGCGCGCGCGGCCGAACGACAGCGCCGCGGCCGCCAGGTGGTCGGTGCGCAGCTGCAGGGTCGCCAGCCCCCGCCACACCCGCCACTGGTCGCTGGCGCTGGCGCCGGCCAGCCGGTCGCCCAGGGGCAGGTGCCGAGGCAACGCCGCGGCGGCCGTCGCCGTCGTGGTGGCCACGGTGACATCGTTGGCCAGCGCCGCCAGGGCCGGGGCCAGGGCCGGATCGCGGGCCTGCGCATCGGCGATCGACCGCTCCGCCACCGCCGCCACCCGGGCCGCGCGATCGTCGACCACCGCGGCCGGATCGGCGGCGCTCGAGCGCTCGATGGCGGCGGTCGCGGCGACGAAGTCGAGCTGGCCGTAGATCGCAGCCAGCTTGTGGAGCCCCTCGCCGCGGGTGCGCGCGGCCGGGTAGCGCTCGATCACGAACGGCGCCGGTTCGGTCAGCGCCAGGCGTAGCTCGACGATGGCCGCGGCCGGGTCGTCGAGGAGCGTCGCCAGCTCGATCCGGGCCTGGATGAACCGGGGCTCGACCTCGACGCACCGGCGCATGAGCGCGCGGGCGGCGGCAGGGTCGCCCAGCTGCTCGGTCAGCCCGGCCCGATCGAACCACGCCACCGCCAGCGCCGGCGCCAGCTCGGTGGCCCGCTGGAACTCGGCCAGCGCCTGCTGGTAGTCGCCGGCCATCGCCAGCTGGTAGCCGCGATCGTAGGCCGCCTGGCCGGCGGCGGCCGCGGCCACCGCCGGGGACGTCACGGGCTCCGGCCCAGCCGGCGACGTCGGCCCAGCCGGCGACCTCGGCCCAGCCGGCGGCCCGCTGCACCCGCCCGCCAGCGCGAGCACGCTCGCGTACCTCACCAGTCGGTCCATCACGCGCTCCTCGGTCGCGCGGCAGCCGGCGCCGCCGCTGTCACGCCGCCGCGGCGGCCTTGCCCAGCTTGGCCAGGTTGACGCTCACCAGCTTTGACACGCCGGCCTCTTGCATGGTCACGCCGTACAGGTTGTCGGCCGACTCCATGGTGCGCTTGTTGTGGCTGATGACGATGAACTGCGAGCGATCGGTCATCTCGCGCACGATCTCGTTGTAGCGATCGACGTTGGCCTCGTCGAGTGGGGCGTCGACCTCGTCGAGGATGCAGAACGGCGACGGCTTGATGAGGAAGATCGAGAACACCAGCGCCACCGCGGTCAGCGCCTTCTCGCCGCCCGACAGCTGGTCGACGGTGGTGTTCTTCTTGCCCGGCGGCTGGGCGAAGATCTCGACGCCAGCCTCGAGGATGTCGATCTCCGCGCCGTCCTTGCCGGTCGACAGCGACAGGTGGGCCTGGCCGCCGCGGAACAGGCGCGGGAACACCTCCTTGAAGGTGGTGTTGATGGCGGTGTAGGCCTCCTTGAACAGCCGGCGCGAGGTCTTGTTGATCTTGTCGATGGCGGTCTCGAGCTGGCCGACCGCGTCCTCGAGATCGCGCTGCTGCGCGGTCAAGAACTCGTGGCGCTTGGCCACCTCGCCGTACTCGTCGATGGCGGTGAGGTTGATGTCCCCGCTCATCTTGTCGAGCAGCTCGCGCAGCTCGCCGGTGCGCTCGTCGTGGGCCGGCGTCAGCACCCCGCGCTGGTGGAAGTCGGGCACCACCTCGACCAGCTCCAGCTGGTAGCGCTCGAAGGTCGCGTCGAGCAGCGTCTGGTAGGCGCTGGCCAGGTTGGCGGCGCGGATCTCGAGCTGGTTGACCTCGGCCGACAGCCGCTCGGAGCGGGTCCGCAGGTCGCGCACCTCGATCTCCAGCCCGGCCATCGCCTGCAGCCGCTCGTCGTAGCCCCGGCGGCCGTCCTCGAAGTCGACCGCGGCGACGTGGCGGCGCTCGCGCAGCCCGGCCAGCTCCTCGGTCAGGCCGGCGGCGTCGGCCCGCAGCTCGATGATCCGGACCTGGCCGGCCTCGAGGTCGGCGGCGATGCGCTCGACCCGCAGGCCCAGCTCGCGATCGCGCGCGGCCAGGCCGGCGATGGCCGACGTCAGGCTGGCGCGCTTCTCGCCCAGCTGGGCGGCCCGCACCCGGGCCGCGGTCAGCTCGAGCTGGGCGGCGTCGACCTGGTCGCGCCCCGCGGTCACGCCCTCGATCAGCCCGAGCTGCTCGCGCTCGAACTGGTCACAGCGGGCCCGGGCCTCGGCGGCGCGGCCGGCCGCCTCGTCGTGCTCGCGACCCATGGCGGCCAGCCGGTCGTCGAGCTCGACCTGCTCGGCCCCGAGCTGGGTGGCGCGGTCGCGCACCCGCTCGGCCTCGCCGCGCAGGCGGGCGGCGTCCTTCTCCTGGCTCATGATGGCCAGGTCGCCCTGGTGGGCCTCGCGGCGCAGGCCCTCGAGCGCCTTGTCGACCTGGCGCAGCTCGGTCTTGGCGGTGACCAGGGCCGCGGTGGCCTCGGTCAGGTCGCTGTCGAGCTGGGCCACGATCTCCTCGAGCTCGCGGATCTCGCGCTTCTGGCCCAGCACGCCGGCGCCCTGCGCGTCGCGCGAGCCGCCCGACACCACGCCGCGGGCGTCGACCACGTCGCCGTCGACGGTGACCAGCGTGGCGGCGGCGCCGGCGTGGTGCAGCTCGACCGCGCGATCGAGCGACTCGACGACGACGCAGTCACCGAACAGGCTGGCGGCCACGCCGGCGAACCCGTCGGCCAGCGGCACCAGATCGATCAGCCGGCCCAGCACGCCGGCGCCGCCCACGTCGACCACCGCCGCGGTGAGCGCGGTGCGGTCCTCGACCACCATCTGGGTCGGGTCGCCGTCGGGCAGCTGCCAGCTGGGCGCGCCGACCCGGTCGGCGTCGTCGGCCAAGGCCGCGACCGGCGCCGGCGCCGGGGGCACCGGCACGAACGCCGAGCGGCCGCTCGAGGTGCTCTTCAGGTAGCCGATGGCGGCCAGGCCGACCTGGTGGTCGTCGACCAACACCCCGCCCAGCCGATCGCCCAGGGCCGCCTCGACCGCCAGCTCGAAGTCTCCGGGCGCGCGCACCACGTCGGCCACCAGGCCGCGGATGGTGCCGGGCACCCGCGACGAGATCTCGTCGGAGCGCTGCATCACGGCGCGGGTGCCGCGGGCGAAGCCCTCGTACCGCTCCTGGATCTCGACCAGCGACTGCAGCCGTGACCGCCGCCGGTGGGTCTCGGTGCGCAGCATCTCGACCTTCGACTCGCCGGCGGCGACCTGCTCAGCCAGCAGCTCGCGGCGGGCCTCCCAGCTCTCGGCCTGGCTGCCCAGGTCGAGCCGGGTCTGGCGCAGCGTGGCCAGGGCCTCGACGGCGCGCTGGCTGTCGTGCTCGACCTCGCGCAGGCGCTCGGTGACCTGGCCCAGCTCGTCGACCACCCGGGCCAGCCGCCGCTCGCTCTCCTCGCGGCGGCGCACCAGCGCCTCGGCCTGGGCCTCGGCCTTGGCCTGGTCGGCGCGCGCGGTCCCGATCTGGCCGCGGGCCCGGTCGAGGCTGGTCTGGGCGGCGGCCAGCGCGGCGCGCGCGTCGGCCGCGGCCTGCTCGCTGGCGGTGACCGCGGCGGCGCCGGCGGCGACCTCCTCGGCCAGCCCGTCCTGCTCGGCGGTGCGCGCCGCCAGCTCGGCGGCCGCGTCGGCCCGCTGCGCCACCAGCCGCTCGCGCTCGGCGGCGGCGTCGACCGCGCGCTGCTCGAGGTCGGTGGCCTCGCGGGTCTCGAAGCCGATCTTCGACTCGGTCAGGCGGATCCGGTTGTCGAGCTCGTAGAGCTGCTCTTGCAGGCTGGCGATGCGGCGCTCCTCGAGCGCCAGCTCGGCCCGCTCGGCCACCACCGCGGCGTCCTTGGTATCGAACGACGCCCGCACCGACAGGCGCTCGGCCTCGGCCTCGGCCAGCCGCTCGCTCACCCGGGCGGTGTCGGCGCGCAGCTCGAGGAAGCGGTTGGACGCCTTCCACAGGTCGAGGTCGCGCAGCTCGGTCTTGTACGCGCGGTAGCGCTCGGCCTTCTGGGCCTGGCGCCGCAGCGTGCCCATGCGCTTCTCCAGCTCGCTGACGATGTCGGAGATGCGCAGCAGGTTCTGCTTGGTCTGGTCGAGCTTCTTCTCGGCCGCCTTCTTCTTGCTCTTGAACTTGGTGATACCGGCGGCCTCCTCGATGATGAGGCGCCGATCGAGCGGCCGGGACGACACGATCTGCCCGATGCGGCCCTGCTCGATGATGGCGTAGGCCTTGGTGCCGACGCCGGTGCCGAGGAAGAAGTCGGTGACGTCGCGCAGCCGGCACGGCACCTTGTTGATGAGGTAGTTCGACGTGCCATCGCGGTACAGCCGGCGGGTGATGGTCACCTCGGTGTACTGGGTGAAGTCGATGGCGGGCGGCTCGTCGGACAAGAGGTCGCGCACCTCGGCCGCCGCCGACGGCACCTCGACGCCGTCGGCGTCGACCAGGATGGCCGGCTCGACCGGCGCCACCGCCGGGCCGTCGACCGCCGCCGGCCGGTCGACCGCCGCCGGGCCCTCGACCACCGCCTGGCCGTCGACCACCACCTGGCCGTCGGTCATCGCCTGCTCGGCCAGCGCCATCAGCGCGGCCTCGTCGACCGGCGCGGTCGCGTCGACCGGCGCGGCCTCGCCGTCGAGCGGCCCGGCCTCACCGTCGAGCGGTTCCGGCTCGGGCACCGCGTCGACCTGGGCCAGCACCGCCTCGGCGGCGGCCTCGTCGCTGGCCAGGGACGCGGCCAGGGTCTCGTGCGAGAACCCGACGTCGTCGAAGGTCAGCGACACCTCGGCCATCGGCGCCGGACCGCGGGTCTCCGAGCCGGCGAAGATCACGTCCTCCATGGCCTTGCCGCGGAGGTGCTTGGCGGACTGCTCGCCCATGCACCAGCGGATCGAGTCGACGATGTTCGACTTGCCGCACCCGTTGGGGCCCACGACGGCGGTGATCGGCTGGTCGATGTTGATGACCGCACGATCGCAGAACGACTTGAACCCGATGATCTCGACCCGCTTGATTCGCATTGGACGACGCTTGGCTCCTGGGGGCGGAGGTGATCCCGGGATCTCTCCGCGGCGGCAGGTTTGATCCGCCCTCTGACATCCGGATCCCGCGCGGGCCCCGCGCCGACGACGAGACCTAGCGGTTCCGGCGTGTTATGACCCTGCCGTGGCCCGCGTCGCCCTCGCCCTCGCCGCCGTGATCACGGCGGCGCTCCCCGCCGGCTCGGCCCTCGCGGGGCCGCCGGTGGTCGCGATCCGGGCCCGGGCCGCGCTCGAAATCACCCGGGTACGCCAGCTGGGCGACGGCCAGGTCGAGGTGCATGGCGCGCTGCGCGACCCGGCCACCGGCCAGGGCCTCGGCGGCGAGACCGTCGCGCTCCAGATCGGCGGGGCGGAGGCCGGCGCGGTGACCGGCGCCGACGGCACGTTCGCGGCGGTCCTGCCGGCGCCGCCGGGCCCGGTCGACGTCCACGCGACCTTCGCGGGCGCGCGCTCGATCGACACCGCGGCGGTGGTGGCCGCCCAGATCGATCCCTCCCTGGCGCCGGTCGAGCTGGCGGTGGTCGCCACCGCGGCGCCGGGCGGCCTCGAGCTCATCGTCACGGCGCGCTCCGACGACGGTCCCCTGGCGCTGCCGCTGGCGCTGCGCATCGCCCCCACCGACGCCGACGAACCGCACCGCGACCTCGCGGTCGTGGCCGGGCGGCCGACGACGATCGGGCGGGCCGACGCGCTCGGGGCCGGGCCGCGCCGCTTCACCGTCCGGTTCGCCGGCGACGCCACCCACGCGCCGGCCACCGCCAGCGCCGTGGTCCAACTGACCAGCGCGACCCACATCACCGTCACCGCGCCGCGCCAGGTCGCGTTCGACGAGACCGTGGTGGTCCGCGGCACGGTCACCGACGAAGACGGCGCCGCCCTGCCCCAGGTCACCGTCACCCTCACCGACGAGGCCAAGCGCCGCCTGGCCAGCGCGACCACCGACGCGCGCGGCCGGTTCCGGGTGGCGGCCGAGGCCAGCCTCCTGGGCGCCGGGCCCCACGCGGTGGTGATCGCGGCCGAGCCCCGCGAGAGCTGGCTGGGCCCGAGCCAGTCACCGCCGTCCACCATCACCGTCGGCGCGCCCCAGCCGGCGCCGGTCGCCATCACCATCGCCGCCTTCGCAGCCACCGCGCTCACGGCGCTGGGCTTCATCCTGGCGCGGCGGCGGCGCGAGCGCCGGCCCGCGCCGGTGGCCGCCGACGACGCCGCGATCGCGCCGGACCCGAAGGGCGGCGTGGAGCTGCCCCGCCCCAGCCTGGTGTCCACCCTGCGCCGCGCCAGCGACCACGGCTTCGCCGGCCACGTCCGGGACGCCTCGCGCAACCGCCCGCTGACCGGCGCCGTCATCGTGCTCAGCCAGGGAGAGGACGAGCGTCGCGCCGAGGCCGACGGCGCCGGCCGCTTCGCGTTCGAGGCGCTGCCGGCCGGCGAGTGGGCCGCGGTGGTCGCGGCCGCCGGCCACGTCCCCGAGCAGCTCTCCGTCAGCATCCCCCACCGGGGCGAGCTGCGCGGGGTGAGGATCGACCTGGTGCCGGTCCGCGAGCGCGTCTTCGCAATCTACCGCAAGGCAGCCCAGCCGCTCCTGCCCCGACCCGAGCTGTGGGGGATCTGGTCGCCGCGCCAGATCGTCGACCACGTGCGCGCGGCCCGCCCGCCGACGGCGCTGGCCGCGCTGACCGCCCTGGTCGAGGAGGTCTACTTCTCGGGCCGCACCTTCGAGCCCGCGGTCATTCCGACCGTGCAGCAGCAGGCAGCCGCCGCGATCGCCGAACGTTCCGCCGGGGTTGCAGTATAGTCCCGGCCCTCATGGTTCGAGAGCTCGTCACGCTGGCGGTGGTGCTCCTGGCGGTGGTCGCCTTCCTTTGGTTCATGCGTCGCGCCGGCGACAAGAGCCGGGCGCGCAGCGCCCGCGCGATGCAAGAACGGGTCGCCGGCCCCACCGCCGTGCGCCCCCCACGCGAGCGCAAGCGCGCCCGCAAGCGGCCAGGACCAGCGGCCTCGCCCAAGCGTCGCGCCGCTGACGACGACGACGACGATGACGACGACGACGACGTCCGCGCCGACGCCGCGATCGAAGACGCCCCGGTCGACGGCGACGCGGCCGAGGCCTTCCGCGCCGGGCTCGCCAAGACCCGCGGCGGCTTCGTGGCCAAGCTCGGCAAGCTGTTCGGCAAAAAGCAGATCGACGCCGACGTGCTGCCCGCGCTGGAGGAAGTGCTCTTCACCGCCGACATCGGGCCGCGCGCCGCCGACCGCATCTTCGAGTCGGTCAAGAGCAGCCTCGGCAAGGATGACCTGGCCGACGCGTCCAAGATCTGGTCGAAGATCCGGTCGACCTCGGCGGCGATCCTCGACGTCGGCGCACCGCCGGTCGACTGGACCGCCAAGCGCCCCTTCGTCCTGCTGGTGCTCGGTGTCAACGGCGTTGGCAAGACCACCACCATCGGCAAGCTGGCCGCGCTGATGAGCGGCGCCGGCAAGAAGGTCATCCTGGCCGCCGGCGACACCTTCCGCGCGGCCGCTGCGGAACAGCTCGAGGTGTGGGGCAAGCGCGCCGGATGTCCGGTGGTGCGGGGCAAAGAGGGGGGCGACCCTTCCTCGGTCATCTTCGACGCAGTCAAGCGCGGGGTCGACGAACAGGTCGACCTGGTCATCTGTGACACCGCCGGGCGGCTCCACACCAAGGTGGAGCTGATGGACGAGCTGAAGAAGGTTCGGCGCGTCGTGGACAAGGCCATGCCGGGCGCTCCCCACGAGACCTGGCTGGTCCTCGACGCCACCACGGGCCAAAACGCCATCACCCAGGCCAAGACCTTCAAGGAGGCCATGGAGGTGACCGGCATCGTGATCACCAAGCTGGATGGCTCCGCCAAGGGGGGCGTCATCCTCGGGATCTGCGATGAGCTGAAGGTCCCGGTCCGCTACATCGGGGTCGGCGAACAGCTGGCGGACCTGCGCCCGTTCGACGCCGCGGCCTTCGTCGACGCGCTCTACGGCGAGCCGGCCAGCGCCGGCCAGGGGTGATGGGCCGGGCCGCGCCCGGGGAGTTTCTGAGCCAAGCCACCGCAACCACCGAATGCCGCGCGTGGTCTTGTGAATTGAAAATATCGCGTGTTATATTGCGCGCAGTTGACCGCTTTGTCCCGTAAAGATTTGAAATCAATCATGTTTTTCGGGCATCGCGGCTAGCAACCTGGACCCTTCGCCGGAGACCGATCCACCTCATGCGACGCACCAAGAGCAAATCCAGTTACTACGCCGCGCTGGTCAGCGCGGCTGCGCTCACGTGGGCGATCGGTCTGCCGTCGGCCTCGGCTCAGCCGGCTGACGATGGCGAGATCGAGATGGACGGCGACAGCGCGGACACGCCTCCGCCCGACGGCGTCGATCCCGGCGAGATCGAGATGGACGGGGCCGAGCCCGAGCGCGACCTCGAGGCGGACATGGCGGCCGACGCCAAGGCCGTGAAGATCGACACCACGTCCCGCGACGTGAAGCCGGTGTCCTGGAAGGACATCGTGGTCGTGATGCGCAAGCCGTTCCTCAAGCTCGGCCGCACCGACCTGATGCCGTTTCTGGCCACGACCATGAACGACAACATGGTGCGCCATGTGGCCGCGGGTGCGGAGATCAACTACTTCCTCACCGACGTGCTCGCGGTCGGCGTCGAGGGGCAGTACTTCTCCAAGAGCTTCCGCGAGCCGTTCGACCTGGTCGGCCGCCAGGCCCGCCGGCTGCCCACGGTGAACAAGTACAACTTCGCCGCCGCGCTCAACTTCCACTACGTGCCGGTGTACGGAAAGTTCGCCGTGCTCGACAAGCACCTCATCCACTGGGAGACGTACTTCACCGCCGGCGTCGGCGTGACCCAGTCCGAGGTGATCCCGCGCGATCCGCGGTTCCCGGCGTTCTCGAGCATCCTGGTCACGCCGAACATCGGCGCCTCGATGCGGTTCTTCCTGTTCAAGTGGCTGACGGTCAACGTCGGCATCCGCGACTACGTGTTCGTCGACAAGTTCGAGCCGGCCGGGCGCAGCGACACCATGTTCGCGACCGCCGCGTCGGCCAAGGACGCCGCCGACACCGCGTTCATCAACAACGTCATGTTTCAGCTCGGCGTGAGCTTCTGGATTCCGCCGACCTTCGAGTACACCACCTTCCGCTGATCGCCAGAGCCTAGGAGCCAACTGTGACCATCCTCTCCCGCCTCTGGTCTCGTTCGCTGGTGCCCCTGGTCGGTGGTGCCCTCGCGACCACCCTCCTGGTTGCCCCGGCGTCGGCCCAGCCGAAGCCCGTCGACTCCGATGATCTCGCCACGCAGCCGGCCGTCCGGCATCGGCTCCTCCTCGTCGCCAAGCGCCTCGAGGCGACGCCGATGTTCGAGTCGACCATCAACGCCGACTTCCGCCACTTCGTCGGCGGCGGCCTCAAGCTCGAGTACCACCTGAGCGACATGCTGTCGTTCGGCGTGATGGGCATCGGCTCGGCCTCCATCGATACCAAGCTGACCGATCGGATCATCAAGACCCTCGAGGACGCCGACCCCACGCCCCCGCCGGGCGCGTCGTCGGGCAGCCGCGAGCCGTCCAAGACCGAGTTCGCCAACCACCTGAACAAGATGCCGTTCCACGGCGCCGCCTACGTCAGCCTGACGCCGTGGTACGGCAAGCTGGCGGCGTTCGGACGCGCGTTCGTCAACTTCGACTTCTACTTCCAGGGTGGCGTCTCGTTCGCGCAGCTTCAGTCGGACTGCCCGGTCTCGGTGTGCGACGACACCGCCCCCGGCGAGCCCGAGACCAACCCGAACTTCGACCCCTCGATGCCCGAGGGCCCGAACAACTCGCGGACCGTCCCCGACGACAACCCCAACGACGACAAGCCGCTCAACAGCGGCTTCCGGCCCGGCCTGTACCTGGGCGGCGGCATCCACGTGTTCGTCACCGACGCCATCGCCATCGACATCTCGATCCGCGACTACGCGTTCAAGGACAACCCGTCGGGTGCGGACTTCAACGCCGACCTGGCGGTGAAGGACGACGACAGCCGCTTCTTGCACCACCTGTTCGCGGGCGTCGGCGTGTCGATCATGCTGCCGATGAAGGTCAAGCGCACCCGCTAGCGCGCCGCGATCGCGTCCTCGACGAGCCGCTGGCCTCTCCCGCGGCTCGTCTTCGTTTTCGGCCGTGGTGCCCGCGGGCGGCGACCACGCGCACACGCTGGCCCGGTGCTTGTCCGCAATCTGGTTGGCGACTGCCAACCAAGGTGGCGCACCAAACGCCCCTAACCCCCCGGGATGACGAGACCTGCGCTCGGACCAGATCTTGCGTATGCTACCGGTGTGCTCCGCCGTCTCGTCATCGCCGCCGCCATGTGCACCGGGCTGTCCGCGTGCATCACGCCGTCGATCCCGATCCCGCCGCCGGAGCCGGCGCTGATGACGTTCGACCTCGACGTCGCCGCAGGAGCCGGCACGTTCAGCTACCGCGCCGAGCCGAACTACGCCAACGCGGTGGTCTACGTCTACAACCGCACCGCGGGCACCGGCGTGATCGCCACCGCGCGCGTCGACGGCAGCGTCGGGCCCACCGCGGCGTTCCCGGCCCGGGTCGGCGACAACGTCGCGGTGACCTTCGAGACCGACGAGGCCTCGGCGTCGACCTGCGTCGTGGTCCGCGCCGGCGCGCCGTCGTCGGTCGACTACTGCACCCAGTAGCCCCGCGGGTCCGACGCGCCCGCGCCGCGGCGACCGGCGGGCGACCGGCCGCCTTTCCGACGGCTGCGCCCACCGTCGAGACGAGCGACCTGCTAGGTTAGGGGCGCGTGCTGGCCCGTCCTGCGATCCGGTTGCGCCGGTGGCTGGTGGCCATCGGGCTGGGCCTCATGATCGCCGGCGTCGCAGCGGTGGCCATCTTGCGGATCTGGTTCGAGGGTCCCGACCTCGGCAACACCGTGGCGTCGATCATGAACAAGTCGATGCGCGGTCGGATCGCGATCGGCTCGATCGAGTGGCCCACGTCGGGCGTGAAGACCGTGGTGACCGGCGGCTGGCTGCCGCTGACGCTGCGCGACGTGAAGGTGTGGGACGACCAGGACACCGCCACCACCACGGGCGAGCTGGTCCTCGATGTCCCCAAGATCACCGCCGAGATCGACATCCACGCGCTGATGTTCGGGCGCCACGACTTCGTGCTGCGCAACATCCGCGTCTTCGGCGGCCGGGTCTTGCTCAAGGAGGTCGCCGAGCCGTACGCGCTCCACGCTTACGACCGCAAGGTGTTCAGCCTGCTGGCCGCGTTCTACGGCCGCCGCAAGGGCGGCTTCTACGCCGGCATCGCCGCGCGGTCGTCGCCGGTGTTCGACCTGCGCGACTACACCATCGAGGGCCTCGAGCTGGAGATCTGGAGCGGCCTGTCGGGTGGCTCGTACAGCTTCCGCGGGCTGGTCCACGACGTGGGCGGTTCAGGGTTCCTGTACATGGACTCGTCGGACCCGCTGGTGCCCAAGTTCTACTTCGCGGTGGCGCCGACCGGCGGACCCGGCGAGCTCGACGTGCTGTGGGAGCGCGACAAGGCCGGCGTGTGGAGCGGCTTCTACCGCTTCCCGATCGACCGCCTCGACGTCACCACGCTCAAGCAGATCCCGACGACCTGGCCCCAGAGCCCGGTCGCCAACACGCTCTTGTTCGACCTGGGCATCGGGCTGACCTCCGGTGCCCAGGCCCACGTCAAGGGCGCGATGGTCGACTACTGGGACACGCCGTACGGCGGCTCGTGGGACGTCACCGCCTCGGTGACCAACGCCGGGCCCATGCTGAAGCAGTCGATCCTGGTCGATCTGGGCGGCGACGACGTCAAGGTCGACGCCCGCGTCACCGGGCCCATCGTCTACTACCCGAAGATCGCGCTGGGCATCAGCGGGCTCACCTACGACCTCAAGGACTACGTCCCGCTCGATCCCACCACCGGGCTGGCCGAGAGCGTGCCGCTCGAGCTCGACAAGCTGACCGCCACCTACGACCTCGCGGTCAACGCCGGCGCGGTCAACCAGGTGGTGGCCCGCGGCGTCGGCGGCGAGCTGACCCTGTCGGCCACCTTCGAGGGCGACGGCTCGAACGCGGCGCCGTTTCTGATCGACGCGCAGATCAGCATCGACAAGCCGCTCGAGATGAGCCGGTGGATGGCGCCGTGCCAGCGGAAGATCCTCGGCACCACGCTGGCCGGGCACGTCCGCGCGCGGCGCTACCAGGGCGACACCGCGCTGTTGGCGGTGTTGCAAGACTTCGAGGTCCGGTTCGGCCGGATCCGGGTGTCGGCCGGCGCCGAGCAACCCAACGCCACGCCGCCGGTGGCCCCCGGCACGATCACCGCCGACCAGAACTTCACCCGCTACACGCTGCAGAACGTCGACATCGACTACGCCTCGATCCGCGGCGCCAAGCTGGCCAAGCTGACGTTCGATCTCAACTCCGCCAAGCTGCCGCCGTTCGAGCTGAAGCTGACGTCGGGCAGCCTGGGCGACTACCTGGCGCTGCAGCGGGCCACGACCTGCGCGACGCCGCCGCCGGCCAAGCCCACCCGCCGGGCCCAGCCGCGGGCCGCACCGCGCCCGCCGCGCCGGCCGGCGTCGGTGCGCGCGCGTCCTCGGCTGGCCGTCGTGCCGCCGCCGCCCGCCGCCCGCGCCCACCGGCAGGCCCAGCGCAGCCCCCTCGACAAGATCCACCTGCGGAACGTCGAGGCCACCTCCGACGGCGACGGCACGATCCGGGCCACCAACGTGCAGATCGCCGACGTGCCGGTGGTGGGGCTGGTCTACGCCTCGGCCATGCGCTACGTCGACGCCACCGGCGTGCTGAGCCTGACCAACGTCCGGCTGCCAAACCTCGGCGGCTCGATCCGCGCCGACGGCAGCGTCGACCTGTCCGGCGACGTGCGCCTGCGGGCGATGCGGGTCCGCGCCACCGACGCCGACCTCGGCAAGCTCGCGCTGACCGGCCAGCGCGTGAAGGGCAAGCTGTCAGCCGATCTGGCGCTGAGCGGCCCGGCCGACGTGCGGTCCCTCAGCGCCGAGGGCTGGGCCTGCAGCAACCGCCTGACCGCCCTGGGCGACACCTTCGCCGACGTCGGGGTGTGGCTGGGCCAGGCTCCGGCCGGGCTCAAGGCGTGCCCCGGCGTGCGCGTGCCGACCGGCGACACCGCCGCGTGCCTCGCCGCCGCCAAGGCCGGCGGTCGGTGCGCCGTGGTTGCGGCCCGACGCGAGGCCGGCGGCCTGCTGGCGGTGATCGCTGGCATCGATCGGGCCCAGCGGCTCGACGGCTCGGTCGCGATCAACGGCCTGCCGCTGGCGGCGCTGGCCGGGCTGGCCGGCGCGTCCTGGCCGGCCGGCGCGTCCCTCGACGCCGCCGGTCTGCGCCTGAGCGGCACGGTCGACGCCCCGGTGGTCGACGGCGTGGTGCGGGTCAGCCGGGCCTGGGCCTTGGGCGGGTTCCTCGGCGACGGCGAGCTGCAGCTGGCCAGCGCCGGCCCCGGCGCGGTGCGGCTCACCGCCACGTTCCTCGACGGCCGGCTGGTCGCGTCCGGCCGCCTGGGCACCACCGCGCCCTACCCGCTCGATCTCACCGTCGACGTCAGCCGGCTCCCGCTCGACGGCTTCGTCGATCTGGCGGCCAGGCTCGGCCTCCCGTCGGCCCAGGCCCAGGTCAGCGGCCGGCTCCGGCTGCGCACCGCGCTGGCCGATCCGGCCGCGCCGCTGGCGGTGACCCTCGAGCTGTCGGACCTCACCGCCACCGTCGGCGTCCCGGGCCTGGCCGGCGGCACCGCGTCTGTGGCGGTCCGGCTGGGCGCGCCGGTGGTCGCGACTTACGACGGCGCCGAGCTGCGCCTGACCCAGCCGGCCACGCTGGTGACCGACGTCGGCGCGGTCGCCGTGGTCGGCACCGTCAGCGCGACCCGCATCGCCCTCAACGCCACCGGCACCATCGACCTGGCCCGGACGCTGCCGCTGGCGCGGGGCCAGATCGACGACGTCACCGGCACCGCCGAGCTGGAGGCGGCGCTGGTGGGTCCGACGACGGCGCCGCGCATCAACGCCAAGCTCCGGCTCGACAAGGTCGGCGTGCGCCTGGCGCGCCAGGACGCCTGGCTGCGCATCCCCGAGGGCCAGGTCGCGCTGGTCGCCAAGGGCGTCGACGCCACCGGCGCCCAGCTGGCCGAGGTGTCGTTCACCGGCCTGCGGGCCGAGGTCGACGACGGCTACTCTACCGATCCGGCCTCCCTCGGCCTGGCCGGCGGCGTGACCCTGCGCGACTACCGGCCCGACGAGTGGAACCTGATCATCACCGGCGCGCTGGGCGGCGAGATGCTGGTGGTGCCGGCGGCCGATCAGATCGCCTCGGCCTCGGGCGCGGCCGACGTCAACATCCGGCTGTTCGGCCAGGGCCCGATCCCCGAGGTCGACGGCCTGATCACGTTCGATCCGGCCCGCCCGCTGACGGTGTTCGCGCGCAGCCTGCGCCGCGAGGTGGCGCTGGCCGAGGGCACGGTGACCATCACCAACCAGGCCACCGACCGCGCGCAGGTCACCATCGAGCTCGACAGCGTGGGCGGCACCCTCGACGGCGAAGGCCGCCTGCGCGACGTCAGCGGCCGGGTCAACCTGCGCGGCCTCAACCTGGACCTGGCGGCCGGCTCGATGACCGGCGCGCTGGAGGCGTTCCCCTACCGGATCCCGCGCCAGCTCGACTTGATCGTCAACGTCGCGCTCGGCATCACGCTGACCACCGGCCAGCTGGCGGTCGCCGGCAAGGTCGATCTGGTCAGCGGCCGCTACCTGGTCGACTTCAACCTCGGCGAGTACCTGCGCCCGGCCGCGCCCAGCGAGCCGGCGGCCCCGCCGTTCTGGGAGACCTCGCCGCTGCTGGCCGGCGCCACGCTCGACCTCAAGGTCGACGCCCGCCGGTTCTCCGTACAAAACAACATCGCCAACATCGACTTCGAGGGGACGCTAGACCTGACGGGCACGCCGCGCGACCCGCGGCTCGACGGCACTATCTTGGTCCAGCGCGGCACCTTCAAGATCCCGGGCCTGCGGCCGCGCTTCACCCGCACCAGCGGCAGCGTGCAGTTCTCCGCACTGCAGCCGCTGGGTCCGACGCCGACCCTGGATCTGTCGACCGAGGCCGACTACCGCGACCCCACCGGCCAGGATCACGTCATCACGCTGACCTTGACCAACTCGCTCGAGAAGCCCAACTTCGATCTGTCGACCGACTCGGGCCTCAACAAGGCCCAGACCTTGACGCTCATCATCTCGGGCCGGACTCCCGACGAGTTCCGCCGCAACATCGGCCAGGGCGCGATCGGCAGCGATCCGACCCGGATCGATCCGTCGACCGACACCTCCCAGGGCTACACCGACGAGCTGTTCCGCCAGGCCGCGGGCGACCTGCTGACCCGGGCCGTGGCCGACACCCTGCGCGACTGGTCGGGGCTCGACGTGGCCCGCATCGAGTTCAACCTGGGCTCGTTCGGCTTCCACGGCGAGGTCAAGGCGTTCGAGCGGTTCCGCCTCATCGGCGACCTCGAGCGCACCACCCGCGGCTCGACCATCAGCGGGCGCGGCGAGCTGCGCATCGCCACCTGGGCCTCGGGCGAGCTGTCGTACCTGGCCAAGAACTTCGACGACGCCGCCGAGAGCGACATCATCGACACCGAGGTCAAGCTGGTCCTGCGCGGCACGTGGCGGGGGCCGTGGCGGTGAGCCGGCGCGTCGCCGCGGCGATGATCGCCCTGGCGGTGGTGCTCGGCGTCGGCGCGGCGCGAGCCCAAGACGCCGAGCCGCCCGAGCCGCCGCCGGCCCCGGCCGACGTGGTGCCGGCGGTGGCCACCGACGCCGACGCACCGCCGGTGGTGTGGACCGAGTGGGAGGTCACCGGCACCTTCATCGACGGCGCCGCCACTGTGCGCGCGCTCCTCGCCCCCGAGGTGGCCAAGCGGCCGGCGCTGACCGCGGCGGCCCGGACCCAGCTGGCGGCGGCGTGCGAGCGCATCGGCTACCGGCTGATCGACCTGACCGCCAGCCGCCTGCCCGACGACGGCATCCGCGCCACCCTGGTGGTCAAGCCCATCCTGGTGGTGCGGTGGGTCGACGTCGACGTGTCGAGCCGGGCGGTGGTTCTCGACGACGAGATCCGGCGCCGCATGCGCCTGCGGCCCGGCACCCAGCTACCCGACGAGGCCGATCAGGCAGCGTCGACCCAGTTCCTCGACGACGAGGCCAGCCGCATCGCCGCCTACCTGCGCGACGAGGGCTACTTCGAGGCGACGGTGACCGTGGCGTGGACGCCGGTCGGCAGCTACGGGGTGCGGGCCAGCCTGGTGGCGAAGCTAGGGCCGGCCTACCGCCTGGGCGACGTCGTCATCGAGAACACCACCCAGGCCGGCGGCGTGCTGGCGGTCGACGCCGACGAGATCCGCGCCGCGCTGCGCCACCGGCAGCTGTGCGTGCGGTTGGCGGTGCCGCCCACCTGCCCGCGTCGCTTCACCCGGGCCCAGCTCCAGGCCGACCTCGAGGACATCACCCGCCGCTTCCAGCGCCGGGGCTACCCGGCGGTGCGGATCGCCAGCGACTTCGACCCGCTGACCTCGTTCGACCGCACCACCAAGACCGTCGAGCTGACCCTGCGCATCGACGAGCGGCGCCGACTCGACGTGGTGTTCGAGGGCAACGACCTCGACGTCGTGCCCGACGAGGAGCTGGCCAACGTGCTGACGTTCACCTCGGCCACCACGGTCGACGACGTCGAGGTCACCGCCTCGGCCCGCGCCATCGAGCGCTTCTACCAGAGCCGCGGCTACTTCGACGTCATGGTCAGCTACGAGCGGGTCCGCTTCCGCACGTTCGACCGGGTGATCTACCGGATCGAGCCAGGCCGGCGCCGCGACGTCCGCGCGGTGTCGTTCGTGTGTCGGGGGCCGCTGGGGCCGCAGCCGTGCAGCCTGCCGACCGCCGAGCTGACCGACGCCACCAGCACCCGCACCACCGGCGGCCTGTTGGTGCTGGGAGCCGCCAGCCCGCCCACCACCGGCCGGCTCAACGCCGACGTCGCCGCGCTCGAGCGGCTGTACCGGCAGCACGGGTTCCTCAAGGCCAAGGCCCGGGTCGAGCTGGCGCCGTCCGAGGACGGCTGGAGCGCGGCGGCGCTGTCGGTGGCCGAGCAGGCCATCGATCGCGCGGCGTCGTCGCTGGTGGTGCGGTTCATCATCGACGAGGGGGCCCGCACCTCGGTCACCCAGATAAACGTGGTGTTCGAGTGGGCCGCCACCGGCGAGACCACGGTGGCCGACGAGGCCGAGGTCCGGGCCCGGCTGGGCTTCACCGTGGGCGACGCCTACGTGCGCGACACCATCGACGCCGCCGCCCAGAAGCTGCAGGACTGGTACTGGAGCGTCGGCCGGCCCCGGGCCCAGGTCACCATCCCCGAGCCGATCCTGTCGGCCGACGGCCAGGCCGCGATCGTGACGGTCAACATCGAGGAGGGCCGCGAGCTGCGCATCGGCGACATCATCGTGCGCGGCAACTTCCGCACCGCCGACTGGGTCATCCGCGACGAGCTGGGCTGGCGCCGCGGCCAGCTTTTGACCGGCGCGATGTTCCGCGACGGACCGGCCCGGCTGCGCACCTCGAACCTGTTCACGTCGGTGTCGATCAAGCTGCTCGGCTTCGACGACGACCGCCAGGGCACGGTCGACGTGCTGGTGCGGGTCGAGGAGCGCGCCGACGTGTTCGCCGAGTACGACGTCGACGGCGGCGGCTCGACCGAGAAGGGCTGGTTCGCCCGGGCCCGGCCCAGCCTGCCCAACCTGGGCGGCCTGGGCATCCGCCTCGACACCAACCTGACCTTCGGCACCCAGTACAAGGCGGCCGAGGCCACCGTGCGGCTGCCGCACTGGCTGGCCCGGCGCGCGATCCGCGCCTCGTTCGACACCGAGCTGGCCGCCTACACCCGATCCCAGGCCACGGCGCGCTTCGGCGACGTGTTCACCTACGGCGGCACCCTGTCGGCCCTGCGGTCGTGGCAGCGCGAGGCCACCGACCGCGTGCCGGCCCGCCTGCTGGGCGTCGCGGTGCGCTACGACGTGCGCCTGCGGTCGCGCGACGAGGAGCTGGTGCGCATCGCCGGCGCCGGCGGCGAGCTGACCACCAACCCGATCCGCACCCGCACCGGCACGCTGGGGCTGAACCTCACCTGGGACCAGCGCCTCGACAAGAGCGGCAACCTCAACCCGCTGGCGCCCCACCACGGCTTCCGCGCCGAGCTGGGCGCGTCCTACGCCAGCCCGTACCTGTTCTCCCAGGACACCTTCGTCAAGCTGACCGGCCTGGCGCAGACGTTCTACACCCGCGGTCGGCTCCAGCTCCGCCTCGACGCCCGCTACGACCACGGCATCCCGCTGGGCGGGGCGGTGCTGTTGCCCGAGGTCGAGCGGTTCTTCGCCGGCGGCGACGTGACCGTGCGCGGCTTCGAGGAAGATCGGCTGGCCACCGAGATCGTGACCACGCCGGTGCCGCCGCTCGGCCAGACCACGCAGGTCCGGGTGTTGCCGGCCGGCGGCAACATCCGCGCGCTGTCGACCATCGACCTCCAGGCCGAGCTGTGGAAGGTCGGCGGCCTGCCGGTGGCGTCGGCCTTGTTCGTCGACGCCGGCCTGGTGACCAACACCCTGGGCTCGGTGCGCCTGGCCGACATCCGCCCGGCGGTGGGCAGCGCCTTGCGCGTGGTGCTGCCGGTCGGCGCGGTGTCCCTCGAGTACGCCATGCCGGTGCGGCCCCAGCTGGGCGACGATCCGCGCGGCCGGTTCCACCTGTCGGTCGCCCTGCGGTATTGAGACTGCTGGGAGGGTTGCTCGCGAAGCCCTCCCCCGCCGCGTGGGCCGGCGCGTCGATCAGGGGGTGAGATCGTCGTCGTGGCCGGCGGTGGCCAGGAGGTCGGCCGGGGTGCCGTCGGCGACGATGTGGCCGGCGTCGACGCGGATGACGCGATCGGCGAGGGCGCGGGCTTCGCCCAGCGAGTGGGTGACGGCGATGGCGGGGACACCGGCCTCGGCGACCAGGTCGCGGACCAGGCCGATGAGCGGGCGCTTGAGCTCGCGGTCGAGGGCGGAGAAGGGTTCGTCGAGGAGGATGACCCGCGGCGCCATTGCCAGGGCCCGCGCAAGCGCGACGCGCTGGGCCTCGCCGCCCGAGTAGGTCGCCGGGCGACGGTGGGCGAGATGGCTGACGCCGACCCGGGCCAGGAGTGCCATCGCCCGCGCGGTGCGCTCGCGGCGAGGCACCGCACGAGGCACCGCGTAGGCGACGTTCGAGGACGCCGACAGGTGGGGGAACAGGGCCAGGGCCTGGAACAGGTAGGCGACGTGGCGGCGCTCGACCGGGACCCGGGCGCGGGCGGTGGTGTCGACCCACACCTCGGCGCCCAACGCGACCCGGCCGCGGGTGGGCTCGACCAGGCCGGCGATGACCCCCAGCAGGGTGCTCTTGCCCGCGCCCGACGGCCCCAGCACGCAGGTGATGCCCGGCGCGAACGTCGTCGTCATCGCGAAGGTGAACCCGCCCCGTTCGACGGTGACGTCGACGGCCAGGCTCACCGGTCGCCCCCCGCGCGATCGGTCAGGCGGTTGACCACGTACAGGATCGCGATGGCGCCCCCGGTCAGCACCAGCGACGACGTGGCCGCGGCGTGCTCGCGCCCGGCCTGGACGTGATCGTAGATGGCCAGCGGCGCCGACTGGGTCTCGCCGGGGATGTCCCCGGCGATCATGAGCGTCACGCCGAAGTCGCCCAGGCCGCGGGCGAAGCCGAGCATCAGGCCGCCGATCAGGCCGGGCGCCGCCAGCGGCAGCGCCACGGTCAGGAACGCGCGCACCCGGCCCGCGCCCAGGGTCCGCGCCGCCGCCAACAGGGTCGGGTCGACCCCGGCGAAGGCGGTGCGCGCCGCCTTGGCCACCATCGGGAACGCGCCGATGGCCGCCGCCAGCACCACGCCGTGGAAGGTGAAGGTGAGGTCGCTGCCGACCAGGTCGCGGTACGCGCCGCCCAGCGCGCTCTTGCGGCCCACGGTGACCAGCACGTAGTAGCCGAGCACCGTCGGCGGCATCACCATCGGCGCGGCGAAGATCGCGTCGAGCAGGTGGCGCGCGGGCATGCGCCGCGACGCCAGCGCGGCGCCCGCGGCGATCCCGACCAGGCCGGCCAGGGCGGTGGCGATCAGCGCAGCCTCGAGCGACAGCAACAGCGGCTCGACGTCCATGCGGCTAGCCCCGGCGCCCGCCCGCGCGACGACGCCCCACTACCGCACCGCCGCGGCGCCCACGCCGGCGTCGATCGCGAGCGGCCCGTCGATCCCCGCGTCCGGTGACTGCGGCGCGCGCGCCAGGCACTGCCGCAGCAGGGTCCGGTCGGTCGAGGCCGGCAGCTCGGTGCGGATCGTGCAGCCCGCCGCCGCGCACCGGAACAACAGCCGGGCGTTGGGGTAGT
>JAWKQV010000028.1:0-52567 GCA_041389965.1 Kofleriaceae bacterium | reverse complement strand
CGGTCTTGAGCCAGCGGGTCGAGGCGACCTGGTGGGTTACCCAGAGGAACGTCAACGCCGCACCCTACCGTGCCGCCGGCCGGTGCGTCTCGGCCGCCGGCGCCGACCGTGGGCCAGCGGTCACGGCGCCAGGAGCGGCGCCAGGAGCTCCGGCAGCGCGGCGTAGTCGGCCGCGGTGGCGTCGTCGAGGCGCAGGCGCAAGCGGCCGGCGCGATCGATGACCAGCACGGTCGGCACCTGCGCGATCGACAGGGGTGGGGTCGCCACCGATACCGCGGGATCGCGGGCGATCGGGAAGCGCGCCGGCACCTGGGCCAGGAACGCCGCGGCGGCGGCGTCCTCCTCGTCGATCGACACCCCGACCACCGCCAGGCGCGGATCGGCCGCCAGCACGTTGAGCTGCGGGAACGCCTTCTTGCACGGCTCGCAGTACGAGGCCCACACGTCGACCACGATCACCTGGCCGGCGTGCTGCGCGCTGGCCCAGGTGCCGCCAGCCAGCAGGTCGAACGCGAGCGGCGGCGCGGCGGGCGCGGCCTCGGCCGGCGTCAGCGCCAGCGGGCGCGGCGCGGCGGCGCCGCAGCCGATCACGACGAACAGCGACAGCGACACCGCGAGCGCACGCATGGCGCCAACCATAGCCCGCCGGCCGCGCGGTGACGCGCCCCGGCTTGCAGCCGACGGGCCCGCGGGGGCATCCTCGCACCCATGCGCACCTGGATCGTCGCGTCGCTGTGCACCGGCCTGGCCGTGACCGCCGCGCGCCCGCGCCCGGCCGAGGCTTGAGGCATCGGCGCGCCCGTCAGTTCGACGGGCTGTGAAGGCGGACCGGTCGCGCGCCCGGCGTGGTTCATCAGCGCCGCCGGTGCGGCGTCGGCCACCACGCTGGCCTTCACCGGCGACCGCCGCGTGGAGCTGACCCAGCGGGCGGTGTCGGCCACGGCCGGCCAGGCCCGGCCGTCAGGGCTGACGGTGTCGGCCACCCTCGGCGTGGTGCTCGGCGGCTCGATCTCCGACGGCGCGCGCCGCGACGACCTGGGCGTCGGGGTCCTGGCCGGGCTGGGCGCGGCCCGGCCGTGGCGTCTCGACCGGTGGTTTGTCACCGGCACCGTCGGGCTGTCGGCGTCGCGGACCACCACCACCGAGCGCGTGCCCGGCGCGGCGTCGACCGGGCTCGTCGCCACTGACCTCCGCGTCGGGGCGATGGCCGGTCGCCAGCTCGGCCCGGTCAGCCCCTACCTGTTGGCCCGGGTGTTCGGCGGGCCGGTGCTGTGGCGGCGCGACGGCCGCGCGGTCCAGGGCAGCGACGTGACCCACGTCCAGCTCGGCGCCGGCGCCACTGTCGTCATCCCCCGTGGCCTGGCGGTCACCGTGGACGTGTCGGCCGTGGGCGAGCGCAGCGCGTCGCTGGCGGTCGCGCTGCGGTTGTGACCGGCGCTGCCCACCGCCGGGCGCGCGCTACCAGATCTTGACGCGCTGGTCGGGCGCCAGGAACAGCGGGCTGCCGTCGGCCGGCTTGAACGCGCCGTACCAGGCGTCGAGGTTGCGCACCACGGACGTCCGGAACTCGGACGGGCTGTGCGGGTCGGTCACCAGGCGGTTGGCCAGCTCCTGGTCGCGGTACAGCCGCCGCCACACCTGGGCCCAGCCCAGGAAGAACCGCTGGTCGCCGGTCATGCCGTCCAGGACCGGCGCCGGCTTGCCGCCCAGGGCCAGCTGGTAGGCGCTGTAGGCCACGGTCAGGCCGGCCAGGTCGGCGATGTTCTCGCCCAGGGTCAGCTCGCCGTTCACGCACTGCGCGGGCTTGCCGTCGGCGGCCGGGAACGGGCAGTAGGCGCCGTACTGAGCGACCAGCATGTTGGTGGCGGTCTTGAACTTGGCGGCGTCGTCCTTGGTCCACCAGTTGTTGAGCGCGCCCTTCTCGTCGTACTGGGCGCCCTGGTCGTCGAAGCCGTGGCTGATCTCGTGGCCGATGACCGCGCCGATGCCGCCGTAGTTGACCGCGTCGTCGGCGTTGGCGTCGAAGAACGGCGGCTGCAGGATCGCCGCCGGGAACACGATCTCGTTGAGCCCGGGGTTGTAGTAGGCGTTGACGGTCATCGGGGTCATGCCCCACTCGTCGCGGTCGACCGGCCCACCCAGGCGAGCCAGCACGCGGTCGTACTCGAACGCCGACGCGCGGCGGTCGTTGCCGACCGGGTCCCCGGCGATGACCTCGAGGTTCGTGTAGTCGCGCCAGGTCTTGGGGTACCCGATCTTGGGGTTGTATGTGGCGAGCTTGGCCTTGGCTTTGGCCTTGGTCTCCGGGCTCATCCAGGTCAGGGCGTCGAGCCGCTGGCCCATCGCCACGAGCAGGTTCTTGACCAGCTCGTCGGCCCGGGCCTTGGTGGCGGGGGGGAAGTACTTGGCCACGTAGAGCTTGCCCACCGCCTCGCCCATGGCGCCGGTGACCTCGTCGACGCCGCGCTTCCAGCGCTCCTTGTTCTCGGGGGTGCCCGACAGCACCTTGCCGTACATCTCGAACTGCGCGTCGACGAACGCCTTGGGCAGGTACTTGGCCGCGCCCGACACCGCGTTGACCGTCAGGTAGTCCTTCCACACCGCCACCGGCTGGCTCTTCACCAGCTTGGCGATGCCGGCGATGGCCGACGGCTGGACCACGTTGAACGCCGGCGCCTCGGCCAGGCCGACCGCGTTGGTCCACAGCTTCCAGTCGACCCCGGGCGCCAGCTTCTGCAGCTGGGCCAGCGTCATCTTGTTGTAGGTCTTCTGCGGGTCGCGGTTCTGGACCCGGGTCCAGTGGGTGGCGGCGATCTTCTCCTCGAGCGCGTACACCGCGGCGGCGCGCTTGGCGGCGTCCTTGGTGCCGATCAACTCGAACAGCTTGGTCAGGTAGGCGACGTAGCCGGCGCGGACCGCCTCGAACTGGGCGGCCTTACGATCGTAGAAGCCCTTGTCGGGCAGCCCCAGCCCGCCCTGCGCGATGATGGCGATGTAGTGCTCGGGATCCTTGTCGTCTTGGCCGACGAAGGTCGGCAGCGGCGAGCGCTGCTGGTGGCGCGAGTTGTCGGCGAACGCGGCCACCACGCCCTTGACGTCCTTGATGGCGGCGATGCGATCGAGCTCGGGCTGGATCGGCGTGATGCCCGCGGCCTCGATGGCGGCCTCGTCCATGTAGCTGGCGTAGTAGTCTGCGATTTTTTTGGCCTCGGGGCCCGCGGCCGCGGCGGCGCCCAGGATGATCTCCTTGGTGCGATCGTCGCTGCGATCGCTCAACACCGAGAACATGCCGTAATTCGACTTGTCGGCGGGGATCGGGGTCTTGGCCAGCCACTCACCGTTGGCGTACTGGTAGAAGCTGTCGCCGGGCGCGACCGCCGGCTTCATCCCGGCGGTGTCGAAGCCCCACGCGCCGATCTCGGCCTTGGGCCCGGCCGGGGCGGTGACGACGGGCCCGGTGGGGCCGGTCGTGGTCGTGGTCGACGGCGCGGACTTGGAGCCGCAGGCCGCCAGGAACAAGGTCGCGGCGAGAAGGTGCTTGGTCACGGTTCACTCCAGGGGACGTGCGGCCGGGGGCCGGCCAGGTGCGCGTACCGTGTCCCCGACCACGCGCCAAGGCAACGGCCACGGGCACGTGATCGAGTCACGCGCGCTGCCGCTGCGCGTCATGACCGCGGGCGGCCCGGGGATGACGCCGCGGCGGCCGCCACATCTGGTACATTAGGGGCCGAATACCAGCGCGCCGACCTGCCCGGTGCGCCCAGCCCCGCGAGGACGCCCATGCCCAACGCCGCCCGCAAGACCGACAACGTCCTCCACGACAGCCCGCACTGCCACGCGCCGATCCATCCCCCGGCGCCGACCCCCACGCCGCTGGCGCACCCGCCGGTCCCGCACGCGATCACCTTGGCCACCCAGCCGACGATCAAGATCAACAACCTCGAGGCCGCGACCATCACCAGCCAGACCAAGGTGTGCACGCTGCCGTCGTGCGTGCCCAACGGGCCCGGCGTCGTCGCCAAGGGCAGCTCGAGCGTGTTCATGAGCGGGATGCCGGCGGCCCGGGTCGGCGACATGGTGGCGTGGGCCGGCTGCGTGGCGCCCATCCCCAGCCCGACCGGCAAGATCATCCCGCCCGGGTCGCCGACCGTCATCATCGGCGGCTAGCGGCGGCGGTGCTGCACGCGCACCTGACGGCGCTGGGCCTGACCTGCGCCACCTGTCGCGCCGCCCAGCGGGTGGCGCCGCGCTTGACCGTGGCCACGCTCAGCCGCGTCGACGGAGACGACGTGCGCGAGGGCGTGCTGGTGTGCCCGGCGTGCCGGTGCGAGCACCCGATCATCGATGGCGTCGCGGTGGTCGTGCCTGACCTCGGCGCCTGGGTCGAGCACCAAGGCGATGCGGTGATGCGGCGGCACGACCTGTCCCCGGTGCTCGACAGCCTGCTGGGCGACGCGTTCGGCCGCGGCGGCAGCTTCGATCGTGAGCGCCACGACCTGTCGACCTACGCCACCGCGCACTGGGGCGACCGCGCCACCACCGGCACGGTGGAGCCGTTCGGTTCGCTGGCCGAGCTGGTGGCCACCGCGCTCGCGCTGGTGCCGGCGCCGGTCCCAGGCGACGCGTGGCTCGACGTCGGGTGCTCGACCGGGCGCGGCACCTTCGAGCTGGCCGCGGCCGGGGCAGGGCTGGCGGTCGGCGTCGACCTCAACTTCGCGATGCTGGCCCGGGCCGAGGCGGCCCGCCGCACCGGCCGGATCGCGTGGCCGCGGCGCCGGGTCGGGCTGGTGTTCGATCCGGCCGAGGCCACCCTGGGCGAGCTGCCGCGCGACCGCGTGGCCTTCGTGTGCGCCGACGTCGGCGCGCTGCCGTTCGCCGACGGCGCCTTCGGTGGGGCGCTGTCACTCAACGTGCTCGACTGCGTGCCGTCGCCGCTGGCCCACCTGCTGGAGCTGGGCCGGGTGCTGGCGGCCGGTGCGCCGGCGCTGTTGTCGACGCCGTACGACTGGTCGGCCAGCGCCACCGCCGCCGCGCAGTGGATCGGCGGCCACTCGCAGCGCGGCCCGCAGCAGGGCGCCAGCGAGCCCGAGCTCCGCCGGATCCTGTCGGCCGACGCCGCCGCCGGGATCGACACCGGCCTGGTGGTCGTCGACGAGCGCGACGACGTGCCGTGGCGTCTGACGCTCAACGCGCGGTCGACGATGCACTACCGCCTGCACCTGCTGCGGCTGGCGCGGCGAGCCCCGGCGCCGTGAAGCGCGGGTAGCGGGCGTCGAGGGGCGCGCCCGCGGCCGGCCGCACCAGCGCGGTGGCGGGGTGGGGCGCGTGCTCGGGCGCCCAGGCCACCGTCGCGGCCAGCCACGACGACGACCAGGCGCGGCGCGGGCGCGGCGAGCGGTTGGCGCCCGAGGCGTGCCAGGTCAGCGGGTGGTGCAGCAGCGCCGCGCCGGCCGACACCGTCGGGATCGTCGCGGTCGCCAAGAGCGCGTCGTCGAGCGGCGGCAGCCGGGCCCGGGGATCGTCGGGGCCGACCAGCCCCCACCGCGCGGCGCGCTCGCCGCCGAGGTGGCTGCCGCTGACGTAGCCGAGGCCGCCGCTGTCGAGGTCGACGTCGTCGAGCGCCAGCCACAGGGTCACGCCGTCGGGGCGGTCGAGCGGCCAGAACGAGAAGTCCTGGTGCCAGGGCAGCGCGTGATCGCCGCCGGCCGGCTTGGCGATGAGGTGATCTTGGAACAGCACCACCTCGGCCAGGCCCAGGGCCGCCGCCGCCACCGGCGCCAGCGTCGGCACCAGCGCCGCCAGCGCCGGGTCGCCTCGCCAGGCATCGTGCACGATGGCGCCGTAGGGGCCGAGGGGGGCGGTCGCCAGCGCGCGATCACACGCGGCTTGGGCCGCCGCCAGGGCCGCGTCGTCGAGGAGCCGGGTGGTCACCGCCCACCCGACGCCGGCCACCGCGCTCGCCAGCGGCGCGGGATCAGCCGGTGGCGGCGAGCTGGTCGACATGATCGATCGCGCCGTGGACCTCGTCGGGCGGCAGGCCCCCGGTCCGGCTCAGGTACAGCGACCGCCGCAGCGCGGTGAAGCGGTCGTAGTACTCGCCGATGTCGGCGTTGGTGAGGCCGGGGAGGGTGAGGATCGACGCGCGGTGGTTGGCCGGCCGGGTCAGGTAGTCGTCGGGCAGGTACCCCTGGTCCTTGCACACCTTGAACAGCGCGGTCCCCGGGTACGGGTAGAACACGAAGTAGCCGAAGTCGAGCACGTCGAGCTCGACCGCGAGGTCCAGGGTCTGCTGCAGATCGGCGCGGGTCTCGCCGGGCAGGCCCATCATGAAGTTGCAGGTGAGCAGGATGCCGGCCTCGCGGGTCCAGCGGAACACGTCTTTGAACCGCTGGTTGGTGACCTGGCGATCCATGATCTCGCGGCGGACCCGCTCGCTGCCGCTCTCGACGCCGTAGGTGATCATCTGGCAGCCGGCCGCCGCCAGCATGTGCAGCATCTTCTCGTTGACCGTCTCGACCCGGGCGTGCAGCGAGAACGGCGCCCGCAGCTCCTCGCCGTAGCGGCGGCAGAACTCGCGGACCCACCCGTGGTTGATGGTGAAGGTGTCGTCGAGGAAGATGACGTAGCCCAGGCGCCCGGCGTCGCGCAGCGCGTGCAGCTCGGCCAGCACGTTGTCGTGGCTGCGCCGGCGCCCGTACTCGCCGGCGCCGGCCTGATCGTAGAGCTGGTTGTACATGCGCGCCGCGCAGTAGGTGCACGGGAACGGGCAGCCGCGCTGCGTGCACATGTGCACGGTGCCGAGCGGTTCGTCGAGGACGTCGCGGGCCATGAACGGCAGCCGGTCGATCGGCTCGAACGGCGGCCGCAGCCCGGGCCGCGGGCGGCCGCGCTTCCACAGGTTGGCGATGCCCCAGGTGCTGGCGCCGCGCTCGAGCGCCACCGCCAGCTCGAGCAGCGCGTCCTCGCCCTCGCCCAGGCAGGCGTAGTCGAAGCCGGGGGCGGCCAGCACCTGCTCGGGGGCGAAGGTCGGGTGCAGCCCGCCGGCGACGACCGGCACCGCCGCCAGCGCCGGGTGGGCCCGCAGCCGCTCGACCAGGTGGGCGCCGCGCAGCCACTGGCGCGTGGTCAGCGACAGGCCGATCAGGCCGGGGGCCTGGGCCACCATCGCCGCCACGACCTCGTCGTCGGACATCGCCACGGTGGCCCGCACGAAGCCGACCTCATGGCCGTGCTGGCGGAGGTAGCCCGCGAGGAACCCTGGCCCGATCGACGCGACCGACCACGAGCGCTCGGTGTCGACCTCGAGAAAGACCACGCGCATCACGGCAGTGTACCAGGCGTGGTCGCCGCGCGCGGGTCGGCGCGCGCGGTGGCCCGGCGGCCTCAGGGGATGCGCAAGAGCTTGTGGGTCTGGAGCGACACCCGCCACGGCGGATGGTCGCGGCAGTAGGCCACGCACGCCGCCACCGCCGCCTCGCGGTCGGGGCCGTCGAGCGGCTGCAAGAAGTAGTGTTGGAACGCCAGCCGTCCCAACCGCGCCGGCGCGACGTCGTCTCCTCGCTGCGGGTAGACCAGCTTCAGCTCGTCGCCGCGATCGACCACCAGCGCGGCGCCGGCCTTGGGGCTCACGCACACCCAGTCGACCCCCGGCGGGATGGGCTGGGTGCCGTTGGTCTCGACCGCCACCGTGAAGCCGCGGGCGTGGAGGGCGTCGACCAGCGGGCCGTCGAGCTGAAGCAGCGGCTCGCCGCCGGTGCACACCACGTAGGCGCCGGGGCCGCGCGCGCCCCACGCCGCCGCGGCGGCGTCGGCCAGGCTGGCGGCGTCGACGAACTTACCGCCGCCGCTGCCGTCGGTGCCGACGAAGTCGGTGTCACACCAGGCCGCGCAGCCGCCGGCGCCGCGGCCGCGATCTTCGGCCCGCCCCGACCACAGGTTGCACCCGGTGAAGCGCACGAACACCGCGGCGCGCCCGGCGTGGGCGCCTTCGCCCTGCAGCGTGAGGAACAGCTCCTTGACCGCGTACACGGCGGCAAGCTACCCCCACGCCCGCCCGCTGTCGATCAGCGCTGCAGGCACATGATCTTGTAGCCGGTGTTGCTGCAGTCGGTGAGCGTGCTCTGCGCGTTGTAGTTGGCGAACGCGGTGGCGACCCGCGACGATGCGGCGATGCCGACCGCGCCGTAGGCGGTGGCGGTGGTGGTGCTCCAGCCGGCGCAGCTCGAGCCGGTCCCGGCCGCCTGGAGAGTGCCGGCGCCGGCCCAGGTGCGGTCGAACCGGTAGGCGCCGGCGGCGGTCACGTTGAGCGCCGCGTCCCAGTAGGTCGGCACGCCGAGGGCGCCGCCGAGGACGCCGGCGGCGGTGGGCGCCAGCACCACGTCGTCGACTCGCGCCCACGGGTTGCCCGTCGTCGAGAAACGCGAGGCCGCGCTGGCCCCGGTGGTGGCCAGGAGCGCCCGGAAGGTACCGGTCAGGCCGGCCGCGGTCGCCTCGGCGGCGCACAGCGCGTCGGCGCCGGCCAGGCCGCCGTCGGGCACCCAGGCCGCGTTGGACACGAACGCGCGCCGCACGTTGGTCGCAGGGGGCGGGGCCACCGTCGCGGTCCAGTCGATGCCCAGGCAGTACAGGTGCTGGCTGCTCGCGCACGTCGCCGCGCCGTTCTGGGTCCACGCCGAGGTGCCGTACTCGGGGAAGCCGATCACGCCGGTCACCGCGGTCGAGGTGCCGTCGGTCCAGTCCGCGCACGCCGCTCCGGTCAGCCCGCCCCCCGCGCTGGTGGCGGTCCACGCGGTGGTGCCCAGCTGGCTGCCGCCGCGCTCGTCGAGGGCGAGCGGGTAGAAGATGCGCCCGGCCAGCAGGTCGGCCTTGCTGTTGGCGAAGGGCTTGCCGTCGGTGCGGACCCAGCCTGACGCGGTGCCCAGGCGGCTCGCCGCGCTGGCCGTCGACGACGACAGCCAGGCGCGGAAGGTGCCGGCCAGGCCCAGCGCGCTGGCCCGGGCCTGGCAGATGGCGTCGGCCCCGGCCAGGCCGCCCAGGTTGCCGGTGTACGCGCCGGCGGTCACGAACGCGAGGTTGGCCGGTGGCGCGAAGCTGGCGGTCACGGTGACCGCGCCGCCGACGGTGACCGTGCAGGCGCCGGTGCCGCTGCAGCCCCCGCCCGACCAGCCGGTGAAGGTGTGGCCGGCGGCCGGGGCGGCGGTCAGGGTCACGGTCGAGCCGTAGCCAGCGCTGGTGCTGCACGTCGACGGGCAGCTGAGGCCGGCCGGGCTGGAGGTCACGGTGCCGAGGCCGGCGCCGGCCACGGCGACGGTCACCGGGTAGGTCGCGAGCGCGAACGGCGCGGTGACCGTGGTGGCGGCGGCGACGGTGATCGTACACGGCCCGGTGCCGGCACAGCCGGTGGCCGGCGGCCACCCGGTGAAGGTGGCGCCAGCGCCGCCGGCCGCGGTCAGGGTGACCGCCGCGCCGTACGGGTAGGTGGCCGAGCAGGTGGTGCCGCAGGTGATGCCCCCCGGCGTCGAGCTGACCGTGCCGTAAGCGGCGCCGGTCCCGGTGCGCTGGACCGCCAGCGTGAACTGATCGAGCGTGAAGGTGGCGGTGACGGTGGTCGACGCGGTGAGCGTCACGGTGCAGGTGCCGAGGCCGCTGCAGCCCCCGCCCGACCAGCCGGTGAAGCTCGAGCCGGTCGACGGCACCGCGGTCAGCGTGACCGTGGTGCCGGCGTTGAACGGAGCCGTGCAGGTCGCGCCGCAGGTGATGCCGGCCGGCGTCGAGGTCACCGCCCCGGCGCCGTTGCCGGCCCGGGCCACCGACAGCGCCAGGCTGTTGACGGTGAAGGTGGCGCCGACGGTGCGGGCCTGATCCATCGTGACGATGCACGCGCCCAGGCCGGTGCACGCGCCGGTCCACCCGGCGAACGCCGAGGTGGCGCCGGCGGTCGCGGTGAGCGCGACCACGGTGCCGTGATCGAACGTCGCGGTGCACGCGGCGCCGCAGTTGATGCCCAGCGGGCTCGACGTGATGGTGCCGGTGCCGGTGCCGCCGACCGAGGCGGTGAGCACGTGCTGCCGCAGCTGGAACGTCGCCGCCACGGTCTTGGCGGCGTCCATGGTGACGGTGCACGCGCCGGTGCCGGTGCACGCGCCGCTCCAGCCGGTGAACGTCGACGACGGATCGGCGGTGGCGGTCAGTGTCACCACGGCGTTGGCGGCGTAGGTCTCGTCGCAGTCGGCGCCGCAGGAGATGCCAGCCGGGATCGACGACACGGCGCCGGTGCCGGTGCCGGTGCGGGTCACCACCAGCGAGTAGTTCAGCGCGAACGCCGCGTTGATGGTCAGGTCGGATCGGACGTTGACCGTGCACGGCCCGGTGCCGGTGCAGCCGCCGCCGCTCCAGCCCAGGAACAGCGACGCGCCGGTGGGCGTGGCGGTGAGCGTCACCGGGGTGTCGTAGGCGACCGTGGCGCTGCACGCGGCGGGGCAGTCGAGTCCGAGGGTGGCCGGGGTCGCGGTCACCGTGCCGGCGCCGTTGCCGACCAGCGACGTGGTCACGGTGTAGGTCACCGGCGCGAAGGTCGCGGTGACCGACGCGTCGGCGGTGAGGGTGAACGTGCACGCCGGCTGCGCGCCGGTGCACGCGCCGGTCCAGCCGGTGAAGCTGGCGCCGGCGTCGGCCACTGCGGTCAGCGTGACCTGGGTCCCGGCCGGGAACATCGCGGCGCAGGTGGGGCCGCAGGTCAGCCCGGCCGGCGTCGAGGTCACCGTGCCGGCCCCGGTGCGGGTCACCGTCAGGATCACCGGCGCCGCGGCGTCGGGCGGGCTCACGCCATCGGCGCCGGCGTCGACTGGCGGCGCGGCGTCTTCGATCGGGGAGCTGACTTGCCCGCAGCCGCTGAGGGCCAGCGCGAGCGCGACGAACACGACGGAGGATGTGCGCATGTCACCCCGGTAGAGCCGCCAACCCGGCAGGTGTGACACGCGAGCGCGCGACGTCGGTCGATCAGGTTCCAGGGCGGGCGACGCCCAGGTACCCGAGCACTAGCTCGCTGGCGTGGCGCTGCACCGCGTTGGCCTGGGCCGGCGGGAGCGCGATGGACGCGTGGATCAGGGCCTCGACCGACTCGACCACCACCAGGGCCGCGGTCGGCACGTCGTCGCCGCGCTGGTGCTCCTCGGTCCGGGCCTGGAGCAACCCCTCCACCACGGCGCGCGAGCGAACGCTGGTCGCGTGGAGCAACGCCAGGGCGCCGACCCGCGGGATCTGCTGGTGGAGCACCTGGTGCAGCTGAGGATCCACCAGGTGGGCCGCGAACAACGCGTCGATCACCGCGGGGACCGCCTCGGCGAAGGGGCGTCCGATCGCGCAGGTCGACTGGTCGGTGAACACCGTCCACATCGCCCGGTCGTGGCGCTCGAGCAGCTCCCGCACCAGCGCCTCCTTGTTGGGGAAGTACTGGTACAGCGAGCCGACGCTGACGCCAGCCACCTCGGCCACGCGGTTGGTCGTGGTGCCGTCGTAGCCATCCTGGCGCAGGACCCGGGCCGCGGCGTCGACGATGGCGTCGACCGTCGCGCGGGAGCGGATCTGGCGCGGGGCCTTGCGGGCCGGGGCCGCGGCCGGCGACGCCGTGCGCGACGATGGCTTTCGCGGGCGGCTCGGCGGCTTCGGCTGAACACGAGTAGATGCTCGCATCTCTCCACCTTGGGTTCGCTTTGGCTCGCGGTCAACCACCAGATGCGAGCGATGCGGGCGCGGACGGGGCCGCGATCCCCGACGCTCTTCCTTGGAGTGTGAACCATTCCGTGGTGTTGGCGGCCGGTCGCGGGGCGTCGGGCGCCGCGCTCGGACGCGAGCTGACAACGCGAGCTTTTGCTCGCATATTCATCCTCATGGTCAACCCGCTCACCGCCTTCCGCATCGGTCGCGCCGCGCTTCGCCTGGTCCGTGATCCCAACCGGCTCGACGAGGTCATCAACATGGCCGACGACCTGGGCGACACCCCGGCCTTCGCCGACATCCTGCGCTACGTCGAGGCGTTGCCGGACGGTCCGGCGGTCCTGGCCGACCGGCCGCGGGTCGAGCTCGAGCTGGCGCGCCTGCGCGCGCTGCCGGCAGGCACGTTCGGGCGCGAGGCGGCGCGGTTCCTCGACGCGCGCGGGCTCGACCCCGCCGACCTGCCGCGGCGCCCCGCCGAGGACGGCCCGGCCTGGGTCCGGGCCCACCTGTTCGAGACCCACGATCTGTGGCACGTCGTCACCGGGTTCGACACCGACGTGGCCGGAGAGCTCGGGCTGCAGGCCTTCTACCTCGCTCAGTTCCCGGCCCGCCTCGCCGCGTCGATCCTGTCGATCGGGCTCCTCAACACGTTCCTGTACAGCTTCGATGATCGCGACCGCCGGATGGACGCGATCGCGCGCGGCTGGCAGCTGGGCCGGGCGGCCCGGCCGTTCATCGGCGTGCGGTGGGCCACGCTGTGGGAGGTGCCCCTCGACGAGGTCCGCGCCGGCCTGGGCGTGGCGGCCCTGGTGGCGCCGGCGCGCGCCGCCGCCTGAGCTGCCGCTCGCCCTAACGGCGAAACAGCGCCGCGCCCGGGAAGCGGGCGTCGTCCCCCAGCTCGTCGGCGATGCGCAAGAGCTGGTTGTACTTGGCGATGCGGTCCGAGCGCGAGGCCGATCCGGTCTTGATCTGGCCGGCGTTGGTGGCCACCGCGAGGTCGGCGATGAACGCGTCCTCGCTCTCGCCCGAGCGGTGCGAGATGACCGCGGCGTAGCGGCTGTGCTGGGCGGTGCGCACCGCGTCGAGGGTCTCCGACAGGGTGCCGATCTGGTTGACCTTGACCAGGATCGAGTTGGCGATGCCCTGCTCGATGCCGCGCTTGAGCCGCGCGGTCTGGGTCACGAACAGATCGTCGCCGACCAGCTGGGTGGTGGCGCCCAGGCGGTCGGTCAGCGCCTTCCACCCGGCCCAGTCGTCCTGGTCGAGCCCGTCCTCGATCGACACCAGCGGGTACGCGGCGGTCCAGCTGGCGTACAGCTCGACCATCTCGGCCGAGGTGCGCGCCTGGCCCTCGTACTGGTAGGTGCCGGTGGCCTTGTCGAAGAACTCGGAGGCGGCGACGTCGAGCGCGCAGAAGATCTGCTCGCCGGCCTTGTAGCCGGCCTTGCCGATGGCCTCGAGGATGGTGGTCAGCGCCTCGTCGGCGGTGGCGATGGCCGGAGCGAAGCCGCCCTCGTCGCCGACGTTGGTGGCCAGGCCCTTCTTTTTCAAGATGGCCTTCAGGTGGTGGAACACCTCGACGCCGGCCCGCAGCGCGTCCTCGAACTGGTCGAAGCCGGCCGGGGCGATCATGAACTCCTGGATGTCGAGCGCGTTGTCGGCGTGGGCGCCGCCGTTGATGATGTTCATCAGCGGCACCGGCAGGGTCAGCGCGCCGACGCCGCCCAGGTAGCGGTACAGCGGCAGCTCGTGGGCGGCGGCCGCGGCGCGCGCGGTAGCCATCGACACCGCCAGGATGGCGTTGGCGCCCAGCCCGCTCTTGGTCGGCGTGCCGTCGAGGTCGATCAGCGCCGCGTCGATGGCGGCCTGATCGTCGGCGTCGGCGCCGATCAGCTCGGGGCCGATGGTCTCGACGATGTTGGCGACCGCCTGGCGCACGCCCTTGCCCAGGTAGCGGGCCGGGTCGCCGTCGCGCAGCTCCAGCGCCTCGTGCTCGCCGGTCGACGCGCCCGACGGCACGATGGCGCGGCCGAGCGCGCCGTTGTCCAGGCCGACCTCGGCCTCGACGGTGGGGTTGCCGCGGGAGTCGAGGACCTCGCGGGCGTGGATCCAGACGATGTCGGTCATGGCGGGAGGCTACACGACCGCCCGGGGCCGCCACCAGCTGCCGGCGCCGTGCTAAAAGCCGCACGATGCGACGCGTGCTCGTGGCCCTCGGCCTCGCGATCTCGGCCTGCGGTGGTGGCGCCGCCCAGCGCCCGACGGCGCCGTCGCCCGGCGCGGTCGACGCGTTCACCGCGGTGTTCCGCGCGGTCGAGCAGTGGCGCCAGGGCTGGGAGGTCCGCAGCATGGAGGCCCTGGCCCCGCTGTACCGGCACGACGACCACACGGTGGTCGTCTACCAGGGCCAGGCCCACGTGGGCTGGCCGGCGGCCGAGACCTACCTGCGCAGCGTGGCCGAGGGGGCTCGCGCCGTGCACCTTCTCCTCGATGATGGCCAGGTGTCGGCCCTGGGCGACAGCGGCGCCACCTACGCGGCCCGGTTGACCCGCGACATCTCCGACGGCGCGGTCACCACCAGCGACACCGGCTACCTGACCCTGACCTTCGCTCGCACCGGCGACCGGTGGGAGATCGTGGCCGAGCACTACTCGTACCGGGCCGGGCCGTGACCGGCCCCGGCGAGCGGGGCCCCGCCCCGGTGCGCGAGATCGGGGTGGCGCTCCTGGGCCTGGGCAACGTCGGGGCCGGGGTCATCAAGCTGCTGGAAGACAACGCCGCCGCCATCGGCGCTCGCCTGGGCGGACGGCTGGTGGTGCGGACCATCGTCGTGCGCGACCCCGCCAAGGCCCGCCTGGTCGACGTCGAGCCGGGGCTGCTCACCGAGGACGCCCTGGCGGCGATCGCCCGGCCCGACGTCGACATCGTGTGCGAGCTGATCGGCGGCGACGGCACGGCGCGCGACGCGGTGCTGGCGGCCATCGCCGCCGGCAAGCACGTGGTGACCGCCAACAAGCTCTTGCTCGCGCGCCACGGCACCGCGGTGTTCGCGGCCGCCGAGCGCCACGGCGTCGACGTCTACTACGAGGCCGCGGTGTGCGGCGGGGTGCCGATCATCCGGGTGCTGCGCGAGGGCCTGGCGTCGGATCGGATCGAGCAGTTCCACGGCATCGTCAACGGCACGTCGAACTTCATCCTGTCGGCGATGGCCCGCGACGGCGGCGACTTCGCGGCGGTCCTGGCCGAGGCCCAGCGGCTGGGCTACGCCGAGGCCGACCCCACGCTCGACGTCGGCGGCGGGGACGCGGCCCACAAGCTGGCCATCCTGTGCGCGCTGTGCTTCGGGGCCACCCTCGACGTCGACGCCATCTCGACCGACGGCATCGCCGAGCTCGATCAGCTGGACTTCGCCTACGCCGCCAAGTTCGGCTACGTGATCAAGCCGCTGGTGATCGGCCGCGACCATCCGCGCGGCATCGAGGCCCGGGTCCACCCGGCGCTGGTGCCGGCGCGGTGGCTCCTGGCCGACGTCACCGGCGCCAAGAACGCGCTGTACGTGCACAGCTACGCGCTCGGGCCGTCGATGTACTACGGCGCCGGCGCCGGCATGATGCCCACCGCGATGGCGGTGGTGTCGGACCTCATCGAGATCAGCCGCAACCTGCGGGCCCAGCTGACCGGCGTGGCGCCGACCCGACGCCACGGCGCGCCCGGCACCAGCCGCGCGCCCACCGCGCGCCCGCTCCTGCCGATGGCCGACATCCGCTCGCGCTACTTCTTGCGGTTCGCGGTGGCCGACCGGCCCGGCGTGCTGGGCCAGCTCACCACCATCCTCGGCGCCCACGACGTGTCCATCGAGCAGGTGGTCCAGGAGGCGCCGGGCGACGGCGCCGCGCCGGCCCGGGTGTTCGTGGTCACCCACGAGGCCCGCGAGGGCGACGTGGTCGCCGCGCTGGCGCAGATCGGCGCGCTGCCGGTGGTGCAGGCGCCGCCGCGGCTGATCCGGATCGCCGCATGATCGCCTACCAGCGGGTCATCTTCGGCGACACCGACCAGATGGGCGTCGTCTACTACGGCAACTACCTGCGCTACTTCGAGGGCGCCCGCGCCGAGTACTGGCGGGCCCAGGGCAAGAGCTACCGCGATCTCGACGACGCCGGGGTGGCGCTGCCGGTAGTGGAGGCCCACTGCCGCTACCGCCGACCGGCGCGCTACGAGGATCTTTTGGCGATCGAGGTCGAGGTCACCGAGCTGCGGGCGGCCTCGCTGGTGTTCAGCTACCTGGTGCGGCGCGAGGCCGAACTCCTGGCCGAGGGCTTCACCCGCCACGCGGTGATCGGGCCGACCGGGAAGCCGCGGGCGCTGCCCGACGTCCTGCGGGCCGGGCTGCCGGTGCGCGCCCTCGGCGGCGCATGACCGCGTCGGACCCGCCCCATCGCGCCGACGCCGGGCCGGCCGATCGCCTGACCCGGGACCGGCTCACCCGGGACGTGTGGCTGTGGCAGCGGGCCAAGGGCCACCGGTTCTCGTCCGACGATCTGGTGACCGCGCTGGTCGCGCACCAGGCGGCGCCCACCCCGACCCGCATCCTGGACCTCGGCTGCGGCATCGGCTCGGTGCTGCTCCACCTGGCGTGGGCGTGCCCGGCCGCGACCCTGGTCGGGGTCGAGGCCCAGGCGGTGTCGTTCGCGCTCCTGCGCCGCAACGTCGACGACAACCAGCTGGCCCACCGGGTGACCATCCACCACGGCGATCTGCGCGCGCCGGAGGTGGTGGCGGCGCTCGGCACCGGGTTCCCGCTGGTGACCGGGACCCCGCCGTACTTTCCCCCCGGCACCGCGCTCGACGCCGCCGATCCCCAGCGCGCCTACGCCCGGGTCGAACATCGCGGCGGGGTCGAGGCGTACCTGGCGACCGCCGGGCAGGTGGTCGCGGCCGACGGCGTGGTGGTCGTGTGCGGCGATGCCCGGGCCGAGGCCCGGGTGGTGGCCGGCGCCGCCGCGGCTGGCCTGCAGGTCCACGCCCGCACCGACGTGATCCCGCGCGCCGGCGAGCCCGCGCTGTTCGCGGTGTGGAGCGCGCGCCTGGCCCCGCGCGCGGGCGCCATCGTCGCGACCTCGATGACCCTGCGCGACGCGGCCGGCCAGCCCACCGCGGACGCCGCGCGGCTGCGGGCCTTCGCCGGTCTGTAGCGCGTCGCCGTGATTGATCGGGCCGGGGCCCGCGTGGTCTAGTCGGACGCGATGAACGACCGCAACCTGGCACTCGAAGTGGTCCGCATCACCGAGGCCGCGGCGCTGGCGTCGGCCCGCCTGATGGGGCGCGGTGACCGCAAGCTGGCAGATCACGTCGCGGTCGAGGCCATGCGCCGCGCCTTCGACACCATCGACATCCGCGGCACCGTGGTGATCGGCGAGGGCGAGCGCGACGAGGCGCCCATGTTGTTCATCGGCGAGCAGGTCGGGGCCGGCTGGCTCGACAACGACGCCGACTCGCCCCGGGTCGACATCGCGGTCGATCCGCTCGAGGGCACCAACCTGTGCGCCACCGGCGCGCCCGACGCCATCAGCGTCATCGCCATCGCCGACGACGGCGAGTTCCTGAACGCGCCCGACACGTACATGCAGAAGATCGCGGTGGGGCCCGAGTGCCGCGGCCAGATCGATCTGCGCGAGTCGCCGACCTGGAACCTCCATCGCATCGCCACCGCCAAGGGCAAGCGCATCGAGGAGGTCACCGCGGTCATCCTCGATCGCGATCGTCACACGGAGCTGATCGCCGAGGTGCGCCAGGCCGGCGCCCGCATCCGCCTCATCGGCGACGGCGACGTCTCGGGCGCGGTCATGACCGCCAGCGCCGAGTCGGGCATCGACGTCTTGTTCGGCACCGGCGGCGCGCCCGAGGGCGTGATCGCCGCGGCCGCGCTGCGCTGCATCGGTGGCGAGCTGCAGGGGCGCCTGCGGTTCCGCTCCGACGAGGAGCGGGCCCGGGCGGGGCGGATGGGGGTCAAGGCCGAGGACCACATCTACACCACCGAGGAGCTGGCCCACGGCAACGTCATGTTCGCGGCCACCGGGGTGACCCAAGGCTACCTGCTCGACGGCGTGACCTTCACCGGCGGCGGCGCCACCACCCAGTCGATCGTCATGCGCTCGAAGTCGGGCACGGTGCGGCGTATCCAGGCCACCCACCGCTTCGACACCAAGCCGGCGTACTTCGCGGCCGGCGGCAAGTAGCCGGCCGGCGGGCCCGGGTCACGGGATCTGCAGGCTGAGCTTGACGGTCTGGCCCGGGCGCACCATCACCGTGCGCTTGACCGGGCGCCGGCCCGGGTTGGTGAACGTGAGCACGTGGGTGCCGACCGGCACCGCCACGTTGGCGAACGGCGTCTCGCCCAGGCGGCGGCTGCCCAGCATCACCACCGCGTACGGGTTGGTGCGCACCGTCAGGTAGCCGACGTCGGCGGCCGGCTTCGGCGGCGTCCCCCGGCGCTCACGCTCGAGCGCCAGCTCCAGCGTGCGGTGCTCGTCGGCGGCGACGGTCACCGTGCGGGTCAGCGCGAGGTAGCCGTCGCGGCTGATCGCCAGCGTCACGGCGCCGGGCTCGAGGGTCAGCGTCACCGGCGTGGTCACCGGCGGGCGGCCGGGCAGGCGCACGGTCGCGCCGGCCGGGCGGGTGATGACCTCGAGCGTGGCGATGGTCGGGGTCGGCGGCGCGGCGTCGAGCGCGGCCGGGGCGTCGACCGGCCCGGCGTCGGTCGGCACCTCGAGCGCGATGATCTCGGGCTGGGCGTCCGGGCCGGTGGCCACGGCGGCGTCGACCGGCGCCGTGCGGGCGCCGCCGCGGGTGGCGATCACCAGCGCCAGCACCGCGGCCAGCGCCAGCGACACCGCGACCGCCAGCGCCAGCCACCGCCGCGGCGAGGCCAGCACCACCGGCACGTCCAGGCGCGACGACACCCGCGCCAGCGGCGCCGACGGCTGGTGCTGCCGGGTCGGGGCGTCGCCGACCCCGTCCTCCTCGGGCTCGTCGAGGTGGGTCGGCGCGCGCGCCGCGACCGGCACCGGCGGCGGCGTGGACCGGCGCGGCGGTGGGCGGGGCGAGACCGCCTCGAGCGCGACCGCCGACGCGGTGATCGCGATCTCGCGGGTGCCGCCGGCGATCGGCCCGGCGCCGACGATCGGCCCGGCATCGGTGACCACCACCGGCGCGGTCCCGGCGCGCGGCGGCGCGGCGACCACCGACACCGCGGTGCCGGCCGGCATCGTCGTCGGCGGCGCGCCGGTGTGGCGACGCCCGCGGGGGGCGTCGTCGGTGGCGCGCGGGAACCGGGGCCGGGTCCACTCGGCCAGCTGGGCCGGGGTGGCCAGGCGCGGCGAGCCCTTCAGGAACTCCTCGAGGGCGATCTGCAGCTGGGCCGCGGTGGCGCGATCGTCGCGCTTGTGGGCCAGGGCCCAGCCGACCGCCTGGGCCAGCGCCGGCGGGGTGTCCGGGGCGGCCCGCTCGATCGGCGTCCACCGGCCGTCGCGGATCACCTTCATCGCCTCGACCACGTCGCCGCGGTCGACGATGGTGCGGCCGGCCAGCAGCTCCCACAACACGACGCCCAGCGAGAACACGTCGGACCGACCGTCGAGCGGCCGGCCCACGGTCTGCTCCGGCGACATGTACGCGTACTTGCCCTTGACGATGCCCGGCCGGGTCTCGTCGGCCTTGATGGCCGCCTTGGCGATGCCGAAGTCGACCAGCTTGGTGACCCCGTCGAATGACACCATCAGGTTGTGGGGCGAGACGTCGCGGTGGACCAGCTGCAGGGGCCGCCCGTCGGCGTCCTCGAGGCGGTGGGCGTAGGCCAGGGCGCCGGCGGCGTCGGCGCCGATGCGCGCGATCAGCTCGGCCGGCACCGGCTCGCGCTCGGCGTGGGCGATCAGCTGCCCGGCGTGGATCCCGTCGACGAACTCCATGGCGATGAAGTAGTCGCCGTCGACCTGGCCCAGCTCGTAGATGTGGACGATGTTGGGATGCGACAGGCGCGCCGCCAGCCGGGCCTCGGACAGGAACATCCGGACGAAGTCGGCGGTCTCGGCCAGGTGGGGCAGGATGCGCTTGACCGCGACCCGCCGGTCGAAGCCCTCGGGGCCGCGCTGGCGGGCCAGGAACACCTCGGCCATCCCGCCCCGCGCCAGGCGCTTGCCCAGCGTGAAGTGACCAAACTTGATCCCGGCCGGCTCGGACACGTGTGGGCAAACCATGCCGGGTGCAACCTTGGATGCGCAAGCGATCGCCGCCTGGCAAGTGCGAGTGCCCACGGTCGGTTGCACTGGGGGCGCGGGCGTCGACCGTGGTCGACAGCGATCGCGAGCGGTTGACGGCGCGCCGGAGTTCACCGGCCTGGCACTGTCGGTGCAATAATGGAGGGTATGCGCACGTCTTGGGGGATCTTCGCACTCGCCGTCGCGGCCGCGATCGGCGCCAGCGCCGCGCACGCCGCGCCGGCCTCGCCAGCGGCGGACCTGCCCGAGCGGTGGCGGACCGGCGTCGCGCTGGGGGCCGATCGCAGCGGCGACGTGCGGCCGGTCGCCGCCGCCATCCTCGACGCAGCGGCGGCGGCGCCGGCGCGCGCGCTCACGCTGCGCGACGCCGCGGCCCTGGGCGCCCCGGTGGCCAGCGCGCTCGAGACCCCGGCGACGATCCGGGTCTGGCGGCGCGCCGTCGACGGCTCGGCCACCTCGTGCAGCGGCCGGGTCGACGTCATCCCGTTCGAGCAGTACGTGCGCGGCGTCTTGCCCCACGAGTGGATCCGGTCGTGGAACGCCGAGTCGCTCAAGGCCGGCGCGGTGGCCATCCGCACCTACGCGGCGTACTGGGTCGCCGCCGGCGGCAAGTACGACTGCGCCGATCTCGACGACACCACCGCGTCGCAGGTCTACAAGGACGAGTACTTCGCCGACAGCGACGCCGCGGTGGCCGCCACCACCGGCGTGTACGTCATCAAGAACGACGCGCTGGTGCTGGCCGAGTACAGCGCCGAGAACAGCGATCCCACCGCGACCGGCGTGAGCGAGCCGCTGTGCACCGGCCGCGCGCTGAACGGCCACGGCCGCGGCACCTGCCAGTGGGGGACCCAGCGGTGGGCCACCGACGGCAAGCCGTGGGACTGGATCGTCACGCACTACTACCCGGGCGCCAGCCTGACCGCGGTGGCGCCGGCGCTGGCCGCCTCCATCACCGCCGAGGACCACGCGGCCACGGTCACCAGCGGCGACGAGATCGTGGCGTACGTCGAGTACCGCAACGACGGCTCGAGCGCGTGGAGCCGCGACCAGGTCCTCCTCGGCACCACTGGCCCGCGCGATCGTGTGAGCGAGTTCTGGAAGGCCGACAACTGGGTCGACCCGACCCGGCCCACCGCCCTCGACCAGGCCACGGTGGCCCCCGGCGCCACCGGCCGGTTCACCTTCGCCATGGTGGCCCCCGAGGTCGATCGGCCCACCACCTACGTCGAGCACTTCGGGCTGGTCACCGCCGGCGGTGAGTGGTTCGGCCCCGACGAGCTGGCGGTGGCCTGGACCATCACGGTGGTGCCGCGCGCCGGCGGGCCGCTGTGCCCCGACGGCAGCGACTGCGGCAGCACGTCGGGCGGGTGCAGCGCGGGCGGCGCGGGCGGGCTCGGGCTGGCGCTCCTGGTGCTCGCGCTCGCCGGCGGCGCGCGGCGCCGCGCCGCGGCGGTGGTGGCGGCGCTGACCCTGGGCGCGTGCGGCCTGGGCAGCGGCGCCCCGACCCCGGCGCCGGTGCGCGGCAACCCGGTGGGCGGACCGTCGACGCTGGTCGGCGTGTTCGAGCAGGTCGCCGCCGAGTCGGGCGTGCCGGCCGCGCTCCTGGCGGCCACCGCCTACCACGAGACCCGGCTGGCGATGGTGGTGCCCGCGCCAGACGGCGACCACGGCCCGGCGGCGTGGGGCTTGTTCGGCCTGACCGATGGCGCCGGCCCGCGCTCGATCGAGCGCGCCGCCGCGCTGGCCGGCGTCGACGTGGCCGCCGCGCGCACCGACGCGGTGGCCACCACCCGCGCCGCCGCCGCCCTGTTGTCAGCCCTGGCCGGGCCGCACCCCGCGACGCTGGCCGGCTGGCGCGCCGCGCTGGTCCGCTTCGGCGGCGACGGCGACGCCGGCGTGCTGTTCGCCGACGGCGTCCTCGGCGGCCTGGCCCGCGGCCTGCGCGGCGTCGACGACGCCGGCCGCGCGCTCACGGTCACCGCCCGGCCCGAGGCGGCCGAGGCCCGGCTCGACGTGGTGGCGGCCGGTCTCGGCTTCCCCGGCGCGCACTGGGTGCCGGCGGTGGCCGGCAACTTCGCCAACGCCAACCGCACCGCCGCCGACATCAACTACGTCGTCGTCCACACCACCGAGGGCAGCTACAACGGCACCATCAGCTGGTTCCAGAACCCCTCGGCCCGGGTCAGCTCCCACTACGTCATCCGCTCGTCGGACGGCGACATCACCCAGATGGTCGACGACGCCGACGTCGCGTACCACGACGCATGCTTCAACACGAACTCGATCGGCATCGAGCACGAGGGCTTCGTCGCCGATCCGACCCGGTGGTACACCGAGACCATGTACATGCGGTCGGCCGCGCTGACCGCGTGGACCTGCGACCAGTACGGCATCCCCAAGGACCGGATGCACATCTACGGGCACGGCGACGCGCCGGATTGCTCGACCCACACCGATCCAGGCCCGGGGTGGGACTGGGCCCACTACATGGCGCTGGTGACTGGCGGCGGCATGCCCACCTTGGGTGCCACCGCCGCCGGCCAGGACACCCCGTCGACCATGGTCAGCGGCGACGAGGCGGTGGTCTACTTCGAGTTCGTCAACGACTCGTCGATCACCTGGGGGCTCGACGAGACCCGCCTGGGCACGGCCGAGCCGATGGACCGCGCGTCGGCGTTCTTCGTCGACGGCAACTGGCTGTCACCCGGCCGGGCCACCGGCGCCGATCACTCCGACTACGGCCCGGGCGCGGTGGGGCGCTTCACGTTCGCCATCCGCGCCCCCGAGGTGGCCGAGCCCACCGCGTTCCACGAGGCGTTCCAGCTGGTGCAAGAGGGCGTGGCGTGGTTCGGCCCGGTGGTGGCGATGGACATCATGGTGCTGCCGCGCGGCGGGGCCGGACCCGACGCCGGGCCCGACGCCGGGTCTGGCTCGAACGGCGGGACCGACCCGGGCGGCGTGGCCGATGGTGGTTGCCAGGCTGGCGGTGGCGGTCTCGCTGGCCCCTGTGTCATCCTCGTCGCCGGTGCGCTGTTCCGTCGTCGTCGCCGCTAGCTGGCTGTGGGCAGGTGCCCTCGGCTGCGGCGGCGGCGTGACCCTGGCCATCGACGGCGATCTGGCGGTGCCCGCCGAGCTCGACGCGATCTGCGTCGGCGTCGGCGACCGGGATCTCGCCGGCGGGGCGTTCGGCCGGCACTACCGGCTGACCGACCGCCTGGCGAGCCTGCCGCAGACCCTGGCGGTCGAGCCGGGGAGCGCCAGCGCCGCGCTGGCGTGGGCCCAGGGGTACCGCGGCGGCGCCGTCGTCGCGCAAGCCTCGGGGGCGCTCGACTTCGGCGCCGACAAGACCCTGCGGCTCGACCGCTGCCCCGGGGCGACGGCCGGGGCCCTCGTCACGTCGGCCCCGGTGGCGGCGCCGGCCGGGCGGGTGGTGGCGTCGATGGGGCCGGGCGGCACCGTCGCGATCGCGCTCGACGCGACCGGCGCGGTGGTGCTCGACGTCGCCGGTGGCGCGCTGGTCGCCGCGGCGGCGCCGATCGCCGGCGGCGACGCCGTGGTCGCGGCCGACCTCGACGGTGACTGCGCCGATGACCTCGCGGTGGCGCGGGCCGGCGTGGTCGAGCTGTGGTGGCGGCGCGGCACGACGTTCACGCCTGGCCCGGTGCTGGCGACCGCGGCGGCGGCGGTCGCCGCCGGGGACCTCGACTACGACGGCGACCTGGACCTGGTGATCGGCGCCGGGGCGACCATCACGGTGTGGCGCAACGACGGGGCCGGCGGGTTCGCCCCCGCCGGTGGCGCCGTCGACACCCGCAGCGCCGTCACCGCGGTGACCGCGCTGGCCATCGGCGACCTCGACGGCGACGGCCACGCCGACCTGGTGGTGGGCCAGGCCGGGGCACCCCTGGTGGCGCTCCTGGGCGACCCGGCGGGGGCCGGCATCCTCACCGCCAACGCCGCGGTGTTCTCGGCGGCGCCGCGCACCGTCGGCGCGCTGGCGCTGGGCGACCTCGACGGCGACGGCGACAAGGACGTGGTCGCGACCGTGGCCGGCGCCGGTCCGCGGGTCTACCTGAACCGGGCCGGCCTGCTGGAGGACCAGACCTTCGTCCGCCTGCCACCCCTGGGACCGACGACGGCCGTGGCCATCGGCGACTGGGACGGCGACTGCCTGCCGGATCTGGTGACCGCCGGCCAGCCGTCCCAGGCGCTGCGCGGCGCCGGCGACGCCTCCCAGCTCGACGACGGCACGCTGGGCCCGGCCTCGGCGGTGGTCGGCGCCGATCTCGACGACGACGGCGCCGCGGATCGGGTGCTGATCGGCCCCGACGGCGCCCGCTGGGTGCACCGATGAGATCACCCGGCGTCGCGTTCGCGCTGGTGCTGGTGGCGGCGTCCGCGGTCCACGCCGACGCGCCGGACGCCGCAGCGCGCCGGGCCCTGGTCACCGGCGAGAAGCTGTTCGCGGAGCAGGAGTACCGGCGGGCGGTGAAGGTGCTGATCCCGGTCACCCGCGACGCCGCGGCGCCCCGGGCCATGCGCGTGCGAGCCTGGGAGCTCATCGCCCTGGCCCGGTTCATCTCCGGAGACGAAGGTGGCGCGCGCGACGCCTTCGAGCGACTGCTCGAGGCCGACCCGGGGTTCCAGCTGCGCGACACCTCGGGCTCGCCCCGGATCCGGCGCTTCTTCGATCAGATCCGGGCCGACGTGGTGCCGGCCGCCGCCACCGCCGAGGTGGATCTGGAGCACGCGGCGCCGCGGGCCGCCACCGCCGGCGCGCGCGCCGAGTTCGACCTGCGGGCCACCCGGGGCGCGGCCGACGTGCGTCAGGTCGTGGTGCTGTCGCGTCGGTTGGGCGAGCTGTCGTACCGCGAGCAGGTCGCCCGGGGCGTGGCCGACGACCGCTGGCGGGCCACGGTGGCCTTGCCCGCGGCCCGCCGGGCCTACACCGTCGAGTACTACGTCGAGGCCCGGGGCACCGCCGGCGCGGTGCTGGCCCGCGTCGCCGCGCCCGACGCGCCGCTCGTGCTCCGGGTCGGGCCCGGCGGCGATGGCGGCCGTCCCTGGTACGGGCGGTGGTACGTGCTGGGCGGCGCGGCGGCCCTCGCGGCCGGCGCCACCGGCGCCATCGTGTGGGCCGCGACCTCGGCGGGCCCCCCCGACGGGTCCCTGCCACCTGGCCGGGTGGTGGTCACCCCATGACCGCGATGTCGCCGTCGCAGCCACGGCAGGAGCTGTTAGGCCCGGGTGTGACCCGGCTCATGCAGGGCGATCGCCATGTTCACGTCATAGTGGCGTTTCCCCCGGGACGTTCTTGCTTGACCCGGCGGGGCCGCCTCAGTTACTTAGGCCCACATTGTCGTCCAGCGTGGCCGCTGGAACCCAACCGTGTAAGGAGACTACTCGCATGAAGAAGCTAGCCTTGGGAGCGCTGCTCACCGGGTTCCTCGCCGCCTGCGGCGGTGGGGGCTCTGATGACATCCAGCCGATCGATAGCGGCACCGTCGACACGTCGAACACCATCGACGCCCCGGCGGCGACGTGCAACCCGCTGAGCCCGCCGGGCATGCAGGGCTGCGCCGCCAACGAGAAGTGCACGTGGATCACGATCGCCACCATGCCCGAGAACGTCGGCAAGACCGGCTGCGTGCCCGACGGCGCGGTCGCCCAGGGCGGCGCCTGCACCCGCGGCGCGGCCGGTGAGACCACCGGCTTCGACGACTGCTCGGCCGGCAACATCTGCATCTCCGGCACCTGCCAGGACATCTGCGGCTTCGACGGCTCGGCCAACGCGGCCTGCGCCGCCGGCGGCCACTGCACCCAGTACAACGCCCTGTTCGGCAACACCGGCGAGGACCCCATCGCCGGCGCCTGCAACCCGACCTGCAACCCGCTGACCCAGCTGCAGGACACCAACGGCCAGTCGTGTGGCATGGGCAAGGGCTGCTACGTGCTCGTCAACACCACCGAGAGCTACGCGGTGTGCGCGGGCGCGGGTGACGTGGGCATCGGTCAAGACATCACCGGCCCGGCCTTCGCCAACTCCTGTGTCCCCGGTGGTGCCACCCGGCGCGCGGAGCCTGGCCAGGCGACGAGCCAGTGCGGCGCGCTGTGCCAGCCCAACGATGTCTCGCAGGGCCTCAACGAGGCCGATGAGGGCGGCGTGGCTCCGCACACCTGCTCCGCCCTCGGCGCCGCGCCGCCCGACAGCCCCTCGGAGGGCGAGTCTTGCCGCTACTGGTGGGCGCGCGAGTCGTTCAACAACCTGTCTCCGTTCTCCAACACCCTGGGCTGGTGCTTCAAGCACGTGCGCAACTGGATCGACACCAACGGCGACATGGCCGGTGACATCCCGTGGCCGCGCTGCATCACCTTGACGGACGGCGACGTGTTCGAGCAGCAAAATGGCATGGCCCCGGACATGGCTCCCGACGCCTTGGAGTACTTCTGCAAGGCCGCGCCGGCCATGCTGAGCGGTGCGATGAAGCACGCGAAGCAGTTCGACGCTACGCAGTTCGGTCGCGCCGACGCGCTGACCGGCTGGCAGTGAGCCACGGGCCCTCGGGCTCTCTGTGACGTAGCGATGGGGACCACGCGGTCCCCGTCGCCATTTTCGGGGCTGCCGATCGCGTTGACCGACAACCGTCACTGGCTCCTGGTATCGTCCCCGTCACGGAGACGCGAGATGGAGTCATGCACGTGAGAGCTAGCTTCGGTTTCATGGTGTCGCTGGTCATCGGAGCCGGCTGCAGCTTCCCTCCACCACAGGACGTGCCCGGCGCGCTCCAGCTCCTGACGGTCACGGTCACAGGGCCGGGCACGGTGGCCAGCGCCGACGGGTTCATCCAGCCGGGAAGCCTGTCCCACAGCTACGAGCAGGGCGTGGTGGTGACCCTGACGGCGACGCTCGACAGCGCGACCACGGCGCTCACCTGGGGCGGCGCCTGCGGCGGCAGCGAGCCGACCTGCCTGGTCACCATGGACCAGGCCCAGACCGTGACTGCGGCGTTCTCGCTGCGCCAGCGCGAGCTCACCGTGACCCTGGCCGGCGTAGGCTCGGGCCGGGTCGAGTCGACCACGCCAGGTGTCGGCATCGACTGTGGCGCGGCCTGCTCGGCCCAGGTCCCCGACGGCACGATGGTGACCCTGGTGGCGACGCCGGTGCCGGGAGATCTGTTCTACGGGTGGACCGGCGGTGGCTGTACCGGCACGGATCCCTGCACCACCACCATCACCCAGGCGACCCAGGTCACGGCGACCTTTGACAACTGCGTGCGCAACGCCCGTCAATGTACCAGCGACCGGCTCCTGGTCTGCGGTGCCGACGGCGAGTTCGAGTCGCACCTGGTGCCCAACGGCGGTCTTGACGGCGAGCCAGCCACGGTCGTCTACGACGGTGTCTCGCCTGGCTCGCTGTGCCCGCTCGGCTGCTTCCCGACCGAGCCGCGCTGCGGCGATGTGCCGGCGACTGCGGGCTTGGCCGCACTCTTGGGCGACCCCGCGGTCAGTCCTGCTGGCGTCGATATCGGGCAATCAATCGTCATCAAGCAGATAAACACGTCAGATTTTGACCCGGCGAGCGGGACGACCCTGGTGACGCTGGCCGACGACACCACCCTCAGGGTCCCTGCGGCCGAGATCCCGCTGCCAACGACTGGTGCGATTCTCGCGCTCAAAGTCAGGAGCTTCTTGGTGCCTGCCGGTAGCACGCTGTCGGTCCGCGGTGTGAGGAGCCTCGCCATCGTGTCCCACTTCGATATCGTCGTCGCAGGTACGTTCGACGTCTCGGGTGCTGCCGGCGGTCCTGGTGCCTATGGTGGTGCCTCATGCGTCGGTGCGGTCGCAGGAAACGCGAGTGGCGGCGGCGCGAGGTTCCAAAGCGGCAGCGACGCCAGCAGTGGAGCTCGCGGTGGGATGCCCTACGCGCCGGCCGAACTCCGCGGCGGGTGCGGCGGAGGTTCGGCGAACTACCAACCCGCGGGGCACGGCGGCGGCGCGCTTCAGTTCGTCAGTCGAACGCGGTTTCGGTTGACCGCGTCGGGTCTGGTCAACGCCAGCGGGGAAGGTGGCAAGGCGAGTTGCCTAAACGCTGGGTGCTTTTTCTATGGTGCAGGTGGTGGGGGCGCCGGTGGCTATGTCGTCATCGAGGCCCCCTCCGTTTCGATCGCTGGCGGGGGCGTCATCGCCGGTCGCGGCGGCAACGGCGCCGCCATGGCGTATTCTGGAAACCAGTTCGATCTCCCGGCACAGGCCATGAACGGCGCGTCTGGGACGATCATCGGCGCTGTCAATGGGCCGCCGGCGACCTGCTCCGGTTGTGGGTCCGGCGGTGTCGGAGGGACTGAAGCCGGTGGCCCCACCGCTGGAACCGGTTCCGGAACCGCGGTCGGCGGTGGTGGGGGAGCCGTCGGGCTTTGTACTGTCCGCAATGCGACCGGCCTCCTGTCAGTAGTGCCTGCTTCGATGAAGATCATCCCCAGCTTGGCTGCCCTCGGACCACCCTTGTAGCGGGACACATCCGCGGCGGCCACGCCCGCGCGGCCCGCAAGAAAAAGCGCGCGGCCGTCCGTTTTCACGCAACCGGCGTCGCCGGTGGCCGATAGGCCATCTCGAGATGACGCTTCGACCCCCAGACCCCAGTCCAGTCACCCAGGCCGGGCCCAGCGGACGGCGGCCCATCACCCGGATCACGGCGCTGCGCGATGTCCGCACCGGCGTCGAGATTCCCCTGGCCGACGAGCGCCGCTACGTGGTCGGCAAGGGCGACAGCTGCGACGTGGTCTTGCCCGACCCGTGCGTGTCGCGCATCCACTGCGTGCTCGAGCGTCAGGGCCTGGCCCTGTTCGTGCGCGACTCGGGCAGCCGCAACGGGACCTTCATCAACGAGCGCAAGATCGAGTGCGCCGAGCTCACGCCTGGCACGGTGCTGACGGTCGGCATGACCCAGCTCGTCGCGCTGGGGCCACCCGGGCACCCGCGCAGCGGCTTCGACCGCCTCATCGGCCGAGACCCGATGCTGCGGGCCGCGATCGATCTGGCGACCCGCGCCGCCGCCAGCGACTGCAGCGTCCTCATCCTCGGCGAGACCGGCACCGGCAAGGACCTGCTGGCCCAGGCCATCCACGACGCGTCGCGCCGGGCCGGCGGGCCGTTCGTGCCGCTCAACTGCGGCGCCATCCCGCGCGAGCTGGTGGGCTCTGAGCTGTTCGGCCACGACAAAGGCGCGTTCACCGGCGCGGTGGCCGACCGCGAGGGCGTGTTCGTCCAGGCCGATCGCGGGACCCTGTTTCTCGACGAGCTGGGCGAGCTCCCGCTCGAGCAGCAGCCGCACCTGTTGCGGGCCCTCGAGACCCGCCGGGTGCGGCGGGTCGGCGGCGTCACCGAGCGTGACTTCGACGCTCGCATCATCGCCGCGACCAACCGCGAGGCCCACCTGGGCACCGAGCGAGGGGCGCTGCGGGTCGACCTGTACCACCGCGTCGCCACCGTGCTGGTGCGGCTGCCGCCGCTGCGGACCCGCCCCGGCGACCTCGACGAGCTGTGCGGCGCCTTCCTCGAGCAGCTGGCCCGCGAGCACGGGCCACGGCGGCTGTCCGCCGGCGCGCGCCGGGTCATCCGCGAGCACGCCTGGCCGGGCAACGTCCGCGAGCTGCGCCAGGCCCTGGTCCGCGCGGTGACGTTCTCCCAGGAGGTCATCGAGCCGGAGCACCTGTTCCCGACGCTGTGGCGCCTGCCGGTGGACTCCGCGGCGTCGCCGCCCGACCCTGGCGAGGGCGCGCCGACCGGCCCCGCCGCGCTGCCCAGCTACGAGGCGATGGTGCGCGAGGCGATGATCGAGGCGCTCGAGCGCTACGGCTCGATCCGCGCCGCGGCCGACGCGCTGGGCATGGCCAAGTCGACCTTCGCCGACCGGGCCCGCCGCCTGGGCGTGCCGCTGGCGACCGCCCGGGGCCGCCGCTAGCGGGTCCGCCCGTCCGGATCGCGCGCGCCGGTCAGGCGCCGGCGCGGACCGCGGCGGCGCGGTTGCGCAGCACGTACTGCAGGATGCCGCCGTGGGCCAGGTACTCCACCTCCTGCGGCGTGTCGACCCGGGCGATGACCGTGAAGGTCTTGTCGCCGGCGCGCACGGTCAGGCGCTTCTTGGGCGCCAGCCCGGCGGCGATGCCGTCGACGGCGAACACCTCGGTGCCGGTCAGGCCCAGGGTGGTCGCGTCCTGGCCCGGCTCGAACTCGACCGGCAGGACGCCCATGCCGATCAGGTTCGAGCGGTGGATGCGCTCGAAGCTCTTGGCGATGACGACCTTCACGCCCAGGAGCAGCGTGCCCTTGGCGGCCCAGTCGCGCGAGCTGCCGGTGCCGTACTCGGCCCCGGCCACCACCACCAGCGGCACCTGCTCGGCGATGTAGCGCATGGCGGCGTCGTAGATGGACAGCTGCTCGCCCGACGGCTGGTGCGCGGTGACGCCGCCCTCGACGCCGGGCACCATCAGGTTCTTGAGCCGGATGTTGGCGAAGGTGCCGCGCACCATCACCTCGTGGTTGCCGCGGCGGGCGCCGTACTGGTTGTACTCGGCCGGCGGCACGCCGTTGGCGGCCAGTTACTGCGCCGCCGGGCTGGTCTTGGCGATGTTGCCGGCCGGCGAGATGTGGTCGGTGGTCACCGAGTCGCCCAGGAGCGCCAGGCAGCGGGCCCCGGCCAGGTCGGTCATCGGCGTCGGCGTCGGCGACAGGTTGTCGAAGAACGTCGGCTTGCGGATGTAGGTCGAGGCGTCGTCCCACGCGAAGGTCGCGCCGGTCGGCACCGGCAGGGCGCGCCACTCGTCGGGGCCGTGGTCGACCGCGGCGTAGCGCTCCTCGAACTGGGCCCGGGTCACCGCCGAGCCGACGATGGCGGTCACCTCGGCCGGGGTGGGCCAGATGTCGGCCAGCATCACCGGCTTGCCGTCGGCGTCGTGGCCGACCGGCTCGGTGGCGAAGTCGATGTTCATGGTGCCGGCCAGCGCGTAGGCCACCACCAGCGGCGGCGACGCCAGGTAGTTGGCCCGCACCACCGGGTTCACCCGGCCGTCGAAGTTGCGGTTGCCCGACAGCACCGAGGTGACGACCAGGTCGCCCTCCTTGACCGCCCGGGCGATGTCGTCGTGGACCGGCCCGGAGTTGCCGATGCACGTGGTGCAGCCGTAGCCGACCACGTGGAAGCCCAGGGCCTCGAGGTCGGGCATGACGCCGGCGGCGTTGAAGTACTCGGTCACCACCTGCGAGCCCGGCGCCAGGCTGGTCTTGACCCACGGCTTGGTGGTGAGGCCCTTGGCCCGCGCCTTCTGCGCCACCAGGCCGGCCGCCAGCATGACCGCCGGGTTAGACGTGTTGGTGCAGCTGGTGATGGCGGCGATGACCACGGCCCCGTGGCCCAGCTGGAACGTGCCGCGATCGGTGGTCACCGGCAGCGCCGCGGTGAGCGGAGCGGGGACCGCGCCGCCCTCGTTGGCCCACGCGGTGATGGCGGTCGACGGCCCGGCCTTGTCACCCAGGATGCCGCCCAGCGCCTTGCGCCACGCCGCGCGCGAGGTCGACAGGGGGATGCGATCTTGCGGGCGCGACGGCCCGGCGATCGACGGCACCACCGTCGAGAGATCGAGCGCCTGGGTGGCCGAGAACCGCAGCTTGGCCGACGGGTCGTGCCACAGCATGTTCTCCTTGGCGTAGCGCTCGACCAGCTCGACCTGCGCCGCGGGGCGCCCGGTGAAGCGCAGGTAGTCGATGGTGACCTGGTCGATGGGGAAAAAGCCCATCGTCGCCCCGTACTCGGGCGCCATGTTGGCGATGGTGGCGCGGTCGGGCAGCGACAAGGCGGCGATGCCGTCGCCGTAGAACTCGACGAACTTGCCGACCACGCCCATCTTGCGCAGGGCCTGGGTCACCGTCAGCACCAGGTCGGTGGCGGTGGCGCCCGGCGGCAGCTTGCCGGTCAGCTCGAAGCCGACCACCTCGGGGATGAGCATGGCCATCGGCTGGCCCAGCATGACCGCCTCGGCCTCGATGCCGCCGACGCCCCAGCCCATGACGCCCATGCCGTTGACCATGGTGGTGTGCGAGTCGGTGCCGACCAGCGAGTCGGGGAACGCGGTGGTCACCCCGTCGGCCTGCTCGGTCCACACCACCCGGGCCAGGTACTCGATGTTCACCTGGTGGACGATGCCGGTGCCGGGCGGCACGACGCGGGTGTCGTCGAACGCCTGCTGGCCCCAGCGCAAGAACATGTAGCGCTCGCGGTTGCGCTCGAACTCGCGGCTCACGTTCTTGCCGAAGGCCTGGGGCGAGCCGTAGACGTCGACCTGGACCGAGTGGTCGATGACCAGGTCGGCCGGCTTGAGCGGGTTGATCTTGGTCGGGTCCAGGCCGAGGTCGGCGAACGCGTCGCGCATCGCGGCCAGATCGCACACGGCGGGGACGCCGGTGAAGTCCTGCATCAGCACGCGCGCCGGGCGCAGCTGCACCTCGTGCTCGACCCGCTGGGCGGGTTCCAGCTGGCGACGGCGACGATGTCGTCCTTGCGGACCGAGCCGCCGTCCTCGTAACGCAGCAGGTTCTCGAGGAGAATGCGGAGTGAGTAGGGCAGGGTGGTGACGTCGCCCACGCCGGCCCGAGTGAGGGCGTCGAGGCGGAAGATGCGGTAGGTCTCGGAGCCGATGCGGAGGTCGGCTGCGGCGCCGAAGCTGTCGACGGAAGTCATAGTTTCTCCTCGGGAAGTCGTCGGCGCGGACCATACCACCTCGGGGCAGATCTGCCGCGGGCCCAAGGGCGCGACCGGCGCGCGCGCGCAGGGATCTCGGCGGAGGGAGTTGGGCTGCTGGCGAACGGCTCCGGCTCCGGCTCCGGCTCCGGCTCCGGCTCCGGCTCCGGCTCCGGCTCCGGCTCCGGCTCCGGCTCCGGGTCCCGCTCCTGAGCCGACACCGGGACCGCGGCCCGTGACGACGGCGTCGCCGACCAGCTGCGCCGGGCAGCGACCCGCGTGGCCCCGGCGGATGCCGGGGGAGGGTTGTTTTCGAAAGACACCGCCGGCGGTCTGCACCGAGGTCCCGGGCGAGGGCTCCGGGCCGTCGGCCCGGCCTACCTGCCCCCAGACCGTGGGGGTGCACCAAACACAGAGTACCCCGCCCCCGCCCTGGGCCCCGGCGGATGCCGGGGGAGGGTTTTCTCGAAAATCCCTCTAAGGTCTCAACTCCAGCCGGCCCAGTAGAAGATGATCGCGTGGAACTTGCACTCGCGATGGGCTGACTCGAGGACGCCGGGGAGCTTGACGCGATCGGGGGCGCCCTTGACGAGGGTGCCCGGCCACGGGTCGACCATCATGAGTTCGTCGTCGGCGCCGTCGAGCCGGTCGACCGAGAGGCCCACCGCGTGCGGGATGTTCTCGGGCTCGTCGGGATGGAGGATGCGGTAGTCGGTGGGCAGGAGCGCGCCCCGGTAGCCGCGGCCCTCGCGCACCCAGTCGACGATGGTGGGGGTGGGCTCGGCGACGCGGCGGGCGTTGAGCCGGTAGCCCAGGTCTTGGAGGTCGCCGACGCGCGAGCCGAACCATCGCTGCACGGCGTCGATAGATCCGCCGGCGATGTAGTAGTTCGACAGCTCGAAGAACACGTATTCCTGGATGCCGGGCGCGTAGGCGCCGGCCCGGAACGCGATCCGGCGCAGCAGGTAGGCAGCGACCGACCCTGCGCACACCGTGGTGGTGTGGACCACGGGGATCTGAACGCGCAGATCCGCCGGGCCCTGGAGGACCACGTCGTCGTCGTCGTTCGAGCGTCGCCGAGTCTCGGCCATTGGCGTTGCGAGGTTACACGAAGCGGGTGCGAGAGAAACGGACCACGCCCGCGAATTGCGCTCTCAACTTACGAGGCGAGCGGCGCGGATCTTCCCCGGTGCAGCAGACCTCGGCAGGAGCCGGCAGCCGAGGATCCATCCTTCAAGGTTGACACAGTGTCAGGAAATGAATAGTCTGACACTCCGTCAGCTTATGGCCCGTCGCTTCGATGCCGCACGCCGCTCTGCGCTGGTCGCCCAGGCGCTGGAGGTCTTCCGGACCCGCGGCGTCGGGCGGATCACGATGAGCGAGCTGGCCACCGCGCTGGGCGTGAAGCGGCCGACGCTCTATTTCTACTTCCGCGATCTGTCGGGCCTGCTGCTGGCGGCGGTCGAGGAGGTGTACCGCGGGTACGCGCTCCACGTGGCCGGGCGCCTCGCCGCCATCGAGCACCCGATCCTGGCGCTGGCTGAGCTTGCGCGCACGACCGTGCGTTTCCAGGAGGAGCGGCGCGACCTGGTGGTGCTGCTGTTCCAGCTGTGGGCTGCGGGCGACGCAGATCCGGAAGCGCTCCTGGCCCGCAGCCGCGCCGCCGGCGAGATCCTGCGCGCCGACCTGGTGGCCCGCCTGCGGGGGGGCATCGAGCGCGGCGAGGTGGCGGCCTGCGAGCCCGAGCGGGTGGTCGATCTGGTGCTGGCGGTCCTCGACGGCACCATCGTGGCCGCGGTGACCCGGACCGGCAGCGCGGCGGCCACCGTCGACGAACTCTGGCACCGCGTCCTGGCGCCGCTGGTGGTGCCCCCTGCGCCTGGGCGTCGTCGCCCGGCGCGTCCTGCTGCGAGGTGATCATGTCCCATCCGACTCGACCGTTGTGGATCGCGCGCGTCGCTGGCACCCAGGCCGAGATGGGGCGCCAGCACGGCGCCCTGGTCGCCGCCGCCGGTGGCGCCGACGCGACCGTCGCGCACTACCGCGATCTCCCCGCGCAGCTGTTGACCGGCGACGTGCCGGCGGTCGCCCGCCCGCTGGTCGCCGCGGCGATCCGCGGCGCCTCCGAGCTGTTGCTGGCGCGCCTCGAGGCGCACCGTCCGGCGCCGCTGGTGGCGCGCAGCCGTGCGTTCATGACCGCGGCCGGCCAGCCGCCGGGGTGGTCGCGCTACCTCGCGGTGATGGACCTGTTCCAGAATTACGTCGGCGTGGCGGCGCGGCTGGGCGTCGGCCCGTTCGCGGCGCCGGCCCGGGCGGTCGCGCTGGCGGCCGCGCAGCCGGCCTGCTCGACGGCGATCGTGTGGGGTGCGGCGGCGGCCGACGGCACGCTGCGCCACGCCCGCAACTTCGACTTCCCCGGCGTCGGGGTGTGGGACGCGACGCCCGCGATCGTGGTGTGCCAGCCCACCGGCGGGCAGCCCTACGCGTTCATCACCACCCGGGGCGGCGACACGCCGGTGGTGACGGTGTGGAACCAGGCCGGGCTGGTCTTCACCAGCCACACCCGCTTCCACCGCGAGGTCTGCTTCGACGGCGCGACCATCGTCGATCTGATCCACGGGCTCGCGGCCGAGGCGCAGACCCTGGCTGACGTCGAGCGGCTAGTGCGCGGCCGGCGGGTCGCGTCGAGCTGGGGCGTCGCGGTGTCGTCGTGGCGCGAGCGGGCCGCGCTGTCGCTCGAACTCCACGGCGGCGCCGCCGCCGTCGTGCGTCCCGCCCCGGGCGCCGATCAGCTGATCGTGGCCAACCGGTACCGCGACCCGGCCATGACCGTGGGCGAGGTCGCCGCGTCCCCGGCGTGGGTCCTGCATTCCGACCGGCGCGAGGCGCGGCTGCGCGCGCTGGTGGCGGCGGCCGTCGTCCGCGGCGGCGCGACCGTCGACGATCTGGTCGCCATGCTGACCGACCGGGTCGACCCAGCCGCGCCCGACCGCCCGCGCCACCTGGGCGGCGTGGTGGCCCAGCCGTGCCAGGTCCACAGCGTCGTGGTCGAGCCCGCGCACCAGCGGGTCCACCTCGGCGTGGCCGCCGCGCCGGTGGGCGTCGGCGCGTGGGCGACGGTCGAGGTCGACTGGGCGGGGCCGACCGGGGCCTGGGAGGTCGGGCGCACGCCGATCGACGTGGGCGTCCGGGTCAGCGACGGGCCGCGGCGCCCGCGTCCGCCCGGGACCGACGCGGTGGCGCGGGCCATGGCCCTCGAGCAGTCGACCCACGACCAGGCGGGGATCGCCGCCGCGCTGGCGGAGGCGATCGCGGCCGACCCCGACGATCCGTCGCTGCGCATGGCGATGGCGTGGACGGCGATGCGCCAGGGCGAGTTCGCCGCGGCGCAGGCCCAGGTCGTCGTCGGGCTGCGCCACGAGACCCTGTCCTACCGACGCGGGCAGCTCTTGCTGTGGGGGGCGCGCGCGGCCACGGCGGCTGGCGCCGACGCCCAGGCCCAGGCGTGGCGCGCCGAGCTGGCGGCCATGTGCGGCCCGGACCTCGACGAGCTCCAGGCCGCCGGCGCGCGCGACCGGCATCGGCCCGCGCGGTGGTTCCGCCGCCGCCCCTCCGCCAACCTGTTCATGATGGACGCGATCTGTTGACGTCGGCCGCGCCCGCTCAGCCGTTGCGGATCGCCTTGCGCAGCGCCTTGGCGGTGGTCTTGCCGGTGTCCGCTCCGCCCTCCATGTAGCCCTGGTAGTCGATCGACGTGTGCTCGCCGCAGAAGTACACGCCGCCCTGGGGCTCGATCTCGTAGCCGGCGAAGCGGGTGTAGCTGCCGGGCCGGTAGTACGAGTACGATGCGTTGAACAGCGGCGCCCGGTGCCAGATCGACTGGGTGGCGCGGCCGTTCCAGGCCAGGTTGGGGTAGACCGGGTTGATCTGGGCCAGCCCCTCGGCGACGTCGGCCCGGACCTGCGCGCTCGCCGCGGTCGCGAACGGGCTAGTGGTGCGCATCCCGTCGGTGACGGTGCCGCCCGAGAACAGGTTGATGATGCCGGCGGTGCCGGGCTGGGCCCGGGTCACCTCCCAGCTGCACTGGTAGCCGGTGTCGGCGTAGCTCGAGCCGTTGGCGACGCCCGGCCACGGTCCGGTGCCGGTCCAGCCGCGGGTGGTGCACTGGATCTGGAGCTTGCCGTTGTGGCCCTTGCCCAGCGTGGTGATGGCGTCGAGCTTGAGCGGATCGAAGCCGGCCTGGCCGTAGTCGAACGTGTAGGCGGCGAACGGCAGCGCCAGCACCACGTAGTCGGCGACCTGCTCGATGGTCTGGGCCCCGCGCTCGAAGGTGAGCCGGTAGCGCCCGCCGGCGGTCTCGGCCAGCCGCACCAGCCGGTGGCCACGCACCACTCGGTCGCCGAGGTAGGCGGCGATGGCCTCGGGCACCTGCTGGTTGCCGCCGCGGATGTGGAACCGCTCGTCGGACTCGCCGAACATGGTGAGCGTGTGCTGGTAGGGCTTGGGCTGGTAGGCCAGCAGGTACAGAAGGTTCAGGGCCGACTGATCGCAGGTGTCGGCGCCGTACTCGATGGCGTAGGCGGCGTCGAGCACCGCGCCCAGGGGGGCGTCGTGGCCGCCGGGCACCCGCGTCTCGATCCAGTCGTACACGCTCAGCTGATCGAGGGCGACCGCCGCCGGCGTGAACGCGTCCCAGGTGGTGGGGAACGGCGCCGAGCGCAGGTCGGCGCGCACCGCGTGCCAGATGGCGTCGAAGTCGGCGTCGGCCTGGGCCTTGGGGTAGTAGCTGCCGAACACGTGGTAGGTCTCGTCGGAGCCGGCCGGTTGCGCCGCGAGGAGATCGTCGACCGGCAACCCGAACCGATCGGCCAACGCGAGCACGGTGGCGTGGCCGGTGTCGATGAGCTCGCCGCCCCACTCGCTGACCTGGCCCTGGCGCCAGTACGTGCGGTTCGAGAACATCCGCCCGCCCACGCGATCGGACGCCTCGTAGACGGTCGACTCGATGTTGTGGTCGAGCAGCTTGAGCGCGCTGGTCAGGCCACCGATGCCGCCGCCGACGATGGCCACCGTCGGCGTCGCCCGCGCGGCCTTGGCCCGGCCCGGCGCGAGGGCCAGCGCGGCGCCGGCGCCAGCGCCCATGAGCAGATGCCGGCGCGATGGCCCCCGTCGTTCGGCGCGCGCGCCGCGCAGCTCGTCGACCGGGACGCCGGCGCGCCGCGCGTCGGTGAGTTCACGCCACAGGGTACGAAGGGACGATGCCAGTGGAGTACGCGCCATCTTCCCAGGATACGGACCGACCCGGGTACGAGGCCAGTCCCCGGTGTGGGCGGGCGGCGGCATCACCCGACGTGTCGTGGGCGAGCCGCCATCGCGGTGTGACCGACGCCGCCGCGCCGCGCTCGGCGCTGGCCGCCGCGTGGGTCGATCGACTACCATCCCGACCGTAACCGGCGCGCCCGCCGGGCGGGGTCTTGTGATGATGCTGCAGACGTACAAGCTCGGTGTGTTCGTGACGATGGTGGCGGCGGTGGCCGTGTGGTCAGGTCACGTCGGATGCCAGCGACGGTGGCGCCGACGGGGCCGGCCCTGACGGGCCGACCGCCGCGGTGACCGTGGTGCGCTCCGGCGCCGACGGGGTGGTCACGTCGATGCCAGCCGGGGTGGCGTGCGGCGCGACCTGCACGGCGCGGTTTCCCCTCGGCACGGTGGTCACCCTCCGGGCCGAGCCCCCCGCCGGCGTGACCTTCGTCGGCTGGGGCGGCGCCTGTTCGGGCACGCTGCCGACCTGCTCGTTCGTGGTGGTGACCGACGTCGCGGTCGACGCCGCGTTCGGCGTCGAGCGGCACCAGCTCACCGTCACGGTCGACGGCAACGCGAGCGGCACGGTGACCTCGACCACGCCGGCTGGCCTGGTGACGTGCCCCGGCACGTGCACCGCCACCGTCGACCACGGCACCGCGGTGGCCCTGACCGCGGCCCCCGGCCCTGGCGCCGCGTTCCTCGGATGGTCGGGCGCCTGCACCGGGCCGACCTGCATGGTCACGGTCGACCGCGATCTCCAGGTCAGCGCCGCGTTTGGCCAGAGCCAGAGCTTGGTCGTGACCAAGAGCGGCGCCGGCACCGGCACGGTCACCTCGACGCCGGCCGGCATCAACTGCGGGGCCGACTGCGATCAGGTGTACCCACCGGGCACGGTGGTCACCTTGCAGCCGATGGCTGACCCGACGTCGGTGTTCGTGAGCTGGTCCGGGGCCTGTAGCGGCGCGGGCGCATGCACGGTCACGGTCGACGCCGCCACCGCGGTGAACGCGCGCTTCGACCTGCGCACGTACACGCTCGCCATCACCCGCACCGGGACCGGGGGCGGGACCGTCACCTCGACGCCCAGCGGGATCGCCTGCGGCACGAACTGCTCCGCCGACTTCCCGGCGGGGGCGACCGTGACGTTGGCCGCGCAGGCCGACGGCGCCAGCACGTTCGCCGGCTGGTCGGGCGCCTGCACCGGCATGGCCACCACCTGCACGGTGACGATGTCCCAGGCCCGGTCCGCGACCGCGCGGTTCGATCCGTCACCGACCCAGACGCTGACGCTCACGGTGTACGGGCCGGGCACCGCCACCGCGACGCCGTCACCGATGACCGGTCCTGCCGCGTGTTCGAGCTCGGGCACCAACACCAACACGTGTACGCTGGTCTACCCGACGTCGGCGACGGTGACGGTGACGGCATCGCCGATGACGACGTTCGTGAGCATGTTTGGCTGCGCGGTGATGGGGATGTCGTGCCAGGTGTCGATGTCCGCGGCGCGGTCGGTGACGACCTACTTCTGCGGCCCCGGTGATCCGTGCCCGCTGTGATCGCGTGGGCCGGGTAGGCCCGCCGTGACGGCGCGTCTCGGCGGGCTGGCCGACGTCGATCCGGCGGCGGTGCCGTTGCCGCTGGGCACCGCGGTCGCGACGCGGGTCGATCGCGCGGTGGGCGAGCGCGTGCTGGGCGCCGGCTCGGTCGGGCGCGTGGTCGGGCTCGGCGACGACGGGGTCGAGGTCGAGCTGGTGGGCGGCGACCGGGCCCGCTACCGCCGCGACGAGCTGGTGGCGACCAAGCGCGGTCAGCTGCGCTACGCCGTGCGCCGCGCCGACGCCTGGGCGGCGCTGGCGCCCACCATCGTGGTCGACGTGGTGGTCGGCTCGCGGGCGTGGGGGATGGCCGGGCCGTCCAGCGACGAGGATCGCCGCGGCGTGTTCGTGGTGCCGCTGGCGTGGCAGACCGGCCTGGTCGAGCCGCCGCTCGATCTGGCGTCAGCCGACGGCACCCGCGCCTACTGGGAGGTCGGCAAGGTGGTCCGCCAGGCGGTGCGGGCCGACCCCAACACCCTCGAGATGTTGGCCGTCGCCGGCGACGACGACGTGCGCGATCCGATGGGGCGCTGGCTGGTCGACGTGCGCGCGGCCGCGGTGTCGCAAGAGATCTACGGCAGCTTCGGACGCTACGCGCTGTCGCAGCTGGACCGGCTGGAACACAACCAGCGGCTGGCCGATCACCGCGCCCAGGTGCTGGGCTGGCTGGCGGCCACGCCGACGCTGACGCTCGACGACGTCGCAGCGCGCCTGGCGGGTGCGGCGGAGATCGCCGCCGACACCCCGGCCCTGGCGACGAGCCGCGCGCGGGCCTACGTCAAGCAGCTGTACCGCTCGCTCTACGATCAGGGCCAGCTGCCGGAGGCGACCTGGGCGGCGCTGGTGGCCGCGGCCCAGGGCCCGCTCGCCCTCGAGGCGCCGCGCGACCTGCGGCCCAAGAACGCCTACAACCTGATCCGGCTGCTCGACCTGGCGACCCGTTGGCTGGGGGGCGAGCCGGCGGTGCTGCCGTCGGTGCGGGTGCCCGCAGCGCTGGCGCCGACCCTGTGGGCCATCAAGCGCGGCGAGGTGCCGATGGACGAGGTGCGGGCCCTGGCCCGCGCGATGACGCCGGCCCTGGAGGCGGCGCGGGCCCACAGCCGCTTGCCGCGCCAAGCCGACCTGGGGCGACTCGAGGCCGCGCTGCGCGCGATCCGCCACGAGGCGGCCCGCCGCGCCATCACCGCGGCGCCGGGGCCGTGGGGCCGTGACGCCGCTCCACCGCCACCGGCGCGCTTCGACGAGGAATGACCATGATCGAGCTTCGCGACGGCCCTGGCCTCGACCTGTTGACCCCGCACCAGCTGGCGGTGGCGACGCCGTACCTCGACGCGCGCGCCGGCGAGCGCGACCATCTGGTGATCTACCTGTCGGGCGCGCACGCCTACGGCTTCCCGTCGCCCGACTCGGATCTCGACCTGAAGTGCGTGCACATCGCGCCCACCGAGCGGCTGGTCGGGCTGGAGGTGTCGGTCGGCGGCGCCGAGCGGCTGGAGATCGTCGACGGGGTCGAGCTCGACTACGGCTCCAACGAGCTGGGCGACGTGCTGCGTGGCGTGGTCGCCGGCAACGGCAACTACCTCGAGCGGCTGCTGGGCCGCCAGGTGGTGCGGGCCGCGGCTGGCTTGCTCGACGACCTGCGGCCGCTGGTGCGCGCGACCCTGTCGCGGCGGGTGGTGCGCCACTACCGCGGCTTCGCCACCGCGCAGCTGCGCGCGGCCGAGGAGCGTCCGACGGCCAAGCGGGTGCTGTACGTGCTGCGGACCGCGCGCACCGGCCTGCACCTGCTCACCGCCGGCGAGGTCGAGACCGACCTCACGCGGTTGGCGCCGAGCTACGGCCCGACGGTCGACGAGCTGATCGTGCGCAAGCAGACCGGCGAACGGGCCGCGCTGTCGGCCGAGGAGTTCGCCGGCTGGCGCGCGCTGCTCGGCCAGGCGGTGGACCAGCTAGGCGAGGCGGTCGCCGGTTCGCCGTTGCCCCCCGAGCCACCGGCCGAGGCGGTCGCGGCCCTCGACGCCTGGCTGTGCGAGGTCCGGCGGGCGCGGTTCGCGGCGACCCCGGCGGTCAGGTGAGCCAGCCGCTCACCAGGGTCGCGACCGCCACCACCGGGGCCAGCGCCAGCGCGCTGGCCACGACGTAGTCCCGGGTGCGCACCGACGACAGCGCGAGCGCGTAGGTGAGCGCCGCGTTGAACCATAGGATCGAGCGCAGCGCGAGCACGACCCAGAACGGGTGTCGTTCGAGCTGGGCGAACAGCCGGCCGACCCGCCGGCCCTGCGGGCGCCACGGCGGGACGTCGGCGCGCCGCAACGCGCGCGCGCTGAGGAACGGCACGGTCACCGCCACCACGCCGCCGCCGTAGGCCAGCGCGAAGCCCAGCCACGGCCCGAACGCCAGCCGCGCACCGACGACGAAGGCCATGCCCGGCAGGCCGATGAGCAACCCGGCGACGAAGGCGACGACGAACAGCACCGGCGCCCACGGGCCCAGCGAGGCGAGCCAGTCGCGCACCGCGCCCGGCGTGATCGCGCCGGTGATCGCCATGTAGATCATGGTGGTCGCCAGCACCGCGACCAGGGCGTACAGCGCGAGACGCCGAGGGTGCCAGCGCGCGCTCACGGCGAGGCCATCGCCGCCACCAGGCGTCGGGCACGATCGGAGGTCGGCGTGAGCGCGGGCCAGCCCAGGTCCGGCCCGCACCCCGGCGCCAGCGGGTCGGGGGCCAGCCAGGTGACGCCGGCCCGGGTCAGCGCCCACGCGCAGCCGCTGGCCGGAGCCGGGCGTGCGGCCTTGGACACGCCCAGCTCGTCGAGGGAAACCGCGGCCCGATCGTCGGTGCGCCACCGGGTGAGGCCGGCCCGCCGGGGCGCCGGCCCAGCGGCGTCGGCGCCCGGCGGCAGGATCCGGCACGCGAGGCTGACCACCTCGGGCGTGAGCAGCGCCAGGTCGCAGCGCCCGTCGTGCCGACCCGCGGTGCCCGGTGGGTAGGGCGGGGCCGGCTCGAGCAGGGCGCGCAGCTGCGCCGCCAGCGCGGTGGCCTCGGCCGCGCTCACCATGGCCAGGCGTGGCAGATCGGCGACGATCACCACGCCGCCGACGGTGCGACGGCTGACCGCGCGCTCGACGGGGCTGTCGCCGTCGTAGATCGTGGCGTCCCCGGCGCCGCGACCGGCGCCGACGTCGAGCGCGCCGGCGTTGTCGCGGAACCCGGCCAGCGCGAAGTCGAGGACGCCAGGCGGCCAGGCGTCGGCGGCTGGCTCGGGCACGCCGGCGTCGGGGCGGCTGCCGCGCACGATGTACTTGGCCGCGCCGACCAGCACCAGCTGCTTGACCGTCGCGGCGGCGCCGGCGCAGCCCACCATGTAGCCGAAGCCCAGCTCGGCGGTGCCGTCGCGATCCAGATCGGTCACCGACACCTGGGGCGGGGCGAAGGAGGTGAGGTTGTCGCCCGGGCAGGCGTCGGCTCGATCGTTGACGACGCGCACCAGCTCGCCGGCGGCGTCGGTCACGCGCGCCTGCAGCGCGACCGAGCGGCGATCGGTGGAAGCGATCTCGAGCAGGACCACCGCGCCGCCGCCGCGGGCGTCGGTGAACCGGCTGCCGCCGACGACGGTGGCCCGCGGGGGAGCGTCGGGGGGCGGCGCCGAACCGGGCTCGATCGGCTCGCGGCCCAGGCGGGGCGGGGCGGCGGCGTCGGCCGGCCCGGCCGCGTCGGGCGCCACGGCCGCGTCGGCGGGCGCCGGCGGTGCCGACGGCGGCGGTCGATCGCGCCGGCAGCTGATCAGCGCCAGCGTCGCGACCATCACCGGACAGACCACACGCATCGACCTACGATAGTTGGATCTGTGCCCAGGTGCGAGGGGCCGCGGCCACGGGTAGGCTCGGCCATGGCCGATGCCGACCGTCGCTTCGATCTCGTGCTGTTCGGGGCCACCGGGTTCACCGGGCAGCTGGTCGCTGAATACCTGACCCGCCGGGCCGCGGGCACCCCGCTGCGGTGGGCGCTGGCTGGCCGCAGCCGCGGCCGGCTCGAGGCCATCCGCGCCGGCCTGGCGGCCATCGACCCGGCGATCACCGTCGAGCTGGTGGTGGCCGACGCGCTCGACCTGGCGGCCATGACCGAGCTGGCGCGGGACACCACGACGGTGTGCACCACGGTCGGTCCCTACGCGCGGCTGGGCGCGCCGCTGGTGGCCGCGTGCGTCGCCGCTGGCACCGCGTACTGCGACCTCACCGGCGAGGTGCCGTTCATCCGGGCGTCGATCGATCGCCACCACCGGGCGGCCCAGGCCACCGGCGCTCGCATCGTCCACTGCTGCGGCTTCGACTCGGTGCCGTCCGAGCTCGGCGTGTGGCTGCTGCAGCGTGCCCTCGAGGAGCGGGCCGGGCGCGGCGCGGCGTCGGTCACCGCGCTGTTCGAGCTGCGCGGCCAGATGTCGGGCGGCACGGTGGCCAGCCTCTTGGGGGTGGTCGACGCCGCCGCCCGCGACCGGGCCACCCGCCGCTTGCTGGGCGATCCCTACGGGCTCGATCCGGTCGACGGGCCGCGCGGCCACGATCGCGACCGCCGCGGCCCCGGCTATGACCGCACCTTGGGCCGCTTCACCGCGCCGTTCGTGATGGCCGCGATCAACACCCGCGTCGTGCGGCGCAGCCACGCGCTGCTCGGCCACCCGTGGGGCGTCGCCGGGCGCTACGACGAGGCGATGGGACTGCCGCGATCGCCGGTGGGCGCGGCGCTGGCGGTCGGAGTCACCGGCGCGCTGGCCGGGTTCGTCGCGGCGTCCCAGGTCCCGCGCCTGCGCGCGCTGCTCGAGGCGCGGCTGCCGAAGCCGGGCGACGGGCCGTCGGCGGCGGCCCGGGCGCGGGGCCGCTACCGGGTGCGCGTCCACGGCACCGTCGACGGGACCACCGTCACCGCGACGGTGGCCGACGACCTCGATCCCGGCTACGACGGCACCGCCAAGCTGCTGGGCGAGGCCGCGCTGGCCCTGGCGCTGGATCCGCCGTGCTCCGACGGCGGCGTCCTGACGCCGATGGTAGCGCTGGCGCCGACCCTGGCGCCGCGCCTGCGGGCGGCCGGCGTCACCCTCGACGTGGCCTGACCCGCGCCGGGCGGACCGCTCGCCTCAGCGCCGGCGGCGGCGCAAGATGGCGGCCATCGCCAGGCCCAGGCCGGCCGCGGTGAGCGGCCCACCAGCGCCCGAGCCGGTCGAGCAGCAGCCGCCGCCGTCGCCGTCGGCGCCCGGCCCCTCGATCACGCACACCGCCGAGCAGCCGTCGCCGTTGGTGGTGTTGCCGTCGTCGCACTGCTCGTCGGCGGTCACCGTGCCGTCGCCGCAGCCGGGCGGGGCCAGCTCGGTCTGGCACGCGGCCGAGCAGCCGTCGCCGCTGGTGTTGTTGCCGTCGTCGCACTGCTCGCCGGGGTCGACGGTGCCGTTGCCGCAGTCGACCGGCGGCGGACCCTCGATCTGGCAGGTGGCCGAGCAGCCATCGCCGCTGGCGGTGTTGCCGTCGTCGCACTGCTCGCCGGGCTCGACCACGTTGTTGCCGCAGGCGACCGCGCCGGCCCGGTAGCCGACCACGCAGACATCGTCGAGAGTCCAGCCGCCCAGCTCCAGGCCGGGGTCGCTCTGCAGCGCGAAGGTGAGCTGCACCGCGCCGTCGGCCGCCTGGCTCGACAGGTCGACGTCGTGGAACCGCCACTCGCGATCGGTGTGGCTGGTCGACGAGTTGTTGCCCTGGTTGCTGTTGAAGTTGCTCCACACCGTGGCGCCGTCGGCGGCGATGGTCGCGTGGTCGAAGAAGCCGTCCTCGACGTTGAGCCAGCGCCGGTATTGCAGCCGGACGTTGGTGTAGCCGGTGGTGGTGATATTCGGCGTGCGGGCCCACACGTTGGCGTCGGGCGCGTAGGTGCCGCCGTTGGTCAGGTTCATGCCGAACACCTTGGTGCCGGAGACCGCCTGGCGCGGGTCGCCGCCGGCCCCGGCCGGCGTGCCCAGCTGCCAGTTGTCGCTGCCGGCGGTGGCGCCGTGAGTCCACTGCGGATCGGTCTCGAAGTCGGTGCAGTAGATCGGCTCGATGGTGCCAACGAAGAACTCGTACAGCGGGTCAGCCAGGTTGTCCGGGTACCGGACCGGGTTGCCGTTGACGGTCACGGCGAGCTTGTACTGGACCACCGCGCCATCGGCCTGCGCCGGGATCGTGCCGACCAGGTCGGCGCCGACCCGGGTCATGGCGACGTCGGTGGTGCCGCCGCCGCCGCGCAGCTTCCACGACAAGGTCGCGGTGCCCACGGTCGGGGCCGCGCACGCGCCGACCGGCGGCTCGATCGGCACCCGATCTGGAAGCCGGCGCGCACCGGGGCGCCCGCGCTGCCGCCGGTTGCGCTCGCTGCTGGTGGCCAGGCCGTGCCGCGCGAACACGTCGCGCAGCAGGCACAGGTTGGGGTGCCGTTGGCCAGGTTGCCGTCGTCATCGTCGACGGCCAGGGCCTCGGCGTAGGTGGTCGGGATGCTCGAGGCCCGCTGGATGATGGCGTAGTAGATGTCGTCGGCCTTGGTGACGCCGGCGGCCGGTCCGTAGGCCTCGATCATCGCGGTGCGCACGTCCCACAGCGTGCCGGCGATGATCTCGCCGTCGGCGTGGGGCTCGCCCTGGAGGTCGTCGGGGTAGCGCAGGTCGACCGCCGGATCGAGGTTGCGCAGCGCCGAGTCGTTGAAGAAGAACCCGCGGCCCATGCCGGCGTCGTTGGTGATGGTGGCCGCCAGGTAGTCGGACACGCCCTCGGACAAGGCGCCGTCGAAGTCGCCGACCCCAGGGATGATCGACTGGGCGTGCAGGGAGTGACCGAACTCGTGGTAGACGACGTCCGCGATGCGGCCGGTGTTCTCGCACTGGTTCGACGCCGGGAAGAAGTGGATGTCGTCGCCGGTCGAGTACGCGTTGCAGCTGCCGCTCTCGTTGACAGTGGCCGACAGCTGCTGGTCGAGATAGCTCATCGTCGGGTTGAGGTTGGCCTTGGCGTAGGCCTTCACCGTGTTGACGAAGATGTAGGTCGCCAGCTGGGCGTCGTCGTTGGCCACGGTCGACCGGTCCCACGACGCCGATCCGCCGGGCGCGAGGGTGAGCGTGGCCGATGCCAGCGCGCCGGCGGCGTTGGAGATGGCGACCTTGGCGCCGGCCAGCGAGGTGGTCACCTGGACCGGGCTGGTGCCGGTCCACGTCACCACGCCGCCTCCGTCCGATGGCACGGTGGTGGCGCCGATGCGGAAGTTGGCGAACGGCACCGGCGCGTCGATCCGCGGCCGCTGCGGGCTGCGGGCGGGCACCCGGTAGGTCATCGTGCCGGTGGCGAAGCGCAGCAAGGTGGCGCGCGCCACCGGGGCGCCGGTGCCGGCGTCGACGTAGACGTCCCAGCGGCCGGGCCGGGCGGGATCGGTGCCGGCGACCGTGACCGAGCGGACCGCGGCCAGCTCGACGGCGCCGGTGGTGCGGTACAGCGGCAGCCACCGGACCTCGGCGTGGGCGGCGATGGCGCGCGCCGGGATGCCGGTGGCGCGGGTGACCCACGCCTCGGCCCCGGCGGCGACCACCCCGTCGGCCAGGGCCGCCCGGGGGACCCGGTCCGAGGTGCGCGGCACCGCGCTCGAGCTGATGACGAACAGCCGGTCGTTCTTGAACAGGAACCCGACGCCGGCGCCGATGACCGGCGCGCCGTCGACGTGCTGGGTGAAGGTGACGGTGCGCATCGGCAGGCCGCCGTGCAACCCGCCGTGGACGACGTTGGCGGTCAGCTTGAAATCGTCGGTGCGGGTGCCCGGCGCCAGCAGCTCGAGCTGCTCGGCCAGCAGCTGCCGCGCCGCCGCCTCGGCCCGCGCGGCGTCGGCGTTGGCCCCGGGGGTGGCGATCCCTTCGCCCCAGATCCGGACCGGCACGCCGGACTGCGTGTCCCACTGGGCGTCCCAGCTGCCGTGGCGGTCGAGGAACTGGGTCCAGGCCAGCTTGGCCAGCGACGGGGCCTCGGCCTGGACCAGCGGCGTGGAGCGCACCGGCGGGCCGGCTGCGACCTCGAGATCACGCTCGGTGGCGCGCACCAGGGGCGAGGCGCCGGGCCCGCCGGCGCGCGGCCCCGTGGTCACCGGCGCCGCCAGCGCGCCCATGGGCGCGGCGGGGATCGCCAGCATCGCGGCCGCCAGGGCCATGGTCAGAGAGGACATCACCTGCGTGCGCTTCATCGAGACCTCCGTGGGGACCGGTAGTGCCAGCTCGGCCGCGGCGTCACAACGCGCGCGACCTGACACCCGCAAACACTCGGTGCTGAGATGTCGGGGAAGCATGCTGCAAGGCGTGGCGAGCGCAGATGTAGGACTGTGGCCCGCATCGTCTACGGCGACCGCGGTTGCGGTGTCGGACAACCGTCGTTCACCACGCCGTGCCGGCCCGGAGCAGGGCCTCGCCGAGGCTGGGCCAGCACCACGCTGCGCGCACCAGCTCGGCGTCCGCTAGCACGGCCACCGTCGCCGCGCCCGGCGCCACGCGCTGGGGTGGCGCGAACCCCTGCGCCAGCCGCGCCGGGCCGAGCAGGACCCCGGGGCCGGCGAGGTCGGCGGTGCCGTCACCGCACGCCAGCACACCATCGACGACGAGCCAGGTGTCGCGGCCGTGCTCGGACGGCGCGAGCACCTGTCCGGGCGTGACCGCGCGCAGGGTCGGCGTCGTGAACGCCACCACCAGGTCGGGCCCGGTCAGCCCGTCGAAGGCGCGGCACCGGCGCAGGGCCAGCACCTCGGCTGGCACCGGAAGGCCGCGCAGCCACGCGGCAAGCGTCGGCTCGACGTCGTCCACCGCGGCGTCGCCGACCTCGTCGATCGGCCGCAGCGAGCGCTCCAGCGCGTCGAGGACCGGCGGCGGCACCGCCGCGACCTCCTGGAACAGATCCAGCGCGCCGCGCCGCACCCGATCGTCGTCGTCGCGGAGGCGGCGGCCGGCGGCCAGCAGCGGCAGCGGATCTCGACCGGTCACGGCGGTGGCGACCGCGACCGCCAGCACCAGGCGGTGGGTCGCCGCGCGGATCGCGAGGTCGAGCTCCCGCGCGGCGGCGGTGGACCGGTGCGGGGTGCGCGCGGCCACCAGGGCGTCGAGGTCGGCCCGCGCGCGGGCGATCGCGGCCGCCGCGAGCTCGGCGGATGGTACGGCCCCGGCCCGCGCGTGCGCGACCAGCGTCTGGAGCGCTGCGCCCCGCACCGTGGCCTCGGGGTCGGCCGCCAGCACCGCGACCAGCGCACCCGTCGCCGGGGCCGCCGCCGCGGCGCGCGCGACCGTCGTCCGCGCCATCGTCGCCAGCGGGCTACCGAGCTGAGCGACGAGGGCGCCGGCCGCCGCCGGAGACAGCGCGGCCAGCGCGGCCAGCGCGGCGGGGTCGCGGTCGACCACCGCCGCGATCAGCGCCGCCCCCGCCGCCGGCCCGCCCGCCGCCGCCGCCAGCGCCTGCCGGCGTTCGCCGCTGCCCAGCGCTGCGACCAGCCGCGGGGCGTCGGCCGGCGTCACCAGCCGCGCCGCCCACGCGCCGTCGTGCGCCAGCAGCTCGTCGAGGATGCCCGGTCGCTCGGCGGGCGCGGCGAGGCCGAGCTCGAGCCGGGCGGCTCGCACCGCGCGCGCCACCGCCGGATCGATCACCCGGTCGGGATCGAGCTGGGCCACCGCGGCCCGCGCGCCGTGCGCCGCCAGCGCCGCCAAGCCGGCGGCCCGGGGACCGGGGTCCGGCTCGATGGCGACCGCGGCGACCAGGTCGGCCGTGGCCGCGGCGGTGGGGCGCGCCACCGCCAGCCGGTACAGCGCCTCGCGCACCGCGGGATCATCGTGGTCGAGGTACGCCGTCAGCTCGGCAGCGTCGACGCCGAGGTTGACCAGCGCCGCTTGCGCCACCGCGCCGCGCGCCCCGCCGCAGCTGTCGATCAGGTGGCCGAGCTCGGCCCGATCGAGCTGCGTGGTCGGGGCCTCGGCCATGGTCACCGTGCGCAGGCCCAGCGGCGTCGCCAAGATCGCGACGAACCGCCCGGCCGCGTGCCGCAGCGCCACCGCGACGATCACCGCCAGCGCGGCCAGCGCCACCGCGAAGCGCACCGGGCGCGCCAGCACCCCGGGGCCGAGCGCCACCAGGATCAAGCCGGCCGCGGCCGCGCCGATCGGCATGAACACGCCCCGCACCAGCACCTTCCAGCGGGCCCGGGCCGCCGGCGGCAGCGCCGACATCGTCACCTCCTGGCCGGTGCGCGCGGTGGCCGAGCGGAACACCTTCTCGCCGGTGCGCAGCGCCGCCAGCGCGGCGAAGCCCGGCATCACCACCAGCGCGGCCGCGCCCAGCGCGGTGGCGCCGGGGTGGATCGACGCCGTGACCGGCAGCCGCTGCCCGGTGAGGAGGCGCGGGATGATCAGCACCTGCAGCGCCAGCTGGAGCGCGTGGGTGCCGCCGTGGAACAGGCTGACCGCGGTGGCCAGCTGACTGCCGGCGAAGCGGTGCTTGAGGGCGGCGCCGAAGCGGAACTCGAGCGCGGTGGCGATGGCGGCCTCGGCCACCGCGGCGACGATCATCCACCGCAGCAGGGCGCGGTGATCGTGCGACAGCTCCCGGGCCGCCCCCGGCGCCGCCACCAGGCCCGGCGCGCCGTCGGTCGCCAGCGCGCGCTGCGCGGCGATGGCCAGCGCCACGGTGGCCACCGCCAGCGTGGTCGCCACACGGGCGACCGCGATCGCATTCCAGCCAGGCTGGCGATCGCCGCCGCGCCGAAGCCGGCAACCGCGCCGCCCGCGGTGATCGCCGGCGCATCGGCAACGCCCGTCGCGCCTCGCGCCCGTGACGGTGGTGGCGGCCACGGTGTTCCACAACGCCAGGCTGGCCACCGACGCCAAGGTCGCGGTGGTGGTGAGCGCGACGACGAAGGCCACGCGTGCCGCCGCGGCCGACACCAAGGTCGGCGCGTGGGTCGCGCGTGCTGGCTGCCGCGCTGCAGCGCCAGCCTGTCCCCGACGGCGACGTCGACCCGCGCCGAGGGCGCGCGGCCCGGGTGGCGACCGCCGGTATGGTTGCGCCCACCGCGAACGCCACCGCCTGGCTGACCAGCAGCACCGATCCACCCGGCGCCGAAGTTGTCGAGGAACGCCGCCTCGGCGTAGGCCTGCAGGGCGATCGCGGAAGGCGATGCTGACCGCGAAGATCATCGCCACCGCGCGGCGGAACGCGCGGCGGTTCACGCCGGGCCTCGGCCGGTCGCGGCGGCCAGGTGGCGCGCGGCGGCCTGGGCCGCCAGCGGATACTCGGCGATCAGCTCGCGCACCTCGTCAGCCGCCACCACCACCAGCTCGAGCGCCTCGGCCGCGGCCGCGCCCGGGCGCCGGGGCGCCGGCCAGCACCGCCGCCAACCCGACCACCTCGCCGGCCGGCACCGGGCATCGCCGAGCTGGCCGCGGCCGGACGCGACCACCAGCACCTGATCGCCGCCGCGTCGACGGGTCGCGCGTCGTTGGCCGACCGCGAGCACTCCTCGGTGCTGGCGCGCCCGGCCGCCTTACGAAGAAGTCGCCGGCAGCGCCGCGAACACCGAGCCGCCGCCAGCACCTCGGCCCGTCGTAACCGCGCCCTCACGCGGTGCCCTCGCCGCCCACCGCCCGGCGACCGCGCGCCGCGGTCACATGTTCATCAGGTAGCGGCACGCGGCGGCGGAGATCGCGTCGCCGGCTGGCGCCGGACAGCACACGTCGATGCCGGTGGGCGCGTTGAACTGGTCGCTGTGCACGCAGACCTTGGCGCCCTGGCTCGGGTAGTAGTAGAGCCAGAAGAAGCACATCTCGTCGGCCACGCCCTCGCCGAAGCCGACCCGGCGCCCGGTGTCGTTCTCGTAGGTGCACGAGAAGCGGAACCCGCCGTCGGTGGGGATCTGGAACGGCGACGCGGGGTACACCGTCTCGGGCTCGTCCCAGTTGAAGTTGGCCGGCGCGTAGACCTGCGTGCCGACGTCGTCCCGGCTGGTCGAGGTCGCCACGGTCACGCTCTTGCCGAGAGCGTGGGTGTGACCGGTGATCGCGAACACGTTGGCCCCGGCCAGATCGATCAGCGGCAGGTACACCGGCCCCACGGTCTGGACCCCGGGCGTGGGCGCCAGGTCGATGTCGGGCGTGCCGGCGAAGATGAAGTCGGCCTCCTGCGACGCGCCGAGCACGGTCTGGAACTCGGCGGTGGCGGTCACCTCGACCGGCTGATCGCTGGTGTTGATGAAGTGCAGCTCGAGCCGTACCAGCTGATCGGGGGCGAGGGTGAACACCACGCCGTCGGGCAGGGTCAGCGTCTCGTCGGCGCGCTGGGTGATCATCAGCGGCGCCCCGTTGTTGGGATCGAGCGTGCCGGTGAACGGCTGGCAGTCGTACGGCGTCAGCTGCTCGGGGCCGGGCGCCTTGCGGTAGACGATGAAGTGGTGCGAGGCCTGGCCCAGCACGTTGTGGATGGCGTGGACCTGGATGTTGTCGGCGTTGCCCAGCTTCACCTCGACGCACTTGGTGCCCTCGACGCCGGGCGGGATCGTGTAAGGGCCCCAGGTGGCGCGGTAGGTGCCGTCGGTGAATGTGGCGTCGGCCGGGGCGTCGATGGCCGGCGCCGCGTCGGTGGCGCCGCCGCCCCCTCCACCACAGGCGACCGCACACGCGGTGGCCGCTACGAGCATCGATAGGCGCAGCTGGTACATCGGGTCCTCCGCGGCGCAGTATTGCCCGAGGTGCCGCCTCGACACCAGCCCCGGGCCGGGTGGGCGGTGGTCCTACAGCACCCGTCCAGCCGGCGCTGCCGCTGGGCGCCGGCGGGCGGCTGCGGTACACAGCCGCCATGACCACCGCACCGCGTCCCACCGTGACGCTCATCGAGGGCGACGGCATCGGTCCCGAGATCGCCGC
>JAWKQV010000027.1:0-60440 GCA_041389965.1 Kofleriaceae bacterium | reverse complement strand
GGTCACCGACGACGACCGCGATGGCGCCGTCGGCTCCCCGGAACTCCTCCAGCGCGACCTGACCCTCGGACTTGTATCCGATGTCGACGATCGCGAAGTCCTTGCCTACCGAGATCACGGTGCCACGGAGGATTTCACCCTCCTTGGCGTTGTCCTGCGCAATGCTCTCGGCGAACAGCGCGGCGAAATCGTCATCCGAATGCGTGGCAGCAGCGTCAACCATTGAAAAACGGGCTCCTCAGACGAATTTGCGCAAGGCTGTCCCGGCGCAGGGGCGGATAGGTACTAGCGGGCCAACCGGTTGTCAACCGCTCGTTGCGCCACCCTGCGGGAAACCCAAGGTGCCGATCTGGGCCGCCGTGGCCGCCCGCCCAGCGCCCGCGCCGACCACCCACGCCGGTCGGCCCTGCCACCCACCCGCTCAGCCGCCGCGGCGCCGGACTTCGCCGGCGATCTGGGCGACCACCTCGTCGAGCGACGCCTGCGACGAGTCGACCAGCACCGCGTCGTCGGCCGCCCGCATCGGCGCCACGTCGCGGCTGGCGTCGCGCTCGTCCCGCTCGCGGATGTCGCGCAGCGTGGCCTCGAAGTCCCCGCCGTCGCCCGACGCCTCCAGCTCGGCCTGCCGGCGCCGGGCCCGCTCGTGGTCCGACGCGGTGAGGAAGAACTTGGCGCCGGCGTCGGGGAACACCACCGTGCCGGTGTCGCGGCCCTCGACCACCACCCCGCCGGCGCCGCCCAGCCGGCGCTGCAGCCCCAGGAGCGCCGCCCGCACCGCCGGGTGGCGCGACACCCGCGAGGCCGCCTGGGACGCCGCGGCGGTGCGGATGGCCGAGGTGACGTCGGCGCCGTCCAGCCAGACCTGGTTGACGTCGCCGACCAGCTTGAAGTCGATGTCCAGGGCGGTCGCCACCGCGGCCAGCGCGGCCTCGTCGTCGAGATCGATGGCCCGGGCCACCGCGGTGACGGCCACCGACCGGTAGATCGCGCCGGTATCGAGCAGCCGGTAGCCGAGCTCGTGCGCGAGGCGGCGCGCGACCGTCGACTTGCCAGCGCCAGCGGGACCATCGATCGTGACCACGAGAGGAGACGCCATCGCGCGCACACTACACACGGCGGCGGGTCCCGGCCAGTGCTACCGTGGCCGCATGCACGCGTCCGCGGCTGCGGTCCCCGAGCGCCGGTGGCGACGCTTCGCCGACGTGGTCGCCCTGGCGCTGGGCGTGAACATGTGGCTGTCGCTGGTGATCATCCCGGCGGCCCAGATCGGCGCGCTGGGGCGCCCGGCGATCCTGGCGCTGGCGCTGGTGCCGCTGGCGGTGCTCGGCGCCGGCATCGCGGTGCGCTCCGAGCTGGTGCTGCTCGGGGCGTTCCCCTCGGCGGTGCTCCTGCCCATCTCCCTCGACCCAGCCATCGCCGCGGCGCCGCTGTTCGGGCCGGTGCGGTTCTGGGTGGTCGCGGTGGGCGTGGTGGCCTACCTGCTGGCCGGCTCGTTTTTCATGGCGTTCCACGAGCCCGCGGCCCCGCGCTCGGCCCGGCCGCTGGCGTCGTCGGCCGAGGGCCAGCCCAGCCGGTGGCGGCGGCGCGAGCGCGTGTACTGGGGCCTGACCGCGCTGTCGGTGGTGTGTCCGGTGCTCGGGATCTACTGGGTCAACTACGACCCGGCGATCAACGCGTTCATCGATCAGATGTACGCCGGCCGGGTGGCTGCGATGTCGACGCTGCTCAACGCCGCGGTCCTGGTGCTGTGGCTGGTGATCTACCTGCACGTCTTCCTCGGCGCGCTCAAGCCACACCGCACCGGCGATCGCGATCTGGTGACCGAGCTGGCCATCACCCGCAGCCAGGCCAAGAGCGGCCGGCCGCGGCTCCGGTTTCACCTGGCGGTGGTGGCGGCGCTGACCTTGATGGTGGTGCTGGTGTACCTCCGGCGCGGGTGAGATCGGCCGGCGCGCGCGTGGCAGGGCCCGGGCATTCGGGCTAGGCTCGAGCGGACGTGCGGCGCTACTTCTTCGAAGTGTTGGCCTTGGCCCTCATCGGCGGCAGCATGTTCTTCTTCAAGGAAGCCATCGACTACCTGGCGCGGCGCGACTACGTCGCGTCCCTCATCGTGATGGCCATCGGCTTCGCGGTGATCACCGTCGGCAAAGAGATGGCGCGGCTGGCCCTGGTCCAGCGCGAGTAGCCATGGCAGGTCGGGGGTTCGCGCTGCCGGTCGGCGGAGTGGCGGTCGCGCTGGCCGTCGCCGCGGCCGCCTGCGGCGGCGCCCCGGCCCCGGCCCCGACGCGCGGGCCGATCGACGTCACCGCCCAGCCGGCCGGCCCCGATGATCCGGTGGTGGCGCGGGTCGACGGGCGGCCGGTGTACGGCTCCTGCGTGGCGGCCCAGGCCCGCGGCCGCCACCTCGACCGCGCGGCCGCGCTGGCCGAGTGCGTCGACCTCGAGGTGCTGGCCGGCGCCGCCGTGGCCCGCGGGCTCGATCGTGATCCGGACGTGGCGGCGGCGCGCCACGACGCCGGCGCGGTGCGGCTCCTCGACGTGGCCTACCGGGCCCGGTTCCAGCGCTTCGACGATCTGCCGGCCAGCTTCCGCGACCCGATCTTCGCCAAGAACCGCGACCGCATGGTGCGCCCCGAGTCCCGGGCCTCGTACTTCGCACGGATCGAGGTCGACCGCGCGGCGCGGCCGGGGCCGGTCGACGACGCCGCCAAGCGGGCCATCGACCTCGCCTACGCCGCCCTCGCGCCCCGGTCGGATCTGTTCAAGCAAGATCTGCAGCCAGCGCTCGACGCTGCGGTGGCCGCGGTCGATCCGTCGCTCAAGACCACGGTCGGCCTGGCGGCGCCGACCGAGCAGGACTTCGGCTTGCGCGAGTACTACCGCCGGGCGTTGTTCTCCGTCGACGCGATCGGCCGCGTGGCGGCGCCGGTGGCCAGCCCGTGGGGCTGGGACATGATCCTCTACACCGACTTCCGCCGGCCGCCGCCCATGACGGAGGCCGAGTTCAAGGCCAAGCTGTTCACCCCGGCCCGCCAGGCCTACTTCAACCAGTGGCTCGACGGGCTGGCCCGGGGGCACGCGGTCGAGGTCGCGGCGCCGGCCGTGCTCGATGCGCTGTGGGGCGACTTGGCGCCGGCGGCCGCGCCTGCGCCGCCGGGAGCCCGGCGATGACCCCGTTCGGCCGCATCCTCGAGCGCGCGATCGCCGGCACGCCGGGCGCCGTCGGCGGCGCGTTCGCCGCGCCCGACGGCGAGATGGTCGACTTCGTGGCCAAGGGCGACGCCACCGAGTGGGCGCTTTTGACCGCCCACTACGGCGTGGTGCTGGCCAACCTGGAGTCGCTCCTCGACACCCAGCACTTCGGCGGCACCGAGTACTTCATCATCGAGAACCAGCGCCTGGCGATCGTGGTCCACGCCGTCGACGGCGGCTACTACGTGCTGTTGGCGGTGCCGCCGCCGGCGCCGCTGTCCCGGGCCATCGCCGCGGTGCGGGCCGCCGCCGCCGCGCTGCGCCAGGAGATGCTGTGATCGGCCGCCTGGTGGTGATCGTGGCGGTGGTGCTGGCCCTGGCCGGGCGGGCCGGCGCCGATGATGCGCCGCCCCTGGCCGACTACGATCCCACCAGCAGCGCGTGGAACGGCATGGCGACGTTCAGCAAGCTTGCGTCCGGCCTGGGCTACGAGGTGTTCCCGGTCGGCACGCTCGAGTGGAGCGACCTCGACGCCGAGGACATCCTGGTCCTGGTCTACCCGCTGCAACGGGTCGAGCCGTCGCGGCTGGCCGCGTTCATCGGCGCCGGCGGCAACGTCATCGTCGCCGACGACTTCGGCGCCGCCGCGCCGGCCCTGTCGCGCCTGGGCCTGTTGCGGGCCGAGGTCAACACCGCGGTCGCGTCGCGCTACTACCGCTCGCTGCCGTACGCGCCGATCGCCACGCCGATGGCGCCCAGCCATCCCATCGCCCGCGGCGTGAGCGAGGTGGTCACCAACCACCCGGCGGTGCTCAGCCAGGTCACCGGCGCCACCGCGGTGATCGGCTTCGACGGCGGCGGCGCGGTGGTGGTGGCCGGCGAGCGCGGCACCGGCCGGTTCATCGTGGTCAGCGATCCCAGCATCCTCATCAACCGCATGGCGCAGTTCCCCGGCAATCTGACCCTGGCGGTCAACATGCTGCGCTGGCTCGATCGGGGCGGCCGGGCCCGGCGGGTGGTGCTGCTGCGCGGCGACGTGCCGATGTACGGCGAGCCGCGGCCGTTCATCGACGACGCCAACCTGTCGAGCGTCGGCCGCTCGCTGATCGGCGTCAACCGGTGGCTCGAGAGCCGCAACGAGTGGCTGCTGACGCCGACCGCCATGCGCGTGGTGGGTGCGCTGGTGGCGGTGCTCCTGGCGGCGCTGGCGCTGGCGGCGATGCCGCCGTGGCGGCGACGGGTGATGGACGGCACCTGGCTCGGGCCCGCGGCCCGGGTGCGCACCGACCACCCCGCGACGCTGGTGGCCGCGGCCGACGCCGGCCGGCCGGCGCTGCAGGTGCCGGCCGCGGTGTTGCGGGACTCGGTCAACCACGCGCTGGCGCGGGCCCTGGGCCTGGTCGATCCGCTGGGGCAGCTGCCGGCGCGGGAGCTGGTGACCCGGATCTCCGACGGCTACGGGCGCGACGCCGGCGCGCTGGTGGCGCGGCTGAGCCCGCGCCTGCGCGACCTCCCCCACCGCACCGACGCCGCGCTGGGCCGCCGTCTCCGCAAGGTCGACCTCCGGGTCCTGACCGATCTCCACGCTGACGCCCAGGCGCTGTACCGTCTGCTCGGCGAACCCACCCCCGCCGCTGGGCGCGCGCGCCCGCTGGAACCGTGATGCCCCAAACCATCGATCCCGCCCACCTGGCCCAGGTCGGCACCATCGGCCGCACCATCCTCGAGGAGGTGGGCAAGGCCTTCATCGGCCCGCCGGCGATCACCGAGGCGCTGCTCACCGCGCTCATCGCCCGCGGCCACGTGCTCATCGAGGGCAACCCCGGGGTCGCCAAGACCACGCTGGTCAAGGCCTTCGCCCAGACGCTGTCGATGAACTTCCGCCGGGTGCAGTTCACGCCGGACCTCCTGCCGTCGGACATCACCGGCACCTACATCCTCGATCTGCGCACCAACACCTTCGTGCTGCGCGAGGGCCCGGTGTTCACCAACGTGCTCCTGGGCGACGAGATCAACCGGGCCCCGGCCAAGACCCAGTCGGCGCTGCTCGAGGCCATGCAGGAGCACCAGGTCACCATCGAGGGCGAGACCAAGGCGCTGGCGGCGCCGTTCATCGTGCTGGCGACCCAGAACCCGATCGAGCAGGAGGGCACCTACCCGCTGCCCGAGGCCCAGGTCGATCGGTTCCTCATCAAGCTCAAGATGACGTACCCCGAGCCCGCCGACGAGAAGCGGATGCTCCAGACCTACGACAAGCCGCCACCGCCGGTGCGCGCCGTGGTCGGTCCCGACGAGGTCAAGCGGCTGCAGGCGCTGGCCCAGGAGGTGTTCGTCGCCGAGGAGCTGGTCGACTACATCCTGGCCCTGACCCAGTTCACCCGGGCCCACGGCCGGGTCTACCTGGGCGCGTCGCCCCGCGCGGCGCTGGCGCTGATGCACGCGTGCAAGGCGCTGGCGCTGTTGCGCGGCCGCGACTACGCGCTGCCCGACGACATCCGCCAGCTGGCGCCGCTGGTGCTGGCCCACCGCATCCTGATGACGCCCGACGCCGAGCTCGAGGGCGGCACCGGCAACGCGGTGGTGGCCGAGGCCCTGGGCAAGGTCGGCTACAAGACGCCGCGGCGATGATCCCGTCGCTCGCCACCCGCGGCAAGCTGGTGCTGTCGGCGGCGGCGCTGATGGTGCTGGTGGGCGCGTTCCGCGGCGCGCCCCCGCTGGTCGCGCTGGGCGGCACGGTGCTGATCGCCCTGGCAGCCGGCTACCTGGCCTTCTTCCCGACCGCGGTGCTACTGCGCCGGCGCAAGATCGAGCTGTCGTGGTGGGTGCCGCCCGGGGCCGAGCCGGGCGGCGCGCTGGCGCCGGACCGGCCGTTCGCGCTGCACATCGCCTACCGCAACCACGGCAGCCGGACTCTCCGGGTGCTGGCGACCCGGGTGCTGACCAACCCCGGGCTGGTGGTCTCGCCGTGCCCGGCGGCGTCGGTGCCGCCCGGCCAGCAGATCGAGCACACCACCGAGGTGCGCCCGGCCACCGCCGGCTACCAGGTCATGCACGGCGCGGTGCTCATCCTCGGCGACCTGCTGGGCCTGTTCGAGGTCGAGGCGTACTTCCCCAACCCGATCGCCATCAAGGTGTTCCCGCGGCGGCGCCCGGCGGTGGCGCCCCAGCTGCGCCGAGCCGGCGGCGTCCACAGCGACCAGATCGGCATGCACCACGTGCGCCGGCGTGGCCTGGCCGGGGAGCTGCGCGAGCTGCGCGAGCACGCCCACGGCGATCCGTTCAAGTACATCGCGTGGAAGGCCACCGCCCGCAAGGGCAAGCTGATGGTGCGCGACCTCGAGAACGAGCTGGTGGCGACCCACGTGGTGTGCGTCGACATCGGCGCGTCGATGCGGCTGGGCCCGCGCGGCGCCGGCGCCCTCGACTGGGCCATCGACAGCGCGGCGGCGCTGTCCCGGGCCGCCCTCGACGGCGGCGATCGGGTCGGGCTGGTCACGTTCGACACCCGCCCGGTGCTCGAGCTGCGGCCGGGGGCCGGCCACCACCACTGGCTGCAGCTGGTCGACCGGTTGCTCGACGCCGCCACCGTGGTCGACGAGGACCTGACCGACCTGACGCCGGGCGAGCTGGTGGCGGCGGTGGCCAACTACCTGGCCCACCAAGAAGCGCTCGACGCGCGCCTGCGGGTGGTGCCGGCCATCGACGACCCGCGGTGGGGCCAGATCCAGGCCGGCCCCGACGGCGTGCTGTACGACCTGGGCGCGATCCTGCGGATGGTCACCAAGATCATCGAAGGCATCGGCGCCGGCAAGACGGTCGCGCCGGCGTGGTGGTGGTCGCGGGTCCACCTGAGCGACGGCGCCGATCCGCAGATGGCGCCGCTGCGGCTGTTCTGCCGGTTGCGCGGCATCGAGCTGCCGTACCGGACGCAACCGGTCGCCGGGCGCCGCTCGACCGGCCTGGCCAGCGCGCTCGAGCGAGCGGTGACCGACCTGCGGCCGGATCACGTGGTGGTGCTGTCGGATCTGGCCGGTGTCCTCGACGACGAGGACCGAGTGGCGCGCGCGCTGGCCCGGGTCCGTCGCCACGCCGGCGCGCTGACGGTGGTGGTGCCGGCCACGCCCGAGTTCGCGCTGGTCGGGGCCACGCCGGCCGGGGCCACCGTAGCGGCGATCCTGACCCACGATCACCGGCGCGAGCTGGTCGCGGCGCGCGCGCTCTTGGCCCGCCACGGCGCGCGGGTGGTGATGGCCGGCCCCGGCGACAGCCCGGCCCAGCTCTTGGCCAGCCGGCGTCGGGCCGCGTGACGCCGGGCCGCCGCCGCCGTGGTAGCGTCGCGCCGTGGACGAGATCGCGCTCACCGTCAACGGCCGGGCTCACGCCGCGCCCGCCGGCGTGACCATCACCGACCTGCTGGCCCAGCTGGGGCTGGCCGACCGCCGGGTCGCGGTCGAGCACAACCGCGCGGTGGTGCCCCGGGCCCGCCACGCCGACACCGTGCTGGCCGACGGCGACCGCCTCGAGCTGGTCACCTTCGTCGGCGGCGGCTGACCGCGGCGCGCGCAAGGAACCCGATGACCACCGACGACACCTGGACCCTGGCCGGCACCACCTTCCGGTCGCGCATCATCATCGGCACCGGCAAGTACGCCTCGCCCGACCAGACCCGCGCCGCGATCGCCGCGTCGGGCGCCGAGATGGTGACGGTGGCGCTGCGGCGGGTCGACCTGTCCGGCGCCGGCCCCAACCTGCTCGACGCCATCGACCGGTCGCTGACGCTTCTGCCCAACACCGCCGGCTGCTACACCGTCGACGAGGCGGTCCGCACCTGCCACCTGGCGCGCGAGCTGGGCATGGCCGACTTCGTCAAGCTCGAGGTCATCGGCGACCCCAAGACGCTGTTCCCTGACAACGCCGCCACCGTCGAGGCGGCCCGGGTGCTGGTGGCCGACGGGTTCACGGTGTTGCCGTACTGCGGCGACGACCTGGTGACCTGCAAGCGGCTGATCGACGCCGGCTGCCCGGCGGTGATGCCGCTGGCGGCGCCGATCGGCTCGGGCCTCGGCATCCGCAACCCGCACACGCTCAAGATCATCATCGACGAGGTAGGCGCGCCGGTGATCGTCGACGCCGGGGTCGGCACCGCGTCGGACGCCGCCATCGCCATGGAGCTGGGCGCCACCGCGGTGCTGATGAACACCGGCATCGCCGCCGCCGCCGACCCGGTGCTGATGGCCGAGGCGATGCGGCTCGGGGTCGAGGCCGGGCGCAAGGCGTTCCGGGCCGGGCGCATGGCGATGAAGGCGTACGCCAACGCGTCGTCCCCGGTGGTCGGGCTGATCGAGTAGTGGCGACCACGGCGCGGGCACCGCTGGCGCTGGTCGCGGTGACCGATCTGGCCCGGTGCGACGGCCCGGCGCTGACCGCCGCCGTGGCCGCGCTGGTCGCGGCGGCGCCGGCTGGCGCGGTCGCCATCCAGCTGCGGGCCAAGCACCTGGGCGGCGCCGCGCTGTACCAGCGGGCCCGGGCGCTGCGCGCGATCACCGCCGCGGCCGGGGCGCCGCTGTGGATCAACGATCGCCTCGACGTGGCGCTGGCGGTGGGCGCGGACGGGGTCCACCTGCCCGAGCGCGGCCTGCCGGTCGCGACGGCGCGGGCGGTGGCGCCGGGCCTGGCGATCGGTGTGTCCCGGCACGCCGCCGCGCTCGCCGCCGACGACGCCACCGCCGACCTGGTCCAGCTGGGCCCGATCTGGTCCACCCCGTCGAAGGCCGGCCTGGGCCTGCCGCTGGGTCCGGCGGCCGTGGCGGCGGCCCGGCCGCGGGTCGCCGGGGCCCTGGTCGCGGTGGGCGGCATCGACGGGCCCGGCCGCGTGACCGCGGCGGTCGCGGCCGGCGCTGACGCGGTGGCGATGATCCGCGCGGTATGGGACGCCGCCGCGCCAGCGGAGGTGGCGCGCGCGGTGTGCGCCGCGGTCGCGGCCGCCCGCGCCGGTCGGGAATGAGCGCCCCGGCTCGCGCGTTGTCGGCGGCGATGAAGCGGGCCGTGTTGTCGCTCTTGTGCGCCGTCGCCTGCGGGCGCGGCCGGCGCCACCCGCCGCCGCCGCCGGCCGCGATCGTCGATGGGGGAGCCGCGATCGACGCCGCCGCCCCGCCGCCCGCCGGGTGCGACGGCCAGCGCCACGCGCTGGCCCCCGGGCTCACGATCGAGCGCCACCGCATCGCCGGCACCAGCGCGCTGCCGACGCTCACGCCGTGCCTCGAGCTGGTCCGGGTCGACGTCGGGCGCTACCCGCCGCGGCTGGTCATGGCATCGCGCGACGGCGCCCCACGGCCGGTGACGACCTGGGCCGACGCCGTCGGCGCGGTGGCGGCGGTCAACGCCGGGATGTTCGGCGACGACCACCGCGCCCTGGGCCAGCTGCGCGACCGCGATCACGTCGACCGCGACCGCGACAACCCGCGCTACGGCGGCTGGCTCTTGTTCGATCCGCACGACCCCGCCGACCCCGCGGTGCGGATCGTCGGGCGTGGCTGCGCCGGCGTCGACGTCGCCGCGCTGCGCCGACGCTACCGCGGCGAGGTCCAGAGCTACCGGCTGCTCGGCTGCGACGGGGAGGCGCTGGCCTGGGCCGACGCCAAGTCGTACTCGGCGGCGGCCATCGCGGTCGACCGACACGGGCGCCTGGTGTTCGCGCACCTGCGGGCGCCGCTGCGCATGGGCGAGCTGGCGGCGGCCCTGGCCACCCCGGCGTTCGACCTGGTCGGCGCGCTGTACGCCGAGGGCGGCCCCGAGGCCACGGTGGTGGCCGGCACCGGCGCCGCCCGCGTCACGTCGTACGGCAGCTACGAGACCGGCTTTTGGGAGGACGACTCCAACCACACCGGCTGGGACGTCCCCAACGTGCTGGTGGCGGCGCCGCCCGCGAGCGCGCCGCCCTGACCGCGCCGCGGCGGCGGTCAGTTACCCTTGAGCGCCTGCGGGCGGCCGCCGAAGCGGGCCCACCACGCGTCGAGGCCGCCGAAGTGGGCCGCGCCATCGCCGCCGTAGTTGGTCGGTCGCGCCCGGTCCTTGGGGCCCGGCACCACCAGCGAGCCGACGTAGTCACCCTTGGCGTAGACCCGCCCGATCTGCGCCGCCATCCGCTCGATGTCGGGCGCGGCTACCACGCCGGTGGCGGTGGCCTGGTAGAACTGCACGGTCACCCGCACCGGGAACCGCGGGTCACGCTCGATGGTCTGGCCGTCGAGCTCGGTGAACGGGCCGGTGGTCTCGCCGTGGCCGAGCACCGCGGTGTCGACGTCGGCGCGACGGGTCCGGGCGCTGCCCACGCTGGCCCCGCCCTGCATGGCCATCGGCGCGGAGGCGCTGGCCGACTTCGGCGGCGGCGCGGGCATCGCGCCGTCGGCGTACTCGCCCTCGTCGTCGGCGACCTCCAGCCGCGGCCGCGCCTTCTGCTTGAGCGGCACCTGGATCAGCATGAGCAGGTTGGCGTCTTCGCCGAGCGACGCCGCGGCCTCGCCGTTGGCGGTGGTGCCCTTGGCCTGTACGTCCTTGAGCCGCTCGGCCAGCAGCGGCGCCTTCTGGCCGTCCTGGTTGAAGTACAGCCGCTGGCCCCAGCTGCCGCCCGCGGTGGTGTCCCGGGTGTTGTCGACGATGGTCATGCTGGTGCCCTGGCGGGTGACCAGGATGGTGAGGACCGCCGGGTTGTCCTCGTAGGACTGGTAGTTGAAGATCACCGGCCAGAAGTTGACCTGGCCCGACGCCGGCACCGGCAGGAACGCGTGCTGCGCGCTGACCAGCGCGTGGCTGTCGCGCTTGGCCAGGAGCGTCCCGCCCTTGATCGTGCCGGCCTTGGCCTGGGACAGGTACCGACCGGGCCGGCGCAACAGCTCGGCCAGCGAGATGGTGGTGAGCTTGCCGCCGGCCTGGTTGCCGACCGGCACGAAGATGCGGTCGAGCTTCACGTCGGCGGTCTTGTCGGCGAAGTTGGCGTTGCGGATGACCGGCATCAGCCGGGTCTGGCCGGGCGCGGCCTCGACCTCGATCGTCACGTCGCTGATGTTGGGGCCGACCGAGCTGCCCTCCCAGCGGCCGGTGTCCTCCCACATGACGTTGACCAGGTCGAGGTGGGCGCGGTTGACCAGCTCGGTCATGCCCTCGTCGTCGACCATGTCGGCGACCGCGGCGACGGTGTCGGCGAAGGCCGGGGCGCGCTCGGTGGTGAGGGGCGGTCGGGGGGCGGCGGTCGAGACCGCGGCTCCGGCGAGGGCAGTGGCGGCGGCCAGGGCGGCGGCGAACAGGCGGTTGGTGAGGCGGGCGGTGCAGGGCATGGGAGATTCCACGCACGAGGCAGGCGGCCGGTCTGGGCCGGTGTAAAACCGAGCCATGCTCGACCTGGCCGCCTGGACGCCGCTGCCCGTGCCGGTGGTGGGCGAGCTGCGCGACGCCCCGCCCGCGCTGGCCCGCGACGCGTTCGCGGCCTTGATGGCGGCGGCGCCCGACCGGTGCGCGGCGCTGACCGAGCTGGCGGCCCGCCACGGCGTCGACCTCGCCAGCGCCGACGCGACCGATCGCCTGGGCGCGTGGCTGTGCGCCGCGGCCGCGGCGGTCGGCCCCGACGGCATCGGCTCGCCCACCTGGGCCGGGCTGGCGGTCGACGTGACCTTGTGGCTGGGCGCACGGCTGATCGAGGCGTCGGGTGGCGCGCTGGCCTGGGCCTTCTACACCGCCCACAAGAAGGCCACCGGCTACCAGCGCGCGGTGCTGGTCGGCTTCGCCGGCGTCGACGACCCTCGCTACTACGTCGACCTGGCCCACTTCGTCGCCAGCTGGCTCGAGCTCGCGCTGCGCCGCCGCCCGGCCCGCCCCGACTTCCTCACCGTGGTGGCCGCCACCACCCTGGCCGACGCGAGGCCGCGATGACCGGGCTGGTGCTGTCGTGCGAGCACGCGTCGTGGACGCTGCCGCCCGGCGTCGACCTCGGCCTCGACGACGACGCGCTGCGCGGCCAGGCCAGCTGGGACCCCGGCGCGTACACCATCGCCGCCGGACTGGGCGAGGCGCTGGGCGTGGCGGTCCACGCCGGTGCGTTCTCGAGGATGTGGGTCGATCTCAACCGGCCGGCCGATCACCCCGACGTGGTGCCGCGGGTCAGCTACGGCCAGCCGGTGCCGGGCAACGCCGCGCTGACCGCGGCCGAGCGCGCCGCCCGCGTCGACGCCTTCCACGCGCCGTACTGGGCAGCCGTCGAGCGCGACGTGCGGGGTCGCCTGGCCTCGGTCGGCGCCTGCCTGCACCTGTCGTCGCACAGCTTCGACCCCAGCCTCGATCCCGAGCGCCGGGCGTTCGACCTGGGGGTGCTCTACGATCCGGCGCACCCGTTCGAGGCCACGTGGGCCGAGCGGCTGCTGTTCACCTTGCGCGCGGCCGGCTTCGCGGTGCGCGCCAACCAGCCCTACACCGGGGTCGGCCCGGCGGTGTGCACCTCGCTGCGCCAGGCCCTGGCGCCGGCGCCGTACGCCGGCATCGAGCTCGAGGCCAGCTACGCGATCAGCACGAGCGACGCCGGGTGCGCCCGGGTCGTCGCCGCGGTGGTGCCGCTGCTCGAGGACCTCCGCGAACGCGGCCGCTGACGGCCCGGCTCACCAGGCGTCGTCGGGCAGCTCCATGAGCGCCAGCGTGCCCTGCTCGATGATCTTGCGCGAGGTGGCCAGCCCCGGCAGCACCTCGGCCGCGTAGAACCGCGCCGCCGCGACCTTGCCCTGGTAGAACGGGCGGTCGCGGTCGGACGCGGTGCCCACGGCGGCCAGCGCCACCTTGGCGTTGACCAGCAGGCGCCAGCCGATGACCAGCTCGGCCAGGGCGAACAGGATGCGGTTGCCGTGGAGCCCGACGTGGTACGGCGACTGCCCGAGCTTGCCGAGCATCGTCATGAAGATGGCGCCGACGTCGGCCGCCGCCGCCTGGGCCGCGGCCGCCTCCCCGGCCAGCTCCGCCGGCAGCCCGGCCAGATCCTTGCCGATGTCGCCCATGAGCGCCTGCAACGCCGCGCCCCGATCGCGCCCCACCTTGCGGAAGAACAGGTCGAGCGCCTGGATGTGCGTGGTGCCCTCGTACAGGGTGTCGATCTTCTGGTCGCGGATGTACTGCTCGATGGGGTAGTCGCTGCAATAGCCCGAGCCGCCGAAGCACTGCAGGCTCACCGCCAGCAGCTCGTAGACCTTCTCGGAGGCGTAGCCCTTGCACAGCGGCAGCAGCAGATCGTTGCGGGCGTCGAGCGCCTTGGCGCCCGCCTTGCCGTAGCCGCCGGACAGCATGACCTGGTCCTGGATGCTGGCGGTGTACAGGATGAGCGCGCGCAGGCCCTCGGCGAACGCCTTCTGCAGCATCAGCATCCGCCGCACGTCAGGGTGACGGATGATCTCGACCCGCGGCGCGGTCTTGTCGGCGGCCCGGGCCAGGTCGGCGCCCTGCTTGCGCTCGCGGGTGTAGGCCAGCGCGTTGCGGTACGCCGTCGACAACGCCGCCATCGACTTGGTGGCGACGCCCATGCGGGCGTACTCGATCACGTGGAACATCTGGGCGATGCCGTCGCGGACGCCGCCGACCAGGAGGCCGCGGCACGGGGTGGTCGCGCCCAGGGTCAGCTCGCAGGTGGCCGACGCCTTGATCCCCATCTTGTGCTCGACGTTGGTGACCACCGCGCCGTTGCGGGCGCCCAGCGAGCCGTCGGCCTCGACCCAGTACTTGGGGACCAGGAACATGCCCAGGCCCTTGGTGCCCGGGGGCGCGCCCTCGGGCCGGGCCAGCACCAGGTGGACGATGTTGTCGGGCTGGTCGAAGTCGCCGTTGGTGATGAACCGCTTGACGCCCTCGAGCAGGTACTCGTCGCCGGCGACGTGGGTGGCCTTGGTGGTGCCGGCGCCGACGTCGGACCCGGCGTCGGGCTCGGTCAGCACCATGGTGCCGCCCCAGTGGCGCTCGAGGATGTTGGCGAGGTAGCGCCGCTTCTGATCCTCGGTGCCCAGCTCGTCGACCACCTTGGCGTGGAAGTTCCCGAGCAGGTAGAACGTCAGCGCCGGGTTGGCGCCGGAGAACATCTCGAACGCCGCCCACGCCACCGTCGGCGGCGCGCCGTAGCCGCCCAGCGACTCGGGCAGCTCGAGCTTGTTCCACCCGCCCTGGTAGTAGGCCTCGAGCGCGGCGGTGAAGCTGGCCGGCAGGGTGACGTTGCCGGCGCCGTCGAACCGCAGCCCGACGGTGTCTCCCTCGGCGAACGACGGGGCGAAGTGGGCCTGGACGAACTCCTCGACGCCCTCGAGCGAGGCGCGCGCGGTGTCGGCGTCGAACGACGCGAACGGGCCGTGCCCAAGCACGCCGCGATCGATCCCGAGGACCTCGAACAGGTTGAAGAAGATGTCGCGGAGATCGGGCTGGTAGTGGCTAGGCGCTGTCATCGCGCCGGCAGTCTACCCGGCTCGGCGACCGGCGACAGCCCCGGGCCGCCGCTGACGCTCGGCGCATCGCGGCTACGGCGCCGGGCACCCCGGCAGGTTGGTGTCGAGGTTCAGGGCTTGCGGGTTGAGGGTGGTCAACAGCCCGCCGGCCCGGGTCTCGAACGCCGCGGTGCGGTTCCAGCATGCCAGCGCGCCCACGTCGCCGCGCATCACCATGGTGTGCTGGCCGCTGGGGACGCCGGTCGCGCGCACGTCCTGATCGTCGGCGATGCACCCGTAGGCGGCGCCGGCGCAGTCGCTGACGTAGGTGCCGGCCGGCCGGGTGGCGCCGGCGGCGATCGCGAAGGTCGTCGGCAGGCAGGCGCCGGCCGCGTCGCGCAGCTCGAGGGTGGTGGCGGTGATGCCGGCGCCCTGGGCGGCGACGTCGGCGCAGTTGCCGGAGGTCGGCGTGGTGATGCGGAACTGCAGATCGCCAGCCGGCAGGACGTCGAAGGTGAGCGGCGCGACGTCGGTGACCTGGCCCGGCCTGACCACGACGTTCTCGACGACGATCGGCCCGGCCAGGGTGCCGCCGCCGACCACGCTGACCTCCAGGTTGTACGGCCCCGGCGCCAGCTCGCGGGTGGTGCCGCTGCCCGCGGCGCAGCTCCACAGGTCGACCTCGCCGAAGGCCGCGCCGACCGGCAACAAGGACGCGCTCACCGACGAGGCCCCGACCGAGGCGCAGGTCTGCGGGCCGCCGCCGTGGCTGAGCGACCAGGTCAGCGCCAGCTGCCCGGGGGCCGCGGCGTCGATCGGCGGGCGGGCGTCCGGCAGCCCGGCGTCGTCGCTGCACCCGGCCACCAGCAGCGCCAGGCCGAGGTACGGGGTGGCACACGCGCGGGGGACAAGCAGCGCCCGGAGGTACGACATGCGCCGAGGATACACGGGACGGCCAGCCGGCGCGCGGCCCGCCGCGATCGGCCACCGCCGGGTCAGGCCAGCGGCTTCTGCATACGCACCACGTGGCACGGCTTGAGCGCGCGGCGACCCTCGAGCCCGGCGGTGCCTACCTCGGCGTAGCCCTGGCTGCGGTACCACGCCCCCAGCTCCGGCCGCAGGCTCACGAACTCAAGCTCGATCGAGCCGCAGCCGACCGCGGCGCACAGCGCCTCGGCCACCGCCAGGAGCCGCCGCCCCAGCCCTTCGCCCTGGCGCTCCGGCGCCACCGACAGCAGCGCCATGGTGCCGCCGTCGCCCGCGTCGTCCGGCGCCATCGCGACGTAGACCGCGGCGACCAAGGCGCCGTCGTCGTCGTCGAGCACCAGGAAGTGGCCGCGCTCGCGCATCGCGGCCAGCTGGGCCGCGGAGACCCGCTCGCCCTCGACGAAGCTGCGCTCCACCGCGTGGGCCCGGTTGACCAGGCGCGCCACCTCGCCCAGCTCCGACGCGGCGGCCCGGCGGACGCTGGGCGCCACGCCGCGGGCGCCACCGCGGGCCGTGGCGAGACGAGAGGGGGCGAGCGCGGGAGCCAGATCGATCATCGCGCGGTCTTTACCACGCGGGTCCGACACCCGACCGCGCGGGTCAGCGCGCGCAGGCGGGGCCGCCGCTGCGCAGCGTGGTCGGCGCGCCGATCGCCGGGGCCGCCAGGTAGCGGTCGACGCCGACGTCGCCCCGCAGGTGCCGCTCGAACCACGCGGTGGTCACGCGGAACGTGAGGGTGTGGACGGTGTCCTCCGGCGTCGTGCCGGAGCGGCAGGCCAGGCACGCCAGCCCACAGCTGGCGCGGTCGCCGATCCAGTCCATGTGGTCGGCCATGCCGACGGTGACCTCGAGCGCGGCCGGCGCCGCGCACGCCGCGTCGTAGAACCGGGCGTAGTTGTCGGCGGTCGGCGCGCACGCCATGCCCAGGCTGCCGGTGCCGTCGGTGGTCTCGCCCAACAGCGCCAGCGGCACGTGCAGCCCGGCCATGAGCTCCGGCGTGACCGAGGCCGAGCCGTCGTTGCCGAACGGCGGCAGCGCGTCGACCGGATCCCAGCCGACCACCGCCTTGACCCGGGCGTCGAGGATGGCGGCGTTGATGCTCACCTTGCCGCCCAGCGAGTGGCCGGCGACGCCGATCTTGGTGGCGTCGACCCGCGCGGCCAGGCCGCTCTGGGTCCCGGTCGCCCAGTCGATGACCTTGCCGACCTCGGCGGCCTTGGCCTGGTGGTTGCCGCTGCCGGCGTAGTCGCGGACCACCACGACGTAGCCCCAGGACGCGAGGTGATCACAGTAGATCTGGTACTGGCTGCGCGCCAGCTGGTAGCCCGGCGAGACGACCACCAGGGGGAAGGGCCCGGGCGCCGCGGTGGCGCCGTCGGTCGACGGGCTGCACACCGTGCCGGCGATGGTGCCGGCCGCGACCGGGATGGACACGCTGGCGGTCACCAGCGACCGGTAGGCGCCCGGCATGCCGGGGTCGCGCGCCGGCGCCGCGTCCGGCCCGGGCCCGCCGTCGAGCGGGCCGCCGTCGCTCGGCTCGCCACCGTCGGGGTTGGCCGCGTCGGCCGGGCCGCCGTCGAGGTCGCCCGGGCCGGCGTCGGTCGCGGGCGCGTCGTCGCCGCCGCCGCCACAGGCCACCATCGCCAGGCCGACCACCGCGCACACAGATAGACGCTTCATCGCTTGCTCCTCACGTTCGTCGGTTGCGGGTTCGGGGCCGGCGCGGCGCCAGCCACCGCGCGCAGCTCGGAGATGACCAGCTTGGCGCGCATCGCGACCACCAGCCGCTCGCCCAGGCGGGTGGCCTCGCGGGCGATCTCGTCGAGCGGGCGCGGCGGCAACGCCGGCCCGGTCAGCACCTGGGCGCGGAACACGTCGAGCTCGGTCCGCACCAGCGTGCGCACCGCCGCCGCGTAGGGCCCGAGGATCGCCATCGGGAACAGCTCGCCCAGGCCGCGGCGGCGGGTCTCGTCGATGATCTCCAACAGCTCGAGATCGGCCCCGGCGTAGCGGCCGTCGGAACCGGGGCCGGCCAGGTCGGCCGCGCGCAGCTCGGCCAGCTCGGCGGCGGTGACCTCGAAGCGGGCCAGGGCCTCGGCCTCGGTCGCGCCGCCATCGTCGCGGCCGCGCCGGTGCTGGGCGTCGGTGGCGCCGGCGCGGATGGCCGGCTCGAGCTGGCCGAGGTGTCGGCGCAGCGTGGCGTCGGCGTCGGCCCGCACCGCCGCGCTGGGCGCCGGCTCGAGCAGCTCGTGGATGAGGCGCAGCGGCAGGAAGCGCTTGGTCTGCAGCTCCTTGATCGCCCGGACCCGGGCCGCCAGCCGCGGGTCGTAGTAGGCCATGTTGCGGCTGGTGCGCGTGGTCGGCCGCGGCAACAACCCCTCGCGCATGTAGTGCTTGATGGTGGCGGCCGGCACGCCGGCCTGGCGCGCGAGGTCCGAAATCCGGACCAACGCGGCGTCGGCGCCACCGGCCCGGGGCGCCATCGCGGCGCGCCGGGGCACTTCGCTGGGCGGGACCGTCGACGATGGGGTGGCCCGGCCGCCACGCCCGTGATGGGTCGGGGGAGCCGTTGGAGCGCGGGACCGGGCCACGGCGGCGACCCTACGCCGGCGAGGCTCCGCCCGAAAGTAGAAAGTTCAGCTTTCTACTTCTTACATGCCACCGATCAAGCCCCGTCCCCCATGGAACAATCTGGCGGCTCATGCGTCTTCACTCCATGTCGACCTCCCATGTGCGGGGCCTCGGGCTGGTGGCGGTGCTCTTGCTCCCGGTGGCCTGTGGGCAGGCCGAGGGGCAGCCGAGCCCGGCCCCCGCCGCCGCGCCGCGCTCGGCCCCCGCCACACGCCCGGCCCCCGCCCCCGCCGCGCTCGGCCAGGCCGACGCCCGGGGCCAGGTCGTCGCCGTCGGCATCGCGTCGCTGGTCGGGTCGGCCGGCGTCGCCGACGCCACCGCCAAGCGCGCCCGCCGCGACGACCAGGTCCGGCTGTTCGCGGTGCTCGAGGCCGTCGACGGCAAGACCCGGACGATCTACAGCGACGCGCCGGCGCTGCGCTGGAAGGGCCGCCCAGTGACGCCGCGCCCGCTGGCCGAGGCGCCGCGGGTCCAGCTGGCCTGGCACAAGGTCGAGCCGACCGAGGCCAACCTGTCCAACACCGCGTCGGGCTCGTTCCGCTACGAGCCCATCCCGTACGCCGCGACCCCGCTGGCCGCCACCGGCGGCACCGTCGTCGCGGACGTGCACCCGACGCTGACCCCGGACTACGGTCACGGCGTCGGCACCATGCGCTACCAGCTCGAGGTCACCCAGGGCGACCGCACGCTGGCCACCCCCGGCCCCGAGGCGCACAAGCGCCGCGCCGCCGGCGGCCTGGTCGACGACGTCCACCGGATCACGTTGCGCACCGACGACACCTTCGTGGGCTACCTCACCGAGATGTTCGGCCAGCCGTACATCTGGGCCTCGGCCGGCCCCAGCGATCGGGCCCACCAGAGCGAGCAGCTCGAGGGCTCGGACTGCGCCGACCTGATGGTCTACGCGGCGCGGCGCACCGGGCTCAAGATCCCCTACGGCTGGACCGGTTCGCTCAAGCAGCACGCCCGGGTGGTCGCCCGGGGCGCGCTGGCCGACGACGGCATCTACCGCGACGCCCAGGGCCGGCCGGTGCCGTTCACCCAGCCCGGCGATCTGATCTTGTTCCCGCGCCACGTCGGTGCGCTGACCCAAGACCGCGGTACCATCGGCGTCCTCGACGTCGACGACCTGATGATCCACACCCTGTTCGACTCGCCCAAGGAGCAGGCGCTGCGCGACTCCGGCTACGCCGACAACGCCGTCGAGCTGTTGCGCTGGAAGGGCCAACGCTAGCTGCGGTGGCGCGACCGCTACGGCGTGTAGTCGGCCGCGACCGGCGGCCGGCCGTCGCACTCGCAGATGGCCGCGTCGGCGACCGCCGTGCCGACGTCCTTCAGGCGCCCGGTCGTCCACCCCAGCTCGACGACCAGCTGAAACCCGCCGGCGTTGTTCGGCTGGCCGGTCTCCCACGGCAGGTAGGTCGCCGGGCCGCCGGTGACCCAGCGCCAGGCCCAGTCGGCCGGAGAGGTCGAGTCGGTGCCGTCGCGCACCACACCGACCCACACGTCCCGGGTGTTGGCCGCCGCGATGGCTGCCACCACGACCAGCTCGGTGGTGTCGTCGATCACGACCAGGTGGCTCCGCCCGGGGGCGTCGTCCTCGCAGTCGGCCTCGGCCGCGCGCCAGCTCTGGCTGGTCGCGACGAAGCGATAGCCGCCGACGTACCCCGGGCACATCGGCGCCGCGTCGATGGGGACCGCGTCGATCGGCGGCGCGTCGAGCGCCTCGGCGTCCGGCGACGGCGCGTCGCCCGGCGGCCCATCGGTCACCGCGGCGTCGGCGGCTGCGCCGTCGGGCGCACCACCGGCTTGGCCGGTCGGCTGGAACGCGCAGCCGACGGCGGCGACCAGGAGGATGCCCACAGCGCGCATCTGCGCTGTATGCGCCGGCCGGCGGGGCCCTGTCAACCACGACCCGCCGACGGACGGCGCGCGGCCGGTCAGCGACGCAGGCCGATGTCGTGCCGGAGCTGGTGGCCGGCGAGGCCGATGGCGGCGATGGCGCCGTAGGCCTGGCGCCGCGCGGCGGCGACGTCGACGCCCAGGCCGGTGACGCCGAGCACCCGGCCGCCGGCCGACACCAGCGCGCCGTCGCGCCGCGCGGTGCCAGCGTGGAACACCACCAGATCGTCGCCGTCGAGGCCGTCGAGGCCGGTGATGACGTCGCCGGTGCGCGGCTGGGCCGGGTAGCCGGCGGCCGCGACCACCACGCACACCGCCGCCCGCGGCGACCAGGTGAGCGCCCCGGGTGGCATCGCGCCAGCCGCGGCCCCGGCCAGCACCGCGCCCAGATCGCCCTCGAGCCGGGCCATCACCGGCTGGGTCTCGGGGTCGCCGAAGCGGCAGTTGTACTCGATGAGCCAGGGCGCCCCGGCGGCGTCGACCATGAGGCCGGCGTAGAGCACGCCGCGGTAGTCGATGCCCTCGGCGGCCAAGCCGCGCACGGTCGGCTCGAGCAGCTCGGCGGTGGCCCGCGCTACCACGGCGTCCGGCACCCAGGCCGGGCTGACCGTGCCCATGCCGCCGGTGTTGGGCCCGCGGTCCCCGTCGAGGAGCGTCTTGTGATCCTCGGCCGGCGCCAGCACCTCCAGCCGCGCGCCATCGGTGAGCGCCAGGAGCGACACCTCGCGGCCGGCGATGCGCTCCTCGATGACCAGGCGCAGCCCGGCGTCGCCGAAGCGCCCGTCGAGCATGGCCCGGGCCGCCGCCTGGGCCTCGGTCGCGTCGGCGGCGACCACCACCCCCTTGCCGGCGCACAGCCCGTCGGCCTTCACCACGCACGCGCCGCCGAACCGGGCGATGGCCCGATCGGCCCCGGCGGCGTCGTCGACCACCTCGAACGCCGCGGTGCGGATGCCATGCCGGGCGAAGAACTCCTTCGACCACGCCTTCGATCCCTCGAGCCGGGCTCCGTCGGCGCCGGGGCCGAACGTCGCCACCCCGGCCGCCCGCAGCCGGTCCGCCAGCCCCGCCACCAGCGGCGCCTCCGGCCCCACCACGACCAGCTCCACCGCCTCGCCGGTCGCCAGCGCCACCAGCCCGTCGAGGTCGCCGACCGCGACCGCCACACAGCGCGCCACCTGCTCGATCCCTGGATTCCCCGGCGCCGCGATCACCTCGTGCCCGCCCTTCGCCAACCGCCAGGCCAGCGCGTGCTCACGACCACCACTGCCGACGACAAGGATCTTCATCTCAGCCTCCGATTCCGATTCCGTTTCCGATTCCGACTCCGACTCCGACTCCGACTCCGATTCCGACTCCGACTCCGACTCCCGACCGCAGCCTCGTCCCTCACGACCATCCGGCTACCGCCCCCACCGCGACCCCCGCCGTATGCGTCCGGACGTCTCGGGCGGGGGCCCCGCCGGGGGCGTGACCCCGGCGGGGGAGGGTTTGGCGACAAACCCTCCCAAAAAAAAGGTCAGTGCCGGAAATGCCGCACCCCGGTGAACACCATCGCCAGGTCGTGCTCGTCGGCGGCGGCGATGACCTCGGCGTCGCGTACCGAGCCGCCCGGCTGGGCCACGGCGCGCGCGCCGGCCGCGGCCAGCACGTCGACGCCGTCGCGGAACGGGAAGAAGGCGTCGGAGGCGACCACTGCCCCGGCCAGCGCGTCGCCGGCCTTGCGCTCGCAGATCCGCACCGAGTCGACCCGGCTCATCTGGCCCGCGCCGATGGCCACGGTGGCGCCGTCCTTCGCGAACACGATGGCGTTCGACTTGACGTGCTTGCCCACGCGCCACGCGAAGGTCAGGTCGGCCCGCTCAGCGTCGCTGGGCGACCGGGCGGTGACCACCCGCGCCCCGGCCACGTCGACCCAGGCGGCGTCGACCGACTGCACGAGCGCGCCGCCGGCGATGGTGCGGACGCTGGCGACCACGGCGTCAGGCTCCGGGGCCCACGCGCCGGCGGCGGCGATGAGCCGCAGGTTCTTTTTGGCCGCCAACAGCTCGCGCGCGTCGTCGGCGAACCCCGGGGCGATCACGCACTCGAGGAACGTCTCGGCCAGGAGCGCCGCCAGCGCGGCGTCGACCGTCCGGGTCACGGCGACGATGCCGCCGAACGCGCTGACCGGATCTGCAGCCCGGGCGCGGAGGTAGGCCTCGGCCACGGTCGCGCCCAGCGCCACGCCGCACGGGTTGTTGTGCTTGACCACCACCGCGGCCGGCCGCGGGTCCGCGCCGAACTCCAGGGCCAGGGCCAGCGCCGCGTCCAGGTCGAGCAGGTTGTTGTAGGACAGCTGCTTGCCGCCCAGGACCTCGGCGGTCGCCAGCGTCGGCCGGGTCGCCGGCGCGGTCGGCAGCGGCGAGCCGGCGTCGGCGTAGAACGCCGCGGTCTGGTGCGGGTTCTCGCCGTAGCGCAGGTCGTACTGCTTGTGCCACTGCACGGTCAGCGTGCCCGGGAAGCCGGCGCGCTGCGGCACCTCCGCCGGCGCCGTCACCGCGGCGTCGTCGACCGACGACAGGTAGGCGGCGATCGCCGCGTCGTAGCGCGCGGTGTGGGCGAACACCTTCTTGGCCAGGGCCAGGCGGCGCGGCGCGCTGACCGCCCCGTCGGTGGCCGCCAGCTCGGCCAGGAGCGCCGGGTAGTCGTCGGGGTCGACCACCACCGTCACCCGCTCGTGGTTCTTGGCGGCCGACCGCAGCATGGCCGGCCCGCCGATGTCGATGTTCTCGATGGCGTCGCCGTAGGTCACGTCGGGGCGCGCGATGGCCGCCTCGAACGGGTACAGGTTCACCACCACCAGGTCGATGGGCGCGATGCCGTGGGCGGCCATCTCGGCCTGGTGGCCGGCGATGGGCCGACCCAGGAGGCCGCCGTGGATGGTCGGGTGCAGGGTCTTGACCCGGCCGTCGAGGATCTCCGGCGCGCCGGTCCAGGCCGCGACCTGGACCACCGGCACGCCGGCCGCGGCCAGCGCGGTCGCGGTGCCGCCGGTCGACAAGATCTCGACGCCGCGGGCCGCCAGGGCGGCGCCCAGCTCGACGACGCCGCGCTTGTCGGACACCGACAGCAAGGCCCGGCGCAGGGTCACGGCGCCGGGGGTCACATCCGAGGGGAGAGAACGATGCATGACGGCCACCTCGCGTCGTCGAAACCAGACGACGTGGCCGTGCCTAGCAGGTGCCAGGCGAGGGGGTCAAGCCGACGGAAGGTGATCGGCTCGCCGAAGCGGCGTCACTGACCGGGGCGGCGGATCAGCGCGGCGCCGATCTCCTCGGGCGACGGCGACGCCATCTTGAGCTTGAGCAACCCGCGCACCTCGACCTGGCGGATGCGCTCCCGGGTCAGGTTCATGATCTCGCCCACCTCCTCGAGCGTGATCCCGCCGCGCTCGGCGATGTCCAGCGAGCAGGTGTGGGGCAGCTCCCACGGCTCGAGCTCCGGGAAGTTGATCTTGATCGACCCGGTCTCGGGGTTGACGTCCAGGTACAGGTGGAACTTGCAGGCCACCCACGGGCACGGCCGCAGCTCCTCGGCGCACTGGGCCCGCATGGTCGGACGCGGCTCGTCGACCGGCGGGTACATGAGCGCGCCCTGGCGCAGCTCCTCGCGGGTCAGCCGCTTCATCGCGATGGTCTTGGACCGCGGCCGGGTCCGGCGCCGCCGCCGGCGGACCTTGCGGCTGACCTCGGGCAGCTCGCCGTCGACGGCGAGCTCGCCGTCGGCGACCACGTTGGCGTCGGCCGGCTCGTCGTCGTCCTCGAACTCGTCCTCGTCGTCCAGCTCGTCGGCCGCGGCCAGCTGGTCGGTGGCCTCGCCCGCCTCGAGGGCGGTCGGCGAGAGACTGCCGCGCGCGAAGCGGCGCTTCCCCTGGTTGTCGTCGTGGTCGATCATCTGGATGCTCCTTCTTCTCGGACTTCCCGGAGCCAGCCCCCTCGGCTGGCCCTGGGCTCACAACAGGTCTTCGGCGTCGTCGGCGGCGCCGCGCTTGCGCAGCTCCGCGGCGTGGGGCGCGAGCGCCCGCTGGGACAGCGCGGTCAGGCGCTCGGTCAACTCGTCGCTCAGGCGCCGAGCCTCGGCCATGTCCTTGGCCAGCCCGCGGCGAGCCCCGGCCTCGAGCGCCGGCGCCGCCAGCTCCTCGTCGAGCCGGTCGAGCAGGCTGCTCACCGCCTCGGCCACGTTCTCGACCAGGTCGGTGAACTGCAGGAACTGCGACAGGATCTGCTCGATGGTGTAGCCGTCGGCCATCAACCGCTTGATCTGGTCGATGCGGCGGACGGTCTTGGCCGGGTACAGCCCGAGCGAGCCCTTGTTCTTGCCCTTGCGGCCGATGCGACGGCTGCGCGGCAACAGGCCCTGCTGCACGTACTTGCGGAAGGTGGCCTCGGAGAACCGGATGCCCCGGCCGACGAACACCTCGACGATCTGCGCCGCGGTGATGCCGTCGGCGTAGGTGTCTTCGAGCGCCCGCAGATCGGCCTCGGTCAGCTCGGTCGAACCCGGGGCGTGGTGCCCTGCCCGCGCCGGCGCGGCGCCACCAGCTCGGGCGCGACCCCGGTCGCCGACACGACCAGCGCCTCACCGGCCAGCGACAGGTGCGCGCCGCCGGCGCTCCACAGCGCTGCATCCGAGGTGACGTGAGGTCGGGTCATGGTGCGGCGGGCGTCGGTGGAGGCAGAGGAGCGACGAGGCGACGTGATCGGCGACTGGTGAAAGGAGCGGGATGGACCGCTCATCATCCGTGGCGTCTATCGCGGTGGCCTTGAGTCGGTTCGTTCGTTTCTCGTCGAGGAAGAACTATCGTCCCCTTGAAGTATCGTCACTGTATTCGCGTGAATGTAGTCGGTCAACAATACCCCAGGCAAAAGAGTCAAGTATTTAGCTGGAACTCTGTTCAGTAGTCGCGCGACGGATCCGCCGCGCCTCGAGCGCCGCTCGCGACGCGGACCCACGCCGACACTTCCTCGACGGAAGCCCCGCACCACGCCGGCCGAGCACGCCGGCGATCGCCGGCAGTCGATCGCCGCCTCCTCGACGACAACCCGCGCTGGCTGGCGCGGCCGCAGGGCCCGCGGTACGGTCGCCCACGTCGATGCGCCTGCGCCTGCTCCCGATCGTCGTCGCCGCCGCGCTGGCCTCGCGTGGCGGCCTCGCCCGCGCGGAGCTCGACGGCGAGACCTTCACCTCGACCGCCGCCGGGGTCCGGCTCGACGCCCCGCGCGGCTGGCGCGCGAGCGAAGCCAGCGGCTACCCCCGCGTGCTGTTGCGGCTGTCGCGCTCGACGCCGCCGGCCAAGATCACCATCGCGATCGATCGCATCGTCCCCGGCTGCCTCACCGCGCCCGACGCGGTGTTCTGCTCATCGGAGCCTAACGCCGCCGCGGCCCAGCTGCGCACCCGGCTCGACGGGCTCGGGGTCCGCGTCACCGCCCAGCAGCAGAGCCGGACCCCGGAGCTCGAGTACGAGGCCAACCGGCGCTACGTGCGCCACGCGCTCATCATCGTCGGTGACCAGGTGGTCAGCGTCGTACTGTCGACCAACTCCAGCGCGGCCCGGGCGTCGCTGCGCACTGTGTTCGACCGCCTGGTCGAGAGCGTGCGGCCCCTGCCCGCTCGCTGACGCTCGCGGCGCCGTCAGAACCGCGGGCCGCGCAGCCACGGCGAGCCGACGATGGGCTGCGCCGCCAGGGCCCGGGCGATGGCCGCGGTCGGCTGGCTCGGCTTCTTCGCCTGCGCGCGGCCGCTGTCGCGGCACGCGGCGTCGCCGACCGGGCAGCCGATGCGGACGTGCAGGTGATCGTCGTGGGGCGCCGAGTCGCCCGGCTGGGCCAGGCGCGCGCCGGCCCAGTCGATGAGCGAGGCCGGCTCGCCGATGGCGCGGGCGTGATCGAGCAGCTGCTGGCGCAGCGGATCGAAGATGAACAGGTACTCGACGCCGGGGCCGGCGGCGGTCAGGAGCGCCCGCACCACCAGCCAGGTCCGGGCGGCGTCGAAGCGCAGCGGCGGGCCGCCGTCGTGGGTCACGCCGTCCTCGCCGAAGTGCCGCATCTCGGTCAGCTCGACCGGCCGGCCGGCCAGGTCGGTGGCGAAGAACAACAGATCGACGTCGCGGCCCGACTGGTGCGAGCGGTGGAACCGCCCCAGCCCGCCGCCGGCTCGGGACAGGTCGGCCACGCCGACTCGCGCGCCCGGGGCGGCGGCGGCCACCGCGCGGCCGACATCGGCGATGAGCGTCACCAGCTCGTCGGTGCCCCACCCGCTGCCCCGGGCGCGCCAGCGCGGCGGCGTCCAGAACCCCGGCCCGCTGGCCGGCACCGCCACCCCGTCGACCAACAGGCCGTCGGAGGCGCGGCCGACCGACACCGAGGTGCCATCGCCGACCACGCCCCACTCCACACACCCGCCGCCCAGGGCGGCCAGCGCGGCGACGGCGGCGGCGACCAGCTTCACCCCACCATCTTGCACCGAACCGACCGCCGACGCGAGTCCGCGCTCGCCGCGGCCAGCGACGAGCGCGGCGGCCCGCCGCAGCGCCGGGCCTACTCCTTGTCGGTGAAGTCGGCGTCGATCACGTCGTCGGCCCCGCCCCCGGCCGGCTCGCCCGCCGGTGCGCCGTCGTCGCCACCCGGCGCCGCCTTGTACATGGTCTCGGCGATCTTGTGCGCCACCGCCTGCAGCGACTCGAACGCCGCCCGCAGCTCGTCGGGCTGGCTGGGCTCGCGGTTGGCCTCGAGCACGCTGTCGGCCTTCTTGAACTCCTCCTCGGCCATCAGCTTGTCGGCGTCAGACAGCTTGGCGCTGTTCTCGTTGACCAGCTTGCGGGTGCCGTAGAGCAGCGAGTCGAGCTGGTTGCGCGCCTCGATGGCCTCCTTGCGGGCCTTGTCCTCGGCCTCGTGGCTGGCGGCTTCCTCGACCGCCCGCTTGATGTCGGCCTCGGTGAGGCCGCCCGACGCGGTGATCTGGATGTTGCGCTCGGCCCCGGTGGCCTTGTCCTTGGCGGTCACGTTGAGGATGCCGTTGGCGTCGATGTCGAACGACACCTCGATCTGCGGCACCCCGCGCGGCGCCGGCGGGATGCCGGCCAGCTGGAACTTGCCGAGGGTCTTGTTGTCCTTCGCCATGGGCCGCTCGCCCTGGGTGACGTGGACCTCGACGGTGGTCTGGTTGTCGGACGCGGTCGAGAAGGTCTCGGCCTTGCGGGTCGGGATGGTGGTGTTGCGGGCGATGAGCACCGTGGCGACGCCGCCGTAGGTCTCGATGGCCAGCGACAGCGGGGTCACGTCGAGCAGCAGGATGTCCTTGACGTCGCCCGACAGGACGCCGCCCTGGACCGCGGCGCCGAGCGCGACCACCTCGTCGGGGTTGACCGACCGGTTGGGCTCCTTGCCGAAGAACTCCTTGACCTTGGCGCCGACCATCGGGATGCGGGTCGAGCCACCGACCATGACGATCTCGTCGATGTCCGACGCCTTCTTGCCGGCGTCGGCCAGCGCCTTCTTGCACGGCTCGATGGCGCGGGCGACGATGTCCTCGATCATCCGCTCGAACTGCGTGCGCGAGATGCGCTTGAGCAGGTGCTTGGGGCCGGTGGCGTCGGCGGTCAGGTACGGCAGGTTGACCTCGGTCTCCTGCACGCTCGACAGCTCGATCTTGGCCTTCTCGGCGGCCTCCTTGAGGCGCTGCAGGACCATCTTGTCCTTCGAGACGTCGATGCCCGAGTCCTTCTTGAACTCGGCGATCAGCCAGTCCATCAGCCGGTTGTCGACGTCGTCGCCGCCCAGGTGGGTGTCGCCGTTGGTGGACACCACCTCGACCACCTTGTCGCCCACCTCGAGGATCGAGATGTCGAAGGTGCCGCCGCCCATGTCGAACACGGCGATGGTGTGCTCCTTGCCCTTGTCCAGGCCGTAGGCCAGCGCGGCCGCGGTCGGCTCGTTGATGATGCGCTTGACGTCGAGGCCGGCGATGCGGCCGGCGTCCTTGGTGGCCTGGCGCTGGGAGTCGTTGAAGTACGCGGGGACGGTGATGACCGCCTCGGTCACCGGCTCGCCCAGGTACTCCTCGGCGGCGCGCTTGAGCTTCATCAGCACGCGGGCCGCGATCTCCGGCGAGGAGTACTTCTTGCCGCGGGCCTCGATCACGCAGTCGCCGTTGGACGCGGCCGAGACCTTGTAGGGAACCCGCTTGATCTCGTCCTGGGTCACCGGATCGGAGAACTTCCGGCCGATGAGCCGCTTCGACGAGAACACGGTGTTCTCGGGGTTGGTGATGGCCTGACGGCGGGCGATCTGGCCCACCAGGACCTCGCCGCGATCGTCAAACGCGACCACCGACGGGGTGAGCCGCGCGCCCTCTTCATTGGTGATGACCTTGGGCTCCTTGCCATCCATGATGCAGACGACGGAGTTGGTCGTACCGAGATCGATACCGATGATCTTGCCCATGACGTTGCCTCTTTGCGTGCCAGCTTTGGGGGCCGGATTTGTCTTGGGCGCAACCTAAGCACCGCCCAAGTCCCCGTCAACGTGCCTCCCGTGTTTTGGCGCGGGGGCCGGCTGCGGGGCCGGCCCGCGGCGTTGCTGGGTCCCTCCCTCATCCTCACGTACAGACGTACGCTCCGGTGAGGATCCCGTGTTTTGGCGCGGGGGCCGGCTGCGGGGCCGGCCCGCGGCGTTGCTGGTGTCAGGCGCCACGTAAAATGACCCCCTCGCGCCACTAAAACTGACCCCTCCCCCGCGGAGGGTAAGCGATGAGAAAGACGCACGAAAACGAGGTCGGGACGATGGTCGTTCCGATGCTGGATCCCGAGATCGTGGAGAGGATCCGCCTACTGCAGCAGCTTCGCTGGGGCAGCAAGCGGATCGCGCGTGAGCTGGGCATCGCGCGCAACAGCGTGCGCCGGTACCTGCGGGGCGGCGCCGCTGCAGAAGTCCAGGCGCGGCCCAACGCGCGGACGCTCGATACGGATCAGGTGACGCTCGCACGCGAGTTGCTGGATGGCGCCGCCGCCGGCAACGCCGTCGTCGTGCAGCGGCTGCTCGCCGAGCGCCAGATCGACGTGCCGCTGCGCACGCTGCAGCGCACGCTCGAACCGCACCGCCAGGCGCGTCGCGCCGCGGCGCTCGCGACGGTGCGGTTCGAGACGCCGCCGGGCGCGCAGCTCCAGATCGACTTCGGTGAGAAGTGGGTCGTGATCGGCGGCGTGCGCACAAGGGTGTACGTGTTCGTCGGAGTACTCGGTTACTCGCGCCGGATCTTCGTGCGCGCCTCGCTGAGCCAGCGACAGGACGACTGGCGGGAGGGGCTCGCCGCCGCCTTCCGCACGTTCGGCGGCGTCACGCGCAAGATCCTGATCGACCGCGCCGGCGCGCTCGTGATCGGCCAGGAGCGCGAGACGGGCACGGCGCGTATTCATCCGGCGTTCGCGGCGTTCTGCAAGGACTGGGGCGTCGAGGTGACGGCGTGTCGGCCGTACCGTGCTCGCACCAAGGGCAAGACCGAGTCCGGCGTCGGCTACGTGAAGCACAACGCGATCGCCGGGCGCGCCTTCGACAGCTTCGCCGCGCTCGAGGCGCACCTCGCGCAGTGGATGACCGAGGCCGACCGTCGCGTGCACGGCACGACGCACGAGCAGCCCTGCGTCCGCTTCGAGCGCGCCGAGCGCGCGGCGCTGCAACCGCTGCCGGCCGCACCGCTGCGCGTCCGTGAGCGTCGCCTGCAGCGTCGGGTCGCGACCGACTGCTTCGTCGACATCGACACCGTGCGCTACAGCGTCCCGCATGCGCTGGTCCGGCGGCACGTCGAGGTCGTCGTCGGCGACGTCGAGGTCGTGATCTACGACGGCCGCGTCGAGGTCGCCCGCCACCGGCGCAGCACCGAGCCTCACCAGCGCGTCATGAACCCGCGCCACCTCGACGGCCTTTATCGGCGCCGTCACGACGATGCGCCGGCCGAGTGCTCGCCCCTGACCCGCAGCCTCGACGTTTACGCCGAGGCTGTCGGAGGTGCGCCATGAGCGAGCTCGTCCGTGCGCGCGTCGAGGAGCGGCTCGTGAAGCTGCGCCTCGGCGCGGTGGCACAACGCCTCGACGGGATCCTCTCGGCCGCCGCGCGCGCCGAGCCGACGTATCTCGACTTCCTCGACCAGCTGCTCGCCGAGGAGGCCGACGCGAAGCAGAAGAAGCGCGTCGCCATGGGTATCCAGATCGCTCACTTCCCTGCCGTCAAGACCCTCGAGGAGTTCGACTTCAAGTTCCAGCCGTCCATCGACCAGAAGCTCGTGCGCGAGCTGGCCACCGGTCGCTTCGTCGCAGGCGCCGAGAACGTGCTGCTCTTCGGCCCGCCCGGCGTCGGCAAGACCCACCTCGCCGTCGCGCTCGGGCGCGCTGTCGTCGAGGCTGGCCACTCCGTGTTGTTCGTCACCGCCACCTCGTTGCTCGCCACGCTGGCCAAGGCTCAGCAGGAAGGGAAGCTCGCCGACCAGATCTCCTTCTACGCCAAACCCAAGCTGCTCGTCGTCGACGAGCTCGGCTACCTGCCGCTCGAGAAGCAGACCGCCAACCTGTTCTTCCAACTCGTCAGCCGCCGCTACGAGCGCGGCAGCATGCTCATCACCACCAACCAGACCATCACCCAGTGGGGCCACGTCTTCGGCGACGAGATGATCGCATCCGCCGTCCTCGACCGCGTCCTCCACCACAGCCACACCCTGCTCATCCAGGGCGACAGCTACCGCCTCAAGCAGAAGAAGCGAGCCGGGCTCCTCGGCTCAACCAAGACCAACCACTGAACACCTGGGTGGGGTCAGTTTTAGTGACGCCACGGGGGTCAGTATTGGTGGCGCTTGACAGGGGTCACGCCCCCGCCGGGGCCCCCTCCCAAGACGACCTGTCCGCGGGAGACTCAGCAGACCTCACGCGGTCGGGCGGGTGCTCGGGGCGTGTACCTGACGCGGTGCAGGCCACGCGGGCGCCCGCGCCCCTGCCGGGGCTATCGAGATCTCGCCAGATCCCGGCCCCCCCGCGATCCTCACACGCAGCGTCCGCAGCCAGCCCCCCGCGATCCTCCAACCCATCGTCCGCAAGGCCCGAAAGTTCGAGGTCTAGCTGGGCCGCGCGAGAAGCCCCTGGGCAAGGCGGTGGGAGGGACCCACGCCCCGGAGCGTACGTCGGTACGTGAGGACGTGGAGGACCCACCAACGCAGCCAGGGCTCCGCAACGGCCCCCCGCCAAGGCACCCGGCCTTTGGGGACCCCACCAACGCAGCCCAGGGGGCTCCGCAGCCGGCCCCCCTCGCGATCCTCTAACCCATCGTCCGCAAGGCCCGAGAGTTTGGGGTCTAGCTGGGCCGCGCGAGGAAAGCCCCTGGGCTAAGAGCAATGGAAGGACGGGCGTACGTCGGTACGTGAGGACGTGGGAGGACCCACCAGCGCAGCCCAGGTGTCCGCAGCCGGCCCCCCTTAGGGCACCGACGCTTCAGGGACCCACCAACGCAGCCCAGGGGCTCCGCAGCCGGCCCCGACGAGATCCTCAGGAGTCCGCGCGAGCGGCTGGCGGCGAGATCGAGGACAGATTGCGGCGGCGGATCATGAGGGCGTAGGCCAGGACCTCGTCCATCTTCTTGACGGGCAAGATCTCCATCTCGTTTTTGACCTCGTCGGGGACGTCGATGAGGTCCTTGACGTTGCGCTCAGGGATGATGACCCGCTTGATGCCGGCGCGGTGGGCGGCCAGGAGCTTCTCCTTGAGGCCGCCGATCTGCGGCGTTGCCGCGCAGCGCTGATCTCGCCGGTCGCTGGCGACGTCTGGGCGGATCGGCGAGCCGATCAACAGCGACACCAGGGCGGTGTACATCGTGACGCCGGCCGACGGCCCGTCCTTGGGCACGGGCCGCCGGGACGTCGGACGTGGAGGTCGTTCTCGAGGAAGTTGCCGGGGTCGAGGCCCAGCGCGGCGGCGCGGCTGCGCACCACCGACAGGGCCGCGGTGACCGACTCCTTCATGACGTCACCCAGCTGACCGGTGAGGATCCAGCTTGCCCTTGCCGGGCATCTTGGTAGCCTCGATGAACAGGATGTCGCCGCCGACCGCGGTCCAGGCCAGGCCGGTGCGCACGCCGGGCTCGCTGGTGCGATCGGCCACCTCGGACACAGGTTGATCGGGCCCAGGTACTCGCGCACCTCCTCCCGGGACCGACCACCTCGAGCTCGGCGGCGTTGCCCTCGGCCACCTTGACCGCGACGCCGCGGCACGCTGCCGACCTCGCTTCGAGGTTGCGGACCCCGGCCTCGCGGGTGTAGCTGTCGACGATCTCGAGGATGGCCTCGTCGGTGATCTCCGGCCCGCTTGCCGGTCGACCCGCTGTCGCCCAGGCCGTGCTCGTCGAGCTGGCGGCACCAGGAAGGCCCGCGCGATCTGCTTCTTCTCCTGCCGGGTGTGGCCCGGCATCGATGATCGAGGCGATCGCGCAACGCCCAGGGGATGGGGTCGGCTGGTTGGCGGTGGCGATGAACATCACCTTCGACAGATCGAAGGTGACCTCCAGGTAGTGATCGCTGAACGTCGAGTTCTGCTCGGGGTCGAGCACACCTCGAGCAGCGCGCTCGACGGGTCACCGCGGAAGTCGTGGCCGAGCTTGTCGATCTCGTCGAGCACGAACACCGGGTTGTTGGTCCCGGCCTTCTTGATGCCCTGGATGATGCGCCCCGGCAGCGAGCCGACGTAGGTGCGGCGGTGACCGCGGATCTCCGCCTCGTCGCGGACGCCGCCCAGCGAGATGCGGCCGAACTTGCGGCCGATCGCGCGCGCCACCGAGCGACCCAGCGAGGTCTTGCCGACGCCGGGCGGGCCCGCCAGGCACAGGATCGGGCCCTTCTTGTCGTCCTTCAGCTTGCGGACGGCCATGTACTCGACGATGCGCTTTTTGACCTTGTCGAGATCGTAGTGATCTTCGTCGAGGCAGCGCCGGACCTCCTTGAGGTCGATGTGATCGTCGGTGGAGATCGCCCACGGCAGCTCGACCAGCCACTCGAGGTAGGTCCGGGTCACCGTGTACTCGGCCGACGATGGCTGCATGCCCTTCAGGCGGTCGAGCTGCTTCTTGGCGACCTTCTCGGCCTCCTCGGACATCTTGGCCTTGAGGATCTTCTCGCCGAACTCGTCGAGGTCGCCGCCGCCGTCGTCGAGCTCGCCCAGCTCTTCCTTGATGGCCTTGAGCTGCTGGCGCAACACGTACTCGCGCTGGTTGCGGCCCATCTCCTCTTGCACCTGGGTGTTGATCCGCTCGCGGACCTTCAACACCTCGAGCTGGCGCGACAGGAACTGGAGCACCTTGCGGGTGCGGGTCTTGATGTCGAACGTCTCGAGGACGTCCTGCTTCTCGTTGACCTCGAGCTCGAGGTTGGCGGTGATGAGGTCCGCCAGGTGGCCGGGCTCGGTGACCGAGTCGACCAGCGCGCCGGCCTCCTTGGGCACGGCGTCCATGAGCTTCACCACCCGCTTGGCGATGTCCTTCAGGTTCATCACCAGCGCGTCGAGCTCGACGTCCGACGTGGTCGGGTCGGGAACCGCGCGGACCTTGGCCGACAGGAACGGCTCGGCGCCGTCGAACGCGGTGACCTCGAAGCGGCTGACGCCCTGGAGGATCACCGAGAAGTTGTCCTTGGCCAGCTTGATGACCTTGAGGATGCGCGCGGCGCAGCCGACCATGTACAGGTCGCCCGACGCCGGGTCCTCGGTGCGCGCGTCTTTCTGGGTGAGGATGCCGATGACGGGTCGCTCCTTGGCGATCGCGTCTTCGACCAGGCGCACCGACTTGCGGCGCCCCACGTCGATCGGGATGATCGATCCAGGGAACAGCACCGAATTTCGGAGCGGCAGGATCGGCAGGACGTCCGGAATCTCGACAGGCTGGTCCTGACCAGCCTTGGCCTTCGACATGATCGAAAGCTACTCACCGGTGGTCGCACCCGTCAAGGCGACCTGCCTGCTATGACAGGTACTTAACGGATGTCCCGGACGAATGCTCAGGATCGTGCTTGCGTCAGGCCGTCCCCACCCCTAGAGTGGCCTTACCAACTGGTCAGGCCACATGCTAGCTCTCACTGAATCCAGCACGGTACCAGCCACGCCCACCGCGGTCGAGGCCGTGGTCGAGGCGCTCCTCGCGGAGATCCTCCGCGGCAACTTCCCGCCCGGGACCCGGCTGCCGGCGGAGCGAGACATGGCGAAGCGCCTCGGCGCTAGCCGGCCGACCTTGCGCGAGGCGCTGCGCCGGCTGGGCGAGTGGTGCCTGGTCGAGCCCAAGCGCGGATCTGGCATCGTGGTGCGGCCCAAGCGCGAGTGGACCATCGAGGTCCTGCCGGCGTTTCTACGCTACGGCCGGCCGCCCGACGGGACCGCGACCGTCGATCTGCTGCGCGACCTGCTGGCCTTGCGGCGGACGCTCCTGGCCGAGATCGTGCGGCTCATCGCGCCGCGCATGCCGGCCGGCGGCACCGCGCTGGCCCGGGCCCAGGTCCACCGCGCCTGGGCGGTCCGCGACGACTCGCGCGCCTTCGTGCGCGAGGACTTCCTGGTCATGCGCGGCGTGGTCGAGGCCACCGGCTTCGTGCCCGCGGTGTGGATGCTCAACCGCATCGCCGGGGTGTACTTCGACATCGCCAGCGCCATCACCGTCCGGGTTCCGGACAACTACGTGATCGCGGCGGCGGGCTACCTCGACGCGCTCGACCGCGGCGACGGCGACGACGCGGCCCGCCTGATCACCGCATACCTCGACGGCCACGACCGCGCGATGCTGGGAGGCCCCTCGTGACCTACGCCCACGCCCCGCTCACCGCCCGCCTCCTGGGCAGCCTGGTGCCGGTCATGTGCCCGCCCGAGGCCTGGCCGCTGGCCGACGCCATCGTCGCCCACGTCGGCCTCACCATGGGCGCGCTGCCGACGCCGTTCCGGCGCGCCCTGGTCACCGGCCTGTACGGCTACGATGCCCTGGCGCTGGCGTGGGCGCCGGGCCGGCTGCGCCGCGCCCACCAGCTGCCGCCCGACCTGGCCGAGCGGTACTACCTGTCGTGGGAGCACGGCCCGACCCCGGCCCACCAGCAGCTGGCCAAGGGCGTCGGCCAGCTGATCAAGCTCGGCTGCTACGAGCAGCCTGCGATGCAGGCCGCGCTGGGCTACACCCCGGCGGCGTGGATCGAGCGGGTGACCCGGCGCCGCCTCGAGGTGTACCGCGACGACATCGAGCGCCAGCAGGCGGCGATCCTGGCGCCCGACCCGCTGCGCCCGCCCCGGCCGCGTCGCGCGGAGGGCGCGTGATGGTGGCGGTCCCGCGTCCGGCGGTCCGGACCGACCATGTGCCGGCCGGCGTCACCACCCGGGACGACCTGACCGCCCCGCTCACCCTCGCCGCCGACGTGGTCATCGTCGGGTCCGGCGCCGGCGGCGCCACCCTGGCCGCCGAGCTGGCCGAGTGCGGCCTCGACGTGGTCATCGTCGAGGAGGGCCGCTACTTCGCGACCCGCGACTTCACCGCCGACGCCTCGGCCGCGGTGCGGGCGCTGTACCGCGACGGCGGCGCCACCATGGCGCTGGGCGATCCGCCGGTCCTGTTCCAGGAGGGCCGCGCCGTGGGCGGCTCGACCGTCATCAACGGCGGCATGTCGTGGCGCACGCCCGAGCGCATCCTCGACCGGTGGGCGCGCGAGGCGGCCATCGACGGCATCCGCCCGGCCGACATGGAGCCGTACTTCGCCCGGGTCGAGCGGCGCATCCACGTCGCTGGCCAGGACCCGGAGTCGATCGGCACCGACAACGCGCTGCTCAAGCGCGGCGCCGACGCCATGGGCTGGAAGGTCATCCCCAACCTGCGCAACCAGGTCCACTGCCCCGGCTCGAACAACTGCGCGTTCGGGTGTCCCACCGGCGCCAAGCAGTCGGCGCTGGTGAGCTACATCCCGCGGGCCCTGCACTTCGGCGCCCGGCTCCTGTCGGACGTCAAGATCGACCGCATCGTGATGGCCGGCAAGCGCGCCACCGGCGTGGTCGGCCACGCGGTCGGCGCCGACGGCGAGCCCGGGGTGGCGGTCACGGTCCACGCCGCGCTGGTGGTGGCGGCGTGCGGCGCCATCCAGACCCCGGCCCTGCTGGCGCGATCGGGCGTGCGCTCGCCGTCGGGGCGCCTGGGCCACAACCTGTCGCTCCACCCCAACGTGAAGCTGACCGCGGTCTTCGACGAGCCGGTGCGCGGCTGGGAGGGCGTCCACCAGGCCTACCAGGTGCGCGAGTTCGAGGCCGAGGGCCTGCTGTTCGCGGCGGTCAACATCCCGCCGTCGATCCTGGCGATGACCTCGCACCCGCGCGGCGCTGCGCTGGGCCGGATGATGCGCGACTACGACAAGACCGTCGTCGCGGGCATGCTGTGCGAGGACACCGCCACCGGCCGGGTCCGCTCGATCGGCGGCCGGCCCCAGGCGTTCTACCAGCTGGCCGACTTCGACGCCGCGAAGCTCGTGCGCGGCGTGGCGCTCCTGAGCGAGCTGCTGTTCGCGGCCGGGGCGCGGCGGGTGGCCACGCCGTTCGCCGGCGTGCCCGAGCTGGCCGGCCCCGACGACACCCGGGCGCTGTACGCGCGCCCCATCCCCAAGCGGGCGATGGAGGTGGTGACCGTCCACATGATGGGCACCGCCGCCATGGGCGCCGACCGCGCCCGCTACGTGACCGACGGCCACGGCCGGGTCCACGACGCCGACGGCCTGATGGTGTGCGACGCCAGCCTGTTCCCGACCCCGATCGGGGTGAACCCGATGGAGACCATCATGGCGCTGGCGACCCGCGCCGCCGCCCACGTGCTCGACACCTGGGCACCCTGATCACCGGGTGACCGCGTGACCGCCCCCCCTGCGCCGAGGAGCCCATGACCACCACCACCGCCACCCTGTCCACCGAGCCGTCCACCGCCGACGCCGCGCCGCGCGCCAACCGCCCCAGCCCGCAGGTGCTCGAGCTCGAAAAGCTGCCGCTGGCCGCGCTGGAGGACGTCTTCGTCCGGGGCACCACCCCCGACCTGGCCGGCCTGGCCGGCTGGGAGTTCCGCGGCCTCAACTCGCCGAGCTACTTCAAGCTGCTGGGCATCAAGAAGTTCGTGAAGGGCTTCTGGCGCGACGCCGCCGGGCAGGTGTGGGGGTACAACTATCCCGTCGAGCAGAACCCGATCGACGCCGGCTGGTTTGGCCTGCCGAGCGTGGTCGCGCCGCGGCGGTTCGGCTTCTACCAGGTGGACCCGGTCGATCCGACCGCCGCCGACAACCAGTACCTGCACGCCCTGCTGCTCGACTACGGCAAGGGCGCCAACCCGCGCTTCGACGCGTCGGCCGGGCTGCGCGACTACCTGGTCCAGGTCGACGCCGGCAACCCCGACCTGCTCCTGGGCAAGGCGTACTACGCGCTCGGGCCGCTGCGGATCCCCACCGCGTCGTTCTTCATCCTCGAGCGCCACCAGCCGGGGCCGACCACGATCGACCGCGGCTGACACAAATCGACGCCGCCGGGTGCGCCGGTCGACGGCGCGGGCCGTTGTGAGGGCAGTCCCCAACCAGGAAGACCCACGATGACCGTCCGCGACCCCGCCATCTTCCACCGCGCCCTGCGCGCCGCCGCCGGCGTCACCGGCGTCCTCAAGCGCAGCGCCGCCGTCGGCCTGTCGGCCGGCACGCTGGCCCTGACCGCCTGCGGCGCGCCGTCGACGCCGACCGCCCAGCCCGGCGCGCCGTCGACGCCGACCGCCCAGCCCGGCGCGCCCGCGCCGGTGGCGGGCCCCACCCTGCACAACCGCGCCCCGGCCGCGCCGCCGATCGACGCCGGCGTCGACGCATCCACGGTGGCCTGCGCCGACGACAGCGGCTGGGGCAGCCCGTGCTGCGAGGCGATCGACAACCGCTCGCCGGCCTGCATGGCGTGGGGCCCGCCGGCCCCGCCGGTCGCCACCGGGGAGCGGCTGGCGTGACCGCCGCGATCCTCGACCTGCGGGCCGAGGCCGCCGCCGCGGACCTCACCCTCGACCTGGCGTCGCTGTCCGCCGACGAGCGCGCCGCGGCCATCGCCACCTGGCGCGGCCGGATGGTCAACGAGCACGTGTCGGCCCGGGTGTTCGCCGCCCTGGTGCCGCAGCTGGTCGCCGCCGAGGTGGCGCCGGCGGTGGTCGCCGAGGTCGCGGCCATGGCCGACGAGGAGCTGCGCCACGGCCGCCAGTGCGCGGCGGTGGTCCACGCGCTGGGCGGCGCGGCGGTGGCCGAGCTGCCGCCGCTGGCCCCGGTCCCCGACCACGCCGAGGTCGCGCCGCTCGAGGCGGTGCTGCGCAACGTGCTGTCGATCGCGTGCCTGAGCGAGACCGTCGCGGTGGCGCTCCTGGGTGCCGAGCGCGACGCGGCCGGGCCGCCGGCGCTGCAGGCGACCCTGGCCGCCATCCTCGCCGACGAGGTGGGCCACGCTCGGTTCGGCTGGCGCTTGCTGGCGACGCTCGGGCCGCGCCTGACCCCGGCGCTGGCGACGCGCCTGGGCGACTACCTGATCCCGGCGTTCCGGACGCTGCGCGCGTACGAGCTGGCCAACCTGCCACCGCGGCCGGCGCCGTCGGCGGCGGCGCTGGCCCACGGCGTGTGCGATGGGCGCGACGCCCGCGCGCTGTTCTTCGCGACGGTGGCCACGGTGATCATCCCCGGGCTCGAGGCCTACGGCATCCCGGCCGGCGCCGCCTGGGCCGCAGCGTGACCTGGGGCTGTGCCGGCGCGCCTGCCGCCGCGCTGTGCCGGTCGGGCCGCCGGCGCCCTGGCACCATCTGGCCATGCTCACCGCCGAGTTCGCCGATCACTTCGTCGCCGAGTGGATCTCGGCGTGGAACGCCCACGACCTCGAACGCATCCTCGCCCACTGGGCCGAGCCGTGCACGTTCACCTCGCCGCTGGTGGCGCGCCTGATGGGCGAGCCGACCGGCACCGTCCACGGCCTGGCGGCGCTGCGCGCCTACTGGGCACGCGGGCTGGCGGCCAACCCCGACCTGCGGTTCGAGCTCGACCGGGTGCTGGTCGGCCACGACAGCCTGGTCATCGCCTACCGCAACCACCGCGGCCAGCACGCCGGCGAGTGGCTGCGGCTCGACGGCGCCGGCCGCGCGGTCGCGGGCGTGGCCCACTACCGGTAGCCCGGCCACGGCCTGCGATCACGTCGCCGGGCCGACCTTGGCGCCGATGGGCACGTCGACCCGCAAGATCTCCTGGAACGACAGCTCGACGTCTTCGGGCAGATCGGCCGGGTCGACGGCGCGCTTGAGCACGATGAGCTGGGTGCGGTAGACCACGCGGTAAGCGGAGCCGACCCCGCCACTGGTGCAGGTCAGCGACGTGACGATGTCGGCGGCGCCGCCGCCGGTGCCGGGCGTCGGCGTGCACGGGCCGACCGCGCTGCCCAGCGGATAGGACTTGCTGGCCCCGGTGTGATCGGACACCTCGAGGAACAGGTTGAGCGCGCCACCGGCCGCCGGTTGTTGCCCCCAGCCGACCAGGGTCTGTGCCACCACGCCGGGATCGGCCGGCGTACCGCCCGGGTCGGCCGGCGTGGTCGAGGTCGACGGCTTGCTGCCACAGGCGGCCACCACCACGAGCCCGATCGCGAGTGCGCGCATGCCGTGTTGTACCAGGGACGGCGGCTGGAGGTCGCGCATGGACGGTCGGTTGTCGCCGGGTGCGCCGACGTTCACGCCCACGCGCGATCGCCGCAGCGACGGATCCGGTACGATGCCGCGTGGCCCTGGCTCGCCTGATCGTCATCGACGGCCCCGACCGTGGCGCCGAGTTCGACATCACCGATCGCGGTGGTGGCATCGGCCGCGGCGAGGACAACGCCGCGCTGCTCACCGACCCGTCGGTGTCCCGGCTGCACTGCTCGCTCGAGCCCCGGGGCGGCGCGCTGTGGCTGGTCGACGCCGGCAGCCGCAACAAGACCCTGGTCAACGGCGCCCCGGTCGCCGAGCACCTCCTGGCGGCCGGCGACGAGATCACCGTGGGCCAGACCCGCCTGACGTTTCTGCCGCCCGAGGCCGCCGCGATCACCCGGGCCCCGGCGCCGGCCAAGGTCACCATTGAGGTCGGCACCCGCGAGCTCCTGGCGCTGACCGGCGGCCCGGCCGAAGCCGAGGCCCGGCGCCACCTGGCAGCCCTGGCCCGTCTCGGCGACGACCTCACCGCGGCGATCGGCGCCGGCCGCGCCGCGGTCGCCCAGGCCGCGGCGACGGCGTGCCTGGCGGTGGTCGTGGCCGAGCGCGCGTTCGTGGTGGCGCGCGATCGGGCCGGCCTGGTGCCGGTCGCCCGGGCCGGGACCGGCGGCGCGTCGCTGGCCCTGCCCGACGGCGTGCTCGACGGGGTGCTCGGGCGCGGCCGGGCGCTGGCGCTCGAGGTCGCCGGCCGGCCGGCCCTCGCGGTGCCGGTGGGCGCCGGGGCCGACGCCGTGGTGCTGTTCGCCGATCGGGCCACCCGGGGGTTCGGCGAGCTCGAGCTGATGGCGGCGACCTGTCTGGCCCAGCTGGTGGCCGCCGCGCTGGGCGCGGCCGACGCCCAGGGCGTGCTGGTGCGGGGCCAGGCCGCGCTCGAGGAGCGGCTGGGCGACCGCGAGCTGATCGGGCGATCGCCGGCCGCGCTGGCGCTGTTCGAGCTGGTGGCGCGGGTCGCGCCGACCGACGCCACCGTGCTGCTCGGCGGCGAGTCCGGCGCCGGCAAGGAGATGGTGGCCCGGGCCATCCACCGCGGCAGCCGCCGGGCCAGCGGGCCGTGCGTGGCCGTCAACTGCGCCGCCCTCACCGAGACGCTCATCGAGAGCGAGCTGTTCGGACACGAGCGCGGCGCGTTCACCGGCGCCACCGACAAGAAGATCGGACGGTTCGAGGCGGCCGACAAGGGCACGCTGTTCCTCGACGAGATCGGCGAGATGCCGCTGCCGCTGCAGACCAAGCTCCTGCGGGTGCTCGAGGAGCGCGAGTTCGAGCGGGTCGGCGGCACCCGCGCCGTCAGCGTCGACGTGCGGCTCATCGCCGCCACCAACCGCGACCTGCCCGAGCAGGTGCGCCGGGGCCAGTTCCGCGAGGACCTCTACTACCGGCTGTCGGTCATCCACGCGGTGGTCCCGTCGCTCCGCGAGCGGGCTGACGACATCCCGCTATTGGCCGAGCACTTCCTGGTGCGGATGCGCCAGCAGATCGGCCGGCGGGTGCGCGGGTTCCGGCCCGACGCGCTGGCCGCGCTGGCCGCCCACAGCTGGCCCGGCAACGTGCGCGAGCTGCGCAACGCCATCGAGCGCGCCGTGGTCCTGGGCCGCAGCGAGTGGATCGAGGCCGGCGACCTGCCGCCCAACCTGACCGCGCGGGCCCAGCGTCGCAGCGCGCCGACCCCGCCGCTGGGGTCGATGGCGGTCGCCCCGCCTCTGGCGGCCCTGCCGACCATCGGTCCGCCGCCCGCGGCGCCGCCGCCCGCCGAGGCGCCGGCCGCGCGCTCGCTGCGGGAGCTCGAGAAGGACGGCATCATCGCCGCCCTGGCGGCCACCGGCGGGAACAAGGCCCAGGCCGCCGCCATCTTGGAGATCGATCGCTCGACGCTCTACAAGAAGCTCAAGGACTACGACATCGGCTAGGGGCGCTCGCTAGCGGATCTTGCGCGGACGACCGCGCTTGCGCGGCGCGTCCCCGCCGCCACCGAAGTCCAGATCTTCCGAGAAGCGCTCCTCGACCATGTCCGAGACCGACGTGTGCATCGAGTCGAGCTTCCGCAGCTCGTCGCGCTCGAACTCAGCAAACGAACCATAAATACGTGGGGACGTAGACATCGGTTCCTCCGTAAGGAATAGATGTGGACTTACATGTCCTACATCTGTTCACAAGGTAATCCAAAGGATCACCCGGGTAAACTTTTCGGCGCGGAATCGCCCGCGGGGGCGTTCTGCCGAGGGCGTCGATGGCGCGGCGTCAGAGGAACGTGTTAACGGCGGGGGTGATGGCCCGGATCGTCGCGGTCGCGAACCAGAAAGGCGGCGTGGGCAAGACCACGACCGCCATCAACCTGGCCGCGTCCGTCGCCAGCAAGGGCCACCGCGTGCTCCTGGTCGACTTCGATCCCCAGGGCAATGCGTCGTCGGGCGTCGGCTACCCCCGCGACAAGGTCGAGCTGTCGATCTACGACGCCTTGGTCGGGGACGTGGCGGTGGTCGACGTCATCCGCCCGACCGACATCACCACGCTGTTCGTGGCCCCGGCCACCACCGATCTGGTCGGGGCCGAGATCGAGCTGATCAGCGCCGATCGCCGCGAGTGGGTGTTGGCGGACGCGCTGGCCGAGGTGAAGGCGCAGTACGACTACATCGTCATCGACTGTCCGCCCTCGCTGGGCATGCTGACGCTCAACGCGTTGTGCGCCGCCGACGGCGTGGTGGTGCCGATGCAGGCCGAGTACTTCGCGCTCGAGGGCATCTCGTCGCTGGCGGCGACCATCGAGCGGGTCCGCGCCACCTACAACCCGGGGCTCGGCATCGACGGCGTGCTGTTTTGCATGTTCGACGCCCGCACCAACCTCAGCGCGCAGGTGAAGGGCGAGGTCCAGGCGTTCTTCGGCGCCAAGGTGTTCGAGACCATGGTGCCGCGCAACGTCCGGCTGTCGGAGGCGCCGTCCCACGGCAAGCCGGCCCTGCTGTACGACTTCCGGAGCCCGGGCGCGCGCAGCTACCTGGCGGTGGCCGACGAGTACCTGGCGCGCCACGCGCCGATCGAGGCGGCGTCGTGAGCGATCCCAAGCGCGGGCTGGGCCGGGGGCTCGGGCGCGGGCTGGGCGCGCTGATGCCCACCACGCCGACGCCACCGGCCCCGCTGCCGCCTCCGGCCGCGCCCACCGGGCCGCGGACCTACGTCCTGGCCGCCATCGAGGACGTCTACCCCAGCGCCGAGCAGCCGCGCCGGCGGTTCGCCGACGCCGAGCTCGACGAGCTGGCCGCGTCGATCAAGCTCCACGGCGTGATCATGCCGCTGGTGGTGCGGCCGCGCCCCGACGGCGGCTACCACCTCATCGCCGGCGAGCGCCGGTGGCGCGCGGCCCAGCGGGCTGGCCGCCACGACGTGCCGGTGGTCATCCAGGACGTCGACTCGCGCGAGGCGTTCGAGCGCGCCCTGGTCGAGAACCTCCAGCGCGAGGACCTGAACCCGATCGAGGAGGCCCTGGCGTTCCAGCGCCTCATCGACGAGTTCGGCCTGCAGCAGGACGAGGTCGCCGCGCGGGTCGGCAAGGAGCGCTCGACGGTGGCCAACGCGGTCCGCCTGCTCAAGCTGCCCGACGGCGTCCGCGCCATGGTCGAGGACCAGCGGCTGGGCATGGGCCACGCCCGCGCCCTGCTCGGCCTCGACGACGTCGCCGCGATCGAGTCGGCCGCCCGCGCGGTGGTGGCCAAGGGCCTGTCGGTGCGGGCCACCGAGCAGCTGGTGCGGTCCAAGCACGCGCCCAAGGCGGCCCGCGGCGCGGCGCCGTCACCGCGGCCGGCCGGCAAGTCGGCCGCGGCCAAGGACCTCGAGGAGCGACTCAGCCGCGCCCTGGGGGCCCCGGTCGAGCTCGACGAAGACGGCGGCGGCAAGAAGTCGGGCACCATCACGGTGCGCTACCTCGACCTCGATCACCTCGACAAGCTGCTCGACAAGCTGCTGGTCGAGTAGCCGTCGGCGGCGTCAGCCACCCTCGGCGCCGAAGGCGTCGGCCGCAGCCTCGCGGCGCGCGACGATGCGGCGCAGGCCGGCGTGCTCGGGCTTCGCCAGGGCGGGATCGTCGGCCAGGACCGCCTCGGCCTCGGCTCGCGCCGCCAACAGCAGCGCGGTGTGGTCGGCCAGGCTGCCGTAGCGCAGGCGCGGCACGCCGGCCTGGCGCGCCCCCAGCAGCTCGCCCGGGCCGCGCAGCAGCAGATCCTCCTCGGCGATGCGGAAGCCGTCGGTGGTGCCCGCGATGACCTCGAGCCGGCGATCGCCATCGTCGGAGTTCTTGCCGCGGGTGGCCAGGAAGCACCAGGCCGCCCCGCCGCCGCGCCCGATGCGCCCGCGCAGCTGGTGCAGCTGGGCCAGGCCGAAGTGGTCGGCGTCTTCGATGATCATCACCGTCGCCGCGGGGATGTCGACCCCGACCTCGATCACGGTCGTGGCCACCAGCACGTCGAGGTCGCCGGCGGCGAACGCGGCCATGGTGGCGTCCCGCTCGTCGGTGGGCACCCGGCCGTGGACCAGGCCGACCCGCAGCGGGGCCAGCGACGCCACCAGCGCGGCGTGGGTGCCGACCGCGTCGGCCCAGCCGGTGCGGGTGTCGTCGAGGGACGCCTCGACCAGCGGGCACACCACGAAGGCCCGCTCGCCGGCCTTGCACCGCTCGACCAGGCGGCGGTAGGCGGCGGCGCGGCCCTTGGCGCCGGCGGCGACCTCGGTGTGGGGCGCGGCGCGGCCAGGCGGCAGCTCGTCGAGGACCGTGGTGTCGAGATCGCCGAACGCGGTGAGCGCCAGCGTGCGCGGGATGGGCGTCGCCGTCATGATCAGCAGGTGCGGCGCGGCGTCGTCGCCCTTGTCGCGCAGCCGCACCCGCTGGGCCACGCCGAACCGGTGCTGCTCGTCGATGATCGCCAGGCCCAGCCGGCCGAAGCCGACCGCGTCAGCCAGGAGCGCGTGGGTGCCGACCACCACGTCGACGTGGCCGCCGCCGATGAGCGCGAGGGTCGACGCACGGACGCCGCGGTTGGTCGACGCGGTGAGCAGCGCGGTGCGCACGCCGAGCGGGCCGCACCACCGGGCGAGCGTGGCGTGGTGCTGCTCGGCCAAGATCTCGGTGGGCGCCATCACCGCCACCTGGGCCCCGGCGCGCACGGTGTGGAGCGCGGCGGCGAACGCGACCGCGGTCTTGCCGGCGCCGACGTCGCCCTGCAGCAGACGGTTCATCGGCGTCGGGCTGGCCAGATCGCGGCCGATCTCGTCGACGGCGCGGCGCTGGGCGCCGGTCATCGCGAACGGCAGCGCGCGGGTCACGTCGGCGACCAGCTGGGCGGTCGGCGGCAACGGGTGGGCCCGGTCGGCCCGCCGCAGCTGCCGACGTCGCACGACCACGGCGCCGAGCGCGAACAGCTCGGCGAAGGCCAGCCGGCGCTGGTGCGGGCTCTGGCCGGCGTTGAGCGCGGCGACCTCCTCGGGCGACAGCTGCGGCGTCGGCGCGTGCAGCGTGTGGAGCGCGTCGGCCAGGGTCGGCAGCCCCTGGCGCGCGGCGACCGCGGCCGGCACGCCGTCGTCGACGTGTCCGGCCACCCGGGCCGCCACGGTCTGGCACGCGGTGCGCAAGCGGGCCGCCGGCACCCCGGGGATGTCGGGGTAGCGCGGGATGACCTGGGCGGCGTCGCCGACCCGGCCGTCGATCGCGACCGCCAGCACGTCGGGGTTGGCCATCTCCCACTGCCCGGCGCGGTGCTTGAGCAGGCCCGACAGCGCGGCCTCGGCGCCGACCGGAAAGCGGCGGTCGATGCCGGCCCACACGCCGAAGAACCGCACCGTCAACAACGGGCGCGGCGTGACGCCGTCGCCCAGCCGGACCTCGCCCCAGGCCCGGCCGCGCCCGCGCACCGTGCGGGCCGCGACCACCGTCGCGCGCAGCCCCACTCGCGCGCCGTCGGTCGGCGCGGCCAGGACCTCGGCGATCGGGCTGACGTCGCGCGCGTCGAGCCAGCGCCGCGGCACCAGCCACAGCAAGTCTTCGACGGTGGTGATGCCACGCACCGCCAGCGCCGCCGCCAGCGCCGGGCCGATGCCGCGGAGGGAGGTGGTCGGCGCGCCGAGCGGATCGTCAGGGACCAGGACGCCGGCCGGCGCCGCCGGCGGCTTGGCACGGGTGACGCGGCCGGGCGCCGGAGCCGGAGCCGGAGCCGGACCCGGAGTCGGAGCCGGACCCGGACCCGGAGCCGGACCCGGACCCGGACCCGGAGCCGGACTCGGCGCCCGTCGAGCCGGCGTCGCCGCGGCAGCGTGCGCGCGCTCGGCCTCGACCCGGGCGACCAGCGCGGCGGTCGGCGCGCCGGCCAACGCCTGCGCCAGCCGCAGGCCGCGGGCGACCTCGATCGACTGGGCCTGGCGATCGAGCTGCTCGAAGCCACCCAGCGCGCGCCGCCACGCGGTGAGCGCGGCCACCCGGGTCGGCTCGGGGCCGGCGGCCAGCAGGCGATCGCAGCCGGCGCGCAGCGCGTGGCCCAGGCCAGAGACCCGGGCCAGCCCGGCGAAGCCGTCGGCCGCCGCGAGCAGCAACGGCCGCTGCAGATCGAGCGCGGCGCGGCGAACCTGATCCACCGCTCCCCAGCTACCACGGTGAGCCGCGGGCGTACACCTCACCGAATGTCGCGACGCGATCTCGCCGCCGACGGCCGGACCGAGCGATACTGTGCGGCGATGGTCGATCGCGAGCACCCGCGCATGCCCTACGTGGTCGCGGTCGAGTTCCGATCGGCGTCGTCGTTCCTCATCACCTACTCGCTCAACCTGTCGCGCGGCGGCCTGTTCGTCGAGACCACCCACGACGTGCCGCTCGGCGCCGACGTGTCGCTCACCTTCCGCATCCCCGGCGCCGGCGACGTCGCGCTCACCGGCGCGGTGGCGTGGCGGCGCGAGCCCGGCGGGCCCGACGGCCCCGGCGGCCTCGGTGTCGAGTTCTCCGACATCTCGGCGCAGCTCGGCGAGACCATCGACGCCCTGGTGGCCGCGTTCGACGGCCTGCGCATCCTGGTGGTGGCGAGCGACACCAAGGATCGCACCTCGCTCACCCGGCTCATCAAGTCGATCGTCAGCTCGGCCGAGACGATCCAGGCCGGCGACGCCTACGCCGCCGCGCCGCACTGCACCGACGCGCTCGATCTCGTGGTGGTCGACATCGACCGCGATCCCGACGGCGCCATCGCCACCATCCGGCGCGCCAAGGCGCTGCCGACGCCGGTGCCGTCGATCGCGCTGGCCTCGACCAAGCGGCTGCGCGACCACGCCCGGGCCGCGGGCGCCGACGAGATGGTCGGCAACCCGCCCGCGTTCGAGGAGCTGCAGCTGGCGGTCATGCGCGCGCTGACCCGGCCGGCCGCGGTGCGCTGACCTGTGCGGACGGCCACACGCCACCGCTGACGACGCACAAATTCGCGCCACCGCGGGCGCCCGGTGTGGTGGGATCGTCGCCATGCCGACGCCGTCTGGGCTCGCGACCGTCGCTGCGCTGGCGTTGACCGCGGCGTGCAGCGCTGCCCCCGACCCGGCCGCCACCTGTGCCTTCCCGAGCGGCCGCCCCTGCCCGCCGGGGCAGGCGTGCCTCGCCTCGCCCGGCGACGAGTGCAACTACGTCGCGTGCATCGACGGGGAGCTGCTGGGGACCGCGGTCGCCTGCAGCGCCGAGCCGATCCCCTCGACCGGCGGCGGCCCCTACGACTGCGATCCCGCGTCGGTGCCGGTGACCACGGGCCTGTTGCCGCCGCCGGCGCCGTGCCCCCTGGGCGGCCTGTACACGATCGAGCGCGGCTTCTTCCGGACCTGCGTCCCGGTCGAGGAGTGTGCCCCGCTGCCGTGCGACCCGGCGTACGGCGGCGACGGCTGCCCGTCGAGCTACACCTGCGCCCCGGCGTCACGCACCTGCGTGCCGGCGACGCGGTGAGCAGCCGCCGCCGGCCCGCCCGACCGGACCGGCGCCCCGGTTGAGGTAGACTGGGCCCGTGACGCTCGATCTCGCGGCCACCGAGCTGGCCGCCCCGAGCCCGGCGGCGAAGCCGCCGTCGGCGCTCGAGGCGCCGGCGCTGCCGGCCGGCACGGCGCCGCTCGCGGTCGACGCCACCGCGACCGCGGTCGGCCGCACCCCGGGGGCGCCCGCGACGGCGCCGGCGGTCGGCCCGGGCACCCGCTTGGCCCACTTCGAGATCGTCCGCCCGCTGGGCCATGGCGGCATGGGCGAGGTCTACCTGGCGACCGACCTCGCGCTCGATCGCCCTGTGGCCCTCAAGCTCCTGCCCACGGCCGTGGCCCAGGACCGCAGCCGCCGTGAGCGGATGATCCGCGAGGCCCGGGCCCAGGCCCGGCTCAACCACCCCAACGTCGCCCACCTGTACTTCATCGGCGAAGACCGGGGCCTGTTGTTCTTCGCGATGGAGTACATCGACGGGGAGACCCTGGCGGCGCGGCTCGAGCGCGGCCCGCTGCCCGCCGAGGCGGCGCTCGAGCTGACCCGCCAGGCAGCGCTCGGCCTGCGCGAAGCCCACCGCCACGGCTTCACGCACCGCGACGTGAAGCCGTCGAACCTGATGATCGACAGCCACGGCGTCTTGAAGGTGATGGACTTCGGCCTGGTCACCGACGCGGTCGCCGCGCAGGGCGACCCGCGCGCCGACGTCGACGACGCCGGGGTGGCGGCGTCGGCGCTGGTGGGCACGCCGCTGTACATGGCGCCCGAGCAGGGGCAGGGCCGCGCGGTCGACCACCGCGCCGACATCTATGCGCTGGGCGCGACGCTGCACCACATGCTGGCCGGCGCCCCGCCCTTCGCCGGTGGCTCGGCGGCCGAGCTGCAGTCGGCCCACGCGTCGGCGGCGCGGGTGTCGCTGGTGAGCCAGCGCGGCCGACGCGCGGTGGGCCTGGCCGACGCGGTGGTCGCGCGGATGATGCACAAGCGCGCGGCGGATCGACCGGCCAGCTACGACGAGCTGATCGCGCTGCTCGACCAGGCCAACCCGGCCCGCACCCGCCCCGCCGGCTTCTGGGTCCGGGGCGTGGCCATGGGCATCGATCTGGTGTGCGCCGCGCTGGTTTCGATCCCCTTCGCCGTGGTCGCCGACGGCAGCGGCAACCTGGGCCTGCTCCTCTACTTCTTGGTGCTGGCGCCGCTCATGGTGGCCCGCTTCGGCACGACCATCGGACACGCGCTGTTCGAGCTGACCATCACCCCGGCGCGCGGCGACGGCCGCGTGCGCTTCCTGCGGGCCGCGCGCCGCTACCTGACCATGAGCGCGCCGCTCGCGCTCGGCATCGCCCTCGAGGCCTCCGCCACGGACAGCACGCCGGCCCGGGCCGCCCGCATCGCGGTGACCATCGTCGGGCTCCTGTACCCAGTGATCGAGCTGGCCCGCGCGGCGCTGTTTTCGCCCGATGCCGGCACGCTGTGGGACCGCGCGGCCGACACCCGGGTGCGCTACCGATCGCGCACCTCTGCGCTGGCGCCGGGCCCGACCGCGACGACGTAGCCCGCCTCAGCGGGCCGACAGCTCGGCGGCCAGGACGGTGTTCTCGAGCAGGCAGGCCCGGGTCATGGGCCCGACGCCGCCCGGCACCGGCGTGATCGCCGCGGCGCGCTCGGCCGCAGCCGCGAACTCGACGTCACCCAGGAGCTTGCCGTCGGCGCCGCGGTTGATGCCGACGTCGATGACCGCGGCGCCCGGCTTGATCCACGCCCCGCGCACCAGCGCGGGACGCCCGACCGCGGCCACGACGATGTCGGCGGCGGCGACCTGAGCCGGCAGGTCCCGGGTCTTCGAGTGGCACAGCGTAACCGTGGCGTCGGCGTTGGCCAGCAGCAGCGCCATCGGCTTGCCCACCAGCACGCTGCGCCCGACGACCACCGCGTGGGCGCCGGCGACCGGCACGTCGCCGAACGACAGCAGGCGCATGCACCCGGCCGGCGTGCAGGCGGTGAAGCGTGGCCGGCCCTGGGCCACCAGGCCGAGGTTTTCGGGGTGGAGCCCGTCGACGTCCTTGTGCGGTGGGATCGCGGCGATGACCGCGTCGGCGTCGAGGCCGCGCGGCAGCGGCAGCTGCACCAGGATCCCGTGCACCGTCGGGTCGGCGCCGAGCCGGGCGACCAGGGCCAACAGCTCGGCCTGGGTGGTGGCGGCCGGGAGCCGGTGGTCGGTGGCGACGATGCCGCACTCGCGGGCGTCTTTGGTCTTGGCCCGCACGTACACCGCCGACGCGGGGTCGTCGCCGACCAGCACCACCGCCAGGCCGACGGTGCGGCCCTGCGCCGCCAGCGCCCCAGCGCGGGCTCGGACCTCGCCCTTGACGATGGCCGCCAGGGCCTTGCCGTCGAGGATGCGCGCGGTCACGACGCCGCCGACGAGCCGCCGCTCGACGAGCCGCCGCTCGACGACCCGCCGCTCGACGACCCGCCGCTCGACGCCGCGGGCGTCGCCGCCGGCTTGCTGTCCGCCGCCGGCTTGCTGTCCGCCGCCGGCTTGCTGTCGGTGGTCGGCGACGCGGTCGCGCTGCCGCCGCCGTCGCCGGCCGGCTTGCTCGACGCGTACAGATCTTTGTACCAACCGCCGCCCTTGAACGCGAACGACGTGCGCGAGATGAGCCGCTCGAGCGCGCCGCCGCAGGCCTCGCACACGGTCTTGGATGGATCGCTCATCCGGTGCTCGTACTCGAACTCGCGCTTGCACGCAGTGCACTGATATTCATAGACCGGCATAGCTGGGCGCCCTTAGCATGCCCCCGACGGGGGCGACAAGACCTCGGTCACGCGCACGCCGAGATCGCCGTCGACCACGACCAGCTCGCCGCGCCCGATCAGCCGGGCGCCGGCGCGCAGCTCGACCGGCCCACCCACCGGGCCAGCCAGGGTGATCACCTGGCCCGGCCCCAGCTCGAGGAGCTGGCGGGCCGACACCTCGACCTCGCCGACCACCACCGCCAGCGGCACGCGCAGGTCTTGGGACAGAAGGTCGAGGGGGTCGGGCATGGCGTCGCGCCGGTACGGCCCCGTGACGGTAAGCCGTCCGGTGGCGCGGTCAAGGGTGGCCGCGACACATCCGCGCGCCAGCCCCAGCGCGGCGGCCGGTGGCCCGACGACCACGACGTCCCCGCCGGCCAGCTCGGCCAGGCGTGGACCCGCGATCCACCCCGCCGCCGCGACGATCGCCGCCCGCACCGGCGGCAGCCGCGCCCCGCGCCCTGCCACGAGGGTCGCCAGCGGGGCCGGGGCCGGCGCGGCGACGTCCTCGTCGAGGGCCAGGGCCACCACGGCCGGCGTCGGGCGGGCCACCGCGAGCTCGATGACCGGGCCGTCGACGGGCCCAGCGCCGACCGCCGCCGTGGCCGGCACCCCGGCGCGCTCGAGCGCCACCGCCACCGCGAACGCCGCCAGCGCCGCCTCGACGTCGGTCGCGGCCCGGGGCGCGGCGAGGCCGGGCGGCCGGTCGAGCAGGCGATCGGCGCACGCGATCGCCAGGGCCGCCGGCACTACCAGCGCGGCCCGGGCCCGGTCGTGGCGCAGGTCGATGCGCACCGGCTCGGCCACGGTCACCGACGACGCCGAGCCCAACCAGCGCAGCCCCCCGACGAGCCCAAGATCCATCCCGTCGAGGGCGCTGACCCACGCCGCCAGCCGGGCCGCGGCGGGGTCGGCCACCGGCAACGCCGCCCAGGGATAGGGAACCACCGCCACGCCGAACACGTGCCAGAGCCCGCAGCCGGCGTCAACGTCCGGAAACTGGCCCCGCCGCATGAGGAGGGTACGCTCGACACCTACATTGGCACCAGGAGCTACCATGTCCCAGCGCGATCGACGGATGGGCTTCCGCATCCCCTACTCCACCTTGCTGACCTCGTTCGTCGACGAGCGCCCGCTGCGCATCCTCGTCGAAGACCTGAGCGACACCGGCATGCGCGTCCACGCGGTGACCCCGCGGGCGCCGGCCCCAGGCGCGGTCATGGCCCTCGAGGTGGTGCTGCCCGACTCCGACGACACCATCTGGGCGACGGCGCAGGTCTGCCACCGCGCCCCGGACGACCTGGCAGCCGGCCTCGGGGTCCGCTTCGTGGCCATGGCCGGCAGCCACGCCCGCCGGCTGCGCGACTACTGCCTCGAGGCGCGCCGGGCCCACCTGGGCGGCCTGCTCGAGCGCATCCGCGCCAGCGCCTGAGCACCGGCCGCGCGGAGATCGACGCGCTATACTCGCCCACGGTGCGTCGCTCTCCCTGGTTCGGTCGATCGCTGCTCGCCGCTGCGCTGGTCGTCGCCGCGGTCACTCCGGCCCTGGCCCAGGGCGACGACTGGTCGGTCACCCGCGATCCGTTCGACAAGGGCGTCATCGCCCGGCTCAAGGGCATCCTGGCCCGCAACCCCAGCGACGCCGACGCGCTGGCCAAGCTGCTCACCATGTACCGGCGCTACCGCACGGTGGCCCTGTTGCGCAGCGAGTACGACGCCGCGCTGGCCAAGCAGCCAGATGACTTCGCCACGCTGGTGGTGATCGGCCGGCTGGCCAAGGCCGACAACGACGCCGCCACCGCCCTGGCCATGTTCGAGCGCGCTGGGGCGGCCCGCACCGACGCCGCGGTGGCCGTCGAGTTGGGCACGCTGTACCGCCAGAGCGGGCGCCTGCCCGAGGCCCGCGCCGCGCTCGACCGGGCGGTCGCCGCCAAGCCACCCAAGGCGATCCTGGCCCGGGCGCTGCGGGCCCTGGCCGATCTCGCCCTGGCCGCCAAGGACGTCGACGGCGCGCGTGGCTATTTCGAGCAGTACATCGCGCTCGAGCCCGGCAACGTCGCCCTGCGGCTGGAGCTGGGCGACGCGCTGGCCGGCGCCGGCAAGCACGACGACGCCATCGCGGTGTACCAGGACGCCGAGCGCCGGCTGGGCAGCGATCCGGCCCGGCGGGTCGAGGTGGTCGCGCGCATCGGCGCGGCGCTCGAGGGCAAGGGCGCCGACGCCGACGCCGTCACCACCTACCGCCGCGCGATCAAGCTGGTGCCGCGCGGGTACTACCTCGAGACCGAGCTGACCGCGCGCATCGTCGACATCTACCGCCGCAAGCAGGACCTGGGCACGCTGGTGGCCTACTACGAGCGCGAGTGGCCCGAGGGCAAGCGCGGCGCCTTCGAGTGGAGCACGCTGGCGCGCCTGTACGAGGAGACCGGCGAGCAAGACCAGGCGCTGGGCGCGTACCGCAAGGCGGTGGCCAAGGCGCCCTACGAGCTGGAGCTGCAGCGCCGGCTGATCCAGCTGTACGAGGCGACCGGCCGCGACGCCGAGGCGCTGGCCCAGTACGAGGTGGTGGTCAAGGTGGCGCCGGGCGACGCGCGGTTCCAGCTCGAGCTGGCCGAGCGGCTGTGGAAGGCCCCGGCCGAGGCCAAGGCGCTGGCGCTGGCCAAGAAGATCGAGGGCCGCTTCCCGAGCGACCCGGCGGTGACCTCGGCCATCGCCGACCTGTACCTGCGGTGGAACAAGGAGGACCTGGCGCTGGCCGCGCTCGAGCGGGTGGCCAAGCTCGAGCCGGAGGATCCCGACAACCTGGTGACGCTGGGCGAGCAGTACAGCCAGCGCGGCCAGGTCGACAAGGCGATGGCCACCTGGCGCCGCATCGCCGCGGTCAAGTCGGCCGCCGCCTACGCCCGCCTGGGCGACGTGCTGGCCGAGCACGACGCCGCCACCGAGGGGCTGGCGTACTACGCCAAGGCGCTCAAGCTCGAGCCCGACAACGCCGACCTCTACAAGGGACGGGCCCAGATCTTCGAGCGGGCCAAGGCCTACGCCGAGGCGGTGGCCGACTGGCAGAAGGCGCTGGCGCTGTACGTCAAGCCGAGCGAGCGGGCGGCGCGCCGCGAGGCCCGCACCCGCATCGTCAACCTGCTGCCGCGCTGGGACGGCGGCGCCCACAAGGAGCCGTTCCGGCGTCAGTGGGAGCTGGCGTTCGCGGCCAGCGGCGCCGACGTCGACGCCGGCTACTTCCTGGTGGCCTTCTACCAGCGCTTCGCCCAGGGCGGCCAACCGCGCAAGACCCTCGAGCGCTTGCGCACGCTGGTCCCCGACGATCAGGAGGTCATGCTCGACCTGGTCAAGGTGTACCGGGCCGAGGCCGCCTTCGACCGGGCGGTGGCGCTGCTGCTCAAGCTGGCCGAGCTGGATCCGGCCCGGCAGCGCGAGGCCTACAGCCAGATCGCCGAGATCAAGACCCAGACCCACCAGGACGCCGAGGCCATCGCCTGGTCGCAGAAGGCGCTCGAGAAGAGCCCCAACGACCCGGTCGCCTACCAGCGGCTGGCCGAGCGCTACGTCGAGATGCAGCGCCTCGACGAGGCGATCGCCGCCTACCGCCGCGCCATCGAGCTGGCGCCGCGCAGCTGGCCGCTGTACTTCGCGCAAGCCGAGCTGCACCAGCAACGGCTCGAGCACGACGACGCCGCCGCGCTGTACCGCCAGGTGCTGCGCCAGGCCACCGACGACGACACGCTGATCAAGGCCGGCCGCGCCGACATCGCCCTCGAGGAGATCAACCAGTCGATGGGCGAGCTCGAGAAGGTGCTCGCCCCGCTGTCGTCGATCATGGGGCACAAGCTGGTGTACCGGCAGCTGCTGGTCGAGCTGTACCTGCGCTACGTGCCGCGCCTGGTCGCGCGGACCCGGACCGGCAGCGCCGAGGTCCGGGCCGGCGCCCGCGCCGAGCTCGACCGGCTGGGCCGCGGCGGCATGAAGGCGCTGCTCGACGCCCTGGCCGACGAGGCGTTGCCGGGCCAGCGGGCCATCGCCGTCGACGTGCTCGGCCACCTGGGCAACCCGGCCGCGGCCCTGCCGCTGGTGCGGGTGGCGCGCCAGGAGCCCACGCTCGACCCCGACGCGCCGCGGGCCCCGGGGCTGGACCTGGCCCAGCGCATCGAGGCGCTGGTCGCCGCGGGCCGGCTGGGCGATCCGCGCATCGTCCCCGACGTGCTGCCGCTGGCGCGCCACCCCGAGGTCGGCCTGCGCGAGGCCGCGGTGTTCGCCCTGGCCCACGTCTCGGATCAGCGGGCCACCGCCGCGCTGATCGACGCGCTCGACGATCGCCGTCCGTCGGTGGCGGCGCTGGCGTGCCTGGGGCTGGCGGCCTCGAGCGACCCGCGCGCGCGGCAGGCGGCCATGGCCATCGACGCGGCCCGGCCCGATCTGGTGCGCGCCGCGTGCGCGGCTGGCTTGGCCGGGGCCGGCAAGGCCGCGCTGCCCAGCCTGGTGGCGGCCGTCGAGGACAACGCCGGCGAGGCCCAGCGGCTGGCGGCGTTCGCGCTGGGCCAGGTGGGGGACCCGCGCGCCGGCGACGCGCTCGTGCGCGCGTACCTGGCCCGGGGCGCGGCCACGAGCACCGGGCGCGACCGCGCGACCTTGGTGTGGGCGCTGGCCCGCCTGGGCGGCGCGCCGCCGGCGCCGCCGCTGGCGCTCGACCACTACCCGACCAGCGCCGGCAAGCTCGACCTGACCGCGCTGATCGAGGCGCTGCCGGGCCCCCTGCCGGACGTGGTGCCCAACGCCGACGTGCTGATCGGCCGCGAGGACGCCGCGGCGAAGGCGATCGTCGCCGGCCTCGGCGCGCACCGCGATCAGGCGCTGGCGGTGCTGCGCGATCTGGACGCCCGCGGCGACGGCCTCGGCCTCGGCCAGCTGACCGCCGGACCGCTGTCGACCGGCGCCCGGGCCGCGCTGGTCACCATCGGCGACCGGATCCGCGACGCGGTCGTGGCCAAGCTGGCCGACCCCGACGACGCGGTCGCCGCCCGGGCGGTGCGCGTCGCGGGCAAGCTGGGCGGGGCGGCGCTGGCCGCCCTGGCCCCCGCGCTGAGCGATCCCCGGCCGCTGGTGCGGTCGGCCGCGACCGCGGCCATCGCCGCCGCCGGCGCCGAGGTCCCCGCCACGCTGGTCGCGGCGCTGGCCGCGCGGCTCGACGCCGCCGACTGGAACGATCGCGCCGCGGCCGCGACCGCCATGGCCGCGCTGGGTCCGCGGGCCGACCGCGCGGCGCTCACCAAGGCGGCCGCGGACGCATCGGCCTATGTCCGCACCGCCGCGGTGGTCGGCCTGGCGGCGCGGGCCGACGCCGTCGACGATCTGGTCGCGGCCTCGCGCGACCCGGTGCGTGAGGTCAGGGCCGCCGCGGCCCGCGGCCTGGTCGGCCGGACCGAGCCCGCCGCGCGGGCCCGCCTGGCCGAGCTGGCGGCCGACCCCGACCCGATGGTGGCCGGCGCCGCCGCCGGTTCGCCCTAAAAAAAGCGGCACGCAAAAACGACGTGCTTTCGCAAGTTTGACGACCCGTCACGGGCCGTCTATCCTTACGTCGCATGGATATCGGGCTGGTGTGCGACCAGTGCAACCTGCTGTCGGCGATGGGCACACCCAGTTGCGCTCGCTGCGGCGCTTCGCTGGCGCTCGAAGAAGAGACGCGCATCGGCGTGCCGGCCCTGCGATCACCCGCGCCGGTCGATCCCACCGCGTCGATCGCGTGCCCGCAGTGCGGCGAGCTGGTCCCACCGACGCACCGCTTCTGCGGCGGCTGCGGCGGCCGCATCGAGGCGCCCCGGCCGCGCCCACCGGCGGCGACGGGCGACAAGAGCCAGCGCCGGACGATGTTCTTCGGCGCGATGCAGGCCGCGCGCGCCAAGCTGACGCTCATCCGCGGCGACGGCCTCGACGGTGTGTCGTTCACGCTGGCCGGCGACGAGCACCTGGCCGGGCGCATCGACTGCCCGATCTTGTTTCCCGACGACCCCTTCCTGTCGCCGGTCCACGCCAACTTCCTGTACCGCGACGGCAAGCTGGTCGTGCGCGACGAGGACTCTGCCAACGGCGTGTTCGTGCGAATCGCCGGCAAGGTCGCGCTGCCGCTGGGCAACGCCTTCCTGGTCGGCGAGCAGATGCTCTTGGTCGAGCGGGTGCCGGTCATCGACGACACCGCCATCGACGACGGCACCTACTACTTCGCGAGCCCACGCCGCGGCGGCGACCTGCGGGTGGTGCAGCGGCTGCGCGGCGGCGACACCGGCATCGTGTTCGGCGCGCTCGGGGCCACCGTGCGGATCGGCCGCGAGGGCAACGACATCGACTTCCCCGACGACCCGTTCATCTCCGGGCACCACGCCCACCTGACCTGGGACGGCGCGCACCTGACGCTCACCGATCTCGGGTCGAAGAACGGCACCTTCTTGCGCATCGACGGGGAGCGCACGCTCGCTCACGGCGACTACGTCTTCATGGGCCAACAGCTCCTGCGCGTGGAGATCGTGTAGGATGCGCCAGGTCCGCCCAACACTCGCTGCCTCGGGGTCCGAATGATCGTTTGCAATCGGTGCGGCAAAGAAAACCAGGATCACTACAAGTTCTGCCTCGGATGCGGCGCCGAGCTGACCGCCCCGGCCAAGGGTGAGGCCGGGATGGCGATGATGAAGACGATGATGGCGGACAGCCCCGGTGCGCCGCCGCGGCCGCTGCCGGGGCTCAGCCCCGCGCCGCCTGTCGCCCCGCCCAACCTGCCGCCGCCCCCGGGCTATCCGCCGCCGGGCCCGCCCTTGGGCATGAAGGGCATGTCGAGCGGGCCGTTGGGTAGCTCGCTGCCGCCGCCGGCGTCGGTGGTGCCCGGGACCCAGCCGCCGCCCTACGGCGCCTCGCCGATGGGCCCGCCGCCGCCGATGAGCTCACCGCCGGCCGGCCCGCCGCCGGGCGTGCCGGGCGCGACCGCGTCGGGTCCGAGCTACGCGCCGCCGGGGCCCGCGGCGGGGCCGCGCCGCTGTCCGCAGTGCGGCTCGGACGTGCCGCCCGGCTTCCGCTTCTGCGGCGCCTGCGGCTGCCGGATGGAGGAGGCGTCCCAGCCCAACCTGGCGCCGGTGCCGTCGGCCGGCGCCCCGGTGCCGCGGGCCCAGCCGCGCGCGCTGATGACGTTGATTCGACCGGACGGCTCCGAGGGCGGCACTCACGAGCTGCGCCAGGGCGACAACAAGATCGGGCGCAACTTCGGGCCGGTGTTCGAGACCGACGGCTACCTGTCGCCGCTGCACGCGGAGATCTTGGTCAACGGGACCGCCGCGCTGGTGCGCGACCTCGACAGCTTGAACGGCGTGTTCGTCAAGATGACCGAGGAAGAGGAGCTGGTGCCCGGCCAGATCCTGCGCATCGGCCAGGAGCTTCTGCGGTTCGATCTGGTGTTGCCGCCGGAGCCGATCGCCGACGGCACCGAGGTGATGGGCAGCCCCAACCCCGGCTACTGGGGCAAGCTGACCGTGATCATCGGCCGCAACGTCGACGGCTCGGCCTTCCCGCTGCTGGGCGACGCGATCACCCTGGGCCGCGAGCGCGGCGAGATCAACTTCCCCGACGACGGCTACGTGTCGGGCCTGCACGCCCGGGTGACCAACCGCGACGGGCGGGTGTTCCTGGCCGACCTCGGCAGCTCCAACGGCACCTTCGTCAAGGTCGCGGCCGAGCGCGAGCTGCACAACGACTCGTTCGTGCTGATGGGCCAGCAGCTGTTCCGGCTGAACCTGACCGCGTAGCGCGGCGCCGCCACCGGCGCACCCGATGGACCACCCCGGGCGCGGGGCCCCGGCCGGTCGTGTCCCCGCGCTACTTGCGGTCGAGGTCGTCGGGGTTGATGCCCCGCTTCTCTTTGAAGGTGTAGCCCTTGGGGATGGTGATCTCGCCGCCGGGCTCGAACACCACCAGCACGTCGACCGTGGTGTCGGGCTTGCCGCCCGGCGCCTCGGCGATCATCTCGCTGTCGCTGCGGAAGCGGATGAAGCGCCCCTGCTGGTCGCCGAAGTAGATCTTCGCGGTGCGGGTTGCCTTGGTGAAGGCCCCGCCGCTGATGACCACGAACTGGCCACCCATGCTGTCGCCGGTGCGGGGCTCGATCCCCGTCACCCTCAGCTTGCCGTCTCCCGACTTGCACGCCCCTGCCCCCATCACCAGCCCGGCCCCGCCGAGCGCCAAGCCGAAAAGGAGGACGAGCCGCGCCCGGCCGTTGGTTGCGCCGTTTGCCTGCATGCCGACAAGCTACCACGGGCCGTCGGCGCAGGATCAACCGGTCGCGCCGGACGCCTACATCAGGTCCTTCCGCTGCAGGGCCCGGCGCATCTTGGTGAGGGCCTGCTCCTGCAGCTGGCGGATGCGCTCGCGCGACAGGTTGTACTTCTCGCCGATCTGCTTGAGGGTCAGCTCCTGCTCGGTCTCGAGCCCGAAGCGCTGGCGCAAGATGTCGGCTTCGATCGGGCGCAGCTCGCCGAGGATCGAGCGCACCTCGCTGGTGAGCGCGTCCATCTCGAGGTCGGCGGTGGGCGACACCCCGTCGCGCTCGGGATCCTCCAGGACCTCGGCCAGCGAGCGGCCCTCCTCGTCGCCCACCGGGCGGTCGAGCGACACCGACTGCTCGAGCACCCACCGGCGCATGTTCTCGACCTTGTCGATCGGCATGCCGGTGGTGGCGGCCAGCTCCTCGACCGACGGGTTGCGCCCCAGCTTGGAGCTGAGCTCGCGCCGGGCCTTGGTCAGGCGGTGGTGGGCGTCGATCATGTGGACCGGCAGGCGGATCTCTCGGCCCTTGTCGGCCAGGGCCCGGCTGATGGCGTGGCGGATCCACCACGACGCGTAGGTCGAGAACCGGAACCCGCGGCGGTAGTCGTAGCGCTCGACCGCCTTGATGAGGCCGAGGTTGCCCTCCTGGACCAGATCGGCCAGGGACATCCGGCCGTGGTTGAAGCGCCGGGCGATGCTCACGACCAAGCGCAGGTTGGCCTTGACGAAGCCGTTACGGGCGTCGTGCGCGGCGCGCGCGCTGACCTCGACGCGGCGGTGCCAGTCGACGAAGCCGCGGGAGGCCCGGACCTGGCGCGGCACCGGGACGAACCCGCGGGCGGCGCGATCGATCAGGGTCAGCGCGGCGTCGATGAACAGCCGGTCGAGATCCAGCTCGCGCAGCCGCCCGGCGACCTTGGCCAAGGCCAGCTCGCCCTTCTTGCCAGGCGCTGGCTTGCGCAGCACCTTGAGGTCGGCGCCGGCGGCCTCCGCGGGCAGCGCGTCGAGCACCAGCGGCAGCAGCGGCGCGAAGCCGAGCACCGTGCTCCACAGCGCCAGCTCCTTGGCCTCGATGTCCTTGGCGGTCGCGAACTCCTCCTCGGGGCGCAGCACGTGCAGCGCCGTCATGTCGCGAAAGTAGAGGGTCAGGTACCCGGAGCCATCGGAGGTCGAGCTGCGCGCGCGCTCGCCCTCGCCGCGGCGGTTGGCCTTCTCGGCGATCCGCGCGGCGCGCCGGGCCGAGGCCTGGCGGGGAGCGGCGGGAAAGGCCCGAGCCCGGGGAGACATGGAAGCGGCTGCGTTCGTCTTCAAGGCGATCCTCCTGGCCTGCGCGAGACCACTGGGATTAGAGACGTTCCGGAAGGCAAAATGTTTTGATCGGATGAGGGCGCGCCC
>JAWKQV010000026.1:0-71993 GCA_041389965.1 Kofleriaceae bacterium | reverse complement strand
CCCGAGCCGGCGCCGGCGCCCGGCTATCCGGCTGTGACCCCACGCGCGTTGTAGGCGCGCGCCTACAGCCTGCCCCCGGGCGCTCGACGGCTACAAGGTCCCGACGACGGTCTCGGCCAGCGACCACGGATCGGTCTGGCGGGTGGCGACCGCGGCCGCCGCGTCGAGGAGCCCGCCGCGCTCGGCCAGCGCCGCCTCGACCCGGTCGGCCAGGAGCGCACGCACCAGCTCGGACACCTGGGCCGCGGCCCGGCGCACCGCGCGCGCCTCGCCGCTGGCGCCGGACCAGGCCTGGCCGCGGTGGCGCTCCACCGCCTCGGCCAGCTCGGCGATGCCCGAGCCCTGGCCCAGGCCGCGGTTGGCGATCGTGCGGATGATCTCGACGTCCTTGCGCTCACCCGCGGCGCGCAGGTCGAGCATGTGCAAGAGGTCGCGCTCGGTGCGGTCGGCACCCTCGCGGTCGGCCTTGTTGACGACCAACACGTCGGCGATCTCCAGCAGCCCGGCCTTGATGGCCTGGATGTCGTCGCCCAGCCCGGGCACGGTCACCACCACCGAGGTGTGGGCCGCGCGCATGACGTCGACCTCGTCCTGGCCGACGCCGACGGTCTCGACCAGGATGCGCTGGTAGCCCATGGCGTCGAGCACCGCGACCACGTCGAAGGTCGAGCGCGACAGGCCGCCCAGGTACCCGCGGGTGGCCAGCGAGCGGATGAACACGCCGGGGTCGGTGGCGTGGCGCTGCATGCGGATGCGGTCGCCGAGGATGGCGCCGCCGGAGAACGGCGAGGTCGGATCGACCGCGACCACGCCGACCCGCTCGCCGGCCGCCCGGTAGTGCCCGATCAGCGCGTCGACCACGGTGGACTTGCCAGCGCCGGGGTTGCCGGTGATGCCGACGATGTAGGCCCGGCCGGTGTGGGGGTGCAGCGCCTTGAGCGCGGCGCGCGCGTCGGCGCTGCGATCGTCGACGTCGCGCATCAGGCGGGCGGCGACGCGGACGTCGCCGGCCAGCACGCGGTCGACCAGGGCAGAGGTGGTCATGGGGACTTCTTCCAGCGTTGTTCGGGCCCGGGCGGCGTGTAGAGCTGGTAGGCCCGCGTCGCGGTGGTGGCCACGTAGCCGTGCTCGACCCCGGGCGGGATGACGAGGACCATGGTGTCGGTCACCGGCACGGCGACGCCGCCGACGGTGAAGGTGCCGGTGCCGGCCTCGAGGTAGACTACCTCGGTCTCCGCGCGGTGGACGTGGGGCGGCATGGTGGCGCCGGCGTCGAGCTCGACCACCGCCGCCGCCAGTGGGCCGCGCTCGAGGAGCAGGGTCGCCGCGCTGGCGCCCTTGGCGTAGCGTCGGGCCCCGCCGGCGTGGACGATGGTGAGCGCCGGCGCCGCGCCGGCCGACGCCGTCGAGCCCAGCGCCTGCGGCAACGCGCCGGCCCGGGCCACGCCCATCGGTCCGCCCGGCACCACCGCCACGGTCGCCCCCACCGGCATCGCGCCGGGCGCCAGCTCCAGGGTGGCGCCGGCCGGGACCAGCACCAGGTCGCCGGGCGCCAGCGCCGTGCGAGCCCGGCCCTGCACCAGCTCGGCCGGCGTCGCCAGGCGCCACAGCTCGGCCCGGTCGGGCTGGCGTGGGCCGATGCCCCGGCCCGCGGCGGCGCGCACGTCGAGGACGGCCACCGCGGCGGCCCCGGTGTTGCGCTGGTCGATCAGCACCGCCACGTCGAGGCCGGCCTGGCTGTGGTGGGCCACCATGCGGCGGTCGATCACGTTCTGCATGGCGGGCGCGGCGAAGCGAAACGGCAGCTCGACGGTCTGCCAGGCGCAGCGGCGAGGCCCACGGATACGCCTCGAGCACCCGGGTCATGCAGGCGGTCACACCGATCCCCGGCTGGTCCCGGCCGATCTCGACCCGGGCCCCGCCCTCGCCCACCGTGACCAGCACGCGCAGCTCCCCGGCCAGGCGGAAGTCATCGGTGGCGGCCACCGCCCAGCACTGGTTGGCCACCGGCGCCAGGTCGTTCATGGCGCGCTCGACGGCGGCGATGCGCTCCTCCTCGGGCGCCTCGTCGGGGTCGCCGCCGGCCGAGCCCAGGCCCAACGCCGGCGCGTCGGGCGCCCCCGCGGCGTCGACCGTCGGCGCCGGCTGCGGCGCGGCCGCTGGGGCCCCGCGGCACCCGCCCAGGCCGACCGCGATCGCCAGGATCGCGGCGCGGTCGAGCATCAGGCCGCCTCGATGCGCGGCCGCACCACCTGCTCGACCCAGTCGATGATCTCGGTGGTGGTGGTGCCCGGCGTGAAGATGCGCGCCACCCCCAGCTCGGTCAGCTTGGCCAGGTCGTCCTTGGGCACGATGCCGCCACCGAACACCAGCACGTCGCCGGCGCCGCGGCCGCGCAGGGCCTCGATGACCGCCGGGAACAGCGTCATGTGCGCGCCCGACATGATCGACAGGCCGACCGCGTCGACCGCCTCTTGCACGGCGGCGGCGGCGATCATCTCGGGGGTCTGGTGCAGGCCGGTGTAGACGACCTCGTAGCCGGCGTCGGCCAGGGCCCGGGCCACCACCTTGGCGCCTCGATCGTGGCCGTCGAGGCCGGGCTTGGCGACGAGGATGCGGAGCTTGCGGGGTGCGGTCATGGTTCCTCCGTTACGGCATGCGGCCGAGCAGGCTGCGCGCGATCACGATGCGCTGGATCTCGCTGGTGCCTTCGTAGATGCGGGTGACCCGGACGTCGCGGTAGGCCCGCTCGACCGGGAAGTCGGTGGTGTAGCCGTAGCCGCCGTGGACCTGGAGCGCGATGTCGCAGATCTGGCCGGCCTTCTCGGTGGCGTACAGCTTGGCCATCGCCGCCTGCTCGGAGAACGGCTGGCCGGCCTCCTTCGAGGTGGCCGCGCGCATGATCAGCAGGTGGGCGGCGTCGAGCCAGGTCGCCGCGTCGGCCAGCATGTTGCCGATGGCCTGGTGCTTCCACAGCGGCACGCCGAACTGCTCACGCTCGGTGGCGTAGCGGCACGCCGCCTCGAGCGCGCCCCGGGCGATGCCAACCGCCTGGCTGGCGATGCCGATGCGGCCACCATCGAGCGCCATCATCGCCAGGCGGAAGCCGCCGCCGACCCCGCCCAGCACGTCGGCGTCGGTCACCGCCACGTCGTCGAGCACCAGCTGCGCGGTCGACGAGCCGTGCAGCCCCATCTTCTGCTCCAGGCGTCCCACCGTCAGGCCGCGCGCGCCGCCGCGGACCAAGAACGCGGTGATGCCCTTGTGGCCGGCGGCCGGGTCGGTCATCGCCCACACCACCAGCACTCCGGCGCGATCACCGCTGGTGATCCACTGCTTGGCGCCGGTGAGGCGGTAGCCGCCGTCGACCTTGGTGGCGACGGTGCGCATCGCGGCGGGGTCCGAGCCGGCCTGGGGCTCGGACAGCGCGAACGCCCCGCACAGCGCCTCGCCATCGACCAGGCCCGGCACGTAGGCGGCGCGCTGGGCCGGCGTGCCGACCGCGGCGATCAGCTCGGCCACCATGTTGGTGACCGACACCGCCACCGCCACCGAGGCGTCGACCCGAGCCAGCTCCTGCATGGCCAGCGCGTAGGCCACAGTGCCGGCGCCGGCGCCGCCCAGGTCGTCGGGGACGTTCACGCCCAGCAGGCCGAGCGCGGCCAGCTCGCGCAGCTCGTCCGCCGGGAAGGTCCCCTCGCGATCGCGGGCGGCGGCGGCCGGCGCCAGGCGGCGCTCGGCGAACTCGCGGGCGGTCCGCTGGATCAGGCGCTGTTCTTCGGTCGGCTCGAACTGCACGGTCACTCCTCGTCGTCGGCGTCGATCGCCACCGGGTGGTACACGACCGACAACTTGGCCACCTTGCCGCGCGGATCGGTCAGCGTCCAGGCCGCGACCTTGGCTTCGGCACAGTCGGCCCACGCCGAGGCCAGCGGGGCCGGCGCCGAGAACCCCACCGACTGGACCTTGCCGCGGGTGCCGACGTAGGCGGTGACGGTGACGTTGGCGGGGTCGCCGCCGCCGGCCTTGCTGCAGCTGGCCAGCTCGGCCAGGCGGGGACCGACCGCGCGCGCCGCGCGATCGTCGTCCCACGCCACCGCCGCCGACCCGCCGGCGAAGGTCACCGGGAAGGTCACGTCGGCCTTGCCGTGGCCCTGGGGGCGACCGAACTCGACGCTGTGGGCCACCTCGAGCAGGCAGCGCTCGATGGGCCAGGCGCCCAGGTCGCTCTTGCTCAGGTGGACGCTCACCAGCGTGCCGTCGGCGCCCACGGTCCAGGTCAGGTCGACCGAGCCGCCCAGCCAGCGGCGCCGCTCCAGGTGGTCGGTGTAGCAGGCGTGGAGCGCCCCGGCGTGGGGGGCCACCTTGGCCGCTGCCATGTCGGGGTCGAACTTGCCGCGATCGGACACCAGCTCGAGGCCGTCGTCCTCGTCCTCGGGCGGCGCGTCGTCGACCGGCGGCGGCCGGCGCAAGGTCGGGGCCGGCTCGGCTGGCGGCGGCGTGGACGTCCCCCCGCACCCGGCCGCGGCCAGCACCCCGACCGCCAGGAGCAGCGTCGTCGTCGTCAGACGTGGCGCCATCACATCGACTCGAAGGCGTAGGCGTACGACCACTCGAGCGGCCGCGGCAGCGCCCCGAAGTCGATCTCTTCGATCTTGCCGATGATGCACGCCTCGACGGTGTCGTTGTCGATGCTGGTCTCGAGCACTTTGGCGTCCTGGGCGTGGCCGCCGGTGCCGATGGTGAAGCCGATCGACACGTGGCCGCGGGCGTTCTTGTCGGCCTTGCCGGCGTTGACCGCGTCGGACAGGCAGCGCGCGGCCGAGGTGCGCTTGCGCTCGAGCAGCCGGGTGATCTCGTCCATCCGCTCGGGCGGCACCAGGTCGCCGCCGCCGTCGTCGGCCGTCGGCGCGCCGGCGCCGTCATCGGCCGGGGTGGTGTCGGCCGGCTTGGCCTTCCCGCCGCAGGCGCTCAGGGCCAGGGCCAGCCCGAGGCCGGCGACGAAGGTGGTGGCGGACAAGGTGTCGCGGGTGCGCATGGTTCCTCCGTGGATGAGCTGACCGATCGAAACGGCTCGCGCGGTCGCGGCTTACGCGCCCTTGGCCAGGTAGCCGGCGATCACCAGCCGCTGGATCTCGCTGGTGCCCTCGTAGATCTCGGTGATCTTGGCGTCGCGGAAGTGTCGCTCGACCGGGTACTCGGTGACGTAGCCGTTGCCGCCAAAGATCTGGATCGCGTCGCGGGCCGCCTTGTTGGCCACGTCCGACGCCATCAACTTGGCCATCGCGGCCTCCTTGCCGTAGGACGCCTTGGCGTCCTTCAGGTAGGCGGCGCGCAGGGTCAACAGGCGGGCCGCGTCGAGCTCGGTCGCCATGTCGGCCAGCTTCCACTGGATGGCCTGGTGCTGGCCGATCGGCTTGCCGAAGGTCTTGCGGGTCTGGGCGTAGCCGAGGCTGTCCTCCAGCGACGCCCGCGCGATGCCCAGCGCCTGGGCGGCGATGCCGATGCGGCCGCCGTCCAGGGTGGACATGGCGACCTTGAAGCCGCCGCCGACCTCGCCCAGCAGGTGGTCGGCCGGCAGGCGCACCTCGTCGAGGAAGATCTGGCACGACTTCGAGCCGCGGATGCCGAGCTTGTCGTCGGGCGGGCCGCACCGCACGCCGGGCGTGTCCATCGGCAGGATGAACGCGGTGATGCCTTTGTGGCCGGCGGCGCGATCGTTCATCGTGAACAACACGCACACGTCGGCGACCGGGCCGTTGGTGATCCAGTTCTTGACGCCGGAGATCACCCAACCATCGCCGTCGGGCGTGGCGGTGGTGCGCTGGGCGGCGGCGTCGGAGCCGGCCTCGGGCTCGGACAGCGCGAAGCAGCCGAGCAGCTTGCCCGACGCCAGCGGGGTCAGCCACCGGCGGCGCTGGGCGTCGGTGCCGAACCGATAGATCGGGTCGCACACCAGGGAGTTGTTCACGCTCATGATCACGCCGGTCGACGCGCACGCGCGGGAGATCTCCTCCATCGCCAGCACGTAGCTGACGTTGTCGAAGCCCGAGCCGCCCCAGGCCTCGGGCACGGCGATGCCGAGGAAGCCGAGCTCGGCCATGCGGGCGACCAGCTCGGCGGGGTGGCGGTGCTCACGATCGATCTCGGCGGCCTTGGGCGCGACCTCGGCGGTGGCGAAGTCGCGGGCGGTCTTCTGGACGGCGAGCTGCTCTTCGGTCAGGGCGAACTGCATGACGCGTGACTCCTACTTGCCGGTGAACGTGGCGGGGCGCTTGCCGAGGAAGGCCGCCATCCCCTCGCGCTGGTCGGCGGTCGCGAACAGCTCCCCGAAGCTGCGCTGCTCGAGGGCGAGCGCGTCGGCCAGCGCCAGCGATTGGCCCAGGTGGATGCAGCGCTTGGCGGCGGCCACCGCCAGCGGTCCGTTGGCCGCGACGCGCTGGGCCAGCGCGCGCACCGCGGCCAGCATGACCTCGGCGGCGGTGCCGGCCTCGGTCGCGGTGAACAGCTGATCGACCAGGCCCAGGCGCTGGGCCTCGGCGGCGGAGACCACGTCGCCGGTCACGCACAGCTCCTTGGCCTTGGCCACGCCGACCCGGCGCGCCAGGCGCTGGGTGCCGCCGAACCCGGGGATGACGCCCAGCTTGACCTCGGGCTGCCCGAACGTGGCCTTGTCGACGGCGTAGATGAAGTCGCAGGCCAGCGCCAGCTCGCAGCCGCCACCGAGCGCGAAGCCGTTGACCGCGGCGATCCACACCTTGGGCGAGGCCTCGAGGGCGTCGCCCAGCTGGCCGCCGGCCTCGGCGAAGGCCTGGGCCTGGGCCGGGGTGAGCGCCTGCATCTCGGCGATGTCGGCCCCGGCCACGAAGGCCTTGGCGCCGGCGCCGGTGAGCGCCGCGACCCGCACCTCGGCGACGGCGTCGAGCTCGGCCACCGCGGCGGTCAGCTCGCGGATGACCACCGACGACAACGCGTTGCGCGCGGCCTCGCGGCGGATGGTGACGATGGCCAGCGGGCCGTCGCGATCGATGGCGAGGGTCTCGTACGCGGACATGCGCGCGGACCATACACCATCCCGTCGCCGTCGCTCGCGCCCTCCGGCCGCGAGGCTCCAGGTGCCCGCGGTGGCCGGACCGGCGGTCGCGCCCGCCCGGCAGCTCACCGCGCGGTCAGGCCTCCGTCGATGACCAGCTCGGCGCCGGTCACGAAGGCCGCCTCGTCGCTGGCCAGGTAGAGGATCATCGCGGCGACCTCGTCGACCAGCCCGAGCCGGCCCAGGGGGGCCGCCTGGGCCAGCCGTCCCTTGGCCGCCACCGGATCGGCGGCCGCGGCGGCCATGGCGTCGACCATGGGGGTGTCGATGAACGACGGGTGGACCGAGTTGCACCGGATCGCCGGCTGGCGGCGCGCGCCGTGCAACGCGATCGACTTGGACATCAAGCGCACCGCCCCCTTCGACGCGCTGTAGCCCATCAGGTCGGGCGTGCCGATCAGGCCGGCCACGCTCGACAGGTTGATGATCGACCCGCCGGTCGGCGCCATGGCCGCGAACGCCGCCTGGCACCCGAGGAAGGTGCCCTCGACGTTGACCCGGTACATCAGGCGGAAGTCGTCGAGCGACGTGGTCTCGATGTCGCCGCGCCGGCCGATGCCGGCGGCGTTCACCAAGACGTCGAGCCGTCCGGCGGCGGCGACCACCTCGGCCACCACCCGCGGCCACGCCTCGGCGTCGGTGACGTCGAGCGGCACGAAGCGCGCACCGACCGCGGCGGCGGCGGCGGCGCCGGCCTCGACCGCGCGATCGGTCGCGACCACCGTCGCGCCCTCGCGCACCAGCGCGGCCGCCGCGCCCCGGCCGATGCCCGACGCGGCGCCGGTGACCAGCGCGACCTTGCCGGCGACCCGGCCCGTGGATGTCGTCATGGGCCGACGCTACGCCGGCCCCGGGGTCACCGACAGAGGCCGGCGTCGAAGAAGTAGCTGAGGGTGTACGGCGCGCACTCGAAGCCCGGGGCGTTGGCGCCGCGGACCCGGACGTAGACGGTGTACCGATCGGTCTGGCCCGGGCCGCAGGCGCCGTCGAGGTACTGCGACAGCGTGGTGGTCGAGCCGGCCGCCACCTCGAAGCAGTAGCCGGCTGGCCACCCGCACGAGTCGGTGTTCATGCAGAACTCGTAGCTGCCAGCGCCGGGCGGCACGGTCAGCGTGACCGAGGCCTGGTAGTCCTCGTCGAACGAGAACGAGCCGCAGCCGCAGCTGCCGTCGGTCTCGTTCATCGGGATGGCGTAGTAGTCGGCGTCGCCGCTGCCGAAGATGGTCATGCTGGTGTAGGTGTTCGCCTGATCGGAGCCGACCGCGCCCAGGGTGCGCACCGTGCCGCAGTCGGGGTTGGGCTCGTACGCGTCGCTGAACGCGCCATTGTCGACGGTGCCGTCGCAGTTGTCGTCGATGTCGTTGCAGGTCTCGGCGGTGGGCGCGCCGGGGGTGCACGCCAGCGGCGCGCCGTTCTGGCACTGGTTGACCGTGCGCTGGCAGGCGCCGACCCCGCAGGTCTGGGTCCCGGGGTTGACGTTGGTGCAGGCGCCGCCGACGGTGCCGGCGCAGGTCGTCAGGTTGGGATCCTGGCAGGTCGCGTCGCAGGTGGTGGTCACCGGGCCGGCCACGGTCGACGCGGCGCACTCCTGGGCCTGGGTCCGGCACGCCCGGGCCCCGTTGCACGAGGCCACGTTGGCCGGCACGTCGGCCTTGCGGCGGCAGCTGTCGCCCTGCCAGCCGCTGTAGAAGCCGACGCAGCTCTGGGCGCCGCACTCGTTGTCGGGATCCTGGCCGCCCGGCACCGCCGCGCAGGTGCCGACCGAGCCCGGCAGGTCGCACGCCTCGCACGCGCCGGTGCAGGCGCTGGTGCAGCACACGTTGTCGACACACTGGAGCCCGCTGCCGCACTCGTTGGTGGCGGTGCAGAAGCCACCCGGGCCGGCGTCGGGCACGCACATGCCGCCGGTGCAGTGCGCCGACGGATCACACCCGGCGTCGCCGGTACACGAGGTGGCGCAGGTCGGCGGCGGCTGGGCCGGCGCCGCGGTACACACCACCGCCGGGTAGGGGCCGCAGGCGTCGGCCTCGATGGTGGCGCAGCCGCGGTCGTCGTCGACCGGCGCGGCGCCGCACTGCTTGCTGGCGCTGCACACGCCGTCGATCCGGGTGCCCTGGCAGGTGGCCGGCGAGTCGCACACCGGCGCCTGATCGTAGGCGTCACAGTCGGTGCTGCTGGCGCAGCAGTCGCCGCTGGCGCAGCAGAAGCCGTTGCCGCAGTGGCCACCCTGGCACTCACCGTCGTCGGCGCAGGCCCCGCCGTCGGGCTGGTCGGGCACGCACTGACCACCGGCGTTGCAGTAGGCGGTGGCGTCGCACTCGGCGTCGCTGGTGCACGACGTGGGACAGCCTGGCGCGGACTGGGTCGCGCTCCCGGTGCAGTACACCGACTGGTACGGACCGCAGGTCGAGGCCACGGTGGTGCCGGTGCAGGCGCTGTCGTCGTCGACGCCGACGATGGTCCCGCACACCGAGGCCACGCAGGTGGCGACGTCGGCCTCGCCGTCGCACGCCGCCGGCGACGAGCACACCGGGGGCGAGCGGTAGCTGGCCGGGCAGTCGGTGGCGGTGGCACAACAGTCACCGCCGCTGCAACAGAAGCCGTTGCCGCAGTGCCCGCTCTTGCAGCGGCCGTCGTCGACGCCGCAGGCCTGGCCGTCGTCGAGGTCCTCCCGGCAGGTGTGGCTGGCCGGGTCACAGAACCCACCGGGATCGCACTGGGCCGACGACGTGCACGAGGTGGGACACGCCGGCGGGGCCTGGCTGGCCGCGCCGGTACACACCACCGGCAGGTACCACCCGCAGTCGTTGGCGACGGTGGCCGCGGTGCAGGCGCTGTCGTCGGGCACGCCGCCCTGGGTGGTGCACTCGAAGGCCGCGTTGCACACCGCGGCGCCGCGCGTGCCCTGGCAGCTGGCCGGGGTGTCGCACACCGGGTCGAAGGTGCCGAAGGTCGGGCAATCCGAGGCCTGCTGGCAGCAGTCGCCGTCGGCGCAGCAGAACCCGTTGGCGCAGTGACCGCTCTGGCAGTCGGACGCCTCGTCGCAGGCCTGGCCGTTGGCGACGTCGGGCAAACACACCGACGCGTCGCAGTGGGCCGCCGGGATGCACTTGGCGTCGACCTCGCCGTCGCAGCTGGTGGCGCAGCGGTCGCCGGCCTCGCCGCCGCCGTCGCAGGTGTACAGGTCGCACAGCACCGCCGGCTGCTGGGCACAGCCGCTGGCGCCGCCGCACACGTCGCCGGGCCGCTCGAAGTACCCCAGCGCGCCCAGCTCGCACATCGGGGCGGCGCAGTCGAGCGGGTGATCGTCGACCCCACCGACGCAGTCGTTGTCCCGGCCGTCGCAGGTCTCCCGCCCGCCGACGTAGGAGCTGGGATCGGCGTCGTCGCAGTCGGCGTCGAGGCACCCGCCGCCGACGCCGTGGAGGTCGCCGTCGCCGTCGACGCAGCACACGCCGTTGAGCGGCAGGCACTGCCGGCGCGGCCGCTCGTCGACCGAGGTGGCCTGCTGGCAGGTGAAGCCCACCGCGCACACGGTCGGATCGCTCGTACAGTCGACCGCGCAGAACTTGCCCGCGGTCAGCTGCACGCACAGGTCGCCATCGTCACCGCAGTCCTCGTCGGTGGCGCAGCCGTCGCACAGGTTGGGCGGCCCGAGCACGCACACCCGCAGGTCGCCGCCGTCGTGCGAGACCGTGTGGCACGCGTAGCCGTCGGGGCAGTCGAAGTCGCAGGTGCGGGTGCACACCCGGGCGCCGGAGCCGTCGTCGTGGCACACCCGGCTGGCGCACTCGACGTCGTCGACGCACGCCTCCCCGAAGCCGAGCCCGGTGGCTGCGTCGACCGCGCCGTCGACCGCGGGGCCGGCGTCGTCGGTGGTGCCGCTGGGCCGGCTGGTGGCGCAGGCGCACACGGCGGCCAGCGCGAACACGAGGATCAGGCGCGGACGTGACAGTGACGGCATGGAGTCCCCCGACCGATGATGCTCCCGCGCCTGGCCGACGAATTCAAGCGCGGCGGGCGCGGCGCCGGCGGCGGAGCACGACGCCCAGCGTCAGCGCGGCCAGGCCGCCGGCGGTCGGCACCGACGACGTGCTGGCGTCGCAGGCGCACCCTGACGCCTTGCGGATCGGGATCGGCAGGCGCTGGCCGTTGCTGGCCAGCGGCGCGAGCGCTGGCACCGGGCTCGCCACCAGGTCGTCCAGCTCGACCTGGCCCCGGGGCGCGAACGCGGTGTCGCGCGCCGCCACCGGCGCGGCGATCTCGGCGCCCGCCGGCGGCCCACCCCAGCGACCGGGCACGGGCGCCGCGCACGCCACCGCCCCCGTCCACGGGTGCAGCATCACGTACCGGCCCTGGAACGCGTTGGTCCAGCCGCGCGCGACGTCGGTGTCGAGCGCCCCGTCGGCGGCGGGGATGCCGCGCCCGCCGGTGAGCGGCTCGACGGCGCGGAACACCAGATCGTCCGCGACCTCGGCGCCGTAGCGGGCGTGGAGGCGGGTCAAGGTGAAGCCGGACAGCGCGACGTCCTGGTAGGTCGCCGTGAGGGCATCGGCGCCGAGCGTGGCGAGGTCGTCCGAAGCGAGGGTCGGGCCCGGGCACGGATCGCAGCTCGACGCGTCCCACGCGTACTCGGTCACCACCGCGCCCGGGGCCAAGGCCAAGGCGTGGTCGAACAGCGCCGCGTAGAACTCGGCGAAGCGGCCGCGGACGTCCGGCTTGACCACCAGGTTGGTCGGGATGGTCGCGTTGGGGTAGTTGGCGACCTCGTAGCGGACCCCGCCGGGGGCCAGGATGTTGACGATGAGGTCCTGGGTGCCGCCGGAGTTGGCCAACCCCAGCCGGATGGGCAGCGCGAAGTCGGGGCTGTCGTAGGTCACCCGCAGCGGCGACAGGGTCGCCATGCCGTCGACGAACGTGACCTTGCGCGGATCGACCTTGGCGACGAAGAACTTGGTGCCGGCCTCGACGTACGGCCGCAGGAGCGGCTCGGCGCCGGCCGGGATCTGGTAGTGGTTGGCCACCAGCCATCGGGCCAGGCCGGTCGACTCGGTGGCCGACAACACCACGACGTCGTACTCGGCGACCGTGAACTGGGCCTCGATCTTGACGTGGTCGGCGCCAGCCGCGCGCTGAGGATCCTCGTCCGACGCCAGGTCGTTCGGCATCACCGGCGCCACCGCGTCGTCGTCGCGGTCGTCGACCTGGCACGGATCGCGCTCCCAGTACTCGACCAGCCGCGGCGCGCCGAGGGTGTCGACCTTGTCGAACACCGCCCGGTCGAGGGTCTTCACCTGCTGGGCCTTGACCACCACCGGCACCGGCACCACCAGCGCGAACCCCTCGGGAGGCCCCTGGTAGTTGTTGACCATCGACAGCACCGTGGTGGTGCCGTGGCGCATCAGCACGACCTGGGTGGCGTTGTTGAACAGCGTGGCGTCGGCGCCGCCGACGTAGAAGCCGCAGAACGCGGCGGCGTGCGGGGCCGTAGCGCCCAAGACAGCGGCGGTGATCGCGGCGACGGTCGCGAGGCGATGGCGCGGAGGCATGGGCCTGTCGACGCACCGCCGCGAAAAACGATCTCACCGCACCCAAGGCCCGGCGCGCAGGCGGTGTCGCGCCCGCGCGCCGCCTGGTCAGAACGCGGCGTCGACGCCGAGCCCGACGGTGGTCGAGCGCACCCCGGGGCCGATCACCAGCCCGCCGCGCAGCGCCAGCCCGAGGCCGCCGCGCCCGAAGCGCAGGCCGACGTCGACCGCGGCGCCGAGCCCCCCGCTCCAGCCCAGGCCGGCGCCGACATCGTACTGGACCGGCAGGCGCGCTGGCACCGTGGCCAGGCTGACCAGCGCGGCGGCGGTGACTGGGTCGGCCTCGAGGGCAGCCAGGCTAGCGTCGAGCCGCAAGCCCACCGCGAACACCCGCGGCAGCCGGCGGTAGCCGGCGACCGACAGCGCCAGCGCCGGCGCCGGCTCGTCGAGCCGGGCCGCCAGCGCCAGGCCGACGGTGGTGAAGTGCCGGCTCAGCGCAACCGCGCCCTCGGGGCCGAGGCTCAGCTGGTCGTCGACGACCTTGGCCTCGACCGCCGTGCGGGGGGCGTCGGCCGCGACCTCGGCGTCGCCGTCGGCGTTGCCGGCGACGCCGGCGTAGGTCGTCCCGGTAGCGGCGTCGACCACCGGGGGTGGCGGCGCCGCCGGCAGCTTGGGCGCGGTCGCGCCGCCGGTCGGGCGCGCGCGAACGTCGTCGTCGCGGTCGTCGGCCTCGTCGCGCAGCCCGTCGAGGCGCGCCCCGGCCGGGACCGGCACCGGCACCGCCACCACCGAGCGCACCGGCTCGCCGGCCGCCGCGGTGGCCGCCAGGAGCGCCGTGGTCGGCGTGACCAGCCCGCGCTCGAGCGCCAGGGTGGTCGCGGCGTCGCGATCGCCGGCCGCGTACAGCCGACGCACCCGCAGGGCCGCCCAGGTGGCCGCCAGATCGGTGCCGGCGCGCTGCTCGATCCGCGCGCGCAACCTGCGCGAGCCGATCGCCACCTCGACCTCGCCGCTGGGGACGCCGCCGGGATCGACGCCGATGAGGAGCGCGGCGCCACCGGGGCCGACCCGCGGCGCGCTGGCCTCGGTGTCGAGCACCGCGGGCGTGCGCCAGTCGACCGTCACCGGCAGCGCGCCGTCGCTGTCGACCACGTGGGCGGCGACCGCGGCGACCTCGTCGACCGACGCGACGACGCCGACGGTGCCGCCGGTGCGCGCGGCGATCGCGCCCAGGAGCCAGCGGTTGGGCGCGGCGCCGACCCCGATGGTGTGCACGACCAACCCGCTGGCCGCGGCCCGCTCGATCGCCGCGGCGTCGTCGGCGACCAGGCCGTCGGTGATCAGCACCACCTGGGGCGCCGGGCGGCGCGGCAGGCGCGCCAGGGTCGACGCCAGGGCCCGGGTCAGATCGCTCGAGCTGGGCGGCAGCCGATCGAGGGCGCGGTGCAGCGCGGCGCGGTCGGCGGTGGCCGGCCCCGGGCCTTGCCCGACCGACACCACCGCGACCGCGTCGCCCGGCGGCACCGCGTCGAGCAGCGCGTGCCCGACCAGCCGGGCCGCCGCCGCGGGCGCGCCGGCCTGCGAGGGTGACCGATCGACCACCACCACCCACGCCCGGCCCGGCCGGCGGGCCGGCGCGGCGGTGCCCGGCCCCGGCTCGACCAGGACCGCCACGTAGGCGCCGCCGCCAGCCGGCTCGACGAAGGCCCGGACCTGCTCGGGGCGTCGGCTGGTCCACCGCACGACCAGCTCGCGGTTGCCGGTGCGGTCGTCGACCGCCACCGCGGCGCCGGCGCCGGACCGCGTGACGCTCAGCTCGTGGCTGGGCGAGGTGATCTGGTCGGCGTCGTCGAGATGCAGCGCGACCCGGTACGGCGTGGTGGTACCTAGCCCGCTCGCTGGCGACAGACGTGAGCCGTCGGAGGCGCGGTCGGTGTCGGGCGCGGTGCCGACGCCGCTGGTCGGCTTGCCGGTCGGCGTGCCCGCCACGTAGCGGGCGCCGACCACGAGCGGGTGGGCCAGCTCCCAGGCCCCGGCGCGGCGCTCGAGCGCCACCTGCCAGCGCAGCGTCACCACGACCTCGCCGCCGGCGGGCACCGGCGCCAGCGACTGGGTGAACACGCCCGGGCGCTCAAGCTCGGTGAGCGCCGCGGCGCGGCCTGACGCCACCGCGTCCTGGTAGGCGGCGGCGGCCTCGGCCCGGCGGGCGATGACGCCGCGGATGGTGGCGCCGCCGACGGTGGCGGTCATGGACTGGACCGCGGCCCCCGGCGGCAGCGGGAACACGTAGACGGCCTCCACGCCCTGGCCGCGATCGTTGCGAAAGCGCTGCTGGACGACGCCGCGGGCCACGCCCAGCGAGACGTCGATCGACACGTCCGACGACACCACCGGCAGCGGCTGGCCACCGACGAACAACCCGGCGCCACCGGAGGCCGCGCGCGCGGTGGCGCTCGACGCGACGACCACCAGCCCGATCAGGAGCGCGATCCGAGGGCCCATGCTTGGAACATACACGCACGAGCGGCGCGCTCGATCTGCCACAGCCACCGTGTCGCGCCACCCGCACCCGACGCCAACACCGCGACACTGCAGCCTTTCGCTGCTGGCACCGGCGATGCAAAGAAGCCTCGCATGCCTCGCATGCCTCGCCCACGTCGCCGCGCCCTCGCCCGCCGCCTCCACCGCGCCGCCGTGGCCCTCCTCATCACCGGCGCCGTGGTGGCGGCCCAGCACGTGCTCCCTGCCGCGCGGGCGGCCGCTCCCGCGGCGGCGGGCCAGCCGTGAGCGTCGCGGCGGCGATGGTGCCGCCCGGCCCCGCGCTCCGGCTGTGGCGCTTGCTGCGACCGCCCGTCGCCGCCGCGCTCCTGGTCCTGGTGGTGATGGTCGAGCTGGCGGTGGTGGCCTCGGTGGCCTGGCCGGTCGACGCCGCCGCGCTGCGGGCCGACGCCCGGGCGCCAGGCTGGGTGCCGCTCGACGAGATCCCGGCGGTGGCGACCGCGGCCGTGATCGAAGCCGAGGACGACGGGTTCTGGGACCACCGCGGGGTCGAGCTGCGCGGCGCGGTGCGGGCCGCCGTCCTCGACGCGCGGGCCGGGCGGATCGCGTTCGGCGGCTCGACGTTGTCGATGCAGGTGGCCCGGCTCATCTACACCCGCGATCAGCCGCGCTCGCTGGCGCGCAAGCTGCACGAGGCCGCCCTCGCGCTGCGCCTGGAGCGACTCCTGACCAAGCGCGAGCTGCTCGAGCAGTGGTGGAACCGGGCCGACTTCGGCAACGGCGCGGTCGGCGTCGGCGCCGCGGCCCGGCGCTACTTCGGCAAGCCGGTCGCCGCGCTCACCACCGGGGAGGCGACGCTCCTGGCGTGCCTGCCGCGGGCCCCGACCGCGTACGATCCGTACCGCCACCTCGACGCCGCGGTGGCCCGCCGGGCCCGGGTGCTGGCGCTGCTGGTGCGGCGCGGCCACCTGGAGCGGGCCGCGGCCGAGGCGGCCAGCCGGCCGCCGGCGCTGGCGCCCGCCGCCGCCTCAGACGCCGACCGCGACCAGCTCGTACGCCTCGTAGGCGTCGTCGTCGCACGCCGCGTCGCGCCGCGGTAGCGGCGGTCGGCTGGTGGCGATCCACGGCTCGTCCCGGCGCAGCGCCGCGCGCAGCAGCTGGGCCCGGGCCACGCCGTCCATGGCGGCCCACTCCTCGGCGGTGAGGACGAAGCCCGACAGCTCGATGTTGCCCCTCATGCCGACCACCCTCACGCCGGCCGAGGTCGGTCGCAACTTTTTGTCGGGGTGGTAGCGTGTGCGCATGGACCTCATCACCCGCAGCCGCGTCGACGACGTCGTCACGCTCACGCTGACCGCGCCGACGATGGCGCCGCCGTTCTTCGCCGCGTGCGACGAGGAGTTCACGCGGCTGGCCGACGACGCCACCGTGCGCGCGGTGGTGGTGCGGTCGAGCGCGCCGTCGTTCTCGTTTGGCCTGGACCTCCCCGCCGCGATGGCCGCCTGGGGCCGCATCATGACCGGCGGCGGCACCGCCGGCCCGCGCACCGAGCTGCTGGCGCTCATCCGCAAGCTGCAGCGCGCGTTCACCGCCATCGCCGCCTGCCCGGCCCCGGTCGTGGCCGCGGTCCACGGCAAGTGCCTGGGCGGCGGCGTCGACCTGATCAGCGCGTGCGACCTGCGGGTGTGCAGCGCCGACAGCGTGTTCTCGGTGCGCGAGACCCGCGTGGCGATCGTGGCCGACCTGGGCTCGCTGCAGCGCCTGCCGGCCATCGTCGGTCCGGCCGCGGCCCGGGAGCTGGCGCTGACCGGCCGCGACGTCGACGCGGCCCGGGCGCTGGCGCTGGGCCTGGTCACCGAGGTGACCACCGACCGTGACGCCTGCTGGGCGGCGGCCGACGGGCTGGCCCGGGCCATCGCCGCCAACTCGCCGGTGGTGGTGCGCGGCGTCAAGCAGGTGCTCGACTACTCGGCCGGCAAGAGCGTGGCCGACGGGCTCGAGTACGTGGCGGCGTGGAACGCCGCGTTCCTGGCCTCCGAAGACCTGGGCGAGGCGATGGCCGCGTTCGCTGGCAAGCGCGCCCCGGCGTACCGCGGCCGCTGACCGCGGTTGCCGTCGGCGCCCGGCTGTGGCACCAGTGCAGCCGTGACCCGCGCCGTCGCCGCCCGCTACGTCGATCCGCTGGCCGAGGTGTGGCTGGCCGCCGCCCGGCGGCTGGGGTTGACGGTCGTGCGGGCGGTCGACGCCTACGCCTCGACCGACGGCCGCGGCACGTTGCTCATCGGCGACGACGCCAGCCTCGACGCCGACGACTCGCTGGCGCAGATGATCTTCCACGAGCTGTGCCACTGGCTGGTCCAAGGCGAGGACGCCCGCCAGGTGGTCGACTGGGGCCTCGACAACGAGACCGACCGCCACGCCTGGCGCGAGCGGGCGACCCTGCGCCTGCAGCGCACCCTGGCCGGACGCCACGGGCTGGCCCGGGTGTTCGCGCCCACCACCGACTACCGCGAGTTCTGGGACGCGCTGCCGGCCGATGCGCTGGCCGACCGCGCCGACCCCACCGTGGCGGCCGCCATCGCCGCGCTGGCCCGGGCGGCGCGGCCGCCGTGGGCCCCCATCCTCGATGAGGCGCTGGCCGCCACCGCCGCCATCGTCGCGGTGGCCGCGGCCCACGCCGCCCCCGACTCGCTGGCGTCCGGGTTCCGGACACCGCGCCCCCACCCGACCGGCCTGGCCGCCGGCGTGGCCGACGGCCGCACCTGCGGCACCTGCGCGTGGCGCCACCTGCAGCGGGGCCGCGGCCGCTGCCGCCAGGTCGAGCGCACCGTCGACGACGCCTGGCCCGGCTGCGAGCGATGGGAGGCCGCGCTCGACTGCCAGACCTGCGGCGCGTGCTGCCGCGAGGCCTACCACGCGGTGGCGGTGGCCCCGCGCGACCCGGCCCGGGCCGCGGTGCCCGGCTACGTGGTCGACCGCGCCGCCGAGCCGGGCGCGCCGCCGGTGGCGGCGACCGATCGCTACCAGCTCCGGCGCCGGCCCCACCCCGGCCCCCTGCCCGACTCCACCGTCGACCGCTGCGCCGCCCTGGCCGGCGGCGAGCTGGTGGCCGGCCCCGCCGGGGACCTCACCACCGCCCGCTACGGCTGCGTCATCTACCCCGACCGCCCCCGCACCTGCCGGGACTTCACGCTGGGGTCGGCCCACTGCCTGACCGCCCGGCGCCGGGTCGGCCTGAGCCTGGGCTGACCCGCGTCGTCACTTGGCCGGCGGCGGCGGCGGCACCGCGCCGGGCCGCGGCGTCGGGCGGGGTGCCCGCGCCTCGGGGCGCCCGCCGAGGTTGCGCACCAGCGCGGCCACGTCGACGCCCATGGTCTGCTTGAGCTGCTCGGCGGTCACCGCCGCGGTCACCGCCAGGTTGCCGCCGCCGCTGGTCAGCGCACGATCGATGACCGTTACCTTGTCGATCGCCACGTCGCCGACGGTCGACATCAGCTGGCCGACCAGGCCGGCCAGCTTCTGCGCCACGAAGATCTGGCGCGCGTAGTCGCCGGCGTCGGCCCAGGTCGCGCCCAGGGCCCGGATGGCGTGGGCGGTGGCCTTGCCCTCCTCGACCAGGCGGGCGGCCTGGCCGCGGGCCTGCTCGGTGAGCTGGCTCTTGCGAGCCTCGGCCGGCTTGACCTTGTCGGCGATGAGCTGCAAGCGGATCTGCGCCAGCCGCGCCTTCTGAACGTCGACGTCGGCGCGGGCCCGGGCCACCGCCGCCTGCACCTGGCTGCGCTGCTCGGCGATGAGCGCGTCCTTGCGGGTGCGCGCCTCGACGATGCGGCGGGCCGCCTCGGCCCGGGCCTTGGCGATCTCGGCCTCGAGCTTGGCGATCTCCTGGGTCTGGTGGTTGGCGGCGGCGCGCTCGGCGCTGAGCGCGCGGTTGTCGGCCTCGGCGATGCGCGAGCTCTTGAGCAGCTCGGCGCTCTGGCGCCGGCCCAGCGAGTCCAGGTAGCCCTTGTCGTCGGACACGTTCTGGATCTTGAGCGTGTCCAGCTCGAGCCCGAGCCGGGCCAGGTCGGCGTCGGCCTCGTGGAGCAGCTCGGCCGCGAACTTCTCGCGGTCGCGGTTGACCTCCTCGGGGGTGAGCGTGGCCAGCACGCCGCGCAGGTTGCCCTCGAGGGTCTCGCGCGCCACCGCCATGATCTCCTCGCGCTTGCGGCCCAGGAAGCGCTCGACCGCGTTGGCCAGCTGGCTCTTCTGGCTGGCGATCTTCACGTTGGCGACGCCCTGGACGTTGAGCGGGATGCCGCCCTTGGAGTACGCGCCGCCGACCCGGAGGTCGATGATCATGTTCGACAGGTCCATGCGATCGACCCGCTCGAGGAGCGGGACCCGGATGCCGCGGCCGCCCTGGACCACGCGGTAGCCGACCACCCGGTCGTCGTCGAGCGACACCGCGCGGTGGCCACCCGAGAAGATGAGCACCTCGTTAGGCGGGCAGATGTAGATGAGCCGGTTGACGATCCACACGATGGTCAAGAACGCGACCGCGAGGGCGGCCAGCACGATGACGATGATCTGGGACATGGGGCGCTCCGTTCAGCCGGCCGGGGTAGTGCGGGCGGCCAGGGGGGTGGCGGTGCCGGTGAGGACCCGGCCGATGTCGACGCCGAGGGTGCGCTGCACCTCGGCCAGGAGCGCGCCGACCGTGGCCGGGTACGACGCGGCGTAGGCCGGCAGCGTGGCGCCGTCGCCGCCGTCGACCACGTTGACCTCGTCGACCTTGACCCGGCGGGCGGCCTTGGCCACCTCGCCGAAGATGGCGTCGAGGTTCTGCAGGACGAACATGTCCATGGCCCGGCCCTGGCTGTCGGCCCAGGCCCCGGCCACCTCGGCCAGCGACGCCGCCATGGCGTCACCGTCGGCCGAGATGGTGGCGGCGGCGCCGGCGGCGTGCAGCTCGCGCACCTGGCGCTCGATCTCGGCCGGGATGGTGACGTCGGACGCCAGGCGCAGCTGCTCGAGCTCGCCGCGAACCTCCTGCAGCTCCTTCTCGGCTTCGGCCCGGGCCTGGTGGGCCGCGGCCTCGGCCCGCTGCTCCTCGACCATCGCGGTGCCGTCGAGCTCGGCCACGATCTGGCGCAGCTCGTTGCTCTTCTGCTGGATCACGGCGTGGGCGTTGGTGGCGGCGACCTGGCCGCGCGCGGCGGCGGCGGCCTCGGCCTCGGCCGCGGTGCGCATGGCGTCGGACTCGGCCACCTCGGCCACCCGCAGGATCTCGGCGATGCGCTGGCGGCCGATGCTCTCGAGGTAGTTGCGGTCGTCGGCCACGTGCTGGATCTTGAGCGTGTCGAGATGGAGCCCCAGCTTCTGGAGATCGTCGTCGGCGCTCTGCAGCAGCTTCTTGGCGAACTTGAGGCGGTCCTCGTTGACCTCCTCGGGGGTCATGTTGGAGAGCACCTCGCGCAGGTGGCCCTCGAGGGTCTCCTTGGCCACCCGCCCGATCTCGGCGCGGTTGTTGCCCATGAACCGCTCGATGGCGTTGCCCATGAACCGGCGGTCGGTCGAGACCTTCACGTTGGCGACCGCGTGGACCGTGAGCGGGATGCCGCCCTCGGAGTAGGCCCCCGACACCACCATCGGCACCGAGATGATCGACACCTCCATGCGGCTGACGCTCTCGATGACGGGCACCCGCCAGCCCCGGCCACCGTGGACCACGCGGAAGCCGACCGCGCGGCCGTCCTCGGCGGTGCGGTTGCGCCCCGAGAACACCAGGATCTCGTTGGGTCGGCAGATGTGGAGCAGGGTGCGGGCCGCGGCGTACAGCGCCAGCACCACGGCCAGGCCGCCGGCCACGCCGACGAGCAGCGACGGAGGGATCTTGTCCAACAGCTGTTCCATGTGTGTCTCCCCGCGGGTGGAGCCAGGTTCGACGCGCCCACGTCCCGCTCCGTAGGCGCGCGTCGTTTCCGTCCGCCACCCCGGCCGCGCTGGCGAGGAGGTCGGTGAGCAGCGGCGCGCGGCGGGTGGTCGTCGCCGGCGCGCCGCAGGTCGCTAGCCGACGGCCCGGGTCACCATGACCCGGCCGCCATCGCCGGCGCCGACGATGAGCACGGTGGCGCCGATCGCCAGGGCCTCGTCGGCCTCGGCCACGAGGTCGACCAGCCGGTCGCCGGCGGCGACCCGGACCTTGCCCAGGCCGCCCGGCGCGATGGCCACCGTCACGGTGGCGGATCGTCCCGCGAGCTCGCGCGCGGCCAGCACCGAGGACGCGCCGCCCGCGGTGGCGCGGACGATGGCGACCGCGATGGCGCCAGCGGCGAGCCCGGTCGCGCCCGCGGCCGCCGCCACCACGCCGGCGGAGCCAGCCCCCGTCCCCGTCAGGAGCGCGCCGACCGCGCCGCCGAAGCCGAACACGAAGGTCCAAAACCGCAGCGACCGCGCCGCAGCCCATGCCACCTCGACGCCGCCGTGACCGCCACCGCCGCCGTCGGCGCCGTCCGACCCGCCGTCGGCACCGCCGTGGTCAGCGCCGTCGTTGTCACCGCCGAAAAGCAGGGAGGCCACCAGCAAGGTGCCGCCAAACCCGAGCGCGACGAGATAGACGCTCAACATGCGTGGTCCTCCCTTCCGCGGTCAGACCGCCGCGAATATCGACACGATGGCCATCGCGCGCCCTGCCCGCAAGGGTAGGTCATCCGATTGTCACCGACGGGCCGCCCGGCGCGGGCCGCGGCGCCGGCTCCGGATCCACCGCCGGCGCCGCGTCGTCGGGGAGCCACCGGGCGACCAGCGCCGGAATCGGCCCCGGCCACGTTCGATTTCCCGTGCCCGGGCCCGTACCATCGCCGCATGATCAGAGCGCTGGCCTTGACCGCAGCCGTGGCCGCGGCGTGTCACCCAACCCCGGCCGTTGGCCCGACGACGGCGGTCTCCTCCGCTGCCGCGCCACGGTTGGCCCAGGTCGAGGCCGCGGTCGATCTCGACGGCGCGCGGGTGGGCCCGCCCACCGCTGCGCAACGGGTGACGGTGGCGGTGGTGTTCGCGTCGTGGTGCACGCACTGCCGGGAGGAGATGCCGGTCTTGGCCGAGCTCGCCAGCCGCCACCCCGACGTGCGCATCCTCGGCATCAACTTCCGCGGCCACGAGGAGTACGACGGCCGCGGCGACGCCGCGGCGGTGCGCGCGTTCGTCGCCGAGCGGGCGCCCTGGCTGCGGGTGGTGCCGGCCGACGACGCCGTGTGGCAGAGCCTGGGCCGACCACCCAAGGTGCCCACCGTGCTGGTGTTCGATCGCGGTGGCGCGCTGATCCGCAGCTTCGATCGCCGCACCGACCCCATCCCGACCCTGGCCGACCTCGAGGCGGCGGTGGCCGCGCCGTGACCGCCGGCGTCGAGGTCCACCTCATCGACGGCACCTACGAGCTGTTCCGGGCGTTCTTCGGCGCGCCGTCGGCGGTGGTCGCCGGCCGCGAGGTCGGCGCCGCGCGCGGCCTGCTGCGCAGCCTGGCGGCCTGGCTGCGCGCCGGCCAGGTCACCCACGTCGGCATCGCCTTCGACCATGTCATCGAGTCGTTCCGCAACCAGCTGTTCGCCGGCTACAAGACCGGCGACGGCATGGAGCCGACGCTGTACGCGCAGTTTCCGCTGGCCGAGCAGGTGGCGACGGCGCTGGGGCTGACGGTGTGGCCGATGATCGAGTTCGAGGCCGACGACGCCCTGGCCACCGCCGCGCGGATCGCCGCCGCGGACCCGAGGGTGAGCCGCGTCGTCATCGCCAGTCCGGACAAGGACCTGTGCCAGTGCGTGGTAGGCGCGCGGGTGGTGAGCTGGGACCGCCTGCGCGACCGGTGGTTCGACGCTGACGGCGTGGTCGCGCGGCTGGGCGTCGCGCCGGCGTCGGTGCCCGATCTGCTGGCGCTGGTCGGCGACAGCGCCGACGGCATCCCCGGCTTGCCGCGGTGGGGCGAGCGCTCGACCGCGGCGGTGCTCACCCGCTACCCGCACCTGGAAGACATCCCGCGCGACGGCGTGTGGGACGTAAAGGTCCGCGGCGGCGCCGGCCTGGCGGCCACCCTGGACCAGCGGTGGGACGACGCGCTCTTGTACCGGCGGTTGGCGACGCTGCGTACCGACTGCCCGATCGCCGCCGATCTCGACACGCTGGCGTGGGCCGGGCCCAACCGGGCGCTCCTGGCGGCGGTGTGCGACGAGCTGGCGATGACGCCGCCCGACCTGGCCCGGTGACCCGGCCGGCGCGGAGCCGGCCAGGCGCGGCGCGCTGACGGCCGAGGGGCGGCGGCGGTCAGCGCGCGGCCGCTCGCCTCACGGGATGGTCAGGTCGACGGTCGCCGTGGTGGGCGTCGCAGCGGTCGGCAGCGCGGCGGCGGCCAGCGCGGCGGTCACGCACCGGGTGAGGGCCGGGGTCCCGCCGCGGACGGTCACGTCCGCCACCGTGCCGTCGGCGCCGATGACGAAGCGCGCCAGGTACGTACCGCGGGGCTCGCCCCGGCCGCAGGTCGCCAGCGCGGCGTCGCGCCGCCGCAGCGCCGGTTCGACGACCGCCGCGGTGAGCGGACCGGTGAGCGTGGCGGCGGAGCGCCGCAAGGTCGGCGCCGGGGCGGCCTCGGCCGCCCCCTTGTCCTGCGTGTGGCCCGGGCCAGCGCCACCCGGCGGCGGCGGCGGCGGTGGCGGTGGCGGCGGTGGCGGTGGCGCCGCCTGGGGCGAGATCTCCGAGGTGATCGGGGCTGGCTCGGGCGACGGCGCGCCGACCACGCCGTCGGGCTCGAGCTGCGCCAGGCCCTCCCCTCGCGGCTGCGCCCGACCGTCTCCGTCGTCGCTGGCCGCGACGCCAGCGCCGGCCTCCTCGAGCTGGAGCGCGCGACTACCCGCCCGGGGCGTCCGCTTGGGCGCCGCGCGGGCCACCGCCACGTCGTCGGCGTCGGCCACGGGCGCGGCCGGCGCGGCGGGTTCGGCCGCGGCGGGTGCCGGCGGCGCGGCCATCGGCGCCCGCCCGCGGGCCACCGCCGAGGTCGCGGTGTCGGCCGCTTCACGCTCGGCGTGACGCCCTGCGGCGGCGCTATGCTCGTCGGTGGCGGCGACCGTGTCGGAGACCGCGGCTGGCGCCGACCACGCGGCGGACCGCGCCACGGTCTCCTGCATCCCAGGGCCCAGGCGCCACACCACGCGGTTGCGATCGAGGGCGATCGCGACACGTCCGGCGCCGGTGGCGATCTGGTCGTCGTCGTGGACCCGCGCCCCCACCGCCAGCGGCCGGGCCACGCCGGCGCGGGTGGCGGTCACCTCCCCGTCGACCTCGACCACCGTGCCGGCCTCGGCCCCGACGGTCTCGACCGGCGGCGGCGTCACCGCCGAGCCACCACCGCCGCAGGCGCTCGACCAGGCAGCGACGGCGGCGAACACAGCGACGGCGAGCGGACGGGGCATGACGATAGGGATACTACGTCCCGGCCCACCTGCCCGATCTACCGGCGCCCGCAGTTCCGGCTACATTGTGCGCCATGCGACGTTGGCTACCGGGCATCACTCTCGCCATCGTCACGGCCTGCGCCCACGCCCCGGCCCCGCGCGGGCCAGCCAACGGCATGGTCGCCGGGCTGGTCCGCGACGCCCTGGCCGGGACCGGGATCGACGACGTGATCATCGTGCTCCGCCGCGACGGGCAGCTCGATCCGATCCAGGAGCGCACCAACGGCGACGGCGCGTACATGATCGCCGACGTGCCCCCGGGCCGGTACACCGTCACCGCCCACCACCACCAGCGCCTCATCGGCGAACGCGCGGCCGAGGTCCGCCGCGGGCAGCTGGTCGGGCTCGACTTCGCGGTCACCGCGACCGGGCTGCCCGGTCCGGACATCGACGCGCCGGGCGCGCCGCTGCTGTGGCGCTACCGCTCGCCCGACGCCGATCCCGCGGTGGCCACCATCGAAGGCACCGTGGCCGACATCGTCCGCCACGAGCGCCTGGCCGACGCCGTGGTCACCGTGGTCCGCACCGACACCCTCGAGACCACCCCGGTCATCACCGACGAGCAGGGTCGGTTCCGGGTGAGCGGCCTGGCGCCGGGCTCCTACGAGCTGAGCGCGTCCTACACCGTGGTGCGGCGCGGCCAGCTCGAGGTCCGGCGTAGTCGGATCGAGGTCGCCGGCGGCGAGACGGTGGTGGTCCCGCTGTGGCTCGAGCTCGACGTGCGGTAGCCAGCCGGGCCCGGCTGGTCCATCACGGGTCCCAGCGCAGCACCAGCTTGCCGACGGTGTCGTCGGCCTCGAGCCGCTGGTGGGCCTCGGCGCACGCCGCCATGGGCAGCACCGCGTCGACCACCGGCGCCAGCAGGCCGCGCTCGAACATCGGCACCAAAAGCGCGGTCGCGGCCCGGGCGATCGCGATCTTCTCCTCGAGCGGGCGGGCCCGCATGACCGTGCCGATGACGGTGGCGCGCTTGCCCAGCAACAGCCCCAGCGGCGCCGGGCCGGTGGCGCCGCCCAGCGTGCCCAAAAGCACCAGGCGCCCGCGCGGCGCCAGGGCCCGCAGGTTCTCCTCGAAGTAGGCCGCGCCGACGCAGTCGAGGATGACCGCGGCGCCGGCGCCGGTGCGGGCGTGGACCGCCGCCGCGAAGCGCCCGCCCTCGACCACCACGCCGTCCTCGGCGGCCAGGCCGAACGTCGCCAGCCGGGGCAGCTTGGCCGCCGTGTGGGTGGTGCCCAGCGCGCGCGCGCCCAGGGCCCGCGCCAGCTGGAGCGCCGCGGTGCCGACGCCGCTGGCCGCGGCGTGGATGAGCACGGCCTCGCCGCCGGCTAGGCCAGCCTGCCCGACCATCGCGTCCCACGCCGTCAGGAACGCCTCCGGGATGGCCGCCGCGGCCACCAGGTCGACGCCGGCGGGGACCGGCATCAGCTCGCGCTCGTGGACCACGATCCGGCGCGCCATGGCGCCGCCGCCGACGATGGCCATCACCGCGGCGCCGTCGGCCCACAGCGTGGCCCCGGGGCCGCGCGCCACCACCCGGCCGGAGAACTCCAGGCCCGGCACGTCGGCCGGGGCGCCGGGCGGCGCCGGGTACAGCCCGCGGCGCTGCAGCAGATCGGCGCGGTTGACGCCGGCCGCCGTGACCTCGACGGCGACCTCCCCCGGGCCCGGCTCGCGCACGTCGAGCTGGCCCGACGCGATGACCTCGACGCCGCCGGCGCCACGAAACCGGATGGCAGGGACCTGCATGGCGGCGCGGCTCAGTTGAAGTAGTAGCGGAAGCCGATGGCCCCCGAGAGGTCGGTGCCGAAGTCATCGGTGTAGTTCACGAAGAAATCGGCGACGAAGGCCAGCTCGACGAAGATGTCGATCGGCGTCTTGTTGAGGTCGAACGCCAAGCCGACCGGCACCCGCAGGCCGATGGCGTCGCCCTTGTTGTTGTCGTCGTTGAAGTCGAACACCCGCACGCCGACGCCGAGGTACAGCGGCAGCTCGAAGTCGGCGTTGGACACCAGGCTGACCGGGTGCCACAGGTGGTCGGCGTGCAGGTGCAGTCCGGAGCGGTTGCGGTAGTAGCGGATGCCCCCGATGCCGAAATCGAAGGCCTTGTCGGCGGCGTAGAAGTACTTGCCCGACAGGCCCGACGGCGCGCCGATCATCAGGCCCAGGCCGAACCCCTTGTTGGCCTGGAACTTCTTGCCGCGCCGCGGCCGCGGCCGGGCCTCGGCGACGTCGACGGTGCTGGCCAGGGCGAACGCGGCGATCAACGCACAGGTGACGGTACGAGCAGCGGTCATGGCCGCATTGTACACACCCGCGCCGAGCGCCGGCGGATCGTGGCAAGCTCACGTCGTGCGCGTCCGGTGGTTCGCAGTCGCGGTCGCGGTGGCGTGCAGCTCGCCGCCGCAGCCGTCGACCACGCGGGCGCAGACCGGCGGTGCCACGCCGCCGCCGCCGACCGACGCGAGCCCGCCACCGGACGCGGGCCCGCCGCCGCTGGTCGCGTGCGGCGCCAACGCGGCGCCGACGCGGCTGCCCTGGCCGGCCCACGGGCGGGCCTGCGTCGACGACGCCGGGCGCCGCGCCGGCCCGGCCGCGTGGCTGTACCCCGACGGCACCGTGGCCGAGCGGCGGACCTACGCGGCCGACGTCCTCGACGGACCGTGGCAACGTTTCGCCGCCGACGGCAGCCTGGTCGCCGACGGCGCCTACCGCGCCGGCCACCCGGTCGGGCGGTGGCGCCAGCTCGCCGACGGGGTCGAGCTCGGCGCCAGCGACCTGGGCGACGACGGCACTGGGACCCTGACCCGCTGGTACCGGTCGGGCGCGGTGGCCGAGGAGGCGGCCTGGCGCGCCGGCGTCCGCGACGGCGCGAGCCACCGTCGGCAACCCGACGGCACGGTCTGGCTCGACGAGACCTGGGTGGGCGGGGCGCTGACCGGGACCCGCGTGGTCGGCGCCCGCGGCGACGTGCAGGTGAGTGAGCGCTGGCGGGCCGGCGTGCGCACCGGGCTGGTCGAGATCTGGCGCCGCGGCGGACGCGAGTTGCTCGCGCACCGCGACCGTCGGGGTCGGCTCGACGGCGACTGGACCGCCTACCGCAGCGGCCGCCCCCGCGAGCGCGGCGCCTACCAGGCCGGCCTGCGCACCGGGACGTGGACCTGGTTCGACGCCAGCGGCGGCCGCAGCCGGGAGGGCAGTTACCGCCGCGGCAAGCGCGACGGGGCGTGGACCGAGTGGACCGGGGCGGTGCGGAGGTGGACCGGCGCGTACCGGGACGGCCGGCCCGACGGCGCGCTGGTCACCTCCGACGCCCGCGGCCGCGAGCTGGGGCGCGACGTGCTCATCGACGGCACCGGGGTGGTGCGGACCTTCCACGCCGGCGGCAAGGTGGCGACGGAGACCGCGATGGTCAAGGGCCGCGCCCACGGGGCCTACCGCGCGCTCAGCTTGCGCGGCGTCGTGGTGACCACCGGCCGCTACGTCGACGGCGCCCGCGCCGGCACCTGGCAGTGGCGCGACGCGCGCGGCCGGCTGCTGCGCGAGGACCACTATCGCGGCGGCCGGCTCGACGGCGTCAGCCGCCGCTGGCGCGACGGCGCGGTGGTGCTCGAGGCGACCTACGCCGCGGGCCTCCGGCACGGCGCGTACGTCGAGCGCTTCGCCGACGGGGCGCCGGCGGTGACCGGCCAGTACCGCGACGACCGTCGCGACGGGGCGTGGGTGACCTACCGCCGCGACGGCGCGGTGGCGCTCGAGGCCACCTACGTCGGCGGGCTCCTGGACGGGCCGTGGCAGGCCCACGCCCTCGACGGACAGCTCGCCAGCGTGGGCCAGCACCAGGCTGGCCACCGGGTCGGGACCTGGCGCGAGGGCACCGGCGCGGTCGACTATGGGCCGCCGGATCGCCCGCCGCAGCCCACGCCGGTGGCGGCCCCTGGCCCGGTCCGTGCTGCGCTGCCGGACGCCGGCACCGGTGATTGACCGCCGGGCACCCCCAGCGCCGCCGTGGAACCGGCGCCGTCACGACGTTATTCCCGACGCTGGTTTGGTGCAACGGTGGCCCGGGGTCGCGCGTTCTACCCGACATGGCCCGCCCCGCTCGCCTCCTCGCCCTCCCCGCGCACCCGCACATCGGCGCGCCCGCGCGCGTCCCGGCCGCCCCCCCACGCGCGGCCGCCCACCCGCCGCGGCGGCCCCCGCCGCTGCGCGCGTCGGTGTCGTTCCTCACCTCGACGTCGGCCACCGGCGACGAGCGCCTGCCGACCGCGGCGGCCTACCGCCTGGAGCTGCTCGGCTACGATCCGGTCGGGCGCCGGGTGTTCGCGCGCGAGCACCAGGGCGAGCGGGTCACCCAGGTCGTGCTCATCCACCTCCGCGGTGAGCACGCCGGCCAGCCAGTGGCCCTGGCTCCCGACGCCGTGGCCCGGCTGCGCGCGCCGCTCGAGCCCTTGCGAGAGACCAGCACCGACGGCCTCGAGCTGGTCACCCGGGTCATCCAGCGTCGCGGGCTGCGCCTGGGTGGCGCGCCCGTGCCGGTGCGCAAGTTCGCCCTGGCCATCGGCGTGCGCGCGCCGGCGGTCGGGCTAGGGCGCCAGGTGGTCACCGCCTACCTGCGCCCGCGCGCGGCGATCCGTTCGGCCTGGGCGGTGCCCGACGGCGGCGGCACCCTGGCGGTGGTCACGTTCTGCGGCAGCCCCATCGGGCTCGGCGCCGATCGTGACGCTGCGATCCTGATCACGCCGGCGGTGCACTGATCCCGCCAACCTGCGGTCGTGGTTTGCTCCTTCGGGCAAGGGGCGTAACCTCGGAGTGTGGCGATGCGTACCACCTCCATGCTCCGACACCTGGCCCTGGTGGCAGCCCTCGGTTGTGCCGGCGCCTGCGCGGGCGACGACACCCACGGCGACGACACGACCTACAACTGCGCGGTCGATGACCGGGGCGAGGCGTTCACCGCAAACATGACGCGCACCGGCCCCGGCGGCCTGACCTTCACCATCGTCTCGGCGACGCCGGCCTTGCCGATCCGCGGTGACAACGTGTGGGTCGTCGACGTCGCCCAGGGCGGGAGCCCGGTCACCGACGCGGCGGTCAAGCTGACGCCGTTCATGCCCGACCACCGCCACGGCAGCGGCAAGGTGCCGGTGTGGACGCCCGACCCGCAGACCCCGGGGCGCTTCACCGTGAGCGACATCAACCTGTGGATGCCGGGGGTGTGGGAGTTGACGTTCGAGGCGACCCCGACCGGCGGCGTCCGTGACAGCGTGCTGTTCACGTTCTGTCTGACCGGCTGAGCCGCCCAGGCTACTGGACGCAGCCCGACGTCGCCGTCGCCGCCGTCCACTCTAGCGAGGCGCTGGTGACCTCGTGGGTGGGGATCGCGTCGCGGATGTCGACGGTGAGGTGCCCGCTGCCCAGCAGCTCAGCCACCAGGCCCATCGGCACCGGCCGGATCAGCACGCGGGCGGTGACCCGCGCGATCTGCGGCACCAGCCCCGGCACCGGGAACGACCGCTCGACCGCGTGGTAGAAGCGCGGGTCCGACGGGTCGGTGGTGACCGCCGGCGCCAGCAGCGTGCCGGGGTGATCGATCGACGTGATGTTCCAGAACCGCTCGGTGCGCTGGCCGGCGGCGTCGACCGTCGGCGTGTCCAGGCGCCACAGGTTGGGATCGGCCAGGTCCTCGGGGTCGGCGTACGGCTGATCGGCCGGGACCAGGCCGCTCGAGAACGCCACGCTGCCGTCGTCGCGGTAGGCCACGATCTCGATCCACGCGCGGCGATCCGCGGTGGCCCCCGACGGGAACATGTGGCCGGCGCCGACGTTGTCGAGGCGGTAGTCGATGCGACCGCCGTCGACCGGCAACACGCACAGCCGGCCGATCAGCAGCGCCGCCAGGTCGCGCGCGATGGCCGCCTGCTGGAGCTCGCGGCCGGGCCACGGCGTGGTCGCGACGTCGATGCCGGCGAAGGTGTGCTCGCGCCGGCCGAACTCGCGCAGCGGCGCGGTGAAGCCGGGCCCCTCGGCGATGACGTCGGTGGTGGCCACCATGTGGCACGTGCCGCACGCCAGCTGCTGGCGCGGGTCGGGCGACGCGAAGATGGTGGTCTGCCACTCGGCGAAGGTGCGCTCGAGGTGGACGCCGGCCGGGGTGACGATGTCGTGGCACGAGCCGCACAGCGCCGCCGAGGTCGGCTTGGTGGCGTCGAGCAGGTTGGAGTAGGCGCTGCGGTGGGCCGGGCTCGTCACCGGGTTCTTCAGGCCGGCCCGCATGGTCTGGTCCATCGCCAGCCGGATCGGCGCGTTGTGATCGCCGGTGACCTCGGTGGCGTTGTGGCAGAAGTAGCAGGTCACGCCCTTGGCCCACTGCGGCACGTCGGCCAGGTTGAGCCCGTCGGTGGTCAGACCCTGAGCCAGCGCCACCGGCGCGTGGCAACGCACGCAGAAGTCGCCCAGCGCGCCGTTGGTCTGCTCCTGGCCCTCGCGGTTGAGCGCCAGGAACACCGGGTCGTCGGCGGCGTAGGCGTGCATGCTGGAGGCCCACTCGGCGTGGTGCTTCGGGTGGCAGGTGGCGCAGGTGGCGGGATCCATCAGCTCGGCCACCGGCAGCGCGTCGTCACCGCCGCACCCGGTGGCCAGGGCGCCCACGACCGCCAGCGCGGCCGCTAGCGCAGGCCGACCCGCCCGCAGGTTCACTGGCCACCGCCCGCGGCGACCGGCCCCGGCGCGCCGGCCGCCACCCACTGCGCGACCGCGCACGCCTCGGCGGGAGACAGCGGCGCCCCGCGCGGCATCACCAGGCTGGGCGCGGTGGCGAAGACGCGCTCGGTGAGCGGGCTGCACGCGACGTCACCGGCGACCACGTAGGCGCTGAGCGCCGCGTACGCCGTGGCGTCGTCGTCGAGGACCAAGCCGCCCTGGGCCGCGGCGGTGGTGTGGCACCCCGCGGCGGCGCACTTGGGGGTGATGGTGGTGGTCATCAGGTTGTCCCAGGTCGGCGCGTACAGCGGCGCGCACGTCAGGTCGACGGTCACGCAGGTCAGGCGCGGGTCGTCGGCGCAGCCGCTGGCCAGGCCGAGGGCGGTGGTGGCGGCCGCGATCCGGAGCAACATCGGGCCGAGTGTACTCCGGGCCTGCGGGTCGGCGAGCCGAGCGTGCCGGCCATCACGCACCGAGGGTGTGGTCGATCGGCGCGAGGGCGTCGATGGTGGCCAAGAGCTGCGCGCGCAGCGCCGCGTAGCGATCGGCCAGCGCCGGGCGGGGCTCCAACCACGCCGCCGGCGCCGGCACGTGCGCCCGGGCCGCGGTCAGCGCCGGCTCGCCGCGGGCGGCGCCGATGGCCAAGAGCGCGGCGCCGCGCGGGCTCGCGTCGGCGTCGAGGTAGCGCGCCACCGGTCGGCCGCCGACGTCGGCCCGGATCTGGGCCCAGGTGTCAGCCCGGGCGCCGCCGCCGACCAGCGCGACGGTGTCGGTGGCGAGCCCGCGCGCCGCCAGCCGCTCGCCTACCAGCGCCATGGCCACGGCGCACGCCTGTAGATCGCGCGCGCCAGGTGCCCCGACCCCGTGGCCGGGCCCGAGCCCGACGAAGGCCGCCCGCGCCAGCGGATCCCAGCGCGGCACCATGGCGCCGCCCAGGGCCGGCACGAACCCCGCGCCGTCGGCGCCAGGCGCCACCGCGGCGGCGGCCCGATCGAGCGCGGCGGCGTCGCGGCCGGTGAGGCTACCCAGCCAGGTCATCGCGCCGCCGGCCGACCAGCCGGGGTTCTCGACGAAGGCGCCCCCGAGCGGGTACGGGTGGGTCTCGACCAGCCGCCCGGGATCGCGCAGCTCGATCGGGCCGCGCGCGCCGACCACCTCGGCGGTGCCGACCGCGCACAACAGCGTCCGCTCGGCCAGGTCGAGGCCCAGCGGAGTCGCGAAGTCGTCGCCGGTGCCGACCGCGACCGGGGTCCCCACCAGCAGGCCGGTGAGGGCGGCGCCGCGGCGGGTCAGCGCGCCGGCGGCGGCCATGGCCGGCGCCACGCGCGGCAGGCGCTCGACGGTGAGGTCGAACGCGGCGCACAGCTCCGCCGACCACGCGCCGGCGGCCAGGTCGTACAGGAGCGTGGTCGACGCCTGGCTGGGATCGATGACCCGCGCGCCGGTCAGGCGCTCGACCAGGTACGACACCGGCGCGTGGAACGCCGCGGCGCGCGGGCCGCCGAGGCGATCCCAGTGGCGCGCCTTGGGCCCCAGGTGGCCGGGATCGACCACCTGGCCGGTCACCGCCAGCACGCGGTCGGCGTCGAGGGCGGGGACGCTGGCGCCGGCGCGCCGATCGAGCCACGGCCAGCACGGCGACAGCGGCTCGCCGGCGGCGTCGACAGCGACCATCCCGTCGAGCTGGCCGGTGACGCCCAGGCCGATCACGTCGGCGCCGGCCAGCCCGGCGTCGGCCAGCGCCGCGCCGACCGCCGCGGCGACCGCGGCCTCCCACTGCCGCGGGTCTTGCTCGGCCCAGCCCGGGCGCGGGAACGTCGTGGCGATCGGCGCGCGGCCGAGGCCGCGGGCGGCCAGCGCCAGATCGTAGACCACTGCCTTGCAGCTCTGGGTGCCGAGATCGAGTCCGACGACGTGGGCCACGCCGCATGCTACCAAGGCCCGGTGAACTTCTTCGGACACGCGGCGGTGGCGTCGTGGCAGGCGGCGTCGCCGGCGGCGACCCTGGGCGCGATGCTGCCGGACTTCGCGTCGATGTGCCGCGCGCTGCTGGCGCCCCAGGACGATCCCGAGGTGGCCGCGGGGGTCGAGCTCCACCACGCGACCGACGCGGTGTTCCACCGCGCGCCGGCGGTGGTCGGCCTGTTCCGCGACGCCGAGGCCCGGCTCACCGCCCGCGGCGTCCGCAAGGGCCCGACCCGCGCCGCCGCCCACGTCGGGGTCGAGCTGCTCCTCGACGGCGTGCTGCTCGACGAGCCGGGCTACCGCCGGGCCTACCTCGCCGCGCTCGGGCACGCCGGGCCGGTCGCGTGGCGCTCGGACGACGGCCCGGCCCGCTACGCGGCGCTGCGGGCGCGGCTGCGCGACCACGGCACCCCGACCGACCTGGCCAGCGGCGCCGGGGTGGCGCGGCGGCTGGCCCGCGCGCTGGCCGGGCGCCGGCTGCTCGAGCCCACCGCCCCCGAGCACCGCGCCATCGCCGCGGTCATGGGCGAGCTGGTCGAGCGGGTCGCCGCCGCGACCCCGACGGTGCTCACCCAGGTGCGTGCGGGCCTGGCGCCGCCGGCGCGGTGAACCGCCACGACCGGTGCGGCCGCGAGTACCCGAAGTCGGGCGGCACGGTGGCGCGCGTGGTCTCGCGCGGCTGCCACGCCGGCAGGGCGCGGTCGGCCAGCCGGAACGACCGGTGGTTGGTCGAGAACCACACCTCGGCGCCGGGCGCCGCGACCCGGGCCACGCCGGCCAGGAGGCCGACGTGATCGCGCAGCACGTCGAAGGTGCCCTGCATCTTCTTGGAGTTCGAGAACGTCGGCGGATCGACCACGATGAGATCGAACCGCGGGCCGCGGTAGGCGGCGAGCCACGCCGCGACGTCGGCCCGCTCGAAGGCGTGGGCGGCGGGCGCGACCCGGTTGCGCGCCAGGTTGTCGGCGGCCCAGTCCAGGTAGGTGTTCGACAGATCGACCGACACCGTCGCCGCGGCGCCTCCCGTCGCGGCGTACACCGTGAACGCGCCGGTGTAGCAGAACAGGTTGAGCACCCGGCGGTCGCGCGCGCGCTCGCCGACCTGGCCGCGGCTGACCCGGTGATCGAGGAACAGCCCGGTGTCCAGGTAGTCGGTCAGGTTGACGCCGAAGCGCCGCCCGCCCTCCTCCACCTCGACCAGCGTGCCGGCGTCGTCCTGCCGTTGGTACTGCAGGCCGCGGGCGCGCCGCTCGACCATGCGCCGGCGGGCCCGGGCGTGGATCGGCTGGCCCGGCGCCGCCGCGGTCACGACCGCGACCACCGCCTCGAACCACGCCGGGTCGAGCACGTCGTCGGAGGTGGCCCGGCGACAGTCGGCGACCACCAGCGCGCCCTGGTAGTCGTCGATGGTGATCGGCACGTCGGGGATGTCGCGGTCGTACCAGCGCCAACACGACACGCCGGCGCGCCGGGCCCACTTGCCCAGGTGGCGCCGGTTGCGCGCCAGGCGATCGCCCAGCATGCGCGCGGCCAGCGCGGGATCGTCGACCGCGCTCACGGCGCCACCGCCGAGCCGTGGATCTTGACCACGTACTCGTGGGCGATCGCCCGGCGCTGGCGCGGCGGCAGCTCGACCTGCCACTCGATCATGCCGTCGGCGCGCTCGGTGCGCGCGGTCACCCGCGGCGTGCGATCGCGGCGCGCGCCGTCGTCGTCTTCCAGCTGCCAGGCATCGACCGGGCGCAGCTCGATCTCGACCTTGTCGGCCAACTCCGACACCGGGATGCGCTCGGTCACGGTGACGGTGCGCGCGGTCGGGCCCAGGTTCGACAGCCGGATCGCCACCCGGTGGCGGGTCGCGCGCCAGGTGCCGAGCAGGCCGGCGTCCTCGGTCCGCTCGCGGTGGACGCGGTGCACCCGCAGCGCGGGATCGGCGCCCCACCCAAGCTCGAAGCGCTCGCCCACCGCGACGTAGAGGATCGACGTGCGGCCGGTGGCGCCGCCGTCGCGGATGAGATCGACCGGCCCCGCCAGGAGCGGCGTCGAGCCGGCGTGGATCGCCCGGGTCCGCACCACCACGCCGGCGGTCCGCTCGGGGAAGGCCACGTGCGCTGCCTCGACCGGCGTCGTCCATGCACCCAGCCGGATGCGGTGGGGCTGACCGTCACCGAGGATGGTCGCCGGCCCCGGCGCCACCAGCCGCGCCGGGCGGCCGCCGTCGTCCACGCCCGGCACCTCGGCCAGCGGCGGGGCGCCGCCGCCGAGCCCGGTGGTGGCGATGGCCTGCTCGCGGGCGGCGGCGATGACCGCGCCGCGCGGCACGACCCGCAGGCGATCGTCGACCGGCACCGGCGGCGCCGCGCCCAACGACGGTCGCGCGGTCGAGCAGGTCAGCGCGACGTCGCGCCAGTCTTCGCCGGTGGCCTGCCAGACGCAGGCGTCGGTGGCCAGCTCGAGGACGTCAGCCGCCCAGGTGGCGGTGTGGTACGGGCGCCAGCACGCGCCGGGCACCACGTAGGCCAGCTCCAGCTCGACGGCGGCGGCGGCGGCGGCGCTGACGTCGAGCTCGATGGTCGCGACCCGCCGGATCGCGCCGTCGGCCAGCGCGGCCTGGCGGGCGGCCAGGTCGGCGCAGACCGACGCGGCCCGCGCCGCCGCGACCTCGGCCCGGGCGGCGTCACGGCGGGCCGCGACCGCGTCGCTGGTGAGGCGCTCGAGCGCGGCGGCGGCGTCGACCGGCGCCTGGCCCCGAGCGGCCGCGGCGGCCAGCTCGGAGCAGCTCCGGGTCACCAGGCGTGCGAGCGTGGCGGCGGCCGCGGCGGCCAGCGCGGCGGCGGTGGCGTGCGCGGCGGCGTCGCGCCGGGCAGCGGCGAGCGCGCGGTCGAGCTCGGCCAGCGCCTCGACCGCGCTGCGCGGATCGGCGCCGCCGTCACGCCACGGCGCGGTGGTGCGCCGCACCCGCGCGTCGACCACCTCGGCGCCGCGGGCCCGGGCGACGACGGTCTTGTCGGCGACCACCGGGGCCACGCCGGCCACCACGATCCGGCTGGCGCCCGCGGGCACCTCGACGGTGGCGCGGCGGGTGACCCGGGCGCGATCCTCGAACACGGTCACCGCGACCACCGGGACGTCGGCTGCGATCATGGCTCTCTCCGGTTGCCGCCGGCCAGCTCGTGCTTGGCGGCGATCTTGATGACGTAGCCGTAGCGCAGGCTGGCGCGCTGGCCGGGCTCGACGGTGACGGTCCAGCGGTGGCCGCCGACCAGGGCCGGCTGGTCCGGCCCTGGCTCGGGCCGGTACGGCTCCCACGGCGGCGCCACGTCGTGCAGTGTGACCTCGACGTCCTCGGTCCCCGCGCTCGGGATGGGCACGCGCTCGCGCACCTCCACCGTCACCGCGGTCCGCCCCAACGCCTCGACCTCGACGGTCACGTCGTGACACAGCCGGCTCGCGCCGCGCAGCACGCCGGCGCTCTCCTCGCGGAAGCGGGCGTTGCGCGCGACCTTGACGTCGGGGTCCACGCCCAGGCCGATGGTGATGGCGCCGCCCGGCGGGGTCTCGTCCAGGCGCGCGGTAAGGACCAGCTCGTCGTCCTGGTACACGTCGACCGGCCCGGCCAGCAGCGGCGCGGCGTCGGGGTTGGTCAGCGTCGCCACGCGATACACCTCGGGCGCCACCGCGGGGGTGACGACGTGGGTGATGACCGCCGGGGCGGCGAACCCCGCCACCGCGATGGCGTGCCACGCGCCGTCGGCGGCCACGTCGACCGGCCCGCCGGTGGTCCAGGCGTAGTCGTACTGGCCGGGCGCCGGCGCGACGGTGTCCGGTGGCAACGGCCGATCGCTGGCGGCCGCGCGCCGGGCGACCCACGCCTGCACCGCCGCCGCCACCTCGCCCGCGACCGGCCAGCGCGCCGCGGGGTCGAGCCGGCGCAGCACGCCGCGACCGGCGGCGTCGGGGCCGGCCATGCGCAGGCCGCCGTAGTCCAACAGCTCGTCGGCGGCGACCACCTCGCGCGGCTCATCGTCGGCCGGCGGCGGCAGGCTGGGCGGGGCTGGCTTGGCGACGCTGCGACGCGCCGGCGCCGCCGCGCCGAACACCGGCGCCCGGGCCTTGCGCAGCGGCGGCGCGGCCCCCGCCAGGTCGGCCAGCGCCATGGCGGCCGGCGCGCCCCGGCCGCCGGGCATGGCGGGCGCCGGCGCCCCACCGCCTCCTCCTCGTCGAGCCAGGCCTCGCCGGCGTCGACGACGGGCTCGGGAGGCGGTGGGGGCGCCGGCGGCGCGATGACCGGCGGTAGCCGGCCGAAGCCCTGATCGTAGTCGCGGTACAGGTCCTCGACGCCCACCGGCGCCGCGCGCCACCCCGCCCGGGGCGGCGGCGGCTGGGCCCGGCCGATCCGCAGCGCCGGCAGCACCGGCAGGTCGACCCGGCGCAGCGGCGCGGCGGTCGACAGCCGCAGCGTGACGTCGTCCCAGTCCTCGCCGGTGGTCTGGCACACCACGGCGCGCACCTCGAGGCGGGCCGCGCCGCCGCCGAACCGCGCCACGTAGGTCGGCGCCCAGCGCGCCCCGGGCACCAGGTAGCGACACGTGACCGTGCAGACGCCGCCAACGCCGACCGGCGTGACCGTGGTCGAGATGGCCTTGGACAGCGCAGCCCCGACCCGCTCGGTGCTGGCCCGGGCCTGCCAGCGCTCGCGCGCCGCCTCGAGGGCGCGCGCCGCGGTGACCAGGCGCGCGTCGAGGTCAGCCAAGGCCGCCCGCAGCCGCGCGCCCTGGGCGCGAGCCAGCTCGACGAGCTGGACCCGGGCCGCCACCACCGCCGCCCAGTCGGGCGTCGCCTCCTCGGGGGCCGCCACCGGCGCCAGCGCGTCGAGCCCGGCCAGGGCCTCGGCCACCGCGGCGCGCTCGGCGGCGAGCGCGGCGTGCTCCGCCGTCGCGGCGTCGAGGTCCGCCGCGCTGGCCGAGGCCGGCCCCGGCGGCGCCAGCTCGATGCCGACGCGGGCCGCGCTGGCGACCGCCGGCCCCGCGACGGCGAGCTGGATGCTGTCGTCGAGCAGGCCGAGCGGCAGGCCCGGCAAGACCAGGGCGCCCGCCGCCGAGATCTCGACCTCGGCGACGCGGGTCACCGCCGCCGCGCCAGGGTGCACCACCACGCCTTGGATCCGGGACGTCACCTGCATGGCGGCAGGCTCGCGCGGGCTGTGATCCTGGTCAAGCCATCGCGGTTGCCGCCCGCCGGCACCTGTATTAGTGTCCGGGTCGACGGCCGTCACCGTCAGGGAAGGACCCCACCAGATGCTTCGCAAGCTTGCTCTTGGATTCGTTTTTGCCTCTCTCGTCGCCGCGTGCGGCCACGCCGAGTACGTCACCCAGACCCAGCAGGGCGGCATCATCCGCCTGGTCGGTGACCAGAACAAGGCGTTCGAGGACGCCCAGAAGAAGATGGCGGCCCACTGCGGCCCGATGAACTACACCATCACCCAGCGCGGTGAGGAGGTCATCGGCAAGGACACGTTCAGCAACCAGAACACCAACTATGGCGAGGACACCGTCGCCGGGTCGGCCTCGACCTACGACTCGAACAGCTCGAACACCGCCGGCGCGTCGAGCACCCGCGGCGGCTCGAACACCCAGGGCGTGGTATCCGAGCGGCAGGCCGTCGAGCAGCGGGTCCGGTACAACTGCGGCCAGCAGGCGGCCCCCGGCCCGGCGATCCCGCCGGCCCCGCCCCCGCCCGGCACCCCGGTGATGTGAAGACGTCGCCCTGCCTGGCAGGGTGCGTGCGTCGCGCGACCAGGCCGCCTCCGGGCGGCCTGTCGATTTTCGGAGCCGGAGTCGGTTTTCGGAGCCGGAGTCGATTTTCGGAGCCGGAGTCGGGGGGAAGGCCGGCGCCGGAGGCCGGCGCCCCGACCCCGTCGAGCCCGCGCCGGCAGATGATGTCCCTCCGCCGCGGCGCGGCGTTCGCGGTAGGTTCCCGCCATGGGCTTCATCCAGGAACCGCCGCGCCTGGCCAACACCTACGCGACCGACCGGCTCCTGCGGTCGCTGGTCGACCGCAGCTTCACCGGCGCCGAGCACGCGGCGGTCACCGCCGAGCTCGATCGCCTCGGCGAGCTGGCCGGCGGCTACTTCTTCCAGCTCCAGCAACGCGACCGGCTCAACGAGCCCGTGCACACGCCGTGGGACGCCTGGGGCAACCGGATCGATCACATCGAGGTGTCGCCGCTGTGGCGCGAGGCCGCCACCGCCGCGGCTGAGCACGGGCTAGTCGCGACCGGCTATCAGCCAGGCCGCGGCCACCGCGCGCGCCTCGACCAGTTCGCCCGGGTCCACGTGCTGGGCCCGTCGCTCGACGTCTACACCTGCCCGCTGGCGATGACCGACGGCGCCGCCCGCACGCTCCACGACAGCGGCAACGCCGCGCTGATCGAGCGCGCCCTGCCCCACCTGCTGTCGACCGATCCGACCGCGGCGTGGACCTCGGGCCAGTGGATGACCGAGCGCACCGGCGGCTCGGACGTCGGGCTGTCGGAGACGGTGGCGCGCCCCGACGGCGCCGGCGGCTGGACCCTGCACGGCACCAAGTGGTTCACCTCCGCGACCACCGCGGAGATGGCGCTGACCTTGGGCCGCCCCGAGGGCAACCCGCCGGGCTCGGCCGGCCTGGCCCTGTTCTACGTACAGGTGCGCGACGCCGCCGGCCGGCTGGCCCCCGGCATCAGCGTCAACCGGCTCAAGGACAAGCTGGGCACCCGCAAGGTGCCCACCGCCGAGCTGACCCTCGACGGCTGCCCGGCGATCTTGGTCGGCGCCGATCACGGCGGCGTGCGCGCCATCACGCCGATGCTGTCGCTGACCCGCACCTGGAACGCGGTGGCGTCGGTGTCGGGCATGCGGCGCGCGCTCGATCTGGCGCGCGACTACGCCGGCCGCCGCCACGCCTTCGGCGCGCGGCTCGTCGACAAGCCGCTGCACACCGAGACGCTGGCCGACCTCGAGGCGGAGGCCGCAGCGGCGTTCATGCTGGCGTTCCGCGCGGTGACGGTCCTGGGCACCTGCGAGCACGGCGGCGACGAGCACCACCAGCGGCTGCTGCGCGCGCTGACCCCCATCGCCAAGCTGACCACCGCCAAGCAGGCGGTGGCCATCGCGTCGGAGGCCATCGAGAGCTGCGGCGGCGCGGGCTACGTGGAGGACACCGGCCTGCCGCGCCTGCTCGCCGACGCCCAGGTGCTGCCGATCTGGGAGGGCACCACCAACGTGCTGGCCCTCGACACGCTGCGCGCGCTGGGCAAGGGCGGCGGCTTCGAGGCGCTGGCCGCCGACGTCGCCGACCACGGCAAGGGGATCGCGCATCCCGCGCTGGCCGCGGCGATGGCGACCGCGCAAGCCGGGCTGGCCCACGCCCAGGCGTGGACGCTGGCCACCATGGCCACCCCGGGCGCGCTCGAGGCCGGCGCGCGCCGGCTGGCGCTGACGCTGGGCCGCTCGCTCGAGCTGGCCTACCTGGCGGCCCACGCCCAGTGGTGCCACGATCAGGATCACGCCGCGGCCGGCTACGCCATCGCGGCCGCCGCCCGCTTCGCGCGCCTTGGGGTCGACCGGATCGTCGACGGCGACGCCGCCGCCGAGCGCGCCGCGCTGGTCGGCTGATCGGTCAGGTCACGGCAGCCACTGGTCGGCCGCGGCCTCGACCGCCGGCGCCTTGATCGTGCAGTTGTCGTCGTGGGCCTGGTGATCGGCGTAGGTCTCGCACACGCCGCCGCCCTCGCAGTGGGTGCACCAGCAGGCCCCGGTGTACTTGCCGTCGGCGTCGGGGCAGTTGGCCTTGTCGGCGGTCGTGCACGGGCCGTTGTCGTTCGTGCAGGTGGTCTTGCCGGTGGTGTCGATCTCGACCTTGTCGAGGAACGTCGCGAAGTCGACCGCGGGCTCGTCGGCGCTGGCCGGCCCGGGGGCGGCGGCCGCGGGCGCGCCGCGCTCGACCGGTGCCGGCGCGTCGAGCGGAGGCGCCTCGACGCACGCGGCCGCGAGGAGGGAGAGCGAGGACAGGACGGCGACCCGGATGGTGGCGAACATGCCACGACGGGTTGCAAGGCCGAGACCACCTGGCGACGCCGCAGCGGCCCGCCCGGAGCGGGCTCCGGTGCAGGCCCGGACCTGCACCGCGGTCAGGCGCCTGCAGCGCCGCCGACGCGGGCCAGGAGCGCGAGCTGCGCCAGGGCGCCAGCCACCGCGGCCTCCACCCGCAAGATCGGCGCGCCGAGCGACACGATGGTGAAGCCGCGGGCCGCAAAGGTCTCGACCTCGCGCTCGATCCAGCCGCCCTCGGGGCCGATCGCCAGCACGGTCGGGCCCGTCGCGGGCGGGCTGGGCGCGCGCTCGATGGCCACGCCGCCGCGGGCGTGCGCGCACAACCAGCGCCCCGGCGCCGCGCCTGCCGGGTGCTGCTCGTCGAGGAAGGCCATGAGTCGGCGGTGGACCCGGACCGGCGCCAGGTGGGTGGTCACGCCCTGCTCGGCGCCCAGCCGGACGTGGGCGGCCAGCTCCGCCGGCGCCAGCCGCGGCGACGCCAGGTAGGCCTTGTCGACCCGCCACGCGTTGACCAGCTCGATGCGCGCCACCCCGTAGGCGGCGGCGATCTCGAGGGTGCGGGCCAGGACCTTGGGCCGCGGCACCGCCAGGACCAGGGCCACCGGCATCGGCGGCGACGGCGCGCCCCCGGCGGCGAGGCGCACGGTCACCGCCGCGGCGTCGACCGCGACCACCTCGGCGTCGCCCACGGCGCCGCCCACCACCCCGGCCCGCAGCCGCTGCCCGACCGCGGCGCCCAGCACGGCCCGCAGGTGCGCGGCCCGTCGGTCCGAGATCCGGACACAGCCATCGACCAGCTCGTCGGCGTCGACGAGCAGCAGGTTCACAGCTTCTCGACGCGCTGCCCGGCCTCGGTCCAGCCCATGATGCCGGCCGGCAGGACCTGGACGTGCTGGTAGCCCAGCGCCACGGCCTTCTTGGCCGCCTCGTGGGAGGCGCCGCACTGCTCGTTGGCGCAGTAGAACACCAGCGGCTCGGCCTTGTCGGCCGGCAGCTCGGACGCCGCGTAGGTCTCGTAGTCGGTCAACAGCACCGCGCCGGGAATGTAGCCGACGTCGGTGCGAGTCTTGGTGCCGTTGGCGTCGACCGGGTGGGCCGCCTTGGCCGCCAGGTCCTTGGCCAGCTGCTCGACGGTCACCTCGGCCACCGCGGGCTTGGTCGCCGGCTTGGCCGCGTCCTTCGAGCACGCGGCGACGGACAGGGTCGACGCCGCGAGCGCGGCGCAGAACAAGACAGACAGGGTGCGCATGGTCCGCAAGGGTACCCGCCGCCGCGGCCGGCGCAAGCGGCGCCGGCCGGGTCGGTCACGCCCCGAGCGTGGCGCGCAGGCCGTCGCGCAGCCCGACCTCGGCCCGGAAGCCCAAGGCCGCGGCCGCCCGGTCGACCTCGGCCAGCGACCGCACGATCTCGCCGGGCCGCGCCGGGGCGTGGACGATCGCCGCGCCGCTGCCGGCCAGCGCCACCATCTCGTCGGCCAGCTGGCGCACCGTGGTCTCGCGGCCGGTGCCGACGTTGAGCGCGGTGCCGTCGCCGGCGTCGGCCGCCAGCGCCAGCGTCACGACGCGCGCGACGTCGCCGACGTACACGAAGTCGCGCGACTGCTGGCCGTCGCCGAAGATCGTGATGGGCTGTCCGGTCCGGGCCCGATCGGCGAAGATCGAGATCACGCCCGAGTACGGGCTCGACGGATCCTGCCGCGGCCCGTAGACGTTGAAGAACCGCAGCGGGGTGGTCGCCACGCCGTGGGTCAGCGCGTAGGCGCCCAGCATGTGCTCGCTGGCCAGCTTGTCGACGCCGTAGGGCGACAGCGGCCGGCACGGCGCGTCCTCGCGCACCGGCACGACCGGGGTGTCGCCGTAGACCGCCGCCGACGACGCGAACACCACCTTGCGCACGCCGGTGGCGCGCGCGTACTCCAGCACCTGGACCGTTCCGACGTAGTTCACGGCGACGTCGACCAGCGGGTTGGCCAGCGAGTGGACCACCGACACCTGGGCCGCCAGGTGGACGATGCGGGCGATCGGCCCGTGGGCCGCGGTCACCGCCGCCAGCGGCGCGAACAGCCCATGGCTGACGTCGGCCACGACCAGCTCGACCGGCGACCCGCTGGCGAAGGTCAGCCCGCCGTGGCCGGCCAGGTTGGCGCGCTTGCCGGTGCGGAGATCGTCGACGACCACGACCCGGTGGCCCTGGGCGACCAGGCGGTCGACGGTGTGGGAGCCGATGAACCCGGCGCCGCCGGTGACCAGGATGAGCGCTGCGGAGGAAGCCACCGCCCGGTGCTACCACGCACGCGCGGCTCGGTGCACCATGAGGCATGGCCGACCACGACTCGCGCGCCGGCGAGCGCTACGCCACGCCGGCCATCCTCGACTGGTGCAGCCGCTGCCACGCCGACCACGACCCAGCCTTGGCTCGGGCCTTCGCCACGCCGGCCGGGGTGCCGGCGATCATGGTCGGGCCGTCGGAGGGCCAGCTGCTCGGCCTGCTGTGCCGCCTGGCCGGGGTGCGGCGCGCGGTCGAGGTGGGGACGCTGGTCGGGTATTCGGCCATCCACATCGCCCGCGCCCTGCCGGCGGATGGCCGGCTGTGGACGGTCGAGCTCGATCCGGTCCACGCCGGGCTGGCGCGCGCCAACCTGGCCGCGGCGGGGCTGGCCGACCGGGTCACGGTCGTCGAGGGCGCCGGCGTCGAGCGCTTGCCCGACCTGGTCGAGCACGGCCCGTTCGACGCGGTCTTCATCGACGCCGACAAGCCCAGCTACGATCACTACGGCCGGTGGGCGGTCGCCAACCTGCGCCCGGGTGGCCTGGTGCTGGGCGACAACGCCTACTTGTTCGGCGACCTCCTGGCCGACGATCCCAGCGCGCACGCGATGCGGCAGTTCCACCAGACGGTGGCGGCCCACTGCGACTCGGTGTGCATCCCGACGCCGGACGGCCTGGTCGTGGGGATCAAGCGATGACCGCCCCGCCCAGCCGCCCGCCCGCGCCGCGCCCACCGCCGCGCCGGTCCCTGGTCCGCCGGGTGGCCACCATCGTCACCGTGCTCCTTTTCGGCATCGGGGTCGGCGTGGCGACGGCGCTGATCATCGCCAAGCGGCTCAAGACCGGCACCTGGCAGCTCCCGACCCGCCAGGACGTCGCCGCGGCCCGGCAGCAGGTCGTCGAGGCGGTGGCGCCGCCGCCGCCGCCGCCGGTGTCGCGGATCATCTTCCTGGATCGGCGGCCGCGCACGCTGACCGCGGGCGTCGACGACGCCGCCGCCGGCAGCTCGAGCGTCATCAACCACCAGGGCCCGGCGCCGCGGACGGTGCCGGGCTGGAAGGGGACCGACAAGAACTGGCGGGCGATGGTGGCGTGCGTGCAGCGGCTGTTCGAGCCGTTCGACGTCGAGGTGACCGATCAGCCGCCGGCGTCGCGCGAGCACGTGCTGGTGGTGGTCGGCGGCAAGCCCAAGGACATCGGGGTCGCCGACGCCAAGGTGGCCGGACTGGCGCCGTTCTCCGGCGGTCTCATCCCGCGCGCGGTGGTGTTCGCGTTCGCCGCCACCCAGAGCCACCGGGCCCAGGGCGTGTGCGAGACCATCGGCATGGAGGTGGCCCACGCCTACGGCCTCGATCATGCGTACCTGTGCAGCGACGTGATGAGCTACCTGACCCCGTGCGGCAAGCGGACGTTCGTCGACAAGGCCGTCGCGTGCGGCGAGAAGAAGAAGCGACCGTGCGCCGGCGGCAAGGCGACCCAGAACTCGCACCAGCAGCTCCTGGGCGTGCTGGGCCCGCGCCGGCCGGCGCCGACGCCGCCCGCCACCGGCAGGTGACCTCGCTGGCTACAGGCCGTAGGCGACCCGACCCAGCGCGCCCAGCAGGACGTCGAGGGCCACCCGATTGTCGCCGCCCTCGGGCACGATGACGTCGGCCCACCGCTTCGACGGCTCGACGTACTCGATGTGCATCGGGCGGACCGTGGCGTAGTACTGGTCGCGCACCGACGAGAACGACCGCCCGCGCTGCTCGAGATCGCGCCGGATGCGGCGCATCAGCCGGATGTCGGCGTCGGTGTCGACGAAGATCTTGATGTCGAGCTGGTCGCGCACCGCAGCCTCGACGAACACCAGGATGCCCTCGACGATGATCAGCGGCGCCGGCTCGACGTGGCGGGTCTCGGCCCGGCGGGTGTGGGTGACGAAGTCGTAGAGGGGGAGATCGACCGCGCGCCCGGCCTTGAGCTCGGCCAGGTGGGTAGCCAGGAGCCCGCTGTCGAGGCTCGACGGGTGGTCGTAGTTGATCTCGCGTCGGGCCGCCAGCGACAAGTGGCTCTGGTCTTGGTAGTAGGCGTCGTGATCGACCACCACGCACCGCCCGGACGGGATGGCGGCGGCGAGCTTGGCGGCCACGGTGGACTTGCCGGAGCCGGTGCCGCCAGCGATGCCGATGGTCAAGGGGCGCGAGGTCACCGGGGCGGATATCGCACGTTCACCCGGTCGCTGCCAACGGTCAGGGCAACGCTTGCGCCAGCTGCGCCCCGACCTTGCCGAGCAGGTCGTCGGGCAGCCGCCCGCGCAGGCGCACCACGGTGCCGTCGCGCTCGAGGGCCAGGTCCGGGATGGCGGCCCGCAGCAGGGCGTCGTCGGTGAGCTTGCCGACCAGCTGTTCGGCCGCCTGGTGGGCGGCGTCCGCGGCCTTGGCGTCGGGCAGGTACAGCGCCATCGCCACCGCCAGGCCGTCGGCTTCGAGCTGGCCCCGCACCGTGAAGTCCGCCGCCAGCGCCTTGGTGTCGACCGAGGCCTCGACGGCAGCCCGGGTGCCGGCCATCCACACCGTGGCGTGACGGTCGATGCGCGAGCCCAGCTGATCGAGCTGGCTGGGCGCGGTGCGCCGCGGGCGCAACCGGGCCGCGACCTCGGCGGCGTCGACGGTGCGGGTGGTCATCCACACCGTGTGATCGTCGATCCAGCCCACCAGCATCGGCGCGTCGCCGGTAGGGATCGAGGTGATCGGCGCGCCGGCGAGGCCAGCGACCGCCTCGCGGTGCGGCTTGCCGGGGCGTCCCTCGGCCAGGCACGCCTCGAGCTCGTCGCGGTCCCAGGTCGAGCGAAAGATCAGGTCGTACTCCTTCATGGTCGCGCCCGGCCGCTCGAGCATCGCCAGCGACAACCAGCTGCCACGCGCCGCCAGGTCGAGCTGGCAGGTCCCGGCGAACAGCATGCGCAGCTGGGTGAACGTGACCGACTGCCCGGCCCGCGCCAGGGCCGGCGTGAACGCGGCGGTCGACCGCAGCTCGGCCAGCGACACCGCCACCACCAGCGCCGCGTCAGGCGCGTGATAGGCCAGCGACTGCTCGAGCTGATCGCGCACCTGGCTCCGGGTCGCGGCGTCGAGCTCGACCGGTTCGAGCGACGGCCGCGCCGGCGCCGCGCTGGCCGCGCCGGTCTCGGGCGGCGCCCCGCCGGCCCATGGGTCGTTCGCCACCGTCGGAGGCGCGGCGGGCGGCCCGTCGGCTGGACGGCGGCCGAGGATCAGCACCGCGGCCAGCGCCCCGGCGGCGGCCAGCCCGACCCCGCCGGCGACCAGTGGCCACCGAGGCCGACGCGCGGCGGGCGTGGGCGATCCCGGAGCGCGGGCCGGCGGCACCTCGACGCGCTCGCCCGACGCCGCCGATCCGGTGGTGACCGCCGCGCGCGGCTCCTGCCACGGGCGGCCGGCCCGGTTCCCGACCGCGGTGGTCCGAGGCGTGGGCGGCACCTCGACCGGCGCGGTCACGCGCTCGGCGCCGCCGCCGGCCAGGCCCGACGCACGCCGCACCTGCTCGCGCAGGGCGGCCACGTCGCTCGGGCGGTTGGCCGCCCGGGTCGACAGCGCGCGCGCCACCACCTCGTCGAGCATGGGCGGCACGCGCGCCACGTCCGACAGCCGCGCGGGGTTGAGGCGGACCTCGGCGTCGGCAGTGTCGTCCCACGGCAAGCGCCCGGCCGCCATCGCGTAGAACGTGACGGTCAGCTCGTAGACGTCGGTGGCGACCGAGGCCGGCGCACCGAAGAACCGCTCGGGCGCCATGTACGCGGGCGTGCCACGGACCTGGCCGGTCTCGGTCAGGCTCACCTCGCCGTCGATCATGGGCTTGGCGATGCCGAAGTCCAGCAGCACCGCGTGCAGCTCGGTGCCGCTGTCGACCAGCATGACGTTCTCGGGCTTGAGATCGCGGTGGATCAACCCGGCGGCGTGCATCGCGTCGACCGCGTCGCACAGCTGGACGAACAGCGCGACCGCCAGCTCCAGCTCCAGCGCGCCGTCGGCCAGGCGCTCGGCCAGGGTCTGCCCCTGCAGGCGCTCCATGGCCAGATACGTGCGGCCATCTGCCAACGTTCCAGCTGTAAGCGCCTTCACCACTCCCGGGTGAGCCATGCCGATCAACAGCCGGGCTTCCTCAAGAAATCGACCGCGTTCGCCCTCGCCGAGCTCGGCCCGGACCACCTTGAGCGCCACCGATCGGTGGCCCCAGCGCGCGTCGAACACCGTCGCGCTGCCGCCCTGCCCGAGCACGCCGACGACGGTGAACTCCCCGAGGTCGCTCGGGAACTCGGGCAGGCTGGGATCGGTAAGGCCGGGCACGTCGGGGCGCAGTGTATCGATCTCGACGGCAGGATCAATGCGCTTCCCAGGCGCCCGACGCGTACCCACAGCTACCCGTCGCCACCCGGGCATCACCCGTACGGCGTGGTAGCGTGTTTTTCGTACCGAGCCCTTCGTCGAGGAAGTCCATGATTCGAGTCGTCATTGCAGAAGATCACACGCTGATCAGAGAAGCATTGGTGAAGATGCTCACCGCGAGTCGGCGCATCGACGTCGTCGGCCAGGCCGCGACCGGCACGGAGGCGCTCGACCTGGTGGGGCGCCACCGCCCCGACGTGCTCCTCCTCGACGTCACCATGCCGGAGAAAGACGGCATGCAGACCCTGACCGAGCTGGCGGCGATCGAGACCGCCACCAAGACCATCGTCCTGACCATGCACGAGGACGAGGCCCACGGCGTGCGGGCCATCCGGGGCGGCGCCGCTGGCTACGTGAAGAAATCGGCCAACCTCGACGAGCTGCTGTCGGCGATCGAGCGGGTCCACGCCGGCGAGCGGGTGATCCCGGAGGAGGTCGAGGCCGCGCTGGGCCGCAAGCGCAGCGACCACCCCGCCCAGGTCCTGTCGAGCCGCGAGTTCCAGGTGATGGAGTACCTGGCGGCCGGCAAGACCAACCGCGAGATCGCCGAGATGCTGTCGATCAGCGTCAAGACCGTCGACACCCACCGCGGCCACGTCCTCAAGAAGCTGCGCCTGCGCAACAACTCTGACATCACGCGGTTCGCGATCCAGAACGGCCTGATGCCGGTGTGACCGAGCGGGCCGTCGGCCCGCGACGGCCGCCGCGCCGCAGGCGTCCGCGAGGTCAGCGCCGCGCCGGCTGGACCCAGGCCCGGGCGCCGTCGGGGCCGACCACGGTGCCGCGCACGTAGCTCGGCGAGGGCGGGATGGGGAAGCGGACGAGTCCGGTCGCGTCGCGGGCGACCACCTGGCCGTCGACGATGACCTCGATGATGGTCCCGGCGGGATCGCCCGCGACCTCGACCACCAGGGCCTCGCCCTCGACGCCGGCGCGCCGCAGCGCCACGCCGGTGGTGGCGTAGAACCGCCCCGCCGCCAGCGCGGCGATGATCGCGTCGGCGTCGGGCGTCGCGTCGACCATCACCCAGGCGCCGCCGGCGGGGTACGTGCCGTGGCCGTCGTAGCTGTGGGCATCGTCGGAGGCCACCGCCCACAGCCGCGCCCCGGCCAGGAGCGCCTGGTCCCACAGCGCCTCGGTCGACGGGTGGGTGGCGTCGCCGGCGTTCCAGGCGGAGAACTGGACGTTGGCGATCTCGACCAGCGCCGCGCCGTCACCGGCCAGCGTCGCCAGCAGCGGTCCGGTCATGCCCCAGTGCCACGACGGGTGGTTGATCTGGACCAGCCCGCCCAGGCGGGCGGTCTCGGCGATCGCCGCCTGGTACATCGGCCGCCGCGCGCGGGCCGCGCGATCGGCCCACTCGATGCGGCCGCGCGGCCGCCCGGTGACCCCCAGGGCGTTGACGTGGATGCGGCACTTGCCGCCCGGCGGCGGCGCCGGGTCGACGCACGCGCCGGGGTTGTAGGTGAGCTCGACCCCGGCGATGACCAGGGGCTGGCCTGCGGCCGCCGCGGCGGTGCGTCCCCCCGGCTCGGCCCCGGGCACGGTCACGCGGTTGTGATCGGTCAGGACGATGAAGTCGTAGCCGTGGGTCTGGTACCAGGCCACCACCGCCGCCGGGTCGGTGGACGAGTCGCCCGACGGGGCGGCGTGGACGTGGGTCGAGCCGCGCAGCCAGCGGGGCGGCGCCGGCGGCGCGACCGAGGCCGCGTCGACCGGGCCGTCCGGGGGTCCCGCGTCGACACCGACCGTCTGCGCGCGCGCGCGCGCCGGATCGCGCGCCGGCCCGGCGCAACCGGCCAGCACCAGACCCAGCGCCAGCGCCTTCACGGGCCTTGCTCGAGCAGCGCCGCCGCGCCGGGCGCCAGGTTGGTGACGACGCCCATGGTCGGCTTGTGCCAGCGGGTGCGGGTGGCGAGGAACAGCCCCAGCGCGTCGGTGAGCAGCCGCCGCACCGCCGGCCGCGTCGTCGAGAGATCGACCCGCTCGTCGGGATCGCCGACCACGTCGAGGGTGGTCGGCACGCCGTGCTTGCCGACCTTGAGCTTCCAGCGGCCGATCCGCATGGCGTGAGCGTACTCGTACTGCGACGCGTACGACGGCCGCAGCCAGCCGCGCCCGATCCCGGCCGACAGCGGCGCCAGCGACGCGCCCTGGAGCGCGGCCACCGGCGCCGCGCCCACCGCGTCGAGGATGGTCGGCAAGACGTCGACCTCCTCGACCCCTTCCTCGACCACCCCGGGCTGGATCCGCGGCGGGTAGTGGATGAGCAGCGGCACCCGCACCAGGCTGTCGCGCAGCGACCCGCCGTGGCCGCAGCGGCCGTCCTCGAACAGCTCCTCGCCGTGGTCGGCGGTGACGACGATCATGGTCTGGTCGTAGATGCCCAGGCGCTTGAGGCTGGCCACCAGCTCGCCGAGCCGCTCGTCGTGGTAGCTGATGGCCGAGTCGTAGATCGCGCGCAGGCGCTCGATGTCGGCCGGCGGCGGGATCTTCGAACAGCCCATCTTGCCGGCGCGGATCCCGAGCTCGCGCATGGTGCCGTGGGTCTGGAACGGCCCGCGGTACGAGGGCGACGAGTAGCGGTCGATCCACGGCTTGCGCGCCATCCACGGCCCGTGGGTGTCGACGGTGCCCAGGAACAGCAGCGTCGGATGATCGCGGTGGGCGGTGAGGCGCGCCGTGGCGGCGCGCAGCACCTCGGCGCCGTACAGGACGCCGTTGACCACGCCCTTCTCGCGCATCATGTTGCGGAACTCCTCGAACCCGCGCCCGTAGCCACCCAGGTTGGTGACGAACCCGTTGCCGGTCACCGCGATCGGGGTGAGGCCGGCCGCCGCCACCAGCTCGCCCAGCACCGGCAGGCCGCGCGGGATGCGCCACGACCCGCCGACGCCGGCCTGGCGCACGTTGTGGATGGCCGGGTAGGTGCTGGTCCACAGGCTGGCGTGGGAGGTCTGCGACTCGTTGCCGTGCACGTAGTACTGGCGGAACACCGCGCTCGTCTGCGCCAACGCCTCGAGGTTGGGCACCTCGGCGCGCGCGCCCGGCTGGAACGGCCGCACCCGATCGGCGCGCAGCGCGTCCATGATCCACAGCACGACGTAGCGCGCGGCTGGCCCCGGCGCCGGCGCCGCCACCGGCGCGCCGGGGACGGTGATGACCGGGTCGGCCAGGACCGCCGTCGGGCAGTCCCGAGCCTGGAGCGCCAGGCGCACCGGGCGGTCGCCGACCGCGGCGAGATCGATGCGATCGATGCCGCCGCCGAGCAGCCCGCCGGCCCGGACGCCGTCGTCGGTCCGGGCGTCGACCTCGATCCGGCACGGGCCGGCGACGGTGGCCACCAGATGCGCGTCGGGCGGCAGGTGCGCGTACCAGGCCACGCCGGCGCCGTCGTCGAGGGCCAGGGCCCGGGCCTGGTCGTCCCACCGGGCGTGGTCGGCCGGCCGGTCGTCGTCGACATTGCGCGCGCCGGCCGCGACCACCCGCACCGACGCCAGGGCGACCGGGCCGTCGAACACGATCGGGTTCTCGCCGGGCCGCCAGGTCCCGGCCGGCGTCGCCACCGTGTAGACCTGCCGCCCCGGCTCGACGGCGATCCGGCCGACGGCCCGCAGCCCGACCCGAATGGTGACCTTGCTGGCGCGCTCGGCCACCAGCTGCACGGCCAAGCCGGCGGCGGCCGCGGCCTGGGCCTCGGTCAGCGGCACCTCGATCGACCCACCCCGAGCCGCCTGCGCGACCCGCTGGCCCAGCACGACCCGACGGTAGCGCCAGCGCGCGACCGGTGTGTCGAGCCGGGTGTAGCGCGCGAAGCCGATCGAGCCAGCGTCGATGACCAGATCGCCGTCGACCAGGCGGTGCGCCGCGAGCAGGTTGTCACCGAGCGAGAACACCGCCTGCTCGGGGCGCGGCGGCGCGGCCGCGTCGACCGCGAGGCGGCCCGCGTCGGCCAGCGCCGACGCGTCGCTGGGCGGACCGCCGGCGCCCGCGTCGTCGGCGGCCGGCCTGGCCTTGCCTCGGCAGGCCACCAGCGCGGCCAGCGCGAGCGCCGCCGCCAGCTCAGCGCTTGTTCTTGATCGCCGCAAGCTTCGCGAACGGGTTGTTGACGAAGCCCGAGACGCCCATGCCGGGGCCGTCGTCGCGCCGGGTGCGATCGTCGCCGCGCCGGTCGTCTCGGGGGCCACCGCGATCGGCGCGCGGGCCGGCGTCCGGGCGTGGGCCGCGATCGGCGCGCGGTCCGTCGCCGCGGGCGCCGTCGGGGCGCGGGCCGCGATCGGGGCGTGGGCCGCGATCGGGGCGGGCCATCGGCGCGGGCGCCGTCGGGGCGCGGGCCGCGATCGGCCGCGGGCCATCGGCGCGGGCGCCGTCGGGGCGCGGGCCGCGATCGGGCCGCGGGCCGTCGGCGCGGGCGCCGTCGGGGCGCGGGCCCCAGTCCTGACGCGGCGCGCCCGGCGGCCGGGGACCGCGCGGCCCCCGCGGCGGGCGGGGCCCGTCGGCCGGCGCACCGTCGACGCGCGCCGCGGCCGGGGCACCGCTCGCGTCGGGGCGGGGCCCGGTACCAGCGCCGGCGCGCGCACCGCCGCGCGGCCCGCGTGGCCCCGCGGCCCCCGACCGGCGCCGTCAGGGCGCGGCCCCCGTGGCCCGCGCGGGCCGCGGCTGCCCTCGGCGTTGGCGTCGTGCACGGCCAGCGCGATGCGCCGGCGCGCCAGGTCGACCCCGAGCACGCGGACCGTGACCTTGTCGCCGACCTTGACCACCTCGGCCGCGTCCTTGACGAAGCGGTTGGCCAGGCGCGACACGTGGATGAGGCCGTCCTGGTGAACGCCGACGTCGACGAACGCGCCGAACGCCGCGACGTTGGTGACGAGGCCTTCGAGGACCATCCCCTCCTTGACGTCGTCGAGGGTCATCACGTCGTCGCGGAACTTGGGCGGCTCGAACAGCGCGCGCGGGTCACGCCCGGGACGCCCCAGCTCGGCCAGGATGTCGCGCACCGTGGCGTCGCCGACCTCGCCGCCGACGTAGCGGCTGCGATCGGCGGTGTCGATGAGGGCGGCGTTGCCGAGCAGGCTCACCACCTCGACGCCGAGGTCGGCGGCGAGCCGCTCGACCAGCGGGTACGACTCGGGGTGGACCGCCGAGGCGTCGAGGGGCTGCGCGCCGCCGCGGATGCGCAGGAAGCCGGCGCACTGCTCGAAGGCCTTGGGCCCCAGGCCACCGACCTCGAGCAGCTGGGCCCGCGACGCGAACCCGCCGCGGTCGTGGCGGAACGCGACGATCTTGTTGGCCAGGGCCGGGCCGATGCCGGCGACGTAGCCGAGCAGGCTGGGGCTGGCGGTGTTGAGGTCGACGCCGACGAAGTTGACGCAGCTCTCGACCACGTCGCCCAGCTTCTTGGTCAGCAGCGGGCCGTGGACGTCGTGCTGGTACTGGCCGACGCCGATGGCCTTGGGCTCGATCTTGACCAGCTCAGCCAGCGGGTCCTGGAGGCGCCGGGCGATCGAGATCGCGCCGCGGATGGTCAGGTCGAGGTCGGGGAACTCCTCACGGGCCAGGTCCGACGCGCTGTAGACCGACGCGCCGGCCTCGTTGACCGCGACCACCACGCGATCGCCCAGCTGGGCCTCGCCGATCAGCCGCCGGGTGAACACCTCGGCCTCGCGACCGCCGGTGCCGTTGCCGACCGCGATCGCCACCGGATCGTGCTTGGTGATGAACTCCGCCAGCTCGGCCTTGGCCCGCGCCGTCGCCGCTTCGCCCTGGGTGAGGTAGATGGTGACCGAGCCGAGGTAGCGCCCGGTGGCGTCGACCGCCGCGCACTTGCACCCGGTGCGCAGCCCGGGATCGATGCCGATGACGCGCTTGGCGCCCAGCGGCGCGCCCAGCAACAGCGCGCGCAGGTTGCCCGCGAACACGCCGGCCGCCTCGAGGTCGGCCGCGGCCTTGCGCTCCGCCCGCAGGTCGTTCTCGACCGCCGGCGCCAGCAGGCGGCGGTAGCCGTCGGCCACCGCCTTGGCCAGCTGCTCGCCCCACGGCGACCCCGCGGCGTGGCCGGCCAGGCGCAGCACGCCCTCGACCACCGCGTCCACGCCGTCGGCCGGGACGATGGTCGCGCGCAGGATGCCCTCGGCCTCGCCGCGACGGATGGCGAGGAAGCGGTGCGACGGGATGGTGGCGACCGGCTCGGCGAAGGCGTAGTACGCCTCGTACTTGGTCGGCGCGGTGATCTGGTCGGCCACGCCCTCGGCGGTGAGCGTGCCGGCGGCGTAGGCTGCGCGGACCAGGGCGCGCACGTCGGCGCGGTCGGTGACCTCCTCGGCGACGATGTCGCGGGCCCCGGCCAGGGCGTCGTCGGCCGACGCCACCTCGCCGGCCACGAAGGCGGCCGCCTCGGCCGCGGGATCGCCGTCGGCGGGCTGGGCGGCGATGCGCGCGGCCAGCGGCGCCAGGCCCCGGGCCCGGGCAGTGGAGGCGCGGGTCTTGCGGCGCGGCCGGAACGGCGCGTACAGGTCCTCGAGCTCGGCCTTGGTGGTCGCCGCGGCCAGCCGAGCGGCCAGCTCGTCGGTGAGCACACCGGCCGCGGTCAGCTCGGCGCGGATGGCCGCGCGCCGGGCCTCGCGCTCGGCCAGGTAGCCGTGGCGCTCTTCGATGGCGCGCAGGGCGACCTCGTCGAGGCCGCCAGTCTTTTCCTTGCGGTAGCGGGCGATGAACGGCACGGTCGCGCCGTCCGCGAACAGCGCCACGGCGGCCGCCACGGAGGCGGGCGCGAGGCCCAGCTCGGCGGCGAGGTCGGGGACGGGATCATAGGTCGGCGGGGTCGCGGTCATGGCGGAGAGGCCGCGAAGCTATCTGCCGAGCCCCCGCCACGCAACCGCGAATGTCCCCGGGTTCGTGCTACCCAGGCGCGTGGCCTCTCCCGTCGAGTTGCCCGGCTTCACCCGGCGTGAGGTCACGTTCGATCACCGCGCCCACGACGTCTACGTCGGCGGCGCCGGCCCCGCGGTGATCGTGATGCACGAGGTGCCGGGCCTGCACCCGGGCGTGGTGGCGTTCGCGCGCCGGCTCCACGCGGTGGGCCTCACCACCTACCTGCCGTCGCTGTTCGGCACCCCGGGCCGGCCGGCGTCGCCCGGCTCCACCGCCGCGGCGATCGCCCGGGCCTGCGTCGCGCGCGAGTTCGCCACCTGGGCCGCCGACGCCGCCAGCCCGATCGTCGCGTGGCTGCGCCAGCTGGCCAGGTCGGCCCACGCCGCGTGCGGCGGCCCCGGCGTCGGCGCCATCGGCATGTGCCTCACCGGCGGCTTCGCGCTGGGGATGATGATCGATCCGTGGGTGGTCGCGCCGGTCCTGGCCCAGCCCTCGCTGCCGTTCCCGATCACCGCGCGCCACCGCGCCAGCCTGGGGCTCGACGCCGCGACCTGCGCCGCGCTCGCGGCCGGCGACGTCGACGTGCTAGGGCTGCGCTTCACCGGTGACCGCCTGGTGCCGCCCGAGCGGTTCGCGGCGCTGCGCGCGCTCCTGGGCGAGCGCTTCATCGCCGTCGAGATCGACTCGCGCCCGGGCAACCCGCACGGCATCGGCCGCCTGGCCCACGCGGTGCTCACCCACGATCTGGTCGACCGCCCGGGGCACCCGACCCGGGCCGCGCTCGACCAGGTGCTGGCGTTCTTCGTCGAGCGGCTGGGGCCGCCGGCTGGCGCGCGCCGGTAGCGCGGCGCGACCGGCCGATCCGGTGCGAGGACGGCGCGCCTCGTGGTACGTCGATCCCATGGACCACCCCGCCTTGCCCGCCGCCGTGGAGCGCCTGATCACCGCCCTGCCCAAGGTCGAGCTGCACCTGCACATCGAGGGCACGCTCGAGCCGGAGATGGTCATGGCCAAGGCGGCCCGCCACGGCGTGGCCTTGCCCTACCCCACCGTCGACGCGCTGCGCGCCGCCTACCAGTTCACTGACCTGCAGTCGTTCCTCGACATCTACTACGCCGGGTGCGACGTGCTGCGCGACGCCGATGACTTCTACGATCTGGCCTGGGCCTACTTCCAGCGCGCCCACGCCGACGGCGTGGTCCACGCCGAGGTGTTCTTCGACCCGCAGACCCACACCGCCCGCGGCGTGGCGATGGGCACGGTGATCGACGGGCTGGTGCGGGCCCAGCGCCAGGCCGAGGCCGAGCTGGGGCTCACGTCCCTGCTCATCATGTGCTTCTTGCGCCACCTGCCCGAGGAGGACGCGCTGGCCACCCTCGACGCGGCGCAGCCCTACCTGGCGTACATCGCGGGCGTCGGCCTCGACTCGGGCGAGCGTGGCAACCCCCCGGCCAAGTTCCAGCGCGCCTTCGCCGCCGCGCGCGAGCTGGGCTTCATCCCGGTGGCCCACGCCGGCGAGGAGGGCCCGCCGGCCTACATCCGCGAGGCGCTCGACCTGCTCCAGGTGCTGCGCATCGACCACGGGGTCCGCTGCGACGAAGATCCGGCGCTGGTCGCCGAGCTGGCGGCGCGGCGCGTGCCGCTCACCGTGTGCCCGCTGTCGAACCTGAAGCTGTGCGTGGTGAAGGACCTGGCCGACCACAACCTGGGCCGGCTGCTGGCGGCCGGCCTGTGCGTGACCATCAACAGCGACGACCCGGCCTACTTCGGCGGGTACATCGGCGAGAACTTCCGCGCCACCGCCGCGGCGCTCGGCCTCGACGCCGGCGCCATCCGCCAGCTGGGCCACAACGCCGTCGAGGCGGCCTGGCTGCCGGAGCCGCGCAAGGCCGAGCTGCGCGCCGCCATCGACGCGCTGGCGTGAGCGCGGTCAGGTGGCGTCGGGGTTGAGGTAGCGGTACAGCGAGCGCGAGCTGATGCCCAGCGCCGCCGCGGCCGCCTCGCGATTGCCGCCGTGGCGGGCCAGCACCGCGGCGCAGTAGGCCGCGATGAAGCCGTCGCGCGCGACCGCCAGCGGTCGATCGAGGGCGCCCAGCGCGGGGGTGTCCGGAACCGGACCTGGGACCGGAGCTGGAACCGGAACCGGAGCTGGAACCGGAACCGGCGCCGCATCCGGAACCGGCGCCGCGTTGGTCGGCAGGCCGAGATCGCCGGCCGCGATGACCGGCCCCATCGCCAACACCGTCGCGCGGCGCATGGCCGCGCGCAGCTCGCGGACGTTGCCCGGCCACGGGTAGGTGCGCAGCGCGGCGACCGCGTCGGGCCCCAGCCGGTGGGCGCCGGCGCCGAACCCGGCCTCGGCCTCGGCCAGCAGCTGTCCCGCCAGCGTCACCACGTCGTCGCCCCGCGCGCGCAGCGGCGGCAGCTCGATGGTCACCTCGCGCACCCGGTACAGCAAGTCGGCGCGGAAGCGCCCAGCCGCCACCTCGGCGTCGAGGTCGCGGTTGGTCGCGCACACCAGGCGGAAGTCGACCGGGCGCGCCACGTCATCGCCGACCCGCACCACCTCGCGCTCCTGGACCACCCGCAGGAGCGCCGCCTGCATCGCCGGCGGCAGCTCGCCCAGCTCGTCGAGGAACAGCGTGGATCCGGCGGCCGCCTCGATCCGCCCGACCCGATCGCCGTGGGCCCCGGTGAAGCTGCCCCGCTTGTGCCCGAACAGCTCGCTCTCGAACAGGTTGGCCGGGATGGCCGCACAGTTGACCGCCACCATCGGCCGGCCGGCGCGCGGACTGGCCGCATGGATCGCGCGGGCCACCAGCTCCTTGCCGGTGCCGGTCTCGCCGGTGACGAGCACGCCCAGCGGGGTCGGCCCGACCCGGGCGATCAGCTGCGCGATCGCGGTCATGACCGGCGACGCCCCGAGTGACGACGGCGCGGCCCGGCCACGCCGGAGCTGCGCGATCACCGGCACCGCCAGGGTCACCGCCACCGCCAGATCGGCGGCCAGCCGCGCCCCCAGCGGCCGGGTCGGCCGGCGCGCGCCGAGGTACAGCGCGCCGGCGATCTGATCGCCCAGCACCATCGGGATGGCGACCACCGAGCGCAGCGCGAGGTTCACCACCGACGGCACCTGGGCCAGGCGCGGCTCGTCGGCGACGTCGGCCACCGCCACCGCCCGCCCCAGCGCCAGCACCTCGGCCAGGACCGTGTCTGACAAGATCGCGGCGCCGTCGGCGATGGCGGCCCCGGTGGCGTCGCGCGCGACCGCGACGGTGTGGGTGCCTCCCTCGCGCAGAACCACCGCTCCGAGATCTGCGCCGGTGGCCGCCACCGCTTGGTCGATCAGGCTGGCCAGCGCGCTGGCCGGATCATCGGCCTGGGCCAGCGCCAGCGCCAGCGCGCCGATCGGGAACACCGCCTCGGCGGCGACGCGGACGATGGTGACGCCGTCGATGACCACCGGCCGGGCCCCCAGGTCGACCCGGGCGCCGGTCGCCAACACGGCGATCTCGATCCGCTCCCCGACCCGCCGGAGCACGACCCACTCGGCGGCGACGCCGGCGAGCCGCACGTGGGCCGCCGGTGCCGTCCCGACGGTGGTGAGCGTCCGGACCAGCTCGACGGTGTGCGCCGGCTGGCCCGGGGCCCGCAGCTCGATCACCACCGCGCTCACGGGCGACGCTCCGCCGGTCGCGACATCTGGACGTGCGCGGGGCGGCTGTCCCCCAGCCTGGGCGGCCCGGCGGTGGAGGCGGTCGACGCGTCGACGCCGGGCCCGGCCGCGGGTGGTCGCGGCCCGGCAGCGCCCGTCCCCGTGCCTCGGCGCCACGGCCGGGCGACCAGCACGCCGACGGCGAACACCACGGCCAGCGCCGCGCCGTAGCGCCACCGGCGCCGTCGACGCACCACCGGCGCCACCGACGGCACCGCCGTCGGCAGCACCACCGCCGCAGGCGCGGCCCGCCTCACGCTGGGCGCCGGGGCCGCGCCGCGGATGGTCGCCGCCGGCGCCCGCCCGCCCGCCCCCATGACCCGATCGAGCACTCCGACCAGCGCCGCGTCGTCCGGCCGGTAGGCCAGGCCGCGCTCGACCAGGCGGGTGGCCGCGAAGCGATCGCCCGCGGCGAGCGCGGCGGCGGCCGCGGCGGCCAGCTCGGCGGCCCGGCGGGCCGCGACGGCGGCGGTGAAGCCGACCGGATCTGCCAGCCACCGCGCACGCGCGGCGGCCAGGTCCGTCGGCGCGACGCCATCGAGCTGCGCCTCCAACGCGCGGGCCAGCGCCGCGCCGTCGCGTGGCCGCCGCGCCGGATCAGCGCTCAGGCAGCGGGCCACCAGCGCCGCCAGCGGCTCGCCGACGGCCGGCGCCAGCTCGATCAGATCGGGCGGGCGACCGGCCAGGATCGCCGCGACCTCCTCGCTTCCACGGCGCCGCTGGAACGGCCGTCGTCCCGCCAGCGCCTCGAACAGCACCACCGCCAGCGACCACACGTCACCGGCCGGCGTCGCCGCCCGATCCTCGATCTGCTCCGGCGCCATGTACGGCACCGACCCGGTCAGGGTGTCCTCGGTGGTGTGGCGGCTGTGCTCGGGCCCCAGGGCCAGGCCCAGATCGATCGCCACCACCGCGCCGTCGGTCGTGAGCACCAGGTTGTCCGGCTTGAGATCCCGGTGCACCAGGCCGGCGGCGTGGATCGCGCCGACCGCGTGCGCGGCGGCGATCACCAGCGCCAGCGCCACCTCCGGCATCACCGGGCCAGCCGCCAGCACCGCCCGGAGCGTCGGGCCCGCCAGGAGCGGCGTCACCAGATAGGGCGACCGACCGTCGACGCCGGCGTCGACCAGGCGCACCACGCCGGGGTTGGCGATGCGGCCGAGGCTGGCCACCTCGCGGTGGAAGCGGGCCACCGCCGCGTCGTCCAGATCGTCGCGCAGGAGCTTGAGCGCCCACGCGCGCCCGCCGCCGTCGACCACCTCGTACACGGTGGACCAGCCGCCGGCGCCGATCGGGCGCACGACGCGGTAGGGCCCGATCGAGGTGCCGGCCAGCCGGGGCGTCACGCCGGGGACCGTACCCGAGTTTGGTCAGACGCTGGGCGAATCGCTCGCGTGGCGGCCAGCCCTGGCAGACAATCCTGACGATCCACCCACGGACGACCGCAACCATGCGTCCTGGCAGTCTCGGCCAGTCGGCACGAGTCTTGGATTAACGCCCCACCATGACGCGCCTCCGCATCGCCGCCACGCTCGCCACCCTGGTCGCGTGTGACCGCGGCGGCCAGGCGCCGGCGGAGGCCGCGTCGGCCCCGCCCACCGCCCCGGCGCCACCTCGACCCGCGCCGTACCTCCACGCGCCCGGCCCGGCCTACCTCGGCATCGACGGCACCGGGCTGGTCCGCCTCGAGGACGGCCAGCTCACCACGCTGGTCGCGCACCGGTATCCCGTCCGGTCGATCGTCGTCGACGCCGAGGGCGCGGTCTATGCCGCGGCCATCGGCGGGTTGTGGAAGGTCGCCGGCGAGACGATCGAACACCTCGACACCGAGGACACCGCGCTCCTGGCCCGGCTGGCGCTCGGTCCCGACGGGGTGCTGTGGGCGACCGACCACCGCGGCGTGTTCCGCTGGGACGGCGGCTGGACCGTCGAGCCGCCGGCTACCTTCGACGGCGAGCTGGTCGACGACCTCGCGGTCGACCGTGCCGGTCACGTCTGGGTGACCCAGCGCGAGGCGCTGTGGTTCCTCGACGGCGAGCGCTGGCACCGGCTCGATCCGGCGTTCGCCGGCACGGTCGAGCCGTTCTTCTCGACCATCGCCGCGCACCCGGACGGCGGCGTCTATGTGACGTCCATCCGCGGCACGTACCGCTTCCGCGACGGACGCTGGAGCGACGCCGGCCTGAGCAGCCGCTACGGGATGCTCGACGAGCTGGTGATCGGCCCGGCCGGCCACGTCGCGGGCTCCGGCGGGGTCGGCACGTTGACGGTCCAGGCGCCCAGCGGCGCCATCCGCACCACCGAGCTCGAGGACGGCCCAGCGCGGGCCCGCCGCGGCGACGTGCTGGCGGTCGACGGCGCCGGCCGGACCTGGCTCGCCACCGACAACGGCCTGGTGATCTTCGACCGCGATGGCGCGCTGGCCCAGCAGTGGCTGCCCGGCACCGTCGCTGGCGTGACTGGCAAGATCACCGCGCTGGCGGTCGTCGGCGACGGCCCCGCCCTGCCGCCGCTCGGGCCACCCGTCACCGGCACCATCACGGGACGCGTGCTGCGCGGCGGTCGGCCGGTCGCGGGCGCCGCCGTCGAGCTGTGCGACCAGCCGTTGACCGTGCTGCAGCGAACGCCGTGCGAGTCGTCGACCACCACCTACCGCACCACCACGGGCGCGGACGGCCGGTTCCGCCTCGCCGCGGTGGCGGTCGGCAGCTACGGCTTCGCGATCAAGCCCGGCCCCAGGTGGATCGTCATGCTGGCGACGGACTGCTGCACCGCGCTCGGGCCCGGCACCACCTACGACGTCGGCGCGTTGACCGTCGCGCCCTGACCACCGACGCGCCCCGCCCACGCCGGCTGGGCCGGCTCGATCACGTCCGGCGCGGGTGCGCCGTGATGATCGCCTCCCGCCACCACGAAAGGACTGTTCATGACCCCGACCGCGCTCACCACCACCGCCCCCATCGCCACCACCAACGGCGGCCTGATCGCCGGCAAGCTCAACGTCAGGTTCGGCAAGGTCGACCTGACCGCCAGCGAGCTGCAGGTGCGCGTGGTCAGCCCGATCTACCGCATGTTCGGCCTGATCGGCATGCTGCTGGGCCGCCGCGCCAAGGGCAAGCTGGCGCTGACGGTGCCGCTGGGCCGGGTCCGCTCGGTCACCCGCGGCAAATACGGCCTCAACAAGAAGATCCTCGACGTGACCGTCGACGACGGCCAGTGCCACCGGCTGATGGTCGACGACTTCGATCGCTTCACCACGGCGCTGCGCGGCCAGCTCGCGGCCGTGGGCACCGCGGCCTGGGAGGTGGCGTCGGCCTGACCGCCGCCGAGGTCATTCACCGCACCACGTAGGGTCGGGCCTGGACGATGTAGAGCCGGTCGCCGACGAACAGCCACTCGATGTCGAGCGGCGTGCCGGTCGGGAACAAGGTCGTGATGCGCTTGGCGGCGGCGCCCAGCAGCTCGGCCCGGGCCTGGGTGATCACCGGCTGGCCCGGCTTGGGGTTGGGCACCTCGCGCACGCCGCCGGCGCCGTCGAACACCAGCATGGTGTCTTCGTCGGACCGCGACAGGATGCGCAGGCCGCGGTTGTGCACGTCGTACAGCAGGCTCTCGGGCACCTTCTTGCCCTCGACGACCCGCAAGCCCAGGCCGCTCTTCGCGTTGATGGTGTACGTGGTCAGCTGGGTCGGATCGGTCGGGTGCGCGGTCACCAGCACGCCGGCCGCGGTGGCGTCGACGCCGACCTGCACCAACACCGCGCCGTAGACCTGGGTGTGATCGATGCCGAACAGCTGGCGCTCCTCGTAGCCGCGCAAGGTCCACACGCTGGCCCACACGTCCTTGATGGCCTGGGCCACCGCGTCGACGCCCTTGGCGTTGGGGATGGTGTCGTAGAGGCCAGCGCCCGAGAACCCAGGCAGGTCCTCGGCGTTGGTCGAGCTGCGCACGAACACGCCGACCTTGGCCGGGTCGCCACCGGCGAGGTCGCCCAGGCGCTGGGTCAGGAGCGTGACGAACGCGGGGTCGAGGGGAGCCGCGCTGATGGCGGCGCGCAGCTCGGCCAGCGCGCGCTTGCGATAGGCGGCCTCGGTCGCGAACCGCGGCTCGGCCAGCAAGGCCGCGATGCGGGCGTCGAGGCCGGCGGCCTGGAGGTGAGCCGCGTAGTAGGCGATCGGCACGCCGAAGCCGGGCGGCACCTCGACGCCGGGGAGCGCGCCGTGGACGATCTCGCCCAGGTTGGCGGCCTTGGTGCCGTAGGCGCTGGCGTCGCGGGCCCGCAGCCCGTCGAGGCCGCGGAGGTCGCGGGCGGCGAGGTCGGCCGGCGGGATCTTCACCGTGCGGGTGGCTTCGACCCGGGCCGCCCACGTCGCGATCTCGTCGGTGGTCGCCTCGCGCAGCGACATGCCGCTGGCCGAGGCCTCGAACCGCACGGTCTTGCCGACCAGCCCGGCGTAGGTGGTCGCGGCGTCCCGCAGGCCGACGTTGGGGATGCCCCAGGCCCGCGCCCGCAGGCTGACGTGGGCCAGCGGCGTCGAGAACGTCTCGGAGATGATGCCGGCCACCGGCGTGATGTCGGGCAGCGACTCCGGGAGGATCACGATCTCGTCGGGCCCAAACGTCAGCTCCTCGAAGTCCGCGCCGGCCGGCACCAGCCGCAGCCGCCCGACCGCCTGCCCCGGGTTGAACGCCTGGTAGGGCGCGCTCTTGTAGAGCTTGTCGTTGGTGATGACCGGGACGCCGGTGAGCTTGCGCGCCTCGCGCTCCTGGTAGTCGGAGTCGGGCCGGTACTTCACCTGATCGCCCAGGTAGAAGGTCGCCTTCATCCGCTGGTAGGCCCGGGTGATGAGCGGCGCGGTCGCCTTGTCCCCCTCCCAGAACGCCAACGTCCACACGTCGGCCGCCAGGTGGTGCACCAGGTAACACATCATGAAGTCCGGCTTCTGGTAGCCGTAGTTGCGGTCGACCTTGCGCACCAGCGCCTTGGTCTTCGGCTGCTTGAGCAGCTCGCCGAAGATGAAGTCCTTGTGGACTTTGTAGACGTCGACGTCGAAGTAGTAGATGGCGTCGGTCTTGGTATCGAGGACGAACTTGGTGAAGCGCTCGCCGCCGATCTCGATGGAGTAGGCCTCCATCGTCGCCGCGTCGGGGATGGCGTCGGTCCACAGTCGGCGCGGTGCCGGCGCCTCGGCCACCGGCCCGGCGTCGACCTCGAGCGCGGCGTCGATCGCCGCGGCGTCGCGTACCGCGGCGTCCGCGGCGACGGCCGGCGACGGCGGCGCGTCGTTGCGCTTGCCCTTGCACCCCCAAAGCCCCAGCGCGACGAGACCCAGCATCCAAAGACGGCGCATCCCTGACAGGCTAACACCGCCGCGCGCCAGCCCGGAGCGCGGCCGTGAGAGTGCCGGAGCCGGAGCCGGCCCCGTGCCCCGCCAGGGAGCCGGACCCGGAGCCGGACCCGGAGCCGGACCCGGAGCCGGACCCGGAGCCGGACCCGGAGCCGGAGCCGGACCCGAAGCCGGCCCCGGAGCCGGAGCCGGACCCGGAGCCGGAGCCGGCCCCGGACCCGGTGTCGCTCACCGCGCCAGCCGGTACGTCGTCGCGCCGACCCGCTCGGCCAGCTCCATCGCCGACGTGGTGGCGGCGTCGTCGAGGTAGCCCCAGGCGACCGCCACGGCGAGCGCGGCCTTCAGCTCCTGGGCCTCGGCCGCCGCGATCCGGTACACCCGGCGCTTGTCGGCGCCGATCCGCCGCGTGCCCTCGGCCAGGTTCAAGGCCACGCTCGTCGCGGCGCGCCGCAGCTGGTCGCCGAGCCCCGGGCTCGAGCGGTTGATCTCCGCGAGGAGCATCACGGCGTTGTGGCGGGTCTCGGGCATCAGGTGGCGTAGCGGAGGGTCATCTTGATGTTGTGGTGGCCTAGCAACCCCTTGATGACCTGAAGGGAGACGCCGCGGATCGCGAGGTGACTCGCGAACGTGTGGCGTAGCCTGTGCCAGCCGAACGGCTCATAGCTCCGCGCGGCGACAAATCTCGCGAAGGGCGTGGCCCGTAACCCACTCCCGCAAGTGATGGCCTCGTTCCGAGCAGAATACCAACGGGCCACGCTCACCATGCCGGATAGCCCGCAACACCGCCACCGCGCCCTCGGCCAGGAATCACTCGAAGGTGGCCGCTCTTTGGGGGGCCCGCGGTGTTCCCCTCAACGTAGTTCTCGACGACGGTGAGCCTTCGCCCGTCGAGGTCAACATCCTGCCAGCGCAAGGCGGTTAGCTCACCGTGTCGGAGGCCGGTACGAACCGCAACGGTGATCATGGCGCGCCAGGATCCAACGGCGACGCCGCAGCAATCAAGCGATCGGTCTCTGCGAACGAGAGGAAGCTCGGCAGACCATCGGGGATGCAAGTTGCGTCGGCCACTTCGGGAGGCGCGGGAGGACGTCTGTGCGTAAGCGTAGCCAAGGATCGAGTGGAGGGTGCTCAGGAGCTTGTGGACCGATGAGGGCTCCTGCCGCTGCAGCAGGTCCAGGCGCCAGGTTTCGACGCGCGAGTAGTCGACCTCATCGAGGCGGAGGTGCCCAAACCGCGGGAGGATGTGGGCGCGTGCTACAACCTGCTTCTTCCGAATCGTGGACGGCTTGTCGTCGACCTCGGACTTGGCTAGCCAAGTTTTTGTGAATTCGGCGACGGTGGGCATCAACGGTCGGGACTGGTCGCGGCCTTCTACAGCGGGTGCGGCGGGAGGCGATGCTGGAGCATCGACGACGGCGGCAATCGCCCGTCGCTCGGCTTCCTCGGCGCCGATGCGGGTATCGGGCAGGCCGTAGTGCTCAGGCAACGCGAAGATGCGGACCTTGGTGCCGTCGGGGCGACGGACCATCTTCCGCGCACGCCACTTGTTGGTGCGCGGATCACGAAACACGGACATGGGGCTCCTTGGTGGGGGTGGTGGAGGCGGCGAACGCAGCCAGGTGGGTGGAGAACGGGGCGAGCAGGGAGTTCCAGAGGCTGGCCGCGCCCGCGAGGGGTGCGCGGAGGTTGGTGGCGTGGAGGACCCGATCGAACACGCGGGCGTATGCGTCGCGCCAGGCCGCCCAGAGGGCCGGCGCCTCGATCGCGAGACGCCCCGCGAGCGGCGCCGCCAGGCGGTCATATGCGTTGACCAGATCGATGGCGTCGTCGTGCCGGACCCGCGGCACAATGCCAGGGCCAGCGGCCACGACGCCGCGCCGATCGGCGTAGAGAGTGCGGAGGGCGGCCAGCAGCGGGACAGCGTCCACGGGCGCAGCACCGCGGACGATCAACTGCTCGGCCGGTGACAGGGCAACGGTGAACATGGGGGGCTCCTTAGAAGGGAACGGCGTCGGCGCCAGCGAGGCCGAAGTCCGCCAGCGACTGGCCGCAGGTGTCGACGAGATCCGCCGGGGGCAGACCCGCGGCGATGATGTTGTCGCGGGGCGTCAGGTGCCCGATCAGCGCGTTCTGGAGTTCCACCGCGACGCAGGCAGACGTGACGACGGCGGCGGCATCGCAGCGGGAGCGGTCGTAGATGAGGCCGGGATCGTGTGCGGAGAACTCACGCGCCAGGCGCCCGTGCCGGCTCCAGGCTTGCCAGTGCCGGGTCAGGGTGCCGTAGAGGCGATCGGTGTGCGACTCGCCGACGTAGACGATCGCGGGGCGTCGCCCGTCGTACTCGCGGATGACGTAGACGCCGCTGTGGCCATCGAGGGACCGGACCCACGCGGGGTAACGTTCCCCGGGCGCGCCGACGCGACGAAATCGCAGCCGCAGCGACGGGCCGATCGCGACCGGCGGCGATGCTCGGCGCCCGCTCACCGGCCACCGTCTAGCCAGCGCAAGAGCGCGGCCCGGCCGATCACGATCCGCCGCTTGCCGACGCGACGAGCCGGCAACTCGCCCCGCGTCACCGCCCCGTAGACGGTCTTGCGGTCGAGGCGCAGCAACGAGGCTGCTTCCTGAACGCTCATCACGTCGGGCAGCGGCGCGGGGGATCCAGCCGCGGGCGTCGTGACCAACTCGGCCACCGACGCGAGGAAGCGCGCGGCGCGGTCATCCGTCACGACCATGGATCGATCTCCAGCGGCGATGGATGCGGCGGATGCCTTGGATCGGGATTGAGGCGGCGCTGGTCGAAGTAGATCCGCCGCCACGGACAGAAGCCGGTCCAGATCTCGCCCGGGCTCCGGAACGCCATCGCGACGTTGCGCAGCACGATGCCTAGATGAAACCGCAGGGTGTGCTCGTCACCGCGCACGGTGTAGCGCTGGACCGCGGTGCGCCACTGCTCCCACACGACCGCCGCATCGCCCGAATCGACGGAAGGCAGATCCGCCCGGAGCGCATCCGTCAGCCAGTTCACGAGCCCGGCCAGCTGCGCGGGCGTCGCGGGTGGGCCCTTGCCTTGGACGGCCCCGCGCCATTCGTCGCTGAGCCGGGCATCCAGTACGAGCGGATCGGGGCGCACCGTCGGCGGCATGCTGAGCCACGGAAGCCACCCGGCCACGTCGGCCGCCGGTGCCAGTGGGGGGACCCCGTGCCCGGCGTACCGTCGGGGAGGCAGCGGCGCAGGGAGGCGACGGCGCGCGACCGGCGGCTCGGCGTTCCTCGCGGGTGCCATCGCATGGCGCCGTAGATCCGCGTCGAGCCGGCGCCCAAGCTCGCGGCCCCATGCTTGGGATCGGCGGACATCCTCGGAGCTGGCGAAGCCCCGCACGGCTTCGATGAAGCGCTCGCTGGCGAGCCAGCTCGCGAGGCGCGTCAGGTGGTCGCGCAGGACGTTCACCGGCCGGAGGACCGACGCCAGCGCGAGCCGCCCCTCGTGAGACTCGCCGTCGCTCCACGCGACGACAAAGCCGGCTTTCCCGGGGCCGCGGTACGGCTTGGCCAAGGCATCGGCGAGAGCGTCATCGGCGGCGGCGATCCCCTCGAAGGTCGCGAGCGGCACGGCGGGATGCTCAGAGAACGTGAACGTCACCGACACGACGATCGGCACGTCCGCGGCCGACTCGATCAGATCCGCCATGGATCGATCTCCAAGGGGGAGCGCTTCGGGTTGTGGCCGATGCTCGCGGGTTCCAGGCGGTCGCGGTCGAAGTAAGCGGAGCGCCACGGACAGAAATCACTCCACAGCACGGTCGGCCGGTTGAGCGCGGTGAACACGTTCCACAGGAGCGCCGTCAACCGCTGCTTGAGCGTCCGCCCGTTGCGCCGCTCGCGAAACTCGCGGACCGCGGCGGCCCACTGCATCCAGATGACCGCGGCGTCGCCCGCGTCGACGGTCGGCAGATCCGCGCGCAACGCTTCGGTGATCCAGTTCACCAGGGCGTTGATCTGGGGCGATGTCCATTCCAGCGCACCCTGCGCCTCCAGTTGATCCAGGGCGGCGGTGATCGCGCCATCGGTGGCCGTCGGATCAGGTCGCAGCGTGGCGGGGTTCGGGAGGAAGGTCAGCCAGCGCGCCGCCGCCCGCCACGGCTCCAGCGTCGGGACTCCATGCCCGGCGTACCGCGCGCCATCGCCCGCATTGCGCGGGCCGGGCTCGGTGCCGAGGTTCGCCAGGTCAGCCGTGAGACGCCGGATCAGTTCCAGGCCCCAGGCTTGCGCCTGTCGGATCTCCCCCGGCGGCCGGCCGCTCCGGAACGCGACGTAGCGCTCGCTGGTCAGCCATGCGGCGTAGGTCGCGAGGTGGTCCCGCAACATGCCACCACCCTTGGCGACCATGGCCGCGGTCACGTCGACGCGCCCCTCGTGGATCTCACCGTCCGCCCATTCGACGACAAACCATGTCTTGTCGTAGGCGCCGCCAGGCGGCGGTGGTTCCTCGCGGAAGGCACGGGCCAGCGCCGCGTCGGCCTCCCACAGTGACGAGAACGGACCGGGAGGCACCGCGCCATTTTCGGACTGCGGGAACCGGACCGAGGTGATCGCGGGCGTCGGGTCGCCGCTCATGACGCCTCCGGATAGAGCCGCGCGGGGACGAAGAAGTCCGCGGCCCACGGGCAGTAGCGGCCCCCGACCTCACCCGGGGTCGTCTGCGCCTCGACCAACTTCTCGCTCAATGAGCCGAGGGCCGCGTCGACGCGATGCGCCTCGCTGAACGCCTCACGCGAGTTCGCGCGTCGCAGCTCGGGCGCGACTTCCAGGATCGTGCGTCGCCAGGAGTCCCAGATCGCCGCCGTGTCTCGCCGGTTCGGCGTCGGGAGGTCGTTCTGGAGCGCTTGCGTCACGAAGTTGAGCGCCGCGGTCACGTCGCTGCGCAGCCACGGCCGGTTCGGGTCCACGATCTGCCGCTCGGCCCGAAGCTGCGCGAGCGCCCGGCGTGGATCCGGACGGAGGGTCGCGTGCTCGTAGCGCGGTGCCCGGAACCGGATGATCGATTCCCCATCCCACGCATTGCGCAGACCGGCGGCGGTGCGGTCGTGACGTACAAGATCGGTGGCGACCGCATCGAGCGCGCGCACGAGGAGCGCAGGGTTCGGCAGTGGCGCCTCGCCGTCCATCCCGCGCGTGGCGAGCGCCCACCGTCCGATGTCCGTCTGCCACCGGCGCCAGGTAGAGGCGTCGCCATGGCCGGCGTGGATGGCGGCGCCTAGCTCGGCCGTGAAGGCACGGACAGCGTGCCGGACGGCATCGAGCGGAGCCGTTACGATTCCATCATCGTCGGCACCGAGCCCCGTCAGCACGCGCTCGACTGCGCCGCGGGGATTGGTGGTCAGGGTGGCGACCGGCGGATCCGCCGCGGCACGCGCGCTCTCGTCCACGGCAGGATCAGCGGCTGTGTCACGCGCGAGCAGCGGCGGGGCGTTCCGGCGTGGGCGCTTGGTCAGTGGCCGGCGCACAGCCCCCGATGCCTTGGCCTGCCGCCCCTTCATCGCGTCACCTCCGCGCGAGCCTCGGCCCGCATGTACTCCTCGGCCACACGGGTCGCGAACTCCAGCTTGCGGCGGTTGGTGAACGTCGACGCGAGCCCCGCCTCCCGTGCGAACCGCCACAGGTTCGTGACGGTGACCTCCTGGCCATGCGCGGCCAGCCAGGCCGCGCCACGGCCGACGCCCGCGCGCTCGGAGTGGCCGGAGTTCCACGCCGCGGTCAGCAGCTCGACATAGCGCGGGTTGCGCCAGTCTTCTTGCAGGTTGCGCACGTCGGGATGGTTCGTCGCGAGCGCCGCGCCGATCATCCGCAGGTGATCGGCCGCGACAGTCACGCTCACGACCGGATCGCGCAGGTCCGTCGCGCGGACGGCACTGGTGGGGTGCCGGTCGCGGTAGGCGTCGAGGGCGACCTTCACGACGTTGATCACGCCCATCGGGTGGTGGGGCTGTAGGCCGCTCTCGGCCCGCGCCAGGGCCCGGAGGTACGCCACCGGGATCCCGCGGCCGTAGGCCGCGAAGATCTGATCCAGGTCGTCCGCGGGGCGCGACACGATGACCGGGCGCGACAAGACGCTTGCACGCGCGAGAACTGGCGCGGGGTCGATCGCCGCGTCACCAGCCCCCTGCCAGATCTCGAAATGGAGATGGGCGATCGTCGGGTTCGTCGGGTCGACGCCGACGAGGCCCAACGGCTGGCCGCGGACGATGGGGAGCCGACCCGCTCCGCGCGCGACCTCCGGGACCATCAGGCTAGCGAGGTGGGTGTAGTAGCTGGCCCACGGCTTCCCGTGCGAGAGCACGACGGCGTATCCGCGCGGCGTCTTGCCAGCGGACCACAGGAACCCCTCGGCGGCGGCCATCACGACTGTTCCCGGCGGTACGAAGTGCCAGAGCGAATGGGGCGGCGCTGCCGGGAACGTGCCGAGCTTGTCGACGACGGACCGGCGTCGGTACATCAGATCGACGCCCTTGTGCGAGCGTGCCCCGCCGTCGCGCCGCGAGCCCCAGCCGTCGGAGATGACCGGCGCGTACTCACCCCATGACGGCAACGGCCAGCTCCACTCACCGGGCGGGCGCGCAGGCGCGGGAGCTGCGACCACGCTCGGGATCGGCGGCGCAACCACGCTCGGAACCGGCGGCGCAACCACGCTCGGCATCGGCGACGCAACCACGCTCGGGATCGGCGACGCGACCACGCTCGGGACCGTCGTCGCGATCACGCCCGGGACCGACGCCACGCCGCCCACGCTGCCGCCCACGCTGCGGACCAAGTCGGCCAGCTCGGCGCGGACCGCCATGCGCGCGTCGTCCTGTGCCACGAGGGCGTCCAGGGTTGAACGCCGCTCGCGCAGCAGGTACCAGGCGCCGACCGCCGCGCCGCCGGCCACCCATGGCCAGACGGGCATGCTTGACTCAGCCATGGGTCCCCCGCTCGGCGGGCCAGACGCGCGGCAAGATCACCACCGCGGCGACGAGGCCGCCGCCGATCAGCAGCGGCACCTTCACGGCGTTCCACAGGCCCCCGCCGAGGCTGCCGGCGACACCGCTGACAGCGTCCCCGGCGACCTTGCTCGCGCCGACCGCGACATCGGCCACCACCTTGGCGGGGCCGAGCAAGATCTCCTTGGTCGCAGCGCGAAACTTTTCCGCGGTGGTCGGGGGCTCGGTGAACATCGGCCCCAGGCGGCGGGCGATGCCGAACAGATCGCGGAGCCAGAGGCCGGCGTTGTCCGGGTAGGCGGCGTCGGCGGGCCGGAGAAGGCGCGCGCGGATCCGGTCCTGGAGCAGCCGCCAGTCCGCCGCGAGCGTGGGGTCGACCTTGGGCACGTAGTCCCGGCGCATAGCGTTGTCGAACGCGGCGATCACTTGGGCCACGTCGGCGTTGGTGGTCTCGGGGTACGCCCCGAGCGTCGGGTCCATGCGCGTCGGGCGCCGGTCGAGGTACGCGCGGCGCAGGTCGTCCCACAGGTCGAGAGCATCGCGGAACAGCACGACGATCAGCCGGTCGTCGGCCGTGATCAGCACCGCCACGACGCCACCTCCCGCCCGAGCATGCCCACGGCGCACCGAGCATCACGGCACCAAAAGCCGGCGTTGTCCGGGTAGCGGTCGGTCCGCGGCAGATCTCCCGCGACCCGATCGACGTATGCCCGGAGACCGGCGCGAACGTCAGCGTCGATGGCGTGGGCGGCCACGAGCTGCGCCGCGTGACGGACCTCCGCGACGGTCGTCTCGGGGTAGGTCAGCAGCGAGGCGCGATCCCGCACCACCGGGCGGCGCAGGCTCCACCAGTAGCGGAGGTCGCCCCACAGCAGGCGCAGGTCGGCGTAGCGGTGGGTGGGCGTCGGGAGGCCGTCCGGCGTCTCGACGAGCGCGCCGCGGCGGGTGTCGACGACCTGGAGCGCGACGGCCAGGTCACGGGAGTCACGCCAGAAGCGCAGGTTGTCCGGGT
>JAWKQV010000025.1:0-79265 GCA_041389965.1 Kofleriaceae bacterium | reverse complement strand
GCGTCGTGGATCGTCGGCGCCTCGTCGCCTGCAGCCGGGTCGGCCTCGCCGCGCAGGGCCCGCGCCAGCGTCGGGTACACCGCCTCGACCCGCGTGCGCTTGCCCACCGCCCCGGCGCCCTCCGCTGCCCCGCGCGACGCGCCGACCTCCCCCTCCCGCCGCCGGACCGGATCGCGCGCCATCGGCCGCGATGATACACCACGCGCGGCCAGTGGCGCGACCAATGCTGATCCAGCCGTCGCTGTGCCTCGCCGGCTGCGCAAGTTCCAGCAATTCATCAACATCCTGCGCGCAGCCGCTGCACAGATCGCCGTGGGGCGCGCCCGTCCGATCTCCCCGCCGCCCCCGCTCGGGAAATTCCCGTGATTCGGCGTCCCGTCCGGTCGCGGGTCCCGTGGCGCTTGGGGTACATCCGTAGGGAACGTTCTTGATGCCGCCCGACCGTCCCGCTCCCGTCACCAGCGCCCAGGTGCGACGCCACCTGGTGGACGCCCTGCGCGCCGACCTGGTGGGGCCGTTCTCGCCCGACGACGACGCGGCCGAGGTGTGGGACATGGCGCCGTCGAAGCGCTACCTGTACGGGTTCTTGGTGCCCCGGAGCCAGGGCGCGCCCGAGCCCGACGACGACGACCCCGAGCTGGTCGACGACGACGACGCGACTGCCGGCGACGACTCGCCCGAGGGCGGTGAGAACGACCAGCCGCCGCGGCGCCTGGCGCTGTTGCCGTCGTCGATCGGCCTGTCGGTCCTGGTGCCTGCCGGCGACGGCGACCACGTCACGGTCCGTGTGGCCTACGCCGACTACGTGGTCGACACCGACGAGCCGCCCGCGGAGGGCGCCCGGCGCGGCAAGCGGCCCACGGCGAGGTGGCGGCGGGTCCCGCGCCCGCCGATCGAGGTGGTGGTGCCGCTGGTGGCGCCGATCCGCTGCCCGCTGGGCGACAGCGGGCTCACCATCCACGGCACGCTCGACCGCCCCGGCGAGGTCGCAGGGCTGGCGCCGGGGACGCGCGCGCTGGCCCTGTTCGTCGTCAACGAGCGCGAGGTCGTCGAGGACAAGCGCACCCGCGACCAGGCGTACGCGTTCCAGGTCGAGCTGGAGGTGCGGTTCCCCGGTGGGCTGGTGGCGCGCCCCGACCTGGCGGGCCTGGCGGCGGAGACCTGGGACGACCAGGTGATGGACGTGCAGTTCCGCGCCCACGCCAGCTACGCGGCGGGCCACGGGGTCGCGGTCGAGACCCTCTCCGACGGTACCCGGGTGATCGGCGCGCGCACCGCGTGGGTGCCCGAGCAAGCGGTGCCGCGGGTGACGACCCACGCCATCGCCGGGGTCGTGGTGGACATGGAGGCGCTGGCGGCGCTCGACGACGCGGCTGCGGTACACGCGGCGCTCGACGGGATCCCGGCGGCGTACGCGGCCTGGCTCGACGCGCAGGGCCGCGCCGCGCAGGCGCTGGACCCCAAGCGGCGCGAGGTCGCAGAGGCGGTGCTGTTTGGCGCCGAGCGCGCCGAGCGGCGCATCCGCGCCGGCATCGACCTGCTGGCCGGCGACGCCGCCGTCCGACGCGCGTTCTGCACCGCCAACCGGGCGATGGCCCAGGCCGCGCGCCAGCGCAGCCCCGAGCGCTACCGGTCCGCGGCCCCGGCGTGGCGCATGTTCCAGCTGGCGTTCGTGCTGCTCAACCTGCCGGGCGTCGTCGACGACACCCACGCCGACCGCCGCATCGTCGAGCTGATCTTCTTCCCTACCGGCGGCGGCAAGACCGAGGCGTACCTGGGCGTCATCGCGGTCGCGCTGGTGTGGCGACGCATGCGCCACGCCGCCGACCCCAGCGGCGGGCTCGGGGTCGCGGTGATCTTGCGCTACACGCTGCGGCTGTTGACGCTCGACCAGCTGGGCCGCGCGGCCACGCTGGTCTGCGCGCTCGAGGTCCTGCGCGCGACCCAGCCCGAGCTGGGCGGCGAGCGTTTCTCGCTGGGGTTGTGGGTGGGCAAGTCGGCCACCGCCAACCGCCTCGTCGACGTCGCCAAGCACATCAGCGAGTACCGCAACGGCAGCACCAACCTGTCGCCGTTTCCCCTGGCCGCGTGCCCGTGGTGCGGCGAGCCGATGGTCGCCGGGTGCCTGAAGGTGGTGCCGACGCAAAAAGATCCGGTCGCGGTCGAGGTGGGCTGCGCCAGCTTCGCGTGCTCGTTCAGCGCGCGCCACGGCGGCCTACCGCTGTTGTTCGTCGACGAGCAGATCTACCGCGAGCTGCCGTCGTTCTTGATCGCCACCGTCGACAAGTTCGCGATGCTGCCGTGGCGTGGCGAGAGCGGCGCGCTGTTCGGTCAGGTGACCCACCGAGTCGGCCGCGCCTTCGTCGGCCCCGCCACGCCGACCCGGCCAGGCGGCCCGCGCCCGGTCCGGTTGCCGGACGGATTACCGCCGCCCGAGCTGATCGTCCAGGACGAGCTGCACCTGATCTCGGGCCCGCTGGGCACCATGGTGGGGCTGTACGAGACCGCGGTGGAGCACCTGGCCAGCCGGCCGCGCGCCGACGGCAGCATGCGCGTGCCCAAGCTGATCGCCTCGACCGCGACGGTCAAGCGCGCCGCCCAGCAGGTGCGCGCGCTGTACGCCCGCGACGACCTGGCGATGTTCCCGCCGCCGGGCATCGACGACGGCGAGTCGTTCTTCGCCAAGGTCGACCACGGCGCGAACGGGCGTCTGTACCTGGGGGTCGGGGCCACCGGACGCTCGGCCAAGGCGGTGCTTGTCAACGTGTACTCGGCGCTCCTGTCGGCGGCGGCGCGCTGCGTCGACCCGGCGGCTGCCGTCGGGCAGCCGGCCGACCCGTACCTGACCCTGGTCGGCTACTTCAACAGCCTGCGCGAGCTGGGCGGCATGCGGCGACTGGTCGAGGACCTGATCCGGGCCCGGGCCGCGACCCGGGGCGACCTGCGGCCCCTCGACGTGGCGGCCAACCCGTGGATGGCCAACCGCACCGTCGCCGAGCCGATCGAGCTGACCAGCCGCGAGAGCACCAGCGCCATCGCCGGCGCCAAGGCCAAGCTCGAGCGGCGGTTCGGCGAGGACGGCTTCGTCGACACCGCGCTGGCGTCGAACATGATCTCGGTCGGCGTCGACATCGAGCGGCTGGGCCTGATGGTGGTGGCCGGGCAGCCCAAGTCGACCAGCGAGTACATCCAGGCGTCGAGCCGGGTCGGCCGCGACGACGCGCGCCCGGGTCTGGTGGTCACCTGCTACAACCTCAACAAGCCGCGCGACCGCTCGTACTACGAGCACTTCCGCGACTACCACGGCTCGTTCTACCGGCAGGTCGAGCCCACCAGCGTCACGCCGTTCTCGAGCCCGGCCCTCGAGCGCGGCCTGGCCGGGTGCCTGCTGGCGATGGTCCGCCACGGCGTGGCGGCGCTGACGCCGGCGACGGCGGCGATGGACCTGGCCGCGCACCCGGCCGGCGTCGCGGCGGCGATCGAGGCGCTGGTGGCGCGAGCCTTGGCCCAGCCCGGCGTCGACGGTGCCGGCGGCGCGACCGCGGCCACCGTGCGCGCGCTCGCCGGCGGCGTGATCGACCGCTGGTCGACGTTCGTGGCCGAGGCCCAGGCCGCGACCGGCACCAGGTCGTACTCGCCCTACGACGTGCAGCACCCGGGGACGCCGCTTCTGTGGACGGCGCTCGACGCGCTGGCCGCGCGCCTGCGGCACGAGCCCACCGACCAGCGCTTCGTGGCGCCCACGTCGATGCGCGACGTCGAGCCGACGGTGCACCTGTGGCTGCGCCCCGCCGGGTGGGCCCGCGGAGGCGCCGCGTGACAAAGTTCGTCAAGCGCGGCGGCAAGGCGGCCCGGGTCAAGGCCGACGGCGAGGTGCGCCGCAGCCAGGCCATCCGCACCTACGGCGCCGGCTCGCTGATGGACCTGCTCAACCGCGCGGTGCTGGTGGGCGGCCTCGACTTCTGGCAGTTCGGCACCGAGGGCGGGACCGACCTCGACGAGCCGCGCCTGCGCGAGGCGGTCACGCGCGAGCTCGACAAGCTGGACGCCCCGCCGGTGCTGTCGAAGACGCGGCCGTTCCTTTTGCCGCCGACCGGCCTCGACGGCGAGCCGCGCCGCGGCAACGGCGTGGAGGTGTTCGAGTTCCCGACGTGGTTCGTGTGCCAGGCCTGCCGCAGCCTGGCCAAGCCGCCCCACGGGCTGGACCTGAAGGCCGACCGATGGCAGCACGCATGCGACGACGGCACCCACAACCCGGCGGTCCCGGTGCGCTTCGTCATGGCCTGCCGCAACGGCCACCTCGACGAGGTGCCGTGGTTGTACTTCGTGCACGACGGCAACAACCGCCCGCGGTGCCACAGCCCGCGGCTGCGCCTGCTCGAGGGCAAGGCCGGCGACTTCAGCGAGGTCACCGTCGCGTGCGCGTGCGGCGCCCGGCGCGAGCTGGCCCACGCGATCTCGCCCGACGCCAACCCGGCGTGTAAGGGCTACCGGCCGTGGCTCGGCCCCGAGGGGCAGGAGGCCTGCGTCGACGGGAAGCCGCGGCTGATGATGCGCGGCGCCAGCAACACCTACTTCCCGCAGGTGATGAGCGCGCTGACCATCCCCGAGGAGGCCGCGCGGATCGACGAGCTGGTGCGCGGGGCGATGGACATCCTGGCGACCGCGACCGCGGCGACCCTGCCGGTGTTCCGCTCGATCCCGCGGCTGCAGGCGCTGGCGGGGTTCACCGACGGCGAGATCCTCGCGGCCATCGCCCGCGTCACCACCCCGAGCGCGACGCCGCGGCCGCCGCTGCGCACCGCCGAGTTCGTGCAGTTCGTCAGCCAGCCCGACCACCAGCCGGGCGCCCTGCCCGGCCCCGGCGACAGCTTCTTCGCGCGCCGGTTCCGCCCGGCCGAGGGGCTGCCGCCGCAGATCGCCCAGCTGGTCCTGGCCGCGCGGCTGCGCGAGGTCAGCGTGCAGCTGGGCTTCACCCGGCTCGAGGCGTCGACGCCCGACCTCCAGGGCCAGTACGATCTGGGCGCGACCAGCTGCCGGCTGGGCCTCAACACCGACTGGCTGCCAGCGGCCGAGAGCTGGGGCGAGGGCGTGTTCGTGCAGCTCGACGAAGCCGCGGTGCGGGCGTGGGAAGATCGTCCCGAGGTGCAGGCCCGGGCCCGCACGCTCGCGGCCGGCTTTGACGCCTGGGCCAAGGACCGCACCAAGCCCGGCGCGTTCCCCGGCGCGCGGTTCTATCTGCTCCACTCGCTGGCGCACCTGCTGATGACCGCCATCGCGGTCGAGTGCGGCTACAGCAGCGCGGCGCTCAAGGAGCGCATCTACTGCGCGCACCGCGACGACGCGGTGCCGATGGCCGCCGTGTTGATCAGCACCGGGACCCCCGGCACCGAGGGCACCCTGGGTGGGCTCGTCGAGCAGGGCCAGCACCTGTTGGCGCACCTGCAGCGGGCGTTCGACCTGGGTCGGCTGTGCTCGACCGACCCGGTGTGCGCGTTCCATCAGCCAGCGACCGATCCGACCCGGCGCCACCGCGAGGGCGCGGCGTGCCACGGCTGCCTGTACGTCGCCGAGCCGAGCTGCGAGTGGGCCAACGTCAGCCTTGACCGCGCGCTGGTGGTGCCGGTGATGGGCCAACCCGACGGCGTGGCGTTCTTCGGCCAGCGGCCGGCGCCGGCCGGAGCCGCGGGGTGAGCCGGGGCGGCCTGCCGCTGGGCCAGCTCACCACCGCCGAGCTGGCGTACCTGCAGCGCGCGATCACCCAGCGCCAGGTGAAGGTGCCGCTGACCGCGGTGGCCCTGGGCGCGGTGGGCCGGGCCGGCCTGGTCGGGCGCCTGGGGCCGCTCCTCGGCGCGCCGGCCGAGGCGGCGCTGGCGATGATCGAGCTGGCGCTGGCGCTCGACGGTGCCGGCGGCGCGGCCCCGGCGGCGGCCCCGGTGGTGACGTGGACCGGCCCGGCGGTGTCGCCGTCGTCGGCGCGGTCGACCACCGCGGTGCTGCTGGAGATGCTCCACGGCGCCCAGGCGCGGGTGTTCATCGCCGGCTACGCGTTCGATCACGGCAAGGTGATCTTCGCGCCGCTGCACCAGGCGATGACCGAGCGCGGCGTGCGGGTGACGGTGTGTCTCGACGTGCCGCCGACCGCCGGCGCGCTGGCGCCGCACCTGGCGCTGTGCGCGCACCGCTTCCTCCGCGGCAACTGGCCGCCGGGCGCGCCGCCACCCGAGCTGTGGTACTGGCGCGACGCCTGCGAGGTCGGCAGCCACCGCAGCCTCCACGCCAAGTGCGTCATCGTCGACGACCGCGCGGTGCTGGTGGGCTCGGCCAACTTCACCAGCCGCGGGCACACGCGCAACCTCGAGGTCGGCGTGCGCCAGGACGACCCCGCGCTGGCGGCGACGCTGACCCAGCAGTTCATGGCGCTGCGCGCCCAGGGCGTCCTGCTGGCGATGCCCGCCCCGGTGGCCACGCCGGCGGCGCCGCCGGTGGCGGCCGAGGATGAGCGCGACGTCGACGACGCAGCCCGCGGCGCGGACCCGGCGGACGACGCCGTGGCCACGCTGGCCGAGGCGCTGCTGGTGAGCGCCGAGGCCCGGCCGTTGTTCGCCCGGCTGGTCGCCGCCGGCGCCACGCCCGAGCTGGTCGGCGAAGATGTCGTGGGCGATCGCGGCGACGTCATCGGCAATCCGGAGCTGGCGTGGGAGGTGCCGCGGGTCGCGGTGTTGCTGCCGGAGCAGGCCGGGTGTCGCGCGCAGCTCGAGGCGGCCGGCTGGACCTGCTACCCGGCGGAGCTCGAGCCGGCCGAGTTCGCGCGGCTCGTGGCCCAGGTCGCGCGGGAAGGATCGCCATGACGCTCACGCCCCAGGTCGCGCTGGCGACGTCATTCCTCGCCGCGCTGGCGCAGCTGCCGCGGCCGATCCAGAAGAAGGCGCGCGAGTTCACCGCGAAGTTCCGCGCCAACCCGACCTCGGCGGCGATCAACTACGAAGCGCTGCACGGCATGCGCGACCCCAAGGTGCGCACGGTGCGCATCGATCAGACCTACCGCGCGGTGGTGGTGCACCCCGACGCCGGCAACCTGTACCTGCTGGTGTGGGTCGACCACCACGACGAGGCCATGGCCTGGGCCCAGCACAAGGTGTTCGACGTCAACGCCACTACCGGGGCCATCCAGGTGCTCGACCTGGCGTTCGCCGAACAGCCGGTGCCGGCCCCGGCCGCGCGCGACGTCCCCGGCCTGTTCGCGGCCCTCGACGACGACGCCCTGGCCCGCACCGGGCTGCCCGCGGTGCTGGTGCCGGCGGTGCGCGCGGTCACCCACGATCAGCAGCTGGAGGCGCTGCAGCCGTACCTGCCACAGGAGGCGTTCGAGGCGCTGTACCTGATCGCGGCCGGCTACGAGGTCGACCACGCCATCCGCGAGAGCAGCCGGCCGCCCCCGGCCTCGGCGCCGATCGACCGCACCGACTTCACCACCGCGCTCGAGCGACCGGCCAGCGCGCGCCAGTTCCGGCTGATCGGCAGCGACGCCGAGCTGGACGAGATGCTCGACGCGTCGATCGAGCGATGGCGCGTGTTCCTCCACCCCAACCAGGCGGCGATCGTCAAGGCGTGCTTTCGCGGGCCGGCCCGGGTGCTGGGCGGCGCCGGCACCGGCAAGACGGTGGTCGCGATGCACCGGGCCCGGCAGCTGGCGCGCCGGTATCCCGAGGGCCGCATCTTGTTCACCGCGTTCAACCGCAACCTGGCGCGCAACATCGCCGGGCTGCTCGACAAGCTGTGCGGCGCCGACGAGCGCGCGCGCATCGAGGTGGTCAACCTCCACAGCTGGGTCATGCGGTACGCCAGCGGCGTGTGGGGGCCGATGACGATCGTCAACGCCCAGCAGGCGAAGGAGGCGTGGGCGCAGGCCCTGCACGGCCGGATGGCGCTGGGCTGGAGCGCGGCCGACTACCAGGCCGAGTGGCGCGACGTCGTGCAGTTCTGGGGTGTGGCGACGGTGGACGAGTACCTGAAGGCGTCGCGGGCCGGGTGCGCCAAGGCGCTCAAGCGGGCCGAGCGTGCGGTGATCTGGGCCGGCCTCGCGGCGTTCCGCGCGGCGCTCGATGCGCGCGGCGTCATGGACTGGCCCGATCTGGTGCGCAAGGTGCGGCGGCACCTGGCGGCGACCGGCGCCACGCCGTTCCGGGCCGTCGTCGTCGACGAGGCCCAGGACATCGACGCCGAGCAGTGGCGGCTGCTGCGGGTCCTGGCGCCCGACGCCGACGACAGCTTGTTCATCACCGGCGACGCCCACCAGCGGATCTACGGCAAGCCGGTCACGCTGTCGCAGTTCGGCATCGCGATCCGCGGCCGATCGCATCGCCTGAAGCTCAACTACCGGACGCCGGAGCAGGTGTTGCGCTGGGCCACGGGCCTGCTGGACGGCGTCGAGATCGACGACCTCGACGGCGGCACCGACAACAACGTCGGCTACCGGTCGCTGTACGGTGGGCCGGCGCCGGACGTGCGCCGGTGCGCGTCGCCGTCGGCCGAGGCGGCCTGCCTGGTCGAGCGGGTGCAGGCGCTGCTGGCGGGGTCGCCGGCCGAGGAGATCGCGGTGGTGGCCCGGACCAAACGGCGCGCGGCGGACTACGCCGGGGTGCTGGAGGCAGCCGGGGTGGCGTGCTCGGTGCTCGACGCGGATGGCGGCGACGAAGCGGCCGGCGTGCGGGTGGCGACCATGCACCGGGTGAAGGGGCTGGACTTCACGCACGTCGTGATGGAGCTGCCGGCCGCAGCGACCGACGCGGATCCTCGCGAGGCCAGCCTGCGCTACGTGGCGGCGACGCGGTGCCGGAAGACGCTCACGGTGTTGCGGGCGGTGTGACGCGGTGGGACGGGCCGGCGGCGCACCCGGGCTGCGTCGTCCGGGTGGCGGACGGGATGGCCGAGCGCGAGGTGTCCGGGCGGCGGACGAGATGGCCGGATGACGGACGGGTTAGCTGGCCGGTGTCCGGATATCGGACGATGCGGATGCGATCGTGCGGAGTTGCAGGCGGCACGCAGGGTGCAATGCGGGGCGGGCAGGAGGAGCGAATGCCGAAGTATCATCTGAAGGTGGACTGGCGGAACGGCGACACGGTGTATGTGGGCAAGAGCGGCCGTGAGGTCGCGGGCGACACGTTGGAGGTGCTGGAGGCGTCCGCCAGCGCGGGCGACGTCGACGCCGCGGCGGTGCTGCGTGATCTCGACATGAGCGTCGACGCCGAGGGGCACCCGCACTCGGACGAGGCGACGCTGGCCACCAGCATGGCGCTCCTGGACGCTTGCCCAGATTGCGCCGCGGAACGGGAGGCCGCGGCGCGGCTGAGCGGCGAGCTGAGCGGTCACGTCGGCGTGGGCCGGGTGCGCCTGGACCACCCGGGCGACACCAGCGGGCTCGCCTACGCCGGGAGCGGTGGGCGCGGCGTCGATCCGCGCGGCGGGGGGTCGGCGCGCACGCGCGCGGCCGACCGGCGGGCGCGGGCGGTCCGACGACGGAAGGCGGCGCGGGCGGCGCGGGCGGTGAATCGCCGCGGGCGGTGAACTGGCGCGGGGGGTGAACTGGCGCGGGGGGTGAACCGGCGCTGCCGCCGAGCGGCGGGCTACCGGGCCAGGCCGGCCTTGTTGATGAACTGGGCGTGGGTGCCGCGCCACTTGTACAGGGCGCCCCAGGTGTGGCGCGGGTCGGTCCAGGTGACCGCGAAGCACGGCGTCCCGCGGGTCCAGGTCCCGAGGTTCATGTACAGGCGACGCGCGTCCGGCACGAAGCTGAAGGTCCGCAGGTGCGAGTGCCCCGCGATCGCCAGGGTGTCGACGGCGAACGGCAGCCCGTACCAAGGGTCCCACTCGCACGCGACGGCCTCGACCGCGGCGTTGCGGCCGGCCCGGTTCCACTCGTCGAACAGGTCGGCGTACATCGCGCGGACGTCCCCCACCGCGACCGACGAGCCGTCGGCCTCGAGGACGCGCTCGTCGAGCCGCAGCCCGGCCGCGGCCACGACCACGTCGAAGACCGCCTCGCCCAGCGACGTGCCACCGGTGGCGAGGGCCAGCACCTCGTCTGGGTTCTTGAGGGCCAGCCACAGATCGAAGCCGGCGCCACCCGCGTCGCGGTGGGTCGCCGTCGCCACGAACCGCGAGATGTAGTAGCCGAAGGGGCGCGGCCGGCCGGCCGGGTCGCTCCCGTTGAACAAGCAGCGCTCGTGCCCGTGGCTGACCGACACCAGCCCGTCGACGAAGGGGGCGGTGTGGAACTCGATCCCCAGCGGCGCGACGTCGGCGGCGACCACGTCCATGTCGTGGTTGCCGGGCAGAAAGCGGATGACCTTGCCGGCGCCTCGCAGGGCGTCGAGGGCGTCGACGATGGGCTGGTTCTGGGGCGCGGCGAACACGTCGCGCGGCCGCGGCGGGCAGACGTCGATCGGGCAGATCCAGAGGTCGACGAAGTCGCCGACGATGAACACCTCGTCGCAGGCGGCGGCTTGCGGAGACCGCAAGAAGGCCCCGAGGGTGGCGGCCTCGGCCTCGGACAGCCAGCCGTAGGGCTTGCCGGTCGACGGGGCCACGGCTTCCGCCGCGCCCATGTGGATGTCGCTGATATACAGTCGCCGCATCGTCGATCCCTTCCGGGCTCGCCGCCGGGCGCGGCGGTGTGGCGCGGGCCCGGGACCAGCCTCCCCGTGGTCTGGTAGAGAGGTCATCGTGCCAGCCGGCCCGGCTGGCCTCAACCTGAATGTCGCCGCCGGCTCGTCAGCGCCTGGTGTGGCGCCGACGTGGCCCGGTGCGCTGGCCGCGCCTGCGGCGAATCTCCCGCGGGGCCGAAAGGCGACGAGCCGGCGCCGCGGTCAGTGGGCCGGCTCGTCGGGCTAGGTTGGTTACAGGTCCTTGGCGACCTTGGCGAGGGTGGGCTCGATCCAGTCGTGGACGCCGGGGTCGAGATCGAGGCTCTCGGTCTCGCCGGGCTGCGGCCAGGGGTCGCTGGCCGTCGTCGTGGCAGCCTTCGCCTTCCACGCCAAGGTCCCCTTGTCCGGATCGAAGCGGACGAAGGTCACCGTCCCGCCGTCCAGGGGCCGAGCGACGACCTGCCCCGCGGCGCTGTCCCGCAGCTCGATGACGTGGTCACCCGCCGGCAGGTCGACCCGCCAGGCGTCCGCCTGGGGATCGTACTGGCCCTGGGTGGCGGCCTGGTCCCGGTGCAGCGCCGCCAGGGCGGCGCCCGAACCGGTGGCCTTCTCATCGACCACCAGCGTGACCGGCCGATCCACCCGCACTCCAACGATGAGTTTCACATTGCTCGTCATGGCACGACTCCGTCGGCCATCCGGGCGTGCGGCGCCGCTCCGACGCACCGCGCGCCGCGAGAGGTCCGCTACGACTCACCCGAACTCTGCCAACGCCGAGGAATCGGCCGCCCGGTTGTTCGGTTGCGTGACCTCGTGTCGTTTCTGCCGTGAAGGAGATCCCATGCCCATCCGCGGACACGCCATCCACATCGGCCTGAACCACCTGTGCCCCGAGGCCTACCCCGAGCCGGTGCCGCCGCTGGGGACCGCCGAGGATGACGCCGCCGCGCTGGCCGAGGTCACCGCCGGCGCGGGCCTCGCCGTGAGCGTGCTGCGCGGGGACGCGGCGACCAGGGCCAATGTCCTGGAATCAATGGAGCATGTCGCGGACCTGGCGGTCGCGGGGGAGCTGGTCGTGGTGTCGTTCTCGGGTCACGGGACCCGCTACGCCGGCAGCCGGATCCACGGCAACCCGCCCGAGGACTACGACGAGTCCTGGTGCTTGTACGACGGCTTCCTCATCGCAGATGAGATCTACGCCTGCCTGGCCGCGTTCCGCGCCGGGGTGCGCGTGTTCCTGCTCATCGACAGCGGCCACGACGTGCCCCGGCCGATGGTGGTGGACCTGGACGCCCCCCGCACGCGCACCGGCCCCATCGCGCTGCCACGGCTGGACGAGCGCGGCATCCCGCTGGGCGTCCGAGCGCTGCCGGTGACCACCGCCTATGCCGCGTACCGTCGGCGGCGACGGACCTACAACCGCGCGCGGCGCAACTCCCAGGCCGCGGTGCGCGGGGAGGTCAAGGCCTGCGTCCTGGCGCTGGCCGCCTGCAGCGACGACCAGGTGGCCATCGAGAGCGAGTTCCACGGCTGCTTCACCGCCGCGGTGCTGGAGGCGTGGGACCGGGGCGGCTTCGACGGCAGCCACCAGGACTTCGCCGAGACCGTGGCCGAGCTGTGCCCGCCGGCGCAGACCCCGGTGCTGATCCACGTCGGGGCCCACGACGACGCCTTCATCGCCAGCACGCCGTTCACGCTGGAGCCCCCGACGCCATCCCAGGTCGCCTGGTGTCAGTGATGCGCGCTGCGCCGCGGGATGCGCGCGCGGCGGCACATCGCATGACGCCGCGGACGCTACTACGCGCGCTCCTCGGGGCGCGTGCGGGCGCGGGTCACGGCGCGGTGGCGCAGTCGGCGTCGCCCCACACCGAGAAGAAGGCCCAGCTGGAGGCGGGGTGCGTCGGCGCCAGCTGACGCTGCGCCGCGGCCAGGCGGCCGACCGGCCCCAGCGCCGGCGCCGCCGCGTCGTAGGCCGCCGCCATGGTCGCCGCGTCGGCGTCGGCCACCGAGCGCAAGGTCGCCACCACGTTCTGGCTACCCGCGGCCAGGAACGCCGACGGGAACCCGCCCCAGGCCTCGGCGTCCCGCGCCGCCGCCGTGGCGCACCCCGTCAGCACGACCTCTCGCGGCGCGATCTGCTGCTCCAGGATCTCTGCCGCTGTCACCGTGCCGTCGGCCAGCTCCAGCGCCCCACCGGCCGCCGTCACGCGGCCATGGACCGCCGCGTGGAGCAGCGCCGCGTCGCGGCTGCTGGCCAGCGCGGCCTGGGTCGCCGCCGGGCCGACCAGCGCGCCCGCGCCGCCCAGCCGCCGCACCTCCTCGGTCGCCCGCGGCAGGTCGCCGGCCGCGTCGCCCAGGAACACCCGGGCCGGGGTCCACGCCCGCGGCCGGCAGCCGAGCACGGCCAGCCCCGGCACGCGCGCCACTGGCCGCGCCTCGATCAGGTAGCGCCCGCCCACCCGCAGCGCCGCGAACGGCACCCCGGCCAGGGCTCCTTCGGCGACCACATACAGTGGCTCCGCCGCGCCGCGATCCTGGGCAGGAGCACCGCGCCGCCGCCTCACTCGCTTCGGCGTCGTCGACGTTCGCCGTGAACCGCGCCACCGTCGCCAGCTGCGCCGCCGTCAGCCGCTCCACCTCCACCGCGCCGTCTCGGGCGTGGAACCGCCAGGCGCCGTCGCCATCGGCGAGGTGCGACCCTTCGCGGTTGCGCAGTCGTCGAAGCATCGGCGCATCACGCCAGCGGTTCGCCAAGGAGATTCTTGTTCAGTCGCGCGCGACGCAGACGCTCGCTGGACTTCGCCTCCATGTCGGGAAACAGCGTCCGATCCATCCACGTTCGTGCATGAAGGGCTTCGCGATAACCAGGGCCTCTCCCCCTTGGCCATGGCGCGCGAGCAGATCAACCAAGCCTTCATAGGGTGCCGTCCTCCGCGCCAGCACCCACGGCCGAAGCTCCGCGTGAAGTGCCTGAACACGAAGCTGTTCGATGTCGTCGATTGCCCTACGATAGCTGCATTGCCTTGGCAAACCGCCCCGCTCGATCGTAGGCTCGCGCAAGTTCACGAAGCTTGCCATTGGTAGTCGACCGTGGCGAATCCGCGAACGTTCTGTACGATCAACTCTCTGCCTTGTCCAGGTCTCCGGCGGCGCAGCAATGTAGCCGCGCAACATTGTCATGTCGGCACTAGACTCTTTCCCACGACGCATCATCGAAAGCCTTTGAGCTGTGACTGCGTCTCCGAGATACGCATAGACAATGGCGCGATTGGTAGGGATCGACTCTTTGACCACCGAAGACGCGCTCGCCGGAATGCCTTCGCGCGTGGCTCTTTCTACTTGGCCTTGGGCAGCGTCGAAGAACGACAGCGCGGATTCCAGGTCTTCCTTTGTTCCCAGGTTGACCAGAAATCGACCGTGCTTCAAGTATGTATACGCGAGCATATCTGGATGCGCTCCGAGATGTGCTTCTGCGCGGAGAAATGCCGCACGGGCTTCGTCCTCCATACCGATATCGTCGTAGATCTCTGCGAGCGCGGTCTCAGCGCGACCGATAATTTCATCACGCTGGCTGAGGTGCGCCTCCTCGACAGCAAGGCGTGCCATCGCCAGCCCGTCGTCGAACAGTGCCTCCGGCCGCGGTACGCGAGAAGTAGTCCGCGGCGCGTGCCGCCGCGGCGTGACGCCCTCCGCTTGAAACCCGGCGAGGGCTTGCTGAAAAAGCGGACGCGCTCGTTCGTGGTCACCGACTTGCCCTCGCCCGATCAGAAAGCCCGCCAGGTACTTCGCGTCAGGCCCGGCGGGGCCGTCGTACAGCGGCGGCAGCAGCACCAACGCGCCGTCGTTGTCGCCTCGATCGAACGCCGCCCACGCCTGCCCCAGCTTCCCGTAGTCGGCCAGCGGGCCTCGGCACACCTCGACCGCGGTCGGCCATTTGCCGGCGTCGCGCGCCGCCAGGCACCGCGCCCGCCCGCCATCGTCGGCGCGCCCGCACCCTGCGGCCAGGCCCCCGACGCTCGCGGCCACCAAGATGACAACGGCACATCGCATGACGCCGCCGACGCTACCACGCGCGCTCCTCGGGGCGCGTGCGGGCGCGGGTCACGGCGCGGTGGCGCAGTCGGCGTCGCCCCACACCGAGAAGAAGGCCCAGCTGGAGGCGGGGTGCGTCGGCGCCAGCTGACGCTGCGCCGCGGCCAGGCGGCCGACCGGCCCCAGCGCCGGCGCCGCCGCGTCGTAGGCCGCCGCCATGGTCGCCGCGTCGGCGTCGGCCACCGAGCGCAAGGTCGCCACCACGTTCTGGCTACCCGCGGCCAGGAACGCCGACGGGAACCCGCCCCAGGCCTCGGCGTCCCGCGCCGCCGCCGTGGCGCACCCCGTCAGCACGACCTCTCGCGGCGCGATCTGCTGCTCCAGGATCTCTGCCGCTGTCACCGTGCCGTCGGCCAGCTCCAGCGCCCCACCGGCCGCCGTCACGCGGCCATGGACCGCCGCGTGGAGCAGCGCCGCGTCGCGGCTGCTGGCCAGCGCGGCCCGGGTCGCCGCCGCGCCGACCAGCGCGCCCGCGCCGCCCAGCCGCCGCACCTCCTCTGTCGCCCGCGGCAGGTCGCCGGCCGCGTCGCCCAGGAACACCCGGGCCGCGGTCCACGCCCGCGGGCGGCAGCCGAGCACGGCCAGCCCCGGCACCCGCGCCACCGGCCGCGCCTCGATCAGGTAGCGCCCGCCCACCCGCAGCGCCGCGAACGGCACCCCGGCCAGGGCTCCTTCGGCGACCACATACAGCGGCTCCCGCCGCGCCGCGATCCCCTCGGGCAGCAGCACCCGCGCCGCCGCCTCACTCGCTTCGGCGTCGTCGACGTTCGCCGTGAACCGCGCCACCGTCGCCAGCTGCGCCGCCGTCAGCCGCTCCACCTCCACCGCGCCGTCCCGGGCGTGGAACCGCCAAGCGCCGTCGCCATCGGCGAGGTACACGACCGCTTCGCGAGTACCGAGCCGAGCGAGGAGCTTTTCATCGTCGAGGGCAGGTGCCGCGGCCAAGCGTTGGTGCAGAAGTGCTCGACGCAACGAATCCCGATCAATTTGGCTTTGTCCGATAGTCGCATCAAGCCAAGTACGAGCGTGGAGCGCCTCGGCAATGACAAGAGCTTCTCGACCGCGACGTTGGGACGAAAAAAGATTGATCAATCCGAAATAGGGCTGAACCCGGTGAGCCAACACCCACGGCCTCAATTCCGGACGCTCAGCCCGTGTTCGCAATGCCTCCGAACCCGCGATCGCCTCACGGTAGAAATGTTCTGCTTCCGGCAGACGCCCTACACGTTCGTACGCGCGCGCCACCTCAAGAATTGGACGCAGCTGGGCGTCAGGGGCTTTGTGCAAAGCTGGACCGACTATCAGTGTCGCAGCCGAATCCACGTCCCCGCTCCGCGCGGCGACATAGGCACGAAGGAGCTCCATTTCCCGTTTTTCCTCGGGATCATCAGGAATTTCCTTCAATATCGCATTCGCCGAATGAATCTCTCCAAGTTGTGCACGAGCGACAGTTTGATTGAAGATGACCGCGGCCGTGACACTCCCGTTCTGAATTCCGCGCTGCTCTGCAAGCGCACTCTGAACATTGCTCTCATCCAAGTACCGGATAGCACTTCGGAGGGATTCGACTGTGCCTATGCCCATCAGGAACTTCGCGTGCTTGAGGTAAGTATAGGCTGCCTTGTCTGGCCAAGCCTCCAAATGAGCTTCCGCTCGCAGGAACGCGGCGCGGGCTTCGTCCGCCATGCCGATGTCGTCGTAGACCTCAGCGAGTGCAGTCTCGGCGCGACCGACAATCTCATCGCTCTTGCTCAGGTACGCCTCTTCTACCGCCAACCGCGCCATCGCGAGAGCGTCGTCGAACAGCGCCTCTGGCCGCGGTACGCGCGACAGATAATCCGCGGCACGAGCCGCCGCGTCGTGCCGCCCTGCCGCCTGGAAGCCCGCCAACGCTTGTTGGAAGAGCGGCCGTGCCTGGTCATGGTCACCGTCAAGGCCGTTCCCGATCAGGTATCCCGCCAGGTACTTCGCGTCAGGGCCGGCGGGGCCGTCGTACAGCGGCGGCAGCAGCACCAACGCGCCGTCGTTGTCGCCTCGATTGAACGCCGCCCACGCCTGCCCCAGCTTCCCGTAGTCGGCCAGCGGGCCTCGGCACACCTCGACCGCGGTCGGCCATTTGCCGGCGTCGCGCGCCGCCAGGCACCGCGCCCGCCCGCCATCGTCGGCGCGCCCGCACCCTGCGGCCAGGCCCCCGACGCTCGCGGCCACCAAGATGACAACGGCACTTCGCATGACGGCGCCGACGCTACCACGCGCGCTCCTCGGGGCGCGTGCGGGCGCGGGTCACGGCGCGGTGGCGCAGTCGACGTCCGCAGTACCCACGCCGAGATCGGGCGACTAGCATGCCGGCGTGGAGGACGACGACATCCGCGAAGCCCTTCGCCAGGGCGATGACCATCGCGCGTTCCGGCTGCTCGGGGACCACCACGGCGTCGCGGTGTTTCGGGCCTGCGCCGCGGTGCTGCGCGACCCGGCCGCCGCCGAGGACGCCATGCAGGACGCGCTGATGAAGGCGTTCCGCAAGCGGCGCAAGCTGATGAAGGTCGCGTCGGTGCGCGGCTACGTGCTGGTGATCGCCAGACGCACGGCGCTCGACGCCGCGCGCAAGCGGCAGCGCCGGACCCAGCTCGACGCGGTCCACGCGGCAGAGCCCGTGGCGGCAGCGCCGACCTCTCGGGAGGCGCGCGAGCTGGCGGCCCTCGACGAGTGCCTGGCGGCGCTCGAGCCCTCGACGGCGCTGGCGGTGACCCTGTTTTACCGCGACGCGCAGCCGTGGGCCGTCATCGCGACCCAGGTCGGGCTGGCGCTCGATACTGTCAGGATGCGCGCGCGCCGGGCCCTGAAGGATCTGGCGGCGTGCATGGCGGCCAAAGGAGTGGCGTGATGGCGACGACCGACGACGACGAGCAAGGCATGTTCGACCGCCTCGATGCGGGCGAGCCCCCGCCGACGACGCCGAGGCGGCGCGGCGGGCGCCGTACGACCGGTTGGTGGCGCGGCTGCGGGTGGCGCCGCCTGCGCAGCCACGCGACGGCTGGGAGCAACGTCTGGCCGCGCGCTACGCCAGCGCGCAGGCCACCCGCGCGCGCCGGCGCTGGGGCTTCGCGGTGGGCGGGCTGGCCCTGGCGGCCGCGGCCGCCGCGCTGTTGCTGGTGTGGCGCCACGACGACCGGGTCGGCGCGCCGCCGCCGATGACCGTGGCGATCCGAGCCACCGATGGGGTGGCCCGGCGCGGCGCCGCCGCCGTCGGCGACACCCTCGCGGTGACCGCTGGCATCCGGGCCGGGCAGCTCGAGCTCCGGGTCTACGCCGGCGCCGTGCTGGCCGGGCGCTGTCCTGGGAGCGCCGCGTGTACGACGCAGGCCGGCGCCCTGACGCTCACCACCCCGCTGGTGACCGCCGGCCGCTACACCATCGTCGCGGTCCGCAGCGCCCAGGCCATCCCGCCGCCGTTGCCGGGCGGGCTCGACGCCGATCTCCTCCAGGCCCGGTCGGCCGGCGCGACCATCGAACAGGCCCCGCCGGTCGACGTCTCGCCGTGACCTGCCCGGGCGACCGCGTCAGGGGATGAGCGGCGCCTGGGTGGTGACGCCGGCGCCGAACCAGCGCACCGCGCCGGCGGTGATCAGCGTGCCGCGCCCGGTCTGCCGATCGATCTGGATGAACGAGCCGCCGTTGCCGGTGCCGCCGTCGGCGAAGCCGTACAGCGCGCCGCCCCAGAACGCGACGCCGAAGATCTTGTCGAAGCCGGTGCCGGTGCCGATCACCGTGGCCGCCCAGTTGTTGGCGGGGTCGATCACCGCCAGGTAGTCGTCGCCGGTGATGGCGCCGACGTCGACGGTGGCCACCGTGCCGAACCCGCGCACGTACACGATGTCACCACTGGAGACAACGTCCATCCCGTTGTGCTGTCCGTAGTCGCCGATGACCGTCGAGGTGGCCGTGGTCCCGGTGACGTCGATGCGGATGACCGCGCCGGTGTCGGTGGCGGCGACCAGCATCTCCGGCCCGTCGGGCTGGGCCGGGTTGGCCGGCACGAACGACAGGCTGGTCAGGTTGTCGGAGCCCGAGAAGTCGGCCAGCTTGGTGGAGGCGCCGGTGGCCTTGTCGACCTCGAAGATCTTGTTGAGGGTCACGCCGATCATGCGGCCGTCACGGTCGACGGCGATGTCGGTCATGCTCTGGGTGCCGAGGTTGGTGAACGCCCCGACCATGACCGCGGCGTTGGTCGCGGTGTCGATGCGGTAGAGCATCTGCCCGGAGTGCGCGAACACCTGGCTGGGCATCTCGTCCGGGGCGTCGGTGCCGGTGGGCGCGTCGATCGGCGCCGGCGCGTCGGTGGCCAGGGGCGCGTCGATCGGGACGTCGTCGTCGTCGCTCCCGGAGATCGAGGGACCACACCCCGCCGCGGCGACGGCAGCGGGGACGGCGAGCAGGCAGGCGAAGCGACGGGCGGCTGCGTACATCGAGGACTCCACGGCGAAGGCGGGCACCTTACGCGATCTTGGCAACGGGACCGGGACGATTCGACCACGAAGCGGTGCCATCGCCGCGCCTGTGGCGGGGCCCACACCGGCTGGTCGGACCGGCCCACGAACTGGCCGTGGTCGCCCGCACAGGCGCTCCCGGCGGCGCGCGCATGGGGGCAAGATGGCCGGGTCATGCGCACCCTGCTCGCCAGCCTGATCGTGTGTTCTAGCCTGATCGCCTGCGCCGACGACGCGCCGGCCACCGACGCCGGTGTCGACGCGGCCGACGCCGCCACCGACGCGCCGATCGACGCCGCCGGGCCGTGCGGCGCCGACTTCTTCCTGACCGGTGCGTACGAAGATCTCGACTCGACCTCGACCGCCTTCGACGGCGTCGAGTTCGCGACCTGGACGGTCCGCGGCGAACCGACCCGCACGGTCACCACCAACCCCAACGGCCGGGTCGAGCTGTGCATCGCCGCCGGGCGCGACAGCGTCATCGACGCGACCCAGAGCGACTACCTCCCCGCGATCTACGTGGCCCACCCCGAGGTGTTCGCGGCGCCGGGCCTGTTCTTCTTCCAGGTGAAGGGCGTGAAGACCACCCGGCTCGCCCCGTTCCTGGCCGACCTCGGCATCGCCGCCGACCCGGCGCGCGGCCACGTGCTGGTGCAGCAGCAGGGCACCGCGCGGGCGCTGGCGCTCACCGGCGGCGGCGCGCCGTTCGCGGCCGACGACAGCGACGACACCACCTGGACGGCGGGCTCGACCGGCGGGCTGGTGTTGTTCACCAACGTCTCGGTCGGGACCGCGACCCTGTCGACCACCGGCCCGATCGTCGGCGCCACCGCGCTGCCGGTCGAGGCCGGCGCGCTGACCATCACCACGATCCGCTGAGCAGCGTCGCGCCGCCCGGCCCGACCCGGGCCAGAGCCGGTTTGATTCCAGGCACCTGCAAGTTCGTGACGATTTTCGATGGGGCGGTGTCGATCCGCGGCGGCGTCGTTCGACCCAGGGCGAACCTCAGCCACGCGCACCCGCGCAGGAGCCACGAATGCAATACCTCTGCTTGATCTATGACGACGAGACGAAGATGGACGCCATGCCGGACGCCGAAAAGGGCGCGTTCTTCGCCGAGTACATGAAGTTCTCGGCCGACGTGAAGGCCTCGGGCCACATGGTCGCCGGCGACGCGCTGCAGCCGGTCGCCACCGCCACGACGGTGCGGATCCGCGACGGCAAGCTGACCACCACCGACGGCCCGTTCGCCGAGACCCGCGAGCAGCTGGGCGGCTACTACCTCATCGAGGCCAAGGATCTCGACGAGGCGATCCAGATCGCCGCGCGCATCCCCAGCGCGCGCTACGGCTCGATCGAGGTGCGGCCGGTGATGGTGTTCGACGGCCCGTGACGGTGCCCGCGGCGCGCTAGCCCGCGTATGCTCGCGGCGTGGACCAGCTGATCGCCGCCGTGTTCCGCGCCGAGCGCGCGCGGGTGCTGGCGTCGACGATCCGGGTCACGCACGGCGACTTCGAGCTGGCCGAGGAGGCGGTGCAGGACGCCTTCGTGGCCGCGGTCGACGCCTGGGCCGCGCAGGTCCCCGACGAGCCCCGGGCCTGGCTCATCGGCGTCGCCCGCAACAAGGCGATCGACACCATCCGCCGCCGCAGCAAGCTGCGCGCCCTGGTGGCCGCGGCGCCCGACGCCGCCGAGGGATACGCACCGACCCTGCCCGGCGCAGTCGCCGACGATCGCCTGCGCCTGATGTTCACCTGCTGCCACCCGGCGCTGGCGCCCGAGGCGCAGGTGGCGCTGACGTTGCGGACCCTGGGCGGGCTGACCACTGACGAGATCGCCCGGGCCTTCCTGACCGCGCCGGCGACGATGGCGCAGCGCCTGGTCCGGGCCAAGACCAAGATCCGCGACGCCAAGATCCCGTACGAGGTGCCCGACGCCAGCGCGTTGCCGGCCCGGGCCGAGGCGGTGATGGCGGCGATCTACTTGGTGTTCAACGAGGGCTACGCCGCGAGCCGCGGCGACGCGCTCATCCGGCGCGATCTGTGCCGCGAGGCGATCCGGCTGGGACGGCTGCTCGTCGAGCTGACCGCGCGCGACCGGCCCGAGCTGGCCGGGCCCAACGCCGAGGCCCAGGGCCTGCTGGCGTTGATGCTGCTCCACGACGCCCGCCGGGACACCCGGATCGACGCCGCCGGCGAGCTGGTGCTGCTCGAGGATCAAGACCGGGCGCGGTGGGACCGCGCGCAGATCGACGAGGCGCTGGGCCTGGTGCCGGCCGCGCTGCGCCACCGCGGCGACAGCGGGCCGTACGCGCTGCAGGCGGCCATCGCCGCGCTCCACGCCCAGGCCGCCAGCCCGGGCGCGACCGACTGGCGCCAGATCGCCGCGCTGTATGGCGAGCTGTACCGACGGCAGCCGACCGCGGTGGTGGCGCTCAACCGCGCGGTGGCGGTGGCGATGGCCGACGGCGCCGCGGCGGGGCTGGCGCTCACCGACGCGCTGGCCGACGAGCTCGCGGCCTACCACCTGTGGCACGCGACCCGCGCCGATCTGCTGCGCCGCCTGGGTCGCAGCGCCGAGGCGGCCCGCGCCTACCAGGCCGCGCTGGCCCGGGTCGGCACCGAGCCCGAGCGGCGGTTCCTCAGCCGGCGGCTGGCCGCGCTGGCCGAGGCGGGATGAGTCGGCTCCGGCGCTGGTGGGACGCGCGGGTGCTGCCCGGGCTGGTCGAGCGAGCCTGCAAGAGCCACGCGATCCTGGCCGAGCGCCAGCGGTGGGTGCCCCAGGCGGCCGGCGCCGTCCTCGAGATCGGCGTCGGCACCGGGCTCAACCTGCCGTTCTACGACGCGGCCCAGGTGACCGCGGTGACCGCGATCGATCCGTCGCCGGCGCTGTTGGCACGGGCCCAGGCGCGCGCCGCCGCCGCCGCCGTCCCGGTCGAGCTGGTCGAGGCCGCCGCCGGCGCGATGCCGTTCGACGCCGGCCGGTTCGACTGCGCGCTGGTCACCTACACGCTGTGCAGCGTCGACGATCCCGGCGCCGCGCTGGCCGACGTGCGCCGGGTGTTGCGCCCAGGCGGGCGGCTGATCTTCGTCGAGCACGGCCGATCGCCGGACCCGCGCACCTACCGGTGGCAGCGGCGCCTCACGCCGGCGTGGCGCGCGGTCGGCGGCAACTGCCACCTCGACCGCGACGTCGCCGGGTTGCTCCGCGCGGCCGGCTACCAGGTCGCGTCGCTCGACGCCGCCCACGTCGACGACGGCCCGCGCTGGATGTCGTACACGTTCCAGGGCATCGCGCGCACGCCGTAGCCGCGGCGGGGCGCCGCGCGACGCGTCACAGCCGGTAGCCCACGCTGACCAGCGCGGTGCGCGGCCCACCCGGCGTGAAGTGGACGTCCTCGACGACCGGCGCGGTCGGGGTCACCCGGGACGCCTCGGCGAACTGGGCCTCACGCCACGCCGCGTCGAGCAGGTTGGTGACCGTGACGCCGATGGTCGCCCGGCCGACCGGCACGCTGCCGACCAGATCGACCAGCGCGTAGCCTTGGGCGATCAGTGAGCCGTCGTCGTTGGCCGGACGATCGCCGATGCCGCGCACCCGCAGGGACAGCTCGCGCTGGCCGTGGTGGACCGCCACGCCGCCGCCGCCCATGATGCGCGGGGCCAGAGCCAGGGCGCCGCCGTTGCCGGCGTTGGCGACGAAGGTCGCCCGCGCCACCGCGACGTTGGCGTCGACCGCCAGCCACGCGGTCGGCTCCCACGCCAGCTCTGCGTCGATGCCCCAGCGCCGGGTCGGGTCCGACGGCTCGGTGCCGCCGGCGTCGCCGCTCCACACCTGCTCCGACGCCAGGTGCAGGTACCAGGCGTCGATGGTGGTGCGCAGGCCAGGCCCGGGCGCGATGCGCACGCCGGCCTCGGCGCCGACGGCCCGGGCCAACGCGCCGCGGCCCTCGCTGGCCACCGCGGCGCGGGCGTCGTTGGAGTGGAAGCCGAAGCCGCTGTTGACGAACAGGTCGACGCCGTCGGCGGCGCGGACGATGGCCGACAGCTTGGGCGACACGATGGCCGCGGTGGCGGCGCCGGCGGTGGTCGCCATGGTGCCGGCGGTCGCGGGATCCAGGTCGGTCACCCGCCAGCCGAACCCGTCGACGCGGAGCCCACCCAAAAGCCGGACCCGGCTGCCGATGGAGAGATCCTCCTCGACGTACGCGGCGACGTCGGCGACCCGGTTGCGGGTGTGGTTGCACGGGTTGGCGTTGTCGAAGCAACCGGGCAAGCGGACCCGCGCCTCGGTGTGCCACAGGTCGGTGGTGGTGCCGTCGACGCGCGCGTCGAGCCCGGCCCGGAGCAGGCCGCTGGCCCGGCCGAAGCGGTGGGTCCGGCGGTAGGTGGCGCGGGCGCCGCCCACGAGGCGGTCGTCGCCCTGCTCGATCTGATCGCCGGCCATGGTGTCGCGCGCGAACAGCGTGAAGTTCGAGAACAGCTGCAGCTGGTAGCGCACCAGGTAGGCGTCGAGGTTCCACGCGCCGTCGGCGGGCGCGCCGCGCTCGTAGCCGACCGCCACGCTGGCGCGCGCCGAGTCGCCGCCCTCGGTCGGGTCGAGCGAGCCGAAGCGGTCGAGCAGCCCCGCGGCCACCGCCGCCGCCGGGACCTGGCCCGACTGGTGCCACCGGGCGGCGTAGAACGTGCCGGCCAGCTTCAGCTCGCCACCGGCCAGGGGCCGCTTCCACTTGGCCAGGGCCGCGGCCCGTTGGAAGCCCTGCGGCGCCACGAACGGGCCGTCGGCGGCGCCGGCCTCGACGGCGAGGAGCGCGCGACCGCCGCCCAGCCGGGGGCTGGCCATGCCGACCAGGCGCGACGACGGCGCGCGGGTGAACGCGACCGGGCCGGCCAGCTCCGTGCCGCCGGTGAGCCAGACCGTGGTGTCGCTGATGACGTCCGACGTGGTGAGCTCGATGGCGCCGGCGGTGTAGTAGTCGCCGAACCGCGCGGCGTACGGCCCCTTGTGCACGTCGAGGGCGGCGATGGTCTCGGGGATGATCCAGTGCGCGTCGGCGTAGCCCTGGCCGTGGCCGTGGCTGGTCAGGTTGACCGGGATGCCGTCGACGAAGATGGCCACATCGGTGCCGTGGTCGGCGTCGAAGCCGCGCAAGAAGTACTGGTCCGACTTGCCGCCGCCGGCGTGCTGCGCGACCACGAGCCCCGGGGTCTGCCGCATCAGGTCCGACGGTTGGTCGTGGGGCCGCCGGCGCAGGTCGTCGGCGTCGAAGTGGACCGACGAGGCCGACTCCGGCGGCGCGGTGCTCTCGACCTCGATGAGCTCGAACTCGCCGGGGTCGACCAGCTCCGGATCGTAGGACGCCGCGTCGTCCTCGGTGACCGCCGCTGGCGGCGGGGTCGCTTGGGCCCGGGCGCGCGCGGGCGTCAGGGCCGCCACGACCAGGGTCCACAGGGCGGGGCGCGTCCATCCGAGGCGGGGCACAGACCCGATACGACCGAGCCCGGCGGTCGGATCAAGGCACCGGCGCGGGCGGCCGGCGCCCGGCGTTCACTTCGCGAGCGCGCCGAAGTGCGCGGCCAGCCAGGCGTCGGTGGCCTGGCCGTCCATCTTCCAGCCCCAGTACTCGCGCGGGCCGAGCGGCGGGTGGTCGATCACCAGCTTGTGGTCGGCGCCGTCCGGGCCGGCGGCCCGGGCGATGCGGAAGGTGCTGTGCATGTCGGTGCCGCTGGCCGGCAGGTGGAACGCCAGCTCGCCGCCGTCGACCTCGTGGAGGAACACCTCGAAGTCACCCTTCCACACCGTGCGCCGCTGGTGGATGGCGCCACCGCCGGGCGTGAACACCATCACGTCGAAGGCGTCGCGCAGGCTGCGCGGCGCGTGATCGAGCCACAGCCGATCGTGGAGCACCTGCTCGGCCTGATCGGGCGGCAGCGGCTTGTGTTGGCCGCGCGGTTCCGAGCGGTGACAGCCCGCGGCGAGGGCGAGGGCGGCGGTGACGACGAGGGCGACGCGCATTGCGGGTAGTATACGCCGGTGGAGTTCCCCGTCGTCCCCGATCAGCGGGTCACCGCCGACATGACCGTGCGCAGCTTCCCCGGCGCCGGGTCCCCGGTGGTGTGGATCCATGGCCTGGGCGAGTCGGGCCGGTGCTTCGACCCCATCGTGCGGCATCCGCGCCTGCGCGACGGCGCCCACGTGGTCCCCGACCTGCCCGGCTACGGACGGTCGCCGTGGGGCCCGCCGCGCGCGCTGGACGAGACCGTCGACGGGCTGGCCGCGTGGCTGGCGACCGTCGGCCCGGCGGTGCTGGTCGGGCACTCGCTCGGCGGCGTGCTCGCCACGCTGGTGGCCGAGCGCGCGCCGGCCCACGTGCGCGCCGTGGTCGACGTCGACGGCAACACCTCCCTCGGCGACTGCACGTTCTCCAGCAAGATCGCGGCGTGGGGCGAGCGCGCCTTCGTCGACGCTGGCCACGCCGCGCTGGTCGCCGAGCTGGCTGCCGGCCACGCGGATCCGGCGGTGCGGGGCTACGCCGCGAGCATGGCCTTCGCCGAGCCGCGCCAGCTGTGGCGCCACGCGGTCGACCTGGTCGAGCTGTCGGCCAGCGAGACCCTGGCCGGCCGCCGGGCCGCCCTCGCGGTGCCGCTGACCTTCATCGCCGGCGCGCCCCGGGGCGTGTGCGCGCGGTCGCGCGAGCTGCTGGACGCCGCCGGGGTGCGCGTCATCGACGTCGCGCCGGCCGGCCACTGGCCGTTCATCGACCAGCCCGACGCCTTCGCGGCCGCGGTGGCTGCCGCCATGACCGGCGCCGGCAGCTGACCGAGGTCGCGGCCCAGGTCCCAATCGCCGCGGCCAGACCGCAGGCTTCGCCGCGCTCTTGTCGAGCCCGGCAAGCGCGCCTACCCCGCAACGCGCTCGCACCTTGTTTTGTAACGGCGGAGCGGCCGAGCAGTTGTACGTCCCAAGGGAGCCGCATCGATCGCACCAGGAGCTGCACATGCGCGAACATCGCACCGACCGAGAGCCCAGCATCGATAGCGCGAGGCCGCTGGCCGGGCTGCGCGGGCAACCTGAGCATCCAGCGCAAGGCCGGCGATCAACTGCCGCCGGCGAGCGATGATCCGGCCGCGGTCCGACGACCGACCGCCGCGCCAGGAACCCGTTCGACTTCCTGGACGATGTCGCCAGCCCGCGCAGGTGCTGATGGCCGCTCAACTGCGGCGACTACGCGGCGACCTACGACGAATGCGAGCGGCGGATCCGCAGGTTGTCCCAGGACGCGCCGGGCAAGAGCTGGACGGTCCAATCGGCTTCAAAGACGGTGGCCACAGCGACCGGGTCGCGGTGCTCCTGGGTGGACGCTGCGTGTTCTGGTACGAGCTGAACATCAGCCCGGCATACATGCACGACGAGCCGCTGTCGAACACGATCGGTTCGTTCCCGGCCGACATGGTGCTGGTGTTGCGCATGGCGCGGACCGCCACCGAGGGGTGGCGCACCATCCGATCGGCCCAGGGCAAGCCGTACACGTGGTCGAGCGGCACCCTGTGCCACGACTTCACCGAGTTCATGGCGGCGACCCACGGCCACCAGGGCGTCCTCGACCAGCGCGGGCAGCTGCGTGGGCCGTGGAGCAGCACCGGCGTCGGGCGCAACCTCGGTCGCGGCGCCTCCGGCGTGCTCAGGTCCGCCGGTGGATCTCACCAGAGATCAACGGCGGCATCTGCCGCTAGCCGGCCCCGCCGCCCCGCGGCTACAGCTGCGAGATGACCTTGCCCATGGCCTGGTACTCGGCCCGGGCCGCCCGCACCAGGTGGCGCATCGCGATGAGCGCGCCCTCGTCGGCGGCCAGGAACGCCGCCCGCAGCGCCGCGTTCTTGATGTAGCCGCCGGTCATCTCGTAGCGGTGGGCCAGCGCGTCGAAGTCGATGTCGCGGTCGATGCGAGCCTCCTTGGGCAGCATGGTCCGCCACAGCCGCGCGCGCTCGTCGGGCTCCGGCACCGGGAAGTCGACCCGCAGCGACAGGCGGCGCCGGAACGCTTCGTCGATCGAGGTCTCGTGGTTGGTGGTGAGGATGACGATGCCGGCGAACGACTCCATCCGCTGCAGCAGGTAGTTCACCTCGAGGTTGGCGTAGCGGTCGTTGCTCGACTTGACCTCGGTGCGCTTGGCGAACAGCGAGTCGGCCTCGTCGAACAAGAGGATGGCGTGGCCGGCCTCGGCGGCGTCGAACAGCTCGCCCAGGTTCTTCTCGGTCTCGCCGATCCACTTCGACACCACCTTGGACAGGTCGACCTGGTACAGGTCGAGCTTGAGCTCCTCGGCGATGAGCCCGGCCACCATGGTCTTGCCGGTGCCGGGCGGCCCCGAGAACAACGCCGACAGGCCCAGGCCCTTGGCCACCTTGCGGCCGAAACCCCAGCTGTCGTAGACCAGGCGTCGGTGGCGGATGCGGGCGATGAACTCGCGGATCTCGAGCACCGCGTCGTCGGGCAAGACCAGGTCGTCCCAGGTCTGCCGCCAGGTGATGCGCATGCCCAGCGTGGCCAGCTTGGCGTCGAGCACGCCGCGCAGGCCCTCGTGGATGTCGGGCGCCACCAACATCAGCTCCTCGTCGGCGCCGGCCCGGGCCCGGGCCTTGGCGGTCGCCGCCTGGGCCGCGGCCTCGATCACGCCCGGGGTGACGAAGTAGCGCTCGGCGGCCCACCGCGCCAGCTCAGCGTCGCACTCGGCCGGCAACGCCCGGCCCCACAGCTGCTCGCGGGCCACCTCGCCCGGCACCGGCACCTCGACGACGACGGTGCCGCGCCCCATCTGCGGGGGCTTGCCAGTGATCTTGCCGCAGGTCGCGGCCAGCGGGCCGCTGTAGCCGCCGAACAAGATCTCGTCGGCGCGGAACGCCGTGCTCTCGACGCTGAGCTGGTCGACGCCGTCGAGCACCAGCATGGCGTTCCACCAGATCGCCTCGCGCAGCAGCCGCGGGCCCAGCTCGCGCAGGCTGGCCTCGTCGCGCGGCAACGCCTTGGCCCGGACCCGCAAGGTGCCCAGCTCGTTGTGGGCCGCGGCCGAGGCCAAGAACGCCTTGCGCCCGGAGCCGTCGTGGCCGCTGAGCAGGATGACCGGGTGCGGCGTGCCGCGCTTGGCGCTGTCGACCGCGGCGCCGACCAGGCCGACCAGCTCGTCGAGCAGGTTGCCGTCGAGGACCAGATCGGTGCGGCGCTTGGGCCGGATCAGCTCGACCACCCGCGCCAGGTCGCGATCGATCACGTCGCGACCGTGGGCCAGCTCGATGATGCGCTCGACCGCGCGCACCCGACGCAGCACGAACGCGGTGTCGGCCAGCCGATCGATGCTGATCAACCCGAAGCGGACCAGGCTGCCGTCGCCGCCCAGCTCCTCGGGGACCCGGGCCCGCTCCGGCCCGGGGTACAGCAGCTCGGCCAAGAGGCCGACGTCGGGGTGCGGCCGCTGCGGGTCGTTCATGAACAGCCGGGCCAGCTCGCGCAGCTTGACGTCGAGCTCGAGGCCGATCAGGAACACCACCACCCGCACCTCGGTCGGCCGCAGGCGGAACACCTTCTCGATGGCCACCAGCGGCACCATGGTCGGGTCGCTGGCGTCGGCCCGGGCGCTGGACAGCGCGTTCAGCTCGGCGATCGCCTGGAGGTAGCGGTTGAGCTCGGGATCGTTGTCCCAGTTGGCGACGTCGCCGAGCTGGCGCCGCCGCACGGCCGCCCGCAGCGTGACGCGCGAGATGTCGATCTGATCGCCGAGGTGCTCGGCGGCCCGGGTGTACGGCGTCGGGGGCACGCCCTACGATACGCCGGATCGGGCCCGGCGCGTGGCCCCGGGGCCCGCGGCCGGCGCGGCGGTCAGCGGTCGTCGTCGCTGACGAGGTCGCCGCTGTCCTTCATCGCCCGCTTGACGGTGTCCTCGATGCCAGCGCAGGCCCCGTCGTTGCGGTCGTCGACGACGTAGCGGCCGTCGGTCGCCGTGAGCGTGGCGACGCACGCGCCCAGGTCGACGCCGGCCAGCCAGTTGCTGGCCGCGAAGCGCGCGATGAGGTCTTCGCCTGCCGCCACCGCCACGCCGCCGGGCTGCTCGATGCGGATGTCCTCGTCGAAGTTGAGCCGGAGGTCGAGCGTGGCCGGCGCGCCGGCGTGGTCGAACGTCGCGATCACCGCGAGCGCGTTGTCGTCGAGAGGGCTGCCCGGCGCGACCACGCCCTCGTCGGGGCGGCCGTCGTCGACCCGCAGGTCGATCCGGCGATAGCTGCCGGTCGGGATCGCGACCGCGGCCAGGCTCGGCGTCGAGGTGCCGGCCACCATGTCGACGGCGAACGGGCCGTCGATGCGGATCTTGGCCTCGTCGCCCGGGTTGTCGGCGTCGTGGCAGGTCGCCCCGGTCAGCTGGTCCGCGAGGTCGGCGCACGCGGTGCCGGCCGGCAGGTCGAGCTCGATGTGGCGCAGGTGGAGCAGCCCCTGGGACATGGTGAACGCCGTGCCCTGGGCGTCAGTAGCCACCGGGCTGCCCGCGCCAGGGCCGGTGAGCGCTGAGACCGCCACGCCGGCGGTGCTACCGTCGCTGCAGCCGACACCGGCGAGCGCGGCCGAGGCGATGGCGAAGATCGTGTGACGTGCGTTGAGGTGCAGCATGCGCTGGTCAAAAGCAACCTGCGTGCCGCGGCAAGCGGTCGATCTTGCGAGGATGCGGGCCCGCGTGTGCATGCATCGGACACCGCCGGTTGTGCAGTCCGCTGCTCAGCGCCGCCGGCGTCGGCGGCCGCGCCGCGCGACGACGGCCACGACCAGCCCGATCGCCGGCCACGGCGGGGTGCCTGCGCCGGTGCCGCAACAGCCGGCCGCCTCGCCGATCGGGTCGGGGCCGGCGTCCACGCCCGACGTCGCGTCCGCGCCGAGCCCGGCGTCGGTCACCCCCGCGTCGACCATCGCGTCCACCGGCCCCGCGTCGACCATCGCGTCCACCGGCCCCGCGTCGACCATCGCGTCCACCGGCCCCGCGTCGACCAGCGCGTCCACCGGTGCCGCGTCGGCCAGCGCGTCGACCAGCGCGTCCACGCCGCCGTCGGCCTCGCCGAACGGCGTCGGATCGCACGCATCGCCGAGCCCGTCCCCGTCGCTGTCGGCCTGCGCCGGGTTGGCCACGTGCGGGCAGTTGTCGGTCGCGGCACCCACGCCGTCGAAGTCGTCGTCGAGCTGGCACGAGCCGGGGCCGGCCCCGGCGCACACCCAGCCGGTCTCGATCACGCACGCCGCCGCGCACCCGTCGCCGCCCAGGTTGCCCCCGTCGTCGCACTGCTCGCCGCTGTCGAGCAGGCCGTCGCCGCAGGTCATCGAGCACACGCTCGGGTTGCCGGTGCACACCCAGCCGGCCTCGATGTCGCACGTCGGCGAGCAGCCGTCGCCGGCGACGAACCCGCCGTCGTCGCAGCCCTCGTTGAAGTGCTTGTTGCCGTTGCCGCACTGGCAGTACGAGTTGATCGTCAGGTGGACGATCAGGCCGTCGCCGCCGCCGCCGCACAGCGTGAGCTGGGTCATGACCGGCTCGGTAATCTCGAGTGAGGCCGAGCCGCCGACGCCGGCCGCCTCCAGCCCGCCGCCCACCACCACCAGCGGCTGGGCCGAGACGTAGGGGTTGGCCAGCAGGTGGCCCGCGGTCAACGGGTACGGCGCGCCGTTGAGCGCGACGGTGAACCGCTCGCCGGGGTCGACCCCGACCACCTCGAGGTCGAACCGCGCCACCTCCTGTCCCAGCTGGTAGCTCGTGCACGTCGGCGTGGCGCCGCCCAGCGCCAGGCCGGTCACGCCATCGCGGGTCGCGGTCGCGGTCACGCCGGTGACGGTGACCACCAGCAGGTCGGCGTAGGTCCCCGACGAGGTCGGAAAGAAGTTGGCGCAGATGAAGGCGGCCTGGGCCGCGACCGGCCATCCGGCGGCGATCGCCACCAGCGCGCTCACGAGCCCGGCACGTCGCATCCCGTCATCCTACCGCGGCCCGCCGCCGCGCTGGCGCCCCGCAGTCCACCCACCGGCGCGGCCGCCGGTCAGATGTCGAGGTTGCGCACGTTGAGCGCGTTCTCTTCGATGAACTGCCGGCGGGGCTCGACCATGTCGCCCATCAAGGTCGAGAAGATGTCGTTGGCGCTGTTCACGTCGCCGATCGACACCTCGAGCAGGTTGCGCCGCGCCGGGTCCATGGTGGTCTCCCACAGCTGGTCGGCGTTCATCTCGCCCAGGCCCTTGTAGCGCTGGATCTGCAGGCCCTTGCGGCCCAGCTCCTCGACGAACGCGGCCACGCCGTCGAAGGTCGGGGTGGTCACCGGCGCGGCGCCGTCGTAGGCCACCGCGAACGGCCCGGCCAGGAGCGTGCGCAGCTCGAGGTCGACCTTGCGCAGCTCGGCGAACTCGGCCGAGCGCACCAGCTCGCGGGTGACCACCGTCTCGCGGCGGACGCCGCTGGCGCCGGCCGCCACCCGGATGTCGTGGCTGTCGTTGCTCTCGTCGTGGATCAGCTCGAACTGCAGGCCGGCCAGCTCCGGGTAGCGGTGCACCAGATCGGCCGCGACCCGGGTCGCGACCTCCTGGGCCCGGGCCCGCTCGCGCAGGTCCTCGGCCCGCACGCCGGCCTCGGCGAAGCCGCCCAGGATGCGCCCGTCGCCGCGCTTCTCGATGAGCGCGCGCATGCGCTTGCCCTCGTTGACGCGCTTGATGGCCTGCTTGAGCGCCGCGCCGGTGAGCGTCTCGGTCTGGCCGTCGCGCTGGCCGGTCACCACGGTGTCGTCGCACACGCTGTCGAGCAGGAAGTCCTCGAGGGCCTCTTCGTTCTTGAGGTAGCGCTCGGTCTTGCCCTTCTTCACCTTGTACAGCGGGGGCTGGGCGATGAAGATGTGCCGCTTCTTGCGGCCCTCGGTGGCGTCGGCCTCGTTGGGGTTCTCGAACAGCTCGTGGAAGTGGCGGAAGAAGAACGTCAACAGGAGGGTCCGGATGTGCGACCCGTCGACGTCGGCGTCCGTCATGATGATGATCCGGTGGTACCGGAGCTTGGCCAGGTCCTTCTCGGGCCCGACGCTGGTGCCGAGCGCGGTGATGAGCGTCGCGATCTCCTGCGACGCCAGCATGCGATCGAACCGGACCTTCTCGACGTTCAAGATCTTGCCCTTGAGCGGCAAGATGGCCTGGAACGCGCGGTCGCGGCCCTGCTTGGCCGAGCCGCCGGCGCTCTCACCCTCGACGATGAACAGCTCGCACTTGCGGGGGTCGCGCTCCTGGCAGTCGGACAGCTTGCCCGGCAGCGAGGTCATCTCCAGGGCGCCCTTGCGCTGGACCATCTCCCGCGCCTTGCGCGCGGCCTCGCGGGCCTTGGCCGCCAGCGAGGCCTTGGTGATGATGTTGCGCGCCTCCTTGGGGTGGCGCTCCAGGTACTCGCTCAGCTTGTCGGCCACCACCGCGTTGACCGCGGTGGTCACCTCGCTCGACACCAGCTTGTCCTTGGCCTGGTTCGAGTACTTGGGGTCGGCCACCTTCACCGAGATGACCGCGGTCAGGCCCTCCCGCAGGTCCTCGCCCGACAGCGACGCGCCCTTGCCGTCCTTGCCGAGCAGCTTGTACTCGGTGGCGTAGGCGTTGATGGTGCGGGTCAGGGCCTGGCGGAAGCCGGTGACGTGAGCGCCGCCGTCGCGGTTCTTGATGGTGTTGGTGAAGCAGACCAGCTGCTCGTTGTAGCTCTCGTTCCACTGCATCGCGACGTCGACCACCACGTTGTCGTGCTCGGCGCAAAACGCGATCACCTCGGGGTGGATGGTCGTGTTGGTGGCGTTCATGTCGCCGACGAAGGTGGCGATGCCGCCGTCGTAGCGGAACTCCTGGCGCTTGTCGGTGCGCTCGTCGTGGATGGTGATGCCGAGGCCGCCGTTGAGGTACGCCAGCTCGCGCAGCTTCTGGGACAGCTGCTCGTAGCTGAACGCCAACACGTTCTTGAAGATGGTGGCGTCGGGGTGGAACGTGACCGAGGTGCCGCGCTTGGTGGTGGCGGCGCCCCGGGTCAGGGACGTCTGCGGGATGCCGCAGGCGTACTCCTGCTCCCACACATAGCCGTCGCGCCAGATCTCGAGGAACAGCCGGTCCGACAGCGCGTTCACCGCCGACACGCCGACGCCGTGGAGCCCGCCGGACACCTTGTAGTTGTCCTGGTTGAACTTGCCGCCGGCGTGGAGGATGGTCATCACCAGCTCGGCCGCTGGCTTGTTCTCGGTCGGGTGCATGCCGACCGGGATGCCGCGGCCGTTGTCGCGGATGGTGACCGAGTTGTCGACGTGGATGATGACCTCGATGAGGTCGCAGTGCCCCGCCAGCGCCTCGTCGACCGAGTTGTCGACGACCTCGAACACCAGGTGGTGGAGGCCGGTGCCGTCATCGGTGTCGCCGATGTACATGCCCGGCCGCATGCGGACGCCCTCCAGCCCCTTGAGGACGCTGATATCGGCCGCGGTGTAGTCGCCACCAGGCACAGCCTTGGGCGCAGAACTATCTGAATTGACAGTGGGTTCAGCCATCGAATCGACCTGCGGGAACGCTCGATTGGTAGCACGGATCGCGGTGGCCACGATAGCGGTTTGCCGCCTTTCGCGGCCTACTCAAATCATCGTGATTACTTGGGAAACCTGCCCGCCGCGGACCTGATGATCCAGCCGATCACCGGCGATGCGGACGTGGCGCGCGTCCGTCGTCGTGATGAAGCATTGACCTGGACGTCCGCGCAGGTGGTTGAACAGGAACTCGTTGCGGGTGTCGTCGAGCTCGGACGACACGTCGTCCAGGAGCAGCAGCGGCGCGTCGCCGTGGGCGTGGTGCAACAGCTCGAGCTCGGCGATCTTCCACGCCAGCACCAGCGCCCGGGTCTGGCCCTGGGACGCGAACCCGGCGGCGTCGTGGCCGTCGAGGCGAAACGCCAGGTCGTCGCGGTGCGGGCCCAGCGAGGTCGAGCGTCGAGCCAGATCCTTGCCGCGATCGGCGGTGAGGCGGGCCGCGGTGGCCGCGGCGTCGGTCAGCTCGGGCGCCGACTGGTACTCGACCGACAGCGCCAGGGCGCCGCCGGTGATGGCCGCGAACACCGCCGCCAGCCGCGGCGCCAGCTCGGCCAGCAGCTCGCGCCGGGCCGCGCTCACCGCCACCGCCAGCGGGGCCAGCTGCTGGTCGTACACGTCGAGCAGGTCGCGGCTGCCGCGGTCACCCTCGGCCAGGGCCCGCAGCACGGCGTTGCGGCTGCGCAGCACCTTGTCGAAGGCCTGGGCCGCGGCCAGGAAGCTGGCCCGCCGCCCGAACACGGTGCGATCGAGGAAGCGGCGCCGCTCGGCCGGCGCGCCGCGCACCACCGCCAGGTCCTCGGGCGCGAACAGCACCACGTTGAACGCGCCGAAGTAGCGGGCGATGGGGCGCACCGGCTTGTCGTCGACCAGCGCGGTCTTGCGCTGCGGCTCGATGACCACCTGGTAGGCCCGGGCCAGCTCGGCGCGCTCGACGGTGGCCCGCAGGGTGGCGCGCTCGCGGCCGTGGCCGATCAGCTCGGCCAGGGTGCTGGTGCGGAACGAGCGCAGCGCGGCCAGGACGTAGACCGCCTCGAGGAGGTTGGTCTTGCCCTGGCCGTTGTCGCCGGCGAACACGTTGAAGCGCGGCCCCGGGGTCAGCGCTAGCGGCGCCAGGTTGCGCACGCCGTCGAGCTTGAGCGCACGGACCTGCACGGCCCGGGCATCCTACCCCACGCCGCGCGTCACATCGGCATCATGGGCACGCCGTACTGCGACGCCGCGCCGTAGGCCTCGGCGCCCTGCTCGAGCACGTAGCCGGTGCCGATGGCGGCCCGGGTGGTCATGCCGACGCCCCACGCCGCCGCGCCGGTGGCCGCGTCACCCACCGGGTTGGCGACCGCGCCGACCACGTTGCTGCCGGTGGCCCAGGCCTGCTCGGCGGCGCCCTCGCGCCGGTCGAGCTGCTGCTCGACGGCGTCGGTCACCGGCGACGCGGCGTCGTTGACCGCGTCGAAGCCGCGGGACTTGAGGGTCCGCTGCGACGACTTGATCTTGTCGTAGACCGCGAGGAACGCCTTGTCGAGCTGCTCGTTGGCCTGCGAGATGATGGTGTCGAGGCTCTCGGCGATCGTGGTCACCGCCTGCACCGCGGCGTCGGAGCCACCCTCGATCGAGGCCAGGTTGTCCTTGGCCTGGCCGATCTCGTTTTTCACCTCGGTCATGATCTCGGCGGCGCCGGCGGCGACGTCGGACGCGATGCTGGGATCGCGGTTGGTGGTGGCGGCCTTGACCTGGTTCTTGTAGTCCTCGACCTTGCTGTCGAGCTGGCCGACCGCGGTGTCGGCCGCGCCGGCCGCGTAGGTCGCGGCGTCGCGCACCAGCTGGGCGTTGGCCAGCTCGTCGGCCTCTTCCTGCTGCTCCTCGGGCGTGGGGCCGGCCGGGTCGGTGGTCGCTGCCGGCGCAGTCGACATGCCGGGGTCGACGCTGGTGTCGGGCTGGCCGTCGCCGTCGCTGTCGACCGCGGTGGGCGCGCCGGCCTGGGCCGCCTGGGCCGCGGCCGCGGCCTGGGCCGCCTCCGCCTTGGCCTTCTCCTCGGCGGCCTTGGCCTCGGCCCGCTTCTGCTGCACCGCCTCGGTGATCTGCTGGATGAACTGCGCGGCGTGGGCCGCCTCGGCCTTGAGCTGCTGCTCGAAGCCGTTGACGTCGGTCAGGAAGGTGTCGGCGTCGGTGATGTTGGTGTCGGCCTCGGCGATCTGCGCCTCGGCGGCGGCGGTCTCCTTGGCCGAGGTGGACTTCACCTCGTCCTGCTTGGCGCCGGCGGCGTCGGTGGTCTGGGCCCCGGTGTCGGCGACGCCCTTGGCCCGGGCCTGCTGATTCTTGAGCGCGGTCGAGTAGGCCTTCATGTCGCCCATCGACACGCCGCACAGGCCGCGCAGGATGACGTCGGCGATCTTCGACTGGATCCACCCGAAGATCTCGGCCGCCTTGTTCTTGGCCCACCGCTTGATGCGGCCGATGATGCGGCCCCAGAAGCCGCGGCTCTCGGGCTCGGGCAGGTCGACCGCGGCCTTCTGGCCGGCCTGGCCCTTGCCCTTGTTCTGCTCGTCGTTGGCCTTGCCTGCCTGCTGCGAGCCGGTGTCGGCCGCGGCCTGGTTCTGCTGGGCCACGTTGCCGGCGGCCTGGGTGTCGGTCTTGTGGGCCGCGGCCTCGGCCTTCCGCTTGGCGGCGTACTCGTCGTACTTGCCGTAGACCGCGAGGGTGTCGACCGCCTTCTGCTTGGCGGAGACCTGGCCCTTCTTGAACTCGACGGCGATCTTGCGCATGAAGGAGAACTCCTTCATCGCCATGGTGAACTCGCCGTCGGGGGCCAGCAGGTGCGGCCAGTACGGCAGCGGCTCGGCGCCGCCGGCGTCGCCACCCGCCGCGGGATCGGCGCTGGTCGGCGCCGCCGGCTCGGCGGGCGCGGCTGGCTCGGCGGTGGCGGTCGGGGCGGCCGGCGTGGCGCCGTCGGCAGCGGCCGGTGTGGCGGTGCTGGCCGCGGCCGGGGTGGTGTCGGCGGTGGGCGCCGGCGGGGTGGCGCCGCGGGTCGCGGCGGTCGGCGCCGCCGGCGTGGTGGTCGGCGCGGCGGTCGTGGGCGGGGCCGCCGCGGTCGCCGGGTCCTTGCGCTTGATGCCGCCCAGCAGCGACCGCACGTTGTTGGCGATCGAGGTCTGGGCCGCGCGCCGCACCACGAAGTCGTGGAACTCGGTCTTCGCCGTGTCCGGAACCGACAGCGCGGGGGCGCCGCCCATGGCCTTGGCCTGGGCCGACGAGCGCGCCGACGCGTTGGACGCGGCGCCGCCCTTGTCCCACTTGAGCGGGTCCTTGAAGTCGAAGGTCTCGGCGCCCTCCCAGTTCTTGGCGTCGGGCTTCACCAGCGGGCCGACGCCCGGCAGGTTCCACCGGCTGGGTGCGCCGTCGAAGGACACCTCCTCGCCCTGGAGCGCGTCGATGGCGGCGCCGCCGGCGTGGTAGAGGTCCGCCGCCGCGCGCCCGCCGCTGACCACCTTGCCGCCGGTCTCCTTGTACCACTTGGCCTGATCGACCACGCCGCCCTCGGGGCCGGTCGGCCGCGCCGCCCCGCCCGACAAGGTCTTGTAGTAGCGGTCGTCGATGGCGATCTGCTCGTCGAGCGGCTTGAGCCGGGTGCCCACCGCCTCGAGCTGGGTCTTGTCGGCCGCGGTGCGCTGGGCCTCGGGGATCGCCAGCAGGCGCTTGCGCTCGGCGGCGTCGGCGGCCAGATCGGCCTCGAGCTGGCGCCGCTTGATGCGCGACTGTTGCGCTTGCTCGGCGTAGCCGGCCGGGTCGGCGTTGCGGGCGAGCCGGGCGGCCTCGTCGGCGGCCTCCTGGGCCTCGGCCCGGGCCGCGGCGTCCTTCGACGCCTTCTCGGCGGCCTCGCGGGCGGTGCGGGCCTCGGTGGTGGTGAGCGCGCCGACCCGGTTGGCCTCCTTGCCCAGCTCGTAGGCGTCCTTGGTCACCGCGGCGCGACCACCCTTGTTGGTGATCCCGGCGGCCTTCATCTCGGCGTTCTGGGCCCGCCGCGCCGCCTGCTGCTGGCGCAGGTAAGACTCCCGCGCCTCGGCCAGGTTGCGGGCGTTGGCCGCGGCCAGCTGCTCCTGGATCTGCTTGGTCTCGGCCTCGATGGCCTCGGTGCCGGTGTTGAGCCGCTTGGTGGCGTTCCAGTTCTCGCCGATGCCGCCGGCCTTCTTGCCGAGGTTCTCGACCCCGCGCTCGAGATCGATCTTGTCGGCGAAGCGGTTCATCCGCGCCGCCTTCTCGTCGAGGCCGCGCATGAACGCGCCGTCGTTGATCTTGTTGATGCGCTGCTGGATGGCGGCGCCCCGGTCCTTGGCCCAGTCGACCGCCTTCTGGCCGGCCTGGCCGACCCGCGAGTTGGCGACGTAGTCCGACGCCTTGGTCACCGCCGTCTTCACCGCGGTCACCGGGCGCGAGGTCGCGATCGACGTGCCGATCTTCTTGGCCCGGCTCGACGCCGCCTCGCCGAACTTGGCCAGGGCGCCCTGCTCGGCCTTCCACGCGCCGTCGACGATGCGGCCCTTCACGCCGCCGAAGCCCATCTTCCGAAACAGCTTGTCGGCGAAGTTCTTGACGTTGCCGCTCAGGCGCGCGGCGATGCGGCCGAGCACCGCCTTGGCGCGCTTCATCAGGCCGTTGATGATGCCCTTGCTCTTGCCGAGCAGGCCCTTCATGAACTTGGGGCCGAACTGCATCGCCAGGCTGATCAGGCTGCCGGCGGCGTCGTTGGCCTCGGTCATCATCTGGTCAGCGCACGCGGCCTTCTCCTCGGGCGAGGCCCCAGCGGCGATCAGCTGGGCCAGGCGCACGCCGTTGAGGCCGGTCAGCACCCCCGACAGCGCGAACGAGATCACGTCGCAGATGAGCCCGACGATGTTGAGGATGCGCGCCACCGCCGACACCGCGGCGCCGATCGGCGGGAAGATCATGCCGAGGAGCCCGACCACCGTCAGGATCAGGCCGATCTTGCCGCAGATGCTCCCGACCACGCCGGCGATGCTCTTGATCGCCGACAGCACCCGCATGATCGAGCCGAGGAAGCCCTCGGCCTTCTTGTACGGGTTGTTGGTCCACACCGCCGCGATGTTCTTGCCCTCGCCGATCCAGTTGCCGGCGCGCGCCAGGGCCCCGTTGAGGCCGTCACCGGCCGAGCCGATGTACGTGTCGATCTGGCCCTGGAAGCCGTTGGCCACGTCGCCCATCTGCTTGATCTTGGCGAGCGTCTCCTTGGTGCCGGGCGACTTCGGCTCGTAGGCGTCGAGCGCCTTGCCGATGTCGGGGTCACCGCCGGCCAGCTGGGCCAGCATGTCGCCGCCGGCGGCGGCCATCGACGGGGCGGCGCCGCCCTTGGTGGCGGGCTTGCCCGGGCCCTTGCCCGGCTGCTTGCCGGCCGGGCCGGCGGCGCCCTTCTTGGGCGCGGCGGGGGCGCCTCCGGCCTTGTTGGCCGAGGCCGGGGTCTTGACGCTGGGGTGGGCCGGCGCCGACGGCTTGGGGGCGGGCCCGGCGTCGGGAGGAGCGTCGGCGGAGTTCTTGTCCACCTCGTCCTTCATCTCGTCGACCTTCTCGTTGGCCTGCGCCTTCTCGCTGTCGGCCTTCGACCCGGCCTCGCCCAACAGGCTCTGCAGCCACCCCATCGGCGAGTTGGCGATCTGCGCCTCGACGCGCGAGACGATCGCGGCGTCGGCGTCGGCCCCCGACTGGGTCTTGGCCGCGTACTTCGCGATCGCTGCTTGCGGGTTTCCTGCCGAGGCGGGGTCAGCCATGTCGGTCTCCTTCTAGCTCCGCGGGCTCGTGAGCTCGTCGGCCAGGCGGCGCGCCCGGCTCACGTCATCGATCATCTTGGTGAAGCGGGGCGGGCCCATGCGCTCGCGCAGGGCCTCGATCAGGCGCTCGAACATCGGCCGGATCTCGTCGCCGGCGACCGCCTTGAGCGCGTGGTAGCTCTCGGCGATGGTGCGGTAGGCCGACGGGAAGTCGCCGTGGTTCTGGTAGATCTGCGACATCAACCCGACCGCCGCGACGTAGCGGCCGACGTTGCCACCGGCGGCGCCGATGCGGGCGATCTCGATGCAGCGGTCGAGGGCGCCGGCGGTGCGATCGCGCTGGCTCATCAGGCCGGCCTGGCCGATCAGCGCGGCGACGTGCAGGTCGGTGAGCCCGTGCTCGAGCGCGCGGTCGCAGGCGATCTGCACCACCCGCTCGGCCTCCTCGACGCCGGCGGCGTCGCCCCGGGCGGCCAGCGCCGCGGCCCGGGCGATGCGGCCCTCGACCTCGTCGGCCGGGCTGCCGTAGGCGTGGGCCTCGCGGACCACCTCGCGCAGCACGTGGCCGGCGGTGGTGGCGTCGCCGCGGGCCAGCGCGTCGGTGGCCAAGATCTGGCGGGCGGTGAACACCACGTCGACCCAGCGCGGGTCGTGGCGCAGCTGATCGACCAGGTCGCGCAGGGCGTCGAACGGGGCCGGATCGCCGGGCTCGTCGTGGAGTGCCTCCTCGGCGATACCGAGGGTCAGCTCGGCCAGCGCCCGCTGCCAGGCCTCGTCGGCCGGGTCGGCCAGCTCGGCCAGGTGCCGGCTGGCGGCGCGCAGGGTGGCGCCGGCGACCTCGCGCTCGCCGCGGCGGATGGCGACCCGGCACGAGCGCGCGGCGATCGCGAACATGAGCGGGCCCTCGCGACCGATGCGCTCACCGGCGGCGGTCAGGGTGGCGTCGGCGGCGGCCCAGTCGAGCTCGACCAGCTTGATCTGCGCGAGCCGCATCATGAGCCGCGCCTCGAGCGCGGGATCGGGCGCGGCCTCGACGGCGGCAGCCGCGGCGTGGACCAGCTGACGGATCACCTCGACGCGGTGACCGAACAGCGGCTCTTCCTCGGCCAGGCGCACCGCGAGCGTCGCCCGCGTGGCGGGATCCGCCTCGGCGAGCTGCGCGCGCAAGTGATCGAGGTGCGCAGGCATCGGTGCCATCCTAATACGGCGGGATTGCGAAGATCCTTCCCATCTCCATATACTGTTGCCCGTGCCTGCCAGCGGACGGGACCTGGTAGCCATCGCCCGGCTCCGGAGTGACATCGCCGTCCTGGCCCGGGGCGGCGAGTACACCCTGGCGTCGGCGCGGCTCCTGGCCCTGGCGGCGCTCGACCTCCGGGTCGGTCTGCGGGCCGACGCCTTCTTGCGGGCGCGCCAAGCCGCTGAGATCGCATCCGATCGCGGCGATCTGGTGCATGAACTCCAGGCGGGCTTGACGATGGCGCTCGCCCAGCTGGAGACCGGCGACGCGGTCGCTGCCGAGGCCGCGGCCGATGCCGTGCTGTACCGGTCGGGTGGTCTCGCCGACCACCTGAGACGACAGATCGTGACATCAGCCTACCTGGTCCGGGGCATGGCCAGCCGGCGGCGCGGCGCGATGGACGCGGCCCGGGTGGCGCTGGACCAGGCGCGGCTGCGGGCGGTCCCGGCCGGCCGCCCCGACCTGACGGCGCTTTCGCTGGCCGAGCTGGGGCTCTTGGACCTGGCCACCGGTGACCCCGCCGGCGCCGCCATCTGCTTCACCTTCGCCCGCGACGCATTCCGTCTGGCCGGGCGCGACGCCCAGGGGCGCACCGTCGAACTCTTGGCGCTCGACGCGTTCATCGCCGGCGGCCGCACCGAGGAGGCCATCGCCCAGGCCACCGCGGCGCGCGCCGACGCGACCGCCCGCGGCGACGCCGAGGTAGCGGCCCGGGCCACCGGAGTGCTGGCCGACGCGCTGATCGCCAGGGGCGACCTCGCCGCCGCGGCCGAGGCGGCCGGCGAGGCCGCGGTGCGCGCCCAGGAGCTGCCGGCCGGCACCGCCCGCGAGCTCGACGTCCGGGCGCGGCTGCGGCTGGCCGCGCTGGCGACCGACCCCGCCGTGGTCCACCACCAGCTCGAGGCCGCGGTCGACCTGGGCGTGGCGAGCCGCGACGCCGCGCTGGCGGCCTTGGTGCTCGACGCCGTGGTCGGCGGGATCCTGGCTGGCCGTCTGCCGGTGTCGTGCTGGGCCCTGGTCGACCTGATCGCCGCCGGTTGCCACGCCGCCGGCCTGTCGCGGCTCGCCGCGGTCGCCGAGGCGGCCCTGGCCGAGTTACGATGACGCCTCTGGTGCCGACCTCCACCGCTTCTCCCGACGGGCCCGGCTTCCGCGCCGGCAGCGAGCACCTCGACGCCTGGGCCGAGATGACCGCGCTCCTCGTCGAGCGCCTGGCCGCGCACCGCAACGCCCTGCCGGGGCGGGTCCAGCTCACCGCCGGGGACCGCGCGGCCCGGGTCCGCGAGTCGGCGACCCTGGCCGAGCTCGACGACGCGGTGGCCGGCGCCCGTGGCGACATCGCGGCCCGGGCCCACTACGCGCGTCGGCTCGGCGTCGAGCTGCCCCTCGAGCTGGTGCGCGAGCGGTTCGGCCTGACCCCGCTCGACCTCGAGCTGCTGGCGATCCTGACCACCATCGAGCGCGGCGCCGCGCTCAACCCGTACCTGGCCTCGGCCGAGAAGCACGACCCGGTGCAGTGCGACGTGGCGTTCCTGATGGCGCTCCTGGGCGACAACGTCACCTACGCGCCGGAGTCGGTGCGGCTGCGCTTCACCACCGACGCGCCGCTGGTGGCCACCGGGCTCATCGATCTGGCGTCGGGCCAGGGCTGGGTGCCGGAGGCGCCGCTGGCCTACAAGCGGCTGCGGGTGTCCGAGCGCATCCTCGACTTCCTCGACGGGCTGACCCTGCCGGGCGAGGCGGTGCTGGGCACGGTGGCGCGGTTCGTGGCGGCGCCGTTGCCGGCCAGCGAGCTGATCATCCCCGACCGCGCGGTCATCGACGAGGTGGCCCGCGCCCTGGTGCGGCTCGATCACGTGCTCGAGGTGGTGGGCGCGCCCGGCGTCGGCCGCAAGGCGGTGGTGGGCGCCGCGGCCCGGGCGCTCGACCGCCCGCTCCTGGTGGTCGACATGCGCGAGGTCGCGGTCGAGGCCGCCACGCTGGTGGCCACCCTCGAGCCGCTGGTGCGCGAGACCCGGCTGCACAACGGCGTGCTGGTGCTCGACGGCCTCGACCACTACGGCGACGGCGAGGGCCAGGCCTTCATCCTGACCCGGCTGGCGTCGCTGTTGCGCGCGGCCACGGTGCCGCTGGCGGTGGTGGTCGAGCGCTCGCTCGAGTGGCTGGCGCGGTGCGGCCGGGTGATCCTCAAGTTCGTGGTGCCGTTCCCGTCGGCCGACACCCAGCGCAAGCTGTGGGTGCGCCACCTGCCGCCGCGGCTGCGGCTGGGCCCCGACGCCGACCTCGACACCATCGTCAAGCGCTACTCGGCCTCGTGCGCGTCGATCCGCGACGCCGCCAACGAGCTGGGCCGCCTCGACCACGTCCACCAGCGCGGCGGGCTGGTCACCGAGGAGCACGTGGTCGACGTGGTGCGCAGCCGGCTGTCGCACCGGCTGGGCGCGCTGGCGTCGGTGGTGCGCACCACCCTCGAGTGGAAGGACGTCATCCTGCCCGACGAGGTGCTGGCGCCGACCTTCGAGTTCCTCAACTACGCGGCGCACCGGGCCCAGGTGTTCAAGCAGTGGGGCTTCGATCGCAAGCTGCCCTACGGCCGCGGCCTGTCGGCCTTGTTCGCCGGCCCGCCCGGCACCGGCAAGACCATGATCTGCTCGCTGTTGGCCAAGGAGCTGGGCCTCGAGCTGTACCGGATCGACCTGTCCCAGGTGGTCAACAAGTACATCGGCGAGACCGAGAAGAACCTGGGCCGGGTGTTCGACGAGGCCGCCCGCGGCCAGGTGATGCTGTTGTTCGACGAGGCCGACTCGCTGTTCTCCAAGCGGACCGAGGTCAAGTCGAGCCACGACCGCTACGCCAACCTCGAGGTGAACTACCTGCTGCAACGGCTGGAGTCGCACGAGGGCGTGGTGGTGATGACCACCAACAGCGAGACCGCGATCGACCCGGCGTTCCGGCGCCGCATCCGCTTCCGGATCCGGTTCCCGGCGCCCGACGAGCACCAGCGCGCGCAGCTGTGGCAGGGCATGGTGCCGCGCGAGGCCCAGCTGGCCGACGACGTCGACTTCGTGGCCCTGGCCAAGCGCTTCCCGCTGGCCGGCGGCAACATCATGAACGCGCTGGTCCGGGCGGCGACGGCCGCGGCCGCCGACGGCGGCGCCATCCACCACAAACACCTCAGCCGCGCGGCCGAGTTCGAGTACGCGGAGATGGGATTCCTGGCATGAGCACGCTCCTCACCCGCGCCGCGGTCCGCCGCGCCGCGCTCCTGTGTCCCGACGGCGCCTGGTCGGAGCTGGGCCCGGCGCTCCAGCGCGACGAGGTGGCCGCCCCGCTCGAGCCGGCCGCGGCGATCGAGCGGCTGATGGCCTACCTGCTCGACCCCAAGGGCCGCGCCATGCTGGCCGTCGACGACGCGCTGGCAGCGTGGCACGCCGGCTCGCCGCTGCTGCGCGCGTGCGGCCCGGGCGCGGCGGTGCCGCTCACCGACGAGCTGGCCGCGGTGCTGGTGGCGCCGGTGCTGGCCCAGGCCGACGAGCTGCCCGAGGTCCTGGCCCGGTGGCGGTGGGCCCCGCGCGCCGACGAGCTGATCGCCGCGACGGTGTCGACGCTGGCGCCGGCCGCCGGGGCCAAGGCGCTGGCCCAGCTGCGCGCCCCCGGCGCCGACGAGGCCACCATCTACCAGGCGCTGCTCCAGGCCGGCCGGGTGCTGGCCTGGGCGCCCCACCTCCACGACGGCGACGACGGCGCCGCCATCGTCGGCGCGCTGGTGCCGCTGCTCGGCCGCGACACGCCGCGGCCGCTGCTGGCCGCGCTGGTGCGGGTGCTCGGCCCGATCGCGCGGGCCGGCACCCAGCAGGGCGAGCGGGTCCGCATGCACGCCCAGGCCCAGCTCGGCGCCGCGGTCGACCGCATCCTCTCCACCAAGGCGCCGGCCGGGTTCGCCGCCCAGCTGGCCGGCCTCGACGCCGCCGCTGGCGACGAGGACCTCGAGCGGATGAAGCTCCTGCCCGACTGGGAGCACGCGCAGTACGCCGCCCACGTCCTGGGCGCGGCCGCCCCCGACGATCACGACGGGTTCTCGGCGTGGCACGACATGGCCCGGGGGCTGTGGCGCGAGCTGCCGCTGATGCCGGCGTTCATCGACGGCCTGATCCAGTCGGCCAACACCCTGCCGATGGGCGAGCTGGTGATCGCGCTGGCCGCTGGCGACGACGACGATCGCGCGCTGGCGGCCGATCTGGCCGGCCAGCTCCCGGTCGACCACGCGCTGCCGGCGCTGCACGCGCTGCTGGAGGACTCCCGGGCCGGCGTACGGGTGGCGGCGGTGCGGGCGCTGGCGCTGACCGAGGACGTCGAGCCCTTATTCGCGCGCCTCGACGATCCGGCGCCCGAGGTGGCCGCCGCCGCCGCGCTGGCGCTGGTCGAGCACGGCGAGCGCGATCGGGTGCGGACCCGCCGGCCCGACGATCCCAACCGGGTCCGGCGCGCGGCGGTGTTCGCCGCCACCGGCGCCACCGACACCGAGACGCTGGGCGAGCTGACGGTGGCTCTGCTGCACCAGCTCGACGCCGCCGACGGGAGTGAAGACCTGGCCGGCTCGCCGCTGGTCGAGGCGCTGGCCGCCGCGGTGTACGTGACGCCAGCCGGCCTCGACCGGGCCGCGGCGCTGGTGGCCGGCATCCCCGAGGCGCTGCCGCTGCTGGCGCTGGCGCTGCCGCGCGACGACGGCCAGCAGCCCGGCCTGATCGCGCCGCCCGCGCCGCGGGCCCACCTGGAGGCCGCGCTCACCGAGGCCGCCACCGACGACGAGCACGCGGTCTTGGCGCTGTGGCTCCTGGCCGGGCTGGCGTGCGGCGACGCGGCGATGGCCGACCGGGTCGCGGCCGCGCTGGCCGCCACCGACGGCTACGCCGGCCAGCTCCTGGTCGCGCTGGCCGAGGTCCGCGCCCGCACCGACGCCGGCGCCGCCGCCCTGGCGCCGCTTCTGGCCGAGGCCGCGCCCATCCTCGGCCGCATCTACGCCGCCGCCGCCGCCGGGCGGGTGCTGCCGATCGATCACCCGGCGTGGGCCGACGTGCGCGCGCTGCTTCCGCTGGGCACCCACGCCCGGGCCGCGGCCTGGGCCTCGCTGCGCGATCGCGTCCGCTACGAGTAGCGTCGGCGCCGGGCGTTGCACCGGCCGACCGCGGCACGTACCCTGCCGCCGCCATGCCGGCCAACATCCTCCCCGAGCTCGCCGCCCGCGGCCTCATCGCCGACGTCACCAACACCGACGAGCTGGGGGCGGCCATGGCCGCCGGCAACGTGCCGCACTACGCCGGCCACGATCCCACCGCGCCCAGCCTCCACGTCGGCCACCTGATCCCGATCGTCATCCAGCGGCGGTTGCAGGTGGCCGGCCACCGGCCGATCGCCGTCGTCGGCGGCGCCACCGGCATGATCGGTGATCCGTCGGGGCGCTCGACCGAGCGCAACCTGCTCGACCGCGACACCCTGGCCGCCAACGTCGCCGGCATCCGCGCCCAGCTGGGCCGCCTGCTCGACTTCGACGACGGCCCGGCCGGCGCCATGCTCACCAACAACGCCGACTGGTTCGCCGGGGTGTCGTTCCTCGACTTTTTGCGCGACGTCGGCAAGCACGTCACCGTCAACTACATGCTGGCCAAGGACTCGGTGAAGTCCCGCCTGGAAGATCGCGACAGCGGCCTCAGCTTCACCGAGTTCAGCTACATGCTCTTGCAGGCGTGGGACTTCGTGGTGCTGGCGCGCGACCACGGCTGCCGGCTCCAGGTCGGCGGCTCCGATCAGTGGGGCAACATCACCGCCGGGTGCGAGCTGTCGCGCCGGGTCGGCGGCCCCCAGCTGTGGGGCCTGACCGCGCCGCTGCTCCTCGACGGCAGCGGGCAGAAGATGGGCAAGACCTCGACCGGCGAGCGGGTGTGGCTCGACCCGGCCCAGACCACCTCGTACGCGTTCTTCCAGTACTTCGTGAACGTCGACGACGCGGTGGCCCCGGGCATGTTGAAGAAGTTCTCGTTCCGGCCGCTGGCCGAGCTCGACGAGATCATCGCCGCCCACGACGCCGACCGCAGCAAGCGCGTGTGCCAGCGCGAGCTGGCCCGGGACATCACCCGCTGGGTCCACGGCGACGCCGGCCTGCGCGCCGCCGAGAACGCCACCGCCATCATGTTCGGCGGCAGCCTGACCGACGCCACCGACGGGGACCTCGCCCCGCTGGGTGCCGTGGTCGGCACCGTCGACGTCGACCGCGCCACGCTGGCGGCCGGCCTGCCGCTCATCGACCTGCTCGTCGCGGCGAAGCTGGCCGAGTCCAAGGGCAAGGCCCGCACGCTCATCGCCCAGGGCGGCGTCTACGTGAACAACCAGCGCCAGGAGGCCGTCGACACCAAGCTCGACCTGGCCAGCCGCGGCACCGACTCGTTCATCTTCCTGCGCAGCGGCAAGAAGAACTACCGGCTCGTCCGCGTGGTCTGACGCGGCGGCGGGCGGGCCGCGGGCGTCCCACCGCAGGGGATTGTGTGGTAGTCATGTCTGGTCTGTCCATTCCATGGACGACCGGGTGACGAGGTCAGGTGTCAATGACGGCCACGCTAAAGGCCCCACCTGCTAAAACGGGAGAAACAGATGATGCTGCGACGCGCTGGGCTGCTGGTGCTGTCGGTCGTTGTGACAGCCACCGGCAGCGGTTGCTATCTGGCCGGCAAGGCGGCTCACGCGGACGAGCACCGCTGCCTGCCCGACAAGGCGAGCCGCGTCATCTTCGATGCGGCAGGCATGGCCACGTCGATCGCGGAGTCCACGTACGTCGGCGGCGACACCATGGAGGTACTTGGAATCCTGGGATTCCTGGCGTTCGGCGCCTCGGTGGTGGTGGCCGCCGCCGACCGATGTGGGCCCGACGATGTCGAGGAGATTCCCGACGAGCCACCACCGCCGCTGGCCTGGGACGTGTACGAGCGGGCATGCGACGATGGCGTGCCACGCGCGTGTCTGGCGCTGGCGCGTGACCGACGCGAGACCGATCCGGCGCTGGCGGCGCGCTACACCGCGCGCGCGTGCAAGCTGGGCGAGGTCAGCGCATGCCCTGCTCCGACGCCGCCGACCCTGGCCGGCCACGGCTCGTGCTTCTTCGTGTCGGAGAGCGGCATCGCCGTCACCAGCCATCACGTCGTCGCCGACGCCGTATCGATCCAGGTGCTCGACTCGCGAGGGGTCACGTATCCGGCGACGGTCATGCGTGATCTGGAAGATGTCGACTTGGCCGTGCTCGATGTTCCGGGGGCGGTCCCGGCCCACGGCCTGGCGGTGTCGCCCGCAGCCGCGCTCACGCTGGGCCAGCCGGTGTTCACCATCGGGTTCTCGTCGCCGGCGACGGTCGGCTTCGACCCCGCGTTCGCCGAAGGCCCTGTCACCGGCCTCAGCGGCCTGGGCCAGCCGTGGTTGTTCCAGCTATCGGTGCCGGTCCAGCCCGGCAACTCCGGTGGCCCGGTGGTCGACGAGCACGGCTTCGCCGTCGGTGTCATCGTCGCGAAGCTGCGTCTCGACAAGGTGCTCGAAGCCACCGGCACCGTCCCCGAGAACGTGAACTTCGCGGTCAAGGACACCGAGCTGCGGCGCGCACTGCACGGCATCGCGCTGCCGGCGCCGACACCGGCCCCGGACCGCGCCGCGGCCATCGCGCGGACCCAGGCCGCCGCGTGCCAGGTGATCGTCACGCTCAAGCCGGGCGCGCGCCAGCCAGGTGCCGCCGACGCGCCGACGCGCGACTGAACGCCGCCGCCGCGCTTGCGTGAGCGCGACGAGCGCGGCAGCGGCGCCAGCCAGGCGCTACCATCGCGCCCATGCTGCGCACCCGGGCCGAGGCCACCGACTACCGCGAGACGTCCCTCCACGCCGACGTCATGACCTTCCTGGCCGGGCTCCAGGCCCAGGGCGATCCGCGCCTGCACCTGACCGGCTTCGGCTACAGCCCCCAGGGCCGCGAGCTGCCGCTCCTGGTCCTGTCGACCCGCGGCGTGCGCACCCCGGCCCAGGCCCGGGCCGCCGGCCTGCCGATCGTGCTCATGCAGGACGGCATCCACCCCGGCGAGGTCGAGGGCAAGGAGGCCACGCTGGCGCTGGTGCGCGATCTGCTGGCCGGCCCCGACGGCGACCTGCTCGAGCACATGACGCTCTTGGTGGCGCCGCTGTTCAACCCCGACGGCGGCGACGCGCTCGACCCGGCCAACCGCCGGCTCGACCTGGCGCGGCTGCAGGGCCAGCCGGGCCCGGTGGTCGGCACCCGCACCCAGAGCCACGGCATCAACCTCAACCGCGACTACCTGCGCCAGGCCGCGCCCGAGATGCGGCTGATGCAGGCCGGCGTGTGCCAGCCGTGGGCGCCCGATCTCACCATCGACAACCACGCCACCAACGGCTCAGTCCACCGCTTCCACATGACCGTCGACGTGCCGCACACCGTCGCCAGCGGCCGGGCCGAGCCGATCGAGTTCATGCGCCAGCGGGTGGTGCCCGACGTCATGCGCGCGGTGCGCGGCCACGGCTTCGACTCCGGCTGGTACGGCAACTTCGTCGAGGACGAACGCGCGCTCGATCGCGACGTCGCCGTCGAGCCGACGACGCCCGTCGGCGAGGGCTGGATGACCTACCCGCACCACCCGCGGTTCGGCTCGAACTACCGCGGGCTGACCAACCGGCTCGACGTGCTGCTCGAGTGCTACAGCTACCTCAGCTTCGAGGAGCGGGTGGCCACCGCGCGGGCCTGGCAGCTGGAGCTGCTGCGGTGGGTGGCGGCCCACGGCGACGACGTGTGCCAGGTGGTGGCCCACAGCCAGCGGCCGCCCGACCAGATCGCGGTGCGCTACCGGCTCGAGGACGTCGCCGCGCCGGTCGAGATCTTGACCCGCACGCCGCGCACGCTGACCGGCGCGCCGTCGACGGTGACCATCCCGCACCGGGCCCGCTTCGTCGGCACGACCGTGGTGGCGCGGCCGCGCGCGTACGCGGTGCCAGCGGCGGTGGCGGCCCACCTCGAGCGCCACGGGTTGACCACCTCCGCCGGCGACGGTCGGCTCGACGTCGCCGTGGCCCGGGTCGAGGCGGTGGCCAGCGCCGACGGCCGCAGCATCCTCGAGGCGGCCCAGGTCGGCGAGCTGACCGTGGCGTGGCGCGACGACGCCCGGGCCCTGCCGCCGGGCTACCGCCTGGTGCCGACCGACCAGCCCCTGGGCGCCATCGCCGCCTACCTGTGCGAGCCCGAGAGCGACGACGGCGCGGTCGAAAACGGCCTGGTCCTGGCGCCGACGGCGGGCGACGAGTTCCCGATCTGGCGGGTGCGCTAGGCACGATTTTTCTTGCAATTTTAGGCATCTGGCGCCATCTCCCGGGCGGGCTCGTCGGCGGCGGCGGCGCCTGGCCTCCGCGCCCGATCGGGCCCGATCGAGCGCCGGGACCCAAGGTGACCCGCGGCTACCGGGTCCCACCTCCATGTCCCCCTTCGCGAGCATGGTGCCGCGCCTGGCCCGCTGGCCCCTGCTGCTCCTGGTCGCGGCCGCGGCCGCCGTGTTGTTCCTGTGGCCGCGCCCGGCGCCTCCCCGTGCGGCCGAGGTGTGCCGCTGCGCGCGCGTCGACGCGCCCGCGGTAAGGACCCAGTTCGCCGCGCCGCCGCCCATCGACTGTCGGTACCCGGTGAACCACGCCGCGCGGCAGGTCGGCGCCGTGCCCGCGCACTGGGTGCCGTGAACCTGCGGTGCATGGTCGACCGTCAGATCCCGACCAAGGTCTGACGGTCCGCCTCCGCCGGGCCAGCGAGTCCGGGCAGTTGGCCTTGGCAGGAGGCTTGCTCTACCTCCGGGCATGACGTTCACCTGCGACCGCATCACCTCCCTGCCGACGACCGCGACGTTCTCGACGCGGGTGGCGATCGCGATCGCCGCCTACAACGAAGCGCCCCACCTGCGCGAGCTGGTGCGACGGTGCCTGGCCACCGGCCCGGCCTGCGTCGTCATCGTCGACGACTGCTCGACCGACGCCAGCGCCGAGGTGCTGGGCCAGCTGCGCGCCGAGGTCGGCGAGCGGCTGGTGGTCCTGCGCAACCCGCACAACCTGGGCAAGCAGGGCTCGGTGCGCCGGGCGCTGCGCCACCTGCGCCGGGTCGAGGTCGACGCGGTGGCCCTCATCGACGGCGACCTGCAGCACGAGCCGGCCGAGCTTCCGGCCTTGGCCGAGCTGTTGCGCGACGCCGACCTGGTGATCGGCGCGCGGTCGCACGCCGAGATGCCAGCCCAGCGGCGGCTGTCGAACTGGCTGGTCAACGGGGCGTTCCGCCTGCTGGCCGGCGTCGACGTCGCCGACGTGCAGTCGGGCCTGCGGCTGTTTCGCAAGGACCTGGCCGACGCGCTGGGCGCCGCCCTGCCCGAGCGCGGCGGCTTCGGCGTCGAGCACGAGTCGCTGTCGATCATCGCCGCCCGGTCGCGCCAGCGCGTCGGCGGCGTGCGCGCGGTCGCCGCGCCCATCACCTGCCGCTACGGCGACGAGGTTAGCCACATCGGCCTGCGCGACATCGCCAAGCTCGCCGTCGCCACCGTGCGCCAGGCCGTCCGCCTGCGCCACACCCTGCGCGCCCCCGCTGCGCTCCCCGCCGGCACGGCGCCGCGCGACCCGGCCAGCTCGATGGCGTAGCCGCGGGACGTTACCCGAGCGTCTTCTCGAGGACCTCGAAGCGGAGGTCGGCGCGCTTGGGCTCGCCGAAGCGCGGGTCGCCGTATGGAAATGGCTTGTGGATCCCGGTGCGCGCGTAGCCGCGGCGCTGGTAGTACGCGATCAGCTCGTCGCGCACGTCGATGACCGTCATGCGCATGCGCGGCAGCCCCCAGTCGTCGCGCACCAGCCGCTCGGCCTCGGCCAGGACCGCGCTGCCCAGGCCGCCGCCCTGGGCGCCGGGCGTCACCGCGAACATGCCGAAGTAGCCGGCGTCGCCCTCGGCCGCGACGTGGGCGCACGCGACCAGGCCGCCGGCCTGCTCGGCGATCAGCACCACGCTGGCCGGGCGCTCGATGCAGGCGCGCACGTCGGCGGCGTCGGTGCGCTGGCCGCCCAACAGGTCGGCCTCGGTGGTCCACCCGGCCCGGCTGGCGTCGCCGCGGTAGGCCGACTCGACCAGCGCGACCAGCGCGGCGACATCGGCGAGGGTGGCGGGGCGGAACGTCGGCGCGAGCGGCGGCATCGGCGGCGCGACTCTACCCCGGTTCGACGCCGTCACCGGTGGGGCGCGGTCGAGGCGGCCCGGCCGTCGAGCTCCTCGCGCAGCTCGGCGACCAGCGTGGCCCAGGCGCGCTTGACGCCCGGTCGCGCGGCCATCGCCTCGGCCAGCGCCAGCGCGGCCTGGAGCTCGGCGACCGCGCCGGCGCGATCGCGCAGGTCGCCCAACGCGACGCCCAGCTCGGCGTGGGTCCTGGCCGCGTCGTCGGCGGCGCCCTCGTCGGCGGGGTGGGCCGCCAGGGCCGCATCGGCGATCGCCGCCGCGGCCCGGAAGCTGGCCGCGGTCTGCGCCAGGTCGCCGGCGGCGCGGTGGGCCTTGGCCAGCTTGTAGTGGCAAAAGAACAGGTTGCGGCGCCACTCGGTGTTGGTCGGGTCGGTGGCCACCAGCCGCTGGCGGATCGCGAGCGCCTCGCCGTAGGCGCGCAGCGCGCCGGCGGGGTCACCGTCGGCCAGCCGCAGGTCCCCCAGCTTGTTGGCGAGCATCGAGCGTCCGCGCTGCCACTCGAGGTTGGCGGGATCGCGCGCCGACAGGTCGGCCCAGGTGGCCGCGCTGGCGGTGAACTCGGCCGCGGCGCCGGCGCGATCGCCCGCGGCCAGCAGGGCCACGCCCAGGTTCTCCTGGAGCACGGCCCGGGTGTCGAGCCGATGGGTGTTGGCGGGCTCGATCGCGATCGCGCGCTCGATGTGGGTCAGCCCGGCGCGGTAGGCCGCCACCGCGGCCGCGTGATCGCCCTGCAGGTTCAGCGCGCGGCCCACGTCCTGGTAGCTCACCGCCACGTCGGCCATCCACGACGGCGCGTCGGGCATGAGCGCCAGCCGCTGCTCGGCGATCGCCAGGCTGGCGCGCTGCTCGGCCAGCGCCAGCGCCGGCTCGTCCTGGGCGTAGCGCAGGTCGCCCAGGTGCCCGTGGATCGTCAGCAGGAGGCGATCGGTCCCCTCGCTCGGCGCCTGGCCGGCCAGCGCCTCCGCCAGCGCCAGCGCCGCCTGCAGCTCCTCGAGCGCCGCCGCGAACTCGCGCTGTCGCTTGAGGATGGCGCCGGTGCGGCTCCGGAACTGCGCCGAGGCCGCCAGCAGCTCGACGTCGGCCGGCGCCGCCGCGCGCAGCGCGTCGAGGCGCGCGTTGGCGGCGCGGTAGCTCGCCAGCGCCGCCGGCAGGTCGCCGAGGCTGTCGAGGGTCTCGGCGATCTCTCCTCGCACGCGCTCGGCCGACAGCGCCGCCGCCACGTCGTCGGGGTGGGCCGCCTCCCGCTGGTCGGCCAGCGCGGCGGCCTTGCGAAACTCGGCCAGCGCGCCCGGCAGATCGCCCCGCAGCCGCACCACCTGACCGAGGCCGATCCGCGCCAGCACCGCCTTGTCCAGGTCGCCCGCCGCGGCGTCGACCCCGCGGCGATCGTAGTAGGCCACGGCTCGCCGCGCGACGTCATCGAGGAGGTCGAGCTTGCCCAGCCGGGCCAGCTTCCCGCGCAGCTCGCCGAGCATGAACTGCATCAGGTCTTCGGCGTCGCCGCGGTTGGCGATGGCCGCGGCGCGCTCACGCTGGGCCAGGCCTTCGGCGCGCACCACCCGCCGGATCGCCACCACGCCGACGGTCACCGCGACCACCATGGCCGCCGTCGTGGCCGCCACCGCGGTGCGGTGCTGGCGCAGCTGGCGGGCCAGCAGCTGCCGCAGCGAGTACCGGTGGGCGCCGACCAGCTGGCCGGTCTGGAACCGCCGCAGGTCTTCCGCCAGCGCCAGGGCCGTCGGGTAGCGCGCCGCGGGATCGCGCGCCATCGCGCGCTCGACCACGGCCGCCAGCTCGGTGGCCACCTGCGGCACCACCGCGCGCAGCCGCGGCGGCGGCCCGCTGTGGACGGCGGCCAGCAGCTCGGCGGTGGTGTCACCCACGAACGGCGCGCGGCCGGCCAGCACGTTGTAGAGCACCGCGCCGATCGCGTAGACGTCGGCGCGGGCATCGACCGCGGCGCCGTTGGCCTGCTCGGGCGGCATGAAGGCCGGGGTGCCGATGACGTCGCCCACGACGGTGTCGCCGCCGGCGCTGTGGCCAGACCGGCTGCCGCGGTCGCCGATCGACGTGGCCGCCGGCGGCGTGGCCACCCCCAACTCCTTGACCAGCCCCCAGTCGATCACCACGGTCTCGCCGAACCTGCCGACGACGATGTTGGCCGGCTTGAGGTCGCGGTGGATCACGCCCTCGCCGTGGGCGTAGGCCATGGCGTCGGCCACCGCCAGCACGTTGGGCAGGAGCGCCAGCCGCTCAGCGTAGCTGGTGGTGTCGGCGATGGCCTGCTCGAGCGAGCGCCCCGCCACCAGGCGCATCGCGTAGAACGGCTCCCCCGACGGCCAGGTGCCGGCCTCGTGCACGCTGATGATCGACGGGTGCTGCAGCCGGGCGGTGATGCGCGCCTCGCGCTCGAACCGGCGCGCCAGCCCGGCGTCGTCGGCGACGAGCTCCTTGACCGCCACGACGCGGCCCAGCCGGCGGTCGCGCGCGACCACGACACGCCCCATGCCACCCCGCGCGATCTCCCGCTCGACGACGTAGTGGGCCGGGTCGACGCTGGCCAGCTGCGGGTAGTCGGCCGCAGCGCCGGTGCCCCACCGCGCCGGGAGCGAGCGCGCAGCCGCGGCCGCGCCACCGCCCGAGGCGTCGACCAGCGTAGCGTCGACGCCGACCGGCTCGCCCACCCGCGCCGGCGCGTCGGTGGCACCGGGATCGTCGACGGGCGCGCGCGTCACGCCCGGCACCCTACTACGGCCGCGCCGGCTTGCGCACGCCGGCAGCGTCCGCCACGCTGCCGGCGCAACCCATGGCCACCGACTGCCGCCACCCGCTCTGTCAGCTCATCGGCGGCGCGTGCAGCCTTACCGCCGGCGTGTCGCGCGGCTGTCGGGCCGGGCCGGGGGCGAGCCGATCGTTCGCACCCGCGGTGGTCGACGAGCTGCGCCAGCTGCTCACCGCGCTGGCGCCGATCGACCCCGGCGGCGCCGCCACGCCTGCCCCGGGCCAGGCCGCGCTCGCCGCCCGCCTGGCCCGCCTCATCCGCGCCGAGGCCCGGGCCGATCGCAACGTGCTGGTGCTGGCGCGCGACGGCGACCTCGACGACGACCTCGGCGCGCGCCTCGAGGCGCTGTGCCGGCGCCGCCCCGTCGACGGGTGACCGTCAGCGCACGCCGAGCGCGGCGTACGGCGACCCGGGCTGGGTGCGCACGTCGTCAGCCGGCGGCGGCAGGTGCGCCCACGCCTCGGGGTGGTCCGGGGGGACCTGGCCGGTGCTGGCCGTGCGCGCGCGGTACAGCTCGGCCTGGTACATGACCAGATCGCCGACGGCGTACTCGATCGGCGGCTGGCCTGGCGCCAAGGTGGCGACGTCGCCCCACAGGGTCAGGCGCGCCACCGGCTCGTCGGGGTAGCCGCTGTCGACGAACGCCACCGGCGCCACCGGACCGCGGGTGTTGCCGGTCGCGGTGACGCTGCCGCGGGTGCCGTTGTCGACCAGCCCGCTCACCAGGCTGCGGTCGCCGTCCCAGGTGTTGCCCGCGAACACGATCGGCGCCTGGTGGCCGGGGTTGATGCCGAACACCACGCCAGGATCGGTCGCGGCCGGATCGACCGCGGCGTAGCTGAAGTCCAGGCCGCGGAACGTGTTGTCGCGGAACGTGAAGCTCGACGGCGCCGCCGCGGTGCCGTTGAGGTAGCCGCCCAGGTTGCGGGTGTCGGCGTAGTGGTTGTCGTGGAACACCACCTGGCGCTCGCCGTCGCCCGGCTCCGGCGCGCTGAAGAAGCTGAGCAGCGTCCCGGCGCCGCCGATGATCAGGTTGTGGTCGATCTCGACCGCGCCTTCGCGCACCAGGATCTGGTTGTTGCCGTCCTGGTAGTTGCCGAACGCGTCGAGCCAGTGCAGCGCGGCGAACGCCAGCACGTTGTGGTGGACGTGGCTGCCGTCGCCCAGGTCCTGGAGCTGCAGCGCCTCGGTGCCGGTGCGCAGGATGCGGTTGTTGTAGACCTGCAGGCCAGGGAACAGGTTCGACGGCGGCGCGCCGGTCCAGCCGAAGTAGAAGCCCTCGCCGTCGGTGTCGTGGACGTAGGTGTCGTGGACCCGCACGTTGGCCATCGGCATCGCCGGGTCGCCCGCGCCGCGGGCGTTGAGCAGCCGGATGCCGGCGAAGCCCGACCGGGTGATCTCCAGGTACTCGAGCTCGAAGTCGGTGGCGCCGGCGACGGCGAGGCCCATGTGCAGGTACGGCGCGGTCAGGTCGAACGCGTCGTCGCTGAGGAACCCGTAGGTGCCGCGCGAGTTGGCGTAGGCCCCGCAGCGGTGGCCCGGGAACCCGGCGTCGCCGGTCATCGACGTGGGGTCGTAGCGGCCGGTCAGGATCCAGTTGGCGCCGCCGCTCATCGCCCAGATGAAGTTGCCCCCCAGGTTGGGGCCGACCTTGACCTGGCCGCCCAGGTTGGTGATGACCAGCGGCCGATCGGCGGTGCGCACCGGCAGGTTCTCGAGGCGGATCGTGGTGTACGTGCCGGCCGGGAGGTAGAGGCGATCGAGCGTCGCCCAGTCGACCTCAGGGAACGCGGCCTGGACGTCGCCGTAGGCGAGGTCGCCACGGCCGGTCGCCGGCAGGGTGAACGTCGTGGCCGGGACGCCGTAGCGGCCGAACGGCTCGCACGATCCGGGCACGCCGCCGTCGCCGTCGAGCCCGCCGTCGCCGGCGCCGCCGCCGGCGCTGCCGCAGGCCCCGAGCAGGATGCCGGCTAACGCGATCAGGGTGCGCATCGGCCGATGATACGCCAGCGCACCCGAGCGGGGGCGCCGGCCCGCCGGAGCTCAGCGACGGCAGGCGCGCACGACCACCGCCTCGCCGCAGCTCGACAGGTCCACCTCGCCCGCCGGCAACGCGGCGAGGCAGGCCTGGGTCTCGGCGGTGCAGGTCGGGTTGGGCCACACCTCGTAGGCGTCGCCCGAGGTCAGCCCCAGCACCTTGATCGCCAGGCCGAGGTGGGCGCGCTTGGTGGCCGGGGTGCCGCCCTGGTCGACGGTGACGGTGAGCTCGGCGCCGGTGACGCCAGCCAGCGCGTCGACGTCGGCCTTGGTCAGGTCGACGACGAAGGCGGTCGCCGAGGTCGCGTGCGCCGCCATCGCGACGTCGCCGCGGGCCGCGGTCACCGCGGCGATGGGGCCGTCGGCGCGCCCGGTGACGCGGTAGACCACCTGACCGGCGACCACCACCGGACGCAGCTCGGCCACCAGGTAGATCGCGGCCGAGCCAGCGAAGGCGTCGAGCCGCGGCCGCACGATGGTTCGCGCGGTGAGGTGATCCGGACGCGTCGCGCTGTGGGCGAACGTCAGCGACAGGAACTGCTGGCGCCCCTCGAGCAGCGGCGCGCTGTTGGACCGCAGCACCCACTGGGTCTCGAACGAGCGCGGCCCGCGCAGCCCGAACTCGCCGTAGATGTCGTCGAAGATGTACGTGTAGCCCTCGAGGACGTTGCGGCTGGCGCGGCCCTTGAGCACGTAAGCCGGGCCGGCGTCGCCGTCGCGGCGGGTCAGCGCCGTGGTCATCCACACCGTGGTGTCGCCGGCGCGCACGCGCAGCTCGCTGGCGGTGTCGGCCTTGGCGTCGCCGTCGAGCGGCGCCTCGACCTCGTCGAACGTGTCGTCCTCGGTCGCGCACCCGGGCGCGGCGGTGATGAGGACGAGCCCGAGGGTGGCGGCGGCGGCGACCGAGGCGAAGGAGGTCATCGCGCCCGGTGTGAGCAAGCCCTGGGCCGTCACCGTGGCCAGGCGTCACGCTGGGTTGCACCGCGATGAGGGCGGCGCCGGGGTGGCGCCCGCGGTAGCCTGTCGCCCGGCGCGACAGCCCGCGGACGTTCGCTGGTCCGGCCAGCCCGATGCGCACGCCGACGCCGTATACTAGGCCCGTGGGGGCGCCGCCCGATCCGATTTCGGCCGTCGATCCGACGGCCCAGGACGACACGCTCGCGGCCAGCGAAGACGTCGCGGCCAGCGTGCCACCGCGGGTGCGGGGCGCGTCGGCCAGCGGCCCCGACTACCCGCAGCTGACCCCGGTCGATCCGGCCCACTACGTGATCGAGCGGGAGATCGCCCGGGGCGGCATGGGCCGCATCTTGGTGGCGCGCGACCGCCGGCTGGGCCGCGCGGTCGCCGTGAAGGAGACGCTGCGGGCCAGCGGCCGGGTGGCGCGTCGGTTCGAGCGCGAGGCGCGCATCACCGCGCGGCTGCAGCACCCGTCGATCATCAGCGTCCACGAGGCCGGCACCTGGCCGTCGGGCGAGCCGTTCTACGCGATGCGCCTGGTGACCGGCCGCTCGCTCGACGAGGTGATCGCCGCGGCGCCGACCTACGCCGACCGGCTGGCGCTCCTGCCCAACCTGCTGGCGGTGGCCGACGCCATGGCCTACGCCCACGGCGAGGGCGTGATCCACCGCGATCTCAAGCCGCGCAACATCGTGGTCGGCGCGTTCGGCGAGACCGTCGTCCTCGACTGGGGCCTGGCCAAGGAGCTGGGCAGCGCGGCGCTGACCAGCTCGCGCGACGGCGACGCCAGCGGCGACCGGTTGCGCGGCGACGCCGACACCACCGCCAGCGGCGAGACCGTCGACGGCGAGGTGCTCGGCACGCCGGCGTACATGCCGCCCGAGCAGGCCAACGGCGCCGCGGTCGACGCCCGGGCCGACGTCTACGCCATCGGCGCCATCCTGTACCACGTGCTCACCGGCCGGGCCCCGTTCGTCGCCGCCAGCAACGCCGAGCTATTGGCCGCGGTGCACAGCGGCCCGCCGGCGCCGGTCACCGACGCGGTCCCCGAGGCCGCGACCGAGCTGGTGGCGATCTGCCAGCGGGCCATGGCCCGCGACCCCGACGCCCGCTACCCGACCGCGCTGGCGCTGGCCGAGGACCTGCGGCGGTTCCAGACCGGCCAGCTGGTCGGCGCCCACCGGTACTCGCTGCGGCAGCTCTTGTGGCGCCGGCTGCGCCAGCACCGCACCGGGCTGGCGGCGACGGCGGCGGCGCTGGTGGTGGCCCTGGTCATCGGCGTGGTCGCGATCCGGCGGGTGGTGGCCGCCGAGGGGGTGGCGCAGCGCCAGCGGGCGGCCGCGCTCGCCAGCCGGGGCGACGCCGAGGAGCTGATGCAGTTCATGCTGGGCGACTTCCGCGACAAGCTCGACGGCCTGGGCCGGCTCGACCTGCTCGAGGACGTGGCCCAGCGGGCGCTGGCCTACTACGAGCGGCGCGGGGCGACCACCGACGCTGCGACCCTGGCCACGGCGGACGCGCGGCTGTTGCTGGCCGACAACATGTCGGCCCGCGGCGATCCGCGCAGCGCGCTGGCCGAGGCCGACCGGGCCGCGACGCTCCTGGCCGACCTGACGGCGCGCCACCCCGACGACGTGGCCCTCGCCAACCACGCCGCCGACGTCGCGCTGTTCATCGCCAAGACCCAGGTCGAGCTCGGCCAGTGGGCCGAGGCGACCGCACGGTTCCGCCAGGTGCTGACCGGCTCCGCGGCCCGGCGCGCGCGCGATCCGGCCGACGCCGCGGCCCTGCGCCAGGTGATGCAGGCCACGAACTTCCTGTCGGGCCTGGCGCAGCAGCAAGGCGACACCACCGCCGCGATGCAGGGGTACCGCGAGGTGCTGGCGCAAGCCACAGAGCTGGTCCGGCTCCAGCCCGGCGCCCGCTCGGAGCAGCGGCTCTTGTCGGCGCACAGCGACCTCGCCGCGCTCGACCTCGAGACCGGCGCCTTGCCCGAGGCGCTCACGCACTACCGCGAAGCGCTGGCCATCGGGCAGCGCCTGCTCGCGGCCGAGCCCGCCCGGCCGCTGCGCCTGTCCGACGTGGCGCTCAGCCACAGCGAGATCGCCGACGTCTTGTTGGCCCAGCACGAGGCCGCCGCGGCCCTGGCCGAGCTGGCGCAGGCGGTACCCCTGGCCGAGCGCGCGATCGCGGTGGACCCGAGCAACACCCGCGCGCGCGGCATGCTGGTCACCCTCTTCGAGCGCACCGGCATGGCCAAGGCCGCGCTGGGCGATCGGGCCGGCGCCCTCGCCGCCTACACCGACGCGGCGGCGATCGCCCGCGAGCTGTTGGCCAAGGACCCCACCAACCCGGAGTCGCTCCGCTCGGTGACGCTCATGGACAACAAGCTCGGCGACACCCAGGTCGCCGACGGGCACCCCGCGCTGGCCGTGCCGCACTACCAGGCCGCGCTGCAGATCCGGGCCGAGCTGGTCGAGCGGGATCCGACCAACCTGAAGTGGCGCCGGGACCTGTTCTACAGCCACTACAAGCTGGGCATGGCCCACCGCGCCGCGGGCGATCACGCGAACGCCAAGGCGGCGTTCGCGCAGGCGGTGGCCGTCGCCGCCGTCACCCACGCGGCGCGGCCAGACAACGACCGCTTCGCCACCGATCTCGCGGAGACCCAGGGCGAGCTGGGCACCGAGCTGCGCGCCCTGGGCGACGCCGCCGGCGCGCGCGCCGCCTACGCCGCCGGGCTCGAGGTCGCCCGCGCCATGGCCGCCCGCGCAGACGCCGATCCAGCCTGGGCCGGCCGGGTCCGCGAGCTCGAGGCGGGCCTGGCCGGCGAGTGACCGCAGGCCGGCCGCGCCGGGTCCGCGAGCTCGAGGCGGGCCTGGCCGGCGAGTGACCGCAGGCCGGCCGCGCCGGCGTCACGCCAGGTTGGTGTAGACGTTCTGCACGTCGTCGTCGCCCTCGAGCGCGGCCACCATCTCCAGCACCTCGTCGAGCTTGTCGTCGGGCAGCTCGGTCTGGGTCTGGGCGACGTACTCGGAGGCGGTCGACACCACCGGCAGCTTGCGGGCGTCGAGCGCCGCCTGCATCGTGCCGAAGTCGGTGAACCCGCACCGCACGATCAGCAGCGGCTCGCCCTTGTCGGTCTCGCCGTCCTCGAGGGCGACCAGCCCGTGGTCGATCAACTCGAGCTCCAGCTCGTCGCGATCGAGCCCGTCGGGGGTCAGCCGGAACACCGCCTGGCGATCGAACATGAACGCCACGCTGCCGGTCGACCCCATGTTGCCGCCGTGGGCCTTGAAGGCGTGGCGCACGTTGGCGACCGTGCGGGTCACGTTGTCGGTCGCGGCCTCGACCAGCACCGGGATGCCGTGGGGCGCGTAGCCCTCGTAGATCACGATGTCGTAGTTGGCCGCGCCCTGGCCGCTGGCCTTCTTGATGGCGTTCTCGACCTTCTCCTTCGGCATGTTGACCGCGCGCGCGTTCAGCAGCGCGCGACGCAACGCCGGGTTGCCGTCGGGGCTGGTGCCCCCCGCCTTCACCGCGATGGCGATGTCCTTGCCGATCTTGGTGAACTGCTTCCCCACGCGATCCATGCGCGCGAAGATGGTGCTCTTGCGTTTCTCGAAGGCGCGACCCACGGCGGCGGAAGGTATCAGCCCGGCCGGCCCGGTGCACGCCGATCCTGCCGCGACCGGCGCTAGCGCATGGCCAGCTCCATCCGCTCCAGCTCCCGGGCCTGGTCGCGCAGCGAGGCGGCCAGCTCGAAGTCGAGGTCGTCGGCCGCGCCGCGCATGGCGGTGCGCAGCTTGTCGATGGCCGCGCGCAGCGTGCCGAGGTCGTCGATCTTGCCCAGGTTGATGCCGGCGGCGGCGGCCGGGGTCTTGCCGCGGCCCCGCTTGGGCGGCGCCTCGGCCGGCGCCACGTCGAGGATGGTGCGGGTCGTGGTGCGCGGGGTGATGCCGTGGGTGGCGTTGTACGCGGTCTGCAGCGCGCGCCGGCGCTGGGTCTCGGACACCGCGTGCTCGATCGAGTCGGTGCGCTTGTCGGCGTACAGGATCACCCGGCCGCGGACGTTGCGGGCGGCGCGGCCGATGGTCTGGATCAGCGACCGGGTCGAGCGCAGGAACCCCTCCTTGTCGGCGTCGAGGATGGCCACCAGCGACACCTCGGGGATGTCGAGGCCCTCGCGCAGCAGGTTGATGCCGACCAGCACGTCGAACTCGCCCTGGCGCAGGCCGCGGATGATCTGGATGCGCTCGAGGGTGTCGATGTCCGAGTGCAGGTACTTCACCCGCACGCCGACCTCGGCGTAGTACTCGGTCAGGTCCTCGGCCATGCGCTTGGTCAGGGTGGTGACCAGCACCCGCTCGCCGTCGGCGACCCGGGCCCGGATCTCACCCAGCAGGTGATCGACCTGGTGGGCCACCGGCTTGATCTCGATCTCGGGATCGACCAGGCCGGTCGGGCGGATGATCTGCTCGACCACCACGCCCTGGGCCTCGGCCAGCTCCCAGTCGGCCGGCGTGGCCGAGGTGTAGATGGCCTGCCGGACGCGGCTGCGCCACTCGTCGAAGCGCAGCGGCCGGTTGTCGAGCGCGCTGGGCAGGCGGAAGCCGTAGTCGACCAGGGTCTCCTTGCGGGCGCGATCGCCGGCGTACATGCCGCCGACCTGCGGCACGGTCTGGTGCGACTCGTCGACGAACAACAGGAAGTCGTCGGGGAAGTAGTCGATGAGCGTGGTCGGCGGCTCGCCGGCCTGGCGCCCGGCCAGGTGGCGCGAGTAGTTCTCGATGCCCGAGCAAAAGCCCATCTGCTCGAGCGACTCCAGGTCGTACATGCAGCGCTGCTCGAGCCGCTGCCGCTCGAGCAGCTTGCCGGCGGCCTGCAGCTCGTCGAGGCGCACCCGCAGCTCGGCCCGGATGTCGACCACCGCGCGCTTGAGCTCGTCGGCCGGCGTCGCGTAGTGCGAGGCCGGGAACACGGTGACCTGCTCGATCGTGCGCTTGCTGACGCTGCGCAGGGCGTCGATCTCGTGGATCGCCTCGATCTCGTCGCCCCACAGCTCGACCCGGATCGCGGTGTCGGCCTCGTAGGCCGGGAAGATCTCGAGCACGTCGCCGCGCACCCGGAACGTGCCGCGGTGGAAGTCGAGGTCGTTGCGCTCGTACTGCAGCTCGACTAGGCGCCGCAAAATCGAGTCGCGCGGCCGCGACGCCCCCACCGCCAGCTCGAGCGTCATCGCCGCGTACGACTCGCGCGCGCCGATGCCGTAGATGCACGACACCGACGCCACGATGATCACGTCGCGCCGCGACAGGAGCGCGAACGTCGCGGCGTGCCGCATCCGGTCGATCTCCTCGTTGATGATCGAGTCCTTCTCGATGAAGGTGTCGGTCTTGGGGACGTACGCCTCGGGCTGGTAGTAGTCGTAGTAGCTGACGAAGTAGTGGACCGCGTTGTCGGGGAACAGCTCCTTCAGCTCGCCGTACAGCTGGGCCGCCAGGATCTTGTTGTGCACCATGATGAGCGTCGGCCGCTGGGTGGCGGCGATGACGTTGGCCATGGTGAAGGTCTTGCCCGAGCCGGTGATGCCCAGCAGGACCTGGCCCGCGTCGCCGCGCTCCAACCCGGCCACCAGCTCGGCGATGGCCTTGGGCTGATCGCCGGCGGGCTGGTACGGAGCGCGCAGCTCGAACGGGCGGTGGGCGCGTGACGACGGGGCTGGCACCCCGGCAGTCTAGTGCACCAAGCCCCCGCTGGCGCCGCCCGACCGGCCGCGCGCCGGGCGAACCTGACCGAGGGCTGTCAGGATTGCGTCGCGGCCGCGGACGCCACCGCGATCGGCGCCGGCGCCGGCCGGTGGTACACGACCCGCACGTCGGCGTCGACGATGCGGCGCCCGGCGGCCTCGGCGTGCTTGCGGGCGGCGGCCCGGCCGTCGACCCGGGCGTGATCGCCGTGGGGATCGCCGGCGCAGACCGCGTGGCTCAGCACCGCCGCCTGGTCGCGCAGGGTGAGGGTCCAGGCGGTGGCGTCGGGGGTGCGCCCGGCCTCGGCCACCGTCGCGAGGGTCAGCGTGTACTTGGTCAAGGCTCGAGTATGGGGGGTGGCGCCCCAGACTCCTAGCGGCAAGTTCCGCTCCGGCGATCGAGCGGCGGTCCGCGGCGCCGGCCGCGCGGTCCCCAGCGCGCCCGCGCGGGTGCATAGTCGGCGCGTGAGCTCCCCCGTCGGTCCGCGCCCTGCCCGCGCCGCCGCCATCCGCGGCTACTACGCCATCCTCGACGCAGACGACGAGGCGCTGGCGACCCGGCTGGTCGCCCCCGCCGGCTGCGGGGCGAGGGTGCTCCAGGTCCGGCTCAAGGACGCCAGCACCCGCGACCTGCTGACCGCGGCGGCGATGGCCCGGCGGGTGACCGCGGCGGCCGGCGCGCTGCTCGTCATCAACGATCGCCTGGACATCGCCCTGGCCGTGGGCGCCGACGGCGTTCACCTGGGGCAAGACGACCTCCCGTTGACGGCCGCCATCGCCGCGCTGGGCGACCGGCGCGACCAGTTGCTGATCGGCATCAGCACCCACGACCTGGCGCAGGTCGACCACGCCGTGGCCGGCGGCGCCGACTACCTCGGCTTCGGGCCGGTGTTCGCCACCACGACCAAGGCCAACCCCGACCCGGTGGTGGGCCTCGCCGGGCTGGCCCAGGCCTGCGCCCGCGCCACGGTGCCCGTCGTCGCCATCGGTGGCGTCGCCGTGGCGAACGCCCGCGCCATCTTTGACGCCGGGGCGGCGGCCGCCTGCGCCATCGCGGCCGTGAACCACGCGAATGACCCTGCCGCCGCGGCGCGGGCGCTGGCGGCGCCGTGGCACCCAGGTGACCGTCCAGCGCGCACGCCTGCGCACGATCCGGACATGTAACCCATCCCGTCGTGGCACGTACTTGTCGGTAATCTATCGAGGAATGGATTTTCCCCGTGCTAGGTTTCTCGAAGCGAGCGCGGTGAATGTCCGCCTCGGCTCCCTCGTCTCAGGCTCCAGAGAGGTTCTCCCCATGAAGAAGTTCGGTTTTGCAGCGGTCCTCGCCACCTTCGTCGCCACCCTGACCATCGTCGGCCTCACTGGCTCCTCGGAGGCCGCGGCGCCCTGCAAGCACCCGAAAATGGAGACCAAGCTGGTCGCCGACGCCTGCAAGGCGGGTGGCCAGAAGGCGGCCAAGGACGCGATGAAGAAGTGGATGAAGGAGGCCAAGAAGAAGGACTCCTCGCTCACCTGCACCTCGTGCCACACCAAGGCGGCCGGCGACTACCCGAACAAGCCCGACGCCGTCGAGAAGTTCAAGAAGCTGGGCGGCAAGTAGCCGGCGGCGGCACCCGCGAGCGCGCCGCGAGCGCGCCGCGGTGCGTTGCGGTCGACGCCGCGCCGCCCGCAGCCGCTCGGCTCAGGGGGCGTCTTGCATGCGCAGCAGGCCGACGCCGGTGACGGCGACCAGCAGCGCCAGCTCCTGGCTCCGCGCCCGCGACACCAGGACCTCGACCGACACCTTGTGTTGCTGACCGTTGACCAGGTCGACGTGGCCGGCGCGATCGAGTGACACCACCGCGCCGTCGTCGAAGACGATGCGCCGCTTCGACAGCGTGCCCAGCTTGCGCGGCGCGCTGCGGGTCGCGCTCCAGATGCCGCCGCGCGGGTCGATCGCCATGGCCAGCCGGCCGTCGCGCCCCACCAGCGTCCCGTCGGCGCGCCAGGTGCCGATCTGGGTCTTGCCGTTGAACAGGCCGCCGTCGCGGTCGACCCGGAGCCGCGCCACACCAGCGCGCTCGTACGCGAGGGCGCCGATCGCCAGCTTGTAGCCGGCCTTGGCGGCGAGCGGGTCGGGCGCCGGGGCGGGTGCCTCCGGACGGTCCGACGGCGCCGGCCCCGTCGGTGGTGGCGTGACGCGCCCGGGGCCAGGCTTCGACCCAGGCCGCGGCGTCGACGGCGCGGCGGCCTCAACCCGCGGCGCGGCCGCGACCCGGGGCGCCTCATAGACGGTGGCCAGCGCGTGCGCGACCAGCCCCGCCACCAGCGCGTCGACCGCCGGCACGTCGAGCGCGGTCGCCAGCTCGTGCGCGATCGGCGCCGGCACCGCGCCCGCGCCCAGCGCGAGGTAGAGCGCCAGGCCCTCCGTGCGATCCTGGGCGGCGGCCAGCAGGCGATCGCGGTAGGTGGTGTGGACCGCGCGCAGCTGGCCGGCCAACCAGCTGGCGATCTCCTTGTCGAGGTCGCCGGCCAGCGCCGTCGGCGCCGGCAGCCGGGCGCGCTTGCGCGGCAACGCGAGCTGCGGGTGCGCGGCGTTGGCGGTGTCGCTGACCTGCACCGCCACCACCTGGCGCAGCGGCACCGCCGGCCCGCCCGAGGCGAACCGCACCTCGACCGTCACCTCGCGCGCCACCACCAGGGTGTGGGTCTCGACCGCGTAGGCGTAGTCGACGTAGTTGGGCTCCTCGATCGTCATCGGCGTCTGCGCCAGCTCGGCGCGGACCTGATCGAGCCGGCCCTGGGCCACCTCGAGCTCGTAGTCGTACGTCTCGATCGATCCCTGGCTGCGGCTCGGGCTCTGGTTCTCCATCTCCCGGAACTCGCGGGTGGTAGTCATCTCGGTCTCGATGTTCTGGGCCTGCTGCTCGAGGTCGACCCGGGCCGGGTTCGGCGCCGCCCGCGTGCCCTGCTCGATCCGCTGGGACAGCGTCGCCTCGGTGACATCGACCCGGTCGGTCGGCGGGCCGACGGTGACGGTCACGTCGAGCCGATCGAGCGTGCCCTTGGCGACCGCGTCGAAGCGGTCGTCGAGCGACACCAGCGCGGTGGCGCGGGCCGCGTCGCCGCGCCCCTTGAGCGCGACCCCCAGGCGGTACTGGCGGGTCAGCGCGGCGTAGGCCTCCTCGGCCGCCGCCACCTGCGCAGGATCCAGCGCCGCCAGCGCGGCGCGCGCGATCACCGCCGTGCCCGGCCGGCGCTGCTGGGTCGCGGCGGCCACCTTCGCGGCCAGCGCGTCGGCCCAGGTCGCAGCCAGCGCGGTCGCCTTGCCGGCCAGCGCGGGCGAGTCGAACAACCCCGCCGAGGTGTGGGCCAGGACGTAGGCCGCGCCGACCGCGCCCTTCGCGGCGCGCGCGTCGGCTTCCTTGATCACCTGCCCAGCCTGGGCGCCGACGAAGCGCGCGATCGACGGGTGCGCCGGATCGTAGGCCTTGGCCTTGGCGAACGCGGCCATGCCCTGATCGACCTGCCCGTCTGCGAAGGCGCGCTCTGCCACCGCGAGCTCGGCCTCGATCAGCTTGCCGCGCGCCCGGGTCATCCGCTTGGTGAGGCTCGACGACGGGTAAGCCTGGGCCTCTTCCTCGTAGTAGCGCAGCGCCTCCGCGTAGTTGCCCTGCTGGTACGCCCGGTCGCCGAGCTGCACCCGGTGCGGGACATACGCCGGCAGACACCCGGCCACGACCAACGCCACGATCAACAGCACACGCTTCATGTTCAGACCTCTCGTCGGCGACACCCACGTCCCTACGCAGCGCGGCGCCCGTGCTTTCGCCCGGCGGCGTGATACGCGGCAAACATACGCCAAGCAGCTGGATCGATTGACCCTTTGTACGCGCGCAGGTCGCCGCTGGCGTCGCTGCAGCGCTGACCGTGCCCAGCGGGGCGTCACCCAGCGGGGCCCCTCCCCGCGGCGGTCAGCCCGTCCAGCGCTCCTTCGCCAGCGGCGTCGCGTTCAGCTCGTCCCGGCGACTACGCCAGGTGGGGAGGTGGCGGTCCATGAGCCGCACGAAGCGGTCGTCGTGCGTGGGCACCAGGAGGTGGACCAGCTCATGGACCACCACGTACTCCAGGCACGCGGGCGGCTTCTTGATCAGCTCGAGGTTCAGCCAGACGCGGCCGGCCGTGGGGTTGCACGAGCCCCACTTGGTCTTCATGCGCTTGATGCCCCATGCGCCGAGCTGGACCCCGAGCGTCACCTCCCACCGCGCCAGGAGCCGACCGGCGGCCTGGCGCAGGCGCTCGCGGTACCAGGTGTGAAGCAGCTCGGCGCGGTCTGCCGCTGTCGTGCCAGGGCGCACGTAGAGCACCAGCGCCTGTGTACCGCGAACCTCGACGCGGGCCCGGCCATCGGTCGTGTCGACCTTGAGTCGGTAGCGCCGCCCCCGGTAGTAGTGGCTCTCCCCGCTCACCATCGTGCGTGGCGGCTCGCGCAACTGGCCCTCGAAGCCGCGCTGCATCTGTCGAATCCACCGCAACCGGCTGATCACCGCGACCCGCACCGCGTCGTTCGACACCGCCATGGGCGCGGCCACGCGCACGCGCCCGTCGGGCGGGTAGACGCCCAGGTGCAGGTTCTTGATCGGCTTGCGCACGATCGCGACCTCCAGCCCGCTGACGGTCATGCTGGTCGCGTCAGTAGTCATGTTGGCTCTTGGCCAGCGCGAGGGCCGCGTCGATCACCGCCTCGTCGGCGTCCGGCCCCAGCGCCTCGGCGATCGCCTGGCGGACCCGCTTGGTCTTCATGGCGTTGGTGCGCCAACCGTCCTGCATGCTGGTCCGCACCGCCTCGTCCACCACCAGCGCCCGGGCCTCGTCGCGGCCGAGGTTGTCGTAGAGCGCGCGTCGGGCGGCGCGGTCGAGGGATGCGGGGTATCCGCCGGCGCTGGGCCCGGCCTGGGTCTGCCGGGTCAGCTCGACGATCTTGGTCAGGTACTCCTGGTAGCTGAGCGCTCCCTCCCGCCGTTGCGCGATCAGCGCGTCGAGCAGCGCGGACATCGTCTCGTAGTACTTCGGGTTGATGGGCGTCTCGTCGATGATGCGCTTGCGGACGTTGTTCTCGATGGCCTCGGCCGCGGTCTGCTCCTTCTTGCGGATGGCCTTGGGCAGCGCCTTCACCGCATCCACGCCGCGCTCGACGATGAGCTGGACGAGCGACAGGTCGTCGAAGGCCGAGACCTTCTGGCTCTCGTCGGCCCGGATGTACGTGTCGATGAGGTGGCGCATGGCCGGCTCGTACTGCTTGAGGTCGATGGCGTCGCCGCTGTGCAGCTTGACCTGGCTGCGCAGGTCTTCGTAAAACACCACCTCGGCCTTGATCGCTGCGGCCTCGGCATCGCTGTAGCCCGCCGCGGTCAGCTCACTGGCCAGGTTGGCGTAGGCGCGGACCAGGGCCGCGGTCAGCTTGTACAGCGCCAGGCGCTGTGGTTCGTTGGCCTTGAGCCTGGCGGCGTCACCTGGCTCGGTCGACGAGAAATAGTCATAGAACGCCCGGTCATCGCGGGGCGGCCGCACCGGCTCGCACAGCGCACGAACCGCCTCCAGCGCCTCTTCCAGCCGCTCCCTGCCCTTGTCGAGGCGGCCCTCGAGCAGCCCGGCCACGTCCTCCTTGTCGTAGCCGTCGAGCGCCCCCGAGGTGTAGTCGTGGACCGCGCCCTCGAGGCTCTTGAACAGGTCCTTGTAGTCGACGACGTAGCCGTACTCCTTGTCGTCGCCGTCGAGCCGGTTGACGCGACAGATGGCCTGGAACAGGCCGTGGTCCTGCATCTTCTTGTCGATGTACAGGTAGGTCGCCGACGGCGCGTCGAAGCCGGTCAGGAGCTTGTCCACCACGATGAGGAGCTTGAGCTGGCCCGGCTCCTCGATGAACTTCTTCTTGGCCGCCTGCTCGAACGCCTCGACCTTGCCGACCGCGTCGTCGGGCGGCTCGTTGAACCAGTCGGCCAGCATCTGGCGGTAGATGGTGTACTTCTCGAGCGCGTCGGTGGCGCCTTCGCCGCTCTCCTGGCCCTTGATGTCCGCCACGCGCGGCACGTAAGACGTGACGATGGCGCACTTGCCGGCCAGGGGCCCCTTGGCGAACAGCTCGTAGAACTTGCAGGCCTCGTAGATGCTGCCAGCCACGAGCAGCGCGTTGCCGTGGCCGCTGGCCAGGCGGTCACGCATCTCCATGTCGAGCAGGACGTCGCCGACGATCTTGTGCAGCCGCGACTGGCTCGACAGCACCTTCTGCATGGTGCCCCAGCGGGCCTTGAGCTGCGCCTTGGCCAGCGGGGTCAGGGCCTTGGTCTTGGCCTCGAACCACTGGTCGATCTTGGCCTGTGAGGTGATCTCCTGGTCGATGTCGCGGGCCTCGTAGCGCAGGTCGAGCACGACGCCATCCCGCACCGCCTGGTCGAACTTGTAGGTGTGGATGTAGCGGCCAAAGATCTCGATGCTCTTCTTCTTGTCGGCCTTGAGGAGCGGCGTGCCGGTGAAGCCGATGAAGACCGCGCTCGGCAAGATGGCCTTCATGGCGTCGTGCAGGTCGCCGGACTGGGTGCGGTGGCACTCGTCCACGAACACGAACAGGTCGCCCTTGGCGCGGAAGTCCTTGGGCAAGGACGCCGTCAGCTCCTGGACAAAGCCCTTGACGTCCGCGCGCTCATCGTCGGTGCCGTCCTTGCCGCCGAACTTGTGGATGAGCGAGCACAAGAGCCACGGCGCGGTGGCGTTGAGCGCCGCGACCAGATCGGCGCCGGAGCGCGTGCGGTGGATGTCCTCGGCGACGCCCTTGAAGACCTTCTCGATCTGCTCGTCCAGCTCGGTGCGGTCGGTGATGATGACCACCCGCGCGTCGGTGACGTGCTCGCGGATCCACTTGGCCAGCCACACCATGGTCAGGCTCTTGCCGCTGCCCTGGGTGTGCCAGATGATGCCGCCCTCGCGGCGGCGGACGTGGGCCTGGGCGGCGCGGACGCCGAAGTACTGGTTGTGGCGGCACAGCTTCTTGGTGCCGGCGTCGTAGACCACGAAGTCGTGGATGAGCTCGAGGAACCGGGCCTTGTCGCAGAGCTGGCGCAGCGCGCTGTCGAGCGGGCTGTCGCCGGGGGCGGCCGTCGCGCCCTCCTCGGTCCAGGTCAGGTAGTGCTTCTCGGGGGTCTGGATGGTGCCGTAGCGCAGACCCTCGGTGTCGTTGCCGGCCATGACGTACTGCAAGGTCGAGAAGAACGGCTCGATGAACTCCTTCTTCTGGTTGTCGCGGTTCTGGCGGATGCCCTCAGCCACCGACACCGTCGAGCGCTTGAGCTCGAGCACGCCCAGGGCGATGCCGTTCACGTACAGGACGAGGTCGGGGCGCTTGCCGTGGGCCGTGGCCGTGGCCGCCCTGACCGTGACCTCCTCGGCGATGGCGAAGCGGTTCTTCCCGGGCGTGCGCCAGTCGATGAGCCACACCGTCTCGGTCTGGGCGCCGACCTCGGCCTTGACCTTCACGCCGTAGCGCAGCAGCTCGTAGACCGCGCGGTTGCGATCGTACAGCGACAGGCTGGTGTTGCCGGCGACCTTCACCACCTCGACCATGGCGCGGCGCATGACCGCGTCGCCGTCCTCGCGCTCGGCGAAGCCCTGGTGCGCCCACAAGAACTGCTCGAGCTGGTCCTCGATGATGTTGCGGTTGTCGCCTTCGTGCAGGTCGCCGAGGTACCGGTAGTCCAGCTCGTCGACGAACAGTCGGACCACGCGCCGCTGCGTCCGCTTCTCCGCATCGCCGATACCCGTCATACCAGGGCGCGTCCTCCCGGTGAGCAGCTCCTGCATCATGCCACCCTGCTTGAGCAGGCGGGTCTTGTCGCGGCGCTGCTCGAGGGCGGTGAGTTCAGCGTCACATGTCGGTGAGGAATCCGGCAATGGCCGTCTGCTCCGCTGGCTCGGGAACCGTCACCTGCGCGCCCGAGCGATGCGGCGCTGATATGAACCACCGCGTCACGCCCTGCCCGTAGCTCGCGCTTCTGCGCGGCGACTGGTGTTGTGTTCAAGAGATACCCCAGAACACTGGAATCGCAGTTGACAGGCCGGAGGATGATGTTGATGTCGCCGCCCGCCATACGCTTCGACTTGGTTTACGAAGGCGACGGCTTTGCCAATCTCCTGCTTCGTCTCGCCGGACCCTGCGAAGAGCACATCGCCGGCATGCAAGCGCGTGGCCGTTGCCGCGACTGCTTGAGAGATATGAGAGTTGAAGGTCCGAATGATGTCGCTGTGATGCGTGTAGATCTCTCCGTAGCGAACGCACGGCAACTCGCCAGACTGGGCCTCATCCTTCTTGATGCCGCGACCCTTGGTGGAAACGCCCTACGTCGGCAGGCTCTCTCGTCCCCACTGGCCGCTGAAGCCGGGAGGCGGGTCTGGCCGGTGAGGAGTGCTGCATGGCGGCTTGCTTCAGGTCGCGCTTCTTGGCGATGAGCCGGTCCAGCGCACCGAGCAGCGCATCCACGTCGCTCAGCGCCGCCGCAATGGCCTTGCTCTGCAAGTGCGGGGCCGGGAAGTTGTACGCGCCGAGAGGATCCCTAGATTGGTGTGCGGGACCCCGATCTGAATCGCCTGCTGAGGATCTGCTTCTGCCCCGCGGTGCTGAGAAAGTACTGCTGAACAAATGAGGCTCGTGCTCGAGGATCGGACTGTCAGCCTCATTGGCTTTGAGAGATCAAGTAGCAATCGAAGGCGGAATGCGGGAATTGCGCGACACTTGGCCGCGTTCCTCGCTGCGTGATGAAAACGAGGTCGGAAGGCTGCGCGCTAGGTTCTGCGCTCAGGATCTTCTTTCTCGAAAGGCGACACGAACACAAAGTCGCCGACCTGACATGGGCCATATTCTGCCCGCGGACTACTGGAATCCCGAGCGCACGTAGTCGGCGGAACGAGATCGGATCGAATGGCCCCCGACGGCCGTTTGCTGTCCTGACGTTGCATTGCGAATCTTCTGGCACTCCAATCTTCCGGGATAGGGCCTAGTTCGCTCTTCTTGAACGCAGTCTTCACAGGCCGAGTGCCTCCATGCTTCTTCAGGTGCGCATCCACTCGGGATGCAAGGAGCGCAACTTCCGCGTTTAGCTTCGGCAGGGCGTGGCGCAGCGCTCGGCCAATTCGTGCACGCGACCCGACAGGGTTTGCGAGACTCGATCGAGCTCGCTCCGCACGGATGCCTCAAGCGCGGCTAGCCACTTGTCCTCCACGGCGAGACCCTTGATGTCGTCCTGGGTGAGCTTACGCCGTACTTGGCCACGATCTTCTCGGTGAGGTCCTCCTGCGCCGCCTTGGCCTTGGCGCTGGCCTCGGCTTCTTTCTCGGTGAGCGCTAGGTAATCACCGAGCACCTTGCGCTCGTCGGCAGCGTCGCGGTCGTGCTTGATATCCTTCATCCGCGCGGACACCGAGGCCTTGGTGAGCTTGTCCTTGTCGTTCTTGGCCTCGGCCAGGAGGCCGTCCTCGCCGCCGTGTTCCTCGGCCAGCTCCTCCAGCGCCTGGGCGACCGCCGCCGCCTCCGACTCGAGCGTGTCGATGGCCGCCTGCCCTCGGCCGAGAAGTATCGCGCGATGAGGAGCGCCGGCGGGATCAACTCGGCCTTGAACTTCTGCTTGCCGATCACGAAGTCGGGCTTGTCCTTGGACTTCTTGTCCTCGGCCATCTTCCGCGGCCTGGCGGCCTCGCGCCAGCCGTCGCTGGCGATGAGGTACACGTCGTCTTGCATGGTCTCGGCCCAGTAGTCCATGAGGTGCTGGTAGACGTCGTAGGCGTCGAGCAGCTTGGCCTTGGCCGAACGACTCCAGCAGACGCTCGGATAGCGCCTCGATGAGAAGCGTGGGCTTGTCGCCCTGCTTGATGGCCAAAAGCCTCGGCGCGGCCTCGGCCCGCCACCCGGCGAAGAGCTTCTTGGTCTTGGTGCTCCAGGCGGTGAACTCGGGGTGGCCGAAGATGGTGGCCTTGATTTCGGCGGCGGCGACCTTGAGGCGCGCTGTAGCCCGGGCGGTCGGCCTTGGTGAACAAGGCGTCGCGCACGCCGGGAAACACCTTCCAGTACCGGTCCAGCGCGTCCAGGTCGCGGTCGGGGATGCCGCCGCGCAGGTGGCCGTCGATGTCCTGGATGTCCTCGGGTTCGCTGGCGTCGATGTAGCGCGGGAGGTTGAGGTTGAAGTCGTTCTTGGGGTCGCTCACCTCGGCCAGCGGCACCAGGCGCGCGTAGCGCGGCAGCTCGACCTGGCGCGTGAACGCGTCGACGATCTTGTGGATGTCCTGGGCCCGCAGGCGGTTCTTGTTGCCGTCCTTGATGAAGCCGCGGGACGCGTCGATCATGAAGATGCCCTTGCGCCCGGCCGCGCCCTCCTTGTCGAGCACCAGGATACAGGCGGGGATGCCGGTGCCGTAGAACAGGTTGGCCGGCAGGCCGATAATCCCTTTCAGATAGCCGCGCTTCACCACCTCGCGGCGAATGGTGGCCTCGGCGCCGCCGCGGAACAGCACACCGTGGGGCAGAATTACCGCGCCCTTGCCGGTGCTCTTCATGCACGCGAGGATGTGCAGCAAGAATGCGTAGTCGCCGTTCTTCTGTGGCGGCACGCCGAAGGCGAAGCGCCCGTACAGGTCGTGGGCCGGGTCGAAGCCGTTGGTCCAGGCCTTGGTCGAAAACGGCGGGTTGGCGACCACGAAGTCGAAGGTCTTGAGCAGCCCGGTCTTGGCGTCCTTCCAGTGCGGCGCCGACAGCGTGTTGTCCTGCCAGATCTCGCCGGTGGGGCAGTCGTGGAGGATGAGGTTCATCTTGGCCAGCGCCTTGGTGGCGTTGTCCATCTCCTGGCCGTAGAGCGCGAGGTCGAGGCCGGTGGCGCTCTTGGCCTCGTCGTGGGCCTTGAGCAAGAGCGAGCCCGAGCCGCACGTCGGGTCGTGGATGGTCTGGCCGGCGTTCTTGGCGGAGCCCACACCGATGACCTTGGCCATGATGCGTGAGACCTCGGCCGGCGTGTAGAACTGGCCCTTGCTTTTGCCGCTTTCGGTGGCGAAGTGCCGCATCAGGTACTCGTAGGCGTCGCCCAGGAGGTCGTCGCCCTCGGCGCGGTTGCCGCGGAAGTCGAGCGCCGGGTTCTCGAAGATCGCGACCAGGTTGGTCAGCCGGTCGACCATCTCCTTGCCCTTGCCCAGCTTGTCGGCGTCGTTCCAGTCGGCCACGTCGATGACGCCGCGCAGCTCGTTTCGCTCGGCGAGCTTGGCGATGATCTGGTTCATCTTGTCGCCGATGGCCTTGTCGCCCTTGAGGGCGACCATGTCGGCGAAGCTACCGCCCTTGGGGACGTCGAGCAGGTAGCCCTTCTGGCTGGCCGCCTTGTCCGAGACGTACTTCACGAACAGGAGCACCAGGACGTAGTCCTTGTACTGCGAGGCGTCCATGCCGCCGCGCAGCTCGTCGCAGGACTTCCAGAGCGATGTGTAGAGTTCGGACTTTTTGATGGCCATGTGTCGGGATTCGGACGCGTTGCAGTCGGACGAGAGCCGCCCGACAGCCTCCAACATACACCGGCGCGCGGGCGTCCGGCCCGGCCGGAGCGCACCGCAGACTCACGTCACGGCCGCGTCCCGCCCGTGCCAGGCAGCCAGGGGGAGGTCGAGCCCGGCCAGGCGGCGGCGGGCGAGGCGGCCGCCGTAGGGGGACCCAGCGGCGGCGCGGCAGCAGGCTACCGCGCCGGCAATCATGCGTGGGGCGGTGGCAGGCGGACGCCGACGGTGACGGTGGTACCAGGGTGGAGGTCGAGGTTGGTCGCCGTGGCGAAGTCGTAGGCGCGCGCGGGTGCGTTGATGCGGCGGACGGTGAGCGTGACGAGGGCGCGCAGGTCGGGCAGGGCTGGATCGGGGGTGGCGTGGTTGAGGTGGCGACGAGGCGGCCGCCGGCGAACTCGACGTCGAGGTGGGCGGCGCGCAGCGATGCGTCGGGGGCGAGCAGGCCGGTGAGGGCGAGGTCGACCTCGACGGAAGGCAGGGCCCGACACCGCGCGGCGATGTCGGGCGGAAGGCGGCCTCGCCGACCGGGTGGGCGTCGACCGTCTCGAGGAGGGGCTCGGCGGTGCCGTAGTCGTCCTCGGGATGGAGCCAGGGCAGGTAGCCGTGGCGTTACTCGGAGGTAGGCGACCGCCAGCGTGGTCAGCGGTCCTATCGCACCGGAAATGGCGCGTTTTTTGGGACCCAGTAAATAGTGATTTCGTCACGAAACTCGGCGCGAGAACTCCCGAGGAGCCGTAGCGAGTGATGCGCACGTCGAAGCCTCCGATGTTGGTCTCGGTGCCTTGGCCGACCTTGATCGTGTCGAACAGACTCAGGATTTCTCGGGAGAACACCTCTGGGATTGTATCGCCCAGCGCGAATGTAACGGCCTTCTGGAAGCGCTGGATATCAAGTGGACTCCGATCGGCGCTTCTGCCATAAGTCGAAACGCCGACGCCGGTCAGTTCTTCGTGATGGGCGCTATTGTAAAATAGAGAGCAGGCTATGGCCACTCGGGTCGGCGAGTCGGCGCGCACGGTCCAGGTTACTATCGCGCTATCACCATCGTAATGGTCTACTGGCCGCAGCCTTGTCCCCATGTCTTGACATCGGGATTATAGAGCCATCGCGGCTTGGGCTGCTGGTTGTCTTTGCTGCACGCGCCGAGCGCCAGTGCAGTCACCAGTGTCGCGGCCTTCATCGAGACAGGTCGCCGTGTGGGGTAGAGAGCGGCAGCCCCTCTATCTTGCTGGGGGACACATCGATGGCCTTGTCATCGGCGATGGACTCGAAGTCGGCGCCGGAAGGCGACTCGATCCAGCGAATGAATCGGACGCTGATGTTTGGTTCGTCCACCCACTGTTGCTCCTGGTGTCGGGCGACGTCGTCTAGCAGCCGCTCGCCCCTGACCTGGCGGACCGTCTCGGATGCGCCGGCGGCCACCGCGCGCCCCATCTTGCGAGCGGCTGGGTCCACATCCTCGTCGTATTCTACGAGCGCGTACGCTGGGCGGCGGCTGGTCCCGCCGCGGACCCGAGCGATCTTCTTCGTGGTACGGCGAGCGGGCCCCATTCGCATGTAGTCGACCTGGGTCTCGCCGGCGGGGGCGAGCTGGCTGCGATACGCCTTGATGATGGGCGAGAGCCGAGCGTCTAGGTTGCTTGCGTTCACCTCCTTCAACGCGTACTCGAGCTTGACCAAGGCTTCGTCGTCCAGCGATTCGAGTGACTGCGTCAGCGTGTCGAGTTGCAGATCGCCCGTGCTCGCCAGCGCGTTGGTCAGGCCGATGGTGGTGGTCCGTGCGTCTGTGCCTTGTTCGAGTTCGTTCGGTCGGCCGACGGGTGGCCTTTTTAGAAAGGAGGTGACAGCGCTCTTCGCTACCTTCTGGGAAATTTCGCGGAGCGCGCTCTTGGTGGCCGCCTTCGTCGCATCGGCGGTGGCATCCTTGACGCTGGCCTTAACGAGGCCCTTGACGGACGGTGCTATTGCTTTGCCCATGCCGAAGGTTGCCAAATCGACGGTTGCGTCGATCGCAATGTTGGTGAAGAACTCGGCGAGCTTGGCGTCGGCTTCGATCGCTGAGCGGATCTCTGCTTCGTGGCGGTCGAGTACGGCCTTTAGGTCTTGACCGGCACGCGTGGCGGCGCGGCTGATAGCGTCGCGCGAGCGCATTCGCTCCTCGCTCGACAAATAGCAATGTTCGCCATTCTCGTTGCGCGGGTCGATGCCGTGGGCGAGGTCTGCCTCGCACGGCTCGTCCGTGACGGCACGGGTGGCTGCGTCCTCTGCCGACGCCGGGAGGTCCCAGCCGATTGGGGCGGCGGCGCCGCGCAGGCCATCAAGCGCCGCCGCGACGGCGAGTGAGCCGCCCATGGGTGCGGCGTGGCGCATGATGGCGAACGCCGACCGGGCCAGCTTGTTGAGCTGCGTATGAACGTCGCGGTCGAGCTCGGTTCCATCACCGCCCGGGGGCATTGCGAGGGCTGCGATTGCGGCCTGTGCCCTGTTCAGATGCACAGCTATCTCGGCCGAAGCAGCCAGCGCGGTGGTCTTGTTCTCTTTGAGCCGAAGCTCGAGGTCGCGCGCGCGCGCAGCGGCCTGTCGAATGCGCTCCATCGCATCGATGCGCGGGCTCTCGGTAGCGAACGGTGCCGTCAGCGCGTCGTCGCCCTTCCGTTGGACGCTGGTGTGCGCCTTGCCGCCGGTGGGGCCGGTCGCAAGGAGGTCGGCGGCGGACTGGCCGGCGACGACGCGGTCGGCGACGGCGTCAGCGTGGCACTCGTAGGTGTCGCCGGCCTGGCCGACGCCGCCGTAGAGGCTGACGCCGTTCCGTTGCTGGACGACGTGGGCGGCTTCGTGGGCGGCGGTGTGGAGGTCCGGCTGGGAAGCGAACGCGGCGCTGTTGCCGGTGGCGTAGGCCGTGGCGCCGATGGCGGTGGCGGCGGTCGCGGCCTGGCCGCCGACGTGGGCCTGGACGCCGCTGACGTCGTGGTTGGGGCCGAAGGACTGCTGGATGCGGTCGAGGTGCGGGAGCGCCTGGCCGGCGCCCTGGACGCCCTGGGCGGCGATCGCCTGGACGGCGGTCGGGTCCTGGGCGGCGGCGCCGCCGTCGACGCGGCGCTGGATGTGAAGGCTGAACGGATCATCGGCCGGCCGCGCCCGGCGCTGGACGGTGTTGAGAAGACCGCTCGCGAAGGGGGCTACCGGGCCGCCGGTCGTGGGGCCGTGCGACTGCGCGGTCTGTGGACGTGGCGCTAGGTCAATCGTCGTCCTGCCGCCACCAGCCCGCTCGCGGCGCTGAATGGGAAGGGCTGCGTCTTCCGACGACGGACGGCGACGATCACGCTCGCTCATGACACTCCCCCTTCGTGGCTACGACTGGCGTATGCATCGTGTTGTTGCTGGCCATGAACGTCCGTTCCCGCGTCGCGTGATGTGTATTGTGCTCGTCGCCGCCGACGCGGATTTTACCCGATGTCCGGGTACAACTGCAAACTGCGGCATTGAAGTATCCCCGACGGATTTCGGGTGACGACCAGAGATTTCCTTGATTCTGGTCTCTTGGCGCCGCGTGTATCAGATGGAAGCTACTGCGGTGGCAGGAGGCAAATGGCGACGGCGCGGCCGAAGGTGTCCGTCGCCAAATCGCTCTGCCACTCGCATTGAAATCCTTGAGAGCTGCCGGCGACAACAGGTGCTGCCACGATGACGTGGACCCCTGCGAATGGTCCGCCGACTTGTTCGCACCCACCGCCGAGAACGGTCGCGCCTGCCGGACAGCTGACGCTGTTGCCACCTTGCTCCGTTGCGACGATGGTGATGTCTTGGCTGACGACACGCATGATCCGACCAGCAAGCGGCGCCTCTGCTGCAGGACAGTCGCAAACTGCCGCGTCCGCATTGCCAGGCGAGTCGTCGCTACACGAAAGGATGAAGGCGGTCGCAAACGCTGCGCCCAGCGTGGCTGCGAAAATTGCGGTCTTGGTGTGCACGTTGTGGCTCCTAGGCTGTGTTCAGTTTGGCAGCGGCAGCGACGCCGACGTCTCGGTCGTCGTCCAAGAGAAAGCT
>JAWKQV010000024.1:0-80805 GCA_041389965.1 Kofleriaceae bacterium | reverse complement strand
GTAGGCGATGGTCTCGTTGCCCGACGAGGTCCACGCGCGCATGGTGTAGGCGCTGGTGGTCGGCGCCGCGTCCATCATCACGTACAGGTCGACGTCGCTGGCGGCGGTCGTGCGGACGACCACCTTCTTGCCGGCCACCACGTTGAGCTCGAACATCTTCATCTCGCCCTGGGCGACCGCGCCGGTCTGGTTCAGGTGGGTGACGGTGGCCGGGGGGGGCGTGGTCGGCCCGCCGCCGCCGGTGCCTTCCTTGTAGTTGATCTTGAGCGCGAAGTTCGAGGTCGCGGCGTAGCCGTTGACGCCGACGTAGACGGTGGCCGGCCCGACGATCGAGCACTCCTCGGCGGTGCCGTCGCGGTACGGGCGGCAGTCGTAGGCGCCGGCGGTCGGCGCGGCGTTCTTGCGGACGTACAGGTCGGCGTCGCCGTCGCCGGTCATGGCGGCGGTGAAGGTGGCGCCGGCCGCGACGTTGTACGGGCCGTAGTGCTTCCAGGCGCCCTTGGTGACCGCGCCGCTGTCGTTGATCTCCTTGTCGCCGCCGGTGGTGGGCGCGTTGGGATCGGCCATCGACAGGTCGTAGATGCGCTTCACGTTGGCGTAGGTGATCTTGCCGCCGGCGACCGAGGTGGTGGCGACGCTCTCGGGCAGCCACACGAAGTCCGGGTGCGCGGTCTTCGACGCGCCGATCCACTCGCCGCCGATGATCTTGCCAGCGGCGTCGACCTCGAGGATGTAGTCGTAGCGGTCGGTGTGGGTGTAGCGATCGATGGTCGACGCCAGGTTGCCGTCGGTCGAGGCCGACGACTCCGAGATGTAGTCGACGTCGGTGTGGACCTTGTAGAGCTTGGCGGCCTTGTCGTTGAACACGTACGCGGTGGGGATGGCACCGCCGGCGGTGGTCTTGACGGTGTAGGTGGCGGCGGTGTCGCTGTAGCCGAGGACGGCCACGAACGCCTGGGTCGCGCCGGTCGGGACCGGCAGGTCGCAGGTCTCGTTCGAGTCGCCGCCGTAGGGCCGGCAGTCGTACACGGTCGCGGTGGGCGCGCTGCCGAACTTGACGTACAGGTCGGCGTCGCCGGTGCCGGTCATGGCCACCGACAGCTGGCTCCCGGCGGTCACCGCGACCGCGCCCAGCTGGACCCACTGGCCCTTGGTGACCGAGCCGGTCTTCTCGGTGGTGGTGCCGCCGGTGGGGGGCACGCCGATCAGCCGGTTGGCCTCGACCGCGGACACCTCGTCCTGGGCGGTGATGCGGTAGCCGCGCAGCGGCTGGTTCCACACCTCGTCATCGTAGGTGCGGTCCTCGGCGAACGACGCGCCCTGCTTGCCCAGGTAGTTGGTGAGCAGCACGTGGTAGGTGCCGGGGTTGGTGTCGCGGCAGCTGGCGTCGCCGCCGGTGGGCCGGCCGTAGTTGTCGAAGTTGATGCCGCCCTCGCGGCCCGCGTCGGTGTTGCAGCGGAGCGAGACGAACTTGGTCTTGGTGCGATCGTGCACCAAGGTGAGCAGCGCCTTGATGTCCTGGACCTTGAACTCGACGCCGTTGAACGTGACCGGGTGCTTGGGCTCGGGCACCAGGATGGCGGCCGGGGTCCAGGCGTGGCAGATGCCCCACCAGGTGGGGATGCAGCGGCCGTTGGCCTGGCCCTCGCGCTTGGCGCAGGCCTCGCCGATCTGGGCGTTGCACTGGCTATCGGTCGTACACGCGGTGCGCGACGACTGGGCGTCGATGCCGTGGGCGCCTGACACCGCGTCCTCGACGCCGGTGACGCCGAAGGCGCGGCCGTACTTGGTCGACGGGGCGTCCGACGACGCGCCGGCCCACTTGTGGTTGATGCTGTCCTCGTAGACCGGCCAGTAGTTCCCGGCCCACGGCACGTTGGTGGCCTGGCCCGTCAGCGGCAGCCCCGCGAGCTGGAAGTCGAGGGAGGAGCTGAACAGGGCCGGGTTGTCGGCCGAGCCCCAGCCCTCGGCCTTGCCGTCCGGGCCGCCCTTGACGTCCGACTGGTCGGGCTTGCCGGTGTCGAGGTCCGTACACCCGGCGAGCCCGATGAGGGCGCCGAGCGAGAAGCGAAGCAGCGTCTTGGTCGTCATGGGTGCCCCGGGTAGAGCAGGGACCGTGCCGTCCTGGCACGTGGGCGGGCCCACCTGATCTCCGCACGTTGGTTGCGCGTGGCGGGGCCAGCCGACCTGCCTGGCAGATCGAATAGCCGGCCGCCCGGTGTCCCCAGACCTGGCTACTGGAGTGGCCGGGGGCGGTCTCGGCCGGCCGCGCGGGCCCGCAGGTCAGATTCCGACCGCGGCGACCACGGCTTTGAAGCGAGGGTCGCCCCGCAGCTCATCGAACGCCGGATCCACCGTGAGGAACGGCAAGAGCCACCCCACGCGCAGCTCCGCGCCACGCGCCAAGAGCGCCAGGGCGCCGTCCCGGTCGCCCAGCATGAGCCGGTCGACCGCCTGGTCGGGCAACGACAGCTGCCCCGTCGCCTGGCCATGTGCCAGATCTTGTTGCCACCAGCGCTCGAGGACCTGCGCCGGCGAGGCCGTGGCCAGCCCAGCGCGCTCGTCGGCCAGGCGGGACCGTGCATAGGCCGCCGCGCCCGCCAGGTCGCCGCCTTTGATCCGCGCCAAGATCACGCAGCGGTGCCCCCAGTAATAGGAGGGCTCGTAGCCGAGGGTGTACAGGCACGCGCGGTCGGCGGCGGCATAGTCGCGGGCCAGGTAGTGGAACCACCCGACGTCCCCGAGGACCGCGGTGCCCTGCGGGTCGAGCATGGCGGCGGCGGCGATGGTGGCGACGGCGTCCCGGTGGCGGCCGAGCGTCGCGTAGGCGCTGGCCAGCTGGTGCAGGGCCTCGGCGTGGCTGGGGTTGGCGGCGAGGGCCCGTTGCTCGTGGGCGATCGCGGCGGTCGGGTTCCAGTCCGCGTACAGCGCCACCAGTCCGGCCACCGCGTGGGCCTCGGCGCCATCGGGATCGAGGGCGAGAGCGCGCTCGACCGCGGCGCGGGTGGCTGCCCAGCCGTCGACCTCTGCGGTGCGAGCCCGGGCCTTGGCCAGCGCGGCCCAGGCCCGGCCGAAGCCCGGCGCCGTCGTCACCGCTTCTTCCAGGGCGCGGCGCGCGGCGGCGGCGTGGTGGTCGCCCAGCCGGCCCAGGTGAAACAGGCCGCGGTGGTACGCCGCCAGCGCCGGGCCGTCGACCGCGGGCGGCGGCGGCGCCGGCGAGACGGTCACCGCCAGGCTGGTAGCGACGTCGACCGCGACCGGCACGGTGAGATCGTCGCCGTCGTCGAGCGGCCGATCGTAGGTCCGGGCCCAGACCTGGACCTGGTCGCGGGTCCGGATCACCTGCGCGGTGACGCGCCGCCGGTCCGCGCGATCATCGACGGTCCCGCGGACCAGGTACGCGACGTCGAGCGAGCGGCCGACGTCGGCGGCGTCGAGCGGCGCATCGGCGAACCGGGCGGCCGTGGACGGCGCGATGACCGCCAAGCGCCCGGCGTAGCGCTCGCCGAGCTGGGCGGTCAGCTCGGCGGTGACGGCGGCGGCCGCGACGTCGGTCGGGGTGTCCGCCGCCGTGTCCAGCGCCGCGAACGGGACCACCATGACCCGGGTCGCCGCGGCGGCGGGGACTGGCCCGGCCGCGTCGGGCGTGCGACCTCGCCCGGCGATGAGGAGGGCCGCCGCTGCGGCACCGAGCAGGCCGGCGACCGCCCAGACGCGCCGTGGCCGCGCGCCGGCTGGTGACGTGCCGGCGCCCACCGGCGAGGTTGGGACGTCCGGGTCGCGCACGGACGGATCGTCCGCTGGCGCCTGGACGTCCACGGGTGGCGCCGCCGCCGGGGCAGGCTCGGGCGGCGCTGCTGCCGCGGCCTCCGCCGTGGGCGACACGATCTCGGCCGGCGCGACGAAGCGATAGCCGCGACCGGGGAGGGTCTCGATCCAGCGAGGCGACACCGCGGAGTCATCGAGCACGCCGCGCAGCTGGCGGACGCAGTGGTTGATGCTCTGGTCGAAGTCGACCACCGTGCCGTCCGGCCACAGGCAGCGCTGGATCTCGGCCCGCGAGACGATCGCGCCGCTGCGCGCCGACAGGAGCGCCAGGAGGCGCAAGGGCTGGGCGGGCAGCCTCACGGTCGCGCCGCGCTTGCGGAGCGCCTGCTCGGCGACGACCAGCTCGAAGGCGCCGAAGCGGACCACGGCGTCGGCCGGTAGGTCGGGGACCATGGCGCCACGATAGGCCTCCCGGCGGTGAGCGCAAGCACTCGATATCGGGCTGCAACGCCATGACTTCGCTGGGCAATTTCGCTCATGCCGCGCTCACGGACATCTCCGACGCGGACCATCGTGGTGGGGCCGCGGTTCCGCCAGGGTGGCCGGGAACCCTCCACTGAAAGGATCGCCAAATGAACAGAGTCATCCTGTCTTTCGCCGTGCTGCTGGTGGCTCCGGCCGCTGCCCAGGCCCAATTCGCCGAGCCGGACGTCCGCGTCCTCCACGAGCTGCGACCCAGCACGCCGGGCGGCAACTTCGGGTGGGTCGCCGAGGTGGTGGGCGACCTCGATGGCGACCGGGCGCCCGACTTCGTGGTGGGGGCGCCGGCGGTGGCGACCGGCCGCACCGCCGCGGGCTCCGCCACTGTCTACTCCGGGGCCACGGGCGCTGTGCTGTTCACCCACGTCGGCGCGCCCGGCGATCGGCTGGGCTACAGCGTCGCCGGTCTGGGCGACGTCGACCGCGACCGGGTGCCTGACTACGCGGTCGGCGGGCTGGGTGGGCGGGTCCTGGTCGTGTCGGGTGCCGACCACCACGTCATCCACGACCTCCGCGTGACCGGCGAGGGCTTCGGGTTCGACCTGGACGTCGCGGGCGACGTCGACGGCGACCGCGTCCCCGACGTGATCGTCGGGGCCATCGCCGCGCCCGACGGGCTGCTGCCGTTCGTCGGCAAGGCCTACGTCTTCTCCGGGGCCACCGGTGCGCTGGTGTGGTCCCGCCGGGGCTCGGGGGCGGGGGCGTGGTTCGGATCGTCGGTCGCCGGGGTCGCCGATCTCGACGGCGACGGCCGCCCGGAGCAGCTGGTCGGCGCGCAGTTCGCAGGGCCGGCTGGCACCGGGCTGGCCTACGTGCTGGCCGGGCGCGACGGGGCGCTGGTCCGGACGCTCACGCCGGACGCCAGCGCTGGCGCGTTCGGGGCGTTCTTCGCCGACGACGCCGGCGACGTCGACCACGACCACGTCGGTGACCTGCTGGTGACCGACCTGGCCGACTCCGGCAACACCGGCAAGGCCTACGTCTTCTCTGGCGCTACCGGGGCGGTGCTGCGGCGGTACGTCGGCGAGCATCCCGGCGACGGCTTCGGCGTCGGCCGGGCGACCTGGGATCTCGATCGTGATCATCGGCCCGACGTGATCTTGGCGGCGTGGCAGGCGAGCGCCGGCGCGCCCCAGGCCGGCAAGACGTACCTCGTGTCGGGGCAGACCGGCGCCGTGCTGCGGACCATCACCTCGACCACCGCGGGGCTGTCCACCGGCTTCGACGCGCTGATCCTCGGGGACGTCGATCGCGACCACGCGCCCGACCTGCTCATCACCGGCATCGACGTCGCCTACGTGATCGCCGGTCGGCGCCATGGCCCCGGTCGCCCGGGTGGCCGCGGGCCCGGCGAGGACGCCGACGGCGCGCACGACCGCGATGACGACTGAGCCGCCGGTGTGGCGCGGGTCACGGCGGCCGGACGCCGCGTCGCGCTAGCGTCTTCGGCATGCGCCGCCTCGGGATGCTCGTCGTGGTCCTGGCGGCCTGTGGCACGGACGGAGACGGCGGGTGTCCGGATCCGGCGCTCGCCGGCGGTGACTTCTTCGTCGCGGACGGCACCCCCGGCCAGTACGTGGTCCAGGCCGAGCAGGACGGCACCATCCTCACCGCAGGGTTCGTCATCGGCGTCGCCGCGCCCACGCCGCCGCTGCCCGGCGAAGACTTCGCGTTCGTCGCGCCGGCGCGCTGGCTGCGGCTGATCATCGCCGCGCCGGGTCTCGCCACTGTCCAGGAGTGCTACCGCGGTGGCACCGCCGCCGGTGCGTGCGCGGAGCTCGGGCCGCCCACGCATGGGCGCCTGGTGGGCTACCGCGATGGCATCCAGACCGTCGACGTCGTGCTGTGGACCCCGTCGGCCCCGGTCGAGCCCGTGATCGACGGCTGTCCGCTGCTGTTCGCTGGCCACGTCGACTGACGCCGGCGGGACGTGCGGCGGGCGCCGGGCACAGGTCGAAGCCGTGTGCCCGGCTGGTGTAGTCTCGTCGACCGCCAGCTCGGCACGCCAGAAAGAAGACGCTTCGTGAAGATCACTGTCGAGACCACCATCGCCGCTCCCCTCGCCGCCGTGTGGCGGGCGTGGACCACCCCCGCCGACATCACCCAGTGGAACGCCGCCTCCGACGACTGGCACACCACCCACGCCACCGTCGATCTTCGCGTCGGCGGCGCGTTCTCGTCCCGGATGGAGGCCAAGGACGGCAGCGTCGGGTTCGACTTCGCCGGCACCTACACGAACCTGGTCGAGCACGCGCTGATCGAGTGCGCGTTCGGCGACCGCACCATGCGGGTCGAGTTCGCCGGCCCCGACGGCGCGGTCACCGTGCGCGAGACCTTCGACGCGGAGTCGACGCACTCCGAGGAGCAGCAGCGCAGCGGCTGGCAGGCGATCCTCGACAACTTCAAGCGGCACGTCGAGGCGACCGCGGCGCGCTGACCGGCGCGCGCGGGACGGGGCGCGGCTGGCTCGACCCGTCGGTCGGCCGGTCGAGCGGGACCTGCGCCGATGCCCACACCTACCCGCGTCACTGGCGCGCGCGGACGGGGTGAGCTGACGCGATGGCTGCGATCGCGTGGCGCGGTGCTAGCCTCGACGCGATGCTGACCGCTCGCTGGATCGTGATGGCGCTGGTCGTCGGGGGCGGCGGTGGGGCGTGCCACGGCCGGGCCGCGCCAGCCCCGGCGCGCCACCTCGCGTCGACCGCTGACGACCGGGGCCCGACGAGCGCGCCGGCGCCGGTCGCCGGACGTCCCCCCGCGGCCGTCGCCGCGGCGGCCGATGCCTCGGCGGCGGGGCCGGCGGCCGTGGGCGCCCGCCAGCGTACCGCGCTCCACGAGGCGGCGTACGCCGGTGACCTCGCGGCGATCGATCGCCTGGTCGCCGCCGGGGCCGATCTGGAGGCGGTCGAGACGGTCTATCAGGCGACGCCGTTGTTGCTCGCGCTCGAGTTCGCCAAGCACGACGCCGCACGGCGGCTCCTGGACGCCGGGGCCTCGGTCGCGGGCACTGTCGGGCCGCGGGCGCTGGCCCTGGCCGCCCGGAGCAGCGACGCCGTCCTGGTCGCCGCCTTGCGCGGCCGCGGGGCGACGGTCGCGGGTTCGTTCGCGCTCCACGCCGCAGCCCGGTGGGGCGACCGCGCCAGCGTCGAGGCGGTGCTCACGGCGGGCGCCGTCGTCGACGAGGTCGAACCCGACGACGGCTGGACGCCGCTGATGATCGCCGCGATGTCGGGCAACGCCGGCGCGGTGGACGCGCTGCTCGCCGCCGGCGCGACCGTCGGGCTGCGCGACGGCCACCGCCGCACCGCGCTGCACTGGGCGGTGTTCGCGGAGCGCCCCACTGAGGTCCACCGGTACCCCCGCGGCGGCGGCCCGCACGACACCTACTGGATCCCGCGGACCGCGGCGCCGATCACCGCCGCGCTGATCGGGCACCACGCGGCGCTCGACGCGGTCGACGACGACGGCAACACCGCGCTCCACGACGCCGCGATGTTCGACGCCCGGGCCGCGGCCGCGCTGTTGCTCGCTGCGGGCGCGCGCACCACGCTGCGCAACCGGGCCGGCGCGACCCCGGCCCAGCTCGCCCGGGCGCGCAACAACTCGGTGGCGCCGCTGCTGGCGCCGTGAGGTGACGACCGTGGGCACCGGCGGTGGTGGCCCGCGCCGTGCTCAACTCGCGCCGCGCGTGGTCGAGGCCAGCGCGGCGAACTGGGCCTGGAGCCAGCGTCGCAACGCGACGATCTCGGGACGGCCGCGCTCGGCCTTGCGGCACACGAGCTGGTAGCTCTCGGACAGCGGGAATCGCGTCGGCAGCGGGGCGACCAGCCGGCCCAGGCGCAGCCACGGCTCGGCTAGCGGAAACAACCCGACGGCGACGCCCAGCCCCTGCTCGGCGGCGCGCATCGTGGCCAGGAAGCTGTCGAGGATGAGGTCGCGCGGCGGCAGGAGCGCGCCCAGGCCGTTGGCCTCGAGCATGGCCCGGACTCGGACCTTGGCGGACGGCACGATGATCAGCTGGCCGTCGCGCAGCGCCGCCGTCCGCAGCGCCCCGCGACCGTCGAGGAGCGCCGGCGCGCACACCAGGCCGGCGGTCACCCGGGTGAGCCGGGTGGCGGCCAGCCCGGGCCACGGCCCACGGCCGAACCGGACCGCGGCGTCGACCTCGCCGCCCGCGACGTCGGCCAGCCCCGAGCTGGTCTCGAGCCGCAGGTCGAGGTCGGGGTGGGCGCGTCGCAGCGTGTGCAGCTGCGGGATCGCGATCTCGTAGGCGACGAAGGGCTGCATGCTGACCCGCAGCGGCTGGCGGGTCCGCGCCGCGACGAAGGCCCCGGCGCCGCGGCGGTAGCAGTCGAGGGTGTCGGCCGCGACCCGGAAGAACGCCGCGCCCGCCGCGCTGAGCTGTACCGCCCGGGGCAGGCGGTGGAACAAGGGCGTGGCCAGGTGCTCCTCGAGCGCCGCGACCTGCTGGCTCACCGCCGACGGCGTGACGTGCAGCTCGGCCGCGGCGCGCTTGAAGCTGCCGCAGCGAGCGGCAGCCTCGAAGGCATAGAGCAGCTGGATCGGCGGCAGGTCCATGGTGCGTGCCCGTGCAAGTTAGCAGAGGACAGCTGCGGTGCTGGCGCCGAACCATGCATTAGCCCGGCTAATCTATCGTGAAGAACGACGCGGTTGTCGGCGCCGCCGCCCGCGCCCACCTTGCAGGCATGAAGGTCCACCACTTGAGCTGCGGGACGATGTGCCCGTTCACCATCGGCCGCATGGTCTGCCACTGCCTGTTGATCGAGACCGGCGACGGCCTGGTGCTGGTCGAGACCGGGCTCGGCCTCGACGACCTGGCCCACCCGGAGCGGTTCGGGCGGATGTGGCGGTGGACCGCGCGGCCGCGGCTGGCGGTCGAGGAGACCGCCGTGCGCCAGGTCGAGGCCCTGGGCTTCCGCCGCGACGACGTCCGCCACATCGTGGTCACCCACCTCGACCTCGACCACGCCGGCGGCATCCCCGACTTCCCCAACGCGACGGTGCACGTCCACGCCCGCGAGCTGGCCGCGGCCACCGCGCGCGCGACCCGCCAGGCCCGCTGGCGCTACCGGCCGGAGCACGTCAGCGCCGGGGCGCGCTGGCGCACGTACACCGAGGAGGGGGAGCGCTGGTTCGGCTTCGACAGCGTGCGGGCGCTGGGCGACCACGAGGCCGAGGTCCTGCTGGTTCCGCTGCCGGGCCACACCGACGGTCACAGCGCGGTGGCGGTGCGCGACGGCGCGCGCTGGCTGCTGCACTGCGGCGACGGCTTTTTCCACCGCAACACCCTGGCCGGGCAGCGGCCGCCGCTCGGGCTGGCGTGGTTCGAGTGGCGGGTCCAGACCCACGCCCCGACCCGGCGCGCCAACGCCGCGCGGCTGGCGACCCTGGCGCGCGAGCACCCCGACGACGTCGTGCTGTTCAACTCGCACGACGCGGCGTTGTTCGACCAGGCCCGCGCGGGGGCCGCCGCCGGCGCGCTCGACCCCCACGGCGAAGCCCCTGGACAGCGAATGTCGTGATATCCAGCGGCCCGGATGTCGCACGCCAAGGGTCCAGAGGCGCGCTGGTCGGGGAAGTTCCGGCTGCCGTCGAACAGCGGGCGGTTCGAGCTTGCCGGCGAGGTGGAGCCGTTCGAGGCCGACGTGGTGCGGGTCCGGTTCACGGGCGTCACGCGTCGCATACAGCTTCAGCTTCCCGATCTGCTCGAGCATGCCAGCTTCGAGATCTGTCACCTCGAGGTCGCGGCCAGCCGCGTCGCCGAGATGCGCGCGGCGCTGCACACCTGGCTGCACACCCAGGACGCCTTCTCGTGGGAGGCCAACGACGGCTGGCACGCGGTGACCATCGAGGTCTCGCCGGACGGGCCGAACGTCACGCACCGGTTCAAGCCGACGTTTCGGTTGGACCTGACGTCCAACGGCCTGGCGATGACGTTCGGCTTCGAGGTCGATCCCAGCTGCCTGCAGTGCCTGAGCGACGATCTCGACGCCATCTTCGGTGACGCGAACTGACGCTGGAGCGGCGGCGGCGGCGGCGGCGCGGTACACCGACAGGCATGTCGCGTCCGCTCGCGCCGATCCCGGTCGACCTCTCAGGCAAGCTCGTCGTGATCACCGGCGCCACCGCCGGCATCGGCCACGAGGCGGCCCACGCGCTGGCCGGGCTCGGCGCCACGCTGGTGCTGGTGGGGCGGACCCGGGCCAAGGCCGAGGCTGCCATCGCCGCCCTGGTCGCGCGCGGCGCCGATCCGGCACGGCTGTCGCCCGAGCACGCCGACCTGGGCCGGCTCGACGAGGTGGCGGCGCTGGCCGCGCGCCTGGCCGCGGCGCACCCGCGGCTCGACGTGCTGCTCAACAACGCCGGCTGCTACCCCGGCGCCCGGGTGATGACCGCGGCCGGGCTCGAGGAGGCGTGGGTCACCAACGTGCTGGCGTACGAGCGGATGACCACGGCGCTGCGGCCGGCGCTCGAGGCGGCGCGCGGACGCATCGTCGACGTGGCCTCGACCTTGGCCGGCGACCTCGACGTCGAGGACCTCGCCTGGAGCCGGCGCGGCTGGAACGGCATCAAGGCCTACCGCCAGACCAAGCAGGCCAACCGCATGCTGGCGTGGGCGTGGGCCAGGCGGCTCGACGGCACTGGCGTCACCGTCAACGTCGCCCACCCGGGCGGCGTGCGCACCAACATCGCCCATCGCCAGCGCGGCCTGTGGGGCGTGCTCAACCGGCTGGCGTTTTTGACCCAGCGCAGCCCGCGCCGCGGCGCCGACACGCTGGTGTGGCTGGCGGCCAGCCCCGAGGTCGAGGGGCGCACCGCCGGCTTCTACAAGGATCGTGCGCCCATCCCGTGCCAGTGGCGGGCCGACGTCGACGCCCAGGAGCGGCTGTGGGCGTTGTGCCAGGCCCAGCTGGCGGACGCGGCGGCGTGACCGTGGGACACGCCGGCGAGCGTGCGCCGGCGCCGGTGGCGGTCGGGCTGCGCGCCAACCTGCCGCAGTTCGCGTTGCTGGTGCTGGTCAACGCCTTCGTCGGGGCGATGGTCGGGATGGAGCGGACCTTGTTGCCGGCCATCGCCGAGGGCGAGCTGCGAATGATCGCCAAGACCGCGGTGCTGTCGTTCATCGTGGTGTTCGGGGTGACCAAGGCGCTGACCAACTACCTGGCCGGGCGGTTGGCCGACCGGATCGGCCGCAAGCCGGTGCTGGTGGCTGGCTGGCTGGTGGCCACGCCGGTGCCGTGGCTGCTGATGTGGGCGCCGAGTTGGGCCTGGGTGCTAGTCGCCAACGCGCTCCTCGGCATCAGCCAGGGCCTGACCTGGTCGACGACCGTCATCATGAAGATCGACCTGGCGGGGTCGCGCCGGCGCGGGCTGGCGATGGGACTCAACGAGTTCGCCGGCTACCTGGCGGTGGCCGGCAGCGCGCTGGCCACCGGCTATGTCGCCGCGCGCTACGGCCTGCGCCCGGCGCCGTTCTACCTCGGGGTCGGCTTCGCGGCGGTCGGGCTCGGGCTGTCGGTGGTGCTGGTGCGTGAGACCCGTGGCCACGTCGCCGTCGAGGCCACCGCCGCCGCGCCCACCGCGGCCGTGCCCGCGGCGACGATCTTCTGGCGGACCACCGCCGGCGATCGCGATCTGTCGACGGTGTGCCAGGCCGGGCTGGTCAACAACCTCAACGACGGCATGGCGTGGGGGTTGTTCCCGCTGGTGTTCGCGGCGGCCGACGTCGAGCTCGCCCACGTCGGCACGCTGGTGGCGATCTATCCCGCCACCTGGGGGATGGGCCAGCTCGTCACCGGCGCGTGGTCGGATCGAGTCGGCCGCAAGTGGCTCATCGCCGCAGGCATGGGGACCCAGGCGGTCGGCATCGCTGCGGTCGCCCAGGCCAATGGCTACGCCGGCTTCGCCGTCGGCGGCGTGCTGCTCGGTGTCGGGACCGCGATGGTCTATCCGACGCTGTTGGCGGTGATCGGCGACGTGGCCCACCCCAGCTGGCGCGCCTCCGCGGTCGGCGTGTACCGGCTGTGGCGCGATCTCGGCTACGCGGTCGGCGCGATCGTCGCGGGTGTCATCGCCGATCGGCTGGGCATGCGTGCGGCGCTGTGGGCGGTGGCAGCGGTGACGGCGGCGTCGGGCGCCGTGGTCGCGATCCGGCTGCGCGAGACGCTGGGGCGCCCCGCGGCGCCGCCGGGCGACCGGGCAGCGGGCGCGTGCGCGACCGAGCCTGAGCGCGGCTAGCCCCTGGCGTACAGCGCCTCGAACTGCTCGTGGTACCGCTGGTAGACCGCCTTGCGGCGCAGCTTGAGCGACGAGGTCAGCAGGCCGTCCTCGACGGTGAGCGGGGTGTCGGCCAGCCAGAACTTCTTGATGGTCTCGAACGAGGCCAGCTCGGCGTTGACCCGGGCGATGGCGGCGGACGCCGCGGCCTCGCGCTCGGCCGGCGCCACCGTGGGCACAAGCCACACCGCCGCGACCAGGAACGGCTTGCCGTCGCCGTAGACCACCACCCGCTCGATCGCCGGATCGCCGACGAAGCGCGCCTCGAGGTTCACCGGCGGCACGTTCTTGCCGCCGGCGGTGACCAGGATGTCCTTCTTGCGATCGACGATCTGCAGGAAGCCGTCGTCGGTGAAGCGGCCGATGTCTCCGGTGGCGAACCAGCCGTCGGCGGTGAACGCGGCGGCGGTGGCGGCCGGATCGTTGTGGTAGCCGGCGAACACGCTGGGGCCGCGGGCCAGGATCTCGCCGTCGTCGGCCAGCTTGAGCTCGACCGACGGCAGCGGCAGGCCGACGGTGTCGAACCGGTAGCGATCGGGGCGGTTGAGCGTCAAGGTCGGCGAGGTCTCGGTCAGGCCGTAGCCCTCGATGACCACCAGCCCGAGCTCGCGCAGCTCGTCTTTGATGGCGCGCTTGAGCCCGGCGCCGCCCGACAGCCCGAACCGCAGGTTGCCGCCCGTGACCTGGGCGAACGCGGCGCGGCGGGTCGGCAGGTCGGTCGTGGCGGCCGGGCCGGCCGCGACGTCGACCGCCCGCGCCAGCTTCTCCCAGTAGGCCGGCACGCTGAAGAACACCTGGGGCGCGACCTCGGCGAACACGGCGAACACGTCGCCGGGCGCGCACAGGTAGCTGACCCAGCCCAGCAGGTTGCCGTGGCACAGCTCGCCCCACCCGAAGATGTGCGAGAACGGCAACCACAGCAGGTCGCGATCGCCGGTCTCCAGCAGCGCCGCGTTGGACACCAGCCAGTCGCCGCCGTTCACGCCGACGTTGCGGTGGGTGAGCGGCACGCCCTTGGGCGGCCCCGAGGTGCCGCTGGTGTAGAGCATCAGGCCACGGTCGTCGAGGTCGATGGCGTCGACTCGGCCGTCGACCCGGGCCGGATCGAGGCGGTCGGCGTGCTCGCCCGCAGCGATGAAGTCGGCCCAGGTGCCGTCGTCGAGGCCGATGGCGCGCACCTCGACCTCGGCCGCCGCCAGCGCCGGGCGCTGTGCGGTCGACACGAACACCGCCTTGCACGCGGCGTGGTCGAGGACGTAGCGCGCGGCGGCGCCGGTCGACGCCGGGTAGATCGGCACCATCGTGGCACCGGCGGCCTGGATGCCGAGCGCGGCGGCGGCCCACGCCACCGAGTTGGTGCCGAACACCGCGACGGCGTCGCCGCGGCCCAGGCCTCGGCCGATGAGCGCGGCGGCGACGGCGCGCACCTGGCGCCCGAAGTCGCGCCAGGTCACCGGGGCCCAGCCGCCGTCGGGCTGGCGGACCTGGAACCGGACCTGATCGCCGCGCGTGGCCAGGTTGTCGAGCACCGCGCGCGGGGCGGGGCGAGGCGTTGCGAGCTGCGAGACGTCCACGTCGACCTCCGGGTGCGGGCGCTAGCGCGCGGCCTGGGCTTCGGCCAGTTGCTCCTCGAGGTCCGCGATGCGGCTCTCGAGCTGGTTGAGCTTGTGGAGCGAGCGCTCCTGGTCGCGTCGGGTCGGCAGGCCCATGCTCGCCCACCACGCCGCGGTGGCCTTGTCGGTGGCGGCCTTGGTCTTCATCGCGACGGTCAGCATGGCGCCGGCCGGCCCGAGCACCGCCGGGTTGGCCAGCACCTGCTCGAGGTACGAAGCGGTGGCCGACTCCCAGGCCGCGAAGCCCTTCTTCCAGGTATCCCAGACGTTCATGACTAGCTCCGGTTGCGGTTAGAGCGCGAGCCGACGCTGGCTCGCGGCGGTGGTGAAGTCGTCGGTGGCCTCGCCGGGGCGGCTGGTCGCGCGCCCGATCTCGCCGAAGCACTCGGAGAAGAACGCGGCCTGGCGCACGGTGGTGGACGCGCCGCCCACCGCCGGGGTGCTGGTGACGACGGTGCGGACCCGCACCGCGGCGGCGAAGCGGACGTACGGCAGGTGCAGCTCGCCGTCGGCGTCGGCCGTCACGGCGTACGTGTCGGTGCCGTTGTAGGGCAGGCCGCGCGCGGTGCCGCCGGTGATCACGCCGGTCTCGGTCCAGCGGTCGCCGACCGCCAGGGGCAGGCGCAGGACCGCGACCGGCGCGGCGTAGGGCAGGAGCGTCTTGCCGCCGGCGAGCACTTCGTCGCGCGACGCCAGGCCCAGCAGGTACAGCCCGCGGTCGTCGGCGGTGTAGACGCCGTCGGTGGCGTCGTCGACCGCCAGCACGAACCGGCCGCCCGGGAACGCGCTGGCGTACCACTGGTCGTCGAGCGCGACCGCGGTCTGATCGACCAGCGCGTCGCCGGCGCGGTCGTCGCTCCAGTCCCACCGGCGCTGGTCGCCGGCGCCCTGGCCGGCCACGTCGACCGCGACGTCGGCGGCGACCCGGAAGGTGAGCGGCTGGTCGAGCACGACCGGCAGCTCGGCCGCGGTGAGCAGGCCGTCGAGGTCGGGCACGCAGCCGGCGACCACCGGTGGCGGCGCGTCGGCGACCGGGGTGAGGTTCTCGCCGCAGCCGGCCGCGGCGACGGCGACGGCGAGCAAGCGGGTCGACACCAGGGCGCGCATCAGTAGTGGAATCCCAGGCGCAGGCGCACGAGCTGGGCCGCTCGCGCGGTGGCGCCGGTGGCGGGGTTGTCGAAGGCGGCGCCGGGGGCCAGGGCGGCGTAGTCGAGGGTGACTCGGAACGCCGGGCTCTCGTAGCGCAGGCTGGGATCCAGCTCGATCCCGAGCATGCGCTGGCCGCTGGGGGTCGAGGTCGGGCTCATCGCCCACGACGCGATCAACGCCACCGAGGCGACGAACCGGGCGTGGCCCAGGTCGGCCAGCACCGCCTGGGCGTGGGGGCGCACGTACGCCGCGTCGGTGACGGTGCCGATGAGCTCACGGAACAGGATGCGATCGACGTGGTAGTCGGGGTGGAACCGGAAGTTGTCGACGGTGGTGTCGCCCGGGAAGTCGGCCTGGGCGCCGTCGAGCTGGCCGGGCTGCGCCGCCGGTGCTCCCGGGGCCGGGAACGCGCCGAAGCCGGGCGCGTCGTCGCCGCTGGCCACGCCCGCGTCGAGCCCGACCCGCTGGCGGCCCAGGGCGGCCTCGCTCTCGAACGCCAGCCCGAACTGGTCCGAGGTGGCGGCCTGATCGAGGAAGACGCCCGGCACCAGCGACGGCTGATCGACGCGGGCGTGGGCGTAGCTGGCCTCGACCTCGACCCGCAGGCGCGGACCCTGGATGCGGGCCCACCCACCCAGCGACGTGGCCGAGAAGCCGCGCACCATCAGGTCGCGGGCGTCGATGCCGGGGCTGGCGCCGCCGGTGGGCAGGTAGTCGGCCGGCACGTCCCGGGCCTGCCATCGGTGCGACGCGAACACGCCGTACTCGAACGTCGGCAGCCCGGCGGCGGCGCGGCGCAGGCGCACCGCCGGCGACTTGGCGCGCATCCACGCCGCGGTCACGGTGGTGACGTCGTCGGACGGCTCCAGGTCGACGACGCGGTCGCCGCTGGGGCGCTGGAGGAACGGGCCCGACGACGACAGATCGTACGCGACCGCGAGGTAGTGGCCGGCCAGCGGCATCACCAGCGCCAGGCGGTCGGCGGTGTCGCCGCCATCGCACTGTTCGCAGTCGCCGCCGTTGGCGCTCATGCCGAGGCCCCAGTGCGCGCCCATGCGGCCGGCGGCCAGGATGCCGAGCGGCGTGAGGACCTCGCCCCACACCCGCTTGACCACCAGCGGGGCACCGCGCTGGCTGGCCGAGGCGGCCGGCGTCGGCGAGCGGCCGGTGCCGACGTCGGGCGTGGCTCCCCACCCCAGGTTGTCGAGGGCGTCGAACCGGGCCTTGATGGCGACGCCGGCGCCGCGCGGGTAGATGGCCAGATCGGTGCGCGCGCGCAGGTCGCCACCGTCGAGGACCTGGCCGCCGGCCAGCGGCACCGGGGCCAGCGGCTGGCCGGTGGGATCGAGGCCGCGATCGAGGTCGAGGTTGATCAGGGCCTCCTGGCGGATGCGCAGGTAGCCATGCAGCTCGACCCGGGTCGAGTCCGACGGCGTCGCGAAGGCCCGCGGCGTCAGCTCGACGCCCAGCGCGGCCAGGTCGGGCACCGCGCCCGGGGCGATGACGTCGCGCTGATCGACGCCGCTGTCGGGCGGCGGGTCGTCGGCGGCGACCGGGGCGGCCAGGCCCAGCGCGAGGAGCATGGTGGCGCGGCGGATCACGGCGTGGCCTCGGTCGGCGCGTCGGCGGGGGGCGGCGCGACGGCCGCGTCGGGCTCGGTGGCGGTCGGCGGCGCGGCGCGATCGGCGTCGAGGAACGCGACCAGGTCGCGGGTGGTGGCGGTGGCGGCCTCGACCATCGGGATGTGGCCGCACGCCGGGTAGACCTTGAGCGTGGCGTCACGCAGCGTCGCCGCCAGGCGCTGCCCGAAGCGCAGCGGCGTGACCCGATCGTCGTCGCCCCACAGCAGCAGGGTCGGCTGGGCGATGTCGCGGTAGCGGGCGGCGATCGCCGTGAACCGCTGCCCGCGGGCCGCGGCGAGCGCCGCCGCGGTGGTGCCGGGCCGGGCCAGCTCGCCCAGCACGTGGTCGACCCGGGCCTGGGTGATGAAGCGCGGGTCGTGGTAGGCCAGCCCGATGCGGTCCTCGGCGTTGTTGCGGTAGTGCAGGGCGAACAACAGCTCGCCTACGCCGTCGAGCCGGGCCCAGCGGAAGAAGGCCGGCAGCTGATCGTCGAACACGTAGGCCGCGTACAGCGCGATCCGGCGGACCCGGGCCGGCTGGGCCAGCACCATGGCCAGGCTCACCGAAGAGCCCCACGAGTGCCCGACCACCGCGACCTGGTCGACGCCGAGCTCATCGAGCAGGTGCCACACCAGCGTCGCCTCGGCGGCGGGCGAGTAGTCGCCGGGCGGCCGGCTGCTCCACCCGAAGCCCTTGAGGTCGACCGCGATCACCCGGTGGTGCGCCGCCAGGGCGTCCTGCACCGGCCGCCACAGATCGAGCGACGCGCCGTAGCCGTGCAGCATGACCACCGCCGGGCCCGACCCGACCACCCGGTAGTGCAGGTGGACGCCGTCGACGTCGGCGAAGCTGGCGTCGGCCGGCGCGCCCGGCAGCGGCCCGGCGTGGAAGCCGGCACACCCGACCGCGACGGCGGCGGCCAGCGCGGCGGCCCGCGGTGCCGCGCCGCGGTTCACGGCGTGAGCCTCCACACCTCGGCCGCGTTGGTGAACTCGGCGCCGGTCTCGTAGTCCTGCGAGGTGATGGTCGCGACGGTGCCGTAGCACTCGGCGACGAAGGCGAAGGTGCGGCGGGTGGTGACGGCCACGCCGACCGTGCGGGTCAGGTCGGTGGCGATGCGCCGCACCGGGAAGGTGCCGAACGGCGTCGCCAGCATGCCCACCGCGTCGACCCGGGACTGGTAGCGCTCGGTGTAGAAGCTCGAGATGCCGCTGGCCAGGCCGGTGACCGTGGCGGTGGTCGACCACGCCGACGACGGGCCCAGCGGCGTCGGCAACAGCGGCACCGGCGGATCGTAGGTGAGCTCGGTGCGGGTGACGCCGGCCTCGGGCGACACCACGCCGAGCAGGGCCACCCCGGCGGCGTCCTTGCGCATCACGCCGAGCAGCGCGCTGTCGATCGACAGCCGCGCGGCGTAGCTGGCGGTGGGTAAGCTCGCGGCCCACCAAGCGCCGCTGGGCGACAGCAACGCGGCGTCGGCGTCCTGATCGCCCGGCAGGTTGGCGGCCAGCGTCCAGGTGCGCTCGCCGGAGGGGCCCTGCTGGCCGGCGGTGTCGACGGTGGCGTCGGTGGCGATGCGGAACCGCGCGACCTGCCCGGCCATCATCGGCAGCTCGTCGATGGTGACGGTGCCGTCGTGGTCAGGCTGGCAGCCGGCGGCCGCGTCGGGTTGGTCGGGGCCGTCGGTGCCGGCGTCGGCCTCGGCGACCGGGGCGCAGGTGTGGTCGGCCCGGCAGTAGCCCGACGCGCAGTCGGCGGCCACGTCGCAGCGGTCGGCGTCGGAGCCTGCGCACGCGGCCAGGCCGGCGAACCCGAGCGAGATCAGCAGCGCGGCCGCGACGGGATGGTGCTTTGCAACAACTTGGCGCATGATGGGAGCTCGAACGGGGCTCAACCTACGCCTCGACCTCGGGGCTGTCAACCGAGATTTTGCGTCGCAACAATTCCTCGGCTTGATCGCCGTCGCCCGCGCCGGCTATGGTGCGGCGTGGCCACAGTCTTGATCAAGAAGTACGGCAACCGCCGCTTGTACGACACCGGCGAGAGTCGCTACATCACGCAGGACGAGCTGGCCCAGGCCATCAAGCGCGGCACCGACGTGCGGGTGGTCGACGCCAAGACTGGCGACGATCTGACCCAGGCCACCCTGGCCCAGCTGGTGCTCGAGAACGCCCACGCCGCCCGGGCCCTGCCGGTGGCGCTGCTCACCCAGCTGATCCGGCTCGACGACGACGCCTTGGTCGAGTTCTTCGGCCGCTACGTCACCAGCGCGCTCGAGCTGTACCTCGCGGCCAAGCGGGGCGTGCAGTCGCTGGCGCAGAGCTCGCCCCTCATGCGGGTGCCGCTGGGCGCGACCGACGCGCTGACCCGGATGTGGATGCAGTCGCCGTTCGCGCAGGTCGCCGGCTTCGGTGGCTTCCCGGGCTTCCCTCCCGGCGGTTACCCCGGCGGGGCCGGCGCCGGCGCGTACGAGGCCGAGCCCCCGGCCGCCGCCGCGCCGCCGCCCGATCCGTCCGAGCAGCTGGCCGCCATGCGGCGCGAGCTCGACGAGCTGAAGAAGGCCATGCGCGGCGACGGCGTCGGCAAGCCCGGCGCGAAGCGCAAGCCGCGCAAGGACGACTGAGCGTCCATGTTGCATCCGCGGTGCATTTTTGCGTGATGCACAACAAGCACGGGTTTGTTGCTTGAAATCGGGCATATATGGTGGCTTCTGGTGATATGGATTTGTGCAATGCACAAAATCGGGCTTGACCGGGCCAGTGGCGATGCCTATGGTGGGCGGCAGAGAGGACCTACCCATGAGCAAGCAGACCGAGTCCACCACCGCCAGCAACACCTCGTCCGCGAAGGCGGCGAGCCCGTTCACGATGCCGTTCACCATGCCGATGATGCCCGGGCCTTCGGCCAGCTGATGCGCGACCAGATCACCCGGACCCAGCAGGTCGCGGGCGAGCTGGCCTTCACGAGGGCGTGGCCGTGGCCCGCGCCCGCACCGCCGTCGGCGAGCTGGCCCGGATGGCAGCGACTCGATCACCTACGTCGGGCAGCTGTCGACCGAGTGGCGCAAAGCTGACCCTCGAGGCCATGCAGCGCACCGCCGACGCCTTCACGCCCAAGGCCTGACCGGCGATGTCCGTCACCGCGATCGCCGCCCAGCTGGGCCGAGACCTGGCCGGCATCGCCGGCGCGCTGGCCGACGCCACCGGCGCCTCCACCGTGCAGCCGCCGCCCCGGCTGATGCCGACGCCGCGCGACGTGATCGCGCGCGAGGGCACCGCGGCGCTGTACCGCTTCGTCGGCGCCGGCCCGCGCCGAGGCCAGCCCATCCTGCTGGTGCCGTCGCTGATCAACCAATGGTACGTGCTCGACCTGCGGCCGGGCGCCAGCCTGGTCGCGGCCCTGGTCGACGCCGGCCTCGACGTGTTCTGCCTCGACTGGGGCGCGCCAGAGGACGAGGACCGCTACCGGACCTGGGACGACACCCTGGGCCGGCTCGATCGCATGGCGCGGCGCACCCTGCGCGCCGCCGGCGCGCGCCGGCTCGGGCTGCTGGGCTATTGCATGGGCGGCACGTTGTCGACCATCTACGCCGCGCTGTTTCCGGACCGCATGGCGGCGCTGATCGACCTGGCCGGGCCGATCGACTTCACCCGTGGCGGCATGTTGCGGACCATGGTCGATCGCCGCTGGTTCGACGCCGACGCCATCGCCGACGCCGGCAACGTGTCGCCCGACCAGATGCAGGCGGGCTTCACCGCGCTGCGGCCGACCATCGAGCTGGCCAAGTGGGTCGGGATGCCCGAGCTCACGCTCGATCGCGCCGCCCACGACGGCTTCCGCGCGCTGGACGCCTGGGCCAGCGACAACATCCCGTTCCCGGCCGCCGCGTACCGCACGTACATCGGCGAGCTGTACCAGGCCAACCGCCTGGTCGGCGGCACCCACCGCGCGCTGGGCCGGGCGGTCAAGCTCGACGCCATCACGTGCCCGACCGCGGTGGTGGTGGCCGACCGCGACACCATCTGTCCGCCGGCGGCGGCCACCGCGCTGCTCGACCACGTCCGCGCCGAGGTGCGCACCACGCTGCGGGTGCCGGGCGGCCACGTCGGCGCGGTGGTCGGCAGCCGCGCCGCCCGCGAGCTGTACCCGGCGTTGGCCACCTGGCTCGACGCCCGCCTGGCGACGGCGTAAGGTCCGCGCCAGCACACTCTCTCGACGAGGAACCCATGAAGCTCTCCGATCTCAAGATCATCGTCACCGGCGCCGCCCAGGGCATGGGCGCGCACTTCGCGCAGCGCCTGGCCGAGGCGGGCGCCCAGGTCGCCGCCGGCGACGTCAAGGAAGACGGCCTGGCCGCGCTGGTCGAGGCGACCGCGGGCCTGCCCGGCAAGGTCTACGCCCGCAAGCTCGACGTCGCTGACGAGGCCGACGTCGGCGCCTTCGTCGACTGGGCCAACGGCGCGATGGGCGGCCTCAACGGCCTGATCAACAACGCCGGGATCCTGCGCGACGGCCTGCTGGTCCGCAAGGACCGCACCACCGGCGCGATCACCAAGCTGACCAAGGCCCAGTGGGACGCGGTCATCGCGGTCAACCTCACCGGCGCGACGTTCATGGTCCGCGACGTGGTGGCCAAGATGGTCGAGACCGAGCAGCGCCCGGGCGTGATCGTCAACATGTCGTCGTCGGCTCGCCACGGCAACCGCGGCCAGTCGAACTACTCGGCCGCGAAGGCCGCGCTGGCCACCAACACGGTCACCTGGATGCGCGAGTTCGCGCCGTTCGGCATCCGGGTCGGCGCGGTCGCGCCGGGCATGGTCGAGACGCCGATGACCGCCGGCATGAACCAGAAGGCGCGCGACGCGCTGGTCGGCAACATCCCGGTCGGGCGCATCGGCGTCCCCGAGGACCTGTGGCTGGCGGTCAAGTTCGTCCTCGAGTGCGACTACTTCAACGGTCGCACCATCGACGTCGACGGCGGCCTGGTGATGTAGCTAGGGCGCGGCGGGGCTGCCGCCGAAGCCGCGGATGATCGCCACCAGCGCCGTCACCACCGCCGGCTTGTCCTGCAGGTCGGCCGACGGCGGCATCATCGAGTTCTTGCCGACCGCCGCGCCGCCGGCGACGATGATACGGGCCAGGTCGGCGTCGGTGACCGAGGCCTGCCACGTGGCGTCGGTGTAGTCGCGCGGCTTGGGATTCATCGACATCGCGGCGTTGCCGTCGCCGCGGCCGCTGGTGCCGTGGCACATCGCGCACCGGCTGTCGAAGATGCGTCGGGCCTCGGCGGCTGGGGTCGCCGGTGGCGCCGCGCTCATCGACCCGGCCATCACCACCGGCCGGGGCGGCGCTGGCGCTGGGCCCGGCGCGGGGGCCGGCGGTGGTTCCGGCTTCGAGCTGCAGGCGGCCAGAGCGACGGAGACCACGAGCGCGCGGATGATCATCGCGCCCGTGACTACCAAGCGGTGATCGCCCGCGCAACCGCGCGCGGGCGCCGTCAGGTCGGGTTCACGCCCAGGAGCGAGCGGGCGATGATGCGGCGCTGGATCTGGCCGGTGCCCTCGAAGATGTCGTAGATCTTCGCGTCGCGGTACCACTTCTCGACCGGGTGGTCCGGCTCGAGCGCCTCGTCGCCCAGGAGCGTCAAGGCCCGGCTGGTCACCGCCTGGGCCACCTTGGCGCCGTAGGCCTTGGCGATCGACGCCATGCGCACGTTGTCTTGGCGGTGGTCGGCCATCCACGCCGCCTTGTGCACCAGCGCGCGGGCCGCCTGGATCTCCATCTCCATCTCGGCCAGCTCGAATGCGATGCGCTGGTGGGTGGCCAGCGGCGTGCCGTGGTGGGTGCCGCCGGCGACCCGTTCGACCAGGTATTCGAACGCGGCGCGGGCGATGCCCACCGCCTGGGCGCCGACCATCGGCCGGGTCGAGTCCAACATCTTCTTGGTGTCGGCCAGGCCCTTGCTCTCGGCGCCGACGCCGAGCATGAGGTCCTTGTGGACCCGGCAGTCCTCGAAGTGGACCTGGGCGGTCTCCGACGCGCGGATGCCGAGCTTGTGCTCCTTGCGGCCCGGGACCAGGCCCGGCGTGCCGCGCGCGACCAGGAAGCCACGGACCCCGGCTCGCCCGGCGGCGGGATCGGTCTGGGCCCAGACCACGTACACCGCGGCCGACTGGCCGTTGGTGATCCACTGCTTGTGGCCGCTCAGCACGTAGTGATCACCATCGAGCCGCGCGGTGGTCGACAGGCTCGAGATGTCCGAGCCGGTCGACGGCTCCGACAGCGCCATGGCCGCGACCTTCAGGTGGCCGTGCTCGTCGTCGCCCTGGAGCAGGCGGCGGAACTCCTGCTTCTGCTCCTCGGTGCCCATGCGCGCGACCGGCGAGGCCGCCAGGCCGCTGCCGCCGATGGCCAGGCAGATGCCGGCGCACCCGTAGGCCAGCTCCTCGGAGCCGACTACGCCGAGGCGCCCCTGGGTGCTGGGCTTGCCGGCGCCGTCATCGGCGTCGTCCTTGCCGGTGAGCGCCTTGCGCCCGTCGACCACCGCGGTCTGGCTCATGCCGAAGCTCTGGGCCTGCTTCATCAGCGCCCACGGCATGGACTCCTCGCGGTCGTGCAGCGGCGCCACCTTGCGGATGTACTGGGTAGCGAACGCGCCCAACATCTGGCGCACGCCGGTGAGCATCGGGTTGTCGTGGAAGATGTCCATGGGGCCTCGGGGAGTGGCGTCGGGGAGGAGCGGCTCGGCGGGGCGAGCCGCCGGCCTGGAGGCTGGCCGGCGCGCGGCGTGGTCAGGCGCCGGTCGGGGCGACCTCGGCGAGGATGCGATCGAAGCGCTCGTCGCCGACGAGCTGGGCGTAGGGCCGGGCGTCGCGCATGAGCTTCTCGACCGGGTAGTCGTTGACGAAGCCGTAGCCGCCGAAGATCTGCACCGCGTCGACGGTGGCGCGCCCGACCGCGTCGGCGGCGACCACCCGGGCCCGGCTGGCGGCGTCGGCCGCCGCGGCCCAGCTGGGCCCGTCGTGGGCGCGGTCGAGCAGCCAGGCGGCGTGCAACGTCATGAGCCGCGCAGCGGCGCTGGCGGTGTCGGCGTCATCGGCCAGGCCGATCAGCGCCTCGAACTGGCCGATGGGCCGGCCGAACTGGACCCGCTCGGTGCCGTAGTGGCGGGCGTGCTCGATGGCCGCGATCGCGACGCCGGTGGCGCGCGCGGCGAGCGAGGTGCGGTGCCAGGCCAAGACGGCGGCGGTGGCGTCGGCGCCGTCGGCGCCCCGGGCCACGACGTGGTCGCCCGGGATCTCCGCGTCGGCCAGCGCCAGCGTGCCCCACGCGGCGGCCCGCCACGCCGACGGGGCCCGGGCGGTGACCGTGCCGAGCGCGGTCGGGACCAGCAGCACGACAGGCGCGCCGCCCTGGTGCGCGCACAGGAGCACGTGGCTGGCGTGGGCCAGCGCGGGCAGTGGCCCGACGGTGCCGGTCACGCGCACGCCGTCGCCAGCGGCGGTCAACGCCAGTCGACCCCGCGCGTCGCGTCCGGTGGTGGCGCGGCCTCCATCGACCAGCGACGCGAACAACGCGGCCTGGGCGACCGCGCTGCCCCACCGGGCCACCGCCAGCGCTGGCTCGACGTTGCACTCCAACAGCGCCGCCATCGCCGAGCAGCCGCGGCCCAGCTCCAGCCCGCGCAGGGCCCGGGTCAGGTGCGGGTAGGGGCCGTCGAGCAGCCCGCCGGCGGCCTCGGGCACGGCGTCGGTGAAGAACCCCAGCTCGCCGGCCACGGTGGTCAGCCGCACCGGCGCGGCCCCAGCCCGATCGGCGTCCCCGGCCCACCCGCGCAGGTCCTTGTCGACGAAGCGGCGCACCGTCTGGACGATCAGCGCCTGGTCGTCATCGAGAGCGAAGTCCATGCCCCAGCATACGCGCCGGCCTCGCCGCCGCGCGCCGCGCCGACCTTTCTCGCCTTACCGCGGCGGAGGCAGGACGACGTCGTCATGGACGTCAGCCACATGGCCCCGGGAGTCTAGCGCACCGGGGCGGCTGGGCGCGCTACCATCGCCGGCATGATCGTGCGGCCGTCTCGACGAGCGATGTTGCGAGGGGCGGGGGCGGCGGCGATGCTGGCGGCGTGTCGACGGTCGCCCCAGGTGCAGGTGCCGCGGCTGGTAGTGCCGCGCGGGGTGCAGGCCGGCGACGTCGACGGTGACACCGCGGTGATCTGGGCCCAGTGCGATCGGCCGGCGCGGATGCAAGTCGAGTGGGACACCACGGCGGCGTTCGCCAACCCGCGGCGGGTGGTGGGCCCGCAGGTGACGTCCGATGGCGCGCTGGCCGGGGTGGTGGAGCTGACCGGGCTCCCGGCCGGGCAGACCATCGTCTACCGCGCGGTGTTCGAGGACGGCCGGGACGTCAGCACGCCGACGGTGGGTCAGTTCCAGACGCCGCCGACGGCGGGCACCTCGTGGCAGTTCGCGTGGTCGGGCGACACCTGTGGTCAGGGCTGGGGGCGCAACCCGGAGTTCGGCGGGCTGCGCATCTACCAGGCCATCCGCGCCGCCCAGCCGCGGTTCTTCCTCAACTCGGGCGATCTGTTCTACGGCGACAACCCGATCCTGCCGTCGGTGTCGCTGCCCGACGGTCGGGTCTGGCGCAACACCACTGACGAGGTGCTGGCCCGGGTGGCCGAGTCGCTCGAGGACTTCCGCCACCGCATGGCCTACAACCTCGACGACGAGCACCTGCGGGCGCTGGCCGGCGAGGTCGCGCTCATCGCGCAGTGGGACGACCACGAGACCCACAACAACTGGTACCCGGGCCAGGTCCTCGACGACGACCGCTACGCCGAGCGCGCCGCGTCGACCCTGGCGGCCCGGGCCCGCCAGGCGGTGTTCGACTACGCGCCGATCCGCCGCGGGCGCGCCGGCGCCGCCGCGCCCATCAACCGGGTGCTGCGGTACGGCCCCGACCTCGACGTCGTCGTGGTCGACCTGCGCAGCTTCCGCACGCCCAACGACAGCGACCGTCAGGCCGAGGACGGCCGCGCGATGCTCGGCAGCGCCCAGGCCCGCTGGCTGGTCGAGCAGCTGGCCGCGTCGACGGCGACCTGGAAGATCGTCGCCTGCGACCAGCCGCTGGGGCTGATCATCCCCGACGGCGAGGCCGGGGCCCAGGAGGGCTTCGGCCAGGGCGACGCCGGCCCGCCGCTGGGACGCGAGCGCGAGCTGGCGTGGGTGTTGACCGAGCTGCACCGGCGCGGGGTGGTCGACGTGGTGTGGCTCACCGCCGACGTCCACTACGCGGCGGCCCACCACTACGATCCGGCCCGGGCCAAGGTGGGCCCGTTCACGCCGTTCTGGGAGTTCGTGGCCGGGCCGCTGCACGCCGGCACCTTCGGGCCCAACGAGCTCGATCCGACGTTCGGGCCCGAGGCGCGGTTCGTCTGGGCCCCGCCGCCGGGCACCGGCAACCTGGCGCCCTGGGACGGCCTGCAGAGCTTCGGCTCGGTCGCCCTCGACGGCGCGACCCGGGAGCTGACCGTGCGCCTGCACGGCCTCGGTGGTGAGGAGAAGTACGCGGTCACGCTGCCCCCGACGGCTCGGTGACGGGGACCCGAGCGGCAGCCTGACGCGGCAGTTTTCTTTCACGATCCACTTGCGAGCGCGCGCGCGACCGTCTAGTTTCCGCACCCGTCGGCGGGGTAGCTCAGGGGTAGAGCAGGGGTCTCATAAGCCCTTGGTCGGCAGTTCAAATCTGCCCCCCGCCACCATGGCCGAACTCGGCCTTTGGCCGCAGGCCGTGGGCCGCGGTGATCGCGGCGCCCGCCGGGCCGTGATCGGGCGCGGTCCGGATGCTAGGGTCGCGTCACACTCGGGGATCGTCTAATGGCAGGACAGCAGCCTTTGGAGCTGCTCATCAAGGTTCGAATCCTTGTCCCCGAACCAGCTCGCGCCAGGTCGTCGACGTCGTCGCGGCGTGGACTCGCCGACGGCGGCGCTGCCGCCGATCGGGCCGATCGTTGAGGTCGCGGCCGACCGGAGCCGACGGTTCCTGGTACACTCGAGGCCGTCTCGCCCATGAACCTCGACAAGACCTGCGCACTCTTCTTCGGCACCAAGATCGACTCCAAGACCCGGGAGGCGCTCTCGCAGGCCAAGCCGAGCGACAAGAAGTACTTCGACGGCAGCTCCGACGAGTTCTTGCGCATCATCGAGACCGGCGAAGAGAAGTGGATCGGCAAGGTGGTCAAGCCGGGGCCGGTGGTGACCGAGGTCGACGACATCCAGCGCAACATCGTGTCGATCATGCGCCGCGTGGCCCCGGGGGCCCGGGTGTCGCCGTCGGGCATCCGCATCTTCGTCTTGCAGGGCGCCTCGGCCGGGCCGGCGATCATCGACGACGACGAGGGTGACGAGCTCGACGCCGGCGCGTCGGGTCCGTACATCACGCTCTAGCCGGCGGGCGGTTCGTGCGCGGGCGGGCCTACCGGGCCAGGCGTTCGTAGGCCAGGCCCCACCGGATGCCGCGATCGGACACGATCACCGTCGAGGCCGTCAGGCGCGCTGCCAGCCGCGCGAAGATGGCCGCGCCGGCGCCGATGACGTCTGCGCGCGGTGCCTCCATGCCGGGCAGGTCGCGCCGGGCGGCGACCGGCATCGCCAGCAAGCGCGCGGTCCACGCCGCCAGCGAGGCCGGGGCGAGCGCGTGGCCGTGGACCCGCTCGGCCTGGTAGGGCGCGGCCAGGTCGAGCGCGGCCAGCGTGGTGGCGGTGCCGGCGCTGGCGACCAGCGGCACGGCGCTGGGCAGGTCCGCGGCGTGGCGCGCGAAGGCCGCGTCGACGTCGGCTGTCAGCGCGGCCAGCTCGTCGGCCGTGGGCGGATCGTGGCGCAGGTGGCGCTCGGTCAGCCGGACCGCGCCGATCGGCACGCTCACCGCCGACGTCACCCGGGCGCCGTCGGTGACGATGACCTCGGTCGAGCCGCCGCCGACGTCGGCGACGACGAACGGGCGCCCGGCCAGCGCCGGCAGGCTGCGGGCCGCCGCGGCGAAGGTGAGGGCCGCCTCGCGCGCGCCGTCGATGACGGTGATCGGGGCGCCGAGGATGGCGGCGGCCGGTTCGATGAAGGTGGCCGCGTTGGTGGCCTCGCGCAGCGCCTGGGTGGCGATGACGTCGACCGCGGTCACCCCGAGCCCGCGCATCACCTCGGCGTACGCGCGGCAGATGTCGAGCGAGCGGGCCACCGCATCGGGGTGCAGCCGGCCGCTGGCGTCGAGGCCCTGCCCCAGGCGCCCGAAACGGCACTGGTCGGTCACCGCGCGACAGCCGCCGGCGTCGTCGGGTTCGGCCACCAGGAGCAGCAGCGTGTTGGTTCCGATGTCGATGACGGCGTGGCGCACCCGCAGGTTGTACACTGCGGCGGTGCGCGATCCCTACCGCGAGCCGGGCCCGGCGCCGTACCGCGAGCCCGCGACGCCGACCGGCCTGCCGTGCCCACGCTGCGGCATCGGCCTGGCGCCGACCGAGCTGGCCGGGACCTGGCTGCACCAGTGCGAGCGGTGCGACGGCCAGTTCGTCCGCAAGGAGGTGCTGGTCGACCTGGAGGCCGAGCCGGGCCGCGCCGACGAGGTAGTCGCCGAGCTGGGGCGGGTCCGTGCCGCGGTGGCCGACGGTGGCCCGATGTACGTGAAGTGCCCGCGCTGCGCCGGCGTGATGAACCGGGCGCAGTACGCGCTGGGCGCCAAGGTGGTGGTCGACTACTGCCGGGCCGACGGGGTGTGGTTCGACGGCGGCGAGCTGGCCAAGGTGCTCGAGTTCGTGGCCGCCGGGGGCCTGGCCCGGGCCCGCGCCGAGGCCGAGCGGCGGCGGCGCGAGGCGGCGCGCCAGGCCGAGCTCGATCGTCGCTTCGCCCAGGAGCGCTGGGCGGCGCCGGCGCCGGATCGGTGGCGCCAGGGCGACGCCGCGGCGTCGCCCGGCATCCTGGCTTGGCTGGTAGACCTGCTGACATGAAGGTCCCGCTGATCGTGCTGACCGGCTTCCTCGGCGCCGGCAAGACCTCGCTGGTCAACCGGCTCATCGCTCGACGGGCCGCGAGCGCCGACGCCGCCGGCAAGCTGGCGATCATCGTCAACGAGTTCGGCGCCATCGGCGTCGACGCCGATCTGCTGCCCCGCGGCGCGGCGCGGCAGGTCGAGCTGCCGGGAGGGTGCGTGTGCTGCGTGTTGTCGGACGACCTCGACCGGACCGTGTTGGAGATCCTCGATGGAAATCCCGAGGTGGACACCATCGTGCTCGAGACCACCGGCGTGGCCGAGCCCATCCCGATCGTGTGGACCCTGGAGCGGCCGCCGCTCGACCAGCGGGTGCGGGTGGCCGCCATCGTCACGGTGGTCGACCCGCTGTCGTGGCCGGCGGCGCGCGCCACCGGGCCGGTGGCCGACATCCAGGTCGAGGGCGCCGACGTCGTGCTGGTGTCGAAGCTCGACCTGGCCCCGCCGGCGGTGACCGCCGAGGTCGTGGCCGAGCTGGCGCGGCTGGCCCCGCACGCGCCAGTGCTCGCGCTGCCGGCGGCGGCGGCGGTCGACTGGCTCGAGGCCGCGTTGCGCGATCCGCCCGAGCGCGGGGGCGGCCACGGCCACGACGAGGCCGCGCCCGGCGAGCCCGGGCCCGGCCCGCACGCCCACGGCGATCACGACCACGACCACGACCACGACCACGACCACGACCACCCCTCGGCCCCTGGCGCACGCCACGGCTACGTCAGCGCCGCGATCCCGGTCACCGCGGCGGTCGACCTCGAGCGCTTCGAGGACGCGGTCGCCGCGCTGCCGGCGAGCTACTTCCGGGTGAAGGCCATCGTCGCGGCGGTGGATCCGCGCACCGGCTCGCCGGCGCGCGGCTGGTTCGCGGTGCACCGCGTCGGCGGGCGGGTGTCTAGCGAACCGGTGGCCGCGCCGGCCGCCGGAGCTCGCATGGTGGGGTTGGGCCCCGTCGTGGACGCCGCCGGCCTGGCGGCGACGATCGCGCAGGCCGTGCTACCTTCGGACGGGGCCGGCTGATGACGCTCGACGAACGTCCGCGCGCGCAGACCTTCCACGAGCTGTTGCTCGAGGTGCGGGCGGGCTACGTCTTACACCGGCCGATCCTGGTCGACGTGTCGCCGGTGACCTCGGTCGGCGCCGAGCACACCGTCGAGCGGACGCTCACGATGACCCGGCCCGCGGTCGGCGAGTCCGAGCTAGTGGCCGAGCTGGGCGAGTGCCGGTTCGCGGTGGTGGGCCCCAACACGCTGCACCACCCCAGCGAGCCGCCGGTCACCATCGGCCGCAGCCGGCGCTGCGATCTGCGGGTCGACAACGAGTCGGTCAGCAAGGTCCACGGCTCGATCCGCCACGACCCGGCCCGCGGCTACCTGGTCACCGATCAGCAGTCGCGCAACGGCACCTGCATCAACGACGAGCCGGTGGTGCCCGGCGCCGAGACCGTGGTGTTCACCGGCGCGCGCCTGGCGCTGGGCGACGCCGCGTTCGTGTTCATCGACCCTCCTACGCTGCGCAAGCTGGCGCGCCTGGCGACATGAGGCGGACGCTGGCGCTGATCGCGGTGGCGGCGTGCAGCCAGGATCCGATCGCGGTGGTGACCCACGGCGGCGCCGACCACAACCGCGCGGCGTTGCTGGCGGCCGCGCGCACCTGCCGGGCCGCCGGCTCGACCATGGTGGCGTTCGGCGCGTTCTCGCGCGAGGTGCTGCGCCTGCGCGAGGGCATGGACGAGACCATCGCCCAGGAGGCCGAGCTTTTGCTCTTGGCGCTGGCCCTCGACGTGGTCGAGCCGGTGCCTGGCGCTGCCACCGGCGCCGACGGGCCGATGCTGACCGTGTGGCCGATCGGCCTGTCGCCGCGGATGACCGCGCCGGTGCCGGGGCGGCCGGCGGCCGACGCCTGGAGCGACTACATGCCGGGCCCCGACGAGGATCCGCTGCGATACACGATGCGGCTGTGCGGCGCCCAGCTGGCCCGCGCCTGCGGCCAGATCGTGCCCGAGGGCCAGGCCGCGGTGGTGGCGGCGCTGGCCATCGGCCGGTTCACCGATCGGGTGCGGTCGGCGGTGTCGACCTGCGTCACCTGCGACGAGGTCGAGTGGGGCAAGCGGGTGGCGCGGTGGGAGGCGCTCGACCGGGCCGCGGTCTCGTACGTCGAGCCGGCCCGGCGCCGCATGGCGGTGGCGCGCTGGCCGGCGGCCGGCCCCGGCGCGGTGCCGGTGCCGGCGGGCCCGACGCTGACCGTCGAGGACGACTTCACCCTCGACGTCGACGGCGAAGCCGTGAGCCCGACCTCGCTGCCGGCGTTCTTGGCGGCGGCCCGGCGCGAGGCCGGCGCGACCGTGCTGCGCATGCACCTGGCGCCGTCGGCGCCCAGCGAGTGGATCCAGGTCGCGCTGCACAAGGCCGGCGAGGCCGGCTTCCGGCAGGTCGCGGTCGAGGCCCGGGTGCTGCGCTACCCGTGGCCGCTGGTGGCCTACGTGCTCGAGGTCGGCACGTCCATCCCGATCGCCGTGCGCGGCTCGCCGGTGCAGCTGCTGACCCGCGAGCTCGACGCCCGCTCGACGCGGTGAGGGCGGGGGCGCGCCGGCCGGGGTCAGCGCAGCGCGCGGATGGTCAACGGCGCGACGCCGGTCAGCGCCAGCGAGCCGTCGGGGTTGATGGTCACCTCGGCCTCGGGCGTGGCGGCCAGCTCGGCGGCGGTGTAGCGCTCGGTGAGGCGGTGCACGGTCTGGTTGGTCGAGCCGCGCAGCGCGGTGGCCGCGCGGTCGCCGGCCTGGTAGCGCCCGTCGATCAGCACGTCGAGGTGGGCCAGCACCGCGGGACCCAGGGCCTGCGCGGCCAGCTCGGCCCGGGTGTAGCCAGAGAACATCAGCGTCGAGCGTCCGCGCCGCCGCGCCGCCAGCAACAGCTCCAGGGCGGCGGGTGCCTGCTGCATGGGCTCCCCGCCCGACAGGGTGAGGCCGTCGACCGCGGCGACGTCGAAGCCGGCGATGACGTCGGCCAGGTCGACGGTGGGGCCGGCGCCGACGTGGGTGGTCGGGTTGAAGCACCCGGGGCAGCCGAGCGTGCAGCCCTGGAACCACACCACGTAGCGCAGGCCCGGCCCGTTGGCCCGGCTGCGCGCCAGCGTGCCGTGCAGGCGCGCGATCACTTGCCGGTCGGCGGCGGCACCGCCGGCGCGCCGCGCAGCCCGAACTTCGACGGCACCAGATCGAGCTCCTTGAACAACAGGTCGGGCGCGGTGACCGAGCTCTCGATGCCCGACGACGGCACGAAGCCCTCGTCGACGCCGCCGATCTTGTTCTCGAGGTAGCTGTCGGTCGACGCCAGGAAGTTGCTGACGGTGGCGGTCTTGCCGATGGCGACGACGTCGCGCCAGGCCTTCACCGGCACCTCGGCCAGCTGCACCCCGCGGACCAGCACCCGCTTGCCGCCCGGCGCGAGCTGGTAGGCCAGCGTGGCCGGCGGCGGCAGATCGGGGTTGGCGTTGGTGATGAGCTGGATCAGCTCGCGCTTGGCCAGCTCGGTGGTGGCGGTGATGGCCGGGTCGTCGAGGCCGGCGATGATCAGCCCGAACTTGTTGCCGGCGGCCTTGGCCTCGGCGGCCAGGCGCCGCTCGAGCGCGGCGGTGGCGAGGCCGCCCTTGCCGGTGATCATCAGGTTGGTCGCGGTGCCGTGGAAGGCGCCGCCGGGCGCCACCCGGCGGGCGTGGCCGTTCGAGCGCTCGCTGGCGCCGCCCACCGTGCGGGCGGTCAGCAGGCTGAGCAGGGTGCCGTCCTTGATCACCTGGACCCGCTGGGGCGGGACGCCCTCGTCGTCGATCCGGTAGCCGCCGATCACCGCGACCCCGCCGGAGCTGGTGGCGGTGGGGTCGTCGACCACCGACAACATGGGCGCCATCACCCGGGCGCCGACCTTGTCGGCCAGCTCGCCGCCGAAGCGCTTGGCCTCGGCCGGCGGTAGGCCCAGCGGCAGCGGCGTGCCGTCGAGCTGCGGCGCCAGCGTCCAGCGCGCGATCGCGGTGGCGGCCTCGCCCTCGAACAGCACCGGCCCCGAGTACCGGTCGAGGGTCGGCGCGTCGATCAACGCCGCCAGCGTGGCCGACAGCTGCTTGGCGGCGTTGGTGAGGTCGGCGTCGGTCGGCAGATCGGCCGCGGTCGCGCCGTAGCGCGCGAGGTACTGCGCCAGCTCCTGGCCGTCGGGGGCCTGGCCGGTGGCCACCATGATCAGCCCCGACGCCCGGCGGGTGTCGTGGTTGCTGGTGCCCTCGCTCGACAGGTACCAGCGGCGCTCGAGGTACGACGTCACCGCCACCCGCGAGTCGCGGATGTGGGGCTGGCCGCGGAACAGGGCCGACAGCCGGGCCGCGCGCGCGCTGACCTCGTCCTTGCTCTCGAGCGCGGCCACGGTGACCGGGTCTTCGCTCACCAGCGGGGCGACGTCGGCCCACACCGGCGGCGGCGTGGTGCCCAGGCCGCCAGCGGCCTTGGCGTCGAGCTTGGCCCGCAGCTGGATCAGCGCCTCCTTGTAGGCCTGATCGGTGACCAGCCACGCCGCGCGTCGGGCGATGCGCGGCGTCGCCTCGAGCGGGAGGTTGGTGCCGGCCGAGCCGTCGATGCCCTCGCCGCGCGGGATGACGAAGTTGCCGTTGTCGAGGCCGTCGACCTTGACCCGGACCCGGCACTCGATGTTCACGAAGTGGCGGGCCTTGGCGTTGGTGATGAAGCCCAGGCTGGCGACCGCGTCGTTGACCTCGACCTCGGTGATCTTGTAGCTGATGTGGAACGGCTTGGGCGCGCCGGGCAGCTCGAGCCGGGCCACCGCCCGGTCCATCTCCTCGGCGATGGCGTCGACGATGGCCGGGGTGACCGCGCTCGAGGTCGGGGCCGACGGCGGGGCCACCCGCTTGGCGGCGACCGGCCCGACGGCCAACAGCAGGGTCGCGGCGACCACGGACAGGCTAGCGCGGCTCATCGAACACCTCCCGCGGTGCGGATACTCGGCGGGCCCAGCACCGGCGGGCGATCCGCCGGGATGAACGACTTCTCGATCTCCAGCTTGTCGAGCAGCAGGCTCGGCGCCGAGGCCGACACCGGCACCCAGCCGCTCTCGGCCCCGCACACGCCGTTGAAGGTCTCGACCTCGCGGCTGGCGGCGCGGATCGACTGCAGCGCCACCAGCGGCGTGCCGCCGATGTCGATGCCGCGGACCAGCTCGCGCCGGCCGTCGGGGTACAGCCGGTAGGCCATCACCGGGTTGACCTTGAACGCCTGCGGCGCGAACGCCGAGGTGTTGGTGAAGCCACCCGAGATGTCGGTGAAGACCATGCCGTAGGGGCGGCCCTGCTTGGTGACCTCGGCGATCAGCATCTTCTCGAGGTCGGCCCGCTCGACCGACTTGTCGGCAGTGACCACCAGGTTGCCCTGGCGCGACACCGGATCGAAGCCGGCCTGCTTGCGGCCGTGGCCGTTGGACACCGGACCGGCCGCGATCGGGTTGCGGCCCATCAGGAAGCCGACCAGGGTGCCGTGCTCGACCAGGCTGGTGCGCTGGGCCCGCACGCCCTCGTCGTCGAAGCGGTAGAAGCCGTTGAGCTGGCGGCCGTTGAGGGTGGTGATGGTGGGGTCGTCGAACACCGACAGCCAGCTCGGCATGATCGCCTTGCCGACCTGGGCCGAGAAGGTCTGCCCGCTGGTGTCATCCTTCTGGCGGTGGCCCTCGATGCGGTGGCCGAACACCTCGTGGAAGAACACGCCGGCGGCGCGGCCCTCGAGGATGGCCGGGCCGACGTAGGGGTCGGCCAGCGGGGCCTCGTGCAGGGCGTCGAGGTCGGTGTTGACCGCGTCGATCAGCGTGGCGAGCCCGGCGTCGTCGGGGAGATCGGCCGGCGTGCGGCCGAACGCCTGCTCGAGCCGGGACAGGTTGTCGCCGTCGTCGGCCTTGACCCCGGCCGACACCGACACCTGCGCGGTGGTCCACGACTGCTGGGTCTGCGTGCCGTCGCTGTTGACGTACCAGGCGGTGTTCAACGTGAACACCACGCCGCAGCTCCCGCGGGTGGCGTGGCCGCGCAGGGCGCGCTCCGAGCAGCGCTTGAGCCGACCGACCCACGCCGCCTTGTCGAAGGTCAGGGTGGCTGGTGCCTCGATGTAGGTCTCGACCGGCGCCGCCGAGAAGTCGGGCTGGGCCGCGCGCTTGCCCAGGGTCTGTTGATCTTGCCGCACGTAGGCCAGCGCCAGCGCGGCCTCCCGGTAGCGGCGGTCGGTCTCGAGCCACAGGTGGTTCGAGATGGCCTCGGGATCGGTGCCGAACGGCACGATGGCGCGCCGCCGCAGCGGCTCGTTGAGGCCGTTGTCGTCGTTGGTGATGGCCCGGGTGTTGTCGAGCTCGGGCGAACCGACCCGGATCTCCACGTCGAGGATCCGGTCGGTGTCGTCGGCGTCGCCGACCAGCGCGCCGCCCTCGGCGTCGAGCGACACCACCCGCTGCTCGACGATCTGGTAGGCCAGGAAGTAGGCCGGCGTCGGCTGCTTGCGCAGGGTCGCCATCCACCGCTGGTTCTCGGCCACCATGACGTCGAGCAAGGGCGAGCGCGCCGCGCGGTCGTCGTCGCTGGTGGGCGCGTCGTTGGTGAGCTCGATGTGGCTGGGGATGGCGGGCAGCTCGATCGGCGGGTCGCCGGGCGGCGATGGATCGACGGGCGGCCGGACCACGGTGGTTCCACCCGGGCACGCGGACAGGGCCGCGGTCAGCGCCAGGGCGGTGGCGAGTCGGTGCATAGGCTGATGAGCGTAGGGGGCGACCCGGCCTGGGTCAAACCGGTCCGGCGGCCAGGGGCCCGGAAAGAAATTCCCGCGCCGGCCGAAGGCTACGGCAACGGCAACGCCGGCGACGACCGCCGGGCGGCGATGAGCGAGGCGTGGACCGCCGCGCCCAGGCACACCGCCTGCTCGGGCGGGACCCCGGCGTGGATGGGCACACCGAAGAACCGCTCGACCGCCGCCCGCACCGCCGGCATCAACGACGACCCGCCGCACAGGTAGACCGAGGTCAGCTGGGCCGCGGTCACCCCGGCCTGGGCCAGCGTCTGGGCGCACACGTCGAGGCTGCGCCGGATGATCGCGCCGGCCGCGCGCGCCAGCGTGGCGGCGTCGAGGGTGAGCTTGAGGTCGACCATGCCGCTGGCGGTGCGCAGCACCTCCGGCACCCACAGCGTCGTGGCCGGCTCGGTCGACAGGGTGCGCTTGGCCTCCTCGCACGCCAGCCGGATCCGCTGGTACTCGACCACCTGGCGGCGCAGGTCGACCTTGTGCAGCCGCCAGAACTGGTTGGCGGCGGCCTCGGCCAGCACCGTGTCGATGTCGTCGCCGCCCAGCCACGGATCGCCGTTCGCGGCCACCACCTGGAACCGCGAGCGCGACACGTCGACCACCGAGAAGTCGAAGGTGCCGCCGCCGAAATCGTAGATCCCGACCAACCCGCCGAAGCCCGCCACGTAGCGGTTGGCCAGCGCCGCGGCGTTGGGCTCGGCGATGAGGCCGACCACGGTCAGGCCGGCCAGCCGCGCCGCCAGCTCGACGGCGCGACACCGGGCCTCGTCGAAGCTGACCGGCACCGCCACCACCGCCTCGGTCACCGCCTGGCCGAGGTGGCGCTCGGCCACCGCGCGGGCCCGCGCGAACAGGTGCCCGCACAGCTGGGGCACCGCGTAGCTGGCGCCGTCGATGTCGATGACCACGCTGCCGTCGTCGCCGGCGCGGCTGGCGTAGGGCGCGGCGCCGACGAACGACTGCACCTCGCGGTCGGTGTACTTGCGGCCCAACAGCCGCTTGGGCGACGCGACGGTGCGGGTCGGGTCGGTGGCCAGGCGGGCGCGGGCCTCGGCCCCGACCACGATCTCGCCACCGGCCGGCACCGCGACCACCGAGGGAAACGCCCGGGCGCCGTCGCCCGGCGTCAGCACGGTCACCTTGGTACCCTGGGCCGCGGCGACCGAGGTGTTGGTGGTGCCGAGATCGATGCCGACGATGGTGGGCCCGAGAGTCATTGCGCGGAGAGGTCTCCCAATCTAGCAGCCACGGCCCACGCGGAGCGATGGAGCGACGCCGAATTCTCCGCGAGGCGGACAGTCCAGCTATACTGCGCGCGCCTTGGCCGACCTCGCGCGCCGCTCGATCGTCCTGCTGCACCACGACGGCCAGCTGCTCGACCTCCTTACCCGGTTGTTCGAGGGCCGCGGCTACGCGGTGGCGCTGGCCGCCACCGTGGGGCAGGCCCGCACCCACCTCGAGAGCGACCGGGACTTCGACGCGGTGGTCGCCGAGTGGGACCTCGCCCACGGCGCCGGCGGCGAGGTCTACCGGTGGGCGCTCGAGCACCGGTTCGACCTGCGCGATCGGTTCGTGTTCCTGACCGACGACCCGCCCGCGGACTTCGATCGGGTGGTGGCCGGGCGCTGCCTCACCGTGCGGCCCAGCGAGATCGTCGAGATCGTGCGGGTGGTCGCCGCGACCGCCACCCGCGCGGCCCGGGTGCGCGACAGCGAGGCCGAGGCGCTGTGGGAGGCCGGCGAGCGGCCGAGCCTGCTGGTGGCCGACGACGACCCCATGGTGCTCGGCGCGATGGCGGGGCTGTTGCGCGAGGCCGGCTTCGCGGTGACCTCGGTCGACAGCGGCAACGCCGCGATCGCCAGCCTCGATCGCCAAGAGTACGATGTCATCTTGGTGGCGTGGGCGATGGCCAACGGCACCGGGGCCCAGGTGTTCCAGTGGGTGGTCACGTTTCGCCCGTGGCTGGTCGAGCGGACCGCGTTCGTCATCGAGCGAGCCGAGGACGCGCAGGTGGCCGAGGCGCTGGGGCGGCCGACCTTCTGGAAAGGCGCCGACGCCGCGGAGATGATCGCGGCGTTGCGCAGGCTGGCCGGACGCTGACCGCGGCCAGCCGCCAGGACGACAGGCGGGCCGACGTCGTGGTCACCCGCCGGCGGTGAACATGCCGGCGGTGGTCAGCCGCCCGCGGTGAACATGCCGGCGGTGTAGGCCACGACCTCGCCCGCCACCGCCGACGCCGCCACCGTCAGCGGCGACGCCAGGTACAGCTGGCCGGGGCCGCTGCGGCCCTTGTAGTTGCGGTTGATGGCGGACACGGTCACCTGATCGACGCGCTCGGACACCCCGGGGCCACAGCCGATGCAGGCCCCGCACCCGGGCTTGATCAACTCGACGCCGGTGCGGGCGAACAGCTCGAGGTAGCCCTGGGCCCGGGCGTAGTCCTCGACGTCCTTCGAGCCGAACTGGATCACGAAGCGCACGCCGTCGGCGACCCGCCGCCCGGCGGCCTCGGCCTCGGCCATGACCCGGGCGTAGTAGTCGAGGTCGTCGCGCTTGCCGGCGGTGCACGAGCCGCCGTAGGCGATGTCGAGCTTGACCCGGCCCAGCGCGTCGATGCGCGCGCCGTTCTTGGGATCCGACGCGACGCCGCGATCGGGATCGCCGGGCGTGGCGACCATCGGCGCGATGGTGGCCAGGTCGATGCGGTGGACGCCGCCGTCGTGGTGGGCGTCAGGGTCGGGCGTCACCACCTTGGCGGCCAGCGCGGCGCGGTCGACCCCGGGGCGGTGGCCGGCGATCCAGTCGACCATCACGTCGTCGACCTCCATGATCGCGCCGCGGGCCGAGCACTCGGTGGCCATGTTGGCCAGGGTCGCGCGCTCGTCGGGGGACAGCGCGAACAGGCCGGGCCCGCCGAACTCCATCACCCGGTTGAGGGTGTCCTCGCGCTTGGCGTGGTTGGCGAGGATGTAGAGCATCACGTCCTTGGCGGTGACGCCCGGCGCCAGCGCGCCCACCAGCTCGAACCGGATCGACTCCGGGACCGCGATCGGGGTGAAGCCCCAGTAGGCCAGCGCCGCGTACTCGGTGGCGCCCACGCCCCACGACAGCGCGCCCGACGCGCCACCCATGCAGGTGTGGCTGTCGGTGGCCTGGACGAAGTCGCCCGGGTCGAGGAACTGCTCGCGGGCGATCTGGTGGCAGATGCCGGGCGACACGCCGTCGACGGCGCCGTAGTTGCGCACGCCGGTCTTGGCCGCGAACGCGCGCTGCCGCACCCGCAGCTCCTCGATCTTGTCGGAGAACTTCGCCATCGCCGGCACGCCGTCGGCGTAGATCAGGTGGTCCTCGAACACCGCGAACTTCGACGGGTCCTTGAGCTGGTAGGCCTCGCCGTACTCCTGGCGCAGGAACCAGTCGACCTGGGCGCTGGTGAACTCGTGGGAGTAGCCGGCGTCGACTTTGACCAGCACGGCGTCGCCCGGCTTGACGAACTCGCCCTGTCCCGGAACCAGCTTGGCCGCCAGGATCTTCTCGGTCAGGTTCATCGGCCGCGCCGTGGTGCCGGTGGGCGGCACGGTGAGCTCGCCGGTGGCCAGCTTGGCCGAGAACGGCAACAGCCCGCCGGCCTCGATGATGAGCGCGGTGATGGCGTCGTGGCCGCGGGTGAACTCGTCGAGCGGCACGGTCTCGCCGGCCTCGAGGCGGGCGATCAGCGCGTGGTCGCCCATGAGCTGACCGATGTTGATGTTGTTGCGGGCGTGGATGGGCGCGAACGACGACGCGATGGCGAGGCGGCTGCCGCTGTACACCTCGCACTGGGCCGCGGTCTCGCGCGAGCTGCCCACGCCCTTCTGGGCGCCAGCGACGATGACCTCGAAGCCGCCGGCGGCCAGCGCGTCGGGCGGCAGCAGCCGCGCGCCACCGACGACGAGCCCGGCGTAGGCGTTGCGGGCGATGGCCGCAGGGTCGTAGTCGAAGCACACCCACGCCGGCGTCATGGCGTCGGTGTTGATGTCGTCGAGCAGCTCGTCCGGCCGGAGGTCGGCCATGCGCAGCGTCAGCTCGCCGGCCAGCTGCTGGCGGATGCGTTCGGGGTCCTTGGTCAGGTACAGGACGCGCTTGCCAGGGGTGAGCGAGAACGTGCGCGACGACGACATCGCCCCGGGTTTACCACGCGGTGACCGTCGCTGATCAAGCGGCCCGGGGGCGGAAGCCCGGCGCCGGGCGGTGCGCTTGGCGCTTGCACCGCTGCAGGCGCCGTGGGACGCGGCGATCCCGGTCGAGGCCTGCCAGCTGGCCGGCCCGGTGTTCGAGCTCGCCGGCGGCGGGTTCACCCGCGAGCGGAGCTACGATCAGACGGTGCTTCGCTTCGAGTCGCGCGGCGCGCGCACCTGCGGGGACGGCGGCTTCGAGCTGGCCAGCGTGGCCGCCATCCTGGTCGCCCCGTCGGGCTCGGTCATCATCCGGCGCAGCCACGACAGCGGCCGGCAGACGGTGCTCGGGCAGGTGACCACCTGGGCCCACGAGTTCGCCGACGATCACCTGGCCCGCGCCGCGGCGCTGGTCTACGACGTCGAGACCCGGGTCGACGTCCGGCGGACGCTGATGCGGGGCACGTTCGGCGCGATCGATCTGGACCGCGAGGACCGCCAGCTGTGGCCGTTCGTCCCCGACGCGCTCCGGCCGACCCGCTGCTCGAGCTCAACTTGTCGCTGTCGGTCCGGCGCGGCGGATCCGAGATCAACCTGGTCGGCGAGACCACGGTGTGCCACGACGGCCACCGCACCGAGTTCGAGTTCGACCTGCTCGACGAACACGGGCAGCTCCTGGGCAGCCGGTCCACCCACCTGTCGATCCGCAACGGGGACGGCGTCGGCTTCGCGGACACGTCGCTCCGGCTCGAGAAGCGGGTCCAGCGGGCGGTCCACGCCTTCGTCCTGCGCGGCCGCACCGAGCTGCGCGGCCTCACCGGGGTCGGTCCGTTCCGCATGGACGCCGCGCCGGTCGCCGCGGTGCCGGCGCGGAAGCCGCGGGCGCCGGCGCCCCCCGGCAAGCCCACCGCGACCGTGAAGCTCAAGAGCGTGCGCGGCGGCCGCGCGCGCTAGCGCCGCGTCGAGCGTCGGGCCGGCGCCGCTAGACTTGGCCGGCGGCGATGGCGCGGGCGGCCTGGTCGCTCAGGGCCTTGACGCCGTGGATGAACACCGCGAACCGCGGGTCCTGGGTCAGGCCTTGGGCGTACCGGTAGTAGATCTGCTGCGCGACCACGGCGGTCTTCCACAGCCCGTAGGCGTAGTAGAAGACCGCGTGCTCGACGGGGCGGCCGCTGCGCTCGACGTAGCGCGCCACCACCTCGGCCCGGGTGAGCATGCCGGGCAGGTGGGTGAGGCCGAAGCGCAACAGGTGCATGGGCTGCGGGTCGTCGACCTCGACCCAGTAGCCGAGCGACGTGCCGAGGTCCATGCACGGATCGCCCAGCGTCGCCATCTCCCAGTCGAGCACGCCGATGATCTGGGTCAGGTCGTGGTCGAAGATCAGGTTGTCGAACTTCCAGTCGTTGTGGATGAGCGCCGGCGCGCCGTCGGCGGGCTGGTGGGCGGCCAGCCACGCCGCCACCTCGAGCACCGCCGGCAGGTCGTCGGTCTGGGAGCCGCGGTAGCGCTCGGCCCAGCCGTCGAGCTGGCGGCGCACGTAGCCGGCTGGCTTGCCGAGGCTCCCCAGGCCGACCGCCGCGACGTCGACCGCGTGCAGCTCGGCCAAGGCGTCGACCAAGAGGCCGCTCAGGCGACGGGTGGTGCCGGCGTCGAGCGGGCGGTCGCGCGGGACCTCCTTGCGCAAGATGACGCCGTCCTTCTGCTCCATCAAATAGAAGGTGCAGCCGAGCACGGCGTCGTCGGTGCACAGCGCGATCGGCCGCGGCGCCTTGGGATAGACCGGCGCCAGCGCCGACAAGACGGTGTGCTCGCGGCCCATGTCGTGAGCGCTCTTGACCTTCGAGCCGAACGGCGGGCGCCGCAGCACGTAGGCCGCGCCGGCGCGGCGCACCAGGTAGGTCAGGTTGGAGTGACCGCCGGGGTACTGCAACACCTCGATCGGCGCGGTGCCGCCCAGCGTCGCGTCGAGCCACGCCGCCAGCGGGCCGGCCGGGAGCTCCTCGCCGGGGCGCGGCGGGCGCGGCGCGGCGCTCACACGCACCCGCGGTGACGATGGGGAGTGACCACGCGGGAAGCCATGGGGCGACGATACCAAAGCTCGCGGCCGGCGGTGCGCGTGGGCGCCGGGGGCCAGCCCGGGTCGCGCCGGCGTGCGCGGCGACCGTCCGGCGGGGCTACAGCGTCTTCAGGTACTCGAGCAGCGCCCGGCGCGCCGCGGCCGGTAGCGTCGCCGCGAAGGCGTGGCCCTGGTTGCCGTGACCGGGCCGCGCGGTGTCCCACACCCACGGTGAGGCCACCCGGGGATCGTCGGCCGCCACCGGCGCGCTGCGCCAACCGACCAGGTCGAGGTCGTAGTCGTCCTGGTCGCGCTCGATGGTGAAGCGCGGCGCCCGCAGCGCGGGGGCGAGCACGGCAGCCAGGGTCGGCACGCTGCCGTTGTGGAAGTACGGCGCGGTGGCCCACACCCCGTCGAGCGGCGGCGCCACGTAGCCGTCGCCCGGCACCAGCTGGGCGACCTCGCCGTAGAAGGAGGTGTTGAACCACGCCACGAACGGGGCCGCGAACTGCCCGACCCGCTCGGTGGCGGCGGGATCGGTCCCGACCTCGCTCACCGAGACGATGCGGGTGCGGTAGCGCCCGGCGGGGCCGTAGCTGCCGTGGCAGCGCTGGCAGCGCTGCGTGAACACCGTGGCGCCCCTAGCGGCGAGCGCTGGATCGATGGGCGCCGGGTAGCGCGGTGGGGTCAGGCTGGTGAGGTAGGCCCGGACGTCGGGAAAGCCGGCGTCGATGGCCCGCGCGGTCGGGACGTCGTCGACGCACAGCACCGAGGCGGTCATCATGATGCGCGCCTGGTCGCCGCGTCCGGCCCCGGTGTGGAACATGGCGGCCTTCTTCTTGAGCAGCCACCAGGCCGGCACGTCGATGGGGATCGGCGCCGCTGGCATGGCCATGCGGGGCTCGTCCGACCACGCCAGCGTCCGCGCGTCGCGGTGGGCGAACAACGCGGCGGCGATGTGGTCGGCCGGGTTGGCGCCCACGGTGGTGGTCCGCACCGCCGGCGCGATCTGCGCGAACCGACCGACCAGCTTGTCCCAGGCGGCGCGGTCGTCGGGATCGGTGATGAGCAGGCCGGCCAGCCCGAGGCCCAGCCCGCTGGCGGCGCCGGTGAAGTTGGCGCGCGCGTCGCCCAGGCCGATGACCAGCTGGCCGCGGAGGAACGCCGCGTGGCAAGCCAGACAGTTGGGCGTGACCAGCGGGCGGCCGCCGGGGCCGGTGACGGCGTTGAGCGGGTACGGCAGGTCGGCGCCAGCGCCGGTCCGCCCCGGCAGGTGCATCCAGGCTGGGGTGGCGCCGGCGACGCGATCGAACAGTCCGCGCGGGACGCCGCAGCCGACGTAGTTCGACGCCGTCAACACCGCCCAGCCGCGGGCCGCGTCGCCCGGCCGCTGGGGCGTCGGCGCGATGACGGTCCCCGGTTCGTCGACGATCGCCGCCGTCGGTCGGGGCGGGGCGGTCGCGGGCCGCGCCCCCGGGCTACCGCAGGCGGCCGTGGCGGCCAACATCAGCCGCGCCGCGCGCCGCGCGAGGGGCGTCCGCCACCAGGGTGCCACGCCCCGAGCGTAGCAGACCGCCGCCGCGCGCTCGGTCGACCCGCGGCTCCCCGGGACCGGGGCGCTACCACTTGATCGTCGTGCTGACCGCGGCGATGTGGTTCACCGGGTTGGCCCCGGGGCGCACCACGACCTGGTTCAGGTAGCCGGGCTCCACGGTGACCCGGGGCGTGACGGGCACCGCCAGGCCGGCGAACGTGCGCCACTGGTCGACGCCACGCGCGGCCCACGCCGGCTGGTTGAGGTTGATGAACGGCTCGGTCCACCCGACCGCGCGCAGCAATGCCACGGCAACGGCGCGTCGACCCGCACCACCTGGCGCCAGCGCAGGCTGGTGCCCAGAGCAAGCGCTGGGGCGGGGCTGCTCCTCGAGCCGCGACGGGCGTCACCCGGAACCCGGTCGCCTCGCCGACGAGCCGGTACGCCGCCTGCTGCCAGATCCGGTGCTCGTCCACCGCCTCAGCGTCGCCGCCCGGGTCGGTGCGGATGTACGCGTAGCCGAGCGACACCGACAGCCGCGGCGCCAGGCGGTACTCGAGCGACGGGCGCAACAGCAGCTGACCGAGCCGGCTGACGTCGTCGTAGAAGCGGGTGTGGACCTCGGCGTTGACCGCGAGCCGATCGGCGGCCGGGACCACCGCGGTGGCCGACAGCCAGCCCTGGAGGTCATCGGCCGCCGCCGGCGCGGCGGCCAGGAGCAGCGCTGGCGCGAGCAGGTGCCCGACGCGGGCACGTCGTAGGGGATGCATCGACATGGGCTCCGGGCTCGGGTTCAGCTCGGATCGATGAACTGGACCTCGCCGGTGGCCAGGTCGTGGATCGCGCCGACGATGGCGATGCTGCCGGCGGCCTCCAGCTCGCGCAGGACCTGGCTCTTCTCGCGCAGGAGCGCGACGTTGCGCTCGACGTTGTGCAGCGTGGCGGCCGTGACCAGGGGCTTGTTCTTCGACGACCGCTCGCCGCCGACCTCGGCCGCGACCGCGTCGACCGACGGTTCGATGGCTTCGATCACGCTGGTCAGGTTGCCCAGGCGGACGCCGTCGCAGGCGCCCTTGACCGCGCCGCACTCGGTGTGGCCCATGACCACCACGAGCTTCGACCCGGCGACCTTGGTGGCGAACTCGAGCGAGCCGATCAGCTCGGGGGTCACGAAGTTGCCGGCGATGCGCGGCGCGAACACGTCGCCGATGGCCAGGTCGAACACCGTCTCCGGCGCCGAGCGCGAGTCGATGCACGACAGGATCGCCGCGATCGGAGCCTGCGAGGTGGCGGTGGCCGCCCGCTGGGCCGCCAGGTCGTTGTGCCTGGGCGTGTTGGCGACGAACCGGCGGTTGCCGTCAGCCAGGATGGCCCGGACCGCCGCCGGCGACAGCGCGCCTTGCTCGGCGGCGTCGTAGGTGTCGGTGAACATGGCCCCCATCGGCGTACCGCTGGAGCCAGTGGCCTGGGACCCGCCGCAGGCGGCGAGCGCGACGAACAGGAGCGAAGAAGCTGCGCGAGGGAAGAACTTCATGCTGCCACTCTGGGTCGTCCGTATTCGGGCGCAATTCAAATAATCGGCAATGTCGTTTCGATATTTCCGAAGTATCGAGGTGGCGGTCGGCGACGTCACCGGCGCCTGCCGCTCAGATGATCAGGCTCTCGCGCACCAGGTCGCCCTCGGCGAACCGGGTCGGCCGCAGCGGCGTGCAGTCGACGGTCTCGAACCGGCGCGTCGTGGCCAGCTCGGCGGCGGCCCGCCCGGCCGCCCACGACTGCATGGCGCCGCGGCCGGTGAAGCCGAACGCCTCGATGATGCGATCGTGCCCCGGGGCGAAGCCCAGGATGCCGCACTTGTCGGGGGTGTACTCGTACAGGCCGCTCCAGCCCGAGCGGTGCCGCATCTGCCCGCACTTCGACATGCGCGCCGCCAGCGCTGGCCAGATGCGCTCCTCGAACCAGGCGGGGCCATCGTACGAGAAGCTGTACTCGCCGGGCGAGGCGGGATCGGCCCAGCCGGCCAGGATGTGGGTCGACTCGCGGTGGAAGTAGACGCCCGAGGTGTCGACGAACATCCCGTACGGCCGCCGGTCGACCTCGGGCGCGTGGGCGATCGCGATCTGCCGCCGCACCGGCCGCACCGGCACCGCGTGGCCGTACAGCGGCGCCACCCGCCGGGCCCACGCGCCGGTGCAGTTGATGACGGTGTCGGCGGCGAAGTTGACCACCGCGGCGTCGTCGGGCGGCATGGCGTCACACAGGATGGCCTTGATGGCGGCGTCGCCGGCCGGCGAGAACTCCTGGAACTTGAGCACCCGCACCACCACCTTGTCGGGATCGAGATCGATGCCGGCGACGTAGGCGTAGTTCTCGAGGCGCAGGCCGCCGCCGCACAGGCGCCGGGCCTCGCGTCGGTACAGCTCCTTGACCAGGTTGGGGTTGAGCAACCCGTCGCGCGGGGCCAGGGTCGCGCCGGCCACGCCGTCGAGGGTGTCGAGGTACGGGCAGTGGGCGGCGATCTGATCGGGGGTGAGCGCCTGCACGCCCAGCTGGTACCGCTGGTTCTGCCACGCCAGGGCCTCGACCGCGGCCGGCCAGCTGGCCTCGTCGTACATCCACAGGTAGCCGCGCTGGTCGAAGCCGACCTCGTCCTTGACGGTCTCGAAGAACTCGATCGACGGCAGGGCCAGGGCGATGTTCATCTCCGAGCGCCAGGTGGCGCGGACGCCGCCGGCGTTGAGCTCCGAGCTCGAGTACCGGCCGCCCAGATCGACGTCGAGGATGGCGATCGAGGTGACCCCGCGGGCGGCGAGGTGCATCGCGGTGGCTGAGCCGAGCAGGCCTCCGCCGAGGATGATGACGTCGTAGCGTTCCACGGCCGGGCATCCTACTGGTCTGCCGCGGCGGTCGCCATCACGCGGAGCGTCAGGGCGGCAGGGCCGCGCTGGCCAGCGCCGCCACCACCCGGGCCAGGCCGGGCCGCCACGACGGTGGCGTGAGGCCCAGGGCCGCGAGCGCGCCGGTGGCCAGTCCGCCGTGCGTGGGGCGGGGCGCGGCGTGGGGCCAGGCCGCCGCGGGGATGGCCTCGATCGGGACCGGCCGGCCCAGCGCCTCGACGATCGCGCACGCCAGCTGGTGCCACGACACCACCTCGGCGCCCGCGTAGTGGTAGGTCGCGGGTGGCGCGTCGACCAGCGCCATTAGGGCCTGGGCGAGATCGCCGGCGTAGGTCGGCCGGCCGACGCGATCGGCCACGACCCGCAGCGGCCGGCCTGCCAGCGCGGCGCGGGCGATGGCCGGGACGAAGCCCCACCCGTCGTCGGCGAACAGCCACGAGGTCCGCACCACGATGCCGCCGGCGGCGCGCACCGCCCGTTCGCCGGCCGCCTTGCTGGCGCCGTAGACGTTGGCCGGCGCCACCGGATCGTCCTCGGCGCGTGGGCTGCCGGCCGGGCCGTCGAAGACGTGGTCGGTCGACACGTACAGGCACCGCACCCCGCGGGCGGCGCAGGCCCGGGCCACCACGGCGGCGCCGGTGGCGTTGACCGCGAAGGCGGCCAGGCGGTCGCGCTCGGCCTGGTCGACCGCGGTGTAGGCGGCGGCGTCGATCACCGCCCGCGGCGCGTGCAGGTCGAGCGCGTCGGCGACGGCGACGGCGTCGGTCACGTCGAGGTCGGCCCGGGGCAGCGCGCGCACGCCGGGCAGGCGCGCCACGGCCCGCCCCAGCTGGCCACCACCGCCGAGCACCAGCACGGTCACGCCGGCAGCTCCGCCGCGGCCAGCGCCGGCGCCGCCCGATCGCGCACCGACACCAGCGCCGGCGCGATCGGCCACCGGATCGCCAGGGCCGGGTCGTCCCACCGCACCGCGCGCTCGTCGGTGGGCTCGTACGGCGCGGTCAGCTTGTACAGCACCACCGCGTCGATGTCGGAGGTGGCCTGGAAGCCGTGGGCGCACCCGGGCGGGATCCACAGCTGGCGCCGGTTGGTGGCGGTCAGCTCCACGCCGGCCCAGCGTCCGAACGTCGACGAGCCGGCGCGCAGGTCGAGCACGACGTCGAAGATGGCCCCGGCCACCACCGTCACTAGCTTCCCCTGCGGGCGGGTCCGCTGGTAGTGCAGCCCGCGCACCACGCCCCGGCGCGAGGTCGACAGGTTGTCCTGCACGAACGTCGCGCCCAGATGGGCGTAGCGGGCCGCCTGGTAGGTCTCGGTCAGCGCGCCGCGCGGGTCGGCGTGGGTCACCAGCTCGAACAGCTCGACGCCGGCCAGCCCGATCATCGGCGCCCATCGCGCACGGCCTCGATCCACGCCGTGCCGAAACGGGTGTCAGGCTCGAGGTAGTGGCCCTCGCTCCACTCGTTGAGCGACGCCACCAGCACCAGCTGCTGGTCGGGCGGCTGGGCACAGGTCCGCACGTAGGCGACCGCGCGGGCCACCGCGGCGCGGAACCGATCGGGGTGCTCGCCGACCACCACCGGGTGCCACGGGTACTTGTCGGGACGGCGCGGCCCGAAGTCGGCCCCGCGCGGTGACGCGTCCCAGCCCGGCGTGACCGCGGGGTGGTACGGCAGGTCGGCGCGGGCGGCGATGCCCGGCCACTCGGCGGCGCGGATCGCCACCCGCGCGTCGTAGTCCTGCAGGAACTCGCCCTTCCAGTCGGGCAAGAGCACGTAGTTGGTCACCGCGTCGAAGCCGATGGCCTTGACCTGCCCGATCACCTCGGCGCTGGGCTCGATGGCCGCCAGGTACATCGGCGGCAACCCGGCCGACGCCAGCATGGCGCGGGCGGCGGCGATGGCGGCCCGGGCTCCCTCGACGCCCAGCTCCTTGCAGAAGTAGGTCGCGTCGAAGATCGAGACGTAGGCGCGGCCGTCGACCCGCAGGTAGTTGGGCCGGACGAAGTAGCGTTCGGCGACGTAGCGGACCAGCGCGACGAAGTCGTCGACGTCGGCTGGCACCAGGCGGTCGGCCTCGATCACCGGCGTGTCGGTGCGCCGCACCGGCAGCACCCGGCGCGGCATCCGGTTGGCCCACATCAGCGCGAACGGATAGTCGGCGCGGCCCGACGGCGAGCCCAGGAAGCCCAGGTCGAGGGCGTCCTGGAACACCCGCTTGCCCCGGCACCAGAAGAAGCCATAGACCCAGCCGTCGACGCCGTGGTCGCGGCACAGCGCGATGCGGCGCTCGACCGCGACCGGATCGCGATCGTCGTAGCGGCCCCACAGCGGCAGGCGCGGCTGGACGTGGCCGTCGAACCGCGGCGGCGAGGCGTCGACCAGGTCCCACTCGGTGAAGCCCGGGTAGAACGAGGCGTCGCGCTCGGGGATCGGGTGCCAGCCCGGATAGACGTAGGCCAAGACGCGCACGGCGGCGCGACTCTACCCCCAGGGCGCGGCCGCGCGGCGCCGGTGGCGCGTCCGGATCGTGGTGGACCCGGCGCGCGGTAGGCCCGGCCCGGGCGATCGCCGGCCGGCGCGCAACCGCCGCGGCGGCGCGCCGATATAGTGCGGCGTGGCCTTCGATCGCGACTCCGCCAGCGGCGACCAGGTCCGGCTGTTCGCCGGGCCCGAGGTCGAGTACGCGTCGGTCGACGGCGAGCTGGGCCGGGTGGTGTTCCGCAACCCCGAGACGTTGTGGACCGTGGCCCGGCTGATCACCGGCGACGGCACCGACATCGCCATCGTCGGCGAGCTGCCCGAGCTGCCGCCGGGGATGCCGCTGACCGTGCGCGGGCAGTGGGTCGACGACAAGAAGTTCGGGCGCCAGCTCAAGCTGGCCGGCTACGCCACCCGCACGCCCGAGACCCTGGCCGGCATCGAGCGGTTCCTCGGCTCCGGCATCATCCCCGGCATCGGCGCCGAGCTGGCGCGGCGGATGGTGGCCCACTTCAAGATGGACACCCTGGCGGTGGTCGAGACCCAGCCCGACCGGCTGACCGAGGTCGACGGCATCGGCCGCAACCGGGCCCAGAAGATCGCGGCCGCCTTCGCCGAGCACCGCCACGTGCAGGACGTGATGGTGTTCCTGCTGGGCCACGGCGTGTCGATCGGGTTCGCCGCGCGCATCGTCAAGCGCTACGGCAAGGACGCCATCCGCGTGGTGCGCGAGAACCCCTACCGCCTGGCCATCGAGGTGTGGGGCATCGGCTTCCGCACCGCCGACGGCATCGCCGAGCGGCTGGGTCTGGCCAAGGACGCGCCGGCCCGCCTCGAGGCTGGGCTCATCCACGTGCTGGGCGAGCACGTCGAGGACGGCCACGCCCACGTGCCCGAGGACGTGCTGCTCGAGCGCGCCGGGGAGCTGCTGGCGGTGGCGCGCGACAAGCTGCCGGAGCGCCTCGACGCGCTGATCGAGCGGGGCCTGGCCAGCCGCGAGATCCTGGGCGACCGGGGCCGGTGCATCGGCCTGGCCGAGATCACCGCGCTCGAGGCCTCGGCGGCGGCGGCGTTCGCGCAGCTGGTGATGACGCCGCCGCGGGTGACGGTGCTCGACGTCGATCAGGCCATCGCCACCTTCGAGGTCGACTCGGGGCTGGCCCTGGCGCCCCAGCAGCGCGCCGCGGTGGCGGCGGCGGCGGTCGACAAGTGTGTGGTCATCACCGGCGGCCCCGGCGTCGGCAAGACCACCATCATCAAGGCGGTGGTGGCGCTGGCCGGGCTGGCCCGGCGCTCGATCTCGCTGGCGGCGCCCACCGGCCGGGCCGCCAAGCGCCTGGCCGAGTCGACCCGGATGGAGGCGGTGACGCTGCACCGGCTGCTGGAGTACCAACCCCAGGCGCTGACCTTTGCCCGCGACGCCGACAACCCGCTCGACGCCGACGTGGTGGTGGTCGACGAGGTGTCGATGGTCGACCTGGCGCTGTTCCGCGCCCTGGTGGTGGCGGTGCGGCCGACCGCGCAGCTGGTGCTGGTGGGCGACATCGACCAGCTGCCGTCGGTCGGCGCCGGCGCGGTCCTGGCCGATGTGATCTCATCGGGAGCGGCCACCGTGGTGCGGCTCACCGAGATCTTCCGCCAGGCCGCGGCCTCGAAGATCGTCACCAGCGCCCACCAGATCAACCGCGGCGAGGTGCCCGACCTGGCCACCGCCGGCGACAGCGACTTCTACTTCATCAACCGCGACGAGCCGGCCGCCGCGGTGGCCACCATCGTCGAGCTGGTGGCCGAGCGCATCCCGGCCCGGTTCGGGCTCGATCCGGCCACCGAGATCCAGGTGCTGGTGCCGATGCACCGCGGCGAGCTGGGCACCGCCGCGCTCAACCTGGCGCTGCAGGCCAAGCTCAACCCGCCGACCGACGGCGCCGTGGTGGTGACCCGCGGCGATCGCACCTTCCGCGCCGGCGACAAGGTGATGCAGCAGAAGAACGACTACGACCGCTCGGTCTACAACGGCGACATCGGCGTGATCGAGTCGATCGACGGCGACGGCACCCGGCTGCGGGTCGGCTTCGGCGACGGCCGGGTCGCCGACTACGAGCGCAACGACCTCGACCAGCTGGTCCACGCCTACGCGGTGTCGATCCACAAGAGCCAGGGCTCGGAGTACCCGGCGGTGGTGCTGTCGCTGTCGACGCAGCACTTCGTCATGCTGGGGCGGTCGCTGCTGTACACCGCGGTCACCCGCGGCAAGCAGCTGGTGGTGGTGGTCGGCTCGCGCCGAGCCATGTCCCTGGCGGTCGGCAACGCCACCGCGCGGGCCCGGTGGACCTACCTGGCCGAGCGGATCCGCGCCGAGATCGAGCCGGGCGAGCCGGCGTAGCGGGGCCGGGTCCGCTACTCGCTGGCGGCGGCGCGCTCGCCGTCGGTGCCGAGCCAGGCCCACGCCGGCCCCGACGGCTTGGCGGCGCCGGTGACGTCGAGGGTGGCGGTCGCGGTGTGGCCGGCGGCGGTGGCGGTGACGGTGACCGTGCCGGTGGCGGTCGGGGTCAGCTCGAGGCAGGCCGGGTGCGGCTGCGCGGCCTCGGCGGTGGCGGGGCCGGCCAGGGTGAGGCGCCACGGCACGCCGACCACCAGCGCGTCGCCGGCGGCGGTCGCGGTCTTGGCGCTGAAGCACACGGTCGTCACGCCGCCCACGCCGATCGCCCGCGCGGGGGGCGCGTCGATGCGATCGAACTGGTCCACCACGGTGACCGTCGCCGCCAGGCCGCGCTGGTCGCCCGCGTCGACGGCCAGGTCGATGGCGCCGGCGGCCGGCGCGACCAGCGCGAAGGTGTTCCACGCCGTGCGCTGGAGCTGCGCGGCGGTGGTGACCTGGAGGCCTTCGTCGACGACATCGTCGGCGTCGGCCCGCAGCTGGAGCGCGACCTCGACCCGGCCGCCGGCGAACCCGACCCAGCGCGGCGGCATGATGGCGGGGTAGGCGGCGGTGTGGGTCGGGTACGCGACCACGTCGGTGATGACCCGGCTGGTGACGTCGACCCGGTCGTAGAGCAGGCCCTCCGGCGACAGCACCCGGAGCAGCGCGGCGCCGGCGCCGCGCGCGGTCACCGCCACCGCGGCTGGGCCGACTGGAGTGCCGGCGAACGTCGCGTCGGTGGTCGCGACCGCGAACGGCGCGGCCAGCGGCGCCATGGTCGCCTTGTCGATGATGGTGAACGTCTGGCGACCGCCCGCGGCGATGGTGTGGGCGGTGATGGCCGGGATGTAGCCGAGCGGTGCGCCCTCGAACAGCAGGCCGGCTGGCGTCTCCGGCGAGCAGGTCTCACCGGCGGGGCAGGTGCCGTCGTCGACGGCGCGGTCGCCGGCCTGGGTCGACGCGAGGAGGAGGGCGGCGGCGCCGGTGACGCCGCCGAGGCGGAGGGCCTGACCGAGGAGGCGGGTGCGGGTGCGGGGCATGTCCCCCTAGTTTGCACCCGCCGTGCCCGGTCCAACCACGCCTGATCCCGCCTACCTCCGCGCCGCGCGTCGACGCACCGCGACGCCGATCGCGACACCGCTGTCGCGATCGTGGCGTCGGCGGCCTACGGCGCCGGATCGAACCGCAACCGGCGCTGCGCGTGGGCCTCGACGTCGGCCTTCTCGTACGCCAGCGGCGGTTGCTGGTTGGCGCGCCACAGCTCGGCCTCGTCGGCGTGGTGCGGCGAGTCGGGGTCCTCGACCTGGCCGCCGGGCAGGGCGTTGCGGGCCACCGGCCCGGTCGGCGTCATCTCGACCACCAGGCGCTGCGACGCGCCGCTGCCGTAGGTGAAGCTGGTCGGGCTATAGATGCTGAAGTTGCCGGGATCGACCGCGGCCAGGTCGCCGTGGCGGGGGAATCCGTCGGGGAACTGGGCGTCCATCTGCGCGGGGATCGACACCTGGGCGTTGCCGTCGAGCGCGGGCACCACCTGGTTGAAGCGGACCACGTGGAGCCGGCCCCATCGCCACTGCTCGCGATCGGTGCCGAGGCGCCCGGTCAGGAACGTGTAGCCGGCGACCACCGCCCGGACCACGCGCTCGTCGCGGGTCTCCAGCACGCCGGGCGTGTCGAGGTTGTCCCACAGCACCGAGTCGTTCCAGGTCGCGTCGCCACCGTACGACGGGCGATAGGTCGCCAGCTGCTGCGGTGTGGTGAGCGCCCACTCGAGCGCGCGCGCGGCCAGGAGCGAGCCCGGCTTGCGGCCGACCCGGGCGCCCTCGTCGTCGAACGCCAGGCTGGTGAGGCGGGTCAGGATCGCGTTCCACACCGTCGTGCCGACGCTGTCGGCGATCTCGGTGGCGTCGGTGGCGCCCACCCCGTGGGGGGTCTTGAACGACCACGCCATCAGCCGGGCCCGGGCGTCCATCAGGTACTCCCGGCCGCCGCTGCCGATCTCGGTCATGGCCGCTGTCAGGGCCGGATCGTCCGAGGTGTCGCCCAGGGCGTGGTCGATGGCCGCGATGATCGGTGCCCGCATGCCCTCGCCGGTGATCGACGTGGTCTCGCCCTGGAGCGCCACCATGTCGTCCGGGGTGATCCCGCCGCGCGCCACCAGGGCATCGAGCCGCTGGCGGATCCGCGCCTGGCGGTAGCCGGTGTCGAAGTCGCCGCCCAGGTAGTACGGGTCGTTGCAGGGGTTGCCGTCGGCGGTGACGCCGATGTTGTCCTGGTTCGAGGTCGCCACGTAGCCGCGCGCCGGGTTCACCTCGTGCGGGATGTAGCGGTCCTCGAGATCGCCCAGCCACTCGTGGTCGCCGCTGGGGCCGTCGAGGACGAACAGCGGCGAGATGCCGGTGGGCACGCCGGCAGCGTCGTAGGCCCAGGTGCACGCGCGGGGGTCGCGCTGCGGGATGCGCGACTCGGTCGACCAGCGGATGCCGTCTTGGGCCGACACGAACGAGAAGTTCTGCGAGCCGACCCGGAAGTTGTCCTGCGCGGTCTCGGCGGCGGCGAAGTCGGGCGCGGACAGCAGGCCGACGAAGAACGCCAGCTCGTTGGACGGGGTGTCGCCGGTGTAGCGCACCGACATGGCCCGCCCGGTCGGGTTGCCGACCGCGATCGGGTAGACGAACGAGTCGGGGATGATCGCGCCGTGGTGCGGCACGACGTAGACCTTGAAGGTCTGGGGCGTGGCCTGGCCCTGGATGTTGATGACCTCGTCGACCACCTGCAGCGGCACGTCGGCGTTGCGGAAGCGGACCGACGCCGGAGTCCACACCGGCGCGGCGGCGGTGCCGTCGTTGCGGTAGGTGACCTGCTCGTCGTAGACGTCGGTCACGTCGTAGCCGGTGGTGGTGGCGCTCCACGCCAGCTTGCGATTGAAGCCCAGCACCACGCCGGGCAGGCCGGCGAAGGCCACGCCCTCGACGTCGAGCATGTTCTCGCCGTTCATCGACGCGGTGTCGAGGTGCACGTACCACCACACCGGGGGCGCGATCAGCGACAGGTGGGGATCGTTCGACAGGATGGGGTTGCCGCTGGCGGTGTGATCACCGCTCATGACCCACGAGTTCGAGCCGATGTGCGGATCGCGGCGCAGCAGCGGGTTGCGATCCATGCGGTCGAAGAACGCCTCGGCGCCGGCCAGCTCCGGACCGGCGAACACCGGCGTCGGCGTGGCCTGGGCCGGGCCGGCCTTGGCCCGGGTGCCGGTGTCGGTGCCGACGTTGGGGAAGCCGTCGCTGGTGAACACCGCGCGGGCCGGCTTGTCGGTCCACCAGTCGGCGTACAGGCCGGCGCGGGCGGCGATGGCCGGGTCGGCCGAGCTGGCCGGGAACGCGGCGCGCACGCCGGCCAGCGCGGCGGTGCGGGACACGTCGGCGCCGGCGTCGTACGACAGGTTCCACGCCTGGTAGCGCGCCAGCGCGAACACGTCGGCGCCGGTCCAGTGATCGGCGAACGGGCTGGCCAGAATCAGCGCCAGGCCCTCGTTGCCGCGGGTGGCCACGTAGCCGTCGGCTCGCAGCACGCGGTCGATGTACTGGTTGATGCCGGCGACGAAGGCGTCGGCGGCGAGCTTGGTCGGGTCGGTGGCGGGCAGGCCGTCGTAGATGGCGCGCCCGGTGCGAGCGAAGCCCAAGAAGCGCTGGTCGCGATCGTCGGCGGCCAGGCCCGGCGACAGGCTGCCGGCGACCTCGGCCAGGCGTCCGGTCACGCTGCGCCGGATGAACTCCATCTGCGCCATGCGGTCACGGGCCATCAGGTAGCCCTCGGCCAGCAGCACGTCGTGGACGGTGGTGCCGCGGATGTGCGGGATGCCGCGATCGTCGACGGTGACGTTGACCGGGCCGGTCAGCCCGGTCAGCGCCAGCACCTCGTCGGGTGGTGGCTCGGTGACGGTGGTGCCGTCGTCGCCGCAACCGGCGGTGAAGGCGGCCAAGGTCGCGGCGGCGACCAGGCTGTGCACGTACTTCATAGGCGATCCTCCAAGGGGGGTCATCCTACCCCGGGCGGCCCGCGGCGGCGGCGGGTTGTGGCTGTCGGAGCACCGACACGCGCGGCCGGGCGGTGGGCCCCGCGGCGAAAGCGCGGGCGCCGGCCGGGGCGGGCGGCTACCTTCGATGCATGGCTCGCCTCGGGCGTCGCGCCCTGTTCTCGCTCGTCGTCGTGGTGCTCGGTTGTCAGAAGCGGAGCGCCGCGCCCCCGGCTGACTGCGACGTGGTCGCGGCCCACGCGGTGGCGTTCACGCTCGGCAACTACGCGCCGGCCGAGGAGCGTGCGCCGGCCATCGCGGCGCTGGCCGCCAGCTGTCGCAGCGCGGCGGTCGACCGCGACCAGGGCGCCTGCGTGCTGGCGGCCAGGGACGTCTGGCGCGCCGCCGCGTGCGCGCCGGCGCTGTTCCCGGGCGTCCGCGTCGACGGTGACTGCGACGCGATCGCCGCCAAGATCGGCGCCATGGTAGCGCCGCCGAACCAGGGCGCGGTGCCGCCCGAGGCGGACGCGATGGCCACCAAGGTCGTCGCCGCGGTGCGCACCTCGTGCCGGGAAGACGGCTGGCCGGAGCCGTTCAAGGCCTGCGTGTTGACGTCCAGCACGTCGGAGCTGAACGCCTGCGAGAAGCTGGCGCCGGCCGACCTCAAGATCAAGCTCGCCGCGCGCATCACGCCGTGACCAACAGGGGCTACGCCGATCGCGGCGGCGGCGCTAGCAGCCCGAAGTCGTCGAGCAGCTCGCGGCGGGTCGCGTGCCGGGCCAGGGCGGCCCCCTCGATGACGCCCAGGGCGTGACAGACGTCGGGGGTGCGCAGCGACTCCGGCAGCGCGCGGATCCCGAGCACCTCGTCGGTGGTCAGATCGGTCGCGGCCCGCAGGTGTTCGACGGCGGCGGTCAGCGCGGCCCGGAGCGGTTGATCGGTCATGGGCGACCATGGCACGGGCGCCGGACGTGTCCACGCCCGGGTCGCCGGGGGCCGCGTCAGCGACGCAGGACGTAGGCTTGCATGAAGGTCGAGCGCACCGGCCGGCCGTCGGCGTCGCGGGCGGGGTCGTAGCGGAAGCGCCACACCGCGTCGGCCGCGCGCCGATCTGCGCTGCTGGTCCGGCCCGGGAGGGTCCGCACCCCGACGACGATGCCGTCGGTGTCGACGGTGACCCGGACCTCGCCGGCCTGCCCGGCGCTGGCGTCGGCGGTGCGCGTGGGCCAGATGAGCCGCGCGGGCCTGGCCAGGGATCGCCGCGGGGGCGGTCGAGGCGGCACACGACGCACGGCGGGCGAGCCCGACCCGGAGCCGGAGCCGGAGCCGGAGCCGGAGCCGGAGCCGGAGCCGGAGCCGGAGCCGGAGCCGGAGCCGGAGCCCGACCCGGAGCCGGAGCCAGCGTCAGCGCCGACGTCCGCCCCCGACGCCAGGCTCGGCGGGGCGGCGGGCGCCTCCTCGACGACCGTGGCCGCGGGCGAGCTGTCCACCAGGGGCGGCGTCGGCGCCGGCGTCGCCGCGAGGGGCGCGCGTCGCCGCAGCGCTCGGCCACCAGCGCGAACCGACGCGTGCGCCTGGACAGCCTGGCCGCCGCCCCCCGTACCTTCCTCGCCGGCCGCCGTGGTGGGCCTGGCGCGGGCCGCCGGCTTCGCTCGCACCATCACCTCGACGACCGCGACCGTCGCGTGGGGTGGCGGTCGCGGGGCGTGTGGCGCCGGAGCCCGCGCGACGAACCAGCCCAGCACCGCGGCGTGCAGCGCGCCCGACACGATCAACGACCAGCGTGGCGAGGCGGCCCCCATGCGGACCATCGACGCACGAGTGGCACGCGGCGGCCTGGCACCGACGCTGACCGGCGCTGACCGCGACCGGCGACGCGCCGCGTGTGCGACAGGCCACGCCGGCCGGCCGGCTCAGTACGTGTGGCACATCGCGCACTGCGCGGGCGACGCCCACGCCGCCACCGGGTCGTCGTCGGTCGCCGGGGTCGCGTAGGCGGCGATGCGGGCGTCGATCGTGGCCAGGCGGTCGGTCAGCTCCTGCTGGTAGGCCCACGACGCATAGCCCGGCTCGGCCACCGCCGCGTCGAGCCAGGCCACCGCGTCCGCCTTGCGCCCGGCCTTGATCAGCGCGTCGGCGAAGAAGATGACCCCGCCCTCGCGGTTGTGGGCGGCTCGGGGGTGGTCGGCGCACGCGGGGTCGCCCGGGGTGGCGGCGCAGGCGTCGGTGTTGGCGACCACCGCGTCGAGCGCCTGCTGGAACTCGGGCGCGTCGCGCGGGTAGTCGGCGTACACCAGGAGCTTCGAGAACAGCACGAACGACGGGTAGTGGGCGATGCCCTGGTCGAGCACCTGGAGCCCTTCGTCGACGGTGGCCTGGTCGTTGGTGGTGCGACCAAACCGCACGAGCAGCGGTCCCAGCCACGCCGGGATGCGGTGGTCGGTCGGGCACAGCTCGTAGGCGCGGCGCAGGTGATCTCGCGCGGCCAGCGCCGACGGCAGCTGCGCCGCCGGGCTGGTCTCGTCGGGCAGGGGCTCGGCCAAGCGCCACAGGTGGGCCAGGCCGAGGAGCAGGTGCAGCTCTTCTTCGTCCGGCGCGCGGGTCGCCGCGGCGTCGAGCGCGTCGATCGCCGCGGCGCGCTGACCGCGATCGCCGGCGCCGAGCGCGGCCCAGAAGCCCGCGGTCGCGGGATCATTGTCGGCCGCCGCCGAGTAGCACAGCGCGACGCCGTCGGGGCGCCCGGTGGCGGCGTCCGCGCCACCGTCGACGGCGCCGTCACCACCCGTCGGATCGCCGCAGGCTGCGGCCAAGGTCAGCGTCAGGGTGAGCGCGAGGGGCGGCGTGGGCTTCACCCCCCGACAGTGCCACACGCGGCCGCCTGGTCAGGCCGTCGGCGTCGCGTCGAATGCCAGCCCGAGCCCGGCTGGGCGGCCCGGCGAGGCGGCCCGCTGCCACGTGACCCGGACCGGGATGCGATCCTGGGTACCGGCCCGGCGCAGCTGGCCACGGACCCCGGCGGCGATGGGGGCGCTGGTGGCGAAAAACACCCCGCCCGGCCCGACATCTCGTGCGATTCCATCGACATCGACGACGTCCAGCTCCAGGCGGGCCCCGAAGAAGACAGGCTCGCGGGCGACGATCGACCGGCGTTCCGGGAACAGGCGGCGAAACCAGGCGCGGATCATGGAGTGACGCTACCCGCGGTCGCGCAGGTGGGCCAGAAATCAGCGATGTAGGGCCCTCGTACGATTTCTGCGACGTATTCGCATCAGGTCACACTAACGGGGTGACAGGCTCATCCAGGTAGTTCCCCAGAACGAGCCGGCTGGAGAAACCCATGCGCACCCCCACTGGCTCAGGCCGCCAGCCGATCATCGACAGCGAAGCCTTTCAGCTCGGTCACCTGCGCACCTTGATCGCGTTGTCGCGTTGGCCGGAGGCCAAGGTCGCCGCCCGCGACCTCGCCCACCAGCATCCCCACACCGCCCACTACCGGGCGCTCCTGGCGCTGATCCGCGGCCACGAGGCCAGCCTCGCCGGCGACCACAAGCGCGCGCGCGAGGAGTGGAACCGGGCCCTGACCCTCGAGCCGACGCTCGAGCCGGCCCAGGAGGCGCTGCGGCAGGCGCCGCGTCCGTCGCTGCTCGATCGACTGTTGCGCCGCGGCTGAGCCCGCGCGCCGCCGCGCCCTACCCGCATCCGGGCTACCAGGCGCCCCTCACCGACGGACGCAGCGAAAGCGCGCGAACTTGAAGCGATGCTCCGGCGCCACGCCTCGTCGGGCCGCGATGCAGGTCGGCACCCGCGGCGCCACGCCGCGCGCGACCCGCTGCTCGCCGTCGTCGCCGGTCGCGCGGAGGAACGCCAGGGCATCGCCACCGGCCAGCGGTCGCAGCCACCCGGTCGTGTATTCGCAGAACGCGCCGAGCAGATCTTCGACCCCGAGCGGGCTCGCCAGCGCCGGCGCCTGCCCCACCCGCCACGGCACGTTGCCGCGATCGAGCGCCGCACCGAGCGGCCCGAACTCGTCGCCCCACGGGAACCGCCGCGCCCCACCGCCGGTGGCCGCGAGCTGCCACTCGCCCTCGGTCGGCAGGCTCCATCCGTGGTGACGCGCGAACGCATCGGCCTCGGCCCAGGACACGCCGGTGACGAACTCGTCCGGCGCCGGCGCCCCGGAACCCCAACTCGCCGGCCGCGCCGCGCCGGTCGCCGCCATGAACGCCTGCCACTGCGCGTTGGTCACCGGGTGCCGCATGATCTCGCCGGCCGCCACCGCCTCGCGGCTCGCGCCGACCGCGAGCTCGAGCCCCGCGACGATCTCCTGCCGACGCTGCTCACGATCGAACCCGTCGAACCCGAGGCTCCCCGCCGCCTCGCGATCGCGCCGCTCGATCTCCACCAGCGCCTCGGCCAGCCGCGCACCCTCGCGCTCGTCGATCCCGATCGCCACCGCCGTCGCCGGCAGCGCGCACCAGGCGACCGGGGCCTCGGCGGGGGACCCCGGCGAACTCATCACGCGGGCCGTCGCGGCGGCTGCGCCCGGGTGCTGCAACGACACCCATCCGTCGTCGCGCAGCCCCTGCGCCAGCGCCTCCATCATCGATGCAGCGGCGCCTGCCGGTGGCAACCACGCCGACCACAACACGCCGATCGTGAGCCGGCCGTCATCCGTGAGTAACACCCGCACCGGCGCCTCGGTGTCGAGCAAGAGTGAATGCGGATCGAAGGCGTGGTCTCGGACCTGCACGACACCGCGGCGCGCGACCTCGATCTCGCTGCCGTCAGGGAGGTCGACGTGATAGGTCGCTTGGCGAAGCTCGACATGACGGACCGCCGCGCCCTCGGCGAGCCGCGCTTCGATCCATGTCGCGACGGCCTCGCCATCGAGCCGCGCGAACTCCACATCGCTGGGCCCGGGGGCGTCACGTCGCGCTCCCGCCGCGTACAAGACGGCCATCGGCAGCTCGGGATCGCGGGGATCATCGACGTCGACCAAGAGCGCGGTCGGCACCAAGACGTTCCGCAAGCGGCGGTCGACGTCTCGCCACATCTGGCCCATCGAACGCGGGCGCCGCTGCCAGACGAAAGTCCGTCCAGGAGAATCAAAGACGGTCGTCTGCATCACGGCACCCTCGACCAGCGCGTGCCGGTCCGCTGGAAGATTGCGCGAACCCGACCGTCGCTGCCAAGCAGCCGAACGCGATCGAGATCGCCACGGTTCGGGTGGCGCGGCTGAGCCCGCGCGCGGTCGCGCCCCACCCGCATCCGGGCTACCAGGCGCCGCTCACCGACGGACGCAGCGAAAGCGCGCGAACTTGAAGCGATGCTCTGGCGCCACGCCTCGTCGGGCCGCGATGCAGGTCGGCACTCGCGGCGCCACGCCGCGCGCGACCCGCTGCTCACCGTCGTCGCCGGTCGCGCGGAGGAACGCCAGGGCGTCGCCACCGGCCAGCGGTCGCAGCCACCCTGTCGTGTATTCGCAGAACGCGCCGAGCAGATCTTCGACCCCGAGCGGGCTCGCCAGCGCCGGCGCCTGGCCGACACGCCACGGCACGTTGCCGCGATCGAGCGCCGCGCCGAGCGGCGCGAACTCGTCGCCCCACGGGAAGCGCCGCGCCCCACCGCCGGTGGCCGCGAGCTGCCACTCGCCCTCGGTCGGCAGGCTCCATCCGTGGTGACGCGCGAACGCATCGGCCTCGGCCCAGGACACGCCGGTGACGAACTCGTCCGGCGCCGGCGCCCCGGAACCCCAGCTCGCTGGCCGTGCCGCGCCCGTGGCCGCCATGAACGCCTGCCACTGCGCGTTCGTCACCGGATGCCGCATGATCTCGCCCGCGGCGACCGCCTCTCGGCTCGCGCCGACCGCGAGCTCGAGCCCCGCCGCGATCTCCTGGCGCCGCCGCTCGCGATCGAAGCCGTCGAATCCCAGGCTGCCCTCGGCCTCGCGATCGCGCCGCTCGAGCTCCACCAGCGCCTCGGCCAGCCGCGCGCCCTCGCGCTCGTCGATCCCGATCGTCACCGTCGACGCCGGCAGCGCGCACCAGTCGACCGCACCCCCCCTCGGCGGTGCTAGCGGCAGCGGCGGTGCTAGCGGCGGCGGCGCCACATGCGGCGGATGCGGCGCCTCGCTTTCACGCTCGCTCGGCAGAGAACCCGATTCGAGTCGCCAGCCCTCTGCTTCGAGGTCAACCATCCAGGCATCCACCCGGCGGCGGCCGATGCCATCGATATCGAACCAGTGCGACCAGAAGATGCCGACGATGATCGCGACGTCAAGATCCGCGTCCATCCGCATCGTCAACGGCGGCAACAGGAGATTCCCCCTCGTCGCGTCGACCGCACCGCCGTCAACCGAGTAGTGGTGCACCACGCCATGATCGTCCACGCACGCCACCTCCACGTCAGTCGAGGAGACATAGAAGCGTCCGTTCGGAACATTGACATCGACCAGCGCCCACCCATCGCGCATCCACTTCCCCAACCAGTCCTTCAGCGCAGCAGGGTCAATATCACTGACCTCTTCGATACTGTCGGCCACGTACATCGCGTGTCGCCCGCCTCCCGGCACCCGCAGCTGCGCGCGCAAAGGCTTGGCCGTCGTGGAGGTCGCGAGGGACACCTCTACGACCGCGGGCCGGACCACCGTCCTCGTTGCGCTGAGCAGGGCCGCCACGACGCTGGATTGCGCATCGGCGTCAGGGTGAAGCGACAACCGCAGGCCTCGCCCGGGGAAGTCGTAGCACGTTCCGACGGAACTCATCGAACGCGGGCCCACGTCGCGCCTGTCCGAGTGTACTCAGCGAGCACGCTGCCTGTGGTCACATCCACGAGCGTAACTCGATCGAGGTGGGTGTGGTTCGCCAACTCGGATATCTGCGCGGCGACATCGTCAAACAGGTTGCCGGAGGTATCGGGACGGGAACGAAAGACACCGTCGGCATCGATGAGCCTCCAGTCGCCTCGCCGAACCGCAGGACGTCCGCCGGACGCGGGTGCGTCCGCACCGGCCATCTCGAACGTCCGCCCGCCCACATTGCGCGAGCCGGTGGCTAGCGCGATCCGCACCGCGGCGTCGTGTGCCCCGGGAATCGGGCTGCTGTCCCCAGGTACCGGCGGATTCTGGCGGCCGTCCACCTTCTGGATCGCGTGGCGCACGCCCGGGCTGACGTCCGCAGGCCTCGAGACCGGCCGCTCGATCGTGGTGACCTCGACGCTACGACTGACCGTGCCGCCCGCATCTTCAACGGTGATGTCGAACGACTGCATCCGCTCTGTGGGCGCCGAACGGCGCACTGGCGCACGTCGATCGCCGCCGATGTTGAACTGGCCCGGGTTCTCACCGACAAGGCTCCCCGCCGCCTCGCGATCGCGCTGCTCGATCTCCACCTGCGCCTCGGCCAGCCGCGCACCCTCGCAGGCGACCGCCGCCTCCGTCGGCGGTGAGGTCCGTGCCAAGTCAGCCCCGCCGTCGGTCGTCCGATCGCGGTCGCTATGTTGCGGCAACCATCCGTCGCGCTCGAGCGCGTCGAACCAGCGACGCATTGCTTGAGCGACCGCACCATCCTCGCACCAGGATGACCAGTGAATCGACACGTTCAATCTGCCGCCATCGATGTCGTGGTATTGGAACGTGAACGGCGGCTGAGTCGACGGGGCCGCAGACCGCGGGTCGAGCAGACCGTCATTAACGACCGCACAACCGGCGTTCCGCACCTTGAGTGTGACCCCTTCCGGCCAGGCAACTCGATACCTCGCAGCCAGAAGCTCGCACGATGCAATCTCGCCCACGCTCGTGAGGTCATGGATCCAGCGCGCGATCGACTCATGCGTCAACTCGGGCAGTTCGACCACCGGAAGACCAACGAACGCCGGCGTGGCTATGCCAACAACTCGAAGGACCCGCATCGACACGTCAGCCCGCCCAGACAGACGAACACCAACGAGCAAGGCCTCAAGGTCAACCAGTTCGGAGACTGAGGCCAGGACGTTGAGCAAGGCATCGTCTGGATTGTCGCGCGTCGACGGATGCCGCCACGCAAAGTTGCGCCCGGGAAACGCGAAGAGCGCCACTTCGATCGTAGCGCTGGCGCCGTGTTCTTCCTTCATCGTGTTCGCCTCCACGTAGCCCCCGCTCGCTCATACTCAGCCAGGACAGCCCCCGTGGCCTGGTCAACCAACGTGATCCGATCGAGGTGCTGGTTGTTGCCGATATTTGGAATATTGCCCGCAATGTCATCGAACAGGTTCGTCGGATTTCCCGGTCGCGGCCTAAAATTCCCATCGCCATCGATGATGCGAATATCGCCGCGACGGACCGGCGGCACTGCCGTCGGATCGTCCACACCAGCAACCTCCCGAACTCGACCAGCGCGCAAGTTCGTCCGGCCGACATCGAGTGTCATCCGGACCACGCAGTCATGTGCTCCAGGAACAGGAACTGCATCCGTAGGAATAGGCGCACCAGTGACGCGGTCCTTCGGATTCGTTCGACCTTCGACCTTGTCGACAGCATGTCTGATACCGTTGGTGACATCGGACGGCTGGGAGACCAAGGTCTCGGCGGTAGTGACCTCGACGCTACGACTGACCGTGCCGCCGGCGTCTTCCACCGTGATGTCAAACGACTGCATCGTCTCGGTCGGCGCCGAACGGCGCACCGGCGCACGTTGATCGCCGCCAATGTTGATGATCTGGCCCGGGTTCTCACCGACCAGGCGACGAGCCTCCGAGAGCTCGCCCAGCGCTCGACGGAGGTCAGCGTCGCTCTTGCCGGCCGTGAAGGCCACCCAGTCGTCGACGCCCCGCACACGACCACCAGCCTCGAGCCCAACCACTGCGACGAAGTCATCGATGCGCGACAGGCCGCCGATCCGGTGAAAGGAGACGATCTGCGCATGCGTCAGTCTGGCCTCACACGCCCGCAGCGTGGCGTCGGGAGCTTCGGTGACGAGGCGCCGCAGCGCTGCACCATCAGGGCTCGCCGCGGCGTACTGACCGAAGCGCTCATTGCCCAGGCTGCGAATCACTCGCTGCAACTCGGCGGGCTCTAGGGCGTTCGCCATGCGCAGCGCCGGGGCACCACCGCCGTTCCAGACCTCGACGATCTGCGCAAAGCTCAGGCGCCCTTCGAGGACGCGAAGCTGCGCGTCCGGGATCAAGTCGACCATGTCTCGCAGCGATGAACCGGTCGCGCCCCCCGCCACATAGCGCCCGAAGCGCTCGCCACCGAGGCGATTGAGCTGCCGTTGCACCTCGGCTTCACCGACCTCCGTCACGACCGTGGCGAGGCGGCCATGGTCGTCGCCGAGCGCGGCCATCACAGCCTCGGTACGCGCGTGGTCGCTCCCGAGCAGCCGGAACGCCGCCTGCGCCGTCGCCTCGCGCGAACCCGCCGCTGGCGCGCCGCTGGCGCCGAGGCTGTGGAAGCGCAGCGGGGTGCGGCCGCTCGGCGCCGGCGTGGTCGACCAGCCGAAGAACTGGTCGGGCGTCATGACCTTGACGTCCAGGCCGATGGTGTGGTCGGCGGGCAGGCCGTTGGCGGCGTTAAAGTCGGGGTCGGTGCGGACGCGGAATCCGACCCCGCGCTGCTCCATCGCCGCCATCAGCTCGGGCGCGGTGTTGGCCGGGACCACCACGATCACGTCGACGTCGTCGACGTCGGGCCGCACCGGGCGGCCGGGCTGCGAGGCCGAGCCGGTCACGTACACGTCGTTGCCGGCGAACAGTCCATGGATCCGATCGAGCTCGGTGTCAGGGACCAGCGCGTTGACCTGGCGCCGCTCGGCCGTGTAGCCGGCGGCGTCGACCGCGCTGCCGCCGAGCCGCGCCGCCTCGAAGCGGCGGACCGCGTCGCGCGCGGCGTCGTCGCCACCCAGCTCGGCGATCACGCGCTCGCGGTTGTTCCGCCACCCGGCGCTCGACGGGTCGAGATCGAGATCCGGGATCCGCTCGCGCAGCGTCCGGATGCGATCGGCGTTCACCCACGACCGCTCGTACAGGCCGATGCCGGCCCGCGGGTTGGTCGCGAAGCCGCGGATACGCTCGGCGATCGCCGGTGGGCAGCCCTCCGGGATGACCACCTCGGTCGATCCGTCGGGGCGCGTGCGGATCTTGGTCTCCTGCGCCATCCACCGGCGATACCAGTCCATGAACTCGCCGTCGCCCAGCATGGCGCGGGCGTCGGCGTTGCCGGCGGCGGCGGCCTCCTCGAGCGCGTGCGACTGCCAGCGCGCCGAGGCGTGGGCATCGGCGTCGGTGGCCGAGACGTGGATCTCGGCGCCGCCGGCCCGCACCCCGGCCGCGCGCGCGATCGGGATGTTGTCGACGAAGTCGATGACGATGTTGGGGCGGCCGCCGGCCCGGATCTCCGGCATCGAGCCGCGCACCGACAGGATCGTCAGCGCGCCGATCGCCAGCATGTTGGTGACGATCGCGGTGATCGCGCGCTCGCGATCGGGGCCGCTGCCCTGCACCGCGCTCAGCTGCGACAGCAGGTGCGACTCCATCACCACGCAGTTCACGACGTCGGCGGCGACCGCCGCTCGCGTCAGCGGGATGTACAGCCGGTCGGCCAGGGCGGCGGCCCGGGCCGCCAGGCCTGCGTAGGCCTGCCCGCGCGTGCTCGCGGCGACCGCCCGTCCCACCAGGATGCGCGACGACGCCGCGCCGGCCGTGAGCAGGCCCGCGACGATCTGCACGACGTCAATCATGAACGTCGTCGCGTCGAGGTGGCCGTGGCTGGCGCGCTCGTAGATGTCCATGCCGGCCGCTGCCGCGCCGAGGGCTCCGGCCGCGACCGTCGCCCCGCCGGCGATCGTGGCCACCAGCGGTGCCTCGACCAGGAGGCCGACGCCGGTCGCGGCCAGCGCGATCGCGCCGGCGGCCATCGCCGCGTAGCCGAGGTAGTCGCTCCAGGTCTTGCGCTCGGTGGTCGTGACCCGGCCCGAGGGGCCCCCGGGGACGTCGTAGCGGACGACGCCGCGCGGGAAGTGGCGGACGTAGTCGAGCTCGGAGAACAGCTCGGCCGGCGGCGCGGCATCGGTCCCGCCGCTGTGCGAGTCCTCGAAGGTCTGCTGCGGGTTGGTGATGTCGCGCAGGCGCCAGGACGAGCCGTCGCGCCAGGTGAGGAGGTACAGCGGGAGCTGCCGATAGGTCGGGTAATCGGTGTTCCCGGCGTAGCTCTCGTCGGCGGTGAACACCGCCGGCACGCGGCGCACACCGGGATGATGGGCCTCGGCGTCGCGCAGCTCGCGCCGGACGCCGAGCTGCCATGCGGCGTTGCCGCCTCGCGGGCCGAAGCGGCGCGTCATCTCGTCGGCGACCCACTGATCGAGGCCGTCGGTCATGCGCGTCATGTGCTGGAACGCGCGCGCCCAGTTGCCGCCGCGGATGTCGCCGGCGATCTCGAGCGGCGCACCCGCGCGCGACACGACGTGCCCGGCGCTGACGTCGGTGACCCCTTCGACGTCATCGACCTCCCCGGTGTAGGGGTTCTCGCGGCGCCGGTAACCTCGGCCGCGCGTGGGGTCGCGCGACTCGTCGGTGCGGCCGCCGGCGGTGGCCTCGGTCAACAAGCGCGCGAAGGTCTCGGCGCTCGCCGCGGCGCGGCCCTGGATCTCGGCGTCGGCCGGGGTGGCCGTCCCGGTCGATGGCAGCACCGCGGGACGGAGCTGGTTCATCGCGACGAACATCCCGTTCCAGGCGTCGTACATGGCCTGGGTGATGACGCCCTGCGCGACGGCTTCATGCCGCTGCATGGCGATCTGCCGATCGAAGATCGCGAGGAGCGACGCCACGCTGCCCTCGTCGCGCTGGCGCGCCAACTCGGTGACCGCGCCGGTGCTGCCGGCGGCCTCGCGCCCGGCCGGATCGTGGCCGAACCCGCGCCCGCGGTACCAGCGACCGGCGACGATGTGGAAGCTGTCGGTGAAGCGGGCCGTGAGCGCGCCGCCGGTCACGGTCAGCGTGTGGGTCCGAGCGACGTCGACCGGCTCGGCCATGTTGGGCGTGCCGAACGTGCTCTGCGACAGCGCGTCGTTGACCAGGATGTCGGCGCGGCCGTCGCCGTCGACATCGAGGGCCGCCTGGCGGGGATCTCCGGCCACGAGCGAGAGCCCACGCACGGTCCGCGGTTGGAGCAGGACGCTCTCGCCCGCGATCGGCTGGCCGCCTTGCAAGGCGGCGATCGAGAGCTGGGACGTGAGGCCGCGAGGCTCGACCGCGAACCGGAACTCGTCTCCGTACTCACCGAGCAGGAGATCGAGGTAGTGGATGCCGCCGATCGTGCCGCCCGGGTTCGCGGCCGGGGCGCCGCTGGGGTCGTCGGACGCCGGCGGCCGCGCGCCCACCAGGCTCGGTGTCGCGGTGGTGTCGAGGGGCAGATCGAAGGTGAGCGTCTGGCCGAGCGCCGTCGCCGTGTACACCCGACGTCCGCCGCGATCGGTCGGCGGCGGCAGCTCGAGCATCACCTCCTGGGTGCCTGCATGAAACGAGTCGGTCACGGTGATGCGCAGCGGGTTCAGTCCGTCGGCCACGTCGCGCACGACCGGCCGCAGCGGCGCGGCGTGGCGCGCGTCGAGGTCGAGCCGCGCCGTCGCCACCTGCCCGCTTGCGATCTGGACCAGCTCCAGGCGCACCTGCTGAACATTGGGCGTCGACGCCGAGGCGTCGACGCGGTCGCCATGAAGGCGCAGCACGAGCTCCTTGTCGCGATCGCCGTCGCCATCGATCCGGAGTTCGATCACGCCTCCCGGGCGATCGATCGCCCGTGGTAGCTCGCCAGCGATGTCGCCCTGCCCGGGTGGCCGGTTGGTCGGCCACTCGCGCGTGAGATCGGGCGCGTGGGTCGCCTCATCCTGATCCGGTGGGATCGCGACCTCGGGCCCGTCGACGAACCCGACCTGATCTCCGAGGAAGATACCGTCGCTGTCGAAGGTCCGGAAGTGGTGCGTCCGTACGCCGAACCGCTGCTCGATGGTGTGGACCAGCCGCACATCGGCCCGGCGATCGCCGTTGACGTCCAGCGTCAGGTCACGGCCGTCGTTCGACAGGATCGTGGACGTGACGTGCTCGATCTGCGGAACCTCGATCAGACGATCGATGTTGATGCCGCGCCGCCCGGCGGCCGAAGCGATGCGCAGCTGGATCTGGTTGCTGGTGCCCAAGCGCTGGGTCGTGAAGCGGAACTCATCACCGGCGAAGCGCGCGGTGGTCTCATGGACCTCGGGGACGCCGGCGTCGAGGCCTGGCATCGTGGGCCCCGGCGGCGTCCCCGGCGGCGCCGGCGTGCCGTGCCCGCTGGAGTCCCACGACACGACGCAGTTCGCGCCGCCGAGCAACCCGTCGCTGCCCGAGGTCATCGCGCCGGTGAACCAGTGGTTGCGGGAGCGTAGATCGAAGCCCGGCGAAACCCGATCGCGCATCGTCGCGAGCTGCGTGCCGTCGCCGAACAGGTCGATCGTGATGTGCTCGTCGTCAAGCGAGAGGAGCTGACCGGCGAACGGCCGCGTCGCGACCCGGGTGAACTGCTCGTCGGTCATGCGCATCGTCATGCGGCCCGGCTCGCCGCGCAGATCGCAGCGATGCGGGCCGTCGTAGCGAATGACGAACGTCACCTCCCGGTCGTGGGCCTCGAACCCGACCACGAAGCGATCGCCGGCGGGCGCGAACGTGACGGGGTCGGGCATCGACGAGGCCGGCGCCGCCGGGGTGACCTCGGGCAGCTGCTCGTACTCGGGGCCACCGCATCGCTGCAACGTGACCTCGGACGACCACACCGGCCGCGCGACGTCGACCATGCGGCGGACCACGCGTCCGGCGCCGTCGTACAGCCGACCGATGACGCCCCGGCTCGCACCCTCGGCGTCGGCCTCGGCGTCGGCGCGCTCGGTGGTCAGGGCCTCGGTCGGGTCCGGCGTGGCCTCGACCTCGTCGGTCGCGTCGCCTCGAACGGTGACATCCGACGCGGCGGCGGGCGGGGCGCTGGCGCCCTTCTGCTGGACCACGTGGGCCAGCTCGTGGGCCAGGAGCGCATCGCCGCGCAGCGTCCCGGGCTGGTAGGTGCCTGGCGCGAACGCCACGTGCGCGCCGACGGTGAACGCCGCGGCATCGACCGACCGGGCCATCCGGGCGGCGGTGGCATCGGTGTGGATCCGGGCGCCGCTCACGTCGGCGCCCATGGCGTCGCCGATCCGCCCGGCGACCGCCGGGTCAAGCGGTTGGCCCGGGCCGAGCTGATCGAGCATCGACCGCATGACCGTAGGGCGCGAGGCGTCGGCGCGATCGGCGGTGGCCGCGGCCGGCCGCCGCGGCACCGGTGCCCCCAGGCCGAGCGTCGCGAGCTCGCCGCTGACGTCCTCCCCCGCCTGCCACCGTTGCGTCGCGGCGCGGAGCCTCGTCAAGATCGGCGGGATGTAGTCAGCGGCTTGCTCGACCCGCGGCAGGCCTGAGAACCGCTGCAAGGCGCGCTCGATCTCCGCGGCCGACGCGCCGCGATAATGCGCGAAGACCCGCTCGATGTACGGGCAACCGAGGGTCACGCCGACCACCCCGAGCTCGGCGTCGGCCGCGGCCATCACCAGCGGGCGCAGGCGGTCGAGAAACGCCCGTCGCTGGACCTGCCCAGGCCCGGTTGGTGCGTCATCTTCGACGATCCGCGGCCCGCCCGCCGGCGCCCGGCCGCTGATGACGGCGTCGGCGACGGCGTCGGCCTCTCGCTCGGCCGGGTGGTCCGCGGCTCCGACGGACAGCGCCTGCGGACCAGCGCGTCCCGCCGCGCCCTGCTGGGCGACGTGGGTCAGCTCGTGCGCCATGAGCGCGATGTCGGATGGACGCTCACCGGCGCCGAGGAAGACATCGGCGCCATAGGTGAAGGCCCGGGCGCCGATCGACGCACTCGCCGCCTCGGCGGCGACGTCGCCATGCACCCGCACGCCGCGCAGATCGAACCCGAGGTGCGGCTCGACCCGCGCGCGCACGGCGTCATCGACCGGCTCGCCACCACCACCGGCGACGGCGCGGTCGACCGCGGGCCCGCCGTCCGCGCTGGCCGCGGGGCGACGCGGTGATGCCTTGGCGCGCGGCACGCGTCCGGGCGCTGGACCTGGCGCAGGTTCGGTCGTTCCGGGACTCTTTGCACCCGAGGCACCGCGTCGCCAGTCCATGGGGCATTCTACCTTCTCCCGCCCTGCGGCGGGTTGGCACCAGGGGCCGGATGCGTGTGCCTGCGGCCTTCGTTCGCCATGCCCCGGCGGGGCCATTCGGGGGCGTGGCGGCGAGCGTACTTCGTCCTCTAGACGACCGGGCGACGATCTGCGCGCACGCCCACGCCCGCGCGCGCCGGCAGCATCGCAACCCGCGCCCCGAACGACCCCGGGTGGGCCGGGCGCGGGAAATCCACCCGCGCGGTTTGAACGAGGTCTCGCAACAACCCGCCGGACGGCGGGAAGAGGTTAGATGTACCGATGGGCACGCTCCGACTGGTTCGTCACGGCCAGGCCTCGTACGGGGCCGCCAACTACGACGTGCTGTCGCCGACCGGGGTGGCCCAGGCCGCCGCGCTCGGGCGGGCGTGGGCCACCGGGCGCGCCGCCGTCGACGCCATCTACACCGGCCCGATGCAGCGCCAGCGCGACACCGCGACCCACGCGCTGGCCGCGGCCGCCGCGGCCGGCTGGCCGCTGCCGACGCCGGTCGTCCTCGACGAGCTGGCCGAGTACCCGGCGTTCGAGCTGCTGGGGCGGTGCCTGCCGCAGGTGGTCCGCGACGAGCCGGCGCTGGCCGGCTTGGTGACGGGGGGCCGGGTCGATCCGGCGCTGGCCGATCGCGCGCTGTGGAAGGTCGTCGACGCCTGGACCCAGGGCACGCTCGACACTGGTGCGCTCGAGACGTTCGCGCAGTTCGTGGCCCGGGTCGAGCGCGCCGTCGACCGCATGATCGCGCCCGGCGCTGGTGGTGGTCGGGTCGTCGTGGCGGTGACCTCGGGCGGCCCGATCGGCGTCGCGGCCCGGCTGGCCCTGGGGCTCGACGCGCGGGCCACGGTCAACCTGTGGCGCCTGGTGCGCAACGGCTCCGTCAGCGAGCTGCTGTGGCGGCACCGCGGCGCGGGACGGGAGCTGTCGCTCCTGGGCTGGAACCACGTCGATCACCTCGCTGACGAGCTCGTCACCTACCGCTAGGAGCTGCCATGGACTTTGCCCTCCCGACTCACCTGGTCCCCACCCTCGACGCCATCGATCGGCTGCTGGCCGAGCACGTCATCCCGGCCGAGGCCGAGGTGTTGGCGCGCGGCTTCGTCGCCGCGGCGCCGCGGTTGGCCGAGCTGCGCGCCGCGGTGAAGGCCGCCGGCCTGTGGGGACCGCAGCTGCCCCAGGACGTCGGCGGGCTGGGCCTGGGCCTGGTCGAGCACGCGCTGGTGTCGGAGCGCCTGGGCCGGTCGCCGCTCGGGCACTACGCGTTCGGCTGCCAGGCGCCCGACGCCGGCAACCTCGAGGTGCTCCACAAGTGGGGCACCGCCGAGCACAAGGAGCGGTGGATGGCGCCGCTGGCGGCCGGCGAGATCCGCTCGTGCTTCTCGATGACCGAGCCCGACAACCCCGGCTCGAACCCGACGATGCTGTCGTGCACGGCGCGCCTCGACGGCGACGCCTGGGTCGTCGACGGGCACAAGTGGTTCACCACCGGGGCCGACGGCGCCGCCTTCGCGATCGTGATGGCGGTGACCAACCCCGACGCCGCGCCCCACGCCCGCGCCTCGATGATCATCGTGCCGACCGACACGCCGGGGTTCGAGCTGGTGCGCAACATCCCGATCATGGGCGACGCGGGCGGGGGCTGGGCCAGCCACGCCGAGATCCGGTACCACGGCTGCCGGGTCCCGCGCGGCAACCTGTTGGGCGCCGAGGGAGCTGGCTTCCTGATCGCGCAGGAGCGCCTGGGCCCGGGGCGCATCCACCACTGCATGCGGTGGATCGGCATCTGCGAGCGGGTGTTCCAGCTGATGTGCCAGCGCGCCGTCAGCCGTACCATCGCGCCCGACAAGACGCTGAGCAGCCGTCAGATCATCCAGGCCTGGGTCGCCGAGGCCCGGGCCGAGATCGACGCGGCCCGGCTGATGACGCTGCAGGCCGCCTGGATCATCGAGCACCAGGGCTTCCACGCGGCCCGCGACCAGGTGTCGATCATCAAGTTCTTCGTCGCCGACGTGATGATGCGCCTCATCGATCGCGCCATCCAGGTGCACGGGGCCCTGGGCGTCACCTCCGACACCCTCCTGGCCCACTACTACGTCCACGAGCGGGGCGCCCGCATCTACGATGGCCCCGACGAGGTCCACAAGATGGTCGTGGCCAAGCGCCTGCTGGCGCGCTACGGGCAGGCCGGCTCGACGTCGGGCTAGCGACCCCGCAAGGCCCCGCGTCGCCGGGCGTGCGTCGCCGCGATGGTGGAGGTCGCCACGGCCGAGGTGCGGTGGCGCGTGTCCGCAGCTGACATCTTCACGCCGTCTTCATGGTGCTTGGGTGACGCGCTCGCGACACTGGCCTGGCGTCCGCGCTGGGCGGGCGCAGAAAGCGAGCGCGCGTCGATGGCATTGCGAACCCAACTCGTGGCGGCGGTGGTCGCAGTTGGCGCCGTGGCGGCGCCGGCGAGGGCGCGGTCGCCCAAGCGCGCCGACGTGGTCACGGCCACCTACCATCCCGGCAGGTGGCTCCGCCTGCACCTGCCGCACCACACGCGGCTCAGCTTCCGCCTCATCCTCGAGCCGCTCCTGCGCTACAGCCACGTGGTGCCGCCCAGCGGCAACGCGCCCGATGACACCGTCGACCTGATCATCCGACGCGGTCGGGTCGGCTTCCAGGTCGACGCCGACCGCGGGGTCGGCTTGCGGTTCGAGATGTCGGTCAAGAACATGCACAGCGAGATCCACAACATGTACGGCTACTGGCGACCGAGCGAGCACCTCGAACTCCAGGCCGGGTTCATCAAGGCGCCCGGCGGCCTCGAGCGCGACACGGCCTCGTTCGATCAGGAGTTCATCGAGCGCAGCATCATCACGTACTACAACCGCGATCACGAAGTCGGGGTGATGCTCGCCGCGACCACCGCCGACGCGCGCTGGCGCGCGGCGGTGGCGATCACCCGCGATCCACCGGCGCTGGCGGGCGGCGACCCCGAGGACTCGCCCCAGATCCCGGCAGGCGTCGAGGCCGAGGACCTGACCCGGGCATCGTCGAAGTGGGCCGCGGAGGCCCGGGCGCTGGCGGTGCCAGACAAGCACCTGGAGGTGTCGGTCAACGGCGGCGTCCGCCTGCGCCCCGACGAGCCCGACTTCGGGGAGATCGCGGTCGAGCCGTACGACTCGACGTTCCTGACCAACCGGCCGTACCGGGGCGTCATGGTCCACGTCGGGGCCGACGCCGGCGTGGCCCACGCGCACTGGAAGGTGAGCGGCGAGGTGGCGTTCCGCCGCGACGGCGAGCAGCTGGCGTACCCCGACGGCACGGTCGTGAGCGAGACCCCGCTGGGCGGGCACCTCACCGCCGAAGGCGGCTACCTGGTCGGCGGCTGGTCGCCGTGCGGCCACTTCGGCGCCGCGGTCGACGCCGCGCCGCTGCGCGACGGGTGGGCCCTGGTGGCGCGGGTGATGGGCCAGCGCATCGATCCGGTCGACGCGGCCGCGGCGACCTTCGGGTCGGTGGAGCTGGGCTGGCACTGGGTCGCCACCCCGAACCTGCGGGTCCAAGTCGACCTGGCGGTCCAGCGGTTCGGCGCCGCCGACGTCACGCTCCTCGACGAGAACCGCGGGGTCACCCGCCTGTACGGGCAGACCTGGGCGGTGTTTCGCCTGTGACCCGGCGCGCGCCGGGCGCGGCGGCCAGGCGTGGCGGGTACGATGACTCATGCCCCCATCGCGCTTCTCGATCTCGTCGGTCCTCCTCAGCTACTTCCTGGTCGCCGGCGGCATCGCGCTGGGGCTGTTGCTGTTCGTCACGCTGAAGCTGGCTGGGCAGGTCGGGCTGTACGGCGTGCTGGCGGTGGGCGGGGCCATCGGCGGGGCCATCGCCGCCCGCGCCAGCCGCGGCTCGACGGTGATCGAGCCAGCCATCGGCAGCCTGCTGGTGATCGCGACCTTGGTCGCGGTGCTGCTGGGCACCGGCGTCGGCGAGCTGCTGTGGCACGTCGCCAGCGATGAGATCATCCGGCTGGTGGTGCTGTCGGCCGGCGCCGCGGCGGTCGGCGCCATCGCCGGAGCGGTGGTGGTGGAGCGTGCCGTGCCGGGGCACTCCGACAGCCCCGTGGCCTGGCTGGTCTACATCGCGGTGGCCACGCTGGGCGCGTCGGTGGTGGGGCTCGTGGTGATGGGCGGCGCCATCGCGCGCGGCCAGTCGGGCGACGGCGCGCTGGCCGGCATGTTCTTCGGCGCGATGGGCGCGGGCGCGCTCATCACCGGGCTCGCCGCCGGCGTGGCGGCGCCGCGAAGGTTGTTGATGATGTCGCTGGCCGGCGCCGCGGCCGGCGTGATGGGGTTCTTCTTGATGTTGCGAGGCCTGCCGTCCAACGGCGGCGACGACGGCGAGGCCGCGGCCGGGTTCGCGGTGATGGGCGTCGGCTGCGGCCTGCTGGCGATGGTCGGCAACCTGCTCGCGTGGTCGCTCTATGGTCGGCGCCGCGCCGCGGCCCGGTCGGCGGCCGGGGTGTTCGAGTGACGGCGGCCGCCGCGCCCTGACCGATCGGGCGGTTGTGCGCGGCCTGGCGGTGGGGCTAGCCTCGCGCCATGAAGATCGCAGTGCTCGGATCGGGAACCGTCGGTGAGGTGCTGGCCGACGGCTTCCTCACGCATGGACACGCGGTGACGCGCGGCTCGCGCGATCCCGCCAAGCTGGCGGCGTGGGCGAGCAAGGCCGGAGCCCGGGCGGCCACCTTCGCCGACGCGGTCACCGACGCCGAGGTCGTGGTGTTGGCGGTCAAGGGCAGCGCCGCGGTCGAGGCGGTGCAGCTGGCCGGCGTCGACGCCCTGGCCGGCAAGGTGGTCATCGACGCGACCAACCCCATCGCCGACGCGCCGCCGGTGGACGGCGTGCTGTCGTTTTTCACCAGCCTCGACGGCTCGCTCATGGAGACGCTGCAGGCCACCGCGCCGGCCGCGCGCTTCGTCAAGGCGTTCTCCTGCGTCGGCAACGCCTTCATGGTCAACCCGTCGTTGCCGGGTGGGCCGCCGACCATGTTCATCTGCGGCAACGACGCCGCCGCCAAGGCCACGGTGACCAGCATCCTCACGCAGTTTGGCTGGGACACCGCCGACATGGGCACGGCGGTGGCGGCCCGCGCCATCGAGCCGCTGTGCATGCTGTGGTGCATCCCCGGCATGCGCGGCGGCGGCTGGACCCACGCCTTCAAGCTGCTGCGGGCCTGACGCGATCGGGGCCTGGGGCCGCCGATCGTGATCCGTGGTCGACGATCGGGTGGGCCGCCCCACCACCTCAAGCCGCTGATCTGACAAGCAGCAGCGCTGGCACGGCGAGTGCTTTACCCGTGGGCAACCCACGGAGGCACGCCATGCGCAAAGACTTCGCCACCATCGACCCCGCCGCCCTCGAGACCGTCACCGGCGGCCGCCGCGCCGCCGCCAGCACCTCGCGCTCGGCCTCCGACGATCGCCTGATGGACGCGCTCAACGACATCAAGTCGGCGCTGTCCGACCTGGGCAAGCAGCAGCAGCAGCAGCCGTCGAACGGCCTCGACCAGCTGCTGCCCATCCTGATGATGCAGATGCTATCCGGCAACCGCGGCGGCGGGCCCGGGTACGGCGGCGGCAACGGCTGCGGCGGCGGCCGCTACTGACGCCGGCGGTTCACTCGTCGCCGGGCGGATCGTCGTCGGACGTCGACGCCGCGTCGGCCGGCGCGCCGGAGCAGGCCCGGGCCGGCCACACCTTCACCTCGCCGGAGTCGATCGTGACCACCGCCACCGAGCCCGCCCGCGGCGAGCCGGCCACGGCGATCAGCTGGCCGGGGCCGCCGCGCACCAGCGCCGACTCGCCCGGGTTGCCGCCGGCCAACGCGTCGCCGTCCTCGGAGCCCGCCGTCCACAGGCCGACCAGCTCGACGGTGCGGATGACCGCGCCGGTCGACACGTCCTGCAGGGCTACCGCGCCGCCGCCCTCTTCGAGGAACGCCCAGCGCGCCGCCTCGACCTGGATCGGGACGGTGCCGTAGGTGCCGAAGTCTTTGCTGCCGACGTCGGCCAGCTTCTTGCCCTTGACGGAGTACAGCGCGCCGCGAGCGTCGGGGCCGGCACACACGCTGGCGCTGATGAACAGGCTGTCGCCGACGAAGCTGCCGACGCCGCAGGTGTAGTCGCCCTTGCCGTACTTGATGGTCGTCAGCTTCTTCTTCTTGCCGACGTCCCACACCTCGGCGTAGCCCTTGCCGCGTTCGCCGTCGCCCAGCATGGCGACCATGAGCTTGCCGCTGGCGTTGACCGCTGCCCGGATCGGCGACGAGGCCCCGCGCGCGACCTTGGGCCGCAGCGTGGTGCAGGCCTGGTCGCCGCTGGCGATGGTGGCGCACACCTTGACCTCGGTCGGCGTGGTCTCGACCTCGGCGGAGGGCGCCTCCAGGCTGGCCTGCTGGGGCGCCGGCGCTTCGGTCAGCTTGGCGAGCTGGCCGTCGTCGAGTCCGACCTGGAAGCAGCCGGCCACCTCCTCGTCACCGCCGGTGCAGAACTGGACCGAGGTGCCGTCGGACGTGGCCGCCGAGATCGTGGCCGGATCGGTCGGCGGCACGCACACCGGCGGCGGTGGCGGCGGGGTGGGCCGCGCCTCGACCACCGGCGCCGGCGGCGTCACCGGGGCCGGCTTGGAGGATCCACCACAGGCCGCGGCCAGCACGAGGAGCGGCGCGATCGTCGACGGCGAGAGCTTCATGGGCGGAGAGGCTACCACGCTGGCGTCGGCCGTCAGGTGGCGCGGGCTACCCCCGAGGTACCCGGACGAGCCCCCGCGTGGTCGGCGCGGCGCGGCGATCGCGCGTACAACCGACGCAGCCACAAGGAGGCTCCATGTCTGGATACTACGTGCTGGAGAAGAAGTCGTCGAAGTTCCACTTCGTGCTCAAGGCCGGCAACCACGAGACCATCCTCAGCAGCCAGGGGTACACCACCCGCGCGGCGGCCACCGGCGGCATCGCGTCGTGCCGCACCAACGCGAGCAAGGCCGCGGCGTTCGAGCGCAAGGTCGCCAAGAACGGCCAGCACTACTTCGTCCTCCACGCCGCGAACAAGCAGGTGATCGGCCAGAGCGAGACCTACACCTCCGCGGCCGGTCGCGACAAGGGCATCGCCTCGGTGCAGCGCAACGCCGCCACCAAGACGGTCAAGGACCTCACCGAGGCCTGATCGGCGTCAGGCGTCCTCGTCGGCGTCGGTCAGGTGCCAACGGTCGGCGTCGATCGCCAGCGCGGCCTCGGCCGGCGCCAGCGCGGCGCCGATGGTCAGCGCGATGGTGCGCGGCGACTGGCGCGGCGCCAGCCCCCGCTCGATCAGGGCGTCGCGCAGCCACGGGGCACCCAGGTAGCGCATCGACAGCGAGGTGGCGCCGGCGCGGAACGCCGCCAGCGGCAGCCCGTCGAGGAGCGCCAGCATCGCGGCGCGGTGGCCGAACAGGTCGCGCACGTGGGCGACGCCGTCGACCAGCTCGACCATGGCGTAGCCGCCGAGCTGCCCGGTCGCGCGGTCGATCGCGCAGCGCCAGGTGCGCTGGGGGCTGGGCGGGAAGCGCCACTGCAAGAACCCCGCGGTGCGCTCGGCGACCACCGCGAACTCGCCGCGGGCGGCGGCCCACAGCGCGTCGAACCGCGCATCGGGGCGCGCCAGCGTGCTCACCCGCAGGTGCCGGCGAGCGGCCAGCGCGGCGGGGCCGGTGGTGGCCAGCCGGGCCGCGTCGACCGCCGCGCCAGCCAGCGTCGCCACCGCCGGGCGCCGCAGCACGTCGAGCGCCCACGCCCGCGCCGGCGCCGGCAGGCTGGTCAGCATCGCCGGTTCGAGGCGATCGACGAAGCTGGCGTGGCGCAGCGGGCGCGCGTACCGCTCGATCGCGCCCAGCACCCGGTAGCCGGCGCGCTTGAACACCCCCTCGGCCAGCCGGTTGGGGAAGCCGTAGCCCAGCGCGTAGCCGTCGTCGACCGCGGCCTTGCCGGCGCGCACCAGCGCCAGCGCCGGGCCGACCGAGCGGTGGCTCTTGTCGACCGCGAGATCGGCCAACAGGCCGGCCTCGACCAGGCCGGCGCCGACCTGGATCCCGCGCACACCGATGCCGGCGGTGCCGACGGCGCCGCCTTGGTCGTCGCGCAGCACCAGCACCTGCGCTGGCAGCCGGGGCGCCTCCAGGTAGAGCCAAGCGAACTTGTCGGACGGGTGTCGCTCGAGGGTCAGGTTGGCGGCCCACAGCCGCTCGAGGTCGCGCCGGACCGCCACCGGGGCGGCGGCCTCGACCCGGTAGCCGGCCGCCATCAGTCGCGCGCCTGCTCGCGGCGGATGCCCTCGCGGACGCCCACCCGCGGCGTCCACCCCAGCAGCCGCTCGGCCTTGCCGGTGCCCCAGGTCAGGCGGGCCAGGGCCGACTGCAGCCGGTACAGGGCGATCGGCGACGGCTTGCCCAGCGCGCCCAGCGGCAGCTCCGACAGCTTGCCCAGGCCGAACACGATCGGCCGCGGCACGGCGATCGACTTGCCGCCGCCGGTCAGCGCGAGCACGTCCCGCTGCTTGAGCTGGGCGCCGTCGATGAGCTGGATGATCTCGCCGCCGGTGAGGCGCTTGGCGACCGCCGCCAAGATCGCGTCGACCACGTCGTCGATGTAGATCAGCGGCAGCTCGAGCTGGCCGTCGCCGAGGATGAGCCAGCGCCCGCCGGCCCGCCGGGCGACGGCGCCGTTCACCAGCGGGATGCCGCCGCCGAAGATCTGTCCGGGGCGCAGGATCACGCACGGCAGCCCGGCCGCCGCCGCCGCGGTCACCAGCTGCTCGGCCTCGAGCTTGGCCCGGGTGTAGGCGCCGCGCTCCTCGGCGCGCGGCTCGAGCGCCGCGGTCTCGTCGATGACGCCCTTGCCGACCGAGCCGGCCCAGTCGATGACCGACATCGACGAGATGTGGACCAGCTGCGTGACCGCGTGGCGACGACACGACGCGATGACGTTGGCGGTGCCGACCACGGTGCCGCCGAGGTGCTCGGGCCAGCCGCCCTTCATGGCGGCGCCGACGTGGATGACGGTCTCGGCGCCGGCCACCGCGCGATCGACCGCGGCCGGGTCGCCCAGGTTGCCGATGGCGTACTCGACGCCGTCGATCACCCGGCTCGGCAGCCGGCGGACCATGGCCCGGACCCGGTGGCCGTCTGCCACCAGCCGGCGCAGCACCGCGCCGCCCAGCGATCCGGACGCGCCGGTGACCAAAAACGGCACCGCGGCCGACAGCGCGAACTTCGCCAGCGCCGCGGCGTGCTCGGCGTCGGCGGCGCGCGCCACCCGCTCGACCCACTCGACCACGTTGACGGCGTCCTCGACGGTGACCGGCGGCGGCTCGCCCGCGGCCAGCCGCCGGTAGAAGTCAGCCACCAGGTTGCGCAGCCCCTGGTAGCTCTTGACCTCCTTGGTCACGAACTTGAACACGCCGACCGGCACGTCGATGAGCGGCTGCAACGAGTCGGTGAACGCGTTGATCAGGCGCTCGGCCGCCTTGGGCAGCGGCGTCGACGCGCGCTTGCCGTGGAACATCGCGAACAGATCGACCCGCAGCACGCCCTTGGTGCCGTGGATGATGATCTGGCTCTGCATCGGCTTGACGTTCCAGGTCAGCTGGAACTGCCCCAGCCCGCGCTGGCACCGCACCACCGCGCGCCACTCGTCGTAGGCCAGGTTGGGGTCGCCGCCCAGCGAGCGCCACGACGCCTCGACGTCCTCGATCGGGCCCAAGAGCTCCTGGATCAGGTACAGGCAGTGGACCCCGATGTCGCGGAAGGGGTAGCCGGCGTCGCGGTAGTGCGGCGGCAGCGGGCCGCCCTCGAACGGCGGGTATTCGCTGCCGCGCAGGATGTCGACCGACACGATCTGTCCGAGCGAGCCCGACCGCACCGCGGCCAGGGCCCGCGCCACCTGGGGATCGTAGAGCAGCGAGTGGTTGACCGAGACGGTCTTGCCCTTGGCCGCGGCCAGCGCCGCCAGCGCCCGGCCCTCGGCCGGGTCCTCGGTGACCGGCTTCTCGATCAGCACGTCGCAGCCCAGCTCGAGCGCGGCCTTGGCCACCTTGCCGTGGGACGACGGCGGCGTGAGCACGTGGATGACGTTGGCGCCGGCGGCGACCAACGCCTCGAGTGACGGGAACACCTGCACCTGGTGCTTCTCG
>JAWKQV010000023.1:0-82864 GCA_041389965.1 Kofleriaceae bacterium | reverse complement strand
CACTTCGGGTTCACCGCGCCGTCGGCGGCCAGCAGGTGCTTCGCGAACAGCTGGGCCAGCGCCAGGTTGTTCTCGGCCTTGGCTTCGGGCGGCAGGGTCGGCAGATCCTCGACGGCACGGACCCGGAACATCGCGAACACCGGCTCGGGCGCCTTGACCGCCTGGTACACCAGCCGCAGCTCGTGGAACTTCTTGTCGAGCCGCGGGCGCACCGCGATCAGGCGCCAGTCGGCGGGGTTGCCGAAGCTGGCCTGGTCGAAGCCGGGCGCGTCGGGGTCGAGGCGCGGGTTGCCGTGCGTGGCCGCCAGGCCCTGCAGGAACTGCTTGAACAGCGCCGCCTTGTCGACCGGCGGCAGCTTGGCCGCGGCCGCCTCGGGCAGCGGGGCCCGCATCGACTGCGCGCTCCACGCCAGCATGGCGTCGAACGGGTAGGCCTTGGCGGTGGCCTCGAGCCGGCGCGGCTCGCGGATGGTGAACAGCGTCTCGGCGGCGTCGCCGCCCCACGGCGCCACCGGCACCGGCTGCTTCTTGAGCGACACGGCGAAGTCCCACTGGATCGACTGCGGCGGCCGCTTCGCGCCGGGGCCGGTCAGCTCGGTGACCGCCAGCTGAAACGACGCCTTCGGCAGGTCGGCCTTGGTCGGCGTCCACGTCACGGTCTGGGTGATCGCGTCGAACCGCGCCGACGGCGGCATCGACATCACGTCGACCCTGACGTCGTCGAGATCCTGGTCGATGGCGGCGACCGAAAACGAGATCGACTGGCCCACGCCCACGGTCTTCCACGCCGGGGCGAACACCTCGGGCGGCCGATCTTGCCGCGTCGCTGGCGGTGCCGGCGCAGGCGTCGGCGCAGGCGCCGGCGTCGGCGTCGGCGTGCCGTCGACGATGCGGTCGGCCGGCGTGGGCGGGGCCGGCGGGGGCGCGGCGGCCTTGGGACCCCCGCAGGCGAGCGCGGCGGCGAGGAGGACGGACGACATCGACGTGGTTCCAGCGCGACGGGCGTTCATGCGGCGCCGATGATAGCGCGGATGTGCGGATGATTCCGCGGCGGGGGCGAGCTCGGGGCCCGCCGGCTGGCGGATCCCGCGCGTGGCGGTGTCCGCCGTCGCACCCATGGGGTAGGGTCCGCGGCCGTGACCGAGCCCGACCTCGTCCGTCTCACCATCAACACCATCCGCACGCTGTCCATCGACGCGATCCAGCGCGCCAACAGCGGCCACCCCGGCTTGCCCATGGGCGCCGCGCCGATGGCGTACACGCTGTGGCAGCGCCACCTGGTGGTCGACCCGTCGACGCCAGCGTGGCCCGATCGCGATCGGTTCGTGCTGTCGGCCGGCCACGGCTCGATGCTCCTGTACGCGCTCTTGCACCTCACCGGCTACGACCTGCCGATGGCCGAGCTGCAGGCGTTCCGCCAGTGGGGCTCGAAGACGCCGGGGCATCCCGAGTTTCACCACACCGCCGGCGTCGAGGCGACCACCGGGCCGCTGGGGCAGGGCCACGCCAACGCCGTCGGCATGGCGATCGCCGAGCGCTTCGCCGCGCAGCTGTGGAACCGCCCGGGCCACACCGTCGTCGACCACCACACCTTCGCGCTGATCTCCGACGGCGACGTGGTCGAGGGCGTGGCCCAGGAGGCGGCGTCGTTGGCCGGCCACCTCGGCCTGGGCAAGCTGATCTGCCTGTGGGACGACAACCACGTCACGCTCGATGGGCCGGCCGGCCTGACCATGAGCGAGGACGTCGGCGCGCGCTACGCGGCGATGGGCTGGCAGGTGCTCCGGGTCGACGACGGCGACCACGACGTCGACGCGATCGATCGCGCCATCGCCGAGGCCAAGGCCGACACCGCACGGCCGACGCTCATCTGCGTGCGCACCACCATCGGGTTCGGTTCGCCCAAGAAGGCCGGCACGTCGTCGGCCCACGGCTCGCCGCTGGGTGCCGATGAGGTCAAGGCCACCAAGCTGGCGCTGGGCTGGGACCCCGCGGCGCAGTTCCTGGTGCCCGACGAGGTCCGCGCCCACACCGCGGCGGTCGGCGCCCGTGGCGCCGCGGCCCGGGCCGACTGGGAGCTGCGGTTCGCGGCCTGGCGCGCGGCGTTCCCCGAGCTGGCGGCGCAGTACGACGTCGCCGCCCGCGGCGAGCTGCCGGCCGGCTGGGCCGACGGCATGCCGCAGTGGAAGGCCGGCGATGCGCTGGCCACCCGCGTGGCGTCGGGCAAGTGCCTGGTGCACCTGGCCGGCAAGGTGCCGTGGCTGTTCGGCGGCGACGCCGACCTCGGCGGCTCGACCAAGACCATCGTCCCCGGCGGCGACTGGTCCGTGGCCGACGGCGGGCGCAACCTGCGCTTCGGCATCCGCGAGCACGCCATGGGCGCCATCATCAACGGCTTCGCCTACCACGGCGGCGTCCGTGGCTTCGCCGCCACGTTCTTCGTGTTCTCGGACTACATGCGGCCGGCGGTGCGGCTGGCCGCGCTCAACCACCTGCCGGCCATCTACGTGTGGACCCACGACTCGATCGGCGTAGGCGAGGACGGCCCGACCCACCAGCCCATCGAGCACCTGATGTCGCTCCGCGCCATGCCCGGGCTGTGGGTGGTGCGGCCGTGCGACGGCAACGAGACCGCCGCCGCGTGGCGCATGGCCCTCGGGCGCACTGACGGCCCGGTGGCGCTGGTGCTGTCGCGACAGGATCTGCCGGTGCTGTCGACGCCAGACGCCGCGGTCGAGCGCGGCGGGTACGTCCTGCGCGACTGCGCGGGCACCCCGGCGGTGGTCCTCTTGGCCACCGGCTCCGAGGTGAGCGTCGCGGTCGCGGCTCACGACGAGCTGACCGGCCGAGGCGTGGCGTCCCGGGTGGTGTCGGTGCCGTGCTGGGAGCAGTTCGTCGCGCAGGACCGCGCCTACCGTGACGCGGTGCTGCCGCCGGCGGTGCGGGCCCGGGTGGCGGTCGAGGCTGGCGTCAGCTTCGGTTGGGGCGACCTCGTCGGGCTCGACGGTCGCGTCGTCGGGCTCGATCGCTACGGCGCCTCGGCCCCGGGCGAGGTGCTGATGGAGCAGCTGGGCCTGACCTCGGCGGCCGTGGTCGAGGCGGCCCTGGCGCTTTTGGGCTGACCGGCGCTGGCGCGGCTGGTCGGCGCTTTTGGGCTGACCGGCGCTGGCGCGGCTAGTTCATCGTCAGGACGGCCTGGGCGACGGTGGTGTCTTTGCCCTTGATGCTGGCCACCACCTTGAGCGTGTAGGTCTTGCCCTTGGTCAGCCCCTCGTCCTCGTCGATGGTGATGTCGCCCTCGATGACCGGATCTTTGGGGTCGACGCCGGTCAGCGTGCGATCGGCGGAGTACTTGGCGCCGTCGTAGAACTCGAGTTTGAGCGTCGACGCGCCGGTCTTGGACAGAAACGCCGTGTAGTTGAACGTCCACTCCTGGACGTCGTTGCCGTTCTGGTGGCCGGTGATCGACGTCTGGGTGTGCTTCTTCCAGTCGGCGATGGTGACCTTGTCGTCCCCGCCGGACTCGAGCGGCGCGGCCGACACGAGCAGCTTGCCCTTGAAGGCCGCGATGACCTTCTTGGACACGTCGGCGTGGGCCGCCGGGGCCACGGCCGTCGCGGCCAGGACCGAGAGGAGGGCCGCCGGAGCGACGCGAACGAGAGCAGAGTGCGACCGGGTGAGCATGGGAACCTCCGCGCGAAGTCTACTCCCTCCGACACCGGCGCGCGGGAAACGTTGCGTGTCGTCCTGACCGTCGGCGTGGCCCGACGCGTCAGGGCGTCGGCGACGGTTCAGGACTTGTCGGCAGCCGGATCGGTCGAGGCGGTCACCGGCGCATCGGCGACCGGCGCTTGGACGGCGGCCGGAACGTCGGTATTCATCGGTGGGCGCGGGCCGCGATCGGGGCGGGGCCCGCGCGGGCCACCGGGACCACCGCCGTCCGGACGGGGCCCCCGGCCACGACCACCGCGATCGTCGCCGCCCGGGCCACCGGGGCCGCCGGCCGGCCGAGGCCCCCGGCGATCGCCACCGGGACCGCCACCGCCGCCGGGGCCACCGCCGCCGGGCCCACCACCGCCGGGCTTGCCGCGCCGCGGGCCACGGCCGGGCGGGCCGCGCCGATCGCCACGGTCGCCGCGCGGATCGCGGGGGGCGGCGGTCAACACCCAGCCCAGGCCGGCGCGCGGCACCTCGCCCGGTCGGGCGCGGTCGTCGCGATCGTCCTTGCGCGGCGCGCCGGAGGCGAGCGCCTTGAGCGCGCCGAGGCCGCGCGGCTTGGGCGGGCCGCGATCACCACCGCGATCGCCGCCGCCGCCGCCGCCGCCGCCGCGACCGCCGCGATCGCCGCCGCGGCCGCCGCGATCTCCGCCGCGCCCCGCCCGATCACCGCCACGGCCGCCGCCGCCGGTGCCGGCGACCCGGTCGAGGGCGTAGTGGAACTCGCCGACGGCCGTCGAGCCGATCGGGCCCTTCTCGCCCTGGAACACCCGGACCAACCGTACCTTGGCCAGGTGCGAGCCGACCACGTCGAGCGCCTCGAGGAGGCGCTGGGCGCGCTCACCCGGGATCGCCAGCGCGCTCGCGACCGCTTCGATCATCGCGGCGGGCGGGCCGTCGGGCGTCGCCGCGGGCGCGGCGTCGTCAGCGGCCGGCGCGGCGTCGTCGGCCGCCGCTTCGGGCGCGGCCTCGGCAGCGGCCTCGGCAGCGGCCTCGGGCTCGACGGCAGGTGTCGCCGCGACAGGGGCGGCAGCGGCAGGCGCCGACGCGAGAAAAGCAGCGCGGGCAGCAGCCCCCCGCTGGAGCATCAGGTTCGAGAACTCGGTCAGGGTCTTCATGGCAGGCCTCGCAGGGCGGCGCTCTTACCACGGAAGCGCCGCGCGATCCCAGCATCGCATGAGCAACACTTACCGGGATTCGCGCGAAAACGGGCGCCGGCGCCGCACGCCGTCGCGGCGAGCCCGCGCTGGCAGGGCCCGCGCCGAGCGTATCCGGACGTACATAGTTGTGCGACGGCGGTCCAGCGCGCGGCGCGCAGCGCGCGGCGGTTGGCCTTGGCACGATCGGAACACCATGGATCTCGACGTCTTGTCAGGGTAGGCGCAGGGTAGGTCCCGCCTGCGAACGCCCCGGGGATGGCTTTCGTGGCGCATTGGATCGTGTTATCAGCCGACGCAATCGGGGGAGCGCGTAAGCCGCGTCGACCTCGCGCGTTGTGGTGCGTCGGCACGTGTCCGGCGCGTACTTCGAAAAGGAGCTTGGAATGCGTGTTTCGTCTTCGCTTGTGACTCTCCTGGCCGCCACGGCCCTGGCTGCGACCGGCTGCAAGAACGTCCCCGGGATGGGCGGCAAGAGCAAGGTCGATCCCAACACCTGCGGCAACTACTCGGTGTCGGACGCGGGGCGCAAGCTCCACGGCTTCCTCGAGGCGACCGTCGCCCTCGAGAACGAGGCCAACCGCGTCGAGGCCGTCGTCAAGGAGAGCTGCGCGATCATGGGTCGCGAGCTGAAGATGCCCGACAGCGATCTCCAGGGCTCCACCGACGCCGTCTGCAACAACGTGATCGAGTACCTGAAGGGCAGCCTCCAGGCCAACTTCACCGCCGGCTTCAAGCTGGACGTCAACTACAAGCCCGCGGTCTGCACGGTCAACGCCGAGGTCGCCGCCAAGGCCGCCGCGCAGTGCGAGGCCAAGGCCGAGGCCGACGTGTCGGTGACCTGCAACGGCACCTGCAACGGCACCTGCAATGGCACCTGCCAGGGCCAGGCCGGCACCGGCGGCAACAGCGGCGACTGCAACGGCGTCTGCAACGGCTCGTGCCAGGGCAGCTGCGACGGCACCGCCGACGTCAACGCGTCGGCCCAGTGCAAGGCCGAGGCGGAGGTCAAGGCCTCGGTCGATGTCCAGTGCACCGAGCCCGAGCTGACCGTCAACGCCGAGGCGTCGGCGATGGTCGATGCCGGTCGCGCCGAGGCCACCTTGGCCGCGATCCGCAACGGCATGCCGAAGATGCTGTCGGTCCAGGCGCGCCTGCGGCCGCTCCAGGCCTCGTTCAAGGCGTGGGCCTCGAGCGCCCGCGAGCTGGGCGCGGCGAGCGCCGACATCGCCGGCTCGTTCAAGGATCAGGCGCTGTGCATCAGCGGCCAGATCTCGGCGGCCGTCGCGGCCGTGGCGCACGTCGAGGCGTCGATCAACGTGTCGGTGTCGGTGTCGGCCTCGGCGTCGGGCACCGTCGGCACGAACTGAGCGGTGTTGTTGGGAGGGTTTCTCGCGAAACCCTCCCCCGGCGGGGTCACGGCCCCCGCCGGGTCCCCCTCCCAAGACGGCTGTCCGCGGGGAGGTCGGGAGAGTTCAAGCGTCCGGGCGGGTGCTCGGGGCGTGAACCAGATGCGTGATCCGGAGGCGTGAGCCGGAAGCGGAACCGGCGCGGGAGGCGTGAGCCGGACCCGGAGCCGGAACCGGAACCGGAGCCGGAGGCGTGAACCGGAACCGGAGCCGTGAGCCGGAACCGGAGCCGGAGCCGGAACCGGAGCCGTGAGCCGGAACCGGAGCCGGACGCGTCGTCTTCAGGGCCGCGTGGTCCACGGGGTCCACCCGGGTGGGTGGCGCGGGGCGGCGACGATGGTGTTGTCGCGGTAGGCCAGGCACTGGGCGTCGACGTCGAGGACGGTGGTCACGGTCGGCCAAGGCACGCCGGTGGGCACGGTGACCGCGGCGGTGCCGTCGACGCCGCGCGCGATCCACACCTTGTGGACCTCGTCGGCGTTGGCGCCCCGGACCTCGACGGAGAAGTCGCAGCCGTGCAGGACGCCGCCCGGCGTGGTCTCGGTGACGGTCAGCTGCTCGTCGGGGGCGGTGCCGCTGACGGTGAGGCGGAACGTCGGCCAGGCCGGCGCGCCGCTGCCGCGGATCCACACGTCGACGTAGGTGGCCAGGTCGAGCCCGGTCGACGCCTCGAGGGCGGCGACCACGTCGTCGACCGACAGCACCCGCTCCTGGCCGAGCAGCGTCTGCAGGGCGGCGATGACCGCGGCGCGCGACGACATCGCCTCGATCTGGCGGAACAAGATCATCGGGCCGGGGCCGTACACCTCGCCGTAGTAGGTGAGCAGCGTCGGGCGCGGCGCGTCCTCGGGGACCGGGTAGAAGCCGGCGCCGACGGCGAAGCTCTTCCAGGCCCGGGCGGTGGCCAGCGCCGTGGCCGGCTCGGTGGCGTCTTCGTACACGAACGCCAGGTACTCGGCCATGGCCTCTTTCCAGACGAAGTCGTAGGTGGTGGCGAGGGTGGTCTGGTCGCCGGCCCACTGGTGGGCCAGCTCGTGGTTGAGGGTGTGGGTGACCGGCCGCGTGTACGCCATCGGGATGGGGCGGGCCAGGCCGTCGTCGAGGACGATGTTGCCGGGGTGCTCGAAGCCGCTCCAGTAGGTCGGCCCGACGGCGATGCGCAGCTCCGTGCCGTACGGATAGGGCCCGAACGTCTCCACCATCCACGCCAGGAACCCCTGGTGGTACGGCACGTCGATCCGCGCCTGGACGCCCGAGCCGGCGCGGTCGAACAGCGTGGTGCGGACCGCGCCCCAGGTGCCCAGGTCGGTCTCCTGCCACGACGGCGACGCGGCGATGCCGAACGTCGAGTAGGTGGGGCCGCCGGCCAGATCGAACGTGCAGGTGGTGACGTCGGCGCCGGCCACCCGGGTGCCCGGGCACACCACGATGGTGTCGGCGGGGTGGTGCACGGTGAAGCGGTAGTGGGCGAACACGCCGGGCGACGGATCACACGGACCCAGACGATCGCACTGCTCGACCCACGACAGCAGGTAGGTGAGCGGCTTGCCGGTGGCGTCGTTGGTGATCGAGTAGCCGACCTGGCTGGCGCCCCAGGTGCCCAGCTCGAGCACGAGCTGGGACGTCAGCGTCAGCTCGGTGCCGGCGGACCAGCCGGCGCCACACGCGGTCAGGGTGACCCCGTCGGCGGTGGCGGTGGCCGCGGCGTCCCCCAGCGTGACGGTCGCGAGGTCGAGGCCGGGGGCGCGCGACGCCAGCTGCACGCAGTTGCCGTCGTCGAGCAACCGGAGGTTGACGGCGGCGGTCACCGCGCGTGAGGTCAGGTCGACTGTGTAGTCGTAGCCGACCACCGCGACCCGGGCGGTGCCGGCGGGGCGGGCGTCGGGCGTCGACGAGGTGTCGTCGCCGCAGCCGACCAGGGCGACGGCGACGGCGAGGCAGAGGCGTGCGCGCATGCCCCGCTCATAACAGAAGACGGCCCGCGGTTGTTCGCCAACTGCGTCGGCCGGGCGCTACCGGAGCGGGGCGCCGGTCGCGTCGTAGCGCACGATGGGAAGCCCCAGCGCCGTCAGGTCCGCGCCGATGACCGCCCAGTCGCCCACCACCACGATGGACAGCCCCGACCACGCCGCCTTGGCGCGGGCCTGGGTGTCGGCGCTGGTCACCGCCTCGAGGCGCGCCGGCAGATCGCGGAAGTACGTGAGCGGCTGGCCGTCGAGGGCGAGGCCCAGGTAGCTCCCGGCGATGCCGGCGTTGGTCTCGAAGTCTTGCGGCAGGCTGCGGATCGACAGGGCCTTGGTCTTGGCCAGCTCGGCGGCCGGCATCGGCGTCGCGGCGGCGTCGGCCAGGATCGCCAGCGCCGCCTTGATGGCCGGGCCGGTGGCGTCGGTGCGGATCGACGAGGTAGCCCGCCAGGTGCCGGCCCATAGGTTGCGCACGAACGCCGAGCCGATGCCGTAGGTGTAGCCCTGCTTCTCCCGCAGCTCGGTGTTGAGCCGCGACGCGAAGCTGCCGCCGATGGCGGTGTTGAGCAGATCGTTGGCGGCTTGGAACGGGTCGGCCGCGTTCGGGCCGAGCCGCCCCATCATCACCACCGACTGCGGCGCGCCCGGGCGGTCGACCACCGCCAGCGTCGGCGCGCCAGCGATCGGCGCCGCCGGGGGCCGCGGCAGCGCGACCTTGGTCTTCCAGCCCTGCAGCGCGGCCTCCAGCTGGCGCTTGGCCTCGGCCACGGTCACGTCACCGACCACCACGATGGTGGTGGTGGCCGGGCCGTAGTGGGTGCGGTGGAACCTGACCACGTCGGCGCGCTGGAGCGCGGTCACCGAGGCGGTCGTGCCGTCGACAGCCTCGCCGTACGGGTGGGCGCCGAACAGCAGCTTGTTGAACACCACGGCGGCGACCGAGCGCGGCTGATCGGCCCGCAGCTCGAGATCGGCCAGGTGCTCGGCCTTGACCCGGCCGACGTCGTCGGCCGCGAAGCGCGGGCGCACCAGTACGTCGGCCGCGATCGCCAAGGACGGCGTCAAGGTCTCGGCCAGGGTGTCGAGCGTGACCTGGGCGTAGTCGCTGCCCGCGGCGACCGTGAGGCTGGCCCCGAGCCGCTCGAGCTCCTCGGCCAGGGTGTTGGCGTCGCGGCTCCCAGCGCCCTCGTCGAGGAGATCGGCGGTGAGGGCCGCCAGGCCGGGTTGGCGGCCGTCGACCCGGGCGCCGGCCGAGCTGACCGCGATGCGCACGCTGACCAGGGGCAGCCGGTGGTTCTCGACCACCAACACGCGCGCCCCGGTCGACAGCTTGAACTCGGTCGGGACCGGCGGCGCGAAGGCGACCTCGGGCAGCGGCGGTGGCGGCGTGGTCCAGTCGATGCCGGCCGCGCTCCAATCGACGGCCGGTGTCGGAGGCGGTGCAGGTGGCGGCGGCGGCGCCGGCGGCAGCGTCGTGGTCACCGGCCCGGGCGTGGTGGCGGCCGGGGGCGTCGGACAGCAGGCGGCCAGACCGAGGACCACGAGGGCGCCGGGAATCGACGCGCGGATCACTGCGCACCCCCGGCCTTGGCGGGCTCGGGCCGCACGACCACGGTCACCGCGTTGGCGAGGCGCAGCCACTGGCCTGCGGCGGCGGCCACCGTCGCCGGGGTCACCGCGGCCAGCGCGGCCTGGTCCTGCGCGAGGTGATCGGGCTGGCCGGTGTAAGCGGCCCACTCGGCCAGCTGGTTGACCCGGCTGGGCAGGTTCTCGAGGGTCTGCAGCAGGCCGACCTCGAGCACCCGCTGGGCCCGCTCGACCTCGGCCGCGCTCGGCGGCGTGGCGACGAACCGGGTCAGCTCGTCCTCGATGGCGGCCCGCAGCGCCTCGGCGGTGACCCCGGGGCGGGCCACCGCGGCCAGCTCGAACTCGCTGCCGAGGAACTGCGGGTTGAGGTACGCGTAGGCCTCGGTGGCCAGGCGATCCTTGAGCACCAGCCGCCGGTACAAGCGGCTGGTCTTGCCGCCGCCGAGGATCTGCGCGGCCACGTCGAGGTCAGTGGCGCCGGGGCCGTAGGCCTGGGGCGCGCGCAGCGTGATGATGACCTTGGGCACCTGGACCTTATCGGTGGTGTCGATGACCACCGCCTTGGCCAGCGGCTCGACCGGCGCGTCGAGGGTCCGGCGCGCCGGCACCGGCTGGGCCGGCATCCACGCGAACAGCGTGTCGATCTGCGCCTTGATCGTGGCCACGTCGAAGCGGCCGGCCACGACCAAGGTCGCGTTCGACGGCCGGTAGTACGTGCGCCAGAACGCCTCGACGTCGGCCAGGCTGGCCCGGTCGAGGTCTTCCATCGTGCCGATGGTCAGGTTCCAGTTGCCGTGGCCCTTGGGCCACAGCGCCTGGGTGGTCAGCAGGCTGGCCTGGCCGTACGGCCGGTTCTCGTAGCTCTGCCGGCGCTCGTTCTTGACCACGTCGCGCTGGTTGGTGAGGACGTCTGCGTTCATCGCGTCCCACAGCCCGGCCAGGCGGTCAGCCTCCAGCCACAGCGCGAGCGGCAGCTGATCGCCGGGGACCTGCTCGAAGTAGTTGGTGCGATCGTTGTTGGTGGTGCCGTTGTTCCACCCGCCGGCACCCTCGAGCAGGACGTCGAACTGGCCCTCGCCGACGTGCTTCGAGCCCTCGAACATCAGGTGCTCGAACAGGTGCGCGAAGCCGGTCTTGCCGATCACCTCGTCCTTGCTGCCGACGTGGTACCAGACCTCGACCACCGCGCTGGTGACCGTCGGATCGGGCTGGAGGATGACCTCGAGCCCGTTGCCGAGCCGGTAGTGCTCGAGGGCCATCCGGGCCGGGGCCGGGGGGGCGTCGAGACGATCGGCCGCCGCGGCGGTGGCCAGGGTGAGGGTCGCGCCGACCAGCGCGGCGGACAGTGGCGTGGGCATGGTGGGACCAACCGGTGTCGAGGGTGATTACTTCCCGGCCGCCCGCGGCTCCATCGGGGCCGTGGCGGGGCGGAGGTGCGTGGCGATCAGCTGCGCCAGCGCCAGCCGGCGGGCGGCGTCGGGGCCGACCACGCGGCCGTAGCACGGGCTGTCGTCGTCGATGAACAGCAGCGCCTGGCCGCTCACGTCGAGGCCACGGGCGCCCACGGCGACCTCGACCGCGCCGGCCGGGACCGCGTGGACCACGCCGGCGTCGTCGGTCCGCTCGGCGTCGCCGGCGTCGGCGGCCGCCGCGACCAGGGCCTGGTTCTGGGCCAGCTGTTGCTGCCAGATGATCTCGGCGGTGTGCAGCGCGTCGGCGCGGCAGTCGAGATCGAACGACCACGGCTGCGGCGGATCGACTTCGAGCAGGTAGTTGCACGGCTTGGGGGTGCCGCGCGGTGGCGCCAGCGAGCCCTCGACCTGGCGCACCGGCCCGCCCAGCACCTCGCCCAGGCTGGCGACGGTGGCCACCACCTCGCACCCCCACTGCTCGGGGTAGATGCCGACCAGCCGGCCGGTCGTGGTGTCATCCGTCGGGGGCGGCGGCTGCTTGCGGGAGCCACAGGCGGCCAGGAGCAGGGCGAGGAGGGCGGCGCGGCGCATCGGCCGGCAGGCTACACCGTCGGCCCGGCGCCGTCATGAAGCGCGGGTCGCGTCGTAGACCAGCCGCAGGTCGGTCACGTCGGCCACCGCCCGGGCCAGCTCGTACAGCGGCCCGGCCCGGTCGCAGGTGTCGATCACGATGGGTTCGCCGTTGCGCCGCTCGATGGTGGCGACGAACCCGGCGCCGCGGCAGCGGACCGCCACCGCCCGCAGGTGGAACAGCGGCACCACCGCGCGCGCGCCCAACCCCAGCACGCCGCGATCGATGCGGAGCACGCCGTCGTCGGTATCGAACACCAGGTGATGGCGCGCGGTGACCATGGTCCAGCCCAGCGCAGCGACCGCCAGGGCGGCCACCGCCAGCCAGGCGGCGATCGGGGCGACCACCACCGCCAGCCACAACCCGCCGACGATGAGCGGCCACCCGACCACCGCCGGCGCCCGGCCCATGCCGAGCTCGATGCGCGATTGCGATCGCGCGCGCACCTTCATCGTGCCGAGCTCCGGGAGCATGGCGCCAGTGTAGCGCGTCCTGGCCGATCGGTCAGGTGCCGTCGTCGGAGCCGGGCGGCAGCGACCGCGGCGGTACCAGCGCGGCCGGTGGACGAGGCGCGTCGCCACCGTCGCCACCGTCGCCGCCGTCGGCGTCACCGCCGGCGCGCAGCTCGGGGCGACCGCGACCGCCGCGGCCTCGGCGGCGCCGCCGGCGCCGCTTGCGCGGGAGCGGCTGGCCATCGGGCCCCAGCTCGATCACCGGCGCGGCCGCCGGCGAAGGCAGCGCGGCCGCCGGCCGGGGTCCGCCGATCGGCGAGAAGAACGACACCGGCGCGTCGGGCCCGGCCGCGAGCTGTGCGTTGCCCTTGCGGCGCCGCCGCCGCCGCTTGCGCTTCTCCATGCGCTCGGCCCGGCGCTCGGCCCGGCGCTCAGCGGCGGTGACCGGCCGCCCGCGGTTGTCCCAGCGCGGCCCGCCGCGGCGGCCGCCCGCACCGGCGGTGTCGCTGGGCGCCGCCGAGGCCACCGGCGCCATGTTGATCCGCATCGGCCCGCGCACGTACTCGATCACCGGCCCACCGGGCGTCGAGGCCTTGAGGACCGTGACGTTGTGGCCATCGCCCGGGTTCGGCGGTGGTTGCCCCACCGACAGCACGGGCGTCGTGTAGTCGGTCCGGCGCGGCAACATGCTGCGCCGCTTGCGACGCCGGCGTCGGCGCCGGCGGCGAGCCTCAGCCGCGGCGGAACGGTCGAGCTCGTCCCCGGGCGCGTCGGGCCGAGGCGGACGGACCTTGACCGGCTTGGGCTGGCGCTTGCGGGCCAGCACGGTGATCCCGCCGCCGCCGTCGTGGCCCTCTTCGGCCAGCTCAGCCGCGGTCCGATCGATCACCTCGTAGTCATCGTCGTCATCGTCATCGTCATCGTCGTCGTCGTCGTCGTCCAGGTCATCATCGTCGCGTCGTCGCCGCCGCCTGTCCAGTCATCGTCGTCGAGGTCGTCGTCCTCGTCGTCGTCGTCCAGGTCATCATCGTCGAGGTCGTCGTCGTCCTCGAGGTCATCATCGTCGTCGAGGTCGTCCTCGTCCTCATCGAGGTCGTCGAGGTCGTCGTCCTCATCCTCGACGGTCGCGCGGGTCGGGCGCGCGCCGGTGTGGGCGCCGGTGGTGCGTCGGACGGCGCCAGGATCGGTCCGTCGACCGTGGGCGCCACGAGCGCGGCCGGTCCACCTCCGCCACCGGCGGGGGCGCGATAGTTGAGCGCCGCCGCACGGCAGGCGCGGGAGCCCGGGCCGCCGGCGCAAGGCAGCAGCCGGCGCGGCGATGGCGGCGGCGGCGGGGGTCAGGCCGCCGGCGCACCGCGGGGCGGGGGCCGGGCGTGCAGGGCCGGCGCGACCAAGGCCGGCGCTGGTGGGGTGACCGTGTCGCCCGCCGGCGGGTTGGTCGATGCGCACCACGCGGTGCTTCACCAGCTTCTTGGGCTTCGATCCGCCAGAGCTCCTCGTCGAGCAGCGCCGGGTGACCTGGGCGCCCAGGACGCCGGCTTCGCTGGCGGCGGCCAGGGCGGCGTCGCGCGAGCGCAGGCAGTTGTCAGCACCGGCCGCAGGTCGGCGCCTCGGCTCGCCCAGGTAGTCGAGGATGGCCTGGTTGCGGCAGCCCGGCACCTTCACGTACAGCAGCAGCGCATCGAGCCGGCGCCGGTCGGCGATCCGCCGGCCCTCGTACTGGCGGGCCTTCTCCATCAGCCGCTCTTCGGGGAGCGGCGGATCGGCCAGGCCGTAGATGCCCTCGTCTTGCTCGACGATGAAGCCTTCGTCTTTGAGCAACGACAGCACCGTGCGCGTGCGCTGCGCGCCGACCGACGCGCCCAGGGCGATGTTGGCCGCGGTGGCCGGCGTGTCACCGTCGCGCCGCGCCGCGTAGGCGCACAGCGAGTCGTAGACCGCGCGCACCTGGCGGCGGGTCGGGTAGGTGCCCGACAGGAAGTACTCCTGGATCGCGACGTCGTCAGGCGAGAACAGCAGCACGCACCGGGTCGGCTTGCCGTCGCGGCCGCCGCGGCCGGCCTCCTGGGCGTAGGCCTCGAGGGACCCCGGCACGTGGTAGTGGAGGACGTTGCGGATGTCCTTCTTGTCGACGCCGAGGCCGAAGGCGTTGGTCGCGAGCATGACCAAGTCCTTGGCGGCCATGAACCGCTCCTGCTCGCTGTCGCGCTCGGTCTTGGTCATCCGGCCGTGGTACTTCGCGACCGGGATCCCGTGGCGGGCCAGCGCCGCGTGGAGCTCTTCGACCTTCTTGACGGTGGCGCAGTAGACGATGCCCGGCCGCGGCAGCTTCTTGAGCAGCGTCACCAGGGTCTTGACCTTGTCGTCCTCGCCCGGGAACGTGATCACCTCGTAGTGCAGGTTGGGGCGATCGAACGTGGTCGTGACCACCGCGGCGTCGTCGATGCCGAGCTGCTCGACGATGTCCATGCGGACGTGGGGCGGGGCGGTGGCGGTGGTGGCCAGCACCGGCGGCCGGCCGACGTCTTCGAGCGCCTTGCGCAGGGACAGGTAGGCCGGGCGGAAGTCGTGGCCCCACTGCGACACGCAGTGGGCCTCGTCGACCACGAAGCGCGACACCCCCGCGGCTCCGGCGCAGGTGCGCAGAAACACCCGGAACTCCGGGTCGGCCATGCGCTCGGGCGTGGTCAGCAGCAGCTTGCCACCCGGCGCCTGGGCCAGCGCGTCCATCTCGCGCCGCTGCCTGACGGTCAACGTCGAGTCGATCCGCACCACCGCGACGCCCTTGGCCACCATCTTGTCGACCTGATCTTTGATCAGCGCGATGAGCGGCGACACCACCACCGTCAGCCCTGGCAACACCAGCGACGGCAGCTGGTACAGGAGCGACTTGCCCGAGCCGGTCGGCATCACCGCGATCACGTCGCGACCGGCGAGGATGTGCTCGAGCGCCTCGCGTTGCCCGGCCCGGTAGCTGGTGATCCCGAGCACCGCGCGGCCGAGGTCGAGCAGGCCGTCGACGGTCGCGGGCGCCGTCGCCGCGGCGTGCCCCAGCGGGGCGGGCGGCGCTGCGGCGGCCGGGGCTGGCTCGGCCTCGACGGCCGCCGGGCTCTGCGCTTGCGGTCCAGTCGCCGTCACCGCCGCCGCGGCACCGCCGGGGACCGCCGGCTCGCCGGGCGCGGCCTTGGCGGCGCGGCGGGGGCTCTTGGCCGGCGCCTTGGCCGGCGGCGCGGCGGGCTCGGGGGCCGGCGGCGAGGTCTCCCTCGCGACCGCCGCCGGGAGCGACGCCTCCAGGGCCGGCGCTTCGGCGGCCTTCGGCTTGCGCGCGCGAGGCTTGGTCGGGGCTTGGTCGCCCTTCGTGAGACCGGCATCGCCGGCCTTGGTCCGCTTGCTCGTTGCCATCGATCCTGGCCTCGCTTGGGTCGACCGAGGCCGCACGTCGGCCGGGTCGCGCCCACTCCCGTCATGGCAGACCCATGCAGCGTAGAGTGGTCAGACTGTCAGCCGCAGGTCGGCGTCCCAGTCCGGCACCGCGCTCGTACCCAGTACGAGCGCTGCGCGTGGTCCGAAGCTATCACGGCCGGCAGGAGAAGCGAGACCTGGCGCACGATTTTGGCGCGATCGCCCGAACGCCGAACCTGACCCCGGTGTATGAACAGACATGGCGAGTGAACGGCCGGTCCAGGAGGCTCGCAGCCGGCTCGATGGGTTCAACGCCGATCGCGGGCGCGTGCTGCGCGAGGTGGAGCGGCGGTGGAGCGGTGGTCGCGCGCGCGAAGCCGGCGGCGGCGACGCTGCCTCGAGTACGTCCCCTCACCCACGTGCGTCAGCGAGATCAAACGGCTCGAGTCTAGCGGCAAGGATGCCCACCGCTGGCGCGAGCTGGCCGGCCGGCTGGGCAGCCTCGATCGCGCGGCCCTGGCCGCCGAGCTGGCACGGCTGGTCGCGCACTACGGTCAGGACATCGTCGGCAACTTCGATCCCCGCGTGTACCGGTTCGCCACCAAGGTGCTCACGCCCGGGCTCGGCTTCCTGTTCTCGCCGGTGCGGAGCGTGCGCGGCGGCGTCGGCGGCCTGCTGGCCGAGCTCGACAGCCGGATCCAGGTCGAGGGGCCGCTCGAACTCCTGCGGGCGATGGCCGAGCGCGGCACGCTGGTGGTGACGCCGACCCATTCGTCGAACATGGACTCGGTGGTGATCGGGCTGGCCCTCGAGCGCGCCGGCCTGCCGCCGGTGACCTACGGCGCAGGCAAGAACCTGTTCACCAACCCCTTCATCTCGTTCTTCATGCACAACCTCGGCGCCTACCGCGTCGATCGTCGCCTGCGGTTCGAGCTGTACAAGGACATCCTCAAGGAATACTCGACGGTGCTGCTCGAGAGCGGCTACCACTCGCTGTTCTTCCCCGGCGGCACCCGGTGCCGCTCGAACGTGATCGAGCCCAGCCTGAAGCTGGGTCTGCTGGGCACCACCGTGACCGCCTACGGCAACCTGCTGGCCGAGGGCGCCGCGCACCGCCGCATGTACGTCGTCCCGGTCACGATCAACTACCGCCTGGTGCTCGAGGCCGAGACCCTGATCGGCGACTACCTGGCCGAGACCGGCAAGAGCCGCTACATCATCACCGACGACGAGTTCTCGCGGCTGGGGCGCATCGTCGAGTTCTTGCGCAAGATCTTGGTGCACGAGGGCGCCGTGGTGATCCGGTTCGGGCGCCCGCTCGATCCGCTGGGCCACGAGGTCGACGACGACGGCGCGTCGATCGACAGCCGGGGTCGGGTGGTCGACCTGCGCGGCTTCTTCGCCGGGGCCGACGGCGCGGTCCGCAAGGACGAGCAGCGCGACGCGGAGTACACCCGCCTGCTGGGGCGTAAGCTGGCGGCGGCGTACCCGCGCGAGTCGGTGTTCCACGCCACCGTGCTGGTGGCGCGCGCGGTGTACGACCAGCTGTGCGGAGCGGCCGGCACCCGCGACATCTACCGGCTGGCCCGGCTGCCGCCCGGCCGCGAGGTGCCGGCCGCCGACGTCGTGCGCGGCCTGGGCGCGCTGCGGTCGACCCTGGCGGCCCACCCCGAAGCGGGCCGGCTCCACCACCGGGTCGCCAGCGCGGGCGACGGCGCGGTCCTCGACGACGCGCTGCGGGCGTTGGCGACCTACCACAGCCATCCGGTGGTCGAGCGGGTCGGCGAGGCCCTGCGCATCGGCGACGTGAAGCTCTTGTACTACTACCAGAACCGGCTGGCCCACCTGCCGACGGAGGCGCGCTCGTGAGCCGCGGCAACACCGTCGGCATCGTCGGCGCGGGCACCTTCGGGACCGCGCTGGCCGTGGCCCTGGCCCGCGCCGGCCGCGCGGTCGTGCTGTACACCCGCACCCCGGCGGTGGCCGAGGCCATCGCCGCGACCGGTCGGTGTCCGCGGCTCCCCGACGTCGCGGTGCCGGCCGGCGTGACGGTGGTGACCGACCCGGCGGCCCTCGCCGCCGCGGCGCGCTTCGTGGTGGTGGCGGTCAGCTCGACCGACGTCGGGCCCCGGCTGCTCGAGCTGGGCGGCGTGGTCGACGGCAGCCACCTCATCGTCCACGCCATCGGCGCCCTGGCCGCGCCCGACGACGTCCGGGTCAGCGAGCTGATCGCGCGGTCGACGCCGGTGCTGCGCAGCGGGGTCCTGGCCGGCCCGGCCCGGCCCGACGACCTGGCCCAGGGCCGGTTCGCCTCGATGGTGGTGGCGTCGGCGTTCGACGAGGTCATCGCCGAGGCCCGCCGGCTGCTCAACCTGCCCCCGGCGCTCCGGCTGTACGGCTCGCACGACCTCGCCGGCGTCGAGCTGGCGTCGGCGCTGGCCGGTGCCTACACCGTCGCGCTCGGCCTCGCCGACGGCGCCGCGGTCGGGGTCGGGCCGCGCGCGGTGCTGGTCACCCGCGCGGTGGCCGAGGCCCGGCGACTCATCGAGGCGGCGGGGGGCGAGACCCGGACCTTCAGCGGGCTGGCCGGGCTGGGTAACCTCCTGGTGCGGGGCGCGACCGACGACGACCCCGACTACTGCCTGGGTCAGGCGCTGGCGCGCGGCGAGCCGCTGGGCGAGCGCCTGACCGAGGGCGGGCGCGCGGCCGTCGCCGGGCTGCGGCTGGCGGAGCGGCGCCGGGTGCGGATGCCGCTGCTCGGGGGCGTCGCGGCCGTCCTGTCGGGCCGGGTCAGCGTGGCCGACGCCGCGCGGCTCGCCGCCGACACGGTGGCGGCCGAGGAGTAGCCGTGCGGGGGCGCCGCGCCATCGCAGCCGCGTCGGTGGCCCTGGCCCTGCTCGCCGGCTGTCGGGTCCCTGCGCCGCCCCGGGCCGCGGTCGGCGCCGGCCGGGCGGTCACCCTCTACGCGACGACCGGCGAGGACCCGGCCGGGGTCGCCCTGGTCGACGATCGCCGCTGGCTCGACGTGCCGGCCGACGGCTGGCTGTGGTTGACCGACGTGGCGGCCACCCTCGATCTGGCCACCGTCACGTTGGCCTCGGTCGCCGCGCCGGGCTCGCTCACCGTGGCCGCGTGCCGGCGCGGCGGCGCCGAGGTCGGCTTGACCTCGGCGCTGGTCGGGCGCCAGGTCGAGGCGACGTTGACCGGGGGCAGTGTGGTGACCGGCGAGGTCACCGCCGTCGGCGTGCCGGTCGCCGTACGGCGCGGCGGGGACCCTGACGTCCCCGACGCGGTGGCGCCCCAGCTGACGGTGACGACCGCGGCCGGCCTCCAGATCGCGCTGCCGGCGGCGCAGGTCACCGCGGTGCGAGTGACCGACGACGGTGCCACCGGGCTCGGCTGTCGGGTGCGGAGCCGGCGCCCCGGTCGCCAGCTCGTGCGCGTCAGCTACGCGGTCGACGGCGCGCGCTGGGACGCGGCCTACCGCCTGGGCGTCCCCGATGGCGCCGGTGATGGCGCGGTCGCGGTGGCCCTGGCGCCGCGGTTCACGGTGGTGGCCCCGCAGCTGCGCTGGACCGAGCCGGTCGAGCTCCGCCTGGCGGCCGGGGTGCCGGGCCGCGGTCAGCCGCCGGCCGTGGTCTGGCAGGGTCCGGTCCACCTCGACGGGGCCACGGTCGTGGTGCCCGGCCTGGCGCGCCCCCGCGCCGGCGCCACCCGGTGGGTCTACCGCGGCATGGTCGACGCCGGCGGCAGGGTCACCGACGACGATTGGGGCACCGCGTCGACCGGCGCGGTGGTGCGCGAGCTGGCGGTGCCGATCGTCGCTGGCGACGTCGCCGGCCGAGTCGTGCGAGACGGCGCCACCGGCGGCGGGGCGATCGTGGTGCCAGCGCCCGGCCCTGGCACGACGGTGCGCGTCACCGGGGCTGCGAGCCACGCGCTGGTCGGCTACCGGCGCAAGCGCCTCCTGGTGCGCGACGGCACCTACGTCGCCGACGAGGTGGTCTACTCCGTCGCCAACCGGGGCGACGTCGCCGCGACCGTGGTGATCGACGAGCCACTGCGGGCCCGGGCGGTCGCCATCCGCTTCGAGCTGCCGGCCAAGGCCGGCGTGGTCGTCGACGACCACTGGCAGCGCGTGGTCGACGTCCCCGCCGGCGGGATGGTCCGCGGTGCGGTGGTCTTCGAGTACCGGCGGCTCGAATGACCGCGGGCGTGGCCTGATGGCGGCGATCGACACCCCGCCGGGCCTCGGCCTCGATGGTGCCCCGGTCGGCTGGTTCGTGGCGCCGCCGGCGGCCCGGCGGCTGGCCTGGCGGGGGCTGCTTGCGACCATGGCCGGCACCGTCGCGACCTTCGGCCTGTCGGCGCGCGCTGCCGCGACCGACGCCGCGCCGCGGCTGGTGGTGGTGACGACCGCGGCGGCGATCGCGGTCATCACCTGGGCCGTGCGCATGGCGCACGTCGGAGTCGCCGATGACGGCGTGCGGTGGGGCTGGGGCAACCTGACGGTGCGCCTCGGCCGCGATCGGATCACCCGGGTGACCACGTACCGCGACGCGGTGGCGCTCAAGCCCCGGCGCGGATCGACCTGGTTTCTGTTCGCCGACGACTGGGATCGGTTCGAGCCGCTGCGCCGCACCGTCGCCGGACTGGGGTGGCCGGTCACCGAGGTCGACCGCGCGGCCCCGTGGCTGGCCCGGGTCCAGCGCTATGGCCGGGCGGTGGATCTGATGGTGGTCGCGGCGGTGACCACGGCGGCCGTCACCGCGGTCCTGTCGGCGCTGGCGTGATCTGCTAGATTGCGCCCCATGAGCCGCGCCGCAGTCCTGGTCTTGGCCCTCACGTCCACGCTCGCCGCCTGTAGCAGCAAAAAATCGAAAGACGGCCTGCCGCCGGCGACGGACTGGCAAGCCCCCGGCGCCCCGGCGCCCGGGGCCATGCCCGGCGCGGTCGCGACCGATCCGCACGCCGGGGTCCCGGGGGCGCCGCCCCTCGGTGGCGGTGATCCGCACGCCGGCGTGCCGGGTGCGCCGCCGCTCGGCGGTGGTGGCGGCGGCGATCCCCACGCCGGGGTCCCGGGCGCGCCGCCGCTCGGTGGTGGTGGCGGCGGTGTCGACGTGGCGCAGCTCGGCCTCCCGGCGCCGGATCCGTCGCGGCCGGTCGATCCGAGCAAGTTCCTGGCCGGCACCCTCGACGTCCCGGCGGCCTTGCGCAGCAAGATCCCCGCTGGCGGCGCCATCTTCGTCGCGGTGCGCAGCCGCGATCCCGGCACCGGGCAGGGGGTCGGGGCGCCGATCGCCGTCGAGAAGCTGATCGCGCCGTCGACCTGGCCGATGGCCTGGAAGCTCACCGAGGCCCAGGCCATGATCGGCGGCACCGGCTTCGCGGGCGACGTGGTGGTGACCGCGCGCTACGACCAGGACAGCGACGCGATGTCCAAGATGCCGGGCGACATCACCGGCACCGCCGCCGCCACCATCCCCTCGGCCGGCGTCCAGCTGGTCCTCGACACGCCGCTGTAGCGCCGGCCGGCGCGCTCCGCTCAGTCCACACCACGCAGGTGCGCGGTGTCGTTGACGGTTACGATCCGCCAGCGATCGCCGGCCTCGACCGGGCGGTGCTCGAGGTGGGTGATCGAGGCGTTGTCGACCAGCACGAACACCGAGGCGTCGGGGCGGGGCACACCCAGGCCGCACACGTACGAGAACGCGTGGAACATGGCCAGCCCGTGGCTGACCACCACGACCTTTTGCCCGGCGTGGTCGGCGCAGATCCGCGCCAGCGCCTGGCTGACGCGGGCGAACACCGCGCTGGCCAGCTCGCCGCCCTCGGGCACCGCGTCGGGGTCACGCGCCACCAGCCGACGCCACTGCTCGGGGTAGCGGGCCTCGGCCTCGGCGAACGCCAGCCCGTCGAACACCCCCAGCGAGCGCTCGCGCAGCCCCGGCTCGAGCCGCGGCTCGACGCCCAAGCGGGCGGCGATGGGCGCCGCGGTCTGGGCCGCGCGGACCACGTCGCTGGTCACCACGACGGTCGGGCCGCGGCGGGCCAGCTCGACCGCCGCCGCCTCGGCCTGGCGCCGGCCCCGGTCGGTCAACGGCACCGGGCTCCACCCGCCGAAGCGGCCGTCGCGGTTGGAATCGGCCTCGCCGTGGCGGACCAGGAACAGCTCGGTGGGCGCAACAGCCATCGCCGCCGTGGTATACGTCGCCACCGCCATGCCCGATTACTCGAAGCTCCACGATCTGGTCAGTCACCGCATCGCCGTCGAGTACGACACCGGCGCCAAGGTCGTCGGCATGCTGGCCTCGTGCGCGCCGGAGTCCGGCCAGGTCGAGTTCGTCGTCCTCCACCACGCCCAGCTGTTCGGCTCGTCGGGCGCGCTGGTGAGGGAGGTGGCCGAACTCACCATCAGCCCGAACGTCACCGTCGGGCTCAGCCTCGACGAAGGCCCGCGCGGCCGCGACGTCAAGTAACCGCGCTGGCCCGCCGGTGGCGTCAGCGCCGGACCCGGGTCACGTGGCCGGGCACCTGGTCACGCGCGCGGGGCTGCCCCGAGCACGGCGCCGTGGCGCGCCGCCAGATCGTCGTCGACGTGATCGGCCAGGGCCGCGGTGCGCTCGATCATGTCATGCACCTCGGTGCGATCCAGGTCCAGCGTGGACCGCTCGGTCACCAGCAGCACCTGGTCGCCGCGGATGGCGAAGGCCAGGCCGCACAGCTCGGCGTTGCGGGTCAACAGCTCGCTCCACATCGCGGCGCGATCGGTGGTGGGCCCGGCGTGGACCACCGCCGACGCGACCCGCAGGTGCGAGTGCTCGCCGCGAGCGCGCAGGACGATCTCGACCACCGCCGAGCCGTGGCGGATGCGCCACGCCGCCAGGCTGTCGGGCTGCGGGTCACGGCAGTCGTTCACGAAATGGCCCAGCGTGATGAGCACGTCCTCGACCATGGACATGGTCGAGGTCGCGCGGACCTCGCTCGCGTGATCGAACAGACCAGCACCCATGGTCGAGCATCGTACCGCGATCGCGCCCGGGCGTGCACGCGCCCGGTGACGGTGGGAGGATGACAGCGATGGACGACGAAGCTCCTGCCCACCCCGGGCCCGAGGCCGCGCCGGCCGCCGACGCGGCCGAGGCGCCGCCGGGTGGTGACGCGCCGGGTGAGGCCCCGCCGCCGGCGCCGACGCGCCAGCGCCGAGGGTGGCTCCTGCTCGGTGGGCTGATGCTCACCGTCGTCGCGGTGGCGGTCTTCGTCATGGCCAGCCGGCCGACGCGTCGCCTGGTGGCACCGTCGCCGGTCGCGCCGATCGGGCCCGGGCCGCTCCTGGCCAACGATCCCCCGCGGCTGCCGACGCCGGTGGTCGGGCCCGGGGACCAGGTGTTGGCGGGCGTGGTCGTCGACGGCGCCGGGCTGCCAGTCGAGGCGCTGGTGGTGACCGCGGCCCCCGAGTCGGCCGTGGCCGCGCCGGGCCCCGATCCCACGGCGGTCGCGGTGGTCGCCTTCACCGGCGCCGACGGCCACGTCGAGCTCCGCGGGCTGGTGCCGGGGCGGTACCGGATCACCCTCGAGGGCGACGCTATCTTCACCTCGGAGGTCCGCTACGTCGCGGTGCCGTCGGATCTGCAACGGTTCGTGGTGGCCCGGCAGGTCGCGCTGGCCGGCGTGGTCACCGACGGTGGGCGCCCGGCGCCGGACGTCACGGTCGCGCTCGACAGCGACACCGTGTCGGGCGGCCGCACCGTCACGACCGATCGGGCCGGGCGCTTCGAGCTGGGCGGCCTGCCCGAGGGCAGCTACCGGGTGTGGGCCCACCGCGGCGATCGCGCCGCGCGGGCGGTGTGGGTGCCGCGCCTGGGCCGGGGCCCGTTCGCCGACGTCACCCTGGCGCTCGAGGCCGCCGCCATCGTCACCGGGCGGGTGGTCGATCGCCAGACCGGCGGCGGGGTCGCGGCGGCGGTGACGCTGAGCCCCGACGACGGCGATGAGGCGCCCCGCCACGCGCGCACCGACGGCAACGGCTGGTTCAAGATCGAGGGCGTCCCCTACGGGCGGTGGTCGGGCGATGCCTGGGCCCCGGGGTGGTTCCCGGCCGGCGCCGTCGGCTTCGCCGCGGGCCGCGGCGACGTCACCATCGAGCTGGTCCCGGGCGGGGTGATCGAGGGCCGGGTCGTCGACGAGGCCGGGTCGCCGGTGGCCGGCGCGCAGGTGGCGGCGATCGAGGACAGCGCCGGCGGGCGCGAGGTCAGCGCCGCGGCCGCCGACGAGCAGCTGCGGCGCGCCCTGGGCCTGGGCCTACGCGCGCCGGCCGGGGACACCGCCGCGCTCGGCGACGACGGTCAGTTCCTGGCCCGCGGCGAGCTGGGCGTGGTGCTCGGGCCGATCCCGTTCGCCCCGCCGCCCGGCGCGGCCCGCACCTCGGTATCGACCCCGATCGATCGGATCGATCTGGTCGACCCGGTCACGGCGGTGGCCGCGGTGCCGGTCGACCCGGCCTACGTCCCGGCCTGGGTCACCGACGGCGACGGTCGCTTCCGCATCATCGGGGTGCCGGCTGGCGCCTTCGTGGCGGTGGCCGAGGCGGCGGGGTTCCCGCCCGGGCGCAGCGCCCGCCGGCAGCTGGCGATCGGCCAGGTCGCGACCGGCGTCGACGTCACGCTGGCGCGCGGCGCGATGGTGGCGGGGCGGGTCACCGACCAGCGCGGCGCCGCCGTCCCCGGCGCGCTGATCAAGCTGGCCCCGGCCGACGCGGTCGGGGGCCGCGGCGTACTCGAGGTGGTGGCCGATGGCGACGGTCGGTACCGGGCCGGCCCGGTCGCGGGCCGGGTCGCCGTGACCGCGCGCGCCTTCGGGCACGCCGACTACGCCGGCGCCCTGGACCTGGCGCGGCCGCCGGCCGGGCTCGATCCCGGCGCGGACCGCGTCCTCGACATCACCCTGGTGGTGGCCGACGCCGCCGTCGAGGGTGTGGTCGAAGACCCCAGCGGGCTGCCGGTGCTCGACGCGCGGATCGTGGTGACCGGCGGCAGCGCCGACGGCCGCGCGACCGTGGCCGGCCCGGGCGGGCGGTTCCGCATCGCGATGCTGCCCGACGGGCCGTTGCTGCTCACCGTCGAGCATCCCGGCTACCCGCCGCAGCGCTTCGAGCAGACCACCGGCGACGCCGCCCGCCTGCGCCTGGCGTACGGCGGTGGGCTGGCGCTGCTGGTGCTCGATCACCACACCGGCGCCAGCCTGGGCGGGCTCCCGGTCAGCGCGGTGGGGCCGGGCCGCGTCCGCCGCGAGGTGACCACCGGCCTCGACGGCACGCTGACGCTCGCGCCGATCGCCGCCGGCACCTGGACCGTGACCGTGCGGACCCCGGGCTACGTCGGCCGCGGCCTCGAGGTCGCGGTCCCCGCCGGCGACCGGCCCGGGCAGGTCACCGTGCGCGACCTCCGCCTCGAGCTCGAGCGCGGCGCGACCGTGACCGGCACGGTGCGCGATCGCGCCGGCGATCGCGTCGCCGGCGTCACGGTCCGGGTGCGGCGTGGCGGAGAGCAGGTCACCGCGACCACCGACGCCGACGGCGACTACCGGCTGGTCGACGTGCCGACCGGCGCCGTGACGCTGACCGCCGACAAGGACGGGCTGGGCGCCCGGGCCGAGCTCGAGCTACGCCCGGGCGACGAGCGCGGCGGCCTGGAGCTGACCTTGAACTGAGCGGCGGTGGGCCGGGCCGCTACCGGCGCCGCAGGCGGGCGCGGTCGAGGATCTGGGTGTCCTCGCGGTGGACGTCGTCGTCGAAGTCCACCGTGGCCGGGCGGGGCAGCGGCGGCCGCGGCCGGGGCGGCGGGATCGGCGGCGGTCCGGTTCGCCCGGGGACCTGGCTGGTGCGCCGGCGCCGCCGACCGCTGTCGAGGATCATGGTCTGGGCGCCGTGCAGCTCGAGGTCGAGGTGCGGCTCGGCGTCGGCGCGGCCGAGCGGGCGCGGTCCGTCGGGGCGCTTGGCCTCGGTCCGCGGCACCGTGGTGTGGCCGTCGCCCTCGGCGAAGTCGTCGGGCGCGGCGGCGTGGGTCGCGGTCGGACGGGGCTGGAACGGCACCGGCGCGAAGCCCTCGTCGGGCTCGCTCTCGGTCTGGCGCGCCGCGATGAGGTTCTCGCCGACGTCGTCGGACACCTCGTCCGCCACCACGTACTCCTCGAGCATCCGCAGCTCGCGCTCGATCTCCGACGCGAACGCCTTGCGCACGTAGCGGCCCAGGTGGCTGCGCGAGTAGGTCGGCACGTACCGGCGCAGGAACGCCCGCAGATCGGCCTCGACGTCGGCCGAGGTCTGGTAGCGCTGGGCCCGGCTCCGGGTCAGGCACTTGTCGGCGATGGCCTCGATCTCGGGCGGCGTGGACGGCACCAGCTCCGACACCGGCCGGTACTTGGCGTCGCGCACCTTGATCAGCAGGTCCATCTCGTTGCTGGCGGTGAACGGCGGCACCCGGGTCAACATCTCGTACAGGCACGAGCCCAGGCTGAACACGTCGGACCGGTGGTCGAGCTTGCGGCCGAGCGCCTGCTCGGGGCTCATGTACTTGACCTTGCCCTTGATGACCCCGGTCTTGGTGTTGACCTTCGACAGCGTGGCCTTGGCGATGCCGAAGTCGCACAGCTTCACCTCGCCGGTGTAGCTGACGATGATGTTCGACGGCGACACGTCGCGGTGGACGATCCGCAGCGGCCGGCGGCGAGCGTCGACCGCGGTGTGGGCCGCGTGCAGCGCCGACGCCACCTCGGCCGCGACGTAGGCGGCGTGCTCGGGCGGCATCGGCTTCTTCTTCTGCCGGCACCGCTCGAGGATCGAGCGGGTGTCCTTGCCGTCGACGTGCTCCATCGCGATGAAGTACTCGCCCTGGGCCCGCGCGAACTCGTACACCCGCGCGATCGACGGGTGGCGCAGGAGCGACGCGATCTTGGCCTCGTCGACCAGCATCTGGATGAAGTCGTCGTCTTCGGCCAGGTGGGCCAGGACCCGCTTGACCGCCACCAGGTGGGCGTGGCCGTGCGCGTCGAAGGTCTTGGCGCGATAGATCTCGGCCATGCCGCCGAACGCGATTCGATCCAGCAGGTGATACCGGCCGAGCTGTTGGGCCCTGCGCACCGTCGACGATGGTAGCGGAGTCGGGACCCGAAACCACCGCCGGCGACCATCCATCGCGGGATCGCGCGTGGGGGTGTGGGCCTGGCGCCCACCTCGCGTCGGGCGCCACCGACGTGGGCTGCTATAGTCCCGGCCATGAATCGCGTCGTGTTCCTGGCCGTCGTCGTCGCCGCTGCCGCGGCGTGCTCGTCTTGCAAGAAGTCCAAGCCCGCCGCCAGCGAGCCGGTCGCCAAGGGAGGCGCCAGCGCCGATCCCGGCGCCCGCGGGGGTGTCGCCGCCACGCCGCCGGGCGGGGCCGACCTCGGCGCGCCGGCCGGGGCCGACGATCAGTTCCAGGTCGAGACCTCGGTCGCGCCGGCGGCGCCCGGGGCCGAGGCGGTGGCCCGCGTCGTGGTGCGGCCGGGCAAGGGCTTCCACATGAACAAGGACTACCCGACCAAGCTCTCGCTCGAGCTGCCGGCCGGCGTGACCGCCGCCAAGACGGTGCTCGAGCCGGCCGACGCCGAGACCTTCGACGACACCCAGCTGGCCTTCGCGGTCAAGCTGACCGCGGCCACCGCCGGTGAGTTCGCGGTGCCGGGCACGCTCAAGTTCGCGGTGTGCACCGACTCGACCTGCAACCCCAAGAAGCAGGCGATCGCGCTTGCCCTCAAGGCCCAGTAGCGCCGGGACGCGGTATCGTCGGGGCGATGTCCTCCTCGACGATCAAGACCCGCCTGGCTAGCCTCGGCGAGGCCGTGCGCGGGCAGTTCGCCAGCACCCGGCGCATGATGTCGTTCGCCGAGTACCTCGAGGTGCTGCTGGCCGAACCTCGGCGCCAGCTGCGCAGCGCCCCGCAATACCTGGTCGACTGCTTCGAACACTTCGGCACCGAGCAGGTGCGGTACCCGTGGGGCGAGGTGACCCGCTGGCGGCTGTTCGACGCGCCGTGGGCGGACGGGGAGGGGAGGCTGATCGGCCAGGAGGCGGCCCAGGCCCAGGTCTACCGGGCGCTGTCGGGCTTCGTCCGCGACGGCGCGCCCAGCCGGCTGCTGCTGCTGCACGGACCCAACGGCTCGGCCAAGTCGACGCTGCTGCGGTGCCTGGGGCGCGCGCTCGAGCACTACTCGACCCTGGCTGCCGGCGCGGTCTACCGGTTCTCGTGGGTGTTTCCCTCGGGGCGCACCGGCAAGGGCGGCATCGGCTTCGCCGGGGCCGCCCCCGACGACGCCGGCGCCGAGACCTTCGCGTACCTGCCGGACGAGCTGGTCGACGCGCGCTTGGTCGACGAGCTGCGCGATCACCCGCTGCTGTTGGTGCCGGTCGAGCACCGGGCCGCGATCTTGGGCGACCCCGCGGTGGTCGCCGGCGGCCCCCAGGTCGCCGACTACCTGCGCTTCGGCCAGCTGTCGGCCAAAAACCGCGCCATCTACGAGGCGCTGCTGGCCAGCTACCAGGGGGACTACACCAAGGTGCTGCGCCACGTCGCCGTCGAACGGTTCTACGTGTCGCAGCGCTACCGGTCGGGCTACGTCACCGTCGAGCCGCAGATGTCGGTCGACGCCAGCGAGCGCCAGGTCACCGCCGATCGATCGCTGGCGGCCCTGCCGGCGTCGCTCCAGAGCGTGTCGTTGTTCGAGTACGGCGGCGAGATCGTCGGCGCCAACCGCGGCCTGCTCGAGTTCGACGACCTGCTCAAGCGGCCGCTCGAGGCGTTCAAGTACCTGCTGACCGCGGTCGAGCGCGGCGCGGTGTCGCTGGCCAACGCCACCTTGTTCCTCGATCTGGTGTTCGTCGGCTCGACCAACGACGTCCACCTCAACGCCTTCCGCGAGATCCCAGACTTCGCGAGCTTCCGCGGCCGGCTCGAGCTGGTCCGCCTGCCGTACATCCTGCACTACCGCCACGAGGAGCAGCTGTACGCGGCCCAGCTGCGCGAGGTCGCTGGCGGGCGCCACGTCGCGCCGCACACCGCCTACGTGGCGGCGCTGTGGGCGGTGCTGACCCGGATGCGCCGCCCCCAGGTCGAGCGGTTCCCGTCGGTCCTGGCCGAGCCGCTGTCGAAGCTAGGGCCCCTCGACAAGGCCGAGCTGTACGCCGACGGCGCGGTGCCGGCCGGGCTGTCCGACGCCGCCGGCCGCGAGCTGCTCGGTCACCTGCGCGACCTGTACACCGAGAGCGAGGGCTACCCCAACTACGAGGGCAAGATCGGCGCCTCGCCGCGCGAGCTCCACGGGGTCTTGCTCAACGCGGCGGCGTCGCCGCGCTACGCCTACCTGTCGCCGCTGGCGGTGCTCGACGAGCTGGCCGAGCTGGCCAAGCAGACCTCGCAGTTCGAGTTCCTGCGCCAAGACGTCCAGCCCGGCGGGTTCCACGACCACAAGCAGTTCGTCGAGCTGTGCCGGGGCCGGCTGCTCGATCGGGTCGACGACGAGGTGCGCGCGGCGCTGGGCCTGGTCGAGGAGACCGAGTACCAGCGGGTGTTCGAGCGCTACATCGCCCACGTCACCCACTGGCTGCGCAAAGAGAAGCTGCGCAACCCCGCGACCGGGCGACTCGACGACGCCGATCCCGCGTTCCTGGCCGAGGTCGAGGTGACCCTCGAGCTGACCGGCAAGCCCGAGGAGTTCCGCGGCGCGTTGATCTCCAAGATCGGCGCGTGGTCGCTCGACCACAAGGGCGCCAAGCCGGCCCTGCCAGAGGTGTTTCCCGACCTCATGAAGAAGCTGCGCGACGCGTACTTCCAAAAACACAAGCGGGCCATCGGCGCCGGGATCGGCGAGCTGGTGGCGCTGCTCGCGAGCGACGGCGCCGGCCTCGCGGCCGACGCGCTGGCCCGGGCCACGGCGGCGCGCCAGGCCTTGATCGAGCGGTTCGGGTATCGCGACGACAGCGCCCGCGACCTGGTCGCGCTCTTGGCCCGCACCCGTTACCGGTAACGGAACTTGCCGGGCGCGGACGCCCGGCCTAGCATCGAGCGATGCGGCGCGCCTTGGTCCTGGCAGCGACCCTGGCCGGCGCCGCGCCGGCGTGGGCCGGCGGCTTCGCGACCCGGCCGTACCTGCAGCACGCCACGCCCCAAAGCGTCACCATCATGTGGGAGGCCGAGCGCGCCGGGCCCGCCACCGTGACCGTCGAGGGCGCGCCCGGGACGATCGCCGGGGCCACGCCGGTGGCCGGCGGCGCGGTGGCCCGCACCATCGCGGTCGAGCCGTCGGCCCGGGCCGAGGTGGTGGTCGACGGGCTCGAGCCGGCCGCGCGCTATCGCTACCGGGTACAGGTGGGCGACGACGAGGCCCGCGGCGAGCTGACCACGGCGCCGGTCGACGGCGCGCCGGTGCCGCTGACGTTCGTGGTGTACGGCGACACCCGCTCGTCGATGGACGCCCACCGTCGCGTGGTCGAGCGCATCCGCACCGAGGTGCCCGACTTTCTGCTCGGCACCGGCGACATGGTCGACGATGGCGCCCAGGCCAGCCAGTGGCAGAGCTTCTTCGACGTCGAGGGGCCGCTTCTGGCCGACAACGTGTTCTACCCGGCGCTCGGCAACCACGATCGCCAGGGCCGCGCCCGCTCGGCCGACGCCTATCGCCAGCGCTTCGCGTTGCCGAGCGACGGGCCCGATCCCGAGCGGGTCTACGCGTTCACCTACGGGCCGGCCCGGTTCGTGGTGCTCGACTCGAACTCGTCGGCGTTCGCGTTGACCGACCAGACCGCCTGGCTCGAGCGCGAGCTGGCCGCGGCGCGCCAGGTGCCGGCCATCCGCCAGATCTTCGTGGTGATGCACCACCCGCCGTACTCGATCTCGATCCACGGCGGCCAGCGCGATCTGCGCGACCGGTGGACGCCGCTGTTCGAGAAGTACGCCGTCGACGCCGTGTTCTCCGGCCACGATCATTGCTACGAGCGCGCCGAGGCCGGCGGCGTCCACTACTTCGTGTCGGGCGGCGGCGGCGCGCCGCTGTACGGCCGCGGTCGGCGCACCAACCCGATCGACGCCGCCGCGGTCAAGCGCTACGAGCGCGTGGCGCACTTCCTCAAGGTCCACGTCGTCGGCGAGCGCGTCGAGGTCACCGCGGTGCGCGCCGACGGCACGCCGATCGAGACCACCGCGTGGGGCGCGGCGGCCGAGCCGCCGCCGACGCTGGTCGCCGCGGCAGGTGCGTCCCCGGCCGCTCCCGCGCACAGCCGCGACGCCGCGCCCACGACCGAGGCAGCGGCGCCGGTTGCGACGGCGGCCGCGGTAGCGCCAGCCCGGCGCGGCGGCGGGGTGCCGATCTTGCCAGTCGCCGGCGTCGGCGGGTTGCTGGTGGCGGCGGCGCTGGTGCTGGTGCGGCGGCGCCGCTAGCCACGGCGGGGAGGATCGCGAATGAGTGACCAGCGAGGGCGTGTTCGATGGAGGTGGGTCGAGTCACCCGCGGAGCGGTCCGTTGATGACGCCGGGCCGTTTCGCTCACCCGGGCTCTCGGTCGAGCGTCGCCCCGGGCACCTCGACGTCGTGGTGAAGGAGTCGCCGACGATTCCGCTCATGCTTGCCCCGTTCATCCTCGGCGCGGCGATGAAGGTGGCGGGTGAATACCCACATTATGGCGCCGGGCTGGCAGCGCTGGGCGTATGGCTGGTGGCCATCGCCGCCGTGGGGCGGATCCGCTACCGCATCTACGGCGATCGCGTGACCGTGACCTCGGTCGGTCGATGGTGGCCAGTGCTGCGGCGTGGACTCCGCGGGCAGCTCATGGCGGCGCGCGTTCACCTGCTGCCGCGGGGGACTCGGCTGCGCCCGGCCGCGGTGCCGCTGCCCGAGTCGTTCGCGGTCGGGGTTCGATCGCGCCGCGGCGAGCGCTTGATCGCCGCCGGGTCGGACTACGCCTCCGCCAGCGCACTGGCGGCGGCCATCGACCTGCGGTTGGGGCTGGTCGATCCGTGTACATCCCACGACGACCGATGATGTGACCGGGTGGTAGACGTCGACCACGGCGTCGAAGAACTGGCACGGCGCGGAACGATTACGTCGCCGCGGTCGACAGCCACGGCTTCGCCTTCGTCGAGCGGTTTGGCGGGCTCGAGCACGGAGGGGCCCGGCACGCGCGACGGCTGATCGGCTGGAGATCAGCGCGCGGCGAGGGCGGTGGCGACGGCCGCCGCCAAGTCGTCGAGGCGGATCGCGGTCTCGCTGCGGTCGGCCATGACCTTGAGCTTGGCGGCGCCGGTGGCCAGCTCGCTCTCGCCCAGCGCCAGGGTCAGCCGGGCCGCCAGCTTGTCGGCGCGCCGGAACTGGGCCTTGAAGCCGACCTCGCGGTGCTCGACCTCGACGGTGACCCCGGCCAGCCGCAGCTGGTGGGCCAGGGCGGTGGCCTTGACCCGGCCGGCCGGCCCCATCGCCGCGATGAACAGGTCGATGGCCGGCGCGTAGCTCGCGGCGTCGCCCGGCATGCACAGGACCGTGCGCTCGACGCCGATGCCGAAGCCGATGGCCGGGGTCCTGGGGCCGCCCAGCTCCGCGATCATGTCGTCGTAGCGCCCGCCGGCGACCAGCGTCGACTGGCTGCCCAGGTTGCCGGCGGTGGTGGTGAACTCGAACACCGTGCCGGTGTAGTAGTCGAGCCCGCGGACCAGCCGCGGCTCGACCACGAACGGGACGCCCAGAGCGGTGAGCGTGGCCTGCACCGTGGCGAAGTGGGCCCGGGCCGCGTCGCCCAGGTGGTCGAGGATGCTGGGCGCGTCGGCCATCAGCGCCTGGCAGGTGGCGACCTTGCAGTCGAGGATGCGCAGCGGGTTGGTGACCAGACGGCGCTTGCAGTCGCCGCACAGACCGTCGGCCTTGGGGGTGACGAACGCGACCAGCGCCTCGCGGTAGCGGCCGCGGTCGTCGCCGTGGCCGACGTTGTTGATGAGCGCGGTGACCGGCGCGACGCCCAGGGCGGCGTACAGCGCGTGCAGCATGCCGATCAGCTCGGCGTCGAGGGTCGGCTCGCCGACGCCGTACGCCTCGCAGTCGATCTGGAAGAACTGCCGGTAGCGGCCGGTGTTGACCGCCTCGTAGCGGAACACCGGGCCGATCGACCACCACCGGGTCACCGCCTCCTTGGTGGCCATGGCGTGCTCGATGTACGCCCGGGCCAGGCCGGCGGTGAACTCGGGCCGCAAGGTCAGCGACCGGTCCGAGCGGTCCTTGAACGTGTACATCTCCTTGCCGACGATGTCCGAGCCCTCGCCGACCCCGCGCACGAACAGCTCGGTGTGCTCGACCACCGGCGGGCGCGCCTCCAGGTAGCCGAAACGGGCGAACACCTCGCGGCAGGTGCGCTCGAGGTGTTGCCACTTCGACGAGTCGGGTGGCAGGAGGTCGTTCATTCCGCGGACTGAGACGGGCGCGTCGGCCATGGCCGGCGCACGCTAGCACGGGGGCGGGGGCCGACCACCCGCCGGGCGGTCACGGGCCGTCGCGCCGGACCAGCGCCGGGCCGACCTCGGCCGCCAGCGCGGCGGCGGCCCGGTCGACCTCGGCCGCGTCGGCGCCCTCGACGGTGATGATCACCTGGAACGCGGTCTCGCCGAAGCGCGGGTAGCTGCCCAGCTTGACCGCCGGGTGGCTGGCCACCACCTGGTCGAGGGCCGGCGCCAGGGCGCCTTCTTCGCGATCGATGTACAGCCGGGCGATCGCCACCGGCGTGGTGCGGAACCGCTCGCGGATGTCGAGGAACTTGCGGCGGAACAGCGCCGGGACCCCGGGCAAGATGTGGATGTTGTCGAGGGTGACCACCGGCCAGGTGGTGCTGTCGCCCCACACCAGCGTGGCCCCGGCCGGGACGTCGGCCAGGCGCAGGTTGGCCGGCGCGATCGCGTCGCCCCAGTAGGCGCGCACCCGGCGCTCGAGGTCCAAGTCGCGGACCACCGGGACCCCGCGGGCGTGGGCGATGGCGGCGATGGTGACGTCGTCGTGGGTGGGGCCGACCCCGCCCGAGGTGAACACGTAGGTGCAGCGGGCGGCGGCGTCGGCCACGGTGGCGGCGATGTCGTCGTGGTCGTCGGGGATGACGGTGATCCGCCGCAGCTCGACGCCGAGGGACCGCAGCTCGCCGATCAGGAACGCGGCGTTCTCGTCGGCGAACTTGCCCGACAAGATCTCGTCGCCGATCACGACGATGGCAGCGGTGGGGCGCGACACGCCGCCCAGGGTACCCCGGGCGCGGGATCCTCCGCGAGCCGCGTTCGCCCCGGTCGCGCTTGAAGTCGTGGTGGCCCCGGGGTAAGACGCCCGACCGATGGACCTCGTCTTGCGCGGCGGTCGCGTCGTCGGCGCCGAGCCCTCCGGGGCCTGGCTCGATGTGGCCGCGGATGTCCGGATCCGCGATGGTCGGATCGTCGAGATCGCCCCCGGCCTGCGCGGCGGGCGAGAGCTCGACGTGGCCGGCCGCTGGATCGCGCCGGGGCTGTGCGACCTGCGGGCTCACCTGGGCGAGCCCGGCGGAGAGCACCGCGAGGACCTGACGTCGGGGGCCCGGGCCGCGGCCCACGGCGGGTTCACGACGGTGTGCGCCTTGCCCGACACCACGCCGATCAACGACCAGCGCACCGTGACCGAGCTGATCGTGCGGCGCGCCGCCGGCATCCCGCACGCGCGCATCCGCCCGATCGGGGCGGTCACCCGCGGGTTCGGCGGCGAGCGGCTGGCCGACATCGCCGACATGGTCGACGCCGGCATCGTGGCGGTGGCCGACGGCGATCGGCCGATCGTCGACGCCGCGGTGCTACGGCGGGCGCTCGAGTACGCCCGCACTTTCGGGGTCCCCCTGGTCCAGCACGCCGAGGATCTGGCGCTGGCCGAGGCCGGGGTGATGCACGAGGGCGCGCTGGCCACGCGGGTCGGGCTGCGGGCCCACCCGGCGTGCGCCGAGACCGCCATGGTCGCCCGCGACCTGGAGGTGGTGGCGGTGGCCGGCGGCCGGTACCACCTGGCCCACGCCTCGGCGGCCGGCACCGTGGCGCTGCTCCGCGCCGGCAAGCGCCGCGGGTTGCCGATCACCGCCGAGGTGTCGCCGCTGCACCTGGCGCTCACCGAGGACGCCTGCGCCGGGTACGACCCGTGCGCGCGGCTGTCACCGCCGCTGCGCGGTGCGGCCGACCGCGCGGCGCTGATCGACGGCCTGGTCGACGGCACCATCGACGTCATCGCGTCCGATCATCGGCCGTGCGGCCTGACCGAAAAGGAGGGCCTGTTCGAGGAGGCCAGCCCCGGCGCGGTGGGGCTCGAGACCGCGCTGGCCCTGGTGCTGGCGCTGGTGGCCGACGGCCAGGTGCCTCTGCGCCGGGCGATCGAGGCGCTGACCGTCGGCCCGGCCCGGGCCTTTGGGCTGGGCGGCGGTGTGCTGGCGGCGGGCGAGGTGGCGGACCTGGTGGTGATCGATCCCGACCGGCGCTGGCAGGTCGGCCCGGCCACGCTGGTCAGCAAGTCTGGCAACACGCCCCTGCGCGGGCACACCGTCACCGGCCAGGCCGTGCTGACGCTCCTCGGTGGCCAGCCCACCTGCGATCGCGATGGGAGGCTTGCGTGACGTACCCAGCAGTGCTCGTCCTCGAAAACGGCCGCGTGTTCCGGGGCCGCGGCTTCGGCGCTCCGGTCACCCGCCACGGCGAGGTGGTCTTCAACACCTCGCTGACCGGCTACCAGGAGATCGTCACCGACCCGTCGTACTGCGGCCAGATCGTGGTGATGACCGCGGTCCAGATCGGCAACGTCGGGACCAACGGCGAGGACGCCGAGGCGCCGCGACCGGCCTGCGCCGGGCTGGTGGTGCGCGAGTACACCGGGGCGTCGTCGTGGCGCAGCGACGCCGAGCTCGACGCCCACCTCGCGGCCCACGGCGTGGCGGCCATCGACGATCTCGACACCCGGGCCATCACCCGCCTGCTGCGCACCGAGGGCGCGATGCGCGGGGTGATCGCGCCGGCGCCGGCCGATGAGGCCGCCGCGGCGGCGCTGCTGGCCGAGGTGCGGGCCCAGCCGACCATGGACGGCCTGGACCTGGTGCCCCGGGTCACCTGCGCGGCGATCCAGCCGTGGACCGCCGGCGGCTGGCGCGCGTCCGACGACGCCACCCCGACCGCGGCGGTGAGCGGGCGGCGCGATCGCGTCGTGGCCTACGACTTCGGCGTCAAGCAGACCATCTTGCGGCGCTTGGTCGACAGCGGATGCGACGTGACGGTGGTGCCGGCGACCACCCCGGCGGCCGACGTGCTGGCGCTGGCGCCCGACGGCGTGTTCCTGTCCAACGGCCCGGGCGATCCGGCGGCGGTGACCTACGCGGTGGCGGCGGTGCAGGCCCTGGTGGCGTCGGGCAAGCCGATCTTTGGCATCTGCCTGGGCCACCAGATCCTGGCGCTGGCCCTGGGCGCACGCACCTTCAAGCTCCCGTTCGGGCACCACGGCGGCAACCACCCGGTGGCCGACCTCGCCACCGGCAAGGTCGAGATCACGTCGCAGAACCACGGCTTCGCGGTCGACCCGGCCTCACTGCCCGACGGCGTGCGGGTCAGCCACCAGAACCTCTACGACGGCACCGTCGAGGGCCTGGCGGTGGCTGACCGGCCGGTGTTCAGCGTGCAGTACCACCCCGAGGCCAGCCCGGGGCCGCACGACGCGCACTACTTGTTCGCGCGCTTCCGCGAGGCGATGCGAGCGGCCCGGTGAGCATCGACGCGACCACCGCGGTGGCCGCGCTGGCCGACACGTTCGATCGCCTGGTCGCCGCCGGCACGCGCGATCAGGCCGCGGTGCTAGCGGCCCGCCAGCGCTACGAGGAGCGGCGCGGCAAGGTGTTCGAGGACGAGCCGCTGTGGGAGACCTGGAGCTCGTCGTTCGTCGAGTGGTTCGTGCTGGAGTCGGTCCCGGTCGGGCGCTCGGCGCCGGCGGCCGCCGACGCGCTGGCGGCGGCCCGGGCCGCCGGCGATGACGCCGCCGCGGCGCTCATCTCGGCCTGGCTCACCTCGCACCGTAGCCTGTGGTCGGTCGAGCGGCTGGGCGACGGCTGGGTCGAGCTGCTCGATCTCCTGGGCGGCGCCCACGTGCGCGTGACCGAGCCGCGCCAGCTCCACGGGGTCGCCATCGGCGAGGTCGCCGAGGTCCGGGTCATCGGCCACGCCGATCGGGTGTGGTTCGGGCGCGCGTTCGTGTTCCACCCGCGCGGCACCCGCGACGCGCTGCTCGAGCAGGCTCGCCAGATCACCGCGGCCGGCGGCGATCGCCGGGCCATCCTCGACACCGCGGCGGCGCTGCGGGTGCGGCTGTTGCGCTACCGCCACGTGGCGCCGGCCAAGCTCTACCAGCGCGGCCTCACCGAGAAGGGCGACCGGTGATCGGCCGGCTCGCCGGCGCCGGCGCGGTGGTGGCGGCGGGAGCGGGCGCGGCGCACGCCCAGGTCGCGGTGGCCAGCAAGCCAGCGTTCTCGGTCGAGCGCTTCACCCCCGCGCCCGGGAGCGCCCTGTGGGTCGGCCTCGAGGAGGCCGACGTGCCGCGGGCCGGCCGGTGGGTGGTGACCGGCTCGACCTGGCTGGCCACCCGCCCCATCGTGCTGCGCTCACTGGCCACCGGCGCCACGGCCACGACGCCGGTCGCGGCGCGGTGGGGGCACGAGCTGGCGATCGCGCGCGGCCTCGGGGCACGCTACCTGGTCGGCCTGGCGGTGCCGACGGCGTTGCAGTGGGGCGACCGCCTGCGCGGCATCGGCCTGTCTGAGCAGCCGCTGCAGCGCGCGGTGTTCGGTGACGTGCGGCTCCACGCCCGGGCGCGCATCGTCGGAGCGCCGGGGGCGCTCGGGCTGGCCGTCGGGGTGGCGGCGGCGCTGACCCTGCCGACCGGCGACGACGGCGACTTCGCCGGCGAGGTCGGGCCGGTCCTGGCCTGGAGCCTGCGCGCCGGCTACCGGACCGATCGCCTGGCGCTGGCGGGGGGCGTGGGGCTGCGGCTGCGCACCGACGAGGTGGTCCTTCTGTCGCCGGCGCGGCCGCACGGCAACGAGCTGGTCGCGCAGCTCGGCGCGGCGGCGCGCGTCGCCCCGGTCGGCCGGCTGCTGGGCAGCGCCGACCGGGTGTGGGCGGTGGGCGAGCTGGAGGCGGCGCTCGGCGACGACGTCGGCCGGGGCGCGCGGGGCCCGTCACCGGCCGAGGTTCGGCTGGGCCTCCGGGTCGATCTGGCGCACTGCTGGTCGATGGCGATCGCGGCCGGCGGCGGCATCACCCCGGCCGAGGTCGGCTCGCCGGGCCTGCGGGTGGTCGCCCAGCTCACCTTCCACCAAGATCCCGGCCGCGACCGCGACGGCGACGGCATCCGCGACGCCGACGACGCATGCTGGAGCCGCGCCGAGGATCGCGACGGCTTCGCCGACGCCGACGGCTGCCCCGATCCCGACAACGACGGCGACGGCATCGACGACGCCGACGACGCCTGCCCGCTAGCCGCCGAGGACTACGACGGCTACCGCGACGCGGACGGGTGTCCCGATGACGAGGCGCCGATCGCGGCGCCGACCGCCGCCCGACCGCCGCCGATCCCGATCGCGCCGCCTATCGATCGCGCCGACTGACCGCGCTCACGCGGCGGCGACGCCGTCGCGGATCTCGCAGGCCTTGCGGACCAACAGGTTCAAGGCGTCGTTCTTGCCGTAGACCAGCGTCTCGAGCTCGGGCGCCATCTGGCTGAGCTGTTGGGTCAGGGCGGTCGAGCTGGTCCCGGTCAAAAGCGTGGGGATCACCGCGGCGATGAACGAGCCCTCCCAGATCTCGCGCACGGCGTCGGCCGCGGACGCTGCGGCGACCACCTTGAAGCCCTCCGCCTCGAGCGCCCGGCTGATCTCCTCGCGCTCAGTCTCGATTTCGTTGATGATGAGGATGGAAGACGCGGACATCGCAGACCTCACGATAACGGTGCCTGCGCTCGAACCCTGGGGTAGGGGCGGGAGACGGCAGGCAGGCTGACCGAGGCGGCGAGGGGCCACCCGGGCCCGGCCAGCGGACGCCAGGCGACCCGTTTCCTAGCAGACTCGGCCGCCAACTGCGAGTATGTTCGCATCCGATCCGTCGCAGTATCGGATATTCGCAAGGAATATTAGGATCTTGCTGGATGTGTGCGGCGATCGACACCTGCGGGTCGGCCCCGGGGGCCGCGCCGGGCACAGTCGCTTGCGGGCGGCCACGGCTTTCGGTATGTACGCGCTCCCATGGCCTGGTGGTCTCGCACGGGCGGCCTCGACGCCGAACCCAAAAAGTCAGTCCCGAAGGGGATCTGGAGCAAGTGCGAGAAATGCGCTGCGACGCTCTATGAGAACGAGCAGATCGCCAACCTGCGGGTCTGTACGTCGTGTGGCCACCACCTGCGGATGGCCACCCACGAGCGCATCGGCATGATCCTCGACGAGGAGTGGGTCGAGCACGACACCAACCTCGAGAGTTCGGATCCGCTGGGGTTTCGGGTCGACGGCAAGAAGTATGTCGACCAGGTGAAGTCGACCACCAAGAAGGTCGGCCCAGGCGACGCCTACCGGGCCGGGACCGGGACCATCGGCGGCATCCCGGTCGAGGCCGGGTTCTTCGTGTTCGAGTTCATGGGCGGCTCGATGGGGTCGGTGGTGGGCGAGAAGATCACCCGGCAGTTCGAGCGCAGCCTGGCCAACCGCCGACCGGCGGTGCTGTTCTCGGCCTCGGGCGGCGCCCGCATGCAAGAGGGCGTGCTGTCGCTCATGCAGATGGCCAAGACCTCGGCCGCGCGGTCACGCCTGCGCGAGGCCCGCATCCCGTACATCTCGGTCTTGCTGCACCCGACCACCGGCGGCGTCGCCGCGTCGATCGCGATGCTGGGTGACATCATCCTGGCCGAGCCCGACGCGCTGATCGGCTTCGCTGGGCCGCGGGTCATCGAGCAGACCATCCGCCAGCAGCTGCCGCCCGGCTTCCAGCGGTCGGAGTTCCTCCTCGAACACGGCATGCTCGATCAGGTGGTGCCGCGTCCCGAGCTCAAGAGCGCGCTGGTCCGCGCGCTGAAGTGGTTCACGCACACCGCCGGGCCCGACGCCGGCGACACGGTCGACGACGCCGAGCCGGTGGGCTCGACCGACGGTGACGACCTACCCTGAGGTCCTGGCGCGGCTGTTCGCGGCGCGCCGGGCCGGCATCGTGTTCGGGCTCGAGCGCATCGCCGGGGTGCTGGCGGGGCTCGGCCATCCCGAGCGTGCCCTCGGCACGGTGGTCCACCTGGGCGGCACCAACGGCAAGGGCTCGACGGCTGCCATGGTGGCCGCGGTGGCCCAGGCCGCGGGCGCGCGGGTGGGGCTCTACACCTCCCCGCACCTGGCGTCGCTGCGGGAGCGCTTCACCATCGACGGCGCGGTGGTCGACGAGGCCGCCGTGGTCGACGCGTACCAGCGCGTGGCGGCGGCCGGCGGCCTTGCCCTGACGTTCTTCGAGCAGGTGACCGCGCTCGGCCTGGTGGTGCTGGCCGAGCGGCAGCCCGACGTCACGGTCCTGGAGGTCGGGCTGGGCGGTCGGCTCGACGCCACCACCGCGGTGCCGGCGCCGATCGCCGCGGTGACCGGCGTCGGGCTCGACCACCAGGAGTTCCTGGGCACCACCGTGGCGGCCATCGCCGTCGAGAAGGCCGGGATCTGGAAGCCAGGCCAGCGCGCGGTCATCGGCGCGGCCGGCGATCCGACGGCGGTGCCGATCCTGGCGGCCGCGGCGCAGCGGGTCGGCGTCGCCAGCCTGCGCGTGGTCGACGCGGCCGCGGTCGAGGCGGCGCCCCAGCCGCGGTTGGCCGGGGCGCACCAGCGGGTCAACGCCGCCTGCGCCGAGGCCATCCTCGACGAGCTGGCCGGCGCCGCGGGCCTGACGATCTCTGCGGCGGCCCGGGCCGCAGGCTACGCCGCCGCGACGCACCCCGGGCGCCTCGAGCAGGTGGCGGCCGGTCCGGCGGTGATCCTCGACGGCGCGCACAACCCCGACGGCGCGGCGGCGCTGGCAGCGGCGGTGGCGGCCCGCCCCGAGCGGCCCAAGCTGTTGGTGCTGGCGGTGAGCCGTGACAAGGAGGTCGACGCCATGATCGCGCCCTTGGCCCGGGTGGTCGACGCCGTGATCGCCACGCGCTACGACCAGCCGCGGGCGATGGCACCGGGCGACCTGGCGGCCCGGGTCCGCGTCGCCGGCGCGTTGGTAGAGGTCGCCGACAGCCTGGCCGAGGCGATCGCGCGGGCCCAGGCCGCGGTCGGGATGGGCGGGCTCGTGGTCGTGGCTGGCTCGCTGTTCGCCGTCGGCGAGGTGCGGCCGAGCTTCGTGCCGATGGCGGTCGATCCGCTGGTGGTCACCGACCCGTCGGTCCGCGGTTGACCGGGCCGGCGCGCCCAATGTTTGCAGCCCGGCGGCGCGGCCCGTAGGATCCTCGCCATGGTCCGAGTCCGTTCCGTGGTCGTCGCTGCCGCCTTGGCCCTGGTGTCGACGCCGCTCGCCAGCGCCGGGCCCGGCCCGGGCGACGACGGCACCCACCACCGCGAGGGCGAGTACGGCGGGGTCAGCCCGGCCGGCGTCCCCAGCGCCGACGCCCGCCCGATCAGGCCGCCTCCCGGCACGCTCGGCTGGGTCGGCTTCGCCGCCAAGCCCGACGTGGGCGAGGTCTTCCCGCAGGCGGCCGCTCCCTTCACCGTGACCCAGCGGGTCGAAGGCGGGCAGGTCGTGGTGTGGATCGAGGGGCTCACCCGCCAGAGCCGCACCACGCGGCGCGCCCTCGACACCCGGTTTTTCGACGGGCCGGTCGCCCGGATCCAGGCCAAGGCGGTGCGCGCGGTGCGCCCCCGCAAGGGCAAACCCGGCCACCCGGCCGGCGTCGAGGTGCGCGTGACGTTCAAGGCCGGCGCGCCGGTGACCGAGGCCACCACCCGCACCGCCACCGAGCAAGACGGGCTGTTCTACACGTACCTGACGTTCGCCGGCGCGGCGCCGACCCCCGCCGCCGATCAGTAGCGCGCGCGGCCGTCAGCCCACCGCGCGTCAGCTCGCGAGGCCGGGCGCGGGGAAGCCCCGGGTCAGCTCGATCACCTCGCCGCGGATCGTGGCCAGGGCCGCCTCGTCGGTGGGCGCCTGCGCCACCCGATCCATCCACGCGGCGATCTGCGCCATCTCGGCCGGGCCCATGCCACGGCTGGTGACCGCGGCCGTGCCCAGCCGGATCCCCGACGGGTCGAACGGCTTGCGGGTGTCGAACGGCACCGAGTTGTAGTTGCAGACGATGCCGGCGCGATCGAGCGCCTTGGCCAGCGGCTTGCCCGCGGTGCCCTTGGTGGTCACGTCGACCAGCACCAGGTGATTGTCAGTGCCGCCGGTGATGACCGCGAAGCCGCGCTCCATCAGCCCCGCCGCCAGGGCCTGGGCGTTGGTGATGATCTGGGCGGCGTAACGCTTGAACGCGTCGGTGTCGGCCTCGGCCAGCGCGATCGCCAGCGCGGCGGTGGTGTGGTTGTGCGGGCCGCCCTGCAGCCCCGGGAACACCGCGCGATCGATGGCCTTGGCGTGGGCCGCGGTCGACAGCAGCATGCCGCCACGGGGGCCGCGCAGCGTCTTGTGGGTGGTCGACGACACCACGTCGGCATGGGGGACCGGCGACGGGTGGACGCCGGCCGCGACCAGCCCCGAGATGTGCGCGATGTCGGCCACGAAGATCGCGTCGACCTCCTTGGCGATCGCGGCGTACGCGGCGAAGTCGATGGTGCGCGGGATGGCGGTGCCGCCGGCGAACAAGAGGCGTGGCCGCTCCTTGTGCGCCAGGGCGCGGACCTCGTCGAGATCGATCCGGTGGGTGTCCGGCCGCACGCCATACTGCACCGCGCGGAAGTAGGTGCCGCTGATGGACACCGGCCAGCCGTGGGTGAGGTGGCCGCCGGCCGGCAAGCCGAGGCCCATCACGGTGTCGCCCGGCTTGCAGAACGCCAGGTACACCGCCAGGTTCGCCGGCGAGCCCGAGTAGGGCTGGACGTTGGCGTGCTCGGCGCCGAACAGCGCCTTGGCGCGATCGATCGCCAGCTGCTCGATGGGGTCGATGTGCTGCTGGCCCTCGTAGTAGCGCTTGCCGGGGTAGCCCTCGGAGTACTTGTTGGTGAGGACGGACCCGGTGGCGGCCATGACCGCGGCCGAGACGTAGTTCTCCGACGCGATGAGCCGGATGCAGTCGCGCTGGCGCTGCTCCTCGGCGGCGATCAGCTCGGCGATCGCGGGGTCGGTGGCTCGGATGGCATCGGCGGCGTGGGACATGCGGGCGGAATCTACCCGCGGGCGCGCCGGGTCACAACGCGAGATCCCACAGCTCCTTGCGGGCCCGCTCCGTGAAGCCGGCCCGAGCGTGCAGCGCCAGCGACGCGGCGTTGGAGCTGGCGACGACCGCCTCGACCGCCGGGAGTCCGGCCCCAGCGGCGGTGGCCAGCACGTCGGCCACCAGGTGGGTGCCGAGGCCGCGGCCGCGCCAGGCCGGGGCCACGCCGATGGCCTCGATCACGCCGACGCCGGCGGCGCGCACACCGACCACGAAGCCGACGCACGCGCCCGCCTGGTCGTGCCAGGCCGAGGTCGCCTCGGGCCACGCCTCCGGGCCGTCGAGCTGCGCGGCGAAGTCGGTCAGCGACGTCGGCGCGGTGCCGGCGATGTCGGCGAACGTGCGTTCGTGCAGCGCGTGCATCGCGACCCGATCGATCGCGGCCCCGCGCCGGGCGATGACCGGCACGGTCCGCGCCGGCAGGGCCGGGACCGGCGGCCTGGCCAGGAACACGAAGTGCATCGTCGGCGCGAAGCCGCGCGCGACCAGCGCCGCGTGCTTGCCCTGCTCGGACCGGCGCAGGCTGACCCGGGCGTGGCGCAACCCGGGCCTGCGGCCCAGCGCGAGCAGCGCGTCGATCAGGGCGCCCGCGGCGGCCTCGTCGTCGGCCGCCAGCGGCCACAGGTACAGCCACGGCGCGCCGATCACGAACGCGCCCACGCCGACCACCTGGCCGGCCCGCACCGCCACCCGCACCTGGGCCCCGCCGCCGACGATGTCCGCGGTCAGGCGGATCCGCAGCAGCTCCGGCGACCACGGCGGATCGGGCGGGAAGTGACGCTCGCTCAAGGCCGCGGCGGCCACCGCATCGGCGGGCGACCACGGACGTACGGTGACCTCGGTCGCCATGGCGCGAGCCTACCCGAACCGCGCCGGCGCGATCGACGCCGCCGCGACACCGGTGGTACACCGTCACTCGCATGTACCATCCGTCGCGAGACGCGTTCGTGCAGGCGGCCGCCAGCGCGAACCTGATCCCGGTCTACCGGGAGCTGTGCGCCGACAGCGACACGCCGGTGTCCGCCTACGCAGCCCTCGGCCGCGGCCCCTACAGCTTCCTGCTCGAGTCTGTGGTCGGCGGCGCGACCTGGGCCGCGTACTCCTTCGTCGGCGTGGCGCCCCGGGCGGTGCTGACGTGGGACGGCGGCCAGGCCGAGGTGACCTGGCTCGACGTCGACGGCGGCGGTCCGCCCCAGACCGCGCAGTGGGCCGCGGCCGATCCGGCGGCGGCGCTGGCCGAGGTGATGGGCGAGTTCCGGCCAGGGCCGGCGCCGGGGTTGCCGCGGTTCTGGGGCGGCGCGGTGGGGTGGATGGCCTACGACTGCGTGCGCGCGTTCGAGGACCTGCCGGCCCGACCCAAGCCGGGCGGCGCGGTGCCGACGGTGTGCATGGCCATCACCGACACCGTGGTCATCTTCGACAACCTGCGGCAGACGATGAAGATCGTGGCGACGCCGTACGTGGCGCGCCCGGAGCGGGCCGAGGTCGCGTACGACCGGGCCTGCGCGCGCATCGACGCCATCGTCGCGACGCTGCGAGGCCCGCGGCCGGCGTTGACCCCGCTGGCCCCGCTGCCGCCCGACGCGCCGCTGCCCGACGCCACCTCGGCCTTCGGCCAGCCGGCCTACCAGGCCGCGGTCGAGCGCATCAAGGAGTACGTCGCCGCGGGCGACGCCTTCCAGGTCGTGCTGTCGCAGCGCCTCGACGTGGCCCGGGCCGGCGTCGATCCTCTCGACGTGTACCGCTCGCTGCGGGTGGTGAACCCGTCGCCCTACATGTTCCACCTGCGCTACCCGCAGGCGACCGTGACCGGCGCGTCGCCCGAGACCTTGGTGCGGCTCGACGACGGCGTGGTGTCGGTGCGACCCATCGCCGGGACCCGGCCCCGCGGGGCGACCCGGGACCAGGACGCGGCCCTGGCCGACGAGCTGCTGGCCGATCCCAAGGAGCGCGCCGAGCACCTGATGCTCATCGATCTGGGCCGCAACGACGTGGGCCGGGTCGCCCGTACCGGCACCGTGACGGTGACCGAGCAGTTCGCCGTCGAGCGCTACTCCCATGTCATGCACCTGGTCAGCCACGTCGAGGGCGAGCTGGCCGCCGGCAAGACCTGGCGCGACGTGCTGGCGGCGGCGTTCCCGGCTGGCACCCTGTCGGGCGCGCCCAAGATCCGCGCCATGGAGATCATCGACGAGCTCGAGCCGACCCGCCGCGGCATCTACGGCGGCGCGGTCGGCTACGTCTCGTACACCGGCAACCTCGACCTGGCGATCGCCATCCGCACCCTGGTCACCGTCGGTGACACCATCTACGTCCAGGCCGGCGCCGGGGTGGTGGCCGACTCGTCGCCGCGCGGCGAGTGGGACGAGACCCTCAACAAGGCCCGGGCGGTGCTGCGGGCGGTCGCCATGGCGCGCTCGGCGCCGGAGGGCGCGTGATGTTGCTGCTCATCGACAACTACGACTCGTTCACCTACAACCTGGCCCAGTACCTGGGCGAGCTGGGGGCCGACGTCCACGTCGAGCGCAACGACGCCCTGACCCTCGATCGGATCGCCGAGCTGGCGCCGCGCCAGATCGTGATCTCGCCCGGCCCCTGCACGCCCAACGAGGCCGGCATCTCGATGGACGTGATCCGGCGGTTCGCCGGGCAGGTGCCGATCCTGGGCGTGTGCCTGGGCCACCAGTGCCTGGGCCAGGTCTACGGCGGGCGGATCGTCCGGGCCCGCACCGTCATGCACGGCAAGACCAGCAAGGTGTTCCACGACGAGCGCGGGCTGTTCTCCGGCGTCGACAACCCGTTCGTGGCCACCCGCTACCACTCGCTGGTGATCGCCCCCGACAGCGTGCCCGAGGCGCTCGAGGTCACCGCCAAGACCTGGGACGACGAGATCATGGGTGTGCGGGTGCGTGCGCTGGCCGGCACCGCCACGCCGGTCGAGGGCGTGCAGTTCCACCCGGAGTCGATCATGACCGCGTCGGGCAAGCAGCTCCTGGCCAACTTCTTGGCCGCCGCCGGGGGCCCGTGAGCGAGCGGGTCAAGGCCGCGCTGGCCCAGGTCATCGCCCGGCGCGACCTGGGCTTCGACGACATGGCCGCGGTGGTCGGCGAGCTGATGGACGGCGCCGCGACGCCGGCCCAGCTCGGCGGGTTGCTGGTCGCGCTGCGCATGAAGGGCGAGACCGCCGACGAGCTGGCCGGCGCGGCCAGCGCCATGCGGGCCCGAGCCACGCCGCTGACGCTGCCCGATCCGGCGCGGGCGGTCGACACCTGCGGCACTGGCGGCGACGGCGCCGGCACGGTCAACCTGTCGACGCTGGCCGCGCTGATCGCCGCCGGGGCCGGGGCGACGGTGGCCAAGCACGGCAACCGCGCGGTGTCGTCGCAGGCTGGCTCGGCCGACGTGCTCGAGGCGATGGGCGTGGTGATCGACGCGACGCCGGCGGTGGTCGAGCGGTGCCTGCGCGAGGCAGGTATCGGCTTCGCGTTTGCGCCGGCGTTCCACGCCGCCACCCGGCACGCGGCCGGGCCACGGCGCGAGCTGGGCACCCGCACGATGTTCAACCTGCTGGGGCCGTTGACCAACCCGGCCGCGGTGCCCCACCAGGTGGTCGGCGTGTTCGACCGCGCGTGGTGCGGGCCGATGGCCCGGGCCCTGGGCCGGCTGGGCGCGCGCCGCGCCTTCGTGGTCCACGGCGACGGCGGCCTCGACGAGATCGCGGTCACCGGCATGACCTGGGTGGCGGAGTGGACCGGGCAGGGCGTCCGCGAGTACGCCATCGCGCCGGCCGATTTCGGCTTCGCCACCGCCGACCCGCGCGAGCTGGCCGGCGGCGGCGCCGCCCACAACGCCCAGGTGCTGTGGCGGGTGATCACCGGCGCCGACGGCATCGACCGCGCCGCGCCGACCCGCGCGGTGCGCAAGGCGGCGGTCATGACCGCGGCGCTGGCGCTCCAGGCCATCGGCGTCGCCGACTCGCCCAAGGCCGGCGCGGCGCTGGCGGGCGAGGCCATCGACGACGGCCGGGTCGGCGTGGTCATCGAGCGGTGGATCGCCACCAGCAAGGGGCTGCCGTGAGCATCCTGGCCGACATCGTGCGGGTCAAGGTCGACGAGGTGGCCGCGGCCCGCGTCGCCCGACCGCTGGCGGTCCTCGAGGCCGAGGCCCGGAGCTTGCCGCCGCCGCGCAGCCTGGCCGCCGCGTTGAGGCGGGCCGCGGGCCAGCCGGTGCGCGCGCTCGCGGAGATCAAGCGGGCCTCGCCGTCGGCCGGGCCGATCCGCCCCGGGGCCGATCCGGTGGCGATCGCGCGCGCCTACGCCGCGGCCGGGGCCGCCGCGATCTCGGTCCTGACCGATCGCCAGTTCTTCGACGGCGAACTCGGGTTCCTGGCGCCGGTCCACGCCGCGGTGACGGTGCCCATCTTGCGCAAGGACTTCGTGGTCGACCCCTACCAGCTGGTCGAGGCCCGCGCCGCGGGCGCCGACGCGGTGCTGCTGATCGTGGCGGCGCTCGACGACGGCCGGCTGGCCGAGCTGGCGGCGGGCGCGCGCGCGCTGGGGCTCGACGCGCTGATCGAGGTCCACGACGAGGCCGAGGCGGCGCGCGCCTTGGCGGTGGCGCCGACGTTGCTCGGCGTCAACCACCGCGACCTGCGCACGATGCAGATGGATCTGACGCTCACCGCGCGCATCGCGCCGGCGGTCCCGCCCGGCGTGGTGCTGGTGGGCGAGAGCGGCATCCGCACCGCGGCCGACGTCGCGCGCCTGGGTGCCGCCGGCGCGCACGCGGTGCTGGTCGGCGAGGCCCTGATGCGCGCGGAGGACCCCGGCGCGGCGCTGGCGGACCTCCTCGCAGGAGGCGCCGCGTGACGCCGGCCAAGATCTGTGGCGTGACCCGCCCCGACGACGCCGCCTACGCCGCGCACCTGGGCGCGGCCTACCTGGGCTTCAACTTCTGGGCCCGGTCCAAGCGCTTCGTCGAGCCGGTGCTGGGCCGGGCGCTGGCGCGGACCGCGCGCGCCGCCAGCCCCGCCGTCCAGTGCGTCGGGGTGTTCGTCGACGCGCCGGTGGAGGAGATCGTCGCGGTCGCGCGCCTGGTCGGCCTCGACGCGGTCCAGCTCCACGGCGACGAGCCGGTCGCCGACGGCGCGGCGCTCACCGCCGCCGGCCTCACCGTGTGGAAGGCCATCGCCATCGCCGGCCCTGACGATCTGGCGCGGGTCGCGGCGTGGCCAGCCGCGGTCCACGTCCTCGACGCGGCGTCGCCGGCCCGGGGTGGCTCGGGCCAGACCATCGACTGGAGCCTGGCCGCCCAGGCGGTGGCGGCCGGCCACCCCGTGATCCTGGCCGGCGGCCTCACCCCGCGCAACGTCGCCTCGGCCATCGCCCAGGTGCGCCCGCTGGCAGTCGACGTCGCCTCGGGCGTCGAGACCTCGCCTGGCGTCAAGGACCCGATCGCGGTCCACCAGTTCCTCGACGCCACCCGCCGCGCCGTCAGCTACCTGCGCCGCTGACTCCGGCTACACTCCGCGGCGAGATGATCCTCGCCACCGCTCACGATCCCGGCCCGCGCGGACGCTTCGGCGTCTTCGGTGGGCAGTACGTCGCCGAGACCCTCATGCCCGCGCTGACCGAGCTGGAGGCGGCGTGGCGCGCGGCCCGGGTCGACGAGGGGTTCGGCGACGAGGTCGGTCGGCTGCTGGCGGACTACGTCGGCCGACCGTCACGGCTGTACCAGGCCGCCCGGCTGGGCGCCGAGGTCGGCGCCACGGTGCTGCTCAAGCGCGAGGACCTCAACCACACCGGCGCGCACAAGATCAACAACTGCATCGGCCAGGCGGTGCTGGCGCGGCGCATGGGCAAGCGTCGGCTGATCGCCGAGACCGGCGCCGGTCAGCACGGCGTCGCGACCGCCACGGTGGCCGCGCTGTTCGGCATGCCGTGCGACGTGTACATGGGCGCCGAGGACGTGGCCCGGCAGTCGCTCAACGTGTTCCGCATGAAGCTCTTGGGCGCGCGGGTGATCGCGGTGGCCAGCGGCACCCGCACGCTCAAGGACGCGATGAACGAGGCGCTGCGCGACTGGGTGACCAACGTCGACGACACGTTCTACGTGATCGGCTCGGTGGCCGGCCCGCACCCGTACCCGTGGATGGTGCGCGAGCTGCAGGCGATCATCGGCATCGAGACCCGGGCCCAGTGCCTGGCGCTCACCGGGCGGCTGCCCGACGCCGCGGTGGCGTGCGTCGGCGGCGGCTCCAACGCCGCCGGGCTGTTCGCCGGCTTCGTCGACGATCCCGGCGTGCGGCTGATCGGCGTCGAGGCCGCCGGCGACGGCGTCGACACCGGGCGCCATGCCGCGACCCTGGGCGCCGGCCGGGTCGCGGTGCTGCACGGCTCGAAGTCGTACGTGCTCACCAACCCCGACCCGGCGCGGGTCGGGCAGATCGCCGAGGCCCACTCGATCTCGGCCGGGCTCGACTATCCCGGGGTCGGCCCCGAGCACGCCCACTGGCGTGACAGCGGCCGGGCCCGCTACGTGGCGCGCACCGACGCCGAGGCGCTCGACGCGCTGCAGCTGCTGGCCCGCACCGAGGGCATCCTGTGCGCGCTGGAGACCGCCCACGCCATCGCCGCGCTGGGCGAGGTCGCGGCGGAGGTCGGCCCCGACGGTGTCATCGTGGTCAACCTGAGCGGGCGGGGCGACAAGGACATGCTGACCGTGGCCGGGCGCCTGGGGGTGACCCTGTGACCGCGCCGCGCCTGCGCCAGCGCCTGGCCGCCGTCGCCGCCGAGGGCCGCGCCGCGCTCGTGGTGTACCTGACCGCCGGCGATCCCGACGGCGCGACCACCGTCGAGATCATCGCGGCGGCGGCGGCGGCCGGCGCCGACGTGATCGAGCTGGGCGTGCCGTTCTCGGATCCGTCTGCCGACGGCCGCGCCATCCAGGCCGCGATGGAGCGCGCCCTGGCCGCCGGCGGCGGGCTGCCCAGCGCCTTGGCCACTGTGGCCGCGGTGCGGGCCCGCGGCGTCGAAGTGCCGATCGTCTTGTTCGGGTACTTCAACCCGATCTTCGTCCACGGCGTCGAGCGCTTCGCCGCCGAGGCGGCGGCGGCCGGCGTCGACGCGGTGCTGACGGTCGATCTGCCGCTCGAGGAGCTCGACGAGCTGGCCGCGCCGCTGGCGGCAGCCGGGCTCGGGGTGATCCCGCTGGTAGCGCCGACGTCGACCCCGGCCCGCATCGCCCGGGTCGCGGCGCTGGCGCCGCCGTTCGTCTACTACATCTCGCTCACCGGGGTGACCGGGGCAGCCTTCGACGCCGCCCGGGTCGGCGCGGCGCGGGTCGACGCGATCCGCGCCGCCACCCACGCGCCGGTCGCGGTCGGCTTCGGCATCAAGACCCCGGCCGACGCCGCGGCCATCGCCGGGATCGCCGATGCCGTGGTGGTGGGGTCGGCGGTGGTCGAGCGGATCGGCGCCGCGGGCGGTGACGCCCCGGCCGTGATCGCGCCGTTCATCGCGTCGCTGCGGGCGGCCATGGCCCGGCGCGCCTAGGCCGGCCCGCTGCGGCCTCACCGGTCGTGGCGGGTCCGCACCTCGCGGATGAGGGCGGCCAGCTCGGGGTCCTCGACCAGGGCGGCCTCGCGGGCGATGGCGGCGGCGCGCTCGGGCGGGGCGCCGACCGGCACCTTCGGCGGCGGTGGGCGCAGCCGGTCGCGGTCGCGCCGGAGCCGCGCCAGGTAGTCGCCGTCGGCCACCAGCCGGGCGCTCCCGAAATGCAAGCGCAGATCGCGCACCAGCGGCGGATCGCCGAGGCCCAGGTTGATATCGGCGATGACCCGGTCCTTGAGCAGCCGCAGCTCCTGCATCCAGGTCGAGGTCTTGACCCACACCGACAGCACGCCGTCGCGCAGCCCGTCGGGCGCGGTGACCCGGGCCAGCTGAGGCCCGACCAGGCGGCCCCACTCGATGATCAGCTTGTGGGCGCGGATCTCCGGCACCAGCACGTGGTGCTCGAGCACCGCGTGGACCAGCGCGTCGACCGGCAGGGTGTCGCGGGTGCGGCGGTACCCATCGCGCGCAGCCACGGCTACTCGGCGACCAGCCGCCGCACCAGCTCGCGCAGCCGGCGCGCGCCGTCGCTGTCACGGCTGACGAAGCGGAGCCCGGCCCCGCCTTGTGGCGTGTGGTAGCTGACCTTGGCCGCCACCGTCATCGGCGCCGCCGACCCGGGCGGCGAGATCTCCAGCACCACGTCGGCGCCTTCGCGCGGCAGCGCCTCGGCGGTCATCAGCGCGCCGCCGGCCGACACCTCGATCACCGTCCCGGTGGCGAAGTCCGTGCTCTCGGCGGTGCGGAACCTGACCGGCACGGTGAGCGGGAAGCGGTCGTGGCGGCGGCGCGGCACGTCGGGGATGTGGCCGGCCAGGGCCGCGCGGATGAACTCACGCTTGTGCTCTTCTCCATCGGCGAAGTGGACGCTGGCGCCGGCCCGGACCCGCAGCCGCGGCAGCGCCGGCCGCCATGAGTGGACCGCGCCGCGGAACACCACCTTGTTCGGCAACGCCGGCGCGGTCACCTCCACCAGCACCTCCTCACCGTCGAGGACGCGGTCGGTGGTCGGGACGAACAGCGTGTCTGGCGCGACGCCCAGCGAGCTTAGCTCGCTCCAGTCGTCGACGCTCCGCACGCGCAGGCGCAGCAGTCGCATGCCCGGACGCTACCACGACCGCCGGGGCCGACGGCAAGCGGGACCGACCAACTGCGCGGGCGCGATCAGCGCCGCGACCCGAACCGCAGCTGCCAGACCTTGGTCATCGCCTCGACGAAGATCTTGCGCGACATCTTCGACTGGCCGATGCGCCGATCGACGAACACGATCGGCACCTCGACCACCGTCAGGCCGGCCTGCAGCGCCCGGTACTTCATCTCGATCTGGAACGAGTACCCGTTGGACGTGATCGCCGCGAGGTCGATCGCCTCGAGGGCGCGCCGGCGGTAGCAGATGAAGCCCGCGGTCACGTCGCGCAGCGGCACGCCCAAGATCGTGCGCGCGTACAGGCTGCCGCCGCGCGAGATGAGCTTGCGACCGAGGCCCCAGTTCTCGGTGCCGCCCCCGGCGACGTAGCGGGACCCGACCACGACGTCGGCGCCGCCGACGGCCTGGGCATACATCGCCGGCAGGTAGCTCGGATCGTGGCTGAAGTCGGCGTCCATCTCGAACAACAGGTCGAAGCCCCGCGCCAGCCCCCAGCGGAAGCCGTCGAGGTAGGCCGTGCCCAAGCCGAGCTTGCCCGGGCGATGCAGGACGTGGACCCGAGGCTCGGCCGCGGCCAGCTGATCGAGCAGCTCGCCGGTACCGTCGGGCGAGTTGTCGTCGACGAACAGCACCTCGGCGTCGGGCAGCGGGGCCAGGAACTGGCGGACCACCTCCTCGACGTTGCCGCGCTCGTTGTAGGTCGGGACGATGATCAGCGCGCGGAGGTCGGCCGGCTCGGGCATCGCGCGCACCATACTCGATCGCGGCCGGTGCGATCAGCCGCGGCGGCCGCGACCCCGGCGGCGATCGTCGCCGGCCTCGGCTTCGGCCTCGGGCTCGGCCAAGGTGGCCAGCCGGGCCTCGATCGCCTCGAGCCGGGTCGCCAGCGCGAGCACCTCGGTGCGGCTGGGCAGGTCGAGCGCGACCCGCAGCCGGGCCAGGGCGTCGGTGACGCCGCGCCGGATCGCGTCGGTGGTGGCGTGAAAGCGGACGGCCAGGGCGCTGGCGCTGGCGGGGCCCGCAGGCGCGGCGTCGACTTCAGAGGGGACGGTGGCGGTCGCTGCTGCTTGCATGTGGAACTCTGTAACGCGGCGCGTTACATGTCGCAACTGATAAATATTGCTCACTATAGTGACCGTCGCTCAGCGAGACCGTGACGAGGTTCGAGGCATTCGCCGCGCAAGCCGGACGGCGGCCTAGCCGGTGGTCTAGGCTGGCCGGGTGCCGGCCATGGCCTCGATCGACGGTGTGCTCTCGGGCCTGGCCGAGGCGCGCATCCCGGTGACCGACCGCGGGCTCCTGTTCGGCGATCACGTGTTCGAAGTGGCGCGGGTGATCGATGGCCGCGTCGTCGACGGCGCGGCCCACCTCGAGCGGTTGGCGGCCTCGGCGCGGTTGTGCCGGCTGCCGCCGCTGCCGTCCGCGCTGGCGGCGTGGATCGGCGCCACGGTGGCGGCGGCGGCGGCGCCGTCGGGGTCGCTGCGGGTGATGTGGACCCGCGGCGACGGGGTCGGGCTCACGCTCGACGGCGCGGCCCGCGGCCGGTGCGTGGTCACCGTCGAGCCGTGGACGCCTCCCGCGCGGACGGCGATCCGGTTGGCCACGGTGGCGGTCGACGCGACCGGGCGCACCGGCGCGCTGGTGCCGGCGGCCGCCAAGAGCGGGAGCTACCTGGCCAGCGTCCTGGCGCTCGCCGCGGCCCACGCCGCCGACGCCGACGACGCGCTCCTGGTCGATCCCGCGGGCCGCGCGCTCGAGACCGCGGCCGCCAGCCTGGCGATCGTCGCCGGGGGCGCGGTGTGGTTCGCGCGCGGGGCCAGCCTGCCGGGGGTGACCGCGGCCCGGGTCAAGCGGCTCCTCGCCGCCACCGGCGTGGCGGTCGCCGACGCCGCGCTCACCGTCGCGCAGGTGCAGGCCGCCGACGAGGTGTTCGTCACCAGCAGCCGACGCGGCGTTGTCGCGGTCGCTGCCGTCGACGGCGTGGCGCGAGCACCCGGCCCGACCACGCGCCGGGCCCAGGAGATCTATGACGGCTGGGTGAGCTGTGGGGAGGCAGACCCGATCAGCCCACCTACCTTCGCGCTATAGTGCCGCGCGATGGCGCGCCGCGATGTCCGGTCTGTACGCGACGAGGCTGCTCAGGCAGCCGGCGAGGGCAAGCATCGCAAGGCCATCGAGTGCTACCTGGAGCTCGAGCGGCTCGAGCCGGGTGAGCCGAACTGGCCCAAGCGCGCCGCGGAATCGTACCGGCGCCTCGACCGCACCCGCGAGGCGGTGGCGGCCTACGAACGGGCCATCGAGCGCTACGTCCAAGGCGGCTTCCTGGTCCAGGCCATCGCCGTGTGCAAGGTCATCCTGTCGCTCGACCCCGGCCACGCCAGCGCCAAGCACCGCCTGGCGACCATCAGCGAACAGCAAGACGCCGGGCGCTCGCAGGCCGGCGCGCTGGCCGAGCGGCACCAGTCGCTGCACGGCCTGCCCGCGGTCGAGCTGCTGCGATCGAGCGGCGACACCGTCGCGCCGCCGGTCGCGCCGCCGCCGCGCACCCGGCCCACCACGACGCCGCCGGCGGTGGTGTTCAACCGCCCGCCGGTCGGCGACGTCGATCCCGCCGCCGGGTTCGCGCTCGAGGACGACCCCGGCGACGACCGCGAGCGATCGTCGGGCTCGATCACCATCGACCGTGGCGCGCCGCTCGACTCGGTCGATCTGGCGTCGGTGATGCCGGGGGCCCAGGCCGCCCTCGACGCCCGCGGCGACTCGTCGGGCATCATCGTCATCCCCATCGACGAGGAACCCTACGACGACGGGCCATCGCTCGAGATCCACGCGATCACTGTGGGCGACGTCGAGGGCGACGCCGAGATCGAGATCGACGACGGCGACGATCCCGAGGAGCTGTCGATCGAGGACCTGGAGGAGGTGCCGCTGTTGGCCGAGCCCAAGGCCTACTCGGCCTCGGCCCGGCGCGCGCTGGCCGCCACGCCGTTGTTCGCGAGCCTGGCGCCGGCCGCGCTCGAGACGCTCATCGAGCGGCTGGCGCTGGTCGACCTGATCGAGGGCGACGTGCTGTTCCGCCAGGGCGATCTGGGCACCACGCTGTACGTCGTGGTGGAAGGGGAGGTCGCGGTGATCATCGACGGGCCGCCTCGGGTCGAGGTGTCCCGGCTCGGGCCCGGCGCGTTCTTCGGCGAGGTGGCGCTGGTGACCGAGCAGCCGCGCTCGGCCACCATCGAGGCCACCGCCACCACCCAGCTGCTGGCCATCGACCGCGACGTGGTCGCCGCGCTGGTCGCCGAGCACGCCGACGTGCTGCCGGTCATCCTGCGCTTCCTGCGCGAGCGCCTGGTCGACCGCCTGGTCCAGACCCACGCGCTGTTCGCGCCGTTCGCCGACGCCGATCGCCGCGATCTGGTCAGCCGCTTCAAGTTCCTCGAGATCGAGCCAGGCACCACCGTCACCAAGCAAGGGGTGCGGGCCCAGGCGCTGTACGCGGTCCTGGCCGGGCAGGTCGAGGTCGAGGCCGACGGCACGCTCGTCATGGTGCTGGGGCCGGGCGAGCTGTTCGGCGAGACCTCGCTGCTGACCGGCGAGCCGTGTCGGGTGACCGTGCGGACCCGCCCCAAGTGTCTGGCGCTGTGCCTGTCGTCGTCGGACTTCCGCGAGATCATCATGACCCACCCCCAGGTGCTGTCGTACATGGGCGAGCTGGTCGAGGAGCGCGCGCGCACGCTGTCGCTGCGGGCGTCGGCCAGCTCGCTGGCCAAGATGGTGTGACGTGGCGGCCGGCGTCGACGCCACCCGATCGCGGCTGCGGCGCCGCCTGAGCGCCGAGGTGGCGGTCGGCGCGGCCCGGCTGTGGGCCCGGGCCCGGCAGATCTTGACGACCGATCCGTCGAGCGCCGGCGACGACGACCGCATCGTCGACGAGGCCGGCGAACGCGAGCTGGCCCGGCACGCCGGCGAGCTCAAGGGTGGCCTGGCCAAGGTCGCGCAGCTGGTGGCGTACACCGGCCGCGGCGCGCCCGCGGCGCTGCGGTCGCTGTGGGACGAGGCGCCGGCGGTGGCCGCGGCGGCGATCGAGGCGGTGGTCACCGAGGAGCTGGGGCGCCCGCCGCGCGAGCTGTTCGCCAGCTGGGATCCGACGCCGCTGGCGGCGGCCTCGCTGGGGCAGGTCCACGCCGCCACCGATCACGACGGCCGCGCGCTGGCGGTGAAGGTGCAGTACCCCGGCGTGGCCGAGGCGCTGGCCGACGACGTACGCGCCGACGGGTTCGTGCGGCGGCTGGCCGGGCTGCCGCTCGGCCGCGCGCTGTCGAGCGACGCGCTGGCGGCGATCCGCGCCGCGGTGGTGGGCGAGCTCGACTACCAGCGCGAGGCCGACGCGCTCGAGCGCGCCGGGGCGGCGTGGGCCGGCGATCCGGTGATCCGCATCCCCGCGGTCGATCGACCGCGGTCGAGCCGGCGGGTGCTGACCATGACGCGGGCGCCCGGCGTCCCGCTCACCGCGCTGGCGGCCGACGATCCGCGCCTGCACGGCGAGGTGGCGGCGGCGATGGTGCGGTTCGCGTGGGGCTCGCCCTTGGTCCACGGCTTCTTCAACGCCGACCCCAACCCCGGCAACTACCTCATCGAGGCCGGCCCTGACCTCCGGGTGTGGTTCCTCGATTTCGGCTGCACCGTCGAGCTCGACGACGCGCTGGCCGCGGCCGACCGTGGCATCTGGCACGGCCTGCTCGACGACGACGCCTTCGCGGGCGCGGAGCGCTTCCGCATGGCCCTCGATCGATCGGGTCTGCTCCACCGCGCCAGCTCGTTGGCCACGGTGGCGCACCGCGACTGGGAGCGCGCGCTGGCCGCGCCGTTCGCGTCGGTCGCGCCGTTTCGCTGGGACCGGCACTACGCCGGCGAGCTGGCCACCGCCACCCGCGACGTGTTGGCCGCCGGGGGGCTGACGGTGCCGGCCCCGCTGGCCCTGTTGTGGCGTCAGCGCATGGGCGTGGCGGCGGTGCTCGGCATGCTCGAGCCGGCGACGTCGTTCCGGCGCGTGCTCATCGACACCATCGGCACCGGCAAGCGCGCGCTGCGCTGACCACCGGCGGCGGCACCGTCTCGGCGTAGCTCAGCGGCTGCCGCCGTAGGTGTAGCGCAAGAACGCCCGCACCTCGACACCCTGAAGCCCGGTGAACGATGGCGCCACCCAGTACTCGCCACCCAGGCCGACCGCGTAGTGGCGGTTCTGGAGCTGGTACTCGAGGCCACCTCCGCCAGCGAGCACCGGCGAGAACCGCTGGCCCGGCTCCACCACGCCGACCTTGGCCAGCACGTTGGACGACATCATCGCCGCGCCGGCGCCGCCCTCGAGGTACAGCGCGACCGCGTCGAGCCGGGCGGTCAAGCGCGCGTCGGCGCGCCCCCGGTACAGCTGCAGGTACTCGCCGACCGGCGGCGCCGGCACGGTGGCCTCGTGGGTCGACGCGGCCGCGGCCACCCCGACCGTGAGCCACGACCACAGGTCGTAGCCGACTCGCAGGGTCAGGGCCGGGCCGGGCTGGACCCACGCGGCGTCGGCGCCGATGACGCCGCCGGCGCCTAGCCCCGCCTCGGCCGAGACGCCGCGGGCGGCAGGACGCGCCGCGGCCAGCGACGGCACCAGGACCACGACGACGGCCAGGGAGCGCATGGACAGCTTCACGATCGACGGCGCGGGCCACGACGTCAAGGCGCGACCACGACGATCAGGCGTGCTCACGCCGGCGGCGGCGGCGGCGGGATGTACTCGGCCGGCGCGAACTCGACGATCTCGTCGATCGGCGCCGCCAGGAGCTGATCGTGGAGCAGGCCGCGCTGGTCGCGGACCCGCACCACGTACTCGAGGATCATGTGCTGCGCCGCCTCGAGCGTGATGTCGAACCGGACCAGCCCCGACGCCGCGTCCTGCGGCACGTCGACCCCGGCCACCGGGATGGTGGGGTCGTCCTCGTTGACGTTGAGCAGCGCCGCGAACGGGTTGACCTGGCCCCGGGTGATGGCCTCGAGGTCGAGGGCCGCCTCGCGCAGCGCGTCCTCGCGGATGACGCCGCTCACTGTGCCCTGGCCCGGCACGCGGATCGGGATCCCGCCGGCCAGCGACGGCGGCGTCGGGTCCTCCCGGGGATCGATCACGAACGCCAGCGGGTAGTAGTAGAAGAACTGGTTGCCGCCGTCGACCTTGACCTTGGCCACCGCCTCGGTGTCGGTCAGGTTCTTGAGGGTCCACTCGATCGACACCTCGAGATCGCCGACCCGGACGTAGGCGAGCTCGACCCCCAGCGCGGTGGCCCGGGCCTCGCGCGCGGTGCGGTCGGCGTCGGACTCCGGCACGATCGGCAGCGTCACCGTCGCGGTGGCGGTGGTCGCCGCCATCGGATCGACCGCGACCTCGACCGCGGTGGGGCCGGGCAGGTACTGCGGGTCGGTGCCGCAGGCGGCGGCCGCCAGGATCGTCCAGGGCAGCAGGGTGCGCAGCATGGTGTCTCCGACGCGGTAGGTGGGCATGGGGCGATCACCCTTGCGAGAAGATGAAGGGGTAGTTGACGACGCCGCCGCCCTTGGCGGGGAAGCGCAGCTTGGCGATCTGGCGCAGCACGCAGTCCTCGACCGACGCGTTGTGGAGCGTGCTCTTGCCGGCGTCGACCTTCTGCCGGGTCACGTCGCCGCTGGCGGCGATCGAGAAGTTGACGACCAGCTTGCCGCCGAGGCCCTTGGTCTTGTCGAGCTCGCGCTGGTAGCAGGACTTGATGAGGCCGGAGCGCGACTTGACCACCTTGTCGATCTCCTCCTTGGTCAGCCCGCCGAAATCGCCCGAGGCGGCGCCGGTGCCGACGATGGCCACCTCCTTGACGCCGCTGCCGGTGCCGCCGGTGCCCTTGGGGCGCCGGGTCTCGCCGGTGTCGATCTTGCCCTGGCTCACGAAGTCGCCCTGGACCGAGCCGCCACCGCCGGTGCCGTTGCCCTTGCCGCCGCGGGTGGTGCCGACCCCGTTGGGGTCGTCGCCGACGCCGGTCCCGGTGCCCTTGCCGAAGCCGAGGCCGCCATCCTTCTTGGGGCCAGGCAGGCCGGTGTACTTGCCGAGCTGGGTGCGCACGTCGCTCTTGATGAGCGTGTCGAGCATCTGGCGGTTCTCGCCGGTCATGAACGCCACCTTGGGCGGCGGCGGCGGCAGATCGGGCGGGACGATCTTGGCGTCGGGATCGCGGGCCCGCTCGGTTTCGCCCTTGCCGCCGGCGCGCCCCGACTCGCCGGCGGTGGCGCTGTTGACCTTCTTGACCTCGCCGTCCTGGGACGCGGCGGCGGCGGCGGCGGCCGGCGCGACCGGCGGTGGCGGCGGCGGATCTGGCAGGGCCTCGAGCCGGCTGATCAGGTAGCGGCCGGTCAGATCGTCGGGCCCGGGGTACACCACGTCGTCGGTGTCGTCGTCGAACTGGTACGTCACCCACAGCATGATCGTGTGGAGCAGCAACGAAAACGCCAGGGCCGGCAGGAGCAGCTCGGCTCGGAACCGGCTGGTCGGCAGCGGCGGCTCGACGGCGACGAACTGGAAGAACAGGACGTAGTCGCCGCTGCCGTCCAGCTCGATGACGCCCCAGTCGCGAGCGCCGATGGGCGTGGCCCGGAAGTCGCCGGCCACGCCGTCGCCGCCCTCACCGCCGCGGCGCACGAACTCGGCCACGTCCTTGCGCTGGCCGTCGAGGCACACCGAGCCTTGCATGCCGGCCGACAGCGTCAGCAGGTAGCCGCGGTTGCCGGGCCGGATGATCGCGAACTCGGCTGGCAGCGCCAGGTCGGGGATCACGAAGGTCGATGCGCCCGAGGCGCCGAGCGTCACCGGCTTGCCGACGCTGACCTGGTCGCCCATGACCTCGCCGCGCCACACCAGGGTCGCGCGCAGGGCGCCCGCGGGCCCGGCCGCCGGGGTCAGCGCGGCGCTCACAGCGGCCCCTCGTCGATCGAGCGCACCATCTCCGGGATGAAGGAGCGGCGCTCCAGGCTCGCGCGCTCGAGCTCCTCGCTGGCGCGGTCGAGGAAGTACAGGAGTTGGGGAGCGCGGAGCCGCCCGTTGATGTCCAGGCCGGTGAAGTCGAACACCTTGGGCTTGCCGCCGGCGGTCGCTGCCGGACCGGTCGCTGCCGGACCGGTCGCCGCCGGACCGGTCGCCGCAGGCCCCGGGTCAGGCGTCGCGGTCGGCGTTGGGGTCGGCGCAGGTGTTGCCGGTGCCGGGGCAGGGCGCCGGCGCCGCGAGCCCCGTCGGCGCTGGGCTTCGGCGGTGACGGTCAGCGCACACAGAACCACCAGCACAACCAGGGGGCTGCGGCCCACGATGCGGGCGATTCGGGGGCGCGCGCCCCCGGGCGGGTTCCATGGCGATCCGGTCAAATGCCTAGCTCCTTGCGTTTTTGCTCGGCGGCCACCCGCTTCGGGTGGGCAGTCCCAGCGTCTTGCAGGAACCGCTCCAGGTCAGCCTTGGCACCCGGGACGTCCTCTAGATAGTCGGACTTGAGGGTGGCAAGGTTCCACAGCGCGTCGCCGCGAGCACGGGACCGCCGAGGTGCCTTTTGGACCACCTCGTCCCAGGTTTTCTTGGCCGCGTCGAACGCCTTCTGGCCCCGTTGCACGACACCGAGCGCGACCTTGGCGTCCCAATCGTCGGCCCGGCGACCGAGGATGGTGTCCAGCTCGACCTTGGCCCGATCGAAGTCGCCAGCGTCGAGCAGCACGCTGGCCTTGTTGAAGCGGGCGTCGAGGTAGCCGGGATCGAGCGCGGTGGCATGGTCGAAGCGATCGAACGCCTCCTGGGCCTTGCCCTGGCGCAGGTACAACAGCGCCATCGCGTTGAACGCCGCTGGGTCCTTTTCGTCGAGCTCGATCGCCCGGTTGAGGACCAGCGCCGCCAGCTCGAGCCGCCCCTGGGCCAGGTACGCCAGGCCCAGCTCGGTGTAGATCCGCGAGTTGGCGCCCGACACCCGGAGCGTGTCGCGCAGCACGTCGATGGCGTCGTCGAAGTCGCCGGCGTCGCGTACGAGCGACGCCAGCCGGGCCGCGGTGTCGCGCCGCAGCGGGTCGTCCGGGGCCGCCTCGCGCAGCACCTGCTCGTAGTCGGCCCGTGCGTCCTTGGGCTTGCCGGCGGCGCGCCGGGCCTCGGCCCGCGCCAACCGGGTCGGGACGCTGGCGGGGTTGACGGAGAGCGCCTTGTCGAACGCGGCGAGCGCGGCGTCGTCGTCGCCGGCGCTCGAGCGGAGGACGCCCAGATCGTGCCAGGCCTCCCACAGCTGCCCGTCGATCTCGACCGCGGCCGCCAACCGCGCCGCGGCGGTGGCCGGGGCCTCGGGACCGCCCAGGCGCAACGCCCGCATCGCGGCGTCGAACTCGCGCCGGGCCTCGGGCTTGACCGGGTCCAGCTGCACCTGCGGGCGTGGCCCGGTGGACTGGATGCGCCGGGTCGCCGTGCTGCCCCCGCAGGCCCCGGCGACCAACGCCGCGCTGATGACCAGGCGCGTCGCGAGGCGGCTCACCGCGACACCTCGTCGATCAGATCGCCGGTCAGCGGCCGATCGCCGGCGCGCACCTCGCCGCGCGACTCGCGCTCGGGGGGGAACTGGCTCGACGCCAGCCGGCCCAGCGCCTCGCGGATCTTCTTGGTGTTGGCGTCGTACAGCTGCATCTGGATGGCCTTGGCGTAGCCCGCCGAGTACAGCTCGATGGCCTTCTCCTCGATGTCGAGCACGTAGCCGTCGAGCGCCTCGCGGTAGGCGTCGGCCTCGGCCGGCGACAGGCCGCCCGGCGTCGGCGCGGTGCGCAGCGCCTCGGAGAAGCTGTCGTAGATCTGGCCGACCCGGTACAGCGAGGCCGTGGCCCACTTGAGATCCTGGTAGTCGACCACCGACAGGTAGATGGCCTGTGCCTTGCCCAGCAGGTCGGTCTTCTTCTTCAACGTCTTCTGCAACAGCTTGGGCTTCACGTCGAGGCCGACCTTGTCGTAGGCGCGCAGCACCAGCTCGCCTTCGAGGTAGCGGCCCTCGGCGGCCCAGGTCTTGGTCGCCGCGCGGTCCTTGGCGTCGGCGCGCTTCCAGGTCCGGGCCGCGTCGTCGAGCTCGGCGCTCGCGCGCGGCCACTGGCCCAGCGCCATCGAGGTGCGGGCGGCGCGGACGTGGGCCTCGATGACCCGCCGGGTGTTGTCGCGGTAGGTCTTGGCGTAGGCGCGGTAGGCGGCGTCGGCCCGGCCGTCGTCGCCCGACTCCTCATAGACCACGCCGATGCGGAACGCGACCTCGGGGGCGTCCTTGCGGTCGGCGAAGCGCTTGGCGTAGGCCTGGTAGTGGGCGATGGCCTTGTCGTTGTCGCCCAGCGCTTGGCGCAGCACGGCGGCGTTGTACAGCGCGTCGGGCGCCTGCTTGCTGGTGGCGAAGTCCTTGATGACCACCTCGTACGCTTCGGCCGCGCGGTCGAAGTACGCCACGCGCTCGTAGACCTGGCCGGCCGCGAAGGCGGCCTTGTCCGCCTCGGGCGCGGTCTTGTAGGAGCTGGCCAGCTCGAGGTACGTGTCGGCTGCCTTCTCCGGCTGCTTGGCCTTCTCGAACATCACGCCGGCGTTCATCATCGACGCGGGCGCCAGCGGGTGGGTCGGGAACTCCTTGGGCACCCGCAGGTAGAACCCGGCCGCCTGCTCGAACTTGCCGTCGGCGGCGTACTTCTCCCCCGACTTGCCGATGGCCTCGACGATCAGCCGGTCGAGGCGGGCCTGTTGATCGGCCGCGGCGAACGCCTTGGCGGTCTTGAGCTGGCGGGCCCAGGTCTCGATGTTCTCGTAGTCGGCGGCCTTGTTGAGCGCAGCCAGGATCCGATCGCCGGCCGGCCCGGCGTCGGGGTGGTCGGGGTACTTGGTGACGATGACCCCGAAGCGCTTGATGGCCTCGTCGTAGTTGCCGTAGTCGTAGAAGCGCTGGCCGTTCTTGAAGATGACGCCGACCAGCTCGGGATCAGCCGGGAACAAGGTCGCGTACAGGTCAACCGCGTCGGCGAACTTCTTGTCGACCTCGACCAGCTCGCGCTTGCCGGCGGTGTCGGCCGGGCGCGCCTTCTCGAACGCGGCCATCGCCGCCAACAGCGCGTCCTTGTGGTACTTGCCGACCGGCGCGGTCTTGCCGACCGCCAGGAACTCGTCGCCGGCGCCCTCGTAGTCGAACAGCTTGAGGAGCAGGATCTGCGCGCGGTAAAACCGCAGCTCCGACGCGCCGGGCGCCTCGGCGAACGCGGTCAGGTACAGCGCGTAGGCCGCGGTGGCCTGGCGGTAGGCCGCGGTCAGCCCGTTCTTGTCGAGGAACGCGCGGTACTTGGCGTCGTCGGCGGCGGACGGCTCGGCCGGGCGCTTGGGCGGCTTGGCGCCTTTCTCGCGGGCCTGAGCGTCGGCGTGGAGGTTCTTGGCCAGCGTGCCGACCAGCTGCTCGCTCGCCGCCAGCGAGCGAGTGAGCCCGTCGCGGCTGCGCTGCGCCTTGGCCCACGGCGACGCCGGGCCGTAGGTGTCGACCAGGATCTTGGCGGCCGCCAGCGACTCCGGTTGGTCGAGCGCCGAGGCCCAGGTCTCGACGATCTGGCGCTGGTACGCGGCGGCGCCGAGGGTGTCGGGCTCCATCGCGATGAGGAACTTGTAGGTGTCGACCGCTCGGTCGTACTCGGCCTGGCCGAGGTAGGCGTCGGCCACCTTGACCAGCACGTCGCGCGAGTAGCGCTCGCCGCCGATCGACGCAAGGAAGTCGAATACCTCCTTGGCCGAGATGGCGCGGTCCTCGGTGAACACGATGACCAGGTACTCGAGGGCCTCGTCGCGCAGGCCGGCCCGGCGCCGCTGCTGCGAGGCTGAGCCGGCGCGGTCGGCCTCGACCGCGAGGTCGAGCACCTCCTTGAAGCGCTTGGCGGCCAGGTCGGGTTCGCCGAGCTTCCAGTCGCACCACGCGGTCTTGAACAGCGCCAGGTCGTAGGTGGCGGCGGTCTTGTCGGCCAGGATGCTCTGGTAGGCGGCGCGGGCCTTGTCCCACGCGCCGGCGGCGAAGTGGTGCTCGCCGACCATCATCCACGCGTCGCCGTACAGCGGGGAGCCAGGGAACCGCTCGATGACCTGCTGGAAGTAGGTCATGGCGGCGTCCTCGCGCCCATCTTCCTTGGCGGCGAAGCCGACCAGGTACAGCACCAGGTCCGAGCGGCGGAAGCCGGGGTGGCCGTCGAGGATCTGCTGGTACAGCGCCGCGCTCTCGCGCAGGTCGATGCGCGGCTCGGGCGGCTCGCTCGCGCACGGGGCCTGGCGGCACCGCTCGAGGTCGCGCTCGTACCCGTCCATCGCGACCAGGTAGGTGCGCCGGGCCTCTTCCCACAACAGCTCGGCCAGCTTGAACAGGCCGTCGGCCTGGGCCTCGCCGCGCGGGTTGCCCGCCAGGAACTCGCGCAAGAGCCCGATGGCCTCGAGCCGGCGCTCGTCGCGCTGCTTCTCGGTCGCGGCCAGGAGCCGCTTGAGCTCGGCGTCGAGCACCGGCGCCTCGGGGACGGCCGGGCGCTTGCGCAGGTACAGGTCGGAGGTCGGCCCGCGATCGAGGTTGACCTCGGCCACCTGGGCGGCCGCGCTCGACGCGAGCGCCGCGGTCAGCAGGGCGGCGGCGATCAGGGCGCGGGTCATCGCCACCCCTCGTACTCGTCGGCCCAGTACTCACCCTCGAACGGCCACAGCTCTTCGTCGTCGCCGATCATGCCTTGCTCCCACAGCCGCCCGATCAGCTCCTCCGGGAACCGGCCGGCGGCCAGATCGGCGACCTTGATGTCGAGCTTGCGCTTCTGACCGATGACGGCGTCGACCTTGCCCAACCGGGCCTTGTCGAGCACGCGCTTGGTCTGGTCGTACAGCCGGTCGATCATCGCCTGGGACTGGGTGCTGGCCGCGGCCTCGAGCGAGCGCACCAGGTCGCGGGCCTGGCGATCGAGCCGGCGCGCGGTCTGCACGTCGGCCTCGATCAGGGGCCGCAGCGCCGGGGCCGCGGCCTGGGTCCGATCGGCGTCGGCCGCGGCCGCCGCCGCGCGGGCCGCGGTCCGGGCCCGGTCGACGCGAGCGGCCAGGTCGCGCAGGCGATCGCCTTCGGCGGCGGCGACGTCGGCCGGCACGGTGCCCGCGGTCTTGCCCCGCGCCAGGTCGCGCCGGGCCCGGGCCACCTGCTCGTCGAGGGCGGCCAGATCGTCGGCAACCCGATCGGCGTCGTCGGCGGCGTCGTCGGCCAGGCTGGTCTCGCCGGACACCGCGCCGACCTGCTGGGTCCGGCTGGCCTTGGCCAGCGCCGACCACGCGCGGACGACCCCGGGCGCCTCGCCGGCGGTACGGCGCAGCCCAGCCACCGCGTCGTGGAGGCGGACGAAGCCGGGGTCCAGGCGCACCAGGCCGACGACGCGATCGGTGAGGTCGCGCGACGCCGGGGGCCGGGCGCCGTCGGCCTCGGCCCGCCACCGCACCAGGGCCCGGTCGAACAGGGCGGTGCGCGCGGCCGGGTCCTTGCGGATGCGATCGAGCTCGGCCACGACCGGGGTCAGCTCGGCCACCAGGCGATCGTAGGTCGTGCGCGCGTCGTCGAACTTGCAGTCGGCCAGCTCGACGAAGGCGGCCAGCAGGCCGGCCTCGGGCCAGGTCGGCGCGTCGGGGTACTGGCGCCGCAGGTCGCCGACCAGGTCGCGGGCGGTCGCCAGCTCGCGCTTCTGGTACATCGACCAGGCGGCCTCGAACAGCGCGTCGGGCAGGTGCACCGAGTCCGACGGGATCTGGAAGTAGTGGTAGTAGGCGTCGTCGTACTCGCCCCGCTCGTGGGCGATACGGCCCAGGCCCAGCCGGGCCAAATCCTTGATCGTGAAGTAGCGTTCGTCGACGACGAAGGTGATGCGGTCGCCGTCGGCGGTGCCGGCCACCTCGCACATGGCGTCGGCGGCGTCGCGCCACTGGCCCTTGCGGGTGCGGATGACGCCGCGCAGGTACAGCGCCGACGAGTACAGCCGGCTCTGCTTGGACAACGTCGCCAGCGCGCCCTCGGCGGCCACCAGGTCGCCGGCCTGGTACGCCGCCCGCCCGCGCAGGTAGGCGCGCTCGCCGGCGGCGCTGGGCGGGATAGGGGCCCCGCCGTCGGTGGCCTCGACCCGGGCCAGGGTGCCGGCGAAGTCGCGGGTCTCGAGGGCCAGGTCGACGGCGCGCCGGTGGGCCGGCCCCCAGTACGGGCTGTCGGGGCCGCGGCGGAGGACGCGCTCGAACGCCGCCAGCGATGCGCCGTAGGCGCCGGCCCCCTGCAGCGCCACGCCCAGGTAGTACTCGGCGTTGGCGAACTCGACGAAGTCCGCGAAGTCGGCGTAGCGCGGGGAGTCGACGATGATCGCCAGCGCGACCGCGGCCTCGATGGCGGCGCCGTCGCGCAACAGCTGCTCGGCCGCCGCCAGGTCGCGCTTGAGCGTGGCCTGGTTGCCGCTGGCGGCGTCGACGAGGCCCATCCGCTCGAGCTCGCCCAGGTAGCGGGCGGTGGCGGACGCCGGCGGCGTCGGCGCCGCGTCGTCGGCCCGGGCGGTGGCGAGCGGCCCGGAGGTGCCTGCGCCGGCGACCGCCAGGACCGCGGCCAGGACCGAGCCCAGGCCCCGCGCCGCGCGGTTACCGCGCACGCGGTGCCTCGGCGGCCCGGCGGGCCGGGGTCCGGCTGGCGGCGGCGGGCGCGGTCGGCCGCGCGGTGGTCTTGACGTCGACGTCGAGCCCCAGCCGGTAGCCGCCGCGCTGCGACTTCTTCCACTGGTAGGGCAGATCGCCGTCGTCCGATGACCGGACGTTGACCTGCAGGTCCTTGCCGGCCACCGCCTCGACCACGAAGGTCGACTCGGTGGCGGTCGTGAAGCGGTCGTCGTCCTTGCCGAGCAGCTCGAGGCGGACTGTCACCAGGTGGCGGCCGGGGGCGATCCAGCCATCGAAGCGCACCGCGTCGTCTTTGGCGACCGCGCCGCTGGTGTCGTCGAACACCCCGGCGCCATCGAGCCGGACCATCGCCCGCGACACGCCCCAGAACCGCTCGGTGGTGAACTTCAGCTTGACCTGGATCCGCGTGGAGTAGAGCGCGCTGGCGATGGTGGCGGCGCGGGCCCGCGACGCGAACAGCTCGTCGCGCAGCTTCAGGTATTCTTGGCGGAGGGCGTCGACGTCGTTGGCCTCGGCGACCGGCGCCGTGCTTGGCGTGGTGGACTCGTCGGCCGGCGCGGGTGCCGGCGGGGGCGGCCCCGGCGCGGGCGGCGGTGCGGGCGGCTTGGGCTGCGCCGCGGCCGACCCGGCACCGGCCAGCGCCGCGCCGAGCAGGGCGGCCCCGACGGTGACGCGGGCGAGAGTGCGGCCGGGGTTGGCGAGCCTGAGACGTCCGAGCATGGCGACTCCGAAAATCAATTGGTCAGCGGCAAGAACAGCGACAGGCCCACCGTGACGGTGGCGTCGTTGACCAGGAACCGCTCGTCGAGCAGCTCCTGACGGTACACCCGGTCGCGGGCGTCGACGCGGACCGCCAGCGCCTGGCCCAGGAACAACTTCATGCCTACGCCGCCGACGCCCATGGCGCCGCGGCTGGTCGACGCGTCGACCACGCCGACCCCGGCGTCGACGTGGAGGTCGAAGTGCGCGACCGAGCCACCCAGCCGGAGCTTGCCGTACACCGGGCTCCACACCAGCAGCGACTCGGCGTAGATGACCCGGCCGAAGGTCTCATCGAGCACGACGCCGCGGGCGTCCTCGAGGGCGCGGATCACGTCGGCGTTGGCGTGGGTGATGGCGCCGCCGAACTCCACCGCCGTCTGATCGGTCATGTGGTAGGTGTACGCGCCGCCCACGACCCAGCTGCCGCTGAACAGGTCGGATGCATAGTACCCGCCGCCGGCCGTGATCTCGTGGCGACCCTGCTTGACGAACAGGCGATCGACCGCTCCGCGGCGCTTGCGCTTGAGCGCCAGCCGGTCCGCGATCTCCTGGTCCACGCACATCGACGTGGTGCCGGCGTCGGCGACCGTGGCGGCGGCCACGCGGGGCGCAGGCGGAGCGCCGTCCTCGGCGAACGCGGGGGAGGTCGGCGCCTGGGCGGCGACGACGACGACGAGCAGACACAGGCGGCGCACGGTGGTCACAGCGGGGTGGGGATCCACAGGCCGACCGCGAAGCTGGCGACCAGGTTGTTGGTGAAGCGCGTCTCGGCGGCGGCCTCTTGCACCGCCATCACGTCGCGGGCGTCGAACCGGACGGTGACCCAGCGCGACGTGAACAACTCGAGCGCCACGCCGACGTCGAACGTCGCGCCTTGGACGCTGTCGTGGATGAGGCGCCCGCCGCCGGCGTAGAGCAGGAAGTCGCCGTGGACGATGCCGCCGTTCATCTTCATCTTGGTGTGGATGGGCGACCACACCAGGTTGGCCAGCGGCAGGTAGCCCATGCCGTTCTCGAAGCGGTCGTCGCCGAAGAACGTGGCGAGCGGCTTGTCGAGGTCGAGGGCGATCGGGGTCAGCTCGAAGCCCAGCTCGAGGGCCAGGTCCTCGGTGAACCACAAGCCCAGCGCGCCGCCGGCGATCCACGACGACGAGGTGAGATCGCCACCGTACAGGCCGCCGCGCGCCATGAGCTCGAGGTGGCCGCGCTTGGTGAAGGTGCGCTTCTGCACGCCGCGCGGCCGCAGGGTCTGTCCCAGCTCGTCCCGAATCGACTGATCGAGGCACGACGGCAGCGGGGCGCTGGACGGGGTCGCGGCGGCGGCCGCGGCGGCCTCGGCGGCGCGATCGGTCGCTGTCGTGGCGGCGGCGTCGTCCGCGCGCGCCGGCCCGGCGGCCAGCGCGCACAGCGTGGTCGCAACCAAGGCGACGAGTCCCCTCGCGGATCGTGGCACTGCGCAGACGGTAGCGTGCGCCTCCGGTTGGGGTCAACGCGCGACGGGTGACGATCGGCGGATCGCCGGCGCGCGGCGGCCACGCAGGTGCGCTACACTGGCGCCACGATGGACGTCCTGGGCGGGACCCGGATCCGCCGCGAGGCAACGCCCGCGACGGTCAACCTGCGTCGTTGCAAGCTGGTGGTCACCAAAGGCACCCAGCGCGGGACCGAGTTCGTGGTCGGCGCCGACGTGCTGCGCGTCGGCAAGGCGACCGACAACGACCTGGTGATCTCGGACGAGACGGTGTCGCGGGTGCATTTCGAGATCGTGCGCGACGCCAAGGGCTACCTGGTCCGCGACCTCCACTCGACCAACGGCACCTTCCTCGACGGCGCCGAGATCAAAGAGGCCTACCTGCGGGCCGGGTCGGTGGTCGGGGCCGGCGCGGTCGAGCTGAAGTTCACGCCGTTCGAAGAGCGCATCGAGATCATGCCGTCCGAGCGCGAGGTGCTGGGCGACATGGTCGGTCGGTCGATCGCCATGCGCGAGATCTTCGGCCTGATCGAGCGCATCGCGCCGACCGACGCCACCGTGCTGATCGAGGGTGAGACCGGCACCGGCAAGGACATGATCGCGCGCACGCTGCACCAGCTGTCGCCGCGCAAGGACGCGCCGTTCGTGGTGGTCGACTGCGGCGCGGTGGCCGGGACCCTCATCGAGAGCGAGCTGTTCGGCCACGAGAAGGGCGCGTTCACCGGCGCCAGCGCGACCCGGCAGGGGGCGTTCGAGCTGGCCAGCGGCGGCACGGTGTTCCTGGACGAGCTGGGCGAGCTGTCGCTCGACCTGCAGCCCAAGCTGCTGCGGGTGCTCGAGCAGCGCGAGCTGCGCCGGGTCGGCGGCGCGCGCACGCTCAAGGTCGACCTACGGGTCATCGCCGCCACCCGCAAGGATCTCCGCTCCGAGGTCGAGAAGGGCAAGTTCCGCGAAGACTTGTACTTCCGGCTCAACGTGGTGCCGATCACCGCGCCGTCGCTGCGCGACCGGCGCGAGGACGTACCAGCGTTGATCGATCACTTCCTGGCGCGCCTGGCGCCGGCCGACCTGCCGGTGCCGACCCTGACCGACGCCACCCGCGCGGCGCTGTATGCCCACGACTGGCCCGGCAACGTGCGCGAGCTGCGCAACGTGATCGAGCGGGCGCTGGCGCTGGGCAGCGACCCCGGGGCGCTGGTCGCGCCCCTGGGCGGCGACCTGACCCGGGCCGCCGCGGTCGAGCCGCTCGAGTTCGCGCCCGACGTGTCGTTCCGCGAGACCAAGGAGCGGTGGACCGAGGCGTTCGAGCGCCGCTACCTGACGTGGCTCTTGCGGCGCGCCGACGGCAACATCTCGAAAGCCGCCCGCGACGCCGACATGGACCGGAAGTACTTGCATAAGCTTTTACGCAAGTACGACATCGCGGTCAGCGACGGCGACTGACCAGCCGGCCGCGCTCGCGCCCGGCCTACCAGGCGGTGCGCAGCCCGAGCTGGAGCTCGAACGCGTCGAGGAACTGATCGGACGACAGGAACTGCCGGGCCCGGCCGCCCAGGTTGGCGGCCTCGTCGTCGGCCGGCAGCTCGTCGAGCAACAGCACGTCGGTCTTGAGGTTGACGTCGACCCGATCGAACAGGCCCCACACCTTGTGATCGTCCTCGGCGACCGACAGCACCGTCAGCTTGCCGCCGATCACCGCGTTGCGCACCGGCGACAGCTCGCGGTCGCCGGTGAAGTAGGCCCCGGCGGTGGACTCGGTCTCGTAGAAGAACGCGTCCTTGAAGAAGGTGGCCGCGGTCTGTTGGTGGGCCCGGGCGCGGACGCGCAACAAAAGGGAGCGCCCGAAGTACTGCGAGTAGGCCAGCTCGACCGTGCCGGCGTTGACGCCCCACGAGTCGCTGTAGGCGCGGGCGCTGACGTGGACCGCGCCGTGGGCCCTGGGCAGGTAGCGGTTGAGCCTGACCGACAAGGCGACCCGGGCCCGGGTATCCGGGACGTGCTCTTGCGGCTCGTTGGGGCCGACCCGGACCCGCCGGTAGGGGTTGGACTGGAACCCCTCGACGACTTGCCCGTACAGGCTGGCCTGCAGCACCGCGTTGGGCGACAGGTTCTGGGTCAGCGACGCCTCGGCGGTGTCGATCGACAGGTCGCGCCAGGTGGTCAGCACCGTCATCGCGGCGTCGACCGAGTCCTTGCCGAGCACGCCGTAGTCCTTGGCGCACGGATCCGCGCCGGTGAGCGCCCGGCGCTCGAGGGGCTGCAGCTCGCCGTTGGACTTGTCGCACACCTGATCGCGGGCGTGGCCGTAGCTCACCGCGAAGGTGGTGTTCTTGCCCGGCAGGTCGACCGACGCGGAGCCTCCGACCGACAGCGACAGGTAGTCGCGTTCGACGCCGACCGCACCCGACAGGCCCAGGCGGGCCCGGCGGCCCTCGAACCCCAGCCCCAGCGACCCCTGGTGGCGCAGGTCGGAGAAGGTGGTCGCGGTCGACACCGCGTCGACGGCGTAGACCGTGGCGGTGGCGCCGGTCACCGCGTCGGCGGCATACCCGAGCGACAGGGTGGTGTGGTCGCCCACGTCGATGGCCGCGTCGGCCTGGGGGTGGATGACGGTCAGCCCACCCTGGCCACCCTGGCGCTGCTCCTGATACCAGGTGGTGTTGACGTCGATGCCGTCGTCGGCCAGCGCCGCCGCCGGGGCGAGCGCGAGCGCGAGCGCGGCCACGGTTTCGGCCGCGCGTCGGGCCCGCTGGGCGGCGGTCAGTTGCATCCACACCCTCCGCCGGCGGTGCCGGCGCCGCCGGCCGCGCCCTCGCGGTTGCTCATCACGTGATCGTCGGCCGCCGCCTCCTGCGGGTCGGCCTCGAAGCTCATGACCGGGTCGGCCAGGTGCTCCTTCTCGTTGGCGCGCACCGCGTACCGCCCGCACCCGGCCAGGGCGATCACCAACGAGACGACAGCGATGGTGCGCAGCATGGAGGCTCCTAGAAGAAGATGGCCAGCCCGCCGCTGACCTCGTGGCCAGCCTCGGACCGGTTCTGGTCGAACAGCACCCACCGGCGGTAGTCGGTGCGCAAGGTGATCTGCTTCTTGAACGTGATCTCGAAGCCGCCCCCGGCGTCGAGCGCGGCCAGGGTCTCCTCGACGTCGGTGAAGTTGTCGGCCTTGGGGCGCAGGTGCGCGGCGCCCAGCGAGGCGTGGACGAACGGGCCGACCGCGGCGCCGGGCGCCAGCCGGAGGGTCCAGCCGGCGCCGCCGAGGAACACGTCGGTCTGGCCGCGGGGGGACAGGCCGATGAACCCCTCGAACGCGACGTAGCGATCGATCACCACGGCTGGGCGCAACAGGAACAGGCCCTCGCGCGACAGCATGCCGGCCGAGAACGACACCTCGACGGCGGCGCCCGGCAGGGGCGACGGACCCAGGATGGCCCGGCGGATGCGGCGGCCCAGGCGGGCGAACACGCCGGGCGGCTGGGCCGGGCCGACCTCGAACGGGAACACCAGATCGCCGAGGATCCACCCGGTGGTGCCGTCCTCGAGCACGACCCGGAACCAGTAGCCCCGCGTGCCGCGCTCGACCACCTCGAACACCTCGCCGCGGCGCGCGTCGTAGATCGAGCGGTAGCTGGCGCCCGGCCCGGAGTACACCGGCGCGTCCTGGGCGATCACCCGGAGGTAGGCGTCGGCGTCGGCGACGCCGGCGGTCGCGGCCACCACCGCCGCGACGAGCAGCGCCCGCATCAGAACCAGCCCTCGAACACGGCGATGGCCGGATCGCCGGCGGCGAACACGTCGCCGCCCCCGTGCGGATCTTCGCCGGCCAGTGGCTTGGTGAGCAAGGCGCTGGCGGCCGGGGTCCCGCAGTTGAGGAACCGGGTTACGACCTGATAGTTCCGGGTGAAGTCGATCGGCGCGACGTTGTCGAGGCGCAACGCCGAGCGGCCGTCGGTCTCGCCGTGGCAGCCGGCCCGGCCGACGCAGCTCTTCATCGGATCGGCTGGCGCCAGGAACTTGGGCCAGATCTCGGCCTGAAAGTAGCCGGGGTCGGGCCGACACACGCCCGGGTCGACGGGATCGTCGCCCAGATCGACCGTCGGGCAGCCCGTCAGCAGCAGCGCCGCCGCGAGCGTCGAGCCACCGACCTGCGCGACGAGCACGCACGACCGGCGGACCCTGCGAGCGTGACCGAGGACGGACGCGAGCATCCGCGGAGAAGGTATCCCGACGCGCGGCGGTTTGTCATCGCGCGCTCTCGGTTTTCGCAGCGCGGCGGTGCGGCGCAGCTGGGCGACCGCGCCGCCGCCGCCGGCGCCGGGCAGTTCGCGAGCCCCCCGCGCGGCTTGCGGTCGAGGCCTCGGGTTCGCTACCCTGCGCGTGAGTGGCTGAACAGTCCGCGGGTTCCGATGATCGTGTGCCGCCGCCCGTGCCGGCGGAGGGTTCGCGTCCGACCGCCCAGCCACCGCCGCTGCCGCCGCTGCCCGGGGCCCGCCGCGCCCACCGCTCGGTGACCGATCCGCGCTCGGCCATCCAGGAGCACGGCGCGGTCCGCTCGGCGATGGTCGGCCGCGACGAGCAGCTGCGGATCTTGGCCGACGTGGTGGCCCGCGCGGTCGACTTCCAGGCGCCGCAGCTGGTGACCATCACCGGCAACCAGGGCACCGGCAAGACTCGCCTGGTGGCAGAGTTCGTGCGCGGCTTGCAGCCACCGGTCCGGGTGTTCCGCGGCCGCGCGGTCGCCGAGCAGCCCACCAGCGCGCTGGCGTCGTTGCTGCGCGATCGGTTCGGCATCGACGGCGACGCCGGCGCGCGCGACCGCCTGGCCGGCGAGGTGGCCGCCATCTTCGGCGGCGACGCCACCCCCGACGTGCTGCACTGCCTGGGCGGCTTCATCGGCCTGGACTTCCCGGCCTCGGCGTTCCTCCACGTGGTGGCCGACAACCCGCGCCACAAGGACGACGTGTCGCGCACGGTGCTGCGCCGCCTGTTCGAGCTCGACGCCGGGCGAGCGCCGCTGGTGCTGGTCCTCGACGACCTGCAGTTCGCCGACGACGCGACGCTGGCGATCCTGACCGAGCTGGCCGCCGGCCTGGGCGGGTCGGCGGTGGTCATCGTCGCGGTGGCGCGCCCCGACATGTTGGTGCGCACCCCGGGCTGGGGCGAGGGCGCGGTCGATCACGAGCGGCTCGACCTGCGCAACCTCGACCCCGACGACGCCGAGACCATGTTCACCAACCTGCTGGCCCAGTGCGGGCGGGTGCCCGACGAGCTGGTCACCACCGGCCTGGAGCTGACCGGCGGCAACCCGCAGTTCCTGGAGCAGCTGGTCCGGCTGTACCTCACCGAGGGCGCCATTGACGCCACCAGCGGGCCGCTGTGGAAGCTCGACGTCGACGCCGCGCTGGCCATCGAGCTGCCGATCAGCGTCGAGGAGGCCATCGAGGCCCGCATCGCCGCGCTCGACCCCGACGAGCGCGACCTGCTGGAAAAGGGCGCGGTGTTCGGCAACGTGTTCTGGCAGTCGGCGGTGGTCGCGCTGACCCGCCAAGAGGCGGTCGGGCCGGCCGTGCCCGCGCCGCTCGAGCTCGAGTGGGGCGACGGCGAACGGGTGCGGCGGCGCATCGGCGATCTCATCTACGGCCTGGCCGAGCGCGACTACCTCCTGGTCATCGACGAGGCGGACTCGATGGTGGCCGGCGCGGTCGAGGTGGTGTTCAAGCACAACCTCGAGCGCGAGCTGGTCATCAACAACACCGAGCCGGCCCGGCTGGCCCGCCACCACCTGGCCGCGGCGCAGTGGCTCGAGGCCCGGCTGCCCGACAAGAGCGAGGAGCAGCTGGAGTTTCTCACCGGGCTGTACGAGCGGGGCGGCGATCAGGCCAAGGCCGCGCGCTGTTACCTCCTGGGCGCGGATCGGGCGCGGGCCCGCTACGCCGCCGACGAGGCCCGGGTGCTGTACGAGCGGGGCCTGGCCCTGCTGGGCGCCCACGACGCCCCGGCCCGGATGGAGGCGTTGCACAACCTGGGCGATGTGCTCGACCTGGCCGGCGAATCGGCCGCGGCCCTCGAGCGCTTCGGGCAGATGCTCGAGCAGGCCTGGCTGTTCGACAACCAGGGCAAGGCCGGCGCGGCCCACAGCCGGATCGCCCGGGTGCTGCGCCGGCAGGGCCAGTACGACCCGGCCATGGAGCACCTGCGCCGGGCCAGCGAGTTGTTCACCCGCGCCAAAGACGATCGCGGCATCGCCTCGACCCTCGACGACATCGGCCGCATCCACTGGCTGCGCGGCGCCTACGGCCAGGCCCTCGACTTCCACCGCCAGGCCCACGGCCTGCGCCGCGAGCTGGGCGACCGGCGGTCGATCGCGCTGTCGATCGCCAACATCGCCCGGGTGCTGTTCGACTCCGGCAACTTCAAGGCGGCGATGGCGCACTTCCGGGAGGCGCTCGACCTGCGGCGCGACATCGACGACCGCACCGGCATCGTCCAGTCGTTGACCGACCTGGCCGGCGTCCACGGCGCCGACGGCAACCAGCGGCTGGCGCTGACGCTGGTCGACGAGGCCCGCGCCATCGCCAACGAGATCGGCGACCGCCAGGCCCTGGCCGAGGTGCTGTCGCGGGCCGGCGAGTGCCGGGCCGCGCTGGGCGACGCCGCCGGCGCGGTGGCCGACCTGGCCCGGGCCAAGGAGCTGGCGCGCAGCCTGGGCGATCGGGTGGTGCTGTCGGAGAGCCACCGGCGCGCGGCCGAGGCCGAGCTAGTGCGGGGCGACCTCGACGCTGCCGAGCGGGAGGCGCGGTGGGCGTTGCAGATCGGCGAGAGCGTCGGGGTCCGGGTGCCGATCGGCGCGGCCCACCGGGTGGCCGCGGCCATCGCCGCGACCCGCGGCGACGCCGCCACCGCCGACGAGCTGTTCCGCCGCTGCATCGACGTGCTGGGCACGATGCGCAACGAGCTGGAGCTGGCGCGGGCCTACGGCGCGTTCGCGCAGTTCCGCCAGGCCCGCGGCGAGGCCACCGAGGCGGCGGCGCTGGCGGCCCGGGCCGGCGAGGTGTTCGAGCGGCTGCGGGCCGCGGCGGCGACGGAGTAGCGTGGCGAGCGAGCCGATCCTGGCCCGCCTGGCCGCGGCGATCCCGCCGGCGGTCGACGAGGTGTGCGCGGCGCTGACCGAGGCCGGTCACCAGGCGGTGGCGGTGGGCGGCGCGGTGCGCGACGTGCTCCTCGGCCGAGCCGCTGGCGACTGGGACGTGGCGTCGAGCGCCCGCCCCGAGGAGGTGGTGGCGCTGTTCCCGCGTACCATCCCCACCGGGCTGGCCCACGGCACGGTCACGGTCATGGCCGGGCGCGGCCGCGATCGCCAGGCGATCGAGGTGACCACCTTCCGCGGCGACGGCGCCTACGTCGACGGGCGGCGCCCGACCTCGGTGCAGTTCGGGGTGCCGCTGGTCGAGGATCTGGCGCGCCGGGACCTGGTGGTCAACGCCATCGCCTACGATCCCATCAACCGCGTGCTGCACGATCCGTTCGGCGGGCGCGACGACCTGGCGGCCCGCCGCCTGCGCGCGGTCGGCGATCCGGCAGCGCGGTTCACCGAGGATGGGCTGCGGGTGATGCGGGCCATCCGGTTCGCGGCCACCCTCGAGTTCGACCTGGCGGACGACACCGAGGCCGCCATCGCGGGGGCGCTGCCGTCGCTGGCCAAGGTGTCCCGCGAGCGGGTCAAGGTCGAGCTCGACAAGCTGCTGGCGGCCCCCCGGCCGTCGATCGCGCTGGCCATCGCCGCGCGCACCGGGGTGCTGGCGCAGGAGCTGCCCGAGGCCGTGCCCGGCCCAGCCCGCTGGGGGTGGATCGATCGAGCGGCGGCGGAGGCGCGGCTGGCGGCGTTGCTGGCGGGGACCGGCGACGGAGCCACGGCGGCGGCCGACGCGGAGCGGGCGCTGCGCCGCCTCAAGGCCGCCAACGACGAGCGCGACCGCGCGGTCAAGCTGGTGCGGCTTGCCCGCGCCGAGGACGCCGAGCCGGCGGCGGTGCGGCGCGCGCTCGCCGGGTGCGGCCGGGCCCACGCCGCGCTGGCGGTCGCGCTGTGGCGGGCCCGCGCCGAGGCGGAGGTCGATCCGGCCGCCGCCGCGGTGGCGGCGACCGGCGCCGCGGTCGTCGCGCGGCGACGCGCTGGCGATCGGCGAGCTGGCGATGACCGGCGCCGCGCTCATCGACGCGCTGGGCATCGCGCCGGGCCCGGCGGTCGGGCGCGCGCTGGCGGCGTGCCTGGCGGCGGTCCTCGACGATCCCGACGCCAACACGCCGGCCCGCCTGGTCGAGCTGGCCCGCGCGGCGCTGGGCTAGCCCGGCGCGCGCTCACGCTTATCGCAGGCGGGCCTCGGCGTCGACCACCACCGTCTCGCCGCCGCGGCCGGCGACGATCACCCGGCCCAGGCTGAGCTCGGCGACGCTGTCGCTGTGATCGACCGCGAGGTGCGAGGCCCGACGCAGCAGATTGGCCAGCCCGACCCGATCGAGCTCGGCGTCGCCGGCCCGGGTGGCCACCACCGTCGCGGCCAGGGCGTTGGCGTCGACCAGGCGCAGCGGCGCCGGCGCCGCCTCGGGCGGTTGGCCGGCCACCTCGACGACGACGGTGGGACCCAGCGCGGGCAGGGTGGTCACGCGGACCCGGACCTCGCGGCCAGCCGGCGGGCTCGCTCGCACGATGACGGCGCTGCCCTCGATCGGCAGGTCGGCACGGCTCAGCACCGCCGCGAACGCTCGCCGGACGTCGGCGGCGCTGGTCAGCCCAGCCTCGACCGGGCAGCCATCGGCCTCGGCCCCGACGTCGGGCCCCCACGGCTTCACGTCGACGGGAAAGCCGGCCTTGGTCGCGACCCGCATCGCCGCCGACGGCGAGGTGGCCACCGCCTGCCGGGTGATGGGCACCCCGTACGCGGACAAGAGCACCTTGGTCTCGTGATCGCCCAGCCGCCGATCGCCGGGGCCGCGCTTGCCCAGCTGACGCTCGAGCCGGGCCTCGTCGACCTCGAGCTCGGCCCGCGCGGTGCGGCTGGCCGGGCCCAGGCCGGTGCGGGTGCGCTCGACGGCGCGGCCGACGGTGGTGAGCGCCGCCAGCGCCGGGCGCAGCCCGACCAGCGCGCCGCGCGGGGCCTCGGGCAACAGCTCGGCCCGCTCGCACAGCGGCACCCGCAGCACCGCCAGCTCGCTGGCCTCGACGGTCCACGCGGCCCGCTCGACCAGGACCGCGTCGGTCGGCGCCACCGGCTCGGCGCGCTCGGTCATCGCCGGCCGGCGGCCGTCGTCGGGCCCGAGGGTCCGCGCCGCGGCCGCCACGAAGCCGTCGGCGCCGGCGACCAGCGCGACCCGGTGGCCGTTGGGGGCGCGGTGGATCGCCAGGAGCACCAGCGCCTCGAGCCACGCGTCGGGGTCGGTGAACACCGCGGCGCCGTGGGCGCGCAAGAACGCCTGCGCCGCGGCCGCCTCGACGCCGGGCCGGCCGGCCAGGACCATCACCGCGAGGGGCCGCCCGGCCTCGGCGTAGGCGCGCGCGGCGACGACCAGCTCGGCGGCTGCGCCGCCGGCGGCGGTGATCCAGGCGCCGCCGACCGCGCCCTCGGCCGCGGCCTCGGCCAGCGCGTCGACGGGGAGCCCCAGCGCGCCGACCAAGCCGCGGGCGCGGGTGGTGCCGGCGACCGTGGCCTGGACGTCGTCGGGCAGGCCGGTCAGCGCCAGCGGTCGCGCCGTGGCCAGCGCCAGCGCCAGGCGCCCGCTCATCGTGCGTGCTCCGGCTGGCTCGCGTCGGGCGGCGTCGCGGCGTCGGGCGCGGCGTCGGGCGCGGCGTCGGCCGGCTCGGCCGGGGCCACCAGCCGCTGCTCGCGCAGGCGCGCCACCAGCTCGGCGGCGCCGGGCAGCACGGTCGCCTGCCGCGTGCCGCGCAGCGGCCGCAGCCGCCCCACCAGCCCGCGCCGCGGCGACAGCCGGCGCAGCTCGATCCCCAGCGACGCGGGGTCGGCGGTGACGATGGCCTGGCTGGCCGGCGCCCCCACCGCCGCGCTGGTCCCCGCGTCGTTGGCCCGCACGGCGGGCGCCAGCACCGCGATCACCGCGGGCGTCGGCAGCTGCACGGCGATGCGCCGACCACCGCCCAGATGCACCGCCTCCAGCCCGCGCGGGTGCGGGCGCAGCTCGGTCACCGCGGTGAGGTGCGGCCAGCCCAGCAGCTCGGCGACGGCCGGCGCGATGGCGCCCGAGCGCTCGTCGACCGAACGGTCGCCGCACACCACGACGGTGGCATCGACCGAGGTCGCCGCTGCGGCCAGCACCTCGGCCAGGCCCAGGTAGTCGAGCTCGTCGAGCCCCTCGCCGCCGACCCGGACCGCGCGCGCGCAGCCGGCCCGCAGCGCCATCGCCAGCACGCGCTCCTCGCGCCGGGCCGGCCCCACGGCGATGGCGATCGCCTCGACCGTCAGCGCCCGGGCCAGCTCGAGGCCGGCGACCAGGGCCCCGCGCTCGCACGGCCCCAGCACCTGATCGTCGTCGACCTGGCCCGGGCGGGCCATGGCGCGGCGCAGCAGCACGGCGACCGTCACGCGCGACCCCCCAACGCCGCGGTCAGCGCCGGTACCAGCGCCTCGATCTGGCCGACCAGGCCCCACCGCGCGGCTTTCCAGATCGGCGCCCGCGGGTCGCGATCGACGGCGACGATCTCGGCGTCGGGCGACACCGCGCCCAGGTGCGCCGCCGAGCCCGACGCGCCGACCACCACGTACAGCGCGGGCGTCACGCTGCGGGCCCCGACGCCGACCTGCCGCTCGGGATCGATGAGGCCGCGCTGGCACGCGGCCTGGGTGCCGGCCAGCTCGCCGCCCAGCTGCGCGGCCAGCGCGGCCACCAGCGGCAACGTGGTCGTCGTGACCCCGCCGCCCGCGACGACCACCACCCGCGCGTGCGCCAGCGCGGCGTGCGGATCGTCGCGCTCGGTGGTGGGCGGCGCGACGCTCGCCGGCGGCAGGTCGAGGCGGACCCGCTCGGCCTCGTCGGCGCCGCACGCCAGGCTGCGATCGCCGCTGAGCGTCACCACCGTGGGGTGCTCGAGCTCGTCGAGCTGGAGCCGTCGCCACTGCTCGCCGTCGTAGACCGGGCGCGCCAGCACCACCTCGCCGCGCGGGCCGGTCTCGATCACCGGCTCGGCCACATACGCCGCGCCGAGGCGGGCTGCCAGTCGGGGCGCCAGATCCCGTCCGCCGTCATCGCTCGCGAAGATGGTGAGGGCGGGGCGCAGCTGGGCACAGGCCTGGGCCAGGGCCTGGCCCCGGGTCAGCCACAGCCGCGGGGTGGGCGGCGCCGCGACCAGCACGACGCGGTCGGCGCCACCGCGCCCCAGCACCGTGGTCAGCGCGTCCGCGGCCGGGCCCTCGTCGTCCCCGGGGGGGACCCAGGCCAGCGCGTAGACCGTGGCGCCGAGGGTGGACGCGATCCGGCGGGCTTCGCCGAGGACCGCACCGGCCGCAGGGGTCGGATGTCCGTCGTCGACCTCGGTATGGACGAGGACGCACGCCACCTGGAGTCGACGCTACCGGGCCGACCGCCGGGGGTCAAGAAACCCGTGGCGTCAGACCCCGGCCGTAGCGTCGGGGCATGATCGCGACCGCGGCCCTCATCGCCGACCTGTGCGGCCCGGACCCGGCCGACGTCTACGACGGCGGGCTGGGCGTGGCGCCCCGGCCGGTCGCCGGCCGGCCGACGGTCAGCGAGGCCCTGCGCCAAGCCCGGCCGGGCTCGGTGGTGGCGGCCCGCGACGGCGTGCGCCCGGTCGCGCTGGTGGTCCTGGCCGACCAGCGCGCCTACGCGGTGGACGACGCCTGTCCCCACGACGGCGGCTGGCTGTCGGACGGCTTCCTCGACGGCGATCGCCTGGTGTGCGCGCGCCACGGTTGGGAGATCGATCCCTGCAGCGGCACCTGCGGGCGGGTGCCGGTGGCGTCGCGCCGCATCGTCTGACCACCCGGCGGGAGGTCAGTCGCCCGGCGCGAGGTCGGCGCCCGGCGCGAGGTCGGCGCCGCCGCACTGGCCGCGGTGCCGCAAGAAATGGTCGGCCAGGGTCAGCAGCACCATGGCCTCGACGATCGGCACCGCCCGCGGCAGGACGCACGGGTCGTGGCGGCCGCGCGGGGTCAGGACCGTCGGTGCGCCGTCGGGGCCGACGGTGTCTTGCGGCCGCATGATGGTGGCGGTCGGCTTGAAGGCGACCCGCAGCGTGATCGGCTCCCCGTTGGCGATGCCGCCGACGATGCCGCCGGCGTGGTTGGTGCGGGTGCGGATGCGGCCGGCGGCGTCGCGCACGAGCGCGTCGTTGTGGGCCGAGCCGCGCCACCGGGTGCCGGCGAACCCGGCGCCGACCTCGACGCCCTTGACCGCCGGGATCGACATCATCGCCTTGGCTAGCTCGGCGTCGAGCTTGTCGAACACCGGCGCGCCCCAGCCGGCCGGGACGCCGCGGGCCACGCAGCGGATCACGCCGCCGACCGAGTCGCCGTCCTTGCGCGCAGCGTCGATCGCCGCGGTCATGGCGGCCGCCGCGGCCGGGTCCGGGCAGCGGACCGGATCGCGCTCGACCGCGGCCCGATCGACCGTGTCCGCGTCGACCGTGGCGTCGATCTCGGCGACCTGATCGACCCACGCCACGACCTCGACGCCGAGCCGCCCGACGATGGCCTCGGCCACCACGCCAGCGGCCACCCGGCCGACGGTCTCCCGGGCGCTGGCGCGGCCGCCGCCGGCGATGGCCCGGATGCCGAACTTGGCGTCGTAGGTGTAGTCGGCGTGCGACGGCCGGTAGGCCTGGGCCACCTCGCGGTAGTCGCCGCCGCGGGCGTCGACGGTGCGGACCATGAGCGCGATCGGCGTGCCGAGGGTGCGGCCGTCGTCCGAGACGCCCGACAGGATCTCGACCTGGTCGGGTTCGCGCCGCGGCGAGGTGAGCCGGCTCTGGCCCGGCCGGCGCCGGTCGAGCGCGGCCTGGATGGTGGCCGCCGCCAGCGGCAGGCGCGGCGGGCAGCCGTCGACGATGACGCCCACCGCCGGACCGTGTGACTCGCCGAACGTGGTCACGGTCAGCGCCGTGCCGAACCGGTTGCCCATGGCGCCACGGTAGCAGACTCCGGACCGGCCGCCCCGGCGGTGGCCCTCGGCGCGCAGGTTGCGTAGAGTCCACGCCATGCGAGCCGTGGTCGTGCCTGCCGTCATCGTCGCCGCCCTGGTCGCGGCGTGTCCGCCCTCGGGGGCCCCCGTCGCGGCGCCGCCGGGTCCGCCACCGCCGCCGAGCTACCAGCCCGGCGCCGCCATCGGCGCCCCGTGCGACGGCAACGCCGACTGTGCCTCGGGGCTGTGCGAGGGCGAAGGCTGCGGCCCCGGGCAGGGCGTGTGCGCGGATCCCAAGCGCATGTGCACCATGGACGTGACCAGCTACTGCGGCTGCGACGGCCAGACCTTCGAGGCCTCGGGCAGCTGCCCCGGGCACCGGTACGCGGCGCGTGGCGCGTGCGCCCCGGCCGCGGCCGCCGACGGCGCCGCCTGCGCCACGGGGACCGACTGCGCCAGCGGCCTGTGCGAAGGCCAGGGCTGCGGCGACGACGCCGGCGGCGTGTGCGTGTCAGCGGAGCGCGCCTGCACGATGGACCTGCGCAGCTATTGTGGGTGCGACGGGCAGACCTTCCGGGCCTCGGGCACGTGCCCGAACCGGCGCTTCGCGGCCCGCGGCGACTGCCTGCCCGCGACCGCGCGCGCGGCCGGCGCGCCGTGCCAGGACGGCGGCCAGTGCGCCAGCGGCGTGTGCGAAGGGCAGGGCTGCGGCGACGACGCGCTCGGGACCTGCGCGCCGGCGACCCGCGGGTGTACGCGGGATCTGCGCAGCTACTGCGGGTGCGACGGGCAGACCTTCCGCGCGTCGG
>JAWKQV010000022.1:0-103755 GCA_041389965.1 Kofleriaceae bacterium | reverse complement strand
CCGAGGACCTGCCCGGCCACGTGCGCGAGCGCAAGCCCGGCGACTTCCTGGGCGCGGCGGTGGCCCGGCACATGACGGTGGCCGACCTCGAGCGCGAGTACATCGAGCGGGTGCTCGAAGACGAGGGCGGCAACAAGACCCGGGCCGCCCAGCGCCTGGGCCTCGATCGCAAGACGCTGTACCGCAAGCTCGAGGAGTACGCCAAGGCCGCGCTGCCCCGGCCCGGCACCGGCGACCCCGAGCCGAGCTAGCCGACGGCTGGTTCGACCGGCGGGCCGGCCGGGCGCGCGGCGGCCGCGTCGGTCACCGTCGCGGGATCACCGGCCAGGGCCGCGGTGGCGGCGGCGACGTCGGCGCGGGCGACCACCACGACGATCGGGCAGTAGGCCGCGAACAGCCGGAACAGCGTCCGGACCCGCAGCCCCGGCGCGGCACACCCGATGCCGGCGTCGATCAGACGATCACACGCGCGATCGGCCCGCTCGACGTCGTGGACGACAAGCACCGGGGTCGGGTCGAGCAGCCGCAGCCGGACCCAGGCGCCGACCGCCAGCTCGACGGCCACCGCGCCCACCAGCGCGGCCCCGACCCCGAGCACGAAGGGGCGCAGCGGCGCCGCGACCAACAGCGGCGACGCCACCACCAGCGCGGTGAACAGGCCTGACACCACCGCCGGGACCGGCTGCCAATCCCGGTAGCGAGCCCAGCCGAACCCGCCGAGCACGATGGCCGCGACGGCGGCGTCGAAGCCGAACGAGCGCTCGGACAAGAGCCGCAACAGGTCGGCGTCGTCGGCATCGCGGAACAGCGACGCGAGGCCAAGCAAGAGCACCCCGACCGCCGCCACCATGTTCGGCAGCACGGCCGGGACCAGCCCGCCCCACGGCAAGCGTCGACCGCGCGGCGGGCGCAGGTTGGCCAGCAGGTTCGCCACCCCGCCGACCACGGCGACCACCCCGATGGCGGCCCAGCGCGGATCGAGCGTTCGATCGGGGATGGCGTCGAGCAGCGAGGTGAGCGTGCTGACGGCGAGCAGCACCACCACGCCGTTGGCCAGGCCCCAGCGGCTGATGGCCCGCGCCGCCTGTAGCGCCACCAAGGTCCCGGCGACCAGCGACACCGCCGCGGTGACCCGCCCGAGCGTGGACATCGGGTCGTCGAGTTGATCGGCCGCCTGCGCCAGGTAGCTGACGACGAGGTAGGCCTGCACCGCGGCCAGACCGACGGTGACCCAGGCGACCGCGCGGTCGACCGGCCGGCGCGCGATCACGTCCCCCAGCCGGCGGCGGCGCCAGGCCGGGACCGCGAACGCGACCAGCTCGACGACGAGCGTCGCCGACACCAGCGGCGTGATCCCGAGCGCGAGCACGCCGAGCGACGCCGAGGCCCGGCCCGTTCCGACGGTCTCGATGATCGCGTCGGGTAGCCCCGGCAGCACCAGCGCGCCCGCCAGGTAGTACAGGCCGAGCGGGACGCTGACCGTGACCACCAGCGCGATCGCGCCCGGGACCCAGCCGGCCTGACCGCCGCCGTGGGCCAGCGGCGCCCAGGCGAGGCCACCGCGCCGGACCAGCGGCGCCACCAGGAACGCCACCACGCCGACGATGGCGGCCAGCAGGCCGCGCGCGGCCCAGGGGGGACCTGCTTCGACACGTCGCTCGTCGCGCACCGTCGCGATGATCCCAGGCGGCAGCGCGCCGCCCGCGGCCCGGCCGAGCACCGCCGCCAGGGCCCGCGCCTCGGCCTCCATGGCGGCCGGGGTGTCGCCACCGACCGTGATCGTCGTGCGCCCGCCCCGGATGACGCCCTGGACCACGGGGGCGAGCGCCACGTCGCCGTCGATGAGCATCGCGAGCTTGCGCCCGAGGCCGGCCGCGGTGGCCGTGGCGAACGTCGACCGGCCGCGCGCGGTGAACGCCAGCATGACCGACGGCCGGTTGGTGTCGGGGTCCCAGGTGAGCTGAGCCTCGGCGACGTCGGCGCCGCTGAGGATGGCCGTTCGCTCGATCAGGTAGCTGCGTACGAGCGCGCGGCGGGTGTCACGCTCGACGAAAGGCTCGAACACCAGGGCCAGCTCGGGCGGCACCGCGACGTCGGGCGCGACCGCGGCGAGTCGGTCGATGATGGCCTGGCGGGTCGGCCCCACCAGGTAGTAGTCGACGGAGGTGCGCCCCGACTCGGCGTGACGCCACTCCTCGGCCTCGGCGGAGACGTCACCTTCGACCGGCGCCGAGCGCACCGCCCGGAACCAGGCGCGCGCGGCCTCGGTGTCGTCCGCCACCCACGCGAACTGGAGCGTGCCCGGGCGCGCCAGCAGGGCCGCCGCCGTCGCCGCAGCGCGCTCCGCCGACAGCGCCACGCCGACCGTCGCGGTCGCCGGCGCCACGCCGGGCGAGATCCGGACCTCGCCCAGGCGGGCCCGCCACACCGGCGCCACGTCGTCGACCGTCACCCCGGGCGGCAGCGTCACGTCGATCACCGCCTCGCCGCGGTCGCGCTCGCCGCCCACCAGGCGCTCCCCGCGCCACGCGGTGACCGCCGCCAACGCGATCAGCGCCACCGCCGCCGCCACCGCCAGGCGACCGGCGAGGGTCACGCCACCACCGCCAGGGCGTCGGCCAGCCGCCGCAGCGCCAGCTCGGTCTTGCCGTCCTCGAGGCGCCCCGCCACGCAGGCGGCCAGCGCGTCAGCCAGCGGCCACCACGCCGTGGTGGCGCCCTCCTCCATCGGCGAGCCGTCGCCGGCCAGCGGGGCCTGGGTCGCCGGGTCCACCTCGGCGGCGACGAAGAAGTACTTCTCGGGCACCGAGCCCGGGCTGGGATAGCTGCCCGCCCCGAGCAGCACAAGCGCCTCCGGAGCGACGACGAAGCCACCCTCCTCGAGCGCCTCGGCGGCGGCGCGCGCGCGCAGGCCGGCCTCGCCGCGGTCGCAGTCCTCGACGATGCCGGCCGGCAGCTCGGTCAGCCAGCCGTCGGTGCGCGGATCCGGCACCGGCGCCCGCCGGGCGTCGCGCCCGAAGCGCAGCCCGGGTCGCATCCCGTCGCGCAAGAGCACGTGCGCCACGCCGGCGGCGTCGCGGTGCCACAGCGCGATCACCACCGCGTCCTGGCCGTAGGGCCGCCGGACGAAGTCGCAGGTGTAGCTGGCCGACAGCGTGCCGTCGGGCCGGCGGTTGCGCATGCGCAGGCGGCGCAGCGCGAGAAACCCGCCGTGGCCCACCACCGTGTCATCGTCGACCACGAACTCAACAGGTACGTCGCCCATCGCCGGCGATCCTATCAGCGGCGCTCCGCGGTCGTCGCCGGGCAGGTCGATTTCGGGTAGCGTCCCGCCATGACCGAGGGAGCCGCGTCCACCGAAGCCGACAACCTGGCGCGCTGGGACGGCCACCGCGCCGGCTTCTACGAGGTGTGGTTCATCACCTGCACCGATCCGCGCACCGGCGACGGCTACTGGATCCGCTACGTCATCGAGGCGCCGCGGCCTGGCGTCGACGAGGCCCACGGCCTGCTGTGGTTCGCGCGGACCTCGGCCACCGATCCGACCCGCACCTTCGGCATCCACCGCCGCATCCCGATCGCCTCGGTGCGCACCGAGACGGCGCCGTTCGCGGTGGCCCTGGGCGCGGCCCGGCTCGGCCACGGTCACGCCACCGGCGCGCTGTCGGGCGACGGCCACGCGGTCGAGTGGGATCTGCGGTGGACGCCGGGGACCCGCACCCTGCACCAGCTGCCGGCGGTGATGTACCGCCGTGGCGGCCTGGGCGAGACCACGGTGCTGTCGCCCAGCGTCGACGTCGCGGTCGCGGGCACCGTCACCGTCGACGGCGCGCGGCTCGAGCTGGCCGGAGCGCCGGCCGGCCAGACCCACCTGTGGGGCACCAAGCACGCCGCCCGCTGGGCCTGGGCCCACTGCAACGCGTTCGACGACCGCCCGGGCGTGGCCTTCGAGCTGTTGCACGCCCGGCTGGTCCGACGCGGCGTGGCGCTGCCGCCGCTCACCGTGGCGGTCCTGCGCCTGCCTGACGAAGAGCTGGCGCTCAATCGGTTTGACCAGGCGCTCCTGGCCGGCCCGGCCGAGCTGGCGACCGGCCGCGTGAAGTTCCGGGCCGGCGGGCTGACCGTCCGCCTCGACGGCGAGCTGACCTGCCGCCCCGACGATCTCCTGCGGGTGCACTACCACGACCCCGACGGCGACGAGCGCTGGAACCACTTCACGCCGCTGGGCGACCTGCGGCTGACGGTGTCGCGCCGCGTGCGCGGCCGGTGGAAGGTGACCGACACCCTGACCGCGGCGCGTCGGGCGGCGTTCGAGATCGCCGGGCCGACGCCAGACCCGGCGGTCACGCGCAGCCACGTGCGGGTCGCCTGACGCCGCCGTGGCGGTCGTGTAGGATGCGCGCCGTGGCCCTTCGCACTCCGCTCTACGACGCCCACCGCGCCCTCGGCGCACGCATGATCGACTTCGGCGGCTGGGACATGCCCGTGTCCTATCCCGCCGGCACCATCAAGGAGCACAAGGCGGTGCGCGAGGCGGCCGGCCTGTTCGACGTGTCGCACATGGGCGAGGCGTTCCTGCGCGGCCCGCGCGCCACCGAGGCAGTCCAGCGCCTGACCACCAACGACGTGGGCGGCGCGCCGGCCGGCAAGGCGGTCTACACGCTGCTGTGCCGGCCCGACGGCGGCATCGTCGACGACTGCATCTTCTACAAGCGCTCCGACGAGGAGTACTTCGTCATCGTCAATGCGTCCAACCGCGCCAAGGACCTGGCGTGGATCCGCGACCAGGTCGGAGACCTGTGCGCCATCGACGACGTGAGCGACGCCACCGGGCTCATCGCGGTGCAGGGCCCGACCGCGGTGGCCCTGGTCGATCAGCTGGCCGGCGGCGCCCTGGCCGACGTCATCACGTTCGGCTTCCGCGACGCCACGGTCGCTGGGGTTGCCACCGTGGCCGCGCGCACCGGGTACACCGGCGAGGACGGCTTCGAGCTGGCGTGCGCCAACGCCGACGCCCCCGCGCTGTGGCAGGCGCTGGTCGAGGCCGGCGCCCAGCCGGCCGGCCTGGGGGCCCGCGACAGCCTGCGCCTCGAGTCGCGCCTGCCGCTGTACGGCAATGACCTCGACGACACGACGTCGCCGCTCGAGGCCGGGCTGGGCTGGGCGGTCAAGCTCGATCGCCCGTGGGTCGCCGCCGGTGGTGATTTCCTGGGGCGCAGCGCCCTGGTGGCGCAGAAGGCCGCCGGCCTCACCCGGGCGCTGACCGGCTTCCGCATCGACGATCGGGCCATCGCCCGCCACGGCTACGACGTGGTCGATCGGCTGCGGCCGGCCGGCGAGCAGGTCATCGGCAAGGTCACCAGCGGCGGCCCCGGCATCTCGATCACGGGCGCCATCGGCCTGGCGTACCTGCCGCCCACCTACGGCGCCGCCGGCACGCCGCTGACCATCGACTGCCGCGGCAAGGACGTCGCGGCCACCGTGGTCAAGGGCAAGTTTTACAAGCGCGCGTGACCCCGAGCGGCGCCGCCGCTCGTCGAGGATGGTCCTCGAGCCCCGTCAACCGACCGCCGACCTTGCGAGACAACCGATGAGCAACGTCCCCGCTACCCTCCGTTACACCTCCGACCACGAGTGGCTGCGCCCGGGCACCACCTGCGCGGTCGGCATCACCGCCTTCGCGGTCGAGCAGCTGGGCGACATCACGCTGGTCGACCTGCCCAAGGTCGGCGATGTCGTCGAGAAGGGCGCCCGCTTCGGCACCATCGAGAGCGTCAAGTCGGTGTCCGACCTGTACGCGCCGGTGTCTGGCACCATCGCCGCCGTCAACGACGCCCTGGCCGGGGCGCCCGAGGAGGTCAACGCCGACTGCTACCAGGCGTGGATGGTGGAGATCACGCCGTCGAACCCGGCCGAGCTCGACGAGCTGCTGACCGCCGAGGCCTACGCCGCGACTCTCGGCTGAGCCGTCGCTGGCCGCGCGGCCACGACGGTCACTGGATCATCGGGTTGCGGAAGGTGTAGGGGACGCGCACCCGGAGGCTGGCCCGGCCGCGCAAGAGCCCGGCCGGCACTGGGCCGAGCTTGCCCACGGTCCGGAGCGCGCCCGTGATCTGCTGGTCGAACGCCGGGTAGCCGCTCGAGGCGTGCAGCCCGACGTCGACGAACGTCCCGTCGGCGTTGAGCGTCAGCTGCGCGACCACCCGGCCCGAGGTCAGCGACACCGCCAGCTCGCGTGGGTAGACCACGCGCTCATCGAGGCGCCGGAACAGCTCGAGAAAGTACGGGTCGCGGCGCGACGCGTAGGTCGGCGCGCCGTCGTCGCCGGCCGGCGCTTGGGCGCGCGACGCCGCGGTGCCTCGGCCCCATCCATCGGTGACAGCCCCCGGCCCCGGCACGCCGGCCACCCCGGCGCCCGGGCCGCCGCCCGATCGCGGCGGCGTCAGGTCGAACGGATCGGGGGCCGGCTGATCGGACGCGGCCGCGACCGATCGGTCATCCGCGGTGGCGCCGCGGCGGGCCACGTCGACCGCCTGGTCGCCGCGATCGACGTAGGCGGCCTCGGTCACTGCCACCACCGCGCCGTCGCGGCGGGCCGGGGTCGTGGCGCCCGCGGCACCGGCCCGGTCCTGGCCGGGACCGACGACGAGCGGCGTGCCCGGCGCGCCGGTCCCGACGTCGGCACCGATGCTGGCCTGGGCGGCCCCGGCGGCGGCTGGGCGGCGCACGGCGCGCTCGCCGTACTGAGTTTGAGGCGACCGGGTCACGGCCTCGGGCGACGCGGCCCGGCGCTGGCCGGGCGTGCGCGGCGCCAGGTACGCGTCGGGTGAGGTCCACACCCGGCTGCGCAGCGCGGCGTCGTCGACGCGATCGCGCCGGTCGGCCCAGGTGTCGGCGCCCGCGACCGCGCCGCCGCCGCGATCCGCCGCCCGGGTCCCGGGCAGATCGGCGGCGTCGGGCAGGCGGGCCTGGCCGTCGCCCGTGACCCGGTCGCCGGTGCCCAGGATCGCCTCGAGCGGAATCGCCGGCGGCGGCGCAGTGAGGAAGGTCAAGCCTGCGAAGCCGGCCGAGGTGACCGGCGTCGACACGGGGATGGGCGGCACGGGCGGCGCCGGTGCGGGCGGCGCCGGCGCGAACAGGAACGCGGTGTCCTCCCACAGCCCGTCGACCACCACCACGACGCCGGCGTGGAGGAGCGCCGCGACCGTGATCGCCTCCCACAACCTTCCGCGCCGACGCGGGGAGACCATGCCACCAGTATGCACCGCCCACGTCGTGGGCGCCGGCCGTTGTGACGGCGGCGGCACCGTGGCAGGCTTACCCGCGGAAGCGCTTCTGCGACTGGTGTGCGGCTCGGCCTTCAAAGCCGATGGTGCTCCGCGCGAGCGGCGGCACGGCGGGTTCGATTCCCGTGCGCTTCCGTTTGATTTCCCGTCGAAGAATCGGCCTACGCGATCGCGGCGTACTCGTTTTTTGGCACGCCTTTGCCACGGCCAGACGCCGCATCGAGCCGCCGGACCGCCTCCCGGCTGACATCCGGCGACAGGTGCGCGTAACGCATCGTCGTCTTGATGTCGACGTGCCCCAGGAGCCGCTGGACGATGACGATCGAGACGCCCCGCATCACCAGGTGACTCGCAAACGAGTGCCGCAGCGTGTGCCAGCCGACCAGGCGCAGCCCAGCCCGCTTGCACGCTCGCTCCAGCTCCCATCGCGATTTCGGCGTGCGCAGCACCCCACCATCCGCGTCGCAGAACACCCGCGGCCCGCGCAGGTGTCGATGGGCCTTGAGCGCCCGCAGCACCTCATCCCCGAGCGGGACCTCGCGCGAACGGCGGCCCTTGGGCTCGCCCTCCTTGCCCTTGACGATGCTCTTTCGCACGGTGAGCTTGCCGGCCACGAGGTCGACGTCCTCCCACCGCAGCGCGATCAACTCGCCGAACCGGAGCCCGGTCCGCAGGCCAACCACGATCATCGTCCGCCACTCCCCGAAATCCCGCGCGCCTTCCACCAGCCGATCGGCTTCCTCGAACGTCAGGAAGTCGGTATCCGGCTCGGCGACGCGATACGCCTCGATCTCAGGGATCGAGGAGAGAAGGCCGCGCTTCTTGGCCACCTTCAACATGTGGCGCAGCAGCGTCAACACGTTGTTGATGGACTTGTTGCTCAGGTACTTCGTCTCCTTGCGGGTGCCGGGCCGGCCATCCTTCTTGCGCGAGACGTTCTGCGTCGGCGTCTTCGCCAGCGCGACCTTCAGATCCTCGATCGCTGCGTAGTCAATGGCCGGCATCGGCAACAGGCCCAGCGCCGGCACGACGTGCATCCGGAGCATCATCTTCTTGGCGTCGAACGTTGACACCTTGTTCTTGCGCTCGACGCTCTCCAGGTACGTCGGGGCAAACTCGGCCAGTGTGGTGGGGGCGTCCTCCTTCGGTTTCGGCGTCCGCTCGGGATGCTCCACGCGCTCGATGTGCTCGCGCAGGGCCTGTTGAGCGGCAACCTTGGTGTTGCTGTGTTTCGGTGCGGTGCCGTTGACGCGCTCGCGGGTATTGTCCGGAAGCCGGACAACCTCGCGATAGCGCCAACGACCATCCTTGCTGCGATAGACGGGCATGGTCAACCATTCCCGACGCGCGCACCCTTGCATGCGCCCAACCATGCCACGAGTTGCGCCCGGCTGAACAGGATCCGCTTGCCGATCCGTCGGTGCGGAATCTCGCCGCGCCCGGCCGCATCGTAGACGGTGTTGCGGTCGACCCCGAGGAACGCGGCGGCCTGGTCGGCGCTCATGACCTCGACCGGGGCCGCGTCTGACTGGACGGCGCGCGGTGCAGGCCGCGCGAGAAGCGCCCGCGCGCGATCGTTGCCCAGCTCGGCCAGGAGCATCGTGGCGCCGACGCAGACACCCGCGGCCACGGCGCGCACGATCGCCGGGCCCCGGGTCGGATCCCCGTCGTCGGCGCTCGCCGTCGCGTCGTCGGCCGAGTCGTCGGCCGAGTCGTCGGCCGAGTCGTCGAGGAGCGCGGGGGCGTTGTCGTTGCTCGCCTCACGCGCCGACACGACCACCTCCCGCGACGCCGTGCTGGGCCAGCACCTGGCGGACCTGCGCCGCCGCGTCGGCCGCCGACATCGCCAACAGCTCAGCCTTGAGCGCGTCGAGCCGCGCCGGGTCGAGCGTCGCGATCAGCGCCTGCGCGCGCGCGATCTCGTCGGGCGCCAGCTTCGACAGCACCGCGGCCAGGTGCGCCGTCGGATCAACCGGCGGCGGCGCCGCCGCGCCGCGGTGGCGGGCCGCGCGGCGATCGTCCACTTCACGGGCCATCGTCTCCAGGTGCGCCGCCGCTTCGTCGACCGGCAACGCCTGGATCACCGTGGCGATGTTCCGCGCGGTGTCGTCGTTGCGCGCCAGCAGACGACACGCGAGGGCGCGTGCGCGCGGCGACACCTGGGCCAGCACCATCGCGATCCGGATCGATGGCGTGGCCAGGTCGGCACCGGGCGCGGGCGCGGCAGGGGCCGGCGCGGCCGGTGACGGCGCGCCGTTCCTCGGCACGACCACAGGATCCCGATTCCCGCCGGGAATCACCGCGCGCACGATCGGCCCCACCTCGCGGGCGATCGACGCGAGGTGCCCCAGCGCGCCGAGGGTTGGATCGATCGGCGGCGGGGCGTCGTCGTCGTCCTGGTCGTCGTTATCGTCGTCCTGGTCGTTCGCGTTGGCGACCGGCGGCGGCGGGAGGTGCCACAGCCCGTTGCGCGGGAGCACCTTCGCCGCCGCCAGCCCCTTGATCCAATCTGCCTGCGCGGTCGCGATCGATCGCAAGGCGTCGCTCTGGGCGCGGGCCATGTGCGCGGTCACCTCCAGCGCATACCGCAGCTCGCCACCGCCGCCGCCGCCGCGCATGAGGACCGGCGGCAACGGATCCGGCTCCGTGGTGTCGTGCGCGGTCCCGTCGACGCCCACCGTGATCGTGGTGATGAAGTCGAGCACCTGTCCAGCGTCGTCGATGGCGTCGATCCGGAACGTTCCCGCGCCGCACAGGTCGACCAGATCGGCGGCGGTCACGTCGAGCGGCAGCCGCAACGGCTGGCGGTCAGGACCAAGCACGATCTTCGGCCGGCCGGCGGTCTGACGCTTCAGGCGCCAGCCGGCGGCGCCATCGGGCAGCGGGATCGGGAGTCCTCGCCCGTCATGGGCTAGCGGTGGGTGCAGGGGGCGCGGTTGCGGCGTGGGTGGCATCGGGTCGACTCCTTGGCGTTTCAAGAAGGCTACGAAAGGGGTTGGTCATGGCTTGACCACGCCCCCAACCGCGGGAGATCGTGGCGAAAGATGCTCGCTGATCCGCCCGTGGGGCGTCGGGTGACGCGTGGATCCGCCGCGAAGCCTTCCAGAAGCTTCGGCGACAGCCTGCCCCCTTCCCGGAAGCCCCCGCGCGGGATGCCTGCTGTCGCGACGTTACAGACCCGGCCGCCGCCGAACCCTTCCCCGGAACCTTCCGGAGAAACTTCCGGAATAGCTTCCGGAAGCCTTTCGCCCCCCCTTTTCGCCGGGGATATCCCCCTTCCGGGGCCTTGTGTTTCGCCGCAGTGACGCCGGGAGCAAGACGCCGCGCTCGTTCCGGCTGCGCGACCTGCTGATCGGCTTCAAGCGCGGCCGGGCGATCGTCGACCTCGCCACCGAGTTGGACGTGAGCCCACGGACCATCAAGCGGGACCTCGCCGAGATGGAGCGGAGCGGCGAGGCGATCGAGCGGCTGTTGGTCGATGGTCGGCCGGGCGCGCGCCTCCTCGCCAGCGAGTTCAGCCCGGTCTTGGTCACCCGGCGCGAGTCCTACACGCTGGGTGCGGTGCGGAGCATGGTCGACGTGTTCACCGGAACCGCGATCCACGAGGACGTGACGGCCTTGCTCGGGAAGCTGCGCCAGCGCCTCTCGCCAGAGGAGCAAGCCGAGTACGCGACGTTCAAGGATCGGATCATCTACATCCCCGACGGCGGCACCAAAGCGTATGCCGACAAGCAGGACCAGATCGACGCGCTCTTGACCGGCGTACTGTCGAGCAAGGTGGTTCGGTTCGCCTACGGCGACGCGAGTGGCCGACACCAGCGCGGCCACCTCGCCCCGTTCGCGATCGCGATCCACAAGCACGGGCTCTACGTCCTCGGCTGCCGCCTCCAGCGCCCCGAGGACGGCGCGCAGCTCACCACCGCGCGCGAGGTCGCCCCGTTCGCCGTGGAGCGCTTCACCGACGCGGAACACCTGCGCGCGTTCTCGTTCGTGACGCCTGCTGATTTCGACCTGAGCCACCTCCTCCACGATGCCTTCGGCATCCACCTCCCCGCGACCGACCACCCGGTGCGGATCGTCGTCGAGTTCAGCCAGGCGCGCGCGATCTACGTGCGCGCGCGCACCTGGCACCGGTCGCAGCAAGTCACCGAGCTACCCGACGGCCGCGTCCGGATCACCTTCGACACCCGCGCCAACCTCGCCCCGATCGTGTCGTGGATCCTGGAGTGGGGGCCGCATGCGCTCGCCCTCGAACCGCCCGCCCTCGTCGCCGCGGTCGCCGCGGAGGTGGCAGCGACCGCGGCCCGGTATGCCCCGCCTAGTGCCAGCCGCGACGATCGCGGATGACCGCGAGGGCCTGATCAAGCCGGCGCGTCTTGGCCGCCGCCCTCGACCTGGCGCCCACGCCGACGCGCATCGGGTGCGCCTCTCCGGTCAGCTCGCGATGCCGCCGGGTCACCTCCTCGCGGGTGGCGTCGACCGACACGCCGAGGGCAGCCAACGCGCGGCCCAGCTCGTCGAGGGCTGGATCGGTGCCGGTCAAGATCGCGGCGTCGTCCGACGGCAGCACTGCCGCAAAGGACGCGATCACGCGGTCCACGGCGCCCCCCTCCATCACTGCCCTCCCCAACGCCGTCAGCCAGGGCAGCCCATCAACCGCGCCCATCATCTGCATGCAGCTCCCCATGGCCGTCGCCGGATAGTCATCGCCGATGCGGTTGCCTGCGTGGTAGGCGCGCGCCTCCCGGTCAACGAACAGGTAGTAGCCGTCCGGAAAGCTCGTCGACGGCGCCCACCCAAGCGCGCGTTGGCGGTCGTTGATCCATGCGGTCACCTCGGCGACTGGTTCGATCGTCGTCGAGTTGACGAACCCAGCGACCGCGCGCGGGTGGCGCGCGAACGCCTCCAGCACGAGCGGGCTCGTCGGCGGCGTTGAGGCGACGTGCAGCACGCAGATCGGCGCGCATCCAACGAAAGGCGGAACTAGGTAGGCGGGCACGCTCTGCGGACGTTGGTCAAAAGCGGTCCAAGGGTTGGGTTTGGCGTGGCTTGTGTTCGACATCCCCCAACGCTAGCGGGCCGCGCGGCAACCCTTGACCAACGCGGGGGCCCGCCGTCGCTGCGCGCGGTCGGCTGCGGATGCCTGCCTGCACCCTGCACCACCAAGCTAGCGGGCTACGGTCACGGCGACGGGGCGCGTAGTCGCCCTGGGTCGGATCCCCGTTGTCGGTGAAGTGATGCGGCCGCGGGTGGGCCATGAGTGCTTCGACGTTGGCCGCGCCGAGCGCCGCGACCGCCACTAGCGCGCCGCCGCCGCCGCCGGCTCGGACGTGTTCCTCGATGATCAGCGCGTCGAGCAAACTCGGGATCCGGCCTCGGCGCAGGCCCGCGTAGCCGCGCCGACTGTCAGCTCACGGTGGAATGAAGCTGTCCTCTACGCTTGCGCGCAAGCCCTTGATCGGATATGAGATCCACGGATGCTCAGCGTGATCCGGATCCTTGTATTGGTCGCGACGATGGTCGCAACCAGTGGGATCACGACCGCTTGCGCGTCCTGCGACGCGCCGGCTGAGCATGCCGGCGGAGCCTGCGATGACGAGACCTGTCCGCCGGGCGCGGTCTGTTCGACGTGCCCGTCCGGCGCCGCAGTGGCGCCTGTCCTGAGCGCACCGACGATGCTACCGCGACCGGAGCCGCTGGTCGCGCCGGCGCCCAACGTCACTTGGCGCCTGGTGCCGAGCGCGTCCGTGTCCGACATCTTCCATCCGCCCCGCGCGCGCGCGTAGTCGTCCCCGCGGCGCGACGCTTGTGCGCGCGCCCGACGTCACTCGCGTGCGCCGCTCTTGCGGCGAGGAGATCGGATGTCCATTGCACGGCTCCATCGGCCGCTGGTCGGCCTTCTTGTTGCGCTCGTTCCCTCCCTGGCACTTGCCCAGGAGCCGACCGGTCTCACGCGCGCGCGCGTGATCGAGCTTGCCCGCGAGTCCTCCCCATCGGTTCGCCTCGCGGGCGCCGCCGTCGAGGAGGAGCGCGCCGATCTTATCGGCGCGCGCATCTTCGCCCGCGACAACCCCGTGCTGGAAGCGGTAGCCGGGCCACGTTGGGCTGACGAGACGGCGATCGATCTCGAGGCGACGCTCGCGATCCCGATCGAGCTCGGCGGGAAGCGTCGCAAGCGGGTGGCCGCCGCGCAGGCGTCGATCGATCGCGCAACGGCCGCCGTCGTCGTCGACGAGCAGGAAGCGATCGCGCGCGCCCTGCGCGCCTACTACGAGGCGCTCCATGCCCAGGAGCGGCTGGCACTCGCCAACGAGCGCAAGAAGCTGGCCGACCAGTTGCTCGATGCGGCGAACAGCCGACTTGCGGCCGGCGATGTCGCCGAGCTGGAGGTGAACCTCGCGGCGACCGAGGTCGCACGCGCCGAGAGCGAGGCGCTCGCCGAGGCCGCCGAGGTCGAGCGGGCCCGAGGCGAGCTCGCGATCACGCTCGGTCTCGACAGTCCCGACGAGGCATTGGTCCACGGTGCGCTCGGCGACCGGACCGCGTTCGACGCCGTGCAGCCGTCCGAGCGGGCGGACATCGCCGCGGCACGCGTCGCGGTCGACGAAGAGGAAGCCGCCGTCGTCAGCGCAGACGCCGCGCGATTCCCTGACTTCAACTTCCGCGTCACGTACGCGCGCGAGGACGGCGGGACGGACATCCTCCTGGCCGGCATCGCTGTGACGCTGCCCCTCTTCGACCGCGGGCAAGGCGAGCGGGCCAGTGCTCGCGCTCGCGTTCGGCGGGCCGAGCTGGAGCTCCAGCTGACCGAGGAGGTGGTCGCCACCGAGGTCGAGGTCGCCACCCGCGCGTATCGCAACTCGGTCGCTGCCGTGGTGAAGCTCGAGGAGGACGCGCTACCGCTCGTCGTGCGCAATGAAGAGCTTTCGGTGACTGCGTACACGTCTGGCAAGGCAGACGTGGGGACCGTGATCCTCGTGCGCCGCGAGGCGCTCGAAACACGTCGCGAGTATCTGGACCGTCAGCTCGAAGCCGCGCTTGCCGGCGTCGAGCTCTCTCGTGCCCTGGGAGCCCTGCCATGACGTCAAGGTCGTTACAGTTCATGTACCTCGCTCTGTTCGTGGTCAGCGCCGCGTGCGGGGGTGACCGCAAGTCGAAGGAGAAGGACGAAAGTGCCGAGGCCGTCGAGCACGAAGACGAGGAAGAGATCGAGTTCTGCGGGGAGCACGGCGTGCCCGAGGCGATGTGCACGAAGTGCAACCCGGACCTGATCGCCGGTTTCAAGGAGAAGGGCGACTGGTGCGACGAGCACGGCTTCCCCGAGTCGGTCTGCCCGATCTGCAACCCGGTGGCCGGCGCTCCGAAGGTCGTGGTCGTCGAGTCAGACGGAGCTCCCGCCGACAAGACGCGGCTGTGCCTCAAGTCGCCAGAGTCGGCCACCATCGCGGGTGTCGAGACGGCACCTGCGATGCCGCGCGCGGAGGGCGCGAGCCTGATGGTGCCGGCCACGATCGCGTTCGACGCGACCAAGCGCGCGGTCGTCAACGCTCGCGCGCCCGGGGTGGTGAAGTCGTTGCACGTCGACATCGGCGCGCGGGTCGAGAAGGGGAAGAAGCTCGCGGTCGTCGACAGCGCCACGGTCGGCGCCGAGCGCGCCCATCTGCAAGGCGCCCGTGCGCGCGTCCGCGCGGCCGAGGCCAACTACAAGCGGGAGAAGGATCTCCAGACCAAGGGCGTGTCCTCGGCGAAGGAGGTGCTCGCCATGCAGCAGGAGCTCGAGCTCGCGAAGGCGGAGGTCGCGTCGCTGGCGGCGTCCGTCGGCGTGGTGGGCACGAACGCGGGAGGAGCAGGCGGCTACGCGGTCGCGGCGCCGATCGCCGGCTGGATCGTGGAGCGGGACGCGACGATCGGCGAGATGGTCGACGCCGACGAGACCCTATTCGAGGTGGTCGACACCTCGACGATGTGGGCGGAGCTCTCGATCCCCGAGGACCAGCTCGATGCGGTTGCGATGGGGCAGAGCGTGATCGTCACGGTCGACGGGCTCAAGGGTCGGCAGTTCGAGGGGATCATCAGCTACGTATCGCCGAAGGTCGACCCCCGTACCCGGACGGTGCAGGTGCGCGCGGCGCTCGAGAACCCGGAAGGGCGGCTGCGCGCGAACATGTACGGCGAGGCGCGCATCGTGCTCGGCGACCGAGGCGAAGCCGTCACCGTCCCCGCGGACGCGGTGCAGCGGGTCAAGGACGTATTCTTCGTCTACGTGCAGACCAAGGACGACGAGTTCGAGGTCCGTCGCGTCGACCTGGGCGCTCGCGAACGCGCCGTGACCGAGCTCACCAGCGGCGTGGAGTCGAACGAGCGCGTCGTCGTGAAGGGTGCCTTCGCGCTCAAGGCAGAGACGCTCAAGGACTCGATGGGCGACGGATGCGTGGACGACTGAGATGCTGAACCCGATCATCGACTGGTCTCTCCGCAACCGCCTCCTCATCATGATCGCGACGGTGGCGGTGATCGTCGCGGGCGTCGTCGCGTTCCGGCGGCTCCCGATCGATGCCTTTCCGGACACGACGCCGGTGCAGGTCCAGATCAACACCGTCGCGCCGGCGCTCTCACCGCTCGAGATCGAGCGCCAGGCGACGGCCCCGGTCGAGCAAGCGATCTCGGGTCTCCCGGGGCTCGCCGAGGTGCGCTCGATCTCGCGATTCGGCCTGTCGCAGGTGACCGTGGTGTTCGAGGAGGGCACCGACATCTACCTCGCACGCCAGGTCGTGAGTGAGCGGCTGCAGGCCGTCGAGCTACCGCCGGGCATCGAACGACCCACGCTGGGTCCGGTCGCGACCGGGCTCGGCGAGGTCTTCCACTACCTCGTGACCGGGGACGACGAGTCGCTGGCGGAGCTCCGCACGATCCACGACTGGGTGATCAAGCCGCAGCTGCGCTCGGTGCAGGGCGTGGCGGAGGTCAACGCCTGGGGCGGCGACGAGCGCCAGATCCAGACCCTGATCGATCCGCTCAAGCTCCAGAAGTACGAGCTGAGCCTCGGCGACATCGTCGAGGCGCTGGAGCGCAACAACGAGAACGTCGGCGGCGGCACGCTCGACGAGTCCGGCCAGTCGAACCTGATCCAGGGCATCGGCATCATCAAGAAGGCGTCCGACATCGAGGACATCGTGATCACATCGCACGACGGCGTGCCGATCCGGATCCGAGACGTCGCCCGCGTCGTGGATGGCCGGGAGATCCGGCGCGGCGCCGTCACCGCCGATGGCAAGGGCGAGACGGTGCTCGGGCTGGGGTTCCTCCTGATGGGCGAGAACAGCCACGAGGTGACCGGGCGGCTCGACGCGCGGCTGGCCGAGATCCAGAAGTCGCTTCCGGCGGGCGTCAAGGCGACGCCGGTGTACCGGAGGACGACGCTCGTCGACAAGGTCCTCGGCACCGTCAAGACCAGCCTGCTCGAGGGCGCGATCCTGGTCATCGCGGTCCTCTTCATCTTTCTCGGCAACATGCGAGCGGGTCTGATCGTCGCGTCGGCGATCCCGCTGTCGATGCTGTTCGCCTTTGACCTGATGCTGCGCGCCGGGATCGCCGGGAGCCTGATGAGCCTCGGCGCGATCGACTTCGGGCTCGTGGTCGATGGATCGGTGATCACGATCGAGAACTCGGTGCGTCGTCTCGCCGAGGACGGCGGACGAAGCGACCGGATCGCGGTGATCGTCGCGCGGCGATCGAGGTGCTGCGACCCGCGATGTTCGGCGGGCTGATCATCATGATCGTCTACCTTCCGGTGCTCGCGCTGGAAGGCGTCGAGGGCAAACTGTTCCGGCCGATGGCGCTGACGGTGATCTTCGCGCTACTCGGCTCGATGGTCCTGTCGGTGACGGTGATGCCGGTGCTGGCCAGCCTGTTCCTCCCGGCGGAAGCTTCACGAGCGCGACAACATCGTGGTCCGGTCGATGAAGCGCGTATCGCCCGGCGCTGGCCGGAGCGTTGCGCTGGCGCTGGCTGGAGCTCGCGCTGGCGGGCCTGCTGCTGGCCAACGCCGTGTTCCTCGCAACCCGGCTCGGCTCGGAGTTCGTGCCACGCCTCCAGGAAGGAACGATCGTCATCAACACGGTGCGCTTGCCGGGCGTGTCGGTCGACGAGTCGGTCCGGTATGGCACGCAGATCGAAAAGCTGCTCCTGGCCGAGTTCCCGGACGAGATCGATCACGTCTGGACACGCACTGGAACGGCCGAGGTCGCCACCGACCCGATGGGACTCGAGGTCTCCGACGTGTTCGTCACGCTGACGCCGCGGGACAAGTGGAAGCGCGGAGACACCCAGGCGGAGCTGGTCGAGGCCATGAAGGAGGAGCTGTCGGTGCTGCCGGGGACGAAGATGTCGTTCACGCAACCGATCGAGATGCGCGTCAACGAGATGGTCGCCGGCGTCCGAGGTGACCTGGGCGTCAAGCTGTTCGGCGACGATCTCGACGTGCTTCGCCAGAAGGCGGCCGAGATCGAGCGGATCATCCGCGAGATCCCTGGAGCCGAGGACGTCTCGACCGAGCAACTAACCGGCCAGCCAATGCTGCAGATCGAGGTCGATACCGCGGCGACCGCCCGGTTCGGCATCTCGACGGCGTCGGTGCTCGAGGTCGTCAAGGCGCTCGGCACCTACGAGGTCGGGATCTTCCAGGAAGGAGAGCGCCGCTTCCCTATCCCGATCCGCATCGACGACGCCTACCGGGCCGACGAGGCCGCGATCGGTCGGATCCTGGTGACGTCGGCCAGCGGCGACCGGATCCCGCTGTCGCGGCTCGCGACGATCCAGATCACCGAGGGCATGTCGTCGGTCAACCGTGAATGGGGCAAGCGCCGCATCGTCGTGCAGTCAAACATCCGGGGACGCGACATCGCGGGGTTCGTCGAGGACGTCAAGCGTGCGATCGAGACCGAGGTCGAGCTTCCCGACGGGTCCTACGTGCGGTACGGCGGCCAGTTCGAGCATCTGGAGCGCGCGCGGCTGCGGCTCGCGATCGTCGTGCCGATGGCGCTGGCGCTGATCCTGCTGCTGCTCTACCTCACGTACCGGCGCGTGCTCGATGCGCTGTGCGTGTTCACCGCGGTCCCGCTGGCGACCGTGGGTGGGGTCGTCGCGCTGTGGATCCGCGGACTGCCGTTCTCGATCTCTGCCGCGGTCGGCTTCATCGCGTTGTTCGGCGTTGCAGTCCTCAACGGCCTGGTGATGGTGTCGGCCGTGCGACAGCTCGTTTCCCGAGGAGCGAAGCTGATCGACGCGATCCCGCTGGCGGCGGAGCAGCGTCTCCGCCCGGTCATGATGACCGCGCTGGTCGCGAGCCTCGGGTTCCTGCCGATGGCCCTCAACACCGGCATCGGCGCCGAGGTGCAGCGCCCGCTCGCGACCGTGGTGATAGGCGGCATCGTGTCCGCGACGTTGCTCACGTTGTTCGTCTTGCCGGTGCTGTACAGCTTCATCGGCGCCAAACCGTGCCGCCCGAAGCCGGCGGCGACGAGCCTCCGCTCCCAACGGCGGAAGTGGCGTCCTGAGGCGTCGATGATGAGGCCGCTCCGGTTCGGGGTCCTGCTCGTCGTGGCACTGGCGGCGGCGTGCCGCCCGTCGCAGGACGGGTCGCAGGCGCCGCCCGCCAACGACCGGGTGCGCCGCGCGGCGGCGTTGCTGGACTACGTCGCCGCGGACTACGGCGACGCGGTCGTCAACGGGAAGATCGCGAGCGACACGGAGTACCGCGAGCAAGTCGACTTCCTTCGCAGCGCGCGCGAGCTGGTGGCGAAGCTCCCTCCGGCGCAGGCCGAGCCCGTGCTGGAACGGATCGATGTCGCCGTAGGGCTCGTCGACGAGAAGGCGCAGGCCGAGCGGGTGCTCGCGGCGTGTCGTGCCGCTCGCGCGGAGCTGCTGGACCGCACCGGCGTCACCCTGGGGCCGTCAGCCTCCGTCTCGCTGGCGCGCGGCGCGGAGCTCTTCGCGGCGTCGTGCGCTGCGTGCCACGGAACGACCGGCGGTGGAGATGGCCCTGCGGCGCGCGGCCTGAACCCGGCACCGCGCAGCTTCCTCGATCCGCAGGTGACGACCGGGCTGTCCCCCGTCCGGGCCTACAGCGCGATCACCGACGGCGTCGCGGGGACCGCGATGCCGTCGTTCGCAGCGCTCGGCGAGCGCGACCGGTGGGACCTCGCGTTCTTCGTCAGCGCGTTGCGCCACGACGACGCCGCGGCCGAGCGTGGCCGCGCGGCGATCGCCAGAGGTGCGGCCCGGAGCCTCTCGATCGCCCAGCTGGCGAACGCGACCGACGGCGAACTGGTCGCCGGTCTCGATGAGGGGAGCGATGACGTCCTTGCGTTCTATCGTCGCGTCCTGCCCGCCCAGAGCGACATGGCGGCGCTGGCGGTCACCCGGCGGGGCGTCACCGCCGCGAAGCGCGCGTACGCGTCCGGGGATGCGGGCCGGGCGCGCCAGGAGCTCGACGCGGCCTACCTCGACGGCTTCGAGCAGCTCGAGGGGCTCCTGCGCGTCGACTCGGGCGACCTGGTGATCGACATCGAGGAGCGCTTCCTGGCGTTGCGCGAGCTGACTCGCAGCGGGGCCTCGACGTCCGAGTTCGGCGCTTCGGCCGATCGCCTGCTGGTCCGGCTCGACGCCGTCGAGAGCCGCGTCGCCGGGGGGGCCTCGGGCCAGGCGGCCTTCGTCGCCGCGCTCGTCGTGATCGTCCGCGAAGGGGTCGAGTCCGTCCTGCTGCTGATGCTCCTCTTCGGGCTGGTCGCCCGCGCCGGGCAGGAGGGCGATCGCCGGGCCGTGCATGCCGGATGGGTCGCCGCGGTCGCGGTCGGGGTGGTCACCTGGGTCGCGTCCGAGTCCGTCGTTCGCCTGGGAGGCGGTAATCGCGAGCTCGTCGAGGGAGTCGTCGCGCTGTTCGCGGTCGTCGTCCTCGTCTACGCGGGCCACATCGTACTGGCGCGTATGGACGCGGAGCGACGGATCGCCGCGCTGAAGCGGCGATTCGCGGCGATCCCACTGTCGCGCCGCCGTGTCGTGCTGTTCGGGATGGCGTTCGTCGCCGTGTTCCGCGAGGTGTTCGAGGTCGTCCTCTTCCTTCGTGCCATCCAGCTGTCAGCGGGAGACGCGGACGCCGCGATCGCGCTCGGTGTCGTGACCGGCTCGATCCTCTGCGTCGCGCTCGTCCTCGCGTTCCGGCTGCTACGCGGCCGGATCCGTCCGGGCACCGTTCTGAACGGGGCCGGGGCCCTGCTCTGCGCGCTCGCGCTGGTCCTCGCCGGCAAGGGCGTGCGGTCGCTGCAGGAAGCGGGTGTGCTCGCCGTCCGCGCGATCGACGTACCTCGGGTCGATCTCCTCGGCCTGTATCCGACGATCGAGACGGTGGCCGCTCAGCTCCTGGTCGCGGCGGCGATCACGTTGGTCGCCGCGCTGGGGCGTCGACCGCGCGAGGTGCGGCCGTGACGGACCGACGGCGGCGGATCGTCATCGGCGTCGCCGTCCTGGTCGCCGTGCAGGCCGTCATCATCCTCCTGTATCGCAGCGGTGATAGCGGTCGCCGCAAGCCCGCGGCGCCGCGGTTTCCGGGCGAGCGCGTCTCCGCCGCGCTCGACGCCCAGGCGCTGGTGCTCGAACGGCAGGACGGCACCAGTTGGAAGGTCGACGCCCTCCGCGGCCGGCCTGTCGTCCTGCACTTCTGGGCGACCTGGTGTCGTCCCTGCCGCGACGAGCTGCCGACGTTGCTCGCGCAGCGCGAGCGGATCCGGCGAGCCGGCGGCGAGCTCGCGCTTGTGAGCGTCGACGACGACTGGGCCGAGATCCGCGGTTTCTTCGGTGGCGCGGTGCCCGATGAGGTGAGCCGCGCGATCGACGGCGACTACCGCACGATCACGACGGGTGTCCTGCCCGAGACGTTGATCGTCGATGCCGCTGGCGGACTCGCGGGCCGGGTCCGCGGCCCCCGCGACTGGCGCTCCACCTCCGCAGCCACGTTCCTCGATTCCCTGGAGTGACCGATGCCCGATGAGCGACGCGAGAAGCTGACCGTTCGAGTGGCGAACCTCGATTGCGAGAACGAGGCCGCCGCGATCCGTCGTGCGATGGCCCAATCCGAAGGCGTGCGCGAGGTCGAGGTGAAGCCAACCGCCGCGTCCGTGACGCTGTGGTTCGACCCGTCGCAGGTCACGCCGGAGCGCTTGAGGGAGCGCCTCGCCGGCGCGGGGTACCCGCCGGTCGAGCGGGAAGGCGGCGGTCCCGCGGCGCCGTGGCGCAACCCCAAGGTGCTGACGTCGGCTGCGTCGGGTGTTCTCCTCGGGGCGGGCTGGCTGCTCGGCGCGGCCGGGGTCTCGACGCCCGTCGTGGTCGGTCTCTACATCGCCGCGATGGTGATCGGTGGGTACTTCTTCGCTCGCGAGGCGATCGAGGAGCTCGTCTTCGAGCGGGAGATCGGCATCGAGCTCTTGATGACCGCTGCGGCCGTCGCTGCCGCGGCGTTGGGAGAGCCCGGTGAGGGCGCGATGCTCGTCTTCCTGTACTCGATCTCCGAGGCGGCCGAGGGCTACACCGCCGAGAAGACACGCTCGGCCATCCGCGCACTGATGAAGCTCGCGCCTCCGACGGCGACGGTTCGCCGCGACGGCGCCGAGGTCGAGATCCCCGCCGAGGAGCTCGTGCCGGGTGACGTCTTCGTCGTGCGCCCCGGAGGTTCCGTGCCGACGGACGGCGAGATCCTCACCGGGCGCTCCGCGCTCGACGAGTCTCCCGTGACCGGGGAGAGCGTACCCGTCGAGAAGGAGCCCGGCGACACCGTGCTCGCGGGCACGATCAACCGGTCTGGTGCGCTCGAGGTGCGCGCGACCAAGGCGTTCGCGGAGAACACGCTCTCGCGCATCATCTCGCTGGTCGAGGAGGCCCAGGAGCGCAAGGGCGCGAGCCAGCGCTTCATCGAGCGGTTCGGACGGTGGTACAGCCCGCTCGTCCTCGTCGCCAGCACGCTGGTCGCGACGCTCTTGCCCCTGCTCGCCGGCTCGACCTGGCACGGATCGACGCACATGGCGACGATCCTGCTGGTCGCCGCGGCGCCCTGCGCGCTCGTCATCTCGATCCCGATCACCCTGGTCGCGGCGCTCGGAACCGGCGCTCGGAGGGGCGTCCTGATCAAGGGCGGAATCCACGTCGAGGAGCTCGCCCGCATTCGGGTCGTCGCGCTCGACAAGACCGGGACCCTCACCCGCGGCGAGCCCGAAGTGACCGACGTACCGATCCCCGGCTCGCCGACGCCGGCCAATGACGATGTGCTTGCCGTCGCCGCCGCCATCGATCGATGAGGCGAACATCCGCTCGCCCGTGCGATCGTCGCGGCGGCGGAGTCGCGCGGGATCAGCACGAGGTGCCTGCATCGGGTGACTTCCAGGCGCTGGTCGGGGCCGGAGCCACCGCCACGGTCCGCGACGAGACTGTCCACATCGGGAGCCGGCCGTACTTCGTCGACCTGCTCGGCCTCGATCTCTCGCCGATCGCGAAGGAACTCGCGCAGCTCGAGGGAGCAGGGCAAGTCGCTGGTCTTCATCAGGACGCCCAAGAGCGTCTGGGGAGCGGTCGCTGCGCGACGACCTGCGACCGGAGGCTCGCGACGCGATCCGTGCGCTGCACGCGCTGGGGATCGCGAAGGTCGTGATGCTGACCGGGGACAACGAGGGGACCGCGCGCGCGATCGCCCGTGAGGTCGGGATCGACGACGTGCACGCGAAGCTCAAGCCCGAGGACAAGGTCGCGAGAGTCCGCGACCTCGCGCAGCGTCACGGCCACCTCCTCATGGTCGGCGACGGTGTCAACGACGCCCCCGCGCTCGCCGAGGCGACGGTCGGCGTCGCGATGGGCGCCGCCGGGACGGACGTCGCGCTCGAGACCGCCGATGTGGCCCTGATGGGGGACGATCTGGGAAGCTCGTCGAAGCCACTCGCGCTCGGCCGCCGCGCGCACCGGCTCGTGCGGCAGAACCTCGTCCTCTCGGTGGTCGTCATCGCCGGGATGGTCGCCGGCACCATCGCTGGCGCGTTCACCTTGCCACTCGTCGTTCTGGTGCACGAACTCAGCGAGTTCGTGGTCATCGGGAACGGGCTACGGGTGCTGAGGGTTGCCGTCGTGAGGGCGGCGTGGGCCTCGCTGTTTGCATTGCAAGGCGGGCTCGGCATCGCGACGGGTGACCGACGCTTTGGCGCGGCAGTCGAGCCGGCGGCATGGTGGCCATCGGGTCGTCAGGGGCACCGACAGCCATCCGCCGCGTGACAAATCCTTACCGCCACGACGCGGCCGACCCGGGGCCACCAGGGCCGATCAGGACGGACGCACGGGGCGAGCCTGCTGGAATCGCTGCAAGCTGCGCGGTCGTTGTTGATTCCGCGCGGTTCCACCAGGGTTCGATTCCCGTGCGCTTCCGCCATGCGCGGCCGCAGCCCTCCGGGGCGACCGGCTGGGGCCAGGGCGTCCGGGCCGCGGACAGTGGTAGGCTCGCGCGGTGCGCCGCCCACCCGTCCTCGGAGGAGTCGTGCATGCGCTCCCCGCCGATCTGCGCGACGCGCTGGTGGGCAACGCCGCGGCGCTGGTGCTGTGGCACGACATCACGCCGCTGGCCCGCAACGAGTTCATCTGCTGGGTGGAGGACGCCAAGCAGGCGGTGACGCGCGCCCGTCGCATCCGCCGGACCCAGGAAGAGCTCCTGGAGGGCAAGCGGCGCCCGTGCTGTTGGCCGGGCTGCAAGCACCGCGAGCGCACCGGCAGGTAGCGACGCCGCGCCCCGGGATGGTGGCGGCCCCCGCTGCCAACGCCGCCCGGAACATGTTCGGCCTGGCGTCGGTTGACGGGTCGACGACGAGCGGTACCCCCTCGGGCGATCAGGCACGTTCCGGGGTACGGTGACGCGGAGGCAAGCATGCACAGCGACGACGGCGACCAGGCTCCGGGCGGGCCCGGCGGCGAGGCGCGGTGGACCTCGAGCGCCAAGAGCGGGGTCGGCACGGCGATCGGCGGGCGGGTGTGGTTCACGCTGAGCCACGGCATCCTCAACGAGGTCTACTACCCGCGGGTCGACCAGGCCTGCGTCCGCGATCTGGGGCTGATCGTGACCGATCACGCCGGCCGGTTCTTCTCCGAGGAGAAGCGCCACGCCAGGCACCAGGTGGCCGGCCTCGCCGACGGGGTGCCGGCCTACCGCCTGACCAACACCTGCGACGCCGAGCGTTACCGTATCGACAAGGAGGTGGTGGCCGACCCGCGGCGTGAGGTGGTGCTCCAGCGCATCACGTTCACCGCGCTCCAGGGCGCCACCGCGGACTACGCGGTGTACGCGCTGCTGGCCCCACACCTGGGCAACGCCGGCGCCGACAACACCGGCTGGGTCGGCGACTACAAGGGCCGTCAGTTCCTGTTCGCGGAGCGGCACGGGGTGGCGCTGGCGCTGGCGTGCTCGAGCGGCTGGGGCGCCCGTTCCGTCGGGTTCGTCGGCAGCTCGGACGGGTGGCAGCAGCTCCGCCAACACGGCGCGCTGACGCCGCAGCACCAGCGTGCGGCGCACGGCAACATCGCCCTGACCGGGCAGCTCGACCTCACCGCCAGCGATCGCGTCGAGCTGGCCCTGGGCTTCGGCCGGACCTGGGCCGAGGCCGCCCACCGCGCCAGCGCCAGCCTGCTGGATGGCTTCGACGTCGCCGCCGCGGCGTACCGTCAGGGCTGGGGGCAGTGGCAGGTCGGCCTGCGCCCGCCGCCACCTGGCCTGCCACGGACCCACGCGCTCTACCGGGCCTCGACGGCGGTGCTCCGCACCCACGCGTCGGCGCGCTTCCCGGGCGCGCTGGTCGCCAGCCTGTCGGTGCCGTGGGGCGCCTCCAAGGGCGACGGCGATCTCGGCGGCTACCACCTGGTGTGGCCGCGCGACCTGGTCGAGAGCGCGGGCGGCCTGCTGGCGATCGGCGCCGACGACGAGGTGCGCCGGGTGCTGACGTACCTGGCGGTGACCCAGGAGGCCGACGGCCACTGGCCCCAGAACATGTGGATCGACGGGACGCCGTACTGGCACGGCATCCAGATGGACGAGACCGGCTTCCCGATCTTGCTGGTCGATCTGGCGCGCCGCCGCGGCGTGCTCGACGACGCCGCGCTGGCCCAGCTGTGGCCGATGGTCCGGCGCGCGGCCCAGTTCATCATCACCAACGGCCCGGTCACCCAGCAGGACCGGTGGGAGGAAGATCCCGGCTACGCGCCGTTCACGCTGGCCGTCGAGATCGCCGCGCTGCTGGCGGCGGCGGACCTGGCCCGGGTCCTCGAGCCGCGGCTGGTCGACGATCTCCACGCCACCGCCGACGCCTGGAACGACGCGATCGAACGGTGGACCTACGTCACCGGCACCGCGCTGGCTGGCCAGGTCGGCGTCGACGGCTACTACGTCCGGGTGGCGGCCCCCGGCACGCCGACGCCGCGTCGCCCCAGGGCGGCTTCGTGCCGATCAAGAACCGGCCGCCGGGCGAAGACTGCGCGCCGGCCGCGCACCTGGTCAGCCCCGACGCGCTCGCGCTGGTGCAGTTCGGGCTGCGCGCTGCCGACGACCCCCGCGTGGTCGCCACCGCCGCGGTGATCGACGCGCTGCTCGCGGTCGAGCTGCCGGCCGGGCCGGTGTGGAAGCGCTACAACGGCGACGGCTATGGCGAGCACCGCGACGGGGCGCCGTTCGACGGCACCGGCGTCGGCCGCCCGTGGCCGCTATTGACCGCGGAGCGGGCCCACTTCGAGCTGGCCGCTGGCCGCGGCGATCGCGCCGCCGCGCTGGCCGACACCCTGGCGCAGCTGGCCGGCGACGCCTGCCTGTTGCCGGAGCAGGTGTGGGACGACGACGACCTGCCCCACCGCGAGCTGCGCCGGGGCGGCCCCACCGGCTCGGCCATGCCGCTGGTGTGGGCCCACGCCGAGTTCCTCAAGCTGTGCCGCTCGCTGGCCGACGGCCAGGTGTTCGACCTGCCGCCGCAGCCGGTCGCTCGCTACCAGATCGATCGGGTCGAGGCGGCCCACGTGGCCTGGCGCAAGAACAACAAGTGCGCGACGGTCCCCGCCGGCAAGGCCCTGCGGATCGAGCTCACCGCACCCGCCACCATCCACTGGAGCGTCGACGGCTGGCGCGCCACCATCGACTCGCCCACCCGCGACACCGGGCTGGGCCTGCACGTGGTCGAGCTGGCGCCGGGCCCCGCCGCCGCCCGACTCGACTTCACCATCTACTGGACCGACGCCGCGCGGTGGGAAGGCCGCGACTTCGCGGTCGAGCTGGCGCCGTCGCCGGCCGCGCCCGCGCAAGGAGCCTCATGACCGCACCACCCCGCAGCGACGCCTTCGTGTTCTTCGGCGCCACCGGCGACCTCGCGTACAAGAAGATCTTCCCGGCGCTGCACGCGCTGGTCCGTCGCGGCAAGCTCGACGTGCCGGTGGTCGGGGTGGCCCGGGCCGGGTGGAACCTGGAGCGACTGCTGGCCCGGGCCCGGGCCAGCATCGACGAGCACGGCGGTGGCGTCGACGAGGCGACCTTCGCCAAGCTGGCCGCGCTGTTCCGCTACGTCGACGGCGACTACCGCGAGGCCGCCACCTTCACGGCGCTGCGCCAGCAGCTGGGCGACGCCCACCGGCCGCTGCACTACCTGGCGATCCCGCCCAGCATGTTCCCGGTCGTAGTCGAGCACCTGCGGCTGGCCGGCTGCGCTGGCAGCGCCCGGGTGGTGGTCGAGAAGCCGTTCGGCCGCGACCTGGCGTCGGCCCAGGCGCTCAACCGCACCATCCACCAGGTCTTCGACGAGGCCGCGGTGTTCCGCATCGATCACTTCCTGGGCAAGGAGGCGGTCCAGAACCTGGTGGTGCTGCGCTTCTACAACACGTTCCTCGAGCCGATCTGGAACCGCCACTACGTCGAGAGCGTGCAGATCACGATGGCCGAGGCTTTCGGCGTCCAGGGCCGCGGCAGCTTCTACGAGGAGGCCGGCGCCATCCGCGACGTGGTGCAGAACCACCTGCTCCAGGTGGTCGGCTTCCTGGCGATGGAGCCGCCGGTCACCAGCTACCACGAGTCGATCCGCGACGAGCTGGCCAAGGTGTTCCGCCAGATCCGCCCGCTGACGCCGGCCGACGTGGTGCGCGGGCAGTTCCGCGGCTACCGCGACGAGCCCGGGGTCGCGCCGGCGTCGACGGTCGAGACCTACGCCGCGCTGCGGCTGACGATCGACTCGTGGCGGTGGGACGGCGTGCCGTTCTACATCCGCGCCGGCAAGTGCCTTCCGACCACCGTCACCGAGGTCGCGGTCGAGTTCAAGCGGCCGCCGCTGACCGACCTCGGCCCGGGCATGGGCAACTCGCTGCGCCTGCGCCTCAACCCTGACCTCAACATCACGCTGGGTGCCCGCATCAAGCGACCGGGCGAGGCGATGATCGCCGAGCCGACGGCGCTGGCGCTGGTCGACCGGCCGCGAGGAGACGAGATGACCGCCTACGAACGCCTGCTGGGAGACGCCATGGCCGGAGATCCGACGCTGTTTGCCCGCCAGGACGCGGTCGAGGCCGCGTGGGCGGTGGTCGACGGCGTCCTCGACGACGCCACCCCGGTCGCCAGCTACGAACCGGGGAGCTGGGGGCCGGCCGAGGCCGAGCAGCTCACCACCGCGGTCGGCGGCTGGGCCGAGCCGGGGACGTCGTCGTGACCACCCTGGTGATCGACGTCGGCGGCACCCACGTGAAGGTGCTGGCGACCGGCCAGGCCCCGGCCCGCAAGCTGCCGTCGGGGAAGCTGTTGACGCCCGCGCTGATGGTGGCCGCGGTGAAGGCCGGCACGTCGGACTGGGGCTTCGAGCGCGTCACCATCGGCTACCCCGGCGTCGTCGTCCACGGCCGGATCGCCGCCGAGCCGGCCAACCTCGGCCCGGGCTGGGTCGGGTTCGACTTCGCCGCCGCGCTCGGCTGCCCGGTGCGGATCGTCAACGACGCCGCCATGCAGGCGCTGGGCAGCTACCGGGGCGGCGCCATGCTGTTCCTGGGCCTCGGCACCGGGCTGGGCTCGGCCATGATCGTCGACGACCGGATCGAGCCGATGGAGCTGGCCCACCTGCCCTACGCCGACGGCCACAGCTACGAGGACGTCGTGGGCGCCGCCGGGCTGGCCCGGCTGGGCGAGACCGCCTGGCGCGACGAGGTGTGGCGGATGGTGGGGCTCCTGCGCGGCGCGCTCCAGCCCGACGAGGTGGTGCTCGGCGGCGGCAACGCCCACCTGCTGAGCGATCCGCCCGACGGCGTCCGCCTGGGGGACAACGATCGCGCCTTCGCCGGCGGGTTCCGGCTGTGGGAGCGTGACGCCGGGCCGGCCGCGCCGGCCATCTCGGCCGCGCCGGCCGCGCCGGCCGCGCCGGCCGCGCCGGCCACCCTCGGCATGATCGGGCTCGGTCGCATGGGCAGCAACATGGTGCGGCGGTTGCTGCGCGCCGGCCACCGGGCGATCGCGCACGACCGGATGCCGGCGGCGATCGACGCCGTGGTGGCCGACGGTGCCATCGCCGCGCACAGCCTGGACGAGCTGGTCGCGGCGCTGCCGCAGCCCCGGCTGGTGTGGCTGATGGTGCCGGCGGCGGTGGTCGACGCCACGCTGGCCGACCTGGTCCCGCGCCTGGCGCCCGGCGACGTGGTGATCGACGGCGGCAACTCGTACTACGTCGACGACCTGCGCCGCGCCGAGGCGCTGGCCGCCCGCGGCCTCCACTACGTCGACGTCGGCACCAGCGGCGGGGTGTGGGGCCTCGACCGCGGCTACTGCCTCATGATCGGTGGCGAGGCCCAGCCGGTGGCGGCGCTCGATCCGATCTTCGCCGCGCTGGCGCCGCCGGCTGACGCCGCGGCGGCGCTGCCCGGGCGCGCGCGCAAGGGCGGCACCGCGGCCCGCGGCTACCTACACTGCGGCCCGGCCGGCGCCGGCCACTTCGTCAAGATGGTGCACAACGGCATCGAGTACGGGCTGATGGCGTCGTACGCCGAGGGGCTCAACGTCTTGCGCCACGCCAACGCCGGGGCCACCGCCCGCGCCGTCGACGCCGAGACCACGCCGCTGCGTGAGCCGGAGCTGTACCGCTACCAGTTCGACCTGGCCGACGTGGCCGAGGTGTGGCGTCGCGGCAGCGTGATCGCGTCGTGGCTGCTCGATCTCACCGCCGGGGCGCTGCTCGACAGCCCCGAGCTGGCCGAGTTCGCCGGCCGGGTGTCGGACTCCGGCGAGGGGCGGTGGACCGTGCGCGCGGCCATCGACGCCTCGGTCCCGGCGCCGGTGCTGACCGCCGCGCTGTACCAGCGGTTCGCGTCGCGCGGCGAGGCCGACTTCGCCGACCAGGTCCTGTCGGCCATGCGGGCGGCGTTCGGCGGCCACCGCGAGCAGCGGTGATCGCGGCCGTGGCCCCCATGATCATCTCCATCGCAGCCGACCCCGAGCAGGCGGCCCGGCGCGCCGCGACGGTGATCGCCCAGCGGCTCCGGCTCGCGGTGCGGGCGCGCGGTGTCGGCCTCGTGGCGGTCAGCGGCGGCCGCTCGCCGCAGCGCCTGTTCGAGCTGCTCGCCGCCGCGCCGGTGCCATGGCCGGCGGTGCACGTGTTCCAGGTCGACGAGCGGCTGGCCCCGACCGACAGCCCGGATCGCAACGCGACCCTGCTGCGGACGGCGCTGCTCGATCGCATCGCCTTGCCGCCGGCCAACCTCCACCTCATGCCGGTCGAGCTGACCGAGCCGCGGGCCGGCGCCGCCGCCTACGCTGCGACCTTGCGCCGGTTCGCCGGCACCCCGCCGGTCCTCGACGTGGTCCACCTGGGTCTGGGCGGCGACGGCCACACCGCGTCGCTGGTCCCGGGCGATCCAGTCCTCGAGGAAGCCCGGACCGAGGTCGCGGTCACCGGGGCCTACCAGGGCCGACGCCGCATGACGCTCACCTATCCGCTGCTGGCCCGCGCCCGCCGGCTGGTGTGGCTGGTGTGCGGGGCCGACAAGGCCGACGCCCTGGCGCGCCTGCGCCGCCACGACGCGACCATCCCGGCCGGCCGGGTGGCCCAGCACCACGCGGTGGTGATCGCCGACGCCGACGCCGCCGCGCCGGTCGCCGCGGCGCCCTCGACCGGGGTCGCCTGACGACGCCGGTCAGGCGAGCGCAGCCGCGACGACCCGCTCGAGCTCGGCGACGTGGTCAGCGTCGACCGGGAACACCATGACCTCGAGGTGACCGTCGTCGGTGGCGCTGACCTGCGGCGGCCGGCGGGTCGATGACCAGTGGCACAGCAGCACCGCCTCGTGGACCCCGCGCTTGAGCTCGGGGATCGAGCGGGCCGGCGGCAACGGCACGCGGAACACGTGGAACCCGGCCTGCTGGCTGATCGGCTCGCGCCGGATGGTCGAGCTGGCCGCGGTGCGGTTGGGGACCACCGCCAGCTGGCCGCCGACGGTCTCGATCACCACCGCCCGCGCCCCCAGGCGGAGGATCCGGCCTTGGACTCCGGCCAGGTCGACGCGGTCGCCGACCTCGAGGCTGCCGCCGAGACGGAGCACCACGCCATCGATCAGGTCCCGCAGCGTCGACCACGCCGCCGCACACGCCACGCCCAGCACGACCGCGAACGCGATCCACGCCCGCCGGTCGTCGCCGCCCAGCACCCACCGCGTCGCGAACACCGCGTAGGTCGCCGCCAGCACCGCCACCGCCAGCGGCCGCCCCCGCGCCACCAGCGCGCGCCGGGCCCGGGCCATCGGCACCGCCTCGACCACGAGGTTGGCGAACCGCGCCACGAGCGCCACGACGACCGCGCCGCCGAACACCACCCCGCAGTCGATCGCCAGGATCCGGATCAGATCGATCATGCCAACCCTCGGCGATCGAGCCAGTCGAGCACCGGCACCTGGACGTAGGGATTGAGCTGGGCCATCCGGCGCCGGTTCTGCACCACCAGGCCGATGGCGGTGAGCTCGGCCAGCCCATCCGCCACCGCGGCGGCTGGCCGGCCGGTCACGCGCACGAGCTTGTCGGCGGTGGCGGTCTTGTGCAGCACCAGCTCGATGAGCAGGGCCACGTGCTCGGACCGCAGATCGTCGAGCGCGTCCCAGTCGAGCGACCGCGGGAACCGGATGGTGAGCTGGTCATCGGCGACGTGCTCGAGGTGGGTGATCCACGCCCGCAGGGCGAAGCCGACGTTGCCGCGGGCGTGGTCGAAGTGGGCGTCGAACAGCCGGGCCCGGGTCCACGCGCCCAGCGCGTCGCGCCCGGCCAGCGCGAGGCCCAGCCCGGTCGAGCCGTGCCGGGCCATGATGACCTGCTCGAGGACCCGACCCGGCAGCGCCTGGCACGCGAGCTGGGCCTGGACCAGGCGGGCCAGCGGTCGAAGGTCCTGCAGGACCCGGAGCGGGCCATCGCTGCACGCCAACACGAACCCGACCCGATCGCCGACCTCGCCGATCAGCTCGAGCAGCCCGTCGATGGCCGCCAGGCCCCCTGGCCGACGCTCCCACCACAGGTCGAGATCGTCGATGACGACCACCGTCGGGCCCGGTCGGTGCCGCAGCACGACGGCGGGGGGACCGCGCCGCCCCACCGCCTGCTCGACCGCGCGGGCCAGCGCCTCCCGGCTGGCGGCCCCGCCGGGGGGCGCCACGACCCAGCACACCTCCGCCTGGCTGGCCGACGCGATGCGCTGGCACAGCGTGGTCTTGCCGGCGCCGCGGCGCCCGGTGACCAGCACCGTGCGCGGCCCCGGGCGCCGACCGGTGACGACCTCGACCCCGGCCTGGACCTCGGCGTCGCGGCCGACGAAGAACGCCTGGTTGAGGTTGATCTGGCCGATGAACAGGTCGCGGTAGTAGCCGGGGAGGCTGGCGGCGACCGTCGGCGCGATCACGCACCGCGCGGTGAGCGCGCGGACCGCCTGCGCCGGGGTCGTGCGCCGGGCCTCGCGGGCCTCGGCCGCGTAGACCACCCCGGCGCTGCGCCGGTACACCAGGTTGGCGGCCGCCGCCCGCGCGCCGACGCCCGCGCGCCGCATCAGCCGGCCCAGCCGCGACGGGCGCGAGGCCGAGCTGCGGCGCCCGCCCCGCTCGACCAGCGCCGAGGTCAGCCCGTCGACGGTGGTGGCGCTGGCGACGGCCTGGAGCCCGGCGACCACCGCGTCGCCGCACGCCGCCTCGACGTCGGCCAGCTTGCCCAGCTGGGCGTCGAGGCGCGCGGCCGGGTCGAACGCGTCGAGCCGGTCGACGTCGTCGCGCTCGCTGTCGCGCGGCTGGGCCGCCAGGAGCATCACCGTCTCGCGCGCCACCGCCCAGGCCCGCCCGTCGGCCTCGGCCAGCTGCCCGAGGTTGGCGGCCAGCGGCGCGAGCAGCTCACCCTCGACGAGGGACTGGACCGCGGCCCGCACCGGCACCACCACCGTCTCGTCGTCGACGCCCCCCCGCAGCATCGCCGTCGCGGCGTCGTCGGTCGCCACCGTCTCGGCCTCGGCCAGCTCGCCGCACAGCGCCACGGCCAGCTGGGTCAACCGCGCCACCGGCGGCCCAGCGTCGTAGGGCACCTCGTCGGGCAACGCCGGGGGCGCCGCCGCCCGCGCGGCGCCGCGCGCGACCAACCCGGCTTGGAGCCCTTCGACGGTGCGGCGCCCCGACGCGCGGGCGGCGGCCACCACCTCGCCCACCGCCTCGGTGCTCGCCCCGGTCAGGCGATCGCGGAAGGTGGCCAGGCGCACCGCCAGGCGGACCCGGCCCAGCAGCGCCAGCTGCTGATCTCGCCAGGTCGCGGCGATCGCGGCCAACGGCTCGAGGTCGCCCCGCCGCCGCAGGTCCCGCGCCGCCGAGGTCGCCACCGCCGACGCGTCGACCCGATCGAGCGCGACCGCCAGCCCGCGCGCCGCGGTCGCGGCCGCGGCGTCGAGCGCCACGTCGTCGTCGGCGGCCCCGTCGCGGAGCCGCACGGCCAGCGCCTCGAGGCGCTCTCGCCCGCTGGCACGAGCTTGCTCGATCTGCGCGACGATCTCGTCGCGGTCGTCGACCTCGGCCCGACCCAGCCGGGCGTGGAGCCGCCACTCGGCGGTCGCCAAGCTCCGCCCGACCTCGACCACCAGCTCGTGGCTGGCGGTTCGGAAGCGCTCGACCACCCGCGCCACCTCGCCGCGCACCACCTGGTCGTGCCCGAGCTGCACCAGCGCCCGGACCGCGATCGTGTCCGGGATCGTGCGTCGGTAGCAGTAGCGCCAGCGCCGTCGTCGCTTCCACGCCCGCAGCGTGACGCTGTCGCCGTCGGCCGCCCGCAAGGCCGGCCGCGGGCGTTCGACCCGCGCCACCGCGGCCACCCCGACCGGCAGGCCAGCCCCGGGCCGCCCGAGGGCGGCCAGCAGCTCCTCCAGCAGCGTCGCCTGGCCGGCCACGCCGTCGGTGGCGAGCGCCGCCAGCTCGCGCTCGGCGGCGGCCAGGAACTCGCCGGTGGCGGCTCGCACCAGCGCTCGCCGGGCCGCCAGCTCCGGCTCGTGCGCGGCGGTGACGAGCTGGGCAGCCCGGCGCTCGATCAGCCCCTGCACCGTCGCGCACAGGTCGAGGTACACCTGGCCGGCGTCGACGATCCGGCCGTGCAGCCGCGTCACCTGCGCGCTGGCGTGGGTCGCAACCGCGGCCACCGTCGCCGCCAGCTCCGGATCCGCCGGCAGGGCCAGGGGCGCCGGCCCACCCTGGGCGACGATGGCACCGCTGGTGCGCGGCGCCCGCGCCGCCACCGGCGCTACCAGCACGTCGGTGAACTTGTTCGCGTGCTGGAACACGACGCCGCCGGGCAGCGCCGCCACGCGCTCCAGGCTGGCCAGATCCAGCGCGGCCAGCTCGGTGGGCAGGCCCACGAGCACCAGGTCGGCCGCGCGCGACTCGTTGCACACCAGCGCATGGACCGACTCCTGGGTCGCGCGCACCACCACCCGCACCGCGGCGTCGACCCGGTTGGCCTGGAGGTAGCGCACCGCCTTGGCCCGCAGCACCGCGTCACCGTCGCCGCCGTCACCGACGATGAGCACGTTGACCGACGCGCGCTCCCAGCGCTCGGCGCGCGTGATGAACCGGACCAGGGCGACGCTCAGCGCCAGGTTGCCGGCGTCGCGGGCCCACCAGACGTCGATCTGCAGGTTGGCCCGGCGCGGTGCGCGCGGCTCCTCGAACAGCAGCAGGTTGAGTCCGCGCGCGGCGGCCGCGGCCAGGGTGCGCTCGAACCCGGCGGGGTCTCCGGCGTGGTACCGCCACGGCAGCAGCAGCGCGTTGGGTGGCAGGCCGGCGAACCCGTGATGCTGGCAGGTGACCGCCACGGCCTCGAGCGGATCGCCGGTGACCAGCCGAGCGTCGAACACCCCGACCGGGCCGGCCGGCGCGGCGGCGGCGGTGGCGGCGGCGGCGGCGGTCGCCGGCGGGGCCAGCGCGAAGTCGGTGACCAGGCCGTTGCCCGACGCCAGGGTGATCGCGAACTGACGGATCGCGGCGTGGCGAGGATGGTCGGCGTCGTCGAACAGGAGCACGTTGGGCCGCCAGTTGCGCGCGCTGGCGGCGCGCTGGTGGATGCGGTGCAGGCCGGCCCGAACCAGCGTCGCCCACACGCCCTCCCAGGTGTCGCCCGACTCGAGCGACAGCTGGCGCCGCGACAGGACCACGAACAGGCCCACCATCAAGACCGTGGCCCCCAGCATCGCCAGGATGTCGAGCTGGATCATCAGGAGCACCGCCGCCACCGCGCCGACGATGCTGACCACCTTGGGGATGCGGAAGCGCGGCCGGAAGTCGGGGCTGGCCCAGCTCTCGATGGCGCAGGTCACGTTGATCGCGGCGTACAGCGCCAGGAACACCATCGACACCACCCGGGCGATCAGGTCGAGCTCGGCGATCAGGATGCCGGCCTCGGCGATGGCGAACGCGACCATCAGCGCCCGCCGCGGCTCGCGGGTCGGCCCGTAGCCCTTGGCCAACGCCCGCGGCGTGATCCGGTCGGCCGACATCGCCTGCAGGATGCGCGGGGCGCCCATGATGCTGCCGAGCGCCGACGACAACGTGGCGCCCCAGATGCCGGCGATCACCGCCGGCGACCACCGCGCCAGGTGCTGCAGCACCTCGGGGTCGTCGCGCAGCGCCGCGGGATCCGCGGTCAGCGCGAGGTAGACCACCAGCCCGGCGTAGGTGGCGAACCCGGCGGCGATCGCCAGCATCGTGCCCGTGGGGATGGCGCCCTTGGGGTCGCGCAGATCACCCGACATGTTCACCCCGGCCGTGAAGCCGGTGACCGCGGGGAAGAAGATGCCGAACAGCACCCCGAACGACGGGCTGCCGGCGGCGGCCGACAGGTGCGGCGCCGCACTCGAGGTGTGGCCGGAAAACACCGCGACCAGCGAGCCGCCCACCAGCACCAGGATCACGTACTGGGTCTTGATGGCGAACGACGTGCTGACGAACGTGATGACGGTGATGCCCACCAGCGTCAGCGAGCCGCAGATCCGGATGGTCGCGGCCGACGCCTCGACGCCGATGGCCGACAGCAGGCTGGTCGAGAAGCCGACGATGTACAAGCTGACGCTGAACGACAGCCCGAGGAACAGGGCCATGCCGATGGCGCCGCCGATGGGCAGGCCGAAGCTGCGCGAGATGATGTAGTAGGGGCCGCCGGCCCCGACCTTCTTGTCGGTGGCGATCGACGAGATGCTGAGGCCGGTGGCGACCGACACCACGTGCGCGGCCACGACGATGCCGAGCGCCATCACCAGGCCGGCCTGCCCGACCATCCACGGCAGCCGCAAGTACATGATGACGCCCAGGATCGTCAGCACCGAGGGCGTGAACACGCCCGCGAAGGTCCCGAACTTCCCGTCAGCGGCCATCTCGGCCCCACCCTACCAGCCGCCGCCACGCCCCCTGGCCGGCCGCGCGCCGATTCCGCCACGCCCCCGTTGATTCGTTTGATCACATACGGTCAGCCCCGGCACCGGGCGCGCCGCGGCGGTCACGCGCCCGGCTCAGCCGCCGGCCGGGCACCCGGCCTGGCGGTCGTCGGTGAACGCCGCCGGAAAGTACGCGCCCGGCGCCGGACGCAGCTCGACCCCGTTGACCACGATCACGTACTCGAGCTCGGCCCGGACGTACCGGCCGTCGGCGGTCGGCGTGGTCGGCACGGCCGGACACTGGTAGGGGCGGAATGGATCGAGCCCGCGCAGGTCGACCGCGTAGCGAGCGTCGTTGCCGATCCGACGGTCCAGCGTGGCGTAGCTCGCCCGCAGCGGCTCGACCGAGCCGCGGGGGCGCCACCGCACCGTGGCGTCGAGCTTGCGCCACAGGTCGGGGTCGTCGCGGTCGGTCACTCCGGGCGACCACACCTGGAAGCACAGGTTGGCGACGGCGGCGCGCTGGCGGCCCCAGGTGTCGAAGTCGAAGCCGGCGGCGGCGTCCGGGCCAGCGCACGGATCGCTGGTGTCGCGGCTGATGCGCACCGTGGCGGCGCCCAGCCACGACGGTGGCACCAACAGGTCGAAGCGATAGTTGGCCCCGCCGGCGGAGTCCCAGGCCTGGCATCCTGGCACCGCGGTGTTCTCGAACCACACCTCGAGCCCGCGCGCGGTGGCCGGGATCTCGACCAGGAGCGCGCCGGCCTTGATGCTGGCGCTCGATCCTTCACCGGTGTCCCAGCGGACGTGCGCGGTGATGTCCCACAGGTCATTGCCGCCGCGCGCGTTGCGGCACGTGGTGAGTCGGGCCGGGTCGTACTCGAGCCGGACCTCGCCGCCCGGCACCAGCGCGCCGTGCTGCGCGACCGGCTGGCCCGCGGCAAACACCAACCGCGCCGGCGGCGTGGGCCCCGCGGCCGGGCACGCCGCGTCGTTGCGCGTCACGGCGAAGTTGCCGTCGGCGACCAGCTGGTAGTTGTCGAAGTCGCCGGGCACGCGGTTGTGATCGAACAGCCGACCGCCGCCGGCCAGGCGCGCGAGCGGCAGAACCTGCACGCGGGCGGTGGCCAGGGCCGAACCCGACAGGCCAGGCCCCGGCAGCCCGTGATCGAGGTGGACCCGGTAGCGCACGAAGCCGGGCGTCGCCGGCACCGCGCTGGGCGTCGCCGCCGCCTGGTACCACGCCGGGTCGGAGCCGGACTGGTATTGCACCGCGGCGATGGCGCCGTCGGCGACCGCCGCCGCCGACAGCTCGACGTCGCCCTCCCAGATCCAGCTGGTGCCGTTGGTCTGGTAGCCGCCGGTGCCGTCACCGAGCCGCGCCAGGTCGCGCAGCACCACGTGGCAGGCGCGGTCGGCCTGATCGATGGCGCCGTCGACGCCGGTCAGCGGAGCCGCGACCTCCCCCGGCCCCTCCCCGGCCGGCTCGACGCAGGCAGCGAGCGACCAGGCCAAGACCACGACGTACGCAAGGCGACGCATCGAGCCGGCGTATCGCACACCGCGTGCCAGCCAGCCGCAGCGCCAAGCTACCGACATCGCGGCCCCGCGATCGTGCCGGCGCCGCCACCCGCCACCCGGCGCGATGCCAAACGCAACGTCGGCCATCGGCCGGCGCCGTGTACACTGGCCGGCGATGCGCCGCTTCCGCTGGATGTTCGTGCTGGTGGCCCTCGCCGCGAGCTCCGCGTGTGGCGGCGGCGGCACCGCGATCGACGCCGGCCCTGACGCCGTCATCGACGGCGCCGACGGCTGCGCTGGCTGCGACGCACCCCCGGCGTGCGCCCGGTGGACCACGGCACCGGCGCCGGCCCGGGCGCTGTCCGTCGTCGACGATCCGGGGCCGTTCACCGAGGGACGGACCTTCCGGGTCGCGGTGGAGTACGACGCCGGCGCCCGCGAGCTCGCGGCCATGCCGACGGTCGAGCGCGCCGCGGCGACGGTCACCATCACGCCGAGGACGTTCCGCCCGCTGCTGGACAGCCCGGGCGCCTCGGAGCGACGTCGCCTGGTCGTCCCGCTGTCCCTGCCCGCCGGCACCTGGCAGATCCGCGCCGACGGCGGGGCCGCGCCGCTGGACCTCTCCGTCGGACCGGCGCCGCTCCGGCCGTGCGGCGTCAGCGGAGCGTGCGAGCTCGACTGCGACTGCGCCGCCGGCGAGCGGTGCCTGGCCGGCGTCGGCCTGGCCGGTCGCTTCACCGCCTGCGCGCGGCCGTGCGAGGTCGACCGCGACTGCGGCGGCCGCGGCGTGTGCGCGTCGCTCGAGGACGGCCTGACCGACACCTGCACCCTCGGCACGCCCGAGTGCGGCCCCGGCGCGCCCTGTCCGGCTGGGTTCGTGTGCGCGGACGGCGCGTGTGCGCCGTCGTTCACCTTGACCCAGACCAGCCGGCACTTTTGCGCCTGCGACAGCGACTGCGACCCCGGGCTGCGCTGCGTGGTCGGCGACAGCGCCGGCCGCTGCCAGGCGGTCTGTCCGACCGACGGCCCGTGGTGCCAGGGCGCCCACGTGTGCGGACCGGCGGCGGCCGACGTCAGCGGGCTAGCCACGACCGATTCAGTGTGCGGCTTCTTGGGCGAGTGACGGCGTGACGGCGCGCCGGCGGCGGCCGGGACCGCGCGATGGCGGGCCGCGCGATCGGGGCGGCGCGACGGCTGTCCGTCATCACGAATCAGGCTTGACGTTTCTGGGTTTGAAAGGCATTTTCAATTTCAACCACCCCGGAGCCTGCGCGATGATCGTCTGCCTCTGCTACGCCGTGCGCGACCGCGACCTCGACGCCGCCATCGCCGGTGGCGCCGCGACCGTCGAGGAGGTCGGGCGGGCCTGCGGCGCCGGGACCGGCTGCGGCGCGTGCCTCGGCGACGTCGAGGACTCCCTGATGCGGTCAGGTGGCTGTGGCGATTGTCCGGCCGGTCGACTCACCGTAAGGTCCCGGCAATCCGACGAGAGGTCCGCGACATCATGAAGGGCACCCCCGAGGTCATCGACCTCCTCAATGAGCTGCTGACCAACGAGCTCACCGCGATCAACCAGTACTTTATCCACGCCAAGATGTGTGAGAACTGGGGCTACGGCAAGCTGGCGAGCAAGGTCAGGGCCGAGTCGATCGACGAGATGAAGCACGCCGACAAGGTCATCTCCCGCATCCTGTTTCTCGAGGGCGTGCCGAACTTGCAGCGCCTGGGGCGGCTGCGCATCGGCGAGACCGTGCCCGAGCAGTTCGCGGCCGATCTGGCGCTCGAGCACGCGGCGATCGGCAAGCTCAACACCTGGATCGAGACCTGCCGCGGGCTGGGCGATCACGGCTCGCTCGATCTGCTCCAGGGCATCCTGGTCGGTGAAGAGGCGCACGCCGATTGGCTGGAGACCCAGCTCGAGACCATCAACCAGATCGGCGTCCAGCACTACCTGGCTCAGCAGCTGGGCTGATCCGGCGCGCGCCGCCGGCGCTGGGCTGACCCGGCGCGCCGCCGGCGCTGGCCAAGCGGCCGTCGACGCGCCCGCCCGGCGCACCGGCCCTTGGGCCGTGCCACCATGACCGACTTCGCCACCGAGGTATCCCCGTTCCAGCGGTTCGGCCGCGACGACTGGGCAGCGCTGCGCGCCGATACCCCGATGACGTTGACCGAGCGCGACCTGGAAGAGGTCCGCGGGGTCGGCGACGAGGTCAGCGTGGCGGAGGTCGAGGCGATCTACCTGCCGCTGTCCCGCCTGCTCAACCTGTACGTCGAAGCCACCCACGGCCTGTTCGACGCCACCCATCGCTTCTTGCGCCTGCGCGACCGCCGGGTGCCGTACATCATCGGCATCGCCGGCAGCGTCGCGGTGGGCAAGAGCACCACCGCCCGCGTGCTGCAGCGCCTGCTGGCGCGCTGGCCCAGCCACCCCAAGGTCGACCTGGTCACCACCGACGGCTTCCTGTGGCCCAACGCCGTCCTCGAGAAGCAGGGCCGGATGCACCGCAAGGGCTTCCCGCAGAGCTATGACCGGGCCCGGCTGCTGCGCTTTCTATCGGACATCAAGGCCGGCACCGGCGAGGTGCGTGCGCCGGTCTACTCACACCTGACGTACGACGTGGTGCCCGACCAGCACGTGGTCATCGATCGGCCCGACGTCCTCATCGTCGAGGGCGTCAACGTGCTGCAGACCCGCAAGCCCCCGCGCGACGGCCGCGGCATCCCCAACCCGTCCGACTTCTTCGATTTCTCGATCTACGTTGACGCCGAGGTCGACGACATCCGCACCTGGTATCTCGACCGGTTCTTGCGCCTGCGCGACGGCGCGTTCCGCGATCACCAGTCGTACTTCCACCGCTACGCCGCGCTCGATGACGACGCCGCCCGGGCCTTCGCGCTCGGCGTGTGGGAGCGGGTCAACCTGGTGAACCTCCTGACCAACATCTTGCCGACCCGGCCCCGGGCCGATCTGGTCCTGCGCAAGGGCCACGATCACCTGGTGCGCACCGTCTTCTTGCGCCGCCTGTAGCAGCGCCGGACCCGGACCCCGAGCCGGACCCCGCGCCGGCCCCCGAGCCGGAGCCCGCGCCGGACCCGGACCCGGATCCGGAGCCGGAGCCGGAGCCGGACCCGGAGCCGGACCCGGAGCCGGACCCGGAGCCGGACCCGGACCCGGACCCCGAGCCGGCCCCGGACCCCGCGCCGGCCCCGAGATCAGGCCGAGTATTGCAACATGTTGTACAACATGTTACACAGCTCGCCTCACCTACGGAGCCCGTCGCCATGAGACCCAGACTCGGATCGCTCTTGTTGTTGCCGATGGTGGCGTGCCTGGTGGCCGCCGGTCCCGCCGCGCCGGCCCCGGCGCTGTCCCCCCACGACCAGGGGGAGGTCGTCGCCGCGCTGACCCGAACCCTCGCCACGCGCTACGTGTTCCCCGACGTCGCGCCGACGATCATCGCGCGGCTCGACGCCCGGCTGCGCGCTGGCGCCTACGCCGGCGCCGTCGACCCGGCCGCGCTCGCGCGGGCGCTGACCGACGATCTGATCGCCGCCAGCGGCGACCTCCACTTCGCCGTCGGCGTCGACCCGGCGTGGGTGGCCGAGGTCCGGGCCGAGGACGATCCGGTCCGCCGCGCAGCCAGCCGGGCGCGGGTGCGCGCCGAGGCGGCCGCGACCAACTTTGGCTTCGAGTCCGTCAGTCGCCTCGAGGGCAACGTCGGCTACGTCCGCGCGACCTACTTCGCCGACCCCGAGCTGGGCTACCGGGCGGCGGCCGCCGCCATGCGCATGATCGAGGAGACCGACGCGGTCATCTTCGATCTCCGGGCCAACCACGGCGGGGCCATGGAGATGGTGCAGCTGCTGGCCAGCTACCTGTTGTCGGCCGAGCGCGACCAGCTTTTGTTCGACTACTACTACGTCCAGGACGGGCGACGGGTCGCGCGCGGCCAGTGGGTGCTGCCGGCGGTGCCCGGGCCGCGGATGCTGACCCAGCCGGTGTTCATCCTGACGGCGTCGACCACCTTCTCGGCGGCGGAGTGGTTCGCGTACGTGCTGCAGCGGCTCGGCCGCGCCACGGTCATCGGCGCGCCCACCGGCGGTGGCGCCCATCCGGTCGATCGTGTGCCCATCGACGACCAGTTCTACCTCCAGCTGCCGATCGGCCAGATCTACGATCCGGTCGACCACGGCGACTTCGAAGGCCGGGGCGTCCAACCCGACGTGCCGGTGGCGTCACGCACCGCGCTGGTCGTGGCCCACCGGATGGCGCTGGCGCGCATCGCGGCGCGCGCGCCGGCGCGGGCGGCCGAGCTGGCCTGGCTCGAGCCGGTGCTCGCGGCCCGCCTGCGACCACCGACGCTGGAGCCCGCGGCCCTCGCCCGCTTGGTCGGCAACTACCAGGGGCGCGAGCTCACCCTCGACGATGGTCACCTCGTCTACCATTGGCGCGGCCGGTTCCGGCTGACGCTCGAACCGCTGACGCCGGACCTGTTCGCGGTCGAAGGGATCGACGACTTCCGGTTGAAGGTGGTGACCGCGGGTGGCAAGGTCGTCGGGTTGGAGCGCATCAACCAGACCGGCCCCAGCCAGATCTACCCGCGCCGTGACTGAGCTCCCCGACGCCGCCAGCGACCTGGCCGACATCTCGTTCCTCGGCCGGCTGAGCGAACGGCTCAGCGCGTTGCTGGAGGAGCAGACCCAGGTCGTCTTCGCGCAGCACGGGGTGGTCGTCCCGGTGCGCTCGTGTTCGCTCTTGACGGTGTTCGCCCGGGTCGACAGCGCCACCGCGGCGGACCTGGCGCGCACCCTCGACCAGTCGCACCAGCTGATCATGCAGAAGCTGCCCAAGCTGGTCCGCCTCGGCCTCCTGGTCCAGGGCCGGGACGCGACCGACAGCCGTCGCAAGGTGTTCCGCCTGACCGCCGCGGGCCGGGCCCAGCTCGACCAACTGGCGCGCTGTCGTACGCTCATCGCCCGGGCGTATCGAGATCTCGCCGAGGAGGTCGGCGAGTTGCACGTCCAGTTGTTGCGCACGACCGACGCGCTGCGCGCGCGCCCGTTGCACGAGCGCGTGGCCGCGCCGTCGCCGGTGACGCCACAGGCCGGCCCGGCGCCGCGCCGCGCCGGTCGGCGCACGACGCGCCGATCGCTCACCGGCCAGCGGTGACCGAGGCGCCGTGACCGACGCGCAGCGTGGGCGTGATGTGCGCGCGGGTCGCACCAACATCGCGCGCGCCAGCGGCGCCACGCCGACGGAGGTCGCGCTGGTCGCGTGTTAGCGTCAACGGCCTATGAGCATGACGTCCGAGATCCGAACGCGCGTGCGGCGCGCCGCGCTGGTGGCGATGGTGGTGGCCAGCGGCTGCGCCGATCGTGACGCCACGGTGCCCGCCGTCGACGCGACCACCGGCGCCGGCGCCACGGCGCGGCAGACGCTGCCGGGGCCGCCCGCCCCCATCGACCAGCGTGTGGTCGCGGTGGCGCGCGACGACGCCGGCCGACCACGGCTGCTGCGCGCGGTGGCCCCGGTGCACGCCCGGGCCGCGACGCCCGCCGCCGGCGCCCTCGAGCTGGCCGAGGCGCTGGCCTCGGTGTGGGGCGTCGTCGCGCCGGCCGATCTCGCGGTCGACAGCGTCCACACCCTGCGCAACGGCGCGACCCTGGTCGCGCTGCGCCAGGAGGTCGGCGGCGTGCCGGTGTGGGCCGGTCGGCTCAGCGTGCTGACCGCGCCCGACGGCGCCTTGGTGGCCATCGGCGGCACCCGCGTCGCCCGCACCGCCCGCGCCAAGGGCGCCTTCTCCCTCGACGGGCGCGCCGCGACCGAACGCGCGGTGGCCGACCGCTTCCCGGTCGGCACCAAGGTCGGGCCGTCGCAGGTGAAGCGCGCGCTCCTGGCCGAGCCGGGCGGGCTCCGTCCGACCTGGGTGGTCGAAGCCTACGGCGCCCCGGCCGGGTCGACCTCGTCCCGGTTGTGGCGGGTGTTCGTCGACGCCACCACCGGCGCCATCGCGCGCCGGGATGACCTCACCGTCGACGCCGCCTTCGCGTACCGGGTGTTCGCCGACGCCGACAGCGCGGGCCGCCCGTTCGACGGTCCCCAGCAGAGCTTCGCGCCGCACCCGAGCGGCGCGCCCGACGGCAGCCAGCCGGCGTTCGTCGCTCCCAACCTGGTGACGATGGACGGCTTCAACACCTCGGCCGATCCGTGGCTGGCGGCCGGCGCGACCGCGACCAACGGCAACAACGTCGACGCCTACGCCGACATCGACGCGCCCGACGGGCTGTCGGGCACCGACTTCCGCGCCACCGCCACCGCGCCCGGGGTGTTCGACCGCGTCTACGACGTCGCGCAAGGGCCGCTGGCCTCCCAGGCCCAGGGCATGGCCGCCGTCACCCACCTGTTCTACGTCAACAACTGGCTGCACGACTGGTGGTACGACTCCGGCTTCGACGAGGCCGCCGGCAACGCCCAGCAAGACAACTACGGCCGCGGCGGGGTCGGGGGCGATCCACTCCACGCCGAAGCCCAGGACGGCGCCGCCGCCGGCAACCGCAACAACGCCAACATGTCGACGCCGTCCGACGGCCTGTCGCCGCGGATGCAGATGTTCCTGTGGAGCGGCGCGCCGGCGCCGCGCTCGGTCACCATCACGCCCGGCAACCTGGCGTTCGCCAGCGCCACCGCGGCGTTCGGGGTCCAGTCCTTCGACCTGACCGCGGCGGTGGTCGACGCCAGCGACGCCAGCCACCAGGCCTGCGGCGCGATCACCGGCGCGACCGGCAAGATCGTCCTGGTCGACCGTGGCTCCTGTTCGTACGTCGTGAAGGCGGGCAACGTCCAGGCCGCCGGTGGCATCGGCGTGTTGATCGTCAACAACACCACCGGCCTCGCCAACATGGGCGGCACCGGCGCCACGCTGCCGCCGACGTTGATGATCAGCCAGGCCGACGGCGCCACGCTGCGCGGGCTGCTCAGCGCGGGGCCCACCACCGCGCACCTGCTGCGCGGCACCGCCGGCGTCGAGCGCGACGGCGACCTCGACACCGCCATCGTCGCGCACGAGTGGGGCCACTACCTGCACCACCGCCTGGCGGCGTGCGGCGCCGCGCAGTGCAGCGCGATGAGCGAGGGCTGGGGTGACTTCAGCTCGTTGATGGCGCTGGTGCGACCGACCGACGACCCCCACGCGGCGTACCCGATGGGCGTGTACGCGGCGGTGTCGTTCGCCGACGCCTACTTCGGCCTGCGCCGGGCGCCCTACAGCACGAACTTCGCCTTCAACGGGTTCACCTTCCGTCATATCCAGCAGAGCGCGACCTTGCCGTCGACGTTCCCGATCTCCTTCTCGGGCAACAACCAGGAGGTCCACAACGCCGGCGAGGTGTGGACCGCGATGCTGTGGCAGGCCTACGTCGCGATGATCGACCAGCACGGCTACGCCACCGCACGGCGCGCCATGGCCGACTACGTGGTGGCCAGCCTGCTGCTGTCGCCGGCCGACGCCACCTACACCGAGGCCCGTGACGCCCTGTTGGCCGCGGCCCACGCGATCGCGCCGGCCGACGCCGGGGTCCTGGCCCAGGCGTTCGCCGTGCGCGGCGCCGGCTCGTGCGCGGCGTCACCCCCACGCGACTCCACCACCCTCGACGGCGTGGTCGAAGATTTCATGTTGCGCGGCAACCTGGCGATCGGCGCGATCACCATCGACGACAGCGGCGTCAGCTGCGACAACGACGGCCTGCTCGACGCTGGCGAGACTGGCCAGGTGGCGGTGACCCTGATCAACCACGGCAGCGCGGCGCTGACCGGCACCACCATCACGGTGTCGACCACGACGCCCGGCGTCACCATCGTCGCGCCCAGCCGCGGCGTCGGCGCGATCGCGCCGCTGACCAGCGCGGTCGAGACCTTCACCATCCGCATGGCGCCCACGGTGACCACCGCCACCCCGATCGCCATCGCGGTCGAGGCGACCGACGCCGGCGCCTGCACCGCCACCGTGACCGCCGCGGCGACCATCGCCGGCAACTTCGACGTCATCCCCGACGCCTCGGCCACCGACGACGTCGAGGCCGACGCCACGGTGTGGACCCGGACCGGCACCACCGGCATGTGGAGCCGGGCGCCGGTCGGCGCCAGCGTGGGCTGGCACGGCCTGGATCTGGCGTCGGTGGGCGACGGGCAGCTGGTGTCGCCCCCGCTGCCGGTGGGAGCCGGCAACCTGGTGGTGAGCTTCACCCACCGCTTCGACTTCGAGTTCTCCGGCGGCACCTACTGGGACGGCGGCGTGCTCGAGCTGTCCACCGACAGCGGCGTGACCTGGAATGACGTGTCGACCTACGGCGTGACGCCCGGGTACATCGGTACCATCACCGACACCTCGGGCAACGTGCTGGCGAACCGCCTGGCCTACGCCCGCCAGAACCCGGCGTACCCGGCCACCGACACCGTCAGCCTCGACTTCGGCCCGCAGTTCTCGGGGCAGACCGTGCAGCTGCGCTTCCGCGTCGGGACCGACCAGGCGGTGGGCGGTGGCGGCTGGGAGCTCGACGACCTGACGTTCACCGGCATCACGACCACGCCGTTCCCGGTGCTGGCCCCCGAAGGGCCGACCTGCCAGGTCGCGCCGCTGGTCAACGCCGGCCCGGATCAGGCGGTCTCGGTCGGCGCCAGCGTCGCCCTGGGCGGCACCGCGACCGACCCCAACGGAGACGGAGTGACGGTGGCCTGGACCCAGACCGCCGGGCCAGCGGTGACGCTGAGCGGCGCCGACACCCTGACGCCGACCTTCACGGCGCCAGCGACCCCGACCTCGCTGACCTTTGCGCTGACCGCCAGCGACCCGTTCGCCAGCGCCAGCGACGAGGTGGTGATCGACGTCGCGCTGGCGCCGCCGATCGACGCCGGGGTCGACGCGCCCACCGACGCCGCGGTCGACGCCGCCGCGCCCGGCGACGCCGGCACCGACGCCCCGCCGGCGCCGATCGACGCCGCACCGGCGATCGACGCCACCACCCCGACCGGCCCGGCCGAGGGCGGCTGCTGCTCGACCGGCGACACCGGCGCGCCGGGTGCGACGCTGCTCGCGCTGGGCGCCCTGGGCCTCTTGCTGCGCCCGCGTCGGCGGCGCTGACCCGCCGCCCCGCCCTGCGACACCAGGTGCGGCGCGGCAGGACGCTGCCGCCAGGGGCTGTCACGGATCGCCATCCAAGGCGGCACGTCGACAGCCCCAGGAGGTCACATGCGTCGACTGATTGGAGTCATGCTGCTTTTGGTGTGCGTGGGCTGGGTGGGCCGCGCCCACGCCGAGCTCGGGCCGCGGCTCGAGTCGATCGGCCCCGACGGGGGCCGCGACCCGCTGCCCATGGTCGGCAGCGACCTGCAGGTGACGGTGCGCGGCGCCATCGCCCAGGTCCGCCACCGGCAAGCGTTCTTCAACCCCGCCACGACCCCGATCGAGGCGATCTACGTCTTCCCGCTCCACGAGCGGGCCGCGGTTGGCGGCATGACCATGCGGATCGGGGCCCGCACGATCACCGCGGTCATCCAGCGCCGCAGCGAAGCCCGCGCCACGTACGACGCCGCCCGGGCCGCCGGCAAGACCGCCGCGCTCCTCACCCAGGAGCGCCCCAACGTGTTCACCCAATCGGTGGCCGGCATCTTGCCGGGCGAGACCATCGACATCGAGCTGACCTACGACATCCTGCTGGCGCCCGAGCACGGCTGGTACGAGCTGGCGCTGCCGACGGTGGTAGGGCCCCGCTACGTGCCCGGCGCAGCGCTGGCCGGGCCACCGACGGGGACCGGCGCCGTCGGCGACACCGACCGGGTCCCCGACGCCAGCCGGATCACGCCGGCCGCGACCGCGCCCGGCGCGCCGCCCCACACCGGCTTCGGCTTCGGGATGGACCTCGACGCCGGGGTGCCGGTGACCGAGGTCGACTGCCCGACCCACGCCCTGCTCGGCACGGATCTCGGGGCCAGCCACCTGACGCTCGAGCTGGCGCACCCGCAGGAGGTCGCCGACCGTGACGTCGTGGTGCGCTGGCAGACCGAGGTCGCCCGGCCGACCGCCACGGTGGTGGCCGGGCGCGGACCTGGCGGCGGCTTCGTCGCAGCCACCATCGTGCCGCCGCCGCTCACCTCGACCGGTCGTCGGCCCCGGCGCGAGATCGTGTTCGTGCTCGACACCTCGGGCTCGATGTCCGGTGCGCCGATGGCGCTGGTGCGCGCCGGCATCGACTACGCGCTCGATCGCCTCGAGACCGGCGACACCTTCCGCATCATCAACTTCTCGACCAGCGTGGCGGGCTTCGAGGGTGGCACCGCCCACCCGGCCGATCGCGCCACCGTGGCCCGGGCCCACGCCTTCGTCCGCACCCTGGGCGACGGCGGCGGCACCGAGATGCTGGGCGGCGTGCGCGCGGCCCTGGACGACCCGCCCACCGACGGCCGCCGGCGCTACGTGTTCTTCATGACCGACGGCTTCATCGGCAACGACGACGAGATCATCGCCGCCATCGATCGCCTGCGGCAACCCTCGACCTACCTGTTCGCGTTCGGCGTCGGCAGCTCGGTCAACCGCGCGCTGCTCGACCAGATGGCCCGGGCCGGCCACGGCACCGCCCAGGTGCTGCTGCTCGACGACCCTCCGGCGCCCCAGGTGGCGCGCTTCTTCAGCCAGCTGGCGGCGCCGATGTGGGCCGACGTCAAGGTCACCTTTGACGGCCTCGCGGTGACCGACCTGACGCCGGCGACGCCGGGCGATCTGTTCCTGGGCCAGCCGCTGGTGGTGGCGGGGCGGTACCATGCGGGCGGCGTCGGGCGGTTGCGGATCACCGCGACCGTCGACGGCCAGCCGGTGGCGCTGGAACAGCCGGTCACCCTGCCCCAGGCCGGTGACGACGCCGCGCTGGTCGGCCGCCTGTGGGCGCGCACCAAGATCCGTGAGCTGTCGTATGGCAAGCACGGTGGCCTCGGCGGGGACGCCGCCGAGCGGATCACCGAGATCGCGCTGGCCCACGCGCTGGTGAGCCCGGGCACCGCGTTCGTGGCGGTGGACGACGTGGTGCGGACCACCGGCGCGGCGGCGACCCGCGCGGTGCCGGTCCAGACGCCGGCGGGCGTGGATCCCGCGAACTCGCCGGTGGTCGGCGCGACCGCGGCCGGCCAGGGCGTCACCATCACCCAGGACTACACCAGCGCCATCCCGGTCCCCGGGCGCACGTTCGAGAGCGTGCTGTCGGTCGTCCCGGGCAGCCAGGCCGATGGCGCCGGGGAATCGTTCTCCGGTTCGAGCAGCCTCGAGGAGGTGTACATCGTCGACGGCGACGACACCGGCGAGACGATCCAGATCGTCGATTCTCCGCCCATGATCGATCCAGGCTCGATGTCCCTGGGCGTCACCATCGACCGCGATTACGTCCAGAACCTCCCGATGCCCGGACGCTCGTTCGCCTCGGCGCTGGGCGCGGCCGCTGGGTACGAAGAACGACCACACCATGCGTCGGGACGGGCCGCCGCCGAGTTGCTGGCCCGCGGCGGCGCGTCCCTCGACGGACGCCAAGTTGGTGCGCTCGGGCTGGCGCTCGGGCTCGGCCTGACGCCGAACTACCAGCTCGGCGTCTCCGCGGAGCTGGCGTGGCGAGCCGACCAGCCGACCCACGTCGGGCTCATGGGGCTGCTCACGCGGTGGGGCCTGTGGCGCCGCCTGGCGCTGCGGCTGGGCCTGGGTGCCGACGGACCATTGCCGGCGCCGACCGCGCTGGCGTGGCGAGCTGAGCTGCTGCATCCGCTCGGGCGGTGGGGCCGGGCCCTGCCGATGGTGAGCGTCGGCGTGAGCGACGTCCGCGGTGACGGCCACGCCCCGGCACCGACGGTGGGCCTGGGCCTGCGGTTCTGAGCGAGCCGCGGTCACGGCGGCTTGCGACGCGCCCCGACACCGCCGACAGTCGTCGTATGATCAGCAGCAGATTCACCGCCCTCCCCGCGGCCGCGATCGCGCTGGCGGCCGCAGCGTGTGGCGGTGGGTCGGGTGCGCGGGACGCGACGGTCGGGGACGCGACGGTCGGGGACGCGACGATTGGGGACGCGACGGTCGGGGACGCGACGCTTGGGGACGCGACGCTCGGGGACGCGACGGTCGGTGACGGGGCGCGCGAAGACGCGTCGCTCGATGACGCCGCGCCCCTCGACGCTGCGCCCCTCGACGCCGCCCCGCTCGACGCCGCGCCCCTCGACGCCGCGCCCCTCGACGCCGCCCCGCTCGACGCCGCCCCGCTCGACGCCGCCCCGCTCGACGCCGCCCCGCTCGACGCCGCGCCCGCGCCGCCGTGCGCCAGCGGCCCCGGCCGCGTCCTGTGGCGGCTGTCGTTCCCGCCCAACCACGGCGGCTACGCCACGGTCGACGCGTGGGCGGCGGCGTGCGCGTACTCGCTGGCCGACCCGGCGTGCTCGCTGTCGGGCGAACCCCACGACTACGCCTCGTTCGGTCCGGGCGTCGTGTTCAACAGCACAACCGACTACTTCCGGGTGCGGTGGAGCGTGGCCGGGATGGCGTTCACCCAGGCGACCCTGTACCTGGCCGCCCACGCCGACGGCGGTGGCCTGCCCCGCCTCGCCATCCAGTCGCAGCTCCACGGCGACTTCCTGTTCCAGCCGACGGTGCCCATCAGCACCCACCGGCTGTACGCCATCGACTGGACGCCGTACCTGACGCCGGCCGACGCGCCCAGCCTGACCGCGATCACGCTGCGCCCGATGCCGACCGGCGTCGCGGTGTCGCTGCTCGAGCTGTGCGTGCAGTGACGGCGCGCGGCGCGCCGCCGCGCGCTACCGCGTGATCGCGATCGAGGCGGGCGCGGTCCAGGCCTTGTCCTCGGCGGTGTAGTACAGGTACGCGCTGCTGGCCGGCGCCTGGTACGAGCCGGGGACCGCCGCCAGCAGGTTGAGGTCGACCGCCTTGACCGCGCCCGGGGCCAGCGCGCGCCAGTACAGGATGACCTCGCGCGGCCGGGTCTCGTAGAAGTCGATCAGGCCCTTGTCGCGCAGCTCCTTGAGCTGCCAGGTCTGGAACACGGTGCCGCCCGGGATGCCGACCCGCGCCAGCGTCATCGGCAAGCCAGCGTCGGTGGTGTTGGTGACGGTGGCCGTGAGCGTCACGCCCTCGCCGGCCTTGGTCGTCGCCGCGCCGAGGCTGGTGGTCAGCGCGACCTGGGCCGCCGCCGACGACGGCGGCTGGGCCGAGCGGTACTCGACCGCCACCGCGTACGGCAGGGTCGCACCGCCGGCCAGCTCGATCTTGACGTCGTTGCTGCCGGGCCGGAGCAGCGCCGCGAAGTCGTCCCACACCAGGGCCTCGCGGCGCCCCTTGTCGAAGGTGATGGTGCCGGCCGGCTTGCCGTTGACCACCAGCGTGGCGCTGCCACTGGCGGCCATCTGCTTGGAGTGCTCGGCGTAGGCGGTGAGCGCCTTCAGGCCCAAGATGGTGGCCTGGGTGTTGCCCCAGTCGCCGTAGCCGCCGCGGTGGCCGTTCAGGAAGTCGACGGCGGCGCGGACCTGGGGCGCGTAGGCATCGCCGGCCTGCAGCAGCGCCAGGACCGCGAGCGAGGTGGTCTCGATCACCAGGGACTGGCCGCCCGACTTGGTGATGGACTCGGCCGCCCCCGGGAAGCTGCCGTCAGCGGCCTGGAGGCCCGCGAGCTTCTTCACCATCGCGGCGGTGGCCGGCGCCGTCGGGGCCGCGGTCAGGTTGGTGCTGGCGGCCAGGGCCAGCAGGTAGGGGTCCTTGGTGCTGGCGCCGAGCTTCGCCTGGACCGCCAGCTCGGGCGCCAGCTCGTCGGTGCGGCCGGCCTCGGCCAGGGCCCACATGATGTACGCGTTGGTCGTGACCTCGTCGGCGCGGCCGAAGCTATCGAGGGCCTGGCTCGAGCGCCGGAAGCCCCCCTTGCCATCGCGGCGCTGCATCAGCCACGCCGCGGTGCGGTCGACCATCGCTTGGTCGACGTCGTAGACCTTGGCCATGTCGGCGAACTCCATCAGGCCGTAGGCGGTGAGCGCCTCGTGGCCCGGGGTCTGCCCGAACCACTCGTAACCGCGCTGGGAGGTCTCGTAGCCGGTGAGGAGCTGGTAGCCGCGATCGAGCACCGCCTGCGACCTCTCCACCAGCGCCGGCTCGGCGGCGTCGCTGGACTGCAGATACGCCAGCACCATGATGTTGGGGTAGTTGGTCGACGAGGTCTGCTCGAAGCAGCCGCCGGGCTCGCGGATCATCCCCTCCATGCCCTTGGTCATCGACGCCAGGGCCGACGGGTACATCGTCACCGACGCCTTGAACGAGCCCGGCAGCGCGCCGGCCAGGTCGAGCGTGTGGCGCGCGGGGGCGGCGCTCGACGCGGTCCCGGCGGCCGACACCGTCAGCGGGAAGCCCCGGGGCACCACGCGGATCGACGTCGTCACCTCGTCCTTCTGGCCCTGACCGGTCACCGCCAGGGACACCGCGGCATCGCCGTCGGTCGCCACCACCTCGACCGGGAAGAACATGGCGCGCCGCTCACCGGCCTTGAGCCGGAGCCTGGCCGGGGGTGCCGCGCCCAGCTTGAACGCCGTCCCGAACGCGACGTCGAGGACCGCGTCGAGGTCGCGCTCGCTGTCGTTGACCACCGTCACCGGCAGGTCGATGCGATCGCCGGCGGTGACCTCGACCGGCAGGTGGGCGTCGAGGGTCAGCGGCAGCTTCGACTGGAAGGTCGCCTGGCCCCGGCCGGGGCTGCCGGCGTCGGCGAAGCCCTCGGCGGTGACCCGGAAGCTGGTGACCGCGTCCGACGCCACGAACCGGACCTGGGCCTCGCCGCGGGCGTCAGTCTCGACGGTCGGGTTCCAGTAGATGGTCTCCCGGAAGTCGGTCCGGGGCCCGTCGTAGCCGGCGGTGTACAGCGGCACCGGGAACACCCGCACCGGCGCCCAGGTGTTCTCGAGCTGGAGCGCATCGTCGTCGGCCGCGTCGCCGGCCCACGGGTCGCGGGCCTCGAGGCGCGCCTGGGCTCGGCGATCGATCGCGACCTTCTTGCCCATCGCGCCTTCGTCGAGGCGGACCACCCGGGGCGGTGGCGGTGGCCGCATCGGCACCCGGTCCTTGGCCGGCGCGGCGCCCTGGCCGAGCTTGGGCGCCGGCGCGTGGGATGGTTCAGGCGCTGCCTTCGCCATGCGCCGGACCGGCGGCCGCGCCAGCTCCGGCGCCATCGCCGCCGGGACGGCGATCCAGTCCTCCATCGGCGGCGGCGGCGGGCGTGGCGGCGCCATGCCGACCAGCACGGTGGCGATGGCGTCGTCGGCGACGATCACCGCCAGGGTCACGGTGGCGAAGCCCGCGCCCTGGCCGGTCACGGTGCAACGCCCGGCCGGCAGGCCGCTGACCCGGAACGCGCCGGCCCCGTCGACGGTCGCGGTCTTGGTGACCGCGCCGCAGGTGACGGTGACCTTGACGCCGGACGCGAGGGCTGCGCCCGACTGGCCGACCACGCTGCCCTCGATGGTGCCGCCGCCGCCGGCGCGCACCCCCGGGGCCAGCGCCAACACGGCGGCGAACGAGAGCAGGCGGACGCTAGGCTTCGACATCACGAACCTCCCAGGGCGCCGACGATGGGGCGCCATTCGAACCGACGGTAGCCGCGGGTCGCCAGCAGGGCGTCGAGGGCGGCCGCCGCGTCGGGCTTGTCGCTCAGGTAGTAGTCGGGCTCCTCGATCGGATCCTCGGGCGTGACCCCGAGCTCCGGCTCGAGGAACACCCGGGCCAGGATGCTGGCCTGCCTGTCATCGGCGTAGGCCAGCACGGTCTCGTCGACGACCGCCAGCCCGAGGCTGGCCGGGACCGGTCGGCCGCTGGCGTCGGTGGTCTTGATCTTGAGCGTCACCGGGTCGCGCGGCGTGTAGCGCTGGCGATCCGCCGTGATCGACACGCGCAGCTCGGCGCCGCGGCCGTGGTAGACGAGGCGCTCGGCCAAGGGCGCGTGGGCGGCGGAGAACAGCGTCACCCGCACCACGCCCTGGCGGGTCGCGTCGACCGGCACCTCGATCAGCACCGGCTCTCCAGCCACGACGTCGACCGAGCCGCCGCCCACGCGCTGCTCGCGCAGCACCGCCTCGACCACCAGGCGCCGGCTGGTGTTGCAGATGGCCCCGACCCGCAGGGTGTCGGCGCCGGCCTGGTCGACGCTGCGGATGACGCAGCCCCCGGGCGCCGCGGCCGGCACGGCGAAGGTGGAGGTGATGCCAGCCGGACGGGTGATCGCCACGTGGTACCGGCGGTCGGTGGCCGGGGTCAGCTCGAACCGGCCCAGGCCGTCGTGGATCGTGCGGAAGGTGGTGACGACCTGTCCGCGGTCGTCGAGCACCTGGCCCTCGACGTCGGCCGGCTTGCCGATGAGGGACCGGGCCATGACGTAGACCCGCCCCGGCACGGTGTCCACCAGGTCGCCACCCTCGGGGTACAGGCCCAGCTGGAGGCTGGTCATCACGATCGGGATGCGCTTCTGGATCGACTCGGTGACGCCGCCGTCGTCGGCCAACACCGTCAGCAGGCCGTCGCCGCGGGCCATCGTGGCCGGCAGCGTGAACCGCACCAGCGCCTTGCCGTCGCGATCGGTGGTGACCGGCAGCCGGGCCACCTCGGCGTCGTCGACGGTGACCACCGCGGTGACCACCTGGGCCGCGAAGGCCTCGCCGGTGGCGCGCTTGAGCTCGAGGGCCGCGGCCACCGCGTCGCCCGCGCCGTACGCCTTGCGCAGCAGCTCGAGCGACTTCTGCAGGCGCGGCGCCTGGTAGGTGTTGACGACCAGGCGCCGCTCGTCGCGGGTGCCGTCGTCGGCTTGCAGCACGAGCTTGTACTCGCCGCCCTCGAGGTCGCCGGCCAGCGGCAGGTCGTTGCGGGCCACGCCGTCTTGGGCCAGCACCCGCTTCGTGGTGACCACCGCGCCGCGCGGCGACACCAGCTGGAACGTCAGGCCGAGCGGCTGGCCGCCACGCAGCGTGCCGGTGGCGCGGACGTCGGCCCGAAACCAGACGGTCTCGCCCGGCTGGTACAGCGGCTTGTCGGTCTGGAGGTAGCTGCGCCGGGTGGTGGCGCGCTCGTAGTAGGACGTAATGGCCTGGTCGAGCGCCTCGGTGCCGCCGCCGAGCGGCGCCGGCGTCAGGGTGACCAGGCGGTGGTCGGTCGGGGTGGTGGCGATCGAGACCGGCTCGATCGGCGCGGGCGCCGATGCCGAGCCGGCGCCGCCAGCGCAGCCCGCCACCACGCCGAGCCAGAGCAGTCGCGCGGATGTCCTCATGTCGGCCCTGACGGCTCGCGCGCGACTTCGATCTGATCCAAGGACGTCGCCACGAGCCGGGTCTATCCAGCGGTCGGGTCGACGCGCGTCCAGGCCGGCCCGCGCGGTATCGTCGCCCCGTGGTGACCGCGACCGACGACCGCCCGTGCCCGTGCGACCTGGGCCGCCGCGAGGCGGTGTGCTGTGGGCCGATCGTCGCGGGGGCGGTGGCCGCGCCGACCGCGGTGGCGTTGATGCGCTCGCGCTACGTCGGCTACGTGCGCGGCGCCGTCGACCACCTGGTCCGCACCCACGCCGCCGCCGGCCGCGCCGCCCTCGACGTCGCCGCGCTGGCCCGGTGGACCCGGGCGACCGCGTGGCTGGGCCTGGAGATCGTCGCCACCAGCGCCGGGGGCGTCGACGACGCGACCGGCACGGTCGAGTTCATCGCCCGCGGCGTGGCGGCCGGCGCCCCTTTCGCGCAGCGCGAGCGGTCGCGCTTCGCGCGGGAGGCTGGCGCCTGGGTGTACGTCGACGGCGACGTGGTGCCGACCCCGGCGCCGCCGCCGGGGCGCAACGCGCCGTGCCCGTGCGGCAGCGGGCGCAAGCTCAAGCGGTGCCACGGCGCCGCCGGCTGACCGGCGTCGGCGCGGCCGCCACCTACCCCGCCCCGATCCGCCCCGGCGCCGCGGCCGCCGCCAAGAGCGCCGCCATCCGCGCGTTCATCACCCGCTCGGCCTTCGCCGTCGGGTGATCGTAGCCGAGCAGGTGACACAGGCCGTGGGCCGCCAGGAAGCACAGCTCGTGGGTCAGGCCGGCCGCGCCGCGCCGCTTGGCCTGGCGCCGGGCGGTCTCGACCGACACGATCACGTCCCCCAGCACCGCGGCGTCGGTGGCGCCGGCCGGCCCCTCGCGCTGGGCGAACGCCAGCACGTCGGTCGGTTGGTCCTTGCCGCGGTAGTCGCGGTTGAGCGCGTGGATGACCCGATCGGTGGTGAACCGGAACGCCGCCTCCAGGGGCTGGCCCTCGGTGACGCCGGCCGCGCCCACCATCCGCCGCACGCACCGCCGCACCGCCGCGCGGTCGAACGCCGGATCCAGGCCGCGATCGATGGTGACCACCACGGCGGTCACGGCTTGAGCCCGTCCCACACCCGGGCGCCGACGAACACCTCGAACAGCTCGGCGTCGAGCAGGCCCTTCTTGACGTCGCTGGCCAGGATGTCGAGCGCCCGCTCGACCGGCATCGCCTTCTTGTAGGGCCGATCCTTGGCGGTCAGCGCGTCGAAGATGTCGGCGATGGTCATCATTCGGGCCGGGATCGGGATCTCGTCGCCGGCCAGCTGGTTGGGGTAGCCGGTGCCGTCGAGCTTCTCGTGGTGCGCCCCGGCGATGTCGGGCACCAAGCGGAACTGCCGGCCCCACGGGATCTGGCGCAGGAAGTTGTAGGTGTGGACCACGTGGCTCTCGATCTCGAACCGCTCCTCACGGGTGAGCGAGCCGCGCATGACCGCCAGGGCGGTGGCCTCGTCGGGCGCCAGGTACGGCCGGTGCGTGCCGTCGGGATCGACGAACATCCGCCCGGCGATCTCGGTGATGCGCTCGAGCCCGCCCTGGTCGAGCACGGTGGGCTCGTTGGCGCCCAAGATCCACCGGATCATGTCGTCGAGCTCGCCCAGCGAGCGGGCGGCGAACTCGTCGATGGCCTTGACCTCGTCGGCGTGGCCGCACAGGTAGCAGTCGAGCTTCTTGGACAGCGTCTCGACCTCGATGCCGCGGCGGATCAGGTGGAACCGCTGCACCACCAGATCGCGCTGGTGCTCGTAGAGCTTCTTGGCCTTGACCAGGACGTGCTCGCGCACGCCGACCTTGCCGAAGTCGTGGAGCAGCGCGGCGTACTCGATCTGGGTGAGGTCGTCGGCGGAGAACCGCAGGTCGCGGTAGCGGCCGGTGTCGAGTCGGTCGGTGGCCTTGGCCAGGCCGGTGGTGAGGATGGCGACCCGCTCGGAGTGCCCCGAGGTGGTGGGATCGCGCGACTCGATGGCGGTGACCGACGCCCGCACGAAGCCGTCGAACAAGGTCCGCACCTCGTCGTACAGGCGCGCGGTCTCGAGCGCGATCCCGGCCTGGGACGCCAGCGAGGTGGCGTAGGCCACCGACACGTCGTCGAACGGCACTACCTGGCCCGCGAAGTCGTCGGCCGACTCCAGCTCGAGCGTGCCCTTGGCGCGCTTGTTGATGAGCTGGATGACGCCCAGCACCTGGTGGCGCGCCGAGATCATCGGCACCGTCAGCATGGACCGGGTCTGGTATCGGTACTTGTCGTCGAAGCTCTTGTCGTGGACGAAGCCCCACGGGTTGTTGCCGACGCCCGGCGCGTCCAGGTCGTACAGATCGGCGATGTTGATGACGTCGGAGGTCAGCACGCAGGTGCCCACGATCGAGCTGCCCGACACCGCCATGGTGAAGCCGCGGGCGTCGATCCGGCGCGAGTCGTTCTGGCTGACCATGAACCGCAGGGCGCGCTCGGCGGCGTCGTCGTCGCCCTCGACGATGTACACCGAGCCGGCGTCGGCGCCGGTGACGTCGCGGGCCTGGCGCAAGATGATGTCGAGCAGCGAGCCGATGTCGCGCTGCTGCGACAGGGCCCGGCCGGTCTCGATGAGCAGGTGGTTCTCGTGCTGGGCCTGGGCCAGCTCGAGCTCGAGGCCGGCCGCGATCTGGCGCAGGGCCGAGGTCTCGGCGCGAGCCCGTAGCGCCAGCGCGACCCGCTCGACCGACGCCGGCACCGCCAGCGCCGCCACGTCGAGATCGTCGGCCAGGATCGCGTCGCCGGCGGCGGCGAAGTCGGCGTCGGTGCCGACCAGCATCAAGGGATAGTTGCCGCTGCGGGCCCGGGTCAGGTGCGGCCGCACCGCCGCCGGCAGGCGCCACACCTCGGGCCACGCCAGCACGACCAGCACCGGGGCCTTGGCCCGGGCTCGGGTGACCCGCGCCTCGAGCTCGACCCACCCCGGGCCCTGGCGCCGCACCGTCCACACCGACAGGCGCGGCGCGGCGGCCACCGCCGCCACCACCTCGGCCAGGGTGGCGATGGCCCCGGACGCCGCCGCGCCCGGGACAGGATCGACGCCGCCGGCCGTCACGCGGTCACGGCTCTGACGCTCCCGCATGGTCGCGTTCGTGGTCGTGATCGCGCTCGTGGTCGTGGCCGGCGCCATCGCGCGGCCCGCCCCGCCGGTAGCGCTCGCCGACCTCGCCGCGCAGCTGCTCGCTGCGGACGCGGTCGCGGGCGTCGTAGGCGCGGATGATCTCCGCCACCAGCGGGTGGCGCACCACGTCGGCGTCGGTGAACCGGGTGATGCCGATGCCCCGGATCCCGTCGAGCAGCGCCAGGGCGTCGCGCAGCCCCGACGGCTGGCCCCGCGGCAGGTCGGTCTGCGATGGGTCGCCGGTGACGATGGCCTTGGCGCCGAACCCCAGCCGAGTCAGGAACATCTTCATCTGCTCGACTGAGGTATTCTGGGCCTCGTCGAGGATGACGAACGCGTCGTTGAGGGTGCGGCCGCGCATGAACGCCAGCGGCGCCACCTCGATGACGTCGTCGGCCATCAGCTTGGCGACCTTGTCGCCGTCGAGCATGTCGTGCAGCGCGTCGTACAGCGGCCGCACGTACGGGCTGACCTTCTCCTCGAGGGTGCCCGGCAAGAACCCGAGCTTCTCGCCGGCCTCGACCGCGGGGCGGGTCAGCACGATGCGACGCACCTGCTTGTCGAGGAGCGCCCGCACCGCCAGCGCCACCGCCAGGTAGGTCTTACCGGTGCCGGCCGGTCCCACGCCGAACACGATGTCGTTGGCGCGGACCTGGTCGACGTACTGCTTCTGGGCCAGGCCCTTGGGGGCGATGGGCCGGCCGGCCCGGGGCACCAGGACCGTGTCGGTGAAGATCGGCGCCAGCTCGGCGCCGTGGTCGGCGGCCAGCACCTTGACCGCGCGGACGACGTCGTCGGAGCCGAGGTGCTTGCCCTTGCGGGCGAACCCGTAGAGCTGCTCCAGCGCCGAGCGGACGATGCGGATGGCGTCGTCGTCGGCTTCGATGGTGATCTCGTTGCCGCGCAGGAACAGCTGCGCGCCGGCGGTGCGCTCGATGAGCTTGAGCCGGGTGTTGTTGGTGCCGCACAGGGCCTGGAGGGCCTCGGGGTCGTCGAACGCGAGCTTGTCGCGACGGATGGCTGGCTTGGACACGGTCTGGCTTTCGGCCGGGGCGAGCGAAGTCGGTCGGCTCGCCCCCGGCCACCCCGGTTGTAGCAGGAAAATCCCGCCGCGCCGCCGCCCAACCGCCGCGCCGCCGCGGCTAGGCGGCGACCTCGTCGGGCGCCAGCTCGACCGGGATGCGGTGCTTGATCGCCAGCTCGCGGTAGAGCGGGTGGGTCGTGGTCTCGGGGTCGAGGCTGGGGTCGACGCCGGCCGCCATGCAGCGCTCGAGGGCCGCGGCGGCCCCGGCGAGGTCGTCCTGGGCCAGCAAGAAGGCGCCGCGGTGCCCGTGCAGGTGCGGCTCGTCGGGCGCCAGGGCCAGGCCGCGCTCGACCGCGGCGGTGGCCTCAGCCAGGTCGCCCAGCTTGTAGTGGAACCAGCTCTGGTTCTTGTGGAGCAGCCACTCACGGACGTGGGGGCTGCCGTGCGCGGCGAACGCGGCCAGCGCGCGGGCGCCGGAGGCGCGGGCCTCACCGAACTGCCGCAGCTGCGACATCGCCACCGCGCGGTTGAGCTCGAACAGCACCACGTCAGCCCCGGTCGCGCGGCGCAGCGCGGCGTCGGCCAGGACCACCGCCGGCTGGCCCAAGCGCTTGCCGCACAGCCCGCCGATGACGTTGATCAGCGGGAGCAGCTGGCCGCGGCTATCGAGCCCGTCGATGTACTGTTCGAGCGACCCACCGCCGTCCAGGTGGGCCAGGATGGCGCCGACGCCACGGACCTCGGCGCCCGCCGCGAGCACGTCGCGTACCGGCGCGGCCAAAACGTCGAGGGTGTGCGGGGTGCGATCGACCGCCGGCTTGCGGAACACGCTGTGCCCCTCGAACGCCGGCACCGGCGCCGCCTCGGCCGGCGCCCGGGTGATCACCAGGTTGCCCTGGCCTTCGCCGAGCCACCAGGTCGCGACCACGGGCAGCGCGGGCCAGACCGCGCGCAGGTAACGGAGCAGCTCGCAGGCCTCGTCAGGCGTATCGTCGACGCAGGCGCCGCCGCTGTACCGCGCCGACTCGCCGTCCTGGAAGAACAACCCCAGGTGCGGGGCGAGGTCGGGGTCGAGGTCCGCCAGCGCCTCGGCCCAGGGCGCCTCGACCTGCGCATCGCTGTCTTCGTCGGAAGCCAGCCGCGGGGCGCCCTCGCCCAGCATGAACGCGGCGCGCCCCGCGTCGGTGAGCGAGGTGCCGTCCGCGCGGACCCGCCCGTAGACGTACAGGATCTGGAGGTCGGCGTCGGTCAACCGGCCCGCGCCGCGCAGCACCTCGATCTGGGCGCCGGTCAGAAGCCCCCGCTGCGTCGCCAGCAAACGTCGCAGCGCGGTGTCGGTCACCTTGCCGTCGACCAGGCTCGCCAGCGCGAACAGCGAGGCGCGAAGGTCGAAGTCGGCGCGGCCGTAGACCAGCGCTGGGTAGGGGTCGTCGACCTGCCAGGTGTCCCAGTCCAGGCTGTGGCCCTCGCTGAAGGATTGGTCCCAGAAGAACGCGGCGTAGGCCCCGGGGTCGACAGCCACCGCCTCGGGCGAAGTGCCGGTGAGACGCGCCAGGACAGCTTGGATGGTCTCGGTGTGCGGCATCGGGGTAGAAAACTCGATGTTCGGTGCCATCGCAAGACCGTGAGGTCGACGCCGGTGGTGACCGGGCGTACGGTGCGCGCGCCAGCGCCCGCCGCGGCCCCCTATGACCGACCTCGCGTTCTCGACGCTCGACTTGGCCCCGGCCTGGCTCGCCAACCTCGGCCAGCTTGGCTTCACCGCGATGACGCCGATCCAGGCGCTGGCGCTGCCGCCGATGCTGGCCGGGCGCGACGTGCTCGGGCAAGCCGGCACCGGCACCGGCAAGACGGTGGCGTTCGGCCTGGCGGTGATGGCCAAGACCCAGCCGCGCTCGGGGCGGCCCGGTGCGCTGGTGCTGTGCCCGACCCGGGAGCTGGCGGCCCAGGTCGCCGACGAGCTGCGCCGCCTGGCCCGGCCGCTGCCGCACACCCGGGTGGTGACGCTGTCCGGGGGAACCTCGGTCCAGCGCGAGCGCGGCCAGCTCGAGCACGGGGTCGACGTCATCGTCGGCACGCCCGGCCGCGTGCTCGATCACCTCCAGCGCGGGCGCCTGGACCTGGGCGCGATCCGCGTGCTGGTGCTCGACGAAGCCGACCGCATGCTGGAGATGGGCTTCGTCGACGCGGTCACCGCGATCACCGCGGCGACGCCGCCGCGCCGCCAGACCCTGCTGATGTCGGCGACGTTTCCCGACGCGGTGCGGGCGCTGAGCGCGTCGTTCCAGCGCGATGCCCTCGAGGTGATCGCCCCGCCGGTGGCCGTGGCGCCGGTGACCCACGTGCTGTACGACCTGGGAGAGGTCGACCGCGCCGCCGCGCTGGTGCGGGTGCTGGGCCACCACCAGCCGGCCTCGGCCATCGTGTTCTGCAACCACCGGGAGACCTGCGATCACCTCGCCGCGGCCTTGCGCGCCGCTGGCGTCGGCGCGGTCGCCCTCCACGGCGGCATGGATCAGCACGACCGCAACACCGTGCTGCTGGTGCTCAACAACGGCAGCCTGCGGGTGGTGGTGGCGACCGACGTCGCGGCGCGCGGGCTCGATGTCGACGAGCTGGGCGCCGTCGTCAACGTCGACCTACCGTGGGAGGCCGACGTCTTCGTCCACCGGACCGGCCGCACCGGCCGCGCCGGTCACCAGGGCCTGGCGATCACCCTGACCGACCGCCGCGACCGCGGCGCCCTCGACGCGCTGCGCGCCGGTCCGCTGGCCGCCGTCGAGGCCCAGCCGCTGCCCCCGGCGACCACCGCGCCGCTCCCTCCCGCGCCCATGACCACCGTGGCCATCCAGGGCGGACGGCACGACAAGCTGCGCCCGGGCGACATCGTCGGCGCGCTGACCACCGAGGTCGGCATCGCCGCGGCCGACATCGGCCCCATCCGCATCACCGATCACCTGAGCTTCGTGGCGGTGGCGACCGCGCTGGGCCCACAGGTGGTGGCCGGCATCAACCGCGGCAAGATCAAGAACCGTCGCTTCCGGGCCTACCCGGTCGTGGTGCCCGGCCAGGCGACCCGGCCGTCGCCGCCGCGGTGATCGCGCGGCGGCTGGTGCCGCCCGAGCCCGCCGGGTAGGGTGCCGCCATGGCTGCCCCTGGTGCGTCCCTGTCCCGCCTGGTCGAGATCATGGATCGGCTGTTGGCTCCCGACGGCTGCCCGTGGGACCGCGAGCAGACCCTGGCCACGCTGCGGCCGTTCCTGGTCGAGGAGACCTGCGAGGTGCTCGACGCGCTCGAGCGCGATCACGTCGACGACCACTGCGAGGAGCTGGGCGACCTGCTGATGCAGATCGTGTTTCAGGCGGCGCTGCGCCAAGCCGCCGGCGGCTTCGACATCGACGCCGTCGTGGCCGGCATCTGCGACAAGCTGATCCGGCGCCACCCCCACGTCTTCGGCGCGCCGGGCGTGTCGGATGCCTCGACCTCGGCCGAGGTGCTGGCTCAGTGGGAGGTCATCAAGGCGCAGGAGAAGGCCGGCAAGGCCCCCGCGCCGGCCCGGACGCTGGGCCGGGTCCTCGGCGCGTTGCCGGCGCTGGCCCGGGCCCAGAAGCTGGGCGACAAGGCGGGCAAGGTGGGCTTCGACTGGGGCGGCTGGCAGGGCTCGATGGCCAAGGTGCGCGAAGAGGTCGCCGAGGTCGCCGAGGTCGCCGACGAAGGCGGCCCGGCGGCGCACCACGAGATCGGCGATCTGCTGTTCGCCGTGGTCAACCTGGCCCGCAAGCTAGGGGTCGACGCCGAGACGGCGCTCCACGACGCCTCCCGGCGCTTCACCCAGCGGTTCGAGTTCATCGAGGACCGGCTGGCCGAGGCGGGGCGCCGGCCGGCCGACTCGAACCTCGACGAGATGGACGCGCTGTGGAACGCGGCCAAGGCCGCGGGCGTCGGGACCCGCGTGTGACGAACGTGCAAGTTTTTTGAGCATGAACGGTGGAAGTACCGGGATGACTGGCGCTCCCGCCCCCGGGATCGCGGTTCGCTCGCAGCTTGTCCACAACCAGCGAGGATCCCCACAAGGTGCCCCCCGGCCACCGTGGGCCATTGGGCCTCAGGCCTTGACAGGCCAACCACCCTCGCGCTACCTACCGGCGCTCGTTTTAGGAGACGTTCCATGGCCAACAATCCCTCGGCCGAGAAGGCCAACCGGCAGTCCATCAAGCGGCGCACGCGTAACCGCGCGGCGCTTTCGACCCTGCGCACCGCCGTGAAGAAGGCGCGCGCGGCCATCGACGGCAAAGCCGCCGAGGCTGCCGACCTGCGCAAGACCGCCATCTCGATCATCGACAAGGCGGTGTCGCGTGGCGTGCTCAAGCGCAACACCGCGTCCCGCTACGTGTCGCGCCTCGCCAGCCGGGCGTGATAGTAGGAGGGTCTGTCTACAGACCCTCCCCCCAGCATTCGCTGGGGCCCCCCTCCCACTAGCGCGGCCTCTGGCCGCGTTTCGTGTTGCGTAGGGATCGCGTGGCCTCGTCTGTCTGCGAGGGTCCTCCCCAGCATTCGGGGGCCCCTCCCTGGCGCGGCCCGTCGTGTTGCGTAGGGACCGGGCCTCGGGCGCGCGTCTGTCTCAGGTCCCCCCCCCAGCATTCGTGGGGCCCCAGTCCCACTGCGGGCCTCTGGCCGCGTTTCGTGTTGCGTAGGGACCGCGGGCCTCGGCGCGCGTCTGTCTGCAGGAGTCCTCCCCGATTCGCGGGGCCCCCTCAGCGGCTCTGGCCGCGGTTTCGTTGCCCGAGGATCGCGGGCCTCGGCGCGCGTCTGTCTAGGATCCTCCAGCATTCGCTGGGGCCCCCCCACAGCGCGGCCTCTGGCCGCGGTGTTGGTGGATCGCGGCCTCGGTGTTAGACCTCCCCCCAGCATGCTGGGGCCCCTCCACTAGCGGCTCTGGCCGCGCGTTGCGTGACCGGGCCGGGCGCTCCCGTGCCCGGAGCCGGACCCGGAACCGGAGCCGGAACCAGCGGAGCCAGGCCGGAGCCGGGAGCCGGAGCCGGACCCGGAGCCGGAACCGGAACCGGAACCGGAACCCGGGAGGCGGAGCCGGACCGGAGCCGGACCCGGACCCGGACCCGGACCCGGACCCGGAGCCGTGACCGGCTCACCGCGCCCAGCCGGTACGTCGTCGCGCCGACCGCTCGGCAGCTCCATCGCCGACGTGGTGGCGGCGTCGTCGAGGTAGCCCCAGGCGACCGCCACGGCGAGCGCGGCCTTCAGCTCCTGCGCCTCGGCCGCCGCGATCCGATACACCCGGCGCTTGTCGGCGCCGATCCACCGCGTGCCCTCGGCCAGGTTCAAGGCCACGCTCGTCGCGGCGCGCCGCAGCTGGTCGCCGAGCCCCGGCTCGAGCGGTTGATCTCCGCGACCAGGGGCCGCAGCAGCCGAATGAGTTGAAGGACCAGCGTCTGTGCGTCGAGCATGAGGATCTCCGTCGGTTGAGGTTCGCCTGACCGCGGCCACGCGCACGAACCGTGACGACGACCAAGCCTCGTCCCTCGCGGCCCGCACCTCAGGTTTCAGAGTGAGGACGCACCGCTGCCTGGTCGTCGGCGCGGTTCGATGCGCGCAGGGCCGCGCGGGCACCCCCAACCGACGGAGACACACGCGAGCACAGACGCGCCCTCGACGAGGAACCCACCGCGCCACTGGAGCCGTCAACCCGACCCGGCCCCGGACCCGGACCCGGAGCCGGACCCGGACCCCGACCCGGACCCGGAGCCGGACCCGGACCCCGACCCCGACCCGGACCCCGCCCCGGACCCCGACCCCGACCCCGACCCGGACCCCGCCCCCGACCCGGACCCGGACCCCGAGCCGTAAACCGGAGCCCGACCCAGCCCCGGCCCCCAGCCCCGCATCCCGCCCCGACGCTCCGTCCCTCAGTCGACCAGCGGCGCGCCGGTCAGCGCCGCGACCTCATCGCGCTCCACCCCCGGCGCCAGCTCGACGACGCGGAAGGCACCCTCGGGGGTCGGGTCGAACACACCCAGCTCGGTGATGACGCGGCTCACGACGCGGGCCGCGGTGAGCGGGTAGTCGCAGGCGGCGACCAGCTTGTGGCCGCCGTCCTTGGCCGCGTGCTGCATGACCGCGATGACGCGGCGGGCGCCCGACGCCAGATCCATCGCGCCGCCGATGCCCATGACGCGCCCGCCGGGGACGGCCCAGTTGGCCAGGTCGCCGTGAGCCGACACCTGCATCGCGCCCAGGATGGCCAGGTCGACGTGGCCGCCGCGGATCATGCCGAACGACGCGGACGAGTCGAACGTCGAGCCCCCCGGCAACACGGTGACGGTCTGCTTGCCGGCGTTGATGAGCTGCGGGTCCTCATCGCCCTCGTAGGGAAACGGGCCCATGCCGAGCAGCCCGTTCTCCGAGTGGAGGTAGGCGTGCCCCTCGGGCAGGTAGTCGGCGCACAAGGTCGGCAGGCCGATGCCCAGGTTGACGATGGCGCCGGCCGGGATCTCGGCGGCGGCGCGCCGCGCCATGTCTGCTTTGGAGTACGCCATGGGTCAGGCTCCCTCGGGCCGCGGCCGGGTGGTCCGGTACTCGAACGGGTCCTCGTGCTCGGGCACGTGGACGACGCGGTGGACGTACAGGCCCGGCAGGTGGACGTCGTCGGCGTCGATGGCCCCCAGCGGCACCAGCGTGTCGGCCTCGACCACCGTGGTCCGGGCCGCCGTCGCCATCACCGGCGAGAAGTTCCGCGCGGTCCGGTAGAACCGGCAGTTGCCGAAGCTGTCGACGGTGCGGGCCCGGATGAGCGCGAAGTCTGCTGGCAGCGCCCGCTCGAGGAGATACGTGCGGCCGTCGAAGACCTTGGTCTCCTTGCCCTCGGCCACCACCGTGCCCACGCCGGTCGGCGTGTAGAACGCGGGGATGCCGGCGCCGGCCGCGCGCATGCGCTCGACCAGCGTGCCCTGGGGCGTGACCTCGACGGTGATGGCCCCCGACGCCATGCGGCTGTGCAGGTCCTCGTTGGTGCCCAGGTAGCTGCACACCACCTTGCGCACGATGTCGGCGCGCAGCCATGTGGCCAGGCCCTTGCCCAGGTTGCCGGCGTTGTTGGACACCAAGGTGAGGTCGGTGACGCCGCGGTCGATGACGCCGCGGATCAACGCCTCGGCGTTGCCGCACAGGCCGAAGCCACCGACCATGACGGTCATCCCCGAGGCCAGGCCGTCGAGCGCCTCGGCCACGGTGTCGCGGACCTTGTGGTGATGGCGACCGACGGTCGCGGCGGCGGTCACGAGGCGCCTCCGAACGCCGCGACCGCGGCGTCGCCCAGGGCGCGGACACCCGCGGTGAGCTCGGCCGCCGTGATGCACAGCGGCGGCGCGAGGATCGCCGTGCCGCGCTTGCCGTCGACGTGGAGCGCCAGCTTGCGCGCCGCCAGCTCGGCGCCGAAGCGGGCCCAGGCCTCGGCAGGCGCCTCGACCTCGAGGGCCGCCAACAGGCCCAGGCCGCGCACGAAGGTCGGCGTGCCCACCCGCGCGGCCACCGCGGCCAGCTCGGCCAGGAGCATCGGCCCGAGCGCCGCGGCGTTGTCGAACATCGCCTCGTCCCGGTAGACCTTCAGCGTCTCGACCGCGGCGGCGCAGGCCACCGGGTGGGCGTAGAAGGTCAGCCCGCACGCCAGCATCGCGTCGTCGAAGTGCTTGGCGACGCGCTCGTGCACGATGACCGCGCCCAACGGCTGGTACCCCGACGCCAGGCCCTTGGCGCAGGTGATGAGGTCCGGCGTGACGTCCCAGTGCTGGTGGCCGAACGGCTTGCCCAGGCGGCCGAAGCCGGTGAGCACCTCGTCGGCGACCAGCAGCGCACCGTCGGCGTCGCAGGCGCGGCGCAGCATCGGCCAGTAGTCTGCCGGCGGCACCAGGACGCCGTTGGCGCCGGCCACCGGCTCGAAGAACGCGGCCGCGAAGCCGCCGCCCTCGAGCCGCATCGTGGTGGCGATCTGGCTGGCGCACTCGCGCTTGCAGGTCGCGACCTGGTGGCCGAACGGGCAGCGGTCGCAGTAGCAGTCGTGGACGTGGACCACCCCGGGGATCCCCGGCTCGAACGGCACCCGGCGCCAGTCGCCCGTGAGCGTGAGCGCGCCCAGCGACGCGCCGTGGTAGCTGCGGTACCGGCTCATCAGCTTGTGGCGGCCGGTGACCTGGCGCGCGATCTTGATGGCGTTCTCGTTGGCCTCGGACCCGCCCAGGGTGAAAAAGACCTTGCTGTAGCCCGGCCCGGCCATCGCCAGGAGCTGCTCGGCCAGCTCGATCTTGGCCGGGAACACCGCGGTGGGCGACGACAGGCACAGCTCGTCGGCCTGGCGCTTGATGGCGTCGATGATCCGGCGGTGGCCGTGGCCGGCGTTGACCTGGTAGCTGAACGAGCCCAGATCGAGCCAGCGGCTGCCGTCGCTGGTGGTGAAGTGAACCCGCTCCCCGCCGGTCAGGTGCAGCGGCTTGGCGGCGTGCTGGGCGGTCCAGGTGAAGAAGAACGGATACTCGCTCACGACCGGCCTCCGTCGAACTCGAACTCGGTCGGCGCCACGTTGGTGATGAGGCCGCCCTGGGCCCACACCGCCCGGGTGTCGAGGTTCATCGCGATGGCGCCGCAGGTGGCGGTGCCGTGGGGGTTCTCGGGCGTGGCCATGTTGGTGCACACGCTGCGTGGCCAGCCGTCCTGGGAGCCCATCCGCCGCCACACGTCGTCGAGGTCGGCCACGGCGGCGGTGGCCATCGACTGGGTCAGCCAGGCGAAGCGGTCCAAGGTGGTGGACGTGGGCGACACCGCCGACACCGCGGCCACCTCGGGGTCGAGGCAGTGGTTGGTGTGGCAGTAGCGCGGGGCCGGCGCCGCCGGGGTCGACCGGAAGATCTCCCTGCGCAACACGCCGGAGGTCTCGATGGCGAAGGCGTCGGTCGGATCGGCCACGAAGTAGTGGTGGCCGGAGCCGATGGGCGCGCCCAGCACGTGGGCCCGCGCCGCCTCCGCGCTGCCGTGGTGCAGCGCGCGCCGCACCACCGCCGGCCACACCGCGCCGACGGTGGCGTCGTTCGAGTAGAGGTTGTTGATGCCGATGGCGACGCCGCGCCGGTTCATGCCGGCCAGGCCGAGGCAGCCGGTCAGCGTCAGCACCCACGCCTCGGGCCCGTCGGCCGAGTCGGGCACGTGCAGCATCATCACGTACGGGATGGCGGTGGCGTGCATGTCCCAGGTCTGGGCCAGGATGCGCCCGGTCGGGGTCTCGGCCCAGATCACCGAGCAGCCGCCGTCGCCGGGCGCCGGCCGCCACCTGCTGCGGTCGGGGGACAGGTCCCGCAGGTCGGTGTAGTGGTTGGCCACGACCACCTCGGCCGGCGTCCGCGCCGCGCCCTCGGCGATGCCCACCAGCTCCTGGTAGAGCGCCGGGTGGTAGCGCTCCAGCACCGGCAGGTGCGCGGCGGCGGCGTCCAGCACCGCGGCGCGATCGGCGAAGCCGCCGACCCGGGTGCACAGGTAGATCCGGATGTCGGCCAGCGCGCCGACCTCGCCGCGGTACGACTCGCCGTGGAGGTGGCCCCACTGCCTGGGCGTGCCGCCCGCCGGTAGCTCTAGGACGCGCATGCTCGCTCCTTGTCGGTGTCGGGGTCGGACCCGGTGGTGCTCACGCCCGCCACTCCGCCAGGGCGGCGCCCAGGCGCGCCGCCACCGCCGCGCCTTGGTCGAGGGTGGGCACCACCCCGAGGCGGCCGGCCGGGAACCGGCGCAACGTCACGCCGTGGGCCTGGCAGTGCGCGAACAGCCGGTCGGCGGCGGCGCCGGCGTGGAGCACCCGGTACAGCCCGGCGCCGTGGTGGGCCACCGCGCCGCCGGCCAGGGCCGCGTCGAGCGCAGCGCTGGCGCCGGCCACGTCGAGGTGGCGGGCCGCCCGCAGCTGGTGGTGGTTGCGCACCAGCGACAGTTCGTCGCCGTCCCAGGTCGACACCAGCGCCAGCGGCGCGGCGTTGACCCACTTCGACGCCACGTGCAGGTAGCCGGTCTGGCCGCCGCCCCACCACGCCACCACGTCGGGGCGCGGGCCGTGCGGGAACGCGAACGCGCCCAGCCCGGAGCGGTAGCCCGCGGTGGTGTGCTCGACCGACAACAGCGGCACGCCGGTCTCGGCGCGGATGGCCGCCAGCCCGTCGAGGAACGCCGGCGGCGTGACGTAACCCGACCGCTCGCCGACCCGCTCGTAGACGATCGCGAACACGCGCTCGGCGCCGGCCTCGGCGATCGCCGCCCGGATCCCGGCCAGCGCCGCGTCGACGCCGGCCTCCGCCGGGTGCGGCACCAGCGGCCACGCGAAGTGGGCCGGCCCGCCTCGGTGGAGCGCCGGGTCCGACAGCGACCGGCAGCTGGCCACGGTGTGCCCGAGGTAGCCGCCGGTCAGGCCGATGGCGACGGTGGCCTGCTTGCGCGCGGTGCGGAACAGGCGCAGCGCCTTGTCGACGCACTCGTCCTTCGACGAGGTCACGTAGATGTGCGGCAGCTCGGGCGCCAGCGCCCCCACCCACTCGAGCGCGCGGATCATGCCCGGCGTCGCGTAGTTCATGAGGGTGATCTTGTTGACCGCGGGCCCGTACAGCAGGCCCGACGCCTCGGCCGCGCGCAGGCTGGCCGGCGGCTCGGCGAACACCCGGGTCAGCCCGCTGGCGGCGTCGAGCGCCGTCGCGGTGGGGCCGCCCCACTGGGCGCGCTTGGCGGCCAGCACCTCGTCCTGCCGCCCCGCCGACGGCGCGATCGCGCCCAGCGGGATGCGGTAGTAGATGGCCTGGCCCTCGGGATCTTCGTACTGCCCGGTCAGCACGGCGACCACGTGGGCGCCGAACACCCGGTTGAGGTGGGTCATGTTGGCGGTGCGCCCCACCCGGTTGCGCCCGGTGACATGAGCGTAGCGCGGCGTGCCGTCGGCGCGGGTGCGGCTGGCGGCGTCGCGCAGCTGCATCTCCTTGAGCTTGCGGCCGATGCCCAGCCCCTGGAAGCCCGGCGCCACGGTGACCGACACCGAGTACATCGTGTTGTGCTTGCCGAGCATCGGGTCGCGGTCGCAGCCCTCGACCTCGGCCGAGGCCTCGAGGGTGCCGCCGATGGCGAAGCCGACCAGCTGAGCGGTGTCGCCGTCGATGCGCTCGGCCACCACGAACGAGCCCTCGGGCTCGTCGAGGGCGGCCTTGATCTCGGCCGGCGGGGTGCGCCGCACCGGCTCGTACACCTGGTACTCGATGTCGAGCAGCGCCGGCAGGAGCGCCATGGCCTCGGCCGACGGCACCACCCGGAACCGCAGCTCGGGCGGCATCACCGGCGCGGTCGGCTCGACCGGCTCGAGGATGTCCTCCCACGCCGGCGGCTTCTTGCCCGGGTGGGCGTCGATCCACGACAGCGACCGGCGCACCGCGTCGAACAACAGCTCGATCTCGCGCACGCTGAACGAGTCGCTCAGGCGGTAGCGCGCGGTGCGCGACCCGGCCGCGAACACGATGGCGCCGCGCCAGAAGCGCTGGCCGATGAAGGCGTCGAGGTGGGCCGGCGTGGGCAGATCGAACGCGAACGCGTAGCCGCACGCCCGCGGGGCGCTGACCAGGTGCGGGAAGGCCCGGGCGATGGCCTCGAGCCGCGGCTTCACCAGCTTCTCGATGCGGATCGCGGCGTGGCTGGTCGACATCATCTCGGCGTGGATCCGGCCGCGCACCAACGACGCGGTGTGGGCCGGCGCCGGCTCGGGATCTTCGAACCGCGACATCACCACGCCGACCTGGGCCCGCTTGGCGAAGCACACCGCGTCGGGATAGTCGGGCTGGCCGCGGCTGGTCAGCAGGCGGAAGCGGGTGTGCCACGCGAACGAGCCACCCAGGCCGAAGCCGCACTGCACCTCGTCGAAGATGAGCGCGGTGTCGTGGTACCTGGTGAGCAGGCGCAGGGCGCGGAAGAACCGCTCGGTCGCGTAGCGATCGCCGCCCTCAGACTGCATCGGCTCGACGGTGACCGCGAAGTACTGGCCGGTGGCCAGGGCCGCGGCGACCGCCGCCAGGCTCTTGACCTCGGCCGCCAACAGCGCGTTCTCCTTGGCGTCACCGAAGCGCTCGACCAGCTCGTCGATGGCGCCGGCGGCGCACGCCGCGTAGAACCCCGACGGCGCCTCGGGCTCGTCGCCCGGCGTGGTCCACACCGGGAACGGCGCGAAGGTCGCCTCGTAGCCCGGCAGCTCGTAGGGCGCGCGCTTGGCCGGGCTGTGGGTGGCGTGGATCGCCAGCATCGTGCGGCCGTGGAAGCTGCCCTCGAAGGCGAGGATCTTGCTGGCCGCGGCCGGGCCGTTGATCCGGCACAGCGCCAGCGCCTTCTCGTTGGCCTCGGCCCCTGACGCCACGAACGTGACGTGGGGCAGCCCGGGCACCAGGTGGCGCAGGGTGGCGGCGTACTCGCCGGCGGCCCAGGTCTCGCCGGCGGCGGTGTCGTCGACGGTGGTCAGGGTGTCGCCGAACTCGCCCTCGACCAGCGCCTGCACCACTGGGTCCTCGCCGAACCCGCCGCACACCGTCGCGGTCTGGGCCATCGAGTCGAGCACGCTCAGCGGCTGATCGTCGACCGACACGAACCACGGCCCGGCCGAGCGCAGGTGATCGAACACCGCCGGCTTCTTCTCGCGCACCACCCGATCGCCGGCGTACAGCCGGATCAGCCAGCGATCCGACGCCGGCATGACGCCGCCCTTGGGCCGGCGCAGGGTCATCGGCCGCGGCTCCTCGATCAAGCTGCGGGCCGCCTCGATCGCGTCCTCGGCGATGTGCTGGGTCTCCAGCCGCACCAGGTCGGGCGCCGGCAGGTGGTCGGCCAGCATCGGGTGAGTGGCGATGGTGCCGATGACGTTGTCCTGGACGGCCACCGGCACCACCACGTTGCGGTGGGCCATCGAGCCGGCCGGGCGGTAGTTGCCGCTGCGGCCGGTGCCGCCGAACGGCAGCCGCGGGCTGGCCAGGTTGGTCGACCGGTTGCGGTTGAGGATGCCCGAGGTGGTCTCCTGGTAGATCCGCTCGAAGCGCGCGGTGTCGTTGGTGAACACCGCGTTGGCGAAGCCGTAGGGGCTGCCGTTGATGACCGCGATCGCCTGGTCGTCGTCGTCGAACAGCTCGATGCCGAGATCGGGCCCGAACAGCTCGACGTCGGTGTAGCCCGGGGCGTCGTGGCGCCCGGCCGGCAGCACGTGCAGCGACGCGGTCCGGTAGAAGCCGCCGTCGACCCGGCCGCCGGGGATCACCGGCTCAGCGCCAGCGGCCACCGCGCACGCCAGCGCGTGCTCGAACCGGTCGCGGCCGGCGGCGGTGGCCAGCGGGCCGGCGAAGCTGCCCGCGTCGTCGGGGTGGCCGAAGCGCAAGGTCGGGGCGGCCCGGCGCAGGGCGTCGATGAGCGGCCCGGCCACCCGCTTGTGCACCAGCACGCGATCGGTGGCGGTGCAGCGCTGGCCGGCCGACAGGTAGCCGCCCACCAGGATCTCGTGCGCGGCCTGGCGCATGCTGGCGTCGTCGAGGACCACCGCGGTGTTCTTGCCGCCCATCTCCAGCGCGACCAGCAGCTCGGGCCGGTCGAGCGCGGCCTCCTGGATGCGGCGTCCGACCGCGTAGCTGCCGGTGAAGCACAGGCCCTTGACCCGGCGATCGGCGACCAGCGCCGCGCCGATGGCGCCGGTGCCGAGCACCACGTTGATCACGCCGGCCGGCAGGCCCGCCGCCAGCGCGGTCTCGGCGTAGCGCTGGCCGGCCAGCGGGGTGATGTCCGACGGTTTGACCACCACGGTGTTGCCGGCGAGGAGCGCGGGCACGACGTGGGCGTGGCACAGGTGGATCGGATAGTTGTACGGGCCGATCACCGCGACCACGCCGAGCGGGTGGTAGCGCAGCTGCTCGTGCGGCGAGCCGGCGATGGCGCCCTCGCGCAGGTCGGCCGCCAGCAGCCCGCGGGCGACGTCGAACCGCGCCAGCACCGTCTGGATCTCCTGGACCGCCTCGCTGCGCAGCTTGCCGGTCTCGAGGACGATCGCCTCGGCGAGGTCGGCCGCCCGCGCGGCGATGGCGTCTCTCCACCGCGCCAGGTGCGCGGCGCGCTCCGCCAGCGTGAGGCGCGCCCACGCCGGCCCGGCCGCCGCGGCGGCGTCACACGCGGCGGCGACGGCGGCGGCGTCACCTGCGGTCTCGAACACCACCGCGCCGTCGGCGGCCGGGTTGTGCGAGGCCAGCGGCGTGCCGCTGGGAGGTACGAAGGCTCCACCGATGAGATTGCCGAGGGCGTGCACGGTGGGTTCGTACCCGGCAGCTACCTGCCGGTCAAGGATGCTGGGGGGTTGCGCACATGTCGCAGCGCGATCAACCAGTTGCGGCGTGGTTCGACCACCTCCCCGTCCCCCGTCCGCGCGCCACAAGTCTAAGAGATCACCCGGTGACCCATGCCTGCACAGCGGGAGCTGGTGTATCACCATCGGTGACGTGACCAGCCTGGTGTTCATTGCCGGCCCGAATACCGGGCGGCGTTACGCGCTGGCCGACGGCGAGTACGTGATCGGCCGGCGCTCGGACTGCCAGATCTTTGTCCCCGACATGCGGGTGTCGCGCCAGCACGCCCGCATCGTGGCCAACGCCGCCACCTGGGAGGTCGAAGATCTCGGGTCCAACAACGGCACCTGGGTCAACGGCGTGCGCATCGCGGCGGCCCACCCGCTGCGGCCAGGCGACGAGATCGCGATCGCGTCCAACCGGATGCGGGTCGAGGGTGCGGTCGACGCGGCCACCACCCCGGCGTCGGGCGACGCCCGGCTGACCATCGTCGAGGCCGCCGGCTCGGTGGTGCGCAGCCGCGAAGACTCTGGGACCCACCACGTCGTGCGCACGTCCGGCGTGCTGGCGCCCTCCAACGAGCTGCGCGACCTGCGCCTGCTCGAGCGCAAGCTCCTCGCGCTGACCGCGATCCTCGACGCCGCCGCCAAGACGCCCGACCCCGAGCTGTTGCTCGAGAGCGTGCTCGATCCGCTGCTCGACATGTACCCGGAGGCCGACACCGTCGGCGTGCTGGTCGAGGACGAACGCTCCGGCGAGCTCCAGGTCAAGCACCACAAGAGCCGCCCGCGCAAGGGCGTCGCGGCCGGGTTCGGCGGTGGCCTGCGGGTGCCCGGCACGATCATCACCCACGTGGTGCAGGATCGCCGCGGGGTGCTCCTGGGCGAGGGCGCCCCCGGCGCCGGCGGCGAGGTCGCGGGGACCCGGATGGGCGCGCCGCTGTCGGCCCAGCAAGCCCACTACGGGGTCATCTACGTCGAGGGCGTGGGCGCGCGGTTCCGGCAGGAGGACGTCGACCTGCTGCAGACCGTGGCGTACCAGACCGCGCTGGCCATCCACGCCGCCCGGGTCGCGGTGCAGCTGGCCCACAAGGACCGCCTCGAGCGCGATCTCCGGGTGGCCCGCCAGATCCAGCGATCGCTCCTGCCGGCGATGGTGCCCCAGGTGGTGGGCCTGGACTTCGCGGTCCACTACGAGCCGGCCTACCAGATCGGCGGCGACTTCTACGACTTCATCTGGCACGACGAGGGCCACATCGGCGTCGGCATCGGCGACGTCGCTGGCAAGGCGATCAGCGCCGCGCTGTACATGGCGCGCCTGTCGAGCGAGCTGCGCAGCCGGGCCGGCCTGGCCCGCACCCCGGCCCGGCTGCTCCGGCGCGTCAACGACGAGATGGTGAAGATGGGCGACGACGGCATGTTCGCCACGCTGGTCTACGCCATCTACGAGCTCGAGACCCGGACCCTGGTGTTCACCAACGCCGGCCACTGCGTCCCGCTGTTGCGCCGGGGCGAGCGGGTGTTTCCGCTCCAGGCCGACCGCGCCCACATCGCCCCGATCGGGGTGGTGGCCGATCTGGAGGTGGGCGAGGCCCGGGTCCAGCTCCACGCCGGCGACCTCCTGGTGATGGTGACCGACGGCATCCTCGAGGCCCGGGACCCGCGCGGCAACGAGTACGGCATGGTCCGTCTGTCGCGCCGGCTGCGCACCGCCCGGGGCTCGGCCGACGACGTGGTCAAGGCCATCCTCCAGGACGTCGACAGCCACGTGGGCCAGAGCGGCCTGACCGACGACATCACCGTGGTCGCGCTGGGGATCGACGAGCGCCGGGCCCGGCGCCGGACCTCGACCGTGCCCGGGACCCCGGTCGAGCTGGGGCCCGACACCACCCGCCCAGGCATCCCGCCGCCCCCTGGCCGAGACGGCCACGGGGGGGGTTGAATTGCCCCGCGGGCTATGCCATAAGCGGCAACCCGTCCGGTGGCCCCCCACCGGCGTACCCTCGACTCTCACGACTGCGGAGCACTGTCATGGCGAAGAAAAGCAAAGGTGGCCGCGAGCTGATCCGGCTCGTCTCGACTGCGGACACCGGCTACTTCTACACGACCTCGAAGAACCGGAAGCGCACGCCGGACAAGCTGGTCTTCAAGAAGTATGACCCGGTCGTGCGCAAGCACGTCGAGTTCAAAGAGTCGAAGATCTGATCTGCGGGCCCACCCCGCACCGTCCCTTTCTGCTGCCGCGGCCCCACGGCCTCGGTGGTGCGCCTGAGACCCTGGCCACCCGGCTGCGGTCCTCGAGCTCCGGAGTTCCGCCATGTCTCGCGTCTGTGAAGTCTCTGGCAAGAAGCCGCTCACCGGTCACAACGTCAGCCACTCGAACCGCCACACCAAGCGGCGCTTCGAGGTGAACCTCATCACCAAGCGGTTCTGGCTCGAGGGTGAGAAGCGCTGGATCACGCTCCGCCTGTCGGCCCGCAGCATGCGGACCATCGACAAGAAGGGCCTGGGCGTGGTGCTCGCCGAGATGCGCGCCCAGGGCAAGAAGGTCTGACGCCTCCTGCCTCGCCTCGGCTGCCCGCGCGTGCGCTGGCGGCCATTTTGCTTTTCGGCGCGTCGGCCGGCTGCCCGCGCCCGCGGGTCACGCCGCCGGCGGCGCAGGACGTGACGCTGACGCCCGGCGCCGCGGCCGCCGTCGCGCTGGCGATCGCCGGTCCGGCCCGCTACGCCGCCGACGCCGATGGAGTGAGCCTGGCCGGCGGCTGGCAGGTCGCGCTGCCCGGGGTGTCGCAGCTGGCCGCCGGCGACGACCTGGTGGTCGCGGCGATCGCTGGCACCGGCGACGTCGCGGGCCTCCCCGGCGGGCTCCGGGGCGAGCCGGGGGCCGCGCTGGTGGCGCTGGGCGCCGCCGACGGGCAGCGACGGTGGGGGCTCGGCGTCGGCGCCACGGCGTGGGCATCGATCCGCGCGGTCGCCGTCACCGGTGACGCGGTCCTGGTGGCCGGCGCGTTCGCGGGCACGCTGCGCATCGGCGATCGCGTGCTGACCAGCGCCGGCAGCGTCGACGGCTTCTGGGCCGTCGTCGGCCACGACGGGTCGGTGCGCGGCGCCTGGCGGATGGGTGGCCCGGGCGCCGACGCGGTGGCCGGCGTGGCGGCGCTGGCCGACGGGCGCCTGGCGCTGGCCGGGACCTACAGCGGCGCGGCGGACCTGGGCGACGTGGCGCTGGCCCCGCTGTTCACCGACGCCGACGCCAGCGACGGCTTCGTCGCGGTGATCGACGGCGCCGGCGCCGTGGCCTGGGCGCGGGCGTGGGGCGGGCCGACCGTCGACGCCTGCGCCGGGGTGGCGGCGTCCACCGACGGCCTGGTCGTGGCCGGCACCGTGCGCGGCCCGATCGACGTGGCCGGGCGCCGCCTCGACGCCGGCACCGGCGACGGCCTGGTGGCCTTCTTCGACGGGCGCGGCGCGGTGCGCGGCGCCGTGCTGGTGGGCGGCACGGACTTCGACGGCCTCACCGCGGTGGCGGCCGGCGGTGGCCAGGCGGTGGTGGCCGGCTTCTACGCCGGGACCATCACCGGCCCCGGCGCGCCGCTGGTGGCGGCCGGCGGCGACGATCCGCTGCTGGCGGTGGTCACGCCGGCCGGGGTCCAGGGCTACCTGCCGGTGATCGCCGCCGGCGCCGCGGCGATCCGCGGGCTGACCGCCGACGCCACCGGCTGGGCCGCGCTGGTCACCGGCGCTGGCTCGGTGACCGTCGATGGTCGTCCGGCCGCCGCCGGCACCGTCATCAGCCGACGCTGGTAGCGGTCACGGCGTCGCCCCGCACGCGCGCTCGCAGTCGGCGACGATGGCCTCGATGCTGGTGGCCACCATCTGCCGGTCGCGCACGCACGCCTCGACGCAGGGCGAGCCACCGTCGAGGCCGCCGTCGCTGGACGGCGCGCTGGCCGCCGCGCGGGGCGCCGGCCCACGCCCGGCGGGCGCGTCGCGCGAGCACGCCGCCAGGGCCACCAGCGCGGCCACCGCCACCGCGACCACGCCGGTCCCGGTCACAGGCCGAGCATCAGGCGGTCGGGCGCCTCGAGGCGCTCCTTGACCGCCACCAGGAACGACACCGCCTCGCGGCCGTCGACCACCCGGTGATCGTAGGTGAGCGCCACGTACATGACCGGGCGCACCACCACCGCGTCGTCGACCACCATCGGCCGCTTGACGATGTTGTGCATGCCCAGGATGCCGGTCTGCGGGTAGTTGAGCAGCGGCGTCGACATCATCGAGCCGTAGATGCCGCCGTTGGAGATGCTGAAGGTGCCGCCGGTCAGGTCGGCGATGGCCAGCTTGCCGGCCCGGGCCTTGTCGGCCAGCGCGCTGATGCCGCGCTCGACCCCGGCGAAGTCGAGCTGATCACAGCCGCGCAAGACCGGCACCACCAGGCCCTTGGGCGTCTGGACCGCGATGCCGAAGTCGTAGTGCTTCTTGTAGATGATCTTGTCGTCGGCGACCTCGGCGTTGACGCCGGGAAAGGCCTTGGCCGCGCTGACGCACGCCTTCACGAAGAACGACATGAACCCGAGCTTGACCCCGTGGGCCTTCTCGAAGCTGTCCTTGTAGCGGGCCCGCAGGTCCATCACCGCGGTCATGTCGACCTCGTTGAAGGTCGTGAGCGAGGCCGACTCGTGCTGGGCCTGCACCAGGCGCTCGGCGATGCGCTTGCGCAGCGGCGACATCGCGACCACCTCGTCGCCGGCGACGATCACCGGGGCTGGGCCGCGCGGGGCGGCCGGGCGGCTGGCGGCGGCCGGGGCCTCGACCGGCAGCTCGCCGCGCTCGCGCGCCAGGCGACGCTGCGACGGTGGCAGCTTGAGGAGCGCCGTCTCGTCCAGCGCGGCGGCCGCCGGCGCTGGCGCTGGCGCGGCGACCGGCGCGGCAGCGGCAACCGGCGCTGGCGCGGCAACCGGCGCGGCAGCGGCAACCGGCGCGGCAGCGGCAACCGGCGCCGGCGACGTGCCCGCCGCACCGGCGGTGACCGCGCCGACCACCTGCCCCACTCGCACCGTCGCGCCGGCCTCGACCGCCTGCGACGTCAGCGCGCCGGCCACCGGCGACGGCAACTGGACCGTGACCTTGTCGGTCTCGAGGTCGACGATCGGCTCGTCGATGGCGACCGCGTCGCCGATGTTCTTCAGCCAGCGCCCGATCACCGCCTCGGTGATCGACTCGCCTAGTGCAGGGACAACCAGATCTGCCATGAGAGTAGCTCCGCGGTTCAAACGTGACGTTCCCAGCTCAGGCCGGGGGAGACAAGGGGACGCGCCCGGTTCGGGCTGGGCGCGCCGCGCCACCTCAGCCGAAGGCTTCGGTCAGGATGCGCGCGAACTCGAGGGCGTGGGCCTTGTGCGAGCCGGTGGCCGGGCTGGCGCTGTCGTCGCGGCACACCAGCCGCACCGGCCGGCCCAGGGCCGCCGCCAGCCGCGGCACGATGAAGGTCGCCGCGCCCATGTTGCCGGGCTCGTCCTGGACCCACGCCACGTCGGCGTCGGCGGCCACCCCGGCCAGCGCGGCCTGGACGTGCTCGGGCCGCAGCGGGTACAGCTGCTCGACGCGGACGATGGCGGTGGTGGCGTCGCCGCGCTTGGCGCGGGCCTCGACCAGCTCGTAGTAGATCTTGCCGGTACATAGGAGCACGCGCCGCGCCGCGGCCGGCGCCACCGTCGGGTCGGCGATGACCCGCTCGAAGGTGCCGGTGGACAGCTCGGCCAGGGTCGAGGTCGCTGCCGGCAAGCGCAGCAGGCTCTTGGGGGTCATCACGATGAGCGGCTTGCGCCACGGCCGCTTCACCTGGCGGCGCAGCAGGTGGAACATCTGCGCTGGGGTGGTCGGCTGCACCACCTGGATGTTGTCCTCGGCGCACGACTGCAAGAACCGCTCGAGCCGGGCGCTCGAGTGCTCCGGGCCCTGCCCTTCGTAGCCGTGCGGCAGGAGCATCACCATGCCCGACAGCCGGTTCCACTTGTCCTCGCACGAGGTGATGAACTGATCGATGATGACCTGGGCGCCGTTGGCGAAGTCCCCGAACTGCGCCTCCCACAGCACCAGCGCGTCGGGGTAGTCGAGGGAGAACCCGAACTCGAAGCCCAGCACGCCGGCCTCGGACAGCGGGCTGTCGTAGACCCGGGCCATGCCCTGGTCGGCGTCGAGCCCGCCCAGCACCAGGTGGTCGACGCCGGTCTTGGCGTCGGTGAGGATAGCGTGGCGGTGGCTGAAGGTGCCACGGCCGCAGTCCTGACCGCTCAGCCGCACCACGTGGCCCTCCACCAAGAGCGAGGCGTAGCTCAGCATCTCGGCCATGCCCCAGTCGAGCGGCCGCTCGCCCCGCCCCATCTGCGCCCGTTGTTCGAGCAGGCGCACCACCTTGGGGTGGGCGGTGAACCCGTCCGGCAGCCGGACCATGCGCTCGGCCAAGGCGCCGAGCTTGGCCACCGGGACGCCGGTGTCGACGTCGGGCACCCCGGCCGCGGGGCCCCCGATGTAGCCGCGCCACAGCCCGGTCAACGCGACGTTGCGCGGACGCTTGGTCGACGACTTGGCGGCGGCCAGCTCGGCGGTGAGCGAGGCCGCGCGCGCGGCGGCCAGCTCGGCGACCGTCGTCGGCGAGACCACGCCCTCCTCGACCAGGCGCTGGCCGTAGCGCTCGACCACCGAGGCCTTCTGCTGGATGCGCTCGTACATGAGCGGCTGGGTGAAGCTCGGCTCGTCGCTCTCGTTGTGGCCGTACTTGCGGTAGCAGTACAGGTCGATGACCACGTCCTGCGAGAACTCGGCGCGGTAGTCCATGGCCATCTCGACCACGTCGGCCACGGCGTCGAGATCGTCGCCATTGACGTGCCAGATCGGGCACTGGATCATGTGGGCCGGGTCGGTCGCGTACGGCGTCGAGCGCGACTCGGTGGGCGACGCGGTGAAGCCGACCTGGTTGTTCACGATGACGTGGACGGTGCCGCCGGTGCGGTAGCCGGCCAGGTTGTGCAGCTGGAGCACCTCGGTGACCAGGCCCTGGCCCGCGAACGCGGCGTCGCCGTGGATCAGGATGCCCATCACCTGGCTGCGCGCGAAGTCGCCGTGCCGCTTCTGCTTGGCGCGGACCCGCCCCACCACCACCGGGTCGACCGCCTCGAGGTGGCTCGGGTTGAACGACAGCGACAGGTGGATGGGGTTGCCGTTGGGGCCGATGCGGTCGCTGGAGAAGCCCTGGTGGTACTTGACGTCGCCGCCGCCCGACAGGGCCTCGGGCTCGATGTCCTCGAACTCGGCGAAGATGTCGCGGGCCGCCCGCTGCATGATCTGCTCGAGGGTGGTCAGGCGGCCGCGGTGGGCCATGCCGATGACTGCCTCGATGGCGCCCAGCCGCGCGCCGTGGGTCAGGATGAGATCGAGCGCCGGGATGACCGCCTCGGACCCCTCTAGGGAGAACCGCTTGGTGCCCGGGTACTTCACGTGGCAGAACCGCTCGAAGCCCTCGGCGTTGACCACCTGCTCGAGCATGCGCCGCCGCACCGCCACGTCGGGCTTGCGCAGCCGCCGGGTCTCCATGCGCTGGGCCACCCAGGTGCGCTTGGCCGGCGAGTCGATGTGGGCCAGCTCGACGCCGATGGGCCCGCAGTAGGTCTCGCGCAGCGCGGCCAACAGCTCGTGGCCGGTCGCCGCGGGCAGGCCGTGGACGCCGGTGGGGGACACCGTCTCGGCCAGCGCGGCGTCGGTCAGGCCCCAGGTGGCGGGCTCGAGCTCCGACACCACCACCCGCTCGACCAGGCCCAGCGGATCGAGGTCCGCCGCCAGGTGGCCGCGGCTGCGGTAGGCGTTGACGAGCGGCCACACCGAGGCCGACGGGTTGGCCACCACCGGGGCCAGGGTCACCGCGCTCGGGCGCCCGTGGGCGTTGCTGCCGACGTAGCCGCCAGCGCCGGCGTGCCCGTTGCTGCCGACGTGCCCGTTGGTGCCGGCGTGCCCGTTGGTGCCGACGTGCCCGTTGCGGGCCAGCGGCCCGGGTGTGCCAGCCGGGATCGGCGCATCGGCGCGGCCGGCGAAGGCCGCCGCCCAGCTCGGATCGACCGAGCCCGGATCGGCCAGGAAGCGCTCGTACATCTCGTCGATGAACGCCAGCGATCCGGACAGGTCGAGGACATCTACGCTCATGCGCGCGGGATACTACCAGGCCAGGCCAGTTGGGCACCCCCGACGCCAGATTCTTGCGCCCCGGTGCGGGTACGCGTCGGTCACCGTGGCCGCCGGGCCCGCCCCCCCGGTTCCCGACCTCACAAAATTCGTGAATCCGGCCGGATCTACCCAGCGTCGGCCGACCCGGCGCGACGCCGAGCCATGACCACCTGCGAGGCGCGTCGGCGACCGGCGCTCGACACGTCGCCGGGGGTCCGCCGCACCCCGTCGTCGACATTCGCCCACAGGGTCAGCTCGCCGCCGACGCCGCTGGCGACGAAGGGCTCGACAGCGCCGGCATCGACCGCGAGATCGGAGCGCGCAGGTTGTCGACCTGGAGCTTGACCGGCGGGTGGTCGTCGGGGGGAGGTCGAGGCTCGGCCGGGCGCAGCCAGAACCGCGGCGGTGGGCCAACGATCGGGCGTCCGTGTCACGGGTCACGACGGACGCTAGTATAGATTTCGGCTCGATGGACATGGTCTCGGACTTGCTGGCCAGGCATCCTCAAATGAAAGCCCTGGCAGCTGCGGTCGTCGCTTCCCTCCTGGTCGCTTGTGTCCAGCCGATCGTGCGGCCGATGCGGACGATCGCCGGGCCCCGGATCACCCTGGCCGGCGGCGCCGCGATCGGCGCAGCCGACGAGGTGTCCTGCTACGAAGGCTGCACACCGGATCAGGTGGAGGGCGTGGTGGTCGCCGCTGACGGTGGCTACGGCTGGATGCTGGCACCCTGGCTGGGCGCCTCGGCCGGGGCCAGGATCGGCGCAGGCAAGGTCAAGGCGGTCCGCGGCCTGGGAGTCGCCTGGGGCCAGCTGACCTTTCAGAACCCGACGGTCGCGCTGGCTGTCGGGACCGAGGTCGGGGCCAACGTGATCGGGCCGGTGGTCGGCGTCGATCTGCGCCCGTGGCCCGCCGCCGGCGAGCGGCTGACTGTTTCGGCCTACGTGCACTACGCGCAGCCCTTCACCGAGCTGGCCGACCCCGGCGACGACGCGGCGCTGGAGCGCGCCTCCTTCGACGGCGGCGTCACGGTGCGCGCGGACCGCTGGCTGGTGCAGTACTCGTACTATGCCCAGCGCGACGGGCGGTTCGAGGTCAAGCACCTCGAGGGCGCGAGCCGCGCCAGCGCGTGGCACGCGCTCGTCATCGGCCGCGATCTGCTGGCACGCTGAGCCCGCGATCAGCGCCGGCGGCGGAGCTGCAAGCTGGGGCTGCCGGTGGCCTGGGCCCGGGCCTCGAGGGCCGCGATCTGGCCGGCCTCCCACGCCGCGTCGACCGCGGCCCGCGGCTCGGCGCCGGGCTTGACCGGCACCAGGCTCATGGCCCGCTCGGCCAGGGCGGTGATGGTCAGGCTGGGGTTGACGCCGAGGTTGGCCGGGATGGCAGCGCCGTCGACGACATACAGGCCGGGGTGGCCGAACGCCTGGTGGCTGGCGTCCACCACGCCGCGGGCCGGATCGGCGCCGATGACCGCGCCGCCCAGGATGTGGGCGGTGGTCGGCACGTCGAACAGGACCTCGAACACCGACGACTTGGCGGTGCCGTCGACCTTGCGGGCGAAGGTGCGCGCCACCTGGTTGCCCAGCGGGATGTAGGTCGGGTTGGGCGGGCCATCGCCGGGCTGGGTGTCGAGCGCCTTGCGCCAGAGCCGGCGCCACCGCCGGCGCAGGCCCAGGCCGATCGAGTTGTCGAGGCTCTGCATCACCAGGAGGTAGATGCCGCGGCGGGCCGTGCCGAACGGCCACAGGCTGCGCGCGAAGGTCAGCGGATGGCGCGCCACGTTGCCCAGGTAGCGCAGCCAGCGCGGCACCCGCCCGCCGCCGTCGGTGATGAGGGTCGACAAGGGCGCCAGCGCGTCGGAGCCGTCGCTGTAGCGCACCACCTCGACGTGGGTGTCGTCGTCGACGTGGATCGACGAGGTGATCGCGATGCCGCGATCGTAGCGGGCCGCGCGCCGCCCCGAGGTGACGCCGAGGATGGCCTCGCTGTTGGTGCGCACGGTCTGGCCCAGCGCCGGGGCCAGCGCCGGCAGGCTGCCGCGGGCCTTGCACTCGAGCAACAGCTGGACCGTGCCCAGGACGCCGGCCGCCATCACCACCTGGCGGGCTCGCACCACCTGGCGATCGCGCGCGGCCCAGGCGCCGCTGCGCTGGTGGGCGATCGCGTAGCCGCCGTCGGGCAGCGCCCGCACGTCGGTGACCGTGCGCAGCGGCCGCACCTCGGCGCCCAGTTTCTCGGCGAACCACAGGTAGTTCTTGTCGAGGGTGTTCTTGGCGCCGTGGCGGCAGCCGACCATGCAGCCGCCGCACAGCGTGCAGCCCGACCGCGCTGGCCCGGCGCCGCCGAAGTACGGGTCCGGCGCGGGCTGACCTGGCTGGCCGAAGTAGACCGCCACCGGGGTCTGCACGTAGCTGTCACCCCGGCCCAGCTCGTCGGCGATCTCGGCCAGCACCCGATCCGGCTCGCCCTCGAACTGGTTCTGCGTCACGCCCAGCATGAACTGGGCGCGGCGGTAGTGCGGCGCCAGCTCGCGCTGCCAGTCGGCCAGGCCCCGCCACGCCGGCGCGTCGAAGAACCGGTCGGGCGGCACGTACAGCGTGTTGGCGTACACCAGCGACCCGCCGCCGACGCCGGAGCCCGACAGCACGAACACGTCGGACAGAAACGACAGGCGCAGGATGCCAAAGCACTTGGCGGCCGGCATCCACAGCGCCTTGCGCAGGTTCCAGTTGGTCTTCGGGAAGTCGCCCGCGGCCCACCGCCGGCCGCGCTCGAGCACGCACACCGAGTAGCCCTTCTCGACCAGCCGCAGCGCCGCGACCGATCCACCGAAGCCTGAGCCGACGATCACGAAGTCGTAGTCGAACGCGTCGGTCACCCGCTCACCATAGCCGACCCGCGCCGGGATGCGCGGCGCCCCGCGCCCGGCCCGCGGCGGCGCCCGGCCCGGCCGTGTATCGTCGGGCCATGGCCGCCGCCGACGACGACACCCAGGTAGCCGAGGACATCGCCGTGGCCGAGTCGCTGCCGGCCTGGACCTTCACCGAGCGGGCGTGGCTCGCGCGCGAGCTGGCGACGGTGTTCGCCCGGGGCTGGCAGCTGGTGCCCGAGCGCGACGGCGACGACGACACGCGCCCGCTGGTCGAGCAGCTGGCGGCCCGGGGCACCCGGGTGCCGGTGACCGTGGCCGGCCGGCCGCTGTTCCTGCAGCGGGGCTGGGACGACGACGCGCTGCGGCTGTTCCCCAACACCTGCACCCACGCCTGGTTCCCGCTGGTGCCCGGGCCGACCCGCGGGCCGACCCTGGTGTGCGGCCAGCACGGCCGGCGCTTCGACTGCGGCGGGCGGTTCGTGTCGCAACCCGGCTTCCAGGGCGCGCGCGACTTCCCGCGCCCGTGCGACCACCTGCGGGCCCTGCCGGTCGCGGCCTGGCGCCGCCTGGTGCTGGCCGCGCTCGACGACGCCGCGCCGCCGCTGGCCGACGTGCTGGGGCCCGTCGACGCCAGCCTCGTCCGGTTTCCGGACCACCTCACGCGCGGCCGGGGCGAGGTGCGCGAGGTCGCGGGCAACTGGAAGCACCACGCCGGCAACTACCTCGACCGGTTCCACATCGGCTACATCCACCGCGCCCCGGGCGGGCTGGCCGACGCCATCGACCTGGCCAGCTACGCCACCGAGCTGCACGACCACGCAGTGCTGCAGTGGGCCTACGCGCGCGACCCGGCCGACGGCTTCGACCCGGCGCTCCTGCCCGACCGCTTCGCCGACCCGGCCGGGCGTCGGGTGTTCGCGCTGTGGTGGTTCGTCTATCCCAACCTGACGCTCAACTACTATCCGTGGGGCCTGTCGATCAACCTGTACCAGCCCCTGGCCGATCGCCCCGACGCCATCCGCTTCGGCTGGTACCACTGGGTCCTCGACGAGGCCCGCTACGCGGAGCGCGACCGGCGGTGGCTGTCGGCCCAGGTCGACGCCGAAGACGTCGACGCGCTGGCCCAGGTCGCCCGCGGCCTGCGCTCGGGCTTCGCGCCGCGCACCCGGTTCGCGCCCGAGGCTGAGCAGGCGGTGCACTGGCTGCACCGCAAGATCTCCCGCGACGTGCGCGGCTGAGCCGGCGCCCCGCGGTCACTGCGCGCAGGCGCCGGGCATCTCCGCGATCCACGCGCGGATGAGCGCCAGGCTCTCGGCGTGGACCAGGTTGCGGCCCAGCTCCGGCATGCGGATCTGCGGCTGGGTCGACTCCAGGCGGAACACCAGGATCGACTGATCGGGCTGGCCCGGGACGATGTCATAGAACCGGCCGCCGGAGCCGGCGCCGGCCGCCACCGGGGTCTTGCATAGCCCCCACATGCTGGGGTCGGTCTGGCGGAACGACAGATCCAGCCCCGAGGTGCGGGCCGGCCCGGTCGGGTTGTGGCAATGGGCGCAGTTGACGTCGAGCCACGCCCGGGCCCGATCGGCCAGCGGCGCCGCCTCATCGTCGAGGGCGGGGTCGGCCGGCCAGGTGGTCGGATCCGGCGCGTCGGTGAGGCGGCCGGCGTCGATCAGCAGCTGCAGCTGGTTGCCGCTGCCGTCGGGCGCCAGCCGGTTGAGGTGGCGCACCTTGGGCCCCAGCGGCGACATCACCGCCAGGTGCTCGCCGTGGCAGTTGAGGCACTGGTTGGTGTTCGGCACCTCGTAGCGGTTGGTGACCGTGGCGCCGCTGGTGTCGATGAACGAGGTGTCGAGCAGCGCGCCGGCCACGGCCAGATCAGCGTCGCTGCCGTCGTCGCGCCACACGTACGACGCGGCCTTCCACCCGGCCGGCTGGCGCATCAAGATCCGGGTCTCGAGCTGGCGGGCGCCGGCCCCGGGGTCGCGCAGGTCGTGGGGGTACGCGAACGACTTGACCAGCATCGCGCCCATGGGCAGGTCGAGCGCGTCGTCCTGGTCCCACGCCGCGGCGGTGCCCGGTGGCAGGTACAGCCAGCGGTGCTTGACCGCGTAGTCCGAGAACAGCGGCACCGCCAGATCGTAGGCGGTCAGCTCCGGCGCCGCGGTCTGGCTCGGCAGGTCGGTGAACAGCCGGTAGCTCGACAGCTGCTGGCACAGGCCGGTGGCCGGCATCACCGGGCCGGTCCCGGCCGCGACCTCACAGTCGGGCGGCGCGACGGTGCCGTCGTCGCTGCCGCACGCCGCGGTCAGCGCCAGCGCCAGCCCCACCGCCAGCGTGCGGCGGGCCGTCACGGCAGGGTCACCGCCGGCAGGGCCGGCAGCGTGCAGTCGTGCGGCGCCAGGTCGGTGGTCGGCGTCGGGCCGTTGCCCAGCGGCACCCGCAGGTTGGCGAAGTCGGCCGGCTGGCCGTCGAGGGAGTTGCCCTTGATGCAGATGGCGTACTGGCTCATCAGGTCGCCGTTGCCGTCGGCCTTGGCCGGATCGACGTCGCCGTCCCACACGATCGCCGAAACGCCGGCGGTGGCCGGGTCACGCCCCAGTTCCTGCATGCCCATGATGAGCAGGAAGCCCAGCGGCCCGCTCGGCTCGAGCGACTTCCCGACCAGGCGGTTGTCGTGGATGTACAGCGAGTCCGAGTACGGGTTGTACATCGTGTCGGTGAACGGCCGCATCGTGATGTTGTAGCCGACGATGCCGATGTGGATGCTCTTGTGGTTGGCGATGTCGTTGTCGAAGATCTCGACCTGGTGCCCGGCCAACAGCGCGATGCCGGTGCCGGTGGGGACCAGGCCGACGATGTTGCCGGCCGGCGCGAAGTTGGGCGTGTTGTTGTCGAGGATCTGGTTGTCGTAGACCCGGGTGCCGGCGCCGTTGTGGACCTGCAGGCCGGGCAGCGAGAACACCAGCAGGCCGCCGGTGTTGTGGGTCGACAGGTTGCCGTAGACGTCGGCCCGGGTGGAGTTCTCGATCTCGATGCCGGCGACGTTCTCCTCGGCGACGTTGTTGCGGACGATGATGTTGTCGGACTGGCCCACGTAGATGCCGGCGTCGGACGCGCCGCGGACCTTGCTGGTGTCGATCAGCACGTCCTGGCACTGCACCGGGTACAGCCCGTACGCGCCGTTGTCGGCCTTGGGCGGCCCGAGCCACTCGACGCGCACGTCGCTGGCCACCACCCCGGCCGAGCCCTCCCACTTGATCGCGTCGCCGGGGGTGTCCTCGACGCCCAGGTGCTCCACGCGCGACTGGTCGCCGGTGATCAAGATGCCCTGGGCGCCGGTCGAGGTCGCGAACGACAGGATGGTCCCGTCGCTGCCCGACCCGGCGCCGGCCAGCGTCACGTTGTCGACGGTCAGGCTGAGATCGCGATCGATGACGTAGGTCCCGGCGCCGAACCCGATGGTGTCGCCGGGCTGGGCGTTGATGAACGCGGTCTGGATCGCCTCGGTGGTGGCCCCGACCGGGATGGCGGTACACGGTCCGCTGGTCCGGCTGCAGGGGTTGTTGTCACCGTCGTCGCCACAGGCGGCCGTGGCGAGGGGAACGAGGAGGACGAGCCAGGGGAGCAGGCGCATCCGCCGACCTTCCCGCGTCGGCCGCGGATCGTCAACCACGACGCGCGGCCAGCCGGCGCGATCACACCAGCGGCCCGATCACGCGACCGGCCGCAACGCTCGCGCCCCCGTCTCGGTCACGGCTGGTTCAGCTCTTTTCGCAGCGCCTCGATCACCGCGGCGTAGCTGGTGCTCTTGACCACCTCGGCCAGCTCGGCGGTGTAGCGGGCCACCAGGTCGGCCCGGCTGCGCGCCACCGCGTCCTTGCGGGCATGCGACAGCATGACGAACGCGCGCTCGGCGTTGACGAAGTACTGCACCACCGCGATGACCGCGCGCGCCGCGGACGCGGTGATCGAGCGCGAGGTGTCGGCGAACGCGAAGCGGCGCCCGTCGCTGTTGACCACGGCCAGCTCGACGGTGGCCATCGCGTCGAGGCCGGCCCGGCGCACCTTGGACTCGATGGCCACGCCGACGGTGAACCCGGCCAGCTGCACCGACTTGAGCGATTGGTACTCGCGCGCGTAGCGGCCGACCAGCGCGCCCCACAGGGCGTCGACCGGCCCCACGCCCTCCCCGTCGATGGTGGTGGTCGAGGTGTTCTCGCCGACCTCGACCGCGACGCGGGTGGCCAGGTCGGGCACCTCTTCGACCGTGAGCCGGACCAGGCGCAGCTCGAGGTACCCGTCCCCCAGGATGCGGCGGATGAGATCGGCGTTGTCGGCGGGCAAGGTGGTCACGCTCCAAGTGTAGCGCAGCCGGCCGGCGACGCTCGGCGGGCCGATCGCCGGTGCGCCACGTCACCCTGGCGGGCGCTGGTGGCCGTCGCTGGCGACCGCGACTGGCGAGGCGGTCGACCGCCGTGCTACCTGGCCGTCATGCGGCTCGTCGCGATGACCCTGTGGCTGTGGTGGGCGACGGCCCTCGGTGCGTGCGGCGGCTCGCCTGACGCCGCCCCCGGCGCCGATGCGCGCCCCGATGATGCCGGCGACCTCGTCGACGCCACCCTGGCGATCGACGGACCGGGCCTCGACGCCGGCCCGGCCGCCTGCTTGGCGCCCGCCACGCTCGGCCGCGGCGCCCGCTGGGTCCGCGCCAACCCGATGTTCATCAGCGGGCTCACGGTGCAGATGCCGGCGCCCGGCGCGGCCGCGGTGAGCGACTACGTCGACGGCTTCCACGCCAGCGCCGTCCAGCTGTGGCTCGACGGCCTGCCGAGCAAGCTGGATGCGTGGCGGACGCCGGCCAACCACCGCTTCGTCGCGTGGGTCCGCGCCGACGGGACCGCGCTCGACGGGCGGGTGCTGGGCGGCTACTCGGCCAACCCGCCCGGGCGCATCGGCTACCAGGTCGGCGACGAGCCGACGTCGCTGGCCGACCTGATGACGATCGGCCAGGGCATCGCTCGGCTGCGGGCGGTCGATCCCGACGCGCTGCTCTACGCCAACTTCAGCGTCGCCCCGAACGACCTGGCCCAGATGCTCGACTACTACGGCACCGCCACCAGCGGCGACGTCATCTCGTACGATCGCTATGCGCGGTCGAACTCGACTTACAATTCACTCGAGCAGTTCCGCGCCGCCGGGCTGCGGTTCGGCCTGCCGTACTGGGCGTACCTCCGGAGCTACCGCGGCCCGGGGCAGACCGACAGCAGCCCGTCGGACATGCGGTGGGACGTGTACCGCCACGCGGTCTACGGCTTCACCGGCTACTCGTGGTTCGTCTATCAGCTCGGGCCCACCAACGATCCGTACATCGAGGCCGGCAGCCTGTTCGCCGCGCCGGGCGACTTCGCCGCGCCCAAGACCCCAGCCTTCGCGGTCGCCGCCGGGCTCAACGTCGAGCTGGCGCACCTGGGCCGGACGCTCACCCAGCTGACCAGCACCGACGTGCGGTACCTGGCGGCGACCGTGCTGTCGCAGCCGCCTGGCACCCGCGCCTGGGCGGTGGGCGCGGGCGCCGATCCGTACCTGACCTCGGTGGCGCCCCGCGGCTCGCTGACCGAGGCGCTCATCGGGTTCTTCACCGATGACTGCGGCGACCGGTACGTGATGCTGCAGAATCCCAACCACGACGGCGGGAGCTTCCCGGTCGACTCGGCCAACGCGATCACCGTCGACCTCGGCTTCGACTTCGCCGCGGCGCCCGCGGACGTGGCCCGCGACCAGCTCCAGGTCCTCGACGCCACCACCGGCGCGATCGGCACGGTGCCGCTGGCGGTGGCCGGCACCAGCGCCAGCCTGGCGGTGACCCTGGCGGCCGGCGACGCGCGCCTGTTCAAGTACCGGACCGCCCGGCCGTTCGCGGTCCAGCCGTGACCTGAGCGGCCGACGCCGATGGTTGCCGCACGCTGCCGCGAAGACCGGTCGGCGGCCGCGTCCCTGCCTGTGAGTCCGCGACGTCCGCGGCCGCGCCTCGTGCGCAGGGAGAAGACCGTGCCACCCATCGATCGTTTCACGCCCATCTTGCCCGACACCTACCGGATCCGTCCGGACCTCATCGCCGGCCTGCTGCGCGAGTGCGTGCCGCGGATCCTGGTGGTCACCGACGGCCTGTCGTTCCAGGCCGGCGACGGCTTCGGCCTGACCGAGTTCGTCGCCGCGCTGCGCGCCACCACCATCCACGGCATGACGCCGATCGTGACCACGGCGTTCCACGGCTCGGATCCCAGCTCGGGCGCCGACCTGCCGACGTTCGACTTCGCGACTGGCCTGCAGCAGCCCTACGATGTCCTGTTCATCATGGGCATCGGCAGCGCCGCCAAGCCGGCGCCGGGTGCCGCCGGCGGTCTGGCCCCGGCCGAGGTCGCGGCCATCACCGCGTTCATGGACGCCGGCAAGGGCGTGTTCGCCACCGGCGATCACGACGCGCTGGGCGCGGCCCTGTGCGGCGAGCTGCCGCGCATCCGCGACATGCGGCGGTGGTACGTCGAGGACGGCGCGCCGTCGGCCCACCTGCCCACCCGCATCACCACGGTCAGCCCCGGCGCCGACGGGGTGTTCGCGTTCGACGATCAGTCCGACGACGAGCCGCAGAAGATCTACCCGCGCTACTACCAGCCCGCGCCCGGCGTGTCCGCGCCCCACCCCATCTTGCAGGCGCCCACCGCGACGCCCGGCGCGACCTACTGGCCCATCGAGCTGGCGCCCGATCATCCCCACGAGGGCGAGGTGGTCGAGCCCGCGGTCGCCGGCCTCGCCGGCTGGCCGGCTGGCAGCCCGGCGCCGGAGATCATCGCGTACGGGGTGACCTACGGCGGGGCGTTCCCCGGCAAGGACGCCGTGCGGTCGCCCCGCACCTTCGGCGTGGTCGGCGCCTGGGACGGGCACGCCGTCACCAAGGGCCGCGTCGTCGTCGAGTCCACCTGGCACCACTACGTGAACATCAACCTCGACGGTACCGGCACCACCCGCGCCGCGCTCAAGCCCGGCGGCGCGCCGTCGCCGGCCTACCAGCTGCTCACCGCGTACTGGCACAACCTGGCCAGCTGGCTGATGCCGGCGCGGGTCCGGCGCTGCCTGCGCATCGCCAAGCTGGCCGACGTGCTGGTGCGCTTCCCGCTGCGCGAGGAGATCGGGCCGGTGCCGTGGCCGCCCCCGGGGCCCGACCCGCTGCCCGACCTGGGCCGGCGCGTCATCGCCGAGCTGGCCCGCACCCACACCCCGGCCGAGCTGGCCGAGGCGCTGGCCGATCTGCGCGCGCTGGCCCTGGGTCACGAGGTCCCGACCGCGACCGCGTGGATCGACGAGTCGGTGGTCGGGGCGCTGGTGGCCTGGACCCTGGCCGACGGTCACGCCACGCCGGCCCTGGCCAAGCGGCTGGGCGATCCCCACACCCTGGCCAAGCGGCTGCCGCCGCAGCTGGGCGCCACCATCAAGGCCTCGGTGTCCCACCAGCGCAACCGGCTGGCGGCCCTGGCCAAGGACCGCGATGCCCTGGCGGCCCGGGTCGTCCCGCAGTGACGCGCGCGCGCGGCTGATCGGGTAGAACTCCGGCCCATGACCCGGGCCGTCGAGATGTTGTGCGAGCTGGTGCGCCTCCCCACCCACCACGCCGACCTGGCGGCGGACGCCGGCGACGAGCTGGCCCTGTGCCGGCACGTCGCGCCGTGGCTGGCCGCGGCCGGGGCCGACGAGGTGATCGTCGAGGCGTGTCCGCGCGCCAGTGGCCACCCCGGCGGCTACGTGTTCGCGCGGTTCGGCACCCCGCGCACCCTGGTCAACGCCCACGTCGACACCGTCCCGGCCAACCGCGGGTGGAGCCACGATCCCTGGACGCCGGTGGTCGCCGACGGTCGCGTCAGCGGCCTGGGCACGGCCGACACCAAGGGCGCGATCGTGGCGGCGACGCTGGCCGCGCAGCAGGTCCGGCCCCGCGACTGTGGCCTGTTGTTCTCTGGGGACGAGGAGCGCGGCACCGCGGCGGTCAAGGCGTTCTTGGCCTCGCCCCACCGGGCCGGCGTCGAGCGCGCCATCGTGTGCGAGCCGACCGCGCGCCGGGCCGGCACGGCCCACCGCGGCGTGCTGGCCTACCGCGCCACCGTGCGCGGCCACGGCGGCCACTCGTCGCGGGCCGACCACCAGCCGGCGCCGATCGTGACCATGGCCCGGCTGGCGCTGGCGATCCACGAGCTCGGGGTGGCGGCGCGCGACCGCGGCCCGGCCGGCATGCCCGGGCTGTGCATGAACGTGGCGGGCATCGACGGCGGCGTGGCGTTCAACGTCATCCCCGAGGAGGCGGCGCTGACCTTCTCGATCCGCCCGGCGCCCGGCTTCGATCGCGCCGGCTGGGAGGCGGCGCTGGCGGCGGCCGCGCGCGCCATCGATCCAGCCATCACCGTGGCGTGCGAGGTCGACCACACGCCGTTCGGCGGCGGCGACGATCGCGGCCTCCACGCCCTGGTCGCGCCCCACGTCGAGGCCCTGGTCGCGCTCGACTTCTGGACCGAGGCCGCGCTGTACCAGGAGGCCGGCATCGCCGCGGTGGTGGTCGGCCCCGGCGACATCGGCCGCGCCCACGCCGCCGACGAGTCGGTGGCGGTGGCCGACCTCGACTGGGCGATCGCCCTGTTCGTCGACGTGTTCACCCGGCTCGGGTCCGAGGCCGGCCGTGGCTGATCCGGCCGAGCCGGCCGACCTGGTCCTGCGCTTCCTCACCAGCATCGGCCGCCCGGCCGAGGCCCAGCAGTACCTCGAGGCGTTCCGCGCCGAGCACGCCGAGCGGTTCGCCATCGTCCACGTCGCCGACGCGGTGGTGCGCCACGCAGCCGACGCGCTGGCGGTCGAGCTGCGCTACCTGGCCGAGGTCGGGCTGCGCCCGGTGGTGGCGTTCGGCGCCATCGAACCCGGCGGCGCGGCCCGGGCCGCCGAGCGGCTGGCCGCCGCGCTGGCCCCGGCGGTGGCCACCGCGATCGTCGGCGAGCCGGCCGCCGCGCCGATCCGCGCCGCCATCGCCGGCGGCCGCCTGCCGCTGTGCGTGATCGATCGCGACGACGGCTCGGCCGATCGCCGGTTCGACGCGCTGGCCGACCTGGCGGCGACGCTCGGCACCCGGCGCGTCGTGTTCGTCACCCGCCGCAGCGGCCTGGTCCCCACCGACGGCCGCGCCATCTCGCTCATCGATCTGACCACCGAGGCCGCGGGCTACCTGAGCCCAGGCGCACTGCCGGCCGAGCAGCAGAAGCTGCTGCGCCAGATCGGCCGGGTGATCGACCGCGTCGCCGGCGCCGGCCACCGCGGCCTCACCGTCAGCGTCACGTCCCCGCTCGATCTGCTGCGCGAGCTGTTCACCGTCAAGGGCGCCGGCACCCTGGTCCGGCGCGGCAGCACCGTGGTCCGGCACCTGGCCTGGGACGGCCTGGATCTGCCCCGCCTGCGCGCGGTGGTCGAGGCCGCGTTCGGCCGGCCGCTGGTGGCCGACTTCGCGGCCCGGCCGCTCCTGGCCGGCTACGTCGCCGACGACTACCGCGGCGCGGCGGTGGTGACCCCGGCGCCTTTGGCCCCCTACCTGTCCAAGTTCGCCGTCGACATCGTGTCGCGCGGCGAGGGCGTGGGGCGCGATCTATGGCGGGCGATGCAGGCCGACTTCCCGCGCCTGTTCTGGCGCAGCCGCGCCGACAACCCCATCACGTCGTGGTACCGCGAGCACTGCGACGGCATGGCCAAGATCCACCTGGGCGCCACCGCCTGGTGGGTGCTGTGGCGCGGGCTGGCGCCGCTCGAGATCCCGACCGCCATCCAGTACTGCCAGGCGGCGCCGTCGGACTTCACCAGCTGATCCGGCGCCGAAAATGCGACCGCCCCCAGGAGCGGGGGCGGCGTGGACGACGACGGGACCGGTCAGGTCACTGCGGGATGCGGGGCGTCCCGCAGGTGCCCGCGGTCTTGTAGCCCATGGTCCGGTCGTAGAGCGTCTGCAACGCCAGGAGCGCCGGGTCGTTGGCGCGGTCGGTGTTGAACTGCGGGTGGTCCTGGTGCGGCACCATCCGCTGGCCGACGCGCTCGAAGTTGGCGAAGTTGGGGACCATCTTCGGGTTGGCCAGGTCGGTCAGGTCGGCCGCGAAGTACGACAGCATGTAGTACTTGTTGGTCGACACGGTGTTGTAGACCAGCGTGTTGTCGTCATTGACGAGGAAGCCGTAGGCGCCGCTGGTGTGGCACTGCTCGCAGTTGCCCTCGTTGGAGCCCTTGTTCGAGAACATCTCGCCGAAGCCGGTGCCGTTGCCGATGTCGATGAAGTCCGACTCCTTGAGGCACCCCGACCACTCGCTGATGATGCGCGCGGTGGCCTGCCCCGGCGTCTCGGTCGGGTTGGGATTCGGGTTCGGGTTGGTCGCCCGCTCCTGAACCTCGGCCGCCAGCCACTCCTTGATCTTGGTCTGCTCGGCCGCGACGTACGACTGGCCCTGGTGGCCGCCCGGGAACACCTTGGTGTACACCGGGGCCCCGGTCTCGCTGAAGTTGCCGACCACCGACGAGAATCCCACGATGGCCTCGTAGGCGTTGGCCGAGCTGGTGCCGACGAACGGGGTCGCCAGCTGCGCGGTGGTGGTGTGGCACCCGCCGCACTTGGCCTGCATGATCGGGAAGACGTTGGTGATGTACAGGCCGCGGGCGACGCTGTTGGTGTTGCCACCGTCGGTGCCGGAGCCGGCGTCCACGCCAGGGGCCGGATCGAGCGTCCCGACGCAACCGGCGGCAGCCATGAGGGCACTCGCGACGAGGATTCGGATGGACATGGTCGGTTCTCCGAGGAGTGTCTGGGTGGAGGTCGGGGGATGAGGTTCGGGGCGGTTCACTTGCGCCGGCGGCGCAGGATGGCAGCCAGGCCCAGGCCGAGGCCGAACACCAGGCTGGTGGAGCCGCCACCGGTCGAACAGCCACCCGCGGCGGTGCCGAACACCAGCGGATCCTCCTGCTCGGGGGCGGGGTTGTCCGGGGTCGAGTCACCGGGGACGTTGTCGTTGTAGCCGCCGGCCGGGTCGGGCGCGTCGGCCGAGAAGGCGACCGGGAACAGGGTCACGTAGGTCGAGGGCTTGATGGCCGAGTCGGGCTGGCTCGCGTCCTTGCCGGTCAGGCCGCAGGCGTTGAAGAACTGGACGTGGCTGGCGGCGGTGGTGCCGGCGCCCGAGGCGTCGAAGAACGGGTTGCGCACCAGGTCGCAGCCAGCGAAGTTGCGGCCCTGGTTGCCGGGGTTGTTGCCCAGGTAGTTCGAGTAGAGGTGGCGATCGTAGGGCGCGCCGGCCGAGTGCTGGCCCAGGTTGACCATGGTCTTGGCGACTGGGTCGTAGCCGATGGTCCGGATGTCGGCGTCCTGCGACAGGCCGCCAGTGTGGCTGCCCTGGAGCTGGATGAAGCCGGGGATGAGCTGGTCACCCTTGCCGAACACCGCGCCGGCCATCGAGATGTGGGTGCCGTCGAGGCCGAGCAGCATCGGGCTGGCCATGTTCACGCACGACAGCGGCATCTCGTAGGTGAGGCCGGTGCGGTTGGCGTTGATGACCGAGAAGCACATCAGGTCGGAGCGGCCGCCCTTCTTGTTGTTGTTGTTGGCGCCGCGGTTGAGCGTGTGCTGCTCGATGAGCTGCATCGAGGGCTCGAGCGAGCCGTCGGCGGCCTTGGTCATGATGCGGGCCGACTGAGCGCGCATCGCGTAGTACTCGCGGTCGACGCCGTTGACCTGGATGGTCTGCTTCTGCTGGATCTGCTCCTTCCACAGGAGCCGGCTCTGGGCGTTGGGGCCGTTCTCGCCGCCGGTCGACAGGTCGATGGCCGCGATCCACACGCCGTCGCGCTGCGGCTGGGTGTTGCCCTCGGTCCAGGTGCACGTCGCGAACGACGGGTCGGCCTTGCCGATGGTGCAGCGGCCGCGCGAGCGCTCCTCGCGCTGGGCCAGCGAGATGTCCCACAGCCGCTTGATGGTGCACTCGGTGGCCAGGCCGTCAGCGCCGTTGGTGCAGTTGATCTCCAGGCCGCTGGCCCAGCCATCGTCGTTGCCGTTGCCGTTGCAACCGTGCCAGCCGACCATCCGGGTGACGCCACCCTGGTCGAAGTACGGGATGGCCATCTCGCCGTCGCCCGACTGGTGCATCGAGCAGTCGTCGTTGTTCTTGGCCATCACCACGACCTGGTCCTGGACCTGGCCGTTGCCGTTCTTGATCGTGACGGGCTGCAGCGTGTGCGGGTTGAACACCTTGGCGTAGCGCTTGGTGTCGCCCGACCCGTTGGCCTGGTAGTTGAAAAAGACCGCGATGTTCTTGCCGCCGTTGATGTAGGCGATCTCGGGCTTGTTGGCGTTGCGGTACTCGTTGCCGTCGTTGTCGGTGGCCCACACGTCGAACTGGGCGGTGGCCGGGCGCTTGACGCTCAGGCGACCGTCGGCCTCGACGTAGGTCTCCAGGGCGGTCAGGGCCGCCTGCATGCGGTGGTTGGGGGCGGACTCCCGGGGCGTCCCCTCGTTGATGGGGCTCGAGCTCATGCGGACCATGACGGCGCTGGTGCCGTCCGGGCTGAACTTGATGGACGCCTGCTCGTTGGTCTGCTCCTCGTCGGTCATGCGCAGGCGCGCGATGCCGTCCTCGCCGGTGCGGACCGGCGCGAGGTCGTTCGGGGAGCCCGAGGCGATCTTCACCGCGGAGGCGCGGCCGATCTCGCTCAGGTTGGCCTGGGCCGAGGCCGCACCGGGCAGTGCCGCAAGGCCAGCCAGGGCGCTCGCAAAGATGGTGGTCTTCAGCATGTTCATTGGAGAGGGCCTCGTCAGGGGGGTTGTTACCTGGCTGTCATCTGTGCACCCCTCGTGCCGAATCAGTCACAGCCTAAGGCATTGGAACTATTAACCAGGGATCTGCCCGGATCGGGGGGGAGACTCCCTAGGACCGGGGACTACAGTTCCTCCGGGTCGGGCGCTGGCTTCTCAGCCGGGGGCAGCGGTGAGGTCCGCAGGATGAGGGCCTGGGCCTTGATGACCTGGCCGGGATGGTTCGGGTCGGCCAGCTCGATGTGACCCTTGGCCTGGGCGCTGGCCCCGAACCACAGGCCCTGCAGCTGGGCTCGATCGAACCGCTCTTCCCACTTCTCGTCCCGGACGACCCAGGCCTCGGCCAGGTCGGCGGTCTCGACCCCACGGGCCTGGAGATACGGGAACAGTTGCCATTGCGGCTCGCCCGAGCTGGTGTTGGCCTCGGCCACCGGCAGATCCTGCCGCTTGATGTAGACCACCAGCCGGTCGTCCTTGTAGACGCGCACCCCGCCGCGGAGCGGCGTCCCGAAGTACGGCACGCCGCTTTGGACCTCGCCGTCGAGCACCAGGCCGACGTTGCGCTCGAGCACGGGCGGCTCCTTGTCGACATAGATCATCAGCGCCGAGATCTTGTCGGGGCTGGTGCCGTTGGCGAGGCCGGCCGGCAGCGACGGCAGCGCCTTGCCGCTGACGATGCCGGCGAACCGGAAGTAGAACTCGTCGGCGGCCTTGGAGGCCAGCGCCTTGCCGGTGACGACGATGGTCTCGGAGAACTTGGGGCCATAGACGTGGAGCGCCTTGACCTTGCGCGGCTCGATGCCCAGGGACGTGACCAGGTCGCGGAACCGGTAGCGTCGCTCCTTGGCCCAGCGCCACCCGGTGTCGGCGGTGCCGTAGCGCTTGGGCGCCGACGCCTTGACCGGGATCCACACGACCGGCAGCGAGCGCGGCAGCTCGGCCCACGCCAGCAAGCCGACGAACCTCCCGTCGACGTAGATCCCGGTATCCTTCCACCGGTCGGCCCCGGACTTGAACTCGGCCGGGACGTACTCTTTGTCTTCGTCGGTGTCCTCAGGGACGGTGATGATGAACGCGTCGATGCCGGCGTCGCCGTCGGCCACGGCGACCGGCGGCGGCGGTGGCGCCGGTGCCGCGTCTTTCTTGTCGCGGCAGGCCGCGACCACGACCGCCAGCACCATGCACATCATCCAGGCCGAGCGGGTCCCCATGCTCGCACGATCATAGCCACAGGGCCTGGGGTAGGAGCAAGCCGCGCCGGGCGCTGCGCGGCTCCTCGGTGGCGCCGCCGCGTGGGGTCCCGAGTTCCCGATCGAGGACCAAAGTCCGGCCTCGGCATCGATGCTACGCTCGCTGGGGTCACCTGGGTGCATGGCACCTCGCTTGCTTCAATTATCGTTCCTGGAGGCTCCGCATGCGCTTCACGTTGCTTCTCACCGCCGCCGCCCTGGCCAGCGCCGCTGCCTGCGACGGCGCGGTCGACGAGGGCGATCAGATCACCTGCTCGGCCCAGCTCACCATCACCGGCTCGGCCGCCCTCGAGCCGCAGCCCCCTGACATCAGCGGGTGCTGGCCGGTGGGCACCTGGACGTTCCAGGTCGCCATCGCCGCCAACACCTGCAACCCGGCGCCGACCCCGCTGGCTCAGTACCAGATCAAGGTCGAGCGGGACCTGGCGTCGCCCGAGCCTGACCACACATACATCTACTCGTACCTGACCGACCCGGCCGACACCACCGCGCACGTCAGCACCACGTCGGGCGGCGGCGGCCTGTGCGAGGGCGAGGTGCTGGTCTACGCCGACAACGGCCTGAGCGTGTGGAACATGCACCCGGCGCTCCAGGCCGGCGGCGCCCTGACCGGCATCGGCGACTTCGAGACCCACACCACCAACCAGATCCCACAGCAAGGGAACTGACCGGCGTGCGGTGGCTCGCCCTGGCCTGCGGGGTCGTGGCGATCGGCGCCGCCCTGCTGTGGTGGCAGCTGCGCGGCGGCCGGGCCGAACCAAGCTCCGGGGCCGCCACGACGCCGGTGGCGGCCGCGCGCGCGGCGCCGCGCGGCGGCCCGACCCGGTTGGCGCCCGACACCAGCGGCCAGCCGCCCCCGGCGATCGAGGTGGACGAGCCCGACGAGGACGCCCCCATCCCGCGGGACTCGGACGAGTTCTACGAAGAGATCGACCGCAGCTACTCCGCCAACCTGCGGCGCGCCGCCAGCGCCTGCTACAAGGGCGGCAAGCAGCGCAAGCAGAAGCTGCGGCTGTTGCTGCGCTACCAGATCGCGGCCGGCAAGGTGACGGTCCACGACGTCCGGGTCGACGAGAGCACGCTCGACGATCCGGCCCTCGAGCGCTGCATGGTCGACGCGGTAGCCCAGGCCCACTGGGACGCCCCGCGGATGCCCGACTGGCAGACCCGGATCGGCGAGGACGAGCAGATCCTGATCCGGATCGAGGGGCTGAACCGCTGACCCCAGCGCGCCGGCCGGCGCGACCACGGCCGCGATCGGGCGTGCTAAGCCTTGCGGGTCATGACCGACGCCCGCCCGAAGGACTTCCTGCGCACCATCGTCGACGAAGATCTGGCCGCCGGCCGGCACCAGCAGGTCGCGACCCGGTTCCCGCCGGAGCCCAACGGCTACCTGCACATCGGCCACGCCAAGGCCATCTGCGTCGACTTCGGCATCGCCCGTGAGTACGGCGGCACGTGCAACCTGCGCTTCGACGACACCAACCCGACCAAGGAAGACGTCGAGTACGTCGAGGCCATCGAGCGTGACGTGCGGTGGCTGGGCTTCGCGCCCGACCGCATCCTGTTCGCGTCGGACTACTTCGAGGACCTATACCAGCTCGCCGAGGGACTCATCGAGCGCGGCCTGGCCTACGTCGACGACCACGACGAGGAGCAGATCCGAGCCCACCGCGGCTCGCTGACCGAGCCGGGCCGGCCCAGCCCGTGGCGCGGCCGCACCGTCGAGGAGAACCTGGCGCGGTTCCGCGCCATGCGGGCCGGCGAGCTGCCCGACGGCGCGTGCGTGCTGCGGGCCAAGATCGACCTGGCGGCGGCGAACATGAAGATGCGCGATCCGCTGCTGTACCGGATCCGCCACGCCCACCACCACCGCACCGGCGACGCCTGGTGCATCTACCCGATGTACGACTACGCGCACCCGCTGTCGGATGCGCTCGAGGGCATCACCCACTCGCTGTGCACGCTGGAGTTCGAGAACAACCGCGAGCTGTACGACTGGGTCATCGCCGCGACCGGCGTGACCGCCCGCGCGGATCTGGTAGGCGGCCGCCCGGTGGCCGGCCCGCCCCACCAGTACGAGTTCGCCCGGCTGGTGCTCGAGTACACGATGATGTCCAAGCGAAAGCTGCTCAGGCTGGTCGAGGACGGCGTGGTGACGGGCTGGGACGACCCCCGCATGCCGACCCTGGCCGGCATGCGGCGGCGCGGCTTCACGCCCGAGGCCATCCGCGAGCTGTGCGACCTGGTCGGGGTGGCCAAGAACAACTCCACCGTCGACGTCGGCAAGCTCGAGTACGCGGTTCGGAGCGACCTCAACGGCCGGGCCCCGCGCCTGCTGGGCGTGGTGCGGCCGCTGGCGGTGACGCTGACCAACGTCGAGGCGGCGTCGCTGGTGGAGGCGCCGCTCTTTCCCGAGGACATCGACCCGACCGGCGCCCGGGGCACCCGGCAGATCCCCTTCGATAAGCACCTCTATATCGAGCAGGAGGACTTCGCCGAGGTGGCCCCCGACGGCTGGAAGCGCCTGGCCCCGGGCCGGGTGGTCCGCCTGCGCCACGCCGGGCTCATCCGCTGCGACGAGGTGGTCAAGGACGCCGCCGGCGCGGTGGTCGAGCTGCGCTGCAGTGTGGTCGACGATGGCAAGGTCGCCGGCGTCCTGCACTGGGTGTCGGCCACCCGCGGCGTCACCTGCGAGGTGCGCCTGTACGACCGGCTGTTCACCACGGTCAAGCCCGACGCCGCGGAGGACATCACGGAGGTCGTGAACCCGGCGTCGCTCGAGGTGGTCACCGGCGCGGTGGTCGAGCCCGCGGTGGTGGCGGCGGCCGGCACGCCGATCCAGCTCGAGCGGGTCGGCTACTTCGTGGCCGACTGCGTCGACTCGCGGCCGGACGCCCTGGTGCTCAACCGGGTGATCACGCTGCGGGACACCATCCGGGCGCACCTGGCCGCGACGCTGGCGCCGGCCACGCTCGAGGCGACCGCCGAGGTGAAGACGAAGGCGTCCCGCGCCGCCACCCGGCCGCCCAAGAAGTCCGGCGCCGAGCAGCGGGCCATCGCGCGGGAGCGCGACGCCGAGCTGGCCGCCCGCTACGCCGGCGCCGTCGAGACGCTGGGCGCCGACACCGCCGACCTGATCCACGGCGACCGCGACAGCTCGGACTTCTTCGAGGCGTGTCGCGCCGCCGCGCCGTTCCGGGCCGAGCTGGTCGCCCGCTGGATGGTCAACGAGCTGCCGCGGGTGGCCGGCGACGCCGACCTGGCCGAGACCGCGCTCACGCCGGCCGCCCTCACCGCGCTGATCGGCCTGGTCGAGGACCGCGCCATCACCGCCGCGGTGGCCAAGGACCTGCTGCCCGAGCTGGTCGCCGACGGCGGCGATCCGGTGGCGCTGGTCGACGCCCGCGGCCTGCGCCAGGTCAGCGGCGACGCCGCCGCGGCCGCGCTCACCCCCATCATCGCCGAGGTCCTGTCGAAGCACGCCGGCAAGCTGGCCGAGTACCGCGGCGGCAAGACCGGCCTGCTCGGCTTCTTCGTCGGGCAGGTGATGAAGGCGTCCGGCGGCAAGGCCAGCCCGGCCGCCGTCAACGCCGCGGTCGCCGCCGCCCTGGCGGCAGACGCGCAGGCGTGACGACACGGCGTCACCTCGGACGCCCGCCGTGCATCCAATGACCGTGCCCCCCGCCCCACCTCCGCAGCCGCTGGTCCTGTACGACGGGACCTGCGGGCTGTGCCACAGGTCGGTGCGGTGGCTGATGAAGCGCGACAGCCGGACGCTGTGGTACGCGCCGCTCCAGGGCGACACCGCCGCCGCCTTGCGCGCCCGGTTCCCCATCCCCGACACCCTCGAGTCGGTGGTGCTCATCGACGGCGACCGCATGTTCCTGCGCAGCAAGGTGTTCCTTCACGCCGCGCGCTACCTGACCCGGCCCTGGCGCTGGGCCTACGCGCTGCGCTGGCTGCCGGCCTGGCCCCTCGACCTTGGCTACCGGCTAGTGGCGCGCGTTCGCTACCGCCTGTTCGGCCACTACGACAGCTGCCAGGTGCCGACCGCCGACGAGCGGGCCCAGCTCCTGCCATGACGGTGCTGGGCGACGGCCTGGCCGCGCTCCTGGGCGTCATCGTCGCGCTCCTGGCGCCGCTGGCGATCCGCGTCGTCGACGGGATCGACCGTCAGGGCCAGCGTGCGCGCCTGGTTCGCCTCGCCCGCGCCGCCGCCGCCCCAGCGGGCCTGGCCGCCGCCGGCGCGCTGTGGTTGCCGGCCGGCACCGCCGCCGCGCTGCTCACGGTCCCCTACCTGCTGGTGGCGGGGCTCCTAGGCCTGCACGGCGCCGGCGCCCTCGCGCTCCGGCGTGGACAGGGCGCTGACCTGGCGATGGCGGCCGGCCTGGTGCTGTGGCCGGGCGGCGCGCTGTGGCTCCTGGCGCACCGCGCGGGCTTCCCGCTGCTGGGCTACCCGCCGGTATGGGTCGGCCTGACCGCCGCGCACTTTCACGTCGCCGGCGCGTTCTTGCCCCTTATCGTGGGGCGCGCCGCGATCGATCGGGGCCGCGCCGCGCGGGTGGTCGCGCTGGCCATCGCGCTCGGGGTGCCGCTCACCGCCGCTGGCATCGCGGGCCCACGCTGGCTCGAGACCGCGACCGCGGTGGCCATGACCTGCGCCGGCCTGGGCGGCGCGGCGGTGCTGCTGACGACGCCGCGCCCGTCGGCCCGGCTCGCTGGCGCCACCCTGTGCGCGTCCATGGTCCTGGCCGGTCTGTACGCGGTACGCGGCGCGGCGCCGGCGTTCCGGCTGGGCGACTGGGACCCGTTGGCGTCCATGTTGATCGTCCACGGCAGCCTCAACGTCGTCGGCGTCGGCCTGGTCG
>JAWKQV010000021.1:0-127490 GCA_041389965.1 Kofleriaceae bacterium | reverse complement strand
TCGCGCCCAGGACGATCAGCTACCGCACCGGCGGCCTGATCACGGCGGCCATCGGCTTCCTGATGTTTCCGTGGCTCATCCTCAAGAACCTGGGCAACTACATCTTCGTGTGGCTGGTGGGGTACGGCGTCCTGCTCGGCCCGATCGGCGCGATCATGATGGTCGACTACTTCATCTTGCGCGGCACCGAGCTCGACGTCGACGACCTGTACCGGCGCGGCGGCCGCTACGAGTACCGGCGCGGCTACAACTGGCGGGCGATGGTGGCCTTCGCCGCCGGCGTGGCGCCGTGCCTGCCCGGCTTCATCGTCGCGGCCGGGCGCCTCGATCCGGCGACCGTGCCCGCCCTGTTCAACCACCTGTACACCTGGGCGTGGTTCGTGTCGTCTGGCGTGGCCGCCGCCGCCTACTACCTCACGTCCCGCCGCTGGCCACCGACGGCCGGGTGACGTCAGCCGACGGCGACTGCGGCCTCGGGGAACCAGTGGGCCTGCCCGTCAGCCAGCGTGCACTGGTACTGCCCGGCGGCCCAGGTCACCACCGTCGCCGGGTACCGGCTGCCATCGGGCGCCGAGATGATCACCGCCGCGCCGGGTCGGAACGGCTCCGGCGCGACGGCCAGCGCCAGCTGCTGCAGGTGCCCGCTGTTGATGAGCTGCGGCACCAGCTCGAGGAACGCCTTGGTGCCGGCGATCTTGCCGCTCCACGGCGACAGCCGCAGCGTGTCCGTGCGGCCGTCGCGGTAGTGAAACGTCATCGAGCGGTTGTTCGCGAAGCCGCTGGTCGTGCACTGCGCCAGGGCGCGGACGTCCCACTGCTCGATCCCGAGGTTCAGCAGCTTGGGCCCGCCGGTCCAGAAGCTCATCTTGGTGCGGATCAAGATCGCGCGTCGGTTGGTCAACACCACGAAGTAGGCGGTCGTCACCCAGTACAAGATCAACGCGCCGATCACCAGCATCTGCGCCCACAGCCCCGGCTGCCGACGCATGTATGCCGTGTGCAGCACCTGCTCCCCAGGCCCGAGCATCGGCATCACCTGCCCTTGCAGAAACTGATCTGGCGTCATCCCGCCGAGCCTACCCCGTTGCCCGCGTCCCTCACCACCGCCACCTCCAACACCACCACTGCCACTGCCACTGCCACCGCCACTGCCACTGCCACTGCCACTGCCACTGCCACTGCCACCGCCACTGCCACCACCACTGCCACCCCTGCCACCGTGGTGACCTCCAACACCATCGTCGTGACCTCCACCGCCGCGCACGTCCGAGTGGCTCAGGTTCACGTCCCGAGCACCCGCCCGGACGCTGGAGCCCTCCCGAAAGTACCGTGGACTGGCCGTCTTGGAGGGAGGAGGCTCAGCTGGGGGCGTGACCCCAACTGAGGAGGTTTCGCGAGGAAACCTCGGGCTGAGGGAGGCTCAGCTGGAAGACGTGACCTAACCCAGGGGAGGTTTCGCGAGAAACCTCCCGAAAGTACCGTGGACTGGCCGTCTTGGAGGGGAGGCTCAGCTGGGGGCGTGACCCCAGCTGAGGGGAGGTTTCGCGAGAAACCTCCCGAAAGTACCGTGGGAGGTTTCGCGAGAAACCTCCCCATCAACTCAGTTCAGATAGATCATCTTGCCCTTCACGTGAACCTCGCCGTTGGCGTCGACGCGGACGTCTGCCTCTCCGGACAACGTGAGGTCTCCGCCGGACTCGATGGCGGCCGACTCCTCGGCCTTGACCGTGAAGCGCTTGGTCTCGATGTCGACCGCCTCGGTCGCCTTGAGCTGGAGACGCACGCTCTCCATCTGCAGGACCGGGCCTTGCTCGGTCATCTTGATGCGCAGCTCGAGCATGCCCGACGACGCATGGATCTCGACCAGCTCTTCGCTGCCGCTGCCGGTGACGGTCAAGGTGCGGCCATCGCGCAGGTAAAGCTGCCGCGCTTCGGCAGCCTCGGTCGTCTCGGCGGCGACCTCGGTGTCGGTCAGCTCGAGGGTCTCCTTGGGATCTGCGGACATCGGTACCGCTGACGCTACCACATCCTACGGCGCCGCCTGGCGGGACTTGCCAGGCACCGGCGGACGCGGACGCACCTCGGGGCCGAGCCGCTCGAGGGACACGTCGGCGTCCCACAGGCGGACCGCGCGTGGTGACGACGGCGGCGGTGTGCCCCAGCGCGCCACGACCAGGGCGGCGGCGTCGCCGCGCGCCAGCCCAACGGCGCCTAGCCACGCGCGCACCTCGCCGACCAGAGCGTGGCCCTGCTCGCCCAGCTCGGCCCCGACCAGCTCGGCGCCCGCCACCGCGGCCAGGGCCTGGGCGACCACCGGCACGCGGTCCAGGCCACGGCCGACGCCGGCCACTGCGTGCGCGCACCGCCACGCCGCCGCGGGGCCGCCGACCGCCGCGGGGTCCCAACCGGCGATCGCGGTCGCCAGCGCCGGCGCCAGCACCACGTCGCCCAGCGCCCGGGTCCAGGCCGCCTCGATCTGCGCGCACGCGCCGTGGTGCATCGACACCAGGTCGACCTCGCAGCCTGTCCGCGTCCCGGACAGATCGGCGATCAGGGCGTGGGCGCCCGCGACCCGCAGCGGCTCGGGCCAGGCCACCGCGCGCGCGATGACCTGGTCGGCCCCGGCCCGCACCGGCGCCGCCGCCAGCTGCGCCAGGCGATCGCGCTCGGCCCACACCGCCAGCGCGGCCTGCGGGGTGACCGCGCCGACGGCGTCATCGACCATGGCCCGGGCCGCGGAGCGGATCGCGCTCACCTCGGCCGCGGGACCGGTCAGCGCCGCCAGGCCAGCGTACGGCGCCACCACGTCATCCACGGTCGGCTCGCCGGTCGCTGCCTGACCCGGCCCGACGCTCGGCAACCCGGCCATCCACCGGGCCACGGCCGCGTCCATCGCCGCCACGGTGGCGGCGGCGGGCGGCGCCGCGGGCGCGCGCTGGCCCGCCCGTCCGGCGACGGCGTCCGCCACCATGCCCGCCAGCGCGTCGAGGCCGGCGCCCGCCCACGGGGTGACCCGCCGGTAGCGCGGCAGCTCGAGGGCCGCGCGCACCGCCGCGAGGACGCTGACCGCCGTCGGCTCGGCCGCCGCCGGCTCGACCGCCGACCACGCCGACCAGCGCGCCGCCGCCTCCGCCGCCGCCTCGTGCTGGCTGCCGGGACGTAGATCCCACGCGCGCTGCACCGCGGCCGCCACCAGGCCCGCGAAGCTGGACTTCGCCGTCGCTGCCGCGGCGTGCCACCCCGCGGCGTCGGTCGAGCCCGCCGCCAACGCCTGGCCCCAGTCGTCGTGCCCGCGCGCGGCCAGCGCCGCGGTCAACTCGACCGCAGCGGCCTGCGCCGTCCACGGATCGTCGAGGGCGGCGGCGACCCGGGCGTGCGCCAGGAGCCGATCGAGCCACGCCGCGCGGCACAGCTCGAACAGATCGGCGGACCCACGGCGGTAGCTGTCGACGTCGGGCGCCGTCGCCGCCAGCGCGACCTCGCGCGCCAGCGCCGCCAGCTGCGCGCGGTGCACCTCGGGCGTCGGCGCGGCCGCGGCGGCGAGCGCGGCCAGGTAGCGGCGCTGATCGCGCAGGCGCGGATCCATGCCGCCATGGTAGCGCGGTCGCCTCCGGCGCAGCGCGCGGCGAGGCCGACCCGGGGTAAAATGCCGGGATGGAGATGAACCAAGCGGTGGCCGCAGTCGAGGCGCTCGTGGCTGGGTTTCGCGGCGCGCTGGCGGGACCGCCGCGCGAGGTCCGGGTCCGTCCGTCGGGCGACGCCCCCGATCACATCAAGGTGTGGGCCGATCTGGGCCCCGGCGTCGACGCCGCCGCGTGCGCCGCGTGGGCCGCGGCGTGCAAGGAGGCGGTGGCGGTGGCCGCGGCGCCGTGGGCGGTCGAGGTCCGGGCCGAGTCGCTGTAGCGAGCCCCCGGTGTGCACGATCGCCATCCTCATCGACGTCCTGGCCGACGCGCCGGTGGCGATCGCGGCCAACCGCGACGAGCTCTACGATCGACCGGCCCGGGCGCCGGCGGTGCTCGGGCCCGGGGTCGTCGGCGGGCGCGACGAGGTCCAGGGCGGATCGTGGCTGGCGGTCACCGTCGACGGTCGCTTCGCAGCGGTGACCAACCAGCGCGACGGGGTCACGGCCCGCGCGCCGCGGTCGCGCGGGGCGTGGGTCACCGGCGTGGTGGCGGCCGGCGACCGCGCCGCCATGCGGGCCCACGTCCAGGGCCTCGATCCGCGCCAGTACGCCAGCGGCAACCTGGTGTTCGGCGACGCCACCGGCGTCGACGTGGCCTACCTGCGGCGCGACGGCACGCGCGCGCTCGTCGCGCTGCCGCCCGGCATCACCGTGCTTGCCAACGACCGCCTCGACGCCGCCGGCCAGCCCAAGCAGGCCACGCTGACCGCGGCGTTGGCCGAGGTCCGCACCTGGGACCAGCTGCGCGCGCACGGGCCGACCGCGCTGGCCGATCACGCCATCCCGGCGCCGGTGCCACCGATGGCGCCGGGGCTGCCGGTCCCGGCGGCGGCGTGGCCAGCGCTCCAGGCGGTGTGCGTCCACACCGCGCGGTACGGCACCCGCAGCGCCACGCTGGCGGCCGTGCGGCCGGGCGGCGTGCGCGGCCTGGCCTGGGCCGACGGACCGCCGTGCACCGCCGGGTTCGTCGACGCGACGCCGCTGTTCACGGACCTGCCGCGGTAGGCTGCCGCATGGCCGACGACACCCTGCGCTGGCGCGAGCGCAGCCGCACCACCGTCCACGACTACCGCATCTTCCAAAGCCAGCAGATCCGCGCAGCCCACCCGGCCAGCGGCGCCGAGCACGGCTTCGTCAGCCTGCACGCGCCCGACTGGGTGAACGTCATCGCCCGCACCGTCGACGACCAGGTGGTGCTGATCCGCCAGTACCGCCACGGCACCGCCGCGCTCCACGTCGAGATCCCCGGCGGTATGGTCGATCCTGGCGAGGCGCCGCTGGCCGCGGCCCAGCGCGAGCTGCGCGAGGAGACCGGGTTCGCTGCGCCGCGCTGGCGCTGCCTCGGCGTGGTCGCGCCCAACCCCGCCTTCCTCGACAACCGCCTGCACATGTACCTGGCGGACGGCGCCGCGGCGGTCGCCGCGCCCGCGTTCGATGGCACCGAGCTGGTGTCCACGTTCACCACCCCTGTGGCCAACGCCTACACCATGATCCAGCGCGGCGAGATCGATCACGCGCTGGTGGTGGCGGCGTTCGCCCACCTCCTGCTGGACGCCGCCCCGCGCCCTTGATGTGCAGCCGCGCCGACGGCTACGATCGAAGGCGATGCATGCTCGCACGCCGCGCGTCGCGGCCGTCTCGCTCCTGGCCTGCGCCGCGGCCGCGTCGGTGGCGTCCGGCGGCACCGTGGCCGGCAAGCTCGACCTACCGGCCGATCTCGGCGCGCCGCCGAACCTCGGCCGGGCCTTCATCCCGCGCCTCGACAACCCGCTCATCCCGGTGCGCCCGCTCGACCCGCGGCCGGCCATGGTGGTGGTGCTCGAGCCGGCCAGCGGCGAGCTGCCAGCCGGCAAGCCGACCACCGTCACCTGGGACCTCCGCGGCGAGTCCTTCGCGCGGCCGGTGGTGGCAGCGCTGGTGGGTGACACCATCGAGATCCGCAACCAGGGCCGGGGCGCGCCGGTGCTGATCGCCGACGGGGCCCCGCAGCTGCTGCCCAAGAAGCCCCTCAACCCGACCGATCGCGTCGCCTTCACGCCGACCACCGCCGGCCTGGTCGACGTGGTCGACACCTCGACGCCGCACCTGCGCGGGCGCGCGGTGGTGCTGGCGCGCGGCCGCTACGCTTACCCTGACGCCGGCGGCAAGTTCGAGTTCCTGGACGTGCCCGCCGGGCAGTGGAAGCTGCGGGTGTACTACGCGCCGCGCAGTCTCGGCGGCGCGGCCACGCCGGCCGGCTGGATCACCGGCGTCGACGAGGCCATCACCGTCGGCAGCCGCCGCGCCGACGTCACTGTCAAGCTACCCCCGGCCCTGCCGGTGGCGCCGTAGCCCCGAGGAGCCGCGATGTTCTGGTCGAAGATCTGGCTGTTCCTCCTCGCCGCCGCCGCCGCGCTGGCGTTCACCGTCGCGCTGCTGGCGCCGCGGCCCGCCCAGCGGGCGCGCGCCGACGACGAGCGCCAGCGCCTGGTGGTCGCGTGCGACGTCGTCAACATCCAGCTCAAGAGCGCGGCGCGCAGCCAGATCGACGTGGCCGGCGCGTTCGCCCGTCAGCCCGGCGTGGTCGCCGCCCTGGCCCAGGCGTCCACCGCCGACGCCATCGAGCTCGGCTCGTCGAAGGCGGCCCGGGAGCTGGTGCTGCAGACCATCGCCGGGGTGTCGGGGACCCGGCCCGACTTCGCGATCCTCGTCGACAGCCGCGGGCGGGTGTTGGCCCGGGCCGGCAGCGCCGGCGTGGTCGACGACGAATACGGCGATACCCTGGGCGGCCGGTTCCTGGTCGACGACGCGCTGGCCGGGTACCTGCGCGACGACCTGTGGCGGATCGGGACCCGGCTGTACCGGGTGGCGGGCGCGCCGGTCGTCCGCGGCGGCGAGTACGTCGGCGCGGTGATCGTCGGCAACGCGGTGTCCAAGCAGTTCGCCGAGGAGGTGATGCGCCCGCTGGGCGCCACCATCGGGTTCTACGTCAAGGGCGAGCTGGCGATCTCGTCGTCGGCGACGGTGCTCGACCGCGAGGTGTTCACCGAATATGGCAAGCTGGCCCAGAGCCCGGCCGACCTGGCGACCGACTGCAAGTCGGGGCAGCCGTTCGTCGCCACCTCGGGCAAGCAGCGCATGGCCACGGTGATCGCGCGCCTGCCGGGCGAGGCGCGCTTCGACGATGCGTTCTTCGCGGTGTACCTCGAGGAGACGCCGACCCAGGGCCTCTTGGCGACGCTCGACCAGGTCCGCAAGGACGACCTGTCGCTGGCCTCGTTCCCGTGGATCCCGATCGGCCTCGCCTTCCTGGCCGCGCTGGCGCTGGGTCTGGTGGTGATGGCCCTCGAGCACGACCGGCCGGTGCGGCGGCTGGCGGCCGACGCGGTCGCGCTGGCCAAGGGCCAGGGCGAGCGGCTCCCCGAGGAGCGCCACCGCGGCAAGCTGGGCTCGGTCGCCCGCTCGGTCAACATCCACGTCGACAAGCTGGCCCGCGAGGCGCGGGCGGCGCGGCGCGACCTCGACCAGTTGCTGGGCCCGGCCGATGGCAGCGGCGCGGCGCTCGACCTGGCCCCACCCCCGCCGGCCCGGCCGGTGCCGCCCCCCGCCGAGTTCCGCTTCCAGGGCGGTGCGATGGGCGGCGCGCCCGAGCTCGACCTCGCGCCGGTGGCGCCGTCCGCAGCCCGCCCAGCGGCGCCGCCTCCGCGTCCGCCGGCGGTCCGCGCCAAGACTCCGGCCCCGGTCCCGCCGCCCGCGCCGGTGGCGCCGCCGCCGCCCCAGGCGCTCGACGACGACATCCTGGCCAGCCTGAGCGGCGCGCGCATCCCCGCACCGCCGCCGCCAGAGCCCGACGAGGACACCTACTTCCGCCAGGTGTTCGACGAGTTCGTGGCGCAGAAGGCCCGCTGCGGCGAGCCGACCGCCGGGCTGACGTACGCCAAGTTCGTCGACAAGCTGCGCAAGAACAAGGATGACCTGATGGCCAAGCCGGGCACCATCGGGGTCCGCTTCGCGGTGTACGTGAAAGACGGCAAGGCGGCGCTCAAGGCGACGCCCATCAAGGACGCCTGACCGCGGCGCCCGGCCCCCGCGGCCGGTGACGCCCGGCGCCGCGCCGTGCGAGCGGAGCGATCGCCGCGGCGACGCCACGACGCCTACGATCTCGGTGCTGTGCGGCGTCAGCGCGGGGAGCACCGCCACGCCGCCCGGGCAGTACCGGCCGGGTACCATCGGCAGTGACAGTGAGTGACCTGCGCGCGATCCGGGCCAGGCGCCATCGTGCAACATCTATGATCGCCTTCGTGCCACGCGACCCGCTCAAGCCGATCCCGCCACCGGCGCCGACCCGCGCCGACGCGCGCGACATCGTCGAGGCGATCCTGGCGGCAGCCGCGGAGGTGGCGTCGCCGGCGGTCACGACCAACCAGATCGCCGCCCGTGCCGGGGTCGGCATCGCCTCGCTCTACCGCTACTTCCCCAACCGCGCGGCGATCTTCGCCGAGCTGTCGCGGCGCATGCACCAGGCGTTTCGTGTCGAGCTCGACGCCATCTTGGCCCGGCCCGACCTGACGTTGGCGGCGCGGATCCGGGCCTGCTGCACGGCGGCGGTCGAGAGCCAGGGCGCCAGCCGCGAGCTGCGCCGCTGCCTGAACTTGCTGGTGCCGTACTCGTGGAGCGAGGACAGCGCGGGGGACATGTACGCCGAGACCATCTCCGCGACGGTGGCCTGGCTCGAGCGCCACCTGCCGACGGCCCCGCCGGATCTCACCGAGCGGGTGTTCGCGGCCATCGCCGCCGTGCGCGGCATCATCGTCATGGCGATGCTGCACCCGGCGTGGGCGCCCGACGATGAGCGCCTGATCGAGCTCGCGGTGGCCGCCACCCGACCGTTCCTGGACGACCTGATCCGTGCCGACGCGGCCGCGGCCGCCCCCCCCGTGGAGGACCCATGATGCGACGATCCCGCCGCCCGGCCGGTGCCGGCCCCCGCCTGGCCCCGCTCATCCTCACGCTGGCGCTGGGCGCCGGGGCGTGCAGCGACGACGGCAAGACCACGCCGCTCACCGGCGACGCCGCGTGCGACACGCTCGCCATCCTCGAGGCGCGCTGCGTGGGCTGCCACTCGAACCCGCCGGTGCTGGGCGTGCCGATGGCGTTGACCAGCCTGCGCCACCTGCGATCGTCATCGGCCGCGTTCCCGGGCGCCACCGTCGCCGACCGCTCGGTGGCGCGCATGGCGGCGACCACGCTGCCGATGCCGCCGCGCGGCCCGCAGGTGCCGGCCGCCGAGCTGGAGGTGTTCCACACCTGGATCGAGCTGGGCATGCCGGCGTGCGCGACCGATCCCGAGCCGGCGCCGATGGAAGAGGACCCCAACCAGATCCCCCAGGACGAGCTGTTCACGTGCGACGGCGCGCCCGGCGCCTCGCCCGGCCGGCTGCGTCGCCTCGGCCAGGATGAGTGGCGCATGACGGTGCCCAGCCGCGACCAGCTGGGCAAGGCGTGGGCCGGCTACAACCCGATGCTCGCCAACGCCAGCGATCGGTACTCGACCTACACCAGCGACGAGACCGTCGACGACGCCGTCATCGACCTGCTGCTCGATCCCGGCCTGCTCGGCGGCCGGGTCGGCGACGAAGTCGTGGTGCACCTCCGGGCGATGCGCTCGATCGAGCCACGCCTGGCGTGCGCCTTCACCGAGTTCCCGGTGACGCCGGGCTGCGTGACCACCGCGATGACCGCGGTGCTCGAGCGGGCGGTGCTGTTCCGGCCGGCCACCGCCGACGAGGTCGGGCGCCTCGCCGCGTTCGCCACCCAGGTCTTCGCCGGCGAGACCGCCGTGGCGCAACGCGACGCCTCGCTGGCCCGGATCGTCAACACCGCGGCGCTGTCGACCGGCGCGCTGTTTCGGACCGAGCTGGGCGACGGCACCGCCGGCCGGGCCCGGCTGACCGACGCCGAGCTGGCCCAGGCGCTGGCCCGCGTGCTGGGCAGCTACGGCGTCGGCACGCCGCGCCAGGCGTGGAAGGACGTGGTCGCCAACCGCATCGCCTACACCGCCGGGCTCGAGGGCTACTACCCCGACCTGGCGGCGGCCGCAGCAGACGGGTCGATCCAGGACCCCGCCACGCTCGACGCGCTGCTGCGCGCGCACCTGGGCGGCGACGACCCCGACCGCGCCGACCTGCTGCCTGACCTGTTCAGCGTGTACTCACGGCAGAGCCACGGCGAGCGCTGGTTGGCCGGGGGCGTGCGCGGGTTCTTCCGCGAGTGGCTCGGCTACGAGGGCTTCCCGGCGGTGTTCAAGGAGCAACCCGGGCTGACCTCGCAGTTCCAGCCCAGCGGCTCCACCTCGATCTACGGGGCGATGAACACGTCATACCGACAGCTCCAGACCGGCTACTACTCGTCGTATGGCCCGGCCGGCGCCTTCAAGGAATCGCTCCTGGTCGATCAGCTCGACGACATGATCGCCGCGGTGGTGACCGACGATCACGACGTGCTCCGCCAGCTGCTGACCACGCGCCGCTTCCACGTCCCGGCCCAGTCGCCCAACTTCAACGCCACCCAGGCCACCCAGCTGGTCTACAACCTGGCCGACCCGATCGCCAACGACGACCCCGCCAACCGGTGGGTGACGCTGCCGGCCAGCGAGCGCGCCGGCGTGCTGACCCACCCGGCCTGGCTGGCCACCCACGGCGGCAACTTCGAGGACGATCCATCGATCGTCCGGCGCGGCAAGTGGGTGCGTGAGAACCTGCTGTGCCAGTACGTACCGCCGCTGGCGTCAGTGATGGTGCCGGCGATGGTCGGGCCCAGCGCGCCCGACCTGACCGCCCGCGACCGCCTCGACGCCGCCACCGCCAGCGACGAGTGCCAGCGGTGCCACCAGCTGATGAACCCGCTGGGCTACCCGTTCGAGATCTACAACCACGCCGGCTTCCTGCGGTCGGTCGACCACGACGGCGGCGCGCCCGACGGCAGCTCCCTGCTCGTCGACATGCCGGACCCCGCCCTCGACGGCCCGGTGACCAGCGCGATCGATCTGATGGACAAGCTGGCCGCCTCGGGGCGGGTCAAGCGCTGCTTCATCCGCCAGAGCTTCCGCTACTTCATGGGCCGTCCCGAGACCCGGGCCGACGCCTGCGCGCTGGCCCAGATGGAGCAGGCCTACGACGTCCAGGGTTCGTTCATCACCATGCTGAGCGCCCTGGTGACCAGCGACGCGTTCCGTTACCGCACCACCGGAGGCAACTGACATGCCGCGCATCTCTCGTCGATCGCTGCTGCGCGGCGGTGCCGCCGTCGCCGGTGGCGCCCTGGTAGCGCCGCTGGTCCGCCAGCTGCGCGCGGCCGGCCCGGGCGCGCCCTCGCCGCGGGTGGTCATCGTCATCGAGGGCAACTGCTTCTACACCCGGGCGGTGCTGTCGGCCTCGGCCCAGGCCGCCATCAACGCCCAGGCGTCGACGCCGCTGACCACGCAGATGATCTGCGACACCGCCTACCGGCACAGCGCCCCGCTGACCGTCACCGCCAACGACCTGGGCACCGCCGCCAGCCTCGACCCGCTGGTGGCCCACGGCGTCGACGGCAAGGCCGCGGTGGTGCTGGGCCTGTCGAACAAGATCGCCGGCGGCGGCCACTCGTCGTTCCAGGGCGGCCTGGCCTGCGCCCGCGGCAGCGACAGCCGCGCGCCGGCGGTGACCATCGACGCGGTGCTGGCGGCCCGGCTCGGTGTCGGCACGCCGTTCGACGCCATCCGCGTCGGCGAGGCCGGCCCCGGGGCCCGGCTGTCGTACGTCACCTGCGCCGCCGGGCCGGGCCGCCCGCTGGCCATCACCACCGATCCGGTCGACGCCTACAACCGGCTGTTCGCGGCCATCGTCGGCGGGCCGGCCGATCCGCGGATCCAGCAGCAACAACGAGCCCTCGAGTTCGCGCACGCCGACGTCACAGCGGCGCTCGGCACCTTCGGCGGCTCGTCGGCCGAGCGGGCCAAGCTCGAGGCCTACCTGGCCGCGATCGAGTCGACCCAGCTGCGCCTGACCCGGCTGTTCGGCCTGGCCGGCGCGGTGTCGACGCCGGCTGGCCCCACCGGCACCGCCGGCGATCCCTACGCCAGCGTCGATCCGTTCGACCGCCTCGGCGTGCAGTTCGACCTGGTCACCGCGGCGCTCCTGGGCGGGCTCACCAACGTGGCGGTCATCGCCTCCGGGCCCGGCGGCGGCCTGGGGCTCAACTACGGCAGCGTGCTGGCGACGATCCCGGGCTGGGCGCCCAACGCGCTCGGCATGGATCGCCACACCCTCCAGCACGGCATCGGCCAGCCGATCCACCAGCAGGCCATCCTGGCCGTCACCCGCAAGCACGTCGATCTGATCGGGCGCATGGCGCGCACACTCGACGACACCGCCGACCCCGCCGGGGGCACCATGCTCGATCACACCATCATCGTGTACGTGTCGGACAACGGCGAGCAGCACCACTCCGAGGCGCGCGAGTGGCCGATCCTGTTGGTGGGCGGCCGGGCCCTGGGGCTCGCCACCGACGGCCGCACCGTGGTGTTCCCGCGGGTCGGCCAGGCCGGCAACCGCCAGCTGTCGAACCTGTGGAACACCATCGGCCACGCCACCGGCGACACCAGCCTCGATCGGTTCGGGCAGGAGGGCTCGGGCCGCATCGCCGAGGGCCCGCTGGCCGAGATCTACAGCGGCGCGTGAGCCGCCCGGCGCGCGGCGCGGCGGTCAGGTCGCCGGCGGCGACGGGCGCTTGACCAGCGACGCCAAGAGCGGCTGCCCGGTCTCGAGGGGCAGCTCGACCGCGAAGCGGGCGCCACCGCCAGGCGCCGCGCCGATGACGATGCGGCCGGCGTGATCGCCGACGATGCGGTGGACGATGGCCAGGCCCAGGCCGGTGCCGCCCTTGCCGTGCTTGGTGGTGAAGTACGGCGCGAACACCTTGTCGCGCAGGTCGGGTGGCACCCCCGGCCCGTTGTCGCTGACGATCAGCTCGACCCGGTCGCCGGCGTCGCCGCGCCGGGTGGTGACCACGATCTGGCCGTCGGGCTTGCCGGCGATGGCGTCGCGGGCATTCTCGACCAGGTTGAGCACCACCTGGGTCAGCTGGCCGCGATCGGCCGCCACCGACGGCAGCCCGGCGGCCAGCTGGCTGACCACCGGGGTCTCGCCCTGGTACAGCGCCAGCGCCGCGCCGACGGTCTCCGACAGGTCCAGCGGGTGGACGTCGGCCCGGGGCATCCGCGCGAAGTCGGAAAACTCGCTGACGATCCGGCGCAGGCGATCGGCCTCCTCCAGCACGGTGGCGGTCGACTCCTCGAGGATCTCGCCGAACGACGGGTGCTGCTTGCGCCAGGTCTTGCGCAGGTTGTCCATCGCCATCTGGATCGGCGTCAGCGGGTTCTTGATCTCGTGGGCCAGCCGGCGGGCGATCTCCTGCCAGGCCGCGATCCGTTCAGCGATGACCAGGCGCTCCTCGGCCGTGCGCAGATCTTCGAGCATCAGGTTGAAGGCGCCGGCCACCGCGCCGATCTCGTCGGCCGACGTCACCGGGACCCGGTGCTCGAGATCGCCCTTGGCGGCGGCGTGGGCGCCGGCCACCAGCCCGTCGAGGCCGCCGGTGATGCGGCGGGCCACGACCGCGCCCAGCAGCATGGTCAGGACCAGCGCGAGCAGCGCCAACACCGCGGCCACCAGCGTCACCTGGCGCTGCAGCGCCACCAGGTCGCGATCGCGGACCAGCACCTCGACGTAGGCCACCGCTTGATCGTCGTCGCCGCGCAGCGCGATCCGCACGGGGGTGCCGTGCCGGAGATCCCACGGCTCGGCCGGCGCCTCGAGCTCGTGGCCGTCGGCGTCGACGATGCGGGTGTCAACCTGCTCGGCCCGGCGGACGCTAGCGGTCAACCGCGCGTCGACCGTGCGCCCGACGATCACCACCACGCCGTACGCCCCGTCCTTGACCCGGCGCGCGGTCTCGCCGACCAAGATCGACTGGATGGCGCGCGGCCCCATCACGTGCTCGTGGCGGAACACCACCCGATCGAGCGCGGCCAGGCGCTGGGCATCGGGCGCCTGATCGCCGACCGTGCCGCGGTGGTGCGGCGCGGCCAGGATGGTGCCGTCGGCGCCGACCACGGTGAGCACGTCCAGGTTGAGGCCCTCCATCTCGGGGCGGGCCTGCTCGCGCAGCCGGCGCCGGGCGTCGCCCGACAGCTCCCCGCCATCCTTGACCAGGTCCTGCAGCAGGTTGCCGATGACCGGGTGGTCGCGGCTGGCCAGCGCCACCGCGGTGGCGGTCAGCTGGGTCTCGAGCCGCTCGACCTCGGCCCGCGCCGCCCGCTCGGCCGCCCCGCGGGTGCGGTGGTATTCGTCGCGGTAGCTGCGGGCCACCACCTCGCGGGTCACCAGCGCAGCCACGGCGATCGGCACCAGGGCGGCCAGCCCGAACCACAGCATGAAGCGGGTCCGCAGGCGCATGCGCTACCGCCCGGTCCGGAACAGGTCAGCGATGCCCAGGCGCGCCGCAGGGTCGAACCACGCGCCCCGCAGGTCGCGGCGGATCTGCAGGCGCACGCCCCGGGTCAGCAGCGGCACGATGGGCAGCCGTTTGCTGAAGGCGCCCCGGGCCCGGACCAGATCGAGCGGCGCCCCGCTCGCCAGCTTGGCGGCCACGTCGCGCTCGCCCCCGGCGGCGTAGGCCGCGGCGAACCACGCCGCCGGGGTCGCCACCACGCTGGCCAGCTGATCGACGTAGAGATCGGCGGTGCCGGCCGCCACGCGACGCGCCAGCTCGACGGCCGACACCGCCGCGATGGTGCCGGCCACGCCCAGCTTGTCGAGGGCGATGACCACCCGCTCGGCCAGCTCGCGGTCGTCGGGCCGGGCGCTGTCGACCAAGATCTCGAGGGTCAACTTGCCGCGCTCGGTCGGGCCCAGCGCGGGCACGGCCGCCGCCGCCGCCGCCAGCGCGGCCTGGGCCTCGGCCAGGCGCGCGCCGCGCTGGCTGGCGGGAGCTCGAGGCCGCCCAACTCGAGCGGCACGGGATCGCGGGTCGGCACGGTGCGCTCGCCGGTGCCGATGCCGTCGAGCCCGCCCCGCGCCAGCGCCAGGTCGAGCGCGATGCGGAAGTCGCGGTTGCCGGTGACCGCGGCGTGGGCCCGGCCGAACCCGACGAAGACCAGCACCGTGGCCGGGCCGTCGAGCTGGACCGTGGGGTGCTTGGGTGCGCCGCTGGCGAACGCGGTGGCGCCGCGCATCGACCAGTCGGCGCCGCCGGTCTCGTACAGCCGGGCCTCACCGTCGGCGGTGGCGAACCACCGCAGCGTGAGGTGGTCGAGGTACGGCCGCCCGGCGAAGTGCTCGGCGTAGGCGTCGAGCTCCAGCCGATCGCGCTTGACCCCGGTGACCCGGAACGGCCCGGTGCCGATCGGCGTGGTCCGCGGCGCCACGCCGCGCGGCGTGATCGAGGTGGCCGGCGCCGCCAGCAGCTGGGCCAGGTCCTTGCGCGTGGTGGCCAGGACCACGGCGTCGCCGTCGACGGTGATGGCGTCGACGCCGGCCAGCAGCCAGCCGACGCTGGCGCTGTCCTTGACCCGCGCCAGCGACGCGGCCACGTCGGCCGCGGTCAGCGTGGCGCCGTTGTGGAAGTGGACGCCGGGGCGGATGGTGATGCGGCTCTTGCCGCCGACCACCTCCGGCAGCCCGAGCGCCAGCGCCGGCGCCACCCGGCCGTCGGCGCCGACGCGATACAGCGGATCGAACACCAGGCCGACCACGGTGGCGTCGGCCACCGAGCGCACCGCGACCGGATCGAAGCCGGTCGGCTGGCCCAGCACCGTGCCCACCACCGCGCCGCCGTAGCGCGGCCGCGACTCGGCGGTCGTGGGCGTGGGCGCCGCCGCGATCACGAGCAGCGCCAGCGCCGCGCCGGCGCGCCTCGTCAGTCGAGCAGCCACAGGTCCACCTTGCGGGCCCCGGCCAGCCGCACCGCCGCGAACACCTCGCGATCGCCGTCGCCGTCGACGTCCCCCGCCGCCACCGCCACCACGCCGCCGGAGAACCCCCGCCGGAAGCGAGGCTTCTTGGCGAAGCCATCGGCGGTCAGCCCGTACACCGCGACGGCGTCGGGCTGGCCCGGCGCGCCGGCGCCCGCCACGATCACCTCGGGCCAGCCATCGCGATCGACGTCGTCGACCGCCAGCGCGGTGCCGACCCCGTCGAGCGTGCCGACCGTGGTCGCGCGGCACCCCGGCTCGGCCGGCCCGCACCGGGTCTCGGCCACGGCGGTCAGCGCGCCGCCGGTGGTCACCGTGGCGGTCACCGCCAGCGGGCGCCCGGCGGGATCGACCAGGCCCAGGCGGCACTGCGCGGTCCACAGATCGACGCCGTCGACGGTGGCGTAGTTGCGCCCGGCCGCCAGCTCGACCACGCGATCGGGGCACAGCGGAAAGCCGGCCACCGGGCCGACCTCCACCAGGCCGCCGTCGCGCCACTGGTAGCGGGCGCCGCGGGCCGAGGTCGAGGTGCGGGCCAAGACCTCGGCGCCGCCGGGCCGGGCCACCACCGCGATGACACCGACCGGATCGCGCGGCCGGACGCTGGGCGACTCGGCCGGGACCGCCACCCGCCGCCGCTCGCGCAGGCCCTTGCCGGCCGGCGCCAGGACGATCAGGTGCTGCTCGGTCAGCGCCACCAGCTCGTCGGCGCCGTCGCCGTCGAGGTCGGCCGCCGCCAGGGCCAGGAGCGCGCTGCCCAGGTCGAGCGAGGTCAGCCGGCGCGGCCGCCAGCTCACCGCGAGCTTGACCGGCGGGACCAGGGCCGGGCGGCGGGCGGCGCTCGCCGCCTCGAGCTCCCCGACCACCGTCCGCCACAGCGCGCCGATCGGCCCGCCCCCGTCGGGGGCTGCCGGCGGGACGAACGGCGCTGCGCCGGCCGGGGCGATCGTCGCCACCAGCGTGGCGGCGACCACGGCGCGCCAGCTCATGGCGCCGGCGTCTCCGGCGGCAGTGCCTCGTCGCCGTACTCGTCGGTCACGAAGGTGGTGGCGTCCAGCTCGCCCGGCAGCGGCGCCACCTCGGTCGGCGCCGTGCCCTCGACGAACACCTCGCCGCCGTGGGTCTTGGCCGGCGCGCCCGGCGCCGCCAGCAGGCCGGTCGCCAGATCGATGTCGGCGGTCACCACCTTGGCCGGCCGCGCGAACGCCGCGTCCTTGGGCGCCATCGCCCGCAGCGTGTCGACGAAGGCCGGCAGCGCGGTGACCCCGCCGGCCTCGCCGCCGCCCAGCGGGGAGTTGTCGTCGTTGCCGACCCACACGCCGATGACCACCGACGGGGTCATGCCGACGAACCAGGTGTCGCGGGCGTCGTTGGACGTGCCGGTCTTGCCGGCGATGGTGACGCCCAGCTTCTTGGCCTTGGTGGCGGTGCCCTGCTCGACCACCGACCGCATCATGTCGGTGATGACGTAGGCCACCTCGGGCGTGAGCACCTCGACCGGGTCGCCCCCGGCGACGGCCTGGCCGGCGACGTGGGTCACGAAGCGCGGCGGGGCGTAGCGCCCGCCGGCGGCGAACGTGGCGTAGGCGTTGGTCAGCTCGAGCGGGGTGACCTCGCCCGAGCCCAGCGCCAGCGACAGGGTGTGCGGCAGCTTGCCGGCGATGCCCAGCCGGGCCGCCAGCTCGGCCGCCGCGTCGGGGCTGATGTCGTGCAGCACCTTGATGGCGACGGTGTTGATCGACTTGGCCAGCGCGTAGCGCAGGCGCACCGGCCCCTCGAACGCCCCCTTGTGGTGGTTCTCCGGCTTCCACAGGTCGTAGACCTCGGGCGAGTCGTTGACGATGGTGGCCGGGCTGAAGCGCCCGGTCGCCAGCGCCGCCGCGTAGACGATGGGCTTGAAGGCGGAGCCCGGCTGGCGGCGCGCCGCCAGCGCGCGGTTGAGCCCGGCGGCGACCCGGTGGTAGCCGCCGACCATCGCCAGCACCTCGCGGGTGGTCGGGTCGAGCACCACGACCGCGCCCTCGGGGCCGGGCGCGAACCGCACCGCCGCGCTGGCGTGCTTGGGCTTCGGCGCGTCGGCGCCGCCGGCCGCCAGCACCACCTTCACCACGTCGCCCGGCTTGAACCGCGCGCTGGGCGGCTTGGTCGCGCCGTGCTCGTCGGGCGGATTCCAGCGCACGTCGTCGACGCCGCCCAGGATCACCGCGGCCGGCCCTTGCCCCAGGTCGACCACCAGCTCGTGATCCCCGTCGTGGACCTCGGTCACCACCGCCTCGTAGGTCGTGCCGGCGGCCGGCCCGCGCTTGGGCAGCCGCTTGCCGAGCCGCGCGATCTCGTCGCCCAGCTTGTCGGCCTTGACGGTGCGGACCGGCCGGCCGAGCTTGTGGCGGGCGTCGAAGGCGCGCAGCGTGGCCTGGAGCGCGGCGCGGGCCGCGTCCTGGATCGCCGGCCGCATGGTCACCTCGACGGCGCCGCCGACCTTGTCGTACTTGCCCTTGCCGTAGCGCTGCTCGAGCTCGGCGCGGGCGACCTCGACCCACTCCGGCGCGTCGCCCAGGTGCGGGAACGGCTCGCGCACCACGCGGATCGGCGCGTCGATCCACTGCTGGGCCTGGGCCGCCGAGATCTTGCCGTGGCGGGCCAGCTCGTTGAGGACGTAGGTCTGGCGGGCCTTGGCCCGCTGCGGGTTGACCAGCGGCGAGATGTTGTTGGGCGACTGCGGCAGGCCGGCCAGGAGCGCCGCCTCGCCGATGGTGACCTTGCCGACGTCCTTGCCGAAGTAGAACCGCGCCGCTTCCTGCACGCCGTAGCGGCCGTGCCCGAAGAAGATCTGGTTCATGTACAGGGTCAGGATGTCCTTCTTCGACAGCTTGCTGTCGAGGCGCCGGGCCAGGATGATCTCTTGGATCTTGCGCTTGAAGGTGCGCTCGGGCGACAGCAAGAACGTCTTCACGACCTGCTGGGTGATGGTCGACGCGCCCTGCTTGGTCTTGCCCGACTTCAGGTTGGCGAAGAACGCCCGCACCATGCCGCGGTAGTCGATGCCGCCGTGGGTCCAGAAGTTGGCGTCCTCGGCGGCGACGAAGGCGTCGACCAGGATCGGCGGCACCTCGTCGAAGGTCACCAGGGTGCGCCGCTCGTCGGCGTAGATCTCGCCGATGCGGTCGCCGTCCCGATCGACCACCACCGTGACCTGGCGCGGGTGGTAGTCGCCCAGCTTGGTGATCGCCGGCAGGTTCTTGGAGTACATCCAGAACACGCCGGCGATGACCGCGGCGCCCAGCGCGGTCAGGACCAGGCCGATCACGGTCAGCCAGCCGAGGACCCGCAGCACCTTCTGCCGGCCGGTGCGAGGGCCGGTCGGACGAGAGCCTGGGTCCGGACGCCGCCGCGCGGCCTGGGCGGCCGGGCGACGGGCCGCGGGGGCGGTGCGTGCTTCCATGGGTGCCACGTGGGTTTGCAAGGTCGGGACCGCTGCCCCGGCCAGCCTGTCAGGGGTTATCGCGCGAATGCGGCTGGGCTGCCACATCCTGGCGTGTCTCGCCGCCCACGATCCGGTCGACCAGGCCGACGGCGCCGCGGACCTTCAGGGCGAACCAGCGGGCCCGCAGGTGGGCCAGGGTGGCCGGCGGCAGGTCGCCGACCGCGCCCAGGTGGCCCCGACGCCGGCTGGCCAGCTGGGCCAGCGCCAGGGCCGCGGAGACCGACAAGTTGAAGCTCTGGGTGAAGCCGTGCATGGGCAGCGCGATGGTGCCGTCGCAGGCGGCCACCGTGGCCGGTGGCAACCCGGCGTGCTCGTTGCCGAACACCACCGCGATCGGCGCGGCGACGTCGACGGTGTCGATGGTGTGGGTGGCCCCCGGCGCGGTCGCGAACACCCGAAAGCCCCGGGCGTGCAGCGCGTCGACGCAGGCCGGCGCGGTCGCCCATCGCTCGATCGCCATCCACCGGTGGCAGCCCCGCGTGATGCCCTTGGCGGCCTGGAACCGCAGGCCGGTCTCGATGACGTGGAGCCCGGCCAGGCCCAGCGCCTCGGAGGTGCGGATGACCGCGGCGCCGTTGAACGGATCGTAGACGTCCTCGACCACGCCCACCACGCTGGCGAGGCGAGCGGCCAGCACGGCGTCGATGCGCGCGACCCGATCGGCGGTCAGCATCGGCGCCAGCGCCGCCAGCACGGCGTCGGGGCCGAGCCGCGCGATCATGCGATCGATCGCGTCGGGGCCCCGCGGCGTGAACGTGACGGGGTCGTCGTCGTCGGCAGACGGGCGAGGACCGGGCTTGGGCTGCGGCGGCCGGAGCTTGCGCATCGAGGTGCGGGAGTGCCACATCCTGGCGCCCACGTCCACGAGCGACGATCGGCCGCGATCGCCGCGGTTGCGGTCGCTGGCCGCCCGCGGTACACGCCTGCCATGCTCCGTGCCGCTGCCGTCGCGCTCGCCCTCACCCTCGGCGCCGGCGCCGCGGCCGCGCAGCCAGATCCCACCGGCTTCGGGCCCAGCCCGACCGAGCCGGAGCACATGAAGCGCCCCGAGGTGCTGACCGGCCGCCCGTCGGGCTATTGGACCTCGACCCGGCCCGCCAACGGCGCCCGCTACCGCTGGCGCATCATGGGCATGGGCGGCCTGGCGCTGGCGGTGACCGGTGTGCTCCTGTCGCGCAAGCTGCGCCAGATCAATCGCGCGCGCGACGGCGCGCCGGCGCCATGGCCGGCCCAGAGCCAGGCGGCCACCGGCGACGCCGGGCTGCCGGTGGCGCGCGCCGTCAAGTCATGACCACGACCGGCCGCGCGGGCTGCGGGCGACCGCGGCCGCCGGCGCGAAAATAGTGCTCTCGCCAGAGAGGCTCGTAAGCCGAGTTCTGTTCCGGCTCGCGCCGGCGGTGACCATTCTTCTAGGCCCGCCGTTGCCGACGGGCTCGAGCGACCAACCCGGAGTCATCGCGCGGGCCACGCGACCCCTGTCTGGTCTTGCTTCGGGTGGGGTTTGCCGTGCCTCGTCGGTCACCCGCCGAGCGGTGCGCTCTTACCGCACCGTTTCACCCTTACCTCGTCTCGCGACGAGGCGGTCTGTTTTCTGTGGCACTTTCCTGCGAGTCACCTCGACTGGCCGTTAGCCAGCACCTTGCCCTGTGAAGCTCGGACTTTCCTCCCGTGGCGTCGCCCCTCGCGGAGCTCGGCCACCGGCGGTCACCTGATCCTCTCTGGCGAGAGCGGCGCGTTGGTACCAGGTCGGCCGGGGCGACGCAACCGCCGCGTCGCTCAGCGCGGCGGCGCGGCGTCCGGCCCGGGCACGCCACCGTCGGGTGCCGGGTCGGGTCCCCCCCCGGCGTCGGCGTCGACCGCGGCGTCGGCCTCGAGCGTCAGCGCGGGATCGTCGGCGTCGTCGCCCGCCTCGGGTTCGTCGACCACCGGCGCCGCGAACGGGGGCGGCTCGGCGTCGCACCGCCGACGCGGGCCGACCGCGGGCGTCACCACGCCGGCCCCGCCGGCCACCACGCCGAGCACCTGGGCCGCGCCGACCGAGATCACCTTCACGGCCGGGCCGTCGACGTAGGCCAGCCGATCGTCGTCGAGCCACACCGGCGCGGCCACCGCCCCGGTGGCGACCGGCCGAACCCGACCGGTGGCGACCTCGGCCACCACCAGCCGGCGCGCGTCCCGGTCGTCGCACGGCGCCTCGAGCGCGGTGGCGAACACCAGGCGCGCCCGATCGGGCGACAGCGCCACCGACTCCCCGTCGATCAGGCCGCCGGCGGGCTCGGCGATGATCTTGCCGGTGCGGTCGACTCGCACCGCGCTGGCGGTGCCACGGTCATCCCAGTCAGCGGTGATCCCCGCCAGCGGCAGGTGCCGCCGCTCGGCGCCAGTCGCGCTGATCACCAGCCGATCGCCACGCAGCCGGGCCGGCTTGGCGATGCCGGCGCGCTTGCCGCGCCGCCAGTCGATGAGGTACCCGGCGGTGGCGCCCCGGCGGCCCGGGGCGTGCGCCTCCAGGAGCAGCTCGCCGTTGCGGGTCCGCCAGCCCAACTCCAGGTTGCGGACGTCCGCCACGCTCACCTCGCGCGATGTGCGGCCGGTGGCGAGATCGAGCACGCCGATGGCCACCTGGCGGGCGCCTCCCGCGCCGGTCCGCGACACCGCGGCGTAGGCCAGGAGCGCCGCGTCGGGCGCGCGCAGCGCACCGACGACCGCGCCGCCGGTGCGGGTCAACCGCAGCCACCGGCCAAGGTCGAGATCGACCGCGTACACCTCGCGGCCGACGCCGCCGGCCCGCCCCGCGCGGGCCCCGATCACCACCACGGCGCGCGCCATGCTCGCCGCCAGCGCGCGTCGGTAGGCGTCGGCGGCGTCGACCCAGCCACGCCCGGTCGGCGTGGCGCGGAAATCGGCCAGGGCGGCCAACGTCAGCGACCGCTCGCCCCACTTGGGCCAGTCGCCCGCCGCGGCGATCTCGAGCGGGGCAAGGACCTCGTCGGGGCGGCCCAGCCGGGCCCGCGCCACCGCTACCAGCCAGGCCGCCTCGAGGTGGCCTGGATCCGCCGCGAGCGCGGCCCCCGCTTCCCGCTCCACCCCTCCAAGATCGCCTGCCTTTTCGGCGGCGAGAGCCCGCGCGAAGCTGGCCGCGCCGGGACCGGTCCGCCAGCCAAAGCCATCGAGGGAGGCGGCGCCCAGCGCGCGCACGGCCACCGGCACCGCCGGCGGCGGCCCGGCATCAGCGACCGCGGCGTCGTCGGCCTTGCGGTGGGTCGACGACCGGCCGCAGCCCGGCCCTGCCCCGGCCGCCAGGGCGACCAGGATCGAGTACAGACCGGCGCGGCCCAGGTTGGTCATCGCGCGGCACGGAGGTACCACGATTGACGCGGCGCGTGCGAGATCCCCGCCCGCCACACAAACGTGCTATGTGCGCGCGCCATGTCGCCCCTCCCCCCCACCGCCGCCGTGATCGGCTTGGTCGCGGTCGCGTGCCAAGCCGCGCCGCCCTCGGCCGAGGCCGGCGTGCGCGTGCGCGGCGACGGTGACCAGGTGACGCTCCTCCGCACCGCGGCCGGATGCGACGCCGATGGCAGCGAGATCCGGGTCCACGACGGCGAGGCCCACGGCGGCGGCTGGCACCTGACGCCACGGCGCCGGCGGACTGGCCTGTCGCATCCCATGGCGCCGAGCTGGTGGCCCGGGTCATCGACGATGCGGGGCCGCCGCCGCTGCGCTCATCCTCTTGGATCTGGTCGGCGTGCCGCTGGCCCGGATCACCGTGACCGCCGACACGCGCCCGCGGTGGCCGGCGCCGATCGGACCGCGGTCGGCACGCTGGCCGCGCCAGCGCCGAGCTGCGCTGGAGGCGGCGGCGCCACCAGGTCGGCGACCATCACCGGCACCGATGACCTGTTGTTGGGCGCGACCCTGGTCGCCCCGTCGAGCTTGCCCGTCGCGGGCCGCGCCGTCGTGGCGTGTGCCCGCCTGGCCGCGACTGTCCCCTCGCCTGCGAAGTAGCCATGACCGTAGAGCCCAAGATCCGCAACGTCGCCATCATCGCCCACGTCGACCACGGCAAGACCACCCTGGTCGACGGGTTGCTCAAGTGCGCCGGCACCTTCCGCACCGGCGAGGTCGTGGCCGAACGGGCCATGGACTCCAACGACATCGAGCGCGAGCGGGGTATCACGATCCTGTCGAAGTGCACCTCGGTGACCTGGAAGGGGACCCGCATCAACCTGGTCGACACCCCGGGCCACGCCGACTTCGGCGGCGAGGTCGAGCGCGTGCTCGGCATGGTCGACGCGGTGCTCCTGGTGGTCGACGCCTACGAGGGGCCCATGCCCCAGACCCGGTTCGTCACCCAGAAGGCCTTCGACATGGGCCTGTCGACCCTGGTGGTCATCAACAAGATCGACCGCCCCGGCGTCGAGCCCGAGAAGGTCATGGACCCGGTGTTCGACCTGTTCGTGTCGCTGGGCGCCACCGAGCACCAGCTCGACTTCCCGGTGATCTACGCGTCGGGCCGCGAGGGCTTCGCCATCCGCAACCTCGACGACGAGCGCACCGACCTGTCGCCGCTGCTCGACATGATCATCGAGAAGGTGCCGGCCCCGGTCGGCGAGGCCGACGCCCCGCTGTGCATGCAGGTGGCCACCCTCGACTACGACGACTTCCTCGGCTACATGGCCATCGGCCGGATGCGGGCCGGCAAGTGCAAGGTCGGCGACCGCGTGCTCCTGGCCCACCGCGACGGCAAGAAGGAGGAGTTCCGCATCCAGAAGGTGCTGGGCTTCCAGGGCCTCAAGCGGTTCGAGCTGGCCGAGGGCAAGGCCGGCGACATCTGCGCCATCACCGGCATGAGCGAGCTCAACGTCGGCGAGACCATCACGTCGATCCAGAACCCGACGATCTTGCCGCTGCTCAAGATCGACGCGCCGACCATCTCGATGAACTTCCGGGTCAACGACGGCCCGTTCGCCGGCAAGGACGGCAAGTACGTCACCAGCCGCAACATCCGCGAGCGGCTGTACCGCGAGCTCAAGAGCAACGTGGCGCTGCGGGTCGAGGACACCGCCGAGGCCAGCGTGTTCAAGGTGTCGGGGCGCGGCGAGCTGCACCTGTCGGTGCTGATCGAGACCATGCGGCGCGAGGGCTTCGAGCTGTGCGTGTCGCAGCCCGAGGTCATCTCGAAGATCGGCCCCAAGGGCGAGCTGCTCGAGCCGTACGAGCACGTGGTGATCGACCTCGACGAGCGCTACACCGGCCCAGTCATCGAGGAGCTGGGCCGCCGCCTGGGCCAGATGAAGGAGATGCGGCCCAGCGCCGCCGGCCGGACCCGCCTCGAGTACCGCATCCCGTCGCGCGGGCTCATCGGCTACCGCTCGCAGTTTTTGACCGACACCCGCGGCACCGGCGTCATCTACACCCAGCTCGACGACTACGACGTGTGGGCCGGCAACCTGCGCAGCCGGGTCAACGGCGTGCTCATCGCCAACGAGATGGGCGAGACCAACGCCGCCTTGTTCACGCTGCAGGAGCGCGGCGTGCCCGTTCACCAGGGTCAGCGTCGACGTCTACTGACATGATCGTCGGCATCCACGCCCGCGACAACGACCTGGTGGTCAACCCCAACAAGACCAAGAAGCTGACCAACATCCGCTCGGCCGGCGCCGACGAGAAGCTGATCCTGGCGCCGCCGCGGCAGGTCACCCTCGAGTACGCGCTCGAGTTCATCAACAACGACGAGCTGGTCGAGGTCACGCCCAACTTCATCCGGCTGCGCAAGGCCATCCTCGACCACAACGCGCGCAAGCGGGCCGAGAAGTCGTCCGAAGCCGGCGTGGTCGACTGATCACGGCGGGCCGGGCAGCACCGGCAGCCGGCCGCCGCGCGGCAAGGCGCCCAGCACGGCGACCTCGCCGTCGACGCGGGCCGCCTCGACGACGCGGCCCCGGGCCCGCAGGTCGGCCGCGACCCGGGCCAGCGCGGCGGCGACGGCGCGGACCAGGGCGGGCTCACCCAGGAAGCTCTGGCGGTTGCGGTCGCCGATGGGCAGCATGTAGCGCACCGCCACGCCGTCGGCGGCGGCCAGCGCGGCGAACGCCTCGATCTCGTCGAGGTTGGCGCGCAGGATGACCATGCTGTAGGTGATGGCCCGCGGGCTGCGGCGGGCGTGGTGGGCGGCCAGGAGCGCGGCGGTGTTGGCGCGGATGCGTGCCCACGGCAGCCCCCGGTTGACCCGCTGGTAGGTCGCGGCGGTGGCAGCGTTGAGGCTGACCGTGACGTGGCCCAGGCGCACCGAGCGGAACCGGTCGAGCGCGTCCGCGGTCAGGTAGGACCCGTTGGTGGTGAGGGCCACCTCGAGCTGCGGCGCGCCGCGCAGGATCGGCCCCGCCAGCACCCGGCGCAGGACCGGGGACGCCAGCGGCTCGCCGCCCAGCACCTCGAGGGCCCCCAGCCCGGGCAGGATGGGCGCCAGGCCCTGGTAGAACTCGACCGGCAGCTCGTCGGCCAGCGTGCCAGTCGCGCCGTGGCTGCACATGAGGCAGTCGTAGTTGCAGGACCTCGTGGCCGAACACACCAGCTCGAGCGGCGTGGTCGCGGGATCGTCGTCGCCGGCCAGGATCGCCTCGATCACGGCGCGCTGGTTGGCTCGGTACGCAGGCGGCCCGCCCCGGAGCACGATCGACGCCAGGGTGTCGGAGCGCGCCGCCAGCCGCGGGCAGTCGGTGCGACACGTCGACGGCGGCGGAGCGCTGGCCAGCGCGCGCCGGAACCCGCGCATCGCCGCCGATCGCCACAGTGACAGCGGTGGCCCGTGGCCCAGCGCCGGCGCCGCCTGGAAGTCCGCGCAGCACGGCCCGTACTGGGCGCGCTGGCCGTACTCGAGGCGGGTCCACGGCGCGACGCAGGCGACCCGGGCCGCCGCCGCTGCCGGCAGCACCTCGCCGAGCGGGAGCGCGGCGTCGACGTCATCGCCGAGCCCGGCGAGGGCGTCGCGCCAGTCGCGCGCCAGGCAGCCCGGCCAGTGCGGCGCCAGGGCGGCCGCGACCGCGGCGCCAGCGGCCGCGAACTGTGCGAACGGCAGCGCGGTCGGACGGTAGGTCAGCGCGGGCAGCCCTCGAAACGGCCCCGGCGGCACGGCGGTCGCGGCGAGCACCAGGTCGACCGTCGCGCCGGCCACCTCGAGCGTCAGGTGCGCCGCGTCGCCGCGCCACGCGATCGCGGTGATCCGAGCGCCAGCGATCGCGGCCCCCTCCGCCAGCGGACCGAGGCGCGCGCTCACCGACCGCGCCGACCGCACGAGGAACCGAGCACGACGCACATCGTGGACAGCATACGGCGTCCGCGGCGGCCGGGGCCCCGCCTTGATGCCCGTGGGTCACGTCGCCCCACCGACGGCGCCATCGAGATCCAACTGGTTAGCGCTGGCACACGCCTCGCAATGTCCAGCAATGCCCCTCCCTCCCTTCCCTCTTCGCAGGAGCCCACCATGCAGACCATCGACCTCGCCGATCTCGCCACCGTCACCGGCGGCGCCTCCGCCGGAACGCCGAACCTCGGCATGCCCAACCCGCTGGAGGGCCCCGCCGGCGGCCCCTTGAAAGGGTGCACGCCGGAGCCCGGCTTGCCCGGCCCCACGTCGCCCACGTTCCCCACGTCCCCGATGTCGCCGAGCTCGCCGCTGGATGTCCTGGGCGGCATGGGCGGTGGCAAGTGAGCCGCCCCTTCGAGCAGATCGCGCGGGCCGACCTGGGCATCGTCACCGGTGGCCTCACGTCGTCGATCCGCACCCGGCGCCAGGCGCCGGAGATGCAGCAGGCGCAGCAGCCGAGCGGCGTCGAGCAGAAGCTGGCCGGGCTGATGAGCGCGCTCCAGGGCGGTGGCCAGGCCGCACCGCCGGCGCAGCCGGCCCCGGCGCCGTCGCCGATGGACGGCCTCATGAAGATGATGGGCTGAGCGGTCGACGCGGGCCCGCCCGCGCGGGCTCAACCGCGCGCCGCGGCCACCGCCGCCAGCGCCGCGGCGATCGTCGGATCGGCCAGCACCTCGTCGAGGGTGCGCGCCCACGGCCGGCGCCAGTTGGGGCGCTCGTCCGAGGTGCCGGGCACGTTCTGGGTCCGCGGCTCGAGCCACAGATCCTCGACGGTGATGAGCACCAGCGGCGCCGCGCTCGCGGCGAGCGTCGCGGTGCACGCGGTCAGCGCGGTGGCCGCGCCCTGGTCGCTCGGATCGTCGGCGCCACCCAGGAGCGTCGCCCGGGTGGTGGCGCGCGCGGCCAGGCCACGCGCGTGGGCCGCGGCGTCGATGAGCCCCAGCGCCTGCTGGTCATCGAGGTCGGCCCCGCGCCACCAGCCCGCGAAGGTCGGCGTGTCGTGGGTGTTGAGGCTGGCCACCTGGTCGTCGGCCGGCGGCGTCATCGCCTGGCCCGGCCGGGCCGGCATCGCGAACTGCCCGACGTACAACCGGGCGATGCCGTGGCGCCGCAGCGCCGGACGCACCTCGGGCGGCACCGTGCCCAGATCCTCGCCTGCGACCGCGCACTGGTGGCGGTGCGACTCGAGGGTGACCAGCGCGTACAGCTCGTCGGCCCGGTAACGCAGGTACACGCCGTCGGTGGCGGCCAGGCCCCGCGGCACGCAGTACAGCCGGTACAGGCCCATCACGTGATCGATGCGCAGCATGCTGGCGTGGCGCATGTGCGCCGCGAGGCAGGCCCGGACGTAGCCGTAGCCGGCCGCGCGCTCGCGCTCGGGGTGGAGCGGCGGCAGGCCCCAGTCCTGGCCACCCAGGAACAGCGCGTCGGGCGGGGCGCCGGCGGCCAGCGTGGTCAGGAACCGATCGCGGTGGCGCCACACCTCGTAGGCGTCGCCGTTGACGCCGACCGGGAGGTCCAGGTACAGGCCGCCGCCGTCACCGAGGTCACGCTTGATCGCCGCCAGCTGGGCGCTCATCGCCCGCTGGGCCCAGACGTGGAAGCGGGTGGCCTCGACCAGGTCGGCCGGCACGTCGGCCAGGCTCGTCGGCGCCGGCCGGTCGCGCCACGACGGCGCCCAGCACGCCCAGGCCGCGCGCTCGCGCTCGCCGATGGCGCGGAACAACGCGTAGTCGAGCAGCGTGCCGCGGGCCGCGGCCTCGAGGGCAGGCCGCTCGGCCGGGTCGGCCCACGCGGCCAGCGCAGCCGGCTGGTGCTGGGCGCGCCGGGCGGCGTACTGGCCACGGTAGTCGACGACGGCGCCGGCCGGGGCCGCCGCCAGTTGGCCGCCGCCGCCCAGGTACAGCTCGTTCCAGTACAGCCGGCTGGCCGGCGAGTACGGGCTCACCTGGCACGGCTCGTCGAAGAACCCGGCCAGGAGCGGCAGCGTCGCCAGGTAGTGCCCGCCGCGCGCGCGCAGCTCGCCCAGGAGCCACCGCAGCAGGTCGAGGTCGCCGGTGTGACCCGAGGCGCGGTCCCGCACCGCGTACAGCGGCGCGAACAGGCCCCAGCGCCGTGCCGGCGGGGCGGCCGGCCGCCACGCCACGGTGGGCGCGGCGATCACCAGCGCCTCGCCGGCGGCACCGCCGACGGCCCACCGGAGGCGATGGTAGCCGAGCGCTTGCGCCGGCAGCGCGACGGTCAGCGTGCGCACGCAGTGCACCACCCCGTCGGGCCAGCCGTGGTCGGACGCCGGCGCCGCGAACAACCGCCCGGCGGCCTGGGCCACCGCGCCGCCCTCGGTCTCGATCGTCACCGTCCAGGCCGCGTCGACGTCGGCGCGGCACCGGACCGGCACGTGGACCGGTCCGCCGTCCCACGCCACCAGGACCGGCGGCACCACCTCGGCCCAGCGGGCGCGCTCGTGGGCCGCGCGCGCCGCGTCCGGATCCCGGACGTCATGACCGAGCGCGGCCAGCACCGCGGCCAGCGCCTCGGGGCGCGCCGCCACCGGCTGCCCGCGCCAGCCGAGGTAGTCGACGTCGACGCCGGCCGCCCGGGCCAGCGCCGCCAGCGCGCTCATCGCGCCCTCCGACCGACCGACCGAGACCACGGCGCAGGGAGCAGAGCGAGGCACGTCACGGCGGAGGACTCTACCTCCGGCGCGGCCCGGCGATGGGGTGGCGGGCGCCGCATCGTAGGCGCCGGCCCGGCCCGGCGCGCGACGATCACGGCTGCCCCGGGGCGGTGTCCACGTCGATGCGGACCAGCGCGCCGGTGCGCGCGAACAGGCTGGCCGAGCGCACGGCGTCGAGGGTGTCGCCCGGCACCACGTGGCGGTCGCCGGCGGCGGTGGTGACGATGATCTGGCGCTCGTCGCGCAGGTGGTAGACCACCGGCACCTGGCAGTAAGTGAACGCCAGCGTGCCCGGCGGCAGCGCGATCTCCCGCGTCTCGCCGTCGAGGCCGAGCGGGGTGAACCGATCGGGCTGGGTCAAGAACTCGGCCCGCCGGAGCAGCCGTGGCGCGAAGCTGACGCGGCCGTTCCGCACCCGGACGCCCAGCTCACCCTGGCGGATCAAGATCTCCTCTTTGACCTGGCCGGTCATGCCTGGCTGCCGCGCCCCGCCGTGGGCCGGCGAGTGCGAGTAGGGCTGCAGGGGGAACGCCCCCCAGGTGGTCGGCGACTTCGCGGTGCCCGACATCCCGGCCCGCGCCGCGTGGTAGTGCGCGGCGAGGCGCGCCAGGACCTCGGGCCCGGCGCCGGCCTCGGCGGCGTCGCGGTGGCGCTCCTGGATCGCCAGCACCAGCTTGCCGACCATGTGCCAGTAGATGCTGCCCAGCCCCTCGTACGCGAACATGGTGCCGCTGCGGCCGGTGAAGCCCCGGTGGGCGAACACCTCCTCGTACGCCGCCAGCACCTGGGCAAGCGCGGCGTCGACGTCGGCCACCGCCGGCAGGGCCTCGGCGACGCGCAGCTCCTCGAGCCGGGCCGCGCAGGCCGCGCCGTTGGCCAGGCTGGCGTGGAACCGCAGCTGGCCGTCGGGGTCGGCCACCACCACCCGCGCCGCCGGCGCGGCCGCCAGCTGGGCCAGCACCGGCGCGCGCGCCACGGTCGCCGCCGGGATCCGGTTTTTGGCGAGGAAGGTCGGCAGCGCGCGATCGGGATACAACAGGTAGCTATCCTGATCGGCCCGGTACAGCCGGCTGGTCGGCAGCGCGTCGAGGATCGCCAGCGCGGCGTCGTCGTCGAGCCCGCGGGTGGCGAGCGCCGCCACTTGGCCCTCGAGCATCTCCGGCAGCGGCTCGAGGCCGATGTCGGTGGGGCCGCGCGGGTCCAAGATCAGGTAGGCGTGCACCAGGCCGTCGGGGCGCCGGACCTGGGCCAGGGTGTGGCGGACCAGCGCGCCGGCGGCGGCCGCCAGGGCGCGCACGTCGTCGACGGCCACCGGCTCCCGCCCGCTGAAGCCGCCGGCGTAGACCGCCTCGCGGTACGAGGTCGCGGCCATCCCCAGCGCGCGCATCAGGCTGGCCCGCGCGGCGGCGGAGGTGCGCGGCGTCGCCACCAGGTCGCCGTGGGCCGCCAGCGCCGCCCGGGTCGCCGCCATCCACGCCGCCACCTCGCGCGACACCGGCACGGTCTGCCCGGCCTGCGCCGCGAGGAGCTCGCCCAGCGTGGCCAGGTAGCGCTCCAGGTAACAGGCGGTCACCGCCGACACGCCGTAGCCGACCAGCGCGTTGTTGGCGTCGTTCCACTCCGGCCGCTGGGTGTTCATCCACACGCCGCCGCCGGGGACGAAGCTGGCCAGCTTGGCCAGCGCCGGCACCAGCAGCTTCTCGATCAGGTTGACCCGATACACCCCGGCGGCGTCGTGCACCAACCGGGCGTCGGAGCCGAGGGTGGCGACCCGGGCCATGATCGCCGCGTGGCGGGCGGCGTCGAACGTGATGGTGGCCCGCGGGTCGGCCAGCATGGCGTCGAAGCCCGCGATCCGGTAGGGCACGTCGGCGTAGACGAACAGGTCGCGGGCGAGGAGCGTCGGCAGGCGCGCCGGGTGGTGGGCCAGCGCCAGCTCGATCAGCCGGGTCAGGTAGACCACCTGATGATCGCCCCAGTAGCCGATGGTCGACCACGGATGATCGGGCTCCGGGACCTCCCAGTCGACGCCGGCTCGCCCGATCCGGTACGGGTTGTGGCCGTCGACGGTCGAGGCGTTGACGAACTTGACCACCAGCTGCTCGAGGAAGTCGGGCTGGGTGCAGCCCAGCGCCTCCCAGTTCTGGAAGATGTCGCGCCAGTTGCCCTGGTAGTCGAGCACCACCGCGCCGTGCACGTCGCGCACCCGGATGTCGAACCGGTTCCAAGGCCGGCTGGGATCGCCGTGGCGTCGGCTGAAGGTCAGCGGCAGGTACTCGGCGGTGAGCCGGGTCAGGTCGGGATCACCGACCGCCTCGAGCCGGGCCTGGTGATCGGCGCGGGGCGCCAGCGCCGGCAGCCCCTCGAGGAGCGCGCGGTGGCGGCGCCACACCGCGCGGTTGGCCTGGCCGACGAACGCGGCGAAGTCCGGCCCGGGGACCATCGGCCCGAACGCGAACACCCCGCCGCGCATGTCGTTGAACAGCACGTTCGCGACGTGGTGGGCCGACGCCAGCCGATCGGCGGTGCGCTGCACGCCGTCGGTGGCGGCCACGATCTGCGCCAGCCGCGCCGCGCCGGCGGCGACGTCGGCGCGGACCGCCGCGGCCAGCTCGGCTGGGTCCGCCAGCGCCGCGACCAGCGCCGCCACCTCGGGCTGGGTCCGGGCCACGTCGGCCACGATCATCCACTCGTGCGCGGCGCCGACGGCGATCGTCAGCTCGGCGTGCACCAGGTAGGCACCGCGCCGACCGCGCACCGCCTCGACCTCGGGCGGGGCCTGGCCGTGGTCGAAGCCACGGCGGGCGTCGTCGGTCAGCGCCACGCTCGGCGCCGGCAGGCCGTGGCTCCACACCGTGGTGGCGTGCAGCGCCTCCATCGGCTCGGCCCGGTCGATCACCTGGGCCGCGAGGGTGTACAAGGCCAGGGTGGTGCCGGGCACCCGCTCGGTCTGTTTGAATGCGTCGACCAGGCAGCTGGCCGACTGTTGCAGCGCCTCGCTGACGTCGCCCGGCAACAGGTTGAGCAGGCCGTCGAGCACGCGCACGGTGATCGCACCGTCGCCGTCGTTGACCAGGACGGCCGTGCGTACGAACCCGTACCGCGCGCTGGTCTGCCAGGTGGCGCGGAAGGTCACGGCGAGATCGTGGTTGGCCTCTTCGTACACCAGCCGGTCGCCCAGGACGCTCTGGTACAGGCGTCGGGTGATGCGGTAGGTCAGCCGGCCACCCGGGTCCAGCGGGTGCCACAGCGCCCCGGGGCCTCCACGGCTCACGATCACCGCGGTGCTCGGCCCGGTGACACCGACGGCGTCGTAGATCTTGTCCTCGGTCACGTACGGAAACAGCGCGGTCGCCGGGCTGCCGCGGCCGGCGCCGAGCGGCCCGGTGCTGGCGGCGAACAGCCAGTGATCGGCGTCGCTCACCACCGTGGTCAGAAACGGGGCGAGCGCGTCGACGTCGTCGATGACGTAGCACTCGTCGCCGAACGCGTGCACGAGGCGCCCGGTGGCCGACGGCGGCGCGGCCGGGATCGGCGTGCGCCCGGACACCAGGTCGACGAGGTGGTGGTTCAAGGGCGGCTCCAAGCTCGGGTCAGGGTCGCACGCCGGCACCGCGGCGCCGGGATCCCCAGGCCGACACGAAGGCGCTTGACTTCGATTCATGAATGCGTCCTAGTTAGTTTGTTCGGTCACACAACAAAGTCAAGCGGTCGCGCCCAGCGTGACACGTCGGCCCGGTCGGCTTGGAGGCATCGATGACATACGCAGGTAGCTGGCAAGCAAGGTTCGCGGCGGTCGCGCTGGTGGCGATGGCGGGCGCGTGTTTCGACGAACCCGGCGACACGTCCAACATCGTGTTCGCCGACGACTACGCCGCCGGCGTCGGGTACCAGGCGTTCGCCAACTCGAAGCTCGACGCCGCCGCGCGCGACACCACCGAGCACTACGCAGGCGACGCCTCGCTGGGCTACAAGGTTCCCACCCCGGGTGAGCCCGGCGCCGGCGAGTTCAACTTCGCCGGCGGCGCCTTCACCTCGGCCCAGCCCCGCGATCTGTCGCGCTACACCGCGCTCACCTTCTGGGCCAAGGCCAGCCGGCCAGTCGCCGTCGCCAGCATGGGCATCGGCAACGACAACACCGGCACCTCGCGCTTCCAGACCGAGACCAAGGATCTGGCGCTGACCACCGCGTGGACGCGCTACGTCCTGCCGATCCCGGCGCCGGCCAAGCTGACCGCGGAACGCGGCCTGTTCTGGCTGGCCAGCGGCGCCGAGGGCGAGCCGCCGACCGGCTACCAGGTGTGGTTCGACGACGTCCAGTTCGAGACGCTCGACGGCTCGACGTGGAACCCGCGCCCGACGATGACGCCGACCAACGCCGGCCTCGACATCGGCGCGACCGCTCAGGTGGCCGGCACCGCCGCGACCTACACCATCGGCGGCGGCGACCTCACCGTCGCCGTGCTGCCGGCGACGTTCGACTACACCAGCTCCGACGCGGCGGTGGCCACCGTCGACGCCAATGGCGTCATCACCGCCCGCGGCAACGGCACCGCCACCATCTCGGCCGCGCTGGCTGGGGTCGCGGTGCCCGAGACCATCACGGTCACGGTGCCAGCCCCCACGCTGACCCAGATGGATCTGCCGGTCACCTTCGACGCCGCCACGGTCGACTACGGCCTGCTCGGCTTCGGCGGCGCCGAGGACTCGTCGATCGTCGTCGACCCTGCCGGCGGCCCCAACCGCGTGGCCAAGGTGGTGCGCTCGGCGACCGCCGAGGTGTTCGCCGGCACGACGCTGACCGCGCCGGCCATGCTCGGCTTCGCCAACCCGGTGCCGTTCACCGCGTCGGGCACGACGATGACGGTGCGGGTGCGCACCCCGGCCGCGGGCATCCCGGTGCGGCTCAAGGTCGAGGACCACACCAACGGCGCGGTGTCGGTCGAGACCGAGGCGGTCACTACCATGGCCAACGCCTGGGAGACCTTGACGTTTGACTTCGCCAACCAGGTCGTCGGCACCGCTCCGCTCAACCTGGCCAACAGCTACGACAAGGCGACCCTCTTCTTCGACTTCGGCGCCGGCGGCGCCGCGGTCGGCGCGCGCACTTACTACTTCGACGACGTCGCCTTCGGCGGTGGCTCGACCACGCTGACCCAGATGGATCTGCCGGTCACCTTCGACGCGGCCAACGTCGACTACGGCCTGCTCGGCTTCGGCGGCGCCGAGGACTCGACCATCGTCGCCGACCCCGCCGGCGGCGCCAACCAGGTCGCCCGGGTCCTCAAGAGCGACACCGCCGAGTTGTGGGCCGGCACCACGCTCACCGCCGACGGCACCCTCGGCTTCGCGTCGCGTATCCCGTTCGCCGCCGGCGCCACCACCATGACCGTCCGGGTCTACTCCCCGACCGCCGGCATCCCGGTCCGGCTCAAGGTCGAGGCGCACGGAGATCCGACCGTCTCGGTCGAGACCGAGGCCATGACCACCGCCGTCAACACCTGGGAGACCCTGACCTTCGACTTCGCCAACCAGGCCACCGGCACCGCCGCCCTCAACCTCGCCAGCAACTACGACAAGGCCTCCATCTTCTTCAACTTCGGAACCACCGGCGCCATGGCCGGCGCCCGCACCTACTACTTCGACGACGTCGCCTTCGGCGGCGCCACCACCCTGCAGCAGATGAACCTGCCGGTCACCTTCGACGCGGCCACGGTCGACTACGGTCTACTCGGCTTCGGCGGCGCCGAGGACTCGACCATCGTCGCCGACCCCGTCGGCGGCGCCAACCAGGTCGCCCGGGTCCTCAAGAGCGACACCGCCGAGCTGTGGGCCGGCACCACGCTCACCGCCGACGGCACCCTCGGCTTCGCGTCGCGCATCCCGTTCGCCGCCGGCGCCACCACCATGACCGTGCGGGTCTACTCCCGACCGCCGGCATCCCGGTCCGCCTCAAGGTCGAGGCGCACGGAGATCCGACCGTCTCGGTCGAGACCGAGGCCATGACCACCGCCGTCAACACCTGGGAGACCCTGACCTTCGACTTCGCCAACCAGGCCACCGGCACCGCCGCCCTCAACCTGGCCAGCAACTACGACAAGGCCTCCATCTTCTTCAACTTCGGCACCACCGGCGCCATGGCCGGCGCCCGCACCTACTACTTCGACGACGTCGCCTTCGGCGGCGCCGCCACCCTGCAGCAGATGAACCTGCCGGTCACCTTCGACGCCGCCAACGTGAACTACGGTCTGCTCGGCTTCGGCGGCGCCGAGGACTCGACCATCGTCGCCGACCCCGCCGGCGGCGCCAACCAGGTCGCCCGGGTCCTCAAGAGCGACACCGCCGAGCTGTGGGCCGGCACCACGCTCACCGCCGACGGCACCCTCGGCTTCGCGTCGCGCATCCCGTTCGCCGCCGGCGCCACCACCATGACCGTGCGGGTCTACTCCCCCTCCGCCGGCATCCCGGTCCGCCTCAAGGTCGAGGACCACACCAACGCCGGCGTCTCCGTCGAGACCGAGGCCATGACCACCGCCGTCAACACCTGGGAGACCCTGACCTTCGACTTCGCCAACCAGGCCACCGGCACCGCCGCCCTCAACCTGGCCAGCAACTACGACAAGGCCTCCATCTTCTTCAACTTCGGAACCACCGGCGCCATGGCCGGCGCCCACACCTACTACTTCGACGACGTCGCCTTCGGCGGCGCCACCACCCTGCAGCAGATGAACCTGCCGGTCACCTTCGACGCGGCCACGGTCGACTACGGTCTACTCGGCTTCGGCGGCGCCGAGGACTCGACCATCGTCGCCGACCCCGTCGGCGGCGCCAACCAGGTCGCCCGGGTCCTCAAGAGCGACACCGCCGAGCTGTGGGCCGGCACCACGCTCACCGCCGACGGCACCCTCGGCTTCGCGTCGCGCATCCCGTTCGCCGCCGGCGCCACCACCATGACCGTGCGGGTCTACTCCCCGACCGCCGGCATCCCGGTCCGCCTCAAGGTCGAGGCGCACGGAGATCCGACCGTCTCGGTCGAGACCGAGGCCATGACCACCGCCGTCAACACCTGGGAGACCCTGACCTTCGACTTCGCCAACCAGGCCACCGGCACCGCCGCCCTCAACCTCGCCAGCAACTACGACAAGGCCTCCATCTTCTTCAACTTCGGAACCACCGGCGCCATGGCCGGCGCCCGCACCTACTACTTCGACGACGTCGCCTTCGGCGGTGGCGGCCCGCCGCCGACGACGTTCACCACGCTCACCTTCGACGACAGCGCCGTGAACTACACCATGACCGGGTTCGGTGGCGCCGAGGACTCGACCATCGTCGCCGACCCCACCGGCGGCACCAACCAGGTTGGCCGCGTCCTCAAGAACGCCACCGCCGAGCTGTGGGCCGGCACCACCGTGTCGTCGCTGCCCGGGGACCGCGTCGCGGTCATCCCGCTCACCGCGACCTCGACCCGGATGACGGTCCGGGTGTACTCGCCCACGGCCGGCACCCCGGTGCGGCTCAAGGTCGAGGACGCATCCGACCCGACCCACTCGGTCGAGACCGAGGCGATGACCACGGCGGCGAACAGCTGGACGACGCTGACCTTCGACTTCGCCAACCAGGCCACCGGCACCGCCGCGCTCAACCCCAGCTACACCTTCAACCGGCTCAGCATCTTCTTCAACTTCGGCACCACCGGCGCCACGGCCGGCGCGCGCACGTACTTCTTCGACGACATCACGTTCCTGCCCTGAGGCACGCTGGCTTGACAGCCGCCCACCGCGCTCGCTACTTTGTTTTTTGACCGAACAAAGTCGCGGCGGACGATGTCCCCCACCCCACGGTACACCGGCGTGCCGCCGCCGGGCGGCGTCGCCTGCCGTCGACCGAAAGTCTCTCGCCTGATGACGAAGCTCTCCCCTCCCCGAGCCAAACCGTCCGTGCGCGCGGCGCTGACGGCCAGCCCCAGCATGCCCGGCGTGCTCCGCCTGATCTGGCAGGAGCGCCAGCTGTCGCGGGCCGACATCGCGCGCCGGACCGGGCTGTCGCGCTCGACGGTGTCAGAGATCGTCAGCGAGCTGTTGCCGTCCGGGTTGCTGGCCGAGGTCGGCGTCGGCGCGTCGAGCGGCGGCCGGCGCCCCATCGTCCTGCAGTTCCAGGATGACGCGCTCGGCATCCTCGGCATCGACGTGGGCGCCGGGCACGTCTCGGCCGCGCTCACCGACCTGCGGGGGACGGTCATGGCGTGGGAGCACCGGAGCCACCCGGTGCGCACCGACCCCGCCGGCACGCTCGCGCTCATGACCGAGCTGGCGGCGCGGTGCCTGCGCCAGGGACGCGCCAGCCCCGACCGGTTGCTCGGCATCGGCGTCGCCGTCCCCAGCCCGGTCGACCTGACCCGCCCCGACGAGCTGTGCGACGTCATCTTGCCGGCGTGGCGCGGCACCTCGATCGCCGCGCCGCTGCGGCGACGCTTCGGCGCGCCGGTGCTGATCGACAACGACGCCAACCTGGCGGCGCTGGCCGAGCGGTGGTGGGGCGTGGGCCAGGGCGTCGACGACGCGGCCTACATCAAGGTCGCGACTGGCGTCGGCTCCGGACACATCATCGGTGGCCGGATCCACCGCGGCGCGCGCGGCCTGGCCGGCGAGATCGGCCACCTGGCGATCGATCCACGCGGGGCCGCGTGCGTGTGCGGGTTGCGCGGGTGCCTGACCACCTTGGTCGGCGCCCAGGCGCTGGTCGATCGAGCCCTGGCGCTGGCCGCGGCCTACCCCGCCAGCCCGCTGGCCGCGCCCGGCCTCACCATCGGCGCGCTCGAGGACGCCGCGCTCGCTGGCGACCCGCTGGCGTTGCGGGTGATCGGCGAGGCGGCCGACCACCTGGGCATCGCGATCGCCAACCTGCTCAACCTGCTCAACCCGTCGCTGGTCATCATCGGCGGCGGGCTGGCCCGCCTGGGCGAGGTCCTGCTCGCGCCGCTACGGCGCAGCGTCGACAGCCGGACGCTGATCACCTCGGTGCGGGCCGCGACCATCGTGACCAGCAGCCTGGGCGCGCGCGCGGTCGCGGTCGGCGCGGCCACGATGATGCTCGAGCGCGCCTTCGTCGATCCCTCCCACTTCGCCACGTCCGCCACCATCCACTGAGGTCCCATGCCCACCGCCCCGTCTCGGTCCGGTTCCCTGTGCGCCCTCGCGATCGCCGCGGCGACCGCCGGCGCATGTGCGGCGCCGGGCCTCGAGCCGGCGTGGGCCGACGAGTTCGACGGCGCCGCCGGGGCCGCCCCCGACCCGGCCACCTGGGGCTTCGACATCGGCACCGGCACCAACGGCTGGGGCAACGGCGAGCTGCAGTACTACCAGCGCGCCAACGCGGTCCTCGACGGGGCCGGCCACCTGGTCATCACCGCCCGCGAGGAGGCGATCGGCGGCAGCGCGTACACCTCGGCCCGCCTGCTCACCAAGGGCCTGCGGGCGTTCACCTACGGCCGGGTCGAGGCCCGCCTCAAGCTGCCGCGCGGCCAGGGCATCTGGCCGGCGTTCTGGCTGCTAGGCGCCGACATCGACACCGTCGGCTGGCCGGCGTGCGGCGAGATCGACGCGATGGAGCTGCGCGGCCAGGAGCCCGATCGTGTGCTGGGCAGCCTGCACGGCCCCGGCTATTCCGGCGCCGGCGCCGTGTCGAAGACCTACCGGCGCCCCGACGGCCTCGACTTCGACGACGACTTCCACGTGTTCGCCATCGAGTGGGACCAACGCTACATCGCGTGGGAGGTCGACGGCGTCACCTACCAGGTGGTCACGCCGGCCCAGCTGCCGGCCGGCACCAGCTGGGTGTTCGATCACGACTTCTTCGTCATCCTGAACCTCGCGGTCGGCGGCAACTTCCTGGGCCCGCCCGACGCCACCACGGTGTTCCCGCAGGAGCTGGTGGTCGACTACGTGCGGGTCTCGCAGGCGGCGCCGTGACCGGGACGGCCTGGGCCCGGGTCGGGGTGCTGGCCGCGGCGCTGGCCACCACCGCGTGCGTGCGCGAGCGGCAGGAGCCTCCGCCGGGCGTGCTGACGGTGTCGATCGAGCAGCAGGCGTCGTGGGTCCGCAACTTCAACCCGCTGACCACCGCCACCGCGCCGCGCTGGCCGACCCAGGCTGGCATCTACGAGCCGCTGTACGTGTTCAACAGCGTCCGTGGTGAGCAGGTGCCGTGGCTAGCCACCGGCTACGCGTGGCGCGACGACTACCGGGTGCTGCGGGTGACCACCCGCAGCGGCGTGCGCTGGTCCGACGGCCAGCCGTTCACCGCGGCCGACGTGGCCTTCACGTTCAACCTGCTCAAGCGGGTGCCGGCCCTCGATCGACGCGGCCTGTGGGGCTTCCTGGCTTCGGTCGACGCGGTCGACGCGGCCACCGTCGACTTCGTCTTCAGCCGAAGGTTCCTGCCCGGGTTCGACGACGTCGTGGCCCAGCTGATCGTGCCGGCCCACGTGTGGCAGACGGTGGCCGACCCCATCGCCTTCGCCAACGAGGACCCGGTGGCCACCGGCCCGTTCACCCAGGTCCGGGTGTTCCGCAACCAGATCTACGAGCTGGGCCGCAACCCCGACTACTGGCAGCCGGGCAAGCCGGCGATCGAGGCGCTGCGGTTCCCCGCCTACCCGAGCAACGACCGCGCCAACCTGGCGCTGATCTTCGACGAGGTCGACTGGGCCGGAAACTTCGTGCCGGCCATCGATCGGGTGTTCGTCGGGCGCTCGCCCAAGCACCACGCCTACTGGTTCCCGCTGACCGGCACCACCATCTTCTTGTACGCCAACACCACCCGCCCGCCGTTCGACGATCCCCGGGTCCGCAAGGCGCTGAGCATGGCGATCGATCGCGATCTGGTGAACGCGGTGGCGCTGTACAACTACTCGCGGCCGGCCGACCCGACCGGCCTGTCGGACGCCTACGCCAGCTGGCGCGATCCCACCGCCGCCGCCGCCGGGTGGACCACCCACGACGTGGCCGCCGCCAACGCGCTGCTCGATTCAGCCGGGTTCGCCCGCGACCGCGCCGGCCACCGCCGCATGCCCGACGGCAAGCGGTGGTCCTACGAGATCATGGCGGTGTCGGGCTGGTCCGACTGGGTGCGCGCGGCTCAGGTCATCGCCCGCGGCCTGCGCGAGCTGGGCGTCGACGCCACGGTCCGCACCTACGACTTCGGCGCGTGGTCGCAGCGGGTGCAAGAGGGGCGCTTCGATCTCAGCCTGGGCTGGTCGTTCGAGGGGCCGACGCCGTACACGTTCTACCGTTGGCTCATGGCCTCGGCGACGGTCAAGCCCGAGGGCACGGTGTCGATGTCGAACTGGCACCGCTACGGCAGCCCGCGGGCCGATCAGCTGTTGACCGCGTTCGAGGCCGCGGCCGAGCCGGCCGAGCAGCGCCGGCTGATCACCGAGCTCGAGCGCACCTTCGCCGACGAGGCGCCGGCCATCCCGCTGTACCCCAACCCGTCGTGGGGCGAGTTCAACACCCGTCGCTTCACCGGCTTCCCGTCAGCGGCCGACCCCTACGCCGATCCGTCGCCCAACAAGTTCGATCGCGCCGAGACGCTGCTGGTGCTGACCCGGCTCCAGCCCCGCCCGGAGGTGACCAGGTGAGGTACCTGCTGCGCCGGCTCGGCTTCTACCTGATCGCGGCGTGGGCCGCGCTCACCATCAACTTCTTCTTGCCGCGCCTGATGCCGGGCGATCCGGCCACCGCGCTGTTCGCGCGGTTCAAGGGGCGGCTGTCGCCCGAGGCCATGGCGGGGTTGCGCGAGGCGTTCGGGCTGACCGACGCCCCGCTCATCAAGCAGTACGTCACCTACCTGGGCCACGTGCTGCAGGGCGACTTCGGCACCTCGGTCACGTACTACCCGCAGCCGGTCATCGACGTGATCCTGACCGGCCTGGTGTGGACGCTGCTCCTGGCCGGCACCGCGGTCATCGTCAGCTTCGCGCTGGGCTCGATCCTCGGCGTGGTGGTGGCGTGGTGGCGCGGCGGCTGGGCCGACACCATCTTGCCGGCGACCTTCGCGTTCCTCGGCGCGTTCCCGTACTTCTGGCTGGCGATGGTGGCGCTGTACGTCCTGGGCTTTCGCTGGATGCTGTTCCCGCTGGGGCACGCTTACAGCGACGACCTGGCGCCGGGGTGGACCTGGACCTTCGTCGTCGACGTGATCCGGCATGCCGCGCTGCCGATCGCCACCGTGGTGGTGGCCACGCTGGGCGGCTGGATGCTGGGCATGCGCAACGCGATGATCTCGGTGCTCGGCTCCGACTACGTGGCGCTGGCCCGGGCCAAGGGCCTGCCGCCGCGGCGGGTGGTGCTGCGCTACGCCGCCCGCAACGCGCTGTTGCCCAACGTCACGGCGTTCGGCATGGCCATCGGCTTCGCGCTGTCGGGCTCGCTGCTCACCGAGATCGTGTTCTCGTACCCCGGCCAGGGCTACCTGCTGGTGCAGGCGGTGCGCAACCAGGACTACCCGCTCATGCAAGGCATCTTCTTGGTCTTCACGCTGGCGGTCTTGGGCGCCAACTTCCTGGTCGACCTGGTCTACTTCTGGCTCGATCCGCGCACGCGGGAGGGCGGGTCGTGAGCGCCGCGGCCGGCGTGGCGGCGTGGTGGGACGCGATCCGGCGCGACCGCAAGGCGACCCTCGGCTTCGGGCTCATCGCTGTGTTCTTGCTGGTGGGCATCGTCGGCTCGTGGCTGGTGGGCGACGCCGACGCCATGGTCGGTGTGCCGCTGGCGCCGCCGTCGAGCGCGCACTGGCTCGGCACCACCGGCCAGGGCCAGGACGTGGTGGCCCAGACCGTGGTCGGCACCCGGGTGTCGCTGTTCATCGGCTTCGGCGTCGGCCTGGCGGTGGTGGCCATCGGCGCGCTCATGGGGGTGGCCGCCGGCTACTTCGGCGGCGTGGTCGACAGCGCGCTGTCGCTCGCCATCAACGTGTTCTTGGTGCTGCCGGGCCTGCCCCTGGCCATCGTCATCGCCGCCTACCTGCCGGCCGGCCCCGGCACCGTAGCCTTCGTGCTGGTGGTCACCGGGTGGGCGTGGAACGCCCGGGTGTTGCGGGCCCAGACCCTGATGCTGCGCCAGCGCGACTTCATCGCCGCCGCGGTGGTCAGCGGCGAGAGCCACCTGCGCATCATCACCCGGGAGCTCTTGCCCAACATGACCTCGATCCTGGTGGCCCAGCTCATCGGCAGCGCGATCTACGCCATCGGCGCCCAGGTCGGGCTCGAGTTCCTCGGCCTGGGCGACGTGTCGGCGGTGACCTGGGGCACCAACTTGTACTGGGCCACCAACGACTCGGCGCTGCTGACCGGCGCCTGGTGGACGTTCGTGCCGACCGGGCTGTGCGTGGCGCTGGTCGGGTTCGGCCTGGTGATGCTCAACTCCGGCTTCGACGAGGTGACCAACCCGCGGCTCCAGCAGGAGCGCGCCTGGCGGGCGTTCCTCCTGGGCGGTGGCCACGCCGTGACCCGGTCGACCCCGGTGGTGGTGGCCCGTGACTGAGCGCTCGACCGACCCCGGCCCGGTGCTGTCGGTGCGCGGCCTGTGCGTCGACTACGTCACGGCCACCGGGCCGGTGCGCGCGGTCGAGGGGGTGTCGTTCGACCTGGCCCGCGGCGAGATCCTGGGCGTGGCTGGCGAGTCGGGCAGCGGCAAGTCGACCATGGCCCAGGCGGTGATGCGGGTGCTGCCAGCCCCGGCGGTCATCTCGGGAGGCCAGGCCCTGCTCGACGGCGTCGATCTGTTCCGCATGAGCGAGGCCGAGCTGCGCACGGTGCGCTGGCGCAAGCTGGCCATGGTGTTCCAGAGCGCGATGGACGCGCTCAACCCGGTGCTCACCATCCGCGAGCAGATCGAGGACACCCTGGCGGCCCACCCGTCGGTCGAGGTCGGGCAGCGGCCGGGCCGCGCCGAGGAGCTCCTGGCGTTGGTCGGCATCACCGCCGATCGGCTCGACAGCTACCCGCACCAGCTGTCGGGCGGCATGCGCCAGCGGGTCGGCATCGCCATCGCCCTGGCGCTCGAGCCGGAGCTGGTGGTCCTCGACGAGCCGACCACCGCGCTCGACGTGATCGTCGAGGGCGAGATCCTACGCAAGCTGCTCGAGCTGCGCCGGCGGTTCGGCTTCTCGGTCATCTTCATCACCCACGACCTGACCCGGATGCTGCAGCTGTGTGACCGGGTGGCCATCTGCTACGCCGGCCGGCTGGTCGAGCTGGCGCCGGCGGCGGCGCTGCGGGCCACGCCGCGACACCCGTACACCCAGGGCTTGCTGCGGGCCTTCCCGTCGGTCCACGGCGGCGACGACGAGCTGGTCGGCATCCCGGGCTCGCCGCCGAGCCTGCGCGATCCGCCGCCCGGCTGTCGGTTCCATCCGCGGTGCGATCAGGCCATCGACCGGTGCAGGACCGAGGAGCCGGCGCTGGTCACGCTGGGAGGCGGGCGCCAGGTGGCGTGTCACGTCGCGGTCGCGGCCGACCAAGCCGCGCCGGCCGCCCCGCCCGCGCCGCCGACCTGACCTCAGCAGGCTACAGCTGCCACCGCATCGGCGCGTGGCCGGCCGCCACCAGCGCCTGATCGATCGCGGTGAACGGGCGGCTGCCCAGGAACCGCCGGGCTGACAGCGGCGAGGGGTGGGCTGCGGTGACCACCGGGTGGCGCGCGGCGTCGATGCGCTGCCCCTTTTTCTGGGCGTAGGCGCCCCACAGCGCGAACACCACCGGCTGCGGCCGCGCGACCAGCGCGTCGATGACCAGGTCGGTGAAGGTCTCCCAGCCGCGGCCCTTGTGCGAGTTGGGCGCGTGGGCGCGGACGGTCAGCACGGCGTTGAGCAACAACACGCCCTGGGCCGCCCAGCCGCGCAGATCGCCGTGGGCTGGCGCGACCACGCCGACGTCGCTGGCCAGCTCCTTGTACATGTTGCGCAGCGACGGCGGCACGCGCACGCCGGGCGGCACCGAGAAGCACAGCCCGTGGGCCTGGCCGTCGTCGTGGTACGGGTCCTGGCCGAGCAGCACCAGCTTGACCTCCGCATAGGGCGCCGCCGCCAGCGCCGCGAACACCTCGGCCTCGGGCGGGAACACCGGGCCGGCCGCGCGCTCGGCCGCGACGAAGCCCCACAACGCGCGGAACCAGGGCGACTCGAGGCGCGGCCCCAAGACGGCGTGCCAGCCCCCCGGCAGCTGCGGCAGCGGGCCGGTCCACGGCGGCGCGGCGTCGGTCATGGCCGACGATAGCTCGGTCGGCGCCGGGCGTGGCGCCGCCGGCGACGCCGTTCAGTCGGCGACCGCGGCCTTGGGGGTGCGATCGGCCCGGTACAGGCCCCAGTGCTTCTCGACCTCGGCCGGGTCGGGACCGCCCTTCCAGTTCTCGTCGAAGGCCTCGAAGTACGTGCTGGGGATGCGCGCGGCGGTGACCCACGCGGTGAAGGCCTCGAAGAACACCCGCTGCTCGGCCTCGCCCGGCGTGCCCTTGATGAGCGTCGCTTGCTCGCCGTGGGTGGCGCGCTGGGTGGCCCACCCGGCCTCGCCCAGGATGACCGGCACGCCCCGATGGCGGGCCACCACCGCGGCGTACTTGGCTTGGGTGAACGCCAGCGCGTCGTCGAGCTGCTGGCCGTTCCACATCGGGTGGACGTGCAGCACGATGGCGTCGAGCTCGGGCAACAGCGGCGCGATCGCCGGATCGAGCCATGCCGCGAAGTCGTCGGCGACGGTGACCGGCACGGCGGTGGCCCGGCGGACCGCGCGCACGTAGCCGATCAGCTGCGCGAGCGGCACGCGGTGATCGGACCACGTCACCTGGGTCTCGTTGCCGACGACGATCGCCGCGACGACGTCGGGGTACGCCCGGGCCAGCGCGATGGCCGCGTCGACCTCGGCCTGGTTGGCCGCCGGCGCGGCCGGCGCGATCCACACGCCCAGCAGCACCTTGAGCGGCAGGCGCTCGGCGCGGATGAGCTCGAGGATGCGCGGCGCGGGGTCGACCGCGCCGTAGATGCGGACCAGCCTCCAGCGCGACGCCAGCAGGTGCAGGTCCTCGCGCAGCTCGGCGGTCGTCGGCGCCGCGCCGCCCGGGCGCTGGCCGTCGCGGTGCGGCCCGTAGCAGATGCCGGCCCCGCGCCACCCGTCGTCGCCGTCGAGGACCAGCGCGCGCAGCCGCGGCCCGGCGCCACCCCCGGCGCAGGCGGCGACCATCGCCACCGCGAGCGCGACCGCCAGGCCGCGCCAGGTGCCGCCGCGTCCGGTCACAGCGCGACGTTCAGGTAGGTGCGCACCTCGTACTCGTGGCCCCACCGGGTCGGATCCGTCGGGTCGGGCACGAAGCGGGCGCCGGAGTAGCCGTTGAGATACCGGCTCAAGACCCGGACGCCGAAGCGGGTCTGGCGCTGCCACAGCCAGCGCACCGGGCCGGCGGTGTACGCGACGTCGGCCATCAACTGCAGCGGCAGGGTGCTGTTGAAGTCGCGGTAGTAGTCGTAGGGCCCCCAGTCGTTGAACTTGGCGAAGCCGGCCACCATCAGCGACCGCCAGCTGACCCGGGCCTCGCCGCCGTAGCGGTTGGGCTGGCGTCCGTCGACGCCGTTGGCCTGGGGGTTCCCGGCGAAGGCCAGCGCCACCAGCCGCAGATCGGGTCGCGGCGCGCCGACCAGGCGCAGCTTGGCCTCCCACACGTCGGCCGCCGGCACGCCGCGATCCCACGCGAACCGGGTCACGCCGTCGGCGGCGAACCAGAACCCGGCGTCGAGCGTGGTCGGCTGGTGCCGGAACGCCAGATCCAGGCTGGCGGCGAACGACGCGTCCTCGCGGAGATCGTTGTCCCACGCCCACATCCAGGTGGCCGGCGTCGGGTCGTACGTCAGCATCAGCTCGGCGCCCACGGTCTCGCGGTTGGCCCGCACCGCGAACGGATCGTCGTCGATGTTGCGGCCGGCGTTGCCGCCGAGGCTAGGACCGGGGCCGACCAGCGGCCGCTGCCACAACACGTTGGGCGAGATCTGGAAATCGCCGTGAGACCACGCCAGGCCGGTGAGCAGGTTCACCTGGTTGCCGGAGCCCGAGTCCTTGAGCGTCCACCCGGTGAAGGTGATCATCGGGTCGGGGCCGGCCTCGGCGACCAGGCCCATGTACGCGGCCTGGGCGTACCAGTGCAGGGGGCCGCGCTCGTAGGTGACCTTGGCCTTGGCGCCCAGCGCGTCGGCGCCCGACACCTTGGCCACCGCGCCGTCGGCGTCGAGGTACGGTAGGTCGACCAGGGTCGAGCCCGACCAGATGCCGCCCAGCTGGAGCCCGAGGCGGCCCACCTTGCGCTCGAGCGCCACCGTCAGCTTGCGCGTCGAGCGCGCCGGCACCGCCGCCGAGGTGCCGGTGGCCGTGGCCTGGGCCAGGTCCTCCTGGTACACGCCAGTGAGCTCGAAGCCGCCGACGTGGCGCCGGTACTTGGCGAGCAGCGCCGGGTTGGCGCCCCACCACAGCTGCGGCCCCAGCGCCAGCTTGAGGCCAGCCAGCTCGCGCTTGCCGGTGACCTCGACCCCGGCCGGCGCGTCGGCGTCGTAGACGTCGACGTTGGTCCCGTAGTTGGCCTCGCGGTACAGACCGAACAGGTCACCCTCGTCGGCCCAGTGGTAGTGGCCGCTGCGGAAGAAGCCGTCGAGCCGGAACCGATCTTCGTCCCACGTCACCGCGGACTTGTAGATGCGGAACCGGTCGAGCCCGGTCAGCGTGCGGCGGGTGTCGGTCACGGTGCCGTCGGGCGCGGTGGCCACGCCGGTGACCACGTCGACCGGCTTGCCGCGCCGCTCGTAGAAGATCTCGTCGAGCGGGTTGGTGGCGACGTTGCCCAAGACGTTGACCTCGACCGTGCCGACGATCTTGTCGGTCGGCTGGAGCTGGATCGTGGCGTTGACGGTCTCGGTGTGATCGAAGCCGGTGCCGCCGCCCGCGACGTCGGGCCGGGCCCACCGGGCGTTGCCGCCGGTCTGGTAGGTCTCCAGTACCAGGAACGCATCGAGCAGCCGCACCTTGGCCAGGTCGGCGGTGGCGGCCGCCGCCCGATCGGCCTTGTAGTAGTGGGCCAGCTCGGCCAGATCGATGCCGTCGAAGTGCATGGCGATGCCCGCCGGCGTGGTGGTCGGCGCGTAGGCCGGCAGACGGAACGCCTGCTTGAGCGCGTAGTACGCGGTGCGCGGCTGGAGCTCGTACAGGCCCTGAGCGTCGGGCCGGCCCTTGGCGCACAGCCCCCACCACTCCTCGTTCATGTTGTTGCCTCCCTCGACGAAGTCGTCGGGGTAGCCCCGGTTGGGCCACGACGCGTCGGTGTCGTGGCGGTCGAGGTTGACCTCCTGCTTGTACTTCCACCAGCCGTCGCTCCACTGGAACACCAGCCCGCCGATGGCGTTGCCGGTCTCGCCCTGCCCGGCCAGGTGCTGATACAGCTCGCGCCACTGCGCCAGCAGGTAGCGGGCCTGGGCCACGTCGTCCTCGCGGCCGCGCCGGGCGTCGAAGGCGTCGGCGCCGAACTCGGTGAACAACACCGGCACGCCCAGCGTGTCCCGGACCCGCTGGTACAGGTCCCCCATCGACGTGCCGCGGTAGACGTTGGCGCCGAACACGTCGAGCCCCTGGCACTCCTGGGCGATGACGTCGAGGTACTGCAGGTCGCCGTTGGCGATGGCCACAGGGTGCTCGGCGTCGCGGGCCTTGGTGTCGCGGATGATCTCGCCGAACAGCGAGTACAGGAACCGGGCCCGGGCCGCGTCGCGCTCGCCGGCCGGCAGCGCCTCGATCTCGAACGAGCTCCAGCTGAGGCCGTAGTTGTTCTCGTTGCCGAACAGCCACATGAGCAGCCCCGGCGTGCCCTTGTAGTCGTCGACCAGCTTGCCGATGTCGGCCTTGACCGCGGCGCGGAACGTCGGGCTCGAGTAGTCGACGTTGGCGACCCAGGCGCCGTCGAGCGTGTAGCCGTAGCGGCCGACGGTGTGGTTGAGCACCGTGTAGATGCCGTAGGTCTGGTAGATGTACGCGATCCAGCGCTGGGGGATGCCGACGTAGACGCGGATGGCGTTGACGCCCATGCGCTGCAGCAGCGGCATCTCGTTGCCCAGCGCCGCCACGATGACGTCATCGGGCTGGCCCCACAGGTTGTAGTTGTAGTTGGTGCCGATCGGGAAGTAGTCCCAGTTGACGCCACGCACCAGGAACGGCTTGCCGTCGACCATCAACCGCCAGCCGTCCTCGCGTCGCGACACCTCGACCGCCCGAGCCACCGCCGGCGGCGGCGGCATGACGGGCAGCTCGGCGGGCGCCTCGGCCGCGGGCCCCGGCGGTGGCAGCGGGTCCGGCAGCGGCATCGGCGCCGGCGCCGGCGGCGCGCCGATGGGCACCTGGGCGGCGGCGACGGCCGGCCCCGCGAGCAGCGCGGCGACGGTGACGAGCCGGACCAGCCGGCGGGCAGAGGTGACAGACGGGTGGTTCATCGATGCCTCACGGGGACGGCTCGGGTTCGACCGCGTTGGCGGCCACGATGGCGCGGTAGGCGTGGGCGCTGGCCCGCGGAGTGCGACGCTGGGTCTCGAAGTCGACGTGGACCAAGCCGAACCGCTTGGTGTAGCCGTAGCCCCACTCGAAGTTGTCGAGGAGCGACCAGTGGAAGTAGCCGGCCACCGGCACGCCCTCGGCGATCGCGGCCGCGGTGGCCGCCAGGTGGCCGCGCAGGTAGCTGGTCCGGCGCACGTCGGCGATGGTGCCGTCAGCGGCCGGCGGATCGTCGTAGGCCGCGCCGTTCTCGGTGACGTAGATGCGGCCGGGGCGGTAGTCGCGCGCGACCCGGCGCAGCAATTCGGCCAGCCCCAGCGGCTGCACCGGCCAGCCCATGTCGGTGCGGGGCGCGCCGGTGTCGACCTCGACGACCTTGCGCGGGTCGGCGGGGTCGGCCCGCAGCACCACCGGGTTGTAGTAGTTGACGCCGAGGAAGTCGGTCGGGGTGGCGATGGTCGCCAGGTCGCCGACGTCGACGAACGGCAGCGTCGGCCCGGCCAGGTGGCCGCGCGCGACCCGATCGGCGATGGCGTCGGCGGGATACGTCGCGCGGTACAGCGGGTCGAGGAACCACCGGTTGAAGAAGCCGTCGAACCAGCGCGCCGCGTCGCGATCGGCCGGCGTCGACGTCGCCGGCGTGGCCGGCACCAGGTTGGTCACGATGCCGACCTCGGCGCCGGCCACGTTGGCGCGGATCACCGGCACCGCGCGGCCGTGGGCCAGGAGCACGTGGTGGGCGGCGCGCAACGCCAGCGCCGGATCGCGGTGGCCGGGCGCGTGATCGCCCTGCTCGTGGCCCAAGACCGCGACGCACCACGGCTCGTTGATCGTCATCCAGTAGCGGACCCGGTCACCCAGCCGACGGGTCACCACGTCGGCGTAGTCGACGAAGGCGTCGACCACCGGCCGCTCGCCCCACCCGCCCCGGTCTTCGAGCGCCTGCGGCAGATCCCAGTGGTACAGGGTCGCGAACGGGGTGACGCCGGCCGCCAACAGCCCGTCGACCAGCCGGTCGTAGAAGTCGAGCCCGGCCGGGTTCACCGGCCGGCGGCCGCTGGGCATGATGCGCGGCCACGCGATCGAGAACCGGTAGGCGCCCAGGCCCAGGCTGCGCAACAGCGCCACGTCTTCCGGCCACCGGTGGTAGTGGTCGCACGCGCGGTGGCCGGTGCTGGCGTCGGCGATCTTGCCGGGGGTGGCGGCGAAGCGGTCCCAGATCGACTCGCCGCGGCCGTCGGTGGTCGTCGCACCCTCGATCTGGAACGCCGAGGTCGCCGCGCCCCACACGAAGCCGGGGAAACCGCAGGACGGTCACGGCCTGACCTCGGCGTCGACCGGCAGCGCGGCCGCACCGTCTGGGTACAGGTGGCAGCGCACCCGCCGGCCGTCTGGCAGCGCGCGCGGCGCCGGCTCCTCGCGCTGGCACCGAGCGTGGACCTCGGGGCAGCGTCCGGCGAACGGACAGCCGGCGGCGCCGGCGCCGGCGACCACCGGCGGCGCGGCTTTGGTCGGCTCTTCCAGGCCGGCGCCCGCGTCGGCGATCGACGCCAACAGCTCGCGGGTGTACGGATGGGCCGGCTCCGACACCACCGCCCGGCTGGGCCCGTCCTCGACGATGCGGCCCCGGTACAGCACCAGGATGCGGTCGGCCAGGTAGCGCGCCGACGCCAGATCGTGGGTGATGAGGATGATGCCGAGGCCGTGCTCGCGCTTGAGCCGGCGCAGCAGGTTCATGACGCCGATGCGGATCGACACGTCGAGCATCGACGTCGGCTCGTCGGCGACCAGCAGATCCGGCTGCACCGCCAGCGCCCGGGCGATCGCGACCCGCTGGCGCTGGCCGCCCGACAGCTCGTAGGGGTGCCGCGCCAGCATCTCCTCGGCCGGCTCGAGCCCGACGGTGCGCAGCAGCTCCACCATCCGCGCGTGCAGGGCGTCGCGCCCGGTCCGCTCCAGCGGGCCGGCCAGGTGCTCGCCGACGGCGCGGGTCGGGTTGAGCGCGCCGGTGCGGCCGTGGCGGACCAGCGGCCGCTCGAGGTGGTGGGCCACGCTGTGCACCGGGTTGAGCGAGCCGAACGGATCCTGGAAGATCATCTGGACCCGGCCGCGGTATGCGAGCGACGCCCCGCGCCGCTCCTTGGCCAAGACGTCGACCCCGTCGAGGCGGATCTCGCCGCCGTCGGGCTGGGCCAGCCGCACCAGCATCCGCGCGATGGTGCTCTTGCCGCTGCCCGACTCGCCGACCAGCGCCACCGCCTCGCCGCGGCCCACCGTGAACGACACGTCCTGGACCGCCACCACCCGTCGACCGCGCCCGAACATCCGGCTCGACACGAACTCCTTGCGGAGCTGGCGCACCTCGAGCAAGGGCGCCGTCATCGCGTGCGCGCCTGCCCCATCAGGTTGCGTCGTCGGCTTGCTCACTTTGTTCGACCGCCGAACAAACTATCCGTCGCCAAAGAACCGATGTCAAGGCTCGGCTGAGCCGGCCTCGGACGAGGGGATCAGGCCCTGGCATCCTGCTCCGGCCCCGGCCCCGGAGCCGGAGCAGGAGCAGGAGCCGGAGCCGGAGCCGGAGGCCGGAGGAGTGACCCGGACCCGGACCGAACCAGGTTCGCCCCACCCTGCCCCTACACAACGATGCGCGCCGCGCAGCCGCGCGGCGGCGAGGCCCCCGCTACAGCGCGGCCCAGAAGCTGGGGAAGATGCCCATCACCACCACCGCCACCGCGCACGCCGCCATCGTGAACGTCAGGCCCGGCGCCCGCGTCGGCGCGAACTCCCCGGTGGGCTCCTTGAAGTACATCGCCGTCACCAGCCGCAGGTAGTAGAAGATGCTGATCGCCGAGTTGACGACGCCGATGATCGTCACCCACAACAGCTGCTGGTCCTGGGCGTCCATCGCGCTCTTGAACACGTAGAACTTGGCGAAGAAGCCACCGGTCGGCGGCATGCCGCCCAGCGACAACAGGCACACCGTCATGGCCAACGCCGCGCCCGGGTGCTTCGACGCCAGGCCGGCCCAGTCGTTGATGCCCAGCCGCTCGTTGGCCTTGTTGCCGACGAAGCTGACCACCGCGAAGGCGCCCATCGTGGTGAGCGCGTAGGCGATCAGGTAGTAGACCAGCGCGCTCTGGCCGCTGGGCGAACCCAGGCCCATGGCGCACAGCCCCACCAGCAGCACGCCGCCGTGGGAGATCGACGAGTACGCCAGCATCCGCTTGACGTTGTCCTGGCGGATCGCCGCGATGTTGCCGACGGTGATGGTGATCGCCGCCAGCACCACCATCGGCGAGGCCCAGCCGACCGAACCGAAGGGCAGCTTGTCGCCGCCCATGAACTGGCCGAACACGCGGATCATCGCCGCGACCGCGGCCACCTTGACCGCCGCTGCCATGAACGAGGTCACCGGGGTCGGGGCGCCCTCGTAGGCGTCGGGCGCCCACATGTGGAACGGCACCGCGGCCACCTTGAACGCGAAGGCCGCCACCATGAGGAACGTGCCCAGCGTCAGGAGCGCGAGGTTGCCCGACACCAGGCGCTCGCGCACCGCGACCAGGCTGGTCGAGCCGGTCGCGCCGTACACCATGGCCATGCCGTACAGCAGGATGCCGGTGGCGAACGCACCCATGAGGAAGTACTTGAGCGCCGCCTCGTTGCCGCGGCGCGACCGCCGCCGCATCGCGGTCATCGCGTAGACGCCGATGGACATGGTCTCGACGCCGATGAACACGGTGGCCAGGTGCGAGGCGTGGGCCAGCATCAGCATGCCGGTGCCGGCCAGGAGCAGGATGCCGAAGTACTCACCGATGGCCCAGTCGTGGGCCTTCATGTGGGCCGGCGCCACCAGCGCCGACAGCGCGATGACCACCGACAGCAGCGCCGACAGCGCGTAGCCGGTGCGATCGGCGACCAGCATCTCGCCGAACAAGTAGCGGTGCTCGTCGGGGCCCACGTGGCGGTACAGCGCGATCGACGCGACCGCGGCGGCCACGCCGCCAGCGACCGCCAGCCCGGCCAGGGTGGTGCGATCACGGCCGGTGAAGAACGCCTCGGCCAGCACCAGCAGCACGCCGGCCAGCGCGAGGATGAGCAGCGGCGCGATGTAGAGGGTGTCTCCCGTCGCGAAGTTCACGGCTGACCTCCAGCCTTCAGGTTGTCCGGCGCGACGGCACGCTCCAGCTTGGCAGCCACCGCGTCGAGGCGGGCCGCGGCCTGGTCGAGCTCGTCGGCCGCTCGGTCGAGCTGCGCGGTCACGTCCGGGGCGGTGCCGTAGATGTGGGCGGGGCCATCAGGCTCGGCCAGCTTGTCGTGGTAGTCGGCCAGAAACGCCTTCACCGACGGCTCCATCTTGGCCAGGAACGGCCGCGGGAAGAAGCCGAGCGCGAAGATCAGCACCACCAGCGGCAGGAACACGACCTTCTCGCGCAGCGTGAGATCCGGCAGGTCGCCGTTCTTCTGCTTGTCGAGGGGGCCGAAGAACACTTTCTGGAACATGAACAGGAGGTAGATCGCGCCGAGGATCACGCCGGTGGTCGCGATGGCCGCCAGCAAGCGCGGCGACGGCAGGTAGCCCGGCCAGGCCTTGGGGAAGGTGTCGGCCGCGTTGAAGGTGCCGAACAGGGACAAGAACTCGCCGATGAAGCCCGACAGGCCGGGCAGGCCGGCCGACCCCATGACGATGATGAGGTACAGCGCGCTGAACAAGGGCATCTGCTTCCAGATCCCGCCGTACTCCGACAGGCGGCGGGTGTGGCGGCGCTCATACAGGACGCCGATGCCGAGGAACAGGCCGCCGGTGGTCAGGCCGTGGGACAGCATCGCGTAGAGCGACCCCTCGATGCCGGACACGGTCAGCGAGAACAGCCCCAGGGCGCAGAAGCCCAGGTGGGATACCGACGAGTAGGCCACCAGCTTCTTCACGTCGTCCTGGGCGAACGCGACCACCGCGCCGTAGACGATGCCGACCACCGCCAGGACGCCGATGTACGGCGCCAGGACCGCGGCGCCGTGGGGGAACATCGGCATGGCCAGGCGGATGAAGCCGTAGATGCCGAGCTTCAGCAAGACGCCGGCCAGGATCACCGAGCCGGGGGTGGGCGCCTCGACGTGGGCGTCGGGCAACCAGGTGTGGAACGGGAACAGCGGCACCTTGATGGCGAACGCCAGCGCGAAGGCGGCGAAGCACCACACCTGGGCGTGGTGCGGCAGGGCCAGCTGGCCCAGGCCGAGGCGCTGCCCGTCGGCGGTGAGGTGCAGCAGTTCGGTGGTGTAGATGCCGGTCACCTGGCCGTGCTGGACGTAGACGTAGAAGATGGCCACCAGCATCAGCAGCGAGCCGACCATCGTGTAGATGACGAACTTGATCGACGCGTACAGGCGGCGCTGACCACCCCAGATGCCGATCAGCAGGTACATCGGGATGAGCATCACCTCCCAGAACACGTAGAACACGAACAGGTCGAGCGACACGAACGCGCCCAGCATGCCGGTCTCGAGCACCAGGAACGCCGCGACGAACTCGCGCACGTGCTTGTCGATCGACGAGGTCGCCGCCAGGAGCGTGATCGGCGTGAGGAACGTGGTCAGCAGGACCAGCCACAGCGAGATGCCGTCGATGCCGAGCTTCCAGTGGACGCCCAGGCTCTTGATCCACACCGCGTCGGTCGCGAGCTGGTACCCGCCCTGCTTGCCGTCGAAGTAGGTCAGCGCCAGGAGCGACACCAGGAAGGTCGCGGTCGAAACCACCAGGCCCACGCCGCGGGCCACGGTGGCCTCGCCGCGCGGCACCAGCATCACGAACAGGGCGCCCAGGAGCGGCAGCGCCAGGATGACAGGGAGCACGAAGCCGCCGGCGGAGCTCATCGTCCACCTCCGTCCGAGCCCGCGGCCGGCGTGGCGAGTTGCACCTTCCGGGTCACGCGGGTCAGGTTCTTGGGTTTGCCGTCGCGATCGCGCTTGCCCCAGACCGGGTCGGCCATGAACAGGGTGACGCGGCTGGCCACGTCACCGGGACGCTTCACCACGACCTGCGCGGTCTCGCCCGGGTCGGGCTGGCCGTCGCCGTCGAAGTCCCATTGCACCGGGGTGTCCGAGCGCAGGCCGTGGCCGGGCTCGGCGCGGAACTCGATGCCGCCCGGCACTTCCTTGTACGAGAAGGTCGGGTGCTCGCTGCGCGCGGTCCACAGGAAGATCGCCGCCGTGCCCAGCACGACGCCGACCAGGTAGCGCTGGACCATGCCGTTTTGGACCCATCGCGAGATGCGCGAGAAGGTCTGCACCGCGAAGCCGGCGCCGTTGACGACGACCGTGTCGATCAGGAACCGGTCGGCGATCTCGAACGTACCGCGGGCCAGGGCCCGGAACGGCCGGACGAACGCCCGGTCGTAGAACTCGTCGACCCACAGCTTGTGCTTGGAGGCCTCGTACAGCCCGTGGAGCGGTCCGGCGGTCAGCTGGTCGACCGTCTTCGACGGGCCCTTGCCGTAGAACGCGTAGGCCAGCCCGATGCCGGCCAGCCCCACGGCCGACGCCACGGCCAACAGCACGTAGGTGGTGCCGTTGGACAGGTGCAGCTCCATCGGCTTGGTCGACAGGCCGATCCACTCGGGGAAGAAGTGCAGGATGTCGCCAGCGGTGCCGCCGACGTGGATCACGTGGGGGATGCCGACGAAGCCGGCCACCAACGCCAGCCCGGCCAGGATCATCAGCGGCACCGTCATGTTGGCTGGCGACTCGTGGGGGTGGGCCACGTGGTCGGCGCCGCGGTACTCGCCCTCGAACACCAGGAAGTACAGGCGCCACATGTAGAACGCCGTGCCGAGGGCGGCGACGGTCAGCACGCCCCACAGGAGCTTGCCGTAGAACGCCGGCCAGCCGTCGTGGTGCGAGGCCCAGGCCCCGGCCAAGATCTCATCTTTGGAGAAGAAGCCAGCGGTCAGCGGCACCCCGGCGATGGCCAGGCAGTAGATGAGAAAGGTCCACCGGGTCTTGGGCATGAACCGCTTCAGACCACCCATGATGCGGATGTCGCCCGAGCCCTCCATGCCGTGCATGACCGAGCCGGCGCCGAGGAACAGGCCGGCCTTGAAGAAGGCGTGGGTCATGAGGTGGAACACGCCGGCGCTCCAGTTGCCGGTGCCGACGCCGACGAACATGAAGCCCAGCTGGCTGACCGTCGAGTAGGCCAGGACCTTCTTGAGGTCGGTCTGGGCGAAGGCCATGAACGCCGCCACCAGCGCGGTCAGCGCGCCGACCGTGGCCACCACCGCCATCGCGGTGGTCGAGGCGGCGAACAGGAACGACAGCCGGGCCACCATGTAGACGCCGGCGGTGACCATGGTCGCGGCGTGGATGAGCGCCGACACCGGCGTGGGACCGGCCATGGCGTCGGGCAGCCACACGTACAGCGGCAGCTGGGCGCTCTTGCCGCAGGCGCCGATGAACAACAGGATGCCGGCAGCGGCGGCCAGGCGCTCGCGGCCCCAGAACACCTGCTCGTAGACCGCGGCGTTGGTCTCGCCGACGTGGCGCAGCATCGAGAAGTCGAGGCTCTTGCCGCCGTCGACGCCGTGGGTGGCCCACCACAGGAGGAACATCCCCAGCAAAAACGCGAAGTCGCCGATGCGGTTGACGACGAAGGCCTTGCGGCCGGCCGTCGCGTAGGCCTCGTTTTCGAACCAGAAGCCGATGAGGAGGAACGAGCACAACCCGACCCCCTCCCAGCCGATGAACATGACGGGCATGTTGGCGCCGAGCACCAGGATCAGCATCGCGCCGGTGAACAGGTTCAGGTAGCCGAAGTACGCCGCGTAGCGCGGCTCGTGCTCCATGTACCCGGTCGAGTAGATGTGGATGAGCGTCGAGCAGCCGGTGACGATGAGGATCATCACGCTCGACAGCGGGTCGAGCCGGAACGCCAGGTCGATGTGGAGATCGCCCGCCGAGATCCAGGTCCACAGGTACTCGGTCAGCTCGAACGCGCCGGTCTTGCCGTTGGCCTTCCACGCAGCGTAGCCCTCGCGCAGCGGGCCGACCACCAGGTACAGCGAGGTGAAGAAGGCCGCCGCCACCGCCGCCACGGCCACGAAGTGGACCGTCTGCCGCGACAACCGCTTGCCCAACACCAGGTTGAGGAACGCTCCGCACAGCGGCAGGAACGGGACGACCCAGAGGAACTTGATCGTGTCCATGACGGCCTAGTGCTTGAGGAGGTTGAGGCGATCGACGTCGACGTGACGCCGGCCCCGGAAGATCGCGACCACGATGGCCAGGCCGACGGCGACCTCGGCCGCCGCCACCGCCATGACGATCATCGCGAACGAGTGCCCGCCCAGGTCGCCGTGCATGCGCGCGAAGGTCAGGATGGTCAGGTTGGCGGCGTTGAGCATCAGCTCGATGCTCATCATGATGATGAGCACGTTCTTGCGGAGCAGCACCCCGGCCACCCCGATGGCGAACAACACCGCGCCCAGGGCCAGGAAGTGCCCGAAGCCGACGTCGGCGAAGATGGACTGCATGGTCAGTGGCCTCCCGCCCCGGCCGGGCCGGGCGCGTCCGCGGGCTCGCTGGGGTCGTCCTTGAGCGGCCGGGCGATGGCGATGGCGCCGACCACGGCGATGAGGAGACACAGCGAAACCGCCTCGAACGGGAACAGGTAGTCGGTGAACAGGTTCATGCCGACCGCGGCGGTGGAGCCCCAGTCGTAGCCGGCCGCGGTCTTGGCCGGGGCCGCGTTCTGGGCCGCCGACAGGTGCGACGGCACGTCGATGAGCACCTGGCCGATGCGGAACAGCAGGTAGGCCATGGCCACCCCGGCGACGCCCTTGCCGAACTTTCCGCTCTGGGCGTAGGGCTCGTCCTCGGGCTTGTTGAGGATCATGATGACGAAGACGAACAGCACCATGATCGCGCCGGCGTAGACCAGCATCTGGATGATCGCCAGGAAGTGGGCGTACAGCAGCATGTACAGGGCCGACAGCGCGAAGAAGGTGCCGACCATGCCCATCACCGCGGTGACCAGGTTCTTCCGCGTGATGACGAACACCGAGCCCAGCACGGTGAGCGCGGCGAACGCCCAGAACGCGAGGGCCAGGCCGCCCTTGGTCCGCTGGGCCGCGGCGGTGGCCGGGGCACCGGCCGACGGCGACTGCACCTGATCGCGCTTGCTCACGCCCTTGCCGGCCGGCGTCGACGAGCGCGGCGGGTCGATCGGCTGGGCCTGGGCCTGGGCCCGGGCCTCGGCGTCGACCGGCTGCTGGGGCTGGGCCTGGGCCCGACCAGCCAGCGCGAACGCGACCAGCCCGCCGAGGGCGAGCTGGATCAACAACGTGGTGACGGTACGGGCGCTCATGCGGCGGCTCCGGTGCGGGCGATCTTGGCCTCGAAGTCGGCCCGGAACTTGGTCAGGAAGCCGAGCATCGGCCACGCGGCGGCGTCGCCCAGCGCGCAGATGGTGTTGCCGGCGATGCCGTGGGCGATCGACGCCATCAGGTCGAGGTCGCCCGGCTTGCCGTGGCCGAAGGCCACCCGGCGGGCCACCTTCTCGAGCCAGCCGGTGCCCTCGCGGCACGGGGTGCACTGGCCGCACGACTCGTGGGCGTAGAACTTCATGATCCGCCACACCGCCATCGGGATGTCGGTCTCGTCGTCCATGACCACGATGCCGCCCGAGCCGGCCATGGTGCGCAGCGCCCGGCCGCCGCCCAGATCGAACTGCTTGCCGGGGCTGACCTCGACCGGCTGGATCCGCTCGTCGGTCATCAGCGCGTCGAACTCGCTGGGCACGTCGAGCTCGGCCTCGGCCAGCGGCGGCATCGAGCTGCCGCCCGGGATGACCGCCTTGACCTTGCGGCCCTTCCACACGCCGCCGCACACCTCGTCGATGATCTGCCGCATGGTGATGGTCATCGGCAGCTCGTAGACGCCGGGCTTCTCGACGTGGCCCGACACGCACACGATGCGGGTGCCGCCCGAGCGGCCCGGGCCCAGGCTGGCGAACCACGCGCCGCCCTTGTCGACGATGAACGGCACGTTCATCAGGGTCTCGACGTTGTTGACGATGGTCGGCTCGTCGAACAGGCCCTTGATGGCCGGGAACGGCGGCTTGAGCCGGGGCTGGCCGCGCTTGCCCTCGAGCGAGTTGAGCAGCGCCGTCTCCTCGCCGCAGATGTACGCGCCGGCGCCGCGGTGCACCGTCAGGTGGCACTCGAAGCCCGAGCCCAGGATGTTCTTGCCCAGGTAGCCGCGGGCGTAGGCCTCGTCGACGGCCTTGGCCAGCACCGCGTACTCGCGCATCATCTCGCCGCGGATGTAGATGTAGTTGTGGGTCGCCTTGAGCGCGTAGGCCGAGATGATCATGCCCTCGATGAGGAGGTGCGGATCCCAGAACACCAGCTCGCGGTCCTTGCAGGTGCCCGGCTCGGACTCGTCGCAGTTGCACACCAGGTGGACGCCGGTGGCGTCCTTGGGCACGAAGCCCCACTTCACCCCGGTGGCGAAGCCGGCGCCGCCGCGGCCGCGCAGGTTGGAGGCCTTCACCTCGGCCACGATCTCGTCGGGCTTCATCCCGAACGCCTTGCGCAGCGTCTGGTAGCCGCCGAGCTTCTCGTAGCCGACCAGGGTCTTGGCGTCGGGGTTGCCGAACTTGGCGGTGACCAGCTTGGGCGCGTCGGTCCAGGTGCTCATACGACCTCGCCCTCGGGCCGCGGGGTGGCGCGCAGCTCGTCGAGGATGGTGTCCACGTCGCCGGGCTTGACGTCGAGGAAGTAGCGAGTGCCGCAGATGATCGCCGGCGCGTTGGCGCAGGCCGCGATGCACTCTTCCTCGACGATGGTGAAGTCGCCGGCGGTGCCGCCCTTCTTCACGCCGAGTTTCTTCTCGAACGCCGCGAGGACGTCGTAGGCCCCGCGCAACATGCACGAGATGTTCGTGCAGATGCGCAGGATGTTTTTGCCAGCCGGCTCGCGCCGGAACATGGTGTAGAAGGTCGCCACTCCGAAGACGTGGGCCAGCGGCAGGTCGAGCGTGTGCGCGACCAACGCCAGCGCGTCGTCGGATAGGTAGCCGTGTTCCTTCTGCGCGAGGTGCAGTGCTGCCAGGACCACCGGTTTCGCGGTGGGGTAGCGCTCACGCAGGGTGGCGATCTTCTTCTGGGCGTCGGCGGAGAATTGTAGTGACATCGGCCAGTTGCCCTCTGCCCGGGGCTCGAGCGGGCGCGAACATACGGACGTGCCCTGGCCCAGTCAAGAGAGGCCCAGGCCAAGTCGTCGCGACCACTCGGGATCGCCTGTTCTGGGGAGCCAGGGCCCCTGCCCTGCCTCGATCGCACGCCGAGGCCCCCCGCCGGGGCCGCCCTGCGTGGTACCTACGGCGGCCATGGCCGACGCCGACGTCCCCTCCGCCGCCGAGCTGACCCGGATCGAGAAGGTCGCGATCCGCCTGGCCGCGGTGACCAACGAACACCCGGTGGGCAAGGTGCTGCAGGACCGGTTCCTGCGCGGGGTCACCTATCCCTGGGTGCGCCTCGGCATGGCCTACCGGTGCCTGTTCGAGGGCCTCGACGACGTGGTCAACATGGAGCCGGACCGCGGCCTCCTGTTCGCGTCGAACCACCGCAGCTTCTTCGATCAATACGCCATCCTCCTGGGCCTGTACCTGGCCCGGACCCCGTGGATCCGGTCGATCAACTTCCCGGTGCGCTCGAACTTCTTCTACGAGCAACCCCTGGGCATGCTGGTCAACTGGGGCGTGGCGGCCGGGGTGATGTACCCGCCGGTGTTCCGCCAGCGCGAGCGGGCCGCCGCCAACAAGGCGACCGTCGACAAGTTGGTGGCGCTCCTGGCCAACCCGGGTGCGGTGGTCGGGGTTCACCCCGAGGGCACCCGCAACAAGGGCGACGACCCCTACGAGATGTTGCCGGCCATGCCCGGCATCGGCCAGATCGCGCTCCAGGCCAAGCCCATCGCCATCCCGGTGTGGATCGGCGGCCTCGAGAACGACTTCATCAGCGAGTTCCGCGTCAACTACAAGCCGGGCATCCGCCGCGAGCGGCCGGTCATCGCGGTGTTCGGCCAGCCGATCGACTACCGGGAGTTCCTGGCCCAGAAGCCGCGCCCGGCCCTGTACAAGAAGTGCGCGGACCTGTTCCGCGACGAGATCCTGAAGCTGTCGGTGCGCGAGCGGGAGCTCCGGGCCCAGTGCCGCAGCGGCGCCATCGGCGACGACGACCCGCGGTGGATCATCAACCGCGATCACGACCGGGTCTACGCGCACCAGGACCGCCGCTGACGCGCGGCGGCGCCCAGGCCGTCAGAACGTGGTGCCGACCGACGCCAGCACGTCGAGGTCGACCGCGGTGTACTCGAAGTCGAAGTCGTGGGCGTCGGCCTGGTCGTCGGGATCGACGTGGAGGCCGATCGGCAGCGCCGCCTGGAGGCCGACGGTGGCCTTGCCCAGCCGCACCCCGATCCCCGCGCCGACCTCGAGCGCCACGCCCAGATCGGTCTGGGACTCGTCGACCGGAAAGCCGAGCAGCGTCCCGGTCACCGCGAGGCCGGCCACGTCGAGGCCTGCGCCCAGGCGCGCGAACGCGAAGCCCTTGCCGCCGAGCGCGGCCTGGTACCGGCCACCGACCAGCGCCCGCAGGCGCCAGCCGTCGACCGACAGCCCGGCGAACTGGCCGCCCCCATCGAAGTTGGCGATCGTGTAGTCGAGGCCGAGCTCGACGCCGGCGCCGCGCGCGCCCACCGCCGCGGCCCGCACACCGAGCTTGAGGCTGTTGTCGACGCGGTCGGTGTACTCGCTGTCGGCCACCGGGATGGCGCCGCCGGCGACGAACTCGAGGAGGCTGTCGGCGCGCGCCGCCGGGGCGAGGGCCAGGAGCGCGACGGCCGAGGTGCCGAGGACGAACGAGGAGCGCATGGGCGGCAGTCTACGCTGGCCCGGGCCGGCGCGACCGCCGCGCGGTGGCGATCGCACCGCTTAGGTCCGCTGGGCCCGCGCGACCGGCAGACTGGGCCGGCTGGTGCGCACGATCTCCCAGGCGGCGCCGGTCAGGTCGGTCGCCACCGCCCCGATCACCATGGCCAGGCCGGTGGCCAGGTTGCCGGCGGCCAGGTGCCACCAGCCGACGCCCTGGACCGTGGCCAGCGTGATGCCCCGCTTCCAGGCCCGCGTCGACATGTGCGCGGTGCCGTGCTGGAGCGTGCCGCCGGCCAGCACCGCCATGACCAGCCGCTTGGTGCGCCCCAGGCGCAGCAGCGCGTCGTCGGCGCGGGCCACCAACGCCGGCTCGACGTCGGCGCGCTGTTCGGCCGGGGTGTCGTCGTCGGCCGGGATCTCGCCGTCGGCCAGCGCGGCCTCGCCGCCCTCGCGCATCTCGCGGATGAGCGCGGCCGCGGTCTCGGCGTCGGCGCGATCGACCCACACCGCGAGATCGATCGCGGCGGCGCCCAGGCCGAACAGGGCGGCGTGGTTGGCGCCGCTGACGTGGACCGCGATGCCGTGGGCCGACAACACCGCCTGCACCATCGCCGCCTCGGCGTCGTCCTTGCACGACGCCACCCGCACCCGGCCCGGGCTCACGGCACCAGCTTGTAGCCGAGGCCGTACACGGTGAGGATGTGGCGGGGGTTCTTCTGATCTTCCTCGAGCTTGCGCCGCAGCTTGACGATGAAGTTGTCGACGGTGCGGTTGGTCGACGCCGCCGACACCCCCCACACCTTCTCGAGCAGCTCGTCACGCGACACCGCCTCGTCGGCGCGCTCGCGCAGGAGCTTGAGCACCTCGAGCTCGTAGAAGGTGAGGCGCTTGCTCTGGCGGCCGCGGTTGAGGGTGTGCTTGCGGGCGTTCACCGTCCACGGCCCGATCGCGAAGGTCTCGTCGGTGGCGACCAGCCGGGTCTGGCGCCGGAAGATGGCGTTGATGCGCGCGATCAGCTCGGCCAGCGAGAACGGCTTGGTGACGTAGTCGTCGGCCCCGGCGTCGAGGCCGCGGACCTTGTCGGTCTCCTGCGCCTTGGCGGTGAGGATGATGATCGGCACCACCGGGTCGCGCGACCGCAGCGTCTCGCACACCCGGTAGCCGTTGTCGTCGGGCAGCATGAGGTCGAGCAGCACCAGGTCGGGTTGCCAGTCGGCCGCGGCGATCAGGCCATCGGCGCCGGTGCCGCGGGCCTCGACCGTGAAGCCCTCGAAGGTCAGCGCGTCGCGCAGGCCGCGCACGATGTCGGGCTCGTCCTCGACGATGAGGATCCGCTTGCTCGGTTCGGTCGCCACGCCGGGGTGTGATACCACGAGCGTTCCCGGCGGGGCCTGGCCCGGCCGCGCCGCGGCGATTTTTAGGGTTGACGGCGGCCGGCGGCTCTCGTAGAAGGGTCGGGTCTCGACGCGCGAGCGCCGAGATCCCAAGCGGGGTGGTCGGGGTCAGGCGTCGCAGGTCGCGACGGGCTCCCCGGTCGGCACGACGGCGCACGCGCGAGCGGGTCCGCGGTTCGTGTCCCGACACCGTCCCGCCGGCCAGGGAACAGAGGGTTCGACTCCCTCCGGCTCCACCCCCTGCGGAGCCGACGCCGAACGGCCAGGCACTGGGTCGCCATCCCAGCTCCCGACGCTGTCGCTGCCCGACGGGCAGCGGTCCGCAGCGAAAAATCTTGGCCGGTCGGAAGGGATCGGGCCCGGGCACGCGTGCGTGCCCACCCGCGACCTGGCCGGGCGTCGCCGCCGCTCCTGCGCCACCGCCACCACCCTGGCCGATGCTTCGACCAGCGCCGTGGCGGCTGCCGGGGGGCACGCCGCGCCGACCGCCACGCCCGGGCCACGCCGTCGACGCCGACGCCGCCACGCCGGATCACCGGATCCGACCGGCGGCGTCCACCGCCGGCGGCCGGCTCGATCTCCGCCGACCCTCTTTTGTTGCCGACGCCGCTCACGCGGCGCCGGCCCGCGCCACGGTCCGCCGCGACCACTGCTCGAGGTCCACGTGTCATGAACCACTTCACCATCCCCATCACCCAGCGCGCCGTGCTCACCAAGCACGGCGTGCCGGTGCGCCCGCTGGCGCCCGGCCACCACCGCGTGTGGTCGCGCGGCCACGACGTGGTGCGCTTCGAGCGCGCCGCGTTCACCTTCACCGCCGCGCCCGAGATCCTCGCGGTGCTGCCGGCGAGCTGGTACGCCGAGCTGTCGGTCGGCCCGCGCCAGCGCGCGGTGCTGTGGCACGAGGGGCGCCCGCGGGTGTTCCTGCGGCCCGGCCTGCACCGGTACTGGACCGGCGACGACGCCGTCGAGGTGCGCGCCTACGAGCTGGACCAGCCGGCGCCGCCGCTCACGTCCGAGCTGCGCGCGCTGATCCCGGCCGGCGAGCTGGTCGACGTGACCGTGCTGCACCATCAGCGCGGCCTGAAGTACGTCAGCGGCCGCTTCGTCGAGCAGCTGGCGCCGGGCCGCCACGCGTGGTGGAGCCCGCCCGACGCCGCGGTGACCGTCGCGGTGCTCGACACCCGGCTGCAGCTGCTGGCGGTGCCGGCCCAGGAGCTCATGACCAAGGACAAGGTCACGCTCCGGTTGACCTTGACCCTCGAGTACGCGCCGGCCGAGCTGGCGGTCGCGGTCCACGCGGTGGCCGACCTCAAGGACACCCTGTACCTGGAGGTCCAGCTGGCGGCGCGCGACTACCTGGGCGTCACCACGCTCGCGCAGCTGCTCGAGGGGCGCGAGGCCATGACCCGCTACCTCGAGAGCCGGGTGGTGCCGCGCGGCCAGGCGCTGGGCGTCGCGGTGACCCGGGTCGGCGTCAAGGACGTGGTCCTGCCCGGCGAGATGAAGGCGCTGATGAACCGGGTCATCGAGGCCGAGCAGGAGGCCGCCGCCAACGTCATCACCCGGCGCGAGGAGGCGGCCGCCACCCGCACCCTGGCCAACACCGCGCGGGTGTTCGCCGAGCACCCGCTCCTTTTGGAGCTCAAGCGCCTCGAGACGGTCAAGGAGGTGGCCGGCAAGGTCGGCACCATCAAGCTGGTGGTGGGCGCCGATGGCACCCTTGGCTTGCTGGGAGACGGGCCCCGCCGCTGATCCCCGGCGGTGGATCAGCGGCCGCGGCGAATCGGGATGGCCACCGTGAACGTCGCGCCGGCGCCGGGGGTCGACGCGACCTCGACGTCGCCGCCGTGGGCGTTGGCGATGTGGGCCACCAGCGCCAGGCCGATGCCCGACCCGCGCACCGGCTTGAGCCGGACCGCGCGGGCCCGGTAGAAGCGGTCGAAGATGCGCGCTTGCTCGTCGGCCTCGACCCCGGGGCCGTGGTCGCGCACCGCGACGACGATGGCGTCGCCGCGCCGCCCGACGGTCACCTCGATGCGCTGGCCATCGGCGGCGTACTTGATGGCGTTGTCGATCAGGTTGAGCACCGCCAGGGTCAGCGCGTTGTGATCGACCCGCACCTCCGGCAGGTCGGGCTCGGCGTCGAGGGTGATGGTCATCTGGGCCTGGGCCAGGCGGTGGGTCGACAGCTCCACCGCCCGCCCGACGATGTCGGCCACGTCGCCGTCGGCGAACTCGTAGACGTCGACGCCGCGCTCGATCTTGGCGAAGTCGAGCACGTTGTCGATGAGCCGGGCCAGGCGCACGCTCTCGCGCCAGATCACCTCGGCGTACTCGGTGGCCTGGGCTGGGCCGCGGACCCGCCCCGACGCCAGCATCTCGCCGAACATGCTGATGATGGACAGCGGGGTCTTGAGCTCGTGGGACACGTTGGAGATGAACTCGCTCTTGAGGTCGTTGGCGCGCCGCTCCCGCCGCATGGCGAGCAGCAACAGCGCCAGGCCCGAGGTGATGACCGCCAGCGCCAGGCCGATGAGCACGATGTCGATGACCTTGCGGCGTCCGCGGGCCTCCTGGGTCGGGGCGTCGCGCTGGGCCACGCGCAGGCGCCACTGCGACACCGTCTCCACGAACGGCAGCTCGACCACCGAGCTGGAGTCGCGGAACGGGACCCCGTAGACCAGCTCGCCGGCGGCGTCCACGACCTGGTAGAGCCGGGGCGACGTCAACCCGAAGAACTGGGGGAACACCGACGCGACCAGGTGGTTGAGGTCGGCCTCGACCACCACGTAGTACACCTGCCCACCTGCGCGGTTGCGGATGAACGAGAACAGGTACGGTCGCCCGCCGAGGATCTGGTGGACGTGGCCGCGCTGGCGGTCGGGCGTCGCCGCCAGCGGCAGCGTCGGGACCACGGTCTCCTCGAAGAAGGCCAAGAACTCGAGGCCGTCGTCGCTCGATCGGCTCGACACGTACCCGCTGGGCAGCACCTTGAGGTCGGGCCCCAGCACGAACACCGACGCGACCGGCGCGCGCAGGGTGCGGACGACCTGGGCCAGGTCGGGGAGCCGCTGCGGATCGATGGTGGCGAACAGCTTGGCGTCGACCTCGACGATCGGGCTCTCGATGCCGATGATCTTCTCCTCGGCCAGCTCCCGCATCGTATCGGTGATGAGGGCGCGCTCCCGGGAGGCCGCCTCGGCTGTGTAGCTGTACCCGTAGTACGCCAGGGCCGTCGCCGACGCCAAGACCGCGATAATCAAGGCATTGATCGCGATCCGCCGCCGCATAGCCGGCGGGTTATAGCAAGGGGGTGTGCTTTTGGGGGGATCTTCTAAGTGGGTAACGTTGCTAGCGATCACCCGTCTGTGCTAAGTCGCTAACTACTCCGAGAAGGCCATCCGGAGTGGGGATTGGATGGCTTACTTATCAGCAACTTAGCCCCCACCAAAGCCAAGGAAGGCTGGGATGGACTCCATCTTCGACGAAGACGTGGACGAGGTCGGCGGTGAGATCGAGGCGTATTGTCCATCCCCGCGCTGCAAGGCGGACACCACTCACACCATCATCAGCATGTACGAGGACGAGGTTCGCCGCGTCCAGTGCGTGGTCTGTGGCGAGGTACACGCATTTCGGAAGCCCCGCGGCGACGCCCCCGAGGAGGGCAGCGCCGAGCCGTCGGGCCGGCGCCCGGTCGCGGCGCCTCGGATTTCTTGGAAGGACGCGGTCAGCCGGGCCACCGAGGCCGATCTGACCAACTGCCGGTCGTACTCCATTCGCGACACCTATGAGATCGGCGACGTCGTCAACCACCCGAAGTTCGACATCGGGTTCGTGACGGAGCTGCTGCCGGACAACAAGGTCTCGATGGTGTTCCGCAACGAGGCGGAGCCCCGGATCCTGGTGCACAACCGGGTCGACTTGGCGCAGCAGATGCCCGGGATCAGCGAGATCCCGGCGCCGCGCGAGGCCAAGAAGAAGAAGCGCCCGAAGAAGAAGGACGACGAGGGCAAGGCCATCGTGGTGCGGTCGGATTCGGACATCGAGACGGCGCTCACCAAGGCGCGGGCAGCCGCGGCGGCTCGCACCGAGGAGGGGCAGCGCGTCGTGACGACCCGGCTGGCCGAGGAAAAGAAGAAGGCCAAGGCCGCGCCCAAGGGCAAGGTCAAGCCCGCGCCCGCGCCGGCCAAGAAGGCGGCGCCCGCCGCGCCGGCCAAGGCGAAGCCCGCCCCGGCGGCCAAGGGCAAGGCTGTCCCAGCAGCCAAGCCGGCCAAGAAGGCGGCGCCCGAGAAGAAGGCGGCGCCGGCCAAGAAGGCGGCGCCCGCCAAGAAGGCGGCGCCCGCGAAGAAGGCGGCGCCCGCGAAGAAGGCGGCGCCCGCGAAGAAGGCGGCGCCCGCGAAGAAGGCGGCGCCCGCGAAGAAGCCCGCGGCCAAGAAGGTGCCCGCGAAGAAGCCCTTGGCGAAGAAGCCCGGCAAGAAGAAGTAGCCAGACCCCGCACCCGGTCGACGAGCCGTCCAGCTGGACGGCTCGTGGCGTTTTCGGGGGGAGGAGGTGGCCGGTCCGTGGTGCGAGCGGGTGTCGGCACACGATGAGCGCGGCCCGGCCCCGCGCGCGGGCACCGGCGCCCAGCCGGTCTCGCCGGCGTGGGGGCCGCGGTCCAGCCGCGGCACCGTCCCGCTGGAACAGTCACCGTCCCGTTTCGGTGCGCCTCCCCGAGCGCACCCCGTCGTCGTCCGCGCTCGCCGTGACCGCGGCTGGCATCGCAGTTGCTCTCCGGTAGGCCCGCACTGCCGCTTCAAATGCTTGGCACACCAACTACCGTGGGGGACCCGTTGCGACACCTACCTTTTGCCTCCGCCATCGCCGGCCTGCTGCTCGCGGCCGCGTGTGGCGACAACCTGCACGCCAACCAGGCCCCGACGATCGCCGCCCAGGCCGTGACGACCGCCGAGGACACGCCGTTGACGATCACGGTGCCGGCCACCGACCCCGAGGGCGACGCGGTGACCTACCAGGTGACCGCCCCCGCGCACGGCACCATCACCGGGACCGCGCCGGACCTCACCTACACCCCGGCGCCCGACTTCCACGGCGACGACAGCGTGCTGGTCCGGGTGAGCGACGGTGCCGCCGAGGCCATGGCCGCGATCACCATCACGGTCACCCCGGTCAACGACCCGCCGGTCGCCGGCGACGACGAGCGAGCCGGCACCGAGGACGTCGAGCAGATGGTGCTGGCCGCCACGCTCCTGGCCAACGACAGCGACGTCGACGGCGACGCCCTGACCATCACCGGCGTGGCCGGCGCGACCCACGGCGCGGTCGCGCTGGTCGACGACATGATCACGTTCACGCCGGAGCCCAACTTCGGGGGCGACGCCAGCTTCACCTACGACGTGTCCGACGGTGCCGCCACCGCCACCGCCACCGTCACGCTGCACCTGGGCGCCCAGAACGATCCGCCGGTGGCGACCGGGGACGCGGCGACCACCGACGAGGACGTGGCGCTCACCCTGATGGCGGCCGCGCTGCTCGGCAACGACACCGACCTCGACGGCGACACCCTGGACGTGACCGCGGTCGGCGACGCCACCGGCGGCACCGTCGCGTTGAGCGGCGGCGTCGTGGTGTTCACGCCGACCGCCAACTTCAACGGCGCGGCCGGCTTCACCTACACGGTGTCCGACGGCGCGGCCACCGACACCGCCACGGTCGCGGTCACCGTCACGCCGGTCAACGACCTGCCCGTGACGGTGGCCGATGCCGCCGCCACCGACGAAGATCTGGCCCTGACCCTGCCGGCCGCCACGCTCCTGGCCAACGACAGCGACGTCGACGGCGACGCCCTGACCATCACCGGCGTCACCGCCGGCACCGGCGGCGCCGTGGCCCTGGCCGGCACCGACGTGGTGTTCACGCCCACCGCCGACTTCAACGGGGCGGCCGGCTTCACGTACAGCGTGAGCGACGGCACCGCCACGGTCACCGGCGCGGTCGTGATCACCGTCGCGCCGCTCAACGACGCGCCGATCGTGGTGGCCGACGCCGCGACCACCGCCGAGGACGTGGTCCTCACCCTGCCGGCGGCCGCGTTGCTGGCCAACGACAGCGACGTCGACGGCGACGCCCTGACCATCACCGCGGTGAGCGGCGCCGCCGGCGGCGCGGTGGCCCTGGCCGGCGCCACCATCACGTTCACGCCCAGCGCCAACTTCAACGGCGCCGCGGGCTTCAGCTACACGGTCTCCGACGGCACCTCCGCCGTCGCCGGGACCGTCGCGGTCACCGTCACCCCGGTCAACGACCCGCCGGTGGCGGTCGCCGACAGCGCGACCACCGACGAGGATCTGGCGCTGACCCTGCCCGCCGCCACGCTCCTGGCCAACGACAGCGACGTCGACGGCGACAGCCTGTCCATCACCGGCGTCACCGCCGGCACCGGCGGCACCGTGGCCCTGGCCGGCACCGACGTGGTGTTCACCCCGGCCGCCAACTTCAACGGCCCGGCCGCCTTCACCTACACCCTGTCCGACGGCACCACCACCGCCGCCGGGGCGGTCGCGGTCCAGGTGACTGCGGTCAACGACCCGCCGCTGGCCGGGGCCGACGCCGCCACCACCGCCGAGGACGTCGCGCTGACCGTGCCGGTCGCCACCCTGCTCGGCAACGACAGCGACGCGGATGGCGACGCCCTGTCCATCACCGGCGTCACCGCCGGCGCCGGCGGCACCGTGGCCCTGGCCGGCACCGACGTGGTGTTCACGCCCACCGCGAACTTCAACGGCGCGGCCGGGTTCACCTACACCGTGTCCGACGGCACCGTGGCCAGCACCGGCGCGGTGGCCGTGGCGGTGACCCCGGTCAACGATGCGCCGGTCGCGGTGGCCGACGCCGCCGGCGGCTATCCCAACCAGCCGCTGGTGCTGGCCGCGACGACGCTCACCGCCAACGACCTGGACGTCGACGGTGACGTGCTGACCGTGACCGCGGTGGCCAACCCCACCAACGGCACCGTGGCCCTCACCGGCGGCGTCGTCACCTTCACCCCCACCGCCGACTTCGAGGGCGCCGCCGGCTTCGACTACACCATCAGCGACGGGGCGCTCACCGCCACCGCCGCGGTCTCGCTGACCATCGCCCCGCCGGTGTGCGGCGACGGCCTGGTCGCCGGCGGCGAGGTCTGCGACGACGGCAACACCATTGCCGGCGACGGCTGCCGGGCCGACTGCGCTGGCTTCGAGGTGTGCGGCGACGGCATCACCGACTTCGCGACCGGCGAGGAGTGCGACGACGGCAACACCGACCCCACCGACGACTGCGACGCCTGCCTGCTGCCCGAGGTGGTCGACCAGCCGCCGCGGGTCGTGAGCGTGGCCAGCAACTGCACCACCGCCGCCTCCAACACCGGCCGCAAGATCGCCAGCGACGGCGGCGCCAACTTCTTCGTGGTCCTGCGCTGCGGCCGCGACGTCTACGTGGCGTCGACCCCCGACCGCGGCGCCACCTGGAACCCGCCGGTGGCGGTGGGCATCACGGCCGACGAGGTGGCCATCGAGGGCGGCGGCGTGTCGGGCACGGTCTACGTGGCCGCGGTGTCGGGCGGCAGCGCGCTGTTCGTGCGGTCGACCGACGGCGGCGCCACCTGGGAGGCCCCGGTGGTGCTCGGCCCGACCTTCGACGCCGAGGTCAGCATCGACGCCCTCGACCGCGACGTCTACGTGGCGGTGTCCAACGGGCCCATCGAGGTGTTCGCCAGCCACGACCTGGGCAGCCCCGGCAGCTGGACCTCGGCCCTGGTCGACCAGTCCAACGTGTTCCACGACGTCATCATCGACAAGGTGTCGGGCACGATCGTCATCGGCTCGGACGACCCGTCGTTCTACCTGAGCACCAGCACCGACCTGGGCGCCACGTTCTCGGCGCCGGTGTCGGCGGCCGGCCTGGCGTACTTCTCCGACTGGACCGCGTCGAACGGCAACCTCTACGTGGTCGGCACCAGCTCCCCGTCGGACAACATCGACGTCATCCCGCTGGCCAACCCGGGCGCCGCCTACGAGGTGCCCGGCATCGCCAACATCAACACGTCGCAGGCCCGGGCCATCGACGCCGACCCGCTGGGCAACGCCTACGTGGTGTCGCAGCTCGACGACGGCACGGTCCAGCTCGACCGGATGCTGCTGGGCGCGGCCGCGGTCGACGCCGCCGACCTGCGCAACTACGGCCCCGGCACCTTCCCCGGGGTGGCCGCGCTGCCGAACAGCCGCGGCGCGGTGGTGGTGTTCACTCGCGGCACCGAGGTGCTGGTGGCCGTCGAGGCCTACTGAGCCCGACCCGATCAGGTGTGCGTCGCGGCACACCTGGTCGGAGGTTGCGATGACGCGGCGCCCGGCCAGGCGCCGCGGCGCATTTTCGGGACGGCCTGACGCGGTGCGCAGCCGCGCGCGGTGTGTGACGACCTGACACGCTCGCGCGCGCGGCGATCTCGACGCCGCGGCCGGCGGGTTGGATGATACGTTTCCCGCGATGCGCTCCCTCCGCAGCCTCGCGCTGGCTCTCCTCGTCCCGATCGCCGCGTGCGGTCACAACGCGTCACCCGGTCACGCCGAGTCGGCGCCCGGTGCCGCCGCCACGCCGGCCGCGCCTGCGCCGATCGCCCCGGCCGCGGCAGCGCCGACGCGCGGCGCCGACAAGCCGACCGCCCCGGTAGGCCTCGCGGTCAGCGCCCGCTCGCTCGGCGTCACCGGCGACGTCGAGCGATTCGAGATCACCCTGACCGCGACGCCCGAGCGCGCGGTGACCCACGTAGACCTGGCCATCGACGGCCGCGTCGCGCAGGGCGCGGCGGTCGCGGCGCCAGCGGTCGGCGTGCCGATGATCACCACGGCGGTGGTCGACCTGCCGCGGGGCGAGGGGCGCGACGTCATCGGCACCGCCACGGTGATGGTCGATGGCCGCCGCATGACCCGCGCCGCCGACGTCCGCATCGGCGCGGCCGCGCCGACGGTGACCGGCACCATCATCCACCTCCCCGACGGCACCGCGGTGCAGGAGGTGCGCCCGTGAGCCGCGCCGTCCGACGCTGGTCGGCCGCGATGATCCTGGCGCTGGGCGCCGCGCTGGCCGCCGGGTGCGGCGACGACCCCGAGCCGGCGTGCAGCCTGCCGTCGGGGGTGCGCTGCGACGGTGACACCGTCGTCACCTGCGTCAGCGGCGACGTGACCCGGCGCGACTGTGGCGACGAAGGGCTGCAGTGCGCCTACGTCGACGCGACCGCCGGCACCACCTGCGTGGCGTCGGCCTGCGGGGTGGTCGGCCCGCTCGGGCGCTGCACCGGCGCGACCCTGTCGACCTGCACCGACGGTGCGATCACCGACGTCGAGTGTGGGGCCGACCAGGTGTGCGGCTTCGTCGACGCGACGACCGGCTACGGGTGCATCGCGGCGCCCGGCCCGATGTCGGTGGCGGGCGAGATCCGCTACGAGGACAAGCCGCTCAACGGCACCGCCGGGTTCGAGGCCACCACGCCCCGCGCCGCCCGCGGCATCACCGTCACGGTCATCGACGACGGCACCATGCAGCCGCTGGCGACGGTGGCCGCCGCCGACAACGGCAGCTACGTGGCCCACTTCACCGCGGCCGCCGGGACCATGGTCCACGTCACCGCGGTGGCCCGGAGCACCTTCACCGGTCGCCCGATCTCGGTCACCACCGGATCGTCGACGGTCCACGGCTTCGGCTCGCCCAGCTTCCCGGCCGCCGCCGACAGCACCTTGGATCTGGTCATCACCGACGCCGCCGGCGAGGCCGCGGCGTTCAACGTGTTCGACCAGGCGGTGACGTCGATGGACGCCATCACCGGCCAGCTGGGCGTGCCGGCGCCGGTCCCGCTGCGGCTGCAGTGGTCGCGCGGCAGCAACGACGGCACCTACTTCGACGGGAGCGCCATCCACCTGCTGGGGTCGTCGAGCGACGACGACGGCTACGACGACACCGTCATCCAGCACGAGATCGGCCACTACGTCGAGCGCGCGGTCGGCCGCAGCGACTCGCCCGGTGGCGGCCACAACGGCTCGCCCACCGATCCGCGCCTGGCGTGGTCGGAGGGCTTCGCGACGTACTGGGCCCAGTCGGTGCTCGGCCAGCCGGTCTACCAGGACTCCAACGCCGGCGGCGGCTTCTTCGACAACATCGACACCGAGGTGACCCGGGCCGCCGGCAGCGGCCTGAGTCAGCAGGTCAGCGAGGGCATGGTGTCGCAGATCCTGTGGGACATCGGCGACGCGCCCTCGCCCGACGACGATCCATCGACCGCGGAGACCCACACCCAGGTCAACCTGGTGCAGCCGACGTACCTCAAGACCGCGGCCCTGCGCGCGGTCGGCACCTCCGGCGTCGATCTGGTCGACTTCCTCGACGGCTGGTTCGTGACCCAGGGCCTGGCCTCGTGCGCCGCCGTCCGCGACATCGTCGTCACCGCCCGCAACTTCCCCTACGACTTCGCCGGCCCCGCCGGCGCCTGCCCGTAGCCGTAGTTCCGCCTCCGCCTCCGGCTCCAGCTCCGCCTCCGCCTCCGCTTCCGGCTCCGCTTCCGGCTCCGCTTCCGGCTCCGCCTCCGCTTCCGGCTCCGCTTCCGCCTCCGCTTCCGGCTCCGCCTCCGCCTCCGGCTCCAGCTCCGCCTCCGCCTCCGGCGCACCGCCGCCCGCGTGACCTCCACGCCTGCGCTGGAACACCCAGGTTCGAGTGGCTCAGGTACACGCCGGAGCACCCGCCCGGACGCGTGAGACCACTCGAACCTCCCGCGGACTGCCCGTCTTGGAGGGGAGGCTCGTCGGGGGCGTGACCCCGACGAGGGGAGGTTTCGCGAGAAACCTCCCTAAAAACACAGCGAGGCTCGTCGGGGGCGTGACCCCGACGAGGGGAGGTTTCGCGAGAAACCTCCCTTCAGCACAGCAGCGAGGCTCGTCGGGGGCGTGACCCCCACGAGGGGAGGTTTCGCGAGAAACCTCCCCATCGATTCAGATCGCGAACTCGAAGCCCTGCTTGACCAGGCGGTCGTACTTCTTGCGATCGAAGCGGTACAGCCGGGCCGCGCGGTGGCGCACGCCGGTCTGCACCTCGTCGGTCTCGATCACCAGATCGAGCGACAGGATCTTCTTGCGGAAGTTGCGCTTGTCGAGCGGCCGCTCGAGGATGATCTCGTAGAGGCGCTGCAGCTGGGTCAGCGTGAAGCGCGGCGGCAGCAGCTCGAACCCGACCGGGGCGTAGCGGACCTTGCCCCGCAGGCGCTCGACGGCCGCGGCGATGATGGCGGCGTGATCGAACGCCAGCCGCGGCAGCTCGCCCAGGGCGTGCCAGCCAGCGGCCGCGGCGTCGGTGCCCGCGGCCAGCCGGAAGTCGGCCAGCTTGGCCAGCGCGTAGTACGCGACCGAGATGACCCGGTGGCGCGGATCGCGGTCGGGCTGGCCGAAGGTGTAGAGCTGCTCGAGGAACACCTCGGCGATGCCGGTCTCCTCGGCCAGCTCGCGCCGCGCGGCATCTTCCAGGGACTCGTGCTCGCCGACGAAGCCACCCGGCAAGGCCCACGCGCCCTTCCACGGGTCCAGGCCTCGGCGGATGAGCAGCACCTTCAGATCATCGGTGTCGAGGCCGAGCACCACGCAGTCGACCGCGACGGCGGGCCGGGGATAGGGGTAGGTGTGGCGCCCGGGCGCGGGCGGCGTCCACGCCGCCATCAGCGCCCCCGCTCCGCCACCCACGCCGCGAACTCGGCGGTGGCGGTGAACGCGCGCAGCGCGGCGAGCTCGCGGGCGAAGCCGCCCGACAAGATCGGGAACCGGCACCACGAGCGCGGATCGAGGTTCTTGTCGTCGAGGTGAAACCCCGGCGCGAACCGCTCGCGCTTCCACTGGTTGGCGCACCACAGCGTGAAGAACCGATCGATCCACCGCACCAGATCCGGCAGCGCGTGGTCGGGGAACGCCGGCGCCACCTCGGACAGCACGTCGAGCGGCATCCGCTTGTCGCGGATGGCCTCGTCCTCGATCGCCTCGAGCACGTCGTAGGGCATCAGGTCACCCTCGTCGGTCTGGCCCTGCCCGGGCCTCAGCTCGGCGGTGGGCTGCTGGGCGTTGACGAACGCCAGCGCTGGGATCGGGCCGCACCCGGCGATCCCGGTCTGTTCCATCCACCGCAGCCACACCCGCAGGTAGGTCTTGTCGATGCCGCCCAGCGGCGCCAGGCCGCCGGCGGTGTCGCCGTCCATGGTGGCGTAGCCGACCGCCGCCTCCGAGCGGTTCGATGTGGTGAGGAGGATGGCGCCGCGCAGGTTGGCCAAGAGCCAGATCGACGGCGCGCGGGCCCGGGCCTGGATGTTCTGCAGCGCGACGTCGTCGTCGGCCCAGGTCAGCGGGCGACCCAGGGCGGCCTCGATGGTGGTCCGGTAGCCGGTGACCATCGCGTCGACGTCGAACACGTGGAACTCGGCGCCCACGGCGGCGGCCACCTCGCGCGCCGCGGTGCGGGTGACCTGGCCCGAGTTGGCGGTCGGCTGGTAGGCGCAGGCCAGCAAGCGGTGGGTCAGCGCGGCCGCGTCGCCGGCCGTGGCCAGGTCGAGGCCCAGGTGCGGCAGCGCGGCGATGATGCCGGCCGGCCCCAGCTCGGCCAGGGCCAGGTCGATCGCGGTCCGCACCAGCACCGCGCACGCGGCCGAGTCGGCGCCGCCCGAGATCGACACCACGTAGCCCCGGCCGCGGCTCTTGCGCAGGTAGTCCCACAGGCCGAGCGCCACGGTGCGGGCGAACTCCTCGTGCTTGAGGTCGGGGCCGTCGTCCCAGGTGGGGGCCACCACCGGCGCGGCCTCGGGGCGGCGGCGCGGCCACGCGAAGTCCAGCTCGACCACCCCGGCCTCGGCATCGTGGCGCGGGCGGTGGCTGCCGCGCCGGGCCTGGTCGCGCCGGTTGGACTCGATGTCGACGGTCGCCACCGCGAGGTCGACCGGCGCGAAGGCGAGCCGCCGGCCCCGGGCCAGCAGCTCGCCGCCCGACGCCACCATGGCGCCGCCGTCGTAGACCACCCGCCCGGCCTCGTTGCCCATGAGGTTGGCGTACAGGTAGCCGACCCCGAACGCGCGGCTGCCCTCGACGACGAAGCGCTGGCGCACCGCGAACTTGCCGAACGCGAAGTGGCTGGCCGAGGGGTTGAGCAGCAGATCGACGCCGCGCAGGGCCAGGTCCGCGCCGGGCCGGTTGGCGACCCAGGCGTCCTCGCAGATCTCGAAGCCGATGCGGACGCCGCCGACGTCGAACAGCAGATCGCCGATCGGCCACTCGGCGTCGCCGTGCTCGACCACGTCGCGCTCGCCCGCCGGCCACTCCTTGAACCACCGCGGCTCGTAGTGGATGCCGTCGCCGGCCAGGAACCGCTTGCCGACGAAGCCGGCGATGGCGCCGTCGACCACCAGGGCGGCGACGTTGTAGAGCGCCTTCTCGTGGTACAGCGGCAGCCCGATCGACACCACCATGCCGTGGGTGTCGGGCACCAGCTCCTGCAGGCAGGCGAAGGCCTGGTCCTGCAGGCCCGGCGCTGACAGCGCGTCCTCGCAGCCGTAGCCGGTGACGCACAGCTCGGGCAGGCACAGCACCGTGGCGCCGGCGGCGCGGGCCCCGGCGATGGCGGCGCGGATGTTGGCCAGGTTGGCGTCCCAGGCGAACGGGGTCTGGTTGAGGCAGGCGGCGGCGACCTTGATGAGCTTCATGGTGACTCGGGGGGTTCGGCGGACGGGATCGCGGCCGGCGACGGCGCGCGGGCGGACGTCAGTGGCGGCGGAGGTGCTCGGCCAGGAGCGGCGCCACCGACTCCACCTCGAGGAAGTCGGACGCCAGGGCCACCGCGCGCGGGTGGCTGTCGGTGACCACCACCCGGCCGAACAGGCCGCTGGCCTCGAGCCGGGCCAGCGAGTCGCCCGGGAAGATGCCGTGGGTGGCGATGGCGTCGATGGCCACGGCGCCGGCGTCGAGGTAGGCCCGGGCCGCGTTGGCCAGCGAGCCGCCGGTGCGGATCATGTCGTCGTAGATGACCACCCGCTTGCCGCGCACCTCGGCCGACACGCCGGTGACCTCGGAGGTCTCGCCGTCGAGGCGGCGCTTGTACACGAAGGCCGCCGGCACGCCGAGATCGTTGGCCAGGCTCTCGACCCACTTGGCGCGGCCGGCGTCGGTGCAGGCCAGGACGAAGTCGGGGCCGCCCAGGCGTCGGGCCGCGGCGGTGACGATGGGCTTGCCGTAGACGTGGACGGTGCGGATGGCGCCCTCGAAGTAGTGGGCGATGGTGCCGACGTGGAGGTCGAGCAGGAACACCCGGTTGCCGCGGCTGGCCTCGGGGATCGACGACAGCATCCGGGCCCGGGTCTTGGCGGTGACCACCTCGCCTGGCCGCACCGCCCGCTCCATGGTCGAGTACCCAAAGTACGGCACCACCAGGGTCAGGCGGTAGGCGCCGGCGCCGACGATGGTCGCGGCCAGGTCGTACAGCTCGCAGGTGGCGTCCTCGTCGAGGGTGCCGCCCACGACGACCACGTCGCGATCGCCGACGTCGTCGACCACCCGCTGGTACTTCTCCCCGTCGGGGAACTGCCGGCGCTCGATCTCGCCCTGGGGCCAGCCGCCGGCCGCGGCCAGGCGATCCGCCAGGTAGCCGTAGCGCGACGACGCCAGGATGAGCGGGGTCACGCCGGGCCTCCCGCGCCGCGGCGGGCGGCGGCGATCAGCGCCAGCTTCCGATCGTGGAGCACCGGATCGAGGCCGACCGGGTGCGGCTGGGGGTTGAGGGTGCGGCGGGTCCGCGGCGACAGCGCGGCCAGCTGGGCCGTGGCGCGGGCTCGCGCCGCGGGCAGGTCGTCGCCGGCATCGACCACCACGCCGTCGACGATGGCCGGCACCAGCAGGTCCTCCTCGCGGTCACCGACCAGCGTCGTCCGTCGGCTCGGCTCGGCCACGTCGATGGCGGTGCGCGGCGTCGACGGGCCGGCGGCCACGTCGTACAGCACGTCGCCCAGCAGCTGGCCGTCGCGCCACACCCGGCGCACGCCGACGATGCCCGGGGTCGAGATCTTGATCGGCTGCTCGGACAGCTTGATGGGGTAGCGCCAGCTGCCGTCGGGCTCGCGCACCGCGCCCAGCTTGTACACGCCGCCCAGCGCCGGCTGGTCGTGGGCGGTGACCAGCTTGGTGCCGACGCCCCAGGTGTCGATGCACGCGCCCTGGGCCCGCAGGCTGGCGATGACGTGCTCGTCGAGGTCGTTGGACGCCACCACCTTGGTGCCGGGGAAGCCGGCGGCGTCGAGCCGGGCCCGGGCCGCGATCGACAGGTGGGCCAGGTCGCCGGAGTCGAGCCGCACGCCGCCCAGCTCGTGGCCGCGCGCGCGCAGCGTGTGGCCGACCTCGATCGCCGCCTCGACGCCGGCGGCGGTGTCGAAGGTGTCGACCAGGAACGTGGTGGCGCCCGGCATGGCGTCGGCGTAGGCCGCGAACGCGGTGGCGTCGTCGCCCCAGAACATCACCCACGAGTGCGCGTGGGTGCCGCGCACCGGCAGCCCGTACAGCTTGCCGGCCAGCACGTTGGAGGTGGCCGCGGTGCCGCCGATCCACGCCGCCCGCGACGCGGTGATGCCACCGTCGAGCCCCTGGGCCCGCCGCAGCCCGAACTCGAGCACCGGCTGGCCGGCGGCGGCGGCGACGATGCGGCTGGCCTTGGTGGCGATGAGCGTCGAGAAGTTCACCAGCGTGAGCAGCGCGGTCTCGACCAGCTGGGCCACCGCGATCGGGGCGCGGACCCGCACCAGCGGCTCGTGGGCGAAGACCACCGAGCCCTCCGGCACCACGTCGACCGAGCCGGTGAAGCGGAGCTGGCCCAGGTAGGCCAGGAAGGCGGGCGGGAACAGCGGCCGCCCGTCGGCGCCGGTCAGGGTCGCCAGGTAGGTCAGGTCGCTGTCGTCGAAGCGGAGCTGGGCCAGGAGCGCCGTGACCAGGCTGGTGCCGGCGCATACCGCGTAGCCGCCGGCGAACGGCTCGCGCCGGAACGTCAGGTGGAACACCGCCTCGCGATCGGCCACGCCGGCCTGCCAGTACCCGCACGCCATCGTCAGCTGGTACAGATCGGTGGCCAGCGCCAGGGACGAGCGGTACAGCGTCGACAGCGGCGAGGCGGGGTGCGTCATGGTGCTCCAGACGGGACAGGCGAATGTGCCCGACAAGCGGTGGATCGCGCGCGTCGGTCGGCGACAATGCCGACGAGCCAGGGCGCCGGGGGGGCTCACCTTTGAGTGTAACATGCACACGAACAAGCGCCACGTCAAGCCATGGTGATCGTCTGGGGTGAGCTGTTGTGGGACCGGTTTCCCGACGGGGCGCAGCTGGGTGGTGCGCCAGCCAACGTGGCCTGGCACCTGGCCGGGCTGGGCACACCGGTGGCGCTGGTCACCCGGGTCGGCGACGACGTCGACGGGGCCCACGGGGTGGCGCGGCTGGCGGCCCAGGGCGTGGACGTCGGGCTGGTCCAGCGCGATCCAGACCGGGCGACCGGCGAGGTCACCGTCGAGCTGGTGGCGGGCGAGCCGCGCTACCAGCTGTGCCCCGGGCGCGCGTGGGAGGCCATCGAGCTGACCGACGCGGCGGCGGCGGCCCTGCCCCGCGCCGACGCCCTGGTGTACGGCACGCTGGCCCAGCGCACGCCGGCCGGCCTGGCCGCGCTCACCGCGGCGCTGGCGGCGGCGCCCCCGACGGTGCTGCGGGTGTGCGATCCCAACCTGCGCGGCGCGGCGGCCTCCCGCGACGACGACCGCGCGCTGGCCGCGGCGCTGGCCGCGGCGGACGTGGTGAAGCTGGGCGACCGCGAGGTGGCGGCGGTGGCGGCGCGCCTGGGCTGGCCCGATCCCGTCGCGCACCTGCGCGCGCGCGGCGCCCGGCTGGTGATCGTGACCCACGGCGCCGGCGGCAGCACCTGGCACGACGCCAGCGGCGCGCGCGTGGTGGCCGCGGTGCCGGCGCGCCCGGGCGGTGACAACGTCGGCTGCGGCGACGCCTTCGTGGCCGCGGTGGTCCACGGCCTGGTGGCCGGATGGCGGCTGCCGCGCGTGGCGCGGCTGGCCAGCGCGGTGGCGGCCGAGGTGGCCGCGGCGCGCGGCGCCACCCCGACCCTCGACGGCCCGGCGCTGATCGCGCGGACCGCGCCGGAGCCGCCGTGATCGATCGCCGCCGCGACCAGGCGCTGCTGGCGGCCCTGCCGCTGATCACGCTGGGGCTGTTCTCCTTGCTCATCGCCTACACCTACCGACGGGCGCTGGCCGGCGAGCTGGCCGGCGACGACAACACCTTCCACTGGGCCGAGGCGGTCCGCATCGCCGACGCCGTGCGCCACGGCGACCTCGACCTGTGGAACCCGTCGGCCAACGCCGGCTTCCCCACCGGCTATTTCTACCAGCTGCTCCCGGCGCTGGTGCCCGGCGTCCTGGGCGCGGCCTTCGGGCACACGCTCGTGTGGTTCCAGCTGTCGATCGTGGTGACGCTGGCGCTGGTGCCGACGGCGGGCTACCGCGCGCTGCGGGTGCTGGGGTTCGAGCGGTGGCCGGCGGTCGGCGGCGGCGTGGCGGTGGCGCTGACCCTGTCGAACTCCAAGTGGGGCCACGGCGCCGACGGCGTCTTCCTGGTCGGGCTGTACACGCAGGTCGCCGCCTTCGCCGCCTTCCCGCTGGCCCTGGCCCACGGCGTGGTGTGGCTGCGCGACGGCCGCCACCTCGGCGCCGCCGTCGCGTGGGGCGCCTTCGTCGGGATGAGCCACCCGGTCGCCGGCGTGGCGCTGGGTGCTGGGCTCGCGCCCATCGCGGTCGCGACGTCGGTCGCGGTGGTGCTGGCGCGCCGGCCGTGGTGGCCGTACCCGGCGCCGGGCGGGCGACACGGCGGCGGGCCGCTGGCCCGGGTCGCCGTCCTGGGCGCGGCGCTCCTGGTGGCGACGCTGGCGGCGTGGGCGCCGACGGTGATCGACTACCAGGCGTTCGGCGGCTTTCCCCACCGCCTGGCCGACGAGGCCGGTCCCGGCTTCGCGCGGCTGGGCCGGTGGTTGGTCGGCGGCGACTTCCTGGACTACCGGCGCCCGCCGGTGCTGACCGCGCTGGTGCCGGTCGGCCTCCTGGTGGGCGGCGCGGTCAGCCGTCGAGCCTACGGCCTGCGCGCGCTGGTGCCGGCGGCCTTGGCGTTCGCGCTGGTGATCGGCGTCGGGCGCTCCCTCAAGAGCGCCGACGACCTGTTTCCGGCGATCCGCTTCATGGGCGCGTTGCAGATCGTGCTGGCGCTGGGCGCCGGCGCCGGCGTGGTCGGCCTGGTGCAGGACGCGGTGCGGTGGGCCGACCGGGCGCGCCACGGCGTGTGGCTGCAGGGTGCGCTGGGCGCCGCGCTGGGCGCCTCTGCTGGTGGCCGCGCTGCCGGCGCTGGCCACGCTCCACGACCGGGTCGGATCTCGACCGACTGGGACACCATCTACCGCGACGAGCTGGAGGCCCTGATGCCGGCGATCGCTGCGGCACCGCCCGGGCGGCTGCAGCACCGCGGCCCCGAGAACCACTGGGCGATGATGGTGCCGTACATCGAGGTCGGCCGCGCGGCGCTGGTGGTCTACGGCGGCGCGGCGCTGCAGTCGTCGCCCAACTTCGTCTACCTGTGGGCCACGCCGGCCCCGGATCGAGCCGCGCTGATCTACGACGCGCCCCTGGTGCTGTGCACCGCGCCTCGGTGCGCCACCGTCGGCGGGACCGTGCTGGCCCGCACCGCCCACCTCGAGCTCCGCTCGCTGCCCGCGCCCGGGCTGGTCGGCCCGGTGCAGGTGGTCGGCGGGCTCCCGGCCGGGCGACGGGCCAGCCGGGCCGCGGTGCTGGCGTGGCAGGCCAGCGACGACGCCATCCACGGGCGGGTGCTGGCCCACGCCGGCAGCGCCCCGACCGGCCCGGTCCCGGACGGCGCCGCCAGCGCCATCGTGCGCGGCCGCTCGCGCATCGACGCCACCCTCACCGCCCGAGCCCCGACCACGTTCGCCATCCGCGAGAGCTGGCATCCGCGGTGGCGCGCCACCGTCGACGGTCGCCCGGTCGCCATCCGTCGCATCAGCCCGGACATGATGGCGGTCGACGTCGGCCCCGGGGTCCACCACCTGGCGTTGCGCTTCCGGCGGCCGTGGTGGGCGCTGGCGGCGTGGCTGTTGTGGCCGCTGACCGCGCTGGGCGCCGGCGCCGCGGCCCGGCGCTACTCGGGCAGGCGCGGCAGCGGCAGCACCAGCTTGTAGTAGGTGAGCCGCCACACGCCGTCGACCTTGCTGAACTTCAGCGTGCCGTTGATGGTGGCCTTGTCGAACTCGATCAGGCAGTCGATCGAGGTCGAGGTCTGGCCCGGCGAGATGGTGGCCGAGGTCACGTCGAGGACGCGCCGGAACGCGCCGAGGGTGCGCCGGTGGTCGGCCTCGGTGCGCTCGAACGCCTCGACGGTGATGCCGTCGCGGAACCCGGGGGCGGCGTCGCGCCACACCGCCGCCGGATCGCTGTCGATGGCCGGGGTGGTGTCGGTGGCGCTGCGCCCGAGCGAGCGCTCGAGCAGCGCGCTGGCCAGCCGCTTGAGCTCCTCGGCGTTGCCCTGGACCCGATCGCGGCGGGCCTGCTCCGCGCCGGCGCCCGACAGCATCCGATCGGGCACCTCGACCGACAGGCCTAGCATCTTCCACTCCCCGTCCTCCCACCGGAAGCTGACGCTGCCGCGGGTCGAGGCCCGCTCGTAGCCCAGCCGGAGGTCGACCCGGCCGGTGCGCCCGCTCGGGCCCCGGATGGTCTCGGTGCCGATCACGGACTCGACCTCGCGAAACCGGCCCAGGGTCCGGTTGAGATCTTCCATGTGGACCACGAAGGTGTCGAGGAGCACCACCTCCTGGAACCGCGACGAGGTCTCGTCGTCGTAGACCTGCTCGAACTTGCCGTCGCGCAGCTCGCCCAAGATCTTCTCGGCCAGCGGCCGGAAGTCCGGCGGGCGGCGCCCGCGCAGCTGCAGCCCGACGATCACCGCGATCCACGCGAACACCAGGCAGAAGCCGACCACGACGCCGCGGGCCATGACCCGCCCGCGCCGGGTGCGCGGGACCCCCGGCAGGTGGGTCAGCGACTCGCCCACCACGTCGCCGATCTTGCCGCCGACCGCCTCGGCCACCTCGGTCACCTTGTGAGTCAACGACTCGCCGACCACGCCGCCGATCTTGCCGCTGACCGCGTCGGTCACCTCGGCCAGGCGATCCGCGGCCGACACCACCGAGTCGCTCAGCGCGTTCGATGTGCTGGCGCGGGCCCGCCGTCGGCCCGACGCGGACGGCGCGGCGTCGTCGGCGGCAGGCGCGGGCGCCGGCGGGTCAGGCCGGTCCGGCGGCGGGGCGTCGTCGGCGGCCATGACGGCTAGCGCGATCCGGCGTTGGTGACGAAGCGGGCCAGGAGCGCGCCGGCGACCTGGCGGCGGTAGCGCGCGGTCGACCGCACGTCGTCGATGGGCGTGATCGCGGCCTCGGCGGCGGCGGCAACCCGGGCCGCGGTGGCGGCGTCGGGCGCCTGCCCCAGCGCGGCGGCCTCGGCGGCGGCCAGCCGGATCGGGCGATCGGCCACCGCGCCCACCGCGAGCCGGGCGACGGTGATGACGCCACCGTCGACGACGATGACCGCGGCGGCCATGACCTTGGAGATCGACTGGGCGGCCCGGGTGCCGACCTTGCGCCAGCCCTGGTACGCGCCGGCCGGCACACGCGGTACCGCGATCGCGGTGATCAGCTCGTCGGCGGCCAGCGCGGTGGCCCGGTACCCGGTGCAGAACTCGCGGTACGGCACGGCGCGGGCGCCGCGCGCGGCCGACGCCAGGTGGATCGTGGCGTCGAGCGCCAGCAGCACCGGCAGGCCGTCGCCGACCGGCGACGAAGTGGCCAGGTTGCCGCCCAGGGTGCCGCGCTGCTGGATCTGCAGCGCGCCGACCTCGGCCGCCGCCGCCGGCAAGATGGGCCAGCCCTCGGCCAGCGCGGCCGACGTGGCGATGGCCCGCCACGAGGTGCCGGCGCCGATCATCGCGCCGCGCGTGTCGACGGTGATGCCGGCGAAGCGCCCGGCGATGTCGAGGATGCCGACCGGCACCGCGCGGTGGTGGGCGCTGACCAAGAGGTCGGTGCCGCCGGCCAGCACCAGGTAGTCAGGGTGGGCCGCCCGCAGCGCGATGGCCGCGGCGTCGTCGGCCGGGCGCAGGTAGGCCGGCTCGCGCGCGCTCACGGGGCACCGCCCTGGACCGCCGCCGCCGCCGCCACCACCGCGTCGACGATGAGCTGGTAGCCGGTGCACCGGCAGATGTTGCCGGCCAGGAGCTGGCGGACCCGGGCCCGGGCGTCGGCCCCCTCGACCAGGCCCTCGTCGACGATGGCCGCGGCGCACACCGCGATGCCGGGCGTGCAGATGCCGCACTGGGCGCCGCCGCGCGCCACCAGCTCGCGCTGGACCGCGTGCAAGATCGCGCCGTCGGCCAGGCCCTCGACGGTGGTGACCGTGCGGCCCGCGGCCTGCCCGGCCACGACCAGGCAGCTGGCCACCGGCACGCCGTCGAGGAGCACGGTGCAGGCGCCGCACTCGCCCTCGCCGCAGCCCTCCTTGGTCCCTGTGAGGTGGAGATCTTCGCGCACCAGGTCGAGCAGGCGCCGCCACGGCGACGCCTCGACGGTGCGGGCCTGGCCGTTGACGGTGAGGTCGAGGTTCACGACGCCACCTCCAGCGCGGCGGCGATGTCCTCGGGATGGATCGGCACCTGATCGAAGGCGACCCCCAGCGCGTCGGTCAGCGCGTTGGCGACCGCCGCCGCCGGGCCGTCCATGGGGATCTCGCCGACGCCCTTGGCGCCGTGGGGGCCGTGGGGGTACGGGCACTCGACGATGATGGTCTCCAGGTCGGGCACGTCGGCGAAGGTCGGCACGATGCAGTTGGTCATGGTCGGGTTGGCGACGCGGCCGTCCTTGTACACGATGCGCTCGAGCAGCGCCCAGCCCAGCGCCTGGACGGTGCCGCCCTCGATCTGGCCGGCCACGATCACCGGGTTGATGGCCTTGCCGACGTCGACCGCGTGGACACAGCGGGCGATCGTCACCTCGCGGGTGTCGAGATCGACCTCGACGTCGACCAGGCACCCGGCCCAGCCGTAGCAGGGGTAGGCCTGCCCGGTGTAGGTCGCGTCGTCCCAGTGGATGCCGGGCGGCGGCTGGTATTGCACGGTCTCGGCCGCGTCGACGCCGGCCGCCACCGCGGCCGCGGCCAGCGCCGGCAGCGGGCCGGTCACGCCGGCGGTCGTCGCCCACGCGCGCAGGCGCTCGGCCAGCGCGCGACCGGCGCGATCGACCAGGCCGCCGACCACCATGCAGGTGCGGCTGGCCACGGTGGGCCCGCTGTCGGGCACCGCGTCGGTCGAGGGATCGACCACCCGGATGTGCGCCGCGTCGACGCCGAGCGCGGTGCCGGCCAGCTGGGTGAAGATGGTGATGGCGCCCTGCCCCATGTCGGTCGAGCTGGCGTGGACCGAGAAGGTGCCGTCGGCGTGCGCGGCGACGGTGGCGCGCCCGGCCAGGCGCTGCTCGCCCGAGCCGGTGAAGCCGGCGCCGTGGAAGTAGAACGCGTGGCCGCGGCCGCGCACCACCGGCGCGCCGTGGCGGTTCACGCCGTGGCGGGCCGGCGCCGGCCCCGCGGCGCGGGCGATCGCCGCCAGGATGTCGTCGGTGCCGACCGAGTGCTCGAGCAGCTGCCCGGTGGCGGTGGTGTCGCCGGCCCGCAGCGCGTGGCGCGCGCGCGCAGCCACGGCGCCAGGCCCTGGGCCCGGCCAGCTTGTCGAGCTGGCGCTCGTACGCGAAGGTGGTCTGGGGCGCGCCGAAGCCGCGGAACGCGCCGTGGGGCGGATGGTTGGTCGCCACCACCCGGCCGCGCACCCGGGTCAGCGGGCACTTGTACGGCCCGGCGGCGTGCAGCACGCCGCGCGACAGCACCACCGGCGACAGCGTCAGGTAGGCGCCGCCGTCCATGACCACGTCGACGTCGATGACCGCGATCGAGCCGTCGGCGGCCAGGCCGATGCGGTGGTGGACCTGGGCCGGGTGGCGCTTGGTGGTGGCGGCCACGTCCTCGGCCCGCTCGTAGACCATCTTGACCGGCCGGCCGCAGCTGACGGTCAGCAGCACGCAGTGGGCCGCCAGCATCGACGGGTACTCTTCTTTGCCGCCGAAGCCGCCGCCGGTGACGGTCTGGCGCACCACCACGTCGTCGGCGGCGCGGCCGGTCAGCCGCTTGAGCGCCTTGTGGACGTAGTACGGGCACTGCATCGAGCCCAGCACGTGGACCACCGCGCCGTCGACGTAGGCCGCCATCGCCTGGGGCTCGATGTACATCTGCTCCTGGGCGCCGGTGGCGTAGCGCCCCTCGATGAGCTGGGCGCACCCGGCCAGGGCCGCCTCGATCTCGGCGTCGCCGGTGTGGCCCTTGCGGATGAGGAACTGCTTGAACACGTTGTCGGTGCCGTACAGGACCGTGGCCGCGGCCAGCGCCGCGTCGACGGTCAACACCGCCGGCCGGGCGGTGGTCCGGACCCGCAGGTGGGCCAGCGCGGCCAGGGCCCGGGCCCGGGTCGGCGCCGCCACCAGCGCCAGCGGCTCGTCGGGGTGGAGGATGCGGCCGCCGATCGGCACCAGCGCCGGCTGATCGTCCTCGAGCATGGCCACCACGTTGTCGCCGAACCCGCCGGGCTGGCCCCAGGCGACGTCGGCCGCGGTCACCACGCACACGTCGGTCCAGTCGAACCCGGGATCGCGGTCGATGCCGTCGAGGGTCCCGTGGGGGATGGTCGAGCGCAGCGTCACGCCGTGCCAGGCGCCCGGCAGGGGCAGGTCGTCGAGGTACTGCGCCGCGCCGGTGACCTTGGCCAGGCCGTCGACGCGCGGCACGTTCTGCCCGACCGGCCCGGGAGCGTTGTGGAGCATCTCGGCGAGGGTATCGGCGCGACCGCCGCGCCGACAAGCCCGGCCGGGCGTAGACTCGCGGCGATGGACCTCCGCACGCTGGGCGCCTCGGGCCTGTCGGTCACCGCGCTCGGGCTGGGCACCCGCGGCCACCGCGCCGGCCTGCGCGACACCGAGCCGGGCGACGTCGACCGCGCGATCCGCGGCGCCATCGACGGTGGCTGCCGGTTGATCGACTGCGGCGCGGCGTGGGGCGAGTCCGAACGCGTGGTCGGCGCTGCGGTGCGCGATCGGCGCGCCGCGGACGCCACGGTAGTGACCACCCACGTCACCATCGCCGGTGGCCTCGGGTTGGCGCCGGCGCCGGTCGAGCGCGCGGTCGAGGCCTCGCTGCGGGCGACCCGGCTCGAGGTGCTGCCGCTGGTGTGGCTCGATGGCTGGCGCGACCAGTGGCTGGTCGACCCGCGGTGGGCCGAGCTGGCCGACACGTTGGCGCGCCTGATCCGCGCCGGCAAGGCCCTGGCCTGGGGCGCCGGCGTCGACGATCCCGGCGAGGCGGTGGGCGTGGTCGGCGCCGGCGTGATCGCCGCGGTGGCGGCACCGTTTTCGCTCATCGATCGCCGGGCCGCGGCGGCGCTGGTGCCGGCCGCGCAGGCCGCGGGCGTCGCGGTGGTGGCCCGGGCCCCCCTCGGTGGCGACGTGCTGGCCGGCGAGCTCGGCCCCGGTGTCCGCTTCCGGCACGACGACGAGCGCGGCCGCTACCTGCCGCCGGCGCTCCTGGCCGCCTCGGTGACCGTGGCCGGCCTGGCCCGCTTCACGCGCCACGTGCCGCCGGCGGCCGCGGCGTCCGAGCCCGGGCGCGCCCGCCTCGACGGCCTGCGCCGCCACCCCGAGGTGGTGCACGCCACCGTGGCCGAGCTGGCGGTGGCCTACGCCGCCGGCGCGCCCGGCATCACCGCCGCGTTGGTCGGCGCCCGCACCGGGGCCCACGCGGCGGCGTGGTGGCCCGCCGGGCCGCCGGCGGTGCCGCCGGCCATCCGCGCTGCGCTCGACGCCGAGCCGTGGGGTGCGGGGTGGCCCAGCGCCCACCCCGGGCCCTGACCCGAGGTAGGCTGCGGCGATGCCACCCGCGCTGGCCTGCGTCGTGTGCGGCCACGCCGCGGTCGGCGCGGTCGAGACCGCGACGGTCGCCTCGAACGTGCGGGCGTTCGCGGCCGAGACGTTCGCGCTGTGGCGCTGCCCCGGCTGTCGCTCGATCCACGCCCGCGACCCGGTCGACCTCGATCACTACTACCGCGACTACCCGTTCCAGCGTGCCCGGCCGTCGCGGGTGCTGCGGTTCTTCCAGGGCCGGCTGTGGCGGCGCCTGGTGAAAGCTGGCGCCACGCCGGGCGACCACGTGCTCGACTACGGCTGTGGCCGCGGGCTCCTGGTCGACGAGCTCACCCGGCGCGGGGTCGCGGCCGCTGGCTACGACGCCTTCGACCCGCGCTACCAGGACCCCGCCCCCCTGGCGCGGAGCTACGACTGCGTGCTGGCCCAGGACGTGATCGAGCACGTCGACGATCCGGTGGCGCTCCTGGCCACGCTGGGCCGGCTGGCACGCCCGGGTGGCCTGGTGGCGATCGGCACCCCCGACGCCGCCGCCATCGACCTGTCCGCCGCAGACCACTGGCGCCACACGTTGCACCAGCCCTACCACCGCCACCTGCTGTCGAGGTCGGCGCTGCACGCCGCCGGCTTGGCCCTGGGGTGGCTCGTGGTGGCCCGCCACGATCGCCCGTACACGAACACCTGGGTGCCGACCCTCAACCTGCCGTACCTGCTGCGGTACCTCCGGGCAGGCGACGACACCCTCGACGTCGCCTTCGACCCGCCGCGGTTCCGGTGGGCGATGATCGCGCCGGCCGCCCTGGTCGACGCGGTGATCGGGGCGGCCCGGTGCCCGCCGGGCGACGGGATGACGGTGTTCCGCACCCCGGTCCCCGGGCTGGCGGCGGGGCCGTCCTAGCCGCCCTGGCAGCTTGCACGGTTCCGGGGGTTGGGCTAAATGTCCCCTTCTATGTCGACCCTGGTCACGATCCTGCACGTCATCGTGTGCCTGTTCCTCATGCTCACGGTGCTGCTGCAGCAGGGCAAGGGCGGAGGAATGGGCGGCGCGTTCGGTGGCTCGAACGCCGGCTCGGTGTTCGGTGGCGCCGGGGCGTCGACGTTCCTGCGCCGCCTCACCACCGCGGCGGCGTCGGTGTTCATGCTGACGTCGATGGTGCTCGCCTACCTGGCCAGCAAGGACGCCGGCGACTCCCTCGAGAAGATCTCGAGCAGCGAGGCGGCCAAGAAGAAGCGGGCCAAGGAAGCCGAGCTCCGGGCGTTCTCGCAGAACGACGGCGGCGTGACCCCCGACGGCGGCGACATCGACGCCGGCGCGGCGGCCGATCTGCCCCTCACCCCCGACGTCCCGGCCACCGGCGACACCAGCGGCACGGCGCCGACGGGCGCGGCGGCCCCGGGCGCCGAGGTCCCGGCCGAGGTGCCGACGGCGCCCGCTCCGACCACGCCGGATCCGGCCCCGGTCGCCCCGGCCCCCGCCGCCCCGGCCCCCGCCGCCCCCACGCCGTGACTCGGGCTTGATCGCATGAGCCGCGTCCCGTTCACCAAGCTGCACGGGCTTGGCAACGACTTCCTGGTCGTCGACCTGACGACGCTGGCGCCCGCGGTGGCCGCCGAGCTGCAGGCGCCTGACACCGTGCGCTGGCTGTGCGACCGCCAGTTCGGCGTCGGTGGCGACGGCGTGCTCGCGCTGTCGGCCGGCCGCACGCCCGGCGCGGTGGCGACCATGCGGGTCCTCAACGCCGATGGCAGCGAGGCCGAGATGTGCGGCAACGGCATCCGCTGCGTCGCCAAGTTCTTGCGCGAGCGCGACCCCAGCCTGGGGCAGCGGCTGGTCGTCGACACCGGGGCCGGCCCGCTGGCGTGCGACGTCACGCTGGCCGACGACGGCACCGTCACCGCGGTCACCGTCGGCATGGGTCGGCCGCGGCTGACCCGCGGCGAGATCCCCGCCACCGGGCCGGCCGACGAGCGGTGGATCGCCGGCGCGCTGGCGATCGCCGGCGACGCCGTGGCCTCCCGCGCGGTCACCGCGGTGTCGATGGGCAACCCCCACGCGGTGGTCTTCGTCGACGATCCGGACACCGTCCACGACCTGGCGCGGGCGGTCGGGCCAGCCCTCGAGGTGGACCCGGCCTTCCCGCGCAAGACCAACGCCGAGTTCGCCGCGATGCGCGGCCCCGACGTCATCGAGCTGGGGGTGTGGGAGCGCGGGTGCGGCATCACGCTGGCCTGCGGCACCGGCGCGTGCGCCACCGCGGTCGCGGCGTGCCTCACCGGACGCATCACGCCCGGCGCCCCGGTCGAGGTGCGCTTGCCCGGCGGGGCGCTGACCATCACCGTCGCCGCGGACTACAGCGCGGTCGCCATGCGCGGCCCGGCGCGCGCGGTGTTCACCGGCGAGGTCGACCTGGCCCATCGCGGGCTGGCGCGACGCCCGTAGCGCCCGGCCGCCGGCGGCGTATGGTGCGCCATGGCCGACGACCCACAGCCCAACCTCCTCGGGCGCCCGCTCGAGACCTGCTCCGACGCGCCCAAGACCGGCTACTTCCGGACCGGCTGCTGCGAGACCGACGACGACGATCGCGGCAGCCACACCGTGTGCGCGCAGATGACCGCGGCGTTCCTGGCGTTCTCCAAGGCCCGCGGCAACGATCTCTCGACGCCACGGCCGGGCTTTCCCGGCCTGCGCCCGGGCGACCGCTGGTGCGTGTGCGCGGCGCGGTGGCAGGAGGCGCTCGAGGCCGGCGTCGCGCCGCCGGTGATCCTGGCCGCCACCCACGCCCGCGCCACCGACGTGATCGAGCGCGCGGCGCTCCTGGCCCACGCCCTCGACACCGACGCGCTCAACTGATCCTCGGCGGGCGTGGCCCGGTCAGCCCGGCGCCAGCCGTCGGGTCATCACCACCCGCGGCGACGCCACGAAGCCGGCCCGTTCGTACAGGCGCCGCGCCGGGTTGTCGGGGCGCACCTGGAGGTGCAGCGCGTGCACACCCAGCTCGCGCAGCTGCGGCTCGAGGAGGGCCAACGCGGCCGCGCCGACGCCGGCGCCCCGGGCCGCCGGCTCGAGCCACAGCTCGGTCAGCACCGCGTCGCGGCCATGGAACTCGAGGTCGTAGCCGAAGGTGACCAGCGCGTAGCCGACCGCCGCGCCGGCGTCCTCGATGATCCACACCCGGCCGATGGCCGGCGCCGCCAGCAGCTCCGCCAGGGCCGCCGCCAGCGCCGCCTCGGCCAGGTCGATGCCCTCGTGGGCGTTGAGGGCCTGGGTCCACGGCAGCACGAGCGGGTGATCGTCGGGGCCGGCGGCGCGCAAGCTGGGCATCGCGCGAGCATGCCACCGCCGGCGCGCTACCGGCGCAACAGCCTCACCCCGTCGGTGACGGCCGGCCCGGCGACCAGGCCGCCCACCACCGCCAGCGCGTCCCCGCAGCCGACCAGGCCGCGATGATCCATGGTCGCCACCGGGGCGTCGGCGATCGCCGCGAAGCCGCCGTCGCGGGTGTAGGCCAGGCCGTCAGCCCGGGGCGGCGACGGCTGCCCGGTGGCGTACGCGCGGCCGTCGAAGTTGTACGGCTCGTCGGTGCCGCCGACGATCACGACGGCGCCGGCCCGATCGACCCCGGCCGCCGCGCGGTAGCGGCCCGGTCCCGGGTGGCCGCCCAGATCGGTCCAGGCGATGACGCCCGGGCTGGCCGGATCGAGGTGGCCGCGCCAGGCCTGGGGCGCCAGCGCGAAGCCGCCCGCGCCGGCGGCGACGCCGTCGACGATCACCACGTCGTCCCCGCTGATCGCGCCGGCGTGGCCGAACACCGGTCGCCCCGGGAACGGATCGGCCACGGTCCAGGCGTCGGCCTCGGCGTCGTACAGCTGCACGGTACGCACCGGCTGGGTGGTCGACCACCCGCTCACCACCAAGAGGTAGCGATCGCGCCACGGCGCCACCACCGCGTCGTCGATCGGCACCGGCAGCGGCGCCGCGGTGGTCCACCCCGCCGCGGCCGGATCCCACACGTCGACCCGATCGAGCGACGCCTCGGCGCCGGTCGGCGACACCGTGTAGCCGCCGACGACGTAGACCCGGCCGCGCAGCCCTACCGCCGACGCCGCCAGCCGCGGCGGCCCCGGCACCGCTGGGAGCGTGCGCCAACCGGCCTGGTCGCTGGTCCAGGCAAACGCGGCCGTGGTGAGGGCGGCCTGATCGAGGCCCGCCTCGATGCCGGCCACGGTGTACAGCTCACAGCCGCCGGCGCGCGGCAGCGCGGCCACGGCGTTGTCGCTCAGCGGCCGCGGCAGGCTCGGCCCGCTCGACCACCCGGCCGGCGCCGCGTCGAGGCCGCCATCGCCCGCCGGCGCCGCGTCACCCCCGCACGCACCGACCGCCAGCACCACCGCGACCCCGGCGCCCCGCCACCCCGCCAGCGGCCGCCCCGCGCCGGTCACCACACCGCCTCGACCAGCGCGCGGGCGTAGGGCCCGGGCGCGGAGGCCAGGAACCGGGCGAAGTCGACGCTGGCGGCATGGTCGGCGCGATCACTCACCACCCGCGCCACCGCCACCGGCACGCCGTGCTCCCACGCCACCTGGGCCACCGCCGCGCCCTCCATCTCGACCGCCAGCGCCTCGGGCACCGCGGCCCGCAGCGCGGCCACCGCGTCGGTCGAGGCCACGAACTGATCGCCCGACACCACCAGGCCGCGGTGGACCCGAGGGGCCGTCACGCCCAGCGCGCGCACCTCGGCCGGCACCGCCGCCACGAAGGCCGCGGCGGCCGCCGCCAGCCGCGCGGTCAGCCCCGGGTCGGTCGGCAGCCGGGCCCGGCCCAGGAGCGGCACCTCGTGACGCGGGAACAGCGGCCGGGCGTCGAGGTCGTGGTGGAGGAGCGCCTCGGCCACCACCACGTCGCCGACCTCGAGGTGCGACGCCACGGCGCCGGCCAGCCCGGTCATAACGATCGCGTCGACGCCGAACCGCTCGATGAGCAGGGTCGCGGTGGTCGCCGCCGCCACCTTGCCGATCCGGCTGACCACCAGGATCGCGTGGTGGCCGCCGCGCGCGACGCGGTGGAACCGGCGCGGGCCGATGGTCACCACTTGATCGACGTCGGCCGCCGCCACCACCGCGGCCAGCTCCTCGTCCATCGCGCTGACCACGCCGAGCGTCGTCACTTGCGATCCCAGAACCGCTCGTCGACGTCGGCCAGGCAGGCCTTGATGCGGTCGGCCAGCTCGGTGAACTGGTCGAGGTACGACACCTCGCCCAGCTTGCGGGCGGTGTTCATGCACCGCACCAGGTACGTGAACAGGCTGCCCTCTTCGTGCTCGAGCCCCTCGCGCAGCACGAACTGCAAGAAGCCCTGCTGCTCCTCGTCCATGATCGCCCACACCCGCTTCTGCTTCTTGCCGCCGTGCAGCTCGGGGTGCGGCACCAGCGCGCAGAACCGCCCGAGCGCCTCCTCCATCTTGCTCGGCACGTAGGGGTGGTCGCGATCCCACTCGGCCTCGGCGTCCTCCCAGGCCGCCTGGGGGTTGGCGTCGCGCAGCTCGCGCAGCCGGGCCCGGCACCACTCGCGCTTGACGTTGTCGCCCTTGCGGTCGAGCACGCGCTGGATGGTGTCGTGATCGACCAACAGCTCGACCAGGGTGCGGTAGTCCTCGTAGTCGAGCTGCTCGTTGCGCAGCAGGTGGTACACGAACAGGCCGTCCATGCCCTGCAGGTCGCGGATCATCTGCCCGCCCTGCTGGCGGCCGTGCTCGTCGAGCACGCCGATGGCCCGCAGGTTGTCGACCAGCATGGCCAGGGTCTTGTGCAGGTCCTTGCGGGTGCGCTCGTCGGTGAGCAGGTGATCGATCACCGTCACCACATTGAGCCGCATCGACGGCGGCAAGGACGCCTCGATCTCGTCGACCGCCACCAGCGGCGCGGCGTCCTCGGGCACCGGCTGCCCCGGCAGGCGGTGGGTTGTCAGGTCGGGCAGCCCGATCGCCAGCACCTGCTCGGCGGTGATCTTGGTCTTCGAGCGCAGCTCGGCCGGCTCGCCGTTGACCAGGTCGGCGTGGGCCTCGGGGGTCCACAGCAGCTCGCCGGTGCGGTGGGCGTCGTTCCTGGCCCGGCCGTAGACGGTCTTTTTGATCTTCACCTCGTCGATGGCGCCGCGCTTGCCGGCGGCCTTGAGCTCCTTGCGCAGGTCGACGGTGATCTGCTCGGGCGCCAGCGTGATGGCCAGGCCGCGGTCGTCGAACTGCGGCCGCCCGGCCCGGCCCGCCATCTGGTGGTACTCGGCCGGGGTCACCAGCCGGGCCTCCTTCTTGATGAACTTGCGCAGCGCCGGGAACACCACGGTGCGCGCCGGCAGGTTGATGCCGGCCGCGATGGTCTCGGTCGACACCACGAAGCGCAGCTTGCGCTCGAGGGTCAGCTCCTCGACCAGCTGCTTGTAGCGCGGCAGGATCCCGGCGTGGTGGATGCCGATGCCGTGGGTGAGCAGCGGCCGCAGCTCCTTGGCCACGCCGTCCGGCAGGAGCGCCGCGTCGCACCGCTTGTCGATCTCGGCCTTCTCCTCCTCGGTGGTGAACCGTCGGCAGCTCTTGAGCAGCCGGGCCACCTCGAAGCACAGCTCGCGGCCGAAGCAGAAGATGATGGCCGGAACGTCGCCGTCGTGGGCCAGCTGCTTGACGGTGTCGATCAGCAGCTCCTCGCGGAACTGGTGCTCGAGCGGGATGCGCCGGGCCCGCGAGTCGATGAGCCCCATCTTCACCTTGCGGGTGAGCTCGACCCAGTGGCAGAAGCGCTCGGGGTGGCCGACGGTGGCCGACAGGATGACCAGCTGCGACCGCGGGTCGAGCCCGATGATCGACTGCTCCCACACGTAGCCGCGCTCCTGATCGTTCAGGTAGTGGCCCTCGTCCATGATGACCAGGTCGGCCGGGCACACGTGCTTGTCGCCCACCACCCGGTTCCACAAGATCTCGGCGACCTCGACCTGGATCGGCGCCTCGCGGTTGACCTTGTAGTCGCCGGTGGCGAAGCCGACGTTGGCCTCGCCGAAGTCGTCCGAAAGCTCGCGGTACTTCTCCTCGGTCAGGGCCCGCAGCGGCGTGGTGTAGACCACCCGGTGGCCGCGGGCCAGCGCCGCGAAGATGCCGGCCTTGGCCATCATGGTCTTGCCGGTGCCGGTCGGCACCGTGACCAGCACGCTGTCGCCGCGGATGATGGCGGTGATGGCCTGCTCCTGGACCGGGTATGGCTCGCGGCCCTGGGACCAGAAGAACTTCTCGACGAACGCGACCTCGAGATCGCCGGCGGACGGTGCGGTCACCGTCGGACCCTGGCACGGGCCCGGGCCGGGGAGCAACCGCCGCGCGGCGCGGTCGCCCGGCCGCGGCCGATCACGCCTCGTCCTTGAGGAGGAAGTCGTTGTTGATGACCTTCCACGACAGCGGCCCGCCCAGAGTCGGCGACAGCAGCGGCGCGGTCGGCCGCACCACGATGCCCTCCTTGCGGTTGGTGGTCCCGGGGTAGAGCCCGCGGGCCCGCTCGAGCCAGTACGCCAGCGTGTGCGTGAAGCCGGCGGCCGCCGCCCCGGTGACCACCTCCTCGATCGGCACCGTGGTCAGGCCTCGCGCGGCGCAGAACGCCACCAGCTCGGCGTGGCCGAGGCGCACGCCGGCACGGGTGTCGTGCACCGAGAACACCAAGAGCGTCAGCTCGGCCAGGCCCAGCCGGTTGCCCTGGATGCCGGGTCCGCACAGCTCGCCCTGGACGGCGACGCCGGGCGGCAGGGTCTCGGCCAGCCGGTGCGCCTCGGCCATCCGCCACACCGGGTTGGGCCCCGGCACCAGCGCCCAGTTGCGCGAGCACGCTACCAGCTCGCCGTCGGGCCGCCGGAGGTAGGTGGCCGAGGTGCCGTCGCACTTGGTGGTGACGTAGAAGTCGTGGCCGGCCAGCTCGTCGAGCAGGCCCAGCGCCGACTGCAGCCGCAGCTCGTCGGTCTTGGGCACCTCCGCCGGGAACGGCCCGGCCACGGTGCGGCTGTCGGGCAGCTCGGGCTCGTACTTGACGACGCCCAGGGCAGCCGTCACGTCGGTGCCGATGGCCGGCACGCCCAGCGCCGGCGGCAGGATGTCGACCGGCAGCGCCAGCCCCTGGGACAGCACGCCGCGCAGGCGCGCGGTCTTCACGCGGTACCCGCGCGGCTGCAGGAACGCCGCCCACGCGGCGTCGGCCGGCAGCAGACAGTCGATCTCGAAGAACACGCACGGCGCCCCCGCGGTGAACTCGCCGCGCTTGACGACGACGTCCCAGCCCAGCACCCGCGCCTTGCAGATCTTGTCGGCCCCGTCGATGGGCTCGACCTGGTCGATACGCTGGATCGAGACGAGCTTCCGCTCCATGACACGCGCTCCCGGTGACGATCGGGCGGGCGTGGCCGGCGCGGCTGGCAGGACGCCGCCGCACGCGCGACGAGCCGCGCGCACCCCGCGCGCCGGTCCCGTCCCCGTCCCGATCGCCCGATGACTAGCGGGTCGCCCCGCTCGCTGTCAACGCAAATCGCTCCGGGCGCGACCGCCGCTCACGCCGGCGGCGGCGGCACCGGCGGCGCGTCGAGGCCGACGAACGCGGCGATCTTCTGCTCGGCGGCGACCTCCATGTGCGACGCGCCGGTGGTGTACGAGCGGGCGCGATCGAGGTTGGTCACCACCAGATCGGCGCCGACCAGGGTCAGCATGAGCACGTTCGACTCGAACTTGAGCACCGACAGGACCACGTCGCTGATGCGCAGGTTGAGCGTGATGACCAGCTTGTACAGCGCCGCCACGATGAGCACCGCCGACAGCACCATCGTCAGCATGTAGACCAGCCGGATCTGCTTGATGTACCGGACCGCCTCGTCCTCGGACAGCGGCCGCGCCAGCCGGAACCCGGCGCGGGCCAGCACCGCCTGCCCGACCACCACCAGCAAGATGCCGGTGATGAAGCGCCCGTCGCCGGTGAACTGGTACGGGATGATCAAGATGACGTAGACCAGCAGCGAGTAGATCGGCGCGGCCATGGCGATGAGCCAGCCCGGCGCGGTCGAGCCCGGGAACAGGAGCTTCACCACCATCGACGCCCGCATCAGCCCCGGCATCAGCGAGATGGCCTTGGGCGCCAGCTGCAGCATCGCGATCATCGAGAACATGAACGGCAACAGGATCTGGTCCTTCATCCGCTTGAGCTCGTTGACGCTGCCGAGGAGGCCCATCGCCTCGAGCGACTGCTTCTTGGCCAGCAGGCCGGCCTTGGTGGTCGGCAGGTCGGCCAGGATGGTCTTGAGCGGATACACGAAGACGATGAACGGGGTGACCATGAACAAAAGCCAGCCCCAGAACAGCCAGCGCCGCTGGGTCCGCCAGTGGGCCCAGCGCCGCAGCTGCAGCCAGCAGATGAGCAGGAACACCGTCTCGGCCACCGCCGGCGCCACCTTCACGAAGCGGATCGGATCGGGCAGCTTGCCCGACAGCCCGTTGTACAGACCGATCAGCGACAGCGGCACCAGCGCGCACGCCACCAGGAACAACACCGAGCGCCGCCAGGCCAGGAAGGCCTGCAGGTTGGGCTCGACGATGGGCGGGCTGGCGTGGGCCAGCTCGTAGCGCTCGGCCGGCAGCACCTCGGCCGGATCGATGCGCAGCCGGAACGCGCGCCGCGCCGAGATCTTGAGGAAGCGGACGAAGCTCTTGACCGGGACCTCGTCGATCATCGCCGCCAGGCGGGTGCGGGCCGAGGCGGTCGCGGCCGGCGGCACCTCGGCGGCGGGTGGGCCCGCGGTCGGCCCGGAGTCCGTTGGATCCATGGCGGCGATAGTAGCGTCGGGCTCGACGCGGGTGGTCCGGCGCCGCCGAGATCGCGTAGGCTCGAGCGGCGATGCGCACCCACGGAGTCAGCCCAGCCCGCGCCGGCGTGTCGCCGCTGGGCGGCGCGGTGCTGGCGCTCGTGGCCGGGTGCGCCGGGCCCGCGCCGGCCACCATCGCCGACCTGCGGGTCACCGCGCCGACCGGCGCCGCCGAGGTGGTGCCGGTGGCCGACGAGGCGCTGGCGATCGCTTGGACCGCGACGGTCACCGGCGCGGTCGATCTGACGCTGGCGCTGGTCCCCGATCAGCCCAGCAACCCGGCGGTCACCCTGGCGACCGTCGACGCCGCCGCCGGACAGCTGCGGTGGCTGGTGCCGCGCCCGCCGCCGGCGCCGGGGACCTACCGGCTCACCGCCACGGCGACCGACGCCGCGGGCGGCGCGGCCCTCGCCACCGCCGCCGCCAGCGCGATCGTGGTGGTCCAGGGCGTGGTGTTCCGCGCCGCCGCGCTGACCTTCACCGGCGCCGACCCGGAGCGCGACGTCTGGCTCACCGTCACCAACGGCCAGCCCATCGACGTCGCGCTTGAGCTGTCGCCGCCCGGCCAGGCCGGCCCGCGGGTCACGGTCGCCACCGCGACCATCGCCAGCGACCTCGCGCCGGTCGGGCGCGTGCTGCGCTTCGACGGCACCACCGTCGACGGTGCGCCGCTAGCAGGCGGCAGCTACGACGCCCACCTGGTGGTGACGCCGCCGGCGCGACCGACCGGCTACCAGGTCGACGGCCTCACCATCCACTGGACGCCGTAGCGCCCACCCCGGCGCGCGGCGCCGCCCTCACAGCGAGCGGCGGGCGTCCTGGGCCCACCAGCGGACGCCGTCCCAGCGGACGTGCCAGCGCCGGTCGAGGATCTTCTGCACCGTGGCCTTGGCGTCGTCGTGACGGCCGAGCGCCAGCTCGGTCATGGCCTGGCGCTGGAGCCAGGTCGGGTTGGTGGCGTCGATGGCGAAGGCCCGCCGCCACAGGCCCAGGGCCTGCGCCAGGTGGCCGGTGCGCTCCAGCACCTCGGCCGCGCTCTGGAACGACGCGCCCTCGCGCGGCGCCCGATCGATCGGCGACGACAGGTAGCGCCAGGCCTCGTCGTCGCGTCCGGCCGCCAGGAGCACCTCGGCCAGCGCGCGCTCGCGGGCGGCGTTGTCGGGGTCCATCGCCCGCCAGGCCCGGCCGGCGACCAGCGCCGCCTCGACCGCCCGCTCGCGCACCGGCCCGGCGCTCGCGCCGGCGGCGGTGCCGTGGAGCGAGATCAGCACCTGGTAGTCGGCGCGCAGCTGCGCCAGCGACACCGGCCGATCGGCCTCGCGGTCGAGCGCCTGCTCGAGCAACGCCGCGGCCTGGGTGGTGTCGCCGCGATCCGCCGCCGCCCGCGCCGCCAGCCGCAACAGCGACGGCTCCCCCGGCGTGCGCACCAGCGCCGCGTCGACCAGCGCCTGGGCCTTGGCGGCCCGACCGGCCCGGGCCGCCAGCGCCACCGCCTCGCGCACCACCGCGGGGTCGCCGTCGGCCAGGCCCACCGCCCGATCGAGCGCGGGGTCCAGGTCGGTCGCCGTCGACAGGCTGGCCGCGCGCGCGTAGGCCAGCACGTGCGCCACGTCGCCGTCGGCCAGCACCCGGTCGCGCCACAGGCTCATCGCGTGGTTCCAGCCGACCTGGCCGCGCGGGCTCGACAGCACCGCGTAGTAGGCGCCGGGGTCGACCACCGGCGGCGTGGCGGCCAGGTCGACATCCGAGATCAGCGCGATCCACCGATCGGCCATCGCGCCGCCCCGGCCGTAGCCGGCCAGCGTCGCGGCCTCGGCCCGGACCACGTTGCGATCGCGGCCGACGGCGACCTGGTCGAGCACGTCGAGCGCCGCCGGATCGGACCAGGCGAAGGTCTGGGCCAGGCGGAGCGCGCCGATGAGCGCCACCAGCTCGCTGCCGGGCCGCGCCCGGAGCGTCCGGAACCCGGACAGTGCGCCCGCGCGGTCGCCGGCGTCGATCGCGGCCAGGAGCTGGTGGTACTCGGCCAGCAGCCCGACCGGCCCGGGCAGCGCCGCGACGTCGCGCCACCGCGCCTTGCGCCCGCCCCCGGTCGCCGCGACCAGCGCGGCGATGGCGTCGGGCTGGGCGCCGGTCGCCTTGGCCAGGGTGGCGGCGTCGAGCCAGCGCGCGCCACCCGAGGTCAGCGCCAGCTCGGGCGGCGTCAGCGGCCCGGCGGTGACCAGGTCACGCACCGCCTGGGCCACGACGCCGGGCACGCCGGCGGCCAGCGCCGAGGCGGCCCGCTGGTGCTGGAGGTGGCGCCACGCCGCCGAGCCGGCCAGCGCCTGCCCGGCCTGGGCCGAGGCCTCGGCCAGCGGCGTCAGCGGCAGCTCGAGCGTCACCGCCGTCGCCGGCGCGTCGGGCACGGTCACCGTCGGGTCGGCGCGCAGCGCCATCAGCACCCGGCGATCGCCGAGCGTGACCGACCAGCCAGCGCTGGTGCGGGCCGACTGCACGAGCGTGCGGGTGACGCTGCCGTCCTGTTCGGTCAGGCGGGCCACGGTGCCGTCGCTGGCCAGGGTCAGCTGCCGGGTCGCCCCGCCGGCCACCGGCGCCAGGGCCAGCTCGCGATCGCCGACCTTGGTCACCCGGTACCACCGGGCCAGCGCGGCCGGCGGCGGTGGCACCACCGGCAGCAGCGTCGACCACACCGCCGGCGCCAGGTCGCCCACCGTGCGGGTGGTGGCGAGGCCGAACTGCGGGTAGCGGTGCTGGAGCGCGGCGCCGTCGTAGGTGAGCTCCTCGACCACCCCGAGCTCCAGGGTCCGGGTCTGGGCGATGCGCCCCTGGCGGTCGACCGTCACCGTCGCGTCGCCGACGGTCCACACCCCGGCGCCGAGCGAGGCCCGCGCCGAGGTCAGCAGCGCCGCCGCGTCGCTGGTGATCGAACCGGCGCCGCCACCGCCGGCGGCGGCCAGGGCGTCGGCGGCGACGTCGTAGTCGGTGCGCGCCAGGCCGGGCAACCACACGGTCACGTCGTCGAGGCGCCAGTCGCCGGTGGTCTGCAACATGACCGGCATCAGCCGGGGGAACCGGAGCGCTTGGCGGTTGCTGTCGAACTCACGGTCGGCCTCACCGGCCGCCAGGCCCCACGGCACCTGCGCGCGGCGAGCCGGCGCCTTGGCCTCGGCCGCGTCGGCCGACGACCGCGCGACGTCACGCGGCGAGGTCGCGGTCGCCTTGCCGACCGGCGCCGCGGTGACCGACGCCGCCGCTGCACTGTGCTCGGTTCCGGACGCGCCCCACGGCGCCGGGTCCGGGCTGTCCGGCTCGGCGGCCGGCGGTGGCGGCGGCCCGGCGACCGAGCCGCTGGGCAAGACGGCCTTGGCGTCGCCGGCGGCCGACGCGCGGGAGTCCAGCTTGTCGGCTGCGGTCACCGGCGCCTGCTCGGCCAGCTGCTGCGCCTCGGCCTGCACCGGGGCCTCGGCGCGCCGGGTGCGGGTGCCACCACCGCCGGCCCCACGCCCGATGGTCCCGAGCCGGCCGCTGCCGACGCCGAAGCCCTGCCCGGTGCCGTTGCTGGTGCCGCCGCCGCGGGTCCCGATCACCCCGAACCCGAAGCCGCCGCTCGACTCGTCGGCCAGGCTCCCCAGCAGCAGGTCGGCGCTGGCGTCGGGGACATAGCGCCACTGCAGCGGCTGCCGCCACAGCGGTGCGTCGCTGGCGATCGGCGCCGGCGCCGGCGTGGTCGACGTCGCGATCGTCGCCGGCACCTGGTACGGCGCCCAGGTCGAGCCCGCCCCCTTGCGCACGCCGTACTGGCGGTACATCGCGTCGTTCTCCAACACGATGAGCGACGTGTGCTGCGACAACAGGAAGTGCTCGGTGCCGAGCGCCACCATCTCCGCCTTGCGGGCGTGGTAGGCGGCGATGGCGCGCTCCTCGTCGGTGGGGCACGGCGCCTGGGCGCACGGGGCCAGGGCCCGATCGCCGGCGGTGGTCAGCTGCTCGAGCCGGCGCTGGGCCCACAGCCGCGGCAGGTAGCCGCCGTCGCCCGGCGCCGGCGCCGCGCTCGCGACGGTCACGGTCTGGGTCCACGGCTGACCGCCCGAGGTCCCGCGCAGCGTCACCGCGCGCAAGTCGTCGCGGGCCGGCGCCCGCACCACCAGCTCGATGTCCTCGCCGGCCGCCACCTGGCGGCTGCGCACCAGCACGCTGGCGTCGGGGCCGGCGCCGTCGACGGTCGCGGTCAGCCCGGTCAGGCGCGGCGTGTACAACGACGCCACCAGGTCGAGCGAACGCCACGCCAGGTCGTCGCCCAGGTCGATGGTGGTGGCCAGGCCGCCGGTGGCGTCGGCCAGCGCGCCCAGGGTCGAAAGGTCGACGCCGTCGCCCACGCCCAGGCCGATGAAGGTCGCGCGGCTGGAGGTGAGCGCGTCGCGCAGCTGGTCGATGGTGCGGCGCTCGCCGGTGGCGGTGCCATCGCCGACGTAGACCACGTAGCCGGGCTGGCCGTCGAGCAGCTGGGCCGCGCCGGCCAGGGCCTCGCCCAGGTCGGTCTCGCCCAGCCCGGCGTCCTTGGCCAGGAAGGCCCGCAGCGCCGCGCGATCGATCGCCATGGCGTCTTGCCAGGTGTTGAACCGGCGGTGGGTGGCGTCGAACGCCACCACCATCACCTGGTCGTGCTCGTCGATGTCGTCGACCAGGCGGTCGACCAGCGCGGCCTGGGCCGCCAGCTCGGCCGGCCCGCGCGACGCGCTGGTGTCGTCGAGGATGACCCACCGCGACGGCCGGTCGGCCGCCGGCTGGGTGGCAAGCCCGGTGGGCCGGGCCCGCACCAGCAGGTAGCGCTGGGCGTCGGCGATGGTCGACGCCGCGGTGACCGCAGGCGTGACCTGGCGGACCCGCAAGACCAGCGAGTCGTCGAGCCGCTGATCGGTGCCGTGGTAGCGCACCACCGCGTCGGCGCCGCTCGGCTCGACGGTGATGGCGTGGCTGGGCGACACGATCTCGCAGCCGGCGCAGCCGACCACCCGCACCCGCATGGCCACGTCGCCCACCGGCTGATCCAGCGCCGGCATCGGCACCGTCAGGGTGACGTCGTCGTAGGTGCGGGCCAGCGGCTGGGTGTAGGCCAGGATGACGCGCTTGTCCTGGTGCGGCGCCAGCGGGAAGATCCGCATCGACACCAGGCTGGCGCCCATCTGCTCGAGCAGCGCCGGGTCGCGCCGCTGGTAGACGATGTCCTCGTAGATCCGCCGGGCCGCCATGCGCTCGACCACCGCCGACTCCTGCAGGGTGCCGTCGACGTACATCGCCAGCCGGGCTACCGCCGCGCCCGGCGGCAGCGCGAACTTGTAGACGCCCTCGAGGGTCTGGTCGTGGGGGTTGGTGAAGGTCTGATCGAGCGCGACCCGCGCCACCTGGTTCTCCAGGTGGACGTCCAGGGTGAACGCCCGCATCGGCAGCGGGTACTCCTGCTCTTGCCACTGCGGGTTGCGGGCCACAAGCGCGCCGGTCCGGACCGGGCCGGCGTCGGGACGCTCGGCGAGGCGGCGGCGCTCGGCCACCCAGCTCACCAGGTGCGACAGGCGTGGCGCCGGGCCCCGGGTCGGACGCACGCCGGTCTGCATCACGCCCTGCTCGCCGGCGTGCAGCACCTCCTGGTGCCCGCCCGAGCGCAGCGCCACCGCGCCGCGCAGGACCGACGTCACCGTCCGGTCGCCCGACGCCTCGACCAGAAACCGGGTCCCCAGCACCGCCAGCTGCCCCTGGCCGGTCTCCACCGTGAACGTGCCCTGCCCCGGCGCCACGTCGAGCAGCACCTCGCCGTCGACGCGGATCTGGCGCGGCCCCAGCGGCGTCACCTTGCCGCCGGCGCCGAGCTCGGCGGTCGTGCCGTCGGCCAGCTTGATCAAGTCGGTGCGCGCCCCGGGCGCGGCCACCGCGGGCGGCGGCGCGGCCGGGCTGCCACGGTGCCCGACGTTGGCGATCACCACCGCGCCGGCGGCGGCCGCCACCAGGCCCCACCCCACCATCGCCACCGGCGAGCGGGCCGGGCGGTCGTGGCCGTGGCGGGCCAACAGGCGGGCCCGCATCCGGGCCCGGGCCGGCGCGTCGGGCGCGGCCTGGCCGGCGCCCGGCAGCAGGGTCGACAGGTTCTGCTCGAGGATGTCGTCGTCGCGTTCGGTGGTCATGGTCACACCTCGCTGAGCGCGTGGCCCAGGGTGGAGAAGGTTTCCTTGAAGGCCCGGCGAGCCCGCGCCAGGAGAGACTTGGCGGCGTCGACCGACAGCCCCATGTCGGCGGCCAGATCGTCGAGGCTCTTGCCGTCGACGTACTTGCCGGCCAGCGCGGTGCGGTACTGCTCGGGCAGGTGGGCGATGGTCATGTTGACCAGGTCCCGGGTCTCGGCCCGGGCCAGGACGTCGCCTGGCAGCGGGGTCCGCGCCAGCGCGTCGTAGATCTGCGCCAGCGACGCGTCGATGCGGTCCCAGCGATCGGCCACGTCGTCGGCCCGCCGGTGGTTGCGCAGGTGATCCCGGATCACGTTGCGCGACAGGGTGGTCAGCCAGGCGCCGACCGAGCCGCGGGTCGGATCGTAGTCGTCGACCCGGGCCAGCGCGGCGGCGAAGGTGTCCTGGACGATGTCCTCGGCCAGGCTGGCGTCCTTGCCGGCCCGGTAGAACACGAACGCGTACAGCCCGTCGACGTGGTCGTCGTACAGGCGCCCGAGGGCGTCGCGATCTCCGGCGGCGGCGGCGGCGAGCAGCCGGTCGCCCCCTCGACGAAACAGGCGCGACAGCACGCCCGCTAGCGGTAGGCTCATGGGGTCCCCTTGCCGTGCGCACGCGTGGTGCGCCGATGACGTTGTCCGTCCATGCCAGACCGACTGTCAGCCAGCCCGCCCCAGGTGTCGCCGAAAACGACCGGCGATCGCGCCGGGCAACGGTCGGGGCCGGCCTGCGGTCCCACCGGGGTGCGCTTCGGGACCCTCGCGGTGGCCGCCTCGGCCGTGGTCCACGCCGGGGTCCTGGGGGTCCTGGCGCTGGTCGACGAACCGCCACCCCCACGGCGCCCACCGCCGGTGGCCGTGTCGATCGAGGTGGCGCCCTCGCCGCCACCGCCGCCGCGGTTGACCGTGCGGCTGGTGGCCCCGGTGACCGCGCCAACCCTGTCCCCGCCGCCCCAGGTCGCCGCGCCCCCGCCAGCACCGCGCAGCCAGCTCGCGCCGCCCCCGGCCCCCGCACACACCACCCCAGCCCCCGGCCCAGCGGCGCTGGCGACCAGCGGCGCCGGCCCCACCAGCGGCGAGGTCCCCGGCCCGGCGGTCGCCCCCGGCACCGGCCCGGCGACCGGCGACGGTTCGTCGGGGCTCTTGGACATGCGCGGTCCCGGTCGAGTCGACCTGTCGCCGCGCGCGGTGGTCGCCCACGTCGACATCGATCCCGGCGCGCCGCCACCGCCGGCGATCCGCCCCACCGGCGAGCTCACGCCGTCGGGCGGCGGCACCTTCCGCGCCGACAAGCCCGGCTTCGTCGCCGACATCGCCCGCGATGGCCGCGTCACGTTCAAGGACAAGCCGGCGTTCTCTTTTCACCTGAAGGTGCCCAACCCCAAGGACCTGGCGCGCGGCCTGGAGCGCTGGTTCGAGGACCCGATGGCCGACGCGGCCAAGGGCGCGGTGCCGCTGACCCGAGAGCAGCTGGCCGTCGGCGACGACGCCCCCGGGAACAAGCCCCAGTTCGGCGGCACCGTGCCGGTCGCCGGCGGCACCATGGAGCTGACCGACTGGGTCATGCGCCACGGCGGCATCGACCCCTACGCCTCGGCCAAGCGCGCCTTCCTCGACCGCACCCGCGACGAGCGCGCCGCCCTGCGCTCGGCCGACGATCGCCGCCTGCTCAAGGACACCACCCAGACCATCCGCAAGCACCTGGCGCAGGTGTGGGCCCGCGGCGAGGTCGACGCCGCGACCCGCCGGGCCCAGCTGTTCGAGCTGTGGGACGACGCCGTCGAGGACGGCAGCGACGCCGAGCGCGAGGCCGGCGACGCCGCCCGCGCCGCCGTCATCGGCTTCATCCGGGCCCACCTCCCGGCCGACGGCCCCGACGCCTACACCGCCGCCGAGCTCGCCGCCCTCAACGCCCACCGCTTGTCCAGGGCCCGCTTCGCGCCGTACTGAGCCGGCGCGCCGACCGCGACTTCGTGATCGACGCGCGCGACCCGCGGCGCTGACGCCGGCGCGCGATCGTCAGCGCGCTGATGTCCGCCATCGGCGACGCCGGCGCTGGGCTCCCTCGGCGCGCCGTGGTAGGTTCAGTTTTCTACCGCGCGACGCGACCAGGCTCCGCCACGGGTCCGGGTCCAAGCGGTCGGTCGTCCAGCGAGCTCGCGGCGGGCGATGTTGTCTCCTGCCCGCAAGGTGCCGATTGCCTCAGCAACCCTCGTCCGACGCCAACCTCGTCCCGCTCTACCAGCACCGCACCTCCCCTGACTGGGGGCTCGGCATGCTGGCCTGGGAGCGCGGCGTCCACCGGGGCTACCAGTTCGAGGACGGCAAGCTGCGGGTCTTCCGCGACGGCTACTTCGACATGCTCGACGAGGTCGACACGCCGGCCGACCAGGCCCGCGCGGTCATCGACAAGCTGTCGCTCCACGTGCGCGCCGAGGCCGCGGTGCGGCCCGCGGCGCCGCCGGCCGCCGCGGCGGTCACGCTCGACCAGCAGATCCAGATCTTCGCCCAGCAGCACCCCGACGGGTTCGCCGGCACCGCGTGGCAGAATCATCGCCGCGGCGAGGGCCCGAGCCGGCGGGTCCGCCGTCACCGCACGCCGGCGCTGGCCGACGCGGCCACGCGCCTCGGCGCGGCGGCCCTGGGCGCGCAGCTGGCCAGCGGTGACGCCGGCGCGGTGATCGGCAGCGCGATCGAGGTGCTGGCTGCCACCGACGTGGTGACCGCGAGCCAGCTGGCGCCGCTGCGCGCCATCTCGCCGGCGCGGCAGGCCGACGTCGGCCACGCGATCCACGATCTGTTGTGGGGCGCGGCCGGCTTCGACGCCGGCTTCGACGGCGCCGTCACGACGCTGGCCAAGGCCAGCCGCCTGGTGCCGTCGTGGCCGCTGGTCACGGCGCTGCCGGCCCTGGTCCACCCGACGGCGCACGTCCACATCAGCCCGGTGGTGCTGCGGCGTCAAGCGCGCTTCATGGCGCCCCGCTTCGACCTGGGCGCCGCGCCCAACCGGCACGCATACTTGCGCATGGTCGATATGGTGAAGCGGATCGCCCTGGCGCTGACGGCCGCGGGCCTGCCGCCCGCCGACCTGTGGGACGTCCACGACTTCATGGCCGACACCCTGGCACCCAAGGCGATCGATCTGCTCGACGAAGCCTGAGCCAGCGCACGCGCCGCCGCCGCCGCGCGGTCAGCCCGCGAGCCAGGCCGCCGGGACCCGGACCTCGTGGACGTCGCGGCGGTGGGCACCATCGCCGCGGACCATCGAGGCGTGGCCGAGCGGGCCCAGGTCCCAGGCCTGCTGGATCCGGTCGTGGTGGCCAGGGCCGGTGCCCGCACACATGTCGAGCCAGCCCCAGCACCACTGTTCGCACAGGCTGGCGGCCGAGGTGGCCCCGTCGTGGTGCGGCGCGCCCAACCGGAAGCGCGCGGTGTCGCCGTGGCGCGCGCACTCGAGGTGCATCGGCCAGGCCGAGGCCAGCGCGCGCCAGTTGCCGTCGTCGGGCGGCGCGATGACGACGTCGGCCGCGACACCGAGGAGCCGCCGGAGGGTCGCCAGCGCCGGCTCGTCGTGGCGCAGCCGGACCTCGATGACCAGGTCGCGCGAGTCGAGGCGCACCGACGGACGGGTGAAGCCCAGCGCCGCGGCGACGCCCTGCCCGGCGTACCCGCGGTAGCCGTCGGCAGGCGCGCCCGGCGCGAGCGTGAGCGTGTCGGCCAGGTAGCTCGACACCCACTCGAACATGTGGGCCCAGATGTCCTCGTCGGCGAACCGGGTGATGGTGAGCGCGACGTGCCCGGGGCTGACCACCAGCTCGGTGTGCGGCGGGTCGTACAGGTGGGCCAGACCGGTCCGGAACCGGCACGGGCCGCGGAACTCGACGCACGGCCCGGCGCCGCGCAGCGCGGCGGGCGCCAGGGCCGCCGCCTCGGCCGGCGTGGGCAGCGGCGCCGACATCGGCCCGACGCCGTCGACGTCGAGCAAGACCAGCAGCTCACCAAAGGAGAACACTTGTTTCCCGACGTCGACCATCACGGCCTCCACGCTACACCCGGGGCGGGGCGCCGGGCCGGCCACCGGCCGCGATCGGACCATCGCGCGGGTCAGCGGCCGCGAGCGACGGCGCGCCGGGCCAGGTCGACGAAGCCCTCGCGGCCGTCGTCGATGATGCCGCGGACGTCGCCGGTGGCGCTGGCCACCGCCGGCCGCCGGGCCTTGCCGGCGAGGAGGCCGACCGCGCCGCCCAGCCCCCACAGGACGACGGTCAGGGTGGCCATGGCGACCCAGCCACCCACGGCCGCGCCCAGGAGGGCCAGCCGCAACGCGACGCGCAGCGGCTCGGGCACGTCGGTGAACACCGGGCGCGCCAGGCTGGTGGACGACCGGACATCGAGCGCACGCCCCGGCGTGGGCGTCGACGCCGGTGGCGGTGGCGCCGGCGCGGGGTCGCGGATCAGCATGGTCAGCACGTCGCGCGGCCGGGCCGGGCGCCGGTCGGGATCGGGCTCGACCATCGCGGCCAGCGCGGCGCGCAGCGTCGGCGACATCGCCGGCAGATGCCGGGCCAGGTCCATGGCCAGGCCCTTGCGCGGCACATCCTCCGGCTCGACGCCGCCGGCCAGGGCGACGATGGTGGCGCCCAGTCCGTACAGATCCGACGCCGGCGTGACCTGGCCGTGGAGCTGCTCGGGCGCCATGTAGCCGTAGGTGCCGACCAGGGTCGACCCGCCGCCGTGATCGTCGGCCACCGCGCCGAAGTCGACCAGGGCCAGGGTGCCGTCGCGATCGCGCACCAGGTTCGACGGCTTGACGTCGCGGTGGACCACCGGCGGTGACCGGGTGGCCAGGTAGTCGAGGAGCTCCAGTCCGCGCACCAGGATGTCCTTGAGCTCCAGCTCGCTCAGCCGCCGCCCCTTCACCAGCGCGCGCAGATCGGTGCCCGGCATGCGCTGCATGACCAGGTTGAAGGTGCCGCGCGGCTCCTCGAAGGCGCCCAGCAGACGCGGGATGCCGGCGTGGCGCAGCTGGCCCAGCACCTTCACCTCGCGCTCGTGCAGCTCGAAGCTCTTCCAGCCGGCGCCCAGCTTGACCCGCTTGATGACGACCTCCTGGCGCCGGGCGACCTCGACGGCGAGGAAGGTCTGGCCCTGGCTGCCGTGGCCGAGCGCGGCGCCCAGCCGCCACCGGCCGTCGAGCAGCGGCCCGTCGCCGGTCGCCGGCGGCCCCGCCATCACGCGGCCCGCAAGGTCAGCACCGCGACCTCGGCCTGGGTGCCCTCGCCGGCGCGCACGCGCACGCCCGAGAAGCCGACCCCGGGCGTGACGTACAGGTGGCCGCGGTCGATCGGGTACACGCCGCGACGATACGACAGGCCCATGCGGGCGATGATCCGATCGGTCACGCCGCGCAGGTAGATCTGCCCACCGTGGGTGTGCCCCGACAGCACCAGGTCGGCACCGCGCTCGACCAGCGCCGGCGCCAGCTCCGGGTCGTGGCACAGCGCGACGGTGGTGCCGGCGGCCGGCGCGCCGGCGAACGCCGCGCGAGCGTCGTCGTGGCGGGTGATGGGGTCGTCGACGCCGACCAGGGTCAGGCGGGCGCCGCGCACGGCGACCGAGGTGTGGCGGTTGACCAGCACGTCGTAGCCGTGCCCGGCCAGGGCCCGGCGCACGCCGCTGGCCGAGGTGAAGTAGTCGTGGTTGCCGAGGGTCGCGGCCACCACCGGGGCGCGCAGCCCGCCGAGCTGCTCGCGCAGGCGATCGACCTCGTAGCGGCGCCAGCACACGTAGTCACCGGTCAGCGCGATGACGTCGGGCGCGGCCTGGTTGGCCAGGGCGATGGCGGCGGCGATGTGCGCCGGCGGCGTGAGGTTGCCGACGTGGATGTCCGACAGGTGGGCGATGGCCACGCCGTCGTGGCGCGGGTCGAGCCCGACCACCGGCACGTCGTGGCGCACCAGGCGCGGCGGCGCCAGCGGAGATCGACGGGCCATGACGCGACACTGTAGGTCCCCTGGCCTCCCGCGCAAGGCGTCGGGTTGCAGGGCCGGGGTGGGCCTGGCACAGTTGCGCGAGACACGATGGCACAACCAGCTGTGGCGGACGTTCGCGTGACCTGTCCGGCGTGTGGCGGAGCGATCCACCCGATCGCCGGACGCTGCAAGCACTGCAAGGCAGATCTGGTCGCGGCGCGCGGTGGCGCCACCGGGGCCATCGGCTCGGTCATCGAGCTGGGTGCGCTCGCCGCGGCCCCGACGGCCAACCCGGCGCCGCCGCCCTTGCCCGACGGTCCGCACGGCCGCCCCGGGGCCACCGCCGACCGGGGGGACGCCAGCGCCTACGGGTCCGGCCTGCCGGTGTCAGCCACCAGCGCGCCGGCCCACGTGGTGTTCGCGCCGCCGCCGACCGCGCCGGCGCGCGGCGGCTGGGCCCGACGCTGGCCGTTGGTGATCGCGGTGATCGCGGCGATCGCCATCATCGCCAGCGTGGCGGTCCTGGTGTTCGGCGACCACGGCGACAAGCCGCGCCGCAAGCGGGTGCTGGGTCCGGCGCCGGATCGCATGCAGACCGATCAGCTGCCCGGCGATCCCGACACCGGCCCCGACCGCAGCCAGCTGCAACCGATGCCAGGTCCACCGGCGCCCGACATCGGCCCCGGCGCGCCCGGCGGCGTCCCCGGTGGCGCGCCGGGTGGTGTCCCCGGCGGCGTGCCGGGCGGTGTCCCCGGCGGCGTGCCGGGCGGTGTCCCCGGTGGCGTCGCTGGCAGCGCGTCCACCGTCGACGAGTTCGTCGCCAGCGCGGTGGACGTCGCGTGCGCGCGGCTGACCACGTGCTGGGGCGCCACCGACGCTGGCTCGACCTGCAGCCAGCTGCGGGGCCTGGCCACCGCCGCGCCATCGTGGTCGGCGCTGTGCCGCCAGTTCGACCCCAACGCCGCCGCGACCTGCCTGGCCCAGCTGGCGGCCATGCCGTGCCCCGACGCCGGCCTGGGCCTGGACGATCTGACCACCATGGCCGCGGGGCTCGACGCATGCATGACCACCTGCGGCGGCTAGCCGGCCTGCTCGCCGGCCTGGCGACCGTGGCCGCCCTCGGGTGTGGACGTCGGCGCGCCGCGCCGGCGCCGGCCGACGCGGCCGAGGCGCCGGTGGTGCTCCGTCAGACGGCGCCCGCGCCGACCGCGCCGCCCACGCCGCCGCCGGCCATGCCGCGCGAGGTCCGCGCCGCGCTGCTCGAGGCGGGCGCGGCGCCGCGGTCGGTGCGCCGGTACCAGCACACGTCCACCGCCGAGCGAACCATGGTGGTCACGGTCCGGGCCACCACCCGCAGCTTCCACGACGGCGCCTGGCACGGCCCCACCGAGCTGCCGCCGTTCCGCGACGGGTTCGGCGTCGCGGTCGGCCCCGGCGGCGACGCCGATCACCCCACGCTGCTCCTGCGCGGCCTGCCCGCCGCGGTCGACGGCGGCGACGGCGCGGCGCGGGCCGAGGCCGAGGCCGGCCTGGCCCGCTGGCGGGCGCTCCTCGAGCGCCGCCGCCTGACCGTGACCATCGCCGCCACCGGGCGCCTGGAGCGCACCAGCTTCGTCGACGATCCCCAGGGCACCCGGCCCGACGCGCTGGCCGCGGCCGACGAGCTGGCCCAGCGCTGGCTGGCGTTCGCGGTGCCGTTGCCGAGCGAGCCGATCGGCGTCGGCGCGCGCTGGCAGGTCGACAGCATCCTGCGCCAGGGCGGCACCTACCTGAGCCAGACCGCGCGCTACCGGCTGACCGCCGTCGACGGCGAGCGCCTCACCGTCGAGGTCGAGCTCGATCGCCTGGGCGAGCCGCAGCCCATCGGCCTGGCCGGGGTCGACGCCCGGTTGCTGGGCCTGGTGCGCGCGGTGCGCGGCACGGTGACGCTCACCACCGCCACGCCGTTGCCGATCGCCGGCGCGCTCACCGTCACCCACTCGAGCCACGCTCGCTTCCAGCTAGCCGGCGGCCCGGTCGACGAGCTGACCGACGACCACGCCACGCTCACCATCGGCGAGTGACCGCGCCGCCGGCCGGCTTGCGCGGACTACCGCCGCGCGCTACCCACGGCCGATGGCCCACCCGCCCTTGCCGGTCACCGTCTTGACCGGCTTCCTCGGCGCCGGCAAGACCACGCTGCTCAACCGCGCGCTGCGCGAGCCCGGCCTGGCCGGCGCGGCGGTGTTGATCAACGAGGTCGGCGCGGTCGCCATCGACCACCACCTGGTGCGCGAGGTCCACGGCGACGTGCGGGTGCTGAGTTCGGGCTGCGTGTGCTGCGTGGTGGCCGGCGATCTCGTGCGCGCCCTGGCCGAGCTGCGCGGCCAGCTCGACCGCGCCGCGCTGCCGCCGATCGATCGCGTGGTGCTGGAGACCTCCGGGCTGGCCGATCCGACCGGCGTGCTGGCGACCCTGGCCCAGCACCCGCTCCTGGCCCGGGCCTACCGGACGGCGGCGGTGGTGACAGTGGTCGACGGCGTCGACGGCGCGGCGGTGGTCACCCGGCACCGCGAGGCAGCGGCCCAGGTCGCGCTGGCCGATCGCCTGGTGTGGAGCAAGCTCGATCTGGCGACCGCGGCCCAGCGGGCCGCCACCACCGCGGCGGTGCGCGGGCTCAACCCGGGCGCGCCGCTGGCGGAGGTCGGCGCCGCGGGCGACGCCGCGGCGCTGGTGGCGGCGCTCGCGCCGGTCCACGCCGATGACGGCGCGCCGCTGGCCAGCTGGCTGCGCGCGGTGACCGCCCGCCCCGCGCTGGGCGACGCCGCGGCGCCGACCCATGCGCCGGTCACGACCGCGGTGGCCACGCTGACGGCGCCGGTGCGGCTGGGGCCGCTGGCGCTGTGGCTGTCGCTCATCACGCAGCTCCACGGCGGCCAGCTGATGCGCGTGAAGGGCCTGGTGGCGGTGGTCGATCAGGCGGCGCCGGTGGTGATCCACGCCGTCGGCCACGTGGTGTACCCGCCGCGCCCGCTCGCGGCGTGGCCCGATGCCGACCACCGCACCCGCCTGGTGTTCATCGCCCGCGGCATGTCGGCGGCGATGCTGCGCTCGCTCCTGGTGAACCTGGGCGAGACGCTGGGCCAGCCGGTCGAGCTCACCGGGTGAGCGGCGCCGCGGCCGGCGCCGGCGCGAAGCTGGCGCCGCGCGCGCTGCTGAGCACCGCGCCCAGGCCCAGCATCACCAGCACCGCGAGGGTGATACCGGCGACGAGGTCCCGGGTGGTGCGGCTGCGCTGGCGACGAACGATGTCATCGAGACGAGTGGTGGTCATGGCCGCGGTCCATTGCGAACGCCGGGCCAGCGCCATCGCCCGGGCGGCCCCGCCGCGGCGCGGTCATGGATCCGCGGGGTTGTCCCTGGTCCACGGCGCTGACCAGGCGCCCGCGTCACGGCCCGACGACGATCTGGTCGCCGGACGACGACGATGGCCGCGGCCGCGACCGGTCGCTGCGACAGCGGACTGGGTCGCACCCGGCGGCGACCACGACGTCGCTGTCGCGCCGCCCCGACGATGAACCGGCATCTCGTCGCCGGCGCTCGCGATCGCCGGACGGTCGAGTCGCCAGCGCCACCGCGCCAGCGTGGCTCAGGTGTCCTTGAGGAACACCACCGTCACGCCGTCGCCACCTTCGCTGCCCTCGCCGGCGCGGCTGGACCGCGCGGCCGGGTGCTTGTGCAGGTGCTGGCGCACCGCGGCCCGCAGCGCGCCGGTGCCGTGGCCGTGCAAGACGAAGATCGACTCGTGGCCTACCAAGAGCCCCTCATCCAGGAACTGGTCCAGGCTGGCCAGCGCCTCGTCGACCCGCTGGCCGCGGACGTCGAGCGTGGTGGTCGGGGTGCGGGCTCCGGCCTTGCCGTCGGCGGCGCCGTCGACCAGCTTGACCTCGGGCGCGGGCGGCTTGGGCCCGCGCTCGGCGGCGGCGGCCTGGCGCGCCCCGGCCTCGCGGTGGCTGTCGATGAGGACGTTGCGCACCTCGACCGTGGCGTGCATGGCGCCCAGGCGCACCAGCACCTTGCCGCGCTCGGGCGCCGCCGCCACCTCGCCGCGGCCGCGCAGGCTGGGCACGATCACCGGCGTGCCGACGACCAGCTCGTCGCCGCGGGCCTGGCGGCCGGGCGGCAGCGCGGTGGTGGGCTCGTTGCGCGCGACCTCGGCGCCGACCTTGACCAGGGTGCGCCGCGCCTGCTGCAGCTCGGCGCGGGCCGCCGCCTCCTTGCGCCGCAGCTCGGCCCGCACCCGCTCGGCCTCGGCCCGGGCCTGGCGCAACGCGCCCAGCGCCTCGCCGTGGACCCGGGTGTGCTCGCGGTGGCCCTTGACCTTGGCCTGCTCGCGATCGATCCGCGCCGCCGCGCGCTCGGCCTCCAGCTCCTCGAGCTCGGCCAACAGCGCCGCCCGCTCCTCTTCCATCCGCCGTCGCTGGTCGGCCACCGACGCCAGCAGCCGCTCGACGCTAACCCCGGCGTCGCCCAGGATGACGGTGGCGCGATCGACCACCGCGTCGGGCAGGCCGACCCGGCGGGCGACGATCAACGCCCCCGAGCTGCCGGGGACGCCCAGGTGCAGCTTGAAGGTCGGCTCGAGCCGCTCGTAGTCGAAGCCGACCGACGCGTTGGCGTAGCGCGGGTCCTGGGCCGCCACCGCCTTGAGCCGCTCGTAGTGCGTGGTGACGAGCGACGTGACGCCGCGCGCGGCCAGGCCCTCAATCACCGCCTGGGCCAGCGCCGCGCCCTGGTCGGGATCGGTCCCCACCGCGATCTCGTCGATGAGCACCAGGGTGCCGGGCCCACCCTCGGCCAGCAGCTGGCGCAGCCGGGCGACGTGGCCGGTGAAGGTCGACAGGTTGGCCTCGAGGCTCTGGGCGTCGCCGATGTCGGACCGCACGTCGGTGAACCAGCCGATGACCGAGCCGCTCTCGGCCGGCAGGTGCAGCCCGGCCCGGGCCATCAGCGCGCACAGCCCGGTGGTCTTGAGGGCCACGGTCTTGCCGCCGGCGTTGGGCCCGCTGATGAGCAGGCAGCCGCCGGCGGTCACCGTCACGTCGTTGGCGACGCACCGGCGCCCGGCCAGGAGCATCAACGGATGGCGCGCGTGCAGGAGCGCCACCCGCGGCGTCGGCTCGAGCACCGGGGCCGCCGCCACCAGGTCGTCGGCCAGGCGGGCCGCGGCGGCGACCACGTCGAGCTCGCCGGCGGCGGCCATCGCCGCGTCGAAGCCGTCGGCCTCCTCGGCCACCCACCCCGACAGCCGGGCGAAGATGCGGCGCTCCTCGTCGGCGACCTCGCACTCGGCCAGCTTCTTCTTGTTGTTGAGGTCGACGATCTCCTCGGGCTCGATGAAGATGGTCTGGCCGCTGTGCGACGTGCCGTGGACGATGCCCTTGACGAAGCCCTTGCCGTCGGTGCGGATCGGCAGGACGTAGCGCTCCTCGCGCTGGGTGTAGAAGTCGTCCTGCAGCAGCGGCGCGAAGCGGGGATCGTTGACCAGCTCCTCCATCCGGCGATCGAGCTGGACCGTGAGCGCGACCACCGTCTTGCGCAACGCGCCCAGCGTGCTCGACGCGTGATCGACCAGCCGCCCGTCGGGGTCGAACGCCTCGAGGATGGGGTGGAACACGTGGCCCAGGTCGGGGATGGCCGCGGCGCAGGCCGCCAGCGCCGGCGCCGCCGCGGCGTGCTTGCGCAGGTGGGCGCGCAGCCGGGCCAGGGCCTGGCCGGTGTGGCCGATGGCCACCAGCTCGGCGGCGTCGAGCGCCGCCGCCTTGCGCACCCGGGCCACCGCCGGCCCGATCTCGGCGATGCCGCCCACCGGCAGCGCGGCGTCGATGGTCGCCAGGTGGCGGGCCTCGGCCACCGCGGCGATGCGAGCGTTGGCGTCGGCCAGGGTGTCGAACAGGCGGGCGACGCGCACCTCGGCCGCGCCGCGGGTGGTGGCGCAGCGGGTGGCCCAGTGCTCGACGAGCACCGGCCAGCCGAGGTCGGCGGAGGTCTGGGGATCGAGGGCCGTCACGGGCCGGCTTCTAGCACGAACCCTGCGGGCGATCGTCGACGATCGACCAGCCCGGCGGCGGCCGCTCAGCGCGGCGGGAAGCCGACCGCCTGCGGCGACGGCACCACCTGGTTGCGGCCGCCGCGCTTGGCCGCGTACAGGTTGTCGTCGGCGCGCTTGATGAGCGTCGGCGGATCGATGTTCGGCTCGTTGTAGGCGCACGCCACGCCCAGGCTGACCGTCACCGGGATCACCGTGTCGTTCCAGATCACCGGGCGCTCGGCCATCAGCTGGCGCACGTGCTCGGCGAAGATGACCCCGCCGTCGAGGCCGGTCGACGCCAGCACGCAGGCGAACTCCTCGCCGCCGTAGCGCGCGAACAGATCCTCGCGCCGCATCCGGCTCTTGAGGCGCCCGCTGACCTCCTTCAACACCTGGTCGCCGGCCAGGTGGCCGTGCTCGTCGTTGACCCGCTTGAAGTAGTCGATGTCGAACATCACCAGCGACAGCGCGTGGCCGTGGCGCTTGGCGCCGGCCAGCTCGCGGTCGACGAACTCCAGGAAGTAGCGCTTGTTGTGGATCCCGGTGAGGCCATCGAGGATGGTCATCCGGTAGATCTCTTCGTGGTAGGCGCTCTCGATGTTGGCGCCCGACAGGAACTTGAAGATGGCGTCGCCGAACCGCACCTGATCGCCGTCGGACAGAAGCTGGCGCTGGACCCGCTGCTCGTTGACGAAGGTGCCGTTGGTGGAGCCCAGGTCGACCGCCCACCACGCGCCGTCGGCCTCGCGGGCCAGCTGGGCGTGGTGCCGCGACACCGCCGAGCGGCTGATCACCAGGTCGGCGTCGGTGTCGCGCCCGACCACGTGGATGGGCTTGGTCAGCGGGCTGCGCCGGCCGATGTCGGGGCCGGCCGGGTGCAACAGCACCAGGCACGCCTCGCCGGGCGTGGTCGGTCGAGCCGGCTGGTCGATCGGACCAACCAGCACGAGGGTGCCGCTGTTGCGCGTCTGACTCACGGGGGCGTCCGCTATTTATACCGCGCGGCCCCGGTCACCTGGCAAGTTTCCCGACCTACTGAGGGCGCGGCGGCGGCGCCGACAGCCGGTTCCACGGTGCCGTCAGCGCCAGGTACTCGCCCCACTCGAACCCAGACGCCGCGATGGCCTGGACCTGCTCGGGCCGCAAGATGGAGCCGATCCGGCCCTGGGCCCCCTCGAGGATCGAGCCGAGCCCGCCGACGACCTGCATGGCCCCGGTGACGTTGCGCTCGTACGGCGTGAGGCTGCCATCGGCGATCGCGGTGTTGGTGAACGCCACCGCCTCGTCGTAGACGTGCTCGAACGCGGCGTCGAGCTCGGCGCGCTGGGCGTCGGTGACCCCGGCGGCCTCCTCGACCGAACGTCGCAGATCGACCACCTCGGCTCGGCGCCCCCCGATCATGAGGTCGAGCAGCGGCAGCACCCGCGCTTTGTAGTCGGCCTCGCTCTCGTCCGGCCCGCGCCCGAGCAGCTCGGCGGTGCGCTCCTGGCGCCGCAGCCGGCGTTCGAGGCGGCTCTCCGGGGCCGGCGGGTCGAGCGTCGGGCGCGGCCCGGAGCCGGCCAGCTTGCGCCGCCCCAGGATCGCGGTGAGGCGGTTGCCCCCACCGGCGTCGGCATCAGGCGCCGCCGCCGCATCGGCCCGCCACGGATCGGCCGCGCTCGGTGCGCGCGCCGCCAGCTCGGCCCGCAGCCGGCGGTTGTCGCGCCACAGCCACCCGGCGGCGAGGGCAGCGATCACGGCGAGCCCGGGCCCGATCCAGCGCTTCATGGCCGCAACCCTACCCCATCGCCTCCGACCTGGCTCGCCCGGTCCGGTCGCGCGCGCCGACGCCTGGTCACAGCCCGAGCCAGTAGTTCACCTTCACCATCACCACGTCGTCGGACGCGGCCCGGCCCAGCGCGCCGAGGTCGCGCCCCAGGCGGAGCTGGCCGTCGGTGACCACGTCGCTCTGGTTGTGGCTCCAGATCAGAAACGCCGCCGAGCCCGGGCGGTACTGCCAGCGCAGCACCAGGTTCGAGCGCAGCTCGCGGTAGTTGAAGTCGGGCACGTCGAACCCGTAGTCGACGGTGCCGTCGCGATCTTGATCGACCAGGTAGACGTCGCCGGCCCGGGACAGGCCGGCCTGGTACGGGGCGAACCGCTGATCGTGATCGGCGGCGCGGGTGTCGGCGGCCTGCTTGAACTCTCGGTAGGCGCCGGTCGCGATGAACGGCTGGGCGTAGACCTGCAGGCTCAGCTCGGGCGTGAAGGTCCAGGCCCCGCGCACGGTGAGCGCCAAGGTCTCCTGGGCGATCCGCCCGAACACGTAGTGGGCCAGCCCGTCGGCGTCGGCCGCCTCGGTCACGTACTGATCGTGGCTGGTGCCGGTGGCGTAGCTCGGCCCCACGAACAGCTCGACGTTCGACCGCGCCTGCAGGTTCACCCCGAGGTCGACCGAGCCGGTCCAGTCGTCGGCGGCCCAGGTCTGCCGGGCGCTGGCGTTGCCGTAGATCGACCACGCCTTGCGGCCGTCGCTCGAGAAGCCGCCGAACAGCTGGCCGCTGGGATCGCGCCCCAGCGCCGGCCCGCCCCGGGTCCCCCCGGGGTCGACCTGGTCGTTGTCGACGCCGACGCCGCCCCACACGTTCCAGAAGTTCGCGAACTGGGCGTTGGCGTTGACGTTGCCGCCGTCGCCGAACAGCTCGGGCGCCAGGCTGCCGTAGGCCCAGCCGTTGAGGTTGACCCGCCACGACAGCACCCGGTCGCCCGGCTCGTTGTCGACGTAGGCGCCGTACACCCAGGCGATGAGCGCGTCGACCGGGCCGTGGAAGCCCAGGTCGTTGGCCTCGAAGCCCGGCGTGCGCAGGTCACCGCCGGTGCCGTAGCGCCAGTGCTTGCCGCCCGACTTGGCCAGGTTCCAAACCAGCCCGCCGCCGGTCAGGCTGGTGCGGGTCGGATCGACCTCGACGTGGGTGGCGTCGGGGCGCTGGAACAGGTGGCGGAAGTTGGTCTGGGTGCCGAGAATCGCGGCCGCGCTGCCGTGGACCCACGACCCCACCGCGTGCAACCCGACGGTCCAGGTGTCGTCGGCGAACTGGTGGTTGAACTCGAGGCTGCCGGTGACCGCGCGATCGTGCAGCTGGTCGGCCAGCGCCGGGTCGTCCAGATCCCGCACCACCGCGGTGAGCGCGGCGCCCAGGGTGGTCTTGCCGCCGCGCAGGTCCTTGCGCAGCCGCCCCAGGCTGTAGCTGGTGAGCGGCTCGACCACCGCGGTGGTGCGGGCGCCGGCGTCGTCGACCGCGGTGGCCGACTCCTCGGCGGTGACCGCCTCGAGCAGCCCGAACGACCACCCGCCGGCGGTCTTGCCGCTGACCTTGGCCGCGCCGTAGATGGACGTGCCGGCCGGGCTGTCGACGTAGGTGCCGTCGATCGAGCCGTGCGGCGCGGCGCCGATGCGGCGCGAGTAAAACAAGGTGTCGCTGCCGCCGGGCCCGTCGCCCAGGCCGATGCCGGCCTGGAAGATCTCGGTGCCCTCGAGGAAGAACGGTCGCTTCTCGGAGAAGTACACCTCGTTGGCGGTGAGGTTGACCTGCGACGGATCGGCCTCGACCTGGCCGAAGTCGGGGTTGATGGTCACCGCGGCGGTCACCGCCGAGGTCAGGCCGAGCTTGGCGTCGAGCCCGATCCCGCCGCGCTTGTCGATCGCGCCGTGGAACGGATCGCCGACGTCGTGGGGCGCGTGGCCCAGGCCGCCGGTCGCGTACGGCAGCAGCTCGATGCGGCGCCCGGCCTGGAGGCCGTGGACTCCGGTCAGCTCGCCGAACCGGCTGACGAAGCCGTTGGTGGCGCGCGGCGTGGGCGCCCACAGATCGGTCTCGCCGGTGCGCCCCACCGAACGCATGACCTGCACGCCCCACGGCTGCTCGTCGTGGGCGAACCGCAGCTGGCCCAGCGGGATGCGAAACTCGGCCGACCACCCGGTGGCGTCGACCGAGGTGGCGCCCCACCACACCGCGTCCCAGCTGCCGTCGTCGGAGGTGTCGTCGTACAACAGCACGTCGCGCTGGACCCCGGCGGCGTTGAGCGCGAACCCGAACGCGGTGCGGCGGTCGTGGTACGAGTCGAACATCACGCCGACCCAGTCGGCCGCCGAGTCCTGATCGCGGCGGTGCAGGAGCCGACGGATCGCGGCCGGGGCGTCGTCGTGGGCCCGCACCGCCACGTAGATGGCGTGGTCGTCGTAGGCGATCTGGAACTCGGTGCGGTGCTGCGGCGGGGCGCCCTCCTTGGGGCGCTGCTGCCAGAAGTCGGTCGCCACCGGCACCCCGCGCCAGCCGGGGTCGTCGAGGTGGCCGTCGATAGTGATGGCGGCGGTCCGGCGGACGGCCTGGGTCGACGGCGCGGCGGCGGCCGACCGACCGAGCGCGGCCCAGCCGATAAGCGACGCGAGCGAACAAGCGAGACGACGGGGCATGTGGTGACCTGGATGCGCGAGCGAGACCGGCGGTGGACCCGCCCGCGACCGCCGACCACCGCGGTGCGGCCCGACGGTGCCCCGGGACCCAACCGACCGCAAGCGGCTTCGATTCCCGCCGCGCGCCGGGTCGCATGCGACGGCGTGCGACCGGCTGCGACCTACGGCGACGCGTCGGCGCGGCGCCGCTCGTCGCGATCGCGGGCGTGCTCGAGGAGCAGCTGGGTGGTCGGCAGCTCGATCTCGTCGTGCCCCGACACCTCGCAGCCGGAGAACTCGAAGTGCCCGGCGCTCCAGTCGAGCACCGCCATGAGCCGCTCGCGCGGCGTGGCCGCGTCGAGCGCCAGGTCGACCTTGACCACCCGGCCACCGGCCACGAACAACCGGGCCAGGCGGCCGTCGCTGGCGACCACCAGGATGCCCGACTTGCGCTCGAACTCGAACAGCGACAAGAGCGTGGCCACCGAGATCTCGGCCAGGTCGCCGCGCAGCATGGTCCCCGGACCGGGGGTGCCGGGCGCGGTCGAGGTGGCGCGCCGCACCCGCAGCACCAGCTCCTCGTCGACGAACGGCCGCTGCACGTAGTGGTGGACGCCTAGCCGCAGCACCTCGAGGCGGCGCAGGTCCGACGGATCGTCGGACACCATCACCACCGGCACCACCGCCAGCGGCGCGTGGATGGCGCACGCGCGCACCAGGGCCGCGCCGTCCATGCCGTCCATCCGCGCGGCGGTGACCAGCGCGTCGGGTGGCTGCGCCAGCATCGCCGCGTAGGCAGACGCGCCGCCGGCGAACGCCTCGACGGTGAAGCCAGCCTCGGTCAGCGCCGCGGTGATCCGTTCGCGCAGGGGAACGCCGGGCTCGGCCACGACCACCCGCAGGCTGGACGGCACCTGCATCGGCGCCGGCGCCAGCTCCTCGATGAGCGCGTCGAGGTGCCGCCCGATCGGTTCGATGGCGGCGGGATCATCGGAGAACGCCAGGCCTATGCCGCCGTGGCGGCCCAGGGCGCGCCGCCGATGGCGTCAGAGTGGACCACCCGCGCGGTCACCTCGAACACCGCGCCGTCGGGACGGCGCACCAGGATCCCGGTCTCGTGCCCGACCGGCAGCAGCTCGTCCGTGCGCACGAACACCCCGCGCCGCGACAGGTCCTCGGACTCCGCCACGATGCGCCGATCGACCTGGTCGAACTCGACCTCGCAGCGGGCGAGGACGCGGGGATCGCGCGGCTGCCGGGTCCTCGTCATCGGCGCCAGCATAACGTCAGGCGGTGGCCCCCAGGTGGGTCGGGGTGGGTTAGTGGGATCTCCCACCCGCTACAATCGTGACTGATTGCGTAATCTTGCGTTCATTTGCGGGGTTTTCCTTGAATCATCATGAACTTTCATGAATCTTTGAAAGGTCTGAGCGCATCAATGATGCACGTTCGCCTCCAGGAGCCCGCCGATGACCCTCGCCCCTACGTCGCCCGCCCCTACGTCGCTCCCGCCGGTGGTGCCCCGGGCGGTCGTCTCGCAGCTCCAGGGCGTCGCCGCCACCCGCGGCGCTGACGATCTCGCGGCGCGGCTGGCCGACCTCGACCGCTGGCTCACCGGCGAGCTGCGCGGCTTCGCGACCGAGCTGGCGACGGTCGAGCGCGGCCCGCGCGCCGTCCAGCAGGCGGCGCACCACCTGCTCGACCTGGGCGGCAAGCACCTGCGGCCGATGTGCGTGGCGCTGGCGGCCAAGTGCGGGACCGGCTTCGACGATCGCGCCCGGCAGCTGGCGGTGGCGGTCGAGCTGGTCCACACCGCGACCCTGTTGCACGACGACGTGGTCGATGGCTCCGACACCCGCCGGGCCCAGCCGGCCGCGCGCGTGGTGTACGGCAACGCGGCGTCGATCTTCGCCGGTGACTGGCTGCTGGTCGAGGCGCTGCGCCGCATCCGCACCACCGGCGACCTGGCGCTGCTCGACGGGATGCTGGCCATCATCGAGGAGATGATCCTGGCCGAGTCGCTCCAGCTCGAGCGACGCGGCGCGGTCGACGGCGACCCGGCCGACTACTACCGGGTCGCCGAGGGCAAGACCGCGGCGCTGTTCCGGTGGGCCCTGCGGGCCGGCGGCCGCGCCGGCGGCTGCGCGGCGCCGGTGGTCGACGGGCTCGAGGGCTTCGGCCGGCACCTGGGCGTGGCGTTCCAGATCGTCGACGACTGCCTCGACTTCGCCGGCGACGCCCGGGTGACCGGCAAGGCCCTGTTCGCCGACCTGCGCGAGGGCAAGCTGACCCTGCCGCTGCTGCTGGCGATGCCGCGCGATCCGGTGCTGCGCGCGCAGGTGGCCGAGGCCATCGCCGACGACGACGCCGACGGCGAGCTGGCGGCTGCGCGCCACCACGGCATCGCGGCCCGGGTGGTCGCCAGCGGCGGCCTGGCCGACGCGCGCGCCGCCGCCAGCGAGCGGATCGCGCGCGCGGTCGATCACCTGACGGTCCTGCCCGAGGGTCCGGCCCGGGCCGCGCTGATGACGGTGGCCACCGCCACCATCACCCGGGAGAAGTAGCGTGCGTCCGTCGAGCCGCCTGGCGGGCTTCTACGCGCGGCCGGTGGCCGAGCGCCTGGCCCAGGTCCGCGCCGCGGTCAGCGCCGAGGGTGCCGCCTGGCTGGCGGCCGGCGGCGGCCTCGACGTCGCCACCGCCGACCGCATGAGCGAGAACGTGGTGGCGACCGCCGGGCTGCCGCTGGCGATCGGCCTCAACCTGCGCGTCAACGGGCGCGACTACCTGGTGCCGATGGCGGTCGAGGAGCCGTCGGTGGTCGCCGCCGCGTCGGCCGCGGCGCGGATGGCGCGCCTGGGTGGCGGCTTCGTCGGCGACGCCGACCGGTCGATCATGACCGCGCAGATCCACGTCGACCGCGTCCCGGCCGCGACCGCGGCCCCGGCGACCATCGCCGGGCTGGCGGCCGAGCTGTGCGCCGCTGGCGATCGCGCCATCCCCCGCATGGTCGAGCGCGGCGGCGGCTGCCGCGCGGCCCGGGCCCGCGTGCTGGACGCCGCCGAGGGGGCGGTGGTGGTCGAGCTCGACGTTGACGTCGGTGACGCCATGGGCGCCAACCTCATCGACGCGGTGGCCGAGGCGGTGGCGCCGACGGTGGTCGCCGCGCTCGGTGGCCACGCGCTGTTGCGCATCCTCACCAACCTGGCGCTGGGGCGCTGCGCCCGGGCGCGGTGCGAGCTGGCGGCCGACGCCGTCGGCGGGCCCGAGGTGGCTGACGGCATCGCCCGGGCCAGCCGGTTCGCCGAGCTCGACGTGGCCCGTGCGGTGACCCACAACAAGGGCATCATGAACGGCATCGACGCCGCGGCGGTGGCGCTGGGCCAGGACTGGCGCGCCATCGAGGCCGGCGCCCACGGCTTCGCGGCGATCACCGGTCGCTACCGTCCCCTGGCGACGTGGCGCCGCACCGCCGCTGGACTGGCCGGCGCGATCGAGCTGCCGCTGGCCCTGGGGCTGGTCGGCGGCGGCACCCAGACCCGGGGCGTGCGCACCGCGCTCGAGCTGGTCTCGGTCGGGTCGACCCAGGAGCTGGCCGTCGTCTTGGCCGCGGTCGGCCTGGCTTCCAACCTCGCGGCGCTGCGCGCGCTCGCCAGCGAGGGCATCCAGCGTGGCCACATGCGGCTGCACGCGCGCCGCCTGGCCGGAGGTACGCCATGACCGACACCGCCCTCACCACCACCACCGCGACCCCACCCCAGCCCGGGTCGGGCGCCATGTTCGACCGCATCGCGCGCCGCTACGATCTGCTCAACCGGCTCATGTCGTTTGGCGTCGACAAGCGCTGGCGCAAGAAGACGGTGGCCGCGCTGGCGCTGCCCGACGGCCCCAGCCGCGTCCTCGACGTCGCCACCGGTACCGGCGACCTGGCCATCGACATCGCCCGGCTTCATCCCCAGGCCCAGGTCGTCGGGGTCGATCCGTCGGCCAACATGATCGCGGTCGGCGGTCCCAAGGTGGCCCGCTTCGACGGCCGGGTCGAGCTGGCCCTGGGCGACGCCCAGGCCTTGGCCTTCCCCGACGCCAGCTTCGACGCGGTGTGCATCTCGTTCGGCATCCGCAACGTGCCGGACCGCGCCCTGGGCCTGGCCGAGATGGCCCGGGTGTGCAAGCCGGGCGGCCGGGTGGCCATCCTCGAGCTGGGCGAGCCCCGGCGCGGGGTGATGGCGCCGCTGGCGCGGTTCCACATCCGCCAGGTGGTGCCGCGGGTCGGCGCGCTGTTGTCGGGGGCCAAGGAGTACCGGTACCTGCAGACCTCGATCGCCGCGTTCCCGCCGCCCGACGAGTTCGCCGCGATGATGACCGCGGCCGGCCTCAGCGTCGTCGAGGTCGTGCCGCTCACCTTCGGGGTGTGCAACCTGTACGTCGGCACGCCGACCCGAGGCCAGGCGTGACCACCACCGCCACCGCCACCCGGCCGAGGCCGGAGGCGCCGACCGCCGCGCCGATCGCGGCGGCGCTCGAGCGCGCGCTCGACCAGACTGTCCGGATCCCGGACACGACCCTGGTGCGGCTGGCGGTGCCGGCGCCAGCGGCCGCGCCGGCCACCCTGCTGGCGGCGGGCGACCACGCCGCGGTGTGGGAGCCGCGCGACGACGACCAGGCCTGGGCCGGGGTCGGTGCCGCCGCGGTCATCACCGCCACCGGCGCCGACCGCTTCGCCGCCATCGCCGCCGCCGGGCGGGCGGCCCTGGCCGGGCTGATCACCATCGGCGAAGCGCCGGCGCCGCGCTGGCTGGGCGGGTTCGCGTTCGCCTGCGGCGGCGCCGACGCCGCGCCGTGGCAGGGCTTCGGCGACGCCAGCTTCACGCTGCCGCGGTGGAGCTACGTGCGCGACGGCGATGCGGCCCGGCTGGTGCTGACCGCGCGCGCCGGCGAGCTGGGCGATCGCGCCGCGCTCCACGCCGAGCTGGCGCGGGTGCTGGCGCTGCTGGCGACGCCGTGCCCGGCGCCGCGCGCCACCGTGGTGGGCCAGACCGACCTGGCGGCGCCGCGGTGGATCGCCGAGATCGAGCGCATCCGCGCGGCGATCGCCAGCGGCGCGCTGCGCAAGGTGGTGGCGGCCCGGGCCCGCACGTTGACCCTGGGCCGGGCCGTCGACGCCGCCGCCGTGGTCGCCGAGCTGGGCCGGCGCCAGCCGGCGTGCACGCGCTTCGGCTTCGCCCGCGGCGCGGCGACCTTCGTCGGGGCCAGCCCCGAACGGCTGATCCGCAAGCGGGGCCGGGCCCTCGACAGCGAGGCCCTGGCCGGCTCGATCGCCCGCACCGGCGACGACCGCGCCGCCGCGGCCGAGCTGCAGGCCAGCGCCAAGGACGGCGGCGAGCATGCCTGGGTGGTCGAGGCGATCCAGGCCGCGCTGGCGCCGCGGTGCCGGGCGCTGACCGTGCCGCCGGCGCCGACCGTTCGCACGCTGCGCCAGATCCTGCACCTGCACACGCCGCTCGTCGGCGAGCTGGCGCGCGACCACCACGTCCTCGAGCTGGTGGCGGCGCTGCACCCGACCCCGGCGGTGGGCGGCACGCCGACCCCGGCGGCGGTGGCGTGGATCGCGCGCCACGAGCCGAGCCCGCGCGGGTGGTACGCCGCCCCGGTGGGCTGGTTCGACGACGCCGGCGACGGCGAGTTCGCGGTGGCGATCCGCTCGGGCCTGGTGGCCGGCCCAACCGCCACGCTGTACGCCGGGGCCGGCATCGTGGCCGACTCCGACCCGGTGGCCGAGCTGGCCGAGACCGAGCTCAAGCTGCGGGCGCTGTCCGGGGCCATGCTCGACGAGGCGGAGCCGCGGTGACCACCGCGGCGGTGCAGACCGCGTGGGCCGCGCTGGTGATCGGCACGCTGGTCGACGCCGGCGTGACCGACCTGGTGCTGTCGCCCGGCTCGCGCTCGACGCCGCTGGCGCTGGCCGCCGCGGCCACCGCCGGCGTGCGACTGCAGGTCGTGATCGACGAACGCACCGCCGGGTTCTTCGCGCTGGGCGCGGCGCGGGCCACCGGCCGGCCGGTGGCGCTGGTGTGTACGTCGGGCTCGGCCGCCGGCCACTACCTGCCGGCGGTGATCGAGGCGGCCCACGCCGGCGTGCCGCTGGTGATCCTGACCGCCGACCGGCCGCCCGAGCTGCACGGCGCCGGCGCGTCCCAGACCATCGATCAGCAGCGGCTGTACGGCGGCTTCGTCCGCCGCTTCGACGATCTGGGCGTGGCCGACGCCGCGCCGGGGGTGCTGGCCGCGGCCCGGCGCAAGCTGGCCCAGGCGGTGGTCGCCGCGCGCGGCCCCCACCCCGGCCCGGTCCACGTCAACCTGCCGCTGCGCAAGCCACTCGAGCCGGCGCCGCCGGCCACGCCGGACGAGCACGCCGCGGTGGCCGCGGTGGCCGCGCTGCGGGCCCGGCCGCTGCCGGTGACGGCGCCTCCAGACGTCCGGGTTCCGGACAGCGCGATCGCGGCGGCGGCGGCGGCGTGCCGGGCCCACCCGCGCGGCGTCATCGTGGTCACCGCGGCCGGGCTCGCGCGGCGGGCCCACCGCGACGCGGTGGTCGCGCTGGCGGCGCGCACCGGGTACCCGATCCTAGCCGAGGCCGGCAGCCAGCTGCGGTTCGGGCCGCGCCCGGCCGACGTGGTGGTG
>JAWKQV010000020.1:0-137115 GCA_041389965.1 Kofleriaceae bacterium | reverse complement strand
GCAGCGTGTGGACGGTCGCGCCGGTGGCCAGCGCGTAGTCGAAGGCCCACGCCAGCGCGGCCTGGGCGGTGGCCGAGAAGTCGACGGCGACCAGGACGATCGGCGGGGCGGCCAGGCCGGGGTTGGTGGACTCGCCCTCGGTCGGCTCGTCGCGGAACTCATCCGTCATGCGGCGACCTTCGCCCGGGCGCCGGCGGTTCTCAACCGACCCGCACCCGGATCGCCGCGGCCAGCCGGGTCAGCGCCCGCAGCCGGCGCCCGGCCTCGGCGTCGCCGGCGGTGGCCGCGGCCCGCCAGCGCGGGCCGGCGGCGCGCGCCAACCGCCAGGTGGCGTTCTGGGCGTCCCACAGGTCGACCGTCGAGCGCATCTGCACCGCGACCTCGGCCAGCCGGGCCAGCCGCTCGAGGGCCACCGGATCTTCGTCGGCGATCTGCTCGATGGCCCGGTGCAGCGCGGCGCCGGCTAGGTAGGCCACCTCGACGGTGTCGAGGTCGGCGTCGGCCTGGGCCGCCTCGGCCAGGGTAGCGCGCACCGCGTCGACGCTGGGCCGCTCCTGCTCGAGCGCCGCCCGCAGGCGGCCGCGCAGCACGTGGGTGATGGCCAGGGCCAACCCGGGCGGCACCGGCAGCGCGTGCGCGACCAGGAAGCGCACCAGCGGCGTGTGCTCGTCGGCCAGCGCCTGGTAGGCGGCGTCGACCGCCGCCCGCGGCGCCGCCAGCACCGTGGCCAGCACCCGGTCGCGGTCGCGGGCCAAGAGCGTGCGCAGCGAGAACGTCGCGCCGGCGAAGTCGCGATCGATCGCGCGCTGGACCGCGAGCAGGTCGGCGCCGGCGAACGCGGCGGTCAGCTCGTCGACCCGCGCGGTCCACGCCGCCGGCGCCGCCAGCGGGCCGGTGCCGCCGACCAGCTGGTGATCGCCCAGGTGCAGCACCGCGAAGCTGCGGCGCTCACCGCGCCCGGTGATCCGCTCGGTCACCTCGGCGACGCCGGTGGCCAGGGCGGCGCGCCCGACCCGCCGGCGCACCAGCTCGCGCACCGTCACCGCGTGGCTCCCCGACGGCGGCGGATCGGCGCCGGTGACCGCGACCACCACCGCGTGGTTGGCCACCACCCGGGCCAGCTCGACCCGGGCCGGCGTGACCAGCCGGCCCCACAGGGCTCGCCCGTCGCCGATCGCCGGATCGTTCGAGCGCGCCAGCGCCAGCCGCTCGACGAATCCGGCCTCGAGCGGCTGCCCGCCCAGCTCCTCGGCCAGCTCGCACACCCGGGCCGCGTAGCGCAGGATCTGGACGGTCTCGATGCCGCCGAGGTCGTCGAAGAACCAGCCACAGCTGGTGTACATGGCCATCGCCTGCCGGCTCATCTCCAACAGCGCCCACGCCGGCGTGGTCGGCGTGAGCGGCGCGCGCAGGTGGGCCGCGACGAACCCGGCCCGGGCCTCGGAGGCGTCGGTCACCAGCACGTCGTGGTAGGCGTCGCGCGCCGCCCACGGATCGTGGAACACCGTCGCGCCCACCGCCTCGAACACCGCCGCGGCCTGGTCGCGCAGCCAGTCGAGCGCGTCGCGCAGCGGCCGGCGCCACGCCTGGTTCCAGCCCGGCCGGCCACCCGAGTTGCAGCCGCAGTCGCCGCGCCACCGCTCGATGCCGTGGGCGCAGCTCCACGCGGTGGCGTCGCGGATCTCGACCTCCCAGGTCGGCGGATGGGCCGCGCGGTAGGCGCCGTAGTTGGTCAGCGCGCTGCCGTGGTCGCCGCGGTCGATCGACGCCAGCGCCCAGGCCAGCGCCATGTCGCCGTAGCGGTGGTGGTGGCCGTAGGTCTCGCCGTCGGTGGCGATGTGCACCAGCGGCGCGTCGTCGCTGCCGGCCCGGCTCAGGCGCGCGGCCAGGGTGCCGCCGTCGGTCAGGAGCTTCTCGAACGCCACCGCCTGGGCCAGGCCGCCGTCGTAGAAGAACAGATCGATCGCGCGCCCCGACGGCAGCGGGCAGCGGTAGCACCGGCCGGGCTCGGCCCCGGCCACCTCGCGCCACGGCCCGTCGGGGCGCCGCACCCGCGCGGCCTGCGACGGCGCCAGCACCGTGAAGCCGACCCCGGCCGCGGCCAGCTCCTCGAGCGTGGCGACGTCGACCGCGCACTCGGGCAGCCACATCCCCTCGGCCTCGCGCCCGAACCGGCGGCGGAAGTCGTCGAGGCCCCACCGCACCTGGGTGCGGCGATCACGCGGCGAGCACAGCGGCATGATCAGGTGGCCGTGGGCCTGGGCCAGCGCGGCGCCGTGGCCGAACCGCGCCAGCGCCGCGCGATCCGCCGCCTGCAGCGCGGCCACCACGTCGGGCGCGTGACGATCCATCCACGCCAAGAGCGTGGGGCCGAAGTTCCAGCTCATCCGCGCGTAGTTGTCGACGATGTCGATGATGTGGCCGCGGCCGTCGACGATGCGGGCGCTGGCGTTGGGCCGGTAGCACTCGGCGGTGATGCGGGCGTTCCAGTCGGGGAACGGGTGGGCGCTCGGCTGCGGCTCGATCTCGTCGAGCCACGGGTTCTCCCGCGGCGGCTGGTAGAAGTGGCCGTGGATGCACACCCAGCGCCGGGTCACGCCGGCACCTCGGGCGTCAAGTACACGCACCCCAGCGGCGGCAGGGTCAGCGCCAGCGACGCCGGCTGGCCCTGGTGGGGCGTGGCGACGGCGTCGACCCCGCCGAGGTTGCCGACGCCGCTGCCGCCGTACTGCGGCGCGTCGCTCGACAGCAGCTCGCGCCAGCGCCCGGGCTGCGGCACGCCGACCGCGACGGCGTAGCGCACCACCGGCGTGAAGTTGCACGCCACCAGGACCGGCGCGTCGCCCGGCTCGCCGATCCGCAGGAACGCCAGCGTCGACCGCGCGCGATCGTCGGCGTCGAGCCACAGCAAGCCGCCCGGCGCGCAGTCGCGGCGGTGCAGCGCCGGCAGCGCGCGGTAGCACGCGTTCAGATCGCGCACCCAGGCCGTGACCCCGGCCGGCCCGGGCAGCGCGGCGTGGTCCCAGTCGAGCACGTCGTCGTGGTTCCACTCACGCGGCGCCGCCAGCTCACCGCCCATGAACACCAACTTCTTGCCGGGCAGCGCCCACTGGTAGCCGAACAACAGGCGCAAGTTGGCCAGCTGCTGCCACGGGTCACCCGGCAGCTTGGCCACCAGCGCGCGCTTGCCGTGGACCACCTCGTCGTGCGACAGCGGCAGGACGAACCGCTCGTGGTCGGCGTACACCGAGCGGAAGGTGAGCTTGTCGTGGTGCCACTGCCGGTGGATCGGGTCCTCGGCCAGGTAGGCCAGGGTGTCGTGCATCCAGCCCAGGTCCCACTTGAGGCCGAAGCCGAGGCCGCCGGCGTCGACCGGGTGGGTCACCCCCGGCCACGCGGTCGACTCCTCGGCGATGGTCTGGACGTCGGGGTAGGCCGCGGCCACGCTGGTGGTGAGCTGGCGCAGGAAGCCGATGGCGTCGCGGTCGTGGTTGGAGCCGTCGACGTCGGGCACCCACTCGCCGGCCTTGCGCGAGTAGTCGCGGTACAGCATCGACGCCACCCCGTCGACCCGCAGGGCGTCGACGTGGAAGCGCTCGAGCCAGGCGATCGCCGACGACACCAGGAACGCCCGCACCTCGTGGCGCCCGTAGTTGTAGATGTAGCTGGTCCAGTCGGGGTGGAAGCCGCGCCGGGGGTCGGCGTGCTCGAACAGGTGGGTGCCGTCGAAGCTGCCCAGGCCGTGGGCGTCGGTCGGGAAGTGGGCCGGCACCCAGTCGAGGATCACGCCCAGCCCGGCCTGGTGCAGGGTGTCGATCATCGCCATCAGATCGTCGGGGCTGCCGTAGCGCGCGGTCGGCGCGAAGTAGCCGGTGACCTGGTAGCCCCACGACCCGTAGAACGGGTGCTCGAGCAGCGGCAGCAGCTCGACGTGGGTGAAGCCGAGGCCACCGGCGTGGGCCGCCAGCCGGTGGCCCAGCTCGCGGTAGCCCAGCGGCGCCCCGGTGCGGCCGTCGGCGCGCATCCACGAGCCCAGGTGGACCTCGTAGATCGACCACGGCCGATCGAGCCGGGCGGCGGCGCCTCGGCCCGCCATCCACGCGGCGTCGGCCCACTGGTGGCGCTGGGCCCACACCACCGAGGCGGTGGCCGGCGGCAGCTCGGCCGCGGCCGCGAACGGATCGGCCTTGTCGACCACGCCGCCGTCGGCACCGACCACGCGGTACTTGTAGCGGTGGCCGGCGTGGGCCGTGGCCACCACGCCCTCCCAGATCCCCGACGCCGCGCGCCGCACCAGCGGCAGGCCGGGGCCCCACCCATCCCAGTCGCCGATCACCGCGACCGCCCGCGCGTTGGGTGCCCACACCGCGAACGCGACGCCGTCGGGGACGACGTGGGCCCCCAGCTTGTGGTGCAGCCGGACGTGGGTCCCCTCGTTGAACAGGTGGAGGTCGTCGTCGGTAAGTCGACTCAAGGTCGTCGAGCGTACTACGATCAGGGCCATGGCCACGCCCCCCTCGGCCGCGGCCGCTTCGACGCCGCGACCGCGGCCCACCTGACCGGCCCGCTCACCGCCGGGGTGGTCCTCGAGCCGGTCGACCAGGCCCGCTTCGGCCTGCCGGCGCACCTGCGCTGCTACCCGGGTGCCGCGGCGCGACCGCCGCTACGCGACCAGCATGATCGTGACCATCGCGCCGAGCATCACCGCCATCGCCACGAGCGAAGCCACCGCCAGGCCGATGCCGGCTGCGTGGAAGCCCCGCACCAGCTCGGCGCGCCGGCGTCGCGGCTGCGCGGCCACCGCCGCCACCGGCAGCCCGGTCCCGCCGGGCGACACCCAGTGGCGCAGGGCGTGGCGGTAGCCGAGGACGAACGCCGCCACGGTCGGCACGAGCAGCAGCGCGATGATGGTATTCGCGGCCCACATCGCGTGAGGATCGCGGAATCGGCGGCCGGTGCCAAGGGGCAAGCGGCGCGCCAGATCGACGCGCGGTCAGTCCCAGCCGCCGTCGACCTCGTCGGGCGGCGTCGACGGCGACGCCGGCCGTGGCGCGCGGTCGTCCGCCGGGGCCGGCGCCGCCGCGACCGCCGGGGCGGCCACGACCGCCGGGGCGTCCCACTCGTCGTCGAGCTCCTCGGTGACGCCCGGCGGCAGGGTGGACGTGCGCGCGCGCGCGGACACGGCGGGCGGCTCGACCGGAGCCGGAGCCGCAACCGGAGCCGGAGCCGGAGCCGGAGCCGGAGCCGGAGCCGGAGCCGGAGCCGGAGCCGCGACTGGAGCCGGAGCCGGAGCCACCGCGACCGGAGCCGGAGCCGCAGCCGCGTCCGGAGCCGGAGCCACCACGACCGGCGCCGGAGCCGGGGCCGCGGCGTGCAGTTCTGCCGCCGCGTGCTGGGTCTTCTCCTCCCGGCGACGATCGCGGCGGTCGCGGCGGCCACGCTCGCCACCCTCGCGACCTTCGCTCGCCGGCGCGCGGGCCGGCTCCCGCCCGCCGTGGGCGGCGCGCACCTGGGCGCTCAGCTCCTCGAAGCGCGCGGCGGCGGCCTCGGCGTCTGCGCCGACGATGGGGCCGACCGCGGCCCACCGGGCCCGCAGCTCGTCGACCACCTCGAGCGGATCGCGGCCGTCGCCTTTCCACAGCGCGTTGCCGGCCATGGCGTTCTTCAGCTGCTGCGCCAGATCCGCCGGCGCGGCGCCGTCGAGGGCGACCGTGGTCGCCGCCTTGGGCAGGAGCTTCTCGAGCCGATCGATCAGCTTGGTGCGGGCGTTGGCCATCGCCACCGGATCCAGGTCGGTGCCGCGCAGCGCCGGGGCCTGCGCCGTCATCACCTCGCGCACCATCGCGTCGTACGCCGCGCGCAGCTCGGCCGACGGCTTCAGGTCACGCTCGGCCAGGTCGGCCAGCTTGGCTCGCACCGCCAGGGCCCGCGCGGCGACGTCGTCGCCCCCGGCCATCACCGCCTCGATGTCGGCGGCCACCGCGGCCAGCTCGGCGCGCTGGGCCTCGGCCTCGGCGTCGCGGGCGGCGTCGCGCTTGGCGAACAGGCCGTCGCACGCCGCGCGGAACCGTTGCCACAGGGGCTCGACCTCGGCGCGGGGCACCCGGCCGATATCTTGCCACTCGCGCTGGAGGTCTTTGATCTGGCCGATGGCCTTGCCCCAGCCGGCCTCGCCGGGCGCCTTGGCCACCACCGCCTCGGCCTGCTCGATGAGCCGCTGCTTGGCGGCCAGGTTCTGCTCCTCGCTCTGGCGCTGCGCCTCGAGAGTGGGCTGGCGCCGCTCGAAGAAGCGATCGCACGCACCGCGGAACTCCTTCCACAGCTGGTCGCCAAGCTTGCGCGGCACCGGGCCGGCCTCTTTCCACCGCCGCTGCAGCTCTTTCATCGCCGGCGCGGTGGCCTCGAAGTCGGTCGAGTCGGCCAGGGCCAACGCCGCGGCGACCAGCTCGCGCTTGGCGTCGACGTTGCCGGCCAGCTTGTCATCCTCGGCGGCGCGGTCGGCGCGGATGCGCGCGAACGCCGCGTCGCAGTGGGCCTTGAAGGTCTCCCACAGCTCCTTGCTCTTCTTGCTGGGCATCGGGCCCAGCTCCTTCCACGCCTGCTGCACCGCCTTGAGCAGCTGCAAGGTCGGCGCCTCGTCGCGCTCGGCCAGCTCCTTGGCGGCGGCCACCAGGGCCTCGGCGCGCGGCACGTTGGCCCACCGCTTCCAGTCCTCGCCCTCGCGCAGCTCCTGGGTGCGCACCACCAGCTTGCCGCGGGCAGCGACGTAGCGCTCCTCGAGGGCGTCGCGCTCGGCCGGGTTGGCCTTGCCGAGCTGCGCGAACGCGGTGGCGGCCTGGCCCAGCAGCCGGTCGATGGCCCGGACGTCGCCGCCGGCCTCGCCCGCGACCTGCTCCATGTCGTCGATCATCGCCGCCAGGCTCTTGCCCAGCTGGGCGGCGCGCTCGGCGTGTTCGTGCTGCTGGGCGGCGCGCGCGGCCTGCTCGGCGGCGCGGGCGGCGTCGGCCTCGGCGCGGGCCGCCTCGCGCGCGGCGCGGCGCTCGGCCGCCTCCTGCTCGCGGGCGGCGCGGGCGGCGTCGTCCTCGGGCGCCCGCGGCTTGCGCGCCAGCACGTCGCCGTGGACCGGGTTGATGATGTCGACGTCGTCGGGGTCGCGCTCGCGCTCGCGGAAGCGCGGGGCCGCCTCGGCGCCCTCCGGCTCGGCCGCGCGCGGGGCGCTGGCGGCCGCCGCCGCGGCCCGGCGGGCGTGGAACCGCGCCACCGCCTTGGCGAAGCGCTCGTCGAGGGCGGGCTCGCCGGTGTCGCCCAGCGTGGCCCAGGTCGCCTCGGCGGCGGCCAGCTCGTCGGCGTGTTGGTCGAACGCGAAGGTCTCGGCCACGGCCTCGACGGTGCGGACGCACTGGGCCTTCTCGGCCTTGCGCCGGCGCAGCGCGTCGGACTCCTTGGGCCGGGCCGCCTCGCGGGCCGCGGCCAGCTCATCGAGCCGCTTGCGGGCCCGCTGCCGCACCGCCTTGGCCTTGGCCTTGTGGGCCACCTGCTCGAGCACCGCCTCGCCGTCGAGCTTGTCGAGCGCGGCCAGGGCCAGCTCCTTGACGCTCGAGTCGATCGCCAGCGCGCGCAGGGTGTCGGCGTCGTCGAGCCGCTCGAGCAAGGTCCGCCGCAGCTCGGGCGAAGTAGTGGCGCGCGCCAGCTCGGCCAGCGCCTTGGGGTCGGTGATCGCCGCCGCCGCCTGCTTGCGCAGCTCGTGATCGGCCGCGCGCGACGCCACCGCCACCAGGGCCCGGCCATCGCCGAGCCTGACCAGCCCGGCCAGCGCGTCGGCGGCCAGGGTCGGGTCGTCGCCCTGGCAGGCGCTGGTCACCCACAGCTCGCCGGCGCGGGCGCCGGCCAGGTCGCGGTTGCCGCGATCGCTCTCGCTGCCGGCCAGCTCGGCCAGCAGCTCGACCCGGTCGAGCTTCTCGATCGCGATCCGGCGCACCCCGGGATCCTTGTCGTTTCTGGCGACGGTGGCGAGGATGTCGACTTCTTCGGACGTCAGGGCGCGGACAGCCTCGAGGCGCACCTTGACATCACTGTGGCGGTATTTGGGGCGGAAAAGATCAGCCAGACCCATAGCCGCGGGAATCTACCAGCATCCACGGCGCGTGGTCGGAAACCGACCCGGTGTCGACCGAACCATCTCACCGGGGCCCTGCGGTAGCCTCGCAGGCGATGACCGACCCCACCCACGACATCGCCCAGATCGGGGCCAAGCTAGGCCTGCCCGCCACCGCGCTGCGTCCCTACGGCCGTGACAAGGCCAAGATCGAGCTGGCCGGGCTCGGCCCCCTGACGCCCCGGGGCGCGCTGATCCTGGTGTCCGGCATCACGCCCACCGCGGCCGGCGAGGGCAAGACCACCACCGCCATCGGCCTGGCCGACGGCCTGGTCCACCTCGGGCAGCGCGCCTGCGTGGTGCTGCGCGAGCCGTCGCTCGGTCCGATTTTCGGACAGAAGGGTGGCGGCACCGGCTTCGGGCGGTCGCGGGTGGTGCCGACCGCCGACATCAACCTGCACTTCACCGGCGACTTCCACGCCATCACCAGCGCGCACAACCTGCTGGCGGCGCTGATCGACAACCACCTGCACCACGGCCTCGCGCCCGCGCTCGACCCGGCCTCGATCACCTGGAAGCGCACCCTCGACATGAACGACCGGGCGCTGCGCCAGGTCGAGGTCGGCCGCGGCAAGGTCAACGGCCCGGCCCGGGCCAGCGGCTTCGACATCACCGCGGCCTCGGAGATCATGGCCATCCTGGCCCTGGCCGACGGGGTCGACGACCTGCGGGCCCGCCTGGCCCGGATCGTCGTCGGCCAGGCCCCGGACGGCCGGGCCATCACCGCCGGCGATCTCGGCGCGGTCGGCGCGATGATGGCGCTCCTGCGCGACGCGGTGCTGCCCAACCTGGCGGCCACCGTCGAGGGCACGCCGGCGATCATCCACTGCGGCCCGTTCGCCAACATCGCCCACGGCACCGCCAGCGTGGTGGCGATGAAGGCCGCGTTGCACCTGGCCGACCTCGCGGTGGTCGAGGCCGGCTTCGGGTTCGACCTGGGCGGCGAGAAGTTCTTCGACCTGGTCGCCCGGGGCGGCGAGCTGTCGCCGGCGGCGGTGGTCATCATCGCGTCGCTGCGCGCGCTGCGCCTCCACGGCGGGGTCGCGCCCGACCGGGTGGCCAGCCCCGATCTCGAGGCGGTGCGGGCCGGCCTGCCCAACCTGCTGCGCCACATCGAGAACGCCAACCACTTCGGCCGCCCGGTGGTGGTGGCGCTCAACAGCTTCCCCAACGACGGCGCCGACGAGGTCGCGCTGGTCAAGACGCTGGTCGAGGCCGCCGGCCCGCGCTTCGCGGTCATCGACGCCCCGACCCGCGGCGCGGTCGGCGGCACCGCACTGGCCCAGGCGGTGCTCGACACCCTGGCGCGGGTGCCGGCGGGGCCGGCGCGGACGCTGTACACCGCCCACGACCTCATCCGCAGCAAGATCGAGCGGATCGCCCACGACATCTACCGGGCCCGCGCCGTCGAGTTCACCGAGGCCGCCGAGGCCCAGCTGGCCGAGCTCGAGGCCGCGGGGTGGGGCCACCTGCCGGTGTGCATGGCCAAGACCCCGGCGTCGTTCTCCGACGATCCCAAGCGGGTCGGCGCGCCGGTCGATCACGTCCTGACGGTGCGCGGCTTCGAGCTGGCGGCCGGCGCCGGCTTCATCGTCGCCCTGTGCGGCACCATCGTCCGCATGCCCGGCCTGCCCAGGGAGCCGCGCGCGCTGGCGATCGATCTGGTCGCCGGCGACATCGTCGGCGTCGGCTGACGCCCGACCGGCGGCGGCGCTACCGGCTGGGGCGGAACCGGTTGGTGGTGGGATCCCAGGTGAACACGTCGGGCCCGTCGGCGAAGCCCAGCTCGCGCAGCGGCTGCTTGAGCGGGCGGTAGCCGTCGGTCATCGGGATCGCGGCCACCCGGCGCAGGCGGCGCGGCCGGGCGTGCTCGGGCAACGCGGTGGCGGCCTGGGCCAGCGCGGCCAGATCGAGCGGGGCGTCGGTGGCCAGCGCGACCGCGGCGGCGACGAGCTCCTTGCCGGCGGCGGCGGGATCGGGGATGGCGACCGCGACGCAGCCCACCACCGCGTCGACGCCGTGCAGCGCGTCCTCGACCCGGCGGCTGGCCACCGGCCCGCCCGCGGTGCGGATCATGTCGCCGGCGCGATCGACGAACCAGTAGGTGCCGCCGGCGTCGATCCGCAGCAGGTCGCCGGTGACGAACCAGGTGTCGCCGGGGCCGAACCCGTCGTGGACCAGCCGGGTCGGCGCGATGTGGCCGATGTCGGCGATGCCGCGCGACGAGTCGAGCCGGGCCACCAGCATGCCGGGCTGGTCGACCGCGGCCCGCACCAGGCGACCGCGGCTGTCGTGGACCAGCTGCTCGGCGTCGAAGTCGTAGGCCGCCACCGCCAGCTCGGGGCTGCCCGGCAGCGGGTGCCCCACCGCGCCGATCTGCTCGCCGGCGGCGTTGGCCAGCACCGCCGAGGCCTCGGTCGACGCGTAGAACTCCAGGACGCCGACCGCGCCGAACCGCTCGGTCAGCCGCCGCCACAGATCGGGGCGCATGCCCGAGCCGGCGAACAACCGCACCGGGTGGTTGCGCTCGCCCACGCCGGGCGGCGCGTGCACCAGCGACCGCGCCATCTCGCCCGCGTAGAACACCACCGATACGCCGTAGCGGCGCACCTCCTGCCAGAACGTGGCCGGGGTGAACTGCGAGGCCAGGGCCAGCCGGGCGCCGCCGACCAGGGCGCTGCCGGCGGCCACCAGCATGCCGGTCGGGTGGTGCAGCGGCAGCGCGCAGTACACCGTGTCGCGGTTGGTGAGCGTGCAGGTGGCGGCGGCGCCCAGCGCCGAGAAGCCCCAGCGCCGGTTGGTCACCCGGTTGGCGCGCGGCGCGTCGTGGCGACCGCCGACGATGAACACCATGGCCAGGTCCCGGGCCCGGCCGGGGTCCGGCTTGAACCACGCCGGCAGCGGCACGGTCTCGGGGTCGATCGCCTCGAGGTCGATCACCCCGGCCGGCAGGCGGCGGGACTGGTGGGCCCCGCCCAGGATGAGCAGCTTGCCGGAGAACGCGGCTCGCACCGCGGCGGCGTCGTCGGGATCGGCGATCACCGCCTCGGCCTCGCCGATGTCGAGCGCCCGTCGCAACGACGGCTCGGTCAGCTCGGGTGACACCAGCACGCTGACCGCGCCCAGGCGCGACAGCGCGGCCACCACCGACAGGTAGCTCGGGCGGCCGGTCATCACCACCGCGACCCGCTGGCCCGGACGGATGCCGGCGTGGATCAGCCCGCGCACCACCGCGTCGACCCGGCGGTTGGCCTCGGCGTAGGTGAACGCGCGGTCGCGCCACAGAAAGAACGTGCGCTCGGGGATGGCCTTGGCCTGCTCGGCCAGGGCCTGGCCGAGCGACAGGACAGTGTCGTCGCGCAGGCTGCGCAGCCGGTGCAGGCGCGGCACCTGCCAGCGCAGGTTGTCGAGGTAGTCGGACAGATCGGTGGTGGCGTCGCCGACCCGCTCCCACAGCGCCCGGGCGGTCTTGCCCACCACGTCGCCGGCCAGCTCGAGATCGTACTGGACCTCGCCCAGGGCGCCGTCGAGGTCGTCGTCCTCGAGGTCGTCGTCCTCGTCGAGGGCGGCCGCCGCGCCGGGCGCCGGGCTCGCCTCGCCGGCCGGCGTCATCCGCGCCGGCGCCGGCCCGTCGCCGTCGCGCCACCGCACCCACTCGACGACGATCGGCCAGGTCACGGTCAGCGCGGTCGAGCCGACCACCAGGCCGAAGTGGCCGGCCTTGACCATGACCTCGAACATCTGCTCGACCGCCGGCGCGGCCCGGCGGATGCCGCGCACCGCGGCCGGGCGCCCCATCTCGTCGCGGTCGCCGACGAAGTACAAGATGGGCGAGTCGATGTCGGCCAGGCTGACCGAGCGACCGTCGATGACGATGCCGCCCGAGGTCATGCGGTTGGCGACGATGATCTCGTCGATGAACTTGCGCAGCGCCGGCCCCGGCCAGGCCACGAAGCCCTGGCCGCCCAGGAACAGCCGGCGCGCCTCACGCTTCTCGAGGGCCTGGCGATCGTGCAGCTTGCGGACGAAGTCGACCAGCTGCGTCGCCTCCTTGCGGGCCGACAGCAGCTTGAAGCCGGTCGAGGTCAGGAAGCCGGGCAGGCCCTCGAGCCGCGCCAGCGGACCGGCGATGGCGCGCTGGGCGCCGGCCACCAGCTGCTCGACGATCTGGTCGGCGATCGGCACCGAGCGGTGGACGTCGACCGGGCTGCCGAAGGTGATCAGCGACGCGATGCCCGCGCTGCGTCGGAACGCCGCCGCCTGGTACGCGAACATCCCGCCTTGGCTATAGCCGGCCAGGTGCACGTCGCGGCCGGTGGCCGCCCGCACTTGATCGATCGCCTCGGACACCGCGCGGACGTGATCGTCGAGCGTCCGATCCAGCCCCCCGGCCTCGCGCTCGGGCGCGCCGAAATCGATGAGCCACACGTCGAGGCCGGCCCGGGTCAGGTAGACCACCGCCGACACGTCCGGCGCGATGTCGTACACCTCGGACGCCACCATCAGCGGCGGCACCAACAGCACCGGCGCCGAGGTCGGGGCGGTGGCCGCCGCGTAGTGGCGCAGCCGGAAGATCGGCGTGTGGAACGCCACCTCGAACGGCGCGCCGTAGGGCGCGCTCAGGCGGCCGGCGCGCATGATCTCCAGCGCGTTCTGCCAGGCCAGGCCGACCCGCCGCAGGCGGCGTCCCCACCGGACCTGGCGGCGACGACGGGCGGTGGCCGAACCTCGGGGCGGCGACGCGGGATCGGGCATCGGCGGCAGTGTACATCCCGGTCGGCGCGGGGCGCGTCGACCGCGGCAGCCATGTCGTGGTCCCGGCCCCAGTCGCCAACCCGCGGCCCCCAGGTCCGCGAAACCGCGGCGCCACCTCGCTGGCGCGGGCGCTGCAATCGTCGTCGGGCATGAAGCCCAGCATCGCGATGATCGTGACCCTCGCCGCCGCGGCCGCGGCCGCGTGCGGCAGCTACGGCGGCAGTGGCGACTTCGGGGCCACCGTCGGCGGCGTCAAGGACCTCCACCTGGCGCGCGACCTGATCGCCCGCGGGCAGGTGCCGCCGGCGGCCGCGCTCCTGGTCGAGGCGATGTTCGCCGAGCACGACCTGGGCCTGGCCGGGCCCCCGTGCGCCGAGACGCTGTGCCTGCGCGGCGCGCTCGGCGTCGCGCCCGGCGCCGACGGCGTGCCCCGCGGCTGGCTCCAGGTGGGGCTGTCGTCCACCATCGACCCGGCCACCTACCGGCGCCCGGCCACGACGTTCATCTACACCGTCGACGTGTCGGGCTCGATGGGCTGGGACTACGGGCCGGGCTCGCCGGGCGAGCTGGCCCGCCAGCTGATGACCGGGCTGGCGCCGCGGCTCACCGCCGACGACCGGGTCGCGATCGTCACCTTCGGCTCGAGCGTGGCCACCGCGCTGGCGCCGACCCCGGGCGACCAGCAAGCCCAGATCGCCGCGGCCATCGATCGGCTGGGCGAGGGTGGGGCGACCAACATGGAGGCCGGGCTGGTGCGCGCCTACGAGCTGGGCCGGGCGGCCCGGGCTGCCGGCGGCAACGTGCGGGTGGTCTTGTTCACCGACACCCAGCCCAACGTCGGCGCGACCACGCCCACCCAGTTCGATCGCCTGGTGACCGACGGCGCCGCCGCGGGCGTCGGCCTGACCGTGGTGGCCCTGGGGCTGGGCATCGGCCCCGAGGTGCTGCAGAGCATCGCCAACCAGCGCGGCGGCAACGCGTTCAGCATGGGGACGCCGGCCGAGGTCGAGCAGTTCCTGGCCGACGAGGACCCCTGGTTCGCCGCGCCCATCGCCAGCGCGCTGCGGGTCGGCGTCACCACCGGGGCCGGCGTCACCATCGACGCGCCCTACGGCTTCCCGGTCGGCTTCGCCGAGGACCCCACCTTCAAGGTCGAGTCGGTGTTCCTGTCGCGCCGCAAGGGTGCGCTCCTGGTGTCGCTGGCCGGCGACGACCTGACCGACCTGGCGGCGGAGCTGGTGCTGGGCTACCGCGACGCCGCCGGCGTCGACCACGCCGCCACCATCCCGCTGGCCCGGGGCGGCGCGCCCGTCGACGAGCGCGGCCAGTGGTTCGGGCAGGAGGCGACCGCCCGGACCACCGCGCTGGCGCTGGTGACCACCGCGATGCACGACGCGGCCGCCGCGTACGAGGTCGACCGCGACCTCGCCATCTCCATCCTGGCGCCGGCGGTGGCCCGGTTCGAGGCCGACGCCGCCGCGCTGGCGGCCGACGATCTGCCGGTCGAGGTCGACCTGGCCCAGGACCTGCTGCGGCTGATGGAGCTGGGCGCGCCGCAGGGCACGCTGTACGGCCGCTGACGTGCGCCCCGGCGGCGGCCGGCGTGGCTAGCCGATCGGCCAGTGGGCGAGACAACGCCGGGTGGCCATCGTAGAGTCTCGCCGCGCTCGGGACCTACCCGGGCACACGAACCGCCCTCCGTGAGGACGCCATGGGTACGAGCACCGTAGAGATCAACCTCGACAACTTCCAGCAGACCGTCGAGAAGCCAGGCATCGTCCTGCTCGACTTCTGGGCCGAGTGGTGTGGTCCGTGCAAGATGTTTGCGCCCGTGTTCGAGGCCGCCGCGGGCCGCCACGCCGACGTGGTGTTCGGCAAGGTCGACACCGAGGCCGAGCAGGATCTGGCCCAGGCGGTCGGCATCTCGGCGATCCCCACCATCATGGTGTTCCGCGACGGCGTGCTGTTGTTCCGCGAGTCGGGCGCGCTGCCGGCGCCCGCGCTCGACTCGATCATCGAGCAGGCCAAGAAGCTCGACATGGCCGAGGTCAAGGCGAAGGTCGCCGAGCACGCCCACGAGCACGGGCCGGGCTGCGACCACGACCACGACCACGACCACGACGGCCACGACCACTGACCGGCCGCGCGCCGACCACGAGGTCGGCGAAGTACAGCTGGAAGTAGCGGGACGAGTGGGCCCGCAGCCACGGCACGCCGGCGGCGATGGTCGTCGCCGTCAAGCCGTGGTCGGCCAAAAGCCCCGCGAGGAACCCGGGCTCGTCGGTGCCGAGCGCGGGGTCGGGGGTCGACAGGATCAGCGCCCCGGCCGGCGCCAGCGCCGCGACGGCGCCCGCGACGAACCCGCCCGGCTCGTCGAGCAGGTCGAGCAGGTTGGCCGCGACCACCGCGTCGACGGTCCCGGCCCCGAACGGCAGGGCGGCGGCGTCGACCACCACGCCCAGGGCCCCGGTGGCGGCCACCGTCCGCGCCACCGCCCGGAACGACAGATCGGCGACCACCACGGTCCGGCCCCGCCGCGCCAGCTGCCGGGCCAGCAGGTTGCCGCCGCACCCGACCTCGACCACCACGTCGGCGTCGGCCGGCACCGCCGCCGCCAGGCGCGCGCTGGGATCGGGCACCGCCGCCAGCCAGCCCGCGATGGTCGCGTCGGCGGTCGCCGCCGGCGGGCGCGCGGCGTCGCCCTCGTCCACGGTCCAGTCGTCGCCGAAGCCGAGCGGCTCGGCCCGCCCGCGCGCCGGCGCCGCGAACTGGTCGACCAGCGCGACGGCGGCCGGGGTGGCCGCGCCCAGCTCGGCCAGGGTCGCCAGCACCGGGTCGCGGTAGCTCGCCAGGTAGTCCATCGGCGACGGGACCACCACCGGGACGCCAGCCAGCACCGGGTACACCGCGCCGCACGCGCGGCAACGCAGGTAGTCGGTGACGCGCGGCGGCGGGGCCAGCGGGCCGCCGCACGGGCCGGCGACGCACACCAAGAGCTCGCGCAGGGATGTCATGGGAGGACCTCGGCGTGGGTGTCGAGCCACGCGGCCAGCGCGCGCAGGTCGGGGGGCTCCGGCGCGACGATCGTCGGCCGGTCGGGCAGGTCGAGCTGGGCGGCGTGGAGCGCCAGCCGCAGCGGCGGCGCCGCGGCGAAGGCCCCGCGCAGCGTCCGCTTGCCGTACAGCGGGTCGCCCACCAGCGGCGCCTCGAGCGCGCGCAGGTGGACCCGGATCTGGTGGTGGCGCCCGGTGACCGGCCGCGCCTCGACCCGGGTCACCACGTCGGCCCCCAGCCGCCACCGGGCCAGCGCGGTCACTTCGGTGCGCGCGGCCTTGGCGCCGGGCTCGTCGACCCGGGCCGGGCGCGCCTTGCCGCGCCGCGCCTCGTGCAGCGGCAGCTCGATGGTGCGGGCGCCGGGCAGGTCGCCGAACGCGTAGGCCAGGTAGCGCTTGCGCACCGCGCGGTGTTCGAACGCCATCGACAGCGCGCGGTGGGCGGCGGCGGTCTTGGCGAACACCACCACGCCCGAGGTGTCTTGATCGATGCGGTGGACCACCCACAGCGCGTGGCCGCGCGCGGCCTCGAGGCGCTGGCGCAGCGCCGGCGGGCCGTCGGCGACGCGGCCCGGGATCACCGGCACGCCGGCGGGCTTGTCCACCGCGAGGAGCGCGGCGTCTTCGAACAGGACCGGGACCGGCACGGGCGCCTCATACCGCGTTCGCGCACCTGCGGTCACCTGTGCAGGTGCGCCGGTGCGCGGGTATCTCACCTCGCGCACCGTCGACGGCGGCGCGAAACCGTTGGCGAAAGTGGCGGCGCCGCCGCGCGGCGACTGTTGGCGCGGTGTTACGATGCGGACACCGCACGACGACTCAGCGATGCCCTCACCGGTCGTCGTCGTCGGGCGGATCGCACACCGTCAGCGCGGACCGACACCGGGTCCGCGCGCGCTCCGAAGAGGGATCATGGCCAAGAGCGACTTCGCGACCGCCGCCGCCAACGTCAAGAGTGCGCCTCACTCCAACGCTGCATGGGACGCGCTCGAACACCTCGCGCGCGATCTGGACAACCCGGACGACGTGGTCGCGGTCTACCGCGACGCGCTGCAGAAGGGGCTCGACCCGCAGGTGGTCGAGATGATCGGCGAACGGGCCGCGGCGTTCTGCGACGAGTGGTTCGGCGACGAGCCCAAGGTCGTCGAGAGCATCCTCGGCAAGGTGCTCGACCTGGCGCCGCAGTCGGAGACCGCGCTGGGCCGGCTCAGCGTGTTGTTCACGCAGCACGAGCGGTGGGGCGACCTGCTGCGGCTGTACGACCGCGCGCTGACCGCGGTGAAAGACCCCGGGCGGCGCATCAAGCTCCTGCGCGAGGCGGCGCAGCTGGCCAAGGACGTGGCCAACCAGCCCGAGAAGGCCATCGCCTACCTGCAGCGGCTGCTGCCGCTCACCCCCGACGACCAGCAGCTCAGCCAGTCGCTCGAGCGCCTGCTCGAGCGCTACGAGCGGTGGGCCGACCTGATCGCGCTGTGGGAGGAGCGCCTCGAGCGCCAGCCCAAGCACGAGCGCGATCGGAGCCGGGCCCGGATCGCCGCCTGCTACCTCGACAACCTGCAGGACTCGGGCAAGGCCCTGGCGGCGGTGCGGCCGCTGCTGGCGGTAGCCGAAGACGACGCCGACGCCACCTCGCTGCTCGAGCGCATCGTGGTCGCCAGCCACACCCAGCGCAAGGACCGCGACGCCGCGCTCGACATGCTGCGCGCGCACTACGACGCGACCAGCCGCCCGCGCGAGGTCATCCGGGTGCTCGAGGGCGCCATCGCCATCGACCCGGCCAACAGCCAGGCCCTGCGCGAGGAGGCCGGCGCCCGCCTGGCCGAACTCGACGACGACCAGGCCGCGATGGATCACTACGCGGCGCTGCTGGCCCTGGTGCCCGACTCGTCGGTGACCCAGGAGAAGCTGCGCCAGCTGGCCCAGCGCTCGAACCACTACGCCGGCTACGCCCAGGGCGTGGCGGCCGCCGCCGACAACGCCGCGACGGTGGCCCGCAAGGTCGAGCTCCTGGCCGAGGCGGCCCGCACCCGGCTCGATCTCCTCGACGACGCCGACGGCGCCATCGAGCTGTACCGGCGGGCCCTGGCCCTCGACGGCGCCGGCGCCCAGGAGCAGCTGCACGTCGGCCGGCGCCTGAGCGAGCTGTACTCGCGGGTCGACCGGCCGCGCGAGCGCTTCGAGATCCTCGAGCGCCTCGCTCACCTGGAGCCGGCCCCGGCCACCCGCCGCGCGGTCATCTACGACGCCGCGCGCCTGGCCGAGACCCTGGGCGAGACCGATCGCGCGCTGGCGCTGTGGCGCATGCGCATCGCCGCCGACCCCGACGATCTGGCCGCGCTCGACGCGGTGATCGCGCTGCTCGAGCAGGCCCAGCGCTGGCCCGAGCTGGTGGTCGACCTCGACGCCCGGGCCGGCAAGGCGACGTCGGCCGCGCAGCGGCGGGCCGACCTGACCCGGATCGCCGTGGTCCAGCGCGATCACATCGGCGACGCGCCGGCGGCGATCACCGCGTGGCAGCGCGTGGCCGCGACCTTCGGCCCCGATCCCGAGTCGGTCGGCGCGCTGACCGAGCTGTTCGCCGCGGCCGGCCGCTGGGCCGAGATGGCCGAGCTGCTCGAGGCGACCTCGGGCGCCGACATCGAGCGCACCACCGCGCGCCTCAACCGCCTGGGCCAGGCGCTGGCCGAGCACCTGGCCCAGCCGGCCCGGGCGCTGACCGCGTTCCGCGCCGCGCTGGCGATCGACAGCGTGAACCCCACCGCGCGGGCCGGCCTGGTCACGCTCCTCGACGACCCCGGCCAGCGCCAGGCCGCGGCCGACGCGCTGGCCACCAGCTACCGCGAGAGCCAGGAGTGGGCCGGGTACCTGCAGCTGACGCCGGCCCGCCTGGCCGACGCGCCCGACGAGCGGACCCGGCTGGCGCTGCTGCGCGAGGCGGCGTTCATCCGCCAGCAGCACACCGACGACGCCGCCGGCGCCCTGGCCCACCTGGTCGATGCGTTCGCGCTGGCGCCCCGCGACGGGGTGATGGAGGGCCAGCTCCTCGCGCTGGCCGAGCGCACTGGTGATCACGGCGCCGCCAGCGAGGCGCTGGCCCGCGCCATCGTCGCCCTGGGCGACGACGCCGACGAGATCGCGCGGCTGCGGGTGGTGCGGGCCGGGCTCCTCGAGACCAAGCTGGCCGATCCGGCCGGCGCGGTCGCCGAGTACGGCCGGGTCCACGCCCACGATCCCAGCAACCCGGTGGCCGCCGCCGGCGTGGTCCGGCTGACCCCGGCCCACGCCGCGTGGGCCGACGCCACCGCGACCGTGCTGCGCCACGCCGCCGCCAAGGAGCGGCTCGACGAGGGCCTGCTGGCCCAGCTCGAGGCCGCGGCGCGGTCGACCGGCGCGGCCGACGCGCTGGCGGTCGCGCTCGAGCAGGCCGCCACCAGCGTGACCACGCCGCCGGCGGTGGCCGCGGCGGTGTGGGGCCGCCTGGCGGTGTGGCAGCGCGACGTGCGCGACGACCGCGCCGGCGCCATCGCCGCGTTCACCAAGGCCCTGGCTGCCGGCGGCGATCGCGCCGACACCCTGCGGGCCCAGGCCGAGCTGTTGCGCGCGGGCGGCGCGAGCCCGGCGCTGCTCGACGTGCTGCGCCGCCTGGCCGACGCCGATCCCCGCGACCTCGAAGTGCTGGTCGAGGCCGCCGACACCGCCAGCCGCACCGGTGACCGCGAGGCGTCGCTCACCATCCTCGGGCAGGTGCTGGGCCGGGCCACCGCGGCCTGGCGCGGCTCGGCCGCGATCACCTCGGCGCGTCCGCCCGAGGCGGTGGTGCGGTGGGCCCAGGACGGGCTGGTCGACCTGCACAAGGGCGACGGCCGGCCCCGGGCCGCGGTCGACCTGCTGGTCGAGGCCGCCCGGCTGCCGTTCGACGGCGCGGTCCGCCGCGAGCTGCGGCTGCGCGCCGCGGCCATGGCGTCGGCTGAGCTGTCTGACAACGCGGCCGCGATCGACATGTACCGCGGCGTCCTCGCCGAGCAGCCCGGCGACCTCGAGATCATCGCCCGGCTGGGCGAGCTGCTCGATCGCGAGGGCCGCGTGGCCGAGCTGCTGGGCCTGCGCCAGCTCCAGCTCGGCCTCGAGCAGGACGCCGGCCGTCGCCTCGAGCTGCGGCTCGACATCGCCCGCCTGGTGGGCATCGTCGAGGAGAAGGGCGGCCGGCTGGAGGCGCTGACCGCCAACCTGGCCGATCATCCGGGCCACGACGCGTCGGTCGACGCCGTGGCCAGCTACCTGGCCGGCAAGGGCCAGCACAAGGCGCTGGCCGACCTGCTGGAGGGGCAGGCGGCGCGGCTCGAGCAGGACGGCGACGGCGCCAAGGCGGCGCGCCTGTGGGCGCGGTTCGCTGGCGTGGCCGAGCGCGACACCCGCGAGGTCGAGCGCGCCATCGCCGGTCACCGGCGGGTGGTGACGCTGGCGCCCACCGCGGACTCGTTCCGGGCCCTGGCCCGGCTGCAGCTCGAGCGCGGCCAGCCAGCCCAGGCGGTGCCGTGGTTCGAGAGCCTGCTGTCGACGGTGACCGGCGCGGAGCGGGTCACCGTGGTGCACCAGCTGGCCAAGGCCCACCTCGCGGCCGATCAGGCCGATCGCGCCATCTCGGCGATCGAGGCGAACCTCGACGACCGCGAGCCCGCGCTCGAGCTGCGGCTGATGTTGGCCGACCTGTACCGGCAGGGCGAGCAGTGGGAGCCGCTGGCCCGCCACCTGACCCGCTCGCTCGAGCGCTTCGGCGACGACGGCCGGGCCCGCGCCCTGGCGCGCGAGGCCGCGACCATCTACACCGACCGGCTGGGCGCCCCGGCCAAGGCCATCCCGGCCCTCGAGCGCGCCCTCGCGGTCGACCCGACCGACAAGGAGCTACGCGCCCAGCTGGCCATCGGCCTGCGGGTCGCCGGGCGCCTGCCCGAGGCGCGCGCCATGCTGGCCGAGTTGATCGACGGGTTCGGCCGCCGCCGCGCCCCCGAGCGCGCGGTGCTGCACGTCGAGCTGGCCAAGGTGGCCCAGGCCGAGCAGAAGCTCGACGAGGCGATGGCCGAGATGGAGTCGGCCGCCAAGATGGACGTGAACAACGCCCGGATCCAGCGCGAGCTGGCCGAGCTGTTCCGCGCCGCCGGCCAGATCGACAAGGCCGAGCGCACCTACCGCAGCCTGCTGCTGGTGGTGCGGCGACAGCCGCCGGGCGAGGACGAGGCCGCGGTCGGCCAGAGCGAGGTGCTGTACGAGCTGTCGGCGCTGGCGGCGTCGCGCGGCGAGGCGGCCCAGGCCACCGAGCTGCTGGAGAGCGCCATCGACGCCGCGGTGCAGTCCGACGTCGAGGTGCGCCGCCTGCGCCGCAGCCTGATCGCCCACGGCCAGGCCGACACCTTGCTGCGCGTCCTCGAGATGCGCCTGAGCCAGCTGCAGCAGAGCCCGTCGGGCGAGCACGCCAGCCAGGCCCGCCTGCTGCACGACATGGCCGAGGTGCTCGACGCCAACCTGGGGCGCACCGCCGATGGGCTCGACGCGATGATCAACGCCATCGGCCACGCGCCGGCGCGGTTCGATCTGCACGACAAGGCGCGGGTGCTGGCCGCCAAGATCGGCGAGACCCGCAAGTACGTCGACGCGGTCGAGGCCGTGGTCGACCGGCTGCGCCGCAAGGATGATCCGCCGCTGGTCGCGACCTTGCTGCTCAAGGCCGGCGAGGCGCTCGAGCACGACGCCAACGATCCCCGCGCGGCCGCCGGGCTGTACCGTCGGGTCGAGATGCTGGGCGAGCGCCTGGCCGAGGCCTACTACGCCCAGGCCCGGGTCGCCGGCGCGCTGGGCGATAACGACGAGCAGGCCCGCGCGCTCGACAGCATGCTCCGGCTGGCCGGCACCGACGGTGGCGAGCCGTCGGCCGCGCAGATCGACGCGCTGTACCGGCTGGCGGAGATCTTCATCGCCTCGCCGACCCGGCGGGCCCAGGGCATCGACCTGATCGAGCAGGCCTTCGCTGCCGAGCCGCGGTGGGCCCAGGCCGGCCGCGTGCTCAAGGCGGCGGCGGCGGCCGAGCCGGGCGACGCCCGGGTGATGGCGCTGTACGAGCGGGTCGCCCGCAACGGCGGCGACAGCGAGCTGTTGCTCGACTTCCTCGAGAAGCGCGCGGCCCTGCCGGGGGCGACCCCGTCGCAGATCCGCGAGGCGGTCGACGTCGCGGTCGACCTGGGGCAGGCGACCCGCGCCGACGCGCTGCTGGGCCGGGCGGTCGACGCCGCCCGCGCCTCGGCGGACGGCGTGGCCAGCGCGGTGTGGGCGGTGATCGCACTGGCCGACGTGCGCATCAAGGCCGGCGACCTGGCCGGCGCGCGCGAGCTGGTCTACGAGGTGGTGAGCATCGCCGAGCCGACCCAGCTCGAGCCGCTGGCGGCGCGCCTGGCCACGGCCGCCGCGGCCAGCCCCGCGCACGTCGGGCTGGCGGCCGAGATGTACGAGCTTCTGCGCGAGCGCACGCCGGCTGAGCCGGCGGTGTGGGGCCCGCTGGTCGCCCTGTACCAGCGGATCGGCGACAGCGATCGCCTGGCCAGCGTGGTGACCTCGACCTTGCCGCACCTGGCCGATGCCGGCGAGCGCAACCAGCTGCGCCGGGCCCACGCCGGCTTCCTGATCGAGAAGCTGGGCCGGCACCACGACGCCGCCGACGTGCTGCGCGACGCGCTGACCGACGACCCCGACGATCTGGCCGCGGCCGAGATGCTCGAGCACAACCTGCGCAACCAGGGCGACGACGACGGCCTGGCCGAGTTCCTGTGGTCGCGCTTCGACGACGCGGTCAAGCGCGGCAACCCCGAGACCACCGTCGACGTGGCGCTGCGCCTGGGCGGCCACCTCGAGGCCACCGGCGCGTCGAGCGCCAAGGTGTACCGGCAGGCGCTGGCCGTGGCGCCGGCCGACCTGCAGCTGCTGCGCGGCGCGGTCGCCACCATCGGCCCCGACGACGACGGCGCGACCGCGGCCGGCCTGATGGAGCGGCTGCTGGCGGTGGAGACCCCGGCCCAGGTGCCGACCATCACCTGGCACCTGGTGAGCGCGTACCAGGACGCCGAGGACTGGGCCAGCGTCCAGCGGGTGCTGGAGCTGGGCCACCGGGGCGCCCCCGACGACCGCGAGATCCATGACCGGCTCGAGCAGCACTACCGCGACACCCAGCGGTGGGAGCCGCTGGCCCGGCTGATGATCGCCGACGCCGAGCGGGCCACCGACGACGCCACGGTGGTGGCGCGGCTGCGCGAGGCGGCCTCGGTCTACAGCGGCGAGCTGGGCCAGCCGCTGGCGGCAGCCGGCGCCCTGCGCTTCGCCACCGAGCGGGTGCCCGGCTCGCCCGAGCTGGTGGCCGAGCTGGCCGCGGCCTGCGCGGCCGGCGGCGACCACGGCGCCGCGGTCGCGGCGATCGGGCGCGCGCTCGACGGCGACGACGCGCCGATCCGGGGCTTGGCCCGGGTCGACCTGTTGCTGACCCGGGCCGGGCTGCGCCAGCAGGCCGGCGACGACGAGGCCGCGGTGGTCGATCTCGAGGAGGCCTACGCCCTCGACCGCGATCGCGCGGCGGCGGCCTTGTCCGACGGCCTCGACCGGGCCCGGACCCGGGCGTCCCAGGCCGGCGATCTGGCGACCGAGCGCGCGGCCACGCTGCGGCTGGCCAGCCTGCTGGTCGAGCACGGCGACACCGAGCGCGCCCGCGAGCTGCTGATCGCGTGGATCGAGCGGTCGCCCAGCGATCCCGATCCGCTCTACCTCCTGCGCGACATGGACGCCGCCATCGAGCACTGGGACGGCGTCATCGCCGCCAGCACCCGGTTGGTGTACATCGTCGCCGACGAGGCCCAGCTGCAGGCGGCGCTCGACGTCGCCGAGGCCGCGGCCCGGGTCGAGCGGCCGGGCGACGCCATCCCGGTCCTCGAGCTGGTCCACCAGGCCCAGCCCGCGGCCGACGTCCTGCGCGCCAAGCTGCGCGAGCTGTACGAGGCGGCCGGCGCCCACCGCGAGCTGGCGGCCATCTTGATCGCCGACGCCAGCCTGGGCACCGATCCGGCGGCGCAGTTCGCCGGCTACAAGCGCGCGGCCGAGCTGCTGCTGTACAACGCCAGCGACGCGGCGGCGGCCGCGGCGCCGGCGGCCAAGGCGTGCGAGCTGCAACCCGACGACCACGGCGCGGCGATGCTGTACGTCGACGTGCTGATCGGCTCGGGCAAGACCGCCGAGGCGGCCACCGTGCTCGAGGCGGCCATCACCGCGCAGAAGAAGCGGTCGCCCGAGCTGGCCACCATGCAGCAGCGGATGGCGCGGGTCACCGGCATGCTGGGCGACAAGGACGGCCAGCTCGGCTGGCTCAAGAAGGCGTTCGACGTCGACCGCAAGAACGGCGAGGTCGCGGCCGAGCTGGCCCAGCTGGCCACCGAGCTGGGCGACTACGAGCTGGCGCTCAAGCCGCTGCGCGCCATCACGCTGATGGAGAACCCGCAGCCGATCACCCGGCCGATGGCGCTGTTGTGGGAGGCCAAGATCGAGCACGCCCGCGGCAACCGCGCCAAGGCCGAGCTGTGGGCCAAGAAGGCGCTGCGGGAAGATCCGGCGTTCGCCGAGGCCCAGCAGTTCCTCGACGAGCTGGGCGGCTGATCGGCCGCCGCCGCGGCCGCGAGCGAGCCGCCGGGCGCGGTATACCGCGGGGCATGACCAGCCCCGCGGTTCGTTTTTCGCTCGACGGCCACGTCGGCACGATCACCCTCGATCGCCCGGTCAACCGCAACAGCATGACGCCGGAGCTCCTCGACGCGTTCGCCGCCGCGGTAGCGGCGGCCCGGGCCGCGCGCGACCTGCGCTGCCTGATCGTCACCGGCACCGGCCCGTGCTTCTCGGCCGGCGCCGACTTCAAGAGCGTGCTCCAGCGCGACGGCGACGGCCCGGCTCGGCTGCCGCACGAGCAGAGCTTCGCCATGTACCAGCCGTTCCTGAGCCTGCTCGAGGTGGAGGTGCCGGTGGTGGCCGCGCTCAACGGCCACGCCGTGGGCGGTGGCTTCGGGCTGGCGCTGTGCTGCGACCTGCGGGTGGCGGCCCGCGACGCCCGCTACGGCGCCAACTTCGCGCGCCTGGGGCTACACCCCGGCATGGCGATCAGCTACCTGCTGCCGCGGCTGGTGGGGGTGGCCCGGGCCGCCGAGCTCCTGTTCACCGGCCGGCTGGTCGACGGCGTCGAGGCCGAGCGCATCGGCCTGGTCGGCTCGGTCCATCCCGCCGACGAGGTGCTCGCGCGGGCCCGCGAGCTGGCGGACGCCATCGCCGCGTCGGCGCCGCTGGCGGTGCGCGAGACCAAGCGCTCGCTGTACCGCGGCCTGGGTTGGGAGCCGCGGGCTGCGGCCTACGCCGAGGCGTTCGCGCAGGCCGAGTCGCTGACCACCGCCGACGCCGCCGAGGGGATCGCCGCGCTCCTGGCCAAGCGCGCGCCGGTGTTCACCGGGCGCTGACCGCGGTCGTCGTCACATCCCCCACACCTGGAAGCCGCCCCACCGGCAGGTCGGCATCGGCCGGGCGGCACCGCGCCAGGCCGGGTTGGTGGCGTTGTTGGGGACGCCGGTGAAGCCCGGCCACAGCCCGACGCCCCAGTCGTCGATGTTGTGGATGCCGCTGGTCCGGGTCCACCACAGCGCGGCGGTGTCGGTGCGCGCGCGGCATGGGGTCTGGGTGGTGACGCCGCCGCTCCACACCGGCGTGCCGCACACGCCGCACGCCGCGTGCAAGCCGGCCTCGCTGTTGGTGCGCAGCGGCGCGGCGTTGCAGCCGTTGAACAGGTTGAGCTCCAGCTCCGCGTCGGTGTTGCTGTTGTGCCCCCAGCGGCCGGTCACGGCGTCGTCTGCGCCGCTGCCATCGAGCACCCACTCCATCGGGTTGTCGACGCCGCGGCGGAACCCGGCCGAGGTGTCGTAGCAGTGGGTGAACGGCGCGTCGACCCGGCGGTGGTCGCTGCGGATCCACGAGCCCCACGTCGAGCGGCTGAAGAAGCTGACCCACGGGCGGTCGACCACGCCGGCGGTCACACCGCCGACGTACGTGACGGTGGCGCCGGCCTCGACCCGGGCCCCGCGCGTGGTCAGGCCGCCGCGGGGCGCCACCTCGACGTCTTCCCAGTACGCGACCGAGCCGCCCTGGGCGCTGGGGATGATGGCGACGTAGCTGCAGTTGCCACAGCGCGAGTCACACGCCCCGTCGGTGATGGTGCCCATGCAGGTGCCGATCTGGGTTGGGTGGGCCACCGCGGGCGGGCGGCACCACCCCCCGGCCCGGGTCCGACACTGGTCCGCGATCGACAACGGCCGCATCGGGATCAGGCTCCGCCGCGCGTAGTAGCCGTCCGTCGGGACCGCGCGCGCCAGCGCCCGGCCGTGGTTGTAGATGGGCCGATCGATGAGCGGCGTGATCGAGCAGAACGCCTGGGTCGACGCCGGCAGGTTGGCCAGCGACGTGGGCACGTCCGCAGAGGTCTCGCCCGACGGGTTCGTGGTCCGCATCTCGAACTGCCGCGCCGACGACACCCGCAGGCCCTGGCGCCACAGCGCGCCGCCCTGGCGCCACGGCGGCGCGGCCGCGCCGGGCGCGTTCCACGCGAAGCGGTCGTCGTAGCGGTAGGCGTGCCCGATGATCGAGATGCCCTGGTGTTCGCCCCAGCCGTAGGTGCCCGAGACGTTGTACTGGGTGACCCAGAAGCTCCACCGCCAGTAGTCGCTCTGGCACGCGCCGTCGCACATCGGCCGGCAGAACCCGGCCGGGTTGGTGGCGGAGACCATGGTCGGGCTGGTGTCGGTGCAGCTCGGGTTGGGCGGACACTGTGGCACCGGCGCATCCGGCGATCCGCCGTCGGTCATGGCGTCCACGCCGCCGTCGCCGGCGTCCATCCCGCCGTCATCGCCGGCGTCCATCCCGCCGTCGTCGCCGGCGTCCATCCCGCCGTCGCCGGCGTCCATCCCGCCGTCATCGCCGGCGTCCATCCCGCCGTCGTCGCTCGCGTCCATCCCGCCGTCGCCCGCGTCCATCCCGCCGTCGCCCGCGTCCATCCCGCCGTCGCCCGCGTCCATCCCGCCATCGCCCGCGTCCATCCCGCCGTCGCCGCCGCAGCCCGCGTCACCGGCATCGTCGGTACACCACGCGTCGAGCGTGCGGGCGTCGGGCAGGTGCCCATCGCTGCCGGGCGCGTCCCGGACCGCGCCATCGTCGCTGATCAGCGCGTCGCCCTCGACGAGGGCGTCCGCGACCACGCGCCCCGACGAGGTCGTGGACGTGCCGTCGTCGATGCAGGCGGTCGCGCACAGAACGGAAGTTGCCAGGGCGAGGAGGCGGCGCATGCCAGCACGTCACTGCACCCATCGTGCCGGCGCGCGCGACGTCATCACGACCGGTTGCGCGCGCCCACCGTCGGCCTGATGGCCACGACCCGCAGCAGGTGCGGGTCGCGGCATGCACCGTCGACCGCGGCGCCCACGCGCCTAGCGACAGCGCTCGAGTTGCACCGGGCCAGCGCCGCGCGATCGATCGAGCACCTGCGGCCAGGCGTGCGCCCAGCCGGTGTCGACCATCACCTCCCAGCGGCCGCCCGACTGGCTCCACGCATACCGCGTGCGATCGACCAGCTCGATGCCGATCGGCCGCCCGGCGGCGTCCAGCAGGCAGGTGCCCTTGGCCACCTCGATGCGCGCGGTGTCAGACATCCCGTAGGCGCTGCCCGCCTCGATGCCGCCCAGCCAGTCGGTCCCCGCGGTCAGCGCGCGGGTCGGGGCCCAGCCGATGACGCGCAGCTCGGGCCCGTCGTAGCGGACCTGCCAGGCGTCGCCGGTGCGCCGCAGCACCGTGACTGGCACGGCGTCGGTCAGGTGCACCAGCAGCGCTCCGCCAGGCGCGTCGCGCAGCTCGCTGGCCATGTGAGTCGCGCTGCGGCCGGGGCGCGCCGGTCGGTAACGATGCACCAGCGCGGCGCGATCCAGCTCGCCGTCGACCGCCGCCTCGTCGCCGCGGTAGCGCACCGCGACCACCCCGACGCCAGCGTCGGGCTCGAGTGGCGCGCCCGGCAGCGCCCACACGCCGACGTCGCCGGCGCCGCGGATCCGCGTCGGGCGCGCCACGGTCCACGCGAGATCGGCCTGCCGCACCCACACCAGCAGGCGAGCGTCGTCGGCGTCGACCACGATGCGGGCGTCGTCACCGGCGAACGCCTGCACCGGGTAGCTCGGGACGCCCTCGAGCGGCTCGGGCGCCGCGCGATCGGGATCGACGGCGGCGCGGGCCAGCTCCGCGCGATCCAGCCCGGCGAGCCCTCGGACGGCGACCCGCACCCGCGGGCCATCGGCGGCGGGACCCTGGACGACGACCCGTGGGACGCCTGGCGAAGCGGACGCCAGGGGGGCCAGCGAGAGCGTCGCGACCGTGACAAGACCGCACACCAGGCCTGTTCGCATGGGGGGTAGGACGCCACCGGCGCGCCACGGTTCCGCCACCCGAGCTACACACCGGCTCGGGATCCGCGTAGCCGCCTTCGCGCAAGGGATCGGTTCGGCCATCAGATTTCGGTGCGTTACGCGGTGCGTCGATGCGCGCGGTTCTTGCAATACTCCGCGCACATGCACATCGGCGTCATCACCAACCCCAACAGCCGGAAGAACAAGGGCAAGCCCAACCGGGCCCAGCACCTTCAGTCCATCCTGGGGGACGTGGGCGAGGTTCACGAGACCCGGACGCTCGAGTCCATCAAGCCGGTGCTGCGCGACTTCCTGCGCAAGCGGGCCCGCTACTGGGTCGCCGACGGCGGCGACGGCGCGCTCCACTGGATGCTGCGCATGGGCATGGAGGTCCTGCAGGAAGAGGAGTTCGCCGGCCACGCGGTGCCGATGCCGCTGACCATGCCGACCAACGGCGGCACCATCGACTTCATCGCCGGCAACGTCGGCATCAAGGGCAACGCCGAGGGCTTGTTGGCGGTGATGCGCGGCAAGATCGAGGCGGGCCACCGCATCGAGGAGACCGAGGTCGACTCGATGGTGATCGACGGCATCGAGGCCACCCCCGACGGCGATCGGCCGTTCCGCACCTGGGGCTTCGCGGTCGCCGCCGGCGGCGTCGGCCAGCGGTTCTTCTCGAAGTACTACCAAGAGAGCGATCCCAACCCGCGCACCATCCTCAAGGTGGTGGCGCGCTCGCTGGCCTCGATGCCGGTGGCCATGACGCCGCTGGGGCGGGTGCCGATGCTGGCTCCGCTGGGCGCCTACGCCAAGTCGATGTTCCAGCCGACCAAGGCCAAGGTGACCATCGACGGCATGGTGTTGCCGGGCGACGAGTTCACCGGCATCCACGTGGCGTCGATGTCCATCAACCTGGGCAACGTGCTCAAGTTCTTCGGCAAGGCCGATCAGCCCGGGCTGATGAACGCGCTGGTCGGCACCCCGTCGCCGTGGGCCATCGCGCGCAACCTGCCGCGGATGGCGCGCGGCGGCGAGATGATCGGTCGCGAGATCCTCGATCGGCCGTGTCGCGAGCTGGTCATGGAGGCCACCGGCGCCGAGCTGCTCGAGCCGGTCATCGACGGTGAGTACTACCGGAACCTGCGGCGGGTGTCGTTCCGCATCGGCCCGCGGGTGCGCATCCCCAAGGTCGTCAGCGCCACCGTCGCGCGCGCCTGATCGTTCAGTACGGCTCGACGACCAGCTGACCCAGATCGACCTTCAGCACCGCCGGGGTGCGGGTCAGCTGGCCGTCGGCGCCGACCCCGGTCGGGGCGCACACCCCGTCGTCGACGGTGGTCGCGGCCCGCGCGGCGACGAAGGCCAGCCGCGGCTGGCTGGCGCGCGCGGCCCGGGTCCGCGCCGCCGCGACCAGCCGCCAGGCGTCGTGGGAGGCGGCCGCCGCCGGGGACGGATCGCGCCGGGTGCGGGCCCGGAACGCCTCGGCGAAGGCGTCGCTGGCCAGGTCGCCCTGGCCGAGCGGACACGGCTCCAGCATCAGCGCGCCCTCGACGGCGTCGCCGCCGCGGGTGGCCAGGCTCGGGTGGTTCCAGCCCGACGAGCCCAAAAGCTGCACCACCTGCGGCGTGCGGCCGCCGTGCTTGCGGGTGAGCGCGTCGAGGTCGACGAAGTCGTCGCTGTGGACCTCGACGCCGAGGTACGGCAGGAAGCTCGCGACCAGCGCGGCGCGGTCGTACCGGTCGGGGATGTAGAGCAGCGCGAACGCCACGTCAGGCGAGAAGGTCTGCCACCCGCGGCGGCCGGTGCGCCGCAGGTGGGCGGCCAGGCGCGGGTTGGTGGCGGGGTCGAGGCCGAGGAAGCGCTTGACGTCGTCCTCGAGCGCGCCGCCGGTCGGGTCGAAGTCGCCCCGGGCGGTCACCGCCAGCCCCAGCCCGCTGGCCGTGGTCGCGAAGGCGTCGGCGGCGGCGGCGCCGACCTCGTCGCGCGGCGCCAGGACGGCGACCCGGGCCACGCCCAGCTCGGCGGCGAAGCGCGCCGCCGCGCGGGCCTCGCTCTCGGGCGAGTCGACCAGGCGGAACACCCCGGCCGCGGGATCGGCGCCGTCGGCCGGGGCCAACAGCGCGATGGGGATGCCGAGCCGGCTGGCCCGCCGCGCGGCGCCCTCGGCCTCGCGGACGCCGACCGGCCCGAGGATGGCGATCGCGCCGGCCGCCGCCGCCTGATCGACCGCCGCCGCCGCCAGGACCGGATCGCCGCCGCTGTCGAGGACCAGGCGGCGGGCGCCGTCGAGCGGGGCCAGCTCGATGGCGGCGGCCAGCTCGCGGCCGACCGCCGCGAACGGGCCCGACAGCGGCAGCAGCACCGCCACGGTGTCGGGCGCGATCACCGGCGGCGTCGGCAACGCGGCGAGGCGGGCCGGGTCGCCGTCGGGCGCGGCGGTGGCGACGGCGCGCCATCGCGCCAGCCCGGCGGCGTCGCCGGTGTGGGCGGCCACCAGCGCCAGCCGCGTGGCGATGGCCCCGGCCGGGGCGCGGTCGGTGGCCATCCCGGCCGCGGCGGCGGCTAGCTCGGTCGGGCTGGCGGCGTCGATGGCGCGGGCGATGGCCGCGGCCGCGGCGGCGACGTCGGCCGGCGGCGCGGTCACCGCGGCGGCGACGATCGGCCCCGGCGCACCAGCCGCCAGCGCGGCCCGCAGTGCGGCGGCGCCGTCGACGGCCACGGCGGCCACCGGCGCGGGTGGGGCGGGCCGGCGGGCCGCGGGGGCGCGCCGCACGCCGCGGCGGCCAGCGCGCCGCCGAGCAGCGCGCCGCGCGCGCCCGGGCTAGCCATCGAGCAGGTCGCGCATGCGATCGATCAGGCCCTTGCGCTCGACCGGCCGCGCCGCGATCTCGCTGCCCAGCGTGCGCGCGAACTCTTCGAGCAGCTCGCGCTGGCGGGCGGTCAGGCTGGTCGGCGTGGTGACCGCGACCCGGGCCAGGTGATCGCCGCGCGCGACGTGCTTGCCCGGCCCGCGCGGCACGCCGCGCCCGCGCAGACGGAACACCTTGCCCGACTGGGTGCCCTCGGGGATCCGCATCTTGACCGGCCCGTCGACCGTCGCCACCTCGACCACCGCGCCCAGCGCAGCCTCGGGCACGGTCACGGCGACGTCGCTCAAGACGTCCACGCCCTCGCGCCGGAACACCGGGTGGGGCTTGACCCGCACGATCACGTGGAGATCGCCGGCCGCCGCGCCGCCGCGGCCCGGCTCGCCATCGCCGTGGAGCACCTTGACGCCGCCCTCCTTGGTCCCGGCCGGGATGGCCACCGAGAACTCGCGGGTGGGGCCGCCGGCAGCGCCGGGCTCGACCGGCACGGTGATGGCCCGGGTGCAGCCGAACACCGCCTCCTCGAACGAGATCTCGAGCGTGTAGCGCAGGTCGCGGCCGCGCTGCTTGCCGCGGCGCCGGCGCAAGCCGCTGATGACGTCCTCGACGGCGTCGACCACCGAGCCGAACCCGCCGCCGGGATCGTCGGCGTGCCCGAACCGGTCGTAGCGGGTGCGCTCGCGCGCGTCCGACAGCACCGCGTAGGCCTCGTTGATCTCCTTGAACTGCTCGACGCCGGTCGGGTTCAGATCGGGGTGGTAGCGGCGGGCCAGGTCGCGGTAGGCGCGCTTGATCTCGACGTCGTCGGCCCGCTTGTCGAGCCCGAGCACCTCGTAGTAGTCGCGGCGGCGGCGCGGGGCCATCAGGCGTCTCCGCTGGCCGACTGATCGGCGGTGGCGTAGATCATCTCGCCGATGCGGTGGGCCACCAGCTCGAGCTGATCGATGGCGTCCTCGACGGTCTCCACCTCGGCCGCGCCCAGCGCAGCCCGGGCGGCGTCGATGGCGGTCGCGATCTCGACCCGATCCTCGGCCGCCAACATCTCCCCGAACTCGGCCAGGGCGCGCTCCGACGAGTACAGCAAGGTCTCGCCGCGGTTCTTGGCCTCGGCCAGCACCTTGCGATCTTGGTCGTCGCTGGCGCGGTCGATCGAGTCCTGCACGATGCGGTCGATGGTGTCGGTCGACAGCCCGCTGGTCGGGGTGACCGACACCCGCTGCTCGCGGCTGGTGCCCAGATCCCGCGCCGACACCGTCAGCAGGCCGTCGGCGTCGAGGTCGAACGCCACCTCGATCTTGGGCACGCCGCGCGGCGCCGGCGGGATGCCGGTGAGCTCGAACTGGGCCAGCGACTTGTTGTCGACCGCCATCTCGCGCTCGCCCTGGTAGACGTGGATGTTGACGAACGGCTGGTTGTCGACCGCGGTCGAGAACACCTCGGTGGCGCGGCACGGCACGGTGGTGTTGCGCGGGATCAACCGGGTGAACACGCCGCCGGCGGTCTCGACGCCCAGCGACAGCGGGGTCACGTCCAGGAGCAGCACCTCCTCGACCTCGCCGGTCAACACCCCGGCCTGGATCGCCGCGCCCACCGCCACCACCTCGTCGGGGTTGACCGTGCGCGACGGCTCGCGCCCGAAGAACTCGCCGACCAGGCGCTGGATGCGCGGCATGCGGGTCTGGCCGCCGACCAGGATCACCGCGTCGAGCTGGCCCTGGGCCAGGCCGGCGTCGGTCAGGGCCCGCCGGCACGGCTCGAGGGTGCGCTGCACGAACGGCTCCACCATCGCCTCCAGCTCGCCGCGGCTGAGCTGGGCCTCGAGGTGGCGCGGCCCGGCGGCGGTGGCCGCCAGGAACGGCAGGTTGATGTCGGTCGAGAACGAGCTCGACAGCTCGACCTTGGCCTTCTCGGCGGCCTCCTTGAGCCGCTGCAGCGCCAGGCGATCGCCGCGCAGGTCGTGGCCGCCGTTGGCCGCCGCGAACTGCTCGAGCAGCCAGTCGACGATCGCGTTGTCGAAGTCCTCACCGCCGAGGAAGGTGTCGCCGGCGGTGGCGCACACCCGGAACACGCCGTCGGACAGCTCGAGGATCGAGACGTCGAAGGTGCCGCCGCCCAGGTCGTACACCGCGATCCGCTCGGCCTGCGGCAGGTCGCGGCCGTAGGCCAGCGCCGCGGCGGTCGGCTCGTTGATGATGCGCAGGACGTTGAGCCCGGCGATGCGGCTGGCGTCCTTGGTGGCCTGGCGCTGGGCGTCGTCGAAGTAGGCCGGCACGGTGATCACCGCCTCGGTGACCGGCTCGCCCAGCCACGCCTCGGCGGTCTCGCGCATCCGCGTCAGCACCATCGCCGACACCTCGGGCGGCGAGTAGGTCCGGCCGCGGGCCATGACGTGGGCGTCGCCGTTGTCGGCCGCCACGATCTCGTAGGCGCAGGTCGACAGCTGCCGCGTGACGTCGGCGTCGTCGAACTTGCGTCCCATCAGCCGCTTGACGGCGTAGATGGTGTTCTCGGCGTTGGTCACCGCCTGCCGGCGGGCCACCTGGCCGACCAGCCGCTCGCCCGAGGCCGCGAAGCCGACCACCGACGGCGTGGTGCGGGCGCCCTCGGCGTTGGCGATCACCAGCGCGGTGTCGCCGTCCATGATGGCCACGCACGAGTTGGTGGTGCCCAGATCGATGCCGACGACGCGCGACATGCGTGGGTCCTAGGCCTCCGCGCGGTGGAGCCGGCTGCCCCGCGCCGCGTGGGCCAGCCGAGGCCCGGTCGCCGGCGTGGTCACGCGGCGCCGTCCGGCGCGGGGTCGGCCTTGGCCCGGGCGACGACCACCATCGCCGGGCGCAGCAGCCGATCACTCAGCTTGTAGCCCTTCTGCAGCACCGCCACCACCGAGCCCGGCGCGGCGTCGCTGTCCTGCTGGCTGATGGCCTCGTGCTGGTTGGGGTCGAACGGCTGGCCCTCGGCCTCGATGGCCGCCACGTCACACTTCTCGAGCGCGTGGGTGAACTGGCGCAGCACCAGGCGCACGCCCTCGAGGATCGACGCGGTGTCAGCGCCCTCGGTGTGGGCCAGGGCCCGCTCGAGGTTATCGACCACCGGCAGCATCTCCTTGAGGACGCGGGTCTTGGCGTCGGCCTTGGCGTCGTCGAGGTCGCGCTTGGCCCGGCGCCGGTAGTTCTCCAGGTCGGCCGTGGCGCGCAGGAACTTGTCCCAGTTCTCCTTGGCCTTGGCCTTGGCCTCGGCCAGCTGGGCGGTCACGTCGGCCACGGGGTCGTCGGCCGGCGCAGGGGCATCGACCTCGACCAGGAGGCCATCGTCGGGGGTGGGAACGTCTTCGCTCATCGCCGTGTCACCATAACCAGGAATCATCCTACCGCCAGCCCGCGGCGGCGGTCTTCGTGGCCGGCGAAATTTCGCGGCTGCCCCGGCGCTACCCGGCGGCCTGGTCCTTGAGCAGCTGGCTCAGCAGATCCGCGGTGAAGTCGACGACGCTCATGACCTTGCCGTAGTTCATGCGCATCGGGCCGATCACGGCGATGGCCCCCAGTGGGTGCTCCTCCGGCCCGTACGACACCGCCACCACCGACGAGTCGACCAGCGCCGCGTGGGCGGTCTCCGCGCCCAGGAACACCTGGATGCCCTCGGCGGTGCGGGTGCGATCGAGCAGGGACAGCAGCACCTCCTTGTCCTCGAGGGTGCGCAGCAGGTGGCGCATCCGGTCGAGGTACCCTGGGTCGGCGCTGTGCGGGCCGACCAGGTTGGCCTGGCCCGACACCACCACGTCGGCCGGGCGCGGCGACTCCGCGGCCAGGGTGGTCCGGCCCAGCCGCAGCGCCGCCGCGACCTCGCCGTCGTAGGCGTGCTTGGCGTCGCCCAGCTCGCGCTCGACCTTGGCGCGGGCCTCGTCGAGGGTGAGCCCGGCCAGGAGCGACGACAGGTAGTTGTGGATGCGGTCGAGGCGGCCGCCGTCGATCGGCTCGCTGGCGGTGATGACCCGGTTCTCGACCCGCCCGTCGGTGCCGACCAGCACCGCCAGCAGCTTGCCGGCGCGGATCGGCACGAACTCGATGTGGCTCATCCGCGCCACCTGGGGGTCGGGCGCGGCGATGATCGCGGCGTGCTGGGTCAGCTCGCTCAGCAACTTTGACGCGTTGTGCACCACGTCGGGCGACGCGCCGGTGACCCGGGCCCGGATGTCGTCCTTCTCCTTGGGCGAGAGCCTGCGCACCTTGAGCAACGACTGGATGAAGAAGCGCAGGCCCTGCTCGGTGGGGACCCGGCCGGCCGAGGTGTGGCGCTGCTCCAGGAGGCCCAGCTCCTCGAGATCGGCCATGACGTTGCGGACCGTCGCCGGGGACAGGCCGATCTCGTGGCGGCGGGTCACCGTGCGCGAGCCGACGGCGTCGCCGCTGTGGAGGTACTCGGCGACCACGGCCTGCAGGATCTTGCGCGCGCGGCGCGTGAGCTCGGGCGTCGACATGGTGGTGGCGGGTGGCCTCCCAGCATACACCGCTTCGTCGTCACCCGCCGGTCATCGCTCCGCCACCAAGCGGGCCGCGAGCTGGTTGGCGCACAGGAAGCCGCGCAGGGTGGGGCGCAGCCGACCGTGGGCGATGGTGGCCAGCCCGGCGGCGGTGGCCCACGCGGTGACCGTCGGCGCCACCGCCTCGACCGCGACCCCGTCGGAGGTGCGCATTCCCAGCCACAGCAGGTCGCGGGCCACCTCCGCGGCGTCGGCGCTGGCGTGCTCGGCGATCCGGTCGTCGGCGTCGCGGTAGCGCTCGAGCTGGCGGTGGTTGTGCCAGCGCTCGCCGCCGCCGTCGGGGCGCCGCCGGAACGACGCCGCGCCGACGCCGAGGCCCAAGAACTCGCCGCCGCGCCAGTAGGCGGCGTTGTGGATGGCGCGACGTCCGGGCCGCGCGTACGACGAGACCTCGTAGTGCTCGAAGCCGGCGCCGGTCAGCGCGTGGTGGGTCGCCTCGTAGAGGCTGGCCGCGGCGTCGTCGCCCAGCACCGGCAGCCGCCCGGCGCGGTGGCGGGCGCCGAACGCGGTGCGGTCCTCGATGGTCAGCTCGTACACCGAGAGGTGGTCGACCCCGCTGGCGATCGCGGCGTGGACCGACGCCGGGGCCGCGCCGTCGGCCGGCGGAGCCACGCCCGGCGCGCCCAGGATGAGATCGGCCGACACGGCGGCGAAGCCGGCGGCGGTCGCCGCGGCGATGGCGGCCGGCCCGTCGCCCATGCGGTGGTCGCGGCCGAGCGCGGTGAGCTCGGCGTCGGCCCACGACTGCACGCCGATCGACAGCCGGGTGACGCCGGCCGCGCGCCACGCCGCCATCCGCGGCGCGGTGCAGTCGATCGGGTTGGCCTCGACGGTGACCTCGGCCGGGACGCCGGGGAACCGGGCGCGGATGGCGGCGATGAGCTCGGCCACGCACGCCGGGTCCCACCACGACGGCGTGCCGCCGCCCAGGTAGATCGTGGCCAGCCGGCGCCCGGCGAACAGCGGCGCCTGGGCCGAGAGCTCGGCCAGCACCTCGGCCAGGTAGGCCCGGTGGGGTGGCTCGGTGGCCACCACCACCGGAAAGTCGCAGTACGGGCACAGCCGGCGGCACCACGGAAAGTGCACGTACACGCCGAGGCCGGCATGCGAGGGCGAAGGCTGATCCATACTGGGCCATGATCTACCTCGACAACGCCGCGTCGACCCGGGTCGACGACGCCGTGATCGCGCGGATGGTGGAGGTCATGCGCGAGGACTACGGCAACCCCTCGGCGGCCCACCCGTTCGGCGCCGCGGCCCGGCGCCGCATCGCCAGCGCCCGGGCCCAGGTGCTGGCCGGCCTGGGCGACGCCGGCGCCGTCGGCGACCTGGTGTGGACCTCGGGCGGCACCGAGAGCAACGCCCTGGGCGTCCTGGGCGCGGCGCGCGCCGGTGGCCCCGGCGCGATCGTGGTGTCGGTGCTCGAGCACCCGGCGGTGGCGGCGTCGGCGGCGATGGCGGGGCCCGGCCGCGACGTGCGGGTCGCGCCGGTCACCCCGGCCGGCACCCTCGACCTCGACGCGACGCTGGCGCTGGTCGACGCCGCGACCCGGGTAGTGGCGGTGATGCTGGTGTCCAACGAGCTGGGGACGGTGCAGCCGGTGGCCGAGCTGGCCGCCGCGGTCCACGCGCGGTGGCCCGAGGTCCACGTCCACTGCGACGCCACCCAGGCCCTGGGCAAGATCGACGTCGACGTCGCCGCGCTCGGCGTCGACAGCCTCGGCGTGGCCGGCCACAAGCTGCACGGGCCCAAGGGCGTCGGCGCGCTGTGGGTCCGCCACGGCGCGGCCCTGACGCCGCTGTGGGGCGGCGGCGGCCAGCAGCGCGGGCTGCGCCAGGGCACCCAGGACGCGCCCGGCGCGGCCGGCCTCGGCGTCGCGGTCGAGCGCGCCTGCGCCGCGCGCGCGGCGGCGACCGTCCGCTGGCGCGGCTTCGCCGACGTGATCACCGCGCGGATCGCCGAGGCTGGCCTGGCGTGGCGCTCGCTGGCCGGCGCGCCGGGCGCGCCGCACATCCTCGCGCTGGCCTTCGATCGCGTCAGCGCCGACGGGCTGCGCGAGGTGCTGGCGTCGCGCGGGGTGATCGCCTCGGCCGGCTCGGCGTGCGCCGGGCCCACCGGCAAGCCCGCCGGCGCGCTGGCGGCGATCGGCCTGCCGCCCAGCTGGGGCATGGCGCGGCTGTCGTTCGGCCTCGACACCACCGCCGAGGAGGTCGCCGCCGCCGCCGGGGTGGTGGTCGGCGCGGTGCGCGACCTGGCCGGGGGCTGAGCCGCCCGCGCGCGGCGGCGCGCGGCTACTTCTGCTCGAACACCAGCGAGACCTCGCTGACGATGCCTTCCTTCGACGGACCGAACGGCCAGCGCTTGATCGCCGCGATCAGGCACACGCCGAGCGGATGGTCGGCCTTCTCCGACAGCCTGACGTCGCCGACGCCGCCCCCGGGGTTGACGTTGATGGTGGCGCGGATCTTCGACACCTTCAGGAACGGGTCGGCCTTCATCGCGCGCTCGTAGCAGCGGCGGGTGCCGGTCTCCATCCGCCGCGACATGTTGATCACGTCGTCGGGCGTCAGCTCGCCGAGCGCAGGGTTGCCGCTGCCGGTCTCGACCTTGCCGGTGCCGGCGCCGGTCCCGGGCCCGGGCGTCGTCGAGGTCCCCGGGCCGGGGGTGCCGGTGCCGCCGGAGGGGCGCCGGCCCGTGCCGGGGCCGGGCACCTTGGCGGTGCCTGGACCGGGGTCGGGGACCTGGCCGCCGGGGCCCGGGCGCGGGTCGGTCGGCCGGTAGCCCAGGCCGGAGAAGTCGTTCGAGCCCCCGCTGGTGCTGTTGCCGGTGTTCTCCTCGTTGTTCGAGCTGAGCGCCAGCGCCGCGACGACGATCAGCGCCGCGGCGCCGAGCCCGATGCCGACGTAGAGGCCGGTACGCCGCGGGCGCGGCTCGACCGGCATCACCGGGATCGGCTCGCTGAACTCCTGGCCGGGGGCCGCGCCGAGCCCAGGCGCCAGCCCCGCGCCGCCCAGGCTCGCGCCGCCCAGGCTCGCGCCGGCCAACCCGCCGGCAGCTGCGCCGGGCATCGCGGTGACCGCGCCGGTGCCGCGGCCGACCACCGGCATGGCCGCGGTGGGCGCGCGCAGCTTGGCCGCCGGCGCGGCGGCCGCGGGCGGCGGCGCCATCAGATCGGCCAGCCGGACCACGCGCGACACCTCGCCGATGTCGAGGTCGTCGTCGTCGAGCCCGGCGTTCGCCGCGGGCGCTGCCGGGGCGTCGTCGTCGTCCAGCTCGGGGGCGTCGTCGGCGGCGGGCTCGTGATCGAACTTGGCCGCCGTGCTCCGGCTCGGGCCACGCAGGGGGCCAGGTGCCGGCGCGGGCGGGGCGACCGCCGGCGGCGGTGCGACCGCCGCGGGCGGTGCGGTGGGCGCGGCGACCGGGGCGCCCCCTGCGAGCGGCGGCGCAGCGCTGGCGCCGTTGGCGCGGGCCGCGAATGGCGCGGGCAGCGTGGGGCGCGGCGGCGGCGCGGCCTGGGGACCGCCGGGGCAGGGGCCACCGGGGCGGGGGCGGGGACCGCCGGCGCGATCGCCGGCGGCGCGCCGACCGCCGGCAGGCCGGTAGCGCTGATCGCGCCGGCCTCAGGCACCTTCCACGGCGAGGCCGACGGCGTCCGCGGGCGCGGCAGCTCGGCGATCGCGGCGGCGCCACCGGTGGGGGCGGTGCCCAGCGTCGGCACCGGGCCGGTGGGCTGGCGCAGCGTCGGGACCGGGCCGGTGGGCTGGCGCAGCGTCGGGACCGGGCCGGTCGGCTGGCGCGGCGTGGCCGGCGCGGCGGGCTCCGGGGCTCGTGCGGCCGCGGCCGCCTCGGCCTCGATCGCCGCCAGCGTCGCGGAGAACAGGGGCTGCGGCTCGGGCTCGGCGGTGGCGTCGGACCGGGTGCTCGCGCGCGGCGTCGGGCCGCGCAGGCCGCGGAAGTGGCTGACCTTCTCGACCGGCAACCAGTCGTCGAAGCCTTCGTTCCAGCAGAACAGATCGTCCTCGCCGGGGCGGGCGCTGATCCAGGCCTGGGCCTCCGTCAGCGTGAACGGCCCCTCCTGGTTGCCGTCCTTCGAGACGTACCATTCCTCGTCGAGCGCCGCCGGCGGCGGGTGGGCCGGCATCGCGGGGGGCGGCGCGGTGGTCGGCGCCCCGTGGCGGACCGCCTCCGCCGAGCCGTCGTCCATACCCTCGCGGACCGTGATCACCGCCGAGCAGTTCTTGCAGCGGATCTTCAGGATCTTCCCGCGGACACGCTCATCGGCGATGGCGTAGCGGGTCTTGCAGCGATCACAGAAAAACTTCATGGGTAGAGGGGTCGACTCCGCCGAAGCCCGAGCAACGCCAATATTGTGCAGAATCTGGCGCAGGATCGCAAAGGCCGGCGGCGGGAACGCGCGCCGGGCGGGGTCACGGCGGGGTATCGACCGCGCCGTCGATCTCGGCGGGGCCGGCGTCCTGACGGGGTCGGTCGCGATCTTCCGGCGCGCGCCGGGTGACCCGGACGGTCACCGGCAGCAGGGGGGCGGCGTCGACGACCGCGCTGGTGCCGCGGTGGACCAGCAGGCCGCCGATGCGGAGCTCGTCGCCGCTGCGCACGAACTCGAGCCGCAGGTCCAGATCGTCGAGGCGCGCGCCGATCCACGCGGCGCTGGTCTCGGTCAGCCGGTAGGCCTCGACCTCCGCGAGCCGCACCAGGCGGCCGGCCTCGAAGCCCAGCACGGTCACCCCGTAGCGGCGCCCGTCGTCGTCGTTCAGCTGGCTGGCCGCGACCAGCTCGTCGCGGCCGCTCTGGCCGCGCAGCGGCGCGACCCACCGCAGGCCGGGCACGTCGATGCCGGCCAGCTTGCGGCCTTTGCCGTCGTAGACCATGACCTGGGCGCCCACCGCGGCGACCGCGTCGGCGCCTTCCAGGCACGCACCCTGGGCCGTCGCCGGGACCGCGTCCTCGGCGGCCACGGTCCGCGCACAGCCGGGCTCCGGGGCGGCCGGCAAGAGCGGCGCCGGTCGTGGCATCACCACCAGCGCGCCGACCCGGTCGTCGAACATGACGAAGCGGGTGCCCGGCAGGCCGCGCCCCACCCACAACGTCGGATCGCGGGCGATCCGATCGTCGACCTCGGCCGGGCCCAGCGCGGCGGTCAGCGCGTCGCGCGAGGTGCCGACGCCGACGCCGTCCGCGGTCCGCGCCACCGCCACCCGCTCGACCGAGATGAACGACGCGTCACCCTGGCGCTCGCCGCCGATGCTGATGCCGGCGTCGCGGACCAGGCTGTGATCGACGACGCCGGGGATCTGCATGAGCGCGATGCGCGGCCCCGACGGCACCGCCGCGACGATCTGCGCCATCGTCATGCCCAGCTTGTACGGCCCGACGCCGTCGGCGGTGATGGCGTGCGGCGGCAGCGCCCGCACGTCGGTGCGCGGCGGATCGATCACCCGTCGCGGCGGCGCCTCGCGACGTTCGACCTCGGTGGGCCGGTCGCCGCGGCAGCCGACCAGCGCGGCGACGATCACCAGCCGGCGCAGCGTCAACACCCCGAGAAGGTATGCCACCGCGCGGCAAATGGCATCCCCGTTCGCGGCGGTCTGCGCCGTTGCCGCCGGCCCGCGGCGCGGCCGTGGGATCGCCGCATCGGGGCGTCGGCGCGGCTGGGTCAGAGCAAGCGGCTCACCAGGATGCCGAGCGCGACCCCGGCCGACACGCCGAAGATCAGGACGGGCGTGAGGTTGCGTCCGGGCGTCGGCGGCGGGGCGGGCATCGGCGCAGGTGGCGTCGGCAGCGTCGCGGCCGGGACCGTCGCCGCCGGGACGGTCGCGACCGGGCCGGTGGCCACCGCCAGCTCGTGGCGCGGCTGGCGGTCGGTCACGTCGTCGTGCTCGGGCCCGCGCTCCCAGTGGCCCGGGTGCGGGGCCGAGTCGCGCGGCGGCGGCAAGGGCAGCGCCAGCTCGCCGTCGTCGCCGCGGTGGGGCACCGGGGTCCGCATCAGCCGCAGCTGCTCGAGCTCGAGGCCGAGCGCGGCGGCGACCTCGGCGTCGGCCTCCTGGATCTCGTCCCACTCGCTGCCCCCGCTGGAGCGCGCCGCCTGGTAGCCGTCGAACAGCTGGTCGTCGAAGTCGAGGTCCTCGTCGATCTTGGCCAGGTCGGCCTCGGCGATGAGCTCGGGCCGTCGCTGGCCGCCGGCGGCCTCGGCCAGCTCGTCGAGGTAGCGCGCGATCCGCACCGGGCCCGAGTGCAGCTTGGCGTCGCGCAGGAAGCCCTCCAGCTCGTCGGCCAGATCGTACGCGCTGGGGTACCGGCTCTCGGGGTGGCGCTCGAGCGCGCGCATGATGATGCTCTCGAGCTGGCCCGGGAAGTTGCGGTTGACGAAGGTGGGGGCCTCGATCTCGCCCTCGGTGAGGCGGCGCACCACCTCGTGGGCCGGGCCCTTGAACAGGCGGCGCCCGACGGTGATCTCGTACAGCACGACGCCGAGGGAGAAGATGTCGGAGCGGTAGTCGACCACGCCGCGGGTGGCCTGCTCGGGCGACATGTAGCTCAGCTTGCCGGGGATCATGCCCTCCTCGCGCGGGCGCTGATCCTTGGCCCGGGCGATGCCGAAGTCGATGATCTTCAGGAAGCCGTCCTCGGTGACCAACAGGTTGGTCGGCGAGATGTCGCAGTGGACGATGTCCAGCCCCTGGCCAGCGAAGGGCGAGCCGTCGGCGCCGCGCTTGGCGTGGAAGTAGCCCATCCCGGCGGCGGCCTGGCGGATCAGCTCGACCGCGTGCTCGCGCGGGAGGAACCGGCCGTGTCCGAGGCCGCGCCGGCACAGCTCGTTGAGCTCCTCGCCCTGGATGTACTCCATCGCGATGTAGGGGATGCCGCCCTCCTCGTCGACGTCGTAGACGTGGACGATGTTGGGGTGGTTGAGCAGCGCGCCGATGCGGGCCTCGTCGAGGAACATCTCGACGATGCGGGGATCGCCGGCCAGCTCGGGCTTGAGCCGCTTGATCACGACCTCCTTCTCGAAGCCGGCCATGGCGTTCTGCCGCGCCAGGTAGATCTCGGCCATGCCGCCGGTGGCCAGCGGGCGCAGCAGCCAATAGCGCTTGCCGAACGCGACCGGCGCGGCCGGCTGAGCCGCGGCGTAGCTCACGACGCCTCGCGCGGCGCGGCCGCGCCGGCGCCGGTCAGGGCGCGCAGGGTCTCGGCCACCGCCCGCTGCGCGCCGGGAGCGATGTCGCCCAGCTCGACCTCGGCGGTCGACGGCAGCTGGTCGGGGGCCGCGGTCAGCACGTCGAGGGAGGCCAGCACTCCCTCGGCGACGCCGTCGAGGTCGTAGCCGCCCTCGAGCACCGCCAGCCAGCGCCCGCCGCACAGCTCGTCGGCCAGGCGCCGGACCCGGGCCGCCAGCCGCGCGAAGCCGTAGCGCGACACCTGCATGCCCGCCAGGGGGTCGGCCCGGTGGGCGTCGAAGCCGGCCGAGACGATGATCAGGTCGGGCTGGAACCGCCGCAGCGTCGGCCCGAGGACGTGGTCGAACGCCGCCAGGTATTCGCGGTCGCCCGAGCCCGCGGGCAGGCCGACGTTGACGGTCGCGCCCAGCGCACGCGGGCCGCCGATCTCGTCGGGGGCGCCGGTGCCCGGGTAGAACGGGAACTGGTGGATCGACTGGTACATCACGGTCGGGTCGTCCCAGAAGATCTGCTGCGTGCCGTTGCCGTGGTGGACGTCCCAGTCGAGGATCGCCACCCGGGCCGCGCCGGCCGCGCGGGCAGCCGCCGCGGCGACCGCGACGTTGTTGATCAGGCAAAAGCCCATGGCCCGATCGCGCTCGGCGTGGTGCCCGGGCGGGCGGACGATGGCCAGCCCCGACGAGGCGGTGCCGGCCAGGACCTCGAGGGTCAGCGCGGTCACCGAGCCGGCCGCGGCCAGGACCGCGTCCCAGGTGCCCGGCGAGTAGAACGTGTCGCCGTCGAGCCAGCCGGTCGCGCCCGGCACGGTGGCGGCGAGGGTGGCCAGGTAGGCCGGGTCGTGGACCCGCGCCAGCTCGACGTCCGTCGCGGCGCGCACCGGCACCTGGCGGCCCCGCCCGGCGACGTCGGCGGCCAGGAGCGCGTCGCGGATCGCCTCGAACCGCGCCGGCCGCTCGGGGTGGCCCGAGGGCGCGTGGTGGTGGACGAACACCTCATCGAGGACGTAGCCGAGCATCGCGCGGTGGAGGACATTACACGAACCGGCCTCGCACAACGCCGGCGGGATGACGGTTCTCGTATGTTAGCGTCGAGGCCATGGATGCTTCAGCGCTGTCCCGGGCCGGGCTGTGCGCCGCGCTCATCGCCGGCGGTGCCTGCACCGAGCTGTCGACGGGCCCCGACCTGAGCGGGGTCTGGCAGGTCACGTCGTACACCGCGGCCGGGGCCGGCTGCGGGCCCGGCGCGGACGTCGGCGGGCTCCCTTACATCGAATTTTCCCGCGAGACGATCGCTGGCCAGGTGTTCTACCAGTGGGCCCGCTGCACCTCCGCCACCGCCTGCGAAGCGGCCAATCCGCTCGAAGACCTCCAATACGCGCGCGCGGTGGTCGGGGGCTACGCGGCGGCCCAGTACGGCGGCAGCGGCGACGCGACGAGCTGCCTGCTCACCGCGCGGGTGTCGACCGCGGTGATCGGCGCAGACGGCGCGCTGAGCATCGTGACCGAGGAACACCGCGACCAGGTCACCGGCTCTGCCTGCGACGCGCCGGCGGCCCAGTCCGCCGACGACGCGATGACGTTGCCGTGCGTCGCCGTCACCCGGATCATCGCGATCCGCTAAGAAAATCGTCTATGGATGGACCATCGAGGCAATCACCTCCGAGGTGTGAGATGGCGATCCGCGGCCCGTTTGGATGGCATATCGCGCCGATCTCGGGCGGCCAAAAATCGACACAATCGACAACACATGCTGGACCCTTCCAAAAATCAGGAGTAGTCTGAGGACATGGATCGCTGGCCTCGTGGATCGCGCTCAGGTCGCCAACGGCGTGCGTGGCTTCGCGACAGTCGCGGCCGCACCTACCGGCTCGGCCCCACCGTCGCGTTCCACGTCTACTTCCAGCCGTGCGAGGGCAAGCTGTGGTCGCGGCTGTATCGCGACGGCGTTCCGCTGCGCATCCCGGCCTTGGCGAGCCGGGAAGAGTTTCTGGCCGAGGTCGGCAACGCACCCGGCGCGTACCAGCTCCAGCCCATCGACGTGAACGCCAAGCAGAGCGGCGATCCGCCGGCCATGGTGTTCGTGCCGTCGCCCGAGGCCACCGCCGCGCCGCTGGCGACGCCGGCGCCCGCGCCACCGCCGGCCGACGAGGCCGACGACGTCGGCGAGCACGCCGCGCCCGAGTGACGTGGTCGCCGGGCGGCGGGGCGCCACGCGCCAGCGCGCGGCCGGGTCGCCGCCGCGGCGCGGCGGCCCGCCTCACAGGTGCTTGAGCGGCGTGAGCCGGAGCAGCACCGGGATGACCTTGCCGCTGGTCACGATCTGCATGTGCCCGAACTGCGAGCGCACGTAGAGCAGCTTGGCCGACTTCTCGCGCTTGCTGAACCCGCTGGTCGACGCCGGCATGGCGTCGCGCACCACCGCGAACGGGTACTTCTTGGCGAACGCCTTGGACTCTTCGGCGGTGTCCGAGCCGATGGCGATCAGCTTGTGCTGCTTGGCGCGTTTGCCGGTGCCGATGAAGTCGTCGAACGCGCGCTCGCCGCCATACAGCGCGTCGAGCAGGATGATCTGGGTGACCAGGCGGTGATCGACCCACTTCATGACGGTGCGGAACGCCCCGGAGTGTCCCAGCACCACCGTCGGGCCATCCGGGATGCGGATGTTGGCCCGGGCCACCGCGCGGCGGAGGTCGGTCAGCGCCGGCCACTTGACCTCCTCACCGTTGCCCTTGGGGGCGTCGGGGACGATGAACAGCGCGTTCTGTCCCGAGGCGCGGAACTGTCGGGCCAGATCATGGTCCTTCCACGCACCGTCGGCGTCGGTGTAGTAGCCGTGGACGTAGACCACAGTGCCCGCGGTGGCGCGATCGTAGCCGGGCGGGATCCACACGTGGAGCACGCCGGCCGCGGTCTTGACCCGCCAGTGCGTGCCGCCGGCGACGCGGTCCTCGGTCTTGTCGAGGCGACCCGCCGCGGCGGCCGGCTTGCCCGGGCGTGGCTTGGCCGCGGCCGGCGCCGCCAGCGCGGCCGTCGCCGCGATCACCAGCAGGCGGCGCCCGATCATGGCGCCGGCGCGGTGACCATCAGGTGGACGTGGCGGGCGCTGTCCGGGTAGCCGTAGCGGAACGGCAGCGGGCGGCGGGGCTGCTTGCTCCACAGCTTGCGGAACGCCTCGTTGTCCTTCGCGCTGGCCGGCAGGTAGCTGCCGTCGAAGCGGCCGTAGGTGGTCTGGGTGAAGCCGGCCTTGGCGGCGAACCGCGGCGGGATGCCGGTCGAGTCCGAGATCATCCACGCCATGTGCTCGAGGAGGTAGCCGCGGATCACCGAGAACGAGCTCATCCACAACAGATAGCTGGCGGCCTTGGTCATCGTGGCGATCTTGCCGCGCGCCTCGAGGTAAGCCAGGACCGGCGAGCCCGCCAGCGGCTTGTCCGACAGGTCGGCCGCGATGTGGCGGTGGACGATGAGCGGGGCGCCGGCCACGCCGGCCTTGCGGAACGTCAGCTCCGAGTTGGTGAACGCCACGGAGAAGTCGGTGTCGACCCAGCTGGCCCGCTTGCGCTTGGCCACCTTGGTGGCGGCGGCGGCGACCTCGGCGGCGGTGAGGTAGTGCAGCGCGCCGCCCGGCTCGATGGTGAAGAACCGCAGGCCGACCGGCTCGTAGCCGAGCGCGGCCAGCGCGGTGACGAAGAACGCCAGCTGGCCCGGCACGGCGCCGCGCTCGAGCTTGCGCATGTTCTCGCTGGCCGAGTCGTGGTGGCTGATCAGCTCGCGGATCGCGCCGCGGTAGGTGGTGAGCGCGGCCTTGAGCTGGCGAGGGCTGGCGGCGGTGACGCGGGTGGGGTCGCCGGCGTGCTCGAGGGAGATGGTCGTGATCTCCGTGGCGTCGGGGTAGGTGATGAGCGCGCTCAGCAGGTCGCCGCCGCCGAACGGGTACACCACCGTGGTCGGCAGCCCGGCAGGTCGCAGCCCGGCCAGAAACGGCGTGGCCGGGTCGACGTAGTGCCCGTGCAGCTCGGCGTACCACGGCGTCAGCGTCTGGCAGTGCTTGTCGACCAGCTTGGCGTCGACGCCGGCCGGCAGCGCGGCCTGGCCGCCGCAGGCGACCACCCGGTACATGGCCTGGACCTCGGCGGTGAAGTCGCGGGGTGGATCGGCCGCGGCGACGCTGGCGGTCGCGACCACTAGCGCGACCAGGGCGGCGCGGCACAGACGGGGAGACACGAGGAAGGGACGCATGGGCAGCTCAGGATATTTCATGCGGCGTGGGCGACCGCGGTGGCTCAGTTGACGACCGCGGCCGGCGGCGGCCGCTTGGGGCCGATCAGCGTCCGCAGGGTGGCCCGGGCCACCACCGCGCCGCTGGCGTCGGTCAGGACCACCGGCACTTCGACCTCGGCCCGGTCGCTGGTGCTCGGGATCGGGCACTCGCTAGTGGCGGTGATCGTGCCGCGGGCCTTCTTCAGGTACTCGATCGACAGCCCGGCGACGATGAAGCGGGCGTCGTCGGGCAGCGCGTAGGCCAGCCCGGCGTTGCCGGCCAGCTCGGCCAGGTTGACCAGCGCCACGGCGTGGATGCAGGCCAGGTGGTTGCGCACCTCCTTGCGATCGAGGAGCACCACCTGACAGAACCCGGGCCGCAGCGCGGTGACCCTGGCGTTGATGGTGCCGGTGTATGGCGCGGCCCGCCCGATCAGCTTCGAGAACAACGCCTTGCCGCCGGGCAGCCCGGCCACCAGGTTCCAGGCGTCGCGGATGACGTTGCGATCGCCGTCCAGGGACGGCAGGAGCTTCGCGAAGGTGCCAGTCAACATCGCCGGGACCATAGCAGCGCCGACGCGGCGCGAGCGCCAAGTATTTCGTGCTTCGCTGCCGAGCCCGATCGGCGCGCCGCGCGCCGCGCGCCGGCGCGATCAGTCCTGGAACAGGTTCTCGGCGGTGGTGTCGCCGCCGTGCTTGTCGCCGTGCAGGGCGTCGGACAGGTCGCTGGTGGTCTTGCGCAGCCGTGCCCCCAGGACCTGGACGAAGCTCCACAGGAGCTTGGTGGCCAGCTCGGACTCTTTCTTGATGATCTCGTAGAAGTCCTTGCGGCGGATGGTCACCAGCTGGGTCGGCTCGGCGGCGGTGGCGGTGAGCGAGCGGGTCGAGCGATCGATGAGCGCCATCTCCCCGAAGTGCTGGCCCTTGGTCAGCTCGGCCACGTGGACGTCGCCCTTGCTCAGCCGGACCCGGCCGCTGGCCACCACGTACATGGTCTCGCCGGGGTCGCCGGCGGTGAACACCACCGCGCCGGCGTCGGCCTCGGTGATCGCGGTCAGGCTGGCGACCCGCACCAGCTCCCGGTACGACAGGTACCGGAACATCTGCATCCCCTTGAGCGCGTCGAGCTTGAGCGACGCCTCGCCGGTGGCCGGCGCGTCGGCGGTCCCGGTGCCGCCGCCGACCCGCAGCACGACGCCGGTGATGTTGTCGTGGCCGCCGCCCTCGTTGGCCAGGTCGATGAGCTGGCGGGGCACGTCTTTGACCTCGCCGTCGCCCAGCAGGGCCGGCAGCTGCTCGTCCTCGAGGTAGGCGTACAGCCCGTCCGAGCACAGCAAGAAGCGATCGCCGGGGAGGATGTCGAAGTCGAACGTGTCGACCTCGACCGACGCATACACACCGACCGCGCGGGTCACCGCGTTCTTGTATTGCTTGTAGGGCGAGCTCTCCACCTGGTCGCGCTTGAGCTTGCCGCGCCGGACCAGCTCGTTCATGAGCGAGTGATCCTCGGTGAGCTGGTGCGACTGGCCCTGGCGCGCGAGGTAGATGCGGCTGTCGCCGACGTGGGCGATGAAGCCGCGCAGGTGGTCGGGGGCTCCGGCGATCAGCAAGACCGAGGCGGTGGTGCCCATGCCGCGCTTGGCGCTGTCGGCCTGGGCCTGGCTGTACACCGCGCCGCACGCGGCCTGGACCGCGTGCTCGAGCATCTGCAGGATCTCGACGGCGGCGGTGGCCGGCCCCTCGGCCCGGTAGCGCTCGAGGAGGTCGCGGTTGCTGTAGACCGCGTCGCGGATCTCGTGGACCGCGATCGACGACGCCACCTCGCCGGCGGCGTGGCCGCCCATACCGTCGGCGATCAAGAACAGCCGGAGCTTCTTGTCGATGAGGAAGTTGTCCTCATTGTGGGTCCGCTGGCGCCCCACGTCGGTGGCAGCCGCGAAGGTCAACTCCATCGTCTCCCGGGGGTATCACGCCGCGGTCGCGGTGGTCAAACCAGTTATCGGACGAGCTGCTCGAGCAGGCCTGGCGCCAGGGCGTGCTCGACGACGATGGCCGCGCTGCGTCGGTCGGTGAAGCCACCGGGGTAGGCCCGGCCGGCCACGACCACCGTCGGGCCCCACTGGATCCCGGCGGCCCGGGCCGCGGCGACCAGGGCGCGCACCCGGGCCCCGGCGCCGGCGACGCACCCGGCCACCAGCTCGGGATCGGCCCCGCTGGCGCGCACCAGCCCGGCGGCGTCGAGCGGCGGCGTGCGCAGGCCAGGCGGATCGGAGAACGGCCACCCGTCGCCGTGCTCGGCGGCGCACAGCGCGACCGCGGCCAGCTCCGCCTCGGCGTCGGCGCCCGGGGCGCCCGGCTCGAGCCACGGCAGCCACCGCAGCCGCACCTGCGCGCCGTAGACCGCGAGGAGCTGATGGACGATCGCCAGCTGGGCGCGGCAGCCGGGGCCACCCAGGCCGCACACCACGACGACGTCGACGGCCGGCGTGCGGGCTCCGGTCATCGGCGCCGCCGGCGGCGGCAGCGGGCGGCCGAGCAGCGGGGCGGCGCTCAGGGCCGCCTCGTCGAGCAGCTCGTCGTCGAGCCCCACCGGGGTGGTGTCGATCCGCGCCGGCCGTACCTGCGGCGTCGGGCAGTCGGTGCCCCCGTCGAAAAGCGCGCCCAGGCCCAGCTGGTCGTCGATGGCGTCGCCGACCGGATCGGCGTCGGCCTCGGGATCGGGGCCGTCGTCGTCGTCGCAGTACACCCGCTGGCGGTTGAAGGCGGCCAGGGCGCGGCCGGTGAGGCCGGCCACCGCGGCCCGGCGGGCTCGGCGCCACGCCAGCTGGTAGGCCGCCTCGAGCTGGTCGGGATGGAACGAGTTGGCGTTCATGCGCACCGGCCCGCGCGACACCGGCCGGCCGTTGATGACCAGCTCGAGGACCGACGCCGCGCCGGCCCGGAACGCCCGCCGCTCGGCGTCGTCGAGCGCGGCCTGGACGTCGGGATCCGCCAGCGCGGCCGTGGCCAGGCGCGGATCGATCCCGAGCTGCGGCTCGAGGTCGGCGCTGCGCTGGACCGGCCCCGCCTCGGTCAGCCGATCGAGGTAGGCGAAGAAGCGGCCGCGCCGGTGGGCCACGAGCGCCACCGCCGGCTCGCGCTGGGTCGAGCCGACGCGGCGCGGCCAGAACTCCACCCGCAGGCGGGCCGGGTGGCGCGCGGCCAGGGCCCGCACCTCGCGGTAGGCCACCGCGCTCGAGGCGATGCCCGGCACGAAGTACAGCTCGATCCTCACCAGCGCGTCGGCCGGCCCCAGGCTGGGCGGCGCGGTCGGGTGGACCACCCGGGCGATGGCGCCGGCGCGCGGCGTGGCGGCGGCGGGCCAGGCCTGCGCGACCAGCGCGGCGACGACGAGGAGCGCGACCGGGCGCATCGATCGAGGATAGCAGCGCGCCTAGCTCGAGGCCGGCGCCGGCGCGTCGATGGCGGGTGCCGCGTCGGCGGCCGCGGGTGGGGTCGCGTCGGCCGCGGGCGCGTCGGCGTCGGCCGGGGGGGGGACGGCCAGGGCCGCGTCGGCCAGCGCGGCGTCGCCCGCCGGCTCGTCGTCGTCGGGCGCGACCTGGGGCCACATCACGACAAAGTAGATCCCCGCCGAGATCAGCAGGCCGAACAACACCGCGAGCGCGAACGGTTCCCACACCATGGCTACACCGTCAGCTTGGCGGCGCCGCTGGCGACGACGAACTCGGGGTCGATGGTGACGTTCACGCAGGTGACCGTCGGCTCGGCCAGCGCGGCGCGCAGCGTCGGCACCAGCTGGGCGGGATCCTCGACGTGGTAGCCCTTGCCGCCGAACGCCTCGACCACCCGGTCGTACCGGGTCGAGGCCAGCTTGGTGGCGGGGGCGCGGGCGGCGCCGAAGATCATCACCTGGGGACCGCGGATCTGGCCCCACGCGGCGTCGTTGGCGACCACCACGCACACCGGCAGGTTCCAGCGGATGGCGGTCTCGAAGTCGAAGCCGTTGAGGCCGAAGCTCCCGTCCCCCGACAGCACCAGCACCTTGGCGCCGGGGTGCAGCTTCTTGGCCGCCAGCGCGAACGGCGCGCCGATGCCGAGGCAGCCCAGCGGGCCGGGATCCATCCAGGTGCCGGGCTTGTTGCGCGGCAAGAGCTTGGCCCCCAGCGCCACGCAGTCGCCGCCGTCGCCGATGACGATGGTGTCGTCGTCGATCACCTCGGCGATGGCCTTGGCCAGCCGGTAGTGGTTGATTGGGCGCGCGTCCGACGCCGCGTGGTCGAGCAGCTTGGCCATCGCCTTGGTCTCGGCGCCGCGCAGCTCGTCGACCCACGGCTGGGTGCGCCCGGTGGCGGCCGGCACCGCCGCGGCGAGCTGGGCCAGGACCGAGCGGGCGTCGCCGAGCAAGGGCACCTCGGCGTCGCGGTTCTGGGCGATCTTGGTGGGGTCCCGGTCGAGCTGGATGACCTTGGCCTTGGCGTTGATGCTGGCGCCATAGCCGACCCGGAAGTCGAGCGGGGTGCCGATGATGATCGCCAGGTCGGTGCCGCGGAACGCGTTCTTGCGGGCCTGGGCGAACGCCAGCGGGTGGCGGCTGTCGATGCAGCCGCGGCCCATCGCGTTGGTGAACACCGGCACCTGGGCCCGCTCGGCCAGGGCCACCAGCTCGGCCCACGCGGCGTCCCAGTAGACCTGGCTGCCGGCGAAGATCATCGGCTTGTCGGCGGCGGCGATCAGCGTCGCGGCGGCGGCGATGCCGGCCGGATCGCCGGGCTGCGCCGGCCAGGGCCGGGGCGGCGCCGGGAACGCCGGATCGGTGACCTGGGCGGTCAGCACGTCGAACGGCAGCTCGATGAACACCGGGCCCGGCACGCCGGAGGTGGCGATGCGGATGCCGGTCCGGATGTACTCGGCCAGCCGGCGCGGGTCGGTGGCGGTGAAGCTGGCCTTGGTGATCGGGGCCAGCAGCGAGGTCTGCTCCATCTCCTGCAGCGCGCCCTTGCCCTTGAAGCGCAGCTCCGACGCGCCGCCCAGCACCAGGAGCGGGATCGAGGCCTGGAACGCGTTGGCCACGCCGGTGACGCCGTCGGTGACGCCGGGGCCGGCGGTGATCACCGCGACGCCGCAGCCGCGGGTCAGGCGCGACCAGCCGTCGGCGGCGTGGACCGCGGCCTGCTCGTGGCGGGTGTCGATGATGTCGATGCCCTCGCGCAGGCAGCCGTCGTAGATCGGCGCGATGTGGCCGCCGCACAGCGTGAAGATGCAGGTGGTGCCCTCGGCCTTGAGCTGGCGGGCGATGACGTGGCCTCCGACGAGCACCTCGGGCATGACCGGCACGGTAACGCTCGCGTGGCCCGGGCGGCAAGCGCGCGGGACATGAGGTAGGCTGCCGGCGTGTACGCATCCGTGCTTGCTTCGCTGGCCGCCCTGGTGGCGTTCGGCAATCATTCGTCAGGCCTGCCGTTCGTCGAGCTGGGCGCTCACGATCTGTTCGGCCTGCCGATCCAGCCCTTCGGCATCATCGTCGCCAGCGGGGTGCTGATCGGCGCCGAGGTCATGCGTCGCTACGCCCTGCGCCACGGCGTCGACGAGGACGACCTGCGCGGGCTCACCGGCTGGGTGGTGGTGACCGGGTTCCTCGGCGCCCACCTGTTCGACGTCCTGGCCTACGAGCACGATCGGGTGGCCAAGGACCCGCTGCTGATCCTGAAGGTGTGGGACGGCATCTCGTCGTACGGCGGCTTCCTGGGCGGCGCGATGGGGTGGTGGTTCTACAACTGGTGGAAGCGCCTCACCCCCGGGATGTGGGCCGACGCCACCGTGGTGGGGCTGTTGCTCGGCTTCGCGATCGGCCGCATCGGCTGCACGCTGGTCCACGACCACATCGGCCGCGCCACCGATTTCTTCCTCGGCGTCGACTACCCCAAGGGCGAGCTCGAGGCGCGCCGGGTGCTGGCCGAGATCCAGGCCCACGGCCACCACGTGGGCTCGACCATCCGCTGCCACAACATGGCGATGTACGAGCTGATGTACCTCATCCCGCTCAACGCGCTGATCCTGTGGCTGGCGTTCCAGAAGCGTCGGCGGCTGCCGGCCGGGCTGATCGCGGTGCTCGTCGGGCTGCTCTATGCGCCGGTGCGGTTCGTCCTCGAGTTCTGGCGCCTCAACGAGAGCGACCAGCGCTACGTCGGCCTCACCTTCGCGCAGTGGGTGTCCATCCTGGCCGCGGCGGTCGCCGGCTACCTGGCGCTCCAGATCTATCGGCGCGGCAAGCCGGCGCCGCTCGAGGCCGAGCTGGGTGGCCGGGTCGGCGGCCGGCTGGTGACGATGGTGGCGCTGGCCAAGGCCGACGCAGCCGCGGCCAAGACCGACGCGGGCGATCCGCCGGCCAAGTCCAAGTCCAAGGCCAAGGCCAAGGACGCCGACGACCAGGCCACCAAGCGGACGTAGCGACGGCGGACCGCGCGAGGTCATGGCGCGCCCGGCCGGCCACCCAGCAGGTGAAGGGCCCACCGGGGGGCGCCCGGTCGCTGACACCGGGGCCCGCGGGGCGGAGGCGTCGCTGACGCCTCGGGCGAGGATCCAGCGGGGTGTGCGCGCCGCCGCGCCGCCCTTGTCTGACCGCGCCCGCTGGGCCGCTCGCCCGCCCCTCGCCGCCCTCCGCTCGCCTCGCTCGCCTCGCTCGCCTCGCCGGCCTGCCGCTCGCCTCGCCGCCGCGCTCCGGGGCGCGGGGACTCAGAACCCGATCGTCAGGCCGAGGTTGGCGTCGATCTGCACGCCGAAGTTGAGCTTCGAGGCGCCGATCTCGCCGACCACCGGCACGCCGACCACGGCGTTGACCTGAGCCACCAGCGCCAGGCTCGAGCCGAGCGCCGCGCTGTACCCGGCGCCCGCGTTGACCAGCAGCGGGCCCATGGCCACGATGTCGACGTCCATGCCCGCGGTGGCGCCCTCGAGCGCGATGGTGTTGCGCAGGATCCCGCCGCCGAGGCCGCCGGCGATGTGCAGGCCGGCGCCCGACGGGGCGAACCAGTGGGTGACGCGCAGCATCCCGCCCGGCGAGGCCGTCGAGTGGCCCATGATGTTGGCGCCCAGCGGCAGGCCGATCCGGACCGCCACCGACACCGCGGTCTGGCGCGACAGGTAGAACCCGACCTCCGGCATGATGTGGACCGGCTCGGCGGCGAAGCAGCACTTCACCGCGTTGTTCTGCTGCTCGGTCTTGCCGCTGACCAGGCCGCCACCGCCGCCGCCGGCGATGGTGACGAACAGGGTCTTCTTGCCGCCAGTCACCGGCGTGGTGGTCGGCCGGTCATCGGTGCGGTCGCCGTTGCCCAGCGGGTCGTCGTTGTCGTCGCCGCGGCCGCTGGCGACCGTGCCGGTGACCTCGATGATGTTGGGCGAGCCGGCCGAGCCCTTGGACGCCAGCAGCTTGCCCTCGGCGTTGTAGGCCGCGATGTAGTAGTGGACGATGTCGCCCTTGAGCCCGTCGGGCGGGATGGCGCCAGCGTAGACGCACTCGCCCGACAGCTTCATCTTGGCCTCGCTGAAGTCGGTCGCGCCGCGCGGGCGGTACATGATCGACACCTTGGCCGGCTCGACGTCGGCGCCGACGGCCGCCGCCATCGCCAGCGGCTTGCCGCCCTTGGCCTCTTCGATGATGGTGTGCTGGATGCCGACCACGTCGGCGCAGGTGACGTCCATGGTCGGCTCGCCGGCCCCGCCGTCGGGGACCGGTTCGCCCCCGCCGGTGCCGCCGGTGGTGCCACCGCTACCCCCGAACTCGGCGCGGGCCTCGTCGAGCAGCTTCTGCATCTCGGGCGTGGCGTAGGCCTTGTCGAGCTCGATCGACTTGTCGATCTCGACCGCGTTCGAGAACGACAGCTTGGCGCTCTCGGGGTCCTGGAGGCCGGCGAAGTAGACGATGCCGAGCCGCAGGTGGACCTTGGCGGTCACCGGGTCCGACTCCATCTTCGCCTTCTTGGCGATGGTGAGGGCGAGGTTCAGGATCTTGCGCGCCTCCTCGTATTCGAGGAGATCGTAGTTCTCCATCGCCTCGGTCATCTTCTGCTCGATCTCCTTTTTGGCCTTGGCGTCGGCACGGGCGACGCGAGCCGAGAGCAAGCCGAGCAGCACCACGGCGACCGCGACGATCGCGGACAAAGAAGTCAGGCGACGAGCACGCATGCGGGAGTCCATAGCACAGCGCCCCGAGCGTTTGTCGCTTTTTGGCGCACCCTTGGCGGCCCGGGTGACGGGCGTGCCGACGGGCGCTGGCCGTCCCGGGGCCCCCGGCTGGTGGCCCGGGCCCGACGCCGCGCGCCCATCGAGCCCGACCTGGGGGCGACCCGCGGCGGGGCCCGCCGTCAGCGCGCGGTGATGAAGAACTCGACCCGACGGTTCTGCGCGCGGCCGCCGCTGGTGCGGTTGTCGGCGATCGGGACGTCCTCGCCGAAGCCCCGGGCCACCATGCGGTCGCCGTCGACGCCGCGGGCGACGAGGAAGGCGCGGACCGCGTCGGCCCGCTGCTGCGACAGCTTGAGGTTGGACTTGTTCGAGCCCTGGCTGTCGGTGTGGCCCTCGATGCGGACCGCGATGGTGGGGTTGTCGGCCAGCGCCTGGGCCACCTGCTCGAGCAACGGGAAGCTGACCCGCTTGATCTTGGCCTTGCGGGTGTCGAAGTAGACGGTCTGCTTGAGCTCGATCTTGTCCTTGGTGACGACGATCAGCGTGTACTTCTGGGGGCAGCCGTCGGCGGTGGCCGCCGGCTGGTCGGGGCACTGGTCGATGACCTGCGGACACTCGGGGACCCCGTCGGCGTCGTTGTCGCAGTCGGGGCAGCCGTCGTCGTCCGAGAAGCCGTCCTTGTCCTCGGCCTGGTCCGGGCACTGATCGATCTTGTCGGCGATGCCGTCGCCGTCGTTGTCAGGATCCGGGCAGCCGTCGGTGTCGTCGGTGCCGTCGCGGTCCTCGGGCTCGTTGGGGCAGTCGTCGATCTTGTCGTTGATGCCGTCGGCGTCGTTGTCGTCCTCGGGGCAGCCGTCCTGGTCTTCGAAGCCGTCCTTGTCCTCGGCCAGCCGCGGGCAGTCGTCGGCGGTGTCGATGATGCCGTCGCCGTCGTAGTCGGACGCCGCCGGCGGCGGCGGCTCGTCGGGCTCGTCGCCCGGGTTGCAGCGATCCTTGGGTGACTTCGCGACCGCGAGCTTGGCCTGGACCTCGGCGATCTCGGCCTCGTGCTGGGCCGGGTAGAACTCGCCCTGGGCCAGCGCCTCCTTGGCGAAGTCGTTGTGGGCCTCGGCCATCGCCAGCTCGACCGGCGCGCACCGGCGGGCGCCGTTGGCGCGAGCGGTCTCGATCAGCGCGTCGATGGTGTGGGTGCGCGCGCGCACCTTGCTGCCGGCGCAGCCGGCCAGGACCACCGCGGCGACCAGCACCAGCGCCGGCACCCGGCGGACGCCGCCGGCGGCGCGCCGCCATCGATGGACGCGGCCGGCCGGCGTCACGGGCGCTCCTCGAGCACCGCGGGCGTGTCGTCGTCGATGACCGGGGCCAGGCCGGTCCCGCCCCGGCTGGGCGACTGCGGCGGCGCGGTGATCTCGTCCATGAGCCGCGGGTCTGCCGCGCGCCGGATGGCGTCGGCCTTGGCGTGCTCGGCGGCCTCGGCCGACAGCTTGCCGAACCGGTTGGCGGCCTGGAAGTTCGCGTGGGCCGCCTGGGCCCGCGCCTCGTGGAGGTACTCGACCGCGCGGGTCCACCAGTACGGCGCGAACCGGGCGGCGTCGACCGCCCGCGCCTCGTCGACCGCCGTGGTGGCGGTGCGGGTGACCTGGCTGACGTACTCGATCGGACCGCAGGCCGCGGTGAGCGCAAGGAGCACTGGGACGCAGCGCATGGTCCTGTGGGAGTACCACTGCCGACAGAATACGGTCAAGGATTCCAATGCCTTGTCTTCATCGCGTGCGGACTCGCCGGCTGTCGCGCGCCAGCTCGAAGGCGACGTAGCCGCCGGCGACGATCGTCGCCAGCGCCGCCACCAGGATGGCCCAGCCCAGCTCGACGCTCATCAGCTTGCCGACGGCGCCGGCGTGGTAGCCGCGGTAGGTCGAGGCGGTGGTCAGGCGCGGGAACAACAGGGCCGCCGCCACCACGGCGGCCAGCGCGCCGGCCCCGACCGCGTAGCGCAGGGCGCGGTGGCGGTCGCGCCGCTCGAGCGCCGCGCCGAGGTACCACCCGCCGACGACCACCAGGCCGTGCAGCACGGTCATCGGCACTACCGCCAGGGTCGGCACCCGCGCCGGATCGACCAGGTAGTGCCAGGTCCACGCCGGGTGGACCACGTAGAAGTAGAGCGCCACCGGCAGCGTGATGACGGCCGCGTGCGCCAAGACCAGCAGGATGGCCGGCGGCGCCGAGCGCCCGTCGGCCCGGATGCGATCGCGCGCCACCAGGGCGAACGCCAGCCCGAGCGTGAACTGCACCAGGGCCGCGACTAGCACGGGTCACACACCGGTGTCGGGCTCCTTGCTGCCGAGCATGCGCGCGGCGGCGGTGAACACGTCGTCGTCGACCACCGGCTCCACCAGCTCGGGCCGCGGCGTCGGCACGTCGATCTCGCCGGCCACGAAGGTGCCGGCCTGGAGCGAGCCGGTGACCGGCGCCGGGACGGTGTCGAGCGGGGTGCCGTCGTCGGTCAGGCGCGGTCGTCGGCGGCGGCCCGGGTGGTGGACCACCCACTCGTCGCGGCGGCCCCGGGCCCGCGCCCCGGGTGGCGGCGCCGCCGCGGGCTGGTGCTCGCCGGTGCCGGGCTCGCCGTCGTCGCCGGGCTCGCTGTCGTCGCTCGCGTCGAGCAGCGCGAAGCTCGGCTCGATGAGCGCGAAGCTGGGCTCGGCGGCGAGGTGGCCGTCGACCGAGCGCTCCAGGGTCTCGTCGAGCGTCGGCAGGACCCGCTCCTCGGTGTACGGCTGATCGAGCCGGCCGTCGGCGTCGAGCGTGGCCAGCGCCGCGTCGAGCTCGCCGGGCGGCTGCGCCGGGGCGGCCCGCGCCGCGCCGGTGACGGTGGGTGGCCCCAGCCGGTCGAGCGCCTCGAGCGGATCGTCGGCCGCCGGGTCGATCGGTTCGTCGATCGGCTCGTCGATGGCCACCACGATCGCGACGTCGCTGGCGTCGGCGGTGGTCGGCGCGACCTCGTACACGGTGGCCTCGTACTCGTCGTCGCTGGCGATCGGCTCGCCGACCGCCACGCCGTTGGCCGGATCGAGGTCGCCGGTGGTCTCGCCGGCGAAGCGGTGGCGCCACTCGGGGCGCTCGGCCAGCTCGGCGTAGGCGGTGCGCACCGCGCGCCGGGCCGCGCTGGCGGTGAACTCGCGCCGGACCCGGTCGTAGCCGTTGGCGGCCAGGCGGTCGCGCAGCCCGGCGTCGTCGAGGAGCCGGCGCAGCTTGCGGGCCAGGTCGGCCGGATCGCCCGGCGCGAACAGCAGGCCCTCGCGGCCGTGATCGACCAGCATGCCGACCGAACTCCGGCGCGGCGCCACCACCGGGCGCCGGCAGGCCATGAACTCGAGCAGGCGGGTCGGGTACAGCGCGTAGGGGCGCGGCGCCAGCTCGGCGGCGGCCGGCACCACGCCGATGGTCGCCGACGCGATCAACGCCGGCATCGCGTCGTGGTCGAGCGCGTCCTGCAGCTCGACCCGGCCGGCCAGGCCCAGCTCGGCGATCGCCGCCCGCAGCGGCGCCTCGAACCCCGGCGCCGCGGGGCCGGCCATGACCAGCCGGGCGGTGGAGGCGCGCGCCACGTCGGCCATCGCCCGCACCAGCGTGCGGATGCCGCGCCCGGGGCCGACCGGGCCGACGTAGAGGATCGTCGGCGGACCGGCCGCCACCGCGTCATCCCAGTCGAAGCGGTCGACGTCGACGCCGGGCGGCGACAGCACCACCCGATCGGGCAGCCCGCGGCCGAGCGCGTAGCGGTGGGCGGCCTCGGTCGGCACCAGCACCAGATCGGCCGCCAGCAGGCACGCCTCCTCGTCGCGGTCGAGCTGCGCGATCAGCTCGGCGTCGAGGCCGACGCGATCGTCGGTGCCGCGGGTCAGGTCGAACACCGTGGCGTAGCCGAACCGCTCGCGGGCCTCCAGCACCGGCACCGCGCCCCAGGCGTCGCGGCAGTGCACCACGTCGTAGTCGGCGCCCTCGAGCTGGCGGCGCAGCGCGCGCTGGTAGGCCTGGACCTGATTGCGCAGGTCGGGGTCGTGGGTCGGCACCCGCAGCAACCGGCCGTTGCCCTGGCGCTCGACGTAGGCCTGATCGCCCTCGCGCACCACCAGCAGATCGACGGTGTGGGACGCCAGCGCGCGCACGGCGTGACGGATCTGCACTCCGGCCCGGGTCGGGCCCGGGACCGCGCAGAAGCCGGTCAGGAGGATGCGCGCCATCGCTGCCTGTCATGCTCGCCAAGGTGGCGCGGCGCTTCAAGCCCCGAGGCCCTCCTGTGCTTGCAATTCGACAGTCGGGTGGGGTACATGCGCACGGTGCAACGCCTCGTCGCTTACCTACGAGAGAACGTGTTCGTGGACTTCCAGGGCAACCTCGACCTTGAGAAGGTGCGCGAGCTCCTGGCCGGAGACGACAGCCGCGACAGCCGCGCGCTGCTGAACCGGTTGACCCGGGACGGCGGGACCGACGACATGATGGTCACGCTGGCGGACTGCTTGCTCGAGGTGGTCCAGGCCGCGCTCACCGACGACGTGATCCGCGAGCAGATGCGCATGTACATCGAGGCCTAGCCGGTACCTCGAGGCCTCGCCGATCGCCCGCGCGGCGCGCGCCGGCGGCGACGGCCGGGGTCGCCGTGGCCGCGCCAAGCGGTCCCCGCCAGGGTGCGTGGCACCGGCCGGCGATCCGGGCTACCATCTCGCCGATGGCGCAACCCGTCTCCGACTCCAAGCTCCCCGCCGCGATCGCCTTCGGGATGTGCGCGGTCGGCCTCCTGATCGCGCTCATCGGCGGGATCACCCACGGCTCTTACGTCGGCGGCATCCTGGCCGGCCTCGGCGTCATCCCGGCCATGATCGGCATGTGGAAGGGCATCCAGCAGGAGACCCAGACCACGCTGGGCCTGTCGGTGATGGCCGTGCTGACGTCGCTCGGCGTCGGCGGTCTGCTCCTGGTGCTCGCGATCGTCCACTCGGTCCGGTCGTGACCCGGCGCTGGCCCCGCGGGCTGGCGGCGGTGGCGGCGCTGGTCGCGCTGACCGCGGCCGGGCCGGGCCGGGCCGATCAACCGGCGGGGCCGCCGGCGGTGGTGACGCCGCCGGCCGGGGCCGAGCACAAGCTCATCCACACCGACACCGCGATGGGCACCATCGTCCAGGTGACGCTGTGGTCGGACGACGAGCCCGGCGCGGCGGCGGCGGCGCAGGCGGTGTTCGCGGAGATGCGGCGGCTCGACGCCATGATGACCACGTGGACGCCCGACAGCGAGATCTCGCGCATCAACAGCGCGGCCGGCACCGGCAAGGCGGTGGCGGTGTCCGACGAGGCGTTCGCGGTGATCGCCCGGGCCCTCGAGGTCAGCAAGCTGTCGCACGGCGTGTTCGACATCACGGTCGGCGCGTTCAGCGGGCTGTGGAAGTTCGACGAGGACATGGACGGCACCCTGCCGGATCCGGCCGAGGTGCGGGCGCGCAAGAAGCTGGTCAACTGGAAAGACGTCATCCTCGACAAGCGCAAGCACACCGTGCGGCTGCGGCGGCGCGGCATGAAGATCACGCTGGGCGGCATCGCCAAGGGCTACGCGGTCGATCGGGCGGCGGCGGTGCTCGACCACGCCGGCTTCACCAACTTCATCGTGCAGGCCGGGGGCGACATGTACGTGTCGGGCAGCAAGGCCGGGCAGCCGTGGGTGGTCGGCATCCGCGATCCGCGCGGGCCGCGCGACCAGAGCTTCGCGGTCGCCCCGATCCGCGACCACTCGTTCTCGACCTCGGGTGACTACGAGCGCGGCTTCGTCAAGGACGGCGTCCGCTACCACCACATCCTGGATCCGCGCACCGCCCAGCCCGCCCGGGCCTCGCGCTCGGTCACCATCCGGGCCAAGGACGCGTTCACCGCCGACGCCTGGTCGAAGGTGCTGTTCATCCTGGGGCCCAAGGCCGCCCTGCCGCTGGTCGAGCAGCTGCCCGACTTCGAGGCGGTGTTCGTCGACGCCGACAACCGCGTCGTGGTGTCGAGCGGCCTCAAGGACGTCGTCAAGATGCTGGCCGAGCCCACACCCGGCGTGTGACGGCGGCCACGGCGCCCGGCGCGGCACCGCCGGCGTCACGGTCGGAACGGCTGCTCGTCCTTGCCCTTGACCGGGCTGGCCAGCCGCCGGGCCACCGCCTCCTGTTCGTCCTTGCCCAGCCGGCGCACGTAGATGCCGGCGGCGTCGATCGAGCGGGCACCGAAGAAGCCGTCGGCCACCAGGTACTCGACCTCGACGACCATGTACGGGTCTTCGCCCATCCACACCAGCTCGTGCTTGCGGGGCACGCCCACCCACGAACTCAACATGAACTTGTCGCGGGTGCCGTCGTCGTTGATGACGACCATGGTGATGCGCTCGGTGGCGGTCATGGGTCCTTGTCTCGCGGCGGGGCGGGAGCGCCCCAGGGTGGGATCGGCCGACGATCGGTGGGAGCAGGTCGGCGACGTCAGGTCAGGCCCAGGAGCTCCTTGGCCTCGGGATCGGGCGGCCGGCACAGCACCCGGTCGACCCCGCCCATGCGCGCGTAGATCACGTCGCACACCGGCGTGAAGCTGGCCTTCTCGAAGGCCCGGGTCGACGGCTGGTTGCCGTGGGCGATGAGCGCCCACGACCGGTACACGTCGAGCTCGCGCAGGTCGCGGGCCAGCGCCTCGAGCATCGCCGGCGCCACCGCGCGGCCCCGCGCCGACGGCGCGACGAACACGTCGTGGACGTAGGCCTCGTACTTGGTCAGCGACAGGGTGCGGCCCAGCTCGGGCACGGTGACCGGGCCGCGCGCGGCCCAGGCGATGCCGGCCGGGCGCCCGTCGAGCAGACCCAGCCACGCGGTGTCGCCGCGCTGCCAGGTCGCCCGGGCCACGGCCTCGTCGAGCGCCAGCTGCTCGAGCAGGTCGGCCCGGGTCGCGGCCGGCAGCGCGTCGAACTTCACCAGGTCCATGGTGTCGATGGCCAGCTGCTCGGGCGCGGTGATGCCGCGGGTCCACATCTGGCCGCGGTACAGGTGCATGCGCTGGTACTGGGCCACCTCGGTCGCGGCCGAGCGGATGCGGGCCCACGCGGCCCGGGCCTGGGATGCGGCGACGCCCGGGGAGTCGCGCACCACCCGCGCCCCGCGCTTGACCGACTCGACCCGGCGCGACACCGCGGCGGTGGTGGTGTCGTTCCAGATCGTCACCGCCACCGCGGCCTGGCGCGACACCGGCAGCGGCGGCAGCGGGTACTCAACCGCGCCGGTGACCACGTCGAGCGCGACCCGGCCGCGCTGGCGCGCCGCCATCGCCTCCGACGCCAGCAGCCGTTCGGCCGCGCCCAGCGCGGCGTGCTCGGGGTCGACCGCCAGCGCCAGCACCACCGCGCGCTCGGCGTCGTCGACCACCAGCGCGGCGGCGATCACCTCGCCGGTGGCGTCGTCGCGGGTGGCCAGGCGGGCCTGGCCGCTGGCGCCCAGCGTCACCGCCACGTCCTCGAGCAACGCCGCCGCCTCGGGATCGGCCAGCGGGCTCTGCTCGTCGCGCTCGGCCCACTCCAGGCGGCTCAGGCGGCGCAGCGCGCTCATGCCCTTGCGCATGGCGGCGGCGTCGCCGCTGGCGGTCTCGGTCAGGCCGTCCTCGGTGGCGGCCCGGGCCAGGCCCAGGGCGATGCGGCGGGCGCCGCCGGCGGCCGGCGCCGACTCGACGGTGAACCCCGACGAGCCGAGGCGGGCCACGAAGTGGGCCCGCACCCGCGACGGATCGGCCATCGGCTCGAGATCGATCACGTCCCAGGTCTTGCCCAGCAGCGCGATGGCCCGCGCCAGCTGGGTGCCCGCGCGATCCTCGAGGCCGGGCTGGCACAGGATGTCGAGCGCCGGCGGGCGCGGCCCGGCGTCACCCATCATCCGCAGCTCCTCGACCTTGGGCAGCGCGCGCTGGTTGGTGCGCAGGTACCACGGCGCCAGACACACCAGCTCGCCGTCGAGGTGGCCGACCATCACGTGCAGCTGGGCCCCCAGCACCTCGCGGTACGCGCGCCACCACGGCAACAACCACTCGGGGCCACGGAACAGCGCGCCCGCGCCGCCGGCCTGGGCCAGCGCCCGCCACGCCGGCGCCAGCTCGCGCAGTCCGGCCACGTCTCGAACTACGGTGAACTCGACTGACATCGCTTGGCGCGGACCTTAGCACCGTCGGCCGGACGCGACAGCGCCGCGGGGTGATCGTCGCGTCGACGCCGCCGGCCGGCGCGCCGCGCCGCGGTCAGCGCGGTTGCTCGAGCACCGCGGCGAAGAAGCCGTCGGTGCCGTGGCGGTCGGGATCGACCTGCAGGAACCGGCCGTCGGCGGTGGCGGTGGTGGCGGCGCGCGCGTCCCAGGCCTCGGCCAGCGGCACGATGCGCAGCCCGCGCTCGGCGGCCAGCGCCTCGACCACCGCCTGGTTCTCCTCGGCCAGCAGTGTGCACGTGGCGTACACCAGGCGGCCACCAGGGGCCAGGAGCGTCGCCGCGCGGCGGGCGATGTCGCGCTGGGTGATCGCGCAGGCGGCCACGTCGGCCTCGCGCAGGCGCCAGCGCACCTCGGGGTGTCGGCGCAGCGAGCCGACGCCCGAGCACGGCGCGTCGACCAGCACCCACGCCACCTTGGCGCGGCGGCGCTCGAGCGCGTCGGGCCACGTGCCGTCGGCGAGGTGCAACGGCTCGACGGTGGTGACTCCGGCGCGCCGGGCCCGCTTGCGCAGCTCGCCCAGCTTGCCGCGCTCGACGTCGCACGCCACCACCCGCCCGCGGTTACCCATCCGCGCGGCCAGGGCCAGGGTCTTGCCGCCGGCGCCGGCGCACAGATCCACCACCAGGTCGGGCCCGTCGCCGCACAGCTCGGCCAGCAGCTGGCTGCCCTCGTCCTGGGCCTCGAACAGGCCGTCGGTGAACTCCGGCAGCGCGTTGAGGTTGGTGCGCCCGTCGACGTGGAGGCCGTCGCGGGCCAGCGCGCACGGGGTGGTGTCCAGGCCGTGGCGGGCCAGCGCCGTGGCCAGCGCGTCGCGGTCGGTGCGCAGCCGGTTGGCGCGGATGGTCATCGGCGCGCGCCGGCCCAGCGCGCGGGCGATCGCCTCGGCGCGATCGCCGTGATCGCGCACCAGCCGCGCCGCCAGCCAGTCGGGCAGCGAGCACGCCACGCCCAGGCGCCGCACTGGATCGCGCTCGCGGGCCAGGGCGTCGTCGATCCCGGCCACCACCGCCCAGTCGACGGTGGCGTCGATCACCGCCGCGGCGTCCACGGTGATCGCGCCGTCGAGCACGAAGTACGCGAGCAGGCGCTCCTCGTCGCGAGGGGCCCGGTTCGACGCACCGCGGCGCGCCAGCGCGATCGCCGCGTCGATGCGTCGGACGTGACGCACCAGGCCATACAGCGTCTCGGCCAGGAACCGGCGCTCGCGCCCGCCGACCCAGGTTTCTCGCCGGAATGTCTGCGAAAGTCGGTCGCTGACGAAGCCCCAGTCGAGCCGGGTCCGTTGCCACAGCTCCAGCAGCATCGCGTGCAGCCGACCACCTCGGAGCACCGTCGCCGCGAGCCGGTGGTCTTGCGCTTTGTCGTCTTCCGTCATTGAATGCCGCTCGCAGTCGGTCGCGTGGGTTGCCACCACGCGCGCTCTCGTATACACCGCGCGTCGCGGGACGCCCCGCCAACCAGGATCACTTCATGAGCAAAGATAGCGAGAAAGGCGCCAAGGGCGCCGAGCCGCCCAGCCTGAAAGATCGCGGCAACCTCTTCGAGATTGCGACCAAGCAATTCGAGAAGGCGATGAAGCTCATCGATCTCGACCCCAACGTGGCCGAGATCCTTGCCCAGCCCAAAAACGAGATCATCACGAACTTCCCGGTCCGCATGGACAACGGCAGGATCAAGATGTTCAAGGGCTACCGGGTCCAGCACAACAACCTGCTGGGGCCGTACAAGGGCGGCATCCGCTACCACCACGAGGCCAATCTCGACGAGATGAAGGCGCTGGCGGCGTGGATGACCTACAAGAGCGCGCTGCACGAGATCCCGTTCGGTGGTGGCAAGGGCGGCATCAAGGTCGACCCGCGCCAGCACTCCCAGGCGGAGCTCGAGCGCATCACGCGGCGGTTCACCTCGGCGCTGGGCAACAACATCGGGCCGGAGTGGGACATCCCGGCGCCCGACGTCGGCACCAACAGCCAGACCATGGTCTGGATGATGGACACCTACGTGAACATCGTCGGGCAGAACGAGCGCAACTCGGGCCGCGGCGTGGTCACCGGCAAGAGCATCGCCGCCGGCGGCAGCTACGGCCGTGCCGAGGCCACCGGCGCCGGCGTGGTGCACTGCATCGTCGAGTGGGCCAAGGACAAGAGCTTCAACCTCGACGGCTGCCACGTCATCATCCAGGGCTTCGGCAACGTCGGCAGCTACACCGCGCGCCTGTTGTCCCAGAAGGGCGCGGTCGTGGTGGGCGTCGGCGACGCCGGCGGCTACCTGGCCAACCCCGAGGGCCTCAACCCGCACAAGCTGGGCGAGCACGTCGCCAAGACCGGCTCGGTCGCCGGCTACCGCGGCGCGACCAAGATCACCCGCGAGGAGTTCTTCGCCCTCGAGGCCGACATCTTCGTGCCGGCCGCGCTCGAGCTCGAGCTGGGGCTGCCCGAGGCCAAGGCGCTCAAGGTCAAGGTGGTGGTCGAGGGCGCCAACGGCCCCACCTACCCCGAGGCCGAGGACCTGCTCCTGTCGCGCGGCGTCGACGTCATCCCCGACATCTTGTGCAACTCGGGCGGCGTCATCGTCAGCTACTACGAGTGGCTGCAGAACAAGCGCAGCGAGCAGTGGGACCACGCCGACGTGCTGGCGCGGCTCGAGAAGCGCATGAAGCAGACCTACGGTCAGGTGCGCAGCTACGCCGCCGCCAAGAAGACCGACTGGCGCACCGCCTCCTACGCGGTCGGCCTCGAGCGGCTGAAGGTGAACTACAAGGAGCGCGGGATCTTCCCGTGAGCGGATCGCCGCCGCGGTGACCGATCGGCCCGGGCCGCCCCGGGCCATGGTCGTCGCTGGGCCCAGCGGCGTTTTTTTGCCCCGCCGGCGGGTCGGCCGTAGCGTCGGGCGGTGACGCCGCTCCATCGCCGTTGGGACACGCTGGCGCCGGTCGCGATCGCCCTGGTCGGCGCCGCCACGCTGGCAGTGACCCACGGCCGGCCCGGCGCGACCCCGGCCGCGGCGGTGCCGGTGGCGGGCGTGCTGGCTCGCCTGGCGGGGGCCGACGCCGGTCCGACGCTGGCCGCGGCGCTCACCGGGGTGGCGGCCGCGCTGGTGGCGATGACGGTCGCCCAGGTGCGCGCGGGCTGGTCCGGACGACTGGCCGGGGTGGTGGCCGCGGGCTGGCTCGTGGCGAGCGCGCCGGCGCGGGCCATGGCCGCGCAGCTGTCGACGGCGGCGGTGGCCACGGCGGTGCTGGCGGCGCTGGTGCTGGCCGTCAGCCGGATCGCGCGGGGCGGCGGCGCGTTGGCGGGCCGCGCCGCCGGCGTGGCCGGCGCGACCGCCGTGCTGGTCGAGCCGCGCGCGTGGCCCGCGGTCGCGGTCGGCGCGGCCTTGATCCTGTACCGGGTCCGCCGCGGCGCGAGGTGGGGCGCCGGCGCGGCGGCCGCGGCCGGCCTGGCCGGCGTCGGCTGGCTCGTGGTCGCCGCCATCGGCGGCGGGCCGCGGTGGGCGGCCTGGCGGGGCGGCGCGCCCGACCTCGCGGCGATCGTCGACGGGCTGGGGCCGCTCACCTTGGCTATCGCCGTCACCGGGGCGGCCTCGCTCGCCGTCGGCCGCGGCGAGCGCTGGCTGGCCGGCGCGCTGGCGGCGCTGGCGGTGGCCGGGGTGCCGTTCGCGGCGCCGCTGGCGCCGGGGCTGGTGGTGGCGGTCGCCGTCACCGCCGGGGTGGCCGTGGCCGAGCTCTTGGCCCGGGCGCCGGCGCCGCGACACCAGCTGGTGGTGGCCGGATCGGTGCTGGCGCTCCTGGCCGGCGCGGTCGCCTACGCGTGACCCCGGTCGGTGGCATCGGCGGCGAATCTGTGTAGGCTGGCCGCGCGATGGAAGTCGTCGTCGATCCTCTCGCGTTGCCGCGGCCCCTGGTGCGACCGGCGATCGCCATCGGCAACTTCGACGGCGTCCACCACGGCCATCGGGCGCTGGTGACCGCGGCGCGCGCCGCCGCCGGCGCCGGCGACGTGTGCGTGCTGACCTTCGAGCCGCACCCGGCCGAGGTGCTGGCGCCGGCCCGGGCCCCGGTCCGCATCGCCACCCCGGCCCGCAAGCTCGAGCTGTTGGCCGACGCTGGCGTCGACGTGGCGGTCGTGGTGCCGTTCACGCCCGCGCTGGCGGCGTCGACCGCGGCGGCGTTCGTCGACGACGTGCTGGTGGCCGCGCTCGGCGCACGTCACGTGGTGGTGGGCGACGACTTCACCTACGGCCACGGCCGCGCTGGCACGACCGCGACCCTGCGCGCCCACGGCGAGCGCGCCGGCTTCGCCACCACGGTGGTGGCGCCGGTGTGCGTCGGCGCGGCGGCGGCGTCGTCGACCCGGGTCCGGGCCGCGCTGGCGGCCGGGGAGCTGGCGGAGGTCCGCGCGCTCCTCGATCGGCCCTACGACGTCGACGGCGTGGTGGTGCGCGGGGCCGGCCGCGGCAAGGGCCTGGGCATCCCCACCGCCAACGTCGCGACCGATGGGCCGATCGCGGCCCGGCCCGGGATCTACGCCGTCACCCTGGCCACCCTCGACGGCGATCGCCGCGCGCGGCCCGCGGTCGCCAGCCTGGGCACCAACCCGACCTTTGTCGACGGCGGCGCGCTGGTGCTCGAGGTCCACGTGCTCGACTTCGACGGCGACCTGTACGGCCGGCGGGTCCGGGTCGGGTTCGAGGCGTGGCTGCGGGCCGAGGCCCGCTACACCACCGTCGACGCGCTCCTGGCCCAGATCCACGCCGACATCGCGGCGGCCCGGACCCGGCTGGCCCACCTCGGCTGAGCGTCGGCGCCCACTCGCCCGTGGAAATCGATGCACGGGTTGCCGCGTTCTGTTATTTCAGCGACAGCTCAGGAGCGAACATGACCCGGACCCGGTTCGAAGGCGCGATGACCGCGCTCGTCACCCCGATGCGCGACGGCGCCGTCGACTACCCCGCGTTGACCCAGCTGATCGAGTGGCAGATCGCCAGCGGCATCGACGGCCTGGTCGCGGTCGGCACCACGGGTGAGTCGGCCACCCTCGACGTCGACGAGCACATCGCGGTGGTGCGCCACTGCGTCGAGACCGCCCGCGGCCGGGTGCCGGTGATCGCCGGCGCCGGCGCCAACGCGACGGCCGAGGCGCTCGACCTGTCGAAGCGGTCGGCCGACGTCGGCGCCGACGCGTTGCTCCACGTCACCCCGTACTACAACCGCCCCAACCAGGACGGGCTGTTCCGCCACTACCAGGCGCTGGCCGCCGCGGTGCCGCTGCCGATCCTGCTGTACAACGTGCCGACCCGCACCGGCTGCGACCTCCTGCCCGACACCGTGGTGCGGCTGGCCGAGCTCGACAACGTGGTCGGCATCAAGGAGGCCACCGGCAACATGGCGCGCGGGGCCGAGCTTGTCGCCCGCGTCGGCCACAAGCTGAGCGTGATCTCCGGCGACGACGGCACCGCGCTGCCGCTGTACGCGCTGGGCGCCCGCGGCGTCATCTCGGTGGTGTCCAACGTCGACCCGGCCCGCATGGCCGCGATGTGGGACGCCGCGCTCGCCGGCAACTGGGCCGCGGCGCGCGAGGCGCACTACGCGCTACGCTCGCTCATCGAGCTGTTGTTCGCCGAGCCCAGCCCGGCGCCGACCAAGGCGTGCCTGGCCATGGCCGGGCGGATGGCCGACGAGCTGCGGCCGCCGCTGTACCCGATCAGCGGGGGCCTGCGCGACCGCCTGGCTACCGAGCTGGCCCGCCTGGGGTTGGTCGGGGCATGACCACCGCGATCACCGTGCTGGGGCCGAGCGGGCGCATGGGGCGCGCCATCCTGGCCGCCGCCGCCGGCCGCACCGACGTCCGCATCGCCGCGGCCCTCGACCGCAGCGACGCGCCCGACCTAGGCAAGGAGGTCGCGCCCGGCGTGGTGTCGACCTCGCTCATCGATCGGGCCATGGCCGCCGCCCCGGTGTACATCGACTTCACCACGCCCAACGCCACCGCGGCGATCGCCGCCCAGGCCCGGCGCCGCAAGCTGGCGGCCGTGGTCGGGACCACCGGGCTCACCACCGCCGGCGAGCGGGCCCTCGACGAGCTGGCCGAGGTCGCGGCGGTGGTGGGCGCGCCCAACTTCTCGGTCGGCGTCAACCTGCTCATGGGCCTGTGCGCCCTGGCGGCCAAGACCCTGGGCACCGGGTGGGACGCCGAGATCGTCGAGCTGCACCACAAGGCCAAGCGAGACGCGCCGTCGGGGACCGCGCTGGGCCTGGCCCGCAGCATCGCCGCGGCGCGCGACCAGGACCTGGCGCAGGTCGGCCGCTTCAGCCGCGAGGGCGAGGTCGGCCCGCGCCCGCCGGGCGAGATCGGCGCGGTGGCGGTGCGCGGCGGCGACGTCGTCGGCGAGCACACCGCGTTCTTCTTCGGCCCCGGCGAGCGGATCGAGCTGACCCACCGCGCCACCGACCGCGCGATCTTCGCGCACGGGGCGCTGCGCGCGGCGGTGTGGGCGGTCGGCCAGCGGCCTGGACGCTACGACATGCTCGACGTGCTGGGGATGCGCTGATGCGGCGCTGGCTGGTACCGGCGGCGACGCTGGTGCTGGCCTGCCAGGGCGAGCCGGCGCGGCCGCCACCGGCCCCGCGCCCCGCGCCGCCGGCCGCTGCGCCCGAGCGCTCGGCGGGCTGGTTCCCGACCACCGCCGAGCTGCGCGACGTGGTCGACGCCCTGGCGGCGCCGGGGCTGCGCGGACGCGGCAGCGGCACCAGCGACGAGCTGGCGGCGGCCGAGCGGGTGGCGGGGTGGATGCGCGCCGCCGGCCTCGAGCCAGCCGGCGACGGCGGGTACCTGGCCGGCTTCGACTACCCGGGCGGCCACAGCCAGAACGTGATCGGGCTCGTGCGCGGGCGCGACCCCAGCGCCGGCCACGTCGTGATCGGCGCGCACTACGACCACCTGGGCGCCGACGGTGACATGATCTACCCGGGCGCCGACGACAACGCGTCGGGGGTGGCCGGCCTGATCGGCGTCGGCGCCGCCTTGGCCACGCCGGCCAGCGGCCGCGCCACCGTCGTCGTGATCGGGTTCCGGGGCCGAGGGCTGGAGCCTTTTGGGGTCGGCCGCCTACGTCGCCGCGCCGGCCCTGCCGCTCGAGCAGGCCGCGGCGATGATCAACCTCGACATGATCGGCCGCCCGGTGTTCCTGGCGGCCGCCGACGACACGCCGGCGCGCGGCCTGGTGCCGCGCGACGCCATCGGCGCGCTGGCCTCGCCCGGGGCTGGCGCGCTGATCGAGCTGGCGCGGTCCGCGGCGCGGGCGGTCGGCCGCCCCCTGGTCGCGGCGTCGGACTTCGGACCGTTCGAGGGCGAGCTGCGCCGCCTGGCCGAGCCGCGCGGCGACCACGCCAGCTTCGCCGCCGCCGGGGTGCCGTACCTGTGGCTGTCGACCGGCACCCACGCCGACTACCATCGACCGACCGACACCGCCGACGCCGTGGACCCGGCGACCGTCGCGGCGGTCGGCCGCGTGGTGGTCGGCGTGGTCGACGGCATGCCCGACCGCGCCGCCTTGCAGGCCGCCGGTGACGCGCGGTAACGTGTCGCCCTTGCGTCGATTCGCCTTCGTGCTCGGCTCGCTCGTGGTCTCGGTCCTCGCCTCGCCGGCGCTGGCCGGGCCGGCCTCCGACGTCGCCAGCGCGTTCGATCCCGACGACGGGTTCGATCTGCACCTGTCGGTCGACTACGAGCTCGACATCCATCGCGCGGCCATCCGCCGCGAGCTGGCTGGCCGGCCCGGGACCGCGCCGACCGATCCGCTGCCGATCGTCGACGATCTGGTCTACCAGGGCGTCCGCCACGCCGTGGTGCCGCGGCTCGAGCTGGGGCTGTTCCACGACGTGTCGCTCGGGCTGGCGCTGCCGGTGGTCCTGGCCGAGGACCACACCCTCGAGCTCGACCAGCGCGACACCCCGTGCACCTTCGACGTGCCCGGCGCGACCTGCGTCAGCCGCACGTCGTCGACCACGCTGGCCGACGGCCTCTTGCCGGCGGCCGGCTACGACGGCCAGAACGGCGGCGCCGGGTTCACTGGCACCGATCCGACGGTGTTCCGCAGCCCGACCCGCAAGGGCGTCGATCAGCTCCACCTCGGCGTGACCTGGGCGCCGATGAACCAGCGCCGCGACGACACCAAGCCGACGTGGAAGCTGGGCGCCGAGCTGCGCATCTCGATCGGCAAGGTCGCGGCGATGAACCGGGTCGACCCGGCCGCCTCGACCGGGGTCGGCCGCGGCGTCCACGAGCTCAAGCTGTGGACCTCGGTGGCCCGCCGCCTGGCCTGGGCCGAGCCGTTCGTCGACGTGTGGTGGCAGGTGCCGATCGCCATCAAGGATCGCTCGCCGTTCGCCGACCCCGGTTTCGGGGCCCGCTCGACCGATCCCAGCCAGCGGGCCGGGGCCCGCTTCGGGTTCGAGGCCTACGCGGTCGACCAGGGCGACGACGGCGCCCGCCTGTCGCTCGAGCTGTCGTCGCACCTCGAGAGCCACTTCCAGGGCCGCGAGCAGACCGAGCTGTGGGAGGTGTTCGCGCTGGCTGGCGACGTGAGCGGCAGCGGGCCGCTGGTGCTCGACGCCGATCCGCTGACCCCCGGGATCCAGGCCATCGATCACCCCGGGGTCACCACCGTCGAGAACTACCTCGATCTGGGCGCGCGGGTGGCCGGGCGCATCGCGGTCGGCGACCGCTTCCGGATCACCGCGCACTTCGAGTTCCTGGCCCAGACCGAGCACATCATCACCTTCACCGACGCCGGCATCGATCTGCCGGGGTGCCAGGGAGGGGTCACGCCGGGCTGCGAGACGCCCGACGACGACCTGGTCACGCCGGGCACCGTCGAGGTCAACCCGTTGCACGTGCCGCGCATCGACGTGGTCGGCCACCGCTACCACGCCGACGACTCGCTCGACTACAACGTCGGGGTCGACGCCGTCGTGCTGTTCTGACCGGCGCGGCCCGCTGACCGCCCTGTCCTCTGGGCGCCCGGGGCCCGGCCGCGGCCGGTCACCCGAGGGTCACACGTGCCGCAGCGGGTGCAGCGCCAGGTGCAGCTCACCGGCGGTGACCTCGGCGGTGGCCGCCGCCGGGGTGATCAGCACGGCGACCTCGACCGTGGCGCCGCCGCCCTCGGCCAGATAGATCACCCGCTTGATCGGGGCGCGCCGGGCGGTCGCGGCCGCCAGGTCGCGCAGCAGGGTGGGGTAGACCTCGAGCAGGCCCGAGTCGCGAAGCTCGATGCCGCCCAGGGTGCCGGCGCAGCCGAGGAACTCCAGGAACGCCTGGTTGGCGATGCGCACCTTGCCGCTGACGTCGAGCGCGGCCATCGGGATGGGCGCCGCCGCGAACACCTCGAAGCCGGCCTTGGTGCGGTGGTCGGCCTCGCGCCGCTCGCGCCCGGCGTCGGTGGGCCCGGTCCGGCGGCGCTGGGTCTCCATGCCCAGCATGTTCATCAGCGTGCGCAGCTCGTACATGAAGCCGGCCACGTCGGGGTGGCGGTCGGCCGGGTCCTTGGCGGTGGCGCGCGCGACCAGCTCGTCGGCGCGCTCGTCGAGCGCCTCGTCGACCAGCGACGATGGCGGCGGGATGGTGGCGTGGAGGTGCTGGTCGAACAGCTGGTCGAGCGTGCCCTCGAACGGCTGGCGCGCGGTGAGCAGCTCGAACAACAGGACCCCCAGCGCGTACAGATCGGACGCCACCGTGGCCGGCCCGCCGCGGATGCGCTCGGGCGCCAGGTACTCGGGGGTGCCGTCGACGTCGCCGCCCGCGGCCGCGCGGTCGGGGCGCGACAGCCCGAAGTCGAGCAGCTTGACCACCCGGCGCCCGGCCGCGCCGCGCACCAAGAAGATGTTCTCGCTCTTGATGTCGCCGTGGATGATGGCCCGGCCGTGGATGTAGCGCAGCGCCTCGCACACCTGCCACATCACGTCGCACGCGACCTTGGGGGCCAGCCGGCCGCTGCGGCGCAGCTTCGAGTGCATGGTGGCGCCGTCGAGCAGCTCCATCACCATGAACAGCCCGAAGTCGGGATCCTCGCCGAAGTCGACGATCGAGCAGATGTTGTCGTGGCTGCAGGCCGAGGCCAGCCGCGCCTCGCGGTAGAACATCTCGCGGATCTTGGGATCCATCGCGATCGGGGTCTTGATCAGCTTGAGGGCGAAGGCCTTGCCCAGGGCCTGGTGGCGGGCGCGCAGCACCCGCCCCATGCCGCCGCGCCCGAGCTGGGCCTCGACCACGTAGCGACCGCCGATGAGGTCGCCGACCCGGGCCCCGCGCACCCGGTCGCCGTCGCTGGCACCGGCCGCCGGGTCGGTGGACGGCCCCGCGCCGGCCGCGCTGTCGCCGCGCACCGCGCTGTCGCCCTTGCCGAACACGCTCAGCCGGATCGACGGCAGCAGCGTCTGGTGGACGCCGCTCGGCGCGTCGTCGTCCACGTCGGCGGGGTCGGGCACGTCGCCCATGACGCCGAGTGTATCCGAAAACAGTGCTACACCGGACCGGTGGATGACCTCACCTTCGACGCGCTGGCCCACGCCGAGCTGACCGACCTCGAGGAGCGGCTGGGCGACCTCGACCCTGATCTGTGCGAGGTGTCGACCTCGGCCGGCGTGCTCAAGCTCGAGCTGCGCGACGGCACCCGGGTGGTGATCAACAGCCACCGCGCCGCCGGCCAGATCTGGATGGCCGCGGTCGCCACCGCCTGGCACTTCGACCCGGTCGACGGTGGCCGGTGGCTGGCGGCGCGCACCGGCGAGGAGCTGCGACCGACCTTGGCCAAGCTCCTGCGCGAGCGGGCCGGCCTCGACGTCGTGCTGTGAGGCGGTTGCGGCGTGACGGCCCGGCCCGGTACGCTGCCGGCCATGGCCGAATCGCAGTTTCTGACGCTGATCCGCATCTGGGCCGCGGTCGCGTGGGCCGATGGCAAGGTGGCTGACGCCGAGCGCACCGCGCTGCAGCGGCTGATCGACGGGGCGGAGCTGACCGCGGACGACCGGGCCACCGCCAACCAGTTCCTCACCGCGCCGGTCGACCTGGCCGGCCTCGGCGCGGCCAACCTGCCGGCCGACGCCCGCCGGGGCATCTACAAGGCGGCGTGCCGGATGGCCGCGGTCGACCGCGAGGTCGCCGACAGCGAGCGCACCCTCCTGGTGCGGCTGCGCGAAGCGCTGGCGCTGTCGGTCGACGACGCCCGCGAGATCGAGGGGGCCATCCCGGGCGTCACCGCCAGCTGATGCGGCAACGTCGTCACTCGCCCGGGCACCTGGCGTGGCGCGGCGCCGTCGCTGTCGCCTCGGACCTGCTGATGGCCTCGGGGGTGTACCCGATGGTGCCGCACGCTGGCATGGCGTGGTCGCGGTGGCGCAAGGGCCGGCCGCAGCCGGCCGGGCCGGTGCGGGTGGCGCTGCGCGAGTGGGGCGCGGCGGTGGCGCTGTCGGCGGCCCGGCCGCTGGGGTTCCTGCCGCTGCCCGGCGCGCGCACCCGCGGGCCGCGGCCGATCATCTTGGTCCACGGCTACGCGATGAACCGCGCCAACTTCGTCGTGCTGGCGCGGCGGTTGGCCGCCGCGGGGCTGGGCCCGGTGCTCGGCTTCGAGTACTGGAGCCTGGGCAAGACCGGCAGCGCCGCGCGCCGGCTAGGGCGCTACGTCGATCGGGTCTTGGCCGCCACCGGCGCCGACCAGGTCGACCTGGTCGGGCACTCGATGGGCGGCGTGGTCGGGCGCTACTACGCCAGCCTGGGTGACGGCGACGGCAAGCTGGCCAACCTGATCACCCTGGGCTCGCCCCACAGCGGCACCGACGTCAGCGTCATCGGCCTGGGCGCGCCCACCAAGGAGCTGTTCCTCAACTCCACGCTCATCCAGCGCCTCGACGCCGCGCCCCGGCTGGTCCGCACCCGGCTCACGGTGATCTGGTCGCGCTCCGACGCCTTCGTCCCCGGCGTCCGCCACGCCCGCGTCGACGGCGCCGACGAGGTGCTGTTCGATGACCTCGGCCACCTGTCGCTGCTCACGGACCGCCGCGTGGCCGACGAGGTGATCGCGCGGCTGCGGCGCTAGCCGGGGCGTCGCCCCGGCGCGGCGGGTCGGCGGGCCGTCGGGGTAGCGCTGGGCCAGCGCCAGGTTGGCGGCGTTGAGCGCGGCGTCGAAGCGACCGAACAGGCGCGTGGCGGCGGCGGCCAGGCCCGGCGCGCCGTAGCGGCGCAGGTGGGCCGCCTCGACCGTCGTGCCGCTGAGCAACCACGTGCACAGCTCGTCGATGACGGTGGCCGGGGTCCACCGTGGGCGGGCGCCGGTCGACGGCGAGCCGCGCACCGCGGGCGCTGCGATCGGGGCCGGCGCGGGCGGCGATCGGGGCCGGCGCGGGCGGCGATCGGGGCCGGCGCGGGCGGCGCGGGCGGCGCGACGCGGGCGGGTGGTCGCGCGACGGGGCCGCCGGCGATGGGGCCGATCGCGACGGCCGCGCGCGCGGCCAGCTCGTCGGCCAGCACCGCGGCGACGATGCCGCGCGCCAACGCCTCGACCTCGGCGTGGAACTGCGCCACCGCGTCGTCGAGCTGCTGCTGCGGCGTCCGGGCCGTGGTCATGCCGGCGCTCCGAACAGCGTGGCCTGGGTCGAGCGCGTGATGGTCACGTCGACGAACTGGCCCGGCGCCCCGACCCCAGCCGGTAAGATGACCGTCTTCCAGTCGTCGGTGCGGCCCATCAGCTCGGCCGGGTTGCGCTTGCTGGGCGCGTGGCACAGCACCCGCGCCCGGCGGCCGACCTGGGCCGCGAACACCTCGGTCGAGATCTGGTCTTGCAGCTTCACGATCTCGGCCAGGCGGCGCTGCTTGGTGGCGGCCGGCACGTCGTCGGGCAGCTTCTTGGCCGCGAAGGTCAGGTCGCGCTCGGAGTAGGCGAACATGAACGCGCTGTCGAAGCGGACCTCGCGCATCAACGCCAGCGTCGCCGCGTGGTCGGCCTCGGTTTCACCGGCGAACCCGGTGAGGATGTCGGTCGACAGCGCGATGGTCGGCACCGCCGCCCGCAGCCGGCCGACGATGGCGTGGTAGTCGGCGACGGTGTAGCCGCGGCGCATGCGGGCCAGCACCGGGTCGGCGCCCGACTGCACCGGCAGGTGGACGTACTTGCCGACCTTGGGCTCCTCGGCGATGGCCGCCACCACTGCGTCGGTGAAGTCGACCGGGTAGGGCGAGGTGAAGCGGATGCGCTCGAGCCCGTCGACCCGGGCCACCGCCCGCAGCAGGTCGGCGAAGGTGGTGTCTTCCCACGCGTAGGAGTTGACGGTCTGGCCCAGGAGCGTGACCTCCTTGTAGCCGCGCTCGACCAGGGCCCGGACCTGGCGCAGCACCTCGCGCGGGGCGGTCCCGCGCTCGCGCCCGCGGGTGAACGGCACCACGCAGAACGTGCAGAACTTGTCGCAGCCGCGCTGGATGGTGACGAAGCCCGACACGCCGTCGCCGCCGACCGCGCCGTCGAGGCCCTCGTAGGTCTCGGCCTTGTCGAGCTGGACGTCGACCACCGCGCCGTGGGTCCGGGCCTGGCGTCGGGCCCGGGCCTCGGCCAGCAGGTCGGGCAGGCGCCGGTAGCTGTCGGGGCCGGCGATCACGTCGACCGGCGCCAGGTCGGCCAGGCCCGCCTTGAGGTGCTCGGCCATGCAGCCGACGATCGAGATGACCAGCTCGGGCCGCTGCCGCTGCAGCGCGCCCAGCTCGTGGGCGCGGTTGACCACCTTGGTCTCGGCCTTCTCGCGGACCGCGCAGGTGTTGACGATGACCACGTCGGCCTCGTCGGGCCGCGCCACCGCGCGGTAGCCGGCCTCGGCCAGCACGCCGTGCATCAGCTCGGAGTCGGCCACGTTCATCTGGCAGCCGTGGGTCTCGACGTACACCCGCGGCCCGGTGGCGGCGGCCGCGGCAGGGGCGGTCGCCGATGGGCGCGGCCGGATCTGGACCAGGGGCGTGGTCACGACGGCAGCTGGTACCACGGGCGGCGCACAGACGCTATCCTTGCGGTGGATGCTCCGCGCCCTCGCGTCGGTGACGGCCGCGGTGGCCGCGGTGACCCTCGGCGGCGCCCTCGGCGGCAGCCTGGGGCTGGTGGTGGCCGGCGCGTGGGTGGCGCTGGCCGCCCTGCTGGTGCGGTTCGCCTTCGCGCGGTTCGGCCACCTGATGTTCGTGGCCGGACGCATGCGCGAGGCCCGGCGCTACTACGGCGTGCTGGCGGTCGTCGCCTGGCGGCGCTCGCGGCGGGTCGCGGCGCGGGTGTCGATCGCCGCGACCTTCCTGGGCCAGGGCGACTACCGGCGGGGCCGGGCCGCCCTCGACCGGCTCGACCCGGCAGAGCTCGACGTCACCACCCGGGCCGGGTGGCTCAACAACCGCGCCTACGCGGCGCTGCGCGACGGCGCCAGCGGGACCGCCGCCGAGGCCGCGCTGGCCGACGTGCGCGCCGCGCTCGCGTTGCACGCCGACGTCCCGGCGCTGCTGCACACCGAGGCCTTGGCGCTGGCCGCGTGCGGGCGCACCGAGCAGGCCATCGCCGCCTACGAGGCGCTGTGGCAGCGCGGCGACCTGGCGCCGCGCCTCGAGGCCGAGCGGTGCGACGACCTGGCCGACGCCTGGGCCGCGCGCGGCGAGCGCGACTACGCCGCCGACTACCGCCACCGCGCCGCCGCCGCCGCTGCCGTGCGCCCGTGGCGTGGCCCGGCCGCCTGATCGAGGCCGGCCGGGCGGAGATCAGCGCCAGTCGGGCCCGAGCTCGGCGGCCAGCACGTCGGCGCACAGCGCCACGCACTCGTTGCAGATGGCCACCGCGGCGGTGCCCAACAGCTTCTTCACCTGGGCCGCCGGGCGCCCGCACCAGCTGCACGCGCCGGCCGAGCCGGTCGGCGAGGACGTGGCGCCTGGCGGGGCCGGCTCGTCCAGCTCGGTGGGCACCCGGAACTCGCCGGTGGCGCGCACCGCGCCGACCCCGAGCTGGTGGCGGCAGCCGCTGCACACCAGGATCAGCTCGCCACCGCCGAGGGCGCCGGCGCACACCGGACAAGTAGACGACATGGGCCGAGCCTACCGCGGAACCGCCGCCGCGCGGCGGGCGCGCCGCTGCCTGACGGGCTAGCTCGACCGCGGCAGCCGCACCGTGAAGGTGGTGCCGCCGGCGGAGCTGGCGACGTCGATGGCGCCGCCGTGCTCGGCGACGATGGCGTGGCAGGTGGCCAGGCCCAGGCCGGTGCCCTTGCGCTTGGTGGTGAAGAACGGATCGAAGATGTTGGGCAGGTGCTCGGCTGGGATGCCGGGCCCGTCGTCGGCGATCTCGATCACCACCGCGGCGCCGTGGTCGCGCCCGTCGAGCCGCACGTGCCCGCCGCCGGCGGCCGCCGCCTCGCATGCGTTGCGGGCCAGGTTCCACACCACCTGGCGCAGCTTGGCCGGATCGCCGGCCAGCGGCAGCGGCCGGTCGCCGGCGCCGACGATGGTGATCGGGCCCCAGGTCCGGTCCTGCCGCAGCACCGCGGCGACGTCGTCGAGCACCACCGCGACGTCGAGCTCGACCACCACCCGCGGCCGCGGGTTGGCGTACTCCAGCAGCTCGGTGATCAGGTTGTTGAGGCGGTCGATCTCGCGCAGCACGATGGCCATCAGCGCTCGATCGTCATCGCTGGTCGGCGCCGACAGGCTGAGCAGCTCGATCGAACCGGAGATCGACGCCAGCGGGTTGCGGATCTCGTGGGCCACCCCGGCCGCGAGCTGGCCGACCGTGGCCAGCCGCTCGTTGCGCCGGGCGATGCGCTCCAGCCGGCGCAGCTCGGTCAGATCCTGGAAGTTGACCACCCGGCCCACCACGTGGTCGCCGTCGTCGCGCAGCGGCGACACCGAGATCCCGAGGGCCTGGCCGGGTTCGCCGGCCAGGTCCAGATCGATCCGGCGCAGCGCCGCGCGCGGCTCGAGCTGCGCCAGCCGGGCCCCGAGCCCGGGCATCAGCGCGTCGACCGGGGCGCCGACCGCGCCGGCCGCCGGGGGCCCCAGGATGTCGAGGGCGGTCTGGTTGATGGTGAGGACCGCGCCGCTCAGGTCGACGGTGACCAGGCCGCTCGACAGCGAGCGCACGATGTCGCGGTTGAGGGCGACCAGGTCGGCCGCCACCTGCTGCTGCGAGGCCAGCGACGCCCGGGTCTGCTGCAGCTCGCCCACGAACAGCGAGGCCAGCACCGCCACGGCGATGAGCGCGGCGACGTTGCGGGCCAGGGCCGCCGCCAGGTCGGGGCCGCGCTGGGTCCACGGGGACACCTGCGGGATGGTCGGCAGCGGCACCAGCCGGCTCCACGCCGCCAGGCCCACCAGCAGCATCAGCGCGATCGCGATCCCGGCGGTGACCAGCCCGCCGCGGCGTGAGGTGATGGCCCCGGCCCCCACCACCGACAGCGCGTAGAAGAACCCGTACGCGCTCTGGGCGCCGCCGGTGACGTAGACCAAGACGGTGGTGATCACCAGGTCGCCGACCAGCTGCGGCCACACCAGCCGGGTCGGGGCCACGCCGCGCCGCAGGAGCAGCGCGTAGGCGATGGTCGACAGGTACGTGACCACCACCACCCCGAGGAGGAACCGCTCGGCCGGGGCCCGCATCGGGCTGGCGCCACCGTTGCTGAGCCACAGCGACAGCCCGAGCACCAGGCTGATCACCACGGTCCGGACCGCCACCAGCCAGGTCAGCCGGCGGGCCAACGCGCCGTCAGCCCCAGCGCCGCGGCCTGGGCCCGGGGCGGGCGCCGGCGCTGGGGTCACTTGCTCTCGATGTTGCCGGCGAGCTCGAACACCGGGAGGTACATGGCGACGATCAGGCCGCCGACCACGACGCCCAGAAACGCCATCATGATCGGCTCGATCAGCGCCGTCATGCCGGCCACCGCGGTGTCGACCTCGTCCTCGTAGAAGTCGGCGATCTTCTGCAGCATCTGATCCATCGCGCCGGTCTGCTCGCCGACCCCGATCATCTGGGTCACCATCGACGGGAACACCCGGGTCTCGGTCAACGGCCCGGCCATGTCGAGGCCCTCGGAGATCTTGGCGCGGGTGTGCTGGATGGCGGCGGCCACCACGACGTTGCCCGAGGTGCGGGCGCAGATGTCGAGCGCGTCGAGGATCGGCACGCCGGAGGTGAGCAGCGTGCCGAGGGTCCGGGTGAACCGCGCCACGACGATCTTGCGCAGCACGCTGCCGATCACCGGGATCCGCAGGATGATGCGATCGAACACCTGGCGACCGCGCGCGGTGCGCATGCCCAGCACGATCAGCGTGGCCACGACCGCCACCCCGCCGAAGTACAGGTACCAGTTGTTGATGAACGAGTTGGAGATGCCGATGACGACCTTGGTCGGCTTGGGCAGCTTGGCGCCGTCGAAGTTCTGGTACATCGCCTCGAAGGTGGGGATGACCTTGCCGAGCATGACCGCGATGACGCCCATCGCGATCACCATGATCGACGTCGGGTAGATCATCGCGCTCTTGAGCTGGCGCTTGAGCTTGACCGACTTCTCGATGTACGCCGCCAGCCGGTTGAGGATGGTGTCGAGGATGCCGCCCACCTCGCCGGCGCCGACCAGGTTGACGTACAGCTCGTCGAAGATCTTGGGGTGCTTGCGCAGGGCGTCGGAGAACGACGAGCCCTGCTCGACGGCGGACTTGACCTGGAGCAGGCGCTGCTGGAACGCCGGGTTCTCGGACTGGGTGGCCAGGATGTCGAGGCACTGCACCAGCGGCAGGCCGGCGTCGATCATCGTCGCCAGCTGGCGGGTGAAGACCTGCAGCTCCTTGGGCGTGACCGGCGAGCCGATGGTGATCTGGATGCTGCCGGCCTGCTTTTTGATCTTGCGCGGGGTCAGCTGGTCGGCCCGGAGCCGGTTGTTCACCGCGGCCTCGTCGGCCGCCTCGACCACGCCGGTGCGGACCTCGCCGGTGCGGGTGACGGCCTCCCACTTGTACTTCGCCATCAGCCGTGCTCCTTGCCGCGACGCTGCGAGGTGCCGGCGCTGCCCGGCATGAGCGAGCCGCCGCTGGCGATCAGGTTCTTCAGTTCGTCGTGGTCGCTCGACCGGGCCATGGCGTCCTCCAGCGTGACCAGGCGGCGCAGGAACAGGTCACACAGCGACTGGTTGAGCGTCTGCATGCCGTGCTTGGACTGGCCGATCTGCATCTGCGAGTACACTTGGTGCAGCTTGTCCTCGCGGATCAGGTTGCGGATGGCCGGGGTCGGGATCAGCACCTCGGCCGCCAGCACCTGGCCCGAGCCCGACGCGCGCGGGATCAGGGTCTGGCTGATCACGCCCTCCAGGACGAACGACAGCACCTGACGCACCTGGGGCTGCTGGTGGGCCGGGAACACGTCGATGATGCGGTTGATGCTGCCGATGGCGCTGGTGGTGTGGAGGGTGGCCAGGCACAGGTGCCCGGTCTCGGCGATGTTGAGGGCGGCCTCGATGGTCTCCAGGTCGCGCATCTCGCCGACCAGCACCACGTCGGGGTCCTGGCGCAGGATGTGGCGCAGCGCCTTGCCGAAGCCCTGGGTGTCGGCGCCGACCTCGCGCTGGTTGACCAGGCAGTTCTTGTGGGGATGCAGGAACTCGATCGGATCTTCGATGGTGATGATGTGGGCGCGGTGGCGGGTGTTGATCCGGTCGATCATCGACGCCATCGTGGTCGACTTGCCGGAGCCGGTCGGCCCGGTCACCAGCACCATCCCGCGCGGCCGCTCGCACATGTCGGACACCGTCTTGGGCAGCCCGAGCTCCTCGAGCGGGAGGATCGTGAACGGCACCAGGCGGAACGCGCCGGCCACCGCGCCGCGCTGCATGAACAGGTTGGCGCGGAACCGGGCCAGGCCCTTCACGCCGAACGAGAAGTCGAGCTCCTGCTCCTCCTCGAAGCCCATCTTCTGGGCGTCGGTCAACACCGAGTAGCACAGCTGCTTGGTGTCGACCGGGGTCATGGCCTCGGTGCGCAGCGGCACCAGCTCGCCGTCGATGCGCAGCTGGGGCGGCGACCCGGTGGTCAGGTGCAGGTCCGACGCGCCCTTGTCGAGCATGACCTTCAGGAGCTGGTGCAGGGTGGGCGGTGGCATCGCGGGAAATGATCTCAGGTTTTCGCCAGCAGGGGTAGCGCGCCGCGGGGGCGCGCGGGGCAGCCGGGGCCGCGGTCAGTCATCGACCGTGGTGCGCAGGATCTCCTCGGGCGTGGTCACTCCCTCGAGGATCTTCTGGATGCCGGCCATGCGCAGGCTGGCGAAGCCCTGCTTGATCATCTCGGCCTTGAGCTCGGCGGCCGACGCGCCCTGCAGCACCAGTTCGCGCAGCGCGTCGACGAACGGCATCACCTCGTACAGCGCGACCCGCCCCTTGTAGCCGGTGTTGTTGCAGGTGCCGCAGCCGCGGCCCTGCATGATCGTGCCGGTGCGGATCTGCTCTTCGGTCATGCCCAGCTTGTGCAGCGCCTCGGCGTGCTTGTCGGCCGGGCTCTTGCAGTCGGCGCAGATGCGGCGGGCCAGGCGTTGGGCGATCACCAGGTTGACCGAGGCGGTCACCAAGAACGGCTCGACGCCCATGTTGAGGAGGCGCATCACCGTCGACGGGGCGTCGTTGGTGTGCAAGGTGGACAGCACCAGGTGGCCGGTGAGCGCGGCCTTGACCGCGATCTCGGCGGTCTCGAAGTCGCGGATCTCGCCGACCATGATGATGTTCGGGTCCTGGCGCAGGAACGAGCGCAGCGCGGTGGCGAAGTTGAGCCCGATGTCGTCGTGCATCTGCACCTGGTTGATGCCCGCCAGGTTGAACTCGACCGGGTCCTCGGCCGTCGAGATGTTGCGGTCGATGGTGTTGAGCTCGGACATCGCCGAGTACAGCGTCGTGGTCTTGCCCGATCCGGTCGGCCCGGTCACCAGCACCATGCCGTACGGCTTCTTGATCGACTTCTTGAAGTCGTCGAGCGGCCGCTGCTCGAACCCCAGCTTGGTCATGTCGAGCTGGAGGTTGCCCTTGTCGAGCAAGCGCATGACGATCTTCTCGCCGAACAGGGTCGGCAGGACGCTCACGCGGAAGTCCATCTCGCGGTTGGTGCCGATCTTGAGCTTGATGCGGCCGTCCTGGGGCAGGCGGCGCTCGGCGATGTCGAGCGAGGCCATGATCTTGAAGCGGCTGGTCATCGCGTTGCGCAGGCGCAGCGGCGGCCGCATCTCCTCCTGGAGGATGCCGTCGATGCGGAACCGGACGCGGAAGTACTTCTCGTACGGCTCGATGTGGATGTCGGACGCCTTCTTCTTGATGGCCGACAGGAGGATGGCGTTGCACAGCTTGACGACCGGGGCCTCGCCGGCCTGGTTCTCGAGGTCGACGACGTTGACCGCGTCGTCGGACACCGAGGCGAAGTCGACGTTCTCGACGTCGATGTCGCCCATCATCGCGTCGAGGTCGGGGCCCTTGTCGTAGTAGCGCGCCAGCGCGACCTCGATGGCGCCGTCGGACGCCACCACCGGATCGATGTTGTACTGGGTGAGGAACTTCAGCTCGTCGATGGCGTAGATGTTCGACGGGTCGGCCATCGCCACGATCAGCGTCGGGCCGTTGCGGCGGACCGGGATGACCTGGTGCTTCTCGCAGATGTCCTTGGGGATGAGCTTGAGGACGTTGGGATCGATCTCGAGCTCGGACAGGTTGATGGCCGGCAGGCTGTACTGCCGCGCCACCATCTGGGTCAGCACGTTGTCGGGGACCAGCCCCATCTTGGCCAAGGTCGCGCCCAGCCGCTTGCCGGTGCGCTTGGCCTCGTCCTGCGCTTGCTGGAGCTGCTGGAGCGACAGCACCTTCTCGCGGACCAGCAGATCACCGATGCGGCTCATTCGAACGCGTTCTCCTTGGGACGCCGGGCCAGGGGGCTACCAGCATCGCCCTTCCAGGGTAGCCGCGCCGATGATCACCCGTCAAACCGGCGGGGGGCATGAGTGGGGCAGCGGTCCGGCTGTGCGGGTATGTGCGCCGCCGTGACCGAGGCACGGGCCGGGCCGGCAGCGTCGAAACATCCGCGGGGCTCGCGCGTCAACAACCTGGACGGCCGCGAGCGCCAGCGGTCGTCGCCGGATCCAGGTCGCCCCCGCTCGAAACCAGGAGGACGCCATGAGCCACCGTGAAGCCCAGGAGCTTGCTTACCTCCGCCACCAGCTGCGGGAGTCGCTGCTGGCCCGGGACCCTGGCGCCGCCGCGAGCGCGCTGGTCAGGCTCCGGCACGTCGCCAGCGGCGACGCCGAGCTGCTCGCCGAGCACGCCCGGTGGGCGTTTCGGTTCCAGCTCCTGGCGGCGTGAGGCCCGCGGGCGAGCCCGCGGACACGCCCGCCCCCGACACGCCCGCCTTCAGGGACAGGGCAGCGGCGCGGTGCAGGTCTTGATCGACAGGTTGTAGTTGTTCTCGGCGGCGTCCGAGGCCTGGACCCGCAGGAAGTAGTCGCCCACCGCCAGCCGGTTCGACAGCTCGATCTTGACCTGCTGCGGCGTGCCGTTGACCGGCGCGCCGGTGGCGATGACCGTGCCGTTGTTGTTGAGCAGGTCGACCACCAGCGAGCCGCGGTCGGCCATGCCGGCCACCAGCACCTCGAGGTTGGTGCCGGTCGAGTCCACGCTGAACCGGAACACGTCGACGTCCGTGGCCGGGCAGATCGCCACGCCCGACAGGGCGTAGTTCATCCCGCCGCCGGGGATCGGCGTGATCAGCGCCTGGGCCGGCATGTCGTTGGGCTCGATCGAGTCGTTGGCGCACACGAACGACGGCGCGTCGATGGTCGCGCCCGAGCCGGTCCGCTCGCAGACGTCGATGTCGGTGTTGCAGGTGTAGCCCTCGGGGCACACGTTGTCGGCGCCGCCGCACTGGAACGGCGTCGGCCCGAGGTCGGGATCGTAGGGGTTGCACGCCGTGGCAGCGGCGGCCAGGACGAACGAGGTGAGCAGAGCGAGGCGGGTCATGGCAGCGGACCTCTAGAAACGGACCATGGCGGCGCCACCGACGTAGTCGGCGGCGACGACCGGGGTGGCGACGAGCGAGTCGGCGCCGGTGGCAGCGCTGACCGCGGAGTCATGGGCCTTGTCACCCTTGATCTCCTTGTACCAGAAGTAGGCGGCCACGCCGGTGAAGGCGAGGCCGGTGCCGAACATGATCTTGCTGACCAGCTCGTTGCGCTGCCCGGCGACTTCGATGGCCTGGCGGTCGGAGTTGAAGGTCCGGCACGGCTTGGGCATCGCGTTGCAGTTGCTGGTGCGGTTGGCCAGCGCCGCCTCGGACTCGAGCGTGGCCGACAGGTCCGACGCCAGGAAGTAGAAGACGGTCGAGGTGGTGAGCGAGGCCAGCGCCACGCCGGTCATCGCCCACTTCGCGCGCTTGAACTTGGTGGAGCCGGTGTCGAGGTAGCCGCCCGAGACGTAGCTCGAGCCACCGCCACCACCGGCGTTGCCGCCGCCGCCGCCGCCGCCACCGCCCGGCTCGATCCAGTCGCGCTCGTCGGTGAGGTCGGGGTAGTAGCGCGGCTTGGCCTTGGGATCGAGGTAGACGATGTTCGGGCTGGCCGGGCGGCCCAGGCGCGTGATCATCTCACCCTGGGCGTTGCGGACCTCGATGTAGTACTGGACCGACGAGCCTGCCATCACCTTGGCCGGGATGCGGCCGACCAGCTCGTTGTAGCGCGGCTTCATCTGCACCGAGGTGAAGGTGGCGTCGCCACCGCCGCGGTAGAACATGGTCACGATCCAGCCGGCCTCGTCGGGGGCGAACGCCGTCAGGTCGAGGGGGCGTCCAGGCGGGGCGTCCTCGACGACCTGGTGCTGGAAGTCCTCGGCGACGTACTCGGACGGCTGCTTCTTCGGGCGCCGCGGGCGCGGGGTGTCGCCGGTGGGCGGCGTGGCGCCGTCGGGCGGGGTCGCGCCGTCGGGCGGGACGTCCTTGTTGAGCTCCTTGCTCAGCACCGCCACGCGCGCCGTCACGTCGGGGCGCTGGGCCGCGTCGGGGGGCGCGTCGGCCAGGAACTTGGTGTAGTAGAAGTGGGCCAGGTCCTTCTGGCCGAGCTGGTCGAACGTGAACGCCACGTTGTAGAGCAGCAGCGGGTTCTTCGAGAGTCGGTACGACTCCTTGAACTTCTCGACGGCCAGGTCGAACTTCTTGGCGTCGAACAGCGTCTTGCCCTCGAGGAAGGCCGCCTTGGCCTCGTCGAGTTGAGCCGGCGTCGGCGCCGCCGCGTCACCGGCGGGCGGCGGCTGGGGAGCTGGCTGGGCCAGGGCGGCTGGGGTGCCGCCGACCACGAGCAACAGGGCTGCGATAGAGATGAGTCGACCGATGAGCGTCACGATGCCTCCGAACGTACGAGCGCCCCGCTCTTAACACAGCGGGGCCCCGAAAAACCATCAGCGAGAGATAGGGAAATGTAGGCGTGTGGGATCGGCTTCGCGACCCGCGCCGGCGTGGCTCACGAAGCGAACGGGTCGACGATGCCCGCGGCGGGCTTGGCCTTCGGCTTGGCGGCGGGCTTGGCCTTCGGCTTGGCGGCGGGCTTGGCCGCCGGCGCGCCGAACGGGTCCACGATGCCGGCGTCGGCCGGCTTGACCGCCGGTTTGACCGTGGCGGGTTTGACCGCGGCGGGCTTGACGGCCGTGGGCTTGACCGCGGCGGGCTTGACGGCCACCGGCTCAGGCTTGACGGCGGCAGGCTTGACGGCCGGCTCGGGCTTGACCGCGACCGGCGCGGGGGCGGCAGGCTCGACGGCCACCGGGGCCGGTTCGACGGCCACCGGCGCTGCGGGCTCGACGGCCACCGGCGCTGCCGGCTCGACGGCCACCGGCGCTGCCGGCTCGACGGCCACCGGGGCCGGCTCGACCGCGACCGGCTCGGGCGCGACGGCCGGCATCGCCGCGGCCGGGGCCGGGGCGACTTCGGGGGCCGGGGTGATCGCCGGGGCCGGCGTCACGCTCGGGGCAGCGACGGGTTGGGTCACCGCCGGCGCCGGGGCGGGCGCGGGCTTGGCAGCGCCGCCGCCGAACAGCTTGAGCCCGACCAGCACGGCGGCGATGCCTCCAGCGAACGCGCCGCCGACCGCCACCATCGGTACGCCCTTGGTAGGAGGAGCCTCGACCGCCGCCACCGCCCGGGGCGCCGGCGCCACCTCGACGCCCAGGCCGGCCTCGATCTTGTCCAGGTCCGCCGACGACACCGTCAGCCCGGCCGCCGCGGCGCGCGCCGCGGCGATCGCCTTCTGGGCCTTGCCCTCGGCGACGCGGGCCCGCTCGAGGGCGGCGTCGACGTCGGCGCCCCCGGCGGCCGCCGCGGCGACCACCGTGGACGCCGGTGTGGCGGCGGCCTTGCTCGCGGCCGTCCGCGCCTGCTCCTCGGCGGCCCGGGCCTTGGCGCCGGCCTCCTGGGCGCGGGCCTCGGCCGCGGCCAGCTGCTGCTCAAGCTCGGTGACCTTGCTCGACAGCCCCTGGCTCGACCCGAGCACCGCGACCTTGGCCTCGAGCTCGGCCCGCTTCGAGGCGACCTCGGTCAGCTCGCGCTCCAGGTCGCCGATCCGCTGCTGCAGCTTGGCGCGCTCGGCGGTGGCCTCGGCGCGCACCGCGGCGACCGCCTCGGCGATCTTGGCGGACTCGGCCGACTGGACCTCGCGGGCCTGGCGCTCCTTCTCGGCCCGGGCCTCGGCCTCCCACGCGTCGACGTCGACCAGGGTCGAGTTGGCGCGGGCGATGAAATCCTCGAGCGACGACTCGACCGTCGGCAGCGCCACCGCCGCCTGCATCAGCGACGAGCGTCGACGGGTGCGGGAGCCGTTGGTGGCGTGTCCGTTGGTGCTGGGCTTGTCGTCGGTGGTCGTGGCCATCGTTCCTCCAGGTGCCCGCCGTCCGGGGGCCGGATGAGCCCGGGTGCCGGATGAGGGGCGCGTGCCAAAGTCAGGGTCTGCGGTAGCTCGGGGCCCGGCGCCCGTCGGTGCGGAGCGTGCCGCCGGGTGCATCGTGGGAGTCGCGAAGTGAGTAGGTGTGGTGACGCTCGAGAGTGTAGCGCGTCACCTCGCCCGGATCAGGTGGGTTCTTGGGTGGCCCGGGCCCGGCGGGGGACGCCGATCTCGACCACGTCGAGGCCGTCGTGGAACTCGGCGGCGGCCCGCTCGACGATGTCGGCCGGTAGGAAGCCTAGCTCGACGACCGCGTCGCCGATGCGCAGCCGCGAGGCGGCGCTCCAGTGGCGGGCCAGCGCCGCCAGCCACTGCTCTTCGGACAGGAGCATCTGGTCCCGCAGGAACTCGCCGAACCGCACGGTCTCCAGGACCGCCAGGCGGGGCGGGGTGGTCGGGCGGTTGCGCTGCGCGGCGCGTGGGGCAAAGGCAGGTGTATGGGGGACCATGTAGGCTCCGATCAGCCGACATTACGCGATCGATCGACGGGTGTGTAAAGCCAAAACGACGGCCCGGTGACGGCGATCTGACAGACACCGGGCAGGCCGTGGCGCTTGGGAAGTGCCCAGGTTGCGAGCGCGCCAGCGGGATCCTGGTAGGATGCGCGGCCCATGGCCCGAACCGACCCTCCCTCGCGTCGCCCGCGCCGCCCCCAGGCCGCGCCGATCGTGCGCCGGAACACCATCCGTGTGCCTCACGACGTGGCGCGTTATCTCCGGCTCGGGCACCCGTGGGTGTACCGCGAGGCCATCGGCGGCCGGCCGCTGCGCGAGGCCCCCGGCGAGGTGGTCGAGATCGTCGATGGCGACGGCGAGCTGGTCGGGCGCGGCCTGTTCGAGGGTGACAGCACCATCGCGGTGCGGATGTGGACCCGCGACGACCGCCCGATCGACGCGGCGCTGGCGACCGCGCGGGTCCGCGCCGCGGTGGCGCTGCGCCGCCGGTTCTGTGACTTCTCGAAGCTCGGCTGCGTGCGGCTCATCAACGGCGAGTCCGATGGCCTGCCCGGCATCGCCGCCGAGCGCTACGGCGACTTCATCGTGGTGCAGCTGTTCTCGGTCGCGCTGGCGATGGCCACCGCGCTGCGCGACGCCATCTACGACACGCTCATGACCGAGCTGGGGGCCACGGCGATCTACGAGCAGCGCCGCTACCGGCCGCTGGGCGGCGAGGCGCCGCGCCAGGCCGCCGCCGAGCTGGTGCGGGGCACCGCAGCGCCGGTCGAGTTCGACGTGCCCGAGGACGACCTGCGCTTCGGGGTCGACGTGACCTCGCCGTTGTCGACCGGCCTGTTCGCCGACCTTCGCGAGGGCCGACGCGCGGTGCGCAGCTACGCCGCCGACCGGCGGGTGCTCAACTTGTTCAGCTACACCGGCGCGATCTCGGTCTACGCCCAGGCCGGCGGCGCCCGGGAGGTGTGCGCGGTCGACGTCGCGGCCAAGTCCCACGCCCGCGCCCGCAAGAACTTCGCGGCCTCGGGGTTCGACCCCGAGCAGGCCGAGCACGTGGTCGGCGATGCCTTCAAGGTGCTGGCCCGCTTCGCCGAGCGCGGCCGCCGCTTCGATCTCATCGCGCTCGACCCGCCGGCCTTCGCGTCGGCGGCGGCCCGCGGCGGCAAGCCGTGGAGCGCGATCAAGGACTACGGCGAGCTGGTCGCCGCCAGCCTCGGGGTGCTCGAGCCGGGCGGGCTCCTGGCCGCCGCCTCGTCGACCCACAAGATCTCGTCGGCCGAGTTCGACGCAGCGCTGGCCGACGGCGCGCTGCGGGCCGGCACCTCGCTGACCATCATCGATCGCCGCGGCCTGCCGGTCGACTTCCCGGTCGACCCGGGGTTCCCCGAGGGGAACTACCTGAAGTTCGCCGTCGCGGTCCGCAGCTAGCCGGGGCGTCGCCGGTGGCTGCGGTTTTCGATGGCCGGTCGCCGCCGGCGCGCCACACTGGGGCCATGCCCCGGTTGGCCCTGGTCACCCTGATCGCGGCGGGCGCGGCGCTCGGGTGCGAGCGGCCGGGCGCCGACCCACGCCCGATCGATCGGTCGCTGGTGGCGGTCGGGGCCCAGGTGACCATCCGCACCGCGCCGGTCGGCGTCGGCGCCTTCGAGGCGCCCGCCACCTTCGCCCTGGTCGACGCCGACAACCACGCCGACGTCGCGGCCGAGGTCACGCTGGGCGGCGTCCTGGTCGACGCCGACGGCCACGAGGTGGCGTCGCTGCGCCCGGCGTCGCTGATCATCCCGCCCGGGGGCCAGCGCACGTTCGCGCTGGTCGATCGCGGCAGCGCCGTGCGCTCGACCGCGGTCGGCGCCCGCGTCGACGTCCGTGGCGCCCGCGAGCCGCGGTTCCCCGAGCCGGTGCGGGTCACCGACGGCCACATCTACCGCGACGGCGATCGCGCGGTGGTGGCGGCGATGCTCGAGAACACCAGCGACCGGCCGGTGATCGCCATGGTCATGGCCGGGTTCCACGATGGCGACGGCCGGCCCCTGACCCGCCCGTTCGCGCCGTTCGTGATGGGCGCTGGGTCGAGCCACCCGTCGCGCTTCGTCGGGCCGGACGGCTCGCGCAGCGGCTACATCTTCATCGGCGACGTCACCTACTGCCCGACCGCCGGCTGCGCCGTGAAGTGGGCGGCGCCGCAGCCGCCACCGCCCCCCGCCGCGCCGTAGCCGGGGAGGTCGCCGCGGCGCCGCGGCTCAGGTCGCGTCGTCGCCGGCGTCGTCGTCCTCGTCGTCGCCGTCCTCGTCCTCGTCGTCGCCGTCCTCGTCGACCAGCTCGCTGCCGTCGGTGGGCACGGTGTCGCCGTCGTCGGCCGCCTCGATCGGCGCGCCTTCCTCGATCCCGGTCTCCTCCTCGGGGTCGGCCAGGCGCTCGATGGCGGCGACGCTCTCGCCATCCTCGAGCCGCATGACCCGCACGCCCTGAGTGGCCCGGCCCTGGGTCGGGATGTCCTTGGCCCGCAGCCGGATGATCTTGCCCTTGTCGCTGATGAGGATGATGTGATCGTCCTCGGCGACGATGCGCACCGCCGACACCTGGCCGTTGCGGCTGGTGGTCTTGATGGTGATGATGCCCTTGCCGCCGCGGTTCTTGGTCGGGTAGTCGGCCAGCGAGGTGCGCTTGCCGTAGCCGCGCTCGCACACGGTCACCAGGGTCGCGTCGCCGTCGCGGTCGAACGCCACCATGCCGACCAGGCGATCGTTGCTGCCCAGCTTCATGCCGCGCACGCCGCCGGCCTCGCGGCCCATCGGCCGCACCTTGTCGTCGCGGAACCGCACCGCCTGACCCTTGGCCGAGGTCAGGAGCACGTCGGACGACGCCCCGGTGATGGCCACCGACACCAGCCGGTCGGTGTCGTCGAGCGAGATCGCCTTGATGCCGGTGACCCGGATCTTCTCGAACGCGGTCAGCGCGGTCTTCTTGACGGTCCCGCTGGCGGTGGCCAAGAACACGAACCGGTCCTCTGTGAACTCCGACAGCGGCAGCATCGCCACCACCTCCTCGCCGGCCTGCAGCTCGATCACGTTGACGAACGGCTTGCCCTTCGAGGTGCGCGCGCCCTGGGGCAACTCGAACACCTTCTTGTGGTAGGCGCGGCCCTTGGACGTGAACAGCAGCAGGTGGTCGTGGGTCGACGCCGCGAACATGTCGGCCACGAAGTCGTCGTCGCCGCCCTGCGCCGCGCCGGTGACGCCCCGCCCGCCGCGGCCCTGGGCCTGGTACTCCCGCAGCGGGGTCCGCTTGACGTAGCCCAGCCGGGTCCGGGTGACGACCATGTCCTCCTGGTCGATCAAGGCCTCGGTCAGGATCTCGCCCTCGGCGTCGACGATCTCGGTGCGCCGGGCGTCGCCGAACTCGTCCTTGATGGCGCGCAGCTCGTCGACGATGCACGCCATCAGCTTCTTGTCGTCGGCCAGCAGGCCCTCGAGGTAGTCGGTCAGGGTCCACAGCTCGCGGTACTCGGCCTCGAGCTTTTCTCGCTCGAGGCCGGTCAGCCGGCCCAGCCGCATGTCGAGGATGGCCTGGGCCTGGCGGGCCGACAGGTGGATGAACCCGGCGGCGCGCGCCGCGGCCACCTCGGCCTCGGGCCGGCCGGCCCGCTCGAGGAAGCCGTCGAGGCCGCCCAGCCGCTCGGCGATCAGCCGCTCCTTGGCGACGTCGGTGTCCTTGGACGACCGGATGATCTCGATCACCCGGTCGATGTTCATGACCGCCAGCCCCAGGCCCTCGACGATCTCGCGCCGGGCCTTGGCCTCGCGCAGGTCGAAGATGGTGCGGCGGGTGACCACGTCGCGGCGGTGCTCGATGAACACCTGCAGCGCCCGGCGCAGGGTCAAGAGCACCGGGCGGCCGTCGACGATCGCCAACATGTTCACGCCGAACGAGCTCTGCAGCGCGGTCGACTTGTACAGGTTGTTGAGGATGACCTGGTCGTTGGCGTCGCGCTTGAGCTCGAACACCACCCGCATGCCGGTGCGGTCGCTCTCGTCGCGGATGTCGGAGATTCCCTCGAGCTTCTTGTCGCGGACCTGGTCGGCGCAGGTCTCGATCCACCGCGCCTTGTTGACCATGTACGGCAGCTCGGTCACCACGATGGCCTGGCGGTCCTTGCGGATCTCCTCGACCGCGGCCCGCCCGCGCACCACCACCGAGCCGCGCCCGGTCTTGAACGCCGACAGGATGCCGGCCCGGCCCTGGATGATGCCGCCGGTGGGGAAGTCCGGTCCGGTGACCAGCCGGAACAGCTCCTCGTCGGGCAGCTGCGGCTGCTCGATCAGCGCCAGCACTCCGCCGACGATCTCGGTCAGGTTGTGGGGCGGGATCGAGGTCGCCATGCCCACCGCGATGCCGGTGGCGCCGTTGAGCAAGAGGTTGGGCACCTTGGTCGGCAGGACCGTGGGCTCGAACTCCTTGTCGTCGTAGTTGGGCTGCCAGTCGACGGTCTCCTTGTCGAGATCCGCCATCAGCTCGCTGGCCACCTTGGCCATGCGGCACTCGGTGTAGCGCATGGCCGCCGGGGGATCGCCGTCGACCGAGCCGAAGTTGCCCTGGCCGTCGACCAGCATGTAGCGCATCGAGAAGTCCTGGGCCATGCGGACCAGGGCGTCGTAGACCGAGGCGTCGCCGTGCGGGTGGTACTTGCCGATGACGTCGCCGACGATGCGGGCGCACTTGAGGTACGGCCGGTTCCAGTGGTTGTTCAGCCCCTTCTGGGCGAACAAGATCCGGCGGTGCACCGGCTTCATGCCGTCGCGGGCGTCGGGCAGGGCCCGGGCGACGATGACGCTCATGGCGTAGTCCATGAACGAGGAGCGCATCTCCTGTTCGATGGCGATCGGCGTGATGTTGCTGTTGGCGGCGGGGTCAGACATCGGCGGCTCCAGCGGCGTCACCGCCGAAAACGACGGCGCGCCGAGCGCCATGTTTAGCCCGGCGGCGAGGTCCGCGGAAGTCGCCACGCCCCCCAAATTCTTCAAGAGATCGGCGGGCCTGCAGATGGTCGCCGGCTCGGCAACCTGCCTCGCGGCTACTGCCGGTAGTCGTACCAGGCGCCCCGGTAGGGCGCGGCCAGGTGGCAGCGGTTCCAGCAGAAGTCCGCGTGGGTCTCGTCCGCGGTCGGGGTCGATGCCTGCGAGAACAGCCACCCGCCCTGGATCGGCAGGTCGCCGTCGTCTGGCAGGCGGCGCATGATGGCCAGGTACCGCAGGTCGCCCGGGCTGCCGTCGACGTCGTCGCGGATCTCTTTCACGATCACCGCGCCCGCCGCGTAGCCGTCGACGAAGCTCTGCGCCGGGTCGGCCGCGGTCGGGTTGACGTAGATGACCCGGTAGGTATCGCCGTGGCCCGGGGCCGGGCCGCGCACGTCGAGCCGCTTCCAGCTGGTGTAGTCGCCGATGGGGTCGGGATCGACCGGGACCGCGCACGCGGCGAGCGCCGCCGCCGCCGCGACCACCACGGCCGTCCGCCGCGCCGCGCGGTGCCGTCGCCGCGCCGTCACGGCGTCACCTCCACCGCGCCGGCCGGCAGGTCGATCCAGCCGCCGCCGTCGTCGACGCGGGCCACCAGCGCGTAGCTGCCCGCCGCCGGCGCCGCGAACTGGACCGTGGCGCGGCCGGCCTGGATCGGCGCGACCAGGAGGTCGCCGCCCGGCCCGACCGCCCGCAGCACCCCCATCGTCAGGTCGCCGTCGGCATCGTCGAGGTGGTAGGCGATCGTGGCGATCGCGCCCGGCGTGACCTCGGTGGTGATGGTGGGGGCGCGGTTGCCGGGGCGGGCGGTGCGATCGGGCGGGTCGCCGGCGGCCCAGGCCACCAGGGTCGCCCGCTCGACGTCACCCAGGGGCGCGACCGGCGGCATCGGCGCGGTGGTGCTGTCGACCCGGAACGGGATGGCCAGGGCGATGGCGCCGGCGCCCAGCACCTTGACGTCGTCGTCGGTGGTCGCCGGATCGCCCTCGAAGATGACCACGTCGTCGTAGCTGTCGAGCCGGAACCCGCAGGTGCGCGGGCCCGACGCCGGCGTGGTACACGCGCCGTCGCCAGGGGCGCCACCGATCGCCGGCACGGCGTGGCACCGGACGCAGTTGGCGGCCAGAATGGGCAGCACGTCGGCCTGGAAGGTCGGCTGGGCCGGCGCGGCCTCGGTGCAGGCGCCGATGACGCCGAGCCCGGCGATCGTCAGCGCCCGCGTGAACCAGGTTGAGCGGACGTCGGTCATAGGTAGTAGTGGAGCTGGGCCAGGGACAGCAGCCCCGGCGCGTCGAGGTTGTTGCCGACCGCGGTGGCCCGGGTGGTCCAGTGCAGCTCGACGTGGGCCCACGGGAAGTACTGCAGATCGATCTCGACCGCGTCGCGCGACGAGCGCAGGCCGAGATCCGGCTGCCAGCGGTGGACCGCCAGCCCGAGCCAGACCCCCTGGGTCAAGCGCTGCGACGCGCCCAGGTAGCTGGCGAGCTGCCACCGCGGCGCGTCGACGGCGGCGAAGCCCTGCCGGACCAGCGCGACCTCGCCCAGCAGCAGCAGCCCCGCGTCGTCGAACCACCGCTTGCCGGTCACGTCGAGCTCGGCCCGGGTGTCGTCGGGTGACGCGGCGTAGCGCAGGCCGCCGCCGACGGCCGCGGCGCCGTCGAGGATGCGCCGCTCGTAGCTCGCCGCCACGCCCTTGGCCTTGGGCCCGGCGCCGAGCAGGCCCACCGGGTTGGGGACGAACGCGTGCAGGTGGGCTTCCCAGTCGCCACGCACCACGCCACCGCCGATCCCGTAGGGCTCCTCGGCCAGGCCGAACCCCAGGTAGCGCCGCACGTACGCGGTGTGATCGTGGAGGCGCAGGCCGAGCGGCGAGAAGAACCGGCCGGCCCGCGCGTAGTAGGCGCCGCGCTGGTACTGCAGGAAGTGCTCACGCGAGGCCAGGCGCTCGACCAGCGGCGGACGCGGCGCCCGGGCCGAGCCGCGCAGTCCGACCACCAGGTTCACCGTCAGGCCGTGGCCGCCGGCGCGGACCGCGAGATCTGCCTGCATCGGGAAGGCCGCCACCGTGCGGTCCGCGTCGTCGGCCCGGGCCGCGACCGCGCCGCGCAGATCGCCGCCGATGGCCAACCAGCTGGGCGGGGTCCACAGCCCGTGCAGCAGGGTGCCGTCGCCGCCGCGGCTGACGGTGTCGCCGGCCTCGGCCCGGCCGTAGTCGTTGAGCAGCCCGCCGCCGGTGGGCGACAGGTGGCACTCGGCGCACGACGAGGCGCCGGTCGCCAGCTGGAACCGGGGGTAGGCGTGGGCGACGGTCGCGGAGCCGGCCACCAGCGCCACCACGAGCAGGGCTACTCGCACGTGGCCCCCTCGAGGATCCACCGCTCGACCAGCCGGATCTCGTCCTCGGGCAGGGGGCCGTCGGGCGGCATGCGGTTGCGGCCCTCGCCGCGGAGCTGGTAGACGACCTGCGAGTAGCCGGGGCTGCCCGGGGCCACGTAGCTGCGCGGCGGCGAGCCCGGGCTCAGCGGCTCGCCGCAGATGCGCCCGGTCAGGAAGGTGTATGCGCCGGTGCGCGACGATAGATCGAGGCCGGCCACGGCGGCGGCCGTCGAGTGACAGCCGACCGTGGCGCAGGCCGGCGCGATGACCGCGGCGTGGACGTAGCCCCAGTCGGCGGGGCGGTCGTCGACGTCGGCGCACGCCGCGATGGCGCCGACCGCCACCAGCGGCAGCGCCCATCGCCGCAGCGGGCCGCGTGAACCAACGAGAGACAAACGGACGGCCATCAGGAACAACCTCGCCCGACCTACGGCCGACATCACGCGGTGTAACACGCAATGATTGTAACGATTCGTTGCGCCTGTTGGAACGACTTCTGGTCAGCCCATGGCGGCGGTCACCGCGGCCTCGGTGAGGGTGATGCCGTGCCGGGCGAGCCGTGGGACGATCCGCGTGGTCACCGCCGCCCGCAGCAGTTGCTGGTGCTGATCCATCGGCGCCACGCCCAGCGCCGGAGCCTGGCAGGCGTCGCACGGCGGGCGCTGCCACAGCGGCGCGAACCCGGCGATCGCCTCGAGCGCGACCGTGCCCAGGTGCTCGCGATCGCCCGCCGACAGGCGCGGCGCCGCCCACGCCAGCAGGCGCGGGCCGAGCTCGGCGTGGGGGCCTTCGTCGGCGACCAGCCGGTCGAGCACCGCCCGGACCAGGGGCGCCGAGGCCAGCGCGCGCGACCGGGTGAGGGCCGGCACGCTGAGCGCCTCGCCGACGCACGACACCGTCACCGTCAGCTCGAGCGCGCGCATCAGCGGCGTGGCGTCGGGCGAGGTGGGCTGGGAGATCTGGGCCGTGTCGAACGCCAGCGGCACCGCGCCGCCCAGCTCGTCGACCAGCCGCGCCGCCAGCTCGACGTGGGCCAGCTCGTCCACCACGATGTCGGCCGCCACCGCGGTCAGGTCGACCGGGGCGCCGCACTCGAGGAGCGCGGTGGCCAGGTTGCCGAAGCCGGCGGCGCTGGCGTACTCGGTGAACACGCCGTGGGTCCACACCGTCCGGGCCTCGCGGCGCTCGGCGTCGTCGAGGGGCGTCGCCGCCAGGGTGCCCCACGGCAGCTGGTCGAGCCCGGGGCGCCGTTTGCGCAGCCGCCGCTCGGACCACCCGCCGGCCCAGTCGAGCTCGAACAGCGGGGTCATCGCAGGCCCGCGCGGCAGGCCGCCACCAGCGGCTCGGGCGAGGCGGCGCCGGCGGCGACGGTGGTCTGGTCGAAGGTCTGGTCGTCGCCGGTCCCGACCGCCGCGACCACGCTGGCGACGCCGTCGGCGGCGAGATAGACGGTCGTGGTCCCGCGGGCGCAGGTCCGTCCCGCCAGGACCCAGGCGTCCCGACCAGTGAAGCGGTGGTACGTGGTGGTGCCGACCTCGTCGGTACAGGTCCGGCGCTCGCCGCCCTTGGTGAGGCTGTTGCCGCACATCGGTCGGGCGGCGGCGGACAGCAGCGGCCGCACCGTCGGGCCCGACGTGGCCCGCAACAGCGCCCGGCCCACGAACGAGCGCGGCGCGGGAGTGTCGGCATGGGCGGCGTGGGGGGCCAGCGCGGCGGCGGCGGCCAGCAAAGCGGTCATCGGCAAGGTGGGCATCGGGTCTCCTTTGCCCAGAGGACGGCCGGCGGCCGCGACCGTTAACGACGCCCCACCACGCGCGTGGCGCCGCGCTCAGGCCCGGCCGGCGGCGGCGCGCCAGCTGGGGCGCTCCGACGCACGGTTCCACCACGCCAGCACGTTGCCGTGGGGCGCGAACTCGCTCTTGCCGGGCGTCCCCATCAGGTACTCGATGTAGGGCAGGTACCCGATGTCGGCCAGCGTGAACTGGTCACCCATCAGGTACGTCCGATCGGCCAGGTGGCGATCGAGCACCGCCAGAGCGCGACCGAGGCCGGCGTTGCCGTCGGCGATCATCTGCGCGTCCTGGGCCTGCCCGCGCATCGGGTAGAAGATGTAGTTGTAGATGAGCTTCATCGCCGGAGGCGTGAAGTTCGAGGTCTCGACGCTGATCCACTGCTCCATCTGGGCCCGGCCCTGCGCGGTGGCCGGCACCAGCGCGCCGCCGGCCCGCTCGTTGAGGTAGCGGCAGATCGCCCGCGACTCGTACAGCGCGAAGCCGTCGTCGTCGATGGCCGGCACCTGCCCGAACGGCTGCCGCTCCAGGTGGGCCGGCTGCTTGTGCTCGCCGGTGCCGAGGTCGACCGTCACCAGCTCGTAGGCGGTGCCGGTCTCGTTGAGCGTGCACAGCACCTTGCGGGTGCACGTGCTCATGGGGTTGCCGAAGAGTTTGATCATCCCCGGCACGCTAGCGCCGGCCGAGCCCCGGCGGTGGGGGCGTGGTAGCAACACAGCGTTCCACCGGTGCGCCGATCTCGTGCGGTCACGGCTCGACCACGCAGCCGCCGATCACCTGGCCGTGCCACTTGGCCAGCATCGCGTCCTTCCAGGCGGTCAGCGGAAACCGGTGGGAGACGTGGGGCGAGATGGCGCCGGCGGCGGCCCAGCCCAGCACCGCGGCCAGGCGCGGCGGTCGCAGCGCGGGTTGGTTCGCCGTGCCGATCACCGTCGGACAGCCCAGCACGTCGAGCCCCTTCATCATGATCAGGTTGGTCGGCAGGTGGTTGGCGTTGGGCGCGCCTCGGCCGCCCTTGCCCGCGGCGACCGCCGGGGTCGCCGCCCAGCCGACGATCAGGTAGCGGGCCCCGAACCGCACGCACCGCAGCGCCGCGTGTGACAGCTCGCCGCCGACGCCGTCGTAGACCACGTCGACGCCGTCCCCGGTGATCGCCCGCACCTGATCGCGCAGCGGCGCGCCGTCGAGGCAGATGGCGTGGTCGGCCCCGTGGGCGATGACCTCGGCCAGCTTGGCCGGCGAGCGGCCCACCGCGATCACCCGCGCGCCGACCTGCCGCGCCACCTGCACCGCGGCCAGCCCGGTGGCGCCGCTGGCGCCGAGGATCAGCACCGTCTCGCGGGCGACCAGCCGCCCCCGGGCGATCAGGCAGTGGTACGCGGTCTCGTAGTTGCCCAGCAAGCACGCCGCCTGGGCGAAGTCGAGCGCGCCGGGGATGGGCAGCACCGCCGTGGCCGGCGCCACCGCGTAGGTCGCGAAGCCGCCCCAGCCCCGGTAGCGGCCGCTCGAGCGCGGGCCGGCGGCGAACCCGTCGACCAGCACCCGGTCGCCCACCGCGCAGGTGGTGACCTCCGGGCCACACCACGCGACGGTGCCGGCGTACTCGAGCCCCGGCGTGTACGGCGGCTGGGGGACGTGCTGGTACTGGCCGCTGGTCATGATCAGATCGACCCAGCCGACCTGCGCCGCGGCGATCCGCACCACCACGTCGGCGGCGCCCAGCGTGGCCGGCTCCGGCGCCGCCATCGGCTCGAGGGCCACGTGGTGCGCGAGCGCGTCGAGCGGGGTCTCGCCCAGGGCGGACACGACGACGCGGTGGCCGGCTTCCATGCCGGGGAGTGTGCCCCGAGCCCGGCCGCCGAGGGTGCGCCAGATCCAGTATTCGCCGCGGCCGGCAAGGGCTTTCTGTTGGCGATCTTGATACAAATTTTTCGAAAATAAGGCTTAGCGCGGCTGGAATAAGCAAAAAATCCCCCGCAGAGTGCCGTCCAGGAGGCACCCGTGGATACCCGAAGCACCCGCACCAAGCCCGACCCGACCCCGCGCGCCCTGCGCGACTTCCTCGAGATCCCCTACGACGAGCTGGAGGAGCTCAACCTCGAGGCCAAGCAGCAGCGGGTCACCCGGGTCAAGGCCGACAAGATCCGCGAGCAGCGGATGAAATACCTGGCCGACGAGAAGCGGATCAAGGCGGTCACGGTGACGTTCACCGACCTCGAAGGTCGGATGCACATGCTCGACTACGACAAGAAGTTCTTGCTGGGGTCGGCCGACAACCTGACGTTCGACGGCAGCTCGATCCGCGGCTTCTCGGCCCAGCAGGAGTCGGACCTCCGGCTCGGCATCGACTGGGGCGCGTTCTACTGGCTGCCGTCCGACGTGTTCGGCCCCGGCAAGGTGCTGGTCATGGGCGAGGTGCTCGAGCGTGATGGCTCGCCCTACGCCGGGGACCTGCGCGGACGCCTCAAGGCCTACGCCGAGGCGATGTACGCCAAGGACCAGACCGTCTGCAACGTGGCCCACGAGATCGAGGGCTTCCTGTTCAAGGGGCGCGACGCCGAGCGCCACTACCACGAGACCGGGATGTTCGACCTGATCTCGACCGGCGGCTACTACCACTCGCTGCCGGGCGACGCGCTGCGCCGCTTCATCGACAGCGCCGCCGAGGCGCAGCGGGCGATGGGCTTCGAGAACGAGAAGGACCACCCCGAGGTCGCGCCGTCGCAGTTCGAGATGAACTTCAAGTACGCCGACGCGGTGATCGGCGCCGACCAGGTGCAGCTGTACAAGCTGCTGGCGCGCCAGGTGGCCAGCCAGCACGACATGACCGCGTCGTTTCTGCCCAAGCCGGTGGCCGGGGTCAACGGCAACGGCATGCACACCAACATCTCGCTCGGCCGCAAGGGCGTGAACCTGTTCTACGACAAGAAGGGCGCCGACGGCCTGTCGAAGGCCGGGTGGGACTTCATCGGGCGCATCCTCGGGGCCGCGCCCGACATCTGCCTGGTGCTCAACTCGTCGGTGAACTCGTACCGGCGGCTCGATCCGCACTTCGAGGCGCCCAACCAGATCAAGGCGTCGGCCATCGATCGCGGCTCGATGGTGCGGATCCCGCTGGGCAACGAGCGCTCGGCCCGGGTCGAGGTGCGGTCGGTCGCGCCCGACGCCAACCCGTACATGTCGGTCTACACCATCCTGCGCACTGGCCTCGAGGGGCCCAAGGAGGCCGACGACGACGGCAAGAAGTCGCGGACCCGGTTTTTGCCCGACAACATCTACGACGCCATCCGCCTGTTCAAGGCCAGCGGCTTCACCAAGAAGCTGTACGGCGACGTCGTGCACGGCAAGTACGCCGAGCTCAAGACCGCGTCGGCCGAGCGCTGCCCGAAGGCGCTGGGCACGACGGTGAAGACCAACGAGATCCAGTTCCACCACGAGATCACCAACCAGTACCTGTGGTCGAAGTTCTGACCGGCGCGGGGCGGCCGATCGCGGCCGCCCGGCCGGTAGGGCGGGGCGCGGCGCCGATCAGGCGCCGACGAGGGTGACGGCGACCGCGACCAGCGGCGCGGCCAGCTCGACCCGGTCGAGCCAGGGGCCGCGCACGTGGGCCCGGAGCCGGCGGCCGAGCAGGTTGCCGACGACGAGCGCGGCCGCGAGGGCGGCCAGGGCCGGCGCCATCGCGGCGGTGTACAGCCCGCCGAGGGCGTAGCCGGCGACCCGGGCGCTGTTGAGGATGAGCGCGCTGGCGGCGACGGTGGCGACGTAGCCGTCGCCGCGCACGCCGGCCGCCAGCAGCACCGGCGCCACCAGCACCCCGGCGCCGCCCGCCGACGCGCCCACCGCGCCGACCACCGCGCCGGTGCCGGCCAGGGTCCGCACCGACGGCGCCCAGGTGGACCAGCCCAGGGCCCGCGCCAGCGCCAGGCCGGCCACGGCCACCAGCGCCCCGCGCAGGACCACCGCCGGCAGGTGGGTCACCACCAGCGCGCCGGCCAGGGCACCCACCCCCAACCCGGCGCCGAACCGCGGCAGCAAGCGCCGGTCCACCGCGTGGGCGTACAGCACGGCGCGGTGGGCGTTGCCGACCGCCAGCGCGGCGGCCGACAGCGCCAGTGCCGCCGCCGGCGGCATCACCAGGGACAGCAGCGCCAGCGCCACCATCCCACCGCCGACGCCGGTGACCGTGGTGAGGACGCCGCCGAGGACACCGATCGCGAGGAGGACCAACATGGGCCTACGATGCGGCACGGTCGGCCAGTTGTATCGTCGAATGATTTGATGGGAACCATCGGCTTTGGTGATGATAGCGTCGACCGATGCTGCGCGAGCTCGAGCACTTCGTGGCGGTGGCCGCGGCCGGCACGTTCACCGCGGCGGCGCGCCGGGTGCACCTGTCACAACCCGCGCTCACCGCGTCGATCCAGCGCCTCGAGCACGAGCTGGGCGCGCCGCTGTTCGACCGCGGCCGCCGCGGCGCCACGCTGACCGCCGCCGGGCAGGCGTTCCTGGCCCGAGCCCAGGCGTCCCTGGCGGCGTTCGCCGACGGCAAGCGCGCGGTGGGCGAGATCCAGGGCCTGGCCGCCGGCGAGGTGCGGATCGGCGGCGGCGCCACCGCGTGTACCTACCTGCTGCCGCCGGTCCTGGCCCGGTTCCGCCGGGCCTACCCCGGCATCCACCTGGCCATGCGCGAGGGCTACACCGACGAGCTCGAGCAGGCGGTCGACGCCGGTGCGCTCGACCTGGCGGTGATCACCATCGACCGAGGCCGGCCGCCGGGCGGGCCGCTCGAGCGGCTGGGCCGCACCGACGACGAGCTGATCGTGGTGGCGGCGCCCGACTGCGACCCGGCCACCGCGCCGTGGATCACCTTCGCGCCCGGCTCGCCGACCCGGGCCTTGCTGCTCGAGCGCGTGCCCGACGCGACGGTGGTGATGGAGCTCGGCTCGATCGCCGCGGTCAAGGGCAACGTGCGCGCCGGCATCGGCATGGCGCTGGTGAGCCGGGTCGCGGTGGCCACCGATCTGGCGCGCGGCAGCCTGGTCGAGGTGCCGCGCCGGTGGACGCCGCTGCGCCGGCGGCTGGGCGTGCGCCACCGCGGCCAGGCCCACCTGACTCCCGCGGCCACCGCGCTGCTCGGGCTGCTGCGCGGGTGAGCGCCGCGGTGCTCAGGCCAGGACGCCGCGGGCGCGCAGGATCGCCTCGATGTCACCGCGGCGGGCGGCCAGCTCGGGCGGATCCTTGACCGGCTGGAACCGGCCGTCGACGCCGGCCCGGGCCACCTCGAGGAAGTGGCTGGGCAGGTGCGCGGTCAGCTCGCCGACCAGGCGCTCGTACTGGACCACCGGCGCGCCGTCGACCTGTTTGCCGACGTGGAAATACGTCAGGTCGAAGTCGCGATCGATGGCGGCGGCGTCGAGCACGAAGGTGTTGGTGTTGAACACCCCGATGGCGTCCTGGTCGAAGCCGGGCGGGAACCGGAACGCCTCGACGATCTGGCACACGTCGTCGACCCGGGCCGGGGCCCCGCCGCGATCGCCGGGTTCCTTGGCGACCACCTCGGCGGTGATCGCCGCGCCCGACGCCAGGTGGGCGCCGATGATCGCCGGGTCGAGCGTCGCCGCCAGGTTGTCGACGTTGGACATGTGCAGGTAGCGGCCGCCGGCGGCCCGGAACGCCGCCAGGGCGCCGGCCCGCCGCAGCGCGAACGACAGGTCGCCGTGGCCGGGCGCGTAAGGCGACAGCCCGCCGTCAGCCTCCCGGAACAGCTCGCCGGTGGCGGTCAGCCGCAGCGACACGAACTGCGGCACGCACGCGATCGGCTGGTGCGCCATAGCCGGGCGCCGCGCCAGCGCCCCCTCGAGGACCGCGTGGGTGGCGTAGCTGGTGAGCAGCCACACCGGCACCGCGGCGGCCGCCGCGCGCGCGACCCGGGCGGCGTCGGCCAGCTTGAGGTCGAGGAAGGTCTGGTCGCCGACCACCGGCACCACCGCCTTGACCACGCCGCCGAAGCGCGTGGCCATGCCGCCGGCGAGGTAGATCACCCCGACCTGGCCCGCGGCGATGGCGGCCTGGCCCTGGGCGTGGAGCGCGGCCCGCGCCGACGAGCCCGGCGGCGGCAAGGTCACCACGTCGGCGGCGGTCGGCGGCTCGACCCGGCCGGCGACGGTGTTGTCGACGGCGCCAGCGCCGGTGGCGAGGGCCCGGGCCGCGGCGGTCAGCCGGGCCTCGTCGAACCCAAACCGATCGAGCAGCGCGCGGGTGTCGGGATCGATCGCGAACATCCCGCCGATGGTACGGCATGGCGACGCGGTCAGCGCGCCAGGACGGTGAACAGTCGCTCGGTCAGGTCCTCGACCGCGCCGGGCCCCTTGATCGAGCCCTCGCTGCGCGGGCCGGCGGCCCGGCCGTCGACCCCCGGCCGCGCGAACAGCGGGATCATCTGCGCGCCGTAGCCGGCGGCGCCCAGCCGGGCATCGTCGCGATCGGCGTCGAACTCCAGCACGGTCAGGCGCGGGAACACCCGGTCGAGCTGGCCGGCCGCGGCCGCGTCGTGGAAGTAGCGGCACGGCTCGCACCACGCGGCGCCGACGTACACCAGCACCTGCCGGTCCGGCAGCGCCGCCACCTGGGCCGCCACCCACGGCGCCACCTCGCCGTCGGCGGGCGCGGCCACCAGCACCAGCTTGCCCGGCGGCGGCGGCGCGGGCTCGCGGCGGCAGGCCGCGGCGACCAAGAGGGCAGGGGCCACGACCCGGAGCAGCATCAGGCCGATGATGCGGCAACCTCGGCCGGTCCGCCAGGCTGACGGCGGGCCGGTGGGCGCGTAGACTGCGCGCCCGTGACCGCCGTCCTCACCGTCCAGGATCTGCACAAACGCTTCGGCGACCGCCGGGTGCTGGCCGGCGCGTCGTTCGTGGTCGACGAGCGCGATCGCATCGGCCTGATCGGCCAACGGCGCCGGCAAATCGATCGCTGCTGCGGATGGTGGTGGCCGGGCCGCGGGCGCCGGGGTCGTGTGCGCGACGCGGCGAGCGCGAGGCGGTGACGCCCGACGCCGGCCTGATCACCTGGCGCCGCGCCCTGCGCCTCGAGTACGTCCCGCAGGAGCCGGCGCTCGACCCGGCCGCCACCGTCGGCGCCTTCGGCTGGCGCGCGACGGTGTCGCTCTGCACGAGCAGCAGACCGTGGTGCGGTGGCGCTCGACCTGCCGCCCGACGACGCGGTTGGGCCGGCTGTCCGTGGCGAGCGGCGCCGGGTGGCCCTGGCCCGTGCCCTGCCGGGGCCGGCCCGACGTGCTGTGCCTCGACGAGCCGACCAATACCTCGACGCCGACACCGTCGAGTACTGGAGCGGCTGGGCGGGTTTCCGGGCGCGGTCGTGGTGACCCACGACCGCTTTCCTCGACCGGGTCGCCACCCGCATCCTCGATCCGTCGATCGCGGCAAAGGTCTACGGCTACGACGGCGACTACACCTACTTCCTCGAGAAGCAGGTCGAGCGGCTGGCCATCGAGGACACCTTCCACGAGCACGAGCGCGCGATGTCGCGCCGCGAGCTCGACTGGATCCGCGGGCCCCCGCCGGCCCGCACCGTCAAGTCCAAGGCCAGGGTCGACCGGTTCGATGCCAGCAGTCGCGGCTGCCCCGGCGCCGACGAGCGGCCGCCGCGGCGGATGGCGCTGACCCTGCCGACCGGGCCCTCGCCTGGGCTCGACCATCCTCGAGACCCGCGGCCTGACCAAGCGCATCGGCGACCGCACGCTGTTCGCCGACCTGACCCTGACCATGAAGTCGGGGCGACTGCATCGTAACGTCACCGGCTGCAACGGCGCCGGCAAGACCACGCTGATGCGCACGCTGCTCGGCGAGCGCCGCCCGACGGCGGCACCGTCACCCTCGGCGTCACCACCTGGCCGGCCTACCTCGAGCAGGGCCGCACCGAGCTCGACGACGCCCGCACCGTCATCGACGAGGCGGGCTGACGGTTACGACCGTCGAGGTTCTACACGCTGCTTTCGCCGCAACGTCCGCACCTTCCTCGTTGAAGAAGGCTTCGCCGACGCCACGGTCGACGCCAAGACGCGTTGTCATGGCGAGCGCACCGGGTGATGCTGGCGGCTGCTGCGGCGGCGGCAATCTGGCGCGCTGTCCTCGACGAGCCGACCAACGATCCGACCTGCGACCGCCGGCCACGCTCGAGACGCTCCGGGCCGTGCTTCCCGGGTGCGCGCCGATCGTGTCGCACGATCGGTTCTCGACCGGGTCGCCACCGGCATCCTGGCTCGACGAGCAGGGCGTGACCTTCTACGAGGGCTCGTACTCGAGCGCGCCGCGCGCGGCGGCGCGGGTGGCGGCGCTGGATGCGCGGCCGCCCCGGCCCCGACGTCCAAAGGTCGGCCCGGCGGCGGGCCGGCCGGCAAGCCCGAGCGCCCGCGCAAGCGCACGTTCAAGGAGCAGCAAGAGCTGGCGCCATGGAGGGCGCCATCCTGACCGCCGAGGCGCGGGTCGCCACCCTCGAGGCCACCCTGTCGGACCCGGCGTTGTTCAAGGACCGCCCGCCGAGCTGGCCGGACTGCCGAGCTCGACGGCGCCCGCCACGAGGTCGAGCGCCTGTACGCGCGATGGGCCGAGCTCGACGCCATCCCCGCCGGTGAGGCATCGCCCGCGGCGCCCATGATCCGCTCGCCCGGCTGCGATCCGCGCCTCACCGGGCTCAACTTCCTCAACTACCTCGACCGCATCCTGGTGGCGGCGGTGCTGCCCAAGATCTCGGCCGGAATCTGGGGCTGTCCGGGTTCGAAGGTATCGCTGGCGACGGTATGTTCTGGGCTACTGTCACCTCGCCCATCTCGGTGCCCTGTCGATCAGGAAGGCGCAGCAGCCTCATCGCCCTCGGCGTGGCGGTGGAGCTGGCCACCGCCGCCTCGGGCTGGCCGGCGGGCTGGCAGCGATGCTCGTGGCCCGGCGGTCATGTGGGCGAGGCCAGCTACGCCACCCCGGCCCCGACCATCATCGACGACATCACGCCGCTCGAGCGCAAGGGCCGGGCCTCCGGCGATCTTCTACCTGGCGACCCCGGTCGGCTCGGCGCTGGGCTTCCTGGTGGGCGGCTTCATCGAGCACCGCTTGGGCCGGTGCACCTACGTCGCCGGCGGTCCCGGCATCGTGTTAGCGCTGGTGCCTGGTTCATCGAGGAGCCGGCCTGGACCCTGGCCACGACGCGCACCAGCGTGGTCGCGTCGGCCTCGGCAGCTCGTGCGCATCCCGCTGTACCGTCGCACCGTGTCGGCCGGCGACCGCGGCCACCGCGGTGCTGGGCGCAACACCGGGCGCCGACCTTCCTGCACGATCACTACGGCCTCGAGCTCAAGGGCCGACTTCTGGTTCGGCGCCCTGGACGGTGGTCGGCGGCGCTGATCGGCACCATCGCCGGCGGCCGGTGGGCCGATCGGCCCCGGCCGGCTGCCGCCCGGGCTGACCCACGACCACGTCGCCACCCGTCGCGGCACCAACGCGCTGCTCGCCAAGATCTGCGCGATCGGCGTGGCGGCTGCGGCGCCGTTCGCGGTGGCGGCCTTCGCGGCGCCGTCGGCGACGTGGTTCTTCGTGCTGGTGGTGCCGGTCGAGATCGGGGTGTTCCTGTCGACCGCGCCGATCAACGCCGCGTTGCTGCGCACCGTGCCGCCCAGCCTGCGCGCCAGCTCGATGGCAGTGGCGATCTTCGCGATCCACATCTTCGGCGATCTCGGCTCGCCGCCCGGGGTGGGGCTGCTGCAGGACCACCTGCCGATCGTCACCGCGATGATGGTGCTGCCGGCCATCCTGGCCCTGGCCGCGTTCCTGTGGTGGCCGCGGGCCCGCGAGGCCGTCGACCCTCCCTGACGGCGCCGGCGGCGACCCCGGTAACGACTTGCGTCGGGCGGCGCCTCGCACTACGTCTGGCGGATGCCCAACCGCCTGGCCGGCGAGTCCTCGCCCTACCTGCTGCAGCACGCCGACAATCCGGTCGACTGGTACCCGTGGGGCGCCGAGGCGCTGGCGCGCGCGGCCGAGCTCGATCGCCCGGTGTTCATCTCGATCGGCTACGCCGCGTGCCACTGGTGCCACGTGATGGCCCACGAGAGCTTCGCGGACCCCGAGATCGCGGCGCTCATGAACGAGCTGTTCGTGAACATCAAGGTCGATCGCGAGGAGCGCCCCGACGTCGACGCCATCTACATGAACGCCATCCAGGTGCTGGGCGAGGGCGGGGGCTGGCCGCTGTCGGCGTTCTGCCTGCCCGACGGGCGCCCCTACTTCCTGGGCACCTACTTCCCGGTGGCCGACCGCTACAACCGGCCCAGCTTCAGCAAGGTGCTGCGGGCGATGGCGCAGGCCTACCGCGAGGAGCGGGACAAGGTGATGGAGAACGTCGAAGGGCTGATCGAGGGGCTGGGGCAGGTCGACCGGCACTACCGCGGCAAGGCCAGCGCCGGCGGCCTGTCCGCGTCGCTCCTGGTCACCGCCGGCCGGCAGATCGTGGGCCGCTGCGACGCCACCCACGGCGGGCTGGCCGGCGCGCCCAAGTTCCCGTCGACCTCGGCCCACGAGCTGCTGGGGCGGGTCAGCCGGCTGGGCTTCGGCGGCCCGGCCCGCGACGCCTTCGTGCGGTGGGCCGATCGCATGGCCGACGGCGGCATCTACGACCACCTGGGCGGCGGCTTCGCCCGCTACGCCGTCGACGAGCGGTGGCTGGTGCCGCACTTCGAGAAGATGCTCTACGACAACGGCCAGCTGCTGGCGGTGTACGCCGACGCCTTCGCGATGACCGGCGCGCCTCGCTACCGGGCCGTGATCGAGGAGACCGTGGCGTACCTGGCCGGGCCGCTCAGCGACCCTGCCGGCGGGCTGTGCGCGTCGCAGGACGCCGACAGCGAGGGCGCCGAAGGCACGTACTACGTGTGGACGCCGGCCCAGGTGCGCGCGGCGCTGGGCCTGGTCGACGCGCTGCAGTTCTGCAAGGCGTTCGGGGTGACCTCGGCCGGCAACTTCGAGCACGCCACCTCGGTGCTGGCGCGGATCACGCCGCGGGGCGAAGCCTCGGACGAGGCCCACCTCGACGAGCTGCGGGCCAAGCTGGCCGGCGCGCGGGCGGCGCGGGTGGCGCCGGCCATCGACGACAAAGTGCTGGCCGGGTGGAACGGGCTGGCGGTCACCGGCCTGGTGCGGGCGTGGAACGCCACCGGCCACGCGCCGGCGCTGGCGCTGGCCCGGCGGGTCGGCGACTTCCTCCTGGCCCACATGATCAGCGGCGATCGACTGGCCCGGGTCGCCAAGGCCGGCGCCACCAAGCTCGACGGCACCGTCGAGGACTATGCGTTCGTGGCCGCCGCGCTGTTCGACCTGGCCGAGGCCACCGACGAGCGGCGCTACTGGGACGCCGGGGTCGCGCTGTGCGGCTCGATCCGGACCCGGTTCTACCAGCCCACCGACGGCGGCGTGTTCTACCTGACCGCCAGCGACGACGCCGAGCCGCGCATCCACCGGCCCGAGTCGCACCACGACGGCGCCATGCCGTCGGGCGCGGCGGTGGCGGTCGAGTGCCTGGTGCGGCTGGGCTACGTGGCCGACGACGCCGAGACGCTGGCGATCGCGGAGCGCTACCTCGAGCGCCGCCTGGGCTCGGACGCGCTGGGCCCGCTGGGCGCGGCCCGCCTCCTCGGCGCGCTCGATCTGTTCTTGCACGCGCAGTGCGTGGTGGTCAGCGACGGCGCCGGGCGCGACGCGCTGGTGGCCGCGGCCCGGGCGGCCTACGCGCCGACCCGGATCTTGGTCGGCCCGTGGGCGGCGCCGTCGGTGCTGGCCGGCAAGACCGCGGCCGACGGCGTGGCGCGGGCCTTCGTGTGCCGGGGCCCGACCTGCGCGGCGCCCGTGACCGAGGCCACGGCGCTCGCGGCCCTGCTCGCCGAGCCGACCGGGGCGTGACGTCCCGGTGAATTCCCGGCCTCGGCCCGCCGTCTGTCCTGGTGCCGCGCACCGGGCGCGGGCGGAGGTATGATTTCCCCATGGCACGTCCTCGCATCCTCATCTCGCTGGCGGCGCTGGCCCTCGCGGCCACCACCGCCACCGCTACCGCCGACGTCCCCGTCCCCGGCAACGCCTGGAGCTGGCCCACGCTCAAGTCCTGGCTCGGCGGCGGGCCGGTGCGCGACGACGCCGCCGGCAAGGTCGTGGTCCACTGGTTCTGCAAGGCCAAGGTCGAGGCCTGCAAGGACGACCTGGCCCGCATCTTCAACATGCGCGAGGCCGGCACCGGCGTCTACGTGATCGCGTACATCGCCGGCAGCAAGCGTGACGCCGGCAAGCTCGACCCGGTCCGCGGCGAGGTCGGCGCCGGCGCGGTCGCCTACGGGCGGCCGGTGATGGCCCTGGTGAAGCAGCTGGGCTTCGCGGCCATGCCGGTGTCGATCGTGGTCGGCACCGACAACAAGGTCGCGCTGGTCACCACCACCGCCGACCTCGATCAGCTCGACGCCCGCGACGCCAAGGTGGCCGAGCTGGTGAAGGGCATCACCGAGTTCACCACCACGCCGACCGGGCCGGCGACGGTCAAGGTCGGCACCAAGTTCCAGCTGACCGTCGACGTGATGCTGTCGTCGTGGCTCACCTTCAACAACATGGTGCCCGAGGTGTTCCTCACCACCATCCCGCCCGACGTCACCTGCGACGCCAAGATGCGGCGCGGCGCCGACCTCACCGTCAGCGGCAAGACCCTGCGGGCGGTGTTCACCTGCCAGGCGACGGTGCGCGGCGCGTACGAGCTGCGCGCGGCGATGCGGTTCGGCTACGACGCCCCCAACAAGGCCACCGGCGTCGGCGAAGATCACGTCGGCTGGAAGTTCGAGATCACGCCGTAACGCCCGGCGGCGGTCACCGCAGCCGGGCCACCCGGACCCGGCTCCACAGCGGCTGCCGGTCCCACGCCAGCAGGCCGTTCTCCGACAGCCGGTCGAGCAGGGCGTAGGCGGCGTCGACGTCCTCGTCGGCGGTCTCGCGCTGGGCCGGGCTGGCCGCGCCGCCGCGGGCGCGCACGGTGCGGGCGCGGGTGAAGCGCGCCTCGGCCACGAGCATGATCCACACCGCTGACGCCGGCGCCGCGGCGATCGCGACCAGGCCCTGCACCACCGCGCGATCGGCGTCGGCCAGGGCGTCGGCGGCGCGCCCGCGCGCCATGGCCAGGTCGGCCCGGACCAGCAGCGCCCCGACCAGGGTCTCCTTCCACTCCAGGTTCACCTCGTCGTCGGCGACCAGCTTGTCGACCCCGGCGATCGCGCGATCGACCGCGGCCAGGGCGTCGGTGGCGCGGCCGGCGCGGGCGTGGATGCGGGCGATCAGCAGCTCGCTCTGGGCCAGCTCGTTGCGCAGCCCGGCCTGCGCCGGCGTCGCCGCCACCAGCTCGGCCCGCGCGTCCCGGGCCGCGGTGGCGGCGGTCAGCGCGGCGTCGAGGTTCGAGCCGAGCAGCTCGGCGTAGCCGATCTTGGCGTCGCTCCACGCCACCAGCCGGCGCCACAGCGGGCTGCCGGGGTCCTTGCCGAGGAGCGCCAGGCGCAGATCGCGCGCGGCGTGGTAGCCGGCCAGGGCGCCGCGCACGTCGCCGCGCCACAGCCGGGCGTCGGCCAGGCGGAAGTGGATGCGCGACAGGTCGATCTGCCAGCTGGTGTTCGACGGGTCCTTGGCCACCAGCCGGGTGTGGTTGTCGAGCGCCTGGTCGAGGATCTGGGTGGCGTTGCGGGCGTCGCCCTTGTCGATGAGCGCGTAGCCCCAGTTCGACAGCACCAGGCCGCGCTCGCGGGCCCAGGTGGCGTTGCCGGGATCCTTGCGCAGGAGCGCGTCGAGCGAGCCCAGCGCGCGGGTGTACGTGGTCTCGGCGGTGGCCAGGTCGCCCAGCTCGCGCGCCATGTCGGCCACCTGGATCCGGGCCTTGGCCAGCTCGAACTGGCGGCTCGAGTTCTCGGGGTCGGCGGTGGCGACCCGCGCCCGCAGCCGCTCGCACGCGCGGTACTCGTCGAGGGCGCCGGCCGAGTCGCCGCGGGCCTGCAGGGTGCTGGCGATCTTGAGGTGGCTGGTGGCCAGGTCGGCGTTGGCGGTCAGATCGTCGGCCCCCGGGGCCGCGGCGTCGACCACCCGCTGCCGGGCGCCCATGGCCGCCTGGTACTCGGCGAAGGCGTCGTCGAGGTTGCCCTGGTTGCGGGTGACGTCGCCGATGAGATCGCGGGCGCTCGCGCTGCCCAGGAGCGCGGCGCGGTCGTCGGGCCGGCGGGCCAGCACCGCCTGGTAGTGGACCAGCGCGTCGCGGTAGGTCGCGACCTCGCGCGCGTACTCGCCGCGGCCGTGGAGGATCCGGCCTGACTCCACCAGCACCTCGGCCATCAGCCGGCGTCGATCGAGGTGGCGCGGGTCGTCGTCGCCGCGATCGCGGAGCCGCTCGAGCTGGGCCCGGGCGTCGGCCAGGGTGACCTCGGCCGCGGCCAGGTCGCCGCGCTCTTCCTCGGCCTGGCCCAGCGTGTACAGCGCGATCGCCAGGCGCTCGCGCTCGTCGTCGCCCAACCCGGTCGGGGAATCGGCCAGGCGTCGATAGTAGTCGCGCACCTGGGCGCCGATGCCGGCCAACAGGTCCTTGCGGCCGATGGCGCCCAGGCGGGTGCGGGTGTCGGAGATCAGGTAGTCGATGACCTGCTCGGCGGCGGCCCGCCGTTGATCGGCCAGCCGGCGCTGGCCCTCGGCGCGGTCGCGCTCGACCACGATGCGGCGCAGCGCCAGCGTGCCGAGCACCGCGAACGCCAGCGCCGCGACCGCGCCGATGGCCACCGCCGCCTTGTGCTTGCGGACGAACCGCGCCAGCCGCTCGCGCACGGTGTAGCGGTGGGCGGCCACCAGCTTGCCGGTCTGGAACCGGCGCAGCTCCTCGGCCAGGGCTTGGGCGCTGGGGTAGCGATCGCCCGACTCGTGGGCCATGGCCCGGGTGATGATGGCGGTCAGGTCGGTCGGCGCCTCGGGCACGCGGACCGCCAGCGCCGTCACCTTGCCCTCGATGGCCGCGGCGATGACGTCGGTGGCGGTGGTCGCGGCGTAGGGCGGCGCGCCGGCGACCAGGTGGTAGAGCATGGCGCCCAGACTGAACACGTCGGCTCGCTCGTCGACCGCCTCGCCCCGGGCCTGCTCGGGCGGCATGTAGGCCGGGGTCCCCATCACCGCGCCGGCCAGGGTCAGCCCGCCGTCGTCGCTGGTCCCGGCCGTCGCCGTCGGTGGCCGCGCCCGCTCGGTCCGCAGGCCCGGCAGCGAGTCGGCGGCGTCGTCGTCGAGGTCCTTGGCCAGGCCCCAGTCGATGACGACGATCTCGCCGAAGTCGCCCACCAGGACGTTGGCCGGCTTGAGATCGCGGTGGACGATCCGCTTGGCGTGGGCGTAGGCGATGGCGTCGACCGCCGCGGTGATGGTCGGCAGCAGCGCCAGCCGCTGCTCGAGGGTGACGGCGTCGGCGATGGCCCGATCGAGCGGGCGCCCGCTCACCAGCTTCATCGCGTAGAACGGCTCGCCCGAGGGCCACCGGCCGGCCTGGTACACCGGGACGATCGCCGGGTGCTGCAGGCGCGCGGTGATCAGCGCCTCGCGGCGGAACCGCGCCGCGTGCTCGGGATCGGCGTGGAGCAGCTCCTTGAGCGCCACCGGCCGGCCCAGCACGCGGTCGTGGGCGGCGATGATGCGCCCCATCCCGCCGCGGGCCACCTCGCGCTCGGCCACGTACTGGGCCGGGTCGGCCAGCGGCAGCTCGTCGCCCGCGGCGCCGACGTGCGAGCGCGGGCTGCCGGTCCCGACCACCGTGTCCTGGTACGACTCGACCCCGGTACGGCGGGCGGAGCCCGGCCGTTCGTCGACGGTGGGGATCGCCGGGCGCTGACTGGAGGCCGGTGCGATCGTCGGCGCGAACGCCTCCGGATCGCCAGGCGGCGGATCGCCGTCGCTCATCTGGTGGCAATGTACCGCGCATGCCATCGCCACTCCACGTCGTCCGGGCTGGGACCGGCGGTCCGCCGCTGATCTTGGTGCACGGCAGCGCCACCGACCACGCGACCTGGACCATCCAGCTGGCCGGGCGGCTGCCGGCCACCTACCAGGTGGTGGCCTACGACCGGCGCGGCGCCGGGCGCTCGCCAGCCACGCCCGGCGTGGCGTGGCACTCGATCGAGGAACACGCCCGCGATCTGGCCGAGCTCATCGACGCGGCCGGCGCGCCGGCGCTGGTCGCGGGCTCAAGCTGCGGCGCGGTGGTGGTGCTGGAGGCGTGCCGACGGTACCCACGCGCGATCCGCGGCGCGGTGCTTGTCGAGCCGCCGGTGGCGCCGACCGACGACGCCGCGCTGGCGCCGCCCGGGTTCTTGCCCGACCTCGATCGGCTGGCCGCGACCGAGGGGCCCGAGGCGGCGTCGGCCCGCTTCCTGGTCACCGTGCTGGGGCCGGAGGCCTGGGCCCGCATGCCGAAGCTGTTCCAGGCCCGGGCCGCGCGCGAGTGGCCGCAGATCCGCGCCGACTGCCACGCCCTCGACGCCTACCGGGTAGACTATCCGTCGCTGGGGAAGGTCGACGTGCCGGTGCGCCTGCTCGGCGGTGACCGGTCGGCGCCGTACTTCCGCCCCACGCTCACGGCCCTGGCGGCGGCGCTGCCGCGCGCGACGCTGGTCACCATCGCCGGCGCCGGCCACATGCTCCACGCCGAGGCGCCGCGAGGGTTCGCCGAGCAGATCGATCTGCTGGCCGCAGAGACGGCGTGAGCGCCGGCGGTGGGCGCGCGGTCAGTTGCAGCCGCAGCCGCCGGCGTGGGCCTCGCCGCCGCCGCTCGAGCCCTCGCGGTACGCCCGCGCGTGGGACTCGCCAGCCCGCAGCTCGGCGTCGCCGCCGATCTCCATGTCGGGGCGGGCCAGGATCTGCCGCTCGTGCGGCTTGACCCGCACGCACCCGCCGACTGACGCCAGGGCCATGGTGAACACGATCGCAGTGCGCAACACCTGCACAAGCTACCGCGATTCACGCGCGTCGGCGCATCTTGTCAGCCATTGTTCGTGCGCAGCTTGGGCAGATCATCGATAGTCTGCGCCGCTCATGTGTCAGGCAATCCGCATGTCCCGAGCTCCACACGCGGCCGTGCGCCGGGGCGGCCTGGCCGCGCTGGTCGCGGTCGGCGCCGCCGCGCTCGGGGCGGTGGCCTGTGACTACCCCGCCGGCCAGGTCGACGTGCCGCCGGGCGACCCCACGGTGTTCCGTGATCAGGTCTACCCAGTGCTGCTGCGCGACTGCGCGTTCAGCGGCTGCCACGGCAACCCCGATCGCTTCTTTACCGTCTACGGGCCGGCCCGGACCCGGCTCGATCCGACGACCGACATGGACGCGCCGGTCACCGCCGAGGAGCTGGCCGAGACCTACACCCGGGCCCGCTCGATGCTGATCTCGCCCAGCGGCATCAAGCGGTCGCCGCTCCTGCGCAAGCCGCTGGCGGTCGCCGCCGGTGGCGCCGGCCATCGCGGCACCGACCCGTGGGGCGCGGCGCCGTACGCCTCGAAGAGCGACCCCAGCTACCAGGTCCTCGTCGGGTGGGCGCTGGCGGGAGGCGGCCAGTGATGCGCCGGGGCGTCGTCGTCGGCGTCAGCGGCGTGGCCGCGCTGGTCGGCGCGATCGCGCCGGCGCGAGCCTTCTCGGAGCAGGCGCGGTTCGCCGAGCCGGCGGTCGACGGCGGCGGCGGTGGGCGCTACTTCACCGGGGCGCCGGGCGACGGCCTCGCCTGCAGCGTGTGCCACCGCGGCGGCGTCGCGCCGACCGCGACCGTCGACGGGCTCCCGGTCGGCGGCTTCACCCCCGGCCAGCGGTACAACGTCACCGTCACCTGGCCGAACGACGGGCGTCCTTACGCGCTGGCGCTCGAGCTGTCCGACGCGGCCGGCGCTCAGCCTGGCGTGACCCTGCCGGCCCTGGCCGATCAGCCGGCGGCGATGCGCTGCGCGGCCCCGGCCAGCGGGACGTCGGCGGCGTGGACCGCCGACGTCGGGCCGCGGCGGGTGGTCGGGGTCACCAACTGCGGCGCCCACCAGCTGACGTTCGCCTTCACCGCGCCGGCCAGCGACAAGCTGTTCTTCGGCCTGGGCCTGGTGGCCACCGACGGCAGCGAGACCGCCGAGGGCGACGGCGTCGTCGAAGTGCGGCAGCGGCTGGCGCAGGACGGCCCCGTCGGCGCCGGTGGGTGCGCGATCGGCGGTGGCGGTGACGGCGCCGGCGCGGCCACCGGGCTCCTGGTCGGGCTCGGGGCGCTGGTCGGGCGGCGGCGGCGGCGCACGCCGCGTGGGTGAGGGCGCGCCGGCCGCGCTCAGAAGCCGAGGCTGACCATCGTGGTCAGCTCGAGCGCGTTCACCGCGACCAGCCCGACGTAGGCCAGGTAGTCGATGCGCGACAGGCTGGCGCGCAGCCCGAGGTCGATCTGGCGATCGCCGTCGTCGAACTCCCAGGCGTGGCTGTAGGCGGCGCCGACCTCGTTGGCGAAGAACGCCGACAGCTTGCGGTCGCGGGTGAGGTAGCCGCCGCCGTCGTCGAAGTGGAAGTAGCGCGGGCGGTAGAAGTCGGCCTCGCGCTGCGCGTAGTAGCGGTAGTGGAGGGTGAGCGAGGTGGCGTCGCTGACGACCCAGGTGAGGCTCGGCTCGACGGTGTGCGACCGGATGCCCCACGAGTCGAAGTAGTACCGGTAGTCGAGGCCGGTCGACGCACGCTCGCCGACCGCCCGCCGCACGTGGCCGCTCGCCGAGTTGCGCACGCGGGTGTCGGGGGTGTGCTCGGGCAGGCAGAACGGCGCGGTGCTGGCGCAGGTGCCGTCACCGCCGACCGCGACCCAGCGGTACGGGCTGGCCTGGTAGCCGCTGACCGTGTCGGTCTCCCAGCTCACGCTGGCGATGGTGCGCTCGCCGAGCACCTGCGACAGGCCGAGCTGGAATCCCCCCGTGCCCACCGGCTCAGCAAAGTTGGGATCTCCGGACCGCCCCGCGGTGTCGCCGCTGCCCATGACTGCGCCGCTCAGCGTGGTGTTGTGACGGGCAAAATCGCGACTGGCGCTCACCACGATTCCATGCGACTGATAGTCGTGTTCGTACGAGCCGCGGTAACGGCCCATCACGCGCAACGTGCCGTCGTCGTAGCTGACGCCGAGCTGGCCTTCGTGCCGGCGCTCGCGGATGGCCGACGTGGCCGCGGTGACCACGTCGATCGAGGCGCCGGTCCAGGCGTCGACGGTGTAGCTGGCGCTGACGCCGACCTGATCGGACGCCTGCCCGGCGGCCGACACCGTCGGGGAGATGACGGTCGTGGCGTCACTGTCGGTGCGCACGTAGACGATCGACGACGCCTTCACCTCGTGCTCGTGGGTGGCGGTACAGCCGCCGTGGACGAGCACCGCGCCGAGGATCGCAAGCCTGCGTCGAACCACGGGGGCATGTTCGCTATGTGGACCATGAAGTCAATTGGATTTGTCCTGCTTGGCCTCACCGCCGCTTGCTACGAGCCACGCACCAGCGTGGACGAGCTGTCCGATTCCGGGGAGGCGCCCCCCACCGGCCTGTTCGACGACGGCGGCAGCGCGGTCCACGACGCGCGCCCGGGCGACGGTGGCGTGGCGCCGGTCGACGGCGGTGGCCCCGACGCCGCCCCCGGGTGTGATCTCTCGCCGTTGTCGGCGATGCGCATCGTCACGACCACCAGCGCGGTCGGCGGCCGGTACGCGCCCAAGAACGTCGGCGCCATCTGGATCGAGACGTCGGGCGGCCAGTACGTCAAGACCGTCGAGCGCTGGGGCAACCGTCGGGCCGGGTACCTGACGCGGTGGCGGGCTGCCTCGGGCGGCGACCTCACCGACGCGATCACCGGCGCGACGTTGACGACGCACGTCACGCACGACCGGACGTGGAGCCTGACCGACCGGCAGCGCTGCGAGATCGCCGCCGGCAACTACCAGGTGGTGATGGAGCTGACCGACCGTGACTCGGCGGGGGCATCGGCGGTGTTCGCCTTCACCAAGGGCTCAACGCCCGCGGTGTTCACGCCGGCCGACGCCCCCAACTTTCACAATCTCCGGTTCGATCTGCACTGACCGCTTGGAGGTCCATCGTCTGGCGCTTTCGGGCCGAACGGACTGAGTCTGTCTGGCACAGAGACAGGCTGGCACTATGCCCCTTTTTTGCGCATGTCCCAATCGTGCACAGACGTGCTCGCTGCGTGAGCAGGCGCTGTCCGCGTCAGTCACGGGCGGCCAGCGCCGCGGGCGCGCGCGGGCGTGGGCGGCGACCGTGTCCCAGCCGCTTGCGGCCGGCCGTGTCGTCGGGCAGATTCGCGCGCCGTGCATGACCTGACCGAACAACCCACGCGCGCCATCCTGGCCGCGGTCCAGCTCCATGGCGTCGACGACGCAACCTTTGCGTCGTCCATCGCCGAGCTGCGTCGGCTGGCGACCACGCTCGGCCTGGTGGTGGTCGACCAGGTGACCCAGCGCCGCGGCCGGCTGGCCTCCGGGGTCGTCCTCGGCGCGGGCAAGCTCAAGGAGCTGGCCGCGTGGACCGGCGGCACCGGCGAGGTGCCGACCTACCAGAAGCCGGGCAAGCGGCACGGCGACGACGACGCGGCCGACGACCTCGACGTGGCCGACGGCGGCGAGCCCGACGACGAGCCCGAGCCCGACGACGCCGGCGCCGCGGCCGCGCCGACCGGGCCGCGCTGCACGGTGGTGCTGGTCGACCACGACCTGACGCCGACCCAGCAGCGCAACCTCGAGCGCGCCACCGACGCCGAGGTCATGGACCGCACGTCGGTGATCCTGGCGATCTTCCACCGGCACGCCAAGACCCGCGAGGCCCGCCTCCAGGTCGAGATCGCGCGGCTGGCCTACCTGGCGCCGCGCCTGCGCGAGTCGGGCGGCGGCGGCGACCGGGTCCGGGGCGGCGTGGGCGGCAAGGGCGCCGGCGAGAGCTCGATGGAGCTGGACCGGCGGCGGATCCGCGACCGCGTCGCCGAGCTGCGGCGCGAGCTGGCCGCGATCGAAGGCGGCGCCCGCACCCGCCGGGCCCGGCGCGACGACGCCCAGACCGTGGCGGTGGTCGGTTACACCAACGCCGGCAAGAGCTCGCTGATGCGGGCGCTGACCGGCAGCGAGGTCTACGTGGCTGACAAGCTGTTCGCCACGCTCGACACCACGGTGCGCGTGCTCGACGCGCGCACCAAGCCGCCCATCCTGTTGTCCGACACCGTCGGCTTCATCAAGAAGCTGCCGCACGACCTGGTGGCGTCGTTCCGCTCGACGCTCGACGAGGCCAGCCACGCCGACCTGCTGATGCACGTGGTCGACGCCTCCGACGCCGCCTTCCGCGACCACATGGCGGTCACCCGCGGGGTGCTCGGCGAGCTCGGGGTCGACGCGCCCGAGCTGGTGGTGCTCAACAAGAGCGACCGCCTCGACGACGACCAGCGGGCCGCGCTGGCCGCCGCGTTCCCCGAGGCGATCCTGATGTCGGCCAAGTCGCCCGACGACGTCCGCGCCCTGCGCGAGCACGTGGTCGAGCGGTTCGCCGGCGCGGCGGTCGAGGCCGAGCTGTTCGTGCCGTGGGCCCGCCACAAGCTGGTCCACGACATCCACGCCCGGTGCCGGGTGGTGCGCGAGCTGCACGAGGATGATGGCACCCGGCTGACGGTGCGAGCGCCGGGCGCGATCGTCGAGGAGCTGGCCGCGACCCTCGCCGCCAGCTGACCGGTCGGTCGGCGGGCTTGTCTGGCCCGCGACCACGTGGCAGCGTGACCGCCATGCCGCGCCGCGCCGCCAGCACCGTGTGGGCGGTCATCGCCGCCGCGGCGCTGGTCGTGACCGGGGCGATCGGCGCGTGGCGGGCCGCGGTGACCGGGGCCGACTTCATGTACGACCTCGAGCAGCCGCGCAGCCCGCTGGCCCGGGCCACGCCGACGGTGCGCGACGCCGGCACGCCGCGCCTGGCCCGGCGGGTGGCGCTGATCATCGTCGACGGTCTGCGCCTCGATGCGTCGCGCCAGATGCCGGCGCTGGCGCGGCTGCGGGCCATCGGCGTCGACGGCGCGGCCCGGTCACACTACCCCAGCTGGTCGCGGCCCAACTACGTGTCGATCCTGACCGGCGTGCCGCCCCAGGCCTCTGGCGTGCGCACCAACCGGCACTACACGCCGGTGGTCCTCGACACGCTCATGGATCGCGCTCGCGCCGCCCACCTGCGGTCGGCCTCGGCCAGCGACAACAGCCCCTTGCCCGCGCTGTTCCTGCGGCCGATCGATCCGGCCGCCTCAGACGCCATGGACGACGTCGACATCGACGTCATGGACGATCCCGAGTCGGACGAGGCCCTGGCGGCGGCCGGGCTGGCGCTGCGCAGCGCCTTCGACGACAGCCGCTACGCGCCGTGGCCGGGCGGCGTCATCGAGGCGGCCCGGGCCCAGCTGGCCGACGGCGCCGAGCTGCAGGTGGTGCTGATCGGGTTGGTCGACGACGCCGGCCACGCCGACGGCGCGGCCAGCGACGCCTACCGCGCCGCGGTGGTCACCGCCGATCGGTTCGTGGCGCAGATCGTCGCGGGGCTGGATCTGACGCGCGACGCGGTGGTGGTGGTGGCCGACCACGGCCACACCGATCGCGGCGGCCACGGCGGCCTCGAGCCCGAGGTCATGGCGGTGCCGCTGGTGGCGGCCGGCGCCGGCATCCGGCCCGGCGCGGCCCCGATCGAAGCGCGGCTCATCGACGTCGCCCCGACGGTGGCCACGCTCCTGGGCGTGGCGGCGCCCGGCCACGGCCTGGGCCGGACGTTGACCGAGGTGCTGACGCTCGACCCCGTGGCGGTGGCGGTCCGCCAGCAGGCCGACGCCGAGCGACAGGCCGCCAACCGCGCGATCGTCGCCGCGTCGACCCGGGTCACGCTGACCCGCGAGCTGTCGCGGCGCGGGCTGCGCGTCGCTGGCGCGATCGCGGTCGGCCTGGTGCTGGTGATCGGTGCGCTGTGGCTGCGTCGGCGCGGTGGCCTGGTGCTGGCCTGGCGCACGCTGGTCCTGGGCGTGCCGGCGTTCTTCGTCGTGTACTACGTGATGGTGGCCGCGCTCGGGCAGCGGTTCTCGCCGTCATTCTTGCCAGCCCGCGGCGACATCGCGTTCGAGCTGGCCAAGTTCGGCGTCATCGGCGTCGTCGCCCACGTCGGCGCGGGCTGGCTGGTGCTGCGACGCCAGAAGACCCTGGCCGAGCGCCTGGCCCTGGCCAACGGCAGCGCGACGGTAGGGCTGTTCTTCACGATGGTGCCTGCGATGCTCTTGTGGGCGCTGTTCCCGCCGCCTTACACCCGGGTGCCGGGTCCGACGCTCCTGGTGGTCATCCCGGCGCTCAACGTGGCGGTCGCGCTGTACGCGCTGTCGATCTTGCTCGCGCTCCTCCTCGAGGTGACGGTGTTCTTCGCCCGCGCGCTCGATCCGGCGGCGCGGCTGGCTCGCCTGGAGCGGGCCGCGGCCACCGCGCGTCGGCAGCTCGACCGGCCCGAGCCGCCCGAACCGCCGTCGGCCTGACGCCGGCGGCCGGTCAGGTGTCGAGGCCGCGGCGGGCGCGGTCGCGTGGGCGCCAGTCGTCGACCGGGTCGCGCGGGTGCATGGGCCCGTCGAAGGTGAGGCGGTACGCGGCGTCGAAGTCGGTGGCGCCCTGGGTCCGCACGAAGATGGTCTTGCGGTTGTAGGGCAGAAAGAACAGCAGGAACGGGAAGAAGTTCTTCACCATCACCAGGTCGGCCTTCCACAGCGGCAGCCCGACGTCCTTGTAGAACGACGGCCGCATGACCATGGCCGGCCCCTCGGTGATGACCAGCCGCAGGTGGCGGATGGCGACCACGACCGTGCGCAGGAAGCCGGGCTGCTCGAGCGCGCGCTCGACGGTGGCGGTCACCGCCAGCGGCGGGCCCGACGCCGGATCGAGGTGGCCGCCGACCTCGACCTCGACGGTGGTGCCCGCTGGCACGCCCCACAGCCGCTCGATCGCCACCGGGTCGCGCACCGCGGCGTAGGTGAGCAGGCCGGCGTCGTCGGCCAGCATCGCCCGCAACAGGTGGGTCGAGTCGCCCGGCGCCCCGGCGGTCACCACGTCGGAGGCGTCGGACATCATGACCACGCCCAGCTTGCGGCGCACCCGGGCCCGGGCCGCGGCGCGCAAGCCGTCGGCGGCGGTCGCGAAGGTCGGAGGCAGCTCGTGACGGCGGGCCCAGCACAGCTCGGCCAGCTCGTCGGCGACGCGCTCCGCCGCTGCCGCCTCGCCGTAGGCCAGCGTCGCCCAGCCCAGCGCAGGATCGTCGTTCCACGGGTGCACCATGAAGGTCGACGCGCTCACCACGAGGCCCGTGCGCTCGGCCGTCGCCATCCGTCGGAATACCGCCCGCATCGGGGCCAGGAAGTCGATGGTCTTGCCGCCGCCGAGGAGCATCGGCAGCGTGCGCCAGGCCGCGCTCGGCCGCTGCCCGGCCAGGATGCCGAGCAGCATGGTCGCCGCCTTGGCCCCGGCCCGGGCGTGATCGCGGTGCGGGTTGGTGTGGTAGGCCACGATGGCGTCGGCCGCCTCGACCCGGCCGCGGGTGAGGTTGGCGTGCAGATCGTGGGTGACCGTCACCGGCGCCCCGCCGGCCGCGTCGCGGGCGATGCGGACCAGCTCGGTCTCGCAGTCGTACAGGCCGTCGACGCCCATCGCGCCGTGCAGCGCCAGCACCACGCCGTCGGGGCGGGCCCGCCGCAGGCCGTCGGTCAGGCGATCGGCCAGCGCGTCGAAGCAGGCTCGGGTCAGCTTGCCGCCCGACGACGCCCACGCCGACAGGATCGGCACCGGCGTCGCGCCGGCCTTGCGCAGCGCGGCCACCGCGCCGGCCAGCTCGGCCCGCTTGAAGAAGCCGGCCACCTCGTGGCCACCGGGGTCGATGGCCCGGGCCAGGGCGTCGCCGTCGAGGTAGTGGCTGTGCTCGAAGTCGCGCAGCTCGGTCGGCACCGGACACAGCGCGTTGGTCTCCTGCATGATGCGGGCGACCGCGACGGTGGTCATCGCCGCTTCCGTCGGGTCAGCTTGCCGCGCACCGCCGCCAGGGTGTCGAGGGCGGCGTCGAGCTGGGGCCCGTACCTCTCGAGCACCTTGCCGACCACGCCGTCGTTGGCGCTGGCGCCGACGTCGGGCACCACCACGCCCGGCGCGTACATCGCCTCCATCACCTTGGCGACCGAGCGCTTGACCATGCCGCGCATGGGCAGCTTGGCCATCATCCCGTACATCGGCGCCGAGCCGCTCTGCTTGAGCGACGGATCGGCCCGCACCTCGGCCACCGCGGCCCGCAGGTCGGCCAGGTATTCGTCGATGATGGCCTGGTGGTTGGCGGTGCAGGTGAGGTGGATGGCCGGCGGCGACTGGCTGCGGTCGCACGACCAGCCGCGGGCCTCGAGGCGATCGGCCACGGTGTAGATGTCGGGGCCGCCCGGCGCCGCGCCGAAGGCGACGATGGTGGCGTGGCTGTCGCCGACTACGCGCAGCCCGTCGATGGCCGCCACCGCGGCCCGCACCCGGTCAGCGGCGTCGAGGGCAGCGGCGGTCAGCCGCTGGTAGCCATCGGCGCCGAGGCCCTGCAGCGAGGCCCACGCCGCGGCGATCGGGCCGCCCGGGCGAGTGCCGATCAGCGTGGGCGACACGTAGATGCCGCCGGGGAAGTCCGCGGCGACGAAGAACTGGTGCTTCATGTCGGCCATCGACCGCCACATCAAGGTCGACGCGCCCTTGCCGGCGTAGGCGTACTTGTGGAGGTCGGCGCTGATCGAGGTCACCGCGGGCACCCGGAAATCCCACGGCGGCAGCGGGCGCCCCAGGCGCTCGATCCACGGCAGCATGAAGCCGCCGACGCAGGCGTCGACGTGGAGCGGGACCTTGGCCGCGGCGCACACCGCGCCGATCTCGGCGATGGGATCGATGACGCCGTGGGCGTACTGCGGCGCCGACGCCACCACCGCGATGGTCGACGGGCCGATGGCCTGGGCCAGCGCCGCCACGTCGGCCCGCTGGTCGGCGTCCGCCGGGATCTTCTTGAGCTTCACGCCGAAGTAGTGGGCCGCCTTGTCGAACGCCGGGTGGGCGGTGATCGGCAGGACCAGCTCGGGCCGGAGGATCCACGGCTTCCGCTTGCGGGCGCGATCGCGGTAGGCCGCCACCGCCACCAGGATCGACTCGGTCCCACCCGAGGTCACCGCGCCCACGGTGCTGGGCCCGCCGTGGAACAGGTCGGCCGCCATCTGGGTGATCTCGGCCTCGAGCCCGCGCAGGCTCTGGAACGCCATCGGGTTGAGCAGGTTGCCGCTGGCGTACAGGGCGTGGGACCGTTCCAGCAGGCGGCTGTGCTCGTCGCCGGCGTGGTAGACCAGCGAGAAGACGCGGCCGCGCTTCCAGTCGGTGTCGGCGTGCTTGCGGGCCTCGAGATCGGCCAACAGCTCGTCGGTGCCGCGGCCGGTTGCGGGGATCTGGGCGCGGGTCACAGCAGCGGTCCTCCCAGGGTGGCCTCGACCGACACCGTGAAGATGTTGTTGCCGCCGTGGCCGAGGATGTTCGACGGCGGGTTGGTGATGCTCGCGTCGATCTTGGGGATGTCGTACCAGTAGTGGATGTAGGTCGCGGCCAGCCGGTAGCGGCCGACCTGGTAGCGCGCGCCGCTGTGCAGCCCGACGTGCGTGAAGGTCGGCTGGTCGAGAGTCACGGTCTCGGGCGGCGCCGGGGTCTTGTCGTAGTGGCCGCCCAGCATCAGCTCGAGCTTGGGCGCCTGGGCCAGGTCGTGCAGTCGCACGCCGCCGGCCAGCTGGTACGAGTCGGTGTAGTTCTTCTGCGTGACCAGCTCGGTGATGAGCGGCAGGTCCTCGACGTCGGTGCGCTGCTCCTTGTACGACCGGTACAGGTAGTAGCGGAGCTCGGTCCCGACCTCGAGCTGCGGCGTCACGTCGTAGTTGGCGCCGGCCAGGAAGGTCCACGGCAGCACCAGCGCGGTGGTGGCCTTGCCGTTGTAGACGTCGCCCGGCACGGTGGCGTCGTCGCCGGTGGTGAACGTCACCGGGCCCTCGAGCGACGGATCGACCCGGCCGATGACGGTGGCGCCGATGGTCAGCTCGGGCACCGGCCGCGCCAGCAGGCCGGCGTTCCAGGTGAACTTCCAGTCCTCGCCGTCGACCACCAGCTCGCCGTTGCTGCCGGTCAGGTTCGACACGTCGCGCCCGTCGACGATCGGGTACAGGTTGCGCTTGCCGTGGAGCCGGATGTTCATCACCCCGGCGCCCAGGCCGAGCGCCAGCTTGGGGTGGAGCTGGTAGGCGCCGACCGCGGTCACCGTCGGCGAGATCAGGTAGCCGTCGATCAGGTGGTAGCGGGTGACGCCGTCGGCCTTGAACTGGGCGCCGATGCCGTTGGACACGTAGGCCGCCAGCGCGCCCCACAGCTTGCCGGGCAGGATCTCGGCCGACACCGCCAGCATCGGGATGGCGCCGATGGCCCGGGTCGGGCGCAGCGCCGGGTAGTAGCCGTCGGCGTCGACCGGAGCGTTGATGAACCGGTCGCTCTGGTCCCACGGCTTGAGCCGGAACTCGGTCGAGATGACCGCCAGGCCGAAGGTCGCGTACAGATCGATGCCGGGCAGGAGCGTCAGCCCGGCCGGGTTGTGGAACACCGCGGACGCCTCGTCGGGGCGGCCCACCACCGCCGCCATGCCGGTGCGGCGCGCGCCGACCTCGGGGATGCCGAAGCCGCCGGCGTGGGCTGGCGCGGCGGTCGCCGCCAGCGCGGCCACGGACGAGGCGAGCACGATCGCGCGCGTGGATTGCATCCACCCAGCATCGGCGGTGCGCGCGGCGATTTCAATCCGCGGCGCCAGCAGGCACCATGGGGTGTGACCGATCGCGTGCCGCTCACCGAGATCTTGGGGCTCCGACCATGGCGCCTGCGGCTGCGCGAGGCGGCCTTCGCGATCCGCGGCGACGCGCTGACCCCGGCCAGCCGGTTCGACACCACCAGCCTGCGCATCCTGCAGCCGCGGCTGGCCCTGGCGGTGTGGCGCGGCCAGCGGCCGTTCGGCCGCGCGGTGCCGATCTACAACCTGTTCAACCGCACGCCGACCCCGATCGTCGACGGCTGGTCGGTGCGCAAGACCCAGGTGCGCGACTTCCGCGGCGGCACCCTCACCTACGACAGCCACAACGGGACCGACTTCGCCACCGCGCCCGGCACCGTGGTGGTGGCCCCGGCGGCAGCCCGCGTCATCTTGGTCGTCAGCGAGTTCCACCGCGGCGGGCTCAAGATCATGCTCGACCACGGCGCCGGCCTGGCCACCACCCACGGCCACCTGGCGCGGGCCCTGGTCGCGCCGGGCCAGGTGGTCGCCGCCGGTGAGCCGATCGCGCTGTCGGGCGCCTCGGGCCTCAACTTCGTCGCCGCGCTGGGCGCCGATCCGCCTCACCTGCACATGAACGTGTGGCTCGACGGCGCGCCGGTCGATCCCTTCGCTGGACCCGGCGAGGTGTCGCTGTGGCGGCGTCCTAACGACCCGGGCCCCGGCGGCGGCGACCGCGACCTGCCGCCGACCGAGCTCGACGCCGAGCGGGTCGAGGCCCAGCTCGCCGCCTGTCGCGATCCGGCCCTCGCCGCGCGGCTGCGGGCCATCGCCGACCCGGTCACCCGCGCCATGACGCTGGTGTTCGCGACCAACTACCAGCCGATGCGGTTCGCCACCCATATCTCGCCATACGCCGCGCGGCCGGCGCGCGTCCCCCGGCTCGACCTGCCATTTGCGGCCACCGACTACGACCGGATCCACCTGCCGCCGGTGTGACCGCGTGGTCTGGCCACCACCGGTTCGGGGGCGGCGCTGCGCGATCGGGATTGCACACCGGCGGTTGCGGTCCGCGGCGGCGGCGGCCCCACCACGCCGCGCCCGGGGTCGGGGCGCGCGCGGGCGGCCGGCACGGGCATTGCTGTGGTGACCCGGCATGAAGGCGACCTGCGCGATCCTCGGGTTCTTGGTTCTGACCGCGTGCGCCACCGATGTCACCGTCGAGACCGGCGACGTCGGCGGCGACGACCTGGCCGACGACCGCCTGTACGAGGCCGGCCCGGCGCTGGTGTGGCCGCGGGTGGCGCTGGGCGACTTCAACCAGGACGTGACCACCGTGCAGTACCTGCTGACCGCGTCGGGACGACCGGTCGGACTCGACGGCCGGTTCGGCGCGGGGACCGACAGCGCCGTGCGCTCGCTGCAGCGCAGCCGCGGGTTGGTCGACGATGGCATCGTCGGCGAGCAGACCTGGCTGGCGTTGATCGTCGAGGTCGAGCAGGGCGACGGCGGCGCCGCGGTCGAGGCGACACAGTACCTCCTCAAGAACCGCTACGGCGCCAGCCTCGACATCACCGGCCAGTTCGGGCCGACCACCGCCGCGGCGGTCAGCCGGTTCCAGGCCTCGGTGTGTCTGGGGCAGACCGCCGTGGTCGGCCGCTACACCTGGAACGGGCTCGTGGCCCGGCGCTCCTTCTGCGCCGCCGCGCCGCCCACCGGGGGCGCCGCCGGCCGTGTGCTGGCGGCCCACCGCGCCGGCAACTTGACGCTGTGGAACCAGACCTTCGGGCGCTTCGACGGGGCCGATCCGCTGTCGAACATCACCGACGCGGCCGCCGGCCGGGCCGCCAAGACCAGCTGCTACGGCAACGCGCCGTGCACCTCGGTGCGGCTCGCCCCGGGCCTGGTCAACGGCATGGCCGCGCTGCGCGAGCAGTACGGCTACCGCTACTTCGTGACCGCCATCGCCGGCGCCACCCACTCGGCCAACTCGTACCACTACGCGGGCCGCGCGTTCGACATCGACGAGATCGACGGCGTCCAGGTGGTCGGCGACAGCGCCCGCAACCGCGGGTTCATGGCCGCTTGCCGGGCGCTGGGCGCGATCGAGGTGCTGGGGCCGTCCAACGACGCCGGCCACCAGGACCACATCCACTGCGCGTGGTGAGCGCCCGGGCGCCGCGGGTCAGCGGCGGGCCGCGGCCCGCTTGCCGGCCCGGGCCGCGTAGCCGGCCAGCACCAGCACCTCGTCGACGTCGCCGCGGCGGGCCGGGTCCGAGTTGATCGCGCGCGGGCAACGCACCCGGTCGATCCGCAGCCCCTTGTACAGTGAGCGGATGAACGGCGTGTCGCTGTTGGACAGCACCACCGCGCAGCCGCGGTCGGCCAGCGCGCGTACGGTGTCGGCCAGCGCGCGTTGATCGTCGGGGCCGAACCCGTCGCCGGTGTACGAGGTGAAGTTCGCGGTCGGCGTGACCGGGTCGTACGGCGGATCGAAGTAGACCAGGTCGCCGGGGCCGGCGTCGGCCACCGCCGCCTGGTAGTCGCCGCACAGGAGCGTGGCCCGGCGCAACACGCCGCTGGCCCGGGTCACCGTCTCGGCGTCGCAGATCGCCGGGTTCTTGTAGCGCCCCATCGGCACGTTGAAGCCGCCGCCCTTGTTGACGCGCCACAGGCCGTTGAAGCACGTGCGGTTCAGGTAGATGAACGTCGCGGCGCGGTCGAGGGCCGACCACGACACGGTGCAATCGTTCCAGCGCGCGCGGGTCTGGTAGTAGTGGGCCTCGTCGTGGGCGTCGCGGTGGATCGCCAGGCGGCGCAGGACGCCGTCGGGGTCGGCCGCCACCGCGCGGTACATGCCGATGAGGTCGGGGTTGCGATCCGACAGCACCGCCTCGGTCGGGCCCAGGTGGAAGAACACCGCCGCGCCGCCGGCGAACGGCTCGACGTAGCGGCCGAACTGGCGCGGGAAGCGGGTGAGGATCTCCGGCAGCAGCCGGGTCTTGCCGCCCACCCACTTGACGATCGGCCACGCCGCCGACGGCGCCGGCGCGGGTGCGGCGCCAGGCCGGGGCGCCCGCGCGACCCGGGGGGCGGAGGTGGAGCGGACGAGGCGGGTCGGGCCCTTCGGCGTAGCCATGGGCGACATGCTCGTTCGACACGCCGAAGTGGGCAAAAAAAGTGATTAGTTTCATATGCTTAATGAATCGATGCGGGAAGTGCTTCGATAAGCGCCGTGGCGCGCGCGTCCACCTGCCGGCGCGCGGGCGGTACACTGGGCCGGCGTGCCTGCCGCATCGACGACCCGGGGGCTGCGACTGTGGCAGCGCTTCCACGTGCGGCTGTCGCTCATGTACGGCGCGCTGGTGCTGGTGGTGCTGGCGTCGGTCGCGGGCTTCTTCTACCGGCGCGGCATCGCCCGCGAGGAGGCCGGTCTGGCGGCGCGCCTGCGCATCGCGGCGATGGCGCTGGCGGCGTCGGTCAGCCCCGACGAGCTGGCGGCGATCCGCACCCCGGCCGACGTCGAGGGCGACGCCTACCGGCGGGTGGCGGCGCGGTTCCGCGCGGTGGCCGCCGCCGAGCCCGACTTCTCGGATCTGTACGTCATGCGGCGCGGGCCCACGCCGGGCCAGCTCGAGATCGTGGTCGACGTGGTCATCACCGCCGACGCGGCGCCCGGGCTGCCCGGCGAGCCGTACCAGGTCGGGGCGGCCCGGGCCATGATGGCCGGGTTCACCGAGCCGACCGTCGAGCCGGCGCCCTACCGCGACGCTTGGGGCACCGTGCTGTCGGGCTACGCGCCGGTGCGCGACCGCGCCGGCGCCGCGGTCGCGATCGTCGGGGTCGACGTGCGGGCCAGCCGGATCGCGGCGATGAAGCGCGAGGTGGCGACGATGGTCGCGGTGGTGCTGGTGATCGCCATCGCGGTGCTGGTGGTGCTGGCGGTGGTGGTCGGGCGCAGCGTGCGGACGCCGCTCGAACGGATGGTCGAGGCCACCAACGCGATCGCCGCCGGGCAGCTGCAGGTGCGCGCCGGGCTGCACCGCTCCGACGAGTTCGGCGTGGTCGGCCGCCACTTCGACGAGATGGCCCACGGGCTCGAGGAGCGCGCGTTCATCAAGGCCACCTTCGGCCAGTACGTGGCGCCCGAGGTGGTCGAGCGGATGCTGGCCGACCGGTCGCACGCGGTGCGCGGGCGCCGGCGCCACGCCGCGGTGATGTTCGTCGACGTGCGCCGCTTCACCTCGCTGGCCGAGGGGCTGGCCCCCGAGGCGGTGGTGGCCCTGCTCAACGACTACCTCGAGTGCATGACCACCGCGATCACCGCCCACGGCGGCCGGATCGACAAGTTCATCGGCGACGCGATCATGGCCGACTGGGGCGCGCTCGACGACGGCGCCACGCCCGAGGCGGCGGCGGTGGCCGCGGCGCTGGCGATGCTGGCGGCGCTGGCGGCGTGGAACCAGGCGCGCCAGGCCCGCGGGCTGCCCACGCTCGACATCGGCCTGGCCATCCACGCCGGCGAGGTGGTGGCAGGCAGCATCGGCGCCAGCGCCAAGCTCGAGTACACCGTCATCGGCGACGCGGTGAACGTGGCCAGCCGGCTCGAGGGCCTGTGCAAGACCTTCGGCGCCCGGATCGTGGCGTCGGGCTCCCTGGTCGAGGCGGCCGGGGCGGGTGAGCGCGCCCGCTGGCTCGACACCCTGGTGCTGCGCGGCCGGGTCGAGCCGACCGAGGTGTACGAGCTGCTCACCGACGACGATCCGCGCCGGGCCACCCTGGCGGCCTACCGCGCCGCGACGGCGCTGGTCCGCGCGGGTGACGTCGCGGCGGCCCGCGCGGCGCTGGGCGCGCTGGCGGCGCTCGGACCGGATCCGGCGGTGGCGTACCACCTGGGGCAGCTCGCGCGCGCCGGCGGCGAGCCCGCCTGACCAGCGTCGCGGCCGCGCCCGGCGTATGCTGGGCGGACGCGGGCGGCGAATAAGCGGCCGTCGCCGCGACGTTGATCGTCACGAGGCGCGCCTGCCATGGAACCACCTGATCAAGCCGAGCCCGACGCGGGGGATCCGCCTGCCGCTGACCGCGCCGAGGTGCCGGCGGCCGCGGCTGGGCCGCCCCGGGTCGCGCCGCGGCGCCGGTGGCTGCGCAACCTGGCCCTGGCCGTGGCCGGGCTGGGCGTCGGCCTCGGCGTCGCCGAGTGTGCCTTCCGGGTGCGCGATCGCGGCGGCTTCCCCCAGCTCAACGTGTACGTCGCCGATCCGTCCTTGGGGGTGCGGCTGCGCCCGGGCGCGACCCAGCGCTTCGCGTACCCCGACAACCCGGTCACCTCGATCCGCATCAACCGCGCCGGGTACCGCGGCGCCGACTTTCCCCCGCCCGGCCCCGACGACGTCCTGGTGGTGGGCGACTCCCAGGTCTTCGGACTGGGCGTCGAGGAGCACGAGACCTTCGCCGCGGCGCTGGCCGAGCGGCTGGGCGGCGGGCGCCACGTGCTCAACGGCGGCGTGCCCACCTACGGGCCGGCCGAGTACGTCGCGGTCGCGCGCGAGCTGATGGCGACGCGCCGCCCGCGGACCGTGGTGTTCACCGTCAACCTGGTCAACGACCTGTTCGAGGCCGGCCGGCCCAACGCGGCGCGCCACGTGGTCCGCGACGGCTGGGCCGTGCGCGCCGAGCTGGCGCACGACGTGGTCGGCTTCCCGGGCCGAGCCTGGCTGGCCCGCAACTCGCACCTCTTCTACGCCCTGCGCCAGGCGTTGCATCGCCAACGCGGAAACTCCGAGGCGGCGTCCGAGGGCACCTGGCGCGATCTGGGCGAGCTCGGCGGCGCCACCGCCGCGCGCCAGGCCGCCACCGCGCAGGCCCGCGACCGTCGCTCGGCCGAGGTGCGCGAGACCGAGGCCGCGGTGCTGACCGCCCAGCAGTCGATCGACGACGCCCTGCTGGCCCTGGCCGGCGCCGACCTCACCGAGGTCGATCGCCGCGCCCTCGAGGCCGCCGGACGCGATCCGGGCGACACCGTCGAGGTCTTCGTGCCCGGCGCCGAGGAGTCGCGGCCGGTGGTCGTCACCGCCTCCCACATCCGGCGCGGCGCGGCGCTGCGCCGCAAGCTGCGGGCCCGCCTCGCGCAGCTGGTCGCGGCCGCGCGCCTGCCCGGCGCCGAGCGCGAGCGGATCCTGGCCAGCCTGGCCGCGCAGCCCGAGCTGCGGGCCCGGCTCGACGAGCTGACCCGCGCCGGCGTCCCGCGGGTGCTGGCGTCGCCGGTGGCGCCGATGATCCGCGAGCTCAAGCAAGCCTGCGACGAGGCCGGGGCCCGCCTGGTGGTGCTGATCCTCCCGATCGACGTCGCGGTGTCGCCGGCCGAGTGGCGCAAGTACGGCGCGCAGCCGGTGGACATGACCGGCACCGAGGCGCTGGCCGAGGAGATCGTGGCGCTCGACGACGAGCTCGGGGTGGCGACACTCGACGCCACCGCGGCGCTGCGCGCGGCCGAGCCGGGCGCCTTCCTCGACCACGACATCCACCTGACACCCAAGGGTCACGCCGCCGTGGCCGAGGCGCTGGCGCAGACGCTGGCGGCGCCGCCGCCTGTGCCGCGGCGGGCGGCGGAGCGGGCCCCGCTGCCGCTGCCGGTCCAGTGGCGCGACGCGCCCGAGATCGTCGTGGCCGGATCGACCGCGGCCCGGTGCGAGACCAAGCTGGTGCGCGGCTGGCTGCGCATCCTGTGCTTTCCGGCCGACGCCTACCAGCTCGACGACGTGCCGCGGTCGATCACCGTCACCCACGACACCTCCGGCACCGCCATGACCCTGGTCATGCCGCGGACCGCCGCGCTCACCGTGGCGGTGGCGCCGGGCGACGCGCTGACCGCCGAGTTCGCCAGCCTCACCACCCGGCGTCGGCTCGACCTCACGTGGGACCCGGGGGCGACCGCGCCGGTGGCGCGCTTCACCGATCTGCCGGTGCCCGCGCCGCCGCCGGTCGTCGACGGCCTCCGCGGCCAACCGGCGTTCGCGTCGGAGCTGGCCCGCGACCTGTGCCGGTGCTGGCAGACCACCTACCACGGCGACGGCTACCAGGACCCCGACCGGCCGTTCTGCCCCGGCGTCTACGGCCAGCTCGATCCCGGTTGCGCGGCGTACCAGGGCGCGTGCGCGCAGCTGGTGGCGTGCGTGCTCACCGACCCGGCGTTCCCGCCGCGCCCGTCGCCGCCCGCGCCATGATCGACCGCCTGCGCGACCTGGTGGTTCGGCTGACCTCGCCGCTGGTGTGGCGGCTGCCGGGCCACGCGCCGCGCAAGCTCGAGGGGTTCGCCCGCGCCGAGGCCGGCAGCCGGATCGATCTGCTGGCCGCGGCGCACGCCACGACCGACGTCGGGCGCCGCGCCCGCTACCTGCGCCACGCCCTCGACGAGACCCGCCACGCCGCCATGTTCGCGCGCCGGGCCGGCGAGCTGCGCACCGCGCGCGGGCTGGCGCCGGCCGGGCCGCCGCAGGCCGACACCGAAGATCTGTTCGCGCGCCTGGGCGAGGTCGGCTTCTTGGCCTTCGTCCACCGCGGCGAAGCGCGCGGCCGGCGCCAGTTCGAGGTGTACGCCGCCCACTTCGCGCGGCGCGGCGACGCCCGCACCGCCGCGCTGTTCGAGGGCATCCTCGCCGACGAGCGGGTCCACGAGGCCTACACCCGCGCGCTCTTGGTCGAGCTGTGCGGCGAGCGCGGCGCGACCCGGGCCGTGCGCCGCGCCGGCTGGTGGGCGGCGTGGCGGGGCTGGCGGCGGGTCGGTCGCGGGCTGGCCCACGGGCTGTACGCCGCGACCATGACCGTGGTCTACCTGGCGCTGGCGCCGCTGGCGTGGCTGCCGCTGCGGCTGCGGGCGCGGCGGGCGCGGCGCCGCTGGCTGACCGCGGGCGGGCCGCCGGCGGGAGCCGCGTAGTGGCGGCGGTCCTCGGCGTGTCCGGCACCTACCACGACGCCGCGGCGGCCCTGGTCGTCGACGGCGTGCTGGTGGCGGCGATCCAGGAGGAGCGGCTCAGCGGTATCAAGAACGACCCGGCGCTGCCCCGCCAGGCGATGCAGGCGTGCCTGGCCCGCGCCGGCCTGACCGCGGCCGCGCTCGACCGGGTGGTGTTCTACGAGGACCCCTACGCCAAGCTCGAGCGGGTGGTGGCGTCGACGCTGGGCAACTTCCCGCGCTCGCTGCGCCAGTTCCCGCGGGCGATGGCCACCCAGCTCGGCAGCAAGGTGTGGGTGATCGATCAGCTGGCCGACCTGCTGGGCGTGGCGCGCGCCAAGGTCGGCCACGTCGCCCACCACCAGGCCCACGCCGCCAGCGCGTTCTTCACCAGCCGCTACCCGGCGGCGGCGGTGCTCACCGTCGACGGGGTGGGCGAGGCGGTGTCGACCGCGCTGTGGCACGGGCGCGACCGCGCGCTCACCTGCCTGGGCGAGGTGCACTACCCGCACTCGCTCGGGCTCCTCTACGCGGCGCTGACCGCGTTCCTCGGCTTCGAGGTCAACGAGGGCGAGTACAAGGTCATGGGCCTGGCCGCGTTCGGCACGCCCCGGTTCGCGGCCGAGCTCGACCGCGTGATCCACCTGGCCGACGACGGCTCGTTCGAGCTCGAGCTGTCCTACTTCGGCTACCTGGCCGACCCCGAGCTGGGCTTCGGCCCGCGGCTCGAGGAGCTGCTGGGGCCGCGCCGGACGCCGTACCGACCGTGGGACCTGGCGGGCAGCGCCGACGATCGCCGCTACGCCGACGTGGCCGCCAGCGTGCAGCAGGTGACCGAGCGGGCCCTGGTGGGCCTGGCCCGGGCCGCCCGCGCCCGCACCGGCGCCGACGCGCTGTGCCTGGCCGGCGGCGTCGCGCTCAACGCCGTCGCCAACGCGCGCCTGGCCCGGGCCGCTGGCTTCGCCGACGTCTACGTCCACCCCGCCGCGGGCGACGCCGGCGGCGCGGTCGGGGCCGCGATCCTGGGGGCCCTCGAGCTGGGCGATCCGCGCCCGGCGGCGCTCACCACCGCGGCCCTCGGCGTCGACGTCGACGCCGGCGCCGCCGCCGACCTGGCCCGGGCCATGGGCCTGACCGTCACCACCTCGGCCGACCCGGCCGTCGACGTCGCGACCCGGCTCGACGCCGGCGCCGTCCTCGGCTTCTGCGCCGGGCGCAGCGAGTGGGGGCCGCGCGCCCTCGGCATGCGCTCGCTCCTGGCCAGCCCGCGCGACCCCGACGTGCGCGACAAGCTCAACCGGGCGGTCAAGCGCCGCGAGCCGTTCCGGCCGTTCGCGCCGGCGGTGCTGGCCGAGCGCCTGCCCGACTACTTCGCCGGCACCGCCGACGACCTCACGCCGTTCATGACCACCGTCGTGCCGGTGCGGGCCGACGCCGCCGGCCTGGCCGCCGTGACCCACGTCGACGGCACCGCCCGGGTCCAGTCGGTGACCGCGACCTCGTCGCCCGCGCTCCACGCCGTCCTCGCCGCGCTGGCCGCCGGCGGCGCGCCCCCCATCGCCCTCAACACCTCCCTCAACGGCGCCGGCGAGCCCATCGTGGCCCGCGCCGTCGACGCCATCGGCTTTCTCCTGGCCCACCCCATCGACGGCCTGGTGGTCGACGACCTGCTCATCACCCGAGGCCCCGCGTGACCGCGCCGGTGCCGCCCGCGGTGCCACCGCGCCGTGGCCTCGTGCGCCGCCTCGCGTCCCGGGCCGTGACCCTCGGGCGCATCGTCGGCCACTTCGCCCACCGCGGCCGGTGGTTCCTCCTGCCGCTGGTGCTCGTCCTGCTGGCGTCGGGCGTCCTGTTGCTCGTCACCGGCGGCCTGTCCTACGTCGCCCCGTTCGTCTATTCGATCTTCTGAGCGGCGTCGGCGATCACGCAGAAGCCGTTGCCGAAGGGGTCGCTGCAGAACGCCGTCGGGCGTGGTCCCTGCGTGCGGTACTCGTGCTCGATGGCGCCGCCGGCCGCGCGCACCTGCGCCAGCACCGGGTCGAGGTCGGCGACGTGCAGGTCGAGGTGGACCGGCGTCCAGTGCCGGTCGTAGCGCCGCTGGTCGTCGCCCGTCGTCGAGCTGCGGCTGCCTGCCGCCTTCTGGTGGATGCACACCGTCAGGTTGTTCCCGTCGAGGATCGCCATCGTCGGGAACGGCCGCGCCGTCTCGATCAGCCCGAACACCGCCTGGTAGAACCGGAGCCCGGCCTCGAGCTCGGGCACATCGATGCTGACGTGGACCGTCGGACGCCGGGGCGGGACAGCAGCGCTCATCGGCCCCGAGCATACCCCCGCGCCCGCGGCCTTCCATGCCCTGGAGCCGCACGGTCTCCTCCAACCGCACGGCCGCCCGCGATCTCCCGGGCGTGGGCTCCGATCCGTCGGAGCAGCCTACCTCTCGAACCGCACGGCCGTCCGCGCTCTCCACCGCGCTCCCGGGCGTGGGCTCCGTGCCGTCGGAGCAGCCTACCTCTCGAACCGCACGGCCGTCCGCGCTCTCCACTGCGCTCCCGGGCGTGGGCTCCGGGCCGTTGGAGCGGCCTACCTCCTCGAACCCCACGGCCGCCCGCGCTCTCCACCGCGCTCCCGGGCGTGGGCTCCGGGCCGTTTTGGGTGGGGGCCCCGGCGTATGCCGGGGGAGTACTTTGCAAAAGTTATTCTTTTCATCTACTTAGCTGCCATTGGCGTCGAGTGCAGCCATTTTGCAGCCATTCCGCCGTCGCTTGGGTCGTCGCTTGGGTCGTCGCTTGGGTCGTCGCTTGGGTCGCGCAAGCATGTACATGGGCGCC
>JAWKQV010000019.1:0-169137 GCA_041389965.1 Kofleriaceae bacterium | reverse complement strand
GCATCGGCGCCACCGCCGCTCGCCATCCGTACGCTCGCTGCATCGCTCGAGCGTACCCCCATCCGCCCGCAATCGGTCAAATCCGTTCTCCGCAGCGACCTCGCCTGGGCCGGTGGTGCCGCGGCCCCGGCCGAGCCGGGCCGCTCGGCCCCGGTTTACAGGCTGGGCGTGACGCCCATCTCGGTCAGCAGGTTGTCGGCGCCGTCGATGGCATCCATCACCCACAGCGCGTAACGGATGTCGCAGTGGATCGAGCGGGTGATGGCCGGGTCGAACACCACGTCCGACGACACGCTCTCGATGGTGCCGTCGAACAAGAGCCCGATCAGCTCGCCGCGGTCGTTGAAGGTGGGCGACCCGGAGTTGCCGCCGGTGGTGTCGACGTCGGACATGAAGTCGACCGGCACCTCGCCCAGCACCGGGTCGGCGTAAGGCCCCCAGGTGGCAGCCTTGATCGCCGCCAGGAGCGCCGGCGGCGCGTCGAACGGCTCCTCGCCCTTGTCCTTGGCGAGGATCTCGGTGACCCGGGTGAACGGCAGGCCGTCGCCGCGGCGCTTGACGGTGCCGTAGGTGATCCGCAACGTCGAGTTGGCGTCCGGAGCCAGGGCGCCGTCGAGCGCCTCGCGCATCGCCACCGCGTACCGCGGCGCCAGCAGGAGCCGGTCGCCAGCCCGCTGCTCCTGGCGATCCTCGAACGCCCGCAACAGCGGCCGCATCGCCACCGCCACCCGGATCATCGGATCTTTGGACGCTGCCAGCTGCTTCGTGGTGCCCTTGGTCAACAGCTCCAACCGGACCTTCTCGTCGGTCAGCTTGGTGCCCTTGTACCACTCGGCGATGCGGGCATCGATCAGCGCCTCGTCGAGGGGCTTGCCCTTGGCCGGGGCCAGAAGCGTCGCCAGCCACGGCCGCTCGGCCGCCGGCAGCGCCAGCGCGCGCACCAGCGCCAGCCGCAGGAACACCCGGTCGATGTCGGGATCGAACTGCGCCGCCATCTGCTTCTGCGCGCCGATCAGATCCGGCAGGTCGCGGGCCTGGAACCCGGCCTTGCGCTCGGCGTCGGGCTTGGGCCGCTCCTCGGCCATCCGCACCAGCAGGTTGGCCACCCGCAGCAGCGACGAGCCGTTGGCGGCGCGGGCGAACACCGCGTCGGTCTTGGCGGTCTTGCGGGCCTCGACGAAGGTGTCCTCGAGCGCCGCGATGGCCTTGGCGTCCGCCTCGTGGCCGGGCTGGGCCGCCCAGGCCCGGACCTTGGCGTCGAGCGCCTGCTTGCGGGCCAGGGTGTCGCCGCGCTGGAGGCCGGCCAGGGTGCCCTGGGTGTTCTCGAGGGCGTTCTGCACGAACTGCTTGAACATGCCGGCCTTGATCGCCGTCATGCCGCCCTGCTTGGCCAGCTGGTCGAGCGCGTCGTAGGCCTCCTGGAGCTGCTCGATCTGGGTCGGCATCGACCAGTCGACGTCGAACTTCACCTCGGAGTACGTGGTGATGCGCTCGGTCGAACCGGGGTAGCCGGCGACCATGACGAAGTCGCTCTCGGCCAGGGGCTTGGTCGCCACCGTCAGGTGGTGGGCCGGGTGGTACGGCACGTTGTCGGGCGACGGCTCGGCCGGCTGGCCGTCCTTGCCGACGTACGCGCGCAGGAACGAGTAGTCGCCGGTGTGGCGCGGCCAGGCCCAGTTGTCGATCTCGCCGCCGTAGTTGCCGATCGACCGCCGCGGCGCGTGGACCAAGCGGACGTCCTTGATCTCGAGCTGCTCGATGAGTTGCCACTCGGCGCCGCGGTAGAAGCTGGCGACCTCGCACTTGATGCCGGGGCGGCCCTGCTCGCACGCCGCCACCAGCGCCTTCTCGCGTCGCTCGACGTCCTTGGTGCGCTTGCCCGGGTCGGCGATGTCGGCCAGCCCGTCGGTCATGTCCTTGGTGACGTCGCGGGTGGCCTGGGTCACGAAGACGTGCTGCGTCGGCCGGCCGGCAGCTCCTCGGCCCGGTCTTGGCCAGCTGTCCTCGACGTAGTTGTGCTCCGGCGTGGCGTTCACCTGCAGCGCCATCTGCACGCAGTGGTGGTTGGTGATGATGAGCCCGTCGGGCGACACGAACGAGCCGGTGCATCCGCCCAGCGACACCACGGCGGCCAGCGGCGGCTGGCGCGGATCGGCCAGGGTCGCCGCTGGCAGCGTCACGCCCATCTCGGACAGGTTCGCGGCGTGCACCGGCAGGGTCATCTGCCGTGGCATCCACATGCCGCCGGGGTCGACGAAGGCCCGGCGCGCGGCCAGCGCGGGATCGGCGGGCAGCGGACCGCCGATGACCGGGCCGCCCGTGGGGCCGCCACCGCCGGCCGGGTCCGTCACCGTGGCGCCAGCGGGAGCCGCCGCACGCTGCGGCGGCCAGGAGGATCGAGGCGAGGGTTCTGAGCTTCACGGCCCGGTGGTACCACGCGCCGGGGCCGGACCTCCTCACCGTCGATCACCGCGCTGCGTGCGACGCTCCGCGACGGTGTGCGACCCCTGCGACCCCGCGCCCGCGGTGGTCAGGCCGCGATCGGTGGCGGGGGCACCTGGTAGTCGCGCCACGGGTTGGGGTCGCCGGCCTTGCCGTCCATCGCGGCGCGCGCCAGGTTGTACATCTCCCGCGCGGTCACGTAGTGCAGCTGCCACCGGGTGCCATCGTTGTAGCGCTCGGTCAGGTGCTGGTGCATGGCCCGGCCCTCGGCGCCCAGCAGCGCGTCGGCGGTCTTCTCGATCGCGCCGTGGGTGTGGACCTTGACGAACACCCAGTCGGGTCGGCCGCCGACGTGGATGCCCTGGTCGATCCACGCGTCGACCCGCGCCGCCGTCGGCGGGTCGTCGCCGGTCAGCGCGCCGTTCTCGATGCGCAGGCCGCGGCCCTTGCGCACCAGCGCCAGCGGGCCGGTGATCATCAGCAGCCGGTCGTCGTGGCTCACGCCCAGGCGAGCCGCCTCGCCGGCGTCGTAGCTGCGGCGCCGGGCGAGGTCCCCGGTCGGCCAGTAGATCTGGTTGACCATGTCGGACTGGCACGGGTCGGGCGCCGAGGGGAACGTGTAGTCGGCGTAGCAGCCCAGCTTCCACAGGAGCGGCAGCTCGGCGTCGACGCCGCACCAGCGACGATCGGGTCGGCCGTTGGCCAGGCTCCAGTTGCCGTGGATGAACGCCCAGGCGTAGCCCTCGCCGCGTCGGGACAGGTGGCCGTGGCCGGCGAATTTGGCCAGGGTGTCCTCGAGCTTGGCGGTCAACGACGCCTCGGTGTCGCCGTCGTGGTGCAGGTGGACCTCGACCTCGCCCAGGCCGGCCCGCGCCAGGGCGGCCAGATCGTCGAGGAACTCGGGCCGGTACTCTTCGCCGGGGAAGAAGTACGAGTGGCGCGGCGGGTGGCCGTCGGCGTCGCGGAACTGGCCGAGCGCCGGGTACCGATCGCGCCAGGCCCGGACCCGCGCCAGGCCGGTGGCGTCGTCGGCGCCGGCCCACAGCGGCTCGTAGTGATCGCACAGCGCGAACAGCAGGTGCCGGGTGCCCTCGATCCGCGGCGTCAAGGCGCGCCGGGCCAGGTGGCGACCGTAGCCACGGATCCAGGTGTGAAGGTTCTTCCGACGGAGGCGGGACAGCACGCGGGCCGCGATGCTACTACGATCTCCGATGGACCTGTACGGCCGCCTCCTCGGTAACGTCTTGTTTCCGGGCTGGGAGCGGGTGCGCGGGCGCGACACCCACGTCGTGGGCGACTTCCTCGCGCGCACCCAGTACGCCAGCGCCGCCGAGCTGGGCGACATCCAGGCCGGCCTCCTGGGCCGCCTGGTGCGCCACGCCTATGCGCACACTGCCTACTACCGCCGCCGGTTCGACGAGGCTGGGCTGACGCCGCGGGACATCGTCGATGTGCGCGACCTGGCCCGGTTGCCGATCCTCGACAAGGCCGCGGCCCGAACCAGCGACGCCGAGCGCCTGGCCGCCGCGCCGCCGTTCCCGACCGTGGTGAAGAGCACCAGCGGCACCACCGGCACGCCGCTGACGGTGCGCTACAACGCCGAGTCGCGGGTGTGGCGCGACGCGACCCGCTGGCGCGGCTACGGCAGGGCCGGCTACCGCCCCGGCGACAAGGCGTTCCACTACTGGGGCGTGCTGGCCACGCCGGCGACCGGCTGGAAGAAGTGGAAGGCCGAGCTCGACCACGCGCTCCGGCGCGATCACTACGTCGACTGCGGGCCGCGCAGCCCGGCGGATCTCGACCGGGCCATCGACCAGCTGCGGCGGATCCGTCCCGACGTCATGCTGGCGTACACCCAGGGCGCCGCCAGCCTGGCGCGCCACATCAACCGGACCGGCGCCCGCACCTGGGACGATCTCCCGGTCATCTGCGGCGCGGAGCGCCTGTGGCCCAACGATCGCGACCAGCTGGTCAAGGCGTTCGGCCCGGGCATCTTCGAGAGCTACGGCTGCCGTGAGGTGATGCTGATCGGCCACGAGTGCGACCAACACGACGGCCTGCACGTCTCGATGGAGACCATGATCGTCGAGATCGTCGTCCGCGAGGGTGGGGGCGAGCGTCCGGCGGCCCCGGGCGAGGTAGGTGACGTCGTGGTGACCGATCTCCACAACCTGGCCCACCCGCTCATCCGCTACGCCGGCGGAGATCGAGCGATGATGCGGGGACCTGAGCCGTGCCGGTGTGGCCGGACCTTGCCACGCATCGGCCCCATCGACGGCCGCGTCACCGACACGCTGCGCGACGGCCAGGGCCACCCGGTCAACGGCCTCCTTTTCAGCATCCTGTTCGTGTCGTTCGCCGAAGAGGCGCGTGAGTTTCAGGTCGTGCAGCGCGCGGCCGGGGACCTGACGATCCGGCTGGTGATGTCGACCCCGGGCGCCCAGGTGTCGGCGGCGCTCGAGCGAACCACCCAGGTGTTCCTCGCCAAGTACCTGCCGGGGATCGCGTGGCGGTGGGAGTACGTGGACACCATTCCCAGCAGCGCCGCTGGCAAGCACCACATCGTCGTGGTCGAGCGCCCGTCGTAGCGGGAGATCCGTTCACGCCGCCAGGGTGACGCACGCGCGCGCACCATCCGCGCGGCGAGCGCGCGGCTCGCCGGTGAAGCCGGCCCCAGGGCTCGACACCCCATCGCTACCCGATTCATCCTGGCCCGGTGAAGCGCGGGTAGGCGAGCATTCGCGCCATGAGGAAGTCGTTCGCCTCCGTCGTGGCGTCGCTCGCCGTGCGTCCGTGGTCCGCGCTGGTCGAGGTGCGCCATGCGTAGCCTGGCGGCGCTCGCGCTGGCCGCGACCGTGCTCGGGGCCGGGTGTGGCAGCGACGACGGCGCACCCGCCGTCGACGTCACCAGCCAGGCCCTGGTCGGCACCGATGGCGCGCTCACCGTGTCCACCGCCAACTCCGTCCTCAACCAGTACGCGGTGCTGGCGGCCGACGCTGGCGCCGGCGCGACCACGGTCGCGGTCACCCAGATCACCGATCTGACCAGCGCGGGCTTTGGGCCCCTGGCTGCCGGCGATCTGGTCATGGTCATCCAGATGCAAGGGGCGACCATCGACGCCACCAACGGCCTCGGCTACGGCGCGGTCACGGCGCTCGGCAGCGCCGGCCGGTACGAGCTGGTGCCGGTGGCCGGCGTCGCCGGCAACACCATCACGCTCGATGGCGCGCTGCGCTTCGCGTACACCACCGTCGGGGTCACTCAGGTCGTGCGGGTGCCCCAGCTGACCACGCTGACCGTCACCGGCGCTGGGTCGATCACCGCGCCGGCGTGGGACGGCGCGCGCGGCGGCATCGTCGCGGTGAGCGTCCAGGGCACGGCCACGCTCAACGGCACGATCGACGTGAGCGCCCGCGGCTTCCGCGGCGGCGCGACCGACAACGGGGCGTCGCCGATCCCGGGCGTGACGTCCTACCGCTCGACCAACCTTGTCGACGGTGGAGAGAAAGGCGAAGGCATCGCCGGCGGCGCCGCGCGCTACGACGCGCTGAACGGGCGCTACGGACGCGGCGCGGCGGCCAACGGCGGCGGCGGCGGCAACGCCCACAACGCCGGCGGCGGCGGCGGCGCCAACGGCAACAACGGCGCGACCTGGACCGGGCAGGGCGTCATGGACGGTGCCACCCTCGGCGGCGCCCAGGCCTGGCCGCTCGACCCCGGCTTCGTCGCCAACGGCAACGCCCTGACCACCTCGTCGGGCGGCGGTCGCGGCGGCTACACCTTCGCCTCGGTCAACGTCGACGCACGCACGACCGCCCCCGGCAACACGGCCTGGGGCGGTGACAACCGGCGCGAGGTCGGCGGCCTCGGCGGCCGGCCGGTCGCCAACGACGCGGTCGGTGGCCGGCTGTTCCTCGGTGGCGGCGGCGGCGCCGGCGATGGCAACAACGGCGGGGCCGGCGCCGGTGGCGCGGGCGGTGGCCTGGTGGTGCTCCTCGCCGACAGCGTCACGGGTGCTGGCAACGTACGCGCCGACGGCGGCGCGGGTGCCCAGACCTCGGCGGGGGGCAACGACGCGCCCGGCGGCGGCGGCGCGGGCGGGACCATCGTGATTCGCGCCAACGCGCTGACTGGCGTCGCCGCCTCGGCGGTGGGCGGCGCCGGCGGCAACCAGGTCATCGGCAACAACGAGAGCGAGGGGCCCGGCGGCGGCGGCGGTGGCGGCTACATCGCGACCACCTCGGCCGCCATCACCCGCACCGTCGCCGGCGGCGCCAACGGCACGTCCAACTCTGGCGCGGTGACCGAGTTCCCCGCCAACGGCGCCACCCGCGGCGCGCCCGGCGAGCTGGCGCTGCTGTCGACCGTGCCCATCGCCTTCGACGCCGACCTCCAGGTCACCGTCACCGACGGTGTCACCACCGTGACGCCGGGGGCGACCGTCACCTACGTCATCACGGTCACCAACGCCAACGACGACCCGTGGCCAGTGGTCGGCGCGACCGTGGCCGACACCTTCCCGGCGGCGCTGACGGGCGTGACCTGGACCTGCACCGCGACCGCTGGCTCGAGCTGTCCCGCGCCGAGCGGCACCGGCAACCTGGCCGCGCTGGTCACCCTGGCCCGGAACGGCTCGGTCACCTTCACAGTGACCGGGGTCGTCGCCGCCAACGCGACGGGCGCGCTGACCAACACCGCCACCGTCGCGCCGCCGGCCGGCGTGAGCGACCCGGCGCCCGGCAACAACATCGCGACCGACACCGACGACATCGACACCACGCCGGTGGCGGTGGCCGACACCGCGACGGTGGCCGAGGACGCGACCACGACGATCGCGGTGCTGGCCAACGACACCGGCCTGGGTGACACGCCCCGGACGGTGACGGCGACCGATCCGCCGCACGGGACGGTGGTGGTGAACCCGGGCGGGACAGTGACCTACACGCCGGACCCGGACTACAACGGGCCGGACAGCTTCAGCTACACGGTGCGCGACGCCGACGGGCAGACCTCGACGGCGACGGTGACGGTCACGGTGACGCCGGTCAACGACACGCCGGTGGCGGCGGCTGACACCGCGACGGTGGCCGAGGACGGACCACGACGATCGCGGTGCTGGCAACGACACCGGCCTGGGCGACGGGCCGCTCACGGTGACCGTGACCGATCCGCCGCACGGGACGGTAGTGGTGAACCCGGGCGGGACGGTGACCTACACGCCGGACCCGGACTACAACGGGCCGGACAGCTTCAGCTACACGGTGCGCGACGCCGACGGGCAGACCTCGACGGCGACGGTGACGGTCACGGTGACGCCGGTCAACGACACGCCGGTGGCGGTGGCTGACACCGCGACGGTGGCCGAGGACGCGACCACGACGATCGCGGTGCTGTCCAACGACACCGGCCTGGGCGACGGGCCGCTCACGGTGACCGTGACCGATCCGCCGCACGGGACGGTAGTGGTGAACCCGGGCGGGACAGTGACCTACACGCCGGACCCGGACTACAACGGGCCGGACAGCTTCAGCTACACGGTGCGCGACGCCGACGGGCAGACCTCGACGGCGACGGTGACGGTCACGGTGACGCCGGTCAACGACACGCCGGTGGCGGTGGCCGACACCGCGACGGTGGCCGAGGACGCGGCGGCCGGCGTGACCATCGACGTGCGCGCCAACGACGTCGGGCTCGGCGATGGGCCGATCGTCACGGCATCGGTGACCGATCCGCCCAACGGGACGGCCACCATCGGCGCGACCGGGACCGTCACCTACGTGCCCGACCCCGACTTCTTCGGGACCGACACGTTCACCTATACGGTGCGCGACGCCGACGGGCAGACCTCGACCGCGACGGTGACGGTCACGGTGACGCCGGTCAACGACACCCCGGTGGCGGTGGCCGACAGCGTCACCACCGCCGAGGACACCGCGGTCACCATCGCGGTGCGCGCCAACGACACCGGCGTGGTCGACGGCCCGATCACGACCACCGCGACCGACCCACCGCACGGGACGGCGGTGGTCAACGCCGACGGCACGATCACCTACACGCCGGACCCCAACTACAGCGGGCCAGACAGCTTCAGCTACACCGTGCGCGACGCCGACGGACAGACCTCGACGGCGACGGTGACGGTCACGGTGACGCCGGTCAACGACGTGCCGGTGGCGGTGGCTGACACCGCGACGGTGGCCGAGGACGCCGCGGCGGGGGTGGTCATCGCGGTGCAGAGCAACGACACCGGCCTGGGTGACGGCCCGGTGGTCACCACCGCGGTGACCGCGCCGCTCCACGGCACCGCGACGATCAACGCCGATGGCACCGTGACCTACATCCCGGCGCCGGACTACCACGGCCCGGACAGCTTCAGCTACACCATCACCGACGCCGACGGGCAGACCTCGACGGCGACGGTGACGGTCACGGTGACGCCGGTCAACGACACCCCGGTGGCGGTGGCCGACGCGGCGACCGCGGGCTCGGTCGGTGCCACGGTGATCGCGGTCCTGGCCAACGACACCGGGCTGGGCGATGGCCCGTTGACGGTGACGGCTACCGCGCCGGCCCAGGGCTCGGTCACGGTCAACGCCGACGGCACCATCAGCTACACGCCCAGCCCGGGCGCCACCGGCGTCGACACCTTCACCTACACGGTGCGCGACGCCGACGGGCAGACCTCGACCGCGACGGTGACCGTCACGCTGGTGCCTGACCGCGACGGCGACGGGCTGTCGGACGCCGAGGAGGCGGCGATCGGGACCGACCCGAACGACGCCGACAGCGACGACGACGGGGTCCCCGACGGGGCCGAGGCCAACTACGCCGACGACACCGACGGCGACGGGCTGATCAACGCGCTCGACCCGGACAGCGACAACGACGGGCTGTACGACGGCACCGAGGTGGGCGTGACCACGCCGGGCCCGGATACCGACGTGGGGGCCGGGCACTTCATCCCCGACGCCGACCCTCGACCACGACCAGCCCGGTCGACCCCGACACCGATCAGGGCGGCGTGCCCGACGGCGCCGAGGACGCCAACCACAACGGCCGGATCGACGCCGGCGAGACCGACCCCAACGACCCGGCCGACGACGCCTCGGTGGTGGACACCGACGGCGACGGGCTGTCGGACGCCGAGGAGGCGGCGATCGGGACCGACCCGAACGACGCCGACAGCGACGACGACGGGGTCCCCGACGGGGCCGAGGCCAACTACGCCGATGACACCGACGGCGACGGGCTGATCAACGCGCTCGACCCGGACAGCGACAACGACGGGCTGTATGACGGCACCGAGGTGGGCGTGACCACGCCAGGCCCGGACACCGACGTGGGCGCCGGGCACTTCATCCCCGACGCCGACCCCTCGACCACGACCAGCCCGGTCGACCCCGACACCGACGACGGCGGCGTGCCCGACGGCGCCGAGGACGCCAACCACAACGGCCGGATCGACGCCGGCGAGACCGACCCCAACGACCCGGCCGACGACGCCTCGGTGGTGGACACCGACGGCGACGGGCTGTCGGACGCCGAGGAGGCGGCGATCGGGACCGACCCGAACGACGCCGACAGCGACGACGACGGGGTCCCCGACGGGGCCGAGGCCAACTACGCCGATGACACCGACGGCGACGGGCTGATCAACGCGCTCGACCCGGACAGCGACAACGACGGGCTGTACGACGGCACCGAGGTGGGCGTGACCACGCCGGGCCCGGACACCGACGTGGGGGCCGGGCACTTCATCCCCGACGCCGACCCGACGACCACGACCAGCCCGGTCGACCCCGACACCGACGACGGCGGCGTGCCCGACGGCGCCGAGGACGCCAACCACAACGGCCGGATCGACGCTGGCGAGACCGACCCCAACGACCCGGCCGACGACGCCTCGGTGGTGGACACCGACGGCGACGGGCTGTCGGACGCCGAGGAGGCGGCGATCGGGACCGACCCGAACGACGCCGACAGCGACGACGACGGGGTCCCCGACGGGGCCGAGGCCAACTACGCCGATGACACCGACGGCGACGGGCTGATCAATGCGCTCGACCCGGACAGCGACAACGACGGGCTGTACGACGGCACCGAGGTGGGCGTGACCACGCCAGGCCCGGACACCGACGTGGGCGCCGGGCACTTCATCCCCGACGCCGACCCCTCGACCACGACCAGCCCGGTCGACCCCGACACCGATCAGGGTGGCGTCACCGACGGCGCGGAGGACGCCAACCACAACGGCCGGATCGACGCCGGCGAGACCGACCCCAACGACCCGGCTGACGACGCCTCGGTGGTGGACTCCGACGGCGACGGGCTGTCGGACGCCGAGGAGGCGGCGATCGGGACCGACCCGAACGACGCCGACAGCGACGACGACGGGGTCCCCGACGGGGCCGAGGCCAACTACGCCGATGACACCGACGGCGACGGGCTGATCAACGCGCTCGACCCGGACAGCGACAACGACGGGCTGTACGACGGCACCGAGGTGGGCGTGACCACGCCGGGCCCGGACACCGACGTGGGCGCCGGGCACTTCATCCCCGACGCCGACCCCTCGACCACGACCAGCCCGGTCGACCCCGACACCGATCAGGGTGGCGTCACCGACGGCGCGGAGGACGCCAACCACAACGGCCGGATCGACGCCGGCGAGACCGACCCCAACGACCCGGCCGACGACGCCTCGGTGGTGGACACCGACGGCGACGGGCTGTCGGACGCCGAGGAGGCGGCGATCGGGACCGACCCGAACGACGCCGACAGCGACGACGACGGGGTCCCCGACGGGGCCGAGGCCAACTACGCCGATGACACCGACGGCGACGGGCTGATCAACGCGCTCGACCCGGACAGCGACAACGACGGGTTGTACGACGGCACCGAGGTTGGCGTGACCACGCCAGGCCCGGACACCGACGTGGGCGCCGGGCACTTCATCCCCGACGCCGACCCCTCGACCACGACCAGCCCGGTCGACCCCGACACCGACGACGGCGGCGTGCCCGACGGCACCGAGGACGCCGATCACAACGGCCGGGTCGATCCCGGCGAGCGGGACCCCAACGATCCGCGCGACGACCAGCCGGGCGATCGCGATGGCGACGGCGTGGGCGACGCGCTCGACAACTGTCTCGACGTCGCCAACCCCGATCAGGTCGACACCGATGGTGACGGGCTGGGTGACGCCTGCGACGCCGACGCCGACGGCGACGGCTTCGCCGACGGCTACGGGGTGTCGGGCGGCGGCTGTGCGACTGGTGGTGGAAGTAGCGGCGGGCTGGTCGTGATCGGGCTCGGGCTCGGCGCGCTGCTGACCCGGCGCCGGCGACGCGCGGCCACGGTCGTCGCCCTCGGTGGCGTCGCGGCCCTGGCGTCGACCGCGGCGGCCCAGGTCGCCAGCGAGCAGCAGGACTTCTCGGTCGAGCGGTTCGAGTTGTCGAGCGATCGCGGCGGCATCCTCGGCGTCGAGGGTGGTGCGCTGTCCCGGCGCGGGGACTGGGACGTCCACCTGTGGCTCGGGACGGCCAACGATCCGCTCGTGGTGTACATGGACGACGGCACCGACCGCGTCCGCGTCGGGTCGCTGGTGGCGCAGCGCACCGGCGGTGAGCTGGGGGCGAGCCTGGTCGTGCACGCCCGCATCGGCGTGGGCATCGACCTGCCGCTGATCCTGGCCCAGCGTCGCGACGCGATGGTGCCGGGCGTCATCGGCACCCTGACCGGGGTCGGCGGTGTCGGGCTGGGCGACCTGCGCCTGACCCCGAAGTTTCAGCTGCTGCGGCAGGCCCATGAAAAGGTCGACCTCACGCTGGTGCCGGCGCTGGTGCTACCGACCGGGCGCGGCACCAACTACCGCGGCGACGACGGGCCGAGCTTCGCGCCGTATTTGGCCCTGTCGCGCCGCGAGGCGCGCTTCCGGTGGGCCCTCGACCTGGGCTACGCGTTCCGCCACAAGACCGGCGTCGGCAACCTGATCGTCGACGACGAGCTGCGCCTGCGCGCGGGCGCAGCGGTGGCCGTGGCGGCGCCGGTGGAGCTCGCTGCCACGGTGTCGGTGGCCACCGCCGCCGCCGACCCGTTCGGCGACTTCGCCCGCAACCACCTCGAGGTGATCGGCGGCCCGACCGTCGATCTGGGTGAGCGGTGGCAGGTGTTCGCCGCGGGCGGCGTCGGGCTGCAGCCCGGTTACGGCACGCCGGACTGGCGCGCCCTGGCCGGGGTCCGCCTCGGCGTCCACCGCGGCGCCGGCCCGGTCGACTGGGATCACGACGGCCTGATCGCGACCGACCAGTGCCCGCGCGATGCCGAGGACCTCGACGGCTACCAGGACGAGGACGGCTGTCCCGATCCCGACAACGACGGCGACGGCGTCCTAGACATCGCCGACGGGGCGCCGCTCGAGCCCGAAGATCGTGACGGCTTCGAGGACGGCGACGGCGTGCCCGACCCCGACAACGATCAGGACGGCGTCCCCGACGTCGACGACCGCTGCCCGCTGGCGGCCGAGAACGTCAACGGCTTCGAGGACGACGACGGCTGCCCCGACGAGCCGGATCGCGACGGCGACGGCGTGGCCGACGCCACCGACCAGTGCCCCGACCAGCCCGAGGATCGCGACGGCTTCGAAGACGACGACGGCTGCCCCGAGGACAACGACGGTGACGGCGTGGCCGACGGCGTCGATCGTTGCCCGGCCGAGGCCGGCCCGGCCGACAACCAGGGCTGCCCCGATCAAGACCGCGACGGCGACACCGTGGTCGATCGGCTCGACAACTGCCCCGACGAGCCCGGCAAGGTGGCCAACCACGGCTGCAAGGACAAGCAGCTGGCGGTGCTGTCGGCCGGCACCATCGAGATCCTCGACGTCGTGTACTTCAAGACCAACAAGGACGTCATCCAGGCGCGGTCGTTCAAGCTGCTCGACAGCGTGGCCGCGATCATCCGCAACCACCCCGAGCTGCCGTCGATCACGATCGAGGGGCACACCGACGACCGCGGCGACGACAGCTACAACCTCGACCTGTCGCAGCGGCGCGCCGAGGCGGTCCGCCAGTACCTGATCGGCCGAGGCATCGACGGCGCCCGCCTGGTGGCGCGCGGCTACGGCGAGACCCGCCCGCTCAAGCCCAACACCACCAACGCCAACCGCTCGGCCAACCGCCGGGTCGAGTTCAAGGTCGACGGCGTCGGCTCCGCCGGTAGCGGGCCGACCACCGACACCATGGACAAGTAAGCGGCCCGGCCGGCGGCTCACGCCGTCGGCGGGCCGGGCGCGATGGTGTGCGCCGCCGCAGGCAAGGCCGGGGCGCCGTGGTCGTCTAGGCCACGGATGGTCGGCAGGGCGTCGACCGGACCGGTGATGAGCCGTGCGCCGCGCTGGAACGTCAGCCACGACCACGCCCACGACAGCATCACGAAGAACCGGTTCTTGAAGCCGATCAGGTAGAAGATGTGGACGACCCACCACACGAGCCACGCGCCGAGCCCGGCGTGGCGGCGCCGGCCCACCACCGCCACCGCCGACGACCGGCCGATGGTCGCCAGCGAGCCCTTGTCGCGGTAGCGGAACCCGCGGCGCGGCCGCTGCCCGAGGTCGGCGAGGAGCATCGCCGCGGCGTGGCGCCCGCCCTGGATGGCGCCCTGGCACACGCCGGGCACCGGCTGGCCGTCGCACCGGCACGCGGCGAGATCCCCGACGACGAACACCTCCGGGCGGCCCGGGATGGACAGGTCGGCCTCGACCAGGACCCGGCCGGCGCCGTCGAGCGGCACCCCCAGGCTGGCGGCCAGCGGCGAGGCCTTCACCCCGGCCGCCCACAGCACGGTGCGCGCGGCCAGGTGCTCGCGCCGGCCGTCGGCAGTGGCCACCGTGACGCCGGCGTCGTCGAGGTCGACCACCTTGGCGCCACACCGCACCGTCACGTGACGCCGGGCCAGCGCGCGTGCCGCGGCGTCGCCGAGCTCGGCCGGGAAGCCGCCGAGCACGCGGTCGTTGCCCTCGATCAGCAGCACCTCGACCTGGGTCGGGTCGATGGTGCGGAAGTCCTTGGCCAGCGTGTGCAGCCCGATCTCGCCCAGCGCGCCAGCCAGCTCGACGCCGGTCGGGCCGGCCCCGACCACCACGAAGCGGAGCCACCCGCGCTGGGCCGCGGGCTCGGCCTCGCGCTCCGCTGCCTCGTACGCCAGGAACACCCGACGGCGGATCTCGAGGGCGTCCTCGATCGACTTGAGCCCGGGGGCGTGGACCGCCCAGTCGGGGTGCCCGAAGTACGAGTGGGTGGCGCCGGTGGCGACGATCAGGAAGTCGTAGCGCAGCGCGCCGTCGTCGAGCGTGACGGTGCGGGTGACCGGATCGATCGCCCGGGCGTCGGCGAGGAGCACGCGGGCGTTGGCCTGGCGCGCCAGCGCCGCCCGGATCGGGTAGGCGATGTCGCTGGGGTTGAGCGCGGCGGTGGCGACCTGGTACAGCAGCGGCTGGAACAGGTGGTGGTTGCGGCGGTCGAGCAGGGTGACGCGCACCGGCGCACGCCGCAGGGCCCGGGCCGCCGCCAGCCCGCCGAAGCCGCCGCCGATGATCACCACGTGGGGAAACGCCATGCCGCTAGGATGCCGCGGCGCGGCAGATCGGCGCTGACCGAAATACAAGTCGCCCGGCCCCGCTCACCGCCGCGGGGTGTGCGACCGTACGCGCCTATCTGTCAGGGAGCGAACCATGGGATTTCTCGACACGTTGAAGAACCTGTTCGGCGGCGCCAAGGCCAAGGCCGAGGCCGCCGTCGGTCACGTCGGCCACAACCATGACCACAGCGGCCACGGCCACGCAGGTCATGACCACGGCGGCCACGCCACCCACGACCACGCCGAGCACGCTGACCACGACCACGATCACGACCACGACGATCACGGCGGCCACGGCGGCGCCCTGGATCTGGCCGGGTTCGATCCGGGCGACGAGGACACGTTCTTCAACGCGGTCCTGCACATGGACTCCGACGGCATGTACGGCGGCACCGACGAGAGCCGCGCCGAGATCATGAGCCGGTTCGGCATCCGCGACCGCAGCCACTGGCAGACCGTGCGCGACTCGGTCATGACCGTCATGGCCCAGACCCACGGCTCGATCGAGGAGGTCGCCCAGCGCCAGATGAACTGGCGGATGGGCCAGATGCAACGCCAGCAGCAGGCCAACACCGCGGGCGCCGCCGCCAAGGGCGAGCTCAACCCGGTCGAGGGCGTCACCCTCGAGAAGTGGGCCGCCATGAACGCCGCCATCGCCGGCGGCGCCTCGGCCGAGGACATCCTCAAGGCCAACGGCATCGATCAGGGCCGCTGGCAGCGGGTGTCGGGCGAGTGGAACGCGCGCATGTCGCGCGACACCACGTTCAGCATCACGACCGTCTACGGCAACGCGTTCCAGGCCGCGTCCCAGGGCAAGTACGGCGACTACGCGCGCGAGGCCACCGCGGCCCGCGCCGCCAACCGCGAGCTGGCCATGGAGCCGCCGGTGACCGTCGAGCAGTACTGGCGCATCCTGTACGAGCAGGACTACGGCTCCAAGCAGGGCCAAGATCCCATCGCGGTGCTCAAGGCCCAGGGCCTGACCGTCGTCGACTGGACCGATCTGTCGGCGTTCATGGGTTACTACCTGAACCGGTCGGTCGTGCGGAACTGGCAGCAGTTCAACGACATGCACGAGCGCATCAAGGCCGAGTTCGCGGCCAAGTACCCCGGCGTCCAGACCGACGTCGACATCTCCTTCTGATGTCGGCGCTGGCTCGCTGGGACGCCTTCCTCGCCCAGATCTCGACGCGCCACCAGCAGGTGCGCGACGAGACGCAGGCCAGCGAGCGCGGGTTCATCGCCACGGTCGCCGGTGGCGGCGACCCGCAGCCGATGTCGCATCGGCTGGCCGCGGTCAAGCACCGGCTCATGGAGCTCGAGTCGAAGATCGCGGACACCTGGCACGCCAAGGTCGACGACGCGATCTGCGACGAGGGCAACCCCACGGAGGTGCGCGACGCGGCCTTCGCCAAGGGCCGCGCGCTGGGGCACCACCTGGCCGACGCCCGCGACGAGGCCGAGATCGCGCTATTGGCCGAGCTCGCGCGGGCCCGCTACCAGGCCGCGGTGGCGACCGCGATGCCGGTGGTCTGCCCGGCGTGTGGCGCCAGCGGGGCGCCGCCGCACGGCTTCCGACAGGTCGAGCTGACCTGCCAGTGTGGCCGGGCGGTGGTCTACGCCCCGAGCGACCTTATGCAGTCGGCCGGCGCGCTCGGCGCCCACCCCATCTCGCAGGAGGCCGCCGTCGTGGAGTGGCGCGCCATGAACGCCGCCGAGCGCGCGATGCACGCGGTGCGGCCGCCGGCGCCGCTGGCGCTGATCCAGGCCTACGAGGCGGCGCAGATCGCCTACTGGTACAAGTACATCACCGCACGGGCGTGGTTCGAACCGGAGCTCGGGCGCGACGTGCCGATGGAGGTGCGCAAGCGCCTCGAGCAGTTCTACGTGTTCACCGCCGACCACGAACCGGCCTGGCGCGAAGCCGGCCGGCCGCGCGCGATCTGATCGCGGCCCGCGGATGTCGGCCCGAGCTCGACGCGGGCCGGGGCTCGGTCGACGATCAGGCGGTGGCCAGCTCGGGCTGGGCCAGGTCGGCGATGGCCGACAGCTCGGTCAGCTTCTCGACGCACCGGCGCAGGTGGGTGCGGATCTTGTGGTTCTTCGAGTACACCGTCTTCAGGCTGATCTGCATCTCGGTGGCGACCTCCTCGGCCTCCATCCCGCGGGCGTAGAACAGCTCGAGGAACTGACGATCCTTGTCGCTGAAGTCGCCGAGGATCGAGTTCAGGTGGCTCCACCGCTCCTTGTCGAGCAACATGTCGAGGGGCGTGCGGTCGTAGGGGGCGTGGGGGTCGTACGAGGCGTCGAGGCGATCGCCGGCCGGGCGCCGGAACGAGCTGCGCAGGAAGTCGTAGGACGTGTTCACCGCGATGATGCCGATCCACGAGCCGAGCTTGGTGCCGCGCGCCGGGTCGTACATGCGGAGCTTGTGCATGTCGTCGCGCAACAGCCCAATCAGCACCTCGGCGAACACCTCGTCGGCGTCGGCGCTCGACGCATAGGGCGCGTACTTGCCCGTCACCTTGCCGATGCACCGATAGATCAGCCCGCGGTAGCGCCGGACCAGCTCGTTCCAGCCTCGCTCGTCGCGGCGCAGCACCGACGCGAGCAGCTCACGGTCCGTCCAGTCACTGGCACGAGGACTCTGGCGGATGGCGAGGATGGGCATCGGCTGGGTTAACAGCAAGCCCAGTGCCATACTCAAGTTGCTTGAATCACAAGGTCAAATCCGGACCCAGAGGCTTCCGCCACCATCGGTAGGTCTATTTCACCAGCGGCGGGGGAAGGTTTTGCCAGGGAGTACCGTACTAGCTCGGTGACGGTAGGGCGTCGTCTGTGCGCCGACGGCGAGGGCACTCGGCGCGGCAGGCGTGGCAGCGGCTGGACGATCGATCCAACCCGTCGTGTGGCGGTGTAGGCGGCCAGCCCACGCCCGAGCGCGGATTCGACGCGGCCCGGCACCTTCAATAGCCGAGCATGCGGAACGTGACGTACGGCTCCGCGAACCACCAGAACAGCGCCGCGGTCGCCAGGAACGGCCCGAACGGGACCTCGACCCGGCCCAGGGCGCCGTCGTCGTCCTCCTCGCCCTCGTCATCGTCACCCTCGGTCGTATGCACCGCATCGGTCGCGTCCGGCGTCTGGGCGGCCGCGGTTCGCCGGGCCATGATCAGCGCCGGCACCGCGATCAGCGTGCCCAGGGTCGCGCCGAGGAACAAGCTGACCATGACCCCGCGCCAGCCGAGCAGCGCGCCGACCAGCGCCAGGATCACGCCGTCGCCGTAGCCCATCCCCTCGCGCTTGGTGACGAAGTAGTAGCCATCCGCGATGAGCCGCACCAGGCCGTAGCCCACCGCGGCGCCGATCAGCCCGTCGGCCCAGTGCCGCTCGGGCAACAGCAGGCCGAGCCCGTAGAACAGCGGGATCGCCGGGTACGACGGCAGCGCCAGCACCAGCTTGTGGTCGAGATCGATGAACAAGATCACCACCATGGTCCACGCGAACGCGGCGCCGATGGCGAAGCGGACCATCCGCAGGTCGAACGGCTCGAGGGTGGCGCGGGCGTCGAGCGCGAACCACCACGCCGCCGCGAACAGGGCCCCGGTGAAGGCCTCGACCAGGAGGTAGCGCGACGAGAACGTGACGCCGCAGTCGCGGCACTGGCCGCGCAGCCACAGCCAGCTGACGATCGGGACGTTGTCGTACCAGCGCACCGCGTGCCCGCAGGCGCCGCAGTGTGAGCCGGGGTGGACCACGGACCGCCCGTCGGGGTGCTCGTCGGTCGGTGGCCAGCGGTAGATGCAGACGTTGGCGAAGCTGCCCCACAAGGTCCCGAACAGAAACACGGCGACCAGGGCTGCCGGGCTGGCGGCCAGGTCCTCGAGCGGGGACGTCGGCATCGGCCACACGGTAGCACCGCGTCGCGGCGACGGGTTGACCCCCGGGGTGGTCGACGCTATCAACAGGCGATGCAGCGCCGCCGCCTGTGGGTGCTTGTCGTCGCGGCCGCGGTCGCGTGCGGCGGCGGCAGCAGTGACCAAGATCCGCCGGGGCTGGTCGGCCGCGTCGCGTCGGCGCCGGCGCCGATCGACGCCGACCGGGCCCACCGACCCCGCCGAGCTGGCCCGGGGCCGTGGCCCAGCCGTGGCGCGTCGCGGCTGGGGTGCTGGGGGACCACCGCCTGACCGTGACCAGCACGGTCGAGGTCGTCGACGGCGCCGCCGTGCTCGAGCACCTCGACGAGACGGTGGTCATCGAGGCGACCGCCGGCGGCGAGTACCACGCCACCGAGACCAACTCGGCCGACTACGGGCGCGAGGTGATCTGGGTCGGCGGCGTCATGTACCTGCGCCCGCGCTACGCGCTGTGGCACCAGCGCGGGCCGGAGTCCGAGGACGAGCCGGCGGCGGTGCGCGATCAACTGGCGGCGGTGCTGGGCGACTACCTCGACCTGTGCGCGCGCGGGCTCGAGGTCAGCGACCAGGGTGTGGCCACCGTGGCCGGCCGCGCGGGCCACCGGCTGCGGCTGGCGTTGGCGCCGACGCCGCGCGCGGTGCCGCCCCAGGCGCTCAGCCAGCGCCGCTGGCGCGACACCGTGCAGGTCACCGCGCTGACCGGCGAGGTGGTGCTCGACGACGAGCGCGCGGTGCCGTTGACCGGGCGGCTGGCGGCGACCGTGACGTTCCAGCGCGACGGCAAGCCGCTGACGATGACCGTCGCGGTCGACCACGCGGTGGCGTCGATCGCCGCGCCGGCCCTGGCGCCGCCGCCGGCCGATCAGACCGTGACCACGCCGACCCGCAGCCGCGAGGTCGACGATCGCAACCAGCTCTTGCGCGGCATCGCACCGCCCCAGGGCAAGGCCGCGGCCGCCGACCAGGGGCCCGAGACCGCCACGCCATGACCGCGCTGACGCTGCGGCGCGAGTACCTGGCCCAGCACCGCCGGCTGGCGGTGGCGCGGGCCCTGGCCACCACCGTCGCCAGCCTGGTGCCGGTGCCCTTCGTCGACGACTGGCTGCGCGAGGCGATCCTGGGTGGCGCCTACAAGCGCATCGCGGCGAGCTACCACATCGACCTCGCGCCGCTGGCGGTCAAGAACCTGGTCCACGGGCGCAGCCAGCCGGCGTCGTGGGTCGACCTCACGTCGAGCGCGCTGGCGGTCCGGCTGGCGTCGCAGAGCGTCAAGCGGGTGATGCTGGCGGTCACCGCCATGCGACGGGCCCAGGCGGCGTCGCGCACGTTCGCGCGGCTGACCCTGTTCGATCACTACTGCGCGCGGGTCCACACCGGCCTCGGCCTCGACGGGCCACGCGGCCTGGCGCTGGCCGACGCCATCGGCGCCACGCTGGCGGCCACCCCCGGCGGCCTGTCGTTCGAGCCGTTCCGCAAGGGCGCCCTGGCCGCGGCGCGCTCGGTGGCCAAGGCGCCGCTGGCGCTCGCCGATCTGGCGTCGGGCGGGCGCCTGCGCAAGCTCTTGACCCGGGGCGCCGGTGACGTGGCCGAGGCCCAGGTGGTCGACGAGCTCGACCAGCTGGTCGAGCGCGAGCTGGCCGATCAGGACGGCTGGCTGGCCAAGGCGGTGACCGCGATCGAGCTGCAGCTCACCGCCGAGGTCAACCCGTTCCTCGACCAGGCCATCGAGCGGTTCGACGAGACCTGGCGGAGCCAGGCGTGACCGCCGCGGTGGCGCCCGAGCGAGCCGCGCTGCGCGAGGCCCGGCGCGTGGTGGTCAAGATCGGCAGCCGCCTTTTGGCCGAGAGCCCGGCCGGGCGGCCAGCCACGGTGGCCGATCAGATCGCCGCGCTCATCGCCCGCGGCGTCGAGGTCATCCTGGTCTCGTCCGGCGCCATCGCGCTGGGCGTCAAGGCGCTGCGCCTGGCGGCGCGCCCGACCGACCTGCCCGGGCTGCAGGCCGCGGCCGCGGTGGGCCAGAGCCGGCTCATGCAGCACTGGGAGCACGCCTTCGCGCCCCACGACCGGCTGATCGGCCAGGTGCTGCTGACCCACGACGACGTCGACGATCGCGGGCGGTTCCTGTCGGCCCGCAACACCCTGCGCGCCCTGCTCGATCGCGGCGTGGTGCCGATCATCAACGAGAACGACACCGTCGCCGTCGAGGAGATCAAGTTCGGCGACAACGATCAGCTGTCGGCGCTGGTGATGAGCCTGGCCTCGGCCGACGCGCTGATCATCCTTACCGACGTCGACGGGGTGTGGGACGCGGCCGGCGTGCGCCTGCCGATCGTGCGCGACGTCGAGCGCGAGGCGGCGCCGGTGGCCGGCGGGTCGACGGCCGACGGGGTCGGCTCGGGCGGGATGGCGTCGAAGGTGCAGTCGGCGCGGATGGTGACGCGGCTGGGCGTGCCGTGCGTGATCGCGCCCGGGCGGTCGCCGCGGGTGCTGCTCGACGTGCTCGACGGCGCCGACGTCGGCACGCTGTTCGTCCCCGGCGCGCCGGTCAGCCGGCGCAAGCACTGGATCGCCTACGGCGCCAAGCCGGCCGGGCGGTTGCACGTCGACGCCGGCGCGGCGCGGGCCGTGGCCGAGGCCGGCAAGAGCCTGTTGCCGCGCGGCATCACCGCGGTCGAGGGCGAGTTCGGCGCCGGCGAGCCGGTGAGCGTGATCGCCGCCGACGGCCGCGAGCTGGCCCGCGGGCTGGCCGCCTACGGCGCCGCCGAGCTGGCCCGGATCCGGGGCTTGCATTCGACCGACATCGAGGCGACGCTGGGGTACCGGACGCTCGACGAAGCGATCCATCGTGATGACCTCGTGCTCCTGTGATCAGCCTGATCGGTGACCCCTGCGTGACCTGCTCGTGACGGACCTCGATCTGCGCGCCCTGGCCACCGCGGCTCGCGCCGCCAGCCGGGTGGTGGCCAAGGCGCCGGCCGCCCAGCGTCGGGCGGCGTTGAGCGCCATCGCCGCCGCGGTGCGGGCCCACGGCGCGGCGATCCTCGCCGCCAACGCGCGCGACCTGGCCGCCGCCGCCGACCACGGCCTGGCGCCGGCCATGCTCGACCGGCTGCGGCTCGACCCGGGCCGGCTCGAGGCGATCGCCCGGGCGGTCGACGAGATCGCCGCGCAGCCCGAGCTGGTGGGCCGGCTCGAGCGCGAGGAGGTCCGGCCCAACGGCCTGCGCCTCGCCCGCATGCGCATCCCGCTCGGTGTGGTGGCGATCATCTACGAGGCGCGGCCCAACGTCACCGTCGACGCCGCCGCGCTGTGCCTCAAGGCCGGCAACGCCGCCATCCTGCGCGGCGGCTCCGAGGCGTTCCACTCCAACCAGGCGCTGGCCCAGGCGGTGGGCGAGGGGCTGGCGGCGGCCGGGCTGCCGGCGGCGGCCGTCACCGTGGTGCCGTCGACCGACCGCGACGCCATCCGGGCCCTGGTCGGCCTCGACGGGCTGATCGATCTGGTCATCCCCCGCGGCGGCGAGGGGCTGATCCGCTTCGTCGCCGAGCACGCCCGGGTCCCGGTCATCAAGCACTACAAGGGCGTGTGCCACCTGTACCTGCACGCCGGCGCCGACCCCGCCATGGCGGTGGCCATCGCCGACAACGCCAAGACCTCGCGCCCCGGGGTGTGCAACGCGGTCGAGACCATCCTGGTCGATCGGGCCATCGCGGCGACCTTGGTGCCGCGGCTGTGCGCGCACCTCGGCGGTCGCGGCGTCGAGCTCCGCGGCTGTCCCGAGGTGGTGCGGCTGGGCGGGCCCGGCGTGGTCGCGGCCACCGCCGCCGACTGGGACGCCGAGTACCTCGACCTGATCGTGGCGATGCGGGTGGTCGACGACCTCGACGCTGCCGTCGCCCACATCGAAGCCCACGGCTCGGATCACACCGAGGCCATCATCACCGACGACGCCGCCGCCGCCGCGCGGTTCCTGGCCGAGGTCGGCTCGTCGACCGTGGTCCACAACGCCTCGACCCGGTTCGCCGACGGCGGCGAGCTAGGCCTGGGCGCCGAGATCGGCATCTCGACCACCCGCTTGCACGCCTACGGCCCCATGGGCGCCGAGGGCCTCACCACGCTGAAGTTTGTCGTCCGCGGGAGCGGCCAGGTCCGCTCCTGACGGGTACACCCTCCGAGGACCATCACCAGATGCACCACCGACATGACTGACAACAAGCCCACCGGCCGCACCCCGCACCCGGCCACCGATCCCCATCCCGCCCGCGCCGCCGGCGCCGACGAGCCACCGGCCACGCCGCGCACCGACGACGCCGGCCTGGCCGACGCGATGCAGGCGGTGGCGTTCGCCCTCGACAAGAAGGCGCTCGCGCCGGTGTTGCTCGACGTGCGCGGCCTGTGCACCTACGCCAGCTTCCAGCTGGTGGTGAGCGGGCGGTCCGATCGCCAGGTCGACGCGATCTGCGAGGGCATCGTCGTCGGCATGAAGGAGGCTGGCACCCCGCCACTGTCGACCGAGGGCAAGCGCTCGGGGCAGTGGGCGCTGATCGACTTCGGCGACCTCATCGTGCACGTGTTCCACCACCCGGTGCGCGAACACTACGACCTCGAGGGGCTGTGGATCGACGCGCCGCGGGTGCCGCTCGACCTGCCGGCCGACGCCCAGGTGTCGGCCGACGACTACGCGTGACGTGAAGATCACCCTGGCCACGGTGGGTCGCCTCAAGGAGGACTACCTCAAGGCGGCCGAGGACGAGTACCGCAAGCGGCTGCGGACGTACTGCACGCTGGCGGTGACCGAGCACAAGACGGTCGACGAGCTGGCGGCCGCGCTGCCGGCCGGCGCGCACCTGTACGCCTTCGACGAGCGCGGCGACGCGCTGTCGTCGACCGAGTTCGCCCACGGCGTGCTGGCCCGCGAGCAGAGCCACGGCGGCGGCGCGCCGCTGGTGTTCGCGATCGGCGGCGCCGACGGCCTGGGCGACGCCCTGCGGGCGCGGGCCACCCGGCTCCTGGCGTTCGGCCGCCTCACCATCGCCCACCGCCTGGTCCGGGTGCTGGTGCTCGAGCAGCTCTACCGCGGCTTCCGCATCGTGCGCGGCGAGCCGTACCACCGCGACTGACGCCGGCGGACCGCGGGGCGCGGGCGCCGGGCGCCGGCCGGCGCGGTCAGCTCGGCGCGGTCAGCTCGGCGCGGTCAGCTCGGCGCGGTCAGCTCGGCGCGGTCAGCTCGGCGACGATGGCCTGGGCGATGGCGCGTCCCTCGGCGATCGCGCCGGCCGGCAGCGTGACACCGCCCACCACCGCGTGGCCGCCGCCGCCGTGGCGGGCGCAGATCGCGCCCAGATCGTGGCGGCGCGGCTGGCCCCACGGGTTCCACCCGACGCCGACCTTGACCGCGCCCTCGGGCGCCAGCACGGCCACCGTGTACGCGCAGTCTGGGAACAGGTCGTAGGCGGTCAGGCCGGGCGAGCCCAGCGGCCGGCCGATGAGATCGAACATCACCACCGGCCCCTGGGGCTGGCCGACCTTGAGCCACTGCTCGCGGTCGCGGCGCCGGCGCGCCAGGATCGGGTCGAGGTCGGCCCGCACCCACGCCGCCGCGTCGATCTCGTCGAGCGGCTCGCGCTCGAGCGCCTCGATGTAGCGGCGGGTCAGGGCCGGCGAGCGCACGCTGGCCACCCACACCGCCAGGCGCGACGCCGCGGTGTCGAGCGCGCACGCGGTGCGGGCGTCGGGGTAGGCGGCGGCGTCGACCACGTCGGCCCGCGCCGCCAGCTCGACCAGGTGGGGCGGCGGGGTCCACCCGAACCGGGCCGCCAGGGTCCGGGCCACCACGCCGGCGCACGACGGCGCGGCCGGCTCGAACGCCATGTGCTGGTCGGCCCGCGCCTCGAAGTCGGCCCGCAGCTCAGGCGGCTGGAACGCGGTCGCGTGGTGATCGAACCACCACCGCATCGCCGGGTGCGGCGAGTAGCGGAAGTCGACGCAGGCGTTGTCGTCGCCGTCGATGGCGACCCCGGCGAAGGCATCGCCGACCCGGTGGCTGACGCCGACCGGGATGACCTCGACCGCCGGCGCCCGGGTCCGGTAGAAGGCCGCGAACAGCGCGGCCGACGCGGTGCCGTCGAAGCACGCGTCGTGGAAGAACAGCTTGAGGGTCGGCACGGCGGATCCTGGCTCGAAGGGCTGGCAGTGTAGCCGCGAACCGCGGCCGGCCCGGGGCCCGCGGCGCGCGAACGTCTCCGGCCACCGGCGCGCTCCGCCGACGTCGCGGGTTGACAGCGCCGGCGCGCGCTTCTACCACCAACCGATGGCGCCCGACCCGACCGACCTCCCGCTGCGCTTCGCCACCCGCAACGCGCTGGCTGCGCTGCCGTGGTTCGAGGTCGATCACGGCCAGATCGTGCTGAGCGATCGATCGATCGGGCCGGTCATCGACACCCACACGCACTACGTGCTGCCGACCCTGTCGATGCACCACCTCGACATGACCAGCGAGACGCCCGACTCGAACCTGTTGCTCGGCGCCTGCTGCGCCCACCACCTCGACATCCGGGCCAACCAGTGCTTCTCGCCGGGCGAGCTGACCGCGCTCAGGCGCGACCTGCTGGTCGGCGGGCTGACCGGCAAGGGCAAGCGCCCCGATCACACCGCGCCCAACCTGGCCCGCGACATGGCGACCATGAACGTGACCCACGCCGTGGTTCTGGGCATCGACATGGCGATCCCCAACCGCCACCCGACCGACACCCTGCGCGCCACCGCCGAGCGCGACGAGGCCACCGGCTACGGCAGCGTCCATCCGCGCTCGCCGCTGGCCAAGCTCCGCTTCGAGGAGCAGCTCCACCTCGGCGCCCGCGGCATCAAGCTGCACCCGCCCAACCAGCTGTTCCGCCCCGACGCCTGGTACGCCCAGCGCATCTACCGCTGGTGCGGCGACGCCGGCATCCCGGTGTTCTTCCACGCCGGGCCGGCCGGGATCGAGCCCAAGCTCGGCCAGTACTGCGCGCAGATGCGGTTCTACGAGCGGCCGCTCAAGGAGCAACCGCGCACCCAGTTCGTGTTCGGCCACGCCGGCTCGCTGCAGCACCGCGAGGCCATCGCGCTGCAGCGGCGCTACCCGAACGTGTGGCTCGAGATCTCGGGCCTGTCGCTGGGCCAGCTGCGCGAGGTCATCACCGAGGCCGACACCAGCCGCGTGGTGTTCGGCTCCGACTGGCCGTTCTATCACCCGGTTCTGCCGCTGGCGAAGGTGCTGGTCGCCACCCGCGACCGGCCCGAGCTGCGCCCGGCCATCCTCCACGACAACGCCGCCCGCCTGCTGGAAGCCACCGCGCGCCCGCGGTGAGGTGCCGCGCCGGCCGGGGTTCGACGGAGGCCCCGGCGCCGGTGACGGCGGCCGCGGCCGGGGTATAAGGGCAGCCATGTCCTTGTCCACCTACGGCTGGCTCCTGACCGGTCACGTCCTCGGCTTCGTCGTCTGGATCGCCGGCATGCTCGCGACCATCTACCTGTTGCGGGTCCACGCGCTGGTCGAGGGCGCCGCCCGCGACGTGCTGGTGCGCCAGGAGGGCCGCACCGCGATGCTGATGGACCTGGGCGCGACCCTGGCCATGGTGTGCGGCCTGTGGGTCGCGTTCGGCACCACGCCCAACGCATTCAAGACCGGCGCCTGGTTGCACATCAAGCTGACGCTGGTGGTGGTCGTCATCCTCGGCGCCCACGGCTTCGTCCGGGCCCAGGTCAAGCGCTTCCGCACCGGCCGCATCAAGGCCCTGCCGCGGGCGCTGCCCTACGTGGTGCTAGCGGCGGTGGCGGTCATCGTCATGCTCGGCGCCAACAAGAACATCCTGCACAAGTAGCGCCGGCTCCGGCTACAGCTACGGCGTGAAGGTCGCGGTCAGCGTGGCCGACGCGGTGGCGTGGGCCAGCACGGCGTCGCGCACGGCGGTCCGGCTCGACTGCATGGTCAGCCCCGGCAGGGGATAGACGTCGACCGCGTACAGCGCGAACTGGTAGGTGTGCATCGCCGGCGGGCACGGCCCCAGGTAGCCGCGGGTCTGGCCGTCGTAGCCGAGCGGCTGCTTGGCCCCGGCCGGCTCGGGCGGCATGAACACCTTGGCGATGTTCGCCGGCAGCGCGATCGCCGAGCCCGGCACGTCCCAGATGACCGAGTGGAGGAAGCCCGGCGAGCTGGTGATGTCGGTGAACACCATCGCGTAGCCAGGCGCGCTGGGCCCGCCGGTCCACGCCAGCGCCGGCGAGGTGTTGGCGCCGCGGCACGAGTGGGCGATCGGGATGACGCCGCCCTCGACGATGGTGGGGCTGGTCAGCTGGAACGCGCCGGTCGGCGCGTCGATCGGGGCGTCGAGAGACGGCGTGTCGACGGTGGGGCCGTCGGTGGGGCCGTCGATGGCGCCGTCGATGGCGCCGGCGTCGAGCGACGGGGTGTCGTCGCCGCCGCACGCGGCGAGCCAGAGGCCTGCCCAGACCGTCGCCGAGGCCAGGCCGCGAGGAGCCGCGAGCGAAGTGCGCACCATGCGCCACGCTACCACGCGGCCGGTGTCACTCGGTGTCGTCCGGCCGGTGTTGCCGGCGGCGCGCGGGTCGCCTGACCCTCCCTGCGTCTACCCAAGCCCCGGAGGTCTCATGCGCACGTGGTCAGCTCTGCTCGTGTCGGTCGGTGTCGCTACCAGCGCGTGTGGCGGCGGTGGCAGCGGCGATCTCGATGGCGGCCTGGGCCGCGACGCCGCGGACGGCGACGGGGGTGCCGTGGTCGACGCGCCGGCCGACGGGGCCACGCCGCCGATCGACGCCCCGGCCGCGACCTCCGGCTGCGGCCGCGTCCCCGGCGCCAACGATCGCACCTGGACCGTGACCAGCGGCGGCCGCGATCGCACCTTCCGGGTCCACCTGCCCACCGGCTACAGCCCGACCACGCCGACGCCGGTGGTGGTCAACTTCCACGGCCGCAACTCGACCTCGCAGCAGCAGGCCCTCTTGTCGGGCATGAACGGGTTCGCCGACGGCCACGGCTTCATCGCGGTCCACCCCGACGGCGTCGGCCAGACCTGGAACGGCGGCCTGTGCTGCGGCGAGGCCCAGACCGCCAACGTCGACGACGTCGGCTTCACCCGGGCGCTGCTCGACAAGCTCGACGCCGAGCTGTGCGTCGACCCCGACCGGGTGTTCGCCACCGGGCTGTCCAACGGCGGCTTCATGGTCCACCGCCTGGCGTGCGAGCTGGCCGATCGAATCGCCGCGGTGGCGGCGGTGGCCGGCCCCAACGGCGCGCCCACGTGCAGCCCGGCCCGCCCGATCGCGGTCCTGCACTTCCACGGCGACGCCGACATGGTGGTGCCCTACGACGGCATCGCCGGCCAGCTGGCGGTGCGACCGACCATGACCGCGTGGGCCCAGCGCGACGGCTGCGGCCCGACGTCGACCGTCGACCTCCGCGCCGGCGAGGTCACCTGCGAGCAGTGGCCGGGCTGTCAGGCTGGCTCCGCCGTCCGGCTGTGCACCATCGCCGGCGGCGGCCACCAGTGGCCCGGGGGCCTCACCATCCCGGGGCTCGGCCACAACACCACCGACATCTCCGCCACCGCGGCGATGTGGGACTTCTTCGTCGCCCACCCGCGCTGATCGGCCCGCCCACCGCCGCCCCGGGCTTACACTGCCGGCGTGGCGCCGCGGACCATCCTCCACGTCGATCTCGACGCGTTCTTCGCGGCGGTCGAGCAGCGCGACGACCCCAGCCTGCGCGGCCGGCCGGTGCTGGTCGGGGGCTCGCGCCGGCGCGGCGTCGTGGCGGCGGCCAGCTACGAGGCCCGGGCCTACGGCGTGTTCTCGGCCATGCCCATGGCGGAGGCGCTCCGACGTTGTCCGCACGCGGTCGTCGTCCCGCACCGGATGGCGCGCTACGCCGAGGCGTCGCAGCGCTTCTTCGCGATCCTGGCCGACTTCTCGCCGGTGGTGGAGGGGCTGTCGTTCGACGAGGCGTTCATCGATCTGACCGGCACCGAGCGCCTGCTGGGGGCGCCGCGCGAGGTCGGGCTCGCCATCAAGCGCCGGGTGCGCGCCGAGCTGGCGCTGGTGGCTTCGGTCGGCATCGCGCCGACCAAGATGGCCGCCAAGATCGCGTCGGACATCGACAAGCCCGACGGCCTGCGGGTCGTGCCCGCCGACGGCGTCCGCGCGTTCCTCGAGCCGCTGCCGCTGGGGCGCCTGTACGGCGTCGGCGGCGTGACGGCCGACGCGCTGCGAGCGCTGGGCCTGGCCACCATCGGCGATCTGGCGCGCTATCCCGAGGCGGCGCTGGTCGCGCGCCTGGGGCCCACCGCCGGCCCCGCCATCGCCGCCCTGGCCCGCGGCGAGGACGCCCGCGCGGTCGAGGCCGAGACCGCGCCGGTGACCATCGGGCACCAGGAGACCTTCGACGACGACCGCCACGAGCGCGCCGACCTCGAGGTGGTGCTGCTGCACCAGGTCGACCGCATCGCCGAGCGCCTGCGCCGGGCCCACCTGCGCGCGACCGTCGTCGGGGTGATCGTCAAGTACGACGACTTCCGCCAGATCACCCGCCGCACCACGCTGGCGGATCCCACCACCGACGCCGCGGTCCTGGCGCGCGCGGCCTTCGCGCTCCTGGCCGGGGTCGATATCGACGACCGGCCCAAGCGGCGGGTGCGGCTGCTGGGCGGGTTCGTCGCTGGGCTCGAAGATCGCGATCGACCGCGGCAGCTCGCGCTGGACGAGGCCGCGCGGGCCCGCGGCGAGCGGCTGGGCGAGACCCTCGACCGCCTGAAGGACAAGTTCGGCACCGCCGCGGTCACCCGCGCCGTCCACCTGAGCGACGCCACCCCGCCCAAGGGCCCTGCAAAAGACTAGCGATCCTGGATTCTTGAGAGAAAGGTCCGGTGATCGACCGGGCGAGGTTCCCACGATCAGCGGCTCGCGTGTCTACGGGGAGCAACTCCCCCCGCACTCCTCATGCGCCTCCTCCTCATCCTCACTGCCTCCTTCCTCCTCCTGGCTGCCACCCGGGCGCGCGCCGACGACGTCGTCAGCTACGCCCTGGTGGTCGGCTCCAACCGTCCGGGGCCGGGCCAGCAAGCGCTGGCCTTCGCCGAGGACGATGCCCGCGAGGTCGCCGACGTGCTGCGCGACCTCGGCGGCTACGATCCGGCCCGGGTCCACCTGGTGCTGGCGCCGACGGCGCGGTCGCTCCTGGCCGCGGTCGGCGAGCTCGAGCGCGCGGTGGCCGCGGACGCCACCGCCGGCCGCACCGCCCGCGTGTTCTTCTACTACTCGGGGCACGCCAAGGCTTCGGGCCTGTCGCTCGGGGCCGACGAGCTGCCCCTGGACACGTTGCGGACCCGCTTGTTCGCCACCAAGGCCGCGCTGACGGTGGTGGTGCTCGACGCCTGCCAGAGCGGCGCGTTCTCGCGGGTCAAGGGCGTCGAGCCGGCCGCCGACTTCTCGTACAACTCGCGGGCCCGGCTCGATCAGATCGGCGTGGCGGTGCTGGCGTCGTCGACCGGCAGCGAGCTGTCGCAGGAGTCCGACTTCCTGCGCTCGTCCTACTTCACCCACCACCTGCTGGTCGGGCTGCGCGGCGCGGCCGACGACAACCACGACGGCCAGGTGTCGCTCGACGAGGCCTACCGCTACACCTACCGGCAGACCCTGGTCACCACCGCCGGCACCGCGGTCGGCAGCCAGCACGTCGCCATCGAGGTCGATCTCAAGGGCGCCGGCGAGGTGCCGCTGTCGTTCCCCCAGCAGGCGACCGCGCGGCTGACCCTGCCCGCGGCGGCCGCCGGCCAGGTGCTGGTGGTCAAGGCGCCGGCGCGCGCGGTGGTCGCCGAGCTGCACAAGGTCGCTGGCGCGCCGGTCCAGGTCGCCGTGGCGCCCGGGCGGTACCAGGTGCTGATCCGCACCGACGCGACGCTGGCCACCTGCGCGGTCGAGGCCGGGCCGGGCGCCGCGCCGCTCGCGCTCGACGCGTGCGACGTGGAGCGCTTGGTGACGAGCGCGACCAAGGGCGGGGGCGGCCTGGTCGGGCCGCGCTGGATCTCCGCGTTGACCATCGGCGCCGGCGGCGGTCGCGAGGACGCCTACACCGACCGCCTCAGCGACTTCGGGTACGGCCACCACAACTTCGGGGTCAGCGTGGTCGGCGTCGAGGTGGCGCGCCGGCTCCGGCCCCACCTCGCGGTCGGCGGGCGCCTCGGCTCGATCGCCGGCGACGAGTGGCGTCGCAGCACTGACCGGGAGCCGCTCACGCTCACGTGGGGCACCTACACCGTCGGCGCGCTCGGCCGGCTCGAGGTGCGCTCCGGCAACCACGCGGCGTTCGTCCAGGGCGAGGTGGGGCTGGGCCTGACCCGGGCCCGCTTCACCGACGCCGACGCCGTGGCGTCGGTCGACTACCACCTGGGCCCGCAGCTGGGCGCCGCCCTCGGCTTCGACTGGGGCCTGTGGGGCCCGGTGGCGCTCACCGTGCGCGGCTCGGCCACCTTCGCGCCGACGCTCACCAACCTCCTCGACGACCGCCACGACACCGGCCACGTCGGCCTCGACGTCGGCCTGGTCGTGGTGCAGTAAGGATGTCCACCATGCGCAAGCTCTGGTTCCTGGTCGCGCTGGTCGGGGTCGCCGTCACCAGCGGCGGCGCCACCAACTGCGGCGAGATCATCGACGACGCCGGCTTCGACCTGTGGTGCGGCGACCGGCTGTGCCGGTGGCAGCTCGAGAAGGGTGGGGTGGCGCGGGCCTCGACCTGGCACGAGGCCGACACCGCGGTCGAGCTGGTCGGCGCCGACGTCGCCATCTCCCAGATCACCGAGGTCGAGTCCAGCGACGGCACCTGCATCGCGTTCAGCCTGGTGGCCGACGTCGCGGTCAACGCCGAGGCGTTCCTGGAGATCGACGTGTTCGCCGACGGCACCGTCGAGCACACCGAACGCATCCCCACCAGCGCCTGGCGTCCGGTGGCGTTCTACCTGCGGATGCCGACCTTCTACCAGGGCGTGCGGTTCCGGCTGGCCAAGCGCGGCGGCCACGTCGCCCTGGCCAACGTCGGCGCGTCGATCGCCCGCGACGACCTGTGCGTCGGCGCGCCGCTGGTCGGTGGGCTGCGCCCGGCCGGCGTGGTGTGCACGACCAACGCCGAGTGCCAGACCGGCATCTGCGCCGCCGGGCCCGGGTTCGCGATGACCTGCGCCGGCTGTCGCACCGACGCCGACTGCGCCGGCGGCGAGGTGTGCGGCACCACCACCATCACCGGCGCCAACCGCGCGCTGGTCGCGGCGTGCGTCGCGGTGGCGTCGGTGCCGCTGGCCGAGGCCTGCGTCGATGACGACGAGTGCGGCTCGGGCCGGTGCGCGTTCGGCCTGTGCAGCACCTGCGTGGTCGACGCCGACTGCGCCGGCGGCACCTGCGCGCCGGTCCCGTACACCGTCCCGAGCACCGACGGGCCGCCGGTCGAACTCGGCGGTCCGCGCCACTGTACCGGGGTGGCGGCGGCGCCGGCCGGCGCGGCGTGCCTGGTCGACGCAGACTGCGCGTCGGGCGCCTGCGCGGGGCCCACCATCGGCCGCTGCCGCGACGTCCTCGACCGCGCCTGCGACGCCGACCAAGATTGCCCGGGCTACGCCTTCGGCGCCGAACCAGCGTGCGTCACCGTCGGGACCCGCGGTGGCACCTGCCAGTGAACATGCCGCCGCCTACCAGCGCTTCGGCCCCGCGCTCGTGCGCAAGGCCGAGCGCATCTTGCGCAACCGCGAGGACGCCGTCGACGTAGTCCAGTCGCTGTTCGCCGATCTGATCGCTCGCCGCGAGGACGCCGTGGACTTGCCCTACCTCTACCGTGCCATCACCAACCGCGCGCTCAACCTGCTGCGCGACGCCCACGGCCGGGCCCGGTTGCTCGAGCGCGAACAGGCCAGCCTGGCGCCGACCGCGCGCGTCCCGACCGCGACCCGCGTCATCGGCCTCGACCTGCTGGGCCGGCTGTGCGATCAGCTCGACGGTAACCACCGCGACGTGCTGGTGGCGCGCTACCTCGACGAGCTGACCCAGGACGAGATCGCCGAGCTGTACGGCGTGTCGCGCAAGACCGTCGGCAAGCGGCTGGCGCGGGTCGACGCCCTGGCCGCCGAGCTGGCGCGAGGTGCGGCGTGACCGCGGCCTGCATCGACCAGCCGGTGTCGTGGCTGCGGCTCGAGCGGCTGGCGCTGGGCGACCTCGACGCCGCGGGCGCGACCCAGGTCGGCGCGCACCTGGCGGCGTGTCCGGCCTGCGCGGCGGCCTACGCGCGGATCACCGAGGACGCGCGCCCGCTGCCACCGCTGCGGGTGGCGGTCGTGGCGCCGCCGCCGTGGTGGCGGTCGTGGCGCTGGACCGGCGGCGGGCTGGCGCTGGCCGTCGCGGCGGCGGTGGCGCTGGTCGTGGTGCGGCCGACGCGGCCCCCGGCGGTGCCGGCCGGCGCGGTGCGCGTCAAGGGCGCCGGCCTGGTCGAGGTGACCGTCGTGCGCGAGCGCGCCGGCGAGATCCGGTTCGATCCCGACGACGTGGCGCCGGACGATCGGTGGAAGCTCCAGGTGACCTGCGCGCCCGGCGGGCGGGCGTGGATCGACGTGGCGGTCTACCAGGGCCGCGAGGTCGGGTTCCCGCTGCCACCCCAGCCGATCGCCTGCGGCAACACCGTGGTCGTCCCCGGCGCGTTCCGCATCACCGCCGGCGGCGCCGAGCTGTGCGTGGCGGTGACCGGCGCTGGCCCACCGGACCGCGCGCGCCTGACCGCGGGCGACCGCGGCGGCGTGGTGTGCCGCACGCTGCGCGCCGCGCAGTAGCCGCTCGGATCGCGACACCGGCGTCGCGATCAGCGGCCGCGTCCCGAGCCGGCGGCGCCCAACCGCCCGTGTGTGCGTCCGGCCTGTTGGTTGCATTCGGCGTGGTGGTGCGACCCGTCCCAGCGATCATCCTCGGGGTAGCGGCGCTGGCGGCGCGCGGGCGCGCCGAACCGCTGCCCACCCACGTCACGCCGTGGGCACCGACCGGCGGCGTGGTCGAGCCGGGCCGCGTGCGCCTCGAGTACGGGCTCGTCGCCCACGTCAGCGCCGCGGCCGGCGTGGCGCCCGGGCTGGAGCTGCGGGTCGCGGCTGGCGCGCCCATCGCCCCGCTACAGCTGTTCGCTGCGGAGGTGGCGCTGCGCGGTCAGCTGGTCCGGGCCGGGCCGCTGCGGGTCACGGTCGGTGCGCAGGCCGCGGCCGCCTGGCTCGACGGGGCCACCGGGCGGCGTCACGGCGGCGAGCTCACCGTGGGTCTGCACGGGCCGCGCGGCCACGTCGCGTGGTCTCGCCGGCGCTACCTCGGAGGGGCGGCGCCCGTCGAGGTCGACGTGGCCACTGCGTCGATCGACCTCGGCCCGGTGCGTGCGGCGGCCGCGGTCGGATGGGTCCCGGCGCCGAGCACCGGGTGCCCCCGCGCCCCCCGCGCGCGCGGCGACCTCCGCTGCCTCGCGACCACCGCGCCCGCGCCGGCGCACGCGCTCGCGCTCGGCGTGCAGTTCCACGGCGGCCGCGTCACCGGCTCGGCCGGGCTGGCCCTCGTGCTGCGCCGCGAGCTCCCGCCCGTGCCGCTGCCGTACCTGGTGGTGTCGGTGCCGCTGCGCCCGTGAACGGCTCGTCCGGGGCGGCGGCGATCACCGGCGCCATCAGGGCGGTCCCGGTGGCCGGCCGAAGCGCCCGGTGAAGTCGCGCATCAGGCGCGCGGCGAGGGCCGCCGCCGCCGCGGCGTCGCCGGCGTGCACGCGCAGGTGCCGGCACAGCCAGTCGGCGTCGGGGTGGGCGCGGGCGATGGCGACCGCCGCCGCGCGCAGGTCGGCGGCCGCCTGGTAGTGGACCATGGCGCTCTTGCCGCGCGGGTAGTCGATCAGGCCCACGCGCACCCGCACCTGCAACACCCCGGGCGCGCCAGGGGCGTGGGTCGCCGCGTCGGCGAGCGGGTACCACCGCCCGAACTCCATCGCTCTATGGTAGCACCGTCCGGACGCGCGCATGGCCTCGCTCCACCTGCCTCTCCCCGTCGGTGTCGGCGACCCGGACCTGGTCATCCACGGCGACAGCCTGGCGGTCGCTGCCGCGCACGCCGGCGCCGGGCTGGCGCTGGTCTACATCGATCCGCCGTTCGGCACCGGGCGGATCCAGCGCGGGCAGGGCGGTCGCTACCACGACGACGGCGACGATCCGGTGGCGCACGTGGCCTGGCTCGCGCCGTGGCTCGCGGCCAGCAAGGACGCCCTGGCCACCACCGGGTCGCTGGTGGTGCACCTCGACTGGCGCGCGGTCCACTACGCCAAGGTCGAGCTCGACCGGCTGTTCGGGCGCGCCTGCTTCGTCAACGAGATCGCCTGGTGCTACTCGGTGGGCGGCAAGAGCCGGCGCGGCTTCGGCCGCAAGCACGACACGCTCCTGTGGTACGGCCGCACGCCGGGGTGGGCGTTCTACCCCGACGCGGTGCGCATCCCCCGCAAGGGCGGCTCGCACATGAAGGTCGAGCGCGACGCCGACGGCAACCCGGTGCAGCTCAAGACCGACCGCAAGACCGGGCGGGTCTACCGCTACCCGGTGGCCGACGGCAAGATCCCCGAGGACTGGTGGGTCGACATCGAGACCCTCAACCGCTCCGATCGCGAACGCACCGGCTGGCCGTCGCAGAAGCCGGTGCGCCTGCTCGAGCGGATCATACTCGCCACCACCACGCCCGGCGATCGGGTGGCGGACTGGTTCGCCGGCTCCGGCACCACCGCGGTCGCGGCCCAGCGGCACGGTCGTCGGTTCGTCGTGGCCGACGCCGCCGCCGAGGCGGTCGAGCACATGCGGACCCGGCTCACGGCCCAGGCCGTCGAGCTGGCCGCCGCCGGGACGGCGCCGCCGCCGGTCGCCTACCGCGCCGGGTAGCCGCGGCTCACGCGGTCGGCGCTGGCGCGTCGGCGGGCGAGCCCAGCTCGACGTAGATGCGGCGCAGGATCGGCAGCGCTGCGCGCAGGCGGGCCTCGAGCTGGTCGACGATGGCCTCGGCGGCGGCGGCGGTGGCCTGGTCGGCCACCGCGATCTTCATGCCCACCAGGACCTCGTCGGGGCCCAGGTGCATCGTCCGCATGTGGATGAGCCGCTGGACCCCGGGCGTGGCCTCGATGATGGCCAACATCTGGGCCCGCTGCGGCATGGTCACCGACTGGCCGATCAACAGGTGCTTGGTCTTGCGGGCCAGGAACGCCGCCACCACGAACAGCGTCACCCCGACGACGATCGAGCCGACGCCGTCCCACACCTGGTCGCCGGTGGCCTGGCTCAGGAGCAACCCGCCCAGGGCCGCGGTCAGGCCCACCAGCGCGGCGAGGTCCTCGAACAACACCACGATGATGATGGCGTCGCGGGCCTCGTCGATGGTCTGCTTGAGCGAGCGGCCGGCCTTGATGTGCCGGAACTCGGCCAGCGCCGCCGACAGCGAGTACAGCTCGAGCGCCATCGACACGCCGAGGACGATGTACGCGACGGTCCGGCTGCCCGGCGTGCCGCCCGGGTGCAACACCTTGTGGACGCCCTCGTACATCGAGAACGTGGCGCCGATGGTGAACAGCGACACCGCGACGATGAACGCCCAGAAGTACCGCTCGGTGGCGTAGCCGAACTCGTGGATGGCGTCCTCCTGGCGGGTCGCCTTGCGCATGCCCAGCAACAGGAACAGCTGGTTGCCGGAGTCGGCCAGCGAGTGGACCGCCTCGGCCAGCATCGACGCCGAGCGCGAGATGAACGCGGCGACGAACTTGGCGATGGCGATGCCGAGGTTGGCGGCGAGCGCCTTGACGACGACCGACTGAGAACCGCTGGCCATGGACCGCGACGCTAGCGCGCGCCGCCTACAGTTGCACGCCGTCGAGGTCCAAGCCGTCGCCGGCCGCGCCGGGATCGGTCGGCGGCAGATCGGCCGGCCCGCCGTCGCCGTCCGCGCCGGGCGCCCCGGCGTCGTCCGCGCCGGGCGCCGCGCCGGGATCGACCGGGGAGTCGAAGTAGTAGTCGTCGCCGGCGGCGTTGAGCTTGGCCTTGTCGCGGTCGGCCTGGGCCTTGGCCTCGTCCGACAGCGAGCCCAGGTCGTCCGCGGCCGCCGCGCTCGCGGTGCCTGGCTGGCCGGCCGGCGCGCCGCTCCACGGGAACGACTCGTAGAACGCCACGCCGCGGTTGAGGTTGATGAGTCCCTTGGAGAACGTGGGCACGAACATGAACACGCCCAGCGCGATGGTGGTCAGGGCCAGCCCCGGCAGGACGGCCCGGGACACCTGGCCGAACGGCTTCTTGAACAAGGCCGAGGCCACGAACAGGTTGGTCGCCACCGGCGGAGCCAGGTAGCCGATCTCCATGTTCACCACGAACACCACGCCGAAGTGGATGGGGTCGATGCCGTAGGTCTTGACCGCGATCGGCGCCAGGATCGGCGCGAACACCAGCGTGGCCGACACCGAGTCCATGAGCGCCCCCAGCACGATCAACAGGACGTTGACGATCAGCATGAAGCCGATCGGGCCGATCTCGTAGTCGGTCAGCAGGTCGGTCAACGACTGCTCGACGCCGATGGCGGGGATGAGCTTATTGATGCCGAACGTGAACGCGATGATGAGGATCAGCATCCCCATCAGGCGTCCGGCCGAGGCCAGCGCGGCGATGACCTTGCGCAGGTCGAGCTCGCGGTGGATGACGGTGGTCACCACCAGCGCGTACACGAACGCCACGGCCCCGGCCTTGAACGGCGGGAACTTCCCGGTGTAGATGCCGGCCACCACGATCACCGGCAGCAGCATGGCCCACACGCCCTCGCGCCCGGCCTCGACCAGCCGCCGCCACGCGAACGGCTCCCGCGCCGCGAACTTGAGCCCGACCGCGAACGCGTAGCCGCACAGGACCAGCATCACCGCCACCGCCGGCAGGAACGACGCCAGGAACATGTCGGAGCTGTCGACCGCGGCCACCCCGGTGCCCATCACCGACAGCGAATAGATCATCAAGATCAAGGACGGCATGACCAGGCACCCGAGCGAGCCCGCCGTCATCACCAGCCCCAGCGAGAAGTTCTCCGGGTAGCCGGCCCGCACCATCGCCGGGAACATGATCGAGCCGACCGCGATCAGCGTGACCGGCGAGCTGCCGGTGATCGCCGCGAACACCATGCACGCGAACACCGAGGTGATGCCGAGGCCGCCCGGCAACCACCCCAGCGCGGCCCGGGCCACGTCGACCAGCCGCCGCGCCATGCCGCCCTCGGTCATGATCGCGCCCGAGGCGATGAACAGGGGGATGGCCAGGAACTGGTCGCGCCCCATCAGCGACTCGAACGGATCGATCATCCACCCGCCCAGATCGCCGAAGTGGTGGATGTAGTCGGTCATCGTCCAGAACGCGGCGGCGGTGGTCGCGCCGACGATGACGAACAGCGGCGCGCCGATCAGCGCCAGCCCCACGAGGATCAGCACCACGGTCATGACGGCAGCCCCTCCTCCATCGGCGCCGCCTTGCCTCCGGCGGTGGTGAAGGCCTGGGCCGCCAGCCGCACCGCCATCGCCCCGAACGCGTACGGGACGATCAGGAACGCCGCCCAGGTCGGCAGCCACTCGTTGGCGTCGGTGCGCAGGCCGAGGTGGCGCTGCGACGCGACCAGCTCGTAGGCCAGGTACAGCGCGGCGACGCAGAACGCCGCCGCCACCGCCAGCGCCAACGCCTTCACGTAGGGCACCGCCCGGGCCGGCCACAGCTTCTCGCCGAACTCGAGCGCCAGGTGCGCGCGCTCGTAGGTCGCCATCGACGCGCCCAGCATCGCCACCCAGATCATCATCACCAGGGCCAGCTTCTGGGCCCAGATGAAGCCGCCGGGGCGCCACTCGGTGTACGCGTACACCACCGCGGCCAGGCCGGCGGTGGCGATCACCGCGACCGCCAGCGACGCCGGCCAGCCGCGGCGGGCCTCGCCCGGCTTCACGGCCCGGGTCCGCACCGCCATCAGCGCCAGCCCGAACAGGACTACCAGGTCGAGCGGCTCACGGCGGGTCCCGAAGGTCTCGGTCACCACCGCGGCGAACACCATCAGCGACATCACCAGGAAGATGCCCCCGCACAGCAGGCGCTCGCCCTGGTGCCACGCCGCGTCGATGCGGCGGAAGGTCGGATAGGTCGGGGTCCAAGCCGGCGGCTGGCCCGGTGGGGGAGCCGCCGGCACGGGTGCGGCGGGCGTGGAGGCGTCGGCCATCCGGGGATGGTACCGGACTTCGGCCGCCGGACGCGGGCGCTAGCGCTTGCCGGCGCGGGCCCGGTACTCGGCCAGGCCGCGCTCGATGATCTCGACCGTGGTCTTGGTCGACGCGCTGCGGGCCTTCACCTTGTCGCGCACCCCGGCGGTCGCCTTCACGAACTCGGCGCGCTCGGCTGGCGTCAGCGTCTCGATCTTCACGCCGGCCTTCTCGATGATCTTGACCAGCTTCGGGTTCATGTTGCGGATCGCCGCGCGGCCCTTGCGGACCAGGCCGCGGCCTTCGTCGAGGAGGACCACCTGCAGGTCGGGCGGTAGCTTGTCGAACCAGTCCTTGTTGAACGCGATGACCGCCGGCTGGTAGATGTGGGCCGACACCGTCAGGTGCTTGATCGAGGTGTGCCAGGCGCCGGCCACGGTGTAGAGCAGCGCCTGATCGAACCCGTCGACCGAGCCGGTCTTGAGCGCGGTGGTGACCTCGGTGGTCGGGATCGCCTGGGCCGCGGCGTTGAGCGCCTTCCACATCTCGATGTGGACGAAGTTCTCCTGCGACCGCATCTTCTTGCCCTTGAGGTCGCCCGGGTGGTGGATGCCGAAGGTCGCGCCGAAGTGGCGGAAGCCGTTCTCGCTCCAGAAGCCGAGCACCAGCCCCTTGGCCCGGAACTTCTCTTCCATCGGCTTGAGCAAGAACTTGTCGAGGACGTAGTCGGCCTCGTTGGCGTTGTTGAACAGGAACGGGATCTCGATCGCCGACAGCTCCTCGACCAGGCTGGCCACCGCGCCGGTCGACGCGCCGACCCCGGCCAGCTGGCCGCGAGCCGCCATCCGCACCGTCTCGTTCTCGTCGCCCATGGTCCCGCCCAGGAACAGGCGCACCTTGATCCGACCGCCGGACTTGGCCTCGACCGCCGTCTTGTAGTCCTTGAGGACGTCGGCCCACGGGGTCTTGTCGGGGGCCACGGTGGCGAGCTTGAGCTCGAAGGTGTCCTCGGCGGCGGCCCGGCTCACGGGGAGCGCGGCCAGGGCCAGCCCGGCCAGGGCGGCGACGATGGTGCGGCGGGAAACGGTGGTGCGCATCAGCTCTCCTCGATGGTGACCCTACCAGCCGCCGGCCCCGCCGTGACCCTGAATGCTCACGTCCGGCTCGGTCGGGCGACGGCGCGCGGGGCCTCGCCAGCGGCAGATCACCTGCTCAGACGGCCCCGCGCGGGCGGGATTCACCGCCGAGGTCGGCAAAGACGGTCCCGGCCTTGCGGTTGGTCCAGGTTCCAGCGAAAATCGGCAGACGTTTCGCGCCTGCAGGCCTGAAGCGAAGCCCAATGAACGAAGGACCCTGCGTGAAACTCGAGGCGGTGATGCTCACCGACGTTGGGGTCGTGCGCGACCACAACGAAGACGCGGTCTTCGTCGATCCCGACAGCCGCTTCTTCATCGTCGCCGATGGCATGGGCGGACACGCGGCCGGCGAGGTCGCCAGCGCCATGGCGGTGGAGACCGTCCGGAAGACCCTGGAGGCGGCCGCGTCGTTGATCGACGGCTTCGCCATGCGGCCGACCGAGAACGCCCGGAAGGCGCTGGTGCAGCTGCTGCAAAGCGCCGTGCTGGCCGCCCACCAGGCGGTATACCAGCGCGGCCTGAGCGAGAGCGACAAGCGCGGCATGGGCACCACCCTCGACGTCGTGCTGGTGGCTGGACGTGAGGCCTTCGTGGCCCACGTCGGCGACAGCCGCACGTACCTGATGCGCGACGGCAAGGCGGCCCAGCTCACCACCGACCACACGATGGCCGAGGTGCTGGTCATCGAGGGCAAGCTGACCGTCGAAGAGGCCCAGGTCTCGCAGTACCGCACCGTCTTGGTCAACGCCATCGGCGTGGCCGAGACCGTCGGCGTCGAGATGGCCCACCTGCAGCTCAAGGAGAAGGACCAGCTCCTGGTGTGCTCGGACGGCCTCTACGACTACTTCATGGCCGAGCAAGAGCTGGCCGACATCCTCGCCGCGGGGCCGGCCGACCAGGCGATCGCCAAGATGATCGACGGGGCCAAAGAGCGCGGCGGCCACGACAACATTACCGGGATCGTGGTCACCATCGTCGAGCTGTCCGACGCAGTGCCGTCGGTCATCGGCGACGACAACACCCAGCCCGTCGACGTGGGCGGCGCCACCTGGACCGAGGAAGAGTCGACCGAAAATATCTCGCCGCGCGACCTCGATCGCCTGGGCGAGACCTTCACCAAGACCAAGGCCAAGGCCAAGATCGCGTCCGACGCCGCCACCCGCGCCACCGCGCCGATGCTCACGCCGGTGCCGCCGCCGCCGGCGATGCCGACGGCCGCTGGGGCAGACGCCCCGGTGAGCGGCCTCGACAACACCGACCCGGCCATCACCCTGGCCAAGCCGGGCGAGTCCGATGTCGACCCGACCGGCGTGACCGTCCCGCCGCCGGTGACCTCGCCGCTCGCGACCGCCGACACCGGCCCCCAGCCCAAGGTCGAAAAGTAGCCAGCCAGCCGGCCGTGGTCGTGACGCCGGAGCCGGGCGCCGGCGCCTGAACCTGCGGAGGCATCCCCGGGCGCCGGGGCCAGCGGCCCTCGAAGCCGGAGCCGGCCGTCGGAGCCGGAGCCGGAGCCGGAGCCGGACCCGGAGCCGGAGCCGGACCCTGACCCTGGAGCCGCCCGTCGGAACCGGAGCCGGCCGTCGGAACCGGACCGGAGCCGGAGCGGACCCAGGCCGGAGCCGGAGCCGGACCCGGACCGCTGTGCCGGATCGGACCGTGCCGCCGGACCCGGACCCGGACCCTTGTGCCGGACCCGGAGCCGGAGCCGGACCCGGAGCCGGACCCGGAACCGGACCCGGAGCCGGAGCCGGACCGTGGCGCCGGAGCCGGACCCGGAGCCCGAGCCGGACCCGGAGCCGGATCGTGGCGCCGGGCCCCTTGCTCCGCCCGTCGGAGCCGGAGCCGGCGGCTAGCCGCCGTCCGTGCGCCCCACCTCGACTTGGTCGACCGGGTCGACCGGGTCGACCGCCTCGTCGCCTCGCCGCCTCGCCGCGCCTCAGTTCCGCCCGGCGGTATCGTCATCGACCAGCGCGTGCCACGCGCCGTCGACCACCAGCCGCCACCGCGCCTCGTCATCGGCCACCACCCCATCCCCGCGCTGGGCCAGGAAGCGCGCGGCTTCGTCGGCCAGCACCACCCCCATGTCCTCGAGCATCGACCAGCCGAGCTCGAGCGCGACGATCTCGACGACCGCGCCCAGCAGCTGCTCGGCCAGGGGCGGCGGGTTGCGGCAGTCGCGCGCTTCATCGAGCTCCTCCGCGACCTGGGCTGGTGCGCTCCACACGTGGATCGTCAGCGGGCGCGCCGCGGGATCGGCCCGGTAGCGCACCTCCCACCCCACGGCGCTGGCGACGACGGTCAGCGCCGCCAGCGCCGGCGCCACCTCCGCCTCGTCGACGTCGAAGCGCTCCGCCAGCGTCTGATAGTCCTCGCCCGCGGGCGCGGCGGGGTCGAGGCCGCGCAGCCCCGCGGCCAGCGCGGCAGCGTCGATCCCGCGGACGCTGCGCCGGCAGTACACCGTCAGCCAGTACGCCATGCCCGACATGGTAACCGCAGGGCCGACCTGCGTGCCCGCGTCCCTGGCGCCGGGCCGGCTTCGACTCCGGCGGCCGACGCCCCGGGGCCGGGCCTACTTCACCACGATGGGCTGGGACATCGGCGAGCGGCGGCCGAACGCATCGACCCACGCCACGACGATGGTGTCGCCGGCGGCCGGGGCCACGCGGCCGACCGGGTCGCTGGCGCAGCGGCCCGGGCTCTCGTACAGCGCGACGCTGGTGGCCCCAGCGGCGACGCGGCTCCAGCTGACGGGGAGCGGGGTACCCTTCCCGGCGCGGTAGGCGATGATCGCGACCGCGTCAGCGGGAACGTTGGCCACGGTGGCGGTGACCGTGGTGGTGGTGCCCCCGTAGCGTCGACCGCTGGGCGTGATGACCGCGGTGACCGACCCGAGCTGCGGCGCCTCGACGGCGAACGCGCGGGTGGCGCGGGTCGTCGTGAAGGCGCCGACCTCCCGCCCGTCGGCCTCGCGCAGCCGCAGGGGCTGGGGACGGGCGGTGCGGGTCGCGGTCGGTCGGTATACCGCGAGACCCGGCGCCAGCACCTCCAGCCGGGGCCGGATCCGGCGCTTGCCAACCACCATCGACCAGTCGGTGTGGGCGGCCGGGTCACCGTCGGCGTAGCGCTCGGCGCCGCCGTCGGTGCTGTCGCTGTAGCCGACCAGCACGCCACCGCCGGCCGGGATGGCATCGGCCGGGTGCGTGAGCACCTGCGGGACCAGCAGCACCCGCGCGCACTTGGCGGATGCCGGCGACGTACTACCGACGAGGATCGCGCCGAGCGCGACAGCGACGGTGGCGGCGACGATTTGTCGGGCACGTCTCATCGCACGAGCCTGTCACGCCCCCGCAGGCCGCGCCATCGCGGCCTGGTTTCGCTGGTAAAGACCGGCAGTTCCTGATGGAATTCGCTCCATGCGCAGCCTCGTCGTCGCCGCCGCCCTCCTGTCGACCGCCTCGGTGGCGTCGGCCCACGTTCGGATCACCTCGCCGACCCCGCGGTCGTCGACCGACCTCAAGCAGCGCCACTGCGGCATGGCCGGCTCGGCCCGCGCCAACGTGCAGACCTACGCACCCGGCGCGACCCTGCACCTGGTGTGGAACGAGTACATCGCCCACCCCGGCTGGCTGCGCATCTCGTTCAACCCCAACGGCGACACCTTCCGGATCCCGCCGGGTGACCCTGCGGGCACCCCGGCCGGCTACCCGACCGAGAACATGACCGGGATGACCGACCCGACCTCGGGGAGTGTCATCATCGCCGACCGGATCCCGTCGGGGACCACGTCGTGGGACGTCACCTTGCCGACCGCCGAGTGCAGCAACTGCACCCTGCAGCTGATCCAGATGATGACCGACAAGCCGCCTTACACGGTCGACGCCGCCTCCAACGACATCTACTTCGCGTGCGTCGACCTGGTGATCTCGGCCGGCGGCCCCCTGATCGACGCCGGGACCGACCCCGACGGTGGCGGGGCGGTCGATGCCGGCGACGCCGATGGCGACGCCGGGATCCGCCCGTCCGATGTCAGCTCGGGGTGCGGTTGTCAGGGCGGCGCCGACCCGTCGGGGTTGGCCGTGCTCGGCGCCGGCGTGGGCTGGCTGCTCCGTCGCCGCCGCCGGGCCTGACGCCGAGCGCCGCCGAGCCACGCGGCCAGGGCCAGGGCGACCCCGAGCCCGCTGCCTGACGGCGCCCCGGTGGTGCAGCCGCAGCCGCCGGGCAGCTCGCCCGAGCCGTCGTCACCACCGTCGACGCCAGGGAGGGCGACGCCCGCGTCGGTCGCGGCCGGCAGCTGGCAGGCGCCATCGACGCACACCCGGTCGCCCGGGCACGGGGCCTCGTCGTCGACCACGCCGTCGCAGTCGTTGTCGGCGCCGTCGCAGATCTCCTCGGAGGCGGTCGCGGCGATGGCCATCAGCGCGGCGACCAGCTCGCCCGGATCGTCGGCCTGGTGGTAGCACCGCAGGCCGGCCGGATCGGTCCCGGTCAGATCGCACCCCGGCGGCGAGGTGCCGCCGATCGAGGCCATCGCCGCCAGCTGTGGCTCGTCGACGCCCGCGCCGAAGCCGACGACGAAGGTCTTGATGCCGTGGTCCTGCAGCGACTTGACCCCGTCGAGCGGGAGGTCGCGCCGCGCCGGATCGTACGGCGAGCACCACTGGAACCCGTCGGTGATGACGATCAGATAGTCCGGGTGGTAGCCCGCCAGCGTCGACGGATCGTTGGCGGCGGCCCACAGCGTCTCGCCCAGCGGCGTCCAGTTGCCGGCCGATGGAGGCGGGGCCTGCAGCGCCATCCCGAACGCCCCGCGTTGCCCGAGCCCCGGGGGCACCTCGAGGTGGCCCGGCCCGCAGGCGTCGGGATACGGAAACGGCAGCAGCCCGAACGCGATCTGCTGGTCGTACACGGTGAGCACCTGATCCAGGGCCAGCCGCGCGGCGTCCCACTTGCTCATGCCTCCGCTGGCGCCGGTCATGGAGCTCGACCGATCGAGCACCACCACCGCCATCGGCGGCTTGCACACGCCCTCCGCCACTGCCTGGCTGCTCGCCACCGTCGCCACGACCGTCGCGACGCCCATCCACTTGTTGAACCTGGTGCCCATGCGCTCCACGAGAGCAACCGCCGGGCCAGGCCCACGCCCCGTGACCTTTCACCTACCTACCGTCGCCGTGGGGCTCCCACGTCCGAAACCCGGACGCGCTCGTCCGGTTCTCGGCCACGCTCGTCCGGTTCCCGTCCACCGCCACGCCCCCAAGGGCTTGGGGCCAAGCTCGCCAGGGGAAGGGTTCGCGAGCCCACTCCCAGCCGCTCAGAGCTCGATCTGCAGCCCCAGCTCGACCACCCGGTTCGGCGGCAGGCTGAAGAAATCGGTCGGCGGGCGGGCGTTGCGGCCGAGAAACGAGAACAGCACCTTGCGCCACTTGGCCATCGGCGCCCGGCCCGTGGTGATGAGGCTCTGGCGGCCGAGGTAGTAGGTGGTGGTGTCCGGCGTGGTGGTCAGGCCCTGCTGCTCGCAGCGAGCGAGGATGCGCGGCACGTTGGGCGTCTGCATGAAGCCGACCCGGGCCATGACCCGGTAGAACCCGTGGCCGAGCTCCTTGACCTGCAGCGACGAGTTGCCGGGCACCCACGGCACGCTCTCGGTCTTGATCGACAGCAGCGCCACCTGCTTGTGCAGCACCTGGTTGTGCTTGACGTGGTGCATGAGGACGTTGGGGATGCCGTCGGGGTTCGACGTCATGAACACCGCGGTGCCCTTGACCCGGTGGATCGCCTGGGTCTCGACGTCCTCGAGGAACAGCTCGTCGGGCAGCGTGCCCTGGTCCATCACCCGCGACATCTCGTAGCGCCCCCGCCACCAGGTGGTGAGCAGGATGAACACCACCGCGCCGAACGACAGCGGCAGCCACCCGCCCTGGAGGATCTTCGCCATCGTGGCCGAGAAGAACGTGAGGTCGATGCCCAGGAACACCACCAGCATCAGCACGCTCGACCACATCGGCAGCTTCCACAGCCGGGTCCGCACCAGGAAGTACAGCACCGAGGTGATGGCCATGGTGCCCGTCACCGCCACGCCGTAGGCGCCGGCCAGCTTGGTCGACGACCCGAACCCGAGCACGACCGCGATGCACGCCACCATCAACAGGTAGTTGATCTCGGGCACGTAGATCTGCCCCTCGTGCTTCTCGGAGGTGTGGATGATGGTGACCCGCGGCGCGTAGCCCAGCTGGACCGCCTGGTTGGTCAACGAGTAGGCGCCAGAGATCAGCGCCTGCGACGCGATGATCGCCGCCATCGTGGCCAAAGCCACCATCGGGTACAGCATCGGCCCGTCGACCATCTGGAAAAACGGGTTGGTCACCGACCCGGGCGGCGAGGTCAGAAACAGCGCGCCCTGGCCCAGGTAGTTGAGGATGAGGCCGGGGAACACCACGGCGTACCAGGCCACACGGATCGGGATGCGGCCGAAGTGGCCCATGTCGGCGTACAGCGCCTCGCCGCCGGTGATGACCAGCACCACCGAGCCGAGCAGGAAGAAGCCGTGGCTGCCGTTGTGGGCCAGGAAGCGAGCGCCGTAGACCGGGTTGAGCGCCTCGAGCACCTCGGGCGCCTTGACGATCCACGACACCCCGGCGACCGCCAGCGACGTGAACCACAAGAGCATGATCCACCCGAACACCGTCCCGATCTTGTGGGTGCCGTAGCGCTGCACCAGGAACAGCCCGACCAGGATCGCCACGGTGATGGGCACCACCAGCTGCTCGAGCGAGGTGGTGGCGACGTTGAGGCCCTCGACCGCCGACAGCACCGAGATGGCCGGGGTCAGCACGCCCTCACCGTACAGGAGGCCAGTGCCGAACAGCGCCATCAACACCGGGATGGCCAGCTTGCCCTTGCCGCGCCCGGTCACCTCGGACACCAGCGCCGCCAGGGCCTGGATGCCGCCCTCGCCCTTGTTGTCGGCCTTGAGCACGAACGTCAGGTACTTGATGACCACCACCAGCGTCAGCGCCCAGAACACCAGCGACAGCACGCCGTACACGTTGGCGGTGGTCGCGGTCGCCCCGTGCTCGCCGGTCAGACACTCCTTCATCGCGTACAGCGGCGAGGTGCCGATGTCACCGTAGACCACGCCGAGCGCGCCGAGCGACATCGCGGCCAGCTCCTTGCGGCCCTTGGGGGCGTGGCCGTGGGGCCCCGAGGCTGACTGACGATCTTTGGCTGTGCTCATGGGTCCACCGCGCCGCGCGGCGCGCGTCGGGGGTATCACGCACGAGCCCGGCAGGTCCACCGCAGGGCGGGATAGCCACCGGGGTGGCGCGCGGGGTTGACTTGGCCGTGGCCCCCGGGCTATCGCATGGGCTCACTCGAGGAGAATGGCCGTGAATCTCAAGGGTTGGCGAATCTCGCGACTGGCACTCTTTGGCGCGCTCGTCGCGCTCGCGGCGACCGCGGGCTGCGAGCGCAAGCGCAACCAGACCGGCGGCTCGTCCGACAAGGCCGGGGCCAGCGCGGACACCTCCAAGCCGGTGCTGATCGGCCACTTCGCGTCGATGACCGGGTCCGAGGCCACCTTCGGGCAGTCGACCGACAACGGCATCCGCCTGGCCGTGGCCGAGCGCAACGCCGCCATCGACGCCGGCACCAAGAAGGGCCGCAAGATCGAGGTCAAGACCCTCGACGACGCCGGCAAGCCGCAGGAGGCCGGCACCGCGGTCACCCGGCTCATCACCGAGGACAAGGTCGTGGCCATCCTCGGCGAGGTCGCCTCGGGCCTGTCGATGGCCGGCGGCCCGGTGGCCCAGCAGTACAACGTGCCGATGATCTCGCCGTCGTCGACCAACCCGGCGGTCACCCAGATCGGCGACATGATCTTCCGTGTGTGCTTCCTCGACGAGTTCCAGGGCTACGTCATGGCGCGGTTCGCGGTCGAGGAGCTCAAGGCCAAGCGGGTCGCGATCGTGTTCGATCAGGGCCAGCCGTACTCCAAGGGACTGGCCGACTTCTTCGAGAAGTCGCTCAAGGAGGCCGGCGGCGAGGTCGCGACCCGCCAGGCCTACGACACCAACAACCCCGACGTGTCGGCCCAGCTGGCGTCGGTCAAGGAGGCCAAGCCCGACGCCGTGTTCCTGCCCGGCTACTACACCCAGGCCGCCAACATCATCGCCCAGGCCCGCAAGCTGGGCATCACGGTGCCGTTCCTCGGCGGCGACGGCTGGGACTCCGACAAGCTCGAGGAGATCGGCGGCGACGCGGTCCAGGGCAGCTTCTTCTCGAACCACTACTCGCCCGAGGAAGACACCCCGCTGGTGAAGAACTTCGTCGCCACCTACAAGGCCAAGCACGGAGTCGCTCCTGACGCGCTGGCCGCGCTCGGCTACGACGCCGCCAACCTGCTGTTCGACGCCATCGATCGGGCGCCGTCGCTGGGCGGCAAGGATCTGGCCGCGGCCATCGCCGCGACCAAGGCCTTCCCCGGGGTCACCGGCGAGATCACCATCGACGGCAACCGCGACGCCTCGAAGTCGGCGGTGATCGTCGAGATCGACCACGGCAAGCGGCCGGCGGTGAAGCGGTACGCGCCGCAGTGATCGAGCGGTGACGACGGTGCCCGGCGGCCTCGGCCGGGCCCGCGTCGCCAGGAGCGTCCCGTGACCAAGTTCGTCTCCATCTGTATCCAGACCCTGACGCTGGGCAGCCTGTACGCGCTGATCGCGCTCGGGTACACGCTGGTCTACGGCATCCTGCGGTTCATCAACTTCGCGCACTCCGACGTCGTGACGTTCGGCGCGTGGATCGCCTTCGTCGTCGCCGGGGCGCTGGGCTGGGCCGGGACCGGGTCGCCGGTGTTCGCCATGCCGGTGATCCTGGCGCTGGCGATGGGGGCGGCGGCGCTCCTGGGGTTCTCGATCGAGCGGCTGGCCTACCGGCCGCTGCGCCGGGCGCCGCGGCTCAACGTGCTGATCACCGCCATCGGCGTGTCGCTCTTGCTGCAGAACGCCGGCCAGCTCGACTACCTGTTCGGCACTCAGCCCCAGCGCATGCCGCGGCTCTTGTCGGAGGCGCCGCTGTTCACCATCGCCGACGTCCGGGTCCCGACCGTCGACGTGGTCCTGGTGCTCCTGGCCGCGGTGCTGGTGGTGGCGCTGCAGTGGCTGGTGTTCCGCACCAAGCTGGGCCGGTCGATGCGCGCGGTGTCGTGGAACGATCAGACCGCGGCGCTGATGGGCATCCCGGTCGACCGGGTGGTGTCGATCACGTTCATGATCGGGTCGGCGATGGCGGCGGCCGGCGGCGTGCTGTACGGGCTCAAGTACCGCCAGCTCAACCAGACCGCCGACGCGGTGTGGGTGCTGCTGGGGCTCAAGGCGTTCGTCGCCGCGGTGGTCGGTGGCATCGGCAACGTGCGCGGCGCGGTCGGTGGGGCGTTCCTGCTGGCCGGCGTCGAGATGTTCGCCGCGGCCTACCGCACGCCGCAGCTGCGCGACGTCTACGTGTTCGGCGTGCTGATCGCGGTGCTGTTGTTCCTGCCGGCCGGCCTGTTCGGCAAGGCCACCGTGGAGAAGGTGTGATGGCCGAGGCCGCGTCGGCGCCGCGCCCGGTCGCCAGCCCTGGCTTCGGCGGGGCCGTGGCGCGCTCGCTGTGGCCGATCCTGGTCGGGTTCGCGCTGGCCTACGCCATCCAGATGGCGCTGGCGCCGATGCTGCCCGACTTCTACGGCAAGCTCCTGGTCGACATCGGCATCGCCATCGTGCTGGGCGTGTCGCTCGGCATCGTCAACGGCTTCGCCGGGCAGTTCTCGCTGGGCCACGCCGGCTTCATGGCCATCGGCGGCTACACCGCGGCCGCCATCGTCTACTACGGCTCGATCAAGCTGTTCGGCACCAAGGCCATCTACGGCGGGTCGCTGGGGCCGGGCGAGCTGTTGCTCTTGGCCGGCTGCATCGCCGGTGGGCTGCTGGCCGCGGCCGCCGGGTGGCTGGTCGGCCTGCCGTCGCTGCGGCTGTCGGGCGACTACCTGGCGATCGTCACGCTCGGCTTCGGCGAGATCGTGCGGGTGCTGCTGCAGCAGACCGACGACGTGGTGGTGGCCCAGGCCAAGGCCGAGGCGACCGACTGGTGGCGGCTCCTCGACAACCTGGGCGGCGGCCTCGGCTTCATCGGCGGCCCGCGCTACATCGACGCCAAGAACCCGTTCTGGGTGTGGCTGGTGGTGGTGGTGGTGTGCCTGGTGGCCTACCGCATGAAGTACTCGAACCGCGGGCGCCAGCTGCTGGCGGTGCGCGAGAACGAGATCGCGGCCGAGGCGATGGGCATCCGCACCACCCGGGCCAAGGTCTCGGCGTTCATGTGGTCGGCGTTCTTCGCCGGGGTCGGCGGCGGCCTGTACGCCCACGAGCTGGGCAACAGCCTGCGCCCGGCCGACCTCGGCTTCCAGAAGTCGATCGACATCGTCATCATCGTCGTCCTCGGCGGCATGGGCTCGATCTCGGGCGTGTGCATCGCCGCGGTGGCGGTGACGCTCCTGCCCGAGGTGTTCCGGTCGTTCTCGGAATACCGGATGATCGTCTACGCGCTGGCCCTGATCCTGATGATGATCTTGCGGCCCCAGGGCCTGCTGGGCGTCAAGGAGCTGTGGGAGGTCGAGTGGCGCGACGTCGGCCGCTCGATCGGCGCGCTGCCGGCGTGGCTGGGCCGGGCGCCCGGGCGCGCGGTGGCGTGGCTGGGCGGCGTGGGGCGCGACCTGGCGCGGCTGCCGGCGCGGGTGGTGAGCGTGTTCACCGGGCGCGATCCCGACGACGAGGAGGGCGACGCGTGACCGCGCCGGCGCTGGCCGCCCGCGGCCTGTCCAAGTCGTTCGGCGGCCTCAAGGCGGTCGACGCGCTGACCATCGACGTGCCGCACGGCGCGCTGTACGGGCTGATCGGCCCCAACGGCGCCGGCAAGACCACCGTGTTCAACCTGCTGACCGGGGTGTACACGCCCGACGCCGGCACGGTGTCGGTGGGCGGCGCGCTGATGACCGGCAAGAAGCCGTCGGACATCGCCCGCGCCGGCATGGTGCGGACCTTCCAGAACATCCGGCTGTTCGGGGACCTGACCGTCCTCGACAACGTGCGCATCGCCGCCGGCGTGCGCGCCCGGGCCGGCATGTTCCGCAGCCTGTTGCGGACGCCCTTGTACCTGCGCGAGGAGGCCGAGATCCGCGCGCGGTCGCGCCACCTGCTCGACGTGCTGGGCATCGGCCACCGCGCCGACGAGGTGGCCAAGAGCCTGCCGTACGGCGATCAGCGCCGCCTGGAGATCGCCCGGGCCCTGGCCACCCAGCCCAAGGTGCTGCTCCTCGACGAGCCGGTGGCCGGCATGAACACCGGGGAGAAGCAGGCGATGCGCGGCCTCATCCAGCTGTTGCGCGAGCAGTTCGACGTGTCGATCTTGCTCATCGAGCACGACATGGGCCTGGTCATGGACATCTGCGAGCACATCACCGTGATCGATCACGGCGTCACCATCGCCCAGGGCGAGCCGGCCGCGATCCAGTCGGACCCGGCGGTCATCGAGGCCTACCTGGGCGTGCCCGACGACCTCGCCGCGGCGGACCAGGAGGGCGGCTGATGGCGCTGCTCGAGGTCACCGATCTGGCGGTCGCCTACGGCGGCATCACCGCGCTGCGCGGCATCAGCTTCACCGTCGACGAGGGCCAGGTGGTGACGCTGATCGGCGCCAACGGCGCGGGCAAGACCACCACGCTGCGGGCCATCAGCGGCCTGGTGCGGCCGTCGGCCGGCACCATCCGCTTCCGCGGCAAGGACATCACCAACCTGGCCCCTCACCGGATCGTGGCGCGCGGGCTGTCGCAGGCGCCCGAGGGCCGCGGCATCTTCGCCAACCTCAGCGTCGACGAGAACCTGGCGATGGGCGCCTACCTGCGGCGCGACAAGGCCGGCATCGCCAAGGATCGCGCCCACGCGCTCGAGCTGTTCCCGCGCCTGCGCGAGCGTATCGACCAGAACGCCGGGACCCTGTCGGGCGGCGAGCAGCAGATGCTGGCGATCGCCCGGGCCCTCCTGGCCCGGCCCCGGTTGCTGCTGCTCGACGAGCCGTCGCTGGGGCTGGCGCCGCAGATCGTCGCCCGCATCTTCCAGATCGTGAAGCAGATCGCCGCCGAGGGGACCACGATCCTCTTGGTCGAGCAGAACGCCCACATGGCGTTGCGGGTGGCCCACGTCGGCCACGTCCTCGAGGTCGGCGCGCTGGTGACGTCGGGCCCGGCCGCCGAGCTGGCCGCCGACGACGCCATCCGCAAGGCGTACCTCGGCGTGCACTGAGGCCTCTCGGCCCACGGTCGCCGCCACGGTGCGGCTCCTCATGCCGAGGTCGTGGCCCCGGGGCGTCGATGGGTGGGCCGCGTCGGCCGCCACGGCGGCCGCTTGGTGGACTAGGCTGTGCCCATGAAGTCCGGTGGATGCGCCTGTGGCGCGGTGCGGTACGACGTCAGCCTGGAGCTGACCCAGGTCACGTTCTGTCACTGCTCGATGTGCCGGCGTTGGAACGGCCACGTGGCGGCGTACGCCGCGGTCGACCGACCCGGCTTCCACCTCGTGGAGGCGCGCGGGCTGCGCTGGTATGCCTCGTCGCCGCCGGTCAAGAAGGGCTTCTGTGGCGAGTGCGGATCGAGCCTGTTTTGGGATGAGGACGGCGACCCGAAGATGGGGATCTGCGCGGGGACCTTCGACGCGCCCACCGGGCTCACCCCCAAGGCGCACATCTACCTGGGCAGCAAAGGTGACTACTACGAGGTGCCCGACGACGGGCTCATTCGGCGCCACGAGTTCAAGCAGTGAACCGTCGGCGGACCGCCAAATAGTTGGTCGGCGCGCGCCGGGCCGGCATGATTTTCCGCGATGCACACTGAACGCCGCCGGACCCGCTCGACCCACCTCGCCCAGGCCCTCGACTACCAGCTCGCCGCGTGCCGAGCCGACGCCGGTCTCGAGGCGATCGTCCTGGGCGACGATGACGGCCTGGTGGTCGCCGCCGCCGGCCCCCGGGACGCCTGCGCCGAGCTGGCCGCCGTCGGCACCGCCGCCGGCGATGCGTGCTCGTTCGCCATCGACGGCGCCCGCATGCACGTGATCGCCCGGGGCGGTGCGCCGGCCGATCGACGGCGCCAGCTCGAGCGCGCCGCCGCAGGCGCCCATCGCATCCTGGCGGCGTAGCGCGGCTGCGTCACCGCGCCTCCGCGCCGGCGCCGGCTCAGATTCCTGAGCGTGGCGGCCGCCAGGTCGCGGGAACCACAGCGCACCTGCGGTGGCACAGCGCGTGAATGCGCCCGAGCCATGCTCCGACGAGATCTCTGCCACGCGCTCCTCCTGCTCTCGGGGCTGGCCGCGACCGCCTGTGGCGGCGCCGCCGACGACGGTATGATCGATGCCGCCGCGGGCGTCGCGTGCGGCGGCTTCGCGGGCGACACCTGCGCCGCCACCGAGTACTGCGACTTCAGCCGCAACACCTGCGGCGCGACCGACGAGCAGGGCGTGTGCGTGCCGCGCCCGACCGCCTGCCCGGACCTGTTGGTCGCGATCCCGACCTGTGGCTGCGACGCCGTGGTCTATGGCAGCCCGTGCGACGCCGCTGCCGCCGGCGCGGATCTCGACGACCTCGGCGGCTGCCCGGTCGACGCCGATCACTTCGCGTGTGGCCACGCGATCTGCGGCGTGCGCACCAGCTACTGCCGCCACGAGGTGTCCGACGTCGTCGGCGAACCCGACGCTTTTGCCTGCGTCCCGGCGCCGGCGGCGTGTCCGTCGGGCGCGCCGGCCTGTGGGTGCCTCAGCGCCGAGCCGTGTGGCGACGCCTGCACCGGCGACAGCGCCACCGGCGTGACCCTGACCTGTCCCGGCGGCTGAGGCCGCGGGCGCGCGCCCAGCCGACCGCGGGGTGTGCTACCAGCGCGGCATGGGCGAGCCGCCAGCCGCGTACGCCGGCTTCTTGGGCACCTGGGTGCTGATCCCCGAGACCTGCGTGTACGAGCAGGGGCCGGCGCCCCGCGCTGCCACCTACCGCATCGAAGAAGACGGGCCCGCGCTGCGGTTCACGATCGCCTGGACCGACGCGGCCGGCGCGGCGCACCAGGTGGTGTTCGCGGGGCGTCCCGACGGGATCGCCGCGCCGTTCGCCGGCGGCGATCTGGCCGACGCGCTGACCGTGACCCTCGTCTCGCCGCGCGACCTGCGCACGACCGCGTCGTGGCGGGGCCACGAGCGCATGGTGGCGCAGCGGCAGCTCGACGCGCGCGGGGCGGCGATGCGGGTGACGCAGCTGGTGCGCTTCGACGATGGCACCCACGTCGCCAACGTCGCGGTGTACCGGCGGCACGCGCCGTCGTGACCGCGCGGCGTGGCGTCGCGGTGAGCTGATGTCGCTGCCCACGGCCGCTCCGCGCCGTCGCGCCTGGACCACGCGCGCCCGGCACGTCAGAAGTGATAGCCGAGGTGGACGGTCCCGAACGGCAGCACCGGCGTGGTGCGCACGGTCGCGCCGTCGACGACGGCGTCGCCGGTCAGCCGGAACTCGGCCTGCAGGCCCGCGAACCCGTCGAGGTAGAGCCCGAGCCGGCGCACCGGAAAGTACCGGTAGCCCACCCGCGGCAGGACCTCGAGGTTGGCGAACCGGGTGACGTCCCCGCCGCGCGCCACGCGGTAGTTCCAGACGAACGCGATGACGCCCAGGTGCAGGCCTTGTCGCCGCGGGTCGGGGTAGTAGTCGGTGGCCAGGCCACCGCTCAGCCCGATCTGGCTGTCGAAGCCGGCGTCGCGGTTGCGATACGACATCAGGTGATCGACCCAGTCCGGGAAGTCGGCGGCGAACACGATGGCGCCGAAGGTCCAGCGCGGGACCGCCGCGGGCTCGACGTGGACCAGCAGGTTGCGGGCGCCCAGCGCGGTCGTCAGCGGATCGAACTCGACGGCCACCGGGCCGCGCTCAGCGTGGGCGGCGGGCGCGAGGGCCGCGGCCGCGACCACCACCCCGAGCGCTCGGCGCGCCGCGGTCACGGCTTCCCGGCCGCCGCCATGCCGCGCAGCATCGCGGCGGTGGCGATCGCCCCGCCGACGCCCCACTGGCCCTCGGGGACGTCCTCGAGGATGACCCAGGTGACCGGCCGCAGGCCTTCGCCTTCGACCGACAGGATCGCGTCGGTGACCCGTTCGATCAGGGTACGCTTCTGGTCAGGGGTGAGGTATCCGCTGACGCCTTTGAGTTGTGCGAGAGGCATGGTCTTGCTCCAGTGGTGGTTGCGGTCAGTGCGCGACGCGGTGCGCGGATCAGGTGGCGGGCGTCCAGGTGAACGCCGCGAACGCCGCGTCGACCGGGGTGCGGAAGACGTGGTTGGCGTAGTTGCTGATGGTCTTCACGCTGATCGCGAGGACCACCGCGAGCACGTGCCGCTCGGTGAACCCCGCGGCCAGGAACGCGTCGGCCTCGACTGGGGTCGGGTTGCCGCGCGACGCGACCATCGCCGAGGTGAACCTGGACAGCGCGGCCAGGCGCGGGTCGGGCAGCGGCTGGTCGGCGCGGAGCGCGGCGAGCACGGCCGCCGGCACGCCGGTCATCTGGGCGCCGACCATCGAGTGGGCGGCCACGCAGTAGCCGCAGCGGTTGTCCCGGCTGATGGTCAACAGCACGACCTCTTGTTCGGGAGGCGTGAAGCCGCTGTCGGCGCGGAATGCGTCGTAGCCCGCGACGTACGTCTCGAGCAGGCCCGGCTGCTGGGCCATGAACGCGTACATGTTGGGGACGAAGCCGAACTGGCGCTGGGCCTGTTCCAGGTGCGGGCGGGGCCCGGGCGCGGCGCCGTCGATGGTCTGGGGTGGGAGCGAGAGCTGGTAGGTCGTCACAGTCGATTCCTTTTCTTGAACGATCGTTCCAAATGGGGGCAAAAAAAACGCGCTACCTCACCATCGCGGTCGCTTGCTCGACGATCGCCGCGATGACCGGCTTGGCCGCCCCGGAGCGGGCCAGCACCCGCAGCCCCAGCAGCAGGCCGAGCAGGGCGCGGGCGGTGGCCACTGGGTCGACGTGCGCGGCGACCTCGCCGCGGCGCTGGCCGTGCGCGATGGCGTCCTTGAAGAACGCCTCGGTCTCGGCGAAGGCGCGGGTGACGATCGCGGCGACCTCGGCGTCCCGCGGGGCCAGCTCGAGCGCCGAGTTCACCAGGTAGCAGCCGCGCTGGCCGGCGCGCGAGCCGGCCTCGGCGGCGATCTGCTCGAACAGCCCGCGCACGATGGACTGGGCCGACTGCGCCTCTGCCAGGCTCGCGAACGACTCGCGGCGGGCATCATCGTACTGCCGCAGCGTCTCGATGAGCAGCTGGTGCTTGCTCGCGAAGGTGGCGTAGAAGCTGCCGCGTTGGATCCCCATGGCGTCGAGCAGCTGCTGCATCGACGTGGCCTCGTAGCCGTGGCTCCAGAAGGCCACCATGGCCTGGTGGCGGGCGTGCTCGACGTCGAACTGCTTGTCCCAGGGCATCGCGGTGAGGCCACCATGGCATGTCTGGAACGATTGGTCAATATGGCCGTGGCCGCCGGTCTCGCCAAGAATCGCTGGGGGGCCGCGTAACCGATCGGCGGCGACCGCGTACGCAGGGGGAAGTCAGGCCTTGGGTGGGCCGGGTGCGCCCGGCGCGGGACGGGTGCGTCCCGCCCACGACCGGCGCCACCATCGACGAACCACAGCCCCGGAGTCACGCATGTCGCGCTCGCTGCTTGCCATGATCTTGCTCGTCCCGCTCGCCGCCGCGTGCGGCGGGGACGACGGCGCCACCGGGGAGGAGCTGTACGGCGGCACGGCATCGGCCGCGCTCGGCGCGACCGGCAACGGCGCGCGCTGCGCGACCTGTCACGCGACCACCGACGGCGCCAGCGGCTACTCGGGCGTGACGCTCAAGAACATCGCGTTCCACACCAGCTGGAAGGGCGGCGCCGCGCCGACCTTGCTCGACGCCGCCAACGCGTGCGTGACCGGCTGGATGGGCGGGGCCGCGCTCACCGCCGACGACGAGGCCTGGAAGACTCTCGAGGCGTACCTGGTGTCGCTGTCGGATCCAGCGGTCACCGCGCCCGAGCCGCTGACGCCCGAGGTATTGGCCGACGTGGCGGCCTACGAGGCGGCCTACGCTGGGGGCGATGCCACGGCGGGGGCGGCCGGCTACCAGACGTTTTGTGCCAGCTGCCACGACCGCGGGCTGCAGGTCGGGCTGGCCCACGCGCCCAGCCGCGCGGTCCTCAAGGGGGACTCGGTCGGCATCATCGCCCAGCAGGTCCGGACCTCGGGGCCGCCGCCGTCGGCGATGACCGACGCGACCGACCGGACCCCGGGGCCGATGCCGTTCTTCGAGCCCGACGAGCTCTCGGTCCAGGACCTCAAGGACATCATCGCCTACGTCAGGCAGTAGCTGGCGTGGCGCCGCGGCCGATCAGCTGCACCACGTTGCCTTCTGCGTCGGCGCACTCGCAGTAGGTGTCGCCGGCCCAGGCCCACGGCGGGTCGGCCAGGCCGCCGTGGTCGAGGACGGCCTGGCGGGACGCCGTCAGGTCGTCGACCTCGAAGCACAGCTTGAGCGCGGTGTCCTCGCGGCGGCGTGGGCCGTCAGGGGGCAGCGGCTCGACCGCGTGTGGCGGTGCCTGGTGGAGCGCGATCGCGGCGCCGCCCGCGGCGCGCAGCATGACCACGCTGGGGTGGGCGGTGGCCTCGCGCTGGAAGCCCAGCGCGCCTGCGTAGAACGTCGCCAGGCGCTCGAGGTCCGCTGCGAAGATGAGGGCGTGGGTCAGCCGGGCGGGCATGCCCCAGGGTAACCCGGCGGAGGCACCGCCGCCGACGATGCACAGGCGGCTACCGGTGAGGTCGGTGCGAACGTAGCGCCACAGCGAGTAGGGGCAGTCCGGATCGAGATCGACCTCGGTCCGCGCCGCCGGCCCGGCGGCCCGGGCGGCGTTCTGGCGGTGCTCGTCGCCGACGGTGCTCGACCGCGTCGATCTCGCCGTCACCGGCCTGCTCGGGCGCGTCCCGTGGGGGAAGGTTGGCGACGTACCCTCACCGGGTGAGGTCAGTACACCGCGCCGTCGGACCGGATGCGATCGATGAGCGCCTCGAGGCGGGCGCGCACCGCGGGGTCGCCATCGAGGATGCGCACCCCGAAGCCGGTGGGCCCGGTCTCGGCCTCGGGGCTGCCGGGCTCGACCACGCGGGCGACCACGACCTTGAGCGGGATCGTCTGATCGAAGTCGAACAGCTCGATGGACAGGGTCGTGCCGGGCCGGAACGGGTAGGTGCGCGCGACCCGGGTGTAGAGGAACAGGCCCGAGCGCGACAGGTCGCGGACCCGAAACACCAGCTCGGTGTCCCCGGCGGCGGCCTTGACGAAGGCGTCGAGCGGGACGCGCTCGCCGTCGCGGACAGAGCCAGAACCTGACACCGCCCAAGCGTAGCATCGCGGGGGCCGGGCCAGGGCTGGAACCGCCCGCCGGGTGGCGTGGAATTGCCGTCGGCGCCGTGTTAGAAGCGTTACCGGAGCCAAAGCCCGCGATGGACGTTCGCTGCGAGAAGTGCCAGACCGAGTACGAGCTGGATGAAGCTCGGCTCAAGCCCGGCGGCGTGACGGTCAAGTGCACGACGTGCGGGCACATGTTCAAGATCCGCAAGCGGACCACAACGAACACCGGGATCCCGGCGCCGGCCGCGGGCTCCGGCAGCGGCCGGTCGGGCGCGCCGAGCTCGCCGCCGTCGGGCCCCCACCAGCGAGGCGGCGTGCCGACGGCCCGGTCGCAGGCCCCGTCGGGGCCGGTGTCGGCCGAGGGCGATCGCAACTGGATCATCCGCCTCGACAACGGCGAGACCCGGGCCTGCCGAGAGCTGCAGACGCTGCAGCAGTGGATCATCGCCGGCTCGGTGTCGCGCGAGTCGATGATCTCGCGCAGCGGCAAGACCTGGAAGCGGCTGGGCGACATCGCCGAGCTGGCGTCGTTCTTCGTCGTCGCCGACGAAGCCCGCACGGTCCGCGGACGGGAGTCGGGCGAGATCACGCCGCCGCGTCACACCGCCCTCGGCGTGGGCGCGGCCAAGGCGCCCGAGCGCGAGACCGTCGTCGAGCCGATCCGCGCGCCGGCTCGGCCGCCGGCGCCGCCGGTGTCGCCGGCGGTCTTGCCGATCGCGCCGCTGGCACCTCAGGCGCGCGCGCCGGCGCCGCCGCCGCCGCGGCCCGGACCGTCGGTGCCACCGCCAGCCCCCGCCATCGCGCCGGCTCCGCCGCGGCCCGCGCCCGCCGTCGCGCCGGCCCCGCCGCGACCGATCGACGACGGCCCGGCCACCGCCGCGACCGGCGCGTGGGCCAACGAGGCGTTCGCGGCACCAGCGGCGTCGGGCCCCAGCGGTCCCCAGAGCGGCGCGGTGCGCACCGCCGGGATCGCCGACGACAGCTTCGGCGGCGTGATCCGCCAGGTACCCACCGACGACGTCGCGTTCGCCGGCGGGAGTCGGCGTCCGCACATGCCGGACAGCTTCGACCCGTTCGTCGATCCGCCGCCGGCCAAGAGCGGGGCGGGGCTGTGGATCGCCCTCGGCTCGCTGGTGGTCATCGGCGCCGCGGCCGCCATCGTGTACTTCGCGTTTCTGCGCGCGCCGAGCCGCCCCGCGGGGCCGGACCAGGCCGCGCCCGGCGTGGCCGACGCCGGCGCGACGGTGGCGACCGTCGACGACGCCGGCGCTGGCCCGAGCGTCGATGCCCCGCTCGCGGTCGCGGCCAGCGAACTCGACGACGCGCGCACCCAGCTCGGCCGCGACCTGGCGCCGGCGCTGATCGCCGCCGAGAAGGAGCTGGCCAAGGCCGGCGACGGCGCGCCGATCCTCGGGATGCGGGCGCGGCTGCTCACCGCGCAGGCCCAGATCATCGAGGACGAGGCCGCGCTGACCAGCGACGCCAAGACCGCCGCCAAGATCCGCGACGAGCGCAAGAAGCTGACGCTGGCGGCGCTGACCCTGGCCCAGCGCGCGATCAAGGCCGCGGGCGGCGACGCCGGCGCCGCGGTCCTCGGCAACATCGCGATGGCGGACGTCCTGCGGCTGCAGGACAAGCCGATGAAGGACCTGGGCCGCTACCTGGCCGCCGCGCGCGCCGGCAAGCCCAGCGAGGCCGACGGGCTCGAGCTGACCATGGTCGAGGCCCAGGTCGCGCTGCGCGACAAGGACGACGGCCGGGCCCAGACCCTGATCGATCAGCTCGACCGTGGCGATGGCGCGCTGGAGAGCTCCGGCGACGTACGTGGTCGGTGGCTGCGGGCCCGCCTGGCCATGGCGCGCAAGCAGCCGGAGGGGGCCCAGCAGGCGTGCGACGAAATCCTCGCGGCGCAGGCCGATCATGCCGGCGCCAAGGCGCTGCGGACCAAGCTGGGCACGGTCGATACGACCGACCCCATGCCGCCCGAGGCCCCGACCGGGACGACGCCGGGGACCGGCACCGGCTCGTCGAGCTCGTCGGGCTCGTCCTCCGGCACGGTGGCGACGCCGAGTGGCGCGGGCGAGCCGTACGACAAGCTGGTGGCCAAGGCCGACAAGCTGGCCGAGGTCGATTGCAGCCAGGCCATCCCCTACTACAGCAAGGCGCTCGAGGAGCGCCCGGCTGGCGTCGAGGCGCTGGTCGGGATGGGCTACTGCCACATCGACGCCAAGCAGTTCTCGTCGGCGCAGTCGAAGTTCCGCACCGCGCTGGCGCTGTCGCCGCGCAACAAGGACGCGCTGCGCGGGGTGGCCGAGGCGTACCAGCAGCAAGGCCGCGCCGACCTGGCGATCGAGGCCTACAAGCGCTACCTCGACATCTACCCCGACGACGCGCGCATCAAGCGCCAGCTCGATCGGCTGACCGGTGGCGCCGGCACCCCGCCCGACGACGGCGCGGGCTCGGCCCCACCGCCCAAGCCGGATCCGACCCCCAAGCCGGATCCCACGCCCAAGCCCGATCCCGCGCCGGTCGACACGCCGGCCGGCGGCGGCGACTCGCCGCCCACCTCCCCGTGACGTCGCGCGCGCCGTCCGGGTCATCCCCGAAGCAGGAGCGCTCGATGGTCCGTCAGGCTGTGTTGTTGTCGATCGTGGCGGTGGCGTGGGCGTGCAAGTCCGAGCCGTCGCCGGGCTGGGCCCAGGCGCCCGCCCCCGGGGATCCGTGGGCGGCCGGCGGGGGCGCCGACTCGACCGGCGCGAGCGGCGCGACGACCGGCCTGGGCGGCCTCGGCGATCCGATGACGCTGCTCAAGAACGTCGTCGAGAACCTCAAGCAGCCGGGGCCGTACGAGGCGCCGGCGTCGAGCCCGAACTTCCAGGCCGACCAGCCGCACCTGGGCGTCCTGACCCTGGCGGGCGGCTTCGTCGAGCTGCCGGCGTTCTCGTGGACCTCGGGCATGAGCGACGGCATCCCGCTGGTGGAGTTCAGCCGGCGGCTCGATCAGCTCGCCGCCGACGCCACCCTGACCGGTCTGATCGTGCGCATCGACGGCGTCACCGCGTCGTTGCCCGATCTGGTCGAGGTGCGCGCGGCGCTGGCGGCGTGGCGCGCACGCGGCAAGACGCTGGCCTGCCACGCCGAGAGCGCGTCGACCGCCACGTACCTGCTGATGACCGCGTGCGACAAGATCGGCTTGGCGCCCACCGGCGATCTGATGCTGGCCGGGCCTAGCGCGATGCCGGTCCACCTGAAGGGGCTGCTCGATCGCCTCGGCATCGTCGCTGACTTCCTCCACGTCGGCGCCTACAAGGGCGCGGCCGAGCCGCTGACACGCGATCGGCCGTCGAAGGAGATGGAGGAGGTGCTGGGCACCATCCTCGACCAGCGCTACGCGACCATGGTCGCCATGCTCCAGGCCGGCCGACCGCAGCTGGCCGGGCCCGCCGCCGCAGCCGCGTTCGACACCGCGCTGTACCCGGCGGAGGCGGCGCTGGCCGCTGGCCTGGTCGATCAGGTGGCGCCGTTCGAGGCCTTCACGGCCGCGCAGGGTGCAGCGTGGACGCGGGTGCGGCTCAAGGCCGAGGAGCCCGACGCGGCGGAGATGCTGTCGGTGGCACGGTTCGTGGGTGCGCTGCCGAGCCCGCGCCCGACCGGCGACCACGTCGCCCTGGTCTACGCGCTCGGCGACGTCGTCGACGGCGACGGCGACGGCATCGTCGGCGCGCGCCAGGAGATCTCGTCGCGCACCCTGGTGCCGGCGTTGCGCACGCTGGCGGCCGATCCGGCGGTCAAGGCGGTGGTGCTGCGCATCGACTCCGGCGGCGGCAGCGCGCTGGCGTCCGAGCTGATCTGGCACGCGGTGGCTGAGGTCAAGGCGGCCAAGCCGGTCGTGGTGTCGATGAGCGACGTCGCGGCCTCGGGCGGCTACTACATCGCCGCCGGCGCGACCAAGATCTTCGCCCAGCCCGACACGCTGACCGGCTCGATCGGGGTGGTCGGCGGCAAGCTGGCGCCGGGGCCGGCCCTGGCCAAGCTCGGCATCACGACCTACCCGATGGGCCGCGGCAAGCGCGCGACCATGTTCGCCAGCGTCGCGCCGTGGTCGGCCGACGAGAAGGCCGCCATCCAGCAGATGATGGAGGCGACCTACAAGGTCTTCGTCGGCCGCGTGGCCGCCGGGCGCAACAAGCCGGTGGCCGAGGTCGAGGCCCTGGCCCAGGGCCGGGTGTGGACCGGCGTCGACGGCAAGCGGCTGGGCCTGGTCGACGAGCTGGGCGGGCTAGACCAGGCGGTGGCCGAGGCGCGGCGGCTGGGCGGGGTCGCCGCCGACGTCCCGCTCGAGGTCTACCCGCCGACGCTGACGTTGCGCGATCTGATCGGGCGGCTGGGCGAAGTCAGCCTCGGTCGGCTCGGCGGCGCCGCCAGCGCCGACCTGGCGCTCGACGTGGTCGGCCAGCTGTCACCCGAGGTGGCGGCGGTGGTCCGCCGCACGCTGGGCCAGATGGTGCGGTTCCGCCACGAGCAGGTGCAGGCGGTCGCGCTCCTGCCGATTGTGTTCCGCTGAGGCGACGGGGCACGGCGGGGCGGGCCGGCCGGCGTCACCCGACCAGGGCGCGCAACGCGGCGTGCTCGGGCATCGCCATGAAGCTCGCCTGGGCGGCGGGGTCGGACAGGCCGAGCGCGGCGGCGCGGAGTCGGTCGAGCGCGTCCTGGGCGAGGCGGGCCGCCTCGGCTGGCTGGCCGGCGGCCGCGCGGACCCGGGCCAAGGTCAGCCGCACGTAGGCGTCGCCCTCTTCGATCGCGCCCAGCTCGTCGAGGATGCGCTCGGCGCACTGCGCGGCGGCGACCGCCACCGCCAGGTCCCCGCTGGCCAGGGCGGCGTCGGCGTGGGCCGCGTGGGCGTAGGTCAGGGTCGGCGGCATCGCGGTCAATAGCGCGATGGCCTGGGCCGCCGCCGCCGTGGCCTCGGCCGGACGCGCCAGCGCCAGGAGCGCGCGCACCTGGTAGACCAGCGCGGCGCCGGCCAGCCGCAGCGACGACTGGGCCCGCGCGTGCGCCTCGGCCTGGCGGGCGGTGCGCAGCGCGGCGTCGGCGTGGCCGCCGTAGAACAGCGCGAGCGCCAGGTTCTGGGTCGCCACGGTGGTGATGCGCACCGCGCCCAGCTCGTCGGCCAGCGCCAGGGCCTGCCGCAGCGTGGCCTCGGCGTCGCCGAACCGCCCCACCATCACCTCGAGGAAGCCGATGTTGGTGAGGCCGCTGGCCAGGTCGCGGCGCGCGCCGAACTGCTCCATCTGCTCGGTCGACTCGCGCATCAGCGCCAGCGCCATCACGCTGTCGCCGCTGACCAGCGCGGCGATGGCCCGGGCCCGCAGCCGCCACGCCGCCGCCACCGCGTCGGCGGTCCAGGCGTCGTCGAGCTGTTCGATGCGCTCGAGCAGCCGGCGCGCGTGATCGACGTGGCCGACCAGCAACAGCTCCGACGCGGTGATCGCCAGCGCCACCACGCGGTCGCGGCGGGCCTCGCCGGTGCGGGTCCGGGCCAGGTCGCGCGCCACCCCGACCAGCAGGTGGTGGTTGCCGCGCCGGCCGGCCACCACCGCCAACTCGGCCGCGGCGCGCAGCCACACCGTCGAGCCTTCGCGGGCGGCCTCGAGCGCCCCTTGGGCGCAGCGCTCGGTGGCCTCGGTCTCGCCCAGCCAGTCGTGGGCCACGCTGGCCAACAGCAGCAGGGCGCCGCGCTCGTGCTCGACCGCGCCGCACTCGAGGCCTCGCGCCGCCCGGTCGATCACCGCGCGCGGATCGCCGGCCTCGAGGGCGTGCTCGGCCGCGTAGCGATACCACAGCGCCGCGCGGGCCTGCTCGCCGCCGGTCTCGAGGTGCTGGGCCACGGTCAGGGCGTCGCGCTCGCGCTGGGCCTCGAGCCACAGGCCGGCGCTGCGATGGGCCATCTGCCGGTCGGTGTCGAGCAGCATCTCGTAGGCCGCCTCGCGGATGGTGTCGTGGCGGAACGACAGCTCGCGCCGCTCGAGGTCCTCGGGCACGACCAGCTCGCGGGAGACCAGGTCGTGCAAGATCTGATCGAGCTCGCGCTCGGGCAGCTCGGCGCCCAGGAGCGCGGCCAGCGGCGCCACCGCGAACCGCGAGCCCAGCACCGCGGCGGCCCGCAGCACCTGGCGCGCCGGCGCGGCCAGCGCCTCGAGCCGCACCTGCACCATGGCCACCACCGTCTCGGGCAGGCGCGCCACCTCGCCGCGGGCGGCGGCGCGCAGCAGCTCCTCGAGGAAGAACGCGTTGCCGCCCGCGCGCTCGACCACCGCGGCCACCACCTCGGCGCTGGCGGCGCGGCCCAGCACGCCTTCGGCCAGCCGCACCGCCGCCTTGCGCGGCAGCGGGCCCAGCCGGATCTGGGTGGCGCCGCGCTGGGCCCACAGCCGCGGGAACAGCCCCTCGACCTCGGGGCGGGCGAAGCCGACCACCGTCAGCGGCCGGTCGGCGAACGCCCGCAGCGCCTCGTCGACCAGCTCCAGCGATGGGGCGTCGCCCCAGTGCAGGTCGTCGAAGGTCCACACGATCGGGCCGCGATCGAGCTCGGCGGCGCACAGCTCGAGGAACGCCCGGCGCAGCTGATCGTTCATCAGCCGGGGTTGGCGCCGGGCCGCCGCCAGCTGTGGCGAGGCCGGGCCGGTGACGGTCCCGCCGATCAGCTCGGCCAAAAACGTGGTGACCCGCTCGGGGTCGGGCAGGGCCAGATCGTCGACGGCGGACGCCACCCGGCGGGTGGCGGCGGCCCGGGCCGCGGCCGACGACACGCCCTCGACGCCGAGGCGGCGGCGCAGGGCCGAGCCGAGCAGCGAGAACGGCGAGCCGGCGCGTACCGGATCGCCGCGACCGGCCCACACCGGCACCCCGGGCCCGAGCCGCTCGATCAGCTCGTGGCGCAACCGCGACTTGCCGACGCCGGCGTCGCCGATGATGACCAGCGCGGTCGCCGCCGGCTCGGCGTGGCCGTCGCGGCAGGTCTGGACCAGCAGGTTGAGCTCGCGCTCGCGGCCCACGGTCGGCGTGGCCCGGCCCAGGATGGTCCGGACGCCATCGTCGGGGCGCTCGCCCCGCAGGGCCCCGCCGGTGTCGACGTCGAAGCGCGAGCCGAGCAGCGCGGCGCTCACGTCGTCGACCGCGACCGCCGGCGCGTCGGTGGGTTCGGCTGGCGGCCGGCGCAGCAGCTCGGCGGCCCGCTCGATGGCGTCGCCGACCGACAGGTTGCCGGTGTTGCCGCGACCCGAGGCTAGCGCGATGGGCGCGGCGGTGAGGGCCCGGGCGTCGAGCGCGCAGCGGGCGGCGCGCGCGACCAGATCGGTGGCCGCCGGCGAGCCGGCGAAGGTGACGATGGCGCCGCCGTGGGCCAGCGGCTCGCAGGTGCCGCCGTGGCGCTCGGCCGCCGCCGCCAGCTCGGCGTGGAGGCGGGCGCCGGTTGAGGCCCCATCGCCGTCGTCGCCGTCGTCGGCGGGCGCGCTGGGGCCGACCATCACCAGCGCGACCCGGCGGTGCTCGCCCGACGACGCCAGCGCGGCGCCGACCGAGGTGATGCCGGTGGCGTCGGGGCCCTCGGGCCGCTCGATGCGGCGCAGCTCGCCCGCCACCGCCGCCGCGCTGGCCGGACGCGCCGCGGGATCCTTCTCGAGCAGGCGCCGCACGAGCGCCACCAGGGGCGCCGGGGCGTCGGGCCGGACCTGGGACAAGACCGGGGCCTCCTCGAGGAGGATCTTGCCCCAGGTGGCCATCTCGTCGGGCGCCGAGAATGGCGGCCGCCCGACCAAGGCGGCGTACACCAGGCAGCCCAGGCTCCACAGATCGCACCGCCAGTCGACGGTGCGCGCGGCCCGGACCTGCTCGGGCGCCATGTAGCGCGGCGTGCCGACCCGATCGCCGGTGCGGGTGGTGTCGGAGTACAGCGCGCTCATCCGCGCCACGCCGAAGTCGAGCAGCGTGGCCGCGCGGACGTCGCCGTCGACCAGGAACACGTTGGCCGGCTTGAGGTCGCGGTGGATGACCCCGGCGGCGTGGGCGAACGCCAGCGCGTCGGCGACCCGGATGCCCAGGTCGCACGCCTCGGCCACGGTCAGGCGCCCGCGTCGGAGTCGGGCCGACAGCGGCTCGCCGGTCAGCCAGGCCATCGCCAGGTACGGCTCGCCGACCGGCGTGAGGCCGTGCGCGACGTAGCGCACGATCGCCGGATGGGCCAGCTCGGCCAGCGCCAGCGCTTCGCGCCGGAACCGCTCGGCCCACCGCTGGTTGGCCTTGGCCAGGAGCTTCACCGCGACGGTGGCGCCGGTCAGCCGATCGTGGGCGCGGTACACCGCCCCCATCCCGCCGCTCTCGGCGAGCTCGGCCAGCTCGAAGCGCTCGGCGATGACCGTCGGCGTCGCCACCGCGCGATTCTGCCAGCAATCGGGGCCGGGGGGAGATCGCGGCACCGGTAGCGCGCGGCGCGGCCCCGGCTATGATGCGCGGCCCATGCTATCGGCGCTGCTCCTGGCCATCGGCCTCGCGATGGACGCCGCCGCCGCGAGCGCGGTGCGCGGGATGATGGCGCCGGTGGTGCGGCGCCGCGACGTCGCGCTGGTGGCGGCGCTGACCGGCGGATGCCAGGCCGGCATGGCGGCGCTGGGGTGGCTGGCCGGCGCTCGCCTGGGCGACGCGGTGGCGCGCTACGATCACTGGGTCGCATTCGTCATCCTGGTCGCCCTGGGTGGCAAGGCGGTGTGGTCCGCGCTGGCGCCAAGCGACGACGCCGCCGCCGCGCCCGCGAGCGCGCCGTTCGCGGTGCGCGGGCTGGTCATCCTGGCCATGGCGACCAGCGTCGATGCGCTGGCCGCCGGGGTGACGGTGCCGCTCCTGGCCGTGCCCGGCGCGGTGGCCATCGGGCTCATCGGCGGGGTCACCGCGCTGCTGGCCGCGATCGCAGTGGTGATCGGGCGGGTGATCGGCCGCCACCTGGGCGGCAAGCTCGAGGTCGTGGGCGGGCTGGCCCTCATCGCCATCGGCACCAAGCTCCTGGTCGACGGCCTGGCCGGGTAGCCCGGCGCGCGACCGGGCCTCGGCGAGGCGCGCCGCGCCCGGCGGTCACGCCACCGTCACCAGCGCCGGATCGAGCGTGCCCCACCCCGCGACCTGGCGGAAGTAGCGCAGGAAGCACGACGCCTTCGAGTCGGGATCGTCGAGCTTCATCATCGCCGCGTGCTTGCCGTCGAACTGGCTGGCGAGGTTGCGCAGGCACCACGCGTCGATCGCCACCGGATCGGTGCCGGCGACGATGTGGCCGACCTGCTGGGCGCAGGCCTGGTGGTGGCGCATGTCGTCGGTCTCGTCGTAGCCGCTGGCGGGGGTCACCGCCATCCACTCGCAGCAGGTGAGGTACAGGTCGGCCTTGCGCACCCGGTTGTTCCAGTAGGCGAGGGGGCCGGCCATCCGCCAGGTCGGATCGCGCTCGGGCCGGGGCCGGCCGGTGCGTCCGAAGTAGTGGACCGACTGGTAGCCGCGCGCCCGCGGGTCGGTGCCCAGCGCGCCGGCGCTCATGTCGAGGAGACCCATGGGCGACTTGCACGCGCCGGTGAAGCCGGTCGAGCCGTGCTCATTGCCGGTGGTCATGTTGATGAAGCGCAGGGTGCGCCCGTCGGCCACCAGGCGATCGCCGTCCCGGCGCAGGACGCCGTCGCGCAGATCGATGACCGCGCCGGTGCGCGGGCTGGTGAAGCGCGGCCAGGTGAGCGGCGTCTGGGCGTAGCCCACCCGGCTGCGCTTGAGCCGGAACACCTGATCGAAGTCCCAGAAGTAGCCGTCGCGCAGCTCGGCTCGGCCGATGGGGCCACGGCGATCGCCGCCGTAGACGCCGTGGGTGTGCGCGGGATCGAACCACGGGTCACCGGCCAAGGCGCTGGCGCCGCCGTCGACCAGGCCGTAGAAGCTGACCGGCGCGCCCAGGCCGGCGAAGTGCGGGATGAGATCGCCCAGCCGGTTCCAGCCGGGCACGTCGACGTTGCGCTGGCTGGGCGCCGTCCAGGCCCGGGTCAGGCCCCGAGCCGGATCGTCGACCGCCTTGTCGGGGAAGTGGAAGTGGGTGTTCTCGAACACGATCACCTCGCCCTTCCAGCCGGGGATCTCGAGGATGTGCTCGATGGTGCGCTTGACCGCGGCGACGTTGGTCATGCCCTGGTTCCACCACTGGGCCGACACCTTGATCACCACCACGTCGTCGACGCCGACCAGCGCCGCCATGCCGCCCAGCTTGCCGATGACGGTGTCGACGTTGCCGGCCGGGCCGGCGCCCTTGGCGACGTACAGGGTCGTGCGATCGCGGGCCGGATCGTGCGGGAGCAGGGGCGGCGTCGCCGAGAACGAGGCCAGCGTGGTCTTCTTGTCGATGAACGTGCGGATGCGGTTGCGCATGACCCAGGTGGCCCCGGCCAGGCCGGCCGTGGCGCCCGCTCCGACGAGGATCTTGCGGCGGCTGGGGCCGCGCGGCGATGACTCGGACATGGGGCCGACTATAGCAGCCGTGCAGGGGCGGACCGGCGCGTCCCGGGTCAGCGGCGGCGGACGCTGGCGGCCGGCAGCCCGCTGGTGTCGACGCGGGCGCCCAGGAGCGCATCCAGCGCCGCCCGATCCCGGTCGTTGGCGCGACGGAGCTCGGCCAGCTCGGCCGCGCCGGGCGGGGGCCGGGCCTGGAGCCGCGCCAGCCGATGCGACATCTTCTCCAGCCGGGCCTGGACGATGATCGCGATCGCGTTGGTCGCGCCATCGTGAAGCCACGCCAGCGCCCGGGCCTCGTCGACGCCGGCCGCGGCGCGGCGCGCCTGGGCGGCCGCGAACGCCAGCGCCAGCTCGGCCAGGTCGTCGTCATCGGCGTGCGGATCGGCCAGCGTCAGGCCGCCGCCGGCCGCGACCCAGCGGCCGTCGTCCGCGGCGGTGGCCAGCGCGGTGTGCTCGAAGCTGTCGACGCGCGCCAGCAGGCGGGTCCGGGCGGTCGCGACCACCCCCGCGACCAGGTCGTTGCGCAGCGGCGGGGGGCGCCGGCCGCGCCGGGCCCGGTACGCGCGGTAGGCGCCGGTGCCGGCGCCCAGCACGATCACGACGGCGGTGGCGACGATCAGATCCATGGCGCGGGCTGCGCCGACCATACACGCAACCGCCGCGGCGCCCGGCCGATATCTGCCGTACCCAGCCACCGGAGGTCCCATGCGTTTCCGTCAGGCCAGCCCCCGCGCCGGCCGCTCGTTGTCGTCGTCCCTGCTCGTCCCGTGCGTCGCCTCGCTCGTCGTCGTCGCGCTCGTCGCCGGCGCCCCCACCGCCGCCCACGCCCAAGGCGCCGGCCAGGTCGGCCAGGCCAAGACCATCCTGGTCGACGAGGGCGGCTCGTACGAGATCCTGGTTCACCCGGACTTCGTCACGGTGCTGTACCTGCCCGACAAGATCGACAAGGCGCTGGCGTCGGATACCCAGAGCTACGAGGTGAAGCCTATCGGCGCCACCAGCCTGGCGATCCGCCCGCTCAAGCCCGACGCCAAGCCGTCGAACCTCGCGCTGTCGACGGCCACGCTCAAGGTGTCGGTGGTGCTGCGCCTGGCCCAGGACCGCGACGCCGCCATGACCCAGGTCACCTTCAAGCGGGCCGACGTCGAGGCCGAGCTGGCCCGGCGCATCGACGCCAAGGTGCAGGAGCGCACCGCCACCCTCGAGGCCAAGCTGGCCGAGCTGCGCCGGCAGATGGACGCCGAGCTGCCCAAGGTCGCCGACGGGCTGATCGCCGCGCGGGCCCTGCAGCGGCGCGAGCTGCGCAAGCTGTCGGCCATCGAGCGCAACGACGCCAACGTCGTGGTCGAGACCACCGACGTGCTGTTCCTCGGCGACGACGCCTACCTGGTGTTCGAGATCGAGAACCGCAACAAGGCGCCGTACCGCCTGGCCACGGTGGCGGTCCAGGACGGCCCGACCGACGTGGCCAGCGTGGTGCGCTTCACCAGCGACGCCGCCGAGGCCGCCGGCGCCGGCGTGCTCGGCGTGGTGCGCCCGGGCGGCCGCGGCCGCGGCGTGGTCGTGGTGCGCCGCGCGGCAGACCTGCTCGGCAAGCGGCTGGCGCTGGTGGTGGCCGAGCCGGGCGGCAAGGGCCGGGTCACCGTCGATCGGATCGTGCTGCGATGAGGTGGCTGGTCCTCGCCGGCGCCTGCTCGCGGCCGGCGTCGCCCACGCCGATCGCCGCGAGGCGTCGGTCCACGTCCAGCCGGTCGGCGGCCGCTTGTCGCTGGGCGAGGCCAACGCCAGCGCGGCCGGCGCCGGTGGCTTCGGCGGCCTCGCCGTGCGCGCCAGCTACGCCACCGCCAACCTGTTCCAGTACGACGCCCAGGTGTCGGTGCTGGCGGGCACCGCGGCGTTCGACCAGGGCCGCTTCGTCCTGTCGGGTAGCTCGACGCCGATCGACGCCCCGTTCACGCTGGCCACCCAGGCGGTGCGCCTCGACGCCGGCGCCACCGTGCGCCTCGGCGTGCGGTGGATCCCCACGGTGCGCGTCGCCGCCGGCGTCCAGGCCGTGCGGCGCGCCAGCCCGGCGGTCGAGTTTGCCGGCGTCACCTACCTGGGCGCCGACACCGGCCAGGCCCCCAGCGTGGCCTATAACCTGGTGGCCACGGCCACCGTCGGGCTCGACTACCGCGTCACCCGCCGCTGGATCATCGGCGCCGCGATCGGCGCGGCGGTGGCGGCGCCCGGGCTCGGACCGAGGTGGGACACCCTCGACCTCACCGCCCACCTCGGCCGCTACTGGTATCCCCGCTGGTAGCGACGCCCGGGCCCGGGCGCCGGCCGCCGCCGTCCGACATGCCGCCGCCGCGCTCTTACCAGCGGGCCGCGCCCGGCGTAGACTGCGCGCGCTATGGCGCAGCAATACGTGTTCGTGATGAAGGACCTCCGCAAGGTGGTTCCCCCCAAGCGCGAGATCTTGAAGGGGATCTGGCTGTCGTTTCTGCCCGGGGCCAAGATCGGCGTCATCGGCTCCAACGGCGCCGGCAAGAGCACGCTGCTCAAGATCATGGCTGGCCTCGACCAGGACTTCGTCGGCGAGGCCATGCCGGCCCCCGGCCTCAAGGTCGGCTACCTGGCCCAGGAGCCGCACCTCGACCCGGCCAAGGACGTGCGGGGCAACGTGCTCGACGGCGTGGCCGAGACCCGGGCCCTGCTCAGCCGCTTCGAGAAGGTGTCGATGCGCATGGGCGAGGACATCTCCGACGACGAGATGACCAAGCTCCTCGACGAGCAGGCCACGCTCCAGGACAAGATCGAGGCGGTCAACGGGTGGGAGCTGGACCACGCCATCGACATGGCGATGGACGCCCTGCGGCTGCCGCCGGGCGACGCCGACGTCACCAAGATCTCGGGTGGCGAGCGGCGCCGGGTGGCGCTGTGCCGGCTGCTCCTGTCCAAGCCCGACATGTTGCTCCTCGACGAGCCGACCAACCACCTCGACGCCGAGAGCGTGGCGTGGCTGGAGAAGACCCTCGAGGACTTCCCGGGCACGGTGGTCGCCATCACCCACGATCGCTACTTCCTCGAGAACGTCGCCGAGTGGATCCTCGAGCTCGACCGCGGCGAGGGCCACCCGTTCCAGGGCAACTACACCGCCTGGCTCGAGGCCAAGGCCAAGCGGCTCGAGGGCGAGGAGAAGGCGCAGAACGCCCGCCAGCGCATGCTGGCCAAGGAGCTCGAGTGGGTGCGCAGCTCGCCCAAGGCCCGCCAGGCCAAGAGCAAGGCCCGCATGCAGCGCTACGACGAGATGGTCGCCGAGGCCCAGAAGGAGGCCCGCGATCCTACCCTCGAGATCGTCATCCCGCCCGGCCCGCGCCTGGGCAACGACGCGGTCATCTTCGACCACGTGTCCAAGGCGTTTGGCGATCGGCTGCTGATCGACGACCTGTCGTTCAAGCTGCCGCGCGGCGGTATCGTCGGTGTGATCGGGCCCAACGGCGCCGGCAAGACCACGTTCTTCCGCATGATCATGGGCCTGGAGAAGCCCGACAAGGGGACGATCAAGATCGGCGAGACGGTCAAGCTGGGCTACGTCGACCAGAGCCGCGACGCGCTGACCGACAAGAACACGGTGTGGGAGGAGATCTCCGACGGGCTCGAGCAGATGATGCTGGGCGATCTCAAGGTCGCGTCGCGGGCCTACACCTCGTCGTTCAACTTCCGCGGCGTCGACCAGCAGAAGCAGGTCGGGGTGCTGTCGGGCGGCGAGCGCAACCGGGTCCACCTGGCCAAGATGATCCGCACCGCCGGCAACCTGCTGTTGCTCGACGAGCCGTCGAACGACCTCGACGTCGACACCCTGCGCGCGCTGGAGGACGGGCTGATCCGCTTCCCCGGCTGCGCGGTGGTCATCAGCCACGACCGCTGGTTCCTCGACCGCATCGCCACCCACATCCTGGCCTTCGAGGGCGACAGCCACGTCGAGTGGTTCGAGGGCAACTACGTCGACTACGAGGCCGACCGCCACCGCCGGCTCGGCACCGACGCCGACACCCCGCACCGCATCAAGTACAAGCCCATCGGCTGACCGCGGTGGACGCCGACGCCGCGGCCGCGCGCGAGCGGCGTCTGGGCCTGGCGCTGGGCGTCGCCGCCTACGCCAGCTGGGGCGTGGTGCCGCTGTTCTGGCGGCTGTTGCGGACGGTGGCGCCGGTCGAGATCCTGGCCCACCGGGCGGCGTGGGGGCTGGGGGCCTTCCTGGCGCTGGCGGCGGTCACCGGCCAGCTGTCGGGGGTCGGCCGCGCGTTGCGCGATCCGCGTCAGCGCTGGGTGCTGGCCGGCAGCGGCTTGCTCCTGGCCGGCAACTGGGGGCTGTTCATCTGGGCCACGCTGTCGGGCCACCTGGTCGCCGCCAGCCTCGGCTACTTCATCAACCCGCTGGTGTCGGTCGCGCTGGGCGTGGTGTTCCTCGGCGAGCGCCTGGGCCGCCTGACCCAGGCGGCCATCGCCCTCGCGGCGCTCGGCGTCGGGTGGCTCACCGTCGGGCACGGCGTGCCGTGGATCGCGCTCGCGCTGGCCGGATCGTTCGGGGCCTACGGCCTCATCCGCAAGGTGGTCGCGGTGCCGGCGGTGGTCGGCTCGACGGTCGAGACCGTGCTGATGGCGCCGGCGGCGGTGGCCTACCTCGGCTACCTGGCCAGCCGCGGCGGCGGCGCGCTCGGCCACGTCGACGGCGCCACCCACGCGCTGCTGGTGGCCACCGGCGTGGTCACCGCGGTGCCGCTGGTGTGGTTCACCGGCGCCGCCCGCCGCCTGCCGCTGTCGACGGTCGGGCTGTTGCAGTACCTGGCGCCGACCGGCCAGCTGATCACCGCGGTGCTGGTGTTCCACGAGCCGCTGTCGGCGCGGCGGCTCCTGGCCTTTGGCCTCATCTGGGCCGCGCTCGCGCTGTTCTCGATCGAGCTGTGGCGGGGCCGGCGGCGGTGATCCGGCCCGCGCGCGAGCCGGGGTGCTAGGCTGCCACCGATGAGCCGGCTCGCCCGCGCCACCACCTGGCTCGTGCTCGGCGGCCTGGCCGTCGGGGCCGGCGTGGCGGCCGTGCGCCTGGCGCGCCCGACGGTCGTGGGGCAGGGCTTCCACACCTACGTCTACTTCCGCGACGCCAACGGCCTGCCGGTCGGGTCCCGCGTCAAGATCGCCGGCATCGTGGTCGGCGAGATCGACGGCCTGGCCATCGCCGACGGCCAGGCCCGGGTCAGCATGCGGCTGCGCGACGACGTGGTGCTGTGGGAGGATGCGTGGGCCGAGAAGAAGGCGGCGTCACCGCTGGCCGACAACTACGTCGAGCTGTCGCCGGGAGGGCCCGATCCCGAACACCCCGACGCCCCGGCCACGCGCCAGCTGCGCTCGGGCGAGCCGATCACCCGAGTGCTCGAGAACGCGACCACCGATCGCGTGCTGCGCGGGCTCGAGCACGCCATCCCGCGCGCGGTCGACAACGTGGTGGCGGCCGGCCAGGTGTCGGACTCGGCGCGAGAATGGGTGGCCGGGCCGCTGTCGGAGCGGCTGGCCCGACTCGACGCCGAGCTGGTCGATGGCGCCCTGGCGCGGCCGCTCGAGGCGGCGGCGGCGCAGCTGGCCGGGTTCGATGATCGCCTGGCGACCGCGCAACGCCGGGTGGCGACGGCGGTGCCCGCGGTCGATCGCGGCCTCGATCGCCTGGTCGCGCAGACCGAGCGAGCCCGGGCCCAGGTCGCCGACTCCAAGGCCTCGGTGGCCACCCAGCTGGGCGAGCTGCGGGCCGACCTCGACCAGGTCGATCCGGCGGTGGCCCAGGCCCGGGCGTTTTTGGCCGACGTCGGCGGCGGCGACGATCGCAGCGGCCGCCTGGCCCAGCTGCTCGATGATCCGGGCGCCGCCGACGACCTGGCCGAGGCCACCGGCGACCTGGCCGAGGCCGCCCGCGACCTCGATCGCCTGACCACCGCGATCGGCCTGCGCGGCGAGTACAACCTGGTCGCCGGCGCGCCGCGGTTCCTGGTGTCGGCCGAGATCGGCACGCGCACCGACAACTTCTACCTCATCGAGATCGAGAAGGGTCCGTGGGGCGCCGCGCCGACCTCGACCCTGACCGAGGCGCCGGGTGGCCGCTATGTGCGCAGCTCGACCATCGTCGACGGCTCGCGCTTCACCGCGCAGTGGGGCCACCGGTTCGGGCCGCTGGCGGTGCGGGCCGGCCTCAAGGAGTCGATGTTTGGCGTGGGGGTCGACGCCGCGTTCGGGCACGGGCGGCTGCGCCTGTCGGCCGATCTGATGGAGTCGAGCTTCGCGCGCACGCCGCGGCTCAAGCTGGTGGCCGCGCTCGAGGTGTTCCGGTCGATCTACGTGATCACCGGCGCCGACGACGTGTTGATCCCTGGCGCCGATCTGCCGATCGGCCCGGCCGGGCCGGTGCCGACCACGCTGGGGCGCCTGCACTACGGGCGCGACTACCTGCTCGGGTTCGAGCTGCGCTTCACCGATCGGGACGTGCCGGCGCTGCTGCGGTTGTACGGCGCGTTCATCGCCTCGCTCCTCGGCTGAAACGCAAGCCCGACGCATCACCCCGCAGGTGTGGCGGATCGTCCACGCGCATACCCACATCGACCCCGACGCCGACCTGTGGCACAAGAGAAGGTATGAACGCCGAGCCGACCCAGGCGACTCCGGGCGAGTCGGGCAAGCCCAAGCTCTTGATCGTCGAAGACGATCCGGCGCTGGGCCGCTCGATCCAACGTGGGACGCGCGCGTACTTCGACGTCGTGATGACGACATCGGTTGACGCGGCGTTCGACGTCATCGACAACCAGGTCGAGATCGCTGCCGCCGTCGTCGACATCAACCTGCCCGACGGCACCGGCTTCGACGTGGTCGAGACGTTGCGTCAGAAGGATCGCAACCTGCCGGTGCTGATCCTGACCGGCTCCAACGATCCGGCCACCATCAACCGCGCCCACTCGCTGCGCGTCGAGTTCGTGTGCAAGCCGTTCTTCTCGGAGAACCTGAGCGCGTTCGTGCAGCGCACGCTGTCGGGCAGCCAGTACGGCGATCGCGAGAAGCTGGCGGTGGTGGTCACCGACGTCACCACCGAGTACAAGCTGTCGCTGCGCGAGAGCCAGATCTTGGCCTTCGCCTCCGAGGGCATCCCCCGCAGCCGGCTGTCGGACGTGATGGGCATCAGCGAGAACACCGTGAAGAGCCAGGTGCGGTCGCTCCTGGAGAAGCTCGAGAAGCACGCGCTGGCCGACGTGGTGTGGTGGGTGCGCAACCGGGCCGGCCTGTAGCGCGGTCGACGCCGCGGGTCAGCCGCCGGCCAGCGGCGCCAGCAGGTACAGCTGATCACCGTCGGCCAGGGGCCGCTCGCCGTGGCCCTCGACTGGGCACCGCTCGCCGTTCCACATCAGGGTGTCGGCCAGGTGCGGGCTGGCCGCCAGGGCCGCCGCCAGCGGCAGGCCGTGGCGGTCGCCGTCGGCGATGAGCTGGGCCAGGGTGGTGCCCGCCGCCAGCGCCACCGTGCGGTCGACGTCGTACCACCCGTCGCCGATCCGGCCGCGCACGAGCACGTGGACCCGCACCGCGTCGCGCTTGCGCCCGAACCACATCAGCTGACGAAGTCGCCCAGCAGCTGATCGATGCCCAGGGCCTGGGCTCGCGCCTTGGACAGCCGGCCGGTGACCGGGTCCCAGTGCATGTGGGCGTGGTAGTCGTCGCGCAAGACCGGCAGCGCCACCCGCACGCCCTTGAGCGGCCCGGCCGGCAGGTTGCCGTCGCCCTCGCCCATCATCCGCGGGTGGGCCTTGAAGTCACCCGGCGCCAGCCCCTCGCGCCAGTTGAACGCGGCCCGCAGGTTCTGGATGCGCTCGCCGGCGCGCAGCAGCTCGGGCTCGTCGATGCCCCACCCGGTGACGCTGTTGACCAGCTCGAGCCACGGCAGCCGGCCGGTCAGCATGGTGAACATGCACAGGCCCAGGCCGTTCATCGCCTGGTGGGCGTTGGAGAAGTGGGCCTGGGCCCGGCCCTTGCCCCGGTCGCCCTTCCAGCTGACCTCGACCTCCGCCTTGGGCACCGCCGCCGGCAGCGAGAAGCCGACGCCGAAAGTCTCGTTCCACGACGCCGAGCCGGCGGTGTGGCGCCCCGGCGTGGGGTCGGCGATGTAGGTGACGCCCATCAGCGAGGTGAAGCGGGGGTCGTGGTAGGCCGGCTCGGAGCCGTGGACGTGGACCGCGAACGCGGCCGAGTCCTTGCCCAGGTGGGCGGCCGCGCGCTCGACGCCGTGGGACAGCCAGGCGCCGCAGCCGGTGCCCTCGCCCATCTTGATGGTCAGCGCCAGCGCGGCGGCGCCGTCGCCCCACCGCAGGTCGATGCCGTCGAGGTCGGCCTTGGAGAGCAGGCCGCGCTCGACCGCCTCGCACACCCAGCCCAGGGTCGCTGACGAGCTGACCGCGTCCATCCCGTAGCGGTTGCACGCGTCGTGGCACGCGGTGACCAGCTCGAGATCGTCGTTGAGCAGGTTGGCGCCGAACCCGCAGATGGTCTCGTAGTCGGGCCGGCGCACGTCCTCGAGCTGCTTGTCCTTGACCCGGACGATGCCCTTGCACGGCATCGGGCAGTCGCCGCACGACAGCTTCTTGGTGACGTACTTGTCGACCTCCTTGCCGTCGAGCTTGTAGCCCTGCTTGCCGAGCGGGAAGTCGCGGCTGCCCACGCCCTTCCAGTTCTTGACCGGCGCGTCGCCGTTCTCGACCGACAGGCTGACCGCGCCGGTGGTGCCGCGATCGGTCCACAGCTGGCGCATCGCCGCGACCGGCGCCTGGATCTTCATGCCGCGGCGCGGAAACATCCGGTACAGCCACGCCAGCCAGCGCTTGGGCTTGCTCATCCACACCATGAACCGCATGAACAGACCGATCGAGCTTTTGTACTCGTCGGTGATGCGCTTGGAGATGGCCTTCCACGCCTTGGGCTCGGCGATCGGCACCTCGCCGGTGCCGCCGACCACGATGGCCTTCAGCTGCTTCGAGCCGTAGATCGCGCCGAAGCCCTGGCGGCCGAATGCGTGGTAGCGATCGTTCATCACCGAGGCGATCCGCGCGCACCGCTCGCCGGCCGGGCCGATGGCGCTGACGCCGACGTCGCGCTTGCCGCCGAAGCGGCGCTTGAGCTCGTCGAACACCGGCGGGATCTGCTGGCCCCACAGCTCGCCGGCCGGCGCGAAGCTGACCTCGCCGTCCTTGATGACCAGGATCGTCGGCTCGGCGGCCCTGCCGGTGACCACCAGCGCGTCGAAGCCGGCCCGGCGCAGGTGCGCCGCCACCGAGCCGCCGGAGTTTGAGTCGGCCCAGGTGTTGGTCAGCGGCGACTTGCCGACGATCTGGATGCGGCCCGAGAACGGCGTGCCGGTGCCGGTGAGCAGGCCCGAGCAGATGGCGAAACACGCGGCCGGATCGAGCGGGTCGGTGCCGGGCGGGAAGTGCTTCCACATCAGCCACGCGCCGAGGCCGTAGCCGCCGAGGAACTGGCGGTACACCGCCTCGTCGACCTCCTCGACGTGGTGGGTCTGGGTGGTCAGGTCGACGTGGAGCACGCGGCCCAGGGAGCCGAAGCGCGGCGGCGCGGTCGTGGTGGTGGCGGTCACCCGTCGATTGTGGGCGCAGAAGCGGCCGGTGGGAAGCCGGCGTGGCGCGACCGGTGGAGGGTCAGGTTAGCGCGATGGCCGCGGCGACGCCGGCCGCGACCGCGATGATGGCGAGCAACGCGATCACCACCGCGCGCCGGGACCCGGCCGGCCCGGCGCTAGCCGACGGCGTGGCGGCGCCGCCGCGCAGGAGCGCCACCGCCTCGGCCAGCGAGCCCAGCCGGCGCTCGCGATCCTTCTCGAGCATGCGGGCGATCAGCGCGCGCACCTGGGGCGGGGTCTCGGCCGGCAGCCGGTCGAGCGGCGGCGGCTGGCTCAGGTGGGCCTGCATCTGCTCGAACAGGTTTCGGCCGCCCAGCGGCGGCGCGCCGACCACCAGCTCGAAGAACACGCAGCCCAGCGCGTAGACGTCGGCGCGGTGATCGACCTGCTTGGAGTTGCGGAACTGCTCGGGCGCCATGTACGTGGCGGTGCCGAGCTGGGTTCCGGTGGCGGTGCGGGCCTGGCTGTCCTCGAGCTTGGCCACGCCGAAGTCCAGCACGCGGACCCGCGGCCGCGCTGGGTCGAGCGGGTCCGGCACCAAGAAGATGTTCTCGGGCTTGAGGTCGCGGTGGATGATGTGAGCGGCGTGGGCCGCGGCCACGGTGTCGGCCAGCTGCTCCATCACCACGAGCGCGGTGGGCATCGGCAACGGCCCCTGCTTCCACAACGCCTCGCGCAAGGTCGCGCCCGCCACGTACTCCATGATGATGCACAGGTCGCCGCTGGGCGCGTGCATCACCTCGAACACGTCGACCACGCCGGGGTGGCGGATCCGCCCCATGGCCTTGGCCTCGTTCATGAATCGCGTCGCCACGTCGGCGCGCTGGCTCCACTCGGGCAGCAGCACCTTGATGGCCACCTGGCGCCCGACCACGGTGTCCTCGGCCGCGTAGACCCGGGCCATGCCACCCTCACCGAGCGGCCGCAACACCCGGTACCGGCCGATCATCTCGCCGACCATCAGTGCTCCGGCGGCTGCGCGAGGTCGCCCAGGGCGCGCAGCGCGTCTCGGGCCCGCTCGATCTCCTCGACCGCCTGCGACAGGGCGCCGGCCACCACTTGGACCGACTCGGTCTGATCCATGACCGCGGTCTCGTCGCTGGCGGCCCGCATCGACGAGCGCAGCGACGCGAACGCATCCTGCAGGACCGTGATCTGTTCGGACGCCGCGGCCAGCGGCGACATGCCGACCGCGGTGCGATCGGGATCGAGGCGGCCCGGCGCGGTCTCGGTGGCGACTCGCTCGTTGATGCGGTCGTACAGCTCCGCGGCGTGTTGCTCGGCGGCGGCCCGGGCCGCGCGCTCGGTGGCCACCGCCTCCTCGGCCAGGGCCACCTCGCCGCGGGCAGCGTCGACCCGGCCGCGCAGCCGCTCGACCTCGGCCGCGAGCTGATCGGCCATGGCGGCCTCGCCCTCGAGGCGGGCCACCCGCTCGTGGACCAGCTCGGCGTCGGCGGCGCGGGCCTCGGCGTCGGTCAGCTGCGCGCGCAGGCTGGCCAGCGCGGTCTGGGCCTCGGCCAGCTGCGCGGCCAGGTCGGTGGCGCGGGCGTGGGCGGCGCTGGCCCGGGCGTCGGCGTCGGCCCCGGCCTGGTCGGTAGCGTCGGTGCGCGCCTCGAGGTCGGCTACGCGCGCCGCCAGCGCGGTCCGTTCGGCCTCGGCCGCGCGCCGGGCCTCGTCGGCCTCGGCCCGGGCCGCCTCGATCGCGGCGTGCGCGGCGTCGGCCTCGGCGCGGGCGCGCTCGGCGTCGGCCAGCTTGGCCGTCGCGGCCTCCGCCTCGGCCCGCGCAGCCTCGATCGCGGCGCGGGCGGCCTCGGCCTCGGCGCGGGCGGCGTCGAGCGCGGCGCGGGCGGCCTCGGCCTCGGCGCGGGCGGCCTCGGCCTGCCGGTCACCGCTGGCGGCGCGGTCGGCCAGCTGGGCCCGCGCGTCTTCCAGCGCGGCGCTCACGCTGGCGAGCTGCGCCTCGACGGTGGCGCGGGCGGCGGCGGCCTCGGTGCGCGCGTCCTCGACGGCGGCCAGCTGTGCGGTCAGGGCGTGGTGCGCCGCCTCGGCGGTGGTCAGGCTGGCGGCCAGCTCGTCGCGCTGGGCGGCGGCGGCGGCGCGCTCCGCGTCGGCGTCGGCCAGCTGCGCGGTGAGCGCCGCGCGGGCCGCATCGGCGTCGGCCAGCTGGGCTGCCAGCTGGGTCCGGGCGTCCTCGGCCGCGGCGATGGCGGCCCGGGCCGCGGCGGCGCGCTCTCCGCTGGCGGCGCTGTCCTCCGAAGCGGCGGCGAGCTGATCCCGGGCGGCGGCGGCGTCGGCCAGCGCGGCGGCCAGGTCGCGCTCGGCCTGGTCGAGCTGCGCTCGCAGCCGTGCCTCCGCGAGGGCGTTGCCCTCGGCGGCGGCGGCGTCGCTCGCGGCGGCCTGCTCCGCGGCGGCGCGGGCCTGCTCCGCCGCGGTGCGCGCCTCGGCGGCGGCCGCCAGCTCGGCCTCCAGCGTCGCCACCCGTTCACGCAGCGCCCCCTCGGCGGCCCCGCGCTCGGCCAGGTCGCCGGTGGCGGCGGCGGCGGCGGCCTCGAGCGCGGCCATGCGATCGCTCGCGGCGCGCAGATCGTCCCCGCGCGCGGCGGTGGCGGCGTCGGCCGCGGCCAGGGCCGCCTCGAGCGAGGCCAGCCGCGAGGTCGCGGTGGCCAGCTCGGCCTCGAGCGCGGTCTGGCCGCCGGCGCGGTCGCGCAGCGTGGCTTCGGAGGACGCCAGGCGCCCGAGGGCCTCGTCGAGCTGCCGGCTCACCGCGGCGTGCCGGCCGATCGCGAGATCGGCGTCGTCGGCCTTGGCCGCGAGCCGGGTCGATTCCTCGATGGCCGCGGCGAGCGCCGCCTCCGCCTGGTCGAGCTGCGCCGCCAGCTCGTCGGCGCGCCGCTCCGCCGCCTGCGCCCCAGCCGCGGCGGCCGCCAGCCGGGTCTCGGCGTCGTCGACACGCTCGCCGCTGCGGGCGGCGTCGGCCTCGATCTCGGCGACCCGCCCTTCGGCGGCGAACGCGCGCTCGAGCGCGGAGGTCACCCGCTGCTCGGCGGCCTGGGCCCGCTGCTCGGCAGCGTCGGCGCGACGGGCGGCGTCGGCGGCCTGGGCCCGGGCCTCGGCCAGCTGGGCCTCGAGCAGGCTCAGCTGTTCGGTCAGCGTGGCCAGCTGGGCCGCGGCGGCGGCGTCGGCCTGGGCGCCGCCAGCCTTGCGGGCCGCCGCCAGGTCGTGCTCCAGGCTGGCGATCCGCCGCTCGGCCGCGGCCTGCTTCTCGGCCACCAGCACACCGGCCTGGGTCTCGGCCACCAGCAGCTCGTCGTTGAGCCGGGCCAGCTCCTTGCGCAGCTCGCTCTTGTCGGCCTCGTGGCGGGCCTTCTGCTCGGCCAGCGCTCGATCGCGCGCACCGGTGGCCTCGGCCGACTGCTTCTCGCGGTCCAGCGCGGCCGCCTTGATCAACCGCTCGCGCTCGGCGTTGCTCTCGGCGATCAGCCGCTCGCGCTCGGTGGCCGCCTCGGCCAGGAGCTTGACCCGCTCGGCGCCATGCTCGGCTGCCAGCCGCTCGCGCTCGGCCTCGACCGCCACCGCGATCGCCTGGCTCTGCACGCCGGTGACCGCGGTGACCTGCTCGTCCTTCTGGTCCTGGACCTGCTCGAGCTCGGCCGCCAGCTTGGCGCGCTCGGCCACCACCGCCTCGAGCTCGTCGCGGATGCGATCGCGCTCGGCCGCGGCCTCGCCGAACCGCTCCTCGGCGTCCTCGGCGGCGTCAGTCAGCGACCGGACCTGGGCCTCGAGCGAGGCCACCGCGGCCTGGGCCGCCGCCAGCTTGTCCTTGGCCAGCTTGTCGTCGACGGCGGGGCGCGGCGTGGCCCGCGCCGCGACCAGCTCGTCCTCGAGCTTGCCGACCTGGGCCTCGAGCCGCTCGGCCCGGGTCATCGCCTCGTCGCGCTGGAGCAGGACCGCGGTCAGCTCGTTGGACACCGAGCGAGCCTGGGTGTTCATCTCGCCGAGCAGCTCGCCCACGCGCTTGGCCAGCGCGGTGCGCTCGTCCTCGATCGCGGCCCGCGACTTGCGCTCCATCGCCAGCCAGTGCGACAGCTGGGCGTGGACTCCGCCGGTCGGTGGGAGCGCGCCCTGGCTGCCCAGCACCTGGACCAGCAGGCTGCCGATCAGCGCCACCTCGCCGGCCGGCAGGGCCGCGACGCTGACCCGGTCGGCGCCGACGAACACGCCGTTGGCGCTGCCCAGATCCTCGACCCAGATGGTCTGGCCGTCGAAGCTGATGCGCGCGTGCTGGCGCGACATCCGCGGGTCGTCGCTGCGGATGCCGCAGTCGGCCGCCCGACCGACCACGACCGGCTGCCCGCCGAGCTCGAAGGTGCGATCGGCCCCATCGACGTCGCAATACAGCAAGGTCGGCATGCCCAGCGGCAGGCTACCACGGCCGGTTTTCGGCTGCGCGGCCGGGCGCCGCCGAATCTACCGGGCCAGGCGATGGGCCAGCTCGTCGACGGTCGCCAGCCCACGGTCGACGTCATCGTCGAGCACCACCACGTGGCCCATCTTGCGGCCCGGGGCCGGGTGCAGCTTGCCGTACAGGTGGAGCCGGGCCTCGGGCCGGGCCAGCACGTGGTGCCACGCCGGCTCGCCCTCGGCCCACAGGTCGCCGATGAGGTTCCACATGACCGCGCCGGTCAGCTGGCGGGGCGAGCCCAGCGGCAGGCCGCACACCGCCCGGATGTGCTGCTCGAACTGCGACGTGACGCAGGCGCCGAAGGTGTAGTGGCCGCTGTTGTGGGTGCGCGGCGCGATCTCGTTGACGTACAGCGCGCCGTCGGCCAGCTCGAACAGCTCGACCGCCATCACCCCGACGTGATCGAGCGCGGCGGCGATGGTGGTGGCGATGGCCTCGGCCGCGGCCTGCTGGCCCGGGGCCATCACCGCCGGGGCCCGGGTGGTGTGCAGCACGTGGCGGCGGTGGAGGTTCTCGGCGATGGGGTAGATCGCGACGTCGCCGTCGAGCCCGCGGGCCAGGATGACCGAGATCTCGCGCGCGAACGGCACCAGCTCCTCGACGGTGGCCGCCGGCCGGCCGATGCGGTGCCACGCCGCCACCGCGTCGTCGGCGCGCTCGAAGCGGGCCTGGCCCTTGCCGTCGTAGCCCGAGCGGCGGGCCTTGATGATGGCGGCGCCGCCCAGCCCGCGCGCGGCCGCCGCCAGCTCGGCGTCGTCGGCGAACGCCGCCCACCGGGCCTGACGCAGGCCCAGGCCGTCGAGGAAGCGCTTCTGCACCGCGCGGTCCTGGATGGTCGCCAGCACCGCCGGCGCCGGCCGCACCGGGGCCAGCTCGGCGATCGCCGTCAGCACCTCGGCCGGAACGTGTTCGGTGTCGAGCGTGACCACCGCCGAGCGCTCGGCCACGCACTGCGCGCTGGTCAGGTCGTCCAGGGTGCCGACCACGACGTCGTCGGCGAACGGCCCGGTCGGGCACCGCGGATCGCGGTCGAGCACGCACACCCGGTAGCCCATGCGCCGGGCCTCCATCGCCATCATGCGCCCGAGCTGGCCGCCGCCGAGCACGCCGATGGTGGCGCCCGGCAACAGCGGGGTCGCCCGGTTCACCGTGGGCCTCGCGGCGTCGCCCCGGGGCCGCGGCTCACAGCGGATCCTCGAGGACGCGCTGGGTCTGGGCTGCGCGGTAGGCCGCGACCCGGGCCCGCACGTCGGCGTCGCCGCGGGCGATGATCGCGGCGGCCAGGAGCGCGGCGTTGACCGCTCCGGCCTCGCCGATCGCCAGCGTGCCGACTGGGATCCCCTTGGGCATCTGCACGATCGACAGCAGGGAGTCGAGCCCCGACAGCGCCTTCGACTGCACCGGCACGCCCAGCACCGGCAGGCAGGTCTTGGAGGCGCACATGCCCGGCAGGTGGGCCGCGCCGCCGGCCCCGGCGATGATGACCTGCAGCCCGCGGTCCTCGGCGGCCTCGGCGTAGTCGAACAGCAGGTCCGGTGTGCGGTGGGCCGAGACCACCTTGCACTCGTGGGCCACGCCCAGCTCGGTCAGCGTGTCGCTGGCCGCCCGCATGGTGGCCCAGTCGCTCTTCGAGCCCATGATGATGCCGACCCGCGGCGCGTCACTCGTCATAGTCGCCCCCTGGCGTGCGCGGCCCGCCGGCGCGGTGCAGGCGGTCGATGATGGCCTCGCCGAGGCCGCCGGCGTCGGGCAGCGCGGCGACGATGGTGGCCACCCCCAGCGCGTCGAGCTCGCGCAGCGCCGCGTACAACCGGGTCGCCATCGCCTCGGCGCTGGCCGGCAACTCGACGGCGCTGACCGAGGCCGGCAGCGCGGCCGCGGCGAGCACCGCGGTGGGCGCCAACGCGCCGACCGGCCCTGGCGCCAGGGCGCAGGCGGCGCCCAGATCGCCGGGGGCCACCGGCACCACCCGCGCCCGCGGCGCGTAGTGTGACGGCAGCGTGCCGGGCGCGGCCACCGTGGGCGACGCCGCCGCCAGGGGCCGGCCGAGGAACGCCTCGATCGCCGCCCGCGGCACCCCACCCGGGCGCAACAGCGCCGGAGCCGGGCCCGACACGTCGACGATGGTCGACTCGACCCCGATCGGGCAGGCCCCGCCGTCGAGGATGTAGTCGACCGAGTCGCCCAGATCGGTGATGACGTGGGTGGCGGTGGTGGCGCTGACCGAGCCGAACCGGTTGGCGCTGGGCGCCGCCACCCCGCGGCCGAACCCGCGCAACAGCGCCTGGGCCAGCGGGTGCGAAGGCACGCGCAGGCCGACGGTGGGCGCGCCGCCGGTGACCTCGTCGAGGACGTCGGGGCCGCGGCGCGCGATCAGCGTCAGGGGCCCGGGCCAGAACCGCGCCGCCAGCGCCCGCGCGGCGTCGGACAGCTCGGCGGTCCAGGCCGGCAGCTCGTCGGCCGACGCCAGGTGGACGATCACCGGGTGGCCGGTCGGGCGCCCCTTGGCGCGGTAGATGCGGGCCACCGCCGCCGCCGACGACGCGTCGGCGCCGAGCCCGTAGACCGTCTCGGTCGGAAACGCCACCAGCCCGCCGTCGGACAGGACGCGGATGGCGCGATCGAGGTCGGAGCCCAGACGCATGAGGACGGTGAGTTTGGCCGCGCCCGGCGCCGGCCGCAATGGCCTGGGCCGCCCCGAACGCCGTCGCGCGCCGCCGCGCCGACCCACCCGAGGCGGCCTCACCGCACGACGCCGTCGCCAGGGCGCCCGCGAGGGCGCATAGTCGACCCATGCCCCCCACCTTGCGGGTCGAACCCGGCCTGCCGCTCATCGGCAACCTGCTCGAGTTCCGGCGCGACCGCCTCGGGTTCCAGATGCGGGTCGCCGACGCCGGCATCACCCAGACCCGGATCGCCTGGCGCACGGTGTTCGTGGTCACCGATCACGAGCTGGCCCACCAGGTCCTGGTCGAGCACGACGACGCCTTCATCAAGGGCCCCGGGCTGGCGGTGGTGGCCAAGCCGCTCCTCGGCGACGGCCTGCTCACCGCCGAGAAGGACTTCCACCGCCGGTCGCGCAAGCTCCTGGCGCCGGCCTTCACCCCCAAGCGGATGACCGGCTACGCCGCGGTGATGGCCGCGTGCGCCACCGCCCACGCCGACCAGCTGCGGCCCGGCGGGTTGATCGACATCGCCGAGCGCATGATGGGCACCACGCTCGACATCGTCGGCCGGACCCTGTTCGACGCCGACCTCGGCGGCGACGCCCGGGTCATCGGCGACGCGCTGACCGAGGCCATGGAGTACGTGCTGGGCGCGGTGCTGTCGCCGATCCCTCTGGGCTGGCCCACCCCGCGCCGCAAGCGCGGCCTGGCCGCGGTGGCCCAGCTCGACGAGGTGGTGCTCCGGGTCATCGGCCAGCGCCGCGCCGCCGGTGGCGACCGCGGCGACGTCCTGTCGATCTTGCTCGAGGCCCGCGACGACGACGGCGTCGGCCTGTCCGATCGCCACATCCGCGACGAGATCATGACGTTGATGCTGGCCGGCCACGAGACCACCGCCAACCTGCTGGCGTGGGCCTGGTACGTGCTGGGCACCGAGCCGGCCGTGGCGGCCCGCCTCCACGGCGAGCTCGACGAGGTGCTGGGCGGGCGGGCCCCGACCTACGCCGACCTGCCGCGGCTGCCGGTCACGCTCGCCATCCTCGAGGAGACCCTGCGGCTGTACCCGCCGGCCCACACCATCGCCCGCCAGGCCGACCGCGATGTCACCATCGGTGACGTCCCGATCCCCAAGGGCGCGATCGTCACCGTGTCGGTGGTGGCGATGCAGCGGCGCGCCGCCTACTGGGACGACCCGCTGGCGTTTTGCCTCGACCGCTTCCTCGGCGCCGACAAGAAGGCGCGCCGGCCCGGCTACCTGCCGTTCGGCGCCGGCCCGCGGGTGTGCATCGGCAACCACTTCGCGCTGGTCGAGGCCCAGCTGATCCTGGCGGCGTGGGCGCAACGCTTCCAGTTCCGGCTGGCCCAGGCCACGCCGGCGGTGCTCGAGCCGCTGCTGACCCTGCGGCCCAAGGGTGGGGTGTGGGTCGAGCCGATCCGCCGCGGCTGAGCGCGCGCGGCCGTCGCGTCAGCGCTTGCGCCGGCGGCGGCCCAGCTTGGCCAGCTGGCCGGACTCGACCACACCGCGCAGCGCGTGCTCCATCTCGCGGGCGAACAGCACCTTCACCGCCTCGATGCCTTGCGGCCGCAGCGAGGTGAACGTGGCCTCGGGATCGGCCATCGTCACCTGGCCGCCCTGGACCCCGCGCACGAACAGCTCGACCAGGTCGGCCACCGCGCGCCGCAGGTGCTTGCGCAGGATCTCGGCGGCGGCCGCGGCGGTGCCCAGGTCGATCCCGGCGGCGGCCAGCTTGAGCGCGATGCCCAAGAGCGCCGGGCTGGGGATGAGGAACACCTCGCCGCGCCGCTCGATCAGCTGGTGCCGGGTGAGCTCGGCCACCAGGCCGGGCCGGCCGGCGCCGGTCAGCGCGGCCAGGCCCGCCGCGTCGACGGTGCGGGCCGCGTCGTCGGCCCACGGCGCCTGGACCGCGTGCTCGACGCCCAGCCACTCGGCCAGATCCACCAGGCCAGCGTCGATCGACGTCACCAGGTCGCGGATCGCGTCGATGCGCAGCCCGCGATCTTGCAGCTGGGCGATGAGCTTGAGCCGCTCGACGTGGTCGTCGCCATAGAACGCGACCCGGCCCCGGATGGCCGGCTTCATCAGCGCACCCTTGGCCTGGTAGAAGCGAATGGTGCGGGTCGGGACGCCGGCCCGGGCCGCCAGCTCGTCGATGGTGAGCGCGGGGGGCGCCGTCGACGACGGCGGGGGTGCGGGAGGCGCGGCGGCCGGCATGCCTGCGGTGAGTAGTAGCATCACGCCGCCGCCCGCAGCACCGCCCGGGCGCCGCCGTCGGTGGCCAGCCGCTTGATGTGGCCCAGCGCCTTGCCCAGGGTCGTGCCCCACGACGCGGTCTTGTAGGGCACGCCGTGGCGGGCGCAGATGGCCCGGACCTCGGGCGCGATCTGGCGCAGGCGCGGCGGTGGCAGGGTGGGGAACAGGTGGTGTTCGATCTGGCGATCGAGCCCGCCGCACAAGATCGACACCGGCCGCGACACCTCGAAGTTATTGGTCGCCTCGATCTGCATCGCGTACCACTCGCCCCGGCTGCCGGGCTTGGTGCCGGCCGGCCAGCTGGCGACATCGTCGCCGACGTGCCCGCAGTAGATGGTGGCCGCGGAGTACAGGTCGCGGCCGATCTCGGCCAGCAGGTTGCCCAGGAGCACCTTGGCGGCGAACGGCCCGGCCAGGAGCGGGTACCAGCCGAAGTTCTTGGCGTAGTAGGGCACGTACTTGCGCAGGGCCTGGCGCCACGCGGCGCGGATGCTGGCCGGCGAGCGGTCGGGCAAGAAGTCGTCGGTGCCGGTCAGGACGTCGGACACCCCGGTGAAGTGGAGGTTCATGCCGAAGGTGAACAGCGGCGCCAGCACGCCGATCGCCAGCAGGTGCTGGTAGCGGTGGCTGGGTCGGTACGGCGTCTGCGCGGTCAGCCGGATCGGGCCGAAGTGGATGTCGGGGTCCTTGCCGGCCACGTTGGTGTTGCCGTGGTGGCGGTGGTTGTGGCCGTGGCGCCAGGCCGCTTCGTCGATCGGCACGTCCCAGGCGAACGTGGCCGAGCGCCAGCGCGCGTCGGGCAGCTTGTCGTAGGCGCCGTGCAAGACGGTGTGGCCGATCTCGGTGGCCTCGAGCTGCTTGTGCAGCCATAGCGCCACCACGCCGGCCGAGAACGTCACCGGGTCGAGGCTGACGTGGATGAGGACCCGGCCGATCACCTCGGCCGCGGTCGAGATGCGTCGCATGCGGTCGACGTGGGCCAGGTCTTCCGCGCCGAGCTCGGCGAGGACCCGGGCCTTGACGGCGTCGAGCTCGGCGCCGAGCTGGCGGTACCGGTCGGCCGGCACGGCGTGCGGGACCGGCGAGGTGGGGGCGCTCGGCGCGCTCCGGGTGGGGGCAGGCGGCGCGGCCGAGGTGGCGGCGCGCGGCGAGGTCGAGGCGTGGGTAGCCGATGGCGTCATCGCAGACTCCTGTCGATGCGGGGGGGGGCGAGCGCGACCGCCGCGGGCACGAACCCGGGGGTGCATCGCTCAGCGATGAGCCAGTTATAACTGTGACAGTGAAAGGTGTCAAGATTGGATCGCACGACAGGCGCGCGCAGGGACCGGCCGGCGCCGGTTCAGGGCTCCGGCTCCGGTTCACGGCTCCGGCTCCGGCTCCGGTTCACGGCTCCGGCTCCGGTTCACGGCTCCGGCTCCGGTTCACGGCTCCGGCTCCGGCTCCGGTTCACGGCTCCGGCTCCGGTTCCGGCTCCGGTTCACGGCGTCGCGTCGCCCGTGCCGGCCCTCTCGTCACGATCCGATCGCCCGCCGGCGCCCCATCCGCCGTCGCCATACCGCCCCAACCAGCCGCACCCTCGACGGGGCGCTACTCGTTGACGGTGACCTTGATCATCTGCACCGGCGTGCGCGGCTTGTCGCGCTGGTCGGTGGGCGTGGTCTCGATCTTCTTCACGATGTCCATGCCGCTGGTGACCTTGCCGAACACCGGGTGCTTCGACGGGCCCGGCGAGAACCAGTCGAGGTAGTCGTTGTGCTTGGTGTTGATGAAGAACTGCGCGCCGCCCGAGTTGGGCTGGCCGGTGTTGGCCATCGACAGGGTGCCGGGCTCGTTCGACAGCTTGTGGGCCGGCGGGTGCTCGTCGGCGATGCGACCGAACGGCGAGTTGCCGGTGCCGGCGCGGCCGCTGTTGGGGTCCTTGGAGAACTCGCAGCCGAACTGGATCATGAAGTTGGAGATGATCCGGTGGAAGTGCAGGCCGTCATAGAAGCCGCTCTTGGCGAGCTTGATGAAGTTGCCGGCGGTGGCGGGCATCTGCTCGAGATAGATCTCGGCGGTGAAAGAGCCCAGGGAGGTCTCGAACGTCGCGGTCGGATTCGCCATGGGCCGTTCCTATCACGACCCCGCCGGGTCGGCAGCTCCCTCCGCCGCGGTCACGTGGTCGGGCTGCGGTAGATCGCCAGGTAAGGGATGCGGACCTGCATGTTGAACAGGCGGAGCCCGACCGCGTCCCCGGTGAATGGGGCCGAGCTGGAGTTCAGGATCTCGTCGCCGGTGGTGTCGGTGACCACGCAGCTCGGCCCGCCCGACTCGACGGAGGCGACCACTCGGCGCGCGCCCAAGCCGGCCCTCGGGCGGTTGTCCGAGTCGAGGAACGTCCACTGCATCCCGCGGGTCCCATCGAACATCCACAGCTCGCGGCCGTTGGCGTCGTCGCGATAGCCGCACAGGAAGTACTGCAGGGCGTTGGGCGGGGTGGCCAGTTCGGTCAGGTTGGCCATGACCGCCGCCGTCGACGCGCTCGTGCCGCCGGCGGCCACGACGTCGAACACGGTGTCGGTGGTGAGCCGGCCGGCGCCACCGGGGCGGGCCACCACCATGTCCAGCTGGTCGAAGGACCGGTAGTGCAGCGCGTCGTCGTCGACGGCCCACCGGCTCGCGGTCCCGACCAGGACGGTCAACGACGCGGGCAGGGGGCCGGGGGTGGCGAACGCCTCGAACATCACCAGGGTGTCGCCGGCGAGGTTCGGGCGCGGGTCGCAGCCATCGCCCACACCGTCGCCATCAGCGTCGGCGTCGGGGCCGCTGGCGCTGCCGCCGGCCAGCTGGGGGCACGGGTCGCAGGCGTCGCCGGTGGCGTCGCCGTCCTCGTCGTGCTGCGCGGGGTTGGCGACCTCGGGGCAGTTGTCGACCGTGTCGCGCACGCCGTCGCCGTCGCCGTCGTCTGGCGCCGTCGGCGCGTCCACGCCATCGTCACCGCCGTCGCTCGCCTGGCCGCGTGGCTGGAAGCCACAGGCCATCGCCATCGCCATCGCCGGCAAGATCGCGCGCCCTCGCATGGCCTCGAGCCTACTGCGGACCGCGGTGGGCCACCATCACCCGTCAGCGGTCGAGCGCCAGCGCGATCAGCGCCAGCAGGCGCTGCGCCTCGGCGTGGGCCACGTTTTCCTCGATGAACCCGTGGACCACCGGCTGTACGCTGGCCAAAAGCGCCAGCGAGTCGCCGCCGCTGGCGCGATCGAGGTCGTCGAACGAGGCGACTCGCACCTTGCCGGTGCCGCGCTGGTAGCACTGGCTGATCAGGGCGGCGTGGAACACCACGTTGACCACCGCGTCGGCGCCGCCCAGCTCGGCCTCGTGGGCGCTGAGGAACGCGGTGATCGCTGGCTGGGTCTGGACGAACCCGCCGACGACGACCGCGCCGTAGTTGGGATCGCTCATCTTCTTCGACGCCTCGGCGACCACGGCGGTGACGACTTCTTTCTTGAGCGGCATCAGCGGTCCTCGGGGATGGCGGTGATCGGTGGCAGACTCGGCGCGAAGCGGCACAGGGCTTCGGCGGTGAGCGCCGCGACCTGGGCCGCCAGGCTGGTGCAGAACTGGTGGCGGCGTGGGCCGGTGAACTCGCCCAGCGGCCGAACCAGGGTCGCGCAGATCTGGTCCGCGGCGCCGCCCAGGTCGAGGCCGCCCGCCGCCTCACCGTACCAGGCGATGGCCGTGCGCAGGGCCGGCGTCACCGCGCCGGTGGGATCTGGATCGCCCAACAACTCGCCCAGGACGTGCTCGCCGGCTCGCAGCGCCCCGCAGCGCCCGAGGCCGGTGAGGCCGCCGCGGCGCAAGATCTGGTACGGCGCGGTGGCCAGGCCGAAGGTCTCGGCGATGGCGATGCCGCAGCTCCGGTGCTTGACCCGCACGCCGTCGTACAGCGTGTGGGCGGTGGCTTGGGCCGCCTCCACGTAGGCCAGGTGGTCGGGCCCGAGGGGGCCCTCGCCAGCCGGCTGGTGCCTGGACTCGACCATGCCCTGATGCTACTGCCCAGGCGAGGCTTCGTGGAACCGCCTGCGCCATCAGACCGCCGACGCCTGGGCCTGCCCGCGGTGGTCCTGTCGTTGGTGGTGCACGGCGTCTTGCTCCAGGGGCTGCGGTGCGGCGCCCGTCCGCCGCAGGTCCGCACCCCGCCGGCGTTCGCGATCGACATCGCGCCGACGCCCCGCCAGGCCGAGGCGTTGCCGCCGGAGCAAGCGCTGGCGGCGACGGTCCCGGCCCCCGCGCCGGCGGCGACGGATCCGATCGCGCCGGCGCCTGTGCCGCCCGCCGCGCCCGACGGCTTCGGCCTCGTCGACGCCGGCGTGGATGCGCTCGTGGTCGATGCGGGCGCCCCGCCCGACGCGCGGCGCCGGCGCGATGCCGGGCCCGACGCGGCCGCGCCGCCCGACGCCGGGGCCGACGCGCCGGCGGTGGCCACGGCCGACGGTGACGCCGGGGTCGACGCGCCGGCGGTGGCCACGGCCGACGGTGACGCCGGGGGCGCCGGGGATCTCGACGCGGGCGCGCTCGCGGCGGCCGGCGACGGCGGCGTCCCGAGCGACGGCGGCGGAGGGGTGGCGCTCGGCGGCGGCGACGGCGACGCCGGAGCTGGGGGCGATGGCGGCGTCGCCACCGCGGGGCCCGCCGACGGCGCTGGGGCCATCGCGGCGCGGCCGTCGGACGGCACCGCCGCCGACCTGCGGGTGTACTTCCCGGCCGGCCACATCGTCAGCGTGCTGGTGCGGCTCGATCGGCTGCGCGACACCGAGTGGGCGCCCCAGGTCGACAAGGTCTTCGCGCCCATGCCGGACTACCGCTCGCTCGTCGGCGATTCCCAGGTCGCGCTGGTCGACAGCTTCGAGACCCTCGCGATCTCGACGCCGGCGCCGCGCGACGCCGCCGCCACCACGCTGGTGGTGCGGGCCCGCCTGGCCCCGCCGGTGTTGCGCGACCTCCTCGACGCGCCCGACGCCCCGGTGGCGTGGACGCCGGTGGTCGGCGGGGTCCTCGGCCGCCGCCAGCCGTCGCCGCGGGTGTTCGCGGGCGACCGGCGGGTGTTCCTGCAGTGGCGGCCGGGGTGGACCGCGCTGGCGCAGCCCCGCGACCTGGGCGGCCTGCTGGCGCCGCGGGCCGGCGCGCTCGACGTGGCCGCGCCCGCGGACGCGCTGCCGGCCTGGCTCGACCAGGTGGGCGGCATCGAGGCGGTGGCCGGCGAGCCGACCGGGCCGGCGCTGATCGCCACCGCCGCCGGGGTGTTCCCGGCCCGCCTGCCCATCCCCTACGGCAGCGGCGCCGACCTGCCCGGGCCCGACCGAGCCACGGTGACCCTCGAGATCGACGCCCGCGGCTTCCACGTCGCCGGAAACGTCCGGTTTCCGGACGAAGCGGCGGCGGCGGCGGCGGCCGACACCATCGCGCGCCTGCGAGCCGAGATCCTCGACGACACCGTCACCGCGTTCGCCCTGGGGCAGGCCGGCGCGCTCAACGCCATCAAGGGCCTGACGCTGCAACGGACCGGGCGGCGCCTGGCCTTCGCCACCTCGCTCAGCATCCGCGACGCGCGGGCGCTCCTGGTGGTGGTGGCCACGCTGGTCGACACGTACTTCAAGGCGGCGGCGCCGCCGCCGTGACGGCTTGAACCGGGTCGGGGCCCGCGTCACACTGCCAGCGTGCTTCGACCGTCGCGCGGCTTGTGGGTAGTGGTGGCCGCGCTGGCCTGCCATCCGCCTGGTCCGCCGCCGCTGGCGCCGGCCGGGTCCGTCGACGACGATGGCGCCGGTGGCCTGGCGGCGTTGTCGGCCAAGCTCGAGCTGGCCGGCGCCGGTGACGACGACGGGCCGGCGTTCGACGACCGCGGCCGCGACCGGTCCCGGCCGACCGACGATCCGCTGGCCTACGCCGGCTACAGCTACGGCGGCTTTGGCTACGGCGGGTTCGGCTACGGCGGCACCAGCTACGGCGCGGTGATCGGCCGCCTGGGGTTCTCCGACGGGCGCAGCCGCGGCGACCGAGCCCTGGCGTCGAGCTACCAGGTGGCGGCGGTGGGCGGGCCCGGCGTGCTCGAAGGGCAGCTGCGGTGGGCGCGGACCGCCGGCGTCGCGTGGCCGGCCGGGTGCGCCACCGCGCGCACCGCGGTCGAGGCCGGGCCGGTGGTCGGCGCGGTGGCCTACCTCGAGGTGGTCCCCCAGGGCCGGCTCGAGCCGGTCACGACGGCGGCGGTGGTGACCGGCGATCGCTGCGGCCTGGCGCCGGCGGTCCAGGTCGTCAGCACCGCGGTCCCCGTCGTGATCCTCGAGAGCCACCTCCCGACGCCGCTGCGGGTGATCGCCGGCGCGGTCGCCGAGCAGGCCATCGACCTCGACCCGGGCGGGCGGGTCGAGCGGTCGGTCGACGTGACCACGCCGACCCGGCTCGGCGTCGAGGGCGGTGCGCCCGCGTGGGTGCTGCCGCTGGCCCACCCGTACTACGCGATCTCGGACGAGGCCGGTCGGTTCGCGCTCGACCAGGTGCCGGCCGGCGCGTACACGCTGGTGGTGTGGTCGCCGCCGCTGGTCACCGCCATCGGGGCCGGCGGGCCGGTGTGGTCCGCGCCCAGCGTCGTGCGCCGGTCGGTGGTGGTGACGTCCGGGGGCCTGGCCACGCTCGCGGTCGCGGTCGCGCCCTGACCCCGGGCTACGCCGCGCGGTGTCCGGCGTCGGCCAGCGCCGTCGCGCCGGGGCCTGGCCGGAACCCGGTCAGGTGTCCGGAACCCGGACGTCTCAGCCAGGGCCGCGGACACCGGTGACGTCGCGTCGGGGGGTTGCGCGCGGCACGCGCCTTGAAATGGAGGCCGCCGCAACCAACCAACCGAGAGGACAACATGAGTTTTGCTGCCACTGCCTCAGGAGCCAAGAGTCGGATGTTCAAGGTGCTGTGCCCGGTCGAGCGCAAGGACGGCTCGACGTACTGGATGCGCGTCGGCACCGGCTTCCCCAACAAGGACCAGTCGATCAACCTCTACCTCGACGCGCTGCCCGCCAACCAGAAGCTGCAGCTGCGCGAGATGGACGAGGAGGACCTGCAGGTGCGCGGCGGCAAGCGCCGCGACGACGGCGCGCCTGCGCGCAGCCGCGACGAGCTGCCGTTCTAGGCGGCCGCCGGGCGAGCTGCGTCCGTCGACGCTCGGCCGGCACGCCCACCCGGCGGGCCGGCACCGGATGTCGTGGCCGCGGCCGCGCCGGCCGCCCGTCGCTACCCACCCACACGCGCTGTCACAGCGTCGAGGAGTCTCCATGTCCACGTTCGATCGTTCTCCCCATCTGCCATTCCCCGTCCCCGCGGCGGCGTCGGCCCGGCGCCGCGCCGCCCCCGTCGCCGCGACGCTGGCGCTCCTGGTCGCCGCGGTGCTGTGGCTCCGGCCGCAGCCGGTCCGTGCGGCGCCAGCCCCGGTCGCCGCCATCGCCGCCGAGCCGGCCGCGGGTCCGTCGACACGCCAGGCCCCCCGGGGCCGGGTCAACCTCAACACCGCCACCGCCGACGAGCTCGAGCGTCTCCCGGGGATCGGACCCGCCAAGGCCGATCGCATCATCGCCTACCGCGCCAAGCACGGGCCGTTCCGTCGGGTCGCCGACCTGAGACGGGTCAAGGGCTTCGGCTACAAGACGCTCAAGAAGCTCGAGCCCTTCCTCGACGTCAAGGGGCCCACCACGCTCACCACCGCGCCCGCCGGCTGATCGGGCGCGAGGTAGGGGACCGCCGCCAATGTGGGTTCGTCGGCCCGGCGCATGCTTGCTGCCACGCCCGACCGACCGCCCACGGCGGCGATGTATCATCTCGCCATGACCGACTCTGTGGGCATGCGGGTGGTGGGAACCATCCGGACCATCGAGTTGTACGCGTCGATGGCCAAGTTCCACAGCGTGGCGTCGCGGCAGGTCGCGCGGATCTCCCTCGACATCGAACAGGCCACCGACGCCGACGGTGGCGAGATCGACGTCGACAACCTGGCCGGCATGCACTTCCAGGGGCCGCCCGAGCTGGTGCCTCGGTTCGCCCAGGGCGATCGCGTCCTGATCGTCACCGCCACCACCAGCGGCATGCACATCGCGAGCATCAAGCCCGCGCCGCTGTCGTGATCGCAGCGGCGGGTGCGCCGGCGCGCGGGCGGGGCGGCCGCTGATGGCGACCGGTCACCACGTCACGGTGCCGAGGTCGACGTCCTTGGTCGCCTCGACGATGATCTTCCAGCGGCGGGCCTTGTTGCGCGGGCCCACCGCCTTGATGTCGTGCGGGCCGGGCTCGAGGGGATAGCGGTCGAGCGGCGCCTCACCGACCCGCTGGTGGTCGATGTAGATGGTGGTCTTCTTCGACGCCGCGATCGAGAAGAAGCCGAACCGGGCCAGGGCGGTGATGTCGGCGCGCGAGGTGTCGGCGTCGGGCGGTGCGTCGGGGCTAGCGTCGGCGGGTGCGCCGCCGGCATCGAGCGGGGCGGTGGGGATCGGCCCCGCCCCAGGCGATGGCCCCGCGCCGCCGCGGCCGAGCCAGTACGCGCCCGCCGCCAGCCCGACCAGCCCCAGCGTGGCCAGCACCCGGCGCTGGATCCGGCGGCGCCGATCGCGCAGCAGGTCGGTCGACGGGTCGGCCAGGTCGACCATGGTCAGCGCCTCGGGCGCGACCACGACGCTGGGCGAGCCCTGGCCCGGTAGCGGCGGGCGTGTAGGGCGCCCGGTCCGGCCCGCGAGCGGCGGCGGTCCGGTCGGCTTCGGGCCGCGCGCCACCGGGGTCTGGTCGAGGAAGTCGTCGTCGGCCAGCTCGGTGACATCTACCACCGGGGTCGGCTGGCTCTGCAGGTTGGGGCCGGGCAGCGGGGCGGCGTCGACGTCGAGCTGCCGCGCCTGGGCCAGGAGCGCGTCCTTGTCGGCCAGCTCGTCGGCGAAGTCGCGCGCCAGCATCGCGGCCAGCTCAGCCGGCGTGGCCGGGCCCCCGAACGGCGCCATGGCCGCGGTGATCGCATCGCCCATGGCCTGGGCGGTCGCGAACCGGCCGGCCGGATCCCGCGCCAGCGCCCGGTTGAGGGTCGCCACCAGCGCCGCCGGCAGGTCGGTGCGGCGCTCGCGGACGTCGGGGATGGGCTCCTCGGTGATGGCCTTGAACGTGAGGAAGTCGCTGTCGCGGTGGAACAGCCGCCGCACCGCCAGCAGCTCGTACATGACCGCCGCCAGCGCGAACACGTCGCTGCGCCGGTCGAGGTCTTTGCCCAGGATCTGCTCCGGGGACATGTACGCGTTCTTGCCCTTCACCGTCCCGGTGCGGGTCTTGGAGTTGGCGCCGCGGGCCTTGGCGATGCCGAAGTCGAGCAGCTTCACGGTGCCGTCGGCGGTCACCAGGATGTTGGGCGGTGACACGTCGCGGTGGACCAGGCGCATGGGGTGGCCGTCGGGCCCGCTGGCGTCGTGGGCGTGGCCCAGGCCGGCGCACGCCTGCACCAGCAGGCCGGCCACCATGCGCACGTCGAGGAACTGCCGGCGCTTCGACAGCCGCGACAACAGCCGCGACAACGGCACCCCGTGCAGGTACTCCATGACGATGAACCACACGTCGCCGACGTGGTCGAGCGCGTGGACCCGGCAGATGTTCGGGTGCTCGAGCAGCGCGGCCAGCGTCGCCTCGTCCCGGAACATGGTCACGAAGTGCTCGTCGTCGGCCAGGTGGGGCAGGATGCGCTTGACCACCTGCACCGGCGCCGGGCCGTCGGGGCTCGGCCCCAACCGGCGCGCCAGGAACAGCTCGGCCATGCCACCAGTGGCCAGCTTGGCCAGGAGCTGGTAGTCGCCGAGCACCCGATCCCGCGGCGCCGTCACCGGTGGGGTCACGGCTGCCCCCACGCAGTTGAACCGGTCCAGCTCACCCCGCCAGTATAGCGCGGGCGTGTCGGGGACGGCGTCCGACGCTGCCGCGATCACCGGGCCGCCCCAGGGGCGCTGGGTCAGGTCGCCGGGGCGTGGCGGTCCAGGTAGGCCTGGGTGACCCGCGCCGCGATGTCCAACGAGCGGCCCAGGTCATCGACGATGGCCCGCTCGATGCGCGCGCCGACCAGCCGAACCTCGACCGTCACCTGGCCGTCGTAGCTGCGGCGCACCTGGCCCGGGCCGAGGGTCGCGAGCTGGTAGGTGGCGACGATGCGGGCGCGGCCGTCGAGGAGGTGGGGCTGGATGTCGAAGTCGAGCCGGTCGGCGGCCTTGGTCCACACCAGCGTCTCGTCGTAGGCCAGGTCGCCCTTGACCAACGGCCGGAGCACGGCCGGGAGCTGCCGCCGCGGGGTCACTCGGCTGTGGCGCTGCCGCTGGGCGGGGCCGTCGACGTCTTCGAGGACGTGGCGGTGGGCGATGGCGACCGCCGCGTCCTGCTCGCGCTGGTGGCCGGCGTCGAAGTACGCCGCGAACACCGTGGCCGGATCGGGGGCGCGGAAGGTGTGCTCGAAGTGGAACCGCGTCGGCATCGACGGTGACGGTACCGCGCGGGGCCGGACGCGGACTCGCCGCCGTCGCCCCCGCCGACTGGTCCGGCCAGCACGCCGCCCTCTGTCACGATCGCGTCACGGCCGCTGGTATCTGTGCTCGATCGCTGTTTGCCTCGTGGCGTCGGCGCGCCGACCGCCCGGCTACGGTGCCGGCACCATGTCGTCGTCCCCCGCTGCCCCCGAGCTCGACCGCGTCCGCTGGATCGACACCATCCCGTACTGGAGCGTCCACCTCGTGGCGCTGGGCGGGCTCATCTGGCTGGGCTTCTCGTGGTCGGGCCTGGCGATCTGCGCGGTGTCCTACGCGGTGCGGATGTTCGGCATCACCGCCGGGTACCACCGCTACTTCTCGCACCGCTCGTTCAAGACCAGCCGCGTCGGTCAGGTCGGCTTCGCGTTGCTCGGCGTGATCTCGACCCAGAAGGGTCCGCTGTGGTGGGCCGCGCACCACCGCAACCACCACAAGTATTCGGACCAGCCCGAGGACCTGCACTCGCCCATCCAGCGCGGCTTCTGGTGGTCGCACATGTTCTGGATCCTGGTCCGCCGGCACCAGCACGCCGACCTCTCCAAGGTGAAGGACCTGACCCGCTATCCCGAGCTGATGTTCATCAACCGGTTCGAGATCCTGTTCACCATCGCCTACGCCGCGGCGCTGTACCTCATCGGCGGTGCCCACGCGCTGATCTGGGGCTACTTCGTGTCGACGGTGGTGCTGTGGCACCTGACCTTCACCATCAACTCCCTGGCGCACGTGTGGGGCTCGCGGCGGTACGCGACCACCGACACCAGCCGCAACAACCCGCTGCTCGGGCTCTTGTGCCTGGGCGAGGGCTGGCACAACAACCACCATCACTACCAGCGGTCGGCCCGCCAGGGCTTCTACTGGTGGGAGATCGACCTGTCGTACTACGGGCTCAAGCTGCTCGAGGTGTTCCGGATCGTGTGGGACGTCGAGGGCGTGCCGCGCCACGTGCGCGACCAGACCGAGAAGCCCAGCCGGGTCCGCGCCGGGGCGCCCGATCCCGACGACGCGCCGCGCCTGGCGGCTTGACCGCGCGGGCTGCGCCGCTGCCCCGCGGGCGCGCCGGGCGGGCCTGGCCGGAATGCGGGCGAGCGCCGCCCCCGAGCCGGGCAACCCTTGTTACGCTGCGGCATGATCAAGCTCGCCCTCGCGCTCGTCGTGGCCGCCGCCGGCCTGCTCGCCCACCCTGGGTCCGCCGCCGCCAAGGTGCCGGTCATCTACCAGACCGGCCAGGAGGGGTTCGAGTGCGGGCCGCTGCCCGACGAGTGGAAGGACGAGCCCGCGATCGCCGGCTTCAAGGCCGGGTACGTGTGCGACATCAAGGGCGTGTTCTGGTCGTATTTCTCGGTGTCCAACTGCAAGCCCGCCGCGATCAAGGGCAACCAGTACAACGACGCCCCCGAGCTGGCCGCGGCCATCAAGGCCAAGTACCCCGAGTCGTCGATGAAGCGCGGCATCTGGAACCGCTACGGCTGGATGCTGCTGGCGCTGCTGGTGCTGGCCGGGGTGGCCATCTGGGTCAAGGAGCTCATCACCGGCAAGAGTGACGACGACGACGACGCGCCGGCCGCGGCGCCGCCAGCACCCTGACGGCCGGGGGTGGGGGCGGGCCAGGCCCTAACCGCCCGATCGGGGAGGGTTGACGCGGCGCCCCAGGATGGTTCTGTTGGGGCCCATGAGCATCCCAACCTTCGACCCGATCTCCGGCGACGCGCTGGCGTCGACCGAGGCGCTGCTCGCCGCTGCCGCGACCGCCAGCGTCACCGCCGAGCTGCCGCTCGAGCAGTTCATGCACGCCGCCTGGCTGGCCTACACCGGCGCCCGGCCGGGGCTGCGCGCGGAGCTCGAGCTCCAGGCGCTGCGCGAGCAGTTCGCTGCGCTGCGCGCCCGCGGCCAGCTGGCCGAGGCCTGATCCGCCCGCGACCCCGCCGCTACTGCGCGCTGCCGCCGGCCGAGGCCGAGACCGACGCGGTCACCTCGATCGACACCGAGATGCGCGCCTCGATCTGGGCGGCGGCGGCGACGGTGGCCGCGAGCTGGCCTGCCACGCACAGGCCGCGCTCGCCGAGCTGGCCGACCAGCTGCCCCGACGAACGGACCAGGCTGGCGCCGGTCGACACCCAGTCGACCAGGGCCTTGGCCACCAGCTCCGAGCGCGCGCCGACCCGCAGCAGGGTTGGCATGCCGGCGTTGATGGCCGCGGTGGCGCGCTGGAACTTGCTGTCGTCCACCACGGTCACGGTCTCCTTGACCACCTCGACCCGGGGCTCGGTGCACTCGGTGTGGATGGCGGTCTGGATCTCGGCCGAGGCGCGGCACTCGACCGAGGCGTCGACCGAGGCGTAGCCTTCGCAGCTGCCGGAGCACCCGCCGCGGCACGTGCCGTCGCACTGGCCGGCGCACTGCCCGCCGGCGTCGGTGGTGGCGCAGGTGCCGTCGCACGCCCCGGCGCAGGTGCCCGAGCAGGTGCCCGCGCACCGGACCTGCACGTGGCCGCGGCCGACGCCTCGCACTGGGCCACCAGGCCGGCGGTGAACTCGACCTGCGACGTGCACACCGGCGGGACGTAGCGGGTCACCAACCGCTGCTCTTGGCTGACCGAGACCTTGAGGTTGGCGTCGAGCTCGGTCGCGGCGCGCTGGCACACCGTGCGGGTGTCGCCGTCGGTCGGGACCCCCAGCTCGACTGCCATGCGCACGCACGCGTCGTGGACCGAGCGCTCGAGCTCCGCGGTCGAGCGGTCGAGCTCGGCCGAGGCCGCCAGGAACGCGTAGAGCTTGCGGGTGACCTTGTCGGTCGACAGGTCGCCGCAGGCGCCGGGGTTGATGGCCGAGCCGCCTGCGCCGCCCACGCCGCCGGTCCCAGGCCCGGTACCTTGTGGCGGCGGACACCCGGTGGCGAGCGCGGCGCAGACGCCGCCGATGACTAGAGCAATGCGCATGAAGGCCTCCCTCCGGAGATTGTCGACGGAGGAGGGCGGGCGGGGCAACCGCTGGCCGGGGCTTTCGGCCGGCGTGGCTCCGTGGCGTCGCCGCACCGGCGCGGTGCCATTCCGGTGACGACTGCGTCGCCAACCGTCGTAGAGTGCGGCATGCGTCCACGCTTCCTGTCCGCGTGCGGGCTCGCGCTCGCGCTCGCGCTCGCTGCCTGTGGCGGCGACGACGCCCCGCCCCCCGATGGCTGCACGCCGTTGCCGGCCTTCACCGTCGGAGATCCCACGGGCCACGCCCAGCCCCTCGGCGCCAGCGCGACCGAGGCCCGCGCCGGGCGCCTGGGCGCCGCGGACCTGCCGCCGGTGGCCTCGGGCCTCATCACCTGGCAGCCGGGCGACTTCGTCCTCGCCAACGACCGCGTCGCGCTGGTCATCGAGGACGTCGGCGACAGCGACCTGTACGACCCGTGGGGCGGGCGGCCGGTCGGGCTGGCCCGGGTCGCGGGCGGTCGCCTGATCGAGCCGGCCAACTTCGGCGAGGTGTTCCTCCTGACCGGCCGGGCCTCGTTGGTCACCGAGGACGTGTCGGTCCTGTCCGACGGCAGCGGCGGCGGGCCGGCCATCATCCGCACCGTCGGACGGCTCCACCCGGTGCCGTTCTTCGAGGCGGTCACCGCCGGCCTGTTCCAGGAGCTGACCGGGGTGCGCGCGGCCATCGACTACGAGCTGGCGCCCGGCTCGTCCCGCGTCGACGTGCGGTTCCGCTACCTGAACGACACCGAGCGCCAGCTCGACACCGGCGCCATCCTCCACGCGCTCATGTACACCAAGCGCACGCCGGTGGTGGTGCCGGGCGCGGGCTTCTCCGACGACGTCACCGGGGCACCGTGGATCGGCCTGGTCGACGACCTGGCCACCAGCTGGGCCTACGTCCCGGCCGATCGCCTGGGCACCGCGGTCTCGGTGTCGGGATTCGTCGGTGGCTTCGGTCCCGGCTTCGCGGTGGCCGCGTGCCACGACTTCGACCGGGTCCACGCCCAGCTGATCATCGGAGGCCCCGGCCTCGACGGGTTGGTCGCCGCCGTCGCCGACGAACAGGCCGCGGCAGTGCGGGTGGTGACCGGCACGGTCGTGCGCGCGGGCGCGCCGCTGGCCGGCGCCCACGTCCACGCGGTCGACGACGCCACCGGCGCCTACCTGACCCGCGCGGTCACCGCGGCGGACGGCTCGTTCACCGTCCACGTCCCCGCCGACGCCACGGTCAAGCTGGCGGCCGTGGCCGACGCCGCCCAACTGGTGGAGCAGGTGGTGGCCCCCGGGGCGCCGGCGCCGACCCTGACCCTGCCGGCGCCGGCCCAGGTGCGGGTGGTGGTCACCGACCTGGCCGGCCCGCTCCCGGCCCGGGTCCAGCTGTTGCCTCGCCCGGGCCAGGGCACCCCGACCATCCCGGCGGCGTTCGGCGAGCCCCGCTTCGCCGGCGGTCGACTGGCGGTGACCTTCACCGTCACCGGCGACGTCACGCTGGCCGTGCCGCCCGGCAACTGGGAGCTGGTGGTGTCCCACGGCTTCGCCTACGACGTGGCGCGCCGCGACCTCACCGCGGTCAGCGGCCAGGCCCAGCGGATCGACGTCGAGCTGCCCGAGGTGGTGCCGACGCCGGGCGTGCAGTGCGCCGACTTTCACATCCACACCTGGCGCTCCAACGACTCCGGCGACGACGGCTTGCTCAAGGTGGCCAGCGCGATCGCCGACGGGCTCGAGCTGCCAGTGCGGTCTGATCACGAGTACGTCGGCGACTTCGCCGCCGAGATCGACCAGCTCGGCGCCCAGCGCTGGGCGGCGGGGTTCGGTTCGATCGAGCTGACCAGCTTCGAGGTGTGGGGCCACATGGGCGTATTCCCGCTCACCGCGGACCCGACCAAGGTCAACGCCGGCGCGCCCCGGTGGCAGACCTTCCCCACCGCCGACGCGCCCGACACCGCGTTCGCGACGCTGTCACCGGTGGCGGTGTTCGACGCGGTGCGGGCCCGGCCCGAGGCGCCGGTGGTGATCATCAACCACCCACGCGGCGGCGCCAACTACTTCGACTACGTCGGGTTCGACCCGGCCACCGGCATGGTGTCGTCGGCGGCCGACTGGGATCAGCGGTTCACGCTCGTCGAGGTCTTCAACGACAGCGGCTGGCAGAGCAACCGCGACGGCACCGTGCGCGACTGGCTCGGCCTGCTGCGGGCCGGCCGCAAGATCTTCGCGGTCGGCTCCTCGGACAGCCACGGCCTGACCTCGTCCCCGGTGGGCTACCCGCGCACGTGCCTCGAGCTAGGCACCGACGACCCGCGCGCGCTCACCGCGCCCCAGGTGCGCGACACCCTGGCGGCCGGCCACGGCGCCGTGGTCGGCGGCATCTACGTCACCGCCACCGTCGATGGCAACGGGCCAGGTGCCACCGTGACCGGCCTGGGCATGACCGCCCAGGTCGCCATCACCATCCGCGCCGCCAGCTGGGTCGACGTCGACGCGTTCGATCTGGTCGTCGACGGCGAGACCGTCGACACCGTGCCCATCATGCCGGGCGACGCCGATCCCCTCGACCCCGCCGTGCGCTGGCGCGGCACCCTCCCCATCGACGTCCGCGCCGACGGCAGCGGCTTCGTCGTCGTCGCCGCCTACGGCGACGCCCCCCTCGAGCCGGTCCACCCCGGCCGCCATCCGTTCGGCGTGACCAACCCGATCTTCGTCAAGCCCTGACCACGGCCGCGTCGACGCTCGCTGCGTTCTCGGCAACGTAGCCAGGTCAAGCCAGAGGCGCCGAATCGCTGCCGCGAATTCTCGCGTCAGGAAGATCTGCACCCTCACTGCTCGTCGGGGTTGCCCAGAACAGGCGCAAGCTGCGCGAGCATTTCGTCAAGACTTGGCGCGCGCGCCGACGTGAATTGCGCTGGATCACCGCCGCTCGCCCGAAAGAAGTCGCTGGCCACCGCCCGGGTGGCATCCATCGCGCTCGCGCTCGATCCGCAGGTCTGGGAGGAGGTCCCATTCGAGGCTGGCGCGACGGTACGAAGATCGACGGTCGCGCCGGCAATCATGCGTGGGGCGGTGGCAGGCGGACGCCGACGGTGACGGTGGTACCAGGGTGGAGGTCGAGGTTGGTCGCCGTGGCGAAGTCGTAGGCGCGCGCGGGTGCGTTGATGCGGCGGACGGTGAGGGTGACGAGGGCCCGCAGGTCGGGCAGGGCTGGATCGGGGGTGGCGTGGTTGAGGGTGGCGACGAGGCGGCCGCCGGCGAACTCGACGTCGAGGTGGACGGCGCGCAGCGATGCGTCGGGGGTGAGCAGGCCGGTGAGGGCGAGGTCGACCTCGACGGGCAGGCGGGCCCGACACCGCGCGGCGATGTCGGGGCGGAAGGCGGCCTCGCCGACCGGGTGGGCGTCGACCGTCTCGAGGAGGGGCTCGGCGGTGCCGTAGTCGTCCTCGGGATGGAGCCAGGGCAGGTAGCCGTGGCGCGCCTCGAGCTCATCGCGCCATCGTTCGAGGCGACGCTCGGCGAGCGAGCTGCTGTGGTCCCCGTAGCCTCCGAACGAGCGGCTGTAGCTGTAGATGTCCAAGCGGACGTGGGACAGTGAGCGCAGGTACGGTGACAGCGCAAGGTGGTCGAACGCGCGCGGGGTGAGGTCGGTGTTGTCCTCGAGGTCGAGGAAGTGGAGCGGGGCGAGGTGCGGGCACGCCGCGACGGCGCGGACGTGCTCGTCGGTCAGGTCGTTGAGCCGCGTGTAGTGGTTGTTCTCCATGCGGTTGGGCAACTTCAGCGACCGGATGCGGGCGAGGTGTGGCGACGCCAGCAGCTTGTCGAGGACCGCCGGCACGTAGGTGAGCGTCAGGTGCCGGAACGGCGCCAGCGTGTAGAGGAACGGCGCGAAGGATGGGAAGAGATGCGCCTTGATGGCCACGTGCTCGACGAAGCCGCGGACGAACATCAGGTTCTCGAGAAAGTAGGTCAGCCCGAAGAACTCGTCGCGACCCCAGCCCCGCATGTAGCCGCCCCGCAGGTCGAAGAAGCCCCACTGGTGGTCGCCATCCCGCATTTGTGGCGCGACGTCAGCCTTGGGATTGGCGCGCCACGCTTCGTTCACGTCGAGCTGGGCGTTGATGAACCACGCCGCGTCAGCTGGGGCGACTGTGCTGGTGTAGGGAGCACGGTTCCCGGTGATCCTGATCATCGTCGCCGGTGGCTGGACGCGGATCCACGCGGCGTACGCCCGGCGGAGCGTGTTGTCCTCGGGATTCGCGAGGATCTGCTCGCGCAGATCAGGGTTCTCCGGTAGGTACCGCCGTCCAACTTCAACAAGATCCCGCTGGCGCTCCTCGATGTAGAACTCGAGAGGTTGGTGTGGATCCCGTGGCCAGGTGCGCTTGCGGTCAAACTCGTCGCGCTTGCTGATGATGTAGTCGGTGTCGTGCTTGAACTCCTCGTGGGTGTACGGCCGAGCCTCCGGATTGGTCCACCGCAGGCGCAGGTCCATGACCCCGGCCTCGCTGTCGAGCATGGACTCCGCCAGGTGGCAGTCATCGCAACTGAACTCGTAGCTCTTCACCCGGTCGTACGAATCTTTGACCTGCTCGACGCCCGCGTGGACGAGGTGCGTGGTGACCACCTTGCGGTGGGTGCGCTCGCTCTTGCAGCGGGGGCACCGGTGGGCGGCGGGCTGCAGCGGCGCGGGCTCGGTCACGGCTTGCCTCCTTGCGGCTTCGGTGCGTCGAGCGTCACGCCGAGGAGCTGCCCGAGACGACCCACCGCGCCCGGATCCGTCTCTGCCGCACGGATGTCCTGGGTGGCCCTGGCCCAGCGTTGGGCAACGTCGAGCGCGTCGATGGACAGGCGCCGTCCACTTCGGTCGGCGTACGTCTTCGCGTAGGTCGCGGAGATGCGCTCGACGACGCCCACGATCTCATCCGGCGCAAGCCCCGCCGCGATGCCAGCCTTCTCCACGGACGCGGCCAGGCTCCCCAGATCGACACCCGCGGCCGTCACGTTCCCCTTGGCGCCCGGAGGCAGCGTGCCACCCTCGAGCTGCCGGGTCACGTCCGGGGCGAAGCTGTCCTTCATCGTGGACAGGTCTCCCGTGCCCAGGTCCTGCCAGCGCTGCTTCTGCGCATCCCAGTGATCGACCCTGAAGGTCTCGGCGTTGGCGTTGCCGTGGGCCGCGCTCATCGGCAGGTCGGCCGCGAGGTACGCCTGCGCGGGCCCTGCCGACAGCGCGCCGCGGATGAGCGCGGCATTCGAAGGGCCGCCCAGCCCCGCGACCACAGCGGGATCGTGCAGCGTGCCGTCGAGGAGAAGGTCGACCTCGCGCTGGCGCGTGGCGCGCCGCGCCTCCGGCGACGCCGCGCCGTCCTCGAAGTGCAGGTTCAGCTCGACCAGCCCCTCGACAGTTCGAGTCACCGCCGCCTCGAAGCGGTCGAGCGCTTGCTTGCGGTCCTTCACCCCCGCCTTCCCCGCATCGACCGCCAGCTCCGCCAGCGTCTTCCCGGGCACCGTGTCCTCGAGCACGTGCTCGCCGCGCTGCGCGCCGTCGCGCGAGGTCCCCATCGCGCCCCGCTCCCGCGGGGTATGGATCGACTCGAGCTGCGCGTCGGCCAGGTGCCGCAACAAGGCGCGCTCGCCGCGAGCCGCGCCGTCGACCCCGAACACCTTCCACGTACCGAGGGGCTGCCCGTCGATCGAGATGTCGAACGCCGCATCGCCCGCTCCGCCGCGGGCCACGACCTTCACCTTGTCGGGCGGCGCGCCCGGGACCTGATCGATGATGAACCGACGCACGCGCTCGGGCCAGCCGCCCCGATCGGAGCCCAGATCCAGCTCGAAGGCATCGCCGGGGAGTCGCAGGTCGCGGCGGTCCTCGGCGACCTTGCCGCGGCCGATGCGGTCGCGCGCGACCTCAAGTCCGCCGGCGACGCCATTCGAGTCGGGCGACAGGGTGCGGCCGTCGAACAGCTCCGTGCCCGCAGTCGCCGCGCGGGCGGCCGCCTCTCGCCAGGCGTCGCGCGACGCGCGTACGACCCACGGCTCGGCGTCACGCGCATACGCCGCGGCGCCGCGGACCACGTAGTTCGTGTCCCGGTGGCGCAGGCCGACCAGCTGGGTCTTGGCGTCGTCGTAGAACACGGGCTCGAGGATGCCATCGAGTGGCGGCGGACCAAAGGTCTCCTTCAGGTAGGTTTCCTTGGTCTGCCCGTAGCTGTAGACGATCTGATCGTACACCTTGGGCGCCATTGGCTCGCCGGTGACGATGTCTTGCATCACGACCTCGTACCGTCCGTCGGGGAGCCGCTTGATCGACTGCGGGCGGCCCGCGCTGATGTGCACATCGGGATGGTTGCTGGCGGCGCCGGGTGCGGTGTTCCGGGGGATCGTGAGCCCTGGCTGCGCTTCGCGCTCCATGGCTGTGCGCACCTCGGCGAGCTTCGCCGGGTCGCCGCTGGCCCGCGCCTCAGCGATCTTCTCTGCCCAATGTGCCCGTCGCGCGGGCGCGATGTCGCCGACGAGGTCGACCTGACTGCCGCGCCCCGCGCCGGCCTCGGCGGCCCAGTCGGCGCTGGGTGACCCTGGCACTGAGAGGATGCGGGCGTTGCCCCGGAGCTTGTCGCGCAGAGCCGGGTCGGAGCCGGCGACGATCGAGCCGTCCTCGTGGCCCGCGGCCAGCTCATCCGGGTTGGTGATGGCCCCGAGCGGCACCTTGTTGGCGGCGCCGGCGCCGGTCAGGTCGTCGAAGCGGTCGCTGTACACCCATAGCTCGTGACCGTCGGCCATGCGCAGGCGACGCCGCATCGGCGCGTCTGCGACCTGCCACGAACCATCGGCCGGCATGCGAGCGGGGCGCAGCTCCAGCGCGCCGACGACGCGCCCATCGACGTGGGCGGCCTGAGCCTCCAGCTCGCCCAGCACCATCGCGTCGTCGAGCTCCGCGGAGGTCATGAACCCAGCCTCATCGGACAGGCTCGTGGCGCGCGCCGGCAGCCCCGGACCGTCGATCGCGCCGGCCCGCTGGCCGATCCGCAGGTCGCCTTGACTGGCCAGCACCGATGGAGCGGCTCCGTCGGACACGACGAGCCGCTCCTCAACTCCGATCGGCCCGTGCGTTGGGGACTGGACGCCCTGGTTGAGCGATCCGTGGGGCCCGGCGCCGATCTGCACGTGGCGCGAACGCACGAACGCGCGTCCCCGGAGGGCTGCGGCGATCGCGGCGCGGCGCGCGACCAAGGTCTTGCGGATACGGGCGACCATCGTCCGCCGACCCTCGAGGGACGCGGCATCGGTCGGTGGTGCGTGCTCTTGCGGGCGGCCGGTGCGGCGGTCCTGGGAGATCGTCACGCTGCGGTCGCCGTCGCCGAGGGTCGCGCGCGGCGCGCTGGGGTCGGACACGTCGTGGGCGACGTCGAGGCCCACCCGTTCGGCGGTGTCCACGGCGAGCGCGACATCGACAGCGGTACCGTGCGCGCCGCCGCTCGCATCGTGGGGCAGGCCGGCGCCGTCGAGGACCTTGTCGCGGACGGCACCCTCGACGCGGCCGCGCTGCTGGTTGTGCTCGCGCGCCATCGTCCGGCCGGCGTGGGCCTGGCGCCGGTCCGGGCTGGTCAGAAGCTCGTTGGCGACGCTGACCTGGGCCTCGGTCAATCGTTCGAAGGCGTCGAGGACCTCGGCCAGGTGGCCGGGGGTCGGCGCGGCGTTGACCTTGGCGATGAGCGCCTTGGCTTCGGCGACGTGGGGGCTCAGCCGACGGTAGGCCAGGTCGAAGCTGTGGTCGTGGAGCTTTGCGAGGAACCCATCCACCGACGAGAGGCGCGCCGCCAGGCCGCGGGTGACGCCGATGGTGGCCCCGGCGAGGAGCCAATCGCCGACGGTCTCGGGCGTGGCTGCGGGCTCGCCCATGATGCGGCTGCCTGCGTAGTCGACCGCGGCGCCCATCACCGCGTCCGCCGCGACGTGGACGACCGCCACGTCGAAGCGCGCGAGGGACTCGGCCGCCCTGAAGTCGATGCTGTAGATGCGCGCCATCGCGCTCTGCACGCCCTTGCCAGCGAAGACCATCGCGCTGTTGATCAACGCGAGCGTGCTGAGACGCCGCGGGTCGTGCATGATCCACTTCTGCGCCGCCGTGTTGAGCGCGACGTCCGTCACGATGCCACTCACCGTCGCGGCGGTCGCCGCCGTCGCGGCGCCGCGGCCGGTCGCCAGCACGCCCGCGCGCGCGACCCCGGCCACCACCGAGGCGATCCCCATGCTCACTAGCGTGACCACGATGGTCGTCGCGATCGCCTTGATCGTCTTGCTCGTCTGGGCCTGCTCGATCGCGCGCTGGGCGCTGCCCGTGTGCTCCCCGCCGTCGTCATCGAGGCCACCGAGCAGCTCGAAGAACCCACGGCTCTGGAACCACTGCGCCAGGTCGTTCCGCAACGCCGCCGCCGCGGCTTGGCGCTGGCTCAGGTCGCCGCGCTTTTGCTTGCCAAACTTGGTGAGCAGCGTCTGGGTGTAGGTCGCCGCCTCGCGCAGCTCACCGCGGACGTGGTCGCTGCCGTCCAGCTGCCCGAGCACCTTCTCCAGCTGCCGACATTGCGAGATCACGACCTGCGCGTTGCGAAACAGCGCGACCTCGTCCGCGTCGACGTTCAGCTCCTCGAGGTCACCGGTATCGAGCTGCCCGCGGTCGGCGTCGGCCTCGAGCGCGTCCAACCGGTGCTCGAGCCCTTTGCGGTAGCCGCTGGGCCGCTGCCCCATCGCCCCCAGCGATGCTTCGTCCTCGGCCGCGCTCTCCAATGCGCCTTTCGCCGCGTCGAGCTGCCACTGTTGGTACGCCACCGTCGCCCGCTGTCGCGCCGCGGCAGCGCGCGCGCGCGGCTCGATGGAGGCGCCGAGCGCCGTGGCCATCGCGGTCAGCGCCGACCCGGTGCTGTAGGTCCGCGGGGTCTGCGCCACCTCGGCCACGCGCGGCGCGACCTCGCGCACGACGTCGAACTGCTGTTCGATCGCGCGCCCCGCCTCCGCCGCCGTCGCGCTCGCCGCCGCCGAGTCCGGGTCGGTCATCGTCGCCGCCCAGGTCTGCGCCTGGCGTTGCGCTGCCACGACGCCCGTCGGTTCCATGCCCGTCGCGCCGCGCAGCGCCGCCGCGGCACCGTCGAGTTGCTCGCTCGAATACTCCGCGTGCGCGCGCAGCCGCGCGACGTTGACCTCGCGCACCGGCTCGGCCGCGGCCGACGCCACGCGCCCGACCCGCTGTTGCAGCTCGCGCGCTTTCCGGTCCAGCGTCGGGTGCGCGCTGTGGTGCCGCGCGCCGACCTGCTGGATGAGCTGCTCGACGCGCGCGACGACCGCCCGCACGCGCGTGGCCTCGTCGTCGCCCGGCGCCTGCTGCCGGTGGACCGCCCCGGCCAAGCCGTCGAGCGCTTGCGCGAGCCCCGCCACCGCCGCGTCGATGCTGCCGCCGCGGGCCAGCGCCAGGGTCAGCGTGTCCGCCGCGAGATCCGCCCGCTCGACCGCCTCCGCGACCGCGTCGCCTCCGTGCGGCGACGCCTGACTCGCTGCCCGGTGGCCCTTTCGTTGGACCGCAAGCGTGGTCGAGTTGGGGCCCGCGTACGGCGCCAGGAGGTCGGCGGCGGACTGGCCGGCGACGACGCGATCTGCGACGGCGTCGGCGTGCTGCTCGTAGGCGTCGCCGGCTTGGCCGACGCCGCCGTAGAGGCTGACGCCGCTGCGCTGCTGGACGACGTGGGCGGCCTCGTGGGCGGCGGTGTGGAGGTCGGGGCTGCTGGCGAAGGCGACTGCGTTTCCGGAGGCGTAGGCGCTGGCGCCGATGGCGGCGGCGGCCTCGGTGGCGGGACCGCCGACGTGGGCGTCGATCCCCGCCACGTCGTGGGCCTGACCGAAGGACTGCTGGATGCGGTCGAGGTGCGGGAGGGGCTGCGCCGGCCCGGTCAGGCCGCGCTGGGCATGCGCGTGGACGGTGTCCGCGTCCGGCGCGTCGGAACCGTCGGCGTGGAGCTGGACCGCGGCAATCGGCGCGGCTGCGGGCGTGGGGGCGTCCGCGCCCGGCGCGTCAGAGCGCGCCTCCACGTGCAGCGAGAACGGCTGCGCGTCGAGCCAGGAGCTGGCCGACGCCGTGGTCGGCCCGCCGCCGGCCCGCGGCAGCCCGCTGGTCGCGCGCGGCAGCCCCTCCTCGCGCCGTTGCACCGCCGGCAGCGAGCGCGTCGTCGGCCCCGCCCCGGCCCGCGCCTTCCGCTGCACCGCGGGCGGAGGCGGCGCCGCATCACCCGGTTCACGCCCCGGCCGCTTCCGCTCGCTCACGCCGCCTCCCCGCCGCCGACGCCCCCGTGGTCGGTCACGCCGGCGGCAGCCGGCACCCGCCTGGCCGACCCGCCGCCGTCACGCACCCGCACGACCGCCTCGATGCGAAGGACTCGCACATGCGATTGCGTGGACTTGCGCGACGTGTTGGTCATCCCTCGTTCCATTCAGCACCAGCTATCGGCCGCCCCGCCCGCCGGTTGCGGGCCGACGCACGGGCCTGCACGCGACGTGCATCATCCCTACTACGAGACCGGACCGATCAATCTTCCCTGCGGTGCCTGTCGTGGCTACTGGGCGTGCATGAGGCAGATTGCCTCGGCGGTGCCGTTGCGCTCCACCGTGGCGTTAACTGTTGACCAGACACAGGCGTACCCTTCTTGGGCACCGCGCAGGAAGCGGCTCTCCATTAGCAAGACGCCAGTGTCCGCCTGATCGACCTCGCACGAGCCACCGAGAACCGTTGAACCAGACGGGCACAAGATGCTGCCTCCACCGGCAGAGCCGACACCGAGCACGTTTGTCGAGCGGACACTCGTGATCCGACCGGCCAGGGGCGGCTCGGCTGCGGGGCAATCACACGCAGCATCCGCCGCGTCAACGTTACCCGGAGAATCGTCGCTGCAGGCAACGACCAGGACGACGCCGGAAAGAAGTCCAGCGGCTAGTGTGGCGAATAGAGAAGTCTTGCGCATAAATGTTCCTTACTAGAGGGCGGGCGGCGCCGGCTCACTTGTGCTCCAGCTGGCGCCAGACGGTGAGAACATGCGAAAGGTGTTGCTGCCTAGATGCAGTGGCGTGGCGGTCGTGTCCCCGGCAATTCCTGTCGCCAGATTTGCGAATTGTCCACCCGTCCCGCCGACCGTGATCGAGCTGGCGTACTTGGCGAGGGTGTAGGAGCGGGTACGGGTGCAGCGGAACGTGGTGGGGGACGGGCTGGTAGCGCCTGGGCTCCACTGGACGCAGGCGGTGGCGGAGGCGAGGTTGTTGCCGGTCAGGAACTGGCCGGCGGCAGAGAACTCAACGGTCGGGCTGGCGGTGCTCCCGGCGGGGCGGTAGGCCGCGTTGGGGCGCAGGGCCGGCATGATCGTGACCTTGACCGGTGGCCGCGAGGTGACGCTGCCCCGCGGCGGCACCAGGACGGTGACACGGACCCGGTTCGAGCCGACGGGGGTCGTCGAGCAGCCAGCGCACTGGCTCAGCTCGGTGAGCGTGGTGGTGGTCTGATCGGTCATCCAGGCTCGGATGGTGAAGTCGGCGGCGGGTACGTTGCCGCTGGCGGGGACCGGCGTCGAGCTGCCGCCGAGCGGAGGGTCGATGTTGCAGCCAGGCAGGCTGTAGTCGGGCACGTAGACTGGATCGTCGAAGACCGAGCCACACGCGATGTTGGTAGTGGTGTCGCGGTAGACCCACCGGTTGGCGTAGGACGAGGTGTTCCAGGTAGCCACGGTCAGAGGAGACCCGGTGGACACCGGGGCAGGCAGGGTCAGGTCCACGGAGAGGTGGATCGGCTCGTTGGTCGGGTTGTAGATGGGGAACTCGAACAGCCCGGCGCCGGCGGGGACGTTGGCGGCGACCGCGTTCATCATCATCGACACCGGGGCCGCGGGCGACGTGGCGCTCGCCAGGTCGAGGCCGGCCAGGCCCCACTTGCCAGCGGCGGCGTCGTTGGTGGGCAGGGTGGCGAGGTCGGCCGCTTGGAGCACGATGGGGGCGGCGAGCAGCCGCTGTTCCCAGCAACGGTTGACGGCGGTGGTGCGGTTGAGCGCGTCGGTGGCCTCGACCTCGATGCGCAGGAGGCCCTGCGTACGTCATGCCGTCGTCCCGCTGCGAGGCGTGAGCGCCGATAGTAGTTGTGTCAGGATCGCGCGCACTTCCCGGTCATGGTCGGCCGGCCAGGTGGACGCTTGAAGTCGTGCCACGGCGTCCAATATCGTCGTGTAATTCAGCTCATCCTCGGTGAATAGCGCTCGGATGGCGCTGGCATCCTGTGGCGCCCCGGCGTCAAGCAATGCCAACTCTAGTCCGACCAAAAGAGTTCTAACAGTTGGTCGATCGATTCCGCCAGCTGAGCGCGTCGTCGTTGCGATCTTGGCAAGCAGCGCTTCCACGTCGTCGCGAGCTTGCTCGAAATCGTCGCCCAGATAGGTGTCACGCAAGCTTCCCATTCCATGGCCGAGCGAGTTCGAGATCGTCGTCGCCAGGCGTCCGGCTTCGACATCACCTCCCTGAGCGAACATCGAAACCTCGTTGGCCATTCGCTTCCAATGCTCGCTACTGCCTGGCATTTCTGCCTCAAGAACGCGGTGCATACGAGCCAGCGCTGCTCCAAGTTCATGAAGGAGGGTCGCCGTCTGCTTGCGCATCATGGCTGCTCCGCTCCGTGCACGCACTTAGCCGTGCGTCACTGGTCGTCGGGGTCGCCAAGGATGGCGTCGAGGATTCGGAATCGCTCGCTGGGACTAGGCGCGCGCAGTGACGCGACGGCCGTCGGGTCACCACCTCTAGCGCAGAACCGTTCCGTTGCCAACTTGCGGGCTTCGTCCATGTCGACATTTAAGACGGCGATGATGCGCGCGGCATCATGCTCGTCGAGGCTGAATGTACCGAAGGTGCCATTCGGGTCCTTCTCAGAGCGTAGCATGATGGCCGTGGCTGGTTGGCCGTCTTTGGTCGTGAAGCGCTCGGCCTCCAGTCGCATGTCCGGGAACAGCGTCGTCTGTAGGCTCCCGCGGATATACGTCGGGAACGGATCCGCGTTTCGATGAAATTTGCACGCCTCCGCCTTCCAAAAGCGCAGTGAACCGATCCGCCACATGTCGCCATCGCTGTGGAGACCAGGGGGATAGACCGTGCTTCGTCGCTGCGATTCAGCGTCTTCGGCGAGTGCCTGCGCCCGAAGTTTTGGATCGTCGTCGATTTTGAACATCCATTCATCGATCATGGCGTCCTCTTCTCGTCGAAATTGTCGACCGGGCTCTTCGTGCTCCATTCCTTCAACTTGGGGATGTAGTCCCGGAGTTGTCCCGATGGCTCGGGAACGCAGAGGCCAAGCATCTGCGGGTAGGTCGCGCAGTTGCGTGATTGGTCGTTGGCGTAGTGTGAACCTTGCTCGCTCAGTTCGTCATAGGGGAATTGGTAGTCTTTTCCCGTCGGCTCTTTGGCCGAGGATGCGGCTTCAAGGCGGGCGTTCTCGCCGAAAGCAGCTGTTCGAGTGGCGTCGTCCATCGATAGCGCGGCGGTTGAAACCTCCAGGTCCCATCCTTCCGCGGCCAGCTCGCGGGCACGCCTAAACGTCGCTGTGTCATCTTGCACGATGGCCGGAACGGGCTCGTGGTTGAGCACCTTTTTTAGAAGTTCGTCGGCGGTCATTCCTGCGCTACTCGGGGTGAGTCCGTGAATTGTGTGCCCGCCGTCGAAGGAAACACCGACGTGGCCATAGTGCAAGAGCGGGTTCCGTTCTAGTTCACGTCTCACCCCATATAGTTTGTCCGGCGGGAGTTTCTTCCAGTAAACGCCGTCCACGAACTGCACGCCGCGGAACCCGTAGAACAGCACGATCGAGGTGTTCGCCGGTGGGAGGCCGACGTGGCCGCGGTCGCTGCTGGTGGCGCGCGCATGTCCAGGGGCGCCCTTCTCGGGCATCCACTCCAGGAACCAATCGCTCCCGTCGTGGTGGATCGTGAGGCCGCGCGGGAACTCGGTGACTCGCACGTCTGGAAGCTGGGCGACCAGGCGTTTCAGTTCGGCCCCATCGGCGCGCTCGATAAAGTACGATGGGCGTCCGTTGGCAGAGGTCGCTGGTGCCGACGAGATTGGCACGTCGCCGATCGCCTGGATGATGCGTGCGCGCAGTTCGACCGGGCCGGCAGCGGCGGTCGTGTCTTGGTCTGCGCGAGGGCGGTCATCGGACTGGCTAGCGGTGGCCTCGGTCTCCGCCGCCGCGCGCTCACGCGCCGGCACCGCGGAATCTTGTCGGTTCGGCGCAGGCTTCGAGGCCAGATCGTCAGCGAGGGGGTCAAGGCGCTCGGCGTGGATGACGGAGACGGCGGGGCCGTCGAGGTCGCCCGGGAGGTGGAGGGGTTGGGTTGCGACGATGTCGGCGATGACCTGGCGCTGGCGCGAGACCCGGCCGAGGGGCGGGGCGGTGTGGTAGGCGCCGGCCGGTGCCAGCGGGGGACCACCGAAGCCGCCACCGCCGAGGTCATCGAAGAAGCGGCGCGCGTCGTCAGAGAGCGTCGCGGCGCGGAGGCGGACTGCCTCCAGGATGTCGGTGGCCGTCGTCACGACGCGCACGACGCCTTGCGAGGCTCGCGCCGCGAGCTGTTCGGCCGCCTGCGAGATCGCTGACTCCGTCGACAGCCCCGGGAACTTCTCGAAGAAGCTGGCGAGGCGTGCCCGCGCCGCGGGCGGAATGAAGCGCGCGGCCTCACCGGTGACCGCGAGCCCTCCGCCGAGGACGCCGCCCAGCGCGGCGCCCACGCCGGCGTCATGAAGGTACGCATCGAAGCTGCTCAGCTCACCGTCGATCGCGTCGGCGCCGGCCCGGCCCCCGAGGCCGCCGAAGCCTCCAGCCAGTGCGCCAGTGGCGGTGAAGGAGAGCACGCGCCCGACCACACCCCGCGTCGCGAAGCGGCCGAAGGCGGCGTTGCCGAGGCCCGCGCCGACCTCGCCAGCGGCGCCGCTGGCGATGGTGACGGCCATCGAGCGCGCCGCGGTCTTGGCGGTGGTGTCGGCGTACTCCTCGCCCGTGACCTGGCCTTGGCGCTCGGCGCGGTAGGCCCGATCGTGTTCGTGCAGGAACCCGCCGGTCGCGAAGTTGCCGACGCTCTCGAGGGCGCCACCGACCAGGGGCACGCGCTCGAGCGCACCACCGATCGAGCTGTCTGTGGGCTTGCTCCGGTCCTCGTAGTACGGGCGCAGCGCGGCGCGCACGTCGCGATGTCCGCTCGGCATGCTGTGCGAGAGTTCTTCGACGGCGGCCCAGGGCAAGCCTCCGGCAAACAGGTCCAGCACGTTGGCGCGGCGGAAGTGTTCGAGCACCGCGGCCCGGGCGTCCGGCGCGAGCGGCGCCAGCGTGGCGAGCACGGCGCGCGCGTTGTGCGAGGCGCGCGAGGGCTTGGTCTTGGAGTCGTCCAGGTAGGTGATCCACGTGTCGGCCTGGAGTCGGTCGATCGCGGCGGCCTGGTCGAAGTCCCCGACGTCGACCATGGGACCCAGCAAGCGGCCCTGCAGGTCGGCGCCGCGGCTCACGTCGTCGACGGTGCGCGGCTGGGCGGCATCATCGACGAGATCCGCGAACGTCGGGGCGGCCTTCGCGTCGGCTCGGGCCGCGCGCGCGGTGCTCACGTCGGCCCAGATGCCGAGGGCCGTCAGTGCCGCGCGGGCCAACGCGAAGTGCGCCGGGCGGGCGGCGAGCGACGCCAGGCGCGCGCCGATGGCGTCGCGCGCGTCCTCGGTGAGCATGCCGGCGGCGGCGACGTACTGATCGCGGATCTGCACCACCAGCTGCAGCGTCTTGATGGTGCCGTCGGCCTCGGCCTTCAGGCGCGCGGTCGTGAGTTGGTGGTCCTTCGACAACTCCGGCGCGGCGGCGCCGCTCATGACCGGCCGGCCGCCGAAGCGCACCGGCGCCAACTCAGCGATGGACGCTGTGAGGCAGAGCGGCAGCTCCATGCCGAGGACGCCCCAGATCGGGGCAAGGCGCGCCCGGTCGGTCGGGTCGATCGGCGTCGTCGCGGTGGCCTCGAGCTGGTCTGCAAGCCGCGCGTGCAGGGCGGCGGCATGGGCGATCTGCCCGACGATGACCGCAGCGAGCTGGGCCGCCGCATCGGCCTCGACGGCGTCGCGCGCGGCCGCGAACCCAGGCACGGCTGCCGAGCGCAGGCGGCGCAGGTTCGCGAGAGCGCCGGCGATGGCGTCCGCCTGCTCGGCGCCGTGGGCGGTCCCGGCGTGGGGCTCGAAGGGATCCGCCGGGAGACCGGCCGGCGCGTGCGTGGCTGGCGTGTGCGCGTCGATCGCGGCCAGGTTGCCGGCGACCGATGGCCCGCCCGAGCCCGGCAGGTCACCCGAGCGCGTGCGCTTGCCGGGCGCAGGCTCGCGCCGCGCCAGCGTGTGCGCATGCACGTCGTCGTCTGCGGTGCGGCGGTCGAATCCCATGTGCGTCAGCTATCGGTCAGGCGCAGCGTCGGTTGCGTGTGGCGGTGAGCCTGCCCGTAGTACGGCACCGGACCGAGCAATCTTCCCCGGCGGTGTGCTTGCGACTTCTGCGCCCAGCTATTGGACGGGGACGAGGCAGGTCGCTTCGACTGTTCCCGTGTTGGCAACGGCGGCGCCAAGCGCCGACCAGCGGCACAGGTATCCCTCCTGCGCACCGCGCAGAAATTGCGATTCCTGGACGACAACCGCTGGATCGTCGGTCGTCACGTCACAGGCCCCGCCGAGTACGACGGCGCCTGCTGGGCACCGCACACTCGCAAATCCGGAAAGTCCGGCTGTGATGGGGTTGCTCGCCGTTACGGACGTGATTCGCCCCGCGAGCGGGGGCTCCGCGGCGGGACAGTCACAGACAGCGGCGTCCGCATCAAGCGGTGAGTCGTCGCCGCACGCGATGACAAGCGCGACGCTTCCAATAGCGCCAAAAATAGCGCCAAGCACCCAAGTCGAGTTCATTTTCATGATTGTCTCCGAGGCCATTTAGGGAAACGGCAGTGTCTCCGGATCACTGGTCATCCAAGCACCGCTCGAGAGGTCATACGGTCGCTGGCGGTCACCCGTGGACAGGTGTACAGGGGCAATGGGAGCGAGGTTTGTAACTGATGTCGTGAACACGCTGGCGGTTCGTCCCCCCACACCCGTCACCGCAATCGACTTGAGGTAATTGACCTTCCAGTAGTCGCGCTTGGCGTCGCAGTAGATGCCGGCGGCGATGCGGTCGTCGAAGTGGGCGCAGCCGGAGGTGGTCTGGATGACGTTGCCGGTGAGGTACTGGCTGGCGACGTTGGTCTCGGTGGCCGGTGTTCCGGGGGCGGGTGCCATGACGTTGTTGGGGCGGAGCACGGGCATGACCCAGTAACGGACGGGCGGGACGTCGCCGGCGCCTCGTGGTGGCAAGGCGACGGTGAGGCGACGGGAGCCACTAGCCGCGGCGGTGGAGGAGCAGCCAGGGCACTGGGTCAACTCGGTGAAGGTGCCGGAGACTGGGTCCTGGCGCCAGACGCGGAGGTCGAAGTCCGCGGCCGGGATGGTGGTAGGACCGGCCGACTGAAGGGTGTTGTTGGACACGCCCAGCGCCGCCGGGCCAGCGCATCCGGGAAGGGTTGAGTCGATGTCGCACACGACGCGGCCGAGGTCGGGGTCGTAGGCGCACGAGCCCGCCAGCGTGCAGTTCACGTTGACCGTGGTCTGACGGTACACCCACTTGTTGGTGAAGTAGGTCTTCTGCCACTGCGCGGTGGACGGCGTGTCCAGATCCACCGACAGGTAGATGGTCTCGTTGGTGGGGTTCCACACCGAGAACTCGAACAGGCCGGCGCCGGCGGGCGTCGACGCGCTGGCGGTGGTCAGCATCATCGACACCGGGTCGATCGGCGAGGTCGCGTCGGCCAGGTCGAGCAGGCCGAGCGCCCACTTGCCCGATCCCGCGGGACCGTTGGTCGCGGCGACCGCGGCGGCCTCGCCCATCTGGATCGGCGCGGCGTAGAGCGTCTGGCTAAAGCATCGCGCGGCGGTGGCGCCGGTGCGGCCCAGCGCGTCGACGGCGCGGGTCTCGAACCGCACGACGTCCGTCGGCGTCGTGATCCCGAGGCCGGGGATCGACGGTGCGGTGACGCCTGCGCGATACAGCGGCACCGTCTGCGCCCCCACGCTGGTCAGCGTGGTCCAGTCCAGGAGCGTCGCGGCTCCGGCCAGGACGCGGTACTGCACCGTCGTGATGCCGATACCGTCGTCGGTCGGCACGATGTCAAACCGCACCGGGTTCGATCCTCCGGGCCCCGCGCCGCCCGACTCGGCCACGTGGGGCCGTACCTCGTCGAGCAAGTAGGCGTACTTCTTCACCACCGGCACCGTGGTGCAGCTGCTCGCGCCGCCCAGCGTCACGCCGGCACCCGCGTGGTTGTGGTTCGGATCCCGCGTCGCGCCGGTGTACGACGCGCTGGTTCCCGTCGAGAACGTCACCACGTCCGCCGATTCATCGAGCACCGTCGTGGTCGTCACGTTCACCACCGGCGGGGTGCCGTCGAAGCGGATGGGGTGCGCGACGGTGGCGGTGTTGCCGGCGGCGTCGAGGGCGGTGACGGTGACGGTGACGGGCGCGGTGGAGGGGACGGCGGTGGCCGGCAGGGTGGCGGTCCAGGTGCCGGCGGCGACGGTGGCGGTGACGCTGCCGGCGCCCCAGGAGACGGACACGCTCTGGAGGTTCGCGTCGGCGACGGTGCCGGTCAAGGCCGGGGTGGCGCTGCCGGTCCACCAATCGGCGGCGATGGGGGTGAAGCCGGTCTGGGCCCAGGTCAGGACGGGGGCGGTGTTGTCGACGGTGCGGGTGACCAGGCTCTCGATGGCGGCGTTGCCGGCGAGGTCGGTGATGTTGAAGCGCGCGGTGAACGGGCCGTCGGGGAGGCTGGCGTAGGTGACGGCCAGGGTGCGGTTGCCACCGACGGAGCTCGGGGTCGACGTCGACGGGGCCGGAGTGCTGGTGACGCTGATCGGCGCGCCCAGGGAACCCATGGCCATGAAGTTGTCGGTGGCCGTGGCGGTGACGGTGAGCGGGGTCTTGACCACGCTGCCGGTGGGCGTGGCGACCGCGGACAGGACCGGCGCGGTCTTGTCGATCGTGAACGTGACCGTCTGGGTGGTGACGTTGCCCGCGCGGTCGGTGGCGGTGACGGCGACCGTGTGCGCGCCTTGTGGGCTGATCGCCGACGCCAGGGTGTACGGGTTGCCATCGAGCGTGGCCGTGGTGCTCAGCAGGTTGGCCTCGGTGACGGTGGCGTTGACCGCGACGTCGACGTTGTACCAACCACCCGCGGTCACCCCGGTGAGCGTCACTACCGGCGGGGTGTTGTCGATGGTGAAGTGGCGGGTGACGGTGGCGGCGGCGTTGCCGGCGGCGTCGGTGGCGTTGACGATGAGGGTGTGGGCGCCCTCGGCGGTCACGGCGTGGGGCGAGGTGACCGGGGCGCCGTCGAGGGTGGCGGTGACGACGGTGCCGGCGTTGGCGTCGGTGGCGGCGAAGGTGAGGGTGACTGGGCCGCGGACGAAGCTGCCCTCGGTCGGCGCGGTGAGGGTGATGACCGGCGCGGTGCTGTCGACGGTGAAGGTGCGGGTGGCGGTGGCGCTGGCGCCAGCGCGGTCGGTGGCGGTGACGGTGAGGCTGTGGGCGCCCTCGGCGGCGACCTGGAAGCCGGGGGTGATCGGGGTGGCGCCGTCGAGGAGCGCGGTGGTGCCGGCCAGGTTGGCCTCGGTCACGGTGTACTGGAGGGTGACCGGCGGGCGCAGGAACAGGCCGTCGGTGGCGGGCGCGGTGATGGCGACGACCGGGGCGGTGTTGTCGACGGTGAAGGCCCGGGTGGAGGCGGCCGGCAGGCTGTGGTTGCCCGAGGCGTCGACGCCGTCGACCACGACGGTGAGCACGCCGTCGGTGACGGTGGTGGTGTCGAAGGAGGCGCGGATGTTCCGGTTGGTGGGGTCGCCGTCGGTGTCGACGGTGCCGGCCGGCGCGGTGATGGTCAGGCGCGGGGCCGGATCGAGGGTGTCGCTGGCGGTGGCGGCGACCATGAAGGTGCCGCGCACGAACACCGGATCGCCCGGCACCGCCGGCACCGGGGTCGGCGGCGTGGTCCAGGCGATGGCCGGGCCCTCGCGATCGAACGCGGCGCCCGGCGTGGTGAACACCCGGCCGCCCGGGCACGCGCCGGGCGCGAGCGCGGCCGACGTGCCGCCGCCGGTGGCCAGCGTGTCGAGGAGCGGCAGCACGTCGGCCGCGCCGCTGAAGGCGGTGATGTTGCGCGTGGTGTCGCCCAGGTAGCTGACGATGGCCTGGGCCAGGTTGAGGCGCGTGGCCTCCTCGGTGAGCGTCGCCGGGCCGCCGTAGCTGAGCGCGGTGGCGCCGGCCTTGCCGTCCCAGCAGCCGTCGGCCAGGTCGCGCACCCAGGCGTTGGTCACCCGCTGGGCGTTGACCGCCGTGCCGAACGCGCCGGCGTCGCCGCCGCCCAGCCCCGAGGCCAGCCACGCGGTGCGCGAGATGCCGACCAGCACCAGGCCGTAGCGATCGGCCGCGGCCAGGGTGTCGATCTGGTTGGGCGCCGACGGCGTGACGGCGCGGATGTCGGCGACGCCGAAGTGGGCCTCGACGGCGGCGTGGGCGGTGGCCCAGCGGGCGGCCAGGTCGGCGCCGCCGACGCCGGCGCCGGTCAGGTACTCGAGGTAGGCGACCGCCAGCGTGGTGAGCGGCGACACCACCACGTTGGACACGGCGCCGCCGTCGACGAAGGCCGGGATGACGGTGCGCAGGTGGTCGGTCACGTCGGTGGTGACCAGCGTGGCCGGCTGGGCGTCCTCGGCGTACTGGCCGCCGGAGGTCTCGAGGAGCAGCGCGCCGCTCGTGCCCTCGGCGATCTGCAGGTTGGTGAAGGCGCCGTCGGCGGCGGTGGTGCCGGTGCCGACCTGGGCGCCGCGGACGCCGGCGTCGAAGCGATAGACGGTGACGGTGGCGCCGTCGAGGCGGGCCTTGACCACGACGCCGCTGAGCGTGCCGGCGGCGACCTGGTTGATGACGATCTGCCGGGTCGCCACGGTCTCGTTGCCGTCGGTGTCGCGCGCGGTGGCGGTGAGGGTCAGGTCGCCCTCGGGCAAGGTCGGGGTGAGGGTCACCGCGCCGGCCACGCGCTCGGGGCTGGGGTCGGTGTCCGTGACCGGCGTCGGCGTGGCGGTGTCGAGCTGCACCACCAGGCTGGCCACGCCCAGCGCGTCGGCGGCGGTGACGTCGACGGTGATGGCGCCGCCGGTGAAGACCTGGCCGGCGGTGGGCGCGGCCCAGGTGATGGTGGGGCCGGCGCTGTCGAGCGGCTCGGGCTCGTCGGCGCCGAACAGCTCGCTGCGGTTCTGCTGCAGGTGCGTGGCCCACGGCGCCAGGTCCTCCCGGGTCAGCCCGGTCTGGTTGTCGGCGGTGCGCGCGAACTCCAGCGCCGCGGCGGCCAGGCGCGCGCGCAGCGTGTCGGTCTCGACCACGCACAGCGCGCGGCAGCCGGCGGCGCTCTGATCGGTGCAGCCCGCGGGCAGCGCGCAGTTCGGCCCCAGCTCGATCATCCCGGCCGTGGCCCCGACGCCGTCGAGCTTCGCCTCGGGCGAGCTGGCGTCGGCCACCAGCGCGTCGACCAGCGTCCGGGTGTTGAGCGCCGTCACCGACAGCCCCTGCTCGTCGGCGACCTGCCCCGCCAAGGTCGCCATCGCCCGCAGCGCGAAGCCGAGCTTCACCGACTCGGTCAACGACGTCGCCTGGCCCAGCGGCGCCGGCGTGAGCGCCAGCGGATCTGCCTCGAGGTGCTCGCGCACCAGCGCCAGCGCCCGGTTCGACGCCGCGGCGATGTCCGCCTCGCGCCCCGCCGCCAGCCGCGCCAGCCCGACCGCGGTCACCAGCTCCGACGCCGGGCTGACCGTCACGCTGCGCTTCTCGACCGGCGCGAAGCCGATGACCGGCGCGCGCAGCTCGGCGGCGGCCGGCAAGGTCAAGGTCGCCCCGCCCTCGGCCGCGGTGCCGCCCCGGGCCACGACGAGGAAGTCGCCGAACGCCTTGCCGGCGTCGACCGACCACGCCCCGGTGGCGTCGGTCGTCGCGGTGCCGATCTCGGCGCCCAGCGCGCCGCCGTCCCAGCGCACCACCCGCACCGTCGCGCCCACAACCGGCGCCTCGGGCCCGCCCAGGAACACCCGGCCGGACACCACCCCGAGCCCGCCGGGCGGCGTCGTGCCGTCGTCGCCTCCGCAGGTGAGGCCGACGGCGGCGAGCACAGCCGCACACGCGGCGAAGGTCCGGCGCGACCAGGTCGAACGGACGTGGACATCACTCATGGACGGTTCTCCCTCAAGCACCCAGAGACATCGGCCGCCGCGCGATACGGTTGCGGACGGCCGCGCAGTTCTTGACAGCGACGAGGCGGCCCAACCAACAGCCACAACAGACCCCGGCGCGCATCCTCGGATGCTGCCCCGCCCCAGGCGGTGACGTCAACGGTGATGAGCGCCGTGTGACATCAGTTACCCGTGCGATACTAGTGGATTGGATGATCACCCCGGAGGGGTGATCGGCGACTCGTTCCCGCCGGAACGACGGGAATTCGCAGCTCTCGTGGTGGCTGGCGCGGGCGGACCCAGCGCCCGTCCTCCCCGTTATCGCGACCGAGCGAGCCCCGTCAGGCCGCGCGCGTGGCGAGGCGCGGCGCGCCATCGCCACCTCGAACGGCGGCCGGGCCGACGTCAGCGCCGCAGGCTGTACACGAAGCTGGCCTTGGGCGCGCGCAGCCACCGCTCGGTGATGGTGCCGCGCAGCTCGGCCCAGGCGTCCTTGCCGTCGACGTAGGTAGCCCTCATCGCCTGGGCGTCCTTGGCGTCGCCCTTGCCCTTGGCCTTGAGGACGCGGCCGGCCAGGGCGTCGACCGCCGCGGGCCAGGCGGCCAGGTCGAGCTCGAAGCACCCGGAGTCGGTGCCGTTGGCGGCCTTGGCGTCGGGCATCCACGCCAGCACGCCGGCGTCGCGCAGCGCGCCGAGCTGGATCGCCGCGAGCTGCGAGTAGGTCTTGGGCGTGCCGTCGCCGGTGTACATGCCGGCGGCGACGTGGCCGAACGCCCACGCCACGTCGCGGACGTGGCTGGCGCGGGCGAACTCGGTGGTGATGATGCCCTTGGCCGCGAGCCACTCAGCGAAGTACAGCGCCGCGGTCTGGGCCTTGAGCTCCTCCATCATCGCCGCCATCGGGCCGCCGAAGATGGCGTCGTCGGTCTTGCCGCCGACCTTGTAGTCGTGGGCCGGACCCAGGTTGTGGGCGGCCTCGTGGAGCACGGTGGTCATCGTGCCCACCGCGGGGTCGGTCGAGACCAGCTGCTGGGTCGCTGCGCAGAACAACGACGAGGTCTGGGCCACCAGCGTCGCCGCGCTGTCGGTGTCGGTGTACAGGTTGGTCATCACCACCGTGCGGCCGCCGGCCTCGGCCACCTTGCCCCAGTTGGGCAGCGACTGGCCGATGGTGGCGCCGATGTTCGAGCGCGAGTCGCCAGCGTTGATGACGATGTCGATGAAGTCGGGCAGGCGGAAGCCGACCTGGCGCGCCTGGTACGGCTTGCCGGCCAGGGTGGCCAGGGCCTGCTCCATCTGGTCCTTGACCGGGCTGAGCTTGTCGCGCCACTCGACCGAGCCCGGGTTGATGCGCGCGAAGCTCACGTGGAAGCCGGCCTTGAGCGCGCACGGCTCGAAGTAGACCTCGTCGGGCGCGATCCGCAGGTACCACCGGGAGCCCTTGGCGCCCATCTCGGCCCACGCCGCGTCGGCGCTCTCCCAGTCGTTGTCGCGGAAGGCCTTGGCGGCGGCGGTGAGGTACGCCGCGAAGGGCTGCTCGTCGGCGCTGGTGATGGCCTTGGCCGCGGCGTCGAGCTCGGCGGCCACCGCGCCCATGTCGTCGGCGTAGGCGGTGGTGTAGGGCTGGGCCTCGAGGCCTTTGGCGCCCTCGACGACCACCGCGAAGTGGTCGGCCAGCGGGCCGGTCATCTGGGCGCACCAGCCGGGCGTGGCCTGGAGCGCCGCCGGGTACAGCCCCACCGGGGGCTTGGTGACGCCAGCGATCGCGGTGCACGCCGGATCGGTCTCGGTCTTGGGGGCCATGCACACCGGGCTCTGGTTGCGCACGAACACCATGCGCGAGGCGGTGTCGTCGGCCGGGATCTTCTCGAGCATACCGAGCACGCCGTTTTGCCGGGCGTGCAGCCGCTCGATCAGCGCCGCGGCTTTGGTCACGTGGTCGACGATCGCCAGGTCCTCGGCCGACGCGCCGCGCAGGTCGGTCTCCACCAGGGTCGGCACGCCCTGGGCCAGCTCGGCCAGGATGGCGGTGCGCCGGGCCCGATCGGCCTCGGGCGCCGCAGCGGCGTCGAGCGGCTTGGTCAGCTGCTGGTAGATGGCGGTGAACGCCGGCGTGAACGCGCCGTCCTTGACCAGGGTGGCCAGCGCCGGGCCGTCCCAGCCCCACAGCGCGACCAGCTCGTCCGGGTCGAGCGCCTTGTTGCCGTTGGCGTCGCTGCGCCAGAACAGCGGCAGCGCGTGGGCGGCGGCGCGCTGGTTCCAGTCGGCGCGGGACACCTGATCGTAGCTGGTGGCGGCCGCCGGGACCGGCGGCGGCGCCGGCGGCTGATCCGCGGGCTGGTCTTGCTTGCGCGACTTGCAGCCGACGACGAGGGCGGCGAACAGCGTGGCCGAGAGAGCGAGCTTCATGGCGGGGTGGTACCGCGGGCGCTCGGTTTTCGCCACCGCGGTGATGGCGCCTGGTCGGCGCCCTGGTAGTCTGCCGTCATCACCACGGCGGCCGTCTTCATCGCCACTGCCCCCGAGGCCTGTTGGCGCGCGTTCGCGGATGCGTCGCAGCTCCTGGCGTGGGTGCCCGGGCTGCGCCGGGCCCAGGTGGTGCAGGTCGACGCCGACGGGCTGGCCCGCGAGATCCAGTTCGAGTTCTCGACCTCGCGCACCTACTCGCTGGTGTACCGCTACGACCGGGCCGGGCTCACCGTTCACTGGGAGACCCGCATCGGCCGGCGCGACGGCGTCAGCGGGCACGCCCGCTTCGTGGCGGCCGACGACGGCACCCGCTTCGAGTACCAGCTGGAGCTGGGAGACGGCCGCTCGCCCGCCGAGCGGCTGCTGGGCGCGCCGCAGCGGGTGGCCGATGCGTTCGCGGCCTGGGTGACGACCCGGGCGCGCTGACCCACGCCGGGCTGGTGCCGGTGCGCTACTGGGCCGCGCCGGCGACCGGGGCCACCGCGCACTCGATGAACTGCTGCCAGCACACGCGGGACTGCGGATCGCACACCTGGCTGTGGAGCGCCGCGCAGTCGTGGCGCGACGAGCAGGTCCACGAGTCGAGGCCGGCGCACGCCTGGTCGCCGCCGCCGGTCTGCGACAGCGCGAAGCACCCGACGTACGCGGTGAGCAGCGAGCACTGTCGATCGTTGGTGAAGCAATCGTAGTCGTAGGTGACCCGGCACTCGGCCCGGGTGAGGCAGGTGAACTCGTCGAGGCCCTCGCAGCCGCTGGCGCACACGCCCCACGGCGGAGCCGGCGCCTGGTCAGCGGTTTCCGCTAGCGGGCACGGCCCGCACGCCGGGTCGCACCACGGGCCGCCCCCGTAGTTGTCGCACTGGAGCGTCTCGGGGTTGCGCAGCTCGAGCGGCGCGGGCGGGTCGACCGGCGTACACGTGCCGGGGTCGTCGTCGCCCGGGAAGTAGAGCGAGCAGCCGGCGCTGGCGGCGACGGTCACGAGGACAAAGGCGAGACCAAGGGAACGCATGCCGGGGCTTCGAGCAAGGCCCGTGCCGCCGGCGGGTGACGCGCCAAGCTGCGGGATCGTGGCCCCCGGGGCACCGCGCGACGGGGATTGCCGAGGGCGCGCCCCCGGCTTGGCTCGGAAAACTGAGGTGCGCGCGCTCGATCACGCACCGCGCCATCCGGGCCGGGGCGGCCGGGTGCGCGTGCTAGGTTCTGCCGGTGTCTCGCTCGTTCTCGGTCGCCTGCGGCGCGGTCGGCATCGGCGTCGCGCTGGCGGGCCTCGCCGGCGTCGCCCGGGCCGACAACTACAGCATCCACGTCCTCGGCAGCACCCAGCTGTCGTGGACCGACAACCTGTTCGCGGTCCCCGACGACGCCGCCGCGCCGCTGCGGCCCCATGAGGGCGACGCGCTGATCCAGTTCCGCCCCGGGGTGCTCGGCACCTACGAGACGGTGCGCATGATCCACAACCTCGAGTACGACCTCGAGGCCAACCTGTACGTGGACCACGACGAAGCGCGCAACCTCGGCCACGTCGCCACCTGGCGGGGCTTCTATCTCACCTCGCCGCGCACCGAGACCCAGACCTCGGCGTCGTTCGCGTCGGGCACCCTGGCGGCGCTGTCGACCCGGGCCGCGGCGTCGGAGGGCCAGCCGGTGGCCACCGCCAGCGGCGTCGGCAGCTACTGGTCGCTCGACGCCGGCCAGGGCCTGAGCTTCGGCGTCTCGCCCGAGCTGCGCCTGACCCAGGGCCTGCAGGCGCGGCGGTTCTCGACCACCGTCGGCGACGCGGCCAGCACCGGCGGCTACGAGGTCGGCGCCTCGCTCGGCGGCGACCGCGGGTGGAAGCACACCGCCCTCGCGCTGGGCGTGCAGACCCGGTTCGTCACCCTCGCGCAAGCCCAGGCCGACGCCCGCTCGATCAACAGCAACCTCTTGGTGTCGGTGCGGCGCGACTTCACGCCGCGGTGGTCGGCGCTGGCCGACGCCGGCGGCGCCGCGATCGTGTCCCTCGACGACGCGCCGGCGTTGATCCAGCCCACCTTCGGCCTCAACCTCAGCTACGTGCCGGTGTGGGGCGCAGCCGGGCTGCAGGTGCGGCGCACCCTGGCGCCCAACCTGTACATCGCCGAGAACACCATCAGCGACCTGATCATCGCCAACGCGTCGCTGCCGCTGCCGTGGCTGACCGACGAGCCCAACCTGCCAAAGCTCACCGCGGCCGGAGCGCTCGGGGCCAGCCGCAGCCAGGTCGTGCGGGGCGACACCGTGACGTCGACGGTCAACGTCGTCAACGCCGACGTGTCGCTGACCTATGCGCCGCGCGGCGACCTGACCTTCACGCTGCGCGGCCAGCACCTGCGCCAGCTGCCGGGGACGTCGACCGGCGTGGCCAGCCCGGCGCTGGCCTACGATCGCACCACGGTCCTGGTGCAGGTGGCCTGGCGGTTTCCCGAGCGCCTGGCCGCCGAGATCCCGCTGCGCGACAGCCTGCGCGTCGACCGCAGCGACACCACCCCGGTCGGCGACGAGGTCCAGGCGCCGGCCGGCGGTCCGGGCCAGTAGCCCACGCGGCGGCGGTCACGGGGCGCGGCGGGGGCGCGTGCTGGTGCGGGTGACCTTGAGCGACGTGTCGGCGAGGCAGCTCGAGATCACCAGGCCGCCGACGACCCGGCGAGCGCGCACGGTCACCCGGTCGCGGGCCTTGGCGGTCAGCTTGGCGGCGCAGGCGCCGACGGGGGTGGTGATGGCGAGGCGCTCACCGCGGGTCGCGCCGCGGGTGGCCCGGCTGACCGAGACGTAGACCATCGGGCGACCCAGGTCGTACGCGATGTCGACCCGGCCGTCGGCGATGACCAGCTCGTCGGTCTGGAGCGCCGGCGGCGCCGCGGTCGACGTGCTGGCGGCGGGGCCGAGCGCGGCCAGATCGGCCGCCATCGCCGCACCCAGGACCACCCGAGCCGACGCATCGCCCTTGCACTGGCCGACCTCGCCACCGACCGGCGCGTAGACCAGCGCCTCGTCGCCCGGGACGAGCTGGTAACCGCAATCCGAGCCATCGACCGGCAGGGTCAGCTCGGCGCCGGCGGCCGCGCCGCGCCAGGCCTGCGTGACGAAGAGCGTGACCTCGAGGGGGCCGTGGGCTGGCCGCGTGACCGAGCGGATGCGGCCGAGCGCGATCACCCCCAGGCGGGCCTTGGCGGACGCGACGGTGTCGGGCGGGCTGTCGCAGTCGCAGGCGATAGCCGGGGGGGCGGCGGCGAGGGTGGTCAGGGCGGCGGCGAGGACGCCGAGGAGGACGTGGCGGGAGGAGCGGAGCATGGAGTCACTGAACGCACCGGGTGGGCCGATGATCTGTGGCGCGTCGCAGCGTGATACACGGTCGCCATGAAGCTCACCGTGATCGCGCTCCTGACCCTGTCGCTGACCACCGCCGCCTGCAAGAAGAAGGACGAGGCCGCCGGCCCGCCCGCCGCCAAGCCGGTCGAGCCGGGCGCCAAGCCGACCGAGCCCGCGCCGCCGCCGGCGCCGGTCGAGACGAAGATGGTGCCGCTCGACCTGGCCGCCGTCGGCGAGGAGTGGGCCGGGTGGTCGGTGATGGCGCCCGAGGGCGCGACGGTCAAGGAGAGCTTCGGCAACGCCCAGATCTCGATGGGCGGGTCGTTCCAGGTCGACCTGGGCAAGGGCGAGGCCGACGTGGCCAGCTTCAAGAAGGAGGTCGACGGCAACGACGTGAACAAGGTCAAGCGCTACCTGGTCGACCAGCCCGACGCCATCCTCTACGAGAGCGAGGTCATGGGCCAGACCGAGTTCCACCTGTTCGGCGCGGTGAAGGTCGGCGAGGACACCTTCAGCTGCGAGGACGTGAAGGGCCCGCCCCACACCCAGGCCGAGGTCGAGACGATGTGGAAGATCTGCCAGTCGATCACCAAGAAGTGACCGACGGGGGCGCGGGCGCGTCGTCGCGTCGCGCTCACTCGAGCTGATCGAGCTGATCGAGCCCGAGCTCGGCGATCCAGTCGCGCTGGTCGCCAGACTGGCTCTCGAAGGTCGGCGCCGCCGCGGGCTGCGCGTTGTCGGCCAGCTCGGCGGCGATGGCGGCCAGCATCGCGGCCCGCTCGTCGGCCACCAGTGCGTCGACCAGTGACCGGCGGCTGGCGCGATCGCGGGCGGCGGCCCGGCCGGCCCGGACCAGGTTGGCGACGTCGCGCGAGGTGACCTTCAGCTCGTGGGAGAACAGAAAGTTGGCCAGGGCGTCGCCCAGCTCGGCCGCGCTCTGGAACCGCTCGTCGGGATCGCGGGCCAAGGCCTTGCGGACCACGGCGTCGAGCTCGGGGCCGACCTTGGGGTTGAGGGCGGTCACCGACGGCACCCGCGCCTCGCGCACCTGCTCGACCGTCGCGTACGCGGTGTCGCCGTAGAACAGCCTGCGCCCGGTCAGCATCTCCCACAGGATGATGCCCAGCGCGAACACGTCGGTGCGGGCGTCGACCTCGAGGCCCCACGCCGCCTCGGGCGACAGGTAGCTGAACTTGCCCTTCACCACGCCCTGGTCGGTCTGCTCGACCTGGCTGTTGGCCTTGGCCAGGCCGAAGTCGACGATCTTCACTTCGCCGTTCTTCGACAGCATGATGTTGGGCGGCGACACGTCGCGGTGGACGATGTGCAGCGGCTCGCCGGTCTCGGGGTGGTCGAGGGTGTGGGCGTAGTTGAGCCCCTTGCACGCCTCGATGATGATGTGGACCGCCAGCCGCAGCTCGATCAGGTGGCCGCGCTGGGCCTCGCGCTCGATGGCGGCCTTGAGGTCGCAGCCGTCGACGAACTCCATGATGAGGAGGTAGGCGTCGTCGGCGGCCCGGGTGATGTCGAACACGTGGGCCACGTTGGCGTGCTGCAAGAACAGCGACAGCCGGGCCTCGTCGAGGAACATCGCCACGAACTGCGGGTTGTTGGCCAACGACGGCAACACCCGCTTGATGGCGACCGTCTTGCGGAAGCCCTGCATGGTCTCGGCCACGCCGCGGAACACCTCGGCCTGGCCGCCGCCGCCGAGCCGCTCGAGCATCGTGTAGCGGGCGCGCATCGGGCTCGAGCCTACCACGCGCCCCGGCGGTGCCCCGCGACTACTCGGTGCGCTGGATGATGTGGAACCCGAACTGGGTCTTCACCACGCCGGTCTCGCCGACGTTGAGCCGCAGCGACAGGTTCTTGAACGGCGCCACCAGCCCGGCGTTGGGATCGACGTCGTAGGAAGTGCCGCTGGCCGCCGAGCCGGGGTCCTCCGACAGCTCCTTCATGAGCGGCTCGATCTTGGCGCCCTTGGCGAGCGCGGCCACGGTCTTGGCCACCAGGGCCTCGAGCTGGGCCCGGGTCCGCTTCTTGGCGCGCTCGTCGCCGGCGTTGAGCTCGCTGTCACCGACCAGGATGTGCTTGACCTTGGCCTTGTCGGTCACCGGCGCCCGGGCCAGGATGGCGGCCGACTCGAGCTTGTCCGGTGGCGGCGGCGGCACGCGCTTGATGATGTGCCAGCCGAAGGCGGTCTTGACCAGGCCAGCCTCGCCCAGGTTGAGGCGCAGCGTCAGGTTCTTGAACTCGGGCACGAACCCGGTCGACGGGCCGACGTCGTAGGTCTTGCCGTCCTTGGAGCCGGGATCCTCCGAGTACTCCTTCATCAAGGCCACCATGTCCGCGCCGCCGCGGACCTTGGCCAAGATCTCCGAGGCCAGCGCGTCGGCCTCGGCCTTGGTGCGCTTCTGGGCCCGCGGGTCGAGCGGCCGCTGCTTGGCGGCCGGCACGTCCTGCCAGCCGATCAACACGTGCTGGACGATGACGGTCTCGGTGCCGGCCGGCCGAGCCAGGATGTCGGAGGACTGCAGCGGGTCCGGCGGCGGTGGCGCGACCCGCTCCATCACGTGGTAGCCGAACTGGGTCTTGACGATGCCGACCTCGCCGATGTTGAGGCGCAGCGCCAGGTTCTTGAACTCGGGGACGAACGGCGCGTCGGCGGTGACGGTGTAGGGATCGCCCGCCAGCGAGCCGGGATCTTCAGAGTGCTCCTTGACCAGCGCGTCGATCGCGCTGGGGTCGGCCTTGAGCTTGCCCGCGATCTGCCTCGCCAGCTCGGCCGCCGCCTGGTTGGTGCGGTCCTTGGCGCGCTTGTCCATGCGCGGCCCGTAGACCGAGGCCAGGTCGTCCCAGCCGATCAGCACGTGCTTGACCTCGGCGTCCTGAGTGACCGGGGCGCGTCCCAGGATGTCCTTGGAGTCGAGGTCGATGGCCGGCGCGCTGGGGGGCTTGTTGGGCCCGGGCGGCAGGGCCGCGCCACCGGGGGTAGCGGTGGTGGGCTTGGTGTCGACCTTGGCGGCCTTGTCGGCCTTGTCGGCGCGCTGGCAGCCGGCGGCGGACAGCGAGCCGGCCAGGGTCAGCGCGACGGCCAGGCGGTGGAACCGCGCACGGCGCGGCGACGACGGAAACGCGGGATGGGCCATATGCGCCGCGCAGTCTACGCCGCTCGGTCGACCAGCGCGAGGGCTTCGTCCACGGTGGGCGCCACGTACAGGGCGCGGCGGTCGGCCTCGGTCAACAACGGCTGCAGCATGGGGATGTGGCGGCGGGTGACGCGCACGCCGAACACTGGCCCCCGCGCGGCCACGTTGGCGTCGAGGATGGCCTGGTACAGCGCCCGCCGCTCGGCCGGCGTGGCCGGGGCCAGCCGGCGGCCGTCCCGCAGCCACGCCAGCGCCTCGCGGATCACCCACGGGTAGCTGATCGCGGCCCGCCCGATCATCACCGCGGTGCAGCCGGTCTCGGCCAGCGCCTGCGCTGCGTGGTCGGCGCTGGTGATGTCGCCGTTGACGACCACCGGCATCGCCACCACCTCCCGCGCGCGCCGGGCCCAGGCCCAGTCGGCGCCGCCGGTGTAGCCCTGCTGCGCGGTGCGGCAGTGGATGGTGAGCCCGGCCACGCCGACGTCCTCGAGGCGCCGGGCCAGATCGACGATGGGCATGTCCGACTCGGGGCCCCAGCCGATGCGGGTCTTGACGGTGACCGGCAGCCCGACGGCGCGCACCACCTGGCCGGCCATCGCGACCATCGCCGTGGGGTTGCGCAGCCAGCCAGCCCCGGCGCCGCCCCGGGCCACCCGCGGCACCCAGCAGCCGCAGTTGACGTCGACGTACGCTGGCGCCGCGGCGGCCGCCACCTCGGCCGCCTCCATCAGCAGCCCGGCGTCGGCGCCGTAGATCTGGATCGCGGTGGGGCGGTCGTCGGCGGCCAGGGTCGCCTTGCGCCGGGCCACCTTGGTGGCGGCGATGATCTGCTCGGCGCGGACGAACTCGGTCACGCACAGCTCGGCGCCGACCGTGCGGATCAGCCGGCGGAACACCGCGTCGGTCACGTCCTCCATGGGGGCCAGGACGACCGGGCACGCCCGCCACAGGGCGGCGATGGTGGCGGCGTGGGACATCGCGCGCCGCATGTAGCACGGCCGGCCGGGGCCCGCGATACAATGGCGCCGGAGGGACCGATGGCCGGCAAGAAGCTCACCGTGTTCGATGCGTTCTTCCTCGCCGCCGAGACCCGCGAGGCGATGATGCACGTGGGCGGGCTGCTCATCTTCTCGCCCCCGGCCGGCGCCCACCCTCAGCTGCTGCGCCACTTGGCCGACGAGCTGCGCCAGTCGGTCGAGATCTACCCGCCGTGGAACCTGCGGCTGTGGACGCCGGAGTTCCTGAAGAACCCGCTGCAGGCCTGGCTCGAGGAGCCCAACGTCGATCTCGAGTACCACGTGCGGCGATCGGCGCTGCCGGCGCCGGGCGACGAGCGCGAGCTGGGCATCCTGGTGTCGCGCCTGCACTCGGTGCCGATCGACTTCCACCGGCCGCCGTGGGAGGTCCACTTCATCGAGGGGCTCGAGGGCGGGCGGTTCGCGATGTACTTCAAGATCCACCACGCGCTGGTCGACGGGTACACCAGCATGAAGCTCCTGGCCCGCAGCCTGTCGCACGACCCCGACGATCGCGACACCCCGATGTTCTTCGCCCGGGCGCCGCGGGCCCGGTCGATCACCCGCGAGGAGGCCGACCCGGCGCCGACCGTCGAGCGCGTCCTCGAGGCGGTGCGGCTGCAGGTCGGCGCCTCGCGCGAGGCCGGCCGCGCCATCATGAACGTGCTGCGGGCCCAGCAGGCCGGCGACCGTGACCTGGTGGCGCCGATGGGCGCGCCGCGCACGCTGATCAACCGGCGCATCTCGCGCAACCGGCGGTTCGCGACCCAGCAGTACCCCACCGAGCGCCTGCGGGCGCTGGCCAAGGCCGGCGGCGGCACCATCAACGACGTCGCGCTGTCGGTGTGCGGCGGCGCGCTGCGGCGCTACCTCCACGAGCAGGGCGGGCTGCCGGCCCAGGGGTTGACCGCGATGCTGCCGGTCAACGTCCGGCCCAAGGACGATCCCGGCGGCGGCAACGCGGTCGGCGCCATCCTGTGCGCGCTGGCCACCGACATCGAGGACCCGCGCGCGCGCTTGGCCACGGTGGTGGCGTCGACCCGGCGGGCCAAGGAGCAGCTGGCCGGGATGTCGCGCTCGGCCATCATGCAGTACAGCGCCGCGCTGATGGCGCCGCTGGCGATGGGCCAGGTGCCGACCGCGGCCAACTGGATGAAGCCGGCGTTCAACGTGGTGGTGTCGAACGTGCCGGGCCCCGAGCAGCCGCTGTACTTCCGCGGCGCCCGGCTCGACGCGCTGTACCCGCTGTCGATCCCGTACCACGGGCAAGGCCTCAACATCACCATCAACAGCTACGTCGGCACGCTCAACTTCGGCTTCACCGGCTGTCGCGACGCGGTGCCCAGCCTTCAACGGCTGGCGGTCTACAGCGGCGACGAGGTGGCGCTGCTCGAGCAGGCGCTGGGCCTGGCCACGGCCCAGGCTGGTTAGGCCTGGTAGGCTCGCCGCGCGATGGGCAAAAAGGACATCAAGCGCGCTGACAAGGCGCGCAAGCAGGGCCAGGCCGACGCCCGCCAGCGGGTGGTGCTGCAGGTGTTCCACGACGCCGACGTCGCCGTCGAGCAGGTCCTGAACAGGCTGCGGGAGGCCGGCAAGGTGCCCAGCTGTCAGCGCGGCTGCACCCATTGCTGCCACCTGGAGATCCACGCGTCGCGCGCCGAGGCCGAGACCATCGTCGCCTGGCTGCGCGAGCAGCGGTCGCCGACGGAGCTCGACCGGCTGCGCGATCGGCTGCGCGGGTGGCTGGCGTGGGCCCGCACCGACCTGCCCCGGCTCGAGGCGGCCGGGATGCCCACCGGCGAGGCCTTCCTCAAGCACAGCCCTGGCTGCCCGATGCTCGAGGATGGCGCGTGCAGCATCTACCCGGTGCGGCCGATGCCGTGCCGGAACCACTACGTGACCTCGCCGCCCGAGGCGTGCGGCCCGGCGGCCGACGCGACGTCGACGGTCAAGGCCCTGCCCGGCGTGGCCCAGGCGACGGGGCCGATCGCCAGCGCCATCCGGCGGGTGGTCGAGGACCAGGGCGGCAACTTCGAGGCGACGCTGCACTTGCTGCCCGAGTGGGTGGCACACCTGCTCGAGGTCGAGGCGAATCCCTGGCACCGGTAGCGCCGCGGCCGCTGCGGCGCGCACAGGCGTTGGGATACACTGGCGGTGATGACCGCGGCGTCCGCTCCGGCGGCGAAGACCATCGGCCGGTACCGGGTGCTCGGCCCGCTGGGGGCCGGCGCGATGGGCGACGTGGTGCGGGCCCTCGACGAACGGCTCGGGCGCGAGGTGGCGATCAAGCGCGTGAAGAACGTCCACGGCGTGGCAGCCGCGATCTTCGCGGCGCGCTTCGAGGGCGAGGGCCGGGCCCTGGCCGCGCTGTCGCATCCCGGGGTCGTGCAGGTGTTCGACCTTGGCATCGACGACGATGGGCCGTACCTGGTGATGGAGCTGTTGGCCGGCCCCAGCCTCAAGGAGCACCTGGCGATCCACGGGGCGCGCCCGCCGGCCGAGGTGGTGGCGCTCGGCATCCAGCTGGCACGCGCGCTCGAGGCGGCCCACGCGCGCGGCATCTTGCACCGCGATCTCAAGCCGGCCAATGTGGTGCGCGCCGCCGACGGCACCTGGAAGCTGGTCGACTTCGGGGTCGCGCACACGCCGGAGTCCGACGTCACCCTGGCCGGGCAGTTCGTCGGCACGCCGTCGTACGCCGCGCCCGAGGCGCTGACCTTGGGCTTGTTCAGCGCCGCCTCCGACGTGTATGGCCTGGCCGCGACGCTGGTGGAGGTGGCGACCGGGCGCCGCCCGCGCGGGGACCTGACCCTGGCGGGCGTCATCGCCGCCAGCGACCAGCCGCTCCTCGACGACGAGCTCCGCGCCAGCCTGGGGCCGCTGCGAGATGCGCTGGCGCCGGCGCTGGCGATCGCGGCGGGGGCGCGGCCTGACGCGGCCGGCCTGGCGGCCCGGCTGGCGATGACGCCGACCACGGCCCCGTCGAGCGTGGCGCCGACGAGCCCGGGGCCATCGAGCCCGGGGATGGCGTCGGTCACCGCGCCGCTGGCGGTGGCGGCGGTCGCGACGGTGGCGCTGCCGGACGACGCGACGTCGGCCGGCGGTCCGCGGCCGTGGCGCTGGGTCGGGCTCGGGCTGGCCGCGGCGATCGTCGTCGGGCTGCTCGGCCTGGGTGTGTCCAGCGGCGGCGGTGGTCGCGCCGGCGGCGGCGGGCCGGCTGCGTTGCCGGCCTTGCCCGGCGCGGCGGCGGCGCCGATCCGCTTCGACGCGCCGGCCGGGCTCGACGGCAAGGGCGCCAAGGACTGGGCGAAGATCGCCGACAAGGTCCAGCGCGGCGAGCTGGGCGAGGCGCTGGCCAAGCTGCGCGAGTTCGAGCGCAAGCGCGGCACCTCGAGCGAGACCACCCGGCTGCGGGCGTGGCTCGAGCGGCAGGGCGGTGGCCGCGACGAGCGCGACTGACCCCGGCCGGTCAGCGCCGCTTGGGCACGAACGCGAACGAGTCGAGCACGGCCCGCCCCTCGGCGGCGAAGGCGCTGGCGCTGTCCATGTGGATCTCGAGCACCTGGTACAGGGCGCCGTCGCGCAAGAACAGGCGGGCCTCGCCAGTGGCCGCGTGGCCCTGGGGCTTGACCGTGAAGTGGAGCGCGCGCCCAGGGTTTCCGTCGAGCTCGATGGGCTCGCTGCCGACCAGGGTGCCGCCCATGTTCTTGATCGCGCCCGCCTCGGCACCGTCGAGGATCTGTTCCGCCGAGCCGCCCTTGAACACCGCCGATGGCGTGACCGCGACCATGATGGCGCCGGGCGCGCTGGCCGCCGAGAACGTGTAGAAGCGCGCCTGCACCGGGCCGACGTCGGTCGGGACCTGCTGATCCTGCTCCGTCGGCGTGCGCGCGCTGGCGACGGAGAACCCGTAGGTGTCGTCGCGGAAGATCTTGGCGGCTGGCGCCGGCTGTGCGGGCGCGGGCCGCGCGGGCTTGGCGCTGGTGGCGGCTGGCGCGCCGGCGACCTCGGCCGCCGCGGCAGGCGTGCGGGCGGGGTCGGGCTTGGCCGCCGGGTCACAGGCGACGGCGAGCGCGCAGCCGGCCAGGACGACGGCGAGGCGTGCGGAAGAGCGAGTGGTGATCATGGTGAGTGCGTAAGCAGCGCGTGTGCCAGCGCGAAGTGGGCGTGGCGGCGCCGATGGCCAACCCCGCGTGCCAGGTTTGGCTGCCAGGTCTGGCGCGGTGGACACCGCTGTCGCCGCGCGGCCCACCGGCGCCGTCACCCGAGGGCGAGGAACGCGTCGTCGAGGCACGCCTGCATCGCCGCGGCCGACCCGAAGCGCTCGGCCGGCGCCTTGGCCAGGGCGCCCGCCACCAGGGCCTCCAGGGCCGGCGTACACCACGGCGCAGGCCCCACCACGTCGGCCAGGCGCGGCGGGGGGCGACCGACGTGGGCGCGCAACAGCGCCATCGGGTCGGCGTCGGGGAACGGCAGCCGCCCGGTCAGCAGCTCGAACACCATCACGCCGGCGGCGTACAGGTCGACCCGCGCGTCGGTCGGCCGTCCCAGCGCCGCCTCGGGCGCCATGTACGCCGGCGTGCCGAACGCGACGCCGGTCTTGGTCAGGCGGGCCCCGCCGACGATCGCCGCGGCGTCGTCGAGCAGCTTGACCAGCCCGAAGTCGAGCACCTTCACCCGGTCGTAGGTCGCGGGCGGGGTGCCGGCGGCGGTGACCAGCACGTTGTCGGGCTTGAGATCACGGTGGACCACGCCGCGGGCGTGCGCGTGGATCAGCGCGTCGAGCACCTGGCGCATCAACACCAGCGCGCGGCGCGGCGGCACGGGGCCGGCCGCCACCAGCTCGGCCAACGCCGGCCCGCGCACCAGCTCGAGGACCAGGTACAGCTGGCCGCGGTCGACCACCAGCTCCACCGCGTCGACGATGTGCGGGTGCGCGAGCAGCTGCAGCGCGTTGCCCTCGCGCGCCAGGCGCCGCGCCGCCGCGCCGTCGTCGCCCTGGGCCGGCACCGCGACCTTGAGCGCGTGGTGGCGGCCGTCGGGACCGACCACCTGGTAGACCGCGCCCATGCCGCCCTGGCCCAGACGCCCGATCACCCGGTAGCGCTGGCCGATCAGCTGATCGATCGCCGGTTCGCTCACGCGCGGATGCGGGTTCGTTCGACGTCGGACATCGGCACCGCGCATGAACGTACCACCTCCGGTAGGCGCGCGAACCGGCGCTGCACCGTCGGCGATCTGCCGTCCTGATGTGGTCTGGCGTCGGGCATTTGAATACGGCGCGCCACGGCCCGTCCCACGCACGCCGTTCGACCCGCCGAGGAACCCCATCCCATGACTCCCGCCCGTGCTCCCGCCGTCCGCCCTCACGCCTCTGTCTGCGTCCGTCCTGGCGCTCGCTCACCGTCCGCAGCGGAACGCCGCCCCGTCGCGTGGACGCCACTCGCGGCCGTGGTCGCCGCCGGGCTCTTGACCGCGTGTTCCGGGTTGATGTCGTCGCTCACCAGCCCATCCCAGGGTGGTGGTGGCGGCGGTGGAGGTGGTGCGGCGGCGCCGTCGTCACCGGGTGGCAGCGCCGGGAGCTGTTGCGTCGGCCGCGACTACTACGCGTGCCCCGACGCGGCGGCGGTAGATCGCTGCGCCGGCGCGCTGTCGCGCTGCATGGTCTCGTGCATGTCGTCCGATGACATGGACTGCCCGGACGCCTGCGCCGAGCAGCACCCGGCCGATCCGTCGGCGTGTACGCGCGACGTCAGCGGCGACGCCGGCTGCCAGTAGGTGGCGCGGCCGCGGCGGCCGCCGGCGTGGGCTACTCGAGCTCGGGCAGCGCGGCGATGCCGGGCGCCAAGGTCGCGTCGATCGTCGGGCCGGCTCCGCCGCTGGCCGTCAGCGAGCCGCCGGCCGCGTCCTGGTTGAAGCGGACGGTGGCGGTGCGCCCACCGGCCAGGGTCAACGTGACGCCGTCCTGGCCGCTGGCGCCGGCCGCGGTGGTCGCGGTGACCGCGCCGTCGACGGCGAGCACGTGGAGGTGGTGGGTGGTGCCGGTGGAGCGCTCCTCGAGGCGGAACCCGCCGGTGAAATCGCCGCCCAGCCCGGTCGACCGCGCGGTGGCGGCGGCCGGCACGATCCGCTCGACCGTCAGGCGGTGCCCGTCGTGGCTGGTGGTCGCGCTAGCGCCGGCCACGGTGAAGGCCGCCGGCGCCACGACCTGCCACACCTGCTCGACGCCGGGGGCGGCGACCCGATCGTAGACCACCACGACGTCGGGCTCGAGGAACACCAGCTCGCGCTGCCATCGATCGATCGGCGCCCCGTCCCCGAACGCCGCGGTGAGATCGCCGGCGGCGTAGACCCAGCCGTCGCCGCGGGCCACCGCGGTCATCGCCGACACGGTGTCGGCCCGCATCGGCACCGTGGCGCCACCGTCGACGAACCGGATCAGGCTGTGGGCCTCGGGCTCCTGGCGCAGCCCGTCCTGCGAGTCGATCACCCCGTCGTAGGCCAACCAGGTGCCCTTGTAGATCATGAACGAGCCCTGGTCCTGGTGGGCGTGGGATTCGGTGTAGGGCCCGGCCAGGAAGTTCACCCACGTGGCGTCGGCGTCCCAGCTCGACCGCGCGTACAGCTGCCCGACCCCGGGCGCGAAGTAGGCCCGGCCCAGGCTGGCGATCGGCTGCGGGGCGATGTCGGCGGCGTACAGAAAGTCGTAGACGTACATGAACGGGGTGTCCATCTCGGGCACCGACGACGCCGCCAGGAACGACGTCGCGCGGGCGGCGATGGGATCGTCCGCGTAGAGGTAGGCCAGGGTCTGCAGGTAGTGGCGGTGGTAGTCGAACCATGCCGCGGTCGAGTCGCGCGACTGATCGCCGATGGGCGCGATGCGGTCGAGGGTGGGCACCGTCGAGTGCATCATGTGCAGCATCGAGGCGCGGGCGTGGGGCGACAGGGTGGCCAGGTCCTCGCCGGTCGAGCCTTGCCAGAAGTCGTACAGCTCGAACAGGTTCTTCATCGCGACGCCGTAGCCGGTGCCCTCGCGCGAGCCGCCGCCGACCAGGTCGCGGGTGAACGTCGGCACCAGCTGGGCCGCGATCTTGTCGTCGCGGAACCGCGCGATCCACTGGTCCCCCTCGGGGGTCTCGCCCCGCGTCGCGATGCCGAGCATCATCGTCGCCCGCAGGAACGAGTAGTAGTAGTTGTTCGACGGGTTGTCGATCGACCAGCCGCTCCACGGCATCGCCGCGCCGTTCCAGGTGGCGCCCTCGGGATCCCACACGTTGGCCACCGCGTGGTTGGCGTAGGCCAGCCACCGCGTGCGCTGGCCGGTCGACGCGGCGTCGAAACACCAGTCGTAGGTGAGCGCCAGATCCCCGATGAACCCGCCGACCTCCAGGTAGCTGTCGAACGCGACGTCCGGGCGATCGCCGGCGCTGATCTTGGCCTCCTCGGACGCCACGAAGTCGTCTATCTGGGTCACCGCGGCGGCGCAGTAGCGCGGGTCGCCGGTGAGCTGGCCGACCAGCGCGGCGTACCAGGCCTGGAACGCGTAGATGTCGGCGCCGTCGAGCTGGAGGTCGACGATGCGCTTGAAGCGGGCCCAGGCCGGGACGTCGGCCGCGACCAGCGCCAGCAGGCGGTCGCGGTTGTGCGGCATGTAGATGCGAGGGTGGTCGTCGGCGAACGTCGGCCCAGGGCCCCCGTCGCCGCCACAACCGGCGAGCGTGGCGGCCACCCCGGCCGCCACCACGAGCGTGCGTACGATCTTCACGCCACCACCGTAGCCCCACCCGGGCTGGCGGCGCCAGCGCCCGGCGCTACCCTGTCGCCATGATCACGCTCCACACCGCCGCCACGCCCAACGGCCACAAGGTCTCGATCGCCCTCGAGGAGCTGGGGCTGCCCTACCAGGTCCGGGCGGTGTCGCTGGCGGCGGGCGAGCAGAAGCAGCCGGAGTTCCTGGCGATGAACCCCAACGGCCGGATCCCGGTCATCGTCGACCACGCCGCCGACGACTTCGTGGTGTTCGAGTCGGGCGCGATCCTCCTGTACCTGGCCGAGCAGACCGGGCGCCTGCTGCCGACCGAGCCCCGGGGCCGCTCGACGGTGGTGCAGTGGCTGATGTTCCAGATGGGCGGGGTGGGGCCGATGATGGGCCAGGCCAACGTGTTCTTCCGGTACTTCCCCGAGAAGCTGCCGGCCGCGATCGACCGCTACCAGAAGGAGAGCCGCCGGCTGTTCGAGGTGCTCGAGCGGCGCCTGGCCGAGCACGAGTGGCTGGCCGGTGACTACTCGATCGCCGACATCGCGACCTGGCCGTGGGTGCGCACGCACGCCTGGTCGGGGGTCACCGTCGATGGCCTGCCCGCGGTGCAGCGGTGGCTGGCGGCGATGGCGGCGCGGCCGGCCTGCCAGCGTGGCCTGCTGGTGCCGGCGGCGGCGCCGACCACGGCCGCCGAGGTCGAGCGCGTCGGCGCGGCGATCATCACTCGCTGAGGCGGGGCCGCGACGGCGGCGGCACCTCGGTGGCGTCGACGTCGATCACGTCGCCGGCGCCAGGCCCCGGCCGGCGCCCCGTGACCACGCCGTGCACCGCCAGCCGCCCGCGGACCGCCGCGATCAGCCGGTCGCGGACCCGGCCCCGCACCGGCGGGACCAAGAGCGCCAGCGCCACCAGGTCCGACGCGAAGCCCGGCGTGAGCAGCAGCAGGCCGGCCACCGCGATCAGCGCGCCGTCGACGATCGGCGTGGTGGGCGACGAGCCGGCGCGGATCGCCCCGGTCACGTCGGTGACGATGGCCAGCCCGCGGCCCGACAGCACGACCAGCCCCAGCGCGAACGCGCCGGCCAGCGCCGCCAGCGTCCACCAGCCCAGCCAGCCGCCGACGATGACCACGCTGGCGATCTCCGCCAGCACGGCCGCGCAGAACAGAAGCAGGTAGCTCACCTCGATCGAATAGCACGTCGCCGGCGCGCTCACTGCCAGTACGGATCGACCTGGGCGGTGGGGCGCCCACCGCGCTCGCCCGAGTCGAACACCACCGGGCCGACCGCGGTGAGCTCGCCGGGCGCCACCAGCACGTCCTCGAGGAACACGTCGTCGCGCACGTCGAGCGCCCACGCCACCAGCTCCGAGCAGTAGAAGCGGTCGGGGTCGTCGAGGCCCACGAAGCCGGTGAAGTCGAAGCCGGTGCCGATGGCCCCGCGGGCCCGCAGCACCGCGGCCCGGCGCTCGGCCGCCGACCGGTTGGCGGGCCGGATGATCATCCAGTGGTGCGACGCGTTGATGAAGCGGTCGGCCGGCACCTCGCGCACGCCGCTCGACACGGCATCGATGAGCGTGCCGGTCTCGCCGTCGTAGATCGCGGCGTGGCTCATGGCGGGGCCGCCGGTGACCGTGACGATGACGTCCGACAGCACCGCGTAGCCGCGGCGCAACACCAGGTCGCCATCCTGGGCGTTGGCGCGCAGGTCCTTCACCCACATCGTGGTGTAGGCGTCGTCGAGCTTGTGGTCGGCCGGGCGGGACACGACCATCGAGTGGTTGCACGCCGTCGAGGTGGCGAGGGCTGCAGCGGCGAGGGCGATGGCAAAGCACGAGCGGGTCATGGGCCGCCTCCCGTGCGAAGGTCGGACCAGTGGCCGGGGCTAAGTAAACTCAATTGGTTATGGCCGGGGTGTGGAAGGTTCGACGCCGGGTCGACGCCGGGAACTCACCACCCGCGGAGCCCCGCCGCGCGCGGCCTGGCCGTCACGGAGCCAGCGCGGCCACCGCCGGTGTCAGGACGGCGGCCACCAGCGGCGCGCACGGCGACGGTCGATCGACCGGCGCACCGGTCGCCTCCTCGCACAGCACCTGGAGCTGCGTCACGCCGTCGTTCCAGTGCGCCAGGTACGCCGCGCGCTGGCCATCGCCGCGGCGTGCGTCCAGCACGATCGCCGGCGGCGTGGTGAGGGCGGCCAGGGTCAGCGCGACGCCGGGTGGCGGGCTGGGTTGATCGCTCCCCGGGGCCCACACCGCCGCCAGCGACGGCCTCAGCGCCTCCCAGGCCGACAGGTCGAGCGCGGGGCAGGCCAGGCAGGCCGAGGCCGTCACCGTCGCGCGCAGGCCGGCGCGGGTCACCACCAGGGCGACGTCGTCGTCGCTGCGCGCGGCCACCGCGACCTGGGCGTCGGCGATGGTCAGCGCGGCCAGGCGATCGATCGCCGCCGCGGTCAGCGGTCGTCCCGGCTCGCGCGGCAGGGGTCCGTCACCGCCGGCGTCGCGGGGCGCGGCGCGGTGGGCGCGGCCACGGCACCCGCTCGCTGCCAGCCCCAGCAGGAGCATGGCGGACAGCGAGATCGTCGAGCGGCAGCCGGCCAACCTCGGTCCAGCATACGCGATCGCTCGCGCGACCGCCGCGCCGCTGGCGTCGTACCATGGGCCCCATGTCGGCCTCGCCCGCGACCCGCGCCGCCTGGGCGAGCCAGTTCACGGCGACGGCGCGCGCGCACTGGACGCCGGCGCGCACCGAGGAGCTGGCGCGCGGCAAGCAGCTGGCGGTGCTCCCGGCCGAGGCGCCGCTGCTGCTGCGCGCGCTGGGACTGCTCCACCGCGACGGCACCATGCCGCCACCCCAGGTGCGAAAGTTTCTGCAGATCAACCACATGGTGCGGCTGCTCGAGCCGGCCGTCCGGGCGCTGGCCGCGCGCCATCCGGTGGTGCGGCTCGTCGACGCCGGCTGCGGCCGGTCGTACCTGACCCTGTTGGTGGCGTGGTGCGCGCGGGCGCGCTGGCAGCTGGGCGGTCGGCTGGAGGTGCTGGGCGTCGACCGCGACCCCGCCGTGATCGACGTGTGCCGGGCGCGCACCGAGCTGGCCCAGCTGGACGACGTGGTCCGGTTCGAGGCGGCGCCCCTGGCGGAGCTCGAGCTGGCCGCGGCGTGGCAGCGCCGATTCGGTGACGTGGGCGCCATCCACGGCGTCGTGGCTCTCCACGCCTGCGATCGCGCCACCTGCGACGCCATCGCGCTCGGCGTCGGTCTCGGCGCCGAGCTGATCGCGGTGGCGCCGTGCTGCCAGGCCGAGCTGGCCGCGGCGTGGCGAACCCTCGACGGGCCGGGCCCGTTCGCGCCGGTGTGGCGCGCCCCGCACCTGCGGCGCGAGCTCGCCGCGCACGTCACCGACACCCTGCGCGTGCTGCTCTTGCGCGGGGCCGGGTACCAGGTCACGCCGATGGAGTTCATCGGCGCCGAGCACACCAAGAAGAACACGCTGCTGCGAGCGGCGCGCGATCCGGCGGACGCCGTCGCGGTCGACGGCGCCGCCGCCCACGCCGAGTACCACGCGCTGGTCGCGGCCACCGGGGGAGCGGGCCTGGCCCTGGCGGCGCGGCTCGGGGTGGCGCCACCGCCGTAACCGCACCCCGGCGTTGGCGTACTCTCTGTCCATGCTGCGCCTGGTGTACGCGTCGATCGTGGTGGTCGCCCTGGGCGGGTGCGGTCAGAGCGGTTCCCCGCGCAGCGAGCCAGGCGCTCGGCCGGTGCCGGCTGCGGCTGGCGAGGTGAGCCCGGGGGGCGTCACGGCTCCGCCACCTGGTGGAGCCTCGCTGCCGCGCGTCACCCCGATCGCGCCGACCGTCGGGCCCGGCCTCGAGGTGGCCCTCCTCGCCGGCGGCTGCTTCTGGGGCATGGAGGAGCTGCTGCGGGCGGTGGACGGGGTGGTCGATACCGAGGTGGGCTACGTCGGTGGCGAGCCTGCCACCGCCACCTACGCCCAGGTCCACCTGGGCACCACCGGCCACGCCGAGTCGGTCAAGGTGGTGTTCGATCCGGCCCGGCTCAGCTACGCCGATCTGCTCGAGCGGTGGTTCTTCCGCATGCACGACCCGACGACGCGCGACCGCCAGGGCAACGACCGCGGCTCGCAGTACCGGTCGGCGATCTTCTACACCACCGAGGGGCAGCGGGTGGTCGCAGCCGAGGTGGTGGCGCGGGTCGACGGCAGCGGGCGCTGGTCGAGCCCGCTGGTGACCTCGATCGAGCCGGCCGGCGTCTTCACCGCGGCCGAGGCCGAGCACCAGGACTACCTGCAACAGCACCCCGACGGCTACACCTGCCACTACCTGCGCGACTAAGGCGGGGCGCGCCCGCGGCGTCAGCCGGGGCTAGCCTCGACGGCGGTGGGGCCGGTGAGGTCGACCTCGAGCTCGTCCTCGATCAGGCGCACGCCGTCCGTCATGGGGGAGCGCGTGGCGCGGCGGCCTTACGCCGACCTCGACCCGAGCCGACCGGCCGCGCCCAGCGCGTCGGCTACCGGAGCACCTTGCCGTCGACGTCGAGCACCTTGACCTCGCCCAGCTTCAGGTCGCGGATGCCACGCTCGATCTTGGCCAGGTCGCCGACGATGATCCAGGTGAGGCAGTGCGGCTTGATGGTCGTGGCCGCGGCCTGGACCTGGGCCGGGGTCATGGCGGCGATGGCGGCGGCGCGGGTGGCCGGGTAGTCGTCGCCGAACCGGAAGGTCTCGATCTCGCTGACGGTGCCGAGCACCGCCGCGGCGGTCTCGTACGAGCCAGGCAGGCCGCGGATCTCGGACGCCTGGATCTTGGCGACCTCGTCGGGCTTGGCCGGCGCCCGGCCGGTCGCGTAGTCGCGGATCTCGCGATCGAGCTCGCGCACCGACTCGACCGTCTTGTCGAGCTGCACCGCGGCCGAGGCCGCCCACACCCGCTGACCGAGGGCGTCGCGGACCCCGGAGTACGAGCCGTAGGCCCAGTGCTTGTCCTCGCGCAGGTTCATGTTGAGGCGCGAGCTGAACTCGCCGCCCAGGACCGCGTTGGCGATCTCGAACGGCAGCGCGCCGGGGTCGGTGGTCGACGGCACCACCTGGCTGGCGATGATGTTGGCCTGCACCGCGCCGGGCTGGTCGATCAGGAACACCCGGGTTTGCTTGGGCATCGGCACCGGCGTCAGCGCCACCGGGGCGGCCGGGGTCGCCGGCGCGGTCCACCCGGCTAGGGCCTTGTCGAGCTTGGCGGTGAGGTCGGCCAGGGCCACGTCACCGACAACGATCAGGGTCGCCTGATCCGGCCGGAGCTTGGCGGTGATCCAGGCCCGGATCTGGTCGCCGGTCACCGCCGCGATGGCCGCCGCGGTGCCGGTGCCCGACGACGGCGAGCCGTAGGGGTGGCCGGCCCCGAACAGCAACCCCGGCAGCAACCGCCGCGGCAGCGCGTTGGGGCGGGCCTGCTCTTGCTTGATGTCGGCCAGCCAGCTGGCGCGGACCCGCTCGAGCTCGGCCGGGGCCAGGGTCGGGCGCAGCAGCACGTCGGCCATCAGCGCCAGCGACGGCTCGAGGTTGGTGGTCATCGCCGACAGGTAGATCGACGCGTCGTCGAGGCTGGCGCCGGTCGACAGGCGCGCGCCGAGGGCCTCGATCCGGTCGCCCAGCGCGAGCGCGTCGTAGCTACCGGCGCCCTCGTCGAGCATGCCCATCGCGAAGCTGGCCAGGCCCGGCCGATCGGCCGGATCCGACGAGAACCCCGCGCCGGTGAAGTCGAGCGACATCTGCACCAGAGGCAGGCCCGGGCGGCGGGCCAGCACCACCTTCACGCCGCTGGCCAGCGTGGCCCGCTCGAGTTTCGGGAACACCAGCGGCGGGAACGTGGCGGTCACCGGCACGCCCTTGGCGCGATCGACGTCCGAGGCGACGGCGCGCAGGCCCTTGGCCGGGGGCGCGACCTTGGTCGGGGGCAGATCGGCGATCGCCGCCTCCTCGACCACCGGGGCGCGCTCGCCGGGGGTGACGATCAGCGTGTAGTCACCCTTGCGCAGCCAGGTGCGCCCGACCGCCTGGAGCTGGGGCGCGGTAGCCTGGGCCAGGGTCGCCAGCGACTTCTGGTAGCAGTTGGCCTTGCCGGTGAACACCGCGCACTCGGCCAGGGTGTCGGCCTTGCCGCCGAAACCGCCGATGCGCTCGAGGCCGCGGATGAAGTCGGCCTGGAGCTTGGTGCGGGCCTGGGCCAGCTCGGCGGCGGTCGGCCCCTTGGCGATGAGCGCGGCCAGCTCCTCGTCGAGGGCGCGCTCGGCGGCCGCCACGTCGACGCCTTGCTTGACGGTGACCTGGACGAAGAACCAGCCGCCCAGCTCGGACTGCCAGGCGCTGGCGCTGACGCTGTCGGCCAGCTTGTCGGCGTGGACCAGGCGCCGGTCGAGGCGCGACGCCCGGGCGCCGCCCAGCACGTAGGCCAGCAGCTGCAGCCGGTCCCCGTCGACGGTGCCGAACCCCGGCACGTTCCACACCTTGTAGATCGCGGCCTGCGGCACCTTGTCGGTGACGGTGGCCCGGCCCGACGTGGCGCGCGGGGCCGGCTGCGGCTTCAGCTTGGGCGCGGTCGCGCTCGGGGGGATGTCGCCGAAGTAGCGGGCGACCTTGGCCTTGGCGGTGGCGACGTCGATGTCGCCGGCCAGCACCAGGACGGCGTTGTTGGGCCCGTACCAGCTCTTGAACCAGTTCTTGACGTCGTCGACGGTGGCCGCGTTGAGATCCGCCATCGAGCCGATGGTGGTGTGGTGGTACGGGTGGCCTTCCGGATAGGCCGCCGCCGTCAGCAGGTTGAACACCATGCCGTACGGCTGGTTCTCGCCCTGGCGCTTCTCGTTCTGCACCACGCCGCGCTGCTCGTCGAGCGCGGCCTGATCGATCGCGCCGAGGAGGTGGCCCATGCGATCCGACTCCATCCACAGCGCCATGTCGAGCGCGGTGGTGGGGACGTTCTCGAAGTAGTTGGTGCGGTCGGTGTTGGTGGTGCCGTTCTGGCCGGTGGCCCCGACCAGCTCGAACGGCTCGAAGAACTCGCCCTTGTGGTTCTCGGAGCCCTGGAACATCAGGTGCTCGAACAGGTGGGCGAAGCCGCTGCGTCCGCGCGGCTCGTCCTTCGAGCCGACGTGGTACCAGACGTTGACCGCGACGATCGGCGCCTTGCGATCGGTGTGGACGATGACCCGCAGCCCGTTGGGCAGCGAGAACTCCTGGTAGGGGATGTCGACCTTGGGCGCGGGACCGGCGGCTGCCGGCAGCGCGAGGGCGGCCATGAAGGTGAGCGCGAGCGCGCTCGAAACCGTGGGCATGTGGGGACGCAAATGGAGAAATCGTGCGCAGCCTAGCAGCCTGACGGCGCCGCACCTATCACAGCAGCTGACCTGGCGCGGCGTATCGTCGACGAGACACCTGCGACAGGTGCGACCATCGCGGCCGAGCGAGGTGGCCGGTCAGCCTCGGCGCCACCCGCGCGTCACACCGGTCCAACCACGGAACGTCCGCCGCAGCGCGTCGCGCCCCGGGCCCGCTCTGCTAAGGTGCGCCGCACCCTCAACCGACTCGAACACGGAAGCGCACATGACCAAACCGATCCGCAAGGTCGCCGTCCTCGGCTCCGGCGTCATGGGAGGCGGCATCGCCGCCCACCTGGCCAACGCCGGGATCCCGGTTCTGCTCCTCGACATCGTCTCGCCCAAGCTGAGCGAGGCCGAGCGCACCTCCAAGGCCGCGCGCGACGGCATCGCCGCCGGCGCCCTGGCCAAGCTGAAGAAGGCCAAGCCGGCCGCGTTCAGCCACGTCCGCAACGCCGAGCTCATCACCACCGGCAACTTCGACGACGACCTGGCCAAGGTGGCCGACTGCGATCTCATCGTCGAGGCGATCATCGAGCGGCTCGACATCAAGCGGGCCCTGTTCGAGAAGCTCGACGCGCTGCTGTCGGGCGAGACGGTGATCGCGTCGAACACCAGCGGCCTGCGCATCGCCGAGATGATCGAAGGCCGCAGCGAGCGGTTCCGCCAGCACTTCCTGGTGACCCACTTCTTCAACCCGCCGCGCTACATGAAGCTCCTCGAGCTGGTGGCCGGCCCCGACACCTCCGAGGAGTGCAAGGCCCGGGTCACGTACTGGGGCAAGGACCAGCTGGGCAAGGGCCTGGTGTGGGCCAAGGACACGCCCAACTTCGTGGCCAACCGCATCGGCACCCACGCCATGATGGGCGGCATCCACCTGATGCTCGAGCAGGGCCTCACCCCGGAAGACCTCGACGCCATCACCGGCGCACCGATGGGGCACCCCAAGAGCGCCAGCTTCCGCACCGCCGACCTGGTCGGCCTCGACACCCTGGCCCACGTGGTCGACAACTGCTACCGCAGCCTGACCGCCGACGAGGACCGCGAGGTGTTCACCCTGCCGGCCTACGTCAAGACCATGGTCGAGCGCGGCCAGCTGGGCGACAAGACCAAGGGCGGCTTCTACAAGAAGGCCGGCAAGGACGTCCAGACCCTGGACCCGACCACCGGCGAGTACCGCGCCAAGGGCGGCACCGAGGCCATCCTCAAGGCGTGCAAGGGCCTGGCAAAGATCGAGGACGTCGGCGAGCGCGTGCGCAAGCTGGTCGCCACCCCGGGCGTGATCGGTGAGTTCGCCTGGCGGGCGTTGTCGAAGAGCCTGGCCTACTCGGCGCGGCGCCTGGGCGAGATCTGCGACGACGTCACCGCGATCGATGACGGCATGAAGTGGGGCTACAACTGGGAGCTGGGGCCGTTCGAGACCTGGGACGCGCTGGGCTTCGTCGAGACCACCGCGCGCATGAAGGCCGAGGGCATCGCCCTGCCGGCCTGGGTCGACGCGATGGTCGCGGCTGGCGCCACTGGGTTCTATCGCCCCGGCGAGATCTGGTCGCACACCGCCGGGACGTACGTGGCGCGGGCCACCGACCCGCGCGAGGTCACGTTGCCCAACCTGCGCCGGGGCGACGCGCCGGTGCTCAAGAACAACGGCGCCGAGGCGTGGGATCTGGGCGACGGCATCTTGGGCCTGACGTTCAAGACCAAGGCCAACAGCATCGACGCCGACGTCATCAAGATGCTGCACGAGGCCACCGCCAAGGCCGAGGCCGAGTTCCGCGGCATGGTCATCTACAACACCGGCGAGTTCTTCTGCGTCGGCGCCAACCTGTTCGCGGTGGTGATGGCGGCCCAGCAGAAGCAGTGGGACGGCCTGCGCGAGATGATCCACGGGTACCAGTACGCCACCCAGCGCATGAAGTACGCGACGGTGCCCGTGGTGGCCGCGCCGTACAACATGACCCTGGGCGGCGGCCTCGAGCTCTGCTACGGCTGCGACAGCGTCCAGGCCTCGCTCGAGACCTACGCCGGCCTGGTCGAGGTGGGCGTGGGCCTGATCCCGGGCGGCGCCGGCACGCTCAACATGTTGTGGCGCTCGCTCGAAGGGGTGCCCGAGGGCGTCGACGTCGACACCTACGCCTTCGTGACCCAGACCTTCAAGAACATCGCCCTGGCCAAGGTGGCCACCTCGGCCGAGGAGGCCAAGGCCTTCGGGTTCTTCCGCGGCAGCGACGGCGTGTCATTCGATCGGGCCCGCCAGCTGCACGAGGCCAAGCAGCGGGCCATCGGCCTGGCCAGCTCGGGCTACCACCCGCCGACGCCGCGGGCCTACAAGCTGCCGGGCGAGAGCGGCATCGCCACCCTCGACATGATGGTGCGGACCCTGGTCGCCGGCGGCTACGCCAGCGAGCACGACGCCAAGATCGCGATGAAGCTGGCCAACGTCTTGTGCGGTGGCGCGTCGGGTGGCGCTGGGCCGGTCGGCGAGGACCGCATGCTCGAGCTCGAGCGTGAGGCGTTCCTGTCGCTGTGCGGCGAGCCCAAGAGCCAGGAGCGGATGCAGTACATGCTCATGAACCAGAAGCCGCTCCGCAATTGAGCTCGATGGGAGGGCCGGTCGCCGGGCCCTCCCCGGCGGAGGCACGCCCCTGCCGGGGCCCTCACCCGCGCCGCCCCTCTTTGTTCCATGCCCCTTCACCTCCCACGGAGGATCTCCCATGAACGACATCATCATCGCAGAAGCTGTTCGCTCCGCGGTCGGCCGCGGTCACAAGGGTTCGCTGGCCAACAAGCGGCCTGACGAGCTGGCCGCCGACGTGCTGCGCGGGCTCATGGCCCGCGTGCCCCAGGCCAAGGGCCACATCGACGACGTGGTCCTCGGCTGCGCCATGCCCGAGGGCGAGCAGGGCCTCAACGTGGCGCGGCTCATCGCCTTGTCGGCCGACCTCGGCATCGAGGTGCCGGCCCAGACCATCAACCGGTTCTGCTCGAGCGGCCTGCAGGCCATCGCCACCGCGGCCGGCGCCATCGCCATCGGCTCGTGCGACGCGGTCATCGCCGGCGGCGTCGAGTCGATGACCTACGTGCCGATGACCGGCTTCCACCTGTCGGCGTCGCCCGAGCTGATGGCGTCGCTGCCGGCGGCCAACACCCCGATGGGCATCACCGCCGAGAACGTCGCCAAGCAGTTCGGCATCACCCGGGCCGACCAGGACAAGTTCGCGCTGTGGTCGCAGCAGAAGGCCAAGGCCGCCCTCGACAAGGGCGTGTTCGCCGACGAGATCGTGCCGGTCCGCGCGGTCAGCTTCGCGGCCGACGGCGCCAAGGTCTACACCGACTTCACCGTCGACGAGCTGCCGCGCCCCGACACCACGGCCGAGGGCCTGGCCAAGCTGCCGCCGGCGTTCGCGCTGGGCGGCTCGGTCACCGCCGGCAACGCCTCGCCGATCTCCGACGGCGCCGCCGCCGCTTTGGTGATGTCGGGGGCCAAGGCCAAGGAGCTGGGCATCAAGCCGCTGGGCTACTTCCGCTCGTTCGTGACCGTCGGCGTCGATCCGGCCATCATGGGCATCGGCCCGCTGCCGGCGGTCCAGAAGCTCCTGGCCAAGAACGGCCTGACCGTGGCCGACATCGACCTGTTCGAGATGAACGAGGCCTTCGCGTCGCAGGCGGTCTACTGCCAGCGCGAGCTGGGCATCCCCGACGACAAGCTCAACGTCAACGGCGGCGCCATCGCCCTGGGCCACCCGCTGGGCTGCACCGGCGCCAAGCTCACCGCGACGGCGCTGTACGAGCTGAAGCGCCGGGGCGGCCGCTACGCGGTCGTGACGATGTGCATCGGCGGCGGCCAGGGCGCGGCCGGCCTGTTCGAGCTGGCGTAGGGGCACGGCGGGTCGCCGCCCGGCGCTGGCCGGGGGGGGCATCCGGCGCAGGACCGCGAGCTGGACGGCCTCCGCGGCGGCGGTGGTGTCGGGCGCGCGCCGGTGAACGCTGCCTGACCGCGCGGCGGCGTCAGGCGTCGCCGGCGGCCTCGCGCGCCAGGACCGGCTTCATGATCTTGCCGCTGGCGTTCTTGGGGAGCACCGCGCGCAGCTCGATCGTCGACGGGATCTTGTAGCCGGGCAGGCGGTCCTTGAGGAACCCGCCCAGGCCCGGCGCGTCGACTGCGCCCGGCGCGGTGGCCACCACGAAGGCGTGGAGCCTGTCGCCGAGCAGCTCGTCGGGCACGCCGACCACGGCGCACTCCAGGACGCCGGGGTGCGCGGCGATGGCGTCTTCGATCTCGCCGGCGGCGACGCGGTGGCCGCCGACCTTCAGCAGGTCGCGGGCGCGGCCGATGAGCCACAGCCGACCGGCGCCGTCGACGCGGGCCAGGTCGCCGGTGCGGTAGCCGTGGGGGCCGAGCACCCGCGCGGTCTCGGCGGCATCGTCCCAGTAGCCCTCCATCAGGTTGGGCCCCTCCGCGTACAGCTCGCCGGGCTCGTCGACGGCGCACGGCACCCCGTCCGGGTTCCGGACGGTCAAGGTCACCCCGGGGATGGCGCGGCCGATCGAGCCGATGGCCGCGGGCAGCTCGGCCGGGTCGAGGTAGGCCAGCCGGGCCGACGCCTCGGTGGCGCCGTACATGACGAACAACCGGCGGTCGCCGATGGCGGCGTGGACCGCGGCGGTCAACGTCGGGCTCATCGCGCCGCCGGCCTGGGTCAGCCAGCGCAGCGCGGGCAACCCGGCGCCGAGGCGCGCCGGGAAGTCGGTGCGGTGCATGAGGATGGTGTAGGTGGAGGGCACGCCGGCCAGCCCGGTGATCCGCTCGCGGGCCATGGTGTCGACGGCGGTCGACGGATACTGGAAGCGGTTCTCGACCACCACCGCGCCGCCGACCGCCAGCGTGGTGGTCAGGACCGACAGGCCGTAGACGTAGAAGAACGGCAACAACGCCAGCGCGCGCTCGTCGTCGCCGAGCCGGAGGTACGCCAGGATCGACTCGATGTTGGCGACCAGGTTGGCGTGGCGCAGGACCGCGCCGCGCGGGCGCCCGGTCGAGCCCGAGGTGTAGATGATGGCCGCGCGGTCGGCCGGCGTGCGCGCCACCGTCGGTCGTGGCCGGGACCCGGTCGCCGCCGGGACCACGATCGCCGTCGGCGCCGCCGCGGCCAGCCGGTCGGTCGAGCCCGCCGGCGCGACGAGGGTGAGCCCGCCGAGCTGCGGCCCGGCGGCGGCCACCACCCGCTCACACCGCGGGCCGACCAGCAGCACCCGGGCGCCGCTGTCGGTGAGGTAGTGCGTGAGCGAGCGCGGATCGGCCGCGGTGTTGAGCGGCACGGCCACGGCGCCGGCGGCCAGCGCGCCGAAGAAGCCGGTCACCCACTCGACGCCGTTGGCGGCCAGGATGGCGACGCGGTCGCCCGGGCTGACCCCGAGCTCCACCAGGTGGGCGGCGACCGTCGCGGCGGCCGCCGCCAGCGCCTGGTAGTCGAGCCTGACCGCGCCCGGCTCGTGGGTGACCAAGGCCTCGCGGGTCGGCACCCGCGCCGCGGTCGCGAACAGTACGTCGTGTACCAGGGCCAGCATCGCCGCCGATGGTAGCCCGGGGCCGACGCGTTGACCCCGTCGCGACCGCGTGGGAGCGTCGGCGGGCATGGGCTTTCTGGCGCCGACGCTGCCGCCGTACGATCCGGAGGCGTGGGCGCGGTCGCCGTTCCCGGACCGGGCGCGCGCGGTGTGTCAGGCGTGGGCGGCCCAGGGCTACGGCGCCCCGGTGGCGGTGTACCTGGCGTACGTCCTCAAGGTCGGGCTGTACGTGGGTGGCTGGCTGGCGTGGTGCTGGGCCACCCCCGCGCTGGGTGGCCCGTCGACGATCGCCGGATGGTGGGCCCACCCGGTGGCCTTCGAGAAGGCCATCCTGTGGAGCATGCTCTACGAGGGCCTGGGGCTGGGCTGCGGCAGCGGTCCCCTCACCGGTCGCTACCTGCCGCCCGTGGGCGGAGCGCTGTACTTCGCGCGCCCCAAGACCACGCGCTTGCCGCCGTGGCCGCGGCTACCTGGCACCGCCGGCCACCGCCGCACCGTCGTCGACGTGGCGCTGTATCTGGCCATCATCGGCGCGCTGCTGGTCGGGCTGGCCGCGGCCGCGCCGCCGCGGGCCGCGCTCTTGGTGATCGCGGCCGGCGTGCCCGTGCTCGGCCTGCGCGATCGCACCACGTTCCTGGCGTTCCGCAGCGAGCACTACTGGCTGACCGTGGTGGTCCTGGCGGCGACGCCGACGCCGGTCGCCGGGGCCAAGGCCATCCAGCTGGCGCTGTGGGGCTGGGCCGGCGTGTCGAAGCTGAACCACCACTTTCCGTCGGTGGTGTGCGTCATGATCTCCAACAGCCCGGTCGCGCGCTGGGGTTGGCTGCGCCGCGCCATGTACCGCGCGGCCCCCGATGACCTGCGCCCGTCGCGCCTGGCCACCGGCATGGCCCACGCCGGCACGGCGCTCGAGCTGGCGGTGCCCCTGGTGCTCGGGCTGGCCAGCGGTGGGACCGGGCTGGTGGTGGGCTTGGTCCTGATGGTGGTCCTCCACGCCTTCATCACCGTGCACGTCCCGATGGGCGTCCCGCTCGAGTGGAACGTGATGGTGGTGTACGGCGGCTTTGCGTTGTTCGGCGCGCACCCCGACGTGTCGGTCGCGCAGGCGATCACGCCGGACTGGGTCGGGCTGGTCGTCGCCGCGGTGGTGGTGGTCCCGCTGATCGGCAACCTGGCGCCGCGCTGGGTCTCGTTCCTGCCGTCGATGCGCTACTACGCCGGCAACTGGGCGTGGAGCGTGTGGCTGTTCCGCGGCGACGCCCACCGCAAGCTCGAGGCGCTGACCAAGAGCTCGGCGTGGCCGCACGAGCAGCTGGCACGTCTGTACCCTGGGTCGGCGCCGGCGGCGATGATGAGCCTGGTGATGGGCTTTCGCCTCATGCACCTGCACGGCCGCGCGCTGCCGCAGCTGGTGCCCCAGGCGGTCGACGACCCGGCGGCCTACCAGTGGGCCGACGGCGAGCTGGTGGCCGGCCTGGCGCTGGGCTGGAACTTCGGCGACGGCCACCTCCACCACGGCCAGCTGCTCGCCGCCATCCAGGCCCAGTGCGGCTTCGCCCCCGGCGAGCTCCGCTGCATCTTCGGCGAGAGCGAGGCCGCCGGCGCCGGGACCTTGCCCTACCAGATCGTCGACGCCGCGACCGGCCCGCTCACGGCCGGGACCGTCGCGGTGGCCGACCTCCGCGGCCGGCAGCCGTGGGGCGCCGTCGTTGATCCGGGACCGGCAGGCAGCGTAGCGTACCCGCGATGACTCGCCCCGCCTGCGCCTGGCTCGCGGTCCTGCTCGGCGCATGCGGCGGCGCCGACCGGCCCCGGCCGGCCGAGCCGGCTCCGGCGATCATCGAGCTCGGGCCGGCCGAGTTGTTCGCCCGGGTGGGTCCGTCGGTGGTGTACGTGCGGAGCCGGTTCGAGTCTGACGAGGCCATCACGGTCAACGCCGGCGCCGGCGTGGTGATCGGCCCTCGCGGCGTCATCCTCACGTCGTGCCACCAGCTCCGCAACGGCGACGCGGGGCCCATCGCGCCGGCGGTCGAGGTCCTGGTGGCCGAGCCCGACGCGCAGCGACGGACGTTCCGCCCGAGCCCGCCGATCACCGCCGACGTCTTGTGGTGCCTGCCCGAGCCCGACCTCGGCATGATCAAGCTGCGCGGCGGCGACCACGGGCTGGTCCCGGTGCCGCTCGCGGCCGCGGTGCCTCCGCCCGGCGAGTGGTTCACGGCGATCGGCCCGACGCACCTTGGCTTCATGTGGTCGGTGCAACGGTGCTTGGTGGCCGGCGTCGGCGATCTTCGTGACACCGGCACGTCGCCGTTTGGGTCCACCAGCGCCGAGGCCGCGGCGGCCGTGCGAGCCGGGATGACGGGGGGCACGGTCCTCCAGTCGGGGTGCTACATCAACCCGGTCAGCGGCTCGCCGGCGTTCGATCGGGCGGGCCAGGTGATCGGCCTGCACCTGTTCGCGCGGCTCAACACCGACCTCCAGCCGAGCGACGTCAACTACTACCTTGGCGTCGACGAGATCCGCCGGTACGTCGGCGCTGTCCCGGCGCCGTGAAGTCCGACCTGCGCCCCGGTCAGTGCGTGATCTCGGGGACCGCGCCGGCCAGCTGCGGCGCCAGGCCGAGGTAGCGCGTGGTGGCCCGCTTCTGGTCGATGTCGCGGTACACCCGCTCGACCTGGTCGGCGGTCAGGCCCACCGTCGGCGCCACGTCGACCGGCGCCACGCCGTGGTTCTTGCCCCACAGGCACAGATCCATCTGCGGGTAGGGCAGGGCGAAGTAGAACTCGTCCTGGCCCTGGGCCAACGAGTAGGTGTCGGTGGTCGGGGCCCGGGTGCAGATCGCCTCGGGCACGCCCAGGTGGCGCGCCATCGCGTAGACCTGGGTCTTGTACAGGTGGGCGATCGGCTTGACGTCGGCCAGGCCGTCGCCGCCCTTCACGAAGAAGCCCTGGTCGTACTCGAGCCGGTTGGGCGTGCCGCTCACCGCGTAGTGCAGCCGGTCGGCGTGGAAGTACTCCAGCGTCTTGCGGGTGCGCTGCTTGAAGTTGGTCGCGGCGACGATCTGCAGGTAGGCCGGCAGCGGCAGGCGCTGGCGCTCGATAGTGCCGTCGGGCTGCTGGACCACCAGGTAGTAGACGTTGAGCTCGCCGCCGGCCAGCCCGGGCAGGACGATCTTCGACTTCCAGCCCGGGCCGAACGCGGGGTAGACGGTGCGGATGGCCTCGTCGCGCCGCCGGTAGCAGCCGTAGCCGTCGAGGATCGGCGTGATCTCCTCGAGCACCGAGTCGAACCCGAAGGTGTCCGACACCGACCGTGACAGCGCCAGCGTCTCGCTCGACGAGTCGCGCTCCGGCATGTGGACGCCGAACACCTTGGCCTTGCCCAGCGCCCGGGTGGCCAGCGCCGCCACGCACGAGCTGTCGATGCCGCCCGACAGCGCTACGACCAGGCCACGTCGCTTGCACTCGTGGGCGATGATCCGGCGCAGCTCGCCGGCGATGCGGGTGGCCTCGGCCTCGTAATCGAGCGCGAGGACGTCCTTGGACATCGCCATGGTCAGCCAGCCTTCCGGACCACGAACGCCGCCAGGTTGGCGACCGAGTCGAGGTGCTCGGGCACCAGCTCGTCGTCGCCCACCTTGATCTGGTAGGTCGACTCGACGAACCCGACCAGCTCGAGGATGCCGGTCGAGTCGATCAGGCCGGTGTCCATGAACGACGCGGTCGGCGCTGGCGCCTCGGCGGCGTTGCCGAACAGGAAATTGTCGACGATAAACGCGGTCACCGCGCGCTCGACGGCGCTGGTTTCGAGGGCTCCCATCTGTCACCGGTAGCGCGGTCGCCCGACGAAATCAAGGTCGGTCCTGCGAATCGGGCCGAGGCCTCTGCTAGAGTCGGTCCATGTGTGGCATCGGGGGCATGGTCTCCCTCGGCGACGGCCCGGCGCCCGAGCCGCCGGCGCTGGCGCGGATGTTGGGCGCGATGCACCACCGCGGCCCCGACGAGTTCGGCACCTACCGCGACCGCCACGCCGGGCTGGCCCACGCCCGCCTGTCGATCGTCGACCTGGCGGCCGGCCAGCAGCCGATGACCAACGAGGACGAGCGCCTGTGGCTGGTCTTCAACGGCGAGATCTTCAACCACGTCGAGCTGCGCGCCGAGCTCACCGCCGCCGGGCACTTGTTCCGGACCCGGTGCGACACCGAGGTCATCCTCCACGCCTGGGAGCAGTGGGGCGAGGGTGCCCTCGATCGGTTCAACGGCCAGTGGGCGTTCGCGCTGTGGGATCGGCAGGACCGTCGGCTGGTGCTGGCGCGCGATCGCGTCGGGGTCCGGCCGCTCTACTACGCGGTCCACGACGGCCAGCTGCTGTTCGCCAGCGAGGTGAAGGCGCTGTTCGCCGGCGCGCCGAGGTTCCCCCGTCGGTTCGACCCCGTCGGCGTCGACCAGACCCTGACGTTTTGGACCGCGGTGGCGCCGCGCACCGTGTTCGCCGGCGTGTCCGAACTCCCGGCCGGGCACGTCCGGACGTACCACGCGGGCCAGGTGACCGAGCGGGCCTGGTGGCAGCCGCAGTTCGCGGCGGACTTCGCCGGGTCCGTCGACGAGGCCGCCGAGGAGGTGGGGGCCGCGCTGGCCCGGGCCACCGAGCTCCGCATGCTGCGGGCCGACGTGGAGGTCGGCAGCTACCTGTCAGGCGGCCTCGACAGCGCGCTGATCGCCACGCTGGGGCTGGCCGCGAAGGGCGCCGGCTTCCGGACGTTCTCGCTGCGGTTCGCCGACGCCGAGTACGACGAGGGCGTCTACCAGGACGTCATGAGCGCCAAGCTCGGCACCACCCACCACGCGCTCACGGTGAGCCGGGCCGACATCGCGCGGGTGTTCCCGCGGGTGATCTGGCACGCCGAGCGGCCCATCCTGCGGACCGCGCCGGCGCCGATGTTCCTCCTGTCGGGCCTGGTGCGCGAGCACGGCATCAAGGTGGTGCTCACCGGCGAGGGTGCGGACGAGATGTTCGCCGGCTACGATCTGTTCCGGGAGGGCGCGGTGCGACGGTTCTGGGCCCGGGCGCCGGGCTCGACCACGCGGCCCCGGCTGCTCGAGCGGTTGTACCCGTACCTGGCGCGGTCGCCGGTGTCGCAGCGGGCGATGTCCGAGCGGTTCTTCGGCCAGGGCCTCGAACGCTGGCGCGAGCCCGGGTTTGGGCACGATCTCCGCTGGCGCACCACCGCCGGGCTCAAGCGGCTGCTGACCCCGGCGATGCGGGGCGCCGTGGACGCCGTCGCCGCGCTGACCAACGACCTGCCCGCCGGGTTCGCGACGTGGGACTACTTGTCGCAGGACCAGTACCTCGAGATCCGGACCCTCCTGAGCGGCTACCTGCTGTCGGCCCAAGGTGACCGGATGCTCATGGGCAACTCGGTCGAAGGGCGCTTTCCGTTCCTCGACCGCGACGTCATGGCGCTGGCCGGGAGGCTGCCCCCCGGGTACAAGCTCCGTGGCCTCGACGAGAAGCACGTTCTCAAGCGCTGGGCCCGGGGCCGCCTGCCACCCGAGATCATCGACCGCCCCAAGCAGCCGTACCGCGCGCCCGACGCGCTGGCGTTCCTGGCTGACGGCGCCGGGTGGTGTGACGACCTGATGGCTCCGGACGTGGCGGCCGCCGCGGGCGTGTTCGAACCCACCGCCGTCGCGCAGCTGTGGGCCAAGTGCCGGGCCCGGGCCGGCGCCCAGTTCTCGAACACCGACAACATGGCGGTCGTGGGCGCGATGTCGACGCATGTGCTGTGGCGCGACCTGGTGGCGGCGTCGCCCAGCTCCCGCGTCCCCGCCGTCATCCAAACCGTCGTCGAGCGCTGAGCCCCGCTCCCGAGGCTGATTCGGCCGCGGCGATTTTTCGACCCGGCGATGGCTTGATAGCGCCCGAAACCGCGTGCTTAGAATTCTGGCGTGGCGCCAACCTGCACCCCCTCCGAAGTGTTCACCGTCGACGCGATGCCCGCAGCTGGCCAGCACGGGGCCCAGCTCATCCTTGGGGCCACGCCGACTCTCGCGTTCCCCGCGATCGTAGCTGGGCTGTCGCCGGCTGCGCTCGAGCGCTGGGCCGATGGCGAAGAAGAGGACGACGACGATCCGCGCTGGGTGCGCGGCGACGACGATGAAGACGACGATGACGATGACGACGACGACGACGATGACGACGATGACGACGACGATGACGACGATGACGACGACGACGACGACGACGACGACGACGGCCCATCGGCGGTGTCGGACAAGTGGGTCGACGAGGATGCCGTCCCCGGGTGGGATCCTGACGAGAAGGTGAAGGTGGAGGAAGAAGAGGAAGAGGAAGAAGAGGACGAGATCGATGCCGCCCCAGCCTGGGCGCGCGCGGGTGACGACGACGAGGTCGCGGTCGTCGATGAGGACGACGAGGACGACGAGGACGAGGACGACGAGGACGACGAGGACGACGAGGACGACGAGGACGACGAGGACGACGAGGACGACGAGGACGACGACGCGCCGGTTCGCGCGCCGGCGAAGGTCCCGGCCAAGGCCCCGGCCAAGGCGCCCGCCAAGGCCCCCGCCAAGGCCCCGGCCAAGGCGCCCGCCAAGGCCCCGGCCAAGGCGCCCGCCAAGCCAGCCGCCAAGAAGCCGCCAGCGAAAGCGCCCGCCAAGCCCGCAGCCAAGCCCGCGGCCAAGAAGCCCCCGGCGAAGAAGAAGTAGCCGCGGCGTGGACCTGCTCTTCTGCGGCTCGGGCTGGCTGCCGGTGGTCGATGCCATCGCCAGCCGGCTCGACGCAGGGGACCGGGTGCGGGTGTGGGATCGTGGGCGCCCGCTGGCGGTCGAGGTGGCGGCCACCAGGCCCGACGTGTTGTTGCCATCGAACGGCCGGGTCGACGCCGCTGTGATCGCAGCGGCCACCGGCCTCGCGCTGATCCAGCAGCCGGCGGTGGGGACCGACGCGATCGATCTCGCCGCCGCCGCGGCCCGCGGCATCCCGGTGTGCAACGCGCCCGGCGCGAACCAGGTCGCCGTCGCCGAGGCGACGCTGCTGCTGTTGTTGGCGCTCGCGCGGCGGTGGCACCCGACCCAGGCCGCCTTCCGCGGCGCGGTCGTCGGCGCACCAGCCGGCGTCGAGCTCGCGGGTCGGCGCCTGACCGTCGTCGGCCACGGCCGGACCGGGGCCGCGGTCGCGACCCGCGCCCGGGCCCTCGGTCTCGAGGTCCAGGTCGCCACCTCGGCCACCAGCCGCGCCGAGCTGCTGGCGCTGCTGGCTGCCAGCGACGCGGTGACGCTGCACTGCCCGCTGACCGCGGCCACCCGGGGCCTGATCGACGCCGAGGCCCTGGCCGCGCTACCGCCGCACGCGCTCTTGGTCAACCTGGCGCGGGGCCCGGTGGTCGAGCGGGCCGCGCTGGAGGCGGCGCTGGCCCGGGGCCACCTGGGCGGCGTCGGGCTCGACGTGTTCTGGGACGAACCGTGGGATCCCGACGAGCAGCTGTACGCCGACCCGCGGGTGGTGACGCTGCCCCACGTCGCCGGTTCGACCACCGAGGCCTTCGCGCGGATCGCCGCCGTCGTCGTCGACAACGTGGCCCGCATGAAACGCGGCGCCCCGCTCGTGCATCGCATCTGTTGACCCCACGACCGGCGGCGCGCGATCGTCGCCCCCGCTGCGTTGCCGGTGCCAGCGGATTGTGTTTACCTCCGCCTCGATCCCGTCGTTCGTCGACGGGGCAGTCTCACCTCACGAAGGATCCGTCATGAGCTGGTTCGTCAGCTACGTCCGTTCCTCGGTTGGCGCCAAGCAGGTCATGGCCGTCACCGGCCTGGGCATGGTGCTGTTTGCGCTGATCCACATGCTGGGCCATCTCGGCATGTTCAGCGGCCGCGACGCGTACAACGGGTATGCCCACACGCTGCAAGGCCTGGGCGCGCTGAAGTGGATCGCCCGCGGCGGGCTGGTCGCCATCCTGGTGATCCACCTGGTGACCGGGCTGTCGCTGGCCCGGGCCAACGCTGCGGCGCGGCCCCAGAAGTACGTCGTGCAGAAGCTGGCGCGCACGTCGATCTACGCCCGGACCATGGCCCTCACCGGCCTGGTGGTCCTGGCCTTCATCGTCTACCACCTCATGCACTTCACCCTGGGCTGGATCCAGCCCGACTACTTCCACCACCTCGACGCCAAGGGGCGCTACGACGCCTACTCGATGTTCGTGATGGGCTTCAAGAGCACGCCCATCTTGATCTCGTACCTGGTGGCGGTGTCGCTCCTGTGCATGCACCTCGCGCACGGCGCCGGGAGCTGGCTGCAGTCGCTCGGGCTCAACCACCCGAAGTACGAGGCCCTGACGTCGAAGGCGGGGCCGGTCATCGCGCTGGTCCTCATCATCGGCTACCTCGCGCCGCCGCTGGGCGTCGCGTTCAACCTCATCAAGCTGTGAGCGCCATGAACCTCGACTCTCGCATCCCCAGCGGCCCGATGGCCGAGAAGTGGACCCGGGCCAAGTTCGAGCTAAAGCTCGTCAACCCGGCGAACAAGCGCAAGTACAGCGTCATCGTGGTCGGCAGCGGGCTGGCCGGCGGCGCCGCCGCGGCGACCCTGGCCGAGCTCGGCTACAACGTGGCCTGCTTCTGCTTCCAGGACACGCCGCGCCGGGCCCACTCCATCGCCGCCCAGGGCGGCATCAACGCCGCCAAGAACTACCAGAACGACGGCGACAGCGTCCACCGCCTGTTCTACGACACGGTCAAGGGCGGCGACTTCCGCTCGCGCGAGGCCAACGTCCACCGCCTGGCCGAGGTCTCGGTCGACATCATCGACCAGGCCACCGCGCAGGGCGTGCCGTTCGCCCGCGAGTACGGCGGCACCCTGGCCAACCGCAGCTTCGGCGGGGCCCAGGTGTCGCGCACGTTCTACGCGCGCGGCCAGACCGGCCAGCAGCTGCTCATCGGCGTGTACCAGGCGCTGGCCCGCCAGATCTCGGTGGGCAAGGTCAAGATGTACAACCGCACCGAGATGCTCGACCTGGTCACGGTCGATGGCCGGGCCGCCGGCATCGTGGTGCGCGACCTGGTCACCGGCAAGATCGAGTCGCACTCGGCCCACGCGGTGGTCCTCGCGACCGGCGGCTACGGCAACGTGTTCTACCTGTCGACCAACGCGATGGGCTCGAACGTGACCGCCAGCTACCGCGCCTACAAGCGCGGCGCCGCGTTCGCCAACCCCTGCTACACCCAGATCCACCCGACCTGCATTCCCGTCAGCGGCGACTACCAGTCGAAGCTGACGCTGATGTCCGAGTCCCTGCGCAACGACGGTCGGGTGTGGGTGCCCAAGGACAAGGCCAACGTCGACAAGGCCACCAAGGACCCGTCGTCGTTGGCCGAGGCCGATCGCGACTACTACCTGGAGCGCAAGTACCCCTCGTTCGGCAACCTGTCGCCGCGCGACATCGCCAGCCGCGCCGCCAAAGAGGCCTGCGACGATGGCCGCGGCGTCGGCCCGGGCGGCCGGGGCGTCTACCTCGACTTCCGCGACGCCATCAAGCGCGATGGCAAGGCCAAGATCGCCGAGAAGTACGGCAACCTCTTCGACATGTACGCGCGGATCACCGGCGAGGATCCGTACCAGACGCCGATGCGGATCTACCCGGCGGTCCACTACACGATGGGCGGCCTGTGGGTCGACTACCACCTGCAGTCGACCATCCCCGGCCTGTTCGTCCTCGGCGAGGCCAACTTCTCCGACCACGGCGCCAACCGGCTCGGCGCGTCGGCGCTGATGCAGGGCCTGGCCGACGGCTACTTCATCATCTCGTACACGCTGGGGCATTACCTGGCCGGGGTCAACGCCGCCACCGGGCGGGTCGCCACCGACCACGCCGCGTTCAAGCAGGTCGAGGCCGAGGTCAAGGCGCGCATCGACAAGCTCCTGGCCATCGGCGCCAAGGGCACCCGCACCGTCGACTCCTTCCACAAAGAGCTGGGCAACATCATGTGGGAGAAGTGCGGCATGGCCCGCACCCGCGAGGGCCTGCAGGAGGCGCTCAAGCTGATCCCCGAGCTGCGCGCGCAGTTCTGGCGGGAGGTGAAGGTGCTCGGCGCCAACGAGACCTTCAACCAGTCGCTCGAGAAGGCCGGCCGGGTGGCCGACTTCCTCGAGTTCGGCGAGCTGATGTGCCGCGACGCCCTCGAGCGCGAGGAGAGCTGCGGCGGCCACTTCCGCACCGAGTACCAGGACGCCGGTGAGGCCAAGCGCGACGACGACAGGTTCTGTCACGTCGCCGCCTGGGAGTACCAGGGCGACGACGTCGCGCCCATCCGTCACGTCGAGCCGCTCCAATTCGAAGAAGTGAAGCTCGCCACCCGCAGCTACAAGTAGCCCCGAGGATCCCATGAGCGAGATGAATCTCACCCTCCACATCTGGCGCCAGGCCAAGGGCGCGGCTGGCGCGATGAAGACCTACCAGGTCAAGGGCGTCAGCGAGCACGCCTCGTTCCTGGAGATGCTCGACGTGCTCAACGAGCAGCTGCAGGAAAAGGGCGAGGAGCCGGTCGCGTTCGACTCCGACTGCCGCGAGGGCATCTGCGGGATGTGCTCGCTGGTGATCAACGGGCGCCCCCACGGCCCGGACGCCGGCACCACGACCTGCCAGCTGCACATGCGGCGCTTCAAAAACGGCGACGAGATCTTCGTCGAGCCGTTCCGCGCCGGCGCGTTTCCGGTGGTGCGCGACCTGTGCGTCGATCGGCGCGGCCTCGACAAGGTGATCGAGGCCGGCGGCTACGTCACCGCCAACGTCGGCTCGGCCCCCGACGCCAACGCGGTGCCGGTCCCCAAGGAGCAGGCCGACCGCGCGTTCGACGCCGCGGCGTGCATCGGCTGCGGCGCCTGCGTCGCCGCGTGCCCCAACAGCTCGGCGATGTTGTTCACCGCCGCCAAGGTGGCGCACCTGGCCAACCTGCCCCAGGGCCAGCCCGAGCGCCTGCGCCGCGTGAAGGCGATGGTCACCGCCATGGACGCCGCCGGCTTCGGCAACTGCACCAACCACTACGAGTGCGAGGCGGCCTGCCCCAAGGGCATCAGCAAGGACTACATCGCGCTCATGAACCGGGACTACGCCAAGAGCGTGTTCGTGGCGAAAGACGCCAAGGCCGCCTCCGGCGGCGACTGAGCTCGTCGGGAGGGCGCGCCGTCCACTCGATCGCGGCCTCACCCGCGACGCGCTCGCGACAGGTCACGGGGCGGTCGCGCGGCGGCGCGCGGTGAGCTCGTCGCGACGCCTGCCGAGCTGCTCCTCGAGGCGGCGCGCGGCATGGTCGTGCGGGAATCTCGCCAGCCAGGCGAGGCCGGCGGCGAGCTCGTAGTCGGCGCGGGCGAGCTCGTTCCGCGCTGCCGCGGCCTCGGCCAGGGCCAGGCGGGCGTGGGCCGGGCCGACGGGCGCGTCGGCGCGCTCGAAGAGCCCGACGGCAGCCGAGACGTCGATGACCGCGCGCTCGAGCTGCCCCCCGCGGTGTGCCAGGCGGCCACGCAGCATGCGCGCTTCCGCGGCGAGGTACGGCTCGTCGGGCTCGAGGTCGGCGATGGCGTCGGCGAGTCGGGCTGGGTCGACCGGCTCGGCGAGGCCCTCGCTGGCGAGCGCTGACCAGTAGAGCGCCACCGCGCGCTGGACACGATCGAGGGACGGCTCGTCGAGGATGGGCGTCAGCCAGCCGCGCATCGCCGCGTAGTCGCGGGCCCGATGTTCGATGGCCGCCAGCTCCATCCGGGCCGCGGCCCACGCCGCGCCGGGCGGGCCGCCAGCGACCTCGGTGAAGATCGCGCGAGCCCCGTCGACGTCGTCGGTGGCGAGGTGCGCTTGCGCGCGCAGAATCCGCGGATCGTCGACGCTCGCGGTCGAGGCTGTCCGAGGTGATGGAGAGGCAGGCGCGCTGTCTCCGCGAGCCTGGTCGGCCGCGGCGCGGCGCGCGGCGAGCTCGTCGCGGCGCTTGACGAGCTTGCTCTTGTGCAGGCGCGCCACCCCGACGTACGGGAACCGATCCACCCAGTCCAGGCCGACCGAGAGTTCGTAGTCTGCGCGGGCGTAGTCGTTCCGGTCTGCGGCGACCCCGGCCAGGGCCAGTCGAGCCGCGGCCGGGCCGTAAGCCGAGCCAGCGCGCTCGTAGAGCCCGACGGCGGCCGAGAAGTCGATCACCGCGCGCTCAAGTTGGCGCGCATTGAGCGCCAAGTGGCCCCGAAGCATCCGTGCTACGGCGGCATAATACGGCTCCTCGGTCTCTAATCCAGCGATGGCTTCGGAAAGCAAAGCCAGATCGATGGGCTCGTCGGTCGCGTTGCTCAGGTGCGCGGACCAGCACAGAGCGAGCGCGCGCTCGACACCGTCGAGCGATGGCGTGGCCAGGACCGGGGCCAGCCATACGCGCATCGGTGCATACTCACCGATCCCGTAGTCGAGCGCGGCCAGCTCGACTCGGGCTGCAGCCCACGCCGCGCCAGGTGGTCCGCCGGCGACGGCAGTCAGGATCGCGCGAGCCTCATCGACGTCATTCGCAGCGAGGCATGCCCGCGCGCGCTGGATACGGGGATCGTCGCAGCTTCGGGTCGTGGTCATGGAGGGGGCACATAGTTCGGGTTGTCCAACGCCTTGGCAACGGCGGGAATAAGAACACCATTCTCTTCGATCATGGGGATCGCGCGCTTGATCCGTGAGGACGGGACGCCTGCGAGGATGCTTATCTCGTGTTCACCACGCATTGGGTTGCCTCTATGAGTTCCGTCGGGCCACGGCACGCGGTGCTCGAGTGACGCGTTTGCGTCCCAGCCGCGTACGCCGTCGATCTCGTAGACCCAGCCGCCCTCCTTGGCCCAGACGCCAGCGCCGGATTCACCTCTAGATTGAATGATCCAGCGGGTCGTCCCCCGGAACGCGCGATCGGGTCCTTGGGTAACGTGGTTCAGGAGGTCGGTGTTGTTGCCGCGGGCCTCGAGCCCCTTGGCGAAGACCTGGGCCGGCTGCTCGGAGTCGGTACCGTAGTAGAGCTTGTCGCCACCGGCGTTGGGCTTGATCTTCGTGCCGTCGGGCAAAGTGGCCACGGGGTCGCGGTACACCGCCGGATCGGTGACCCCGTGGGCCTTGGCCAGGGCCGATTCGAGCTTGGCCCGAACCGCGGCGTCGAGGCCGGTCACGCCGTTCATCTCTGCGATCGCGGTGTGGACGTCGCGGGCTTCGAGGGCGGCGTCGGCCCGGCCGATCTTGGCGATCACCGGCTCGGCCAGCCCGAACAGCGCTGCGTCTCCGATGCCCGCGGCCTGCGCCCAGACCGCGTGCCTATGTGACGATCCTACGGTACTGCAGATTGGCGCGGCGTGGCGCACGGAGTGGCTCGGCCATCCCGTGGACTTGCCAGAGACTTCGCGCGCGGGCAGGGCTCGAAGGCAGGCTGGGCCGGGCCAGGTCGCAGCAAGTCCGGGACTCGAAGGCGAGTGTGTCCACTGAATTGCTCGAAAGCGCTATAAGACCTGCAAGACCAGACGGGAGGCCGTCTAACCGAGCGACCGGCTGCTGAACGGTGCGTGTCAACGATTCTGAGACAGCCTGCGGGTGAGATTGCCGAAGCGCTCCTGTGGCCTGGCCGGGTCGGTTGATCCACACCTCCGTGGGCGGCAACTGGTGGGTCGGCGCGCCGTGAACGAACCGCTCGGGGTCCGCGGCGTAGGCGGTGTCGAGCGTGCGCTGCCGCGCTTCGACGATGGCAGGTGCGCGGCCGTGGTGGACGTCGGACGGCGTGAGGAGCGCGATGCCCGAGTGGTAGTGCTCCTCGTTGTACCAGTGCATCCGCGGCGCCACGTGCGGGCGCGCGTCGGGCAGCGAGCCGAAGCGGTCGGGCAGCGCCGGTTTCGGGCCGCGCCTCTTGGGCGTCAGCCCGGCGAGCTCGCCTCGCTCACGCAGCCGCCGCCACGACGTCAGGTGCGATGACCGCAGCCCCTCGCGCCGCAGCGGCGCGCCGATCGCGCCCTCCT
>JAWKQV010000018.1:0-171282 GCA_041389965.1 Kofleriaceae bacterium | reverse complement strand
GCGCGACGGCGACCTTCGCGTTGGACAGTGGCCCCGATCTCGGTCCGGGATCAACCGCTGACCTCCCTCGAAAAACTGCGGTCCTGCTCGTTGGCGGACCTGCCGAAAAATGACTCGACCCGGCGGGCGGCCGGGTCGAGATCGTGCGGATACCGCGTCAGGTCACTGCGGCGCGGCGGCGGGATCGGCCGGCGCCGCTGGCGCCTCGGGAGCCGGCGGCGGCGCGGCGGCCTTGTCGGCGGCGGCCTTGTCGGCGGCGGCCTTGTCGGCGGCGGCCTTGTCGGCGGCGGCCTTGTCGGCGGCGGCCTTGTCGGCGGCGTCCTTCACCGCCTGCTCAGCCGCCTTCTTGGCCTCCTCCTTCTTCAGGTCCTCTTCCTCCCGCCACGAGCCCTTGTACCCGGGGGCGCTCTTGCCGATGACCTTCACGCTCTGGGCCGAGCGCGGCAGCCACTTGTCGAGCTTGCCGGCGTACCAGCTGGCCGCCGCCACCACGACGATGATGAGCGCGAGCCACAGCTTCCACGGGCTCTTCTTGTCGGCGTAGGGGTCGTCGACCGACTGGCTCGAGCCGGCGGGCAGCTTGGCCAGCGACGTCATGGACGCACCGAACGCCACGTTGACCCGGGCCTTGGTGTTCACCGCCCACCCGTTGGCGTCGAGGATCGGCCCCAGGTTGCGCTGGCGGAGCTTCATCCAGGCCAACAACATCGACGGGCCAGAGATGACCATCAACAGCGCCGCGACGCCGAGCGGGGCCCACTTGCCCATGCCGATCAACAGCGCGACCAGCCCGCCGATGGCCCCCATGACGGCGCCGATGGCCAAGCTGATGACCGCGATGATGCCGATGTCGAGCCCCTTCTTCGGCGCGGCCGCAGCCGCGTCGGCCGGCTTGGCCTGATCGGCAGTCGCCACCGCGGCGGCGGCGCCGTCGATCTTGGCGGCGCTCTTCGCCTCGGCGTCCGCCGCGCGCTTGTTGATGGCGCCTTCGATCCCGCGCACCAGCTTCTTGTACGGAGCGAAGAACGCCTCACGCACGCTGATCGGGTTCGACACCACCTTGGTGATGGTGGCGTCCCAGTCCTTGCCGTCGCGATCGTAGAAGATGCCGTTGCGACCGACGAACACGTTGTCGGCGTCGCCGTTGGTCAGGGCGGCGGCGATGGACCGGGTGGCGCCGGCGCGCTTGAGGTCGCAGTACGCCAAGAAGGCGCCCGACATCGGCGCCAGGGTGCCGTGACGGCCGGCGTCGGACACCGGGAAGGTAAGGCTGAAGGCGCGGCCGTCGAGGTACAGCGTGCCGGCTTGGAACACGCCGTCCTTCTTGGAATAGAACTCCGTGAAGTTGACGAAGTTGCGCAGGATCTTGGCGAAGTCACGCTGCAGACGGCACAGCTTCTCGACGCCGGCGATCGCGTCGTAGTCACCCGCGAGGGCCTTGTCGTCCTCGATCAGCTTGGCGATCTTCTTGCGCGCGTCGCCGGTGGCCAGCGCCTTCACCCGGTCGGCGTCGAGCTTGGCGGCGCCGGTGTCGGGCTTGCCGCCGCGCCAGGCGTCGAACGCCGCCAGCTTGGCGACCACCGCGGCGAAGTCCTCGGGGGTCAGGCTGTCCTTGGCGCCCACGATCGGCTTGACCGCCACCTCGGCGAAGGTGGCCAGCTTGCCGGCCCACGCCGGGTTGACGCCGGCCTTGAGCGGCAGCGCCTTGCCGGCCGCGACGGTGGCCAGCGGCAGCTTGGCGATGTCGTCGGCGCCCGCGGTCAGCGCGTGGGCGCCCAGGGCGGTGAAGTCGGCCTCCTGGCCGTTGAGGCCGGGGATGGCGCGCGGGTCGAACGCCGCCAGCGCGGCGCGGGCGAAGTAGTCCTCGATCTTGGCCTTGACCGCGGCCAGCGCGTCGGCCGCCGCCGCGGTGTCGGCGCCCAGCGCGGCGACCGCGCCGCCGCCGGCGTGCCACTCGGCGGCCTTGTCGACGTCGGCGAAGAACGCGTCGGTCTTGGCCTGGTCGATGCCGGGCTTGCCGCTGCGGTCGGTCTCGGCCCCGACGGCGGCGATGGCCTCCTCGATGGCCTGCTTGGTGTCGGCGTCGTCGCCGGCGGTGGCCGGGATGACGATGCCGTCGCCGTTGAGCTTGGTGTCGGCGAACGCCTTGACCGCGTCGAGCACCAGGCCCAGGGAGATGCTGTCGGCGTCGGGCTTGCCGGCGTCGGCCAGGATGCGCTTGGCGGCGCCAGCCACCGCCGCGTCCTTGATCGCCGACAGCTTGACCGCGTCGGCCGACTTGGTCAGGTCGTCGGCGTTCTTCCACGTCGCGCCGATCCACGCGACCGCCTCGAGGATGTCGGGCACGCGGACCCGGCCGTCGTTGTCCCCGTCCAGGAGATCCATGGTGGCCGGGTCGACCGCCACGTCCCGCGTGGGCATGGCCAGGGCGACCCAGAGCTTCTGATCGAGCTCGGGGAGCGCGAGGATGTCAGCGCCAGAGCGGATGGCGACTTGGTCGACGCCGCCCGCGCGAAAGAAATGCCAGCTGTGAGCCATGGCGCGCAACCTATTCGATCGCCCTGGCGCGGTGAAGCGAAATTGGCGGTGCGTGGGGCGCCCGCTCGGGGCGTGGACGGGTAGCGAGCGCGGTGCTCCGCCCTTGCACACGGCGACCGAACATCGCAACGTGCCGCCCATGGCGAGCGCGCGCTGCCCGGACTGTCACGCCACCATGGTCGTGCCCGAGCACGTGGCGATCACCACGATGACGTGCGGCTACTGCGGTGCGGCGATGGCGGTGCCCGACGCCGATGCCCGCCGCCGCCACCAGCTCGACCTCGAGCGCGAGGCCCGCCTCCGCGAGGACGCTCGGGCGGCCCGGGAGCGCCAGGCCGCCGCCGACGCCGACGCCCGCGCCGAGCGACGCGACCGTCGCCGCCAAGAGCGCGGCGCGCGGTGGTGGCTGCGGCTGACCTCGCTCCTGGCGATGCTGACCGCGCCGGTCATCATCGCGATCACGGTGTTCGACCTGCCCGCCCGCCTGGGCTACGGGCCCGACGGCGCCGATCGCCTGCGGCAGATGTCGGCCCAGCTGCAGGCGACCGGCTGCACGGTGCTGGCGCCGATCCGTACGCAGTACGCGACCGGCGCTGTGTCGAAGCTGGTGCAGGCACCGCCCGGGTGCATCCGCGTGCTGGCGGCCGGCGCGGGCGATCACCGCAGCCTCGGCCTCCGGCTGTTCGGCCCTGACGGCACGCAGCTGGGCCAGGCCGGCGACACGCTCGACCCTCAGCTAGCGCACTGCGCGCCGGCGGCGGCGCTGGTCCGCTACGAGATCGTCGTCGGGCCGGCCGCCAAGGGCCGGCTGTCGCACACGGTGCTGGCGTGCCCGGCCGCACCGCCGCCACGAGGCCGATGACCGCGCCGCGCCGACCGCCTGGCTGGCGTGCCCCCGGACCGGCCCCGGCCGGCGCCCAGGGCCGCGCCGAGCTGGCGCCCGGTCCCGACGAGACGCTGTCGTACCTGGCCGGCGACTGGCGGATCTTCCAGCCCCGCACCGGCCACCGCTGGAGCCTCGACGATCTGGTCACCGCGTGGGTGGCCACCGCCGGCGCGCCCCCGACCGGGCCGGTGCGTGCGCTCGACCTGGGCTGCGGCCTGGGCAGCGTCTTGCTCATGGTGGCGTGGCGCTGGCCCACCGCCGACGTCACCGGCATCGAGGCCCAGCCCGATCGCGCCGCGCTGGGCCGGCGCTCGATCGCCTACAACGGCTGCGCCGATCGCTGCCGAATCGTCGACGGAGACCTCCGCACCGCCGGCGGCGCGCTCGGGCGCGGCTTCGCGCTGGTCACCGGCACGCCGCCGTACTTTCCGCGCGGCGCCGGCGTCGAATCGGCCAAGCCCCACGCGGCGCCGTGCCGGTTCGAGCTGCGCGGTGGCGTCGAGGACTACCTGGCGACCGCGGCCCGGGCGGTGGCCGCCGACGGCGCGGTGGTGGTGTGCACGTCGACGCTCGAGCGGGCCCGGGTCGCGGCCGGCGCCGCCGCGGCCGGCCTGACCGTCCGCGACCACTGGGAGATCGTCCCCCGCGCCGACAAGCCGGCGCTGGTCGCCGTCGACCGCCTGACCACGACGTCCGGATCCCGGACAGATCACGTGTTGACCGTGCGGGACCGCGCCGGCGCCTGGACCCCGGAGTTCCGGGGCGTCCGCGCCGCGCTGGGGATGCCCGCCCTTGCCCCGAGTGAGTACGCATGATGAACCAACAGATCGTCCTGGCCAGCCGCCCCACCGGCGCCCCTACCCTCGCCGACTTCGCCCTGCGCGAGGCGCCGGTGCCGGCGCTGGCCGACGGCCAGATCCACGTCGCCCACGCCTACCTCAGCCTCGACCCGTACATGCGGGGCCGCATGAACGAGGGCAAGAGCTACGCCGCGCCGCAGCCGCTGGGCGAGGTGATGCTGGGCGGCACCGTCGGCCACGTCGTGGCGTCGCGCGCCGCCGGGTTCGCGCCGGGCGACGCGGTGGTCGGCATGGGGGGTTGGCAGGCCCACTTCGTCGGCACGCCGGCCGCCGGCATGTTCCGTCCGGTCGACACCCGGGCCATCCCGCTCGAGGCCTACCTCGGCGCGGTCGGCATGCCCGGCGTCACCGCGTGGTACGGCGTCGAGCGCATCCTCGAGCCGCGGCCGGGGCACACCGTGGTGGTCAGCGCCGCCGCCGGCGCGGTCGGCAGCGTGGTCGGCCAGCTGGCCAAGCGCCGCGGCGCGCGGGCCGTCGGCATCGCCGGCGGACCGGCCAAGTGCGCCCACGTGGTCGAGGCGCTCGGCTTCGACGCCTGCGTCGACTACAAGGCCCACCGCGAGCCGCGGGCGCTGGCGGCGGCGCTCAAGGCGGCCTGCCCCGACGGCATCGACGGCGACTTCGAGAACGTGGGCGGGGCGATCCTCGACGCGGTCATGGCGCGGATGAACCCGTTCGGCCGGATCGCGCTGTGCGGTATGATCGCCGGGTACGACGGCGCCCCCATCCCGCTGACCGCGCCGCAGCTGATGCTGGTGCAGCGCCTGCGGGTCCAGGGCTTCATCGTCAGCGAGCACCTCGACCAGTGGCCGGCGGCGCTGGCCGATCTGGGCGCGCTGGTCGCGGGCAACCAGCTGCGCTACCACGCCACGATCGCCGACGGCCTGGCCAGGGCCCCGGCGGCGTTCCTCGGGATGCTGCGCGGCGACAACCTGGGCAAGCAGCTGGTGCGGGTGGCGTGAGGCGGCGGCGGGGCTACAGTGCGGCCATGCGCATGATGCTCTCGCTCGTGATCGTGGCGGCGCTGGCCGCCGGCTGTGACCAGAAGGCGTCGACGCCAGCCGGGGCCGCGCCCGCGGCCGAGGTCGACCCCGTCGCCGCGGCCAAGCAGCTCATCGCCAGCGGCGCGCTGGTGCTGGACGTGCGCGAGCAGGACGAGTGGGACGAGGGCCACCTGCCCCAGGCCAAGCTGTTCCCGGTCGGCACCGTCGCCGAGCGCCTGGCCGAGATCGAGACCGCGGCCGGCGGCAAGGACCGGCCGGTCGTCGTCTACTGCAAGTCGGGCGGTCGCGCCGGCAAGGCCAAGCAGGTGCTCGAGGCGGCCGGCTTCACCCACGTCGTCAACGGTGGTGGCTACCGCGGCCTGGTCCGGTAGCAGGGCTTCCGCGCGGGCCGCGGTTACTCGCCGCGCGGCGGCGGGCGGCGCGGCGGCGGGGCGCGGCGGGGCGGCGGGCCGCGGTCGATGGCGCCGGGCTCGTCGAAGGCCGGCGCCCGCTCGATGCGCGCCGACCGGACCGTGCGGTCGGGGTGGTCCTTGGGCGGCTGCCGGGCGTTGGCCTCGAAGTGCTCGGCGGCGACGCCGGCGATCTCGAAGCGGGTCTCGCGCGGCAGCACCCGGATCGCCCCGATCTCGGCCTTGGTGATGCCGCCGCGGGTGCAGATGACCGGGATGAGCCAGCGCGGGTCGGCGTTGCGCATGCGGCCCACGTCGATGCGGAACCACACCGGCGGCCCGCCGCCGCCGTCGCCACCGCCGCGGCGCTGGAACACCGGCCGCTCGCGGGGATCGGCCTTGCCCCGGGCCTTGGCCGCCGGCGGGGCGATCCGCGACAGCTCCTCGGGGGCGGGCAGCCGGGCTCGGTGCAGCCGGACCAGCACCGTGGCCAGCTCGGCGGCGGTGCGTTCGCCGACCAGCGTGGCGGCGGCGGCGCGCTCCTCGTCGCTGGCCTCGTTGGCCATGGTCGCGATCTCGGTGACCAGGCGCGCGGCGTCGCCGGCACGGATCTGCTCGGCGGTGGGCGGCGTGGTCCAGGTCGGCCGGACCCCGGCGGTCTGGAACATGCGCTCGGCGTGGCGCCGCGCCGGCACCGGCACCAGCACGATGGCCTGGCCCTTCCGGCCGGCGCGACCGGTGCGACCGCTGCGGTGCAAGAGCACCTGGGCGTTCTGCGGCAGGTCAGCGTGGACCACCAGGCCCAGGTCCGGCAGGTCGAGCCCGCGCGCCGCGACGTCGGTGGCGATGCACACCCGGGCCCGACCGTCGCGCAGCGCCTGCAGCGCCCGCGTCCGCTCGGCCTGCGACAGCTCGCCCGACATCGCCACCACCGCGAAGCCACGCTCGTTGAGGCTGGCCGCCAGGTGGGTGACCGCGTCGCGGGTGGCGCAGAACACCAGCGCGCCGCCGGCGTCGACGAACCGCAGCACGTTGACCACCGCCAGCTCGCGCTCGCGTGGCGCGATCAGCATGGCCTGGTACTCGATGTCGACGTGGGGGGTGCGCTCGTCGACCGTCGCGATGCGGTGGGCGGTCTTCTGGTAGCGCTTGGCCAGCGACGCGATGCCGGCCGGCATGGTGGCCGAGAACAACAGCGTGCGGCGGGTGGCCGGGGTCAGGTCGAGCAGCGCCTCGATGTCCTCGCGGAACCCGAGGTCGAGCATCTCGTCGGCCTCGTCGAGGACCACCGCCGCCACCTCGCCGAACGCCACGTTGCCGCGATCGACGTGGTCGCGCAGGCGGCCGGGCGTGCCGACGACGATGTGGGCGCCCTCGCGCAACAGGTACGCCTCGCGCCGCGGGTCCATGCCGCCCACGCAGGCCACCACACGGGCGCCGGTCGGCGCGTACAGCCACAGCAGCTCACGCTGGACCTGGAGCGCCAGCTCGCGGGTCGGCGCGATCACCAGGGCCCGCACCGGCCCGTGCGTGAACCGCGGCGCGTCGCCCAGGAGGGTCGACGCCATCGCCAGGCCGAACGCCACGGTCTTGCCTGACCCGGTCTGGGCCGACACCAGCAGGTCCCGGCCCAGGGCCTCCGGATCGAGGATCGCGGCCTGCACCGGCGTCGGCGCGCGGTAGCCCTTCGCGGCCAGCGCGCTCTGAAGGCCGGGGTGGGCGAGGGAGAACGGCATGCCGCCCTGTAGCCGTCCCCGGCCGCCGACACAAGCCGCCGGCCCCACAACCGCCCGCCGGAGGTCGACCGGCGTGCCCAGCCGGGCGTGGCGCCTGGTCCGCAAATCGCCCCGTGGCCGGGCGCGGGCCATGATAGATCGGCGCCATGAATCGACGTGCGATGGTGTTCATGTGCGCGCTGGCGGCGGCGAGCGCCTGCGACAAGGGCTCGTCGGGCGGGATGCCGACCGCCAAGGGCTCGGGCCCCCTGAGCCCGGCCGAGACGGCGCTGCTGCAGCGGCTGCCGGCCGGCGCCAACGTGGTGTTCGGCGGCAACGTCTACGATGCCCAGCGCTGGATGATGAACTCCCCCATCGGCAAGCTGGCCACGGCCATGATGCCGGCCGGGATGAAGAGCTGGACCGACTGCCTGGCCAGCCAGAAGTACCAGATGGTCGGCGCCGGCGCGGTCACCGACGGCGCCCTGACCATGCCGATGTTCATGCAGGGCATGCCGCTCGACGCGCTGCGCGGCTGCGCCACCAAGGCCGACCTGCCGGTCGAGACCGACGCCGACGGCAAGTTCGTCGTGGTCGAGGTCGACCAGGGGACGATGACCGTCAAGCAGGCCTACCTCGCCGTCGACGGCGGCGTGTACACCCGGGTGACGATGAACCTGGGCGGGGTCATCGCCGGCGGCGCGCCCGAGCAGATCACGGTGACGCGCGCCGACCTCGAGCGCGATCAGGCGGGGCTGGCCAGCGCCAACCTGGCCAGCGATCCGCGGATGGTCGGCTGGCTGGCCAAGGTCAACCGCACCAAGCCGTTCTTCTTCGTCGGCTCGGCCGAGGGCACGGCCATCGCCGACAAGCTGGGCATGGCCTACGGCAGCTTCGACCTGGCCGACGGGATGACCGTCGACGTCACCGTCGAGCTGCGCGAGCCCGGCGCGGCCGGCGAGGTGATGGCCAAGTGGAGCGAGGTCCGCGGCCACCTCGATCAGATCCCGCCGTCGATGTCGGTGATCAAGGACATCATCAAGGCGGTGCGGCTGGGCCGGACCGGTGACGGGTTGCGCATCGTCGCCCGCATCACCAACCCCCAGCTCGAAGCGGTGATGACGCAGCTGGCGCCGATGCTGCCTCAGCTCGGGCGCTGACGGCGACCTGTCGTCCGCCTGACGTCCGCCGCCGTGGCGGCGCGGGCCCGCCGGCCGGACCGCCGAGGGCATCGCCGACAGCGTGGTATACCCGCGGCCATGACGATGACGACTCGCACTTCCCTCTCGGCGAAGCGCATGGCCAAGGCGCTGGCCCGGATCAACGCGGCGCAAGACGAGGTCGCGGCCCGCTACCTGGGCGACTCGGGCGACCGCCAACCGGTCCACACGGTCTACGGCGGCGCCCACCTGTTCACCGCCGACACCGCCGCCAAGCTGGGCCAGCTGGCCACCCGCGCGCTCGAGACCTACGCGCCGGAGCCGGCCGCGCTGGCTGCGGTGGTCGGCGCGCCGGCCGAGCTGGCCGGCACCGTGTACGAGCGGGTCGCCGCCAAGCTCAAGCGCGAGGCGGTCGAGGACTTCCGCATCGACTTCGAGGACGGCTACGGCATCCGGCCCGACGTCGAGGAAGACGGCCACGCCATCGCGGCGGCGCGCGAGGTCGCCCGCGGCTTCGAGCTGGAGACCCTGCCCCCGTTCCTCGGCATCCGGGTCAAGCCGTACTCGCGCGAGCTGGCGCCGCGCTCGATCCGGACGCTCGACGTGTTCCTGACCGAGCTGTGCACGCTGACCGGCGGTCACCTGCCGGCCAACTTCGTCGTGACGCTGCCCAAGATCACCAGCGTGGCCGACGTCGAGACCCTGGTGTGGGTGTTCGGCGAGCTCGAGGAGAAGCTCGACCTCGCCGCCGGGGCGCTCAAGCTCGAGATCATGGTCGAGACCACCCACTGCATCATGGATCCCAAGGGCCGCTCGATGCTGCCGCGGCTGCTCGACGCCGCCGCCGGGCGGATGACCGGCGCCCACTTCGGGACCTACGACTACACCGCCAACTGCGACATCACCGCGGCCCACCAGCACATGCGCCACGCGGCGTGCGACTTCGCCAAGCACATGATGAAGGTGACCTTCGCCCAGACCGGCGTCGCGCTGTCGGACGGGGCCACCAACATCATGCCGGTGGCGCCACACCGGGGCGAGCTCACCCCCGAGCAGGCCGAGGCCAACCGCGCCGCGGTCACCGCGGCCTGGCAGCTCCACGCCGCCGACGTCCGCCACTCGCTGGTGAACGGCTTCTACCAGGGCTGGGACCTGCACCCGGCCCAGCTGCCGACCCGCTACGCCGCGGTGTACGCGTTCTTCCTCGAGGGTCTGGCCGCGGCGTCGACCCGGCTCAAGAACTTCGTCGACAAGGCGGCCCAGGCCACCCTGGTGGGCGACGTGTTCGACGACGCCGCCACCGGCCAGGGGCTGCTCAACTACTTCCTGCGCGGCATCTCGTGCGGGGCGGTCACCGAGGACGAGGCCACCGCGACCGGCCTCACCCTCGAGGAGATCCGCGGGCGCTCGTTCGTGAAGATCCTCGAGGGCCGCAAGGTCCGCCCCGCCACCTGACCCGGCCGCGGCGCGCCGCGCCCGCCGCGGTCAGAACGGCCCCGCCAGGCCGAGGTGGAACGCCAGCTCGTCGGCGAAGTCCGAGAAGTCGTAGGCCTCGGCCGAGGCCTTGACCCGCAGGCCGCGGCGGACCCGCACCGCCACCGCCGCGGTGTAGCGCAACACCGCGCTGTCGCTGCGCAGCGGGCTGGCCGCGGCCACGTTGCCGCGGCGCCGCAGGCCGTCCCATCGACCGATCAGCTCGACCGGCCCGAGCGGGTGCTCGACCTCGAGGTAGAACCCGTCCCTGACCGTGAAGTCGGCGTAGCGCCCGTCGGCGCCCGGGCCGTACTTGAACCGCGCCGCGGGGTCGTCGCCCAGCGCGAGCTGGGTCCACCGGATCAGGTACTCGGCGCGGGCGAAGGTGCGATCGTGCCGCAGCACCAGGTCCGCGCCGGCGATGGCGAAGCCCAAGCGCGCGGCCGGATCGTAGCGCCCGGCCAGGCCCGACAGCCCGCCGGTGAGGTTGGTGGTGGTCGACAGGTTCCAGGTCCCACCGACCCGGCCGCCCACCGACGGCTGCGAGTTGTTGTCGACGTAGTAGCGCTCGCCCGACCGCGACAGCGTGTAGTCGAAGTCGAGCGCGTCGGCCGGGCCCTTGGGGCCGCCGATGGCGTAGACCGCATAGTCGAGCTGGCCGGCCCCGAAAAAGTGCGTCCCGCTCAGCTCGACGCCGTTGTCGACCCACGGCGCCGGCAGCACGCCTTCGCCCCACTCGCGGTAGTGGACCATCCGCCCCATGTCGTACGGCAGCGGCTTGTCGCTGGTGCGGTGGTTGGCGGGGTCGTGCCGCAACGGGAAGCTGCCGAAGGCGGGCGTGAACCGGCCGACCCGCACGTTGAGCTCGTCGCGCCAGCGCAGGTCGAAGTACGCCATGCCGACCTCGAGCCCGTGGCACGCCACGCACACCTTCACGCTCGAGGTCACGTCGTGGCCGAAGTCCTGGGTCAGCTTGAGCGACAGCTCGACGGTGGCGCCGTCGAGCGCGACCTCGCGGCCGGTCCGCTCGGTCGGGATGGCCAGGTAGTCGAGCTGCACCGAGCCCGCGAAGTTGCGGCCGTCGTCGGCCACCGCGACCGCGGCCAGCGTCGACCCGGCCAGCACCACCGTCGCGGCCAGGGCGCGCGCGCTCATGGCGCCTCCATCGGGCCGAAGCTGCGGTACTGCAGGCAGGCCACGATCGGCGCCTCCTCGACCGGGTCGATGGCGCTCCCGGGGGTGAGCCGCATGCGGTGGACGTAGCCCCGCCAGTCATCTCGCGCGGCCGGCGCCAGCGCCAGCACCCGGTCGAGCGGGTGGCACTGTGTACACCGCTGGTCGGCCAGCGCGCAGCGGGCCCGGATCGCCGGCGGATCCTCGCGCCGCACCAGCGTGGCGCCGCCGTCGGGGATGCCGCAGGCGACCAGCACCGCGGCCATCGCCGCCCGCTCAATCGGCATGAGCGCCTTCGGCGATCCAGTCGTGGATGAGGTCCTGCTCCGCCGCCGACACGTAGGGCGGGCCGTCGAGCGGCATCCGGGCACCGTACGGCGGCCCCGGGCGGACCTTCTGGTACAGGACGCTCTCGCAGGGCCGGCCGGGCACGACGATGTCCGCGCCGCTCTGGACGCCGCCGCGCCGGAGCCCGGCGTAGCTGCCGAGGTCGAGGCCGCCGACGGTGAGCCCGATGGGCGAGCTGCCGCCGGCGGTGTGGCAGGCGAGGCAGCCGTGAGTGACGCTGGCGAACACCCCATCGAGCAGGTCGCGTCGGAACGACACCGCGACCGCCGGGTCGCGGTCGGCGTCGTCGCAGCTGGCCCGCAGCGGCGGCCCGACGTCGGGCCCGACCGCGTCGAGGCACCCGCCGGCCAGCGCCGCCAGCAGCACCAGGGCTCTCATCGCCCCCCTGGGGTCTGCTGGACCACGCAGTCGTGCCACGCATCCGTCGGCTGGAAGCTGACGACGGTGCCGACCACCGGCCCTGGCGCGAACAGCTGCTCGGCCGCGCGCAGGTCGGCCTGGGTGTCGTCGCCGCTGGTGTCGATCGAGCCGGTGGTGGCCGGCACCACCACGTCGATGGTACGGCACAGCGGCGACGGCATCGGATCGGTCGCCCGGTAGGCCAGCACGTCGTTGGAGTCGACCACGTCGCCGTCGCCGGTCATGTCGACCCGGCGCACGGGCTCGCTCAGCGGCTCGCCGCCCTCGCGCCGGAGCCGGTAGCGCGCGACCTCGGGCACACCTCCACCGGGGGTCAGCGGCAACATGCCAAGATCGAAGTAGGCGACGGTGCGCCCGCGGACGTTGAAGCGCGCGGTCGGCGGCAGCGGCGGTTGGCCGGCGCCGGCCTCGAGGGCAACCCCGGGCCCGACGATGGGGCAGTTGACCGCGACCGGCTGGGCCGCCGGCGCCTCGATCAGCCCCTGGGTCAGCGCGTCGTCGAGTGCAGCCACCGACGGGATGATCTCGCCCTGGTAGCGGTCGGTGACCACGACCACGTACACGCTCCAGTACGGGGTGTACGCCGCGTCGCCGGGCAGGGTGTCGACCAGGGTGTTGTGCGCGACCCGCTCCAGGCCGGAGGGGGTGCGACGCATCAGCACGAACACCGGCGCCGCGAACGTCGGGCTCGGGCCGAGGTCCCAGTACTGGATGGGCGCCCCGTCGGCAAACCCGCGCCACAACGGCACCGTGCCGTCGACGCCATCGTTGGCGACGACCTGCGCGGTCAACACCGGATCGTCCTCGACCCGTGGCAACACCGCGCCCGGCGGCAACACCTGCGAGGTGGACCCGGGCGCGTCGTCGACCAACGGCCCCAGACAACCGGCGGTCAGCACCAGCAGGGCGACGGCGGGCGACCTCACGGCAGCTCCGGCTGGAACGCGACCGAGAACGTCACCGCGACGGTGCCGATGTCGGGCGGGACGCTCGATCGCGCGCCCGCCAGCTGCGTGGCGACGCACGCCGCCAAGCCGGGCAGACCACCGCCGCTGGTCTTGACGTTGCGGACCCCGCCGTCCTCCTCGATGGTGAACCCGACCGCCACCGTCGCCGCCGGTGACCGACCGGCCCGCGTCGCCGCGGGCAGGTAGCACGCGGCGAACCCGCCGACCGCACGATCGATCGTGCGCCGCACCTGGCCGCTCGACAGCGAGCCACGGACGTTGAGCCCGGCGATCTCCGCCGTGGCCGGCACCACGACCGGGCGTGGGACCGCGACCGTGGGCGCCGGAGCGACGACCGTGGGGGCCGGGGCGACGACCGTGGGCGCCGGGGCGACGACCGTGGGCGGCGGCGCGGCCGCAACCGGCGACCGGCCGGCGCCAGCGGCGGCCTCCGACCGCGGGGCGACGTCGCCAACGGCCGCGGTCTCGACCGTCGATGGCGGGCGGCGCGGCGGCCGCGCCGGCGCGGTCGGGCGCGGCGGTGCGGGGCCCGGCGACGACACGGCCAAGGAGGGCTCCGCCGGTGACGCGGGCGCAGGCACCTCGCGGGGCTCCGTGCGGGCCGGCGGCGACATGGGCGCGGGGACGTCCGGGCTGGGCGCCCGCCGGGCGTCGTCAACGATGGAGAGGGCCGGCGCGCGCGACGCCGGGCGCCGGACCGCGGCCACCACCACCAGCGCGCCTGCCGTCGCCACCGCCGCGCCCACCGCGACCCACGGCCAACGGCGTCGCGTCGACACCGCGATCCCGGCCAGCGCCGGCGGCGCGGGGTCGATCGCCGCCTCGGCCCCCGGCGGCGGCGCGGTCGGCGTAGGATCGTCGAACGGATCCGGCACTAGCACCACCGGCAGGGTGGCGTCGGCGTCGGCCGTCAGCGCGTCGAGCGCCGCCACCACCTCGCGCGCGCTGGCGAACCGATCGTCGGGCCGGCGCGCCATCAGGCGCCGCACGATCGCCTCGAGCGCAGGCGGCACCACCGCGCCCGGCGCGCGATCGCTGATGGCCGGTGGCGTCCTGGTGGCGTTCTTGTAGATCAGCTCCGCTACGTTGCCCGAGAACGGCAGCGCCCCCGCCAGCATCTCGAACAGCGTGACCCCGAGCGAGAACAGGTCGGCGCGGTGGTCGAGCTCGCCGCCGGCCGCCTGCTCGGGCGCCGCGTAGGCCGGGGTGCCGACCGCCGCCCCGACGCTGGTGAGCCGCGCCACGTCGCCGTCTGGATCGCTGGCGATCGCAAGGCCGAAGTCGACGATGCGCGGGATGCCGTCGGCCAGGATGACGTTGTCGGGCTTGAAGTCGCGGTGGACCAGGCCGCGGTCGTGGGCATGGGCCAGCCCTTCGCACATGCCGCGGGCCAGCGCGACGACCTCGTCGACCGGGAGCCGCCCCCGATCGATCCGGTCGGTCAGCAGCTCGCCGTCGACGTAGTCCATCACGATGAACAACAGGCCGTGCTCCGACCGGCCGAAGTCGAGGACCCGCACGACGTTGGGGTGGTCGAGCGCGCTGGCGGCTTCGGCCTCCTGGGAGAACCGCAGCCGCATCGCCAGGGTCGACGCTAGGTCGCCCAACAACACCTTGATGGCGAAGGTTCGCTTCACCAGGCGGGCGTGGCGGGCCCGGTAGACCCGGCCCATCGCGCCTTCCCCCACGCACTCCTCGACCACGTAGTGGTCACCCAGCGTCGTGCCGATAAGGGGGTCGCCGTCGTGCTCATCGATGGGCGCACCGTCGGTCGGGCACCGCAGGAAGTCGCTGCGATAGATGGCCTTACACCGCGAGCAACACCGTACTCGGGTGGGTCCGATCGACGCGGCAGCATCGGTGCCCACGTGGAGCAGTACGCCACGCGAGGAACTTCGTTACAAGGCGTTCAGCTGCCGCGGTAGGTCGAGTAACCGTAGGGCGATAGGAGGAGAGGTACGTGGTAGTGCGCGGCCCCGTCGACCACGGTGAACTGGATCTCCGCCACCGGAAAGAAGCCCGGCGTCCCGGCGCTGTCGAAGTACGCGCCGGTGTCGAAGCCGATGCGGTATCGGCCCGGCGCCACCGGCCCAGCCGGCGTCAACGTGCGCAGGCGCCCGTCATCATCGGTGACGCCGGCGCCGAGCTCGTGCCAGCCGGCGCCGTCGTGACGCTCCAGCCGGACCGGCACGCCGCGGGCGGGCCGGCCAAGCGCGGTGTCGAGGACGTGGGTGGTGATCATCGGCCCCAGCGTACAGCGTCGGGGCCACCGGCTGGCCAGCCGGCGCCGCCGATCAGGGCTGCGCCAGCAGCTTGCGCAGCCGCAGGCGGGTGATCTTGGCCTGCTCCTCGGCCGCGGTCCGCACCTCGCTGGCGGTGTCGCGGTCGAGGCGCGCGCGCAGATCGGCCAGCATCTCGTCGGCGCCGCGGCCGGTGGCGCACACGATGTAGAGGAAGCCGTGCTTGGCGAGGTACGCGGCGTTGGCCTCGGCCAGCGCGCGCCGGGTCGCGTCGGCCGCGGTGGCGGTCGCCGCCTGCTCGCCGGCGGCCCAGGCGCCGTGCCCCGCCGCCGGCGTCGCGCCGATCTGTGGGTGCGCCGCGAACGCCTCGCGCCAGTCCGCCTCGGTCAGCGACCACCAGCACTGCTCGCCGATCCGCTCGAGCGCCAGCGCGTCCTCGAACGGCCTGGCCGCGGCCATGGCCCGGGCCCACGCGGTCGAGCCGCAGCACCGGAGCAGCGCCGCCTCGGCCTCGCCCGGCGCCAGCGCGTCGAGGCCGACCAGCCCCGCCACCGCCGGCCGCGCCAGCTGACCCCACGCTCGCATCCGCGCGATGCCACCGTCGGGGAACACGCTCAGGCGCAGGTGACTGACCGGCCCGACCCGGCGCAGCTCGTCGGCGAAGCGGTGACGGGTGTGCGGCTGCAGCGGCGTGGCCAGGATGACCCGCCAGTCGTCGGGTCGACCGGGCGCGTGGCCCTCGACCACGCAGCGGCCCGGGGCGTTGCCCTTGAAGTGCGAGGTGTCGAGCTCGAGCTCGTCGACCGTGCCGGTGCCGGCCAGCCGCACCAGGGCCCAGTCGTGGCCGGGGCCGCGACGCCGGCGGGTCTCCCAGCCATCGGCCATCGTGCGCGACGGGCCCGGCTTGATCAGGTTGTTGCGTGAGCCGAAGAACATGTCGCTGCATGCCTCGACCCAGCCGCCGTTGACCAGCGCCGCCAGATCGATCGTGCCGGCCAGCTGGCGCGGCCCCGGGGTCACCACGCCGTGGATCCGCAACCGGGCCACGCCACCGTCGGGGAAGATGTTGAGGCGCAGGTGGGTGACCCGCCCGCGGTGGCCGATCGCGAACTGGTTCCGGTGATCGCCCTCTAGCGCGGCGCGGGGCAGCACCTCGGTCCACGTCGCGCCGGCCAGCGCGCGCAGGTCGAGGGGATCATCCAGTTCACACGCCTCGAGCGACGCCTCGGCGGGATAGTTGCCGCGGAACCAGGCGGTGTCGACCACCACGCCGTGGATGACGCCGGGCATGCCCAGCCGGATGACGCACCAGTCGTAGCCGTCCTCCCGGCGGCGACGGGTCTCCCACCCGTCCATCCACTTGCCGCGGTCGGTGTAGAGGTGATCTTTCCACACCGCGGCGGCGGGCTTGAGCAGGTTCTCCTTTTCGGCGAAGAACTCGTCGTTGCAAGCCAGGGCGGCGCCGCCCACCTCGTCACAGGCGAGATCGGGCAGGTCCAGGAAGCTGGGGGCGGTCGTCATGCGCCCCCGACGCTACCGCACCGCCGGGGCGGGCCACCACCGGCGCCGGGCGCAGACGCTATGATAGGCCGGTGACCAAGCACCTCGCCGTCGTGACGTTGCTCGCAGGGATCGTGGCGTGCCGATCGACGCCCGGGTCGGTGGGCGCCGCCACGACCGCGGCCGCCCCCGCCGCGCGGACTGGCCCGCCCTGCCCGGCGCCGGCCGAGCTGACCGGGCTGGCGCGGGTGGCCTGGGGCCAGCCCGACGCCGCCGACGTCGAGGTCGCCTGCGTCGCGGCGCGCCTGGGCGGCGGCCCCGCGTGGGTGGTCTACGGCCTGGCCCGGGACATCCCGTCCGACGACGGCGGCGAGACCAACGCCCGCCACACCGCGGTGGTCACCGCGGCGCCGCCCCACGCGGTCATCGCGGCCTCGATCGAGGACGAGCTGTCCTTCACCGACGTCGACTACGGCGAGCGCCCGACGTACCAGGCGGCCGACCTCGACGGCGACGGCACCGACGAGCTGGTGACGACCCTCGAGGCGAGCCCCCGCGGCGTGTTCACCACCACGCTGGCGATCACCACGGTCGCCGGCGACGAGCTGGCGGTGAGCGAGGGCATCCCGATCGGGTACGACGACAGCGCCAGCGACGCCGAGCCGCCCGGGCCGACCAGCTGCGCGGCCGACCTCCGCGTGGTCCCCGACCCGGACGGCCGGGGCCAGCTGATCGAGGTGACAGCCAGCGCCGCCACCGGCGATCCCGACGTCGCCGGTGCGTGCCTGTCCGCCGGCGTCCATCGCTTCCGGTACGTCGACGGCGCGCTGCGGCCGCAGTGATCGTGGCCGGGCGCCGCCGTAGCTTCGACGAGAGACCCGACCGCAGGCCCGGGCCTGCACGCCCCGCGCTCGGTCGGGCCGATGCCTGCGTCCGTGATCGCGTGCACCCCGGGTGCGGATGCCGCTTGTGTCCTCGACGGCCCCCTCTCAGAATCGGCGCCATGCGGCACCTGGCTTCACCCATCCTCTTGACCTGCCTCCTCACGGCCAGCGTCGGCGCCAGCGGCTGCGCCGACGACGGCCTGCCCATCCGGACCGGCACCTTCGCCTGGTACCAGGAGCCCTGCTACGCCCTGGCCTGGCGGATGTGCCCGGTGCTCCTCGTCGAGGGCGGCGATCGCATCGTGGTGCGCGGCGAGCATCCGGGCCTGACGCCGACCTGGGGCACCGAGGTCGACACCCGGTACCGCTTCGAGCAGGGTTACGCCGGGACCGAGGTGTTCGACAACTACCTGGTCGACGAGGTGCTGGCGACCCGCACCGTGGCGGTGGGCGCGACGGCCACATGGCAGATGGCCAACCCGAGCATCTGGCCCGCGGTCACGACCGTCGACGACCACGTCCAGGTCCTCGACGTCCCGGTGGCCTGCGAGCCGGCGGTCTGCGCCCAGCTCCTCGACCTGGACGCCGACGATGCGATCAGCCGCTACGACGTCGACGTGGTCTACACCGGGGACGCCGCCATGCCGGTCCGGGCCGTCGCGGCTCGTCGGTGGATGGCCAAGGCCGTCGTCACGCCGTAGCGACGTCGGCGCGCGCGGCCAGCCGGCTGGCGAGGGCCGGCCGTCAGAAGTACGACTCGACGCGGGGGCGGGTCGGCGGCGCAGCCTCGACCGGGGCCGCCAGCTCGGGCAGCTCGGGCAAGCCATCGCGGAAGATCGCGTCGCCGCGGTCGGCCACGGTGGCCTCGGCCAGCACCAACGCCGCGCGCTGGTCGGCGGTGAGCGTGTAGCGCGCCGCGGGCAGCGCCGCCGCGACCGTCGCCGCATCGTCGTCGATGACCCGCGCCAGGATCGGATCGAGGTCGTCGGGGCGGTTGGCGATGGCCCAGGCCAGGCGCGCGTGGCGCTCCGCCGGCAGCCCGGCCACCACCGCCTGCCAGCGACTCCACGGCAGCGGGGTCCGCGGATGGCCGCGCCCCGACAGCGCCCGATCGAGCTCGTCGGCCAGCACCCGCGCCGGTGCCAGCCCCGCCGTCGGCGCCTGGTCGACGGCCCACAGGGCCCACCGCCGGTAGTCCGCGCAGCTCGACGCCACCCCCGCCACCGCTGGCGGCAACGCGGGCAACGTGATGGGCCGGCCGTGGGCCAGCGCCAGCTCATCCCAGCTCGCCCGGCCGTCACCCAGCGCGTGCGCGCGCTCGTCGCCCGGCGTGGGCAGCCCGGCGGCGTCGACCGCGGCCCACACGGCGCATGTCTCGACCCGGGCGCGGCCCCAGTCCCGGCACTGGTCCGCCGCCATCAAGCGGATCTTCCAGTACGGGTGCGCCAGGAGCTTGGTCCGGCCCGCCTCGGTCTCCATGCCACCCCGCACGCGCGCCCGCGTCGCCTCGCCGGCCAGGCCGGGCACGTCGACCAGCCCACGCAGCTCGTCGGCGGCGTCGAGATCGCTGGCCGCCAGGCATTCCATCAACTCGATCTGCTCGGACGGCAAGGTGGCGGCCGCCAGCTCCAGCCGCACGGTGGGCGCCACCACCGGCGATGCGATCCGGCGCAGCGCGCGGTAGGCGTCGGTCCGCCACGGCACCTCCTCGGGCGACCGGCCGCGGTCCCGGCGTAGGCGGGCGACGATCACCGCCGTGACCAGCTCGACGTGCGTGGTGGCCCGCGCGACCAGGTCGAGCGCGCTCCTGGCGCGACCGCCGTAGGTCGTGGCCGCCGGCGCCGCCAGCTCGTCGACGCACGCCGCCATGAGCGCGGGCGCCGCCGCGACCGACGCCAGGATCTCGGAGATGCGGCTGGCGTTGTCCCACGGCGTGTCGTGGGCGACGTACCACCACCGCGCGACCTCGGCGCCCCCGGCCGATCCCGCCGCGGCGTAGGGCAGCACGCGCTCGGCCAGGCGCGCGACCGGATAGCCTTGGGCCAGCGTCGCGAGGCCAGCCAGGAGGCGCTGCCCGACCCGGGTGCGATCGCGGGCCAACAGGTCGTCGCGGATGGCGTCGGCGCGCGCGTAGGCGTCCAGGCCAGCGATCGACCGCGGCAGCTTCGCGCGCGCCACGAGCTCCGGTGGCACCGGGACGTCACGCGCCAGCACGTCGAGCAACGCGTCGATCGTGACGTCCTCGTCGGCCAGCGGCGGCGGCTCGTCCGGGGCCGCGCCGTCCTGATCCGGCCGGCCCACGGGGTCCGGTGACACCGCCGCGGCCGGGGCGTCCGCGGCCGCGGTCGCCGGGATCGGCGGCGGCGAGCTGGCGTGGGCGTCGCACAGCTCGACCGGCGCCGGCGCGATGGCGGCGGAGTCGACCACGCGGCTCGGCTCGAGCGTGCCAGCGGCGACGGCGCTCACGACCGCGGCCTCCTCGGCCAGCAGCGCCCGCTCGCTCGCCTCGGTGAGCCGGGGCCACGGCCGCGGCATGGCGGCGGCGATCGCCTCGGCCCCGGCCGCGATGACAGCGTCGAGCTCGGTCAGCCACACCTGCGGCGGCAACGTGCCGTCGCCGCCCGCGTCGATCCACGCCAGCCGCTCGGCCAGCGGGCGCCGCCGCAGCGCGGGCGGCACCAGGTCGGAGAGCGCGGTCCACCTGGTCGACGTCTCGTCGAGCCGCGCGCGGGCGGCGCGATCGACCTCGTCGCCCACGACGTAGCACCGCAGATAGCCGGGACCACCCTGCACCAGCTCGTCGAGCGCGGCCCGACGAGCCGCGCCGCTGGGGTCGACCAGCCGCGCCGGCAGCTCGCGCACCACCTCGTCGGGCACCGCCTCGCCGCGGGCCGCGAGCTCGCCACGCGCGCACCGGGCCACGCCAGCATCGGCCGACCGTGCCAGGCGGGTCAGCCACGGCGTGACGGTGTCGCCGCCGATCGCCACCACCCACGCGACCGCATCGAACACCTCGCCGACCTCGACCAGGGCGCCGATCAGCGGCGCGACCCGCGCGGGCGCGACCGCGGTCAACACCCGGAGCGCCGCGACGCGATGGCGCAACCACCGGTCGCCGGTGCCCACCTCGAGCAGCAGCGCCGGCACCACCGCCGGCACCGCGGCCAGCGCCAGCCCTTCGATGATGCCAGGGTACGTGTGGTAGCCGAGGTCGCTGGTGAACGGCGTGCCGCGCAGCGACCGCGCGGCCGCGAGCAGCGCCCGCAGGCCGGCCGTCGAGCGCGCCCGCCCGAGCATCATGGCCGCGTGCTCGGCCCGGCGGTGGACGATGTCCCCGTAGCCAGTACCGTCGACGGCAGCCGCGAGGTCCTCCAGCATCTGCGCCTCGACCTCCGGCACCGCCGCCAGCCGGTCGCGCACCCGATCCTCGAGGTGCAGGTCGCCGTACCAGTAGATGCCGCGCGGGTTGCGCCAGACGTGCAGGAAGGCCGCGACGATCTCGGCCGGGATCGGATCGAGCCGGTCGAGCGCCGCGCCGACGATGCGCCAGGCCTCGCTCGAGCGCTGGACGTCGTCGTAGTCCGCGAACCCGGCCTCGGCGACCAGCGCCGGCGCCACCGCGTCGAGCCGGCCGCTCAGCTGGCCGCGCGCCGGGTGCTGGGCGGGCCAGCTGGCCAGCGTGGTGAGCGAGAGGCGCACGATCGCCAGGTCCGCCGGCTGGCCGTCGAGCCACGCCGTCAACGCTGCGGGCATCGGCGCGAAGCGCGGCGGCAGCCACGCATCCGGGGCCTTGAAGGTGTCCCGCTCGGCGGCGTCGAGTTCGACCAGCCGCGGCCCGGGGCGGCCACCCTGATCGACCCGGCCGTCGGCGTCGAGCCCGAACATGCCGAAGTCGTCCCAGATCCGGACGGTGACGTCGGGCACCACTGCGGCGACCGCGTTCAGGACGTCGCACAGCCGTTGGTGGTCCTCCGATTCGTCCGACGTCATGGGCAGCTTCTGCCAGCCATGCCCGACGAGGCCATCGGCGCGGGCGGCGCGCGTGACCGCCAACCCGAAGCCCTCGCCCTCCCACGGCGGCGCGTTGTGGCGGGTGATGAAGTCGTCGAGCGCGGCCAGCTCGGCGTCATCGAGCGGACGGTCACGAAAGATCTGATAGCTGGCGGTCCATCCCATCGCGGGCTCCTGGTGAAGGTCGGAGAGCTATCGACCAGCCCGCGCCGCGGTTGCCTGGAAAGCGCACCCGGCCGGCGGCGCGTCGCGCCGCCGCGCCCTACAGCAACCGGCCCTCGACGCCAGCCAGCGTGGCGCCGTCGTAGATGCGCTGGCCGCGCAGGTAGGTGGCGTGGACGCGGCCGATCAGCCGCGCGCCGTCGTAGGGCGTGACCGCGTGGCGGTGGCGCAGGGCGGCGGCGTCGACGGTGAACTCCTCGGCGTCGGCCAGGACGCACAGGTCGGCGTCGGCGCCCACCGCGATGGCGCCCTTGCACCCGGCCAGGCCAGCCAGCGCCGCCGGGGCCTCGCACATCCAGCGCACCAGGTCGACCAGCGTGTGGCCCCGGGCCCGCGCCGCGGTCCACACCGCCGGCAGCGCCAGCTGGAGGCCGGCGATGCCGCCCCAGGCCGCGCCGAAGTCGCCCACGTCGAGCCGCTTGAGGGCTGGCGTGCACGGCGAGTGATCCGACGCCACCAGCGACAGCGTGCCGTCGGCCAGCGCCGCCCACAGCGCCTCGCGGTTGGCCCGCTCGCGGATCGGCGGCGCGCACTTCCACGGCGTCGCGCCGTCGGCGATGTCCTCGGCCGCGAACCGCAGGTAGTGGGGACAGGTCTCGGCCGACAGCGGCAGGCCCTCGGCCCGAGCCCCGCGCAGCAGGCCCAGCGCCGACGCCGCCGAGTGGTGGACGATGTGCGTCCGCGCGCCGGTGTCCCGGCACAGCCGCACCGCCAGCGCGATGGCCTCCTCCTCGGCGGCCGGCGGCCGGCTGGCCAGGTAGGTCGCGTAGGCGCGCGGGTCGGCGTCGGCCAGGCCAGCGGCCGCCGCGTCGATCGGGCCGGCCACCTCGGCGTGGACCAACAGCGGCGAGCCCAGGCGCGCCAGCTCGCCCATCGCCGGCGCCAGCGCGCGCTCGTCGACCCAGCCGAACTCCTCGACGCCGCTGTCGACCAGGAAGCACTTGAAGCCACGGATCCCGTCGGCGACCATGCCGGCCAGCTCGCCCAGGTTGCCGGGCACCACGCCCCCCCAGAAGCCGACGTCGACCGCGCACTGGCCGGTCGCCGCCGCCCGCTTCGCGGCCAGCGCGGCGCGGGTCGTGGTCGGCGGGATGGCGTTGAGGGGCATGTCGACCAGGGTGGTGGTGCCGCCGACCGCGGCCGCCGCGGTGGCGGTCGCGAAGCCCTCCCACTCGGTGCGCCCTGGCTCGTTCAGGTGGACGTGGGTGTCGACCACGCCGGGCAGGACCGCCAGGTCGCCGACGTCATCGAGGAGCGCGCCGGCCGGCGCCTCGGCCCACGGCGTCACCGCGACGATCGACGCGCCGCGGATGTGGATCGCCGCCGGCGCCACGCGGCCGCCCGCCACCACCCGCCGCGAGCGCACCACCCGATCGACGCGGGTCACTGGAGCTTGGCTCCCTGATCGACCCACGCGGCGAGCTCGGCGCGTTCGGTCTCGGTGATGCCGGTCTTGTTGAGGAACGGCATGGTCTTGTTCACGTAGACCCGATCCTTGATGCGCGCGGCCATGGCCTGGACCCGCTCGGCGGTGTCGAACATGACGTTGTTGGGCGCCACCGGGAACTGATCGTCGGTCGGCCGGGCGCTGTGGCACTGCACGCAGCGGGCCTGGACGATCTCTTGCACGCGCGCGAAGCCGACCTGATCGGTCACCGTCACCGCCGGCGCCTCCCTGATGCGGGTCAGCACCATCAGCCCGGCGATGGCCACCGCCGCCATGCCGATGCCGGGCGCCAGCCACGCCTTGCCGTCGTAGCGCACGTTCATGAAGTGCCGCACGCCGGCGCCGCCCACCATCACCGCCAGCAGCACGAACCACCGCAGGTGGTGCCCGTAGGTCGACGGGAAGTGGTTCGAGATCATGATGAACAACAGCGGGAACGTCAGGTAGTTGTTGTGGATCGAGCGCTGCTTGGCGCGCAGCGACAGGGTCGCGTCCTGGGCCTGGCCGGCCTTGGTCGCGGCGATGAGCGACTTCTGCGACGGCATGATGCGCATCCACACGTTGCCGGTCATGACCGTGCCGATCATGACGCCGGTCTGCAGGTACGAGGCCCGCCCGCTGAACAGCAGCGTGAACGCGTACGACGCGCCGAACAACAACGCGAACGACAGCGCGGTCGCCACCACCGGCGCCTTGCGTCCGACCGTCATCCACAGCGCGTCGTAGACCGCCCACGCGGCGACCAGCGAGCCGACCGACCAGCCGATGGCCTCGGCCTGGGACATCGGTCGCACCGACGGATCGATCAAGAACGCCGCGCCGTTCATGTAGTACACGACGATGAGCAGGCAGATGCCGGTGGCCCAGGTCGAGAAGTTCTGCCACTTGAACCAGTGGAGCTGGTCGGGCAGCTGGCCCGGCTCGAGGAGCTTCTTCTCCACCTCGTAGAAGGCGCCCGAGTGGACCATGTAGATCTTGCCCTGGGACAACGCCGACGCGCCCGGCCCCGGCTTGATCAGGTTGCGATCGAGCCAGTTGAACAACATCGAGTTGCCGATCCACATGATCCCGGCGATCAGGTGGGCCCAGCGGAAGATCACGTCGAGCAGCTCGTTCGCGTGCATCCGCGCCAGTATACGCACGCCGCCAGGTCAGGGCCGCGCCAGGGCGCGCTCGATCAGATCGGGCCGGACCCGGGCCGCCGGCACCCGCGGCGCCCGGCGGTTGCCGTCGTCGAACCACCGCCGCACGTCCTGGTCGAGGCCGAGGCCGTGCATGTAGTTGTAGAGCGCCTTGCGCAGCCCGGCGCCCAGGCGATCATGGTCGACGCCGGTGGGGTCGTCGAAGCCGACCTCGTTCTCGGCGAAGGTCACCGTCGGCGCGCGCCGCAGCCGGATGCCGAACAGCTCGGGGGCCTGGCCGATCGGGCTGTGCGTGGTGGCAGCGAACCGGTGCCAGAACGCCGACTGGATGCAGCCCGCCGCGAACAGCTGGCGGACCCTCTCGAGGCTGTCGACGGTCTCCTGCTCGGTCTCGGTCGGAAAGCCGTACATGAGGTAGGCGTGGACCATGACGCCGGCGTCGGTGAAGGCGCGGGTCACCCGGGCCACCTGCTCGACGGTGACGCCCTTGTTCATGCGCTCGAGCAGGCGATCCGACGCCACCTCGAGGCCGCCCGACACCGCGACGCAGCCCGACCGCGCCAGCAGCTCGCACAGCTGGGGCGTGAAGGTCTTCTCGAAGCGGATGTTGCCCCACCAGGTGATCACCACGCCGCGGGCCAGCAGGCGCTCGGCCAGCGCCTTGAGCCCGGCCGGTGGCGCCGCCTCGTCGACCAGGTGGAACCCGGTCTGGCCGGTCTCGGCGACGATCGCCTCGATGCGATCGACCAGCAGGTCGGCGGTCACCGGATCGTAGCGGCCGATGTAATCGAGGGTGACGTCGCAGAAGCTGCACTTCTTCCAGTAGCAGCCGTGGGCCACCGTCAGCTTGTTCCACCGGCCGTCCGACCACAGCCGGTGCATCGGGTTGAGCATCTCGAACACCGACAGGTAGCGATCGAGGGGCAGGCCGGCGTAGGTCGGGGTGCCGGCGTCGCGCAGCGGCACGTCGTGGCGGTCGGCCGCGGTGCGCAGCTCGACCTCACCGTCGACCCGGACGAACGTGCGGAGCAGCGGCAGCGCCGGGTCGCGCAGGTGCTCGAGCAGGGCCAGCAGCGGCGCCTCGCCGTCGTCGAGGGTGACGTAGTCGACCAGGTCGAACAGCCGCGGCTCGCGCAGGCCGCGCAGCTCGGTGTTGACGTAGCCGCCGCCGAGGACGATGCGGGCCGCCGGGGCGACCTCGCGCACGGTCTGGGCCATGCGCAGGGCGCCGAAGACGTTACCGGGAAACGGCACGGTCAGGCCGACCACGTCGGGCTGGTGGGTCGCGACCAGCGCCCGGGTGATGTCGGCCAGGTACTCGTCGACCAAGGTCGGCGGCGCCGCGAGCGCGGCGGCCAGGCCATCGAAGCTGGTGGCGCTGGTGGCCAGCTTCTCGCCGTAGCGCGACAGGCCGAAGTGGGCGTCCTCGCCCCGGGCGATGACGTCGGCCACATCGTCGACGTACAGGCTGGCCAGGTACTTGGCGCGGTCGGCCACGCCGAGGTCGCCGAACGCCCACGCCAAGGGATCGGCGCCGGGCTCGGCCGCCAGCGCGGTGTCGATCGCGTCGAAGCGCGGGCCCTCGGGCAACCACTCGCGGCCGGCGATGCGCAGCGCCAGGCTGGGGTCGCGGCCCTGGAGGAACCGGACCACGGCCTCGACGGTGGCGGCGTAGCGGGCCTGGTTGTCGAGGAACCGGGTCACCGCGGGATCGATCATGCGCTCGCGCCGCGACTTGCCGGCGCTGGCGTTGGCCACCAGCCGCGCGGTGATCCGCTCGGCCAGCGCGGTGACGCCGGCCCGCGAGTACAACCGCAAGAACAGCTCGAGGGCCGGATCGGCCTGGGCCATGGTGAGCCCCAGCCGCTCGGCGTGCAGCCGCAGGAAGCCACACAGGTACGCCGTCGCCGGGTACGGCGTGTTGAGCTGGGTCATCGGCGGCGTGACCAGGAGGATGCGCATCGACCGCGCACCGTATCACCGACGGGGCCGGCGGCACGCGCCGCAGCCGGCCGGGCCGGTCACGGCGCGAAGCGCCAGCGCACCTGGCCGGTGGCGGCGTCGATCCGCAGGACGCGGTGGCTGCCGGCGGTGGTCGCGAGCACTACGGTGTCGTCGAGCCAGCGCGCCAGCTGGCAGCGTCCCGGCGCCGCCACCGCCCACCGGGCCACGCCGTCGCGGTCGACCCCGACCAGGCGGGTCGTCGCCGGGCCATCGTCGAGGACGATCGCCAGCCCGGCGGCCACGCCGACGACGCTCGGGTGGGTGAACGTGGCCGGCGTGGCCCCGGTCGGGCTCTCGGCGACGCCACCACCGCGCGGCCCCAGCCGCGGCGGCGACCCGGCCAGCGCCAGCGGGCGCCCGGCGAGCGTCACGCTGTCGCGGCCGCGACAGGTCTCGCCGTGCGGCGTCGGCAGTCGGCGAGCGTCGAGGGAGGTCGACCGCCGGGCTCCTGTGGCCAGGTCGACCCGGATGGTGCGCAGCTCGCAGTCGAGCGGCCCGGCGTTGGGGTCCCCGGTGCACAGGGTGTCCTCGACCACCACGACGTCGCCCTCGATCCGCGCCGACTCGGCGTGGCCCGGGCCTGAGCGCAGCGCGTGACAGCGCCACACCATGCCCCCGACCGGGACGCCCACGATCAGCGCGCCCAGGCCCAGCCGCTTGAGCCACACGTGGCGGCGCGGCGCCGGGGTGGACGCGGCGACCACCGCGGCGGACGCAGCTCCTCGGCCCTGGCGGCGACGTCCCACCTGGCGAGTGTGCGCCGGGACCGCCGTCGACGCCAGCGGTCAGCGTCGGACCAGCACCTCGGCCAGCGGCTTGCGGTCGAGGTCCGGGACCTGGGCGTCGTCGGCCGGGAAGCCGACCGGGATGACGACGTAGGCGCGCTCGTTGGCGGGCCGGCCCAGCACCTCGCGCAGGAAGCCCATCGGGCTGGGCGTGTGGGTCAGCGTGGCCAGGCCGGCCAGGTGCAACGCCGACAGCAGCATCCCGACCGCGATCCCGACCGACTCGTCGACGTAGTAGTGCTTGATCTTGCGCGGCTCCGGCCCGCTGGCGTCGACGCCCCACGGCTGCGAGAACACCACGATCAGCGCCGGGGCGTCGGTCAGGTGCGGCTTGTGCCAGTCGAGCCCCAGCGGCTCGAGCGCGGCCAGCCACTCGGGCGACATCCGCCCCTCCCAGCTCTTCTTCTCCTCGAGCTCGGCCGCCTCGCGGATCTGCCGCTTGATCGCGACGTCGGTGACCACCACGAACGTCCACGGCTGCTGGTGCGCCCCCGACGGCGCGGTCGCGGCGGCCCGCACCGCGTCGACCAGGACCTCGTCGGGGATGGGCTCGGACGAGAAATCGCGCACCGTGCGCCGGCGCGCCATGGCGTCGGCGTAGCCGCGGGCGCGGGCGATCATCTCGGCGGGAGCGACGCGCTGGAAGGCCAGCGGGATGGGCCGGTAGGTCACCGCCGCATGATGCCCCAACCGCGCCGGCGGCCAAAGCCAGGCGCGGCTCAGGTCGGCGCCCAGCTGCGCAGCACCCGGTCGCTGGCGTCGTCGGCCGGGAAATAGCTCTCGATGCGCAGCTCGGCCGCGGTCACGTCGAGCGGCGTGCCGAGGGTGGTCACCATCGTGAACAGCCGCAGCTCGATCGGGCCGCGCCGCAGATGCACCGTCGCGAACGGCGCCACCGCGGCCAGCCGTGGCGAGCGCCACCGCGCCGGCACGCCGGGCACCGCCAGCGCCCGCGCCCGCAGCTCGGCCAGCCCGCGATCGGTCGGCGCCGCCGCGCAGTCGCGGTGCAGCCGCTCGCACACGTCGCCGGCGACCTCGTCCCAGTTGACGATGGCCGGCTTCCACGCCGCCGGGTGGAGCAGCGCCAGGACCAGGTTGGGGCCGACCTCAGGCGCTGGCGGCCCCGACGCCAGCTCGGCCAGCATCCGGGTCGCGGCGCGGTTGATCCGGACCAGGTTCCACAGCCGGTCGCACACCACCGCCGGGTACGGCTCGTGGTGGCCGAGCGCGTGATCGAGCGCCCGCCGCACCATGGCCAGCTCGTCGCCGTCGAGGGCGGCGCTGGTGAACCCGGGGGCCAGGCCGGCGGCCAGGAGCAGCTGGTTCTGGTCGCGCAGCGGCACGTCGAGCGCGCCGGCCAGCGCGAGCAGCACGTCGCGCCCGGGCCGCGACCGCCCGGTCTCGATGAACGACAGGTGGCGGGTCGACACGCCGGCCCGCGCCGCCAGGCTCTCCTGGCTCACGCCGCGCGCGCCGCGCCACGCTCGCAACAACGATCCGACGCCAGTGGGCATGCCGCGACCGTACCGCGCCGCCGCGGCGCGCTCATTACCTGCCAGGTAATGGTGGCGCCGCCTGCGCGCGGCCACGGTGGGACCATGAAGACCGTCGTCCTCGTCATCGTGTTCCTGGCGTTCACCATCCCGTCGACGGTGTTGCTGTTCGACACCGGCTACCTTGGGTTCGTCGACCTGGCGCGCCGCGAGCCGTGGGCGCTGCAGATGCTGTGCGACCTGGTGATCGCCTGCGGCGTGTTCATGGGCTGGCTGGTGAAGGACGCCCGGACCCGCGGCGTGAACCCGTGGCCGTACCTGGTCGTCATCGCCGCCGCCGGGTCGATCGGCATCCTGGCCTACCTGATCCGCCGCCGCCTCGGTGGCGCCGCCGGCGCCGCCGCCCTGGCGTGAGCGTTACCGCCCGCCGCGCCCGCCGCGCCCGCCGCGCCCACCGCGCCCGAGCGGCGGACCGCCCACACCACCGGGCTGGCCGAACGGGATCGCGGTCGGCGCCGCCTTGGGCTTGGGCTTTGACCTGGGCGGGGCCGGCGCACGCGGGGCGGCCGCAGGCTTGGGCCGCTCGACCTTGGGGCGCAGCCCGGCCACCTCGGCCTCGGTCAGGTTGCGCCACCGCCCCACCTTCAGGTGGCCCAGCTCGATGTGCATGATGCGCACCCGCTTGAGCGCCACGACCTGGTAGCCGAGCGCCTCGCACATCTTGCGGATCTGGCGGTTGAGCCCCTGGGTCAAGATGATGTGGAACGCGCGCGCGCCGGCCGACCAGATCTTGCACGGGCGAGTCATCCCGGCGTCGATGCGCACGCCGCGCGCCATCTGCGCCAGGAACTCGTCGGTGAGGTTGCGATCGACCGCGACCAGGTATTCCTTGTCGTGATCGTGCTCGACCCGCAGCACCTCGTTGACGATGTCGCCGTCGTTGGTGAGCAGGATCAGCCCCTCCGACTCCTTGTCGAGCCGGCCGATCGGGAACACCCGCTCGGGGTGGTCGACGAAGTCGACGATGTTGCCCTCGACGGCGCGCTCGGTGGTGCACACGATCCCGACCGGCTTGTGGAGCGCGATGTAGACCGGGCGCGGCTTGTCCTTGGCGGTCACCACCCGGCCGTCGACCACCACCTCGTCGCCAGCCTCGACCACCGCGCCGACCCCGGCCACCGCGCCGTTGACGGTGACCCGCCCGGCCGCGATCCAGCCGTCGGCCTCGCGCCGCGAACACACGCCGGTCTCGCTGATGAACTTGTTGAGCCGCACCAGGTCGGCAGGGTAGCCGAGTTGGCCATCGGTCGCACCTCGCTGGACCTGGGGCGGCGATGGCTGCACCATCGGGGCGATGCGAGCCGTGCCCATCGCGATCGCCCTGGCCGCGACCATCGCGTGCCATCCCGGGCCCGACGGCACCGGCCCCGTCACCACCCGCCCGACGCGGTTCGAGGTCGCGCTGCACCCGGCCGCCGGCGTGGCGGGCACCCAGGTGGTGAACTTCGCGGTGCCGCTGCCGGCCGGCCTGCTGGCCGACCCCGATCGCATCCAGGTGTCCCACCGCGGCGTGCAGCTGGCCAGCGCGCGCGTGCCGCTGGCGACCTACCGCGACGGCACGCTGCGCGCGGTCCAGCTCCAGGTCGAGCTGTTCCTCGACGGCGCGCCGCTCGAGGTCGAGGTCGGCACCCCCGGCGGCCTCGAGCGCACGGCGGTGCCGGTGGCCGACACGCTGGTGGGCCCAACGCAGACGCCGCGGGTGTGGGCGACGCTGCCGGCCGACTGGCTCGCCGCCAGCGGCGGGTTCGGCCCGCTCACGCCGTGGGCGGCGGTGCGCGGCACGCCGCTCGACGCCTGGATCGGCCTGTGCGACTACGCCCGGTGGGGCACCGACGCGTTCGTCGCCGGGATGGATCAGCGCGAGGTGTGGCTGTTCGATCGGGTGACCGCGATGTACCGCGGCTACGCCGTCACCGGCGACCTCGGGCCGCTGACCTCGGCCTACCGCGAGGCGGCCATCTACCGCGCCGGCCTCACCGGGGTCGGCGCCGACACCCGCATCGGCGTGCCGACCGCGGCCGACGATCTGAAGTACCACTACACGCAGGGCCTGGCGCTCCACTACCTCGTGACCGGCGACACGCGCTACCGCGAGGCCGCCGAGCAGGTCGCCCTTCGCGCCCACGCGCTGTGGCCGACGCCGGGCTACCGCGGCGACGACCGGTTCTGGACCGAGCGCCACGCCGGGTTCGCGCTCCTGGCCTACGAGCACGCCGCCCGGGTGTCCGACGATCAGGCCGCGACGTTCGCGGCCTGGGCCGACGAGGCGGTCGCGGCCTACCTGGCCCACCAAGACGAGTTCCCCGCCAACGGGGCCGAGCCCGACGCCCGCTGCTTCGCCCACACCGCCGCCGCCCACGACGAGCCCTTCGGGTACGTCGGCTGCAGCCCGTGGATGAGCGCGATCCTCGCCGACGGGCTCGCGGCCTACGCCGACCGCGTCGGGGGCCTGCGCGCCGACCGCGCCGTCACCGCGTTGATCAAGCTGGGGCGCATGATCGCGCGCCACGGCCGCGACGCCACCGGCAAGCCGTACTACTGGCTGGGCGTGGAGCGCGCCGGTGAGGTCGACGAGTTCGACGAGCACTGGGGCGAAGCGGCCTACCTCGTCGCCCTGGCGTGGTCCCTCGACGGCCGGCGCGATCCCGCGCTGCGCGCCGCCGCCGACGCCCTGGTCGCCGGCCTCCGCGCCCACGGCACCGTCGGTCCACTGCGCAGCTTCGCCTGGCAGTGTCGCTCGGCCGTGGCCACCCCCGCGTACCTCCGGTGACCGAGCCGCTGCCCGCCCCGCCGCCGCGCTGGGCCCGGCGCTTCACCATCGTCGCCTCGCTGGTGGCGCTCGCCGCGCTCGCGCTGACGCTGCACCAGGTCGGGCTCGGCAGCGTGATCGACGAGCTGCGCGCCATCGGCGGCTGGTTCGCGGCGCTGATCGCGATCGAGGTCGTGGCGGCGGTGGCCGACGCCCTGGCCATCAGCGGGTTCCTCGGTCCGGACCCGCCGCGCTCGTCGCTGCGTCGGGTGCTGCACGCCCAGGTGGCCGGTCGTGCGGTCAACCTGGTCACGCCGTTCGGCAGCCTGGGCGAGGCCACCAAGGCCACGCTCCTGATGCGCGACACCGACAGCACCCGGGCGGTGGCCGCGGTGGCGCGGTTCGGCATGGTCTACGTGGTGGTCAACCTGGTCGTGATCGTCGTCGGCGCGCCGGTGTGCGCGCTGGCGCTCGACCTGCCGACCTGGCTCGAGCGCACGCTGTGGATCGGCACCGGCCTGGCGGCGGCGCTCGGCATCGCCGGCGTGGCTCTGGTGCGCGCCGGCCTGGTCGAGACGGTGCTGCGGGTGCTGGTCCGGGGCCGGCTGGTGTCGGCCGCGCGCCGCGATCGCTGGCACGACGCGGTGGCGCGGCTCGACCACGGGCTGCGCGGGGGTGGGTGGGCGACCTGGCGTCCCGGCCTGTGGGCCGCGGTGTCCAAGCTGGTGCAGTGGGTGGCGGCGTGGCTGGTGCTGGCCGCCAACGGCCACGCCCCGTCGCTGGGCGTGATGGCGGCGCTGGCCACCGCCGGCAACCTGATCAACATCGTCGCCAACGTGGTGCCGCTCGGGCTGGGCGTCACCGAGGGCGGCACCGCGGCGCTGATGGCGGCGCTGGGGCAACCACCCAGCCTCGGCGTCACTGTCGCGGTGGCGCGCCGGGCCATCCAGCTCCTGTACGCGGCGGTCGGGCTGACCCTCTTGGTGTCGGCCGAGGCCCGGCCGTGGCGGCGGCGCCCGCCGGCGACATGACGTATGGTGCGGCCATGCGCACGGCCGCCCTGTTGCTCACCACCACCCTCGCCACGTCGCTCGGTGCCTGCGGAGGCGACGACGTGGCGACGCCCGACGCGCCGACCCGCCCGACGGTGTTCGGCGGCGCGCGCCCGGTCGAGCTGCAGGTGCCGCGTGACTTCGACCCGGCCAAGACCTACCCGCTCCTGATCATCCTCCACGGCTACGGCGCCAGCGGGTTCCTCCAGCAAGGCTACTTCAAGCTGAACGACGTCGCCGACACCGGCCAGCTGCTGGTGCTGGCGCCCGACGGCACGACCGACGCCTCCGGCAAGCAGTTCTGGAACGCCGACCCGACGTGCTGCGACTTCGGCGGCGCCGACGTCGACGACGTCGCCTACGTGGGCGGCCTCATCGACGACGTCCAGGCCGCGTGGCCGGTGGCGCAGGTGGCCCTGCTCGGCCACTCCAACGGGGCGTTCATGGCCTACCGGATGGCGTGCGAGCGCGCCGACGTGATCGGCGCCATCGCCGGCCTGGCCGGCCACGCCACCTCGCTGCCGTGCACGCCGACCCGGCCGGTCAGCGTGCTGCACATCCACGGCACCATGGACGAGACGGTCCCCTACGAGTCCGGCACGTTCAACGGCGTGCCGTCGCCGGGCGCCGTCGACAGCGTGGCCGCGTGGGCCACCCGCAACGGCTGCACCGGGACCCCGGCGACCGCCGGCACCAAGGACCTGGTGACCAACCTGGCGGGCGCCGAGACCACGGTGTCGGTCACCGGCGGCTGCCCGGCCGACGGCGCCGCCGACCTGTGGAGCGTCGCCGACGGCATGCACATCCCCAACCTCTCGGCCGGCTTCCCGACCGAGCTGCTGGGCTGGCTCGCCGCGCACCCGCGCTGACGCCAGTCACGCCGACGACACGCGCCGTGGCGCGGCGCGCTCGTCGCCGCGCCGCTGTCAGGCCGCCCAACCCGCCGTGAACTCCGACCGCGACCGGCGGATCCACGACGAGAACCGGCGGGGGGGATCACCACCCGCCGGTCGGTCGAAACGCGTCGCCGCGTCAGCTAGTAGCGGCCGCGACCGCCGCCACCACCACCACCGCCACCGCCGCGCGGGCCACCGAAGCCGCGCGGACCGCCGCCGCCACCACCACCGCCGCGGGCCGGGCGCTCCTCGGCCTCGTTGACGCGGAGCGGGCGCCCGTCGACGGTCTTGCCGTTCATCTCGGCGATCGCCTTGGTGGCCTCGGCGGGGGAGCCCATGGTCACGAACGCGAAGCCGCGGGGGCGGCCGGTGTCGCGATCGGTGACGACGTGGACGTCGGTCACGGTGCCGATCGCCTCGAAGTGCTCGCGGACGTCGTCGCCAGTGGTGTTGAAGGACAGGTTGCCTACGTACAGACGGGTGCTCATGATGTTCTCTCGGATCGGAGCGCTGCGAAAACCACGCGATCGTCCGGCGCGCTCACGGCCGTGCGATCGAAACTCAGGGAGGTCTCAGGGCTTATCGAACTGCAGAGGGGCGGGGCCGTCATCCGCCTCGGCGGCCTCGGCCGGCTCGTCGGGCTCGAGCGGCTCCGGCGGCTCGGCCATCGGCGCGCCGACCTGGCCGGTGGCGATCCGCTCGGCCAGCCGGACCCGGCGCTCTTCGCGACGCTGCTCGCGCTCGCGCACCCGATCTTTTTGATCGAGTTCGCGTTGACGCTTGGCCATCGATGCTTTGCGGTTGGTCGACATAAGGCTCCAGGAAGGCGAGTGCGCGGCGACGCGAGGCCGCCGCAGAGAGTCACGGTTCGGGATCGGGCTCGGCCCGGGTGCTCCACAGCGAGCGGGCCGCCGACGTCGCGGTGCGCGCCATCGCCAGCAGCTGCTCTACGGTGGGCGCGGTCGCGCCGCGCCGGTTCAGCTCTGCCAGCACGTGGGCCTTGGCCTCCCGCAAGGTGCCCGGCCAACCACCCGTGACGCCCCGCGCCTGCGCCGATAGCTCGCGCACCCGGGCTTCTGCCCAGGCGCGCCCGGCCGAGATGGCCAGGGCATCGAGATCTGCGTCGGATAGACGGGGAGTAGTGCTGGGAGGGCGGGGCAACGGCGACCGTTCCGCACGAAATCGCTGGTCTAGAGTTCGCCCTCCACCGGAGGCCAGCGATCAGAATCCCAGAAACGCGTGTGTGTGAGGGGGGTGAGTATCACGGTGGCGGCGGCAAGCAAGTACAATCGCCGTCACGGCCGGAGATCACGGCCGGAAATACAGGAGCGTGGCCTCGGGCTCATAGGCCAGCCGGGCGGCGCCCCCCGGCACGTACAGGGTGGCGTCGATCGCGGCCCCCTGGGTGCCGGCGCGTGGCGTGGGCAGCGCCGGGAGTGTCCGCCACCGATCCGCGGTCAGCTGGTACGCCTCGACCGCGTCGCTGGCGTGATCGCCGGCCTCGCCCCCGGCGCACACCAGCTCGTCGCCGACGACCCCGGCCGCGCAGCCGCCCCGGGCGGTCGGCATGGGCGCGCGCCGGCTCCACGCCGTGGCGCCTGGGGCCAAGGCCAGCACCTCGGTCAGCGGCTGGCTGGCGTCGAGGGTGGCCAGCCCCCCGGCGACGATCACCGTGCCGTCGCCAGCCACCGCGGCGACCGCGTGTGAGCGCGGCGACGGCAGCGACGGCAGCGCCTGCCAGGCGTCGGCCGCCACGTCGTAGGCCCAGGCCGAGGCCAGCGCGGCGGTCGCCGAGCCGCCGCCGATCAGGTAGATCGTGGTCGCGGTCGCGGCCACCGCCGCGCCGCCACGCTCGGCCCCGGCCGGCAGCGGCGCCACCGACCGCCACCCAGCGCCGTCGTCGACGAAGGCCTCGCCGCGCGGCGTGAACATCGTGCCGGCCAGGCCGCCCAGCAAGTACAACCGCGGGCCGACGCCGATCAGCTGGGCGTGGGTCCACGCCACCGGCAGCGGCGCCGTCACCTGCCAGGTCGCGGTGGCGGGATCGAACTCGGCGACGCGGCGATCGATCGCCAGGTTGCTGCCGAAGCCGCCGGCGACGACCAGGCGGCCACCCCGCACCGCGACCGCCGGCTCGATGCGGGCGTCGGGCAGATCGGGGCCGCGGTGCCACGGCCCGAGATCAGCGTCGGGCGCGAGCGGCGCCGCGCCACACGCCGCGACCAGCACGGCGACGGCACCGGCCCGGCCGGCGACGACCAGCGACGGCCGGGACGCTACGGCGCGCACAGCGCGCCCCAGCGCGCGCAGGTGCCCTTCGTCCACGCCTCGCAGGTGCGATGCAAGCCGTCGCGGGCATCGTAGGCGCATGCCGCAGCCGGCTGGCACGGCGCGCCGTACGCGGCGCAGGTCCCCTCCGACGGAGCCGCGCACGCACGGTAGCTCGCGGTGCCGGGATCGTACATGCAGCCGTCGGCGGGCGCGCAGCGAGCGCCGAAGTGGAAGCACGCGCCGGCGCCCGACGACAGACAGGCGAAGTACGCGCCGCCCATGATGCCGCCGTGGAACACGCAGCCCGGGGCCGGGCAGTCGGCGCCGGCGGGATCGAGCGCCGCGACCGGCGGCGTCGCGGTCGGGGCGTGGGTCGGCGTGCGCGGCCCGGGCCGAGGGCCGCCGGTCGCCGGGCTGCCGCCGGGGCTGGTGGGGACGGTCGGCGTCGTAGCGCGCGGGTTCGCACCCGAGCAAGCGAGCACACCCAGGGCCACGGACGCGGCGACGCGAAGCATCCGCTGCAGGCTACCGCGCCGCCCGCCGCCGTGCCACCGGCGGTCCCGGTCAGCGCACCAGCCAGACCCGCGAGTCGCTCACCGCCCGGCCTACCACCGGCAGGCCCTCGAGCGCAGCCCGGGTCGCCACCACGCCGCGCACGCTGGGATCCGGGCTCCAGTACGCCAGATCGATCAGGTCGCCGCCGCGCACCTCGTCGCCCGCGCACAGCGCGGTGCCGGCGTGGACCGCGACCACGAACTCCACCCGGGGATCGCGGGCCGGTCGCGCGTCGAGCGCCGCCGCCACCGCGCGAGCCAGCTCGATGGCCGCGGTGCGCGGCCCGGCGTCGTCGGCCGCCACCGGGTGCGCTGCCAGCACCAGGTTGCCGCCGTGGAGCACCACCGGGAAGCCGGCGTCGACCAACCGGGCCTGGGCCAGCGGCAACAGCCCGTCGAGATCGTCGAGCATCGCCTGGTCCGGGTCGAGCATCGCGTCCTCGTCGGCGCGCAGCTCGACCAGGATGGCCACCGCCGGGCGCGCCACCAGCGCGGCCTCGACGACACGTTCGGTGGTGGCCGCCGCCGCCAGCGCCTCGGCGAAGGCCAGCGGCCCGGGGAACCGCTGGGACGGATCGATGGCCATGGCCCGCATCACCACCGGATCGATCGCCGCCGGCAGCGGCGCGAACGCCGACGGCGCCGGCCGCCGCGCGTGCGCGTGCAGGTACTGGACGATCGCCGGCGATTCGTCCTCGAACGGCAGCCGACCGGTGAGCAGGTGGAACGCCATCACGCCCAGGCCGTAGACGTCGGTGCGGGCGTCGACCATGCCGCCGGCGACCTGCTCGGGCGCCATCGTCACCGGGGTGCCCACCGCCTGGCGCGAGGTGGTCAGCTCGGCCGCGTCGGGCGCGGCCAGCTTGGCGATGCCGAAGTCGATCAGCACCACTCGCTGCCGGCCGGCCCCGTCGTCGGCCACGAACAGGTTCGACGCCTTGACGTCGCGGTGGACGATGGCCTGGGCGTGGGCCGCCGCGAGCGCCGCGCAGCACGGCGTGATCACCTCGACCACCCGGTCGAGCGACAGCCGGCCGACCCGCGCCAGCTCGCGGGCCAGGTCGGTGCCGGCCAGGAACTCCATCACCAGGTAGGGCCGGCCGTCGTCGACGGTGCCCCACCCCACCAGCTCGACCACGTTGGGGTGGCGCACCCGACCCATGATCTCGGCCTCGCGCAGGAACCGCGCGACCGCGCTCGGCGTGGTGCACAGCTCGCCGTGCATGACCTTGACCGCGACCACGCGGCCGGTGGCCGGCTCGACCGCCCGGTACACCTGGCCGAAGCCGCCCTGGGCGATCACCCCGTCGAGGCGATAGCCGCCGGCCAGCGTCCCCGGCGCGAGCACAGCGCCGCCGCCGGCGCCGGGCGGCGCCACGAACGTCGACAGGCCTGGGTGCTCGCCGCTCACGACGCCCGATCGTAGCACGCTCGCCGTCGACGATCGCGCAGGATCCGCTGCAGGCACGCGCCCGCAGCGCGCCGCGGTCGAGCGCCCGCGGCCGGCCCGGCGCGCGCGGCCCGGGGCGGGCTCAATCGTCCGACGCGGTCACGCCGTGGCGGCGCAGCAGCTCGCGCAGGTGGTTGCGATCCATCCGGGCGGCCCGCGCCGCCTTGGACAGGTTGCCGTCGTGGCGCCGCACCAGCTCGCGGATGTAGCCGCGCTCCCACTCGCCCACCGCGCGCTCCTTGGCCACCCGGAACGAGGCGCTCTCGTCGAACTCGACCGGGCGCGCCAGGTCGTCGGGCACGGCGACGGTCGTCGAGATCTCGGCCCACACCGACGGATCGTCGAGCAGGACCGCGCGCTCGACCGCGCTGCGCAGCTCGCGCACGTTGCCCGGCCAGTCGCGCCGCAGCCAGTCGACCAACAGCTCGGCCGGCGGCGCGGCCTGGGCGTCGTTGGCGAACTGGGTCCAGAAGTGGCCGGCCAGCACGCCGATGTCGTCGCGCCGCTCGCGCAGCGGCGGCACCCGCAGCCGCACGGTGTTGAGCCGGTACAGCAGGTCGGTGCGGAACCGGCCCCGGTTGACCTCGGCCCGCAGGTCGCGGTTGGTGGCGGCGATGATGCGGACGTCGAGCTTGATCGACTCGGTGCTGCCGACCCGGCGCACCACCCGCTCCTCGAGCACGCGCAGCAGCTTGGGCTGCATCTCGAGCGGCAGCTCGCCGATCTCGTCGAGGAACACCGTGCCGCCCGCGGCCGCCTCGAACACCCCACGCCGGGCGTTGACCGCGCCGGTGAACGCGCCCTTGTCGTGGCCGAACAGCTCGCTCTCGATGAGCGTGGGCGGGATGGCGCCGCAGTCGACCACCACGAACGGCCGGGTGCGCCGCTCGCTGGCGTCGTGGATCACCTCGGCCAACAGCGACTTGCCGGTGCCGGTCTCACCCTCGAGCAACAGCGTGGTGTCGGCGCCGGCCAGCCGCGGCAGCAGCGCGAAGATCCGGCGCATCGCGGCGCTGCGGCCCAGCGCCCGCCCCCACCGCTCCTCGACCGCCAGCGCCTCGCGCACGCTGTCGTCCCCGACGTCGAAGCGCAGCTTGGTGGTGCCCAGATCGATGTGCGTGCCGGGCCGCAGCACCGCCTTCTCGACGCCGATGCCGGCCACCGTGGTGCCGTTGGTTGAGCCCAGGTCCGCCAGCTGGTAGCCGCGCGCCACCACCGTCAGCGCGCAGTGGTGCCGCGACACCGCCGGGTCGGTCAGCTGGAGGTCGTTGCCGTCGGCGGTGCCGATGGCGATCTCGCCGGCGTCGGCGACCACCACGGCGCCGAGGTCGGGCCCGGCGACCACCTCGACCTTGATGCGCCGGTAGGATATCTCCCGACCCGATCGCTCGAGGATGACCGTCCCCTCGCCCGGTTGTGTGAACTCGGCGCCCATTCCGCTACTATACCCACAGTCGCACGGGCTTCGCTGCAGGCGCGGGCCATCAGGGGTGATGCCGCGCGCCTGCAGGGCCGACCCCGCGATCGCCCCTGCCGACCCCGCCAACGCCGTCGCTACCCGGTACGCCTCGTGCAAGCCTCCCAATCGATGCGCTCACTTGCTCCGCTCCTCGTGGGAGTCGCCGCCCTGGCGCTGGGGCCGGGGTGCGCCGACGACGGCTCCGGCGCCGTCGCCCGCGGCGGCTGGGATCGCAACACCGGCAACTTCAACGGCAACCTTGGTGCGTTCACGACGGTGTCGGGGCTGCGCGGCAGTCCCCTGTGGGGCGCGACCGGCCCGGGCACCGTCACCAACGCCTCGGTGTTCGGCCTCCAGTATGACCCCGCGGTGATGCCGCAGTGTGCGTCCGCCACCCCCGGGTTGACCGCGGTGGAGTTCCTCAGCTCGTCAGGGTCGGGCGCGGCGGCGGTGGGCCCGGACGTCCAGGTGACGCTGGGCGCCGGCCCGCCCAGCCGGCTGGCCATGGGCGCCGAGGTGGTGTTCGGCGGTCACATCGTCGACGGGTACCAGGGCCAGGCCGACGCGGTGTTCCGCATCCGCCGGGTCGACACGCTGACCTTCGGCGAGGCGCTCTGGTACCAGTGGCCGGTCTTCTCGCTTGAGTCGTGCAACAACGCCGGGCCGATCGGCGCGTGGACCCACCTCGGCTTCGTGAGCTGGGCGCCGATGATCGAGCTGCCCGAGCTCCCCGGCGACACGTTCCGGGTCCGCGCCGACGCCGTGCAGGCGATCACCACGCCGCCGCGCGCGTCGTACCGCGACAACCCCAACGTCCCGGCCTCGGTCGCGGCGCAGACCGGCGCCCTGTGGTTCAAGTTCGCATTCTATGCGTCGTTGCCCATCGCGCTGCACGGCGAGCCGGCGCTCGACCTGACCACCACCCACGGCGCCGTCGTCGCCAACGCCGAGTTCCTGTGGCGCGGGGCGCTGGCGCTGGGCAACGCCAGCTGGATCACGCTGCCGCCTTCGGTCGATGCGGCCCAGCACCGGTTCCCGTCGTTCTTCACGCGGGACGGCACCTCCATCTCCATGTTCGCGGTGGCCCGAGGCGACGGACTGGCCGCCGGCCGCATCACGTTGCCGGTCTCGTGGGGCGGCGATCCGGTGGCGCCGCTCGAGCTGACCGACGACGAGCGGGCCCAACCGACCAGCCTCGACAGCGTCCACGCCATGTTCGGCGCGCTGGCTGGCGCCGATGTCACCGCCGCGCCGTTCACCCACCTGGGCTCGGGGCGATCGAGCTACCGGGCTGGGCTGTACGCCGCCAACTCGCTCAACCCGCGGCGCCTGTGGAACTACGGCCAGTGGCGGAGCAACCGGGCCCGCATGAGCGTGGGCGGGCTCGGGGCCGGCGCCATCGACGGCCAAGCCGCCGTCGAGCAGCTGGTGCGCCCGGGCGCGGCGCCGGTGGTGTGGGCGGTCGGCTGCGAGTCGCCGGTCACCGGCGCGATGGTGCCGTTCGAGCAGCCCACCAACATCACCCCGCCGCCGCCCGACGCGCCGGTCAATCCGCCCACCGCCGACGGTGGGCTGGACGCCGGGCCCGACGCGGGCACCGACGCACCGGTCGGCTCGGACGGCGGGCCGCCCGACGCGGTCATCGACGACGCCGCCGAGGCGGGCATGGACGCCGGCGTCACCGACGCCCCGGCCGGCGACGCCGCCGAGGCGGGCATGGACGCCGGGGTCACCGATGCCCCGGCCGACGACGCCGCCGAGGCGGGCATGGACGCCGGCCCGGCCGCCGACGCCAGCGGCGTGCCCGACGCGCTCACCGCCGACGCCTGAGGGGTCCGCGGGCACGGCCCCGTCGACGCCAGAGGCGCTATCATCGGACGGTGCGGTGTCCACGCTGCTTCCGCAAGCTGGCGCCCGACGCGGTGTGTCCCCGCGACGGCGGCCGCCCGACGCCCGACGTCGACGGCGACGACGACGGCGCACGGCCGGCCGCGGCGTCGCGCGCGCCCGCGGTGGCGGGCTGGCAGTGCCACGAGCTGATCGCGTCCGGGGGGCAAGCGGCGGTGTGGCGGGCGTCGGGCGACCGCGGCGAGGCCGTGATCAAGGTCGCCCACGCCGGCGGGCCGACCGTCGCCGCCGGGTTCGCCGGCGAGGCCGACGCGCTGGCCGCCATCGGCGCGCCGACCGTGCCCGCCCTGCTCGACCGTGGCCACCTCGGCGACGGCCGCCCGTACCTGGTGCTCGAGCGGGTGCGCGGCGTGACCCTGGGCACCGCGCTGACCGAGGCGCCCGACCTGGTGCCGGTCGACCACGTGGTCGCCTGGCTGACCGGGCTGGCCGAGGCGGTGGCCGGCGTCCACGGCGCAGGTTGGATCCACGCCGACCTCAAGCCCGACAACATCGTCCGGGAGCCGGACGGTCGGATCCGGCTGCTCGACCTGGGGCTGGCCCGCCGCACCGACGATCCGCGCCCGGCCGGCGGCGGCTCGCCGCTGTACCAGGCCCCCGAGCAGGGCCGCGGCGTCCCCATCACCCCGGCCACCGACCTCTACGGCCTGGGCGCGGTCGGCTTCGAGCTGGCGACGGCGCGGCCGCCGTTCGTCGGCGACGCCACCACGGTGCGCCTGGGCCACCAGCAGTTCCGGCCACCGCGGGCGGCCTCGGTGCGCCCGCTGCCGGCCGCGCTGGACGAGCTGCTCGCCGCGTGCCTGGCCAAGGCGCCGGGCGCCCGACCACCGTCGGCGCGTGCCGTCGCGCTGCGGCTGGCCACCATCGATCCCGGGGTCGTGGTGACCGCACCCGCGACCACGACGTTCGCCAGCCAGGCCAACGTCGCGCTGGTCGCGGTCGACCACGCGCCGCGCGGGTGCAACCTCGACCTCGAGGCCCGGCGTCGCGGCGGCCAGATCGCGCGCCAGCTCGGGAGCCGGGTGATCCTGGCCTTCATGCCCGACGCGTGCCCGGCGCCGATGGCGGCGGCGGTGGCTACCGCCCAGGCCGTGGTCGCGCTGGGCGCGCGCGCCACCGTACACGTCGCCAGCGCCACCGCCCGCCGCGGCAAGGACGGCCGCACCATGTTGTTCGGCGCGGCGCTGGAGCGCGCGGGCGACTGGGTGATCGACGATGGCGCCGCGGTCGCGGTGACCGCCGCGGCGGCCCGCGAGCTGGCGCCGGAGCTGCTCGAGCCGATCGCCGGCGGCGCCCGCCTGCGCGACGCCCCGGCCGCCGCGGCCGTGTCCCCCGGCACCGGCGACGCGATGGTCGGGGTCGACGCGCTCCTGGCGTCGGCCCGGCACAGCGCCGGCCCGGCGCTCGACCACGGCCCGCCGGCGATCTGGCTGGCCACCGGCGAGCCCGGGCTGGGCAAGTCGCGGCTGCTCGACCAGCTCGCAGCCGAGGTGGCGCGCCACCACCCCGACGCGCGGGTGGTGCGCCTGGCCGGCGCGCGCACGTTCGGGGCCGGCGCCGCCGCCGCGCTGGCGGCGCTCCACGCCCAGCTGGCCACCGCCGCCGCGCCCCGACCACCGCCCGGCCCGGCCCCGCTCACCGTCGAGGTGCGCGCGGCCATCGACGAGGTCCTCGACCGGCAGCCGCTGGCGATCCTGGTCGACGACGCCCACTGGCTCGATCCCGAGCTGCTGGCCGCGCTGGGGGTCGCCACCCGCGCCGCCGCCGGCCCACTGTGGCTGGCGCTGACCGCCAGCCCGGCGCTGCTCGAAGCCCAGCCGCCGTGGCTCGACGGAGCCCGCGTCAGTCAAGAACGCCTGGCGCCGCTCGACGAGCCTGACGCCCGGGTGGTCATGCGGCGGGCGTTGGCCCCGGCGCGCCGCGTGCCCGATCCGCTGGTGGCCCGGCTGGCGGCGCGCACCGGCGGTGTCCCCGGCGTGATGGTCGCCCTGGCCCGCGAGCTGCGCCGCGCCGGCGTGCTCCGCCGTCACCCCGACAGCGAGGTGTGGTTCGTCGCCGCCGACGAGCTGGAGTTCCTGCCGCCGACGCCCGGGGTCCAGTGGTTCGCAGCCCGGCAGCTGGCCGGCCTCGGCCCCGGGCTGGCCGAGCTGGCCCGCGCCATCGCGCTGTTGGGGCCGCGCTTCGATCGCGGCGACGTCGACGCCCTGGCCCGGTGCCCGGCGGCCGGCGTCACCCTCGATCCCGACATCGGGCTGGCCCAGCTCACCGCCCATGGCGTGGTGGTCGTCGACGGCGACGCGCTGCGGTTCCGCAGCGAGGCCGAGCAGGACGCCATCGCCGCCACGGTGCCGGCCTCGACCCAGGTCGCGCTGCACGCCGCGGCCCTGGCCCACGTCCAGCGCCAGGGCGACGCGCACCCGCACCTGGCCCGCATCGCGTTCCACGCGGCCCGCGCCGGCGACGCCGCGCTGGCGCGAGGCTGCGCCGAGCGGCTGGCCGACCACGCCCGGACCGCCCACGCGCCGCTCGAGGCCGAGCGCTGGCTGACGTTGGCGCTGGAGCTGGCCAGCGACGGCCCCGCCCCGACGCGGCAGCAGCTGCTGGCCAAGCGCGGCGGCGTCCGGCGGGTGCTGGCGCACTACGAAGCGGCCCAGGCCGACCTGCGGGCCGCGCGCGCGTTGGCCACGGCCGCCGGCGACGTCGCCGCGGTGATCGAGTTGCTGGTCGGTGAGGGCGCGGTGTGCGACTTCACCGAGCGGCTCGGCGAGTCGGCCCGGTTGATCGAGGACGCCGCGGCCCAGGCGCCCGCCGACCTCCCGGCCGCGATCCGCGCCCGCCTCGACAACTGGCTCGGCGTGGTGCGGGCCCGCCAGGACCGCCTGCCCGAGGCCCGCGCCTTGCTCACCTCCGCGCTCGCCGCCGCCGACGCCGAGGCCGACCACGAGACCGCGATCGGCTCGATGCTGATGCTGGGGGGCGTGCTGCGTCGGTTGGGCGAGGTCGACGCCGGCCTGGGCATCCTCGACCGGGCCATCGCCCTGTGCGACCAGGTCGGCGACCACTTCCACCTGTCGATCGGCCTGTTCAACCGGGTGAACGTGTGGCGCCAGCTGGGTCGGGCCGCGGCCGCGGCCGACGACGCCGAGCGGGCCATCGTGGTGGCCAACCGCATGGGGCTCGATCAGGTCGAGCTGTGGGGCTGGCATGACCTGTCGGTGTTGCGGTGGTGGGCCGGTGACCTGGCCGGGGCGCTGGCCGCCGCCGAGGCCTCGCACCGGATCGGCAGCGAGCGCTTCCGCGAGGCGCCGCCGGTGGTGGCGTCGTCGTGGTTCGCGATGCTCCTCGCGGCGGCCGGTGATCGTCAGCGCGCGCAGCGCCAGCTCGAGCACCTGCGGGTCGACGACCTCGGCGCCAACCCGTTCCTCACCCTGACCCGCGAGCTGACCGTCCTGGCCTGCGCCGACGCGCCGGCGCCGGCGTGGGCCGCCGTGCTCGACGGCGCGACCCAGCCGGGCGCCGATCCCGAGGACGCCGCGATGGCGTGGTGGATGCGCGGCCGGGCCGCCCGGCTCGTCGGCGACGAGGCCACCGTGGCGACCTGCGCCGCCGCCGTCGCCGCCGCCGCCGCCAGCCTGGGCCGCCCGCCGCCGCCGCTGGCGTGGCCGGGCGAGTGACCGGCGCTGCCCGCCGCCGCTACCCGCGCAGCGGCACGTCGTGGCGCTTGGCCAGGTCGCGCAGGTGGTTGCGATCCATCCGCACCGACCGGGCCGCGCGCGACAGGTTGCCCTGGTGGGCGGCGATCAGCTCGCGCACGTAGCGCCGCTCGAACCGCGCCACCGCCTGCTCCTTGGCGTCCCGGAACGACATGCCGGCGACCAGCTCGGTCGGCTCGCACCCGCCGTCGTCGTCGGGCTCGGCGTCGCCCAGCACCACCGCCCGCTCGACCGCGCTGCGCAGCTCGCGCACGTTGCCGGGCCACGGCCGCCGGCACAGCTCGAGCAACAGCGCCGCCGGCGGTGCCTCGCCGGCCCCGGCGAACTGCCGGTAGAAGGTGCTGACCAGCAGCGGGATGTCCTCGGGCCGCTCGCGCAGCGCCGGCACCTTCACCCGCACGGTGTTGAGCCGGTAGTACAGGTCGGCTCGGAAGCTCGAGCGGTTGACCTCCTGCCGCAGGTCGCGGTTGGTGGCGGCGATCAGGCGCAGGTCCAGGTGCACCGGCTCGTTCGCCCCGACCCGCTTGATCACCCGCTCCTCGAGGGCGCGCAGCAGCTTGGGCTGCATGTCGAGCGGCAGCTCGCCGATCTCGTCGAGGAACACCGTGCCGCCGCGGGCCGCCTCGAACGCGCCGGGCCGGGCGGCGTGGGCGCCGGTGAACGCGCCCTTCTCGTGACCGAACAGCTCGCTCTCGATGAGCGCCGGCGGGATGGCGCTGCCATCGACGACGATGAACGGCGCCGCCGCGCGGTCGGAGTGCTCGTGCATCATCTGGGCGATCAGCGTCTTGCCAGTGCCGGTCTCGCCCTCGAGCAGCACGGTGGCGTCGGTGCGCGCCACCCGCTCGATCACCGAGAACACCCGGCGCATGGCCGGCGAGCCACCCAGCACCCGCCCGAACTGCTCGGCGCTGGGCAGCGCCTCGGCCTCGGCCACGGTGGCGTCGTCGACGCCGATCACCGTCGCGCCGAGCTGGAGCCGCGCGCCCGACCGCAGGTACGCGGCCTCGACCCGCAGCCCGTCGATGAACGTGCCGTTGGTCGAGCCGAGGTCGCGCACGTACAAGCCGGTCGGCGTGGCGGTGAGCTCGCAGTGGAACCGCGACACCGCGGCGTCGGTCACCACCAGGTGGTTGGTCGCTGCCGTCCCGATCGCCACCGGCTCGACGACGGTGACCGGCGGCGCGCCAGCGTCGGGACCGTGCAGGATCCGGAGCGCGTAGGCCTGGCATCCCGACGCCACCGGGCGCAGCCGGGTCTGCCCCGCGGGGACATCGCTCGGCCGGCTCGGGCGCGGCGGACGGGCGGAGACGTAGTCGGGCATCGCTGCATCCATGCCCGGCGCTGGTGCACCGGCCGTGCCGGCCCCAACCCCGCGGAGTCACGTCGACGACGACGCCACGACGTGCAGGCTGGCGCCTGCATGCAGGCTGGCGCCTGCGGGTGGCCGCGCCCCCGGCCATGCGTTAGGCTCGAGTCGTGATCCGGACGCTCCTCACCCTCACCGTGATCGGCTTCCTGGTGTTCCTGGGCGCGACGGTCAAGATGGGCAAGCGGACGTTGTTCGGCCACGTCGCGGCCATCTGGGCCACCGACGAGGCCCGCGACATGCGCGAGGGCGTGTCCGAGAAGGCCAAGCCGGTGGTCGACAAGGTCAAGCGCGGCGTCGAGGCCGGCTACCACGAGGCGACCCGCGACGAGCCGGCGCCGGCCCCGACGCCGGCCACCCCGTGACCACGCCGGCCGCCCGCGCCGGGGCCACGCTCAGCGCGGCAGCCGGGCGATCTCGCCGCGCCCGTCGAGCGTGACGGCGCCGTCGGCGGTCAGCTCCACCTGCACCAGGACGCCGCCGCGCGCGCGCGGGCCGTCCGCCAGGGGGCCGAGGTCGCGCTCGTCGACGCCGCCGCTGCGGCGCTGGTACCAGCGGGCATGACCACCGTCGGTGGTGAGCACCGCGCCGCCGAAGCCGGCCGCCACCACCCGGGCCTGCTCGGTCACGGTGTGGTGCGCCACGGTGGTCGCGCTGCCGGTGGCGGCGTCGACCGCCGCGATCCGGTCGCCGGTCGCCACCAGGACCAGCTCGTCGTCGAGGGGTGCCACCCGCGCGGCGCCGCCGGTGGGGTGCTTCCACGTGACCACGCCGGCCGCGACGTCGACGCCGCGCACCTCGGCCTCGTCGCAGACGACCAGGCGGCGGCCGGCCCAGGCCCACGTCACCGGGCTGACGATCGGCAGCTCCCAGCGGACCTCGCCGGTGGCCGCCTCCAGCGCGGTGACGGTGTGATCGCCGTCGACCATCAGCACCACCCCGGCCCGGGCCGCCTCGCGCACCGCGACCGCGCCGGCCTCGAGCGGGCGCGCCACCGGCGCGTCGATCAGCTGGCGCGACCAGACCAGCGCCCCGGTGGCGGCCACGAACGCCCGCAGCTCGGCTCGCTCGGCCGAGCGGGTCACCACCACGCCGTCGACCAGCGCCAGCGAGGTGGCGCTGTCGAGGTCGTTGGCCCGCCACGCCAGCGCGCCGGTGGCGCGGTCGACCGCGATCAGCCGCGCGTGGCGCGACAGGAGGTACAGGTGCGTGGCGTCGACCGCCGGCTCGTGGTCGATCGAGAAATCCTCGAACGGCGGCGCGGCCGGCACCAGCCGCGACCAGCGGACCGCGCCGTCGCCGACCGCCACCGCGGCGACGTGGCCGCCCTGGGCGAGGTAGACCGTGTCGTCGCCGGCCGCCACCAACACCCGCGCCAGCGCGCTGGCCAGGTGCAGGTCCGGCGTCGCCGCGCGCCACGCCACCTCGCCGTCGGCGCGCCGCAGCGCGACCAGGCCGTCGCCGCCGTCGACCGCCGCCGGGATGGCGACCAGGTCACCGGCGACCACCAGGCGGCTCGACGGCGGGGCCGCGGTGGCCGTGCTCCAGGCTGGACGAGATCGGTTCATCGACTTGCACCCTGCGGTGGGGACCGCGCCGAGCGCCGCCAGCGCGGCGACGACGACGCGCGGCCACCCTACCATCGCCGGCGCGGCGGCATCACGCCGTCGCCAGGATCGCGTTGATCAAGATCGTCGGATCGATCGACGCCACGTACGACATGATCTTGGCGATGATCGCGTCGATCGAGCTCTCGATCATCTGGGCGTAGCGGCCCAGCGCCGCCAGCGCGGTGTGGATCTGCGCCCGCACCGCCTCCTCGATCTTCTCCTTGGCTGCGGCCGCCGCCGACGACACGGTGTCCTTCACCGAGTTGATGGCGTTCTGCTTGACCTGGGCCCGGTAGGTCGGGTTCATCGTCGCCCAGTGCCAGTCGCGCGGGCCACCCGGGGAGGTGCCCTCGTTCTTGGTGGCGTCGGTCAGCTGCGGCAGCCGGCTGGTGATCGGCCCCAGGGAGATGAACGGCATCACCAGCCCGGCCTTGTCGGTGGCGCCCTTCTTGGCGACGCCGGCGGCGTGCAGCTGGCGGATGTGCGCCGCCGACGCCTTGCTGGCGGCGACCGCGATGCGGGTGTTCTCGGCCGAGCCGGCCAGGTTGTGGTCGCCGGTCGACGTCCAGCGCTCGCCGGCGTCGTTGAACGCCTCGACGCCGTGCTCGTTGTCGTAGTCGTGCAGCACCTTGGCCGAGAAGCCCGCGACGCTCGACGCGATCGCCTCGCCGATCTGGTCGGCGATCGGGTTGAGCTTGGCGCGGATGGAGGTCTTGATCCCGACCAGGCTGATCGACATCGCCGGCAGCGCCCCGGTGGCCCAGTCGGTGACGCCCCGGGCCATGGCCGGCGTAGCCGCGGCGACCCCCTGCTGGATCCACGCGGTCACGTCGAGCGAGTCGGGGATGGCGTTGGCGACCCGCGCCACCTCGGCCCGGGCCTTGGCCTTGAACACCCGGGTGTACTCTTCCGACATCGCGGTGCGCGGCGTGCGCATGTGGCCGGCGGCGAACGAGTCGGTGAGGTAGTGGAGCGCGCCGGCGTCCATCGCCACCCCGACCCCGCCCAGGTCCTTGCCCTGGAGCCCGTCGACGAACGCCCGCTGGCCGGCGGTCAGGTGCATCTGCAACCACTGGCCGATGTTCATCCCGAACTTGCCCTTGGCGGTCTCGATCTCCACCGCGTAGGCCGGGTTGAGCTTGGCCGCGTCGTCGAACAGGCCGGCGCTGGCGACGCTCTGATCCGAGAAGTGGTTGAAGTTGGTCGAGGCCAGACCGAGGTACTCGGTGGCGCGCGCGCCGCCGCCGGCCAGCATGATCGGCCCGTTGGAGTCGGGCTCGGCGTTGTGGGCAGGGTCGGCCAGGTGGGCCGCGCGCAGCCGGCCCTCACGCAGGAGGATCTGGTAGTACTCGCGGACGATGGCGGGGTTGGTGGTGCAGGTGCGCTCCATCTCGGCCCAGGTGCCGAAGAAGTCGCCCTGCATCGCGGTGAACGCGCCGGCCGGCAGCGTGACCTGCCCGACGGTCACCATCTGGTTGCCGTAGGCCGCGTTGCCGAGATCCATGTGCTCGGCGCCTTCGAAGCACATCACCGCCTCGGCGCCGACCTGGCTGACCTTGGCCGGCGCGCCGATCATGATGGCGGCGGCGGCCTGGTCGGCGTCGACCTCGTGCGCGGTCGAGCGCGACGGACCGTCGGCCTTGGCCGCGACGCCGGGCGCGGCGCCGCGCTGCTGGGCCACGTGGGCCAGCTCGTGCGCCATCACCGGGTTGACGTCGTTACCGACGTTCGGACCCAGGACGACGTCCTGACCATGCGCGAACGCCTGCGAGCCCAGATCGCGATTGGCCTCGGCAGCCTGGGCGCCCTGGTGGACCCGCACGCCGCCCAGGTCCATGCCCAGCGACTGCTCGGCCTTGGCCCGCATGCCCCCGTCGAGGGGCTGCGCCTCGGCCGCCGCCTCCACGCCACCGCTGGCGAACCAGAACGGGTTGGCCGACGGGGCGTCGACCGACGCCTCGCGCTCACCGGCGGCCGGCGCGCCGGCCACGCCGGGGCTGGCCTTGCGCTGCAGCGCGCTGGTGCGGGTGCGTTGCCCCGGGGCCGGCGCCGAGGACGGCGACGGGGCGGCGGACTCCTGGCTGGCGCTGCGGTGCTGGTCGCGCATGGTATCCGCCCAGAATACCACGGACTGAGGCAGCCTCGGATCAATCTTCCGACGTCACCACCCCGTCGCCACCGGCGGGCATCACCGGCTCGCGGGGCCCAGGCGCAGCCCGCGCGGCACCACCGCGCGCCCGATCAGCTCGAACAGTCCCTGCACCACCAGCGCCAGCGCCGCGGCGGGCACCGCGCCCTCGAAGATCAGCGCGTGATCGTCGAGCCGGATCCCAGTGAGGATGGTCTGGCCGTAGCCGCCGGCGCCCACCAGCGCGCCGATGGTCGCGGTGCCGACGCTCAGCACCGCCGCGGTCTGGATGCCGGCGAAGATGGCCGGCAGAGCCAGAGGCAGCTCGACCCGGCGCAGCACGGTCCACCGACCGAGCCCGAGCACGTCGGCCGATTCGAGGAGCGGCGGCGCGATCGCGGTCAGGCCGGCGTGGGTGTTGCGGACGATCGGCAGCAAGCTGTAGGCAACCATCGCCGCGATCGCCGGCGGCCCGCCGATGCCGACGAGCGGGATGGCCAGCACCAAGAGCGCCAGCGACGGCACCGTCTGCACGACGCCGACCACACCGAGCACGACGTGGCCGGCCCGGCGGTGGCGGGCCGCCAGGACACCCAGCGGCAGCGCCAGGAGGATCGCCAGCGCCAGCGCCGCCGCCACCAGCACCACGTGCTCCTGGGTGCGCGCCCAGATTCGCTGCGCGCGTCCGGCGCCCCGCCGCCCGCTGGCGACGCCGAACCGGTCGCGGACCAGCGCGCCGGCCACCTCGACCTCGGGGACGTGATCGATCCGGGCCCGGGCGTTCATGGCGATCATGTCGGCCGGCGCGATGGCGCCGGCCAGGCGGCCGAGCGCGCGCGCCACCGCCGGCGCACCATCGGCCCATGCCTGGCGATACACGATGACCGCGTCGTAGGCCGGGAAGTAGCCGAGGTCGTCGACCAGGACCCGCAGGTGGAAACGCTCGATCTCGGCGTCGGTGGTGTAGACGTCGGTGACGTCGAGCGAGCCGTCGACCAGGGCCCGGTACGCCAGGTCGTGGTCGAGGCCGCGCACGTCGCGCGCGGGCAACCGATAGCGGCGGGCCAGGCCGGGCCAGCCGTCGTCGCGGTCGAGGAACTCCGATGAGAACCCGCAGGTCAGCGCCGGGTGCGCGGCCAGTTCCGAGATGGTCCGCACGCCGAGCTGGGCGGCCCGGGCCTCGGTCATGCCCAGCGCGTAGGTGTTCTGGAACCCGAGCGGCCCGATCATGCCGACGCCGCGGGCGGCCAGCGCGGCGCGCAGGGCGTCGAGGTCGCCGCGCGGCAGTCGCAGCTCCGGCAAGATCTCCTCGGTGAGCGTGCCGGAGTACTCGACGTAGGCGTCGATCTCGCCGGCGGTGAGCGCCGTCCACAGGATCCGCGTGCCGCCCATCTGGGCCCGGTGCTCGGCGGCGGCGCCGGCGGTGAGCCCGGCCTCGGTGACGATCTCACCCAGGATCACGCCCTCGGTGAACGCCTTGGAGCCGACCCGGAACCGCGGCGCGGCGGCGGCCGACGCCACCGACGCCAGCAAGAGCGCGAGCACCACCACCGCTGGGCGCGCGCCGCGGTCACCCACCGGTCGGCTCCAGGTGCAGGCCGCGCTGGGCGTTGACGAACCGGCGCACGAACCCGTCGACCGGCGCCGCCGCCAGGCTGGCGATGGTGCCGCGCTGGACCACGCGGCCGTCGCGCAGCAGCACCACCGCGTCGGCCAGGTGGGCGGCCTCGGCCAGGTCGTGGGTCACCAGCAGGACGGTCTTGCCGAGCGTCGCGAACAGCGTCCGCAGATCGTCTTGCAGCTCGGTCCGCACCATCGGGTCGAGCGCGCCGAGCGGCTCGTCGAGCAGCAGCACCGCCGGGTCGTGGACCAGCGCGCGCATCAGCGCCACCCGCTGGCGCTGCCCGCCCGACAGCTGCACCGGGAACCGCGCCAGCGACGCCTCGGGCAGCCGCACCAGCTCGGCCAGCTCGGCCAGCCGCGCGCGCAGCCGCGCCGCCGGCCAGCCGTGGTGTTCGACGGCGAGCGCGACGTTGGCCGCGGCGGTCAGGTGGGGGAACAGGCCGCCGTCCTGGATGACGTAGCCGAGCTGGCGGCGCGCGGCGGCCACCGTGCGCGGCTCGAGCACCACGCCGTCGAGCTCGACCGCGCCGCGATCGGGGCGGACCAGGCCGGTGAACAGGCGCAGCGCGGTCGACTTGCCGCTGCCCGACGGGCCGATCAGCGCCAGCCGCTCGCCGCGGGCCACCGCGAGATCGACCTCGTCGAGCACGCGGCGCTCGCCGTAGGCCTTGGTCACGGTCCGCAGCGCCAGCATCCCGCGGGCAGCGTAGCCCAAGCCGCCCCGGCGAGGCACCCGGCGGCGGGCCGCAGAGGCGGCGCTCCCCTGCGGGGCGAGCGCCGGTGGCGCGCCCTACTCGACCGCGACGATCTCGAGCTCGCGCCGTCCGCCCGGGCGCTCGACCTCGGTGGTGTCGTCGACCTGGCGGCCCGCCAACGCGCGCCCCAGGGGCGACGACGGGGTCACCACCGCGACCCTGCCGCCGATGATCTGCCCGCCGCCCCACGGCGCCAGGTAGTAGTGGCTGCGCCGGCCGGCGTCGTCGACGGTGACCACCGCGCCCACGGCGATCTTGCCCCCGCTCGCCACCTCGGGCAGCTGGGCCAGCTGGGCCAGCGCCGCCTCGATCTCCACCACCCGCGCGGCGTGGCCCCGGGCGAGGTACGACTGCTCGAGGCCGCGGGTGTCCTTGGCGTTCTCGGCTTTGGCCTCGCTGTGGGTGGCGCCCGCGACGGCGTCGGCGTGGGCGGCCCGGGCCGCGGCCAGGGCGGCCTCGGCCAGGACCAGCAGCTCGCGCTTGAGGTGGGCGCGCCGGTTCGACATCGCCCGACGTTACCCTGCCAACGGCGCCGTCCGCCACCGACGCCGGCGGGTGGTGGCCGGCAAGTACAGCGGGTGGCGCGGCTGGCCGCCGGCGGTGAGCCCCAGGTGGTACAGCGGCGTGGCGGTCGCCGCCAGGCGCGCGATCACCGCCGCCGCGCGCGCGCCGGCGCCGTGGACGCCCCACCCGCACACCACCAGGTCGGCCGCGGCGGCGATGGCGGCGAGGTGGCGGTCGTTGTGTGGCCCCACCGGATCCGGCGCCGCTGCCAGCGCGCGCGGGTCGGTGGCCCGCCACGCGAACAGGTTGCCGACGACCACGCCGGCGGCGCCCCAGCGGGCCGCGAAGCCCAGGCAGCGGCGGAGCGTGGGATCGTCGTGGTCGGCGTCGGCGGTCGACGGGTTGAGCAGCACGAAGCCGACGACGCCGCGCCGCGGCGGCCCCGGCAGATCGCGCCGGAGCTGGTAGCGGTAGCGGCCGCAGCCGCTGAGCACCGCCCCGGGACGTTCGAGCACCCGCACCACCGGACCATAACCGCAGCGCGCCGTGGTGCGGTACAAGGCCGCGTGCACCTGGACCTCCACCGCCACCTCGAGGGCTCCCACAGCCCGGCCGCGCTCGCCACGGTCGCCCGCGACCTCGACCTGCGCAAGGCCCCGTTCTTCGACCTCGCCCACGGGCGGTACCGCACGCCCGACGAGCTGCGCGAGTTCCTCACCGTCGCCGGCCCCTCGGACGACCCCGGCGCGTTCTACGGCTGCATCGTCGCCGCCCGCGCGGCCTACGTCAGCGTCGCCGCGATCGGCGCGCTGGCCGAGGCGGCGATGCGCGAGGCGGCCGACGACGCCGACGGCATCGACCTGCGCCTCAGCCTGTTCTCGATGGCCCGCACGCTGGTCGAACACGACGGCCGGGTCTGGCGCGAGGTGGCGCCGGTCGAGTTCGCCAGCCGCTACGCCGAGCCGATCCTGGCCGCGGTGGTCGCCGCCCGCGAGCGCGCGGTGGCCGCCACCGGCGTGCCGATCGCGCTGCGGCTCGGGCTGTCGCGCACGTTCGAGAGCGCGCCGCACTACCAGGCGCTGGCGGCCATGGTGATCGAGCAGGCGGCGACGCTGGTCGGCCAGGACGTGCTCGGGATCGTCACCGGCGCCGACCGCGAGCCGATGCCGGCCGAGCTGGTGGCGATCATCGACCGCCTGCGTCCGCACCTGCCCGACCTGACCATCCACGCCGGCGAGTTCGCCGGGGCCGACGCGGTGGCGCGCACGCTGGAGCTGCGGCCGAACGGCATCGGCCACGGGGTCCACGCCCTCGAGGATCCCGCGGTGCTGGAGCGCCTGGCCGCCAGCGGCGTCACCCTCGAGGTGTGCCCCACCAGCAACCTCCTGTTGATCCCGACCGCGGTGGCCGCGCTCGAGGCCCGGGCCGGCGCCACGCCGCTGGCCGCGCTGCAGCGGGCCGGGGTCCGCTGCGTCCTCGGCAGCGACGACCCGGTCTCGCTCGGCACCACCTACCGCGCCGAGCTGGCCCTGGCCGGCACGCTCGGCGTCGACCTCGCCCGGCTGGCCGCCGACAGCGCCGCCCGCTGGACCGCCGTACGCGGGGCCCAGGCGCCGGCGTGACGCTAGCGTCCGCCGCGCCAGCCGCTATCCTGCGACCATGGCCGACGACGCACGGGCGATGATCGCGGTCCGCGACCGCCGCGACCAGGTGATCGCGCAGCTGGGTGACCAGTTCAGCCGGGACGCTCTCGAGGTCGACGAGCTGGAACGCCGGCTCGAGCTGGCCCAGCGCGCGGAGTCGGTGGCCGCCCTCGACGCGCTGGTCGACGATCTGCCGGCGCTGGTGCCGGCCACGGCGCTGGCCCCGGTGGCGCCCGGCGACCTCGACCGCCCGGCGACCCAGCGCCTCACGGCGGTGTTCGGCGCGATCGAGCGCGCCGGCCGGTGGACGGTCCCACGCCAGCTCACCGCGGTCGCGGTGTTCGGCGCCACCGAGCTCGACCTGCGCGAGGCCGACCTGGCCCCCGGCCGGACCGAGCTGCGGGTCCGCTGCGTGTTCGGCGCCGTCGAGTTGATCCTCCCGCCGGGCGTCGCCGTCGAGACCGACGCCTCGGCCATCTTCGGCGCCGTCGAGTACCGCGACCGCAAGCACCGCCAGCAGCTGGCCGAGCCGGCCCGCTCGACCATCCACATCACCGGCGTGACGGTGTTCGGCGCGGTCGAGATCGACACCCGGCTGCCGGGCGAGAGCCGCAAGGCCGCGCGCAAGCGCGCCAAGCAAGAGGCCAAGGCGCTGGCCGGCAGTCCCCGCGCCGCGCTGCCCGCGGCCACCGCGCGGATCCGGACCGACGACGGATCGCCGCGTTGACAGGGCCGGCGGGGCGCCGCAGAGTAACGCCCTCACCGTCGAGGTAGCCATGCTCCGTCTGTCCACGCTGTCCATCGTCACGCTGTCTGCCGTGCTCGCCGTCGCCGGCTGCGACAAGGGCCCCAAGACCACCGCCGCCGCCGCCCCACCGGTCGCGGCCGCCGGTGCCGCCGCGCCCGCCGCCGGTGCCGCCGCCCCCGCCCCCGCCGGCGGCGAGAGCTTCGGCGCTGGCGTGAAGCTGGCCGAGACGACCCCGATCGCCGCCATCCTGGCCAACCCCAAGGCCTACGCCGGCAAGACCGTACGGGCCGAGGGCATGATCGTCGACGTGTGCCCCAAGCGCGGCCGCCGTCTGAGATGGCCGGCACCGAGCCTGGCCAGAAGCTGCGGGTTCAAGGTCGTCGGGACGGCGAGATGGTGTTCCCGGTCGACGCCATGGGCAGCGGTGGCCGAGGGTGCGCTGGCGGTCACCGACATGTCGCTCGAGGACAGCGTCGCGTACGCCAAGTACCAGGCCGAGGAGAAGGGCGAGGCCTTCGATCCGGCGTCGGTCACCGCGCCGATCAGCGTGGTCCGGCTCGACGGCACCGGCGCGCTCATCCGCGACAAGATGTGACGCCGTGAAGTGGCGGAAGTGGTTCCGCATCGTCCACCGCGACGTCGGCTACGCCGCGGTGGCGCTGATCATCGCCTACGCCGTCTCCGGCCTGGCGGTCAACCACATCGAGGACTGGAACCCGAACTACACCTTCGCCCAGCGCGCGGTCGACCTCGGCCCGCTGCCGCCGGGCGCGCCGGCCGACTACGAGGCGGCGGTGGTGACCCGCCTCAACCTGGATCGCGCCACGGTCCGCGGCCACTTCCTCGAGACCGCCACCGAGCTGCGGGTGTTCTCCTCACCGACGGCCAGGAGGTCCGCCTCGACGTGACCACCGGCCGCGGCACGATGAAGACCATCAGCCGCCGCGCGGTGCTGTTCCAGCTCAACGCGCTGCACCCGGAACAACCTCAAGGGGGCGTGGACCTACGTCGCCGACGTGTTCGCGGTGGCGCTGCTGCTGTTGGCGGTGACCGGCGCGACGATGATGAAGGGCGACCGCGGGTTCTGGGGCCGCGGCAAGTGGTTCATCGGCGGCGGCCTGCTGGTGCCCATCGCCGGGTTGATCTACCTGTACCAGTAGCGTCGGTCGCGCGGTCGGCTCACCCGCGCTGGCTAGCGCCCGGCCACCACGCCGCGATCCACTCGACGTCGTGAAAGCGGAACCCCCCGGTCTCGACCCCGGGCATGGCCTGGACGTGGGCCTCGACCTTGCGCGCGGCCGGCGCGAAGTAGGTCACCAGGCACGCCCGGCCCAGCCGGTCGATGGTGCGCAGGAACTTCGGCATGTCGCTCATGTAGTAGATGACCTCGCACGCGGTCACCAGGTCGAACTTGCCGACGGCGTCGGCCCACGGCTGGGCGTAGACGTCGCCCACCGCGAACTCGACGTCGGGCAGCCGGGCCCGGGCCCGGGCGATCGCGTTGGCCGACACGTCGAGCCCGGTGACCTCGCCGGCCAGCGCCGCCAGGTACTGGGTCTGGTGGCCCTCGCCGCAGCCGATCTCGAGCAGCGTCCCGAAGTGGTCGCCCAGCGCGCGCTCGATCAGCGCGTTGGTCTCGACGAAGCGCGCCTGCTCCTGCGCCGACGCCATGTGCCACGGGTCGGGCATGGTGTAGGCGAGATCGAGGCGATCGTGGGCGTCGTTCTGCCGCACCTTGCGCAGCGCGTACTTCATCCACGCCCGGCGCACCACCTGCTCGGCCCGCGCCCGCGCCTCCGCGGTCCGCGCCGGCAGGTCCAGCTCGAGGAGCGCAGCCCGGACGTCGCCGCTGCGGAGGTGGCGGTAGGCGGCGACGAGATCATCCTTGGTGCTCATACGTTGGTGGTGGTCCGGGTGAAGCCGAGGCGCGGGCTGACCAGCTGGCCGAGGAACAGCGCGTCGGGCAGGTCGCGGTCGACCGCCATGCGCGCCAGGTCGAGCCGGTCGAGCCGGTCCGGGTGGCGCACGTCGATGGTGCCGCTGGCGTTGGTGAAGCCGAGCCGGTAGCCCGCCGCCGCCACCGCCGCCCGCACGGCCGGGTACACCGCGATGGTGCGCCCCACCGGGTAGGCGATGGCGCGGCAGTCGAGATCGAGCTCGCGCGCCAGGTCAGCGCGGGCCCCGCGCAGATCGGCCGCCAGCTCGTCGTCGGGCATGGTCTCGAGCACCCGGTGCTCGCTGGTGTGCGACGCCACCGTCATCCCGGCGTCCCGCAGCGCGCGGACCTCGTCCCAGGTCATGATCAGCTCGTCGGCCAGCGCCCGCTCGCGGGCGGCGTCCCACGGCACCCCGGCGGCCGCGGCCAGCTCGTCGAGGAACCGGTCGAGCTCGAGGCCCGGCGTGTCCTTGACCAGCGCGACCAGCGCGCCGCGGGCGGCGGCCCGGTCCGCGACGGCGATCTCGCGCGCCACCGGGTACGTCAGCGCCAGGGTCGGCCCGGCCGCGTGGTGGACCAGGTAGGCGATGCGGTCCCACCAGTACAGCCGGCGCTGGGAGGTGAACGCAGTGGCGACGAAGAACGTCGCGGTGGCGCCGACCTCGCGCAGCGCCGGCACGGCCTCGGTGAGGTTCGAGCGGTAGCCGTCGTCGAAGGTGATCAGGCACGGGTTGGGCGGCAGCGGCCCGCCGTCGAGCGCGGCGTCGAGCGTGGCCAGGTCGATGATGGTGAAGTGGCGGCTGAGCAGCGCCAGCTGGCGGCGGAACTGGGCCGGGGTGACGTCGGCGACGTCGGGATCGAACGCGTACCCAGGCTCCGGGCTCGCACACGTGGTGGTAGGTCAGACCGCCACCGTGCGGGCCGGCGCGCGGCCCGGGCGTGCAACGCCACGGTCAGGGCGCCGCTGCGGTGGAGCAGCTCGGCCAGGCGCTGGCGGGTGCCCATCAGGCGCCTCCGACGGCGCGGCGGGCGCGCACCACCGCGTTGCGCGCCAGCACCGCGCCCAGCCGGGCCAGCTCGCGGGCCTCGTCGGAGCCGCGGGTCCGCGCCGCGGCGCGGGCCGCCAGCGCCAGCGCGTCGCGGAACCGCCCGTCCCACAGGATGCCGCGGGCGTTGCGGGCGTAGGCCCAAAACAGCGCGGCGTCGCGATCGACCGGGGCGATGGCGTCGGCGTGCGCGGCGACGAACCGCTCGATGACGTCGAGGTAGTCGCGGTTGGTGCGGGCCAGCGCCGACAGCCCCTGGTGACCGCGCATGGCCCGGGTCAGCGGCTCGGCGATGACCGCGATCGGGAACCGCAGGGCCACCCGCAGATGGAAGTCGAGATCTTCGGCGGTGCGCAGGCTGGCGTCGAAGCCGCCGGTGGCGGTGAACACCTCGCGCCGGAACATCGCCGAGGCCGGCGCCAGCGCCGGGTTGCGCAACACGTGGCGCAGGACCCAGCCGTCCTCGGGGATGAACTCGCGGCGCCGGAAGATCTCGAAGCCGACCCGCCGCTCGTCCATGCGCTCGACGTCGGTGATGACCATGCCGAGCTCGGGCCGCGCGGTCAGCACCTCGACCTGGCGTGCGATCTTGGTCGGCTGCCACTCGTCGTCGTCGTCGAGCAGCGCCAGCAGCTCGCCGCGGGCAGCGGCCAGGCCGTGGTTGCGCGCGGCCGCCACCCCGCCGTTGGGCTTGCGCAGGTAGCGGACCCGATCGCCGAACGCCGCGGCCAGCACCGCCGCGGTGTCGTCGGTCCCCCCATCATCGACCACGATGATCTCGAGCGCCGCCGCCGGGTAGGTCTGGGCCACGACGGTGCCGACCGCGATCCGCACGTCGGCGGAGCGGTTGAACGTCGGAATGATGGCGCTCACCAGCGGCCCGGTCACTGGCGCATGTTGGCCGGTCGGACCGACCGGGTCAACCGAGGACGACGATGGACCACCTTCCGCGAGTGCGGTAGGACTGCGCAGTGTCTGCGCGCGCTCGTCTCCGCCAGGTCGTGAAGTCGCCCGCCCTGCAGCGGGCCCTCTACTATTCGGGTGCGCTCGACGCCTACCATCGTCGGCGTAACCGGGCCCGGCTGACGGTGGTCATGTTCCACCGGGTGCTGGCCCCGACCGACCCACGGTGGGCCACGGCCGACCCCGAGTACAGCCTGCGCGACGACCTGTTCGCTGCGTGCCTTGACTTCTTCAAGCGCCACTACCGCGTGGTCACCGTCGACGACGTGTGGGCCGCGCGCGCCGGGGGCCCACCGCTGCCGCCCCGGCCGCTGCTCATCACGTTCGACGATGGTTGGAGCGACAACGAAGAATTCGCGCTGGGCCACCTGCGCCGGGCCGGGCTGCCGGCGGTGATGTTCGTGGTGGCCGACGTGGTCGGGCGCCACCAGCCGTTCTTCCAGGAGCAGCTGGTGGGGGCGTGGCGGGCCGGGCGGCTCGACGCGTCCGGCGCCGCCGCGCTGTGGCTGGCGGCCGGAGGCGAGGCCGCCGCGACGCCGCGCTTCGGCGGCCGCGACGACCTCGAGCCCCTGCGCGCGGTGATCGCCCGCCTCGAGGCCCTGGCGCCGGCGGCCCGCGCCGCGGCCCTGGCCGACGTGGCCGGGCTCCTCGACGACGGCGTCCGCTACATGACCACCGCCGATCAGCTGCGCAACCTGGCCGGCCACTTCGTGACCATCGGCGCCCACGGCAAGACCCACACGCCGCTGACCAAGGCGCCTGACCTCGCGGCCGAGCTGGCCGGCGCCCGCGCCGCGCTGGCCGGCCACGTCGGCGCCGCGCCGACCACGCTGTCGTGCCCGCACGGGGCCCACGACGCCCGCGTGATCACCGCAGCCCACGACGCCGGCTCCCGGCTGGTGTGCACCAGCGTCCCCGAGCTGCCGGCCGCGCCGGCACCGGCCCCGCCGTCCTGGGCCGAGTCGGCTTCACCGGCGACACCATCACCGACGAGCACGGCCGGTTCGCCCCCGAGCGGCTGGCGTTGCACCTGTTCCGCAAGCCCCACGCGCCGGCAGCCCGACGGTGAGGCGCGCCCCCGTGGCCGCGGCGGTGGCGGCGGCCGCGGCCATCGCGGCGTGTCGGCCGCCGACCCCATCGCCCCGGCCGGCGCGCCGACCGCCACCGCCGGGCCGGGCCCCGCCGCGCCACCAGCCGCGGGCGTCACCGCCGAGCGCCGGGCCTGGTGGGAGACGATCCGAGCCGGTGGACCGGTGCCGCCCGACGCGCCGGTCGTCGCGCTGGTGGCCGAGCTGGCCGGGTTCCTGCGTTCGCCCGATCCCACGCTGCGGGACCGCCTGGGCTACGAGGTGCTGGCGGCGTGGCTGCTGGCGCCGGGACGCCTCGACGCCACCACCGTCGCGGCGCTGCGCGACTCGCTGACCGCGCAGACCGCGGCGGCCATCGTCGAGGGCGACGCGGTGTTCGGACGATCGTTCGCGGCGCTGGTGCTGTCGGTCATCGCCGCGCGCGAGGTGGCGACGCCGCAGTGGACCCCGGCCGAGCTGGCGGCCCAGGTCGCGGCGGCGGTGGCGTACGCCGGCCGCGAACGCGACCTGCGCGGCTACACCGGCGCCACCGGGTGGGCCCACGCCGCGGCGCACACCGCAGACTGGATGAAGTTCCTGGCCCGTCACCCGGCGCTGACCGCCGCCGAGGCGCGGGCCCTGCTCGACGGTGTGGCCGCGCTGGCTGGCCGTGACCACGGGGTCCGGTTCAGCCACGGCGAGGACGAGCGCCTGGCCGCCGCCGTGCGCGCGGTGGTGCGGCGCGGCCTGATCAGCGACGCCGACCTCGACACCTGGCTGGCGGCGCTCAGCGCTCCACTGGCGGCGGGGTGGCCCGAGCCGTTCGAGCTGCGGGTGTACGCGCGCCAGCGCAACATCCGCGACCTGCTGGTCAGCTGCGTCGCGGCGCTGTGGCTCGACGACAGCCCCGGGGGCGCCGCCGCCCTGGCCCGCCTGCGGGCGTTGTTCGCCCGGTAGCGTCGGTCACCCGCGCCGGCGCCGACGCCGCAGGCCCAGCGCCACCAGACCCAGCGCAGCCAGCCCGCTGGGCGATGGCGTCGAGCCGGTCTGGCAGCAGCCGCCGCTCTCCTCGCCACCGCCGCCCGCGTCGGGGCCGGCCGCCGCGTCCACCGCCGCGTCATCGCCGGGCGCCGCGTCCACCGCCGGCGCCGCGTCCACCGCCGGCGCGGCGTCCACCGCCGGCGCGGCATCGACCGGCGCGCCCGCGTCGGGCACGCCGCCGTCCACCGGCGTCGACGCGTCGACCACGCCGGCGTCGATCGGCGCCCCGCCACCCATCGCCTCGATCCGATCGACGTGGTAGCCCGGCCGCCCCACCGACACGTCGGTCACCAACCGGACCCGCACGGTGTCACCCGGGATCTGGACGCTGGTCAGGTTGGTCGACGGCCGGTTGATGATCTGGAACAGATCGCCGGCGGCGTCGAACAGGTAGATGTTGTCGCAGGCGCCGTCGAGGCATCCGGCGTCCTGCTCGACGTCGATCGCGTCGAAGTGCAGCCGCACCGCCGCGGCCCCCGGCAGCGTGATGACCTGGGTGTCGTCGAGGTTGTTGGCGTAGTTGCCCCCGCTGCCGGTGGGGTTGGCGACGTCGACGGCCATCATGCTGACCACGGTCGGCAGGGTCGGCCCCGGCACCACCGTGCGCAGGACGCCGTGGTGGTACAGCGCGCGCCGCAGGGCCGGCACGTGGGCGCCGGCGAACACCATCTGGTCGGCCGCCAGGATCGCGCCGGCCGCCTGATCGAAGGTGGCCGAGGTGCCGAGCAGCTCGTGGCCCTCGATCACCACGCGGTCGGCCACGTCGGCGCCGACCGCGGTCCGGGCCCGCCACAGCGCGGCCGACCACATCTCGCCGTCGTCGTGGACCTCCCCGGTGGCGTCCTCGGGATAGTGCTTGGGCTCGTCGAGCCGGCGCAGGCACGGCGGGGTGCGGGTGTCGTACGACACCGCGTCCCAGTCGCCGACGCAGGCCGGGTCGGTGACCTCGTTCGACAGGGTGGCCATGAACGAGCCGGCCAGGTAGTCGCCGAAGCCCTCGCCCATCGCGCCCTGATCGCCGCCGCCCCAGCCCGGCACCTGGTTGTCCTGGATCGAGTGGCCGTACTCGTGCAGCACGATGTCGCCGTCCTCGGCGTCGTCGACGCCGCCGGCGCCGAACGACAGCTGCTTGTTGCCCGGGCTGTAGAACGAGTTGTCCTGGTTGCCGTCGTTGACCACCGCCACCTGCCGACGGTTGTTGACCATCGTGAACCCGAGCTGCTGCAGGCGACGCTGGGCCCGATCGAGGTGGAAGTAGGCCACCACCTCCTCGAAGCGGTCGTCAGCCCGGGTGTAGGCGAACGTCAGGCCCGCGCTCTGGGCCCGCTGGTTGACGTTGCTCGGCCGGGCGTCGGCGTACAGCCCGCGCAGGAAGCCCGAGCCGTCGAGGTTGGGCAAGGTGACGCTGACCCGCGCGGCGTCGAGCGCGGGCGAGGTCGCGTCGTTGTTGTCGGTGAGGCCGGCGGTGCCGGTCGAGGCCACCGGGTTGGGGTCGTATACCAGCCCGGTGCCGTTGACGGTGACCGTGCGATCGCGGGTGGCCAGCACCGCCCCAGTCGCGGCGTCGACGGTGACCTGCCAGGTCGAGCGCGCGGTGGTCAGGTCGACCCGGTAGACCCGCTGGGCCCGGGCGCGGGTGGCGTCGATGCCGAGGACGATCACCGGCGCCGCGGTCTCGATCGGCCCGGCGACCGCGGCCCGGGCCCGGGCCAGCGCGGCGTCGGCGCCGACGTCGGTGGTGCCGCCCGGCGCCCGCACACCGGCCCGGTGGGCCAGGTGCACCGCCCGGATGCGATCGCCGGCGGCGCTGACGACGACCACCACCTGGGCGTCGAGCACCGGCAGGCCGGCCACGGTCTGCTGGAACCGCAGGTACGTGCCGGCCAGGCCGCGGCGCGTGGTCGCCAGCGTCAGGTCGCCGCCGTCGGGCGCCAGGCCGAACGCGGTGGCGTGAGCGCGCAGGAACTCTCGCGCCGCCGCGTCGGGCGCGCCGCCGATCGGGAACTCGCCGACGATCAGGCGTGGCCGCGCCGCGCTGACGTCCCACGTCACCTGGACCGGACCGACGGCGTCACGCTCGAGGGACGCCTGGGCCGACGCGCTGGTGGTCACGGCCGGGGCCACCACCGCGTCATCGGCGGTGCAGGCGGCGACGAGGATAGTGGCGATGCACAAGCAGCGACGCATGGCCCGCGATGCTACCTCCGACGGTCGACACCGTCGACCCGCGCGGATTTGGTACCTTGCCCTACATGGGTCGCGTGCTCGCCTGGCTCGTCGTGATCGCGGTGGCGGCGTGCGCGCGGCCGGCGCCGCCGTGCCCGCCGGTGCCACCCGCCGTCGGTGCGCCGTTCCTGTGGCGGGTCCACCGCGGGGCCGGGCCGTCGCTGTGGTTGTTGGGCACCATCCACAACGGCGGCGCCGCCGAGATCCCGGCGGAGGCGTGGGCGGCGCTCGACGCGGCGCCCCAGGTGGCGACCGAGCTGGGCGACGTCGAGGTCGACCCCGACACCTTCCGTCAGCTGGCCCGCCTGCCGCGCGGCAAGGGGCTCGACACCCTGCTGCCGGCCGACGACTGGTGGGACCTGCGCGACCTGCTGGACGGCCGCGTCAAGCCCGACGATCTGGCCCGGGCGCGGCCGTGGTACGCGCTGTCGCTATTGACCGCGCGGATGGCGCCCAGCCCGTCGCCGACGATGGACGTCGCGGTGGTCGAGCGCGGCCGGGCCCGGCACCTGCCGATCGACGCGCTCGAGACCTGGGCCGACGAGCTGGCGACGGTGGCCGCCGCGGTCACCGTGGCCGATCTGCAGGTCGCCCTGCGCGCGCGCCGCACCATGCGCTGCGAGCTGGCGACCCTGGTGGCGACCTACCGCACCGGCGACGCGACCGCCATGGCCCGGCGGCTCGACGTCGAAGGCGCCACCGCGCTGATCGGCGACCGCCACCGCACGTGGCTGCCGCGCCTCGAGGGCTACCTGGCCGCCGACGGCGCGTTCGTCGCGGTCGGGCTGAGCCACCTGCTCGGCCCCGGCAGCGTGCTGCGCGCCCTGGCCGACGCCGGCTACACCGTCGAGCGGGTCGCCGGGCCGGCGCCACCGCCGCCGTGACCAGCGCGCGGCCCGACCACGGCGCGTCAGCGCACAGTCAGCCCGGCGCTGACCGCACCAGCACCGCCCGTGCGTAGGCCACCGCGAAGCCCGCCGCCATCACGTTGGCCTGCGACTGCGACATCGGCGCGGTGGTGACCACCGCCAGGTCACAGCCGGCGGCCCGGGCGTCGGCCAGCCGGGCCCGCAGCAACGCCCGCTGCACGCCGCGGCGACGAAACGCCGGCACCGTCGACGCGCCGCACAGCTGGAGCACGCCGTCGGCCAGCCGCGCGCTGGCGGCCCCTGCCACCACGCCGTCGACCCGCGCCAGGTAGGCCGGCAGGCCGCTGCCGCCCAGGTCCTCCATGATCGGCGCCAGCGCCGCCCGATCGATGGCCGCCTCGACCGGGCTGGCGCCGTCGGGGTGGCCGAAGCCGTCGATCGAAGCGTCGACCCAGGCGGCGGCGGTGGCGGCGGTCACGCGCTCGACGGTGATGGCCGGATCGGCGCCGGCCTCGACACCCGCGGCGCCGATGGATCGCACCAGCACGACCTCGTAGCCGTCGAGCCGGTAGCCCCGCGCCGCCAGCGCCTGGTGCAGCCCCGGCGCGGCGACGGTGGCGAGCTCGAACCGGACCGGCTCCGCCCTCGCCCACCAGCGCGCCTCGATAGCGGCGAGGGCGTCCTCCTCGAGGGGCTCACCGAAGCCGCACCCGGCGACCTTGTTGGTGGGACAGCCCGGCCGCGCCAGCACCGCCAGCCCGCCAGCCACGCGGTCGATCAGCACCGGCCGCCCGGTGGCGGCGACGCCGTCGGCGACCTGCCGCGCCAGCGCCGCCTCGCCAGCCTCGATCCGCGCCGCGACACCTCGATCGACGAACATGGGCGCCAGCGTGATCGATGTCGGCCCCGCGGTAAAGCCGCGACACCCAGCGTCGGCCGTCGCCGGTCGTGTACCGTCGCCGCCATGGATCGCGTCCGAACCCCCGATGAGCGCTTCGCCGACCTACCCGACTTCGCGTACGCGCCGCGCTACCTGGAGGTCGCCGCCGGCGACGACGGCCCGCCGCTGCGCATGGCGTACGTCGACGAGGGGCCGGCCGACGCGCCGGTGGTGCTGATGCTCCACGGCGAGCCGTCCTGGTCGTTCCTGTACCGCCACGTCATCGCGACGGTGGTCGGCGCCGGCCTGCGCGCGGTGGCGCCCGACCTGATCGGCTTCGGGCGCTCGGACAAGCCGACCGACCGCGCCGCCTACACCTACGCCAGCCACCTGGGCTGGGTGCGCGGCTTCATCGACGGCCTGGGCCTGCGGGCGATCACGCTGGTGTGCCAGGACTGGGGTGGCCTGTTGGGCCTGCGCCTGGTGGGCGAGCAGCCCGAGCGGTTCGCGCGGGTGGTCGCCGCCAACACCTTCCTGCCCACCGGCGATCAACCGATGCCGCCGGCCTTCTTCGCGTGGCAACAGTTCTCCCAGACCACGCCGGTGTTCCCGACCGGCCGCGTGGTGGCGGGGGCGGTGGCCCGCGGCCTGGCCCCGGCGGTGATCGCCGCGTACGACGCCCCGTTCCCCGACGACACCTACCAGGCCGGCGCGCGCCAGTTCCCGCTGTTGGTCCCGGCGCGTCCCGACGATCCGGCCAGCGCGGGCAACCGCGCGGCGTGGCGCACGCTCGAGCAGTTCACGCGGCCGGTGGTGACGGCGTTCGGCGACTCCGATCCCATCACGCGCGGCGGCGATCGGGTCCTGCAGGCCCGCATCCCCGGCGCCGCCGGCCAACCCCACGTGACGCTCGAGCGGGCCGGGCACTTCTTGCAGGAAGACGTCGGCCCGGCGCTGGGCCAGGTGGTGGTCGACCTGGTGGCGGCCACGCCCGCCGCCGCCGCCGGGCTGCCCTGACCGACCCGCGGGCGACCGACGGGCGCCGATGGCCCGGGCGTGCGACAGTGCCGCGGCCGGACGTCCCGGCACCCCACGCGCGAGGCACGTTCCCATGGACAGCGACGACACCGGCGAGACCCGACGGCAACAGGCCCGCCGCAAGCGCCGCCAGGACGGCGACCAGTCGGCCCGGGTCGCCCGGGCCCTGATGCTGGCCTCGCCGTCGACGGTGGCCCGGCTCGAACTCGACGAGGGCCTGCGCGGCTCGATCGACCGCGCCCGCAAGGTGACCGCGCTCATCGCCCGCCGCCGCGAGGAGCGCCGCCTGGCCGGTGACCTGCGCCGGGTCGACCTCGACGCGCTCGAGGTGCGCCTGGCCAACGTGCAGAAGACCGGCAGCGCCGACCCCGGCCGGTTCCAGCGCACCGAGGCGTGGCGCACCCGGTTGCTCGAGGTCGGCGCCGAGGCCGTCGCCGCGTTCGTCGCCGAGTTCCCGTCGGCCGACGCCGCGCGCCTGACCCGCATGGTCGACGACGCCCGTCGCGAGCGCGCCACCACCCGGCCGCCGGGCGCCGGGCGCGCGCTGTTCCGCGCGCTGACCGCCGCCATCGCCGAGGCCGACGTGGAGGCCCCCGACGCGGCCGACGACGACGACGACGACGCCTGACCGACGGCCGCGCGGCCGCGCCGTCAGCGGTGCAAGCGCAACAGGCGGGCCACGCCGATCGACAAGATCACCGACGGGCGGTGATCGTCGGCCTCGCGCCAGACCCCGGCCAGCTCCAGCTGGAGCGCGCGCCCCGGATCGTAGGCGAACTGCAGGCCGACGCCGGCGCGCGCCGACGGCCCGCGGCCGTCCGCCACGGTGTAGCCGCCGCTGGCGCCGAGGTACAGCCAGCCCACCTGCGGCAGCACCGGCAGCCGCAGCCGCGCCTCGAGGGCCAGATCGACCGCGCCGCGCAGCTCGCCGTGCACCGTCGGGCCGGCCACCACGAAGCGGCCCACCGGCGCCAGCGCACCGACACCGACCTCGGCGGTGGCGACCACGCCGCCGGCGTCGACCACCCCGCCGCCGGCCTGGGCGAACAGCTGCAGCCGCCGGGTCGACGCGAACCCGCTGGTGTCGGCCACGCCGGCGCCGGCCACCGGCCCGAAGGTCTGATCGATCACGTCGAGCAGCCGCTGCGCGCCGAGCCGGTCGGCCTTGTCCTCGCCGATCTGCCGGAACCGGATGACCCCGTCGGCGTCGACCAGCACCACGCCGGGCACCGCGTTGCCCTGGGCATCCTGCCCGACGTACTGCCGTGCGGTGGCGCCGTCGACGTCGGCCAGCAGGTCGAACGACGCGCCCAGCTCGCGCGCGAACGTCACCGAGTCGGCCACCTCGTCGTCGCTGATGGCGACGATGGTGACGCCTCGAGCCGCGAAGGCCGCCCGCGCGCTGGCCAGCTCACCGAGCTGGGCTCGACACCACGGTCACCAGTGGCCGCGGTAGAACACCAGCGCGACCCGGTGCCCGGCCAAGGCCGCGCTGGTCAGCTCGCCGCCGCGGTGGCGGGCCAGCGCGAACGCCGGCGCCGCGGTCGCCACCTCGCCAGCCGAGGCCTGGTGCGCCACCGTGATGTGCGTGGCGCCGCATCCGGCCAACCCGAGGGCGACCACCGGCGCGAGCAGATGACGGCGCTGCATCCGCGCCAGTGTAGCCGGTCGCGGCCGCGCCGCCAGCCGACCGCGGGTCACCGCGACTGGCCGCCCAGCTGACGTCCCATCGAGGCGTACTCGCCGCGCGCGGCCTGCTCGAGGTGGCGCTGGCTGACCGGCGCGTCGTCGGCTGCGGCCAGGAACGCCGCGGCGATGGCCGCGTTGCGGATGTTGGCGCCGGTCATCTCGGCGAAGCGGCTGGCCAGCTCGTCGTGATCGATGTCGTCGGCCTGGGGCACGTCGCCGACCAGCATGCTGGCCCACAGCGCCACCCGCTCGTCGTGCTCGGGCGGCCAGAACTTCACGTGCGCGGCCAGCCGCCGCATCAGCGCCGGATCGATCGACTGGTCGAGGTTGGTGGTGAGGATGGTGACGCCGCCGAAGGCCTCGACCCGCTGCAGCAGGTAGTTGACCTCGAGGTTGGCGTAGCGATCGACCGCGGCCTTGACCTCGGTGCGCTTGGCGAACAGCGCGTCGGCCTCGTCGAACAACAACAGCGCGTGGCCGGCGTCGGCGGCGTCGAAGATCTGCGCCAGCTGCTTCTCGGTCTCGCCGACCCACTTGGACACCACCTTCGACAGGTCGACCTGGTACAGCTCGAGCTCGAGCTGGCGCGCGATCAGGCCGGCCACCATGGTCTTGCCGGTGCCGGGCGGCCCCGAGAACAGCGCGGCGACGCCGCTGCCCCGGTGGAGCTTCTTGCCCAGGCCCCACCTCTCGAGGACGGTGTGGCCGTGGGTCACCCGGGCGGTGAGGGCGCGGATGCTCTCGAGAGTGTCCTTGCCCAGCACCAGCTCGTCCCAGCCCTGCTTGACGGTCACCTGCTGGGCCAGCCCGCCCATCCGCTCGGCGATGTTGTTGCGCACGCCGGCCACCACGTCGGCGATCGGCAGGGCGTCACCGCCCAGCTGCCGGCCGGCGGCGACCGCCGCGGTGATGCCGCCAGCACCCAGGCGGTAGCGCATCGCCAGCACGTCGCGCTCGTCGGTGGTGACCGCGGCCGCCGGCCCCAGCGCGTGGTCCCACAGCGCGCGGCGGGTCGCCACCTGCGGGGTCGGCATCGACACCCGCACCACCGGCCGCGCGCACGCCAGCTCGTGGCCGCGATCGAGCGTGACCACCGCGGTCGGCACCGGCAGCGCGTCGAGCGCCCGGGCCAGGACGCGCCCCGGCGCGGGGTCGTCCACGGCCAACCGGTCGGCCCCGACCACCACCACGATCGCGTCGGTCAGCACCGCCTCGCACGTCAGCGCGGCCAGCGCGTCGGCCAGCGCGCCCACGCCGGGGGCCAGGCGCGCCAGATCGAGCGCCACCGTCGGGCGCCCCGCGGCCTCGGCAGCCAGGGCCACCGCGGTGCGCCGCCCGACCCCGGGCGAGCCGTCGATGGCCACGATCGGGCGGTGCGGCGACGCCAACGCGGTGGCCACGGTGGCGCCCGCGGCCCGGGCCGCGTCGTCGAGGATGACGGTGGCCGGCACCACCAGCGCGCCGCCGGCGGCGACCAGGAGCGGATCGAGCTGGTCGACGCCGGCCAGGTAGCCGGCCAGCCGCGGCGGCGCCACCATCCGGCACGCGGCCAGCGGCAGCTGATCGGTCGTCACCAGCAGGCGGAACCGCACCAGCGGCGAGGCCGGCCCCAGCGCCAGGCCGAGCGCCAGGCTGCGTTCACCGTCGAGCTGGGCCAGGAGCGCGTGCAGGCCGAGCGACGCGCCGCGCGCGGCGTCGGCGCCGCCCAGCCGCTGGAGGTGCGGCCACAGCCGGGGATCCGCCGTGATCGCAACCGCGGTCCACAAGAAGTCGAGCTCGTCGAGGCCGAGCCCCAGGCGCCGGGCCAGATCTCCATCCCGGGCCCCCGCCGCGGTCGCGACCAGCGCCGCCTCGACCTCCGCGAGCTGCTGGTCGAGCTGGCGGATCACGTCGTCGCGACGGGGACTTACGCCCAGCTCGAGGACCCGCAGCGCGCGCAGCCGGACCCGCTCGAGGGCGGCGGCGTAGCGGCGGGTGGTGAGGTCGTTCATAGGGGAGGATCCAGCCCCAGCCAACGTACTATGTTCACCATGCCGATGGAACGCTCCCTCGCCCACCGCCACCACGTCGATCACGATGGCCGCGCCGCGCAGGCCGAGCACGACCCGGCGGCGACGCCGGTGGCCGACCTGTCGCGGGTTGTGCAGGCCAAGGAGACCGGTGGCCGCGCGGTCGTCACCGACAGCGCCGAGGTGCAGTCCACCGCGGCCCAGGGCGTCGCCGGCGCCGGCCACGAGCTGCCCCACCTCGACGCCATCCAGCGCTCGTTCGGCCCGGCCCACGACCTGTCGACGGTCAAGGCCCACGTCGGCGGCGACGGCGGCGCCGCGGCCGAGGCGATGGGCGCCCACGGCTTCGCCACCGGCAGCGACGTCGCCTTCGCGAAGTCGCCCGATCTGTTCCTGGCCGCCCACGAGGCCGCCCACGTCGTGCAGCAGCGCGAGGGCGTGCACATGAAGGGCGGCGTCGGCCAGGCCAACGACACCTACGAGCAGCACGCCGACCAGGTGGCGGCCCGGGTGGTCGCGGGCGAATCGGCGGCCGACCTGCTGCCGGCCAAGGGCCCCTCGGGCGGGGCCGGCGCCGTGCAGTTCTTCGTCGAGCAGAAGGTCAAGGGCCAGCCGTGCCGGGTCAGCGAGACCGGCCAGACCTTGGTGATGGGCGAGTCCAACTACAGCCAGGATCTGTACGCCACCCAGGCCCTGGCCGACGACGCCAACCAGAAGCTCGCCGCCTCGGGCGACAAGGGCAGCTACCTGCGCCTGGCGCCGACCGGCAACGATCTCAAGCTCGGCGGCCACACGCTGATCCACCTGCGGCCGGTGTTCAAGGCCCAGGGCGACAGCAACAACGCCGCGCTCGAGACCGCCAACCAGGGCAAGGGCGCCGACGACAAGATGTCGCTGTGGGCCGACTGCGGGCGCTCATCGCGGGCTGTCATGGGCAGCCACGGCGACGCCGCGCCCCACGCGACCTACCAGGTCGACGGCAAGGCCAAGGAGACCGGCGCGTCCTACTCGCCGTCGGACTACTCCGACAAGATCTACCTCGACGCGATGCCCAGCTTCCTGGCCCACCCCGACCACGGCAAGTATCTGAAGGCCGGCGTGCACTATCAAAACGGTGACAAGAGCGATCTGATCGCCGCGACCTCGGCCGATCAGGCCCGCGCCCAGTACTGGGAGCTGGGCGACGACGGGCGGCGGGCGTTCGACCAGGCCACCGGCATCAACACCGGCGCCAACCCCGAGGTCGGCGGCGGCTACACCATGAACACCGAGTACAACATGCCGGGGTTCAAGTCGATGGCCCGCAACACCTGGAACTTCCACTGGGCCGGCGTGGTGATGAAGGACGGTAGCGACAACATCACCCTCGAGAACTACGCCGACGGCAACGGCTACGAGTCGGTGAACATGGACTGGAACTACCAGATGTACGGCACCGTCAAGAAGGGCCAGACCTTCCAGGACGAGCACCTGTCGTCGAACACCCACGGCAGCCGGGCCTCGGCCTTCGCGGTCGAGCCCAAGGGCAACTGATGGCGTGGGCGGCGACCAGGTGGGCCGGGGGCGCGCTCGTGGCGGCGGTGCTCGTGGCATGCTCGTCGAAGCCGTCGAACCCGCCGGCGCCGCCCGTCTCCAACCAGCCCGCCGTCCCCGAGGCCACCATGCCCCAGCTCACCAGCGCCGCCGACATCAGCACCCTCGACGGGCAGGTCGTGACCGCCCGCGGCGTCTACGAGGTCGAGAACCTCGGCCGCTACCGGCTGACCACCACGCTGCCCGACGGCACCGTGCTCACGTCGAACCAGGCGGTGTACCTGAAGCTGGCCGACGGCACCGACCTGCGGGTCGGGGCTCGCCCCGACGACGAGCGCGCCGCCAACGCCGGCAAGACCGTCGAGATCGAGGCCCGCCTGGTGGCCAAGCCCGAGCCCGACGATCCGCGGGCCAACCAGATGCAGGCGATGCCGACGCTGGTCGACGTGGCCGCGGTCCGCCTGAGCGAGTAGGCGGCGGCGCGGGCTGGGCCGCGCGACCGAGCGCCTCTGTTACCCTGACCCGGTGATGGACGAACTCCGAGCGCTGTGGGCCGTGCCGGCGGTGCGGGCCGGCGCGATCGTGGCGGCAGCGATCGCCGCGGCCGCCGTGGTCGAGCTGTTGCTGCGGCCGGCGGTCGAGCTGTTGACCCGCCGCACCAAGACCGACTTCGACGACATCGTCCTGGCCGCGATCCGTCGGCCGGTGTTCCTGTCGTTCATCCTGGTGGGCCTGGCGTGGGCCGCCGACGAGCTGCCGCTGACCCCGCGGCTGGTCCACGTCACCGACTCGGCGCTGCGCACCATCGGGATCATCATCTGGACCGGCGCCGCGTTCCGGGTCGGCATCGCGCTGCTCGAGGCGTTGTCGCGGCGCTCGACCGACTCGTCGATCGTCCAGCCGCGCACCCTGCCGGTGTTCGACATGCTGGTGAAGCTGGTGGTGTCGGGCGGCGCCATCTACTTCATGTTCCTGGCGTGGGACATCGACCTCACCGCGTGGCTGGCCTCGGCCGGCATCATCGGCATCGCCATCGGCTTCGCCGCCAAGGACACGCTGGCCAACCTGTTCTCCGGCATCTTCATCGTGGCCGACGCGCCCTACAAGATCGGCGACTGGATCGTCCTCGACGGCGGCCTGCGCGGCCAGGTCACCAAGATCGGCATGCGCTCGACCCGCATCCTCACCCGCGACGACATCGAGATCACCATCCCCAACGCCGTCATCGGCGCGTCCAAGATCGTCAACGAGACCGGTGGTCCCCACGTCAAGCAGCGGGTCGGCATCGCGGTCGACGTGGCCTACACCAGCGACATCGATCTGGTCCGGACCGTGCTGCTGCAGGTGACCGCCGGCGCGGCCCACCTGGCCAGCCAGCCCGAGGCCCAGGTGCGGTTCCGCGAGTTCGGCGGCTCGGGGCTCAAGTTCGAGCTGCTGGTGTGGCTCGACGACGCCGGCATGCGCGGCCAGGTCGTCGATGATCTCAACTGCAAGATCTACAAGGCGTTCGCCGCCCACCACATCGAGATCCCTTACTCGAAGCACGACCTGTACATCAAGCAGTTCCCGGGTCGCGCCGGTGCCCCGGCCAGCACCGACGACGCCTGACCGCGGCCGTGGTAGATCCACGCCATGAACGCATCGCCCGCGGCTGTGGTCGCATCGCTGGTCGCCGGCCTCGTGCTCGGGGGCTGCCAGAAGGACGCGGTCGATCGGCCGTTCGAGGCGACGCCGGCGCCGACGCCGGCGGCCCCGACCGGACCTGGGCCAGGCCCGACGACGCCGCCGCCGGGCGGATTGGCGCCCCACCCGGCGATGACCGTGCCCACCAAGCTGGCGACGGTGCGCGAGACCATGAACGCGGGCGGCTACACCTACGCGCGCCTCGACGTCGACGGCGCCGAGGTGTGGGCCGCGGGCCCCGAGACCGCGCTCACCGTCGGCGCCCAGGTGACGTTCCTGGGTGGCTCGCTGATGGAGAACTTCCACAGCACCACGCTCGACCGCACCTTCGCGAAGATCTACTTCGTCAGCGACCTGCCGCTGGCTGGCGGCGCGGCCCCGGCGGCGGCGGTCCCCGGCGCCCTGGCGGCGGCCCCCCACGGCGCCACCCCGCCGATGACCGGCGAGCGGATCGAGCCGGTGGCCGGCGGCCAGGCCATCGCGGCCACGCTGGCCGGCGCGCCCGGCGGGGTCGGCACGCCGGGCACCGGCCGCGGCCAGGTCGTCAAGTGGAACGGCGGCATCCTCGGCCACAACTGGATCCACCTGCAGGACGGCACCGGCGACCTGACCGTGACCACCGCCGCCACCGACGCCCCGCTGGCGCTGGGCCAGGTGGTCGTCATGCGCGGCACCATCGCCACCAACAAGGACTTCGGCGCCGGCTACAGCTACCCGGTGCTGCTCGAGGACGCCGCCGTCGTCACGCCGTCGCCCGCGCCAGCGCCGCAATAGCCCGCGGCGGTCGGGCGTTGTCGGGACATGACGCTCGCCACCAACCGGCCCGGTGACCGGGCGCTGCGCTGGGCGCGCCGCGGCGGGCTGAGCCTGGCCCGGCGGCTGCGCTGGCTGGTCGAGCCCGGGTGGGCGCCGCCGACGCTGGGGCCGGACCTGCCCCGGCTGGCGTGGCTGCTGCGGGTCCCGCTGGCGCGCGCCGACGGCGATCCCCGCCTCGAGGCCGGCAAGCGGCAGAACGTCGAGCTGGCGGCGGCCGCGTTCACCGGCGTGCTGGTCACCCCGACCCGGCCGCTGTCGTTCTGGCGGACCCTGGGCCCGCCCGCCGTCGCCCGCGGCTTCGTCCCGGGCCTCGAGGTGCGCAGCGGGTGCGTGGTGCCCAGCATCGGCGGCGGGCTGTGCGCCGTGGCCAACGCGCTGTTCGGGATGGCGGTCGAGCTGGGCTGGGTCATCCACGAGCGCCACGGCCACTCGGTGGCGCTGTTCGATCCCCGCGCCCTCGACGCCACCGTGGCGTGGCCCCACGTCGATCTGCGGGTGGCGCCCCGGACCGGCGCCGCGGTGCTGACGCTGTCGCTGGTCGACGGTGATCTGGTGGTGGCGGTGCACACCGATCACCGGCCGCCGCTGGCGGTCGAGGTCCGCGTCGAGCTCGCCGAGGACGTCGGCGCGCGCCGCTTCCTGCAGGTCCGGCGCCGGGTGTACGACGGCGCCGCGGCGCTGGAGGACCGGCTGGTCGTCGACGACGTGAAGACCATCCTGCCGCCGGCCCGGGCCCACGCCGGCCGGACCTGCCTGACCTGCGACCAGGTCGCCTGCCACGACGGGCGACGCGGGCGCGCGCTGGTGGCGGCCGCGCGACCGCGACTGCCGGTGGTGCCGTGATCGTCGTGATCGCGCCCGGGCCCGCGCCGTGGCTCGAGCCGACCGTCGCGGCGCTGGGCGTGCACGACCGGGTCGAGGTGTGGGCGCCGTGGGCGATGGCGCCGTGGTGGACCGCGCTGCCCGATCCGATCGGCGGGTTCGCCGCGCGCCGCCAGCGGGCCGGCGCCGGCGGCGCGGGGTGGCCGCTGCTCCAGGCCGCGGCCCGGGCCTGGGCCGGCGCCGCGGTCGATCGGCGGCTCACCGTCGACCGGATCGAACGCGCGGCGGTCGACGCGTGGGCCGCGCGCCGGCTGGCGCGGCTGGCCGCCCCACCCCGCCTGGTGGTGACGGCCACCGGCGCCGCGACCCACACCCTGGTGGTCGCCCGGGCCCGCGCCATCCGCTCGGTGCTGGTGGTGGACCGGCCGTGGCTGCGGCGCCTCAACCGCGATCTCGATCGCGCCGCCGACGCGCTGCCCACCCGCCCGTGCCTGCGGCGCCTGCGCGCGCCCCGGGCCGACGTCGTCCGGCAAGAGCACGAGCGCACGCTGGCAGATCTGCTCGCCGTGCGCGGCCACCACGCCGCCGAGGTCTGCACCTTGGGTGGCGTCGCCGCGGCGCGCCTGGTCGCGCTGCCGGCGCCGACCGCGCCAGCACCACGAGGCACGCCGCCCTCGGCCGCCGCGCACGGTCACGCGACCATCGTGCTGGCCGGCGGCGCCACGGCCCGGGCCGGCCTCGACCTGGCGCTAGCGCTGCTGGACGCGACACCGCAGCTCCACCTCCGGGTGCGCCAGGTCGCCGGCGTCGACCGGCCGCTCGCGCTGGATCATCCCCGCCTCGCGTGGTGGACCGGAACCGACGGCATCACCGACGGTGCGCAGGCGGTGATCGCGCCGGCCTGGTGCGAGAGCTATCCGGCCGAGGTCGCCACCGCCGCCGCGCGCGGACTGCCGATCATCGCGACCGCGGCCGCGGCCGGGTTCGCGGCCCACCAGCGGGTCGTGCCAGGCGACGTCGCGGCGGTGCGCGCCGCGGTCGAGGCGATCGTCACTGGCGCCGCGCGCCCGGCGCCTTCCCCCCCGCGCCTGCCGGGCCTCGCCGCCCGCGCGTGCCTGCCGTCGGCCGGGCCGGTCGCTACCAGAGCTTAACGTCGCCCAGCGTGGCGCCGTCGGGGCGGCCCCGGGTCGCCCGCACCTGGGCCACGCCGGCGTCGGTGAGGGTCACCGCCAGCGTGGTCTGGCGCTTGATCGGCAGGCCCGGGGTCGGGTCGTCGATGTCGCCGTCCTCGGCCAGGCCCAGGCGGTCGCGCACGTAGCTGTAGTCGGTCGCGACGTCGAGCGGGCAGGCCGGCGCGCCGCCCTTGGGATCGCGCACGCACACCAGCAGTTGCTTGGTGGTCTCCTCCTCGACCTCGTCGACGCCCATGTCCGAGTCGGTGCGCAGCTTGGTCGACTCGAACTTGACGAGGCCGCGGCCGCCCACGGTCGCCTCGGTGACCTGATCGAGGGTCCAGTCCTCGGAGATCCCGAACGCGCCAGGGTTGTAGATGTGGGCCAGCGTGGCGACCACCGCCCAGTCGGCGCCGACCTTGGCCACCACCACCACGCCGTCTTCGCCGATCGACGACATCCCGTAGGTCACGGTCTTCCAGCCGTCGACGCTGGTCGCGGCGATGGTGCAGCGCGCGTCGTCGCCCGGCTCGAACATGTCGGCGACCGTGGCGTGCAGGCAGCCGCACAGCTTGGCCTCGGGCATCGGCGTCGCGCACGGCGGCGGCACCGTGGTCGCGCCGCCGCGGGTCGCCAGATCGGCCAGGCGCTTCTCGACGGTGGCGTTGGGGCGCAGCGCCAGCGACTCCTTGTACAGCGCCGCCGCCTTGGCCGGCGCCTTGGCCTCCTCGACCCGGCCCAGGTTGTAGAGCGCGGCCGCCTTGATCTTCGGCTCGGTCGCCGCCAGCACCGCCTGGTGTCCGGCCTTGCGCGCCTTGTCGGCCTCGCCCGCTGACATCGCCGCGAACGACAGCTCCGACAGCGCGCGATCGTCGCCGGGGATGGCCACCAGGGCCGCCTCGAGCTCGGCGATGGCCTCGGGCCACTTGGCCGCCTTCGCCAGCGTGCGACCGGCCTGGAGCCGCTTGCGGTACTCGGCGCGCGCCGCCTTGGTCAGCGGGGCCGGCTTGGCCTTGGGCGCCCCCGGCGTCGGCGTCGGGGTCGGGGTCGGGACCGCCGCAGCGCCGCCACCCGGCTCGGCCGGCGCGGGCTTGGCGGAGCCCACCTCACCGCCGGTGGCGGGCGACGACTTCTTGCTGCACGCGACCAGCGCGAGCGGGAGGACCAGGGCGAGCGTGCGCTTCATCCAGCCATCGTACGGCACCTGCGCCACGGGCGGAACCCACCGCACCGCGCGCGGCCGCCCGATCTCTCGACGGGCCGGGGCCGACGGTCAGTACCGGATCCAGCGCCACAGCTCGCGCAGGCTGGGACGCTTGCCATACATCAGGATGCCGACCCGGTAGACCCGGGCCGCGACCATGGCCACCAGCCAGGTCGACAGCGCGAGGATCCCCATGCTGACCAGCAGCTCACCGACGCTGGCGCCGCCCAGGAGCCAGCGCATGGGCATGAGCACCGGCGCGCTGAACGGGACCATCGTGAGGATCTGCGCCGCGGTGCCGCGCGGATCGCCGGCCACCAGCTGCACGCACAACACCGGCACCACCAGCAGCATCGCCACCGGGGTCTGGACCTGCTGCGCCTCCTGGTCCGACGACACCATGGCCCCGACCGCGGCGTACATCGCGGCGTAGAAGAAGTAGCCCAACACGAAGTAGCTCAGCACCACCGCGACGTCGGCGGCCCGCAGCGGCGGGACGTTCCAGCTGCCGGCGGCGACGCCGAACACGCCCAACAGCTCGGCCCGGTACTTCATCGACACCACCGACATGCCGACCCACACCGCCACCTGGACCAACCCGACCGCGCCGACGCCGAGGATCTTGCCCAGCATCAGCGCCCGGGGCTTGGCCGCCGCCACCATCAGCTCGACCACCCGGTTGGTCTTCTCCTGCACCACGCTGCGCAGGACGTTGACCGCATAAAGGATGATCGCCATGTACAGCACGAACATGACCGCGTAGCCCACCGCCATCGCGGCCATCCCCGACGAGCCGTGGGCCTCGCCTGTGGTGTGGGTCGCGCCGAACGGCACCGGCGCCAGCACGCTGGCCAGCTTGTCCTCGGGCAGGCCGGCGGCGCGGGCCCGCAGCGCCTGCACCACCTGGGTGACCACCTGCTGCAGCACCGCCATGCCGATCGGGTTGGCGGCGTTGCGGCCCTGGTACGCGACGGTGCCGCCGCCGGGCGACTCGGCCGGGATGACCAGGAACCCGTCGATGGCGTCGGCCTTGATGCGGCCCAGCAGCGCCGGTTCGGCGGTGCTGGCCGGCACCAGCTCGGCCTTCCACCCGACCGCGGTCAGCGCGCCGACCACCGCCGGCCCGACCTCGGCGCTGGCGCTGCGATCGACCACCTGGACCCGGGCGCTGTTGTCGACGGCCCGGCCCAACAGCGCCGGCAACACGATGCTGGCCACCATCAGCACCGGCCCGAGCAGCGTGACCACCACGAACCACGGCGAGCGCACGCGCTCGAGGAACTCGCGGCGCGCGATCACCAGCCAATCGGGACGTCCGCGCCGACTCACGCCACCGCCTCCTCGGTGCGGGCTGCCACCGAAGCGGCGTCGCGCCCGACCCGCTCGACGAAGATCTGGTGCAGCGACGGGGTCACCACCTCGAACCGGCGCAGGCCGACCCCGGCGCCGACCAGCGCCGCCAGCAGCGCGCCGGCCGCGACCCCGGCCGCCAGCTCGACCTCGACCGCCAGCGGATCGTCGGTGCCGCCGCGCGGCGGCCGCACCGCGCCCAGGGTCCCGGCCGCCAGCGTCGCTTCACCTGCGACACGATCGGCCGCGGCGGCGAAGCCCAGCGCCACCCGGCCCTCCTCGGCCGCGGCCCGCTTGACCTCGGCCAGTCGCCCGTCGAGCACCTTCTTGCCGCGGGCGATGATGCACACGTGCTCGCAGATCTTCTCGGCCTGCTCCATCTGGTGGGTCGAGAACAGCACGGTCTTGCCGCTGGCGCGCAGCTCGTGGACCACCTCGCGCAGCACGTCGGCGTTGATCGGGTCGAGGCCGCTCCACGGCTCGTCGAGGATGACCAGCTCGGGCTCGTGGATGAGGGCGGCGGCGAACTGCACCTTCTGCTGCATGCCCTTGCTCAGGTCTTGCACCTTGTTTCTGGCCCACTGGGTCAGGCCCAGGCGCTCGAGCCAGGCCCCGGCCCGGCGGCGCGCTTCGCCGCCGGTGAGGCCGCGCAGCTCGCCCATGAACCCGATCATCTCGGCCACCGGCATCTTGGGGTACAGGCCGCGCTCCTCGGGCAGGTAGCCGATCCGCGCCGCCACCGCCCGCCCCGGGTGCTGCCCGTCGAGCAGCTCGATGGTGCCGGCGTCGGGCGCGATGATGTCGTTCATCATCCGCAGCGTGGTCGACTTGCCGGCGCCGTTGGGGCCCAGCACGCCGTAGATGACGCCGGCCGGCACCTCGAACGACACGTCGTCGACGGCGAGGTGGTTGCCGAACCGCTTGCTGATGCCGGTGACCCGGACCGCGATCGTGGTCACGTCGGCCCTCCTGCCAGCAGCTCGAGGACCGCCATCCGCACCGCCACGCCCCAGCTCACCTGCTCGAGGATGACCGCGCGGCCGCTGTCGGCGACGTCGGGGGCCAGCTCGACGCCGCGGTTGATCGGCCCCGGGTGCATGACGATGGCGTCGGGCTTGGCGTAGGCCAGGGTCCGCGCCGACAGGCCGTAGGTGCGGGCGAACTCGCGGGCGTTGGCGAACCGCGGCGCCTCACCCGCGGTGCGCTCGTGCTGGACCCGCAGCATCATCACCACGTCGGCGCCGTCGAGGGCATCCTCCAGCCGGGTGGTGATCCGGCTGCAGGCGCGGGTCTCGTCGCCGCCGATGTCGGTCAGCCCGGGCGGCAGCAGCGTCCACGGCGCGCACAGCCGGATCCGGGCGCCCAGCTTGGCCAGGCACAACAGGTTGGAGCGCGCCACCCGCGAGTGGGCCAGGTCGCCGACGATGGCCACCTCGAGGCCCGCCACCCGGCCCTTGTGGCGACGCATGGTGGCGGCGTCGAGCAGCGCCTGGGTCGGGTGCTCGTGCTGGCCGTCACCGGCGTTGACCACCGCGCAGCGGAGCGTCTGCGCCAGCAGGTGGGGCGCGCCGCCCATGGCGTGGCGCACCACCACCACGTCGGGCCCCATGGCGTCGAGGTTCTTGGCGGTGTCGAGCAGCGTCTCGCCCTTGCTGGCCGAGCTGCCCGACGGCGCGATGTTGACGGCGTCGGCGCCCAGCCGCTTGGCCGCGATCTCGAACGAGGTGCGGGTCCGGGTCGAGTTCTCGAAGAACAGGTTGATGACGGTCTTGCCGCGCAGCGTGGCCAGCTTCTTCACCGGCTCGGCCGCGGTGGCCCAGAACTGGTCGGCCTGGTCGAGGATCACGCCGATCGCCGCGGCGTCGAGATCGGAGATGCCGACCAGGTGGCGGTGACCGAACGAGGAAGATCGCGGAGCCACGCCGACGGAGTAACGTGCCGCGCCGGTAGGGTCAAGCCGCCCGCGGGCGCGCCCGACTAGCGCCCCAGGCGCCAGCGGACCCCGAGCCCAGCCGACAGGTAGTTGCCCCAGTTGTCGATGGCCTGGGCCGGCACCTCGGCGCCGCCGCCCAGGAGCCGGAGGTCGGCGAACACGTCGAGGCCCGGGCGCACGGTCCGCCCGACCGACAGCGCCACGTCGTAGATGCCGCCGCTGGTGTCGCCGACCAGGCCGAACGTCGACAGGCCGTCAGCCTCGAGGGCGGCCCAGGTCGCGCCCGGTCGGTAGGTGAGCCGGAGCTTGGCGGCCGGCACCAGCCCGATGTCGGACTGGTCGGCCTGCCGGCTGCCGTCGGCCGCGGCGAAGGCCACGTCGGCGCTGCGGATCTGCAGCGAGCCGCCGACCTCGACGCCGAGGCACCCAGTCACCAGCTGGTACAGGTAGGACGCCCGGAAGCCGTCGAACCGGTAGGTGTGGTCGACCACGGTGCCGGCGGCGAAGGTGGTGTCGCGGAACCGCAGCTCGTCGGCCAGCGTGACCTGGGTCGCCAAGACGAACGGCGCGTAGAGGGCGATCACCCGGTGGCGGCCCAGGATCAGCTCGGCTGACGCCCGCTCGGTCCGCACCAGCACGTCGCGCTGCCCGACATCGTCGGCTTCGTACGGGGTGCCGTCGACGCCGTAGCGCCCATCGTTTTGGGCAACGTAGGCCGGGCCGGTCTCGTAGACCAGCTCGACCTGGGGCGAGGCGCTGGCCGGGGCGGTCGCCGCCACGAGCGCGCCGATCATCGTCGCGTTTCTCATGGTCATTCGACGCCGGACGGCGCTCCGGCGTTACCTCGGCGCCGGCCGGCCGGGCGCCGATCTCCCCATGGCCGCCGAGCCCGGTGTATCGTCGTGTCAGCATGGCGCAGGTCGATCGTTCCGGTACCGTGATCGACGATCGCTACCGGCTGGAGAAGCTGATCGGTCGCGGCGCGATGGCCGAGGTGTACCGGGCCCGCGACGACCAGGCCGGCGAGACCGTGGCGGTCAAGATCCTCCGCGACCAGGTCGCCCGCGATCCCGAGGCGCTGGCCCGGTTCCAGCGCGAGGCCGAGGTCCAGGGCCGCATCAAGCACCGCAACGTCGCCGGCCTGTTCGCCAACGGCGTGACCGAGTTCGGCGAGCCGTACCTGGTGGTCGAGCTGTTGCGCGGCCACTCGCTGCGCGCGGTGATCAAGCACCAGCGGGCGGTCCCCGCCACCCGCGCGCTGTCGTACGCGTGGCAGGCGCTGCAGGGCCTGGCCGCGGTCCACGCCCAGGGCGTGCTGCACCGGGATCTCAAGCCGGCCAACCTGATGCTCGAGCCGTCGCCAGGGCCGGTCGAGCGCGTCATCCTGATCGACTTCGGGTTCGCGGCGCTCGAGGGCGGCGCCAAGCTGACCGCCCGCGGCCACGTGGTGGGCAGCCTGACCTACCTGGCGCCCGAGCGTCTGCGCGGCAAGGCGGCCGATCCCCGCAGCGATCTGTACGCCATCGGGATCATCCTGTTCGAGCTGATGGTGGGCCGGGCGCCGTTCGTCGGCGCCGACGACTACGAGCTGATCAGCGCCCACCTCCACGACGATCCGCCGCCGCTCGAGGCGATGACCCCGACCCCGGTCCCCGACCAGGTGGCGCGGGTGGTCACCAAGGCCCTGGCCAAGGAGCCCGACGCGCGGTTCGCTTCGGCGCTGGCGATGGCCGCCGCGATCGAGGAGGCGTCGCGGTTCGTGGCCACCGCGGGCTGACGCCGGCGCGCTAGCGATCGCCGCGCAGGGCCCGCACGATCTCTTCGCGCACCACCGCCGCCAGCTCGACCGGCCGCTCGCTGTGGCCGATGGTCGGGACGCTGGCGTGCGGCGCCGGAGCGCACGCCACCACCGGACGCGCCGCGCCGCGACCGTCGGGCGGCCGGCTGGCGAGATCGGCGGCCAGGGCCACCGCGCGCTCGGCGGCGCGGCCGAGCCCGGCCTTGGCGCGCGCCGCCAGGAGCGGCCCCACCGCGTCGGCCGGCAGCGGCTGGACGCCGCCCAGCGGAATCGCCGCGAGGGCGATGCGCGCCAGGTGCTCGACCAGCTCGAGCCGGAGCAGCGCCTGCTCGAGGTCGGCGCCCCACGCCAGCACGCCGTGGCCGCCCAGCAGCACCGCGTCGACCTCCTCGCACCACGGCGCCAGCGCCCGCACCGCGGCCTCGCCCGGCGGTGCGAACGGCACCCGCGGGATGATCGGCCCGAGCGACACCAGCGCCTCGGCGATGAACGGCCGCGCGATCGGGTGGTCGGCCACCCCGCCAGCGGCGCAGGCGATCGCGGTTGCGCTGGCCGGGTGGGCGTGGATGACCGCGCCGACGTCGGGCCGGCGCTGGTAGACCGCCAGGTGCAGCCCGACCTCGCCGAACACTTTGCCCTGCCCGACGACCTTCCCGGCGGCGTCGAGAGTGAGCACGTCGCGCTCGGCGATGACCCGCTTGGACGTGGCGGTGGGCGTGGCCAGGAAGCCGGCGCCGTCGCGCACCGTCAGGTTGCCGTCGTGGTTGGCCACCCAGCCGCGGGCGTGCAGCTCGCGGGCGAAGCTCGCCACCGGGGCGCGGCGGCCGCCGGTCACGCCAGCACCCCGCGCCCGGCCTCGCCCGGTCGCTCGCGGACGTCGCGCCTCATGCCAGGTCGACCTGGTCGACGATGCCGACCACCAGCGAGCGGATCGGCACCTGGTCACCCAGCTTGACGATCTGGCGCACGCCGGTGCCCTCGACCAGGACCAGCACGCGGTCGCCCGGGCCCGCCTGGGCGTCGTCGACGGCGACAAAGCTGTCGCCGACGTCGGCGCCGGTCGGATCGATCGGCTGCACCACCAGGAGCGTGCGCCCAGCGAACGCCGGGTGCTTGGCGCTGGCGGTGACGTTGCCGACCACGCGACACAGCCTCACCGGCGCTCCTTGCCCGGGGGCCGCCCGGCCGCCGGCTTGCTGGTCGCCTGCGGGCGCTTGCGCGGCGCCTCGTTGGCCTGGGTCGGATCGTCGTCGACGGGCTCGGGCGCCGCCGCGGCCGCGCGCTCGGGGGTGTGGACGTCGTCGACGATGCCGACGATGGCGGCGTCGACCGGCACGAACCACGGGGTCAGCGCCAGCGCGGCCTCGCGCGAGCCGACCAGGTAGACGTGATCGCCCACCCCGGCGGCGACGGTGTCGACCGCCACCTGCACGTCGCCCGTGGCCCGGCCGGTGTCGTCCACCGGCTGCACCAGCAACAACGTCTGGCCCTCGAGGCCGGCGGCCTTGCGCGCGGCGACGACGGTCCCGGTGACCCAGCCGAGGTACATGTGGGCCCGACGGTAGCCGGCCGCTCGTCGGCGGTCAACGCCGGGCGGGCGTCACCGCCGCCAGCTCGGGCAGCACCAGCCGGGCCCAGGCCGGCGCCATGGCGGCCCGGAACAAGCCAAAGTGCCCGATCCGCTCGACGCCGAGCTGGGCTGGCGTCACCCGCACCCGCCGCTGCCGCGCGCCGCGGTAGGCGGTGAGCAGGCCGTCGATGCTAGCCGCCGACAGCATCTCGTCATCGGTGAACGAGATGCTGGTGAGCGGGGTGGTTACCCGGGCGAACAGGTCCTCGACCGCGCCCCCCTCCGCGCCGACGGCGTACCCGGGGTCGAGGCACCACCGCCGCCACTGACGGATCACCCCGCGCGGCAGATCGCCGACCATGCCCAGCGCGCGCCCCGGGAAGTAGCCGCACAGCGGCGTGGCCACCGGCGCCGCCAGGAACCACAGCAGCCACACCTTGCGCCGCAACGCCGGGCTGTTGTCGCGCCAGTAGCCGCTGCCCGCGGCCACGGTGATGATCTGCGCCAGGCCGCGGTGGTCGGGCACGAACGGTACCAGCTGGCCACCCAGGCTATGGCCCAGCCAGGTCAGCGGCAGCCCCGGCGCCAGGTCCTCGAGAGCGCGCACCGCGGCGGTGGCGTCGGTTCGGGCCCAGCCGATCACGTCGGTGGTGACCGCGCGCAGCGAGCCCGCGCGCGACTGGCCCACGCCGCGCAGGTCGAACGTGAGCGCGTGGAAGCCGGCCTCCGCCAGCCACCGCGCCAGCGGCTGGTAGAACGTCTGGGCGACGCCCATGGCGGCCGCGATCAGCACGGCCCCGCGCGCTGGCCCGGCCGGCGCGTGGTGGAGCGCCGCCAGCGGGACGCCGTCGGTGGCGGTCAGCGTGAGCGGGCGCGCGGCCCGGGTTGGGCGCGCGGCGGGGATCGTGTCAGCGAGTGCAGCCATGGGACCCTCCTGGGTTTGATCACCGTGACTGTTTACTGACGCGCTACAAAGCCGTCCCGGGACAAGGGACTATTGCGCCATGCGCAAGAATGTCGTCCGGATGATCCGCCCCACGCTCGACGAGCTGGCGGCGGCCGAGGTGTTCCTGCAGGTGGTGCGCACCAAGAACTTCACCGCCGCCGCACGCGCCCTCGGCAAGAGCACGTCGAGCCTGTCGCGCGCCGTCTCCCAGCTCGAGCAGCACCTGGGCGCGGCGCTGTTGGTGCGCACCACTCGCCGGCTGCGGCTGACCGAGGCCGGCGCGCTGTACCTGAGCCACGCCGAGGGCCTCGTGGCCGCGCGCCGGGCCGCCCACGACGCCGTGGCCGAGCTGTCGGGCGGGGTGCCGCGCGGCCACCTGCGGGTGACCATGCCGGTGGTCGTCGGCGAGCGCCTGCTGGGCCCGCACCTGCCGGAGCTGCGGCGGCGCTTCCCCGAGCTGCGGCTGGAGGTCGACCTGTCCGATCGCAACCAGCCGCTGGTGCAGGGCGGCTTCGATCTGGCGATCCGGCTCGGCCGCCAGGGCGACTCGTCGATGCGCGCCCAGCTGCTGGGCCGGGTGCCGGTGCGGATGGTGGCGAGCCCGGGCTACCTGGCGGCGCACGGCCACCCCACGCGGCCGCTGGCGCTGCGCCAGCACCACTGCCTGACCGTGGGCCAGCACGCCGGGCCGGTCGAGTGGTCGTTCTACCACCGCCACACCCGCACCCGCAGCGAGCGGCTCGAGGTCGACGGCGTGGTCCACACCACCAGCCCGATGCTGGCGGCCCAGCTCGCGGTACGCGGCATGGGCGTGCTGCGGGTGGTCGCGTGGATGGTGCGCGACGAGCTGGCCCGCGGCGAGCTGGTCGAGGTGCTGCCGGCGTGGGCGTGCCACCCGGTCGCCGCCGGCGGCGTTCCGGTCTACGTGCTGTTCCCGCAGGACGCCTCGGCCGAGCCGCCGCTCAAGGCCCGGCGCTTCGTCGAGCTGGTCAAGCGGGTGCTAGCCGACGAGGTGCTGGCCGCCACGCCCGCGCCGCGCCGCCGCGGTCACGTCACCGCCAGGCCCAGCCGAGCCCGCAGCGCGACGTAGTCGGGATCGGTGACCGTGCGCACCACTTCGGTCGCCGTCGCGTTCGGCTGGGTCAGCGCGGCGCCGTAGTCGCCCGACACCAGCAGCGCCGCCCGCGTAGCCACCCGCTGCACCGCCGCCAGGTGCGCGGTCAGGGTCAGCGGCGTCGGCGGCAGCTCGGCGAACAGCTGCTCGAACCGCTGCCGCAGCTTGACCGGCAGCGCGCCGCGCAGCGCCTCGTCGCGGGCCCGCTGGACGTCGGGGTCGAGCACCAGCGCGGCCACCGCGGCGTGGCTGGCCGGCGGCGCGAACGACCGCACCAGCGCGGCCAGGAGCGTCCCGACCTCGGCCACGGGCAGCCCGGCGACGATGGCGTGCTCGGGGCGGGTCAGCTCGGCCGCCGCGCCCAGCGCGAACCGGCGCGCGCGATCGACCCCTGCCGCGGCCCGCGGCCCGAGCACCACGATCGGCGTGCCGGCGCACACCACCTGGACCTCGGGCGCCCGCGGATCGTCGGTGGCGTACAGCGAGGCCGAGCCGCAGCCGAGCGCGGCGGCGATGCGCACGAAGGCCAGCGCCGACGGCGACGACGCGCCGGCGATGCGGTGGGCGCCGGCGACCCCGGCCCGCGCCAGCGCCTCGTCGGGATCGGGCCACAACAGGCTGGCCGCCTCGGCCAGCGTCGACCACACCGGGCCCAGCTGGTCGAGATCGGGCTCGTGCAGGAACCGCGCGCGCGTCGGCGCATCGACCACGCCGCGGTACGACTCGTCGGCGGCCATGGCCCGGGCCGGGTGGAGCTGGCGGAAGGCGGTCTGGTGGACGTCGGGGCTGGCGCCCAGCGCGAGGGCCAGCTCGAGCGCCACCACCGCGGCGTCGGTGCGGTCGGCCCGGCGCAGCTCGTCGGCCCACGCGGCCACGTCGGCGGCCGCGGCGCTGGCCGCCGCCAGGGCGCGCCGCAGCTCGACCAGATCGCCGCGCCGGGCCGGCTCGGCCGCCAGCACCGGCGCCAACCGGCGGCGCGCGGTGGTGGCGGCGTCGGAGTCGGGCGCCAGCGCGATGGCGCGCTCGAGCGCGGCGTGGGCGCTCTTGCTGTCGCCCCGGGCCCGGCGCGCCTCGCCCAGCCGCACCCACAGCGCCGCCCGCCGTGGCCGATCGGCGGGGTCGCCGTCGTCCTTGCCCGACAGGAACCGCCCCAGCATGTCGGTCACCTCGCCGCTGTCGCCGGCCGCCTCGCACAGCTCGCTGGCGAGCTCGACCGCGTCGAGGAAGTACGGGTCGGCCGCCACCGCGCGGACCGCCACCGCGCGGGCCTGGTCGCGGGCCCCGGCCACCAGGTAGTCGCGCGCCGCGCGATCGAGCCGGGCCGCCCGGTCGGTGCCGCTGGCCCCGAACGCCGCCATCAGCTCGGCGGTGCGGGCCGCCCCGGCGTGGTCGCCGGCCAGGTCGTGCCGCTCGAGCAGCTTCTCGAGCAGCGGCACGTGGCGCGCCTCGAGCGGGTTGGCCGCGGCCACCGCCGCCTCGAAGCACACCCGGGCCTTGTCCTCGTCGGCGAGCATCATGAGCGCCATGTCGCCCAGCGCCTCGAACAGCCGCAGCCGCTCGCCCGGCTCGTCGGTGGCCACCGCCTGCCGGGTCAGCAGCTCGTAGGCCCGGGCCGCGTCGTTGGCCTCCATCGCCAGCTCGGCCATGGCCTGCAGCGCCGGCCCGTAGCTGGGCCGCAGCTCGAGCGCGCGCGCGTACAGCGGCGGCGCCTTGTCGGGCCGCAGGCTGCGGATCTCGGCCAGCGCGGCGTGGTACAGCCCCTGCGCCACGTCGCTGGCGTAGCGGGCGGCGTCGTCGTGGTGGGCCAGCGCCGACAGGTGCAGCGCGGCCTCGCGCCACCGCTTGGCCTTGTAGCGGTTCTCGCCCAGTGCCAGCTTGACCAGCGCGTGGCCGCGGTGCAGCCGGTCGGCCGCCAAGAGCGTCTCGTAGGCGTCGTCGTCGCGCCCGAGCTGCTCGTAGCACTCGGCCAACCGACGGTGCAGCTCGGCGATGACCACCGGCTCGGCGCCGGGCACCCCGTCGGCCAGCGTGCCGCGCAGGAAGGTCTCGAGGTCGTCCCACCGCGCCGCGTCGGCGTACAGATCGGCCAGCGCGACCACCGCGGGGACGCAGCCGGGATCGGCGCCGAGCGCCTCGACCAGGCGCCGCTCGGCGACCAGCTCGATGCCGCCCTGGCGCGCCAGGGCCGCCAGCTGGGTCAACACCCGGGCTCGCTCGGCCGGCTCCAGCTCGCGGTCGGTCAGGCGCTGCTCGAGGAGCCGGGCCGCGGTTTCGGGGTCGCCCCCCTGCTCGATCAGCCCGGCCAGGGCCCACACCGCGTCGGCGTGGTACGGCCGCACCGCGACCAGCTGCTCGAACGCCGCCCGGGCGCCGGCGGCGTCGTCGACCCGGTCGCGCAGGGCCACGCCGGCCTCGTACAGCGCGGCGATGCGGACGTCGTCGTCAGTGGCCACCGCGGCCTCGCGCAGCTTGGCCTCGGCGAAGTTGCGGGGGTCGTCGTCGTCGTCGGCCAGCCGAGCCAGCATCGCCAGCGCGGTCGGGTGGCTCGGCACCAGCTCCAGCGCGGCGGCCACCGCGGTCCGCGCGCCGGGCAGGTCGCCCAGGCCGTCCTGGCGCAGCTGGGCCAAACGCAACAACAACGCGGCGCGGTCGCCGGCGGCCACGTCAGGCCCGGCCGCGGCCAGCTGGCCGTCGAGGACGGTGGCCGCCTCGCGGTGGCGCCCGGCGGCGACCAGGGCGGCCACCAGGCGATCGACCAGGGCCCTGTCGTCCGGCGCGATGGTGCGGGCGTGGCGCAGCGCCGCGGCGGCCTCCTCGGGCGCGGCCAGCCAGTCTTGCAGCACAGCGGCGCGGCGCACCAGCAGGCTGGCGCGCTCGGCCGGCGTCACCGCCAGCGCCGCCCGTCGGCGCAGCACGTCGGCCAGCTCGCGGTAGCGGGCCGCGGCCAGGCACAGCCGGTCGAGCGCCGCCAGCGCCTCGACGTCGTCGGGCCACTGCGCGACCAAGGCCTGGTAGCTGTCGAGCGCGCGCTCGGGCAGCTCGAGCTCGAGCTCGTAGACCGCGGCGATCCGGCGCAGCGCCTCGCGCGCCTCGGGCGCGCCCTCGGCCTGCTCGACGATCTTGCCGTGGGCCTCGATGACCTTGCTCCACCGGCCGACCTTGGCGTAGAGGTCGCCCAGCTCGCGCAGCACCACCAGGTCGGTCGGCGCCAGCTGGCGCAGCCGCTCGAGCGTGTCGATGGCGTCGTGGGGATGGCCCAGGTGGCCGTCGTAGATCGCGGCCAGCTCGCGCAGCAGCGCCGGGCGCTCGGCCTCGGGCGCGGCGGTCCCCAGGCGAGGATCGGTGCGCTCCTCGAGCGACGCCGCCAGCTCGACCCAGCGCTGGCCGCCGCGGTACAGGCTCTCGAGCTTGGCGCGGGCGGGCCGGTCGTCGGGCCGCATGCCCAGCACCCGGCGGTACTGCGCCTCGGCCCGGCCGGTCTCGCCCTGGCGCTCCCGGATCGCCGCCACCTCCATCAGCAGCTCGACCGCGGCCTCGGGGGTGTGGGTGTCCTCAGCCAACGCCTCGTAAAGATCGGCCAGCCGCTCCCACACGCCGTGATCGCTGGCCAGGCGGTGCAGGCGCGCCCGCACCTCGCCGTCGGCGCCGACGCTGCGGCGGGCGATGCCCAGCGCGCGGGCCAGCGTGTCGAACGCGCGGCCGACGTCGCGGGCGCCGCCCTCCCACGCCTCGGCGGCCCGGTACAGCCACCGCAGCTTGGCCTCGGCGTCGACCGCCGGCAGCAGGTCGTAGGCCGCCGCCAGCTCCTCCCACGGCGACTCGAACGCGCGGAGGGGCAGCTGGGGCAACGGCGGCCGGCGCACCGAGGCCTGGGCCTTGCGCGGCGTCGGCGGCGGGCCCGGCGGTCGCGGCTCGATCCGCAGCGAGCGCGGCGGCGGCGGCGGCAGGCGCGGCTTGCCGGCGGCCGGCCGGGTGGCCTTGGCGACCGCCTCGCTCGGCGGCAACAGCTCGTCGAGGTCGATCGGCTGGGTCGAGTCGCCGACGTCGAGGTTGGCCTCGAGTGCGTCGGCGTCGTCGAGCGGCTCGGCCTCGGGCAGCACCAGCTCCTCGGTCGGCTGCTCGCGCCGCGGCGGCAGCTCGGCGTCGCGGTCGAGCGAGATGGTCGCTGGCGGCGGCTCCGGCCGCGGCGCGCGATCGACCTCGCGGTACTTGCCGATGGCCCGCGCCAGGCGCCACAGGTTGGCCAGAAGCTCGGGGTCCTCGGGCGCGAGCATGAACGCCACCAGGTGGCAGCGGAACGCCCGCGGCAGATCCTTCTGGTGCTCCTCGATGACCTGGGCCCGCCGCCGCAGCGCCGCCAGCCGATCGGCGCCGGCCGCGCGCTCGGCGATCGCCGCCTCGACCGCGATCACCTCGGCCCAGGTCCGGGTGGCCGCGGCCAGGCGGTACAGCGCCTCGCGCACGTCGTCGCGCTCGGGCCCCCACGCGAACGCGGCCAACAGCTCGGCCGCCGCGCCGCGCGGATCGGCCAGGCGCTCCTCGAGGATGCGGGCCTTGCGCACGTGCAGGTCGGCGCGGGCGCCGCCGCCGATCGCCCGCAGCGCGACGTCGTGGCTGTCGAGGGCCTGCTTCCACAGCGGCCGCTGATCGGCCTCGGCCGCCAGCCGTTCGATCTCCGCCAGCAGCTCGCGGTCGCGCGGCGCGCCGGCCAGGGCCTCGCCCAGCGCCGCCATCGCCCGCGGCCGATCCGACAGTCGCCGCTCGCACACGCTGGCCAGCTCGCGGCCGATCGCCACCGCCGCGGCGGGATCGGCCGCCGGGCCGCTGGTCAGCCGCTTGCGCTCGCTCTCGTAGACCTCGGCCAGCTCCCGCCACAGGCCGTAGGCCTCGGCCGCCCGCCGCAGCTCGGCCAGCGTCGCAGGGTCGGGTGCCTCGTCGTGGGCCCGCCGCCAGGCCTTGAATCCGGCCTTGTGCTCGCCCAGCCGCTCGGCGGTCAGGCCAGCGATCCGGTTGTGCATGGCCCGCCGGGTGCGCCGATCGTCGGCCAGGCTCAGCCGGCGCTCGATCATCCGCACACAGCCCTTCACGTCGCCCAGCTTCTCGTGCAGATCGGCCGCGGCGGCCAGCGCCTCGTCGTGGTGCGGGTCGAGGGCCAGCACGCGCTCGTAGGCTTGCAGCGCCCGGGCCGGGTCGCCGATCCGGTCGCGGCAGATCACGCCGATGTCGAGGGCCCGAGCGACCTTGGCGGCCGGCTCCGACAGCAGGTACAGCTCGCGCTCGGCGATGCGCACCGACGCCTGGTAGTCGCCGCGGGCCTCGTACAGGCGGCGCAAGATCGAGTGGGCGTCGAGGTCGGTCGGGTTGAGCTCGGCCACCAGCCGCTCGAGCTGCTTGCAGGCGTCCTCGGTGGCGCCCAGGCGGTCGGCCAGGATCGCGGCGCGCTCGCGGGCGGCCGCGGTGGCCTTGGGCAGATCGTCGACGGCGTAGACCTCGGCGTGGACCGCCAGCAGGTCGGCCAGCTCGCGGTAGCGGGCCGCGCCGCGGTACAGCCGGGCCAGCGCCTCCAGCGCGGTGCGATCGCGCGGCGTCAGCTGGCGCAGGCGCTCCCACGCCGTGATCGCGCGCTGGCCGTCGCCGAGCTTGTCGTCGACGATCACCGCGTAGCGGGTCAGGTCGCGGGCCCGCAGCGCCGCCGCGGTCGAGCCCGGCTCGGGGGCGGCGGCGGTGGCCGGGTGGGTGACCGCGTCCAGGCGCTCGAGCACCGCGGCCAGCTCGCCCCACCGTTGGGCCCGCTCGTAAAGATCGGCCACCGCGGCCAGCGCCTCGGGGTCGGTCGGCGCCGCCCGCAGCGCCTGCTCCCACCGCTCGAGGGCCCGGGCGTCGTCGCCGTCGTCGGCGGCCATCCGCGCCAGCCCGCGCAGGAGCATCGAGCGCTCGGCCGGGCCGGTGGCCGCCGCCGCGTGGTACTCGAGGGTCTGGGTCAGGCGCCGCTTGTCGCCGGCCTGCTCGAGCGCGCGCGCCATGCGATCGAGCGCGTCGCGGTCGCCCGGGAGGATCTCGAGGACGCCGCTGGCGGCGTAGACCACGCCCTCGACGTCGCCCAGCCGCGTCTCGCACATGGTCGCCAGCTTGCGCAGCGCGGTCAGGCGCTCGACCCGCTTGCCGACCGGCCACTCGCGGGCGCCGCCGACGCTGGGATCCTCGGCCAGCCGGCGCGCGTCCAGCTCGAGCTGGCGCCGCAGCGTCCGGGCCAGGCCGGCGTCGTCGCCCTCGCGCTCGTACATCTCGATCAGCGCCTTGAGCGCGGCCTCGTCGTCGGGCTTGAGCCCGAGCACCTCCTCGTACAGCGCGATGGCGCGGCGCGGCTCGACCTGGCGCTCGCGGTAGGTGTTCGCGATCCGGCGCAGCGTGTCGGCCCGGGCGCCGCCGGTCTGGGCCGCCTGCGCCTCGCCCTCGAGCACCGCCACCAGCTGCTCCCACATCTTGGCCCGGCCCGACAGGCGGCGCACCGCCTCCTTGGCCTTGGGGCTGCCCGGCTCGACCTCCTCGATCCGGCGCCAGGCGTCGAGGGCCCGGGGCACGTCACCGAGCCGCAGCTCGCAGATCTGCGCGATCTCCTCGAGCCGGCGCACCAGCTCGCCGGCTGGCGCCCCGGCCTCGCGGGCGTTGTCGAGGGAGAACTCGTAGAGGTCGCACAGCCCCCGGAAGTCGCGCCGCTCGCGGAAGTGCTCGACGTAGCGCGCCAGCGCGTCGTCGTTGGCGGGATCGACCGACAACGCCTGGTGCAGCAGCTCGGCGGCCCGGTCCTTGTCGCCCAGGTGGTCGCGCACGATCGCCGCCAGCTCCAACAGCTCGGCGACCTGCGCGCCGGGCTCGGTCAGCGCTGCCAGCTCGCGCTCGTGCAGGGCGGCCAGCTCGGCCCACCGTTGATCCTCGCGCAACAGCGTCCGCAGGCGCACCGCGGCGGCGCCGCCCGGCGGCTCGGTGGCGGCGACCTCGGTCAGCGCCTCGATGAGCTGGCCGCGATCGGGCCGCTCGCGCTCGTGCAGCTCGACCCGCTGCCGCAGAAGCCGCACCCGCTCGGCCTCGTCGCCGGCGTAGGCCGCCATCGCCACCCGCTGCACCAGCAAGCGCTCGAGCTCGTCCCATCGCTGCTCCCGACGCAGCGCCTGGTCGAGCGCCGTGGCCGCGGTGGCGTGGAACGGGTCGGCGCCGACCGCGCGCCGCAAGAAGCCGATGCCGGCCTCGGTGTCGCCGGCGGCGAACGCCAGCCGGCCCAGCTCGGCGTACAGCTCGCTGGCCTTGCGCCCGCCGGCCGCCGCGTCCTCAGCGGTCTTGGCCCAGCTCGGCGAGCTGTAGATCTCGGCCAGCGTCTCGCGCGCGGCCAGCGACTCGGCGTCGAGGCGCACCGCGCGATCGCACGCGGCGGCCGCGGCCTTGCCGTCGCCGCGCCGCAGCTCGACCTTGGCCAGCGCCAGCCACAAGCCGGCCCGGCCCAGCGGCGGCGCCTTGTCGCCCAGCACGTCGAGCTCGGAGCGGTAGAGCTTGGCCACCATGGCGTCGTCGCCGAGCGACGCGTACAGGGCCCGGGCCGCGGCCAGCGCGTCGGTGCGCTCGGGCTCGAGACGCCACGCCGCCTGCCAGTGGGCCAGCGCCCGATCGACCCGGCCCAGGTGCTGCTCCCACAGCCCCGCCGCCAGCCGGTGGCGCGCCGCCCGCCGGGCGATGCCGGCGCGGTCGACCTTGGCCTTGGCCGGCGACACCTCGGCGCGCTTGGCCAGCTCGTCGAGCTCCGCCTCGAGGATGTCCCCGGCCTCGGCCGGCCGGCCGGTGGTCACGAAGGTCTCGACCAGGCGCGCGGTCGCGACCTCGTGCGCGGCGTCGAGCGCGCACGCCGCGCGCAGGTCACGCTCGGCCACCGCGGCCTGACCCAGGATGGCGCGCGCCTCGCCGGCCTCGGCCCACAGGTCGGCCGCCTTCGACGGGGTCGGCTCGAACGGCGCGCGCAGCTCGCACACCTCGGCCAGCAGCTCGCCCTGCCCACTCGAGCGCAGCGCCTGGCGCAGCGCCGTGAACCGTCCGACGTCGCGCGGATCGTTCCGGAAACCGTCGAGCTCGGCGACCGCGATCGGGGTCGGCCGGGTCGGGGTATCGTCCTGCCGCTGGGTCATCGCTGCCGCGGCCCTGGCCCCGGCGACGGTGACGGTACCATGGCGCCGGCATCGCCGCCGAACGCCGCGCGCCGTTCTGGTTACGGACCGGTGACGACGCGCGCGTCGATCGCCGTGGCCGACAGCTTTCGCCCGCCCGCGCGGATGTGCGCTGGCACGCCGTGCAGCTCGCGCACGATGCCGAGCACCGCCAGCACGCGCAGCACGTAGTAGGTCACGTCCAGCTCCCACCAGAAGAAGCCCTGGCGCGCCGCCACCTGGTAGTGGTGGTGGTTGTTGTGCCAGCCCTCGCCCAGGGTGATCAGGGCCAGCACCGGGTTGTTGCGGGAGTCATCGCCCGACGGGTACCGCCGGCGTCCCCACAGGTGCGACAGCGAGTTGATGGTGAACGTGCCGTGCCAGCACAGCACCTGGGGCACCGCGAAGGCCCACACCAGGCCGAACCAGCCGCCCAGCGCGTACGCGGCGACCGCGGTGAGCACCGGCGGCACCATCCAGAAGCGATCGAGCCAGCGCAGCTCGGGGTAGCGGGCGAAGTCCTTGACGGCTGCCAGGTCGGTGGCTTCGAAGTCGCGCGCCAAGATCCAGCCCATGTGCGACCACCAGAAGCCGCCGTGCTCCGGCGAGTGCAGATCGTCGGCGGTGTCGGACGCGCGGTGGTGGCGGCGGTGATGCGCGGCCCACCACAGCACGCCCTTCTGCGTGGTCGCGGTCGCGCCCACCGCCAGCACCAGCTGGAACCACCGCGACGTCTTGTAGCTGCGGTGTGAAAAGTACCGGTGGTAGGCGCCGGTCACGAAGAACATGCGCACCGCGTAGGTCCCCGCCGCCCAGGCCAGGCCGCGCCACGACAGGCCGAGCCACGCGACGCCGACCACGGCGCCGACGTGGGTCAGCCAGAACGGGATCGCCTGGGCGTTCAGGTAGACCCGCTTCCAGCCGCGGGCGAGCGCGTGTGCCGCCGTCTGCATCCCCTCGATCTACGCCACCGTCGGTGGAGCGCCCGGGACAAACCGGTCACGGTTCGGTCACGGCCTGGTCGGGCGCGGCACCGATCACGCCGCGCGCAGGGTCACCTCACGCCACGATGGCGGCCGGCAGCTCGGCCGGCGCGTCGACCACCGCGTCGGGCCCTGCCGCCAAAAGCTCGCCGCGATCGCGAAAGCCCCAGGTCACGGCGACCGCGCGCATGCCGGCGGCGCGCGCGGTGGCCACGTCGATGGCCGAGTCGCCGATGAACGCGCACTGGGCTGGGGCCACGCCCAGCTCGTCGGCGGCGCACAGGGTCGAGGTGGGATCGGGCTTGAGCGGCAGCTCGGGGCGGTGGCCGTACACCGCCGCGAACGGCCACGCCGCCAGCAGCTGCGCGACCAGGTAGGTGGTCAGCTCGTGCGGCTTGTTCGACACCACCGCGAAGGTCAGCCCGCGGGCGGTCAGCGCGTCGAGCGCCGGCGCCAGGCCGGCGTACAGCCGGGTCTCGACCAGCGGCCGGGCCCGGTACGCGGCGCGGAACCCGGCCAGCACCGGCTCGACATCGGCCCGCCCCGCCACCGCGCGCTCGACCAGGGCGCGGGCGCCGGCCCCGACCATCGCCCGCAGCGCCGTGGCCGACGGCGCCGGCAGCCCGGCGCCGGCCAGCGCGGTGGCGAGCGCGGCCGCGAGGTCGGCGTGGCTGTCGAGCAGCGTGCCGTCGAGGTCGAAGATCGCCGCGCGGATGGAGGCCATCGACGGATGCTAGCAGGGCGCGGCGCCGCGAGGCTTGACGCTGCTGCCATCCGGGGGCATCAGTGCCCTATGGAATATCGCAAGCTCGGCAGCGCCGGCGTCAAGGTCTCGACGGTGTGCCTGGGGGCCATGACGTTTGGCGAGGCCGACGCCCAGTCCTTCATGCACGGCGTCGGCTGCGACGACGTCACCAGCCACGCCATCCTCGATCGCGCCCGCGAGCGCGGCGTGAACTTCGTCGACACCGCCGACGTCTACGGCCAGGACGGCCTGTCCGAGCGGGTGATCGGCGCGTGGTTTGCCGACCGCGCCGGCGCCCGCGACGAGACCGTCATCGCCACCAAGTTCCGCTTCACCATGGGCACCGGCCCCAACAAGAGCGGCGCATCGCGCTACCGCATCGTGCGCTGCGTCGAGGACTCGCTGCGGCGCCTGGGCACCGACCGCATCGACCTGTACCAGATCCACATGCAGGACCTGGCGGTCGACGAGGACGAGACCTTGCGCGCCCTCGACGATCTGGTGCGCGCCGGCAAGGTGCTGTACCTCGGCTGCTCCAACTACGCGGCCTACCGGCTGGTCGACAGCCTGTGGCGGGCCCGCGCCAGCGACCGCGAGCGCTTCGTCACGCTGCAGGCGCAGTACAGCCTGGTCGAGCGCGGCCTCGAGCGGGAGCACGTCCCGCTGTGCCGCCAGTGGGGCGTCGGCATCTTGCCGTGGTCGCCGCTGGCGTCAGGGTTCCTGTCGGGCAAGTACCAGCGCGACGCCGGGCCGCCGGCCGGCAGCCGGCTCGAGACGTGGCGCGACCGGTGGGGCAAGTTCGACACTCCGCGCCACTGGGCCATCCTCGACGCCGTCACCGCGGTGGCGGCCGAGGTCGGGGGCTCCGCCGCGCAGGTTGCGCTGGCGTGGCTGCTGCACCAGCCGACCGTCACCAGCGTGATCTTCGGCGCCCGCACCCTGGCCCAGCTCGACGACAACGTCGGCGCCGCCGACGTCAAGCTGACCGCGGCGCAGCTGGCGCGCCTCGACGAGGCCAGCGCCTTCGAGGTCGGCTACCCCTACGACTTCCTCGGTCGGATCGGCGGCGGCGCCTGGTGACCTGGCGCTGCCTGTACCTGCACGGCTTCGCGTCGGGCCCGAGCTCGGCCAAGGGCGTGGCGTTCCAGCGGGCGCTGGCCGATGACGGCATCGCCGTCGAGCGGCTCGACCTGCGGGTGCCGTCGCTGGCCCACCTGCGGCTGTCGGCCATCATCGACCACGTGGTCGCCACCATCGGCGCCAGCGAGCGGGTCGTGCTGATCGGCTCGAGCCTGGGCGGGCTGGCGGCGGCGCGCGTGGCCGAGCGGGTGCCGGCGGTGCGCGCGCTGGTGCTGTTGGCGCCGGCGTTCCGCATCGGCGAGCGCTGGCCGCGCCGGCTGGGCGCCGACGCGGTGGCGGCCTGGCGCCGCGACGGCTGGCTGGCCATCGAGGACCACACCACCCACCAGCCGGCCCGGGTCGACGTCGGCTTCCTCGACGACGCCGTGGTCATCGACGCCGCCGGCGACGGCTGGCCCCGGGTCACCGTCCCGACCTGGATCGCCCACGGCACCCGCGACGACGTGGTCGAGATCGAGCTGGCGCGCGGGTTCTGCGCCCGCACGCCGACCGCGGGCCTGACCGAGCTCGACGACGGCCACGACCTGGTGGCGTCGCTGCCGATCATCCTGGCCGGCGCGCGCGCGTTCCTGCGCGGCGTGACCGCGTCGACCTGAACCGAGCCGCGGCGCGGCGGCGGGTTGCGCCGGCCCGGCCGGACCGGCCCGCGCGTCGCTGGTATGGTGGCGCGGCATGCGCCGCCCCCGCCTGGTCTACCTGGTGACCCATCCGGTGTCGGCCCGGCTGTTGCTGCATGGCCAGCTCGGCTTCCTGCGCGAGGCGGGCTACGACGTGACGGTGATCGCCAGCCCCGGGCCCGACCTCGACGTGGTAGCGGCGCGCGAGGGCGTGGCCACGGTGCCGATCGCCCTGGCGCGGCCGATGCGGCCGTGGGCTGACGCCCGGGCCCTGGCCGCAGTGACGGCCGCGCTGCGTCGCCTGCGCCCCGACATCGTCAACGCGTCCACGCCCAAGGCTGGGCTCCTCGGCATGCTGGCGGCCCGGGCGCTCGACGTACCGGTGCGGATCTACCTGCTGCGCGGGCTGCGGCTGGAGACCTCGGTCGGGTGGCAGGCCACGGTCCTCGCCGGCACCGAGCGGCTCGCCGCCGCCTGCGCCCACGAGGTCATCGCGGTCAGCGCCAGCCTGGGCGACGCCTTCACGGCCCGCGGCCTGGCGGCGCCGGCCAAGGTGCGGATGCTCGGCGCGGGCTCGTCCAACGGCGTCGACGTGGTCCGCTTCACGCGGACGCCCGAGCTCGTCGCCGCGGCCGCGGCGGTGCGGGCCCGGCTGGGCATCGCGCCAGACGCCCCGACCATCGGCTTCCTCGGTCGGCTGGCCCGCGACAAGGGCATCGTCGAGCTGCTCGACGCCTTCGACCGGGTGCGGGCGCGGCGGCCCGACGTCCGCCTGGTCCTGGTGTCGGCCGATCTGTCTGACGAGGACACCCCGGCCGAGGTGGCGGCGCGGGTGCCCCACACGCCGGGCGTGGTCGTGGTGCCCCGGGTCGACGACGTGCGCCCGTACCTGGCCGCGCTCGACGTGCTCGGCTTCCCGTCGCACCGCGAGGGCTTCCCCAACGTGGTCCTCGAGGCCGCGGCACTCGAGGTCCCGGCGGTCGGCTACCACGTCACCGGCGTGCGCGACGCCATCGTCGACGGCGAGACCGGCCGGCTGGTGGCGGCCCACGACGTCGCCGCGCTGGCCGCCGCGTTGGCCGGGTACGTCGACGCGCCCGGGCGAACCGCCACCGACGGCGCCGCGGCGCGGCGTCGAGCGGTCGCGGCCTACGCGCGCCCGGTGGTGTGGCAGCGCTGGGCCGACTACTACGCCGCGGCGCTGGCGGCGCGCGGCCTGCCCGCGCCTCAACGCCGGTAGCCGACCGCAGTCCAGAATGGCACGCCGTCGTGGAAGCGGACCCGCTCGAGGCCGGCGCCCTCCATCACGGCCTGCATCTCGGCGCGCGTGAACCGGTGCTCCAGGCGGGTGCCGAACCGATCGAGCGCGTCGTTGCGCATCACGTAGAAGCTGCGTTCGCGGTACGCCGACAGCGGGAGCCGCTCGACGTCCAGCCCGAGCCGGTCGAGCACACGCGCGGTGCGAGCCAGCGGCCAGTACACCCCGGTGGCCAGGGCCTGGCTCACCGCGTAGCGCCCGCCCGACGGCAGGCGCGACACCCCACGCCGCACCACGTCCGAGGCCCGCCACACCTGCCGGAACCACCAGGGTCGGTTGTCGAACGCGTAGTACAGGTAGAGCAGGAACGGCGCGCCCGGCTTGAGCTTGCGCACACAGTCGGCCAGGCCGCGGGCGGTGTCGGGCACGTGGTGCAACACGCCCAGCGAGTAGCCGAAGTCCATCGTGCCGTCGACCAGCGGGATCGCGTCGACGCTGGCGAGGTGGGTCGTCACGTTGGCGTGCGCGGCCAGCTTGGCGCGGGCCACCGCCAGCGCGTCGGCGGCCGGATCGATCGCGTGCAGGTGACCGACCCGCGGCGCGACCTGGGTGGCCCACCGGCCGCTGCCACAGCCGAGGTCGAAGCCGACCGCGTCAGGCGGCAGCGCGTCCCACGGGAACACCGCGAAGTACGCGGCGAACAGCGCGGCGAGCTCGGCGTCGGCGACGCCGGCCTGGTCGAAGCGGCGCCACTCGTCACCGAAGCCGTCGACGGTTGCCTGATCTCGATTCATGGAGCCTCCGGAGTCTCGTCGGGTCACGACGCCAGCGCCTGGCGGGGCGCCGCCACCAGCTCGCGCACGGCGTCGGGGCCGTCGCCGAGGACCAGCTCGCACCACGCCGCCAGCGCCAGCGCGTGCCACACCAGGTAGGGGTGCTCGGCCAGCCACGCGCGGTGGCCGCCGTCGGCCAGCGCGGTCGACAGCACGCCGTGGCGTTCGAGGCGGCGCCGCTCGAACAGCCGCGCACACGCCGGTGCCAGCGCGGTGTCCAGCCAGCGCTCGACCGGCACGCCGAAGCCCTGCTTGCGGCGGCGGGCCAGCTCCACCCCGAAGCGGCGGGCGAACAGGCGGCGCAGCACCTCCTTGCCACGGGTGCCCAACGTGAACGGGCGCGGCAGCCCGAGCCCGAGCTCGACGATGCGGTGGTCGAGCAACGGCACCCGGGCCTCGAGCTGGCAGGCCATCGTGGCGCGGTCGACCTTGGTCAGCATGTCGTTGGGCAGCACGTTGCCGAGGTCGGCGATCAGCGTGCGACGCAGCCGATCACCCGTCGCGGACTGGAACCGGGCGGCGACCTCGGCGACCAGCGCGTCGCCGCCGGGCCGCGCCAGCATGGGCGCGGTGCGCGCCAGGTCGGCGACCTGCGTCAACGCGACGTAGCCAGCGGCGTCGTCGCCGCCCAGGCCCCGGGCCAGCCGCCCGACGGTGCGCAGCAGCTCACCAACCCGGGTGGTACGGTCGGTGCGGGCCGGCAGCCGAGCCAGCGCGGCGGCCGCCAGCGCGCGCCCCCCCGGCACGCGATCGGCGGCATCCCACAGCCGCACGATGCGGTGCTTCTTGTAGCCGGCGAACACCTCGTCGCCGCCGTCGCCGCCGACCGCGACCTTGTGGGTGCGGCCGACCAGGCGGGCCAGCACGAAGCTGGGCAGCGACGACGAGTCGCCGAACGGCTCGTCGTAAGCGGCCAAGGCATCGGGTAGCGCGGCCAGGAGCGCCGCCTCGTCGAGCACCTCGACCTCGAGCGGCACGCCCAGCCGGGCCGCGACCGCCCGGGCGTGGGGCGCCTCGTCGAAGCGGGGGTCGGCGAAGCCGATGGTGAAGGCCTGCACCGGCCGCGCGCTGGCGTCGACGGTCGCCGCCAGCACCAGCGACGAGTCGATGCCGCCCGAGAGGAACGCCGCCACCGGGACGTCGCTCTCGAGGTGCTCACGGCCGGCCCGGGCCAGCGCGGGCGCCACCAGATCGGCGGCGTCGTCGAGGCTGCGCACGGCGGCGGCGCCTGGATCGGGCCGCGGCCGGTAGTAGATCGTCTCGGTCGAGGTGCCGTGGGCCAGGTCGAGCACCAGCCGGGTGCCCGGCCCCAGGCGGCGCACGCCGCGGTGGATGGTGTGTCGCTCCGGCACGTAGCCCCACGCCAGCATCGCGTGGGCGGCCGCCGGGTCGACGGCCAGCGCGTCACCGAGGTGCGCCGCCGCCACCCGCAGCGCGCCCAGCTCCGAGCCGAACACCACGCCCCGGCCCGCCGGCGCGACGAACAGCGGCTTGATGCCGAAACGATCGCGCGAAAGCACCAGGCGGCGCCGGCGGCGGTCGTGGATGGCCAGCGCCCACATGCCGACCAAGCGTCGCTCGAACCCATCGGGGTCGCGCCGGTACAGGCGCAGCACGACCTCGGTGTCGCTGGCGGTGGCGCAGCGCTCGCCGTCGGCCTCGAGCTCGGCCCGCAGCGCCGGGGCGTTGTAGACTTCGCCGTTATAGACGATGGTGGCGTCGTCGACGTGCATCGGCTGGGCGCCGCGGGCGACGTCGACGATCGCCAGCCGGGTGTGGGCCAGCCCCACCCCGTCGCGCCAGTAGCGGCCGGTGCCATCGGGGCCGCGGTGGGCCAGCGCCTGCTGCTGCTGGCCGAGGAGCCGCGCGGCGGGATCGTCGCCGAGCGCGAGCCCGGCGAAGCCGGCGATGCCACACATCGCGTCACTCTACCCCGGCGCCCGCCCCGCGTCGACCGACCGCCGCGCGGCCGCGCGCACGATCCCGCCGCGCGGCCGCGTCGACGGCTGCGCCGCTGCGCTACCCTGCCGGCCCGGATGAAGGTCGTCGTCAGCTCCGAGTTCCACTACCGGTCGACGCCGCGCGGCGTGATGATCGACGGCAAGTGCGACTACCAGTACTGGGCCCGCCTGCGCGACGTGTTCGAGGAGGTGCTGGTGTTCTCGCGGCTGGCGCCCGGCGCGCTGACCGCCACCATGCGCCCGGTCGAAGGCCCCGGCGTGCGGCTGGTGGCGGCTCCCGACTTCGTGACGACCGGCGCCCTCGGTGCGTTCCCCGGACTCGCGGTCGCCGCGGCGCGCGCGGCCCGGGCCGGCGATGTGTTCCTCCTGCACGCGCCCGGGGTCATGGCCAGCGCGCTGCGCCCGGCCGTGGCCCTCGCGCGCAAGCCCTACGCCGTCGAGGTGGTCGGTGATCCGGTGGCCAGCCTCGACGGCGCCGGCCGGATCTTGACCGCGCTCCGAGGGCTGGCCGGCCGCGAGCTGCGCGCGATGGTGGCTGGCGCGTGCACCACCCGCTACGTCACCACCGCGCAGCTGCAGCGGCGCTATCCGCCACGCCCAGGCACGCCGACCTACGCGGTGTCCGATGCGTTCATTCCCGACGCGCTCCTGGCGGAGCCGGGCGCGCCCGTCGACGACGCCCCGACCCTGGCGCTCGGGTTCGTCGGTTCGCTGTTTCGCCCGTACAAGGGCCTCGACGTATTGCTCGACGCGCTGGCGCTGACCGCGCGCCCGCACACGCTCGAGGTGGTCGGCGACGGCCAGCTCCGAGCCGGGCTCGAGGCCCGGGCCACGGCGCTGGGGCTGACGTCGCGGGTGCGCTTCCGCGGCGCGCTGCCGCCGGGCGCGCCGGTGTACGAGTTCCTGCGCACCCGCACCGCGTTCGTCCAGCCGTCGCGGACAGAGGGCCTGCCGCGGTCCCTGCTCGAGGCCATGGCCGTCGGCCTGCCGTGCCTGGCTACCGCGGTCGGCGGGGTCCCCGAGCTGCTCGAGCCGCCGGAGCTGGTCGCCGTCGAGGACGCCAAGGGGCTGGCGGCGGCGATCGATGCCCTGGCCGCCGACCCGGCGCGCCGGCGCCGGCTGGCGGCCGCCAACCGGACCCGGGTGGCGAGCTACGCCGCGACGCCGTCCCAGGCGGCGATGCGCGCCTTCTACGCCAGCCTGCGCGCCGCCTCACGGTAGCCCCGCAGGCGCCGCAACCTGGCGTAGAATCAGAACTCTGTCCCACGACGGATCGTGTGAGCCGTTTCACGATCCGGCGGGCTCTAGACAGAGAACGCGCATGTCCGCCCTCGCCTCGCCCCGCGCCCGCCTCCAGGTGGTCGACGTCACCACCGCGCTGGTGGTGACCGACGCCGAGCTGGTCGCGCGCGCGCTGACCGGCGACGCCTGGGCCGAGGAGATGATCTACCGCCGCCACGCACCGCAGGTGGCCAGCGTGGCCCGACGACTGTTGCGCGACCCGGTCGAGGCCGCCGACGTCGTCCAGGACACGTTCCTCATCGCGTTCCAGCAGCTGCGCGCGCTGGCCGAGCCCGCGGCGCTGCGCGGCTGGCTAGGCCGCATCGCGGTGTCTCGCGTGCACCGGCGCTGGCGCTGGCAGCGGGTCAGGTTCTGGACCACCCAGGGCGACGACGAGTCGCTGGCCGACGTGGCCGACGCCCACGTCTCGCCCGAGCGCTGCACCGAGCTGGCGCTGCTCGACGGCGCGCTGCGCACCCTGCCAGCCAAGCTGCAGGTCCCGTGGGTGCTGCGCCACGTCGTCGGCTATTCGCTCGACGAGGTGGCCACCGCGTGCGACTGCTCGCTGGCCAGCGTCAAGCGCTACCTGGCCAAGGCCGAGGCCGCCATCGACCTCCACACCGGCCGAGAGGATGCCCGTGCCTGACCGCGCGCCGATCGAAGCCGAGCTGACCCCCGCCCTCGACGAGGCCGAGCTGGCCCAGGTGTGGCGGCGCGTCCGCGACGCGCAGGCGGAGGCCCGGGTGGCGCCGAGCCGGCGGCGCTGGGTCGTGGCTGGCGTCGCGGTCGCGGCCGCGGCGGCGGTGGTCCTCACGGCGTGGCCGCGCGCCCCGCGTCCGTCGGGCGCGCTGCACGGCGACGTGACCCTCACCGCCGGCGCGCGGCTCGACGCGCCCGTCGCGCGCACCGTCGCGCTCGACGATGGATCCCGGGTGGCGCTGGCGCCGGCCGCGCAGCTCGAGGTGCTGGCCAACGAGGGCGATAAGTTCGTGACGGCGGTGCGGCGCGGCAAGGTGGGCTTCGACGTCCGCCCCGGTGGCCCGCGCAAGTGGATCATCGAGACCGACCTGGCCACCGTCGAGGTGGTGGGCACGGCGTTCGCGGTCGAGCGCAGCGCCACCGAGCTGGCGGTCACGGTCGACCGCGGCGTGGTGATGGTCCGCGGCGAGCGCGTGCCCGGCCGGGTGGTGCGGCTCACCGCCGGCCAGCACCTGGAGGTCGCGGCGCCCGAGGTGGCGGTCGCGGCGCCCCCGGTCGACGCCGATCGCCCGCCGACGACCGTCGTCTCTCCGACGCCGGCTCAGGTCACGGCTCAGGTCACGGCTCCGGCTCCGGCTCCGGCTCCGGTTCCGGTTCCGACCCCGGCTCCGGTTCCGACTCCGGCTCCGGTCACGGCTCCGGCTCCGGTTCTGGCTCCGGTCACGGTTCCGGCTCCGGTCACGGCTCAGGCCACGGCTCCGGATCCTGTGGCGCCGCCGCCGCTGGTGGTCGCGCCTCCGCCGCGCAGCATCATCGATCGCGCGGACGAGCTGGTCGCCCAGGGCCAGCCGGCCCGCGCCGCCGACGAGCTGACCGCCTACCTCGCTGGCGCCGACCGCGACGCCACCGCGGGCCTGGCGGCGTTCCTCCTCGGCCGGCTGGCGCAAGATCAGCTCGCACAGCCTGCGCGCGCCGCGAGCGCCTTCGGGCAGGTGCTGGCGATCGGCAGCCCGCGCGCGATCCAGGACGAGGCCCTGGCCCGGCAAGCCCGGGCGCTGGCCACGTCGGGCCGCGTCGACGCCGCGCGGGGTGCCGCCCAGGCCTACCTGCAGCGGTTCTCCGCCGGCGCCCACCGCGCGGAGATGGCGCGGCTGGCTGCGCCGTGACCCACCACCGCGCGATGGTCGTCCTGGCCATCGCCGTCGCGACCACGCCGGGCGGCGTCCGGGCCGATGCGTCAGCGCCGACGGTCACCGTCCGCGGCTGCGGCTTCGACGCCGCGGCGCTGGTGGCCGCGCTCGACCACGAGGCTGCGCCCCGCGCCATCACCATCGCGGTGGCGTGCGCCGCCGACGGCAACGCCGTGGTCGAGGTCAGCCGCGCCGAGGGTACGCGGGCGCGGCCAGTCGATCTGCGCGACGTCCCCACTGCCCTGGCGCCGCGCGTGCTCGCGCTGGTGGTGGCCGCGATCGACGACGCGCCGGCGATCGCGCCCGTCACGCCGACGGGCGCTCCCGAGGTGGCGTCGGCGACCACCGCCGTCGTTACCCACTCGCCCGCGGCGACCGGGCCCAGCGTCGCCGACCGCCGCGTGGCCGGGGTGGACGTACCCGCGCCGACCCCGGCCCGGGCCGCGGCCATCGGCCCGTCGACGCGCTGGCGCCGCGGCGGCGCCGGCCGGGTCCTGCTCCGGCGCTACGGCGCCGCCACGCTGGTCGGCGCCGGCGCCGAGCTCGCCTTCGGCCCGGTCGGGGTCGGCGTCGACGCCAGCACCGGCACGGTGGCGCACCCGCTGGGCACCGTCACCGCCCGCGCGCTCGCCCTCGACGCGACGGTGACGATCGCGTGTACCCGGAGCCGGCCCAGCATGTGTGGCGGCGTGCGCGCGGCGCTCGGCCGCCAGTGGATCGCGGCGGCCGCGACGACGTCGGTCCCACCCGACGATCCGACCGCCGCGGTCATGACCGCGGGGCTGGCGGGCTATTCGGCCCACGCCGCCGCCGAGGTGTCCGTGACCATCCCGGTGGGCGGGCTGGCGGTGACCGCGACCGGCGCGGTGGGGCTCGGCGCCGGCGTCGTGGCCCGGGCCAACGACGCCGAGGTGCTGCACCTGGCCGGCCTCACCGTCGGTGGCGCGCTAGAGGTACGGCGATGAGCCGCCGCGCGGCGCTGGTGGTCACGCTGGCAGCCGTCGGCTGCGTCACCAGCGACGGCAACGTGCTGACCAGCGGCACCCCGCTCACCGAGTGCAGCCAGGCCCGCGCCCGCACCAGCGATCAGCAGGCGTGCGCCTTCACCGACGTGTGCTCGATCCCCGACGACACCGATCCCGGGTGCTGCCAGCAGATCGTGACCTGCGCCAGCGGCACGTTGCACCTGGAGCGCTACTGTTCGCCGGGGTGCCAGCAGTGCGTCGACGACACGGCGTGTCCCCCCGGCATGACGATCTGCGACGGCAACCAGTGCGTCGCGTGCCCCGACCCGGCGATGTGTCCCCCGTGCGCGCCCGGCACCGCGCCGCTGATCCGCAACGGCTGCCCGACCTGCACCTGCGCGCCGGCGTCGGAGTGCGACGCGGCCGACCCCGCGGCGTGCGCGCAGCCGAACCCGGAGGTGTGCTACCCGGGCCAGGTCTGCGCGCCCGGCTGCGACGCCACCGATCCCACCTGCTGCGCCAACGTGTGCGCCGCCCCCGGTTGCCCGGTCCCTGCGCCCCAGGGCTGTGACACCGCGTGCCCGCCGGGGCTAGGCTGCGCGACCTGCGTCACCACCGGCTGCGCCTGCGTCATGGGTCAGTGGTCGTGCGGCGCGGTATGCGGCGAGCCGACCCGTCAGTGTTTTCAGCCCAGCACCTGAGCCGTTTAGGCTGGCGCAAGGCTCTCCCGAGGTAACAAGAGGAGGTTCCATGCTCGTTCGTACCAAGTTCGTGTCCGCGTTGGCCCTGGCGGCCTGCGCGGCGTTGGCCGGCTGTACCCTGTACGCCGACGATGGTTCGTCGACCGGCGCCAGCACGCCGACCGACCCCGGCGACACCAGCGCCTGCGTTCACGCCACCATCGCCGACTGCTACGCGTCCCAGCTGACCGCCGACGAGTGCGCCGACCTGGTGATCACCCGGTGCAACCTCGACGGCCCGCCGACCGATCCCGGCGATCCCGGCTGCCACGATCAGGTGCTCGAGGACTGCCTCACCGCCGGCGGCGATCCCATGAGCTGCGAGCTCCGTGCGTCGCAGGCGTGCGATCCGACGGTGCCGCCGAACCCGGGTGACTGCTTCGACCAGGTCTTCCGCGACTGCGTCGACCAGGGCGGCGACCCCATGTCGTGCCAGGCCCTCGCCGACCAGACCTGCGGCGGCACCGGCTGTCCGTCCTACGATCCGAACTGCACCCCCGGCTGCCAGCCCGGCGATCCGAGCTGCGATCCCGGCTGCCCGCCCGACGACCCGCGGTGCGGCGATCCCGGCTGCGATCCCAGCGATCCGATGTGTACGCCCGGCTGCCCGTCGTACGATCCGCAGTGCACCCCCGGCTGCGATCCGGCCGACCCGATGTGCAACCCCGGCTGTCCGCCCGGCGATCCGTCCTGCGGCAGCGGCCCGAACGACCCGACCTGCCACGACGCGTTCATGCAGGACTGCCTGGCCGCCGGCATCGACCCGATGTCGTGCGAGGCGCGCGCCTCGGTGATCTGCGCCAACGGCGGCAGCTACCCGTGACCGACCGGCGCTGACGCGCCCGACGCAGCGGCACCGCGCCCGCCGACGGGCGCGGCGTCATTTTCGGCAGGCGGCGGTGACGGCGCGCCCGAGCCGGGCCGCCGCGGCCCGGCTCACGGCGCCAGCAGGCAGATGGTGATCTCGTCGAGAGTGCGGCCGTCGACCAGGCCGGCCGCCACCGCGCCCAGGCTCGCCGTCGGGGTCACGCCGGCGATCGGGCCGGTGGTGTAGACCAGCGCCGCGGCCAGCAACGCCGGCGCGCACGCCACGTCGCCGTCGAGCGCCGTCACCAAGGTCCCGCCGCGGATCCACGCGCGCTCGATGGTTACCGGGCCGCGAGCCACCACCACGTCGCACGCGCAGGCCTCGGTCAGCGACGCGACCCGCCCGCCGACCGCCGCGGCGGTGCGCTCGGCCACGGCCGGATCGTGGTCGAACACCCGCAGCTCGCGCGGCGCGGCGTAGGCGCGCTGGGTCGCCACCACGGCCGCCGCGTCGTCGCCCAGGCCGACCAGCCCCATCGTGCGCGGGGTGCCCACCGCGAGGAACTTGGCGGCGACCCCGGCCAGGCCGGCGCGCTCGGCCAGCGCGGGCTGGGCTGGTCCGCCGTCGCGCCCGAGCGCCAGCGCGCCCTGGCGACGCTCGGCCTCGTCGAGCCAGGCGCGGGCCTCCGCGGGCGAGGGCGCCGTCACGGCGACCGCGGTGGCCACTAGAACTCGGCCTGGCGCGGCGCCCGCGGGAACGGGATGACGTCGCGGATGTTGTCGACGCCGGTGGCGTACTGGATGGCGCGCTCGAAGCCCAGGCCGAACCCGGCGTGGGGCACGGTGCCGTAGCGGCGCAGATCGCGGTACCAGCCGTAGTCGTCCTTGGGCAGGCCCATCGCGTCCATGCGCGCGTCGAGCACGTCGAGCCGCTCTTCGCGCTGGCTGCCGCCGATGATCTCGCCGATGCCCGGCGCCAGGATGTCCATCGCGGCGACGGTCTTCCCGTCGTCGTTCTGGCGCATGTAGAACGCCTTGATGTCCTTCGGGTAGTTCATCACCGCCACCGGGCCCTTGACGACCTCCTCGGTGAGGAACCGCTCGTGCTCGGCCTGGAGGTCGATGCCCCAGCGCACCGGGAACTCGAACTTCTTGCCGGACCGCTCGAGCGCGGCGATGGCGTCGGTGTAGTCCATCCGCGCGAACGAGGACTCGCACAGCGCGGTCAGCCGGGCGACGCAGGTCGGATCGACGTGCTTCTCGAAGAAGGCCATGTCGTCGGCGCGCTCGGTCAACAGCCGCCGGTAGATCGCCTTCAGGAACGCCTCGGCCAGGTCGGCGTCGGCCGCCAGATCGGCGAACGCCAGCTCGGGCTCGATCATCCAGAACTCGGCCAGGTGACGCCGGGTGTTGGAGTTCTCGGCCCGGAAGGTGGGGCCGAAGGTGTAGACCCGCGACAGCGCCATGCAGTAGGTCTCGACGTTGAGCTGCCCCGACACCGTGAGGTGGGCCTGCTTGCCGAAGAAGTCCTTGTCCCAGTCGACCGCGCCGGCGGCGGTGCGCGGCGGGTTGGCGGCGTCGAGCGTCGACACCCGGAACATCTGGCCGGCGCCTTCGGCGTCCGAGCCAGTGATGATCGGCGTGTGGACCCAGAAGAAGCCGTGGTCGTGGAAGAACTCGTGCACCGCCATCGCCAGGCAGTGACGCACCCGGGCCACCGCGCCGATGATGTTGGTGCGCGGCCGCAGGTGCGCGACCTCGCGCAGGTACTCCATCGTGTGCCGCTTGGGCTGCATCGGGTAGTGATCCGGGTCGTCGACCCAGCCCACCACCTCGACGGTGACGGCCCGGACCTCGACCGCCTGGCCTTTGCCCTGCGACGCCACCAGCTCGCCGGTGACGCGCACGGCGCACCCGGTGGTCAGCTTGCCGACGGTGTCGGCGAAGCCCGGCAGCTCGGCCGGCGCCACGACCTGGAGCGGCTCGAAGCACGATCCGTCGTGGACGGCGACGAACGACACGCCGGCCTTGGAGTCGCGCCGGGTCTTGACCCAGCCCTCGATCACCACCGTGGCGCCGACCGGCACCTGACCTGACACGATCGCTGCGATCCGCTGCTTCATGGCCCCGGGCAGATACCACGATTCACGGCCTGATTTCTCGGGTCGCTGCCTCCAGCGGCGTCGACGCCGCGGCGGTATACTCGGCGCGTGGTACGTCCCGCAGGGCAACACTCACTCGCCGGGTTCACGCTGGGCGAGGTCGTCGGCAACCACGTCTACGGTGACACCTACCGGGCCAGCGGCGAGGGCCGCCGCGACGCGCGCCTGCTGGTGGTCAAGCCAGCGCTGGCGGCCGACGCTCGGTTCAACGACGCCCTGGGCGCCGGGACCGCGCCGCTGCTCGGCGCGTTCCAGCACCGAGCGGTGGTCGGCACCATCGTGGTCGCCCGCGACGGCAAGGACCTGGTGATCGTCACCGAAGCGGTGGCCGGCGGCCGGATCCTCGACGACGTCCTCGCCGCGGCCCCCGGGCGCAGCCTGGCCCCGCGGGTGGTCGCCGCCATCGTGCGCTCGGTGATCGACGGCGTCGCCACCGCCCACGCGGTCGGCATCACCCACGGCGCGATCCACCCGCGCAGCATCGTGGTCGACGGCGAGGGCGCGGTCCGGCTCACCGACTTCGCGGTGGGCTACGCCGCCATGGCGGCGGCCGCGGCCGGCTCCGACGCGATGTCGCTGCGAGGCCTGGGTGGATACCTGGCGCCCGAGCTGGCGCTGGGCGATCCGCCCAGCCAGGTCGGCGACGTCTATGCGCTGGGCGCGCTGGTGTTCGCGCTTTTGTCGGGGACCAGCCCACCCGGCACGCTGAACACCACCCCGGCGATGGAGCGCCTGGTCCAGCGCGCGCTGGACACCGATCTGCACCGGCGCTTCGCCAACGCCATCGAGCTACAGGAGAACTTCACCGAGGCCCTCGAGGACGACCGCTGGGAGTGCGCCACCCCGGCCGAGGTGGCCCGCGCGCTGGCCGAGCTGGCGCCGACGCCGAGCGACCCAGGTGACGCCGACGGCGACATCGAGGACCTGCTGGCGAGCCTGCCGGTGGCGGTCGAGCTGGCCCACCCCGCCCCGGGCGACGCCACGCTGCCGCCGCCGGTGTCGGCGCCCCCGGCCGCCGCGCCCATCACCCGGCGGCCCGGCCGTGGCACCGGCGCGCTCGACGCGCTGCTCGACGACCTCGACGAGGGCACCGACGGCGGCCTCACCCGCGTCGACGACCGCCCCGGGCAGACCGCGCGGGATCCGATCTCCGAGCTGATCGAGCTGGCGCCTGGGCCCGAGCTCGAGCCCCCGGCGCCGCGCCGCGGGCCGGTGTTGCCGGCGCCGGATCCGACCGGCGAGACGATGGCAGCTCCCCCCGACCCGAGCGGCGAGACGGTCTTGCCCGCGCCGCCCCCGGCACCGGCCGCGCCGCCGCCCGTGGCCCGGCCGGTCGCGCGACCGGTGGTCGAGCTGCCCGACGTCGTCGAGCCGCCGTCGCTGCGCGGCAGCCGCACCAAGGTCTTGTCGGTGCTGGCGGTCGCGGTGCTGGTGATCGGTGGCTACGTGTTGTTCACCGGCATGCGCAAGCAGGGTCGCGAGCTCGACGCCGGCAAGGCCGCGGCCGAGCAGCGGCGCGCCGAGAAGGAAGAAGCCAACCGCGCGCTCGAGGCGCGGCTGCGCGCGGCCAAGGCCAAGCCCGGCACCATCCGGGTGACGTCGTCGCCCGACCGCGCCGCCGTGTGGCTGCTGCTCGGGCTTGCCCCGGTCACGTCGATCGCCCTGGGCACCAACAACGTGTGGGAGCTGCGGGTCGAGCTCGAGGGCTACCAGGCCCAGGACGTCCACGTCGTCGGCAGCCGGTGGACCGGGCCCAAGGACGCGCTGACCGGCAAGCTGGAGGTCACGCTCACGCCCACCGCGACGCCGACGCCGCTGCCGGCACTGCCACCGGCCCTGGCGGCCAGCGAGACCCCCGGCCCCGACGACGGCCGCGGCCAGCTCGAGGTGGTGACCCAGCCGCCGGGCGCCGCGGTCTATCTGCTGGTCGGCTACACCAACTCGATGAACCTGGCCGGCATCGAGGCCGGGCGCGACTACGAGTTCAAGCTGACCCGCGACGGGTCGCTGCCGGGGTTCGTGCGGGTCGCGGCCGAGGAGTGGCGCGCCGGCGGCGAGCCCAACCTGCCGCTGGCCGCGGCGCCGCTGCGCGACGTGATCGAGCGCGCGGTCGAGCTGGTGCCCGCGCCCGCGGGCCGCAAGGGCCGATGACCGTGGCCGGCAGGCGCCGATGACCGCGCCGCGCCTGCTGCGGGTGCGGTGCACGCGCTGGGACCAGGTCGAGGCGTTCCTGCGCAAGAAGCTGCGCCCCGACGGTCGCCTGTCGATGAAGGTTCCGTTCGACGCCGCGCCCGGCGCGCCGGTGACGTTGGCGATCGAGCTGCCGAGCCAGATCGTGGTGGCGCTCGACGGCGAGGTCGGCGCCCCGGCCGACGACGATCGCCGCGACGCCGCGGTCGTGGTGCTGACCGGCGCGGCCGCGGCGATCGAGCGCCTCGAGGCGATGCTGGCCGACGCCCAGGCCGGCGGCGCCGCCGGCGAGGTGGCGGTGACCCTGGCCGCGCGGGAGGCCGAGCTGCGCAAGCTCCGCCAACAGGCCGCCCACGAGGTGCTGGGCTGCAGCCGCAGCCCGACCCTCGAGGAGCTGCGTGCGGCGTGGCGCCAGCGCGCCCGCCGTGAGCACCCCGACGGCCTGGCCCGGTACGGCAGCACGGCGCTGCGGCTCACCGCCGAGGAGGGCATGATCCACGTGACCCGGGCGTACCAGCGCCTGCGCGCGACGGTGTGCGCCGACCGCCGCGCGGTGATCGCCGGCACCGGGGTCCGCACGGTCGGCTCGCTGGCGATCGAGGCGGCGCCGGCCGACAGCTTCGACGTGGTGGCGCTGACGCCGCCGGTGGTCGACCTGGTCGAGGTGACCGCCGCCCCGCGCCGCGACGCGCCCGCCGCGCCGGCGCTCGGCCCGCCGGCGCTGGAGCTCGAGGAGCTGGGCGAGGTGTCTCGCTCGCTGGCGCTCGATCTCGATCTGCCGCCGCCGCCGCCGGCGCGAGGTTCGTCGTGGCCGCCGCCGGTCCGCCACCCGACCGCGCCACCGACGCTGGCCGTGGACGCCGCGCCGCCGCCGGCCCGTCCCGTGACCAAGCCGCCGCCGGCGCGGCGGGCGCGCCCCGACGACACCACCATCGAACAGTCGCTGCGCCAGGCGCGCTCGGGTCCCGGTGATCGCTTCGTGCGGGCGATCCGCGATCGCCTCGCCAGCCTCGACCACGCCGGCGCCAGCCAGCTGGCCCAGGCCGCGAGCCAGGTCTATCCCAAGGATCGGCGCCTGGCAGCCCTGGTCGAGATCGCCGCGGCCCAGGGCGCGTGCGTCACCGGCGATCGCGCCGCCGCGGTGGCCGCGACCCGGGCCGCCCTCGCCCACGATCCCGACGCCGCCGAGGCGCGCCGGATCTTGGCCCAGCTCGAGCAAGGCGGCGTGGTGGCCCCCGACCTCATCGGCGGGGCCTATCGATGACCTGCACCGTCGGCATCGACCTGGGCCTGACCGAGCTCCGGGTCGCGGTGTTGTTGGCCGATCGCGCCGAGCTGGCGGTGACCATGCCGGCCACCATCGGCCTGGTCGCCGGCGTGCCGCACACCGGCGCGGCGCTGGCCCGGTGCCGGCCCGATCAGCAGGTCGATCGCCTGCTCGAGCGCCTGGCGGTCCCCGACGGCGACCACGTCACCGGGCTGGCCTGGCCGGTCCTCGACGGCCAACCGGTGAGCCCGGTCGAGCTGGTGGCGTGGCTGTTGCGCGCGGCGCTGGTCGAGGTCGAGGCCACCCACGGCGCGGTCGAAGGCGCGGTCCTGGCGGTCCCGCTCGAGCTGGGCGCGCTCGAGCGCCGGGTGCTGCGCGACGCCGCGCTGGCCACGGGCGTGCCCGCGGTGCGCTTGCTGGCGGCGCCGGCGGCCGCCGCCCTGGCGACGCTGGGCGACCATCCCAGCCGGCTGGCGGTGCTGCAGGTCGACGACGACCGCGTCCGGGCGACGATCGTCGAGAACGCCGACCAGATGATCGATCTGCTGGCCCACGCCATCGAGCGGTTCACCGACGATCCGGCCGCCGCCGTCGGGCCCGCCGTGACCGCGCGCTGGCGGCCGCCGCGGTGCCGGCCGCGGGGTTGTCGGACGCGGTGGTGATCGGCGCCGGCACCCGCGATCCGGCGGTGATGGCCGCGGCCGTCGCCCACCTGGGGACCCTGGCCCACGTCGCCCGCGCCCCGACCGCGACGGTGGCCCTGGGGGCGGCCCAGGCGTCGCAGATGTTCGTCGACGTGCCCGCGGTCATCACCGTCGACGTCATCGCGCCCGGCCTGGCGCTGGGCGCCGGCAGCGCGCTGACCACGGTGATCGAGGCCGGCGCCATCGCCCCGACCCGGGAGGTCCGGCTGATCGCCCGCGATCGGCCCGATCGCACCGCGGTCGACGTCGAGCTGTGGGAGGAGAGCACCCCGCCGCGCCCCTACGGCCGCTACCACATCACCGGCCTGCCCCCGGGCGCCGGCGCCATCGCCGCCTGCGAGATCACCGTCGACGTCGATCGCATCCCGCGCATCGAGGCCAGCGACCTGGTCAACGGCGGCGCGCTGACCGTGACCCCGGTGGTCGAGGTCGGCCTGGCCCCCGCCGCACACGCCGAGCTGCGCAGCCGCGTGATGAGGTGGCGGCCGTGAGCCGCGCCGCCTGGGCCACGCGCGTCGCGGTGGTCGCGCTCGTCGCGGCCGGCGCCCACGGCTGCGCCGGCACCGCGCCGGCACCGGTGGCGGCATCGCCGGCGCCGCCGCAGTTCGCGCAGCTCAACCGGCCCGGCGAGCTGGTCGACGTCGAGGCCGCGATCGTGCCCGGTCGCGTCACCATCATCGACTTCCGCGCCGACTGGTGCGGCGGGTGCGAGGTGGTCGACCAGCGGCTGCGGGCCGGGCTGGCCGACGATCGGCGCGTCGTGGTCCGGACCGTCGACGTCGGCGACGGCGCGACCCCGGTGGCCACGGCCTACGGCATCCGCGGCCTGCCCCACGTCCTGATCGTCGACCGCGCCGGCGCGCTGCGCTACCGCCTGGTGGGCAACGACGCGCTGGCCGTCGTCGAGCTGGCCCGCGCGCTGGCCGACGAGCCCTAGCCGAGGAGCCCTAGCCGAGGAGCTCTGGCGTCGGCCGGGCTAGCCCGCCGCGGTCGCCAGCGACACGCCGCGACCGGCCAACAGCGCGGCGCCGACCAGGCCGGCGTCGTCACCCAGCGCGGCGTCGACGACGGTGAGCGGCCGCCGCAGCGCAGGCGGCACCACCTCGTCGAGGGCCGCGACCACCGCCGCCCGCAGCGCCGGGGCCCGCCCCAGCACGCCGCCGCCCAGCACCAGCCGGTCGGGGTTGAGCAGCGTCACCGCGTTGCCGATGCCCACCGCCAGCAGCTGGCCGCACTCGGCCCACAGCGCGCGGGCCCACGGATCGTTCGCGGCCAGCGCGTCGACGTGGCCGGGGTGCGCGCGGGTCACGTCGCCGGCGGCGGCGACCACCGCGGGGCTGGCCCCGGCCGCCAGGTCGGTCCGGATCCGGGCCAGCAACGACGCGCCGCCCGCGTAGGCCTCGAGACAGCCACGGGCGCCGCACGCGCACGCCGCCGCGTCCGCGCCCCACGCCACCTTGACGTGGCCCAGCTCGCCGGCGCAGCTGGTCGCCCCCTCGGCCAGCGCGCCACCCACGACGAAGCCGGCGCCGATGCCGGTGCCGACGTAGACCGCGAGCAGATCTCGGGCGCCCCGGCCGGCGCCCGCGGCGAACTCGCCGAAGGCGATCGCGTTGACGTCGTTGTAGACCCCGACCGGGTGGCGCCGCCCCAGGCGCGCCGCCAGCAGCGGCCCGAACCGCACGTCGCGCCAGCCGAGGTTGGGCGCGTTGACGACGGTGCCGGCGCGGTCGCCCAGCATGGCCGCCGCGCCGACGCCGACCGCCACCTCGCCGGCCGTGTCGTCGACCAGCTCGGCCACCGCCGCGGCGATGGCCTCGACCACCGCCGCCGGGGACCGCGCAGCGCCGACCTCGATCCGCACGCTGCGGGCGATGGCACCGTCGACCACCGCCGCGACCCGCAGGTTGGTGCCGCCCAGATCGACGCCGACGACCTGGCTCACGCCGCCACCGCGGCGGCGATCGCCGCCTCGACGATGGTCCGGATCTCGGACAGCTGGGCCGGCGTGCTGGCCTCGCACCGCACCACCAGCGCCGGCTGGGTGTTCGAGGCCCGGCACAGGCCCCAGCCATCGGCGAACCGGGCCCGCACGCCGTCGAGATCGACGACCTCGAGCACGTCGGCCCGGGCCCGCAGCGCCGCGGTCACCGCCGCCACCACCGCGAACTTCCGCTCGTCGGGGCAGTCGACCCGCAGCTCGGGCGTGGCGCAGGTGACCGGGAGGCGCGCGGCTAGCTGGCCCAGCGTGGTGGCGCCGGCGGTGAGCACCTCGAGCAAGCGGGCGCCGGCGTAGATGCCGTCGTCGAAGCCGAACCAGCGGTGGGCGAAGAACAGGTGGCCGCTCATCTCGCCGGCCAGGGCCGCGCCGGTCTCCTTCATCCGGGCCTTGATCAGCGAGTGACCGACCTTCCACATCTCGGGCCGGCCGCCGGCCCGGGCCAGCTCGTCGAACATCGCCTGCGAGCACTTCACCTCGCCGACGAAGCGCGCGCCCGGCACCTCGGCCAGGAGCGCCTGGCCCAGGATGATCATCAGCTGATCACCCCACAGGATGCGGCCGTCGCCGGTGACCGCCCCCAGGCGATCGGCGTCGCCGTCGAGGGCCAGGCCCAGCTCGGCGCCGTGGGCGGCGACCGCCGCGATCAGGTCGGCCAGGTTGGCGGGCACGGTGGGGTCGGGGTGGTGGTGCGGGAAGCGGCCGTCGTAGTCGCAGTACAGCGGCACCACGTCGAAGCCGAGCCGGCGGTACAGCGCCACCGCGGTGGGGCCACCCGCGCCGTTGCCGGCGTCGAGCACCAGCTTCAGGCGGCGCGGCCCCAGCCGCAACCCGGCGACGGCGGCGTCGAGGTAGGCCGGGATCACGTCGGTGCTAGTGATCGCGCCGAGCACCGGTCCCGGCGGCGGCGCCGCCTCGATCCACGCCCGCAACGCGGCGATGTCTGCGCCGTGCAGCGAGTCGCGCCCGCACAGGAGCTTGAAGCCGTTGTCCTCGGCCGGGTTGTGGCTGCCGGTGATCATCACCGCGCCATCGACCGGCAGGGTGTGCGCCGCGAAGTACAAGACCGGCGTCGGCACCACGCCCACGTCGACCACGTCGGCGCCCCGGGTCAGCCCGTCGACCAGCGCCGCGAACAGCCGCGGCGAGGTCAGCCGGCAGTCGCGCCCGACCGCGATGCGCGGTCGGCGTCCGGCCGTGGTGGTCGCCACCCGCGCCGCCGCCGCGCGCCCGATGCCCTGCACCACCGCGTCGTCGAGGTCGCGGTCGGCGACGCCGCGGATGTCGTACTCACGGAAGCTGCGCGGGTTCATGGCCGCGCATCCTACAAGAAGCGCTCGAGCCCGGCCGCGCCCAGGGCCTCGACCGCGGCCCGAACCTCCTGGGCCCGCGCCACCGGCACCACCAGCACCGCGTCGCCGGCGCGGATCACCGCCAGCCCGCTGACGCCCACCAGCGCCACCGCGGCATCGGCGTCGGTCACCACCAGGTTGTCGCGGCCGTCGACCACCACCGCCGGGCCGACGCAGGCGTTGCCGGCGGCGTCGTGGACCGCCAGCTCGCCGACGGTCGTCCACGACCCGACGTCGCTCCAGCCGAACGCCCCCGGCACCGCGACCACGTCGGCGGTGCGCTCCATGACACCCACGTCGATGGACACCGCCGGCAGCGCCGGATACGCGGCGGCGGCCGCGGCCGCGCCGTCGCCGCCGCTGGCGAGGTCGCGAGCGATCGCGCGCATCGCGTGCCCGGTCTCGGGCACCCACCGGTCGAGCTCGTCCAGCAGGCGCGCGGCCCGCACGAAGAACATGCCGCCATTCCACAGGTGGTTGCCGCCAGCCAGGTAGCGCTCGGCGGTGGCGCGGTCGGGCTTCTCGACGAAGCGCACCACCGGCCGCACGCCGGTGGCCACCTCGCCACCGCCCAGCTCGAGGTAGCCGAAGCCGGTGGCCGGCTCGGTCGGCGCGATGCCGATGGTGGCGATGACGTCGCGCTGCTCGGCCACGGCGAAGGCCCGCTCGACCGCCACCGCGAACGCCACCGGATCGCCGATGTGGTGGTCGGCCGGGAACGCGCCGATGACCGCGTCGGGATCGCGCGCCAGCGCATGGGCCGCGGCCAGGCCCAACGCCGCGGCGGTGTTGCGCGCGGCCGGCTCGGCCACGATCTCCACGTCGGCGACCGCTGCCGCCACCAGCGCCACCTGCTCGGCCGCGGTCACCACCATCACCCGCCCGGCCGCAGCGCGGGCCCGGGCCACCGTCGCCGCGATCAGCGTGTCGCCGCCGGTGACCGCGAGGAACTGCTTGGGCCGCTGCCGGCGCGAGGCCGGCCACAGCCGCGTGCCGCTGCCGCCGGCGAGGATCACTGCGCATCGCATGGCGCGATGGTGGAAGCTCGTGGCGCTCGACGCAAGGCGTGGTCGCGACGACCGACCCGGCCCAACGGCTCACCGCCCCCCAAACGCCGACCGGGCGCCCGCAAAGGCGCCCGGCCAGGTCGGCGTGAGCCAACGGGCTCACCCATCCACGGACAGATCAGCGCGGTTCACGGGACGGTGAAGGTGCCCTTGACCGCCTGCAGGCCGATGCCCAGCGACACCGCGTCGTTCACGCCGTCGCCGTTGAGGTCGATGTCGTCGGTGAGCAGGCCGTTGAGGGTCGCCGTCACCTCGGCGACGGTCACGTCGCAGTTGTGGTCGGCGTCGAGGAAGCCGAGCACGCTGGCGCCGGTCGACCCGGACATGCAGCTGCAGTTCATGTTGGGATCGCGCGGGGCCGGGCAGTCGCGATCGACCAGGTCGGCGACGATCGCCTGGATGGCCGGGTGAATCTTGCCCTCGATGTCGGTCTGCGAGATCGCGCCGCCCAGCTTCGAGCCGCTGGTGAAGCCGGTCTCGGTGACCTTGACCTCGGCCTTGGCCTTCTGCAGCGGCAGGTCGAGCGGCATCGAGCCGGCCGACAGCGACAGCTGCAGGTTCACGGTGCCCGGGCCGCCGGTGAAGGTGCCGGCGTTGATGATGCCCGCCAGCTTGGCGTCGGTCTGGCTGCCGGCCTTGATCGAGAACATGCCCATGCCGTCGAGGTGGTGACGGCACACCATGTCGTTGGCGTCGGTGCAGGCCGCCGGCATCGGCATGTCGCCGACGTAGACCCACATGCCCACGCCGCTGGCGCTGGCGAGGCTGGTGGCCTTGACGTTCGACATCAGGATGACCTCACCCTGGTCGACCGCGGTGTCCAGCGAGCCCTGCAGGTCCAGGCTGGGGGCCAACGAGCGCAGCGACACCAGCAGGCTGCCGAGCTGGTTGTCGTTGGTGCCGTCGTTGTCGATGTCGAGGCCCAGCGCGGTGGCCTCGGTGTTCGACGCCGGGAGCTGGATCTTGCTCGCGACGTACGTGTGGTTGGTGCCGTTCGGGTCGATGGTGGTGTCGTCACCGGTCGTGCCGTCATCGCCGCCGCAGGCGACCAGGCCCATGGTGACGACGGAGCCGAGAAACAGAACAGCGCTGCGATTGACTAGTCTCATCGAGAATTCTCCCCGGAAGGCAAAATGGATGTTCGCGCTGTTCTAACGCGGGGCGCACCCCAGCACAAGCGCAGACCACGCCGCGGTGATCTGCGCCATGGAAGCAGCGCGTCGAAGCGCCGGCCGCCTGCGAAACCATCCGGGGTCGGGGTCTGTCATAGTGCGCACCGATGAAGCCTCGCCACCTCGCCGCGTTGCTGGCCGTCCTCGCCGCCGCCGTCGTCGCCTTCCTGGTGTTGCGCCCGAAGCCCAAGGCCAAGCCCACGGCGGCCCCGACCAGCGGTCCGACCGACACCCGCCCCGCCGACCGCGGCGGCCCCGACCGCGGCGGCCCGGCCCCCCGCGCCGAGGGCGCCGACCAGGCCATCTTGATCGACGACGATCCGGTCGGCACGTTGCGCCTCGAGGGCCTGGTGCTGACCGCCGACGAGGAGCCGGTGGCCGGCGCCACCGTGGTGGTCTCGACCAACCCGTCGCGCAAGGCCACCACCGAGACCGACGGCAGCTTCCACTTCGATCAGCTGGTCGGGCGCCCCTACACGCTGGTGGCGCGGGCGCCGGGCGGCGTGGCCGGGCCCATCACCGCCAAGCTCACCAACAAGAGCGATCCGGTGGTGCTGCGCCTGCAGCCGGCGGGCACGGTCAAGGTCACGGTGGTCGACAAGGCCCAGCACCCGGTCGCCGGCGCGACCATCGACCTGCGCGGCCTCGACGAGCAGACCGCCACCACCGACGCCACCGGCGTGACCACGTTCGACCCGGTGGTGGCCGGCGGCTACGAGGTCGTGGCGTCGGCGGCCGGGTTCGCCCCCAGCCGGCAGTTCGTCCGGGTCTCGACCGGCCCCGAGGAGCTGTCGCTGGCCCTGGTGGCGGGCGCCGCGGTCTCGGGCCGGGTGGTCGACGGCGCCGGCGCGCCGGTGGCCGGGGCCCGGGTCATCTACTCGGGCGCGTCCGATTGGAGCGTCCAGGCCGACGAGCGCAAGGACGGCGTGGTGAGCGCCGCCGACGGCACCTGGGCGTTCCCGGCGCTGCCGGCCGGCAGCTTCCGGTTCGTCGCGCGTCACCCCGACTTCGCGCCCGGGACCAGCGCCATCGTCACCCTCGACGGCGTACACGACACCCGCGACGTCGAGGTCAAGCTCGACGGCGGCGCCACCGTGGCCGGCACGGTGGTCGACACCAGCGGCGTCCCCGTCGCCAGCGCCCGGGTCCGGGTCGCGGTGGCCACGCGCAGCATCATCGGCAGCGAGCCGCGCCAGGTGTTCACCGACGACGCCGGCGCCTTCGTGGTGCGCGGCCTGCCCAAGAAGCCCCTCGAGGCGGTGGCCATCGCCGAGATCGGCTCGTCGGTCACCGTGCCGGTCGACGCCAGCGCCGGCGACGTCAAGGACGTCAAGATCACCGTCGACCAGACCGGCACCATCGCCGGCATCGTGGTCGACAAGGCCGGCGAGCCGGTCGAGGGGGTCCAGGTGTCGGCCTTCCCCGACTTCCGCTCCGGCACCGGCGGCGACCCGTCGCAGTTCCGGCTGCGCGGCATGCCCCAGGAGCTGACCAACAGCGGCGGCGAGTTCACCATCGTCGGCCTCGCCGCCGGCACGTACAACGTGCGCGCCAGCCGCCGCGGCGGCCGAGGCCGCATGTTCGGCCTCGACGGGCAGAAGGCCGAGACCGGCACCACCAACCTGCGCATCGTGCTGCCGGTCGACGGCGGCATCACCGGCAAGGTGGCCTTCGCCGACGGCACCGTGCCCACGCCGTTCTCGGTCGGGGTCGGCTTCTCGAGCGACCCGGTGGCCACCAAGGACGGCAGCTTCGAGCTGCGCGATCTGCCGCCGCAGAAGTACACGGTGACGGTGCGTGGCCCCGACTTCGATCCCAAGACCGTCGACGTGGTGGTCGAGGAAGGGAAGATCGCCGACGCCGGCACCATCACCGTCAAGAAGGGCCGGGTCATCGCCGGCCGGGTCACCGTCAGGGGCCAGCCGGTGGTCGGCGCCACGGTCTTCGCCGGCCGCCAGATCTTCGGCACTGGCAGCTCCAACGAGGCGCAGTTCGGCGGCCCGCCCGGCCGCGGGACCAACCGCCAGACCACCACCGATGAGGAAGGCCGCTTCCGCATCAGCGGCCTGGGCCCGGCCGCGGTCGCGGTGGTGGCCGAGCACCCCGACTTCGGCCGGTCGCCCGCGCTGCGGGTCGATCGCGGCTCGCCCACCGAGCTGGCGCTCGAGCTGAGCCTGGCCGGCTGGGGCGTGTTGACCGGGTCGGTGCAGAACGACACCGGCCCGGCCGACGGCACCATCGTGACGGTCCAGGCGGTCAACACCCCCAACGCGATGTACTCGGTGGCCAGCGGTCCCGACGGCAGCTTCCGGTTCGACAAGCTGGCCCCCGACACCTACAAGGTCTCCGCCATGCTGGGCAGCCCGATGCGCGGCATGGCGTTCTACTCCAAGCAGGTGCCGGTGACCGTCGACAAGCCGGCCACCGTCACGCTGGCGGTCGAGCGCGGCGAGGTCACGGTCGTGGCCCAGGTCACCGCCGACAACGGCGAGATCAAGGGCGGCGCCGCGTGGCTCATCAGCGGCGCCATCGCCGCCAAGAACGCCGAGGAGCTGGAGCTGATCAGCGCCCAGCAGCAGGCCGGCTCGACCACGTTCGGCATCCTCATGGGCAACCGCCCGGCGTCGTTCGCGAACACCCGCCCCGGCGCCTACACGCTGTGCGCGGCGGTGCTGCCGGCGGCCCTCAACCCGATGCAGGGCATGGACTACTTCCAGAACCACGCGGTCGACCTGCCGGTGGTGTGCAAGGCGGTCAAGGTCGCTGCGGCGCCCCTCGAGCAGACCGTCGCGCTCACCACCACGCTGCCGCCGCTGGTGCCCGACCCGTGATTACTTGACTCGCCCGGCCGCGGCCTCGATAACCGAGCCGTGCGCGCCCCGCTCGTCATCCTCGGTCTCGTGATCGCGCTCGGTGCGTGCAAGCGCGCCCCCAAGGGCGAGCGCAGCTGCGCCCAGGTCGGCGCCCGGTTCTACGCCATCGCCCACGCCCAGGTCGACGCCACCGCCGACCTGTCAGCCGGCGAGCGCACCAGCGTGACCGGCCTGCTGGCGCCGATGCGCGACGCGATGGTGCGGGCGTGCGACGGCGATCACTGGTCGGCGGCGGCCCGGGCCTGCTTCGCCGACGCCGCCGATCAGGCCGCGTTCTACGCGTGCGACGCGGCGCTGTCGCCCGAGCAGCGGGCCATCCTGGCCAAGGCCGCCGCCGGCGCCATCAAGTAGCCGGCGAGGTCGGCCCGGCGTGGGCACCCTCGCGGTCGACCGCGAGGCCCATGGTGTGAAAGCCCATGTCGACGTAGACGGTGGTGCCAGTGATGCCGGCCGCCAACGGCGACGCCAGGAACGCCGCGGTGCCGCCGACGTCCTCGGCGGTGATGGCGCGCTGGACCGGCGTGTTGCGCTGGGCGTAGTCGACCATCTCGCCGATGAAGCCGATCGCCGACGCGGCCCGCGACGCGAACGGCCCGGCCGAGATGACGTTGACCCGGTGGCCGTGGGCCCGCCCGACCTCGTAGGCGAGCGTGCGGGTGTCGCTCTCGAGCGCGGCCTTGGCCGACGACATGCCGCCGCCGTAGCCCGGCACCACCCGCAGGCTGGCCATGTACGACAGCGAGAGGAACGAGCCCCCGGCCGGCATGATCGGCGCGAAGGCCTGGACCATCGACACGAACGAGTAGGCCGAGGCCGACAGCGCCGCCAGGTAGCCCTTGCGGCTGGTCTCGGTCAGCGGCTTCTTGACCTCGGGCCCGTTGGCCAGGCTATGGACCACCACGTCGACGCCGCCGAAGTCGGCCTGCATCTGGGCGGCCACGCCGTGGATCGTGAAGTCGCCGCAGTCGCGGTACCGGCGCGACTCCCGGATCTCGGCCGGGACCTCGTCGAGCCGGTCGTAGTCGGCGTCGAGCGGGTAGATCTTGGCGAACTGCATCTTCGCGCCGGACGCCAGCGTCATCGACGCGTCGAACTTGCCGCGGCTGAGCATGGTCTGGAAGATCGTCAGCGCCGGCGGCCAGGTGCCGACGCACACGACGGCGCCGGCCTCGGCCATGGCCTTGGCGATGGCGAACCCGAAACCGCCGTCGTCGGCGACGCCGGCGACCAGCACGCGCTTGCCGGTGAGATCGATGGGGAGCATGGCGAGGTCATCGCCCGGCCCTGGCCGGCTGTCAATTCGACGCGGGCGCCGCGGCCACGCCCGGCTCCGGCACGCCGCAGGTGCCGCCCACCGAGCCGGCCGCGCACTGGCACGGGCAGTTCCACATCGGGTCGACGAACTCGCAGGTCGGGGTGATGGTCCGCGACGCCACCGCCCGGCGCGCGCCGTCCTCGAGCTGGAACTCGACGATCCACGGCTGGTCGAAGATGTCGCGGGTGGCCGCGGTGGCCGGGCACACCGCGACGTTGGCCAGCGCGAAGAAGGTCGGCGTGATGGGATGGCCCCAGCCGTCGGCGCCGGCGTACAGCGGGGCCGGGCGAGTCTCGACGCCGACCAGCGCGTTGGACACCGGATCGCGCAGCGCGGCGGTGATCTGGGTGGCGCACCCGTCGACGTTCTTGGCGCGCACGCCGGCGACCAGGACGATCCCCCCCTGCGGCGGTGCCAGCAGCGACACCCGGTCTCCGTCGGCGATCACCACGTCCTCCAGCGCCACCGGGATGAGCTCGATCGGCGCGCGGCGGTCGCCGATGGTCGAGCTGCAGCGCGTCGGGTCGGTCGGGGCGTCCACCGGCACGGCGTCCACGCCGCCGCATCCGAGCAGCAGCATCGTCGCGGCGCAGGTCCAGGACCGGGAAGCCATGCCGCACTGTAGACCACCCGACGGCTGGCCCGGGCGGCGCGCGCCGGCGTGAACCGTCACCGCGCGATCCGGATCACGCCGCGGTCAGCGGTGGGCCAGCACCAGCACCCGCCGGGCCGCGCCGCCCGGGCCGGCCACGGTGAGGTCGAGGTAGCTGCCGCTGGCCAGCGCGCGCCACGCCGCGGGCACGTCCTCGAGGGTCGCCGGCGCGTCGCCGATGGCGGTCACCCGCTCGCCCGGCCCCAGGCCCAACAGCGCCAGCACGCGGTCGCCGGCCGCCTGCCGCGACACGTCGACGATGGCGTCGCGGGCCGCCGCCGGCGGCGTCGGCGGTGGCTGGCCCCGGGTCGCCGCCAGGAGCGCCAGGGCGCCGAGCAGCCCGAGGACGACGCTGCGGTACACGAACGAGGCCATGGTCGGTCACACATCAACATCGGGGCCACGCTCCCGCGGGCCGCAGATCGGGCCGTTGGAGGTTGGGTCAGGCCGGCGCGCGCCGCGGTGGCACGGGCGGCGCCGACGCCGCGCCAGGCTGGCACGCGGACCGGCTGCCGCGAAGCCCGACACGCAGTGGCGCTTCCCGACATCGCCGTGACCCCGCGTTCACGCGGTCGCCAACCGGCCCTGACGATCCGGGCGGCAAGCCGCTTGCTCACGTCTCCGGCATGCGCCTGTCCAGCATCACGATCCTGACCACCGTCACTGCGCTCGCCACCCTCGCCGCCGGCGCCGCCGCCGAGCCGGTGCCGCTCACCCTGGGCGCGCGCGTCGGTGGCTACGGCTTCCGCAACCCCAGCTCGGTCGACAGCGCCGGCCACGTCGCCTGGGATCAGTGCCGGATGAACGGCCTCGGCGTGTTCGCGCGGCGCGGCCTGGGTCGCTTCTTCACCGAAGGCGGCGCTGACTTCTACTTCTCCGAGCGATTCCCCCAGGCGCCGGTCGACGCCATGGGCGACCAGTTCGACCGGCTGTCGGGCCTGATCACGGTCGCCGCGGGCGCCAACGTGATCGAGACCCGGCGCTTCGTGGGCTACGCCCAGCTGGGCGCCGGCCTGGAGCTGACCCGCTTCACCTTCCGCCACGTGGACGACGTCATGACCGACCAGCGCGCCTTGCCGGTGGGCTTCGTCGGGTTCGGCGGCGAGGTCCGCGTCGGCCAACGCACCCGCCTGGGCGCCAACCTGCGCGCCCACCTCATGGGCAACTTCACCGCGGCCTACCAGGCCGACCGCGACGTGTGGGATCCCGAGACCAACCACCTCGAGGTCAGCCCCGAGGCCGCGGCCCAGGGACAGTTCTACGTCAGCTACGCGATGTGACCGAGGTCGCAGGCGCGCGCCGACGTCGATGTAGTTCCGATGCCATGGCCGAAACGGGCCGTCCCCTCCCAACGGTTCGCAGCCAGAATGTTTGCAACCGACGAGCCCCCGGGGCACGATGCGGTCCAACCGTCCGAACTGGGGGAGACTGCAGATGATCAAGCGCCTATCACCGATCTTTCTTATGACCACGCTCTCGCTCGCCGCATGCGGTGGTGGCGACTCGCTCGACAAGCCGTCCGATGCGTTCAAGGCCTCCATCGAGGCGTCGTGCCAGAAGGCGCACGACTGCATGGCGTCCTACGACCCCGCCATGAACAACGACACCCCGTTCGCGCAGCAGTACGGCGCCAATGTCGCCGCGTGCGTCACCCAGACCACCGCGCTCATCCAGCAGTTCCTGGGCGCCGACTACTTCGCCAAGCTCGACGCGTCGGCCTCGGCCGGCCGCATCTCCTATAACGGCAGCGACGCCCAGACCTGCATCGACGCCGGCTCGGCCCAGACCTGCGATCAGTTCTTCGGCCAGAACGGCGCGACCTACACCCCGCCTCCGGCGTGCGACAACGCCATCAAGGGCACGGTCGCCACCTCGGGCACCTGCACCATCAACGACGACTGTGCGACCAGCGGCGACTCCTGCGACGCCACGTCGATGACCTGCTCGCCGGGCTGATCCGGCCACGCGCGACGTCCGCTGCCGACGCCGCCACCACCCACGACGCCGAGTCCAGTGATGGGCTCGGCGGCGTCGCTTTCGGCGCCGCCTGGGCCGGCACGGACGAGCCCAGCTCGATCGACGCCGCCGCCCTTGGCCACCCCCGCAGGGTGATAGACGGCGCGAGGGGGGCCGCCGTACCGTGCACGAAGGCTGTTCCGAAACCGGCAGCTGTGCCGAAGGGGCCGTGTATGATTTTCTGTCCGTCGTGTGGGGTCGATCGTCGTGCGGTCGCCCCCGTCGCACCATGCCCATCGTGTGGAGTCGCGGTCGATCTCGATCGGTTGACCCGAGGTGCCAGCCGGACCGCGCCGGCGCCGGTGTCGCGCGGTCTTGCGGCGGACGACGATGACCTCGAGGCGCTCGCCGCGCCCGGTAGATCCGCGCGGCGTGCGGTGGGCATCGGCCTAGCTGCAGTGGCGGTCGTGGGGGCCGTGATCGCCGTCGCCACGTGCGGCCGGGACAAGCCACGGGCGACGTCGACCAAGGCGCTCGCCGCGTCGCTGGCCCAGGGCGCCACGCCGGTAGCCGAACCGCCGCCACCAGCGATGCCCACGCGGATCGTGCTGCGGGTCGAGCGGGTGCAGGTCGCCGTGGACGGTCGCGAGTGGGACGGCCCGGTCGCCGAGCGCGACTACAAGCAGGGGTGCAAGGACGTTTCGGCCTTGACGGTCCTGCTCGCTCCTGCAGCCGCCCGCCTCATCCGCCTCGGCTGCGCCCTCATGTCCGACCAGCGGCAACGCCAGACCGATCCACGCGAGCCCGACCTGCGGCTCGAGCTGCGCAGCGGCGGCGTCACGTACACCAGCTACGTCGCGCCAGACCGGCGCGCCCATCAGTTCGGGTACTCCTTCGTCGTGCCGGACGAGTCGATCCCGGCGCAAGGCCTGGTCCTGGCGGTCGTCGACAATGACGACGGTGCGTCAGGGGGCCAGGAGATCGGCTCGGTGCGCTTGTCCCGCGATCAACTCATCGGTCTGGCGACCACCGGGGAGGTGCGCGCGCTGCGCGCCGGTGCGCTCGAGCTCCTGGAGGTCACTGTCGCACCCCACGACGGCAGGTTGCGCAAGGTCGAGGCCGACCTGGCGGTCCGGGATGGCGGCGCTACCGTCGAGGGTATCCAGGTCAACGCCGGCGACGTCGTGCGCATCGAGACCTCTGGCACCTGGCAGATCGGCACCCGCGGCCACGACGAGCTGGGCCCGGAGGGGTTCACCGACGGGCGCCTGCACGACCACAACCTGCCGCTGTTCAAGCACGCCGCTCACGGCGGGACGGTGGCGCTCGTGGGCCAGCAGGGGCAGCAGCACGTGCTGGCCGTGTCGCCGTGCGCCCGCTTCGTCAGCCCCTACGCCGGCGTGGTCTGGGTCGGCGTCAACGACCGCGCGTTCGCCGACAATCGCGGCACCGTGCACCTCCGCGTGTTCACGCGCGGCGCCAAGCCCGGCGAGTGGCGGACACCGGGCGCCACGCTCGCCTGTGACTGACCGCGACCAGCGCTGCCGTGGCCCTGGCCTAGAACGGGGCGGCCAGCTCGAAGTGGAGCGCGGCGCCGGTGTGGGGGTGGGTGAAGGCGAGCTCGGCGGCGTGGAGGTGGAGGCGCTGGGTGGCGGCGGCGACGCCGCGGCCGTAGAGGCGGTCGCCCAGGATGGGGGCGCCCAGGCCGACGGCGGCGTGGACGCGGAGCTGGTGGGTGCGGCCGGTGCGCGGCCACAGGTCGACCCGGGTGCGGCCGTCGTCGCGGGCGCGCACGAGGTAGTCGGTGACGGCCGGCTTGCCGTGGGCGTGGCACACCCGCTGGCGGGGTCGGTCGTCGAGGTCGCCGCGCAGGGGCAGGTCGACGGTGCCGCGGTCGGCGGCGACGTCGCCGTCGAGGATGGCCACGTAGCGCTTGGTGACCTCGCGCCGGGCGAACTGGGCCTGGAGGGCGACCGCCGTGGCCAGGTCGCGCGCGCACACCAGCAGGCCGGACGTGTCGAGGTCCAGGCGGTGCGCCACCACCGGGCCGGCGATGGCCGGATCGCGCGCGCGCAGGCGGGTGACGACGCTGTCGCGCAGGCGGCCGCTACGGCCCGGCACCGACAGCAGCCCCGCCGGCTTGTCGACGACCATCACCCAGGCGTCCTCGAACACCACCCGCGGCGCCGCGGCGTCGACCGGCGCGTCGCCGAACTCCGGCGCTGGCGCGACGGCGAGCCCGTCGACCAAGAACGGCACGATCGGGCCGCACTTGCCGCGGCACGCCGGGTAGAAGCGGCCCGGGAAGCGCCCGTCGGTGGCCGGGCCCCACCACAGCTCGGCCAGGGCGACCGGGGTCAGCTGCTGCCGGTAGGCCTCGACCAGCAGCTTGGGCGCGGCGCAGTCGCCGGCGCCGCCCGGCGGTGGGCCGACGAACAGCGCCGCCAGCGGACGCCGCTCTCCCCGGGCGTTGATCAGCTGGTAGCCGTCGCACAGCCGGTCGTACAGGGCGCGCGACCGGTCGGCCCGGGTGCGCTCGACGGCGGCCACCTCGGCCGCCGCGACCTCGACCGCCGTCGCCACGGCGGCGCGCGCGGCGCGATCGGCGGCGACCTGCGTGCGGCGGCGGCGGCCATCACCGCGGCTGGCGTCGTCGAGTGGACCGCCCGGCGCGCCGGCGGCCCGGGCCGCGCGACGAACCTCCTTGCGCGCCGCCAGCTCGTCGTCGAGCCTGGCCAACGCCGCGCGCTGGGCCTGGTCGAGCGCGGCCAGCGTCGCCTGGGCCTCGGCGTGGGCCGTGGTCGCCGCGGCGTGGGCCGTCGCCAGCTGGGCCAGCGCGGCCTCGCCGGCCGGCCAGAACCCCGCGCGCGCCACCGGATCGAACAGCGGCGGCGCGTAGCCGTCGACGAACCAGCTGCCGCGCAGCATGCCGGAGAAGCCGCGCAGGAACCCGACCCGGCCGACGCCGTCGCGCACGACCAGCACGCCGAACATCTTGCCACCGCCGGCGTCGTCGAGCGGGCGGGGATCGTCAGCCAGCGCGGCCGCGAGCACAGCGGCGGCCCGTTGCGCCAGCGGGTGCGGCGCGCCCCCGGCGAACGGGCTCGGCATCACCGTCGGCAGCGCCGCCGGCGCAGGCTGCGGGTCGAACCAGGTGACCGCGGCGACCATCGCCCTGCCTTACCATGCCGTCGGTGCTAGGGTGCGCGGCCATGGGTCACCTCGACGAGGCCGCGTTCGCTCGACACCTGGCCGGCTGCCCCGGCTGCGGCGGTCGCACCTTCGACGTCGTCAGCTACTTGGACCGCCACGTCGCGGTGATGCTGGGCGACGCCGACGACGACGGCAAGTGGGTCCACGACGGCGAGGCCTTCGTCGACGGCGTGTCCCGCATCACCTGCGTCGGCTGCGGCCAGGTCGCGTACGCCTCGGACGACTGCCCGCGCTGCCACGCGGTCGGCACCTTGCCGGCGTCGCTGGCCGCGACCTCGCACCAGGAGGTGCCCAAGCGGTGCCCGCGCTGCACCGGCACCCAGCTCGGCGTCATCGCGTTCGCGCCGGCCACGGTGCGCACCGGCGCTGGCAAGCCACCGCCGCCGACCGCGACCGCGCTGTTCGGTGACCCCGGCTTCCACGTCGTCGCGATCGCCTGCGACGACTGCGACTGGGCCATCACCGCCCCGGGCTGCCCGCTGTGTCAGGCGCCGCCGCCGCTCCGGGCCCGCCCTCACTGACCGCCTGTCGGCGCGGCTCAGCCGCTGATCAGGACGCGCATCGGCTTCCAGCCCGAGTCGGGGTCGTTGCCCTTGGCCTCGAGCCGGCCCTGCACCTCGTAGACGTTCTTGGTGAAGCGGCCCTCGTAGCTGGGCTGCAGCGACGACGGCAGGTTGATGGTGCCCTCGACGACCTTGGTCTCGCCGGCGCCCAGCACGAACTCACCGCACAGCTGGAACTCCTGCTTGGAGTGGTCGAGGTCGCGGTGGAAGTCCTCCGACAGCTTGGAGTCGTCGCGCTTCGAGATCGAGATGCGCTCGGCGCCGCGGAAGTCGACGAAGATGCCCTTGCTCTTGATCTCGGCGCCCTTGGAGGTGACGGAGACCTTCACCGGCACGGCCTGACCGGCGGTGACCCGCTCGGCGTAGGTGATCTCGACGGTGGCGGCGCCACCGGTGACAGCGTGAACGGCACCCTTGAGTTTGTCGAAGAAGCCCATGATCGAAGTCCTCACTCGCAAGCGCGCCGTGGTGCCGAGTAGATCTCGATAGCCGGGCGCGGACGTCGACAGCTTGAGCACGAAGTAGGCCACCGACGCAACGACGCCGTGGTGCAGGCTTGCGCAGGGCCGCTGGGTCGACCGCGCCCCACCGACCGGCTGGGGTCGGGTCGGCGCGGCCCCACCGTCACGGCGAACGATCGAACACGACGGTCACCTGAGTGGTGACCGCGCCGGTCGTCGGATCGGTGACGACCTCGCCCAGCACCACGCCGTCGGCCCAGCCCGACAGCCCCTCCGGCGTCTCGATCGCACCGTAGAACGCGGATAGGTCGCGGCTGGCGGGCGCCGCGAGCTCGACCTGGCACGCCGTGGCGCGACACTGCGCACCGGTGATGTCGACGGTCGCGCCTCGGGCCTGGAGGCGACGGTCGAGCTCGGCCAGCCGGAGGCGCAGCTCGCGCTCTTGGTCGTCGGCCCAGGCCGGGTCACGCGCCTCTCGATCGAAGGGCGGCGACGCGGCCAGGCCGCTCGGCTCGGGCGGCGCCGGGGCCGGGACGGGGTTTCCACCGCCCAGCGGCCGCAGGGCGCGGACCTCGGCGGGCGCACTTGCCGGCGATGGCGCCCCGACCGCCGCGCCACCGGCAGCCCCCGCGGGGAGCTGGTCCCCCTGGGCGGCGCGGGAGCGGGCCCCGCGATCGTGGCCGCGCCACCACCAGCCGCCCCCGGCCAGCGCCAAGATCACGATGATCCACGCGTACTTCACGATCGCCAGTGTAGTTCATCGCTCGGTGCCCGTCGCGGTCCGTTGATCTGCTAGGCTGCCGCGCCCGTGGACGACGACTCGACGCCCCCACCGCCGGAGCCCCCGGCCAGCGACGCGCCCTCGGCCAGCGCGGCGCCCCCGGTGGTCGGCGCGGCGCCCAAGGACGAGGCGACGCCCCCCGCCGCCGCGCCGACGCCCCCCGCCGCCGCGCCGCCGGCCCCCGCCGCCGCGGCCTCCTCGAGCGCACGCACACGGGTCGCCGTGGCCAACCGGTCGCGGGCTGGCGTCGTGGGCTGGGTGGCCCGGCTCTACCTGTTCGCCGCGCTGATCGCGGTCGCCCTGGTGATGATCGCCGCGGGCGGCGTGTACCGCTACTTCGCTACCACCACCCCGCCGGCGCCTGACCTGGCCCGCTACGCCAAGGTGGCACCCGGCGTGACCCGGGTGCTCGCCGCCGACGGCACCGTGCTGGGCGAGTTCGCCAAGGAGTGGCGCGAGGTCGTGCCGATCGACCAGATGCCCCAGCAGCTGATCGACGCGGTGGTGTCGGTCGAGGACCACCAGTTCTTCGACCACGGCGGCATCTACTGGAAGGGCATCGTGCGCGCCGCCTGGCGCAACGCCACCGCCGGCGACTTCGCCCAGGGCGGCAGCACCATCACCCAGCAGGTCGCCAAGCAGTTCCTCACCGCCGACAAGTCGTTGGCCCGCAAGGCGCGCGAGGCGATCCTGGCCCGCCGGCTCGAGGCCCGCTACTCCAAGCGCGCGATCCTCTCGCTGTACCTGAACCACATCTACCTGGGCTCGGGCGCCTACGGCGTGGCCGCCGCCGCCCGGCGCTACTTCCAGAAAGACCTCGACGAGCTGACCCTGGCCGAGGCCGCGCTCATCGCCGGGCTGCCCAAGGCGCCGTCGATGTTCTCGCCGGTCAGCCACCCGGCCCGTGCCATCGAGCGCCGCAACGTGGTGCTCGATCAGATGCAGCGGTGGGGCAAGCTCGACGCCGCCACCGCGGCGGCCGCCAAGGCCGAGCCGCTCCGCCTCAACGTCTACCAGGACATCTTCCCCGAGCGGATGCCCTACTACGCCGAGCACGTCCGCCGCTACCTGGTGAACCACCCGGCGATCGGCTTGGAGCGCATGATGACCGACGGCCTGCGGGTCGAGACCGCCGCCGAGCCGTCGTTCGAGGCCGGGGCGTACGGCAACGTCGACTACGGCACGCGCAAGCAGGACAAGCGCCAGGGCTGGCGCGGCCCGGAGTGGTACGTCGACGGGCCGGCCCGCGACACCTTCGTCGAGCGGCAGCGCGCGCTGTACGGCGCCGGCGCGCTCGATCCCGATCGCCGCTACCTGGCGGTGGTCGACGACGTCGGCTGCGCGGGGGGCCACGTGGTGATCGGCGACCGCCGCCTCGAGCTGCCGCTGCGCAACATGCAGTGGGCGTTCCCGTGGAGCGCGACCGACGCCCACAACGACAAGCAGATCACGTGCGCGTCCAAGGCCATCAAGCCGGGCGACGTGGTGTGGGTGCGGCGCGAGGTGCGGACCCTGGGCCGCTACCGCGAGTTCTACATGCCCGACAACGTCAACCCGGCGTGGAAGCACAGCGCCGAGGAGGCCGGCTGGGACGCCGCCCACGCCGACGTGGTCCAGCTCGAGCAGGTGCCGCATCCCCAGGGCGCGCTGTTCACCGCCGACCACCACACCGGCTACGTGGCCGCCATGGTGGGCGGCTACGACTACGCCCGCAGCGAGCTCAACCGGGCGCTGCAGTCGTGCCGGCAGCCGGGCTCGACCTACAAGCCCATCTACTACTCGGCGGCGATCGATCAGGGCTTCGGGTTCGACTCGATGTTCTACGACCGCCCGGTGTCGATCGTCGACCCGGTCACCGGCGAGGTGTGGACCCCGAGCAACCTGGGCGGCACCGTCGACAACGACGTCACGCTCGAGTACGCGCTGGTGTTCTCGAAGAACATCCCGTCGGTGGCCATCTTCGGCGAGGTCGGCGCGCCCCAGGTCGAACAGTGGGCCCGCCGGCTGGGCTTCACCTCGCCCATCATCGCCGACAAGGCGCTGGCGCTGGGCGCGTCGTGCACCTACCTCGACGAGCTGTCGCGGGCCTTCGCCATCTTCGCCCGCAACGGCCGGTGGATCGATTGGACCTTCATCCGGCGCATCATCGATCGCGACGGCAACGTGATCGAGGACCGCACCGTCTACGCCGACCCCCTGCTGCGCCCGGGCGACCGCCTCGACCGGCTGGCGGCCACCGCCGGCGACCGGCCGGCCCAGGCCATCCCGGCGCGCACCGCGTACCTCACGTCGAAGCTCCTGGCGCAGATGGTCGACTACGGCTTCACCAAGACCCTGCGCGCCACCGACATCCACGCCGCCGGCAAGACCGGCACCTCGAGCGCGACCATGGACACCTCGTTCGTGGCCTACACCTCGCGCTTCGTCACCACGCTGTGGCTGGGCGACGACAAGCGGGTGCGCGAGCTGGGCAAGGAGGACGCCGCGTACATGACGGTGGTGCCGCTGTGGGCGCGCTACATGTTCGAGGTCGCCCGCGACTACCCCAACCCGACCATCCCGTGGGAGCTGCCGCCCGGGGTCGACCCCAAGGACCGCGGCGATCACACCAAGGGCCGCAAGGGCAGCCCGATGAGCCTGATCTACCGCCACGCCGAGAAGCCTCCGGCCGACGAGGGCGCGCCGCCCGACGATCACCCGCCGGCGTGACGGCGCCGCCGGGGCGTCGCCGCCGAGACCCGGCGCCCGACCGGCGCGTTGAATGCTCGACCGACCGCCGTCGTCTGTCACGGCCGGCCCCCGGCCGCGATGCTAGGATGAACCCCGCGTGCGCCCCGACCCTGCCACCGACTCGCTGATCGGCGCCGTCCTCGGCGGTCGCTACCAGCTGATCCGGCGCATCGGCAAGGGCGGCATGGGCGTGGTCTACGAGGCCGACCACCTGGGCCTCGGCAAGCGCGTCGCGGTCAAGCTGCTGCTCGACAAGTACACCGACGACCCCGAGGTCATCGCCCGGTTCCAGCGCGAGGCCCGCACCGCCAGCTCGATCGGCGACCGCCACATCGTCGAGGTGTTCGACGCCGGCGTCACCGACGACGGCCGCAGCTACCTGGTCATGGAGCTGCTGATCGGCGCCAGCCTGGCCGACATCGCCCAGGCCACCGGCCCGATGCCGGCGTCCCGGGCCATCCCGATCATCCGCCAGGTGCTGCGCGGCCTGGGCGCGGCCCACGCCAAGGGCATCGTCCACCGCGACATGAAGCCGGAGAACGTGTTCCTGCTGCAGGACCCCGACCCCGACTTCGTGAAGATCATGGACTTCGGCATCTCGAAGTTCATCACCGACCGCGAGAGCAAGGTGCGCCTGACCGCCACCGGCGCGGTCATCGGCACGCCGGTGTACATGGCGCCCGAGCAGGCGATGGGCACCGGCGAGATCGACGCGCGGGTCGACCTGTACGCGGTGGGCGTGATGCTCTACGAGCTGTTGGCGGGGCGCCCGCCGTTCGAGGCGCCGACCTACATCGCCCTGGTGTCGCAGCACCTGAGCATGCCGCCGCCGCCGCTGCAGCTGGCGCGGCCCGATCTGCCCACCTCGCTGGTGGTCGCGGTGCACCGCGCGCTCGAGAAAGATCCGGCGGCGCGGTTCAGCAGCGCGGCGGTGATGGCGGCGGCGCTGCCGTCCGAGGCCGAGCTCACCAGCTTCGACGGGGTGCCCACGCTGTCGGGTGCCGATCGCGTGCTCGACGCCGGGCAGACCACGCCGGGCAACCCGCGCGGGCGCGCGGCGCGGGCCGCGGCCACGCCGGGCAACGCGGCGGCCCCGACGACGTCGAAGCGCCCTGGCCCGGCGCCCATGACGACCACCCGCCTGCGGCGCTGGCCGTGGCAGGCCGGGCTGGTCGCGGCGGCCGCGGCCATCGGCGCCACGGTCGTGGTGGTCGCGCTGCGACCGGGCCAGCGGCCGGTGCCCGCGGCGGCGCCGGCGGCCCCGGTGGCCTCGCTCGAGGTCGTCACCGATCCGGCCGGCGCGGCGGTCGAGATCGACGGCGTGCCGCGCGGGACCACGCCGGTGGTCGTCGCCGGCCTGGCGGTCGGCATCCATGAGGTCAAGCTCACCCGCGACGGCTACGCCCCGATGGTGCTGCGCAAGGCGGTGCGCGACGGCCGCGACGAGACGCTGTCGGCCGCGCTGTCGCCGGCGCCCCAGGTCACGCCGGCGTCCCCCGGGCTCCGCACCGGGGCGCCCAAGGCCGGCTCGCCGGCGCCGGTGGTGCGTCCCGGTCGCGCGCCGGCGCCCCCCCCGCGGCCCACCCCGACCCCCGACCCGACGCCGACGCCGACGCCGACGCCGACGCCTGCGCCCAAGCCCCAGCCCACCCCGCCGCCGAAGACGACGCCAAAAGATCCGTACACGACGCCCGACGTCGCGCCGCCGGATCGCAAGGCCAGCCCGTTCGGCTGATCACCGCCGGAGCCTCGTGTCCCGTCCCCGCTGTTCGTTCCAGGCCCTGCGCTCGTCCCAGGCCCGCCGCGCGTGCCACGCACGGCCCGGCCTCCTCGCCACGCTGGCGTTCGCCGCGGCCGCGCTGGCCGCGCCGGTGCCGGCCCAGGCCCAGTCCGACGACGCTCGCGCCGAGGCCGGGGCGGCGTTCAAGCGCGCGGTGGCCGCGGAGGCGCGCGCCGACTGGCGGGGCGCCATCCGCGAGTACGAGGCGGCCTACCAGCTGTCGCCGCACCCCGACGTCCTGTTCAACATCGCCGCCGACTACGCCCAGCTCCGCGAGCTGCGCACCGCGGCCACCTACTACCAGCGCTACCTCGACGCCAAGCCGACCGCCTCGGACCGGGCCAAGGTCGAGGCGCTCCTGGCCGAGCTGCGGGCGCGGCCGGCGACGCTGACCGTGACCGCGCGCCCGGCCGGCGCCACCATCATCGTCGACGGCGAGCCGCGCGGGCGCGCGCCGCGCGCGGTCATCGTGCCGGGCGGCACCCACCAGGTGGTGGCCGAGGTCGACGGTGCCCGCGCGTCGCGGGTGGTCATCGTCGAGTACGGCGAGGCCCAGGCCATCGAGCTGGCGGTGGTGGCCGGCACCGGCACGCTAGCGGTCACCGCCAACGCGCCCGGCGCCTCGGTCACCATCGACGGCACGTACGTCGGCACCGCGCCGTGGACCGGTCCGGTCGCGGCCGGCCCGCACACCGTGGTCCTGGCCGCCAAGGGCTTCACCACCGTCGAGCGGCAGGTCGAGGTGCCGGCCGACGGCAGCGCCCAGATCCGCGGCGCGATGGGGCGGCCCCTCGAAGCGCCCGAGCCCGAGGCGGCGACGCTGGGCGGCAAGCTCGCCGGGATCTCCGGTGGCATCTACCTGGGCACCGCGGTGCTGGGCGGGTTCTCGGCGGGCACGCGCGGGCAGTCGGGACGCTACGACGCGACGATCGGGATCGACTACGGCGCCGCGGCGGTCGCGTGGACCCTGCGGCTGCGCGGCTACCTGCTGACCGGACCGATCCGCCCCTACGCCGTGGCCGCCGTGACGTACGGATCGCTCTCGGGCGGCTACCTCGGCGCCGGCCTCGCCGTGCCCCTGGCCCGGCACGGCGTGGCCCAGCCCGAGCTGTCGATCGAGAGCGGCTACGGGGCCATCGTGGCGCCCGACCACAGCGGCGCCGTCATCCCGATCATCGTCGGGCTCCAGCTGCGCTACGGCCGGTGACGCCGACCGCCGCGACGACCGGTGACGACCGCCGGCGCGACGCGCCGGTGATTACAACCGGGTGACCACGCCGCTGGTCACCGTCCACCGGCCCGCCACCCGCTGCTCGAGCGCGGTCAGCCCGGCGCACAGCGCGCGCCGCGACAGCTCGGTCGCGGCCGCACGATCGACCATGACCACGCCGCCGCCGGCACAGACCGCGGCCATCCACGCCGCCAGCGTGGCCGGCCCGTCGGCGGCGCTGTGCTGGCCGATCAGCGCGGCGTAGGTCGGCGTCGTCGGCACCGCAGCGGCGGTGGCGCCGTCATAGCGCCCGGCCGGCGCCACCAGCACCACCGCCCGGCCGCGCGCGGCCAGGGCCCGGGCCAGCCGCACGCTGTGCAACACCGCGACCGGGCCGGTCGCGGCCATCGAGGCCAACGCGGCCTCGACCGCGGGGGCGGCCGACGCGATCCACAAGCCGTCGAGCACCGCGGCACGCTACCCCCGGCCGGGGCCAGGGATCAACCGTTGCGCAGGTACTGACAGCGGGGCGCCTCCAGGTAGGGCGTCACCCAGTTGACGCCCCAGATCTCCTGCAGCAGCGTGCGGAAGTTGCCGTAGCTCACCACGAAGAAGTCGAGCTTGTGGACCTTGATGCCGCCGCCGGTGTCGTCGGCGCGGACGCAGCCGTCGTGGACGGTGCCGTCGGGCAACGGCAGGCCGTCGAACTCGGGCACGTAGAGCGGCTCGCCCAGCGGCACGATGCGCGGATCGACCGCGACCGACTTGAACGGCACCAGCGTGCGCCGGCGGGCGCCCTTGCCGAAGGGGAACTGCTGGGCGTCGAGGAGTTGGAAGCAGGTCCCGGTGCCGTACTTGCAGGCACCGGCGTAGTTGATGACGCGGCCGTCGGCCAGCAGGCCCGAGCCCTCCATCCGCAGGTGCCAGATGAACTTCTCCGAGAACGTGCCGACGTAGAAGCCGCGGCGGTCGTAGACGTCGACCGCGTCGACGTCGGCGTAGTCGATCTCGTCGGGCTCGTCGAAGTCGTCCTCGCGGGCCAGCCAGTAGAACCGCAGCGCCCACTGCAGCTCGGGCACGAGCGGGTAGCCGCAGCACAGCTTCTGCTTGCCGGCCGACGCGGCCCGCGGCGCCACGGCGATGCCCTCGAGCGCCAGCTTCGAGTCGTCGGCGCGCGCCGCGGCGCGCGGCGTCACCGCGACCACCAGCGCGAGCACGAGCGCGGGACGGAGCACGGCGCCAGTGTAGCGCGTGGTAGCGTGCCGGCGTGCACCGCGCAGTCGACCTGGCGCTGGCCACCGCCTGCGGCGGCAAGGCCGACGGGCTGGCCCGGCTGGTGGCGGCCGGGCTGCCGGTGCCGCCGGGCTTCGTGCTCCCGCCGGCGACGTTCGTCGACGTGGTCGGCCCGGCGCCGACCGGCGTGGCGCTGGCCGACCTCGGCGCCGCGCTGGCCGCGCTGGCCGCGCACGCCCGCGCCGTCCGCCCGCCGCCGGCGCTGGCCGACGAGGTGTGCGCCCGCGCCGCGGCGCTGGGGCCGCGGGTGATCGTCCGCTCGTCGATGTCGCTCGAAGACGCCGCCGCCGGCGCCGGCCCAGGCGTCGGCGTCAGCCGCGTGGTCCCGGCGGCCGCGGTGTGGGACGCGATCCGCGAGGTGTGGGCGGCGGCCCTGACCCCGCTGGTCGCCGTCTACGCGCGCGCCCGCGACCTGCCGGTGGCCGCGCCCGCGGTCATCGTCCAGGCCTTCGTCCCCGGCTACCGCGCCACGGTGTACACCCGCCCGCCGGGCCAGCCCGCCGATGACACCTGCTGGATCGCGTGCGGGCCGGGCGCGCCGGCCCAGGTGGCCCGCACCGGGCCCGGGTGGCGCGACGCCGTCGCCTTGGCGCTCGCGGCGGAAGGCGCGCTGGCGCGCGCGACCGGCGTCGACGTCGAGCTGGTGTGGAGCTTCGCGTCGCGGACGTGGCAGGTGGTGCAGGCCCGTCCGCTGATCCACCCGCCGCCGACGACGCGCCGGCCGGCGCCGCCGCCGGTGATGCTGGCGGCCCTGCGCGCCAGCGGCCAGCCGTGGCGCCGCGACGTGACCCACAACCCGACACCGCTGTCGGTGGCCCAGGCCGGGCTGTGCGCGCGGGTCGACGGCGCCGCCGTCGCGCCGTTCGCGCTGGCGGTGGTCGGGCACCACCTGTACTGGGCGCCGCGCCCGGGTGCGCCGGTGCCGGAGGTGCCGCCGTCCTCGACCCTCGCCGCCCGGCTGGCCGAGCGCGAGCGCGCCGCCGCGGCCATCCTGGCGCGGCCGCCGCGCGATCTCGCCGACGCGCTGGCGATCTACCTGGCCGCGTACCAGGTCCTGGCCAGCGAGCTGGGCCCGTTGATCGCCGCCGCCCGCGCGGTGTTGCCCGACGCCCTGGCCGCGCGCGGCAGGTCCGCGCCGAGGCCGCCGCCCTGGCGCCGGCGCGGCCGTCGTCGATCGCCGCGCTGGTGGCGGCGTGCGCGCGCGGCGAGCTGACCCGCGCCGCGCTGGTGGCGCGCATCGGCGACGCCGCGCCCGGGTGGGACGTGGCGCTGCCGACCTTCGCCGAGACCCCGGCGGTGATCGACCTGGCGGTGCTGCGCGCCAGCGCGCGTCCGCCGCCGCCGCCGCCGGTCCCGGCCGACCTCGCCGAACCCGCCGCGATCGCCCGGATCGCCGTCGACGCCAGCGAGCGCGATGATCTGCTGTACTGGCAGGCGCAGGCGGTGGTGCGGCGTGCGCTGCAGGCGCTGGGCCGGGCCCGCGGCCTCGCGCCCGACGACGAGTTCTGGCTGCCGCTCGAGCGGCTCCTCGACGACACCCCGCTGTCGCCGGCGACCGCCCACGGCCACGCCGGGGCGGCGCGCGCCGCAGCGATCCGCGCCGGGGCCTGGGCCTGGCCGGTCACCCTCGACGACGCGCCGGCGACCGACCCGCAGTTCGTCGGCGCCGGCGTGGGCGGCGTCGCGACCGGCCCGGTCCACCACACCGACGGCACCTCCGCCGTGCCGCCGGGCGCGGTGGTGGTCGCCCGCGCCGTGACCCCGGCCCTGGCGCTGCTCCTCGACGGCGCCGCCGCCATCGTCAGCGAGCACGGGACTCCGCTCGACCACGGCGCGGCGATGGCCCGGGAGCTGGGCATCCCGTGCGTGGTCGGGTGCGCCGGGATCTACGACGCGGTCGTCGACGGCCAGTGGCTCACCGTCGCTGGTGACGCCGGCACCGTCGTCCCCGCCGGCTCACCGCCCTGAGCCGCGCACCGGCGTGAACCCCGCGGGGCTGGGGCCAGGGCAGCCACCCTCCCCCTAGACGTCGTCGCCGTCGTCGTCCTGGTCGAGCTCGGGATCGTCGGCCAGATCGTCGTCGGGCGAGTCGTCCACCGGCAACGGCGTCCCGGTGCCCGCGTTGACCTTCTCGCGGAGGTCCTTGCCTACCTTGAAGAACGGTAGCCGCTTGGGCGCGACGTGGACGGTCTCGCCCGTCCGCGGGTTGCGACCTTCGTAGGCCTTGTACTCCCGGACGGTAAAACTTCCAAAGCCTCGGATCTCAATGCCTTCTCCACGCTCCAGGGCTTTCACCATGGAGTCGAAGACGCAATTGACGATCGCCTCGGCCTTGCCAGCCGGCAGCTTGAGTCCTTCAGAGATCTTCTCGATGAGCTCGGACTTGGTCACGACGGCCGTAACTCCGCGAAATCCTGATTCGAGGCTAACCGAGTCATTTCCCATGCGCAAGCCTAACGTGCCGGAACGTATGGGTCACGTCGCCGCGGCGTCATTCCGCGGCGGGCAGCGCGCGCTCGCCGTCCCGCGTAAACGCCTTGTATTCCATGGGAAACCGATAGGTTTCGCAGCGATGGCGCGCGTAGAAGTCGACGAGATCTCGCCACGTGATGGTACCCGCGTCGAGGCCACCCCGCAGCGACTGCGAGACCGTGATGCTGCACACCGTCTGCCCCGGCGGCAGGTCGGGGGTGTGACCGAGCGCGAGTCGCGGCTCGGCGCCGAGCGCCCGGGGCGGCACCTTCGACAGGTAGTAGGCCTGCAGCGGCGCCAGCTCGATGGTCTCGACCCGCGTGATGTCGAGCGCCATGCCGCTGCGGAAGCCGCACTCGTCGCGCACGACCCGGCCGCCGGCAGGGATCACCTGGGCGTCGTAGGGCTCGACCTCGCGCAGGTTGCAGCTGGCCGCGGGCCGCGGCGCCGTCAGCACCTGGTAGGCCACCGCCGACGGCGTCTGGTTCTCGATGACCAGCCGGAGGACGCCGCGGCGAACCTCCGCGGTGAGCTGGAGCCCGGCGGCGATCACCGCGGGCTCGCCCGGCGCCAGCGACCGCCGCGCCTCGTCGACGCGGGCCAGCAGCTTCTTCGACATCTGCGTCGGCGTCATCGCCGCCACGCCGGCGACCAGCGCGTCCTTGTCGAGGAACCCGGCCCACGAGCTCTCGGTGTTGTTGGCGTTGCGCAACGCGGCGCGCGACGTGGCGATCGACTCCGACGGTGGCGGCGGCTTGGGCGGCAGCTCGATCGCACCGCAGAAGCGCACCATGGACGCCGCCAGCGCCAGCCCGACGGCACCCGCGACCACGCCGATCCGGACCGGCGCGCTCAGGGCCACGAGATCCTCCCGGGGCCATGTACGCTCACGCACACATCGGTCAGGTTGGGCCTCACAGCTTTGAAACTACACCGTCGACGCCACGTCGCGAAACTCGTTAGCGACGGTCAGGACGGGAGTGGGGCAAAACAAATTGACGCGCCGATCGCGCGCGGGCCTAATCGAACCATCCCGATGGGTGCCGTCACACCTCCTCGACGATGGGCCCCGACGCGGCTGTGCGCCGCGCTCGGTGTGCTGCTGCTGACCGTGGCGACGCCGCTGGCCACGCCGACGGCGCGGGCCGACGAGAACGCCCGCATCGCCGAGCTGTCGGCGACCCTCGGCGACGGCCACAGCGAGCGCGAGCGGATCGCCGCGATCACCGCGCTGGCCCGGCTCAACAGCAAGACCGCGCTGCGGCCGCTGGTGGCGGCGCTGCACGACGGCAGCGCCACCGTGCGTGGCATCGCCGCGGTGGGGCTGGGCAAGCTCGGCCACCGCGCGGCCCTGCCGGCGTTGCGCGCGGCCCAGGCCGACGGCGACGCGCTGGTGCAGAAGCGCGCGGCCGAGGCGGTGGCGCAGATCTGTGTCGCCAACAACCTGCCGCTGCCGACGGCGCCCGGCGCGGCCAGCGCGGCCGGCGCGACGGCCGGGTTCGGCAACAAGCCGCGCGCGGTGGCGCCGCGGCCCGATCTGTTCGTCGTGATCAAGTCGTCCACCGACGACTCGCCGGGCAGCCACGACAAGTCCGCGCGCAAGGTCCACGCCGACGCCATGCGCGCGGTGATGGCGTCCGAGTTGACCACCGCGAGCCTGGTGACGCTGGCGGCCAGCGACGCCCGGCGGTACGGCCTCGACCCGCGCCAGCTCGACCTGAGCATCGTCCGCCTCGACCTGCGCCAGGCCGGCGGCTACGTCGAGGTCGACTGCCAGATCCGGCTGGCGATCTCGACCAAGAGCGGCAAGATGCTGTCGTTCGTGTCCGGCGGCGCCAAGGTCCAGGTCCCGCGCAAGGGCTACGACGCGCGCTACCTGGGCCAGATGCGGAAGGACGCCGTCGAGAACGCCGTGCGGGGCGTGATGGCCAAGCTCATCGATCAGCTGCGACGGAGTCTGTCGGCGTAGGGGCCGGCTGGCGCGCCGCGAACCACCAGCCGAGCCCGACGCCCAGCACCAGCGCGACGGCCGTGGCCGCCACCGCGGCGCCGGCCCACCGGACGCCGTGCGCGCGCGGACGCGGCCGCCGCGCCGGTTCGGCGGCGTGGGCGGTGGCCTGCGCGACCGCGCTGGCGGCCACCGCGTCGCCGTCACACGCGGGGCAGGCGCGGCCGTCGGGGAACACCGCCGCACACCGGCGACAGATCGAATACGCCACCACGGTCATGCCGGCTTGAACGCACCACCGCGGGATTCGATTTCCGCCGCGTGCTCACGGCGCGCCCAGCGCGATGCCGTCGCCAAGCTCCAGCGGCGCGAACGCCCACAAAAACGACAGGCCCAGGTAGCCGTCGACCCCGTCGGGCAACCCGTCGACCACCATCACCTCGACCGCCGGAGCCTGGGCCTCGCCCACCGCCAGCGCCGCCGTGGCCAGCGGGCCGGTGCGGACGACGTTGTTGGCCAGGCCCTGCACCGCGGGCCCGCCCGCCACCACGCCCGCGCGCTCGGCGAACGCCCGGGCCAGGACGGTGGTGCCGGCCCCGGGGTCGACGATGAACGTGCCGCGCGCCGACCCCACCGTGACCTCGGCGCGGACGGTGGCGTCGGCCGTCGACGGCAGCAGCACCGCCCGGCCCCGCCCGGCCAGCGCGTCACACTGGGCGGCGTGGGCCAGGCCGTCGCGCCGGCTGGCCAGGGCGTCGGACAGGGTGCCGCGCAGCGTGCCCTCGAAGAAGCGCATCGCCCACACGCCCTCGCACGGGCGGCCGGCCGGCTCGACCACGTCGAGGATGCGGGCCGCGGCGAACCGACCGGCGCGGCCCCGGCGCGCCGCCGCGAACGACTGCCGGTAGTCGGCCACCGCCTCGGCCGGCTGGCCCGAGCGGCCGCGATCCTCCCCGCGCCACCACCAGAAGTCGCTGTCGAACGGGTTGTCTTCGATGATCACCGTCTCGTGCTTGACCGCCTCGGCGTAGCGCCCCAGCTGCTGCAGCGCGTAGACCACCGACCACTCCAGCCGCGGGAACGGGCCGCACTTGGCGAAGAAGCCGCTGGCGTGGTCGACCACCTCGGCGTAGCGGTCGCCGCGGGCCAGCGCGTCGACCAGCTTCCGGATCAGGGCCCGGTCGCACGGCGCCTGATCGCGCGACTCGAGGAGCGCCGCCACCAGCGGATCTGGATCGCGCGCGACCGGCGCCTTGGGCGCGGCCCGGGTGCTGCCCTTGCCGACGATCATCAGGCCGCCCACCGCCAGCGCCACCATCAGCGCCGCGATCCCGCCGACCTTGAGCCCGGTCATCAGCTTGGCTCGCCCGTAGCGCTTGTGCGCGCACGGCGGGCACATGAAGCCGTCGAGGGTGCCCTTGGTGCAGCGCATGCACAGCGGCTTGCCGCACGCGTCACACGTCCCCGTCGCCGCGACCATCGCGTGTGCGTAGCAGCTCGCCATGGCCCGGATGGTACCTCCCGCGGCCGGGCGTCAGCGGCCCGGGTTGGCGGCCAGGTGCGCCGCCAGGCCGCGCCGCATGTCCCGGAACAGCTTGCGGCCGATGGCCATGAGCGCCGGCCGCGCCACCCGGCCCAGGGTGGTCGGCGTCGCGGCCATCAGCCAGTCGAGCTGGGTTCCGTCGGCCACCGCGGTGAGCCGGTAGTCCTCCGCCATCTGCCGAGCCAGCGGCGAGGTCGAGCCGACCATGGTGAACGCGAAGCGGGCCCCGGGCTCCCACGCGATCATCCGCTCGCGGAAGCGTCCCAAGAGGCGCAGCGCCACCTCGCGCTCGGCGCCGACCGCCGCGGCCCCCTCGGTCCACGCCGCGCGATGCATGAGAGGAAACCAGCGCGGCCAGCTGGCGGCGTCGGCCAGCGCGGCGAACACCGCGGCCGGCGGCGCCGGCACCGTCCCCGACGCGACGATCCGGATCGGCGCGGTGGTGAAGTAGTCCAGGTCGGTCGGGTCGAGGCGCTTCATGCCGGCCAGTGTAGGGCCGCGGGGCGCGTCGTGCGATCATCACCGACGATGGTCGCGCCACTCGACGTCGCCGTGGTCGGGGTCGGCACCGCCGGGGCCGCCGCCGCGCTGCTGTTGGCGCGGGCCGGCCACCGCGTCACGGTCTACGAGCGGGTGGCCGCGCCGGCCGCGGTCGGCGCCGGCATCAGCTTGCAGCCGACCGGCCAGGCGGTGCTCGCGCAGCTCGGGCTGTTGGCCCCCATCCTCGAGCGGGCCGCGCCCATCGATCGCCTCCACGTGGTCCGTCACGGCGGCCGCACCCTGGTCGATCTGCGCTACGCCGACGTCGACCCGCGGTGGCTGGGCCTCGGCCTCCACCGGGGCACGCTGTTCACGACCTTGTACCAGGCGGTCACCCGCGCCGCCGGGGTGACCGTCCGGCTGGGGGTCGAGATCACCGGCGCGCGCCACACCGACGCCGCGGTCGCGCTGCACGGACCGGCCGGCCCGGTCGGCGCCCACGACCTGGTGGTGGTGGCCGACGGCGCGGTGTCCGAGCTCCACGCCTCGAGCGGCGTCGCCGTGCGCTCGTCGACCTGTCGGTTCGGCGCGCTGTGGTTCGTCGGCGCCGCCGCCGGACCGCCGCCGCGCGAGCTGCGCCAGGTGGTCCGCGGCGCCCGGCAGATGGTGGGGCTGTTGCCGACCGGGCGGGGGCCGACCGACGACGCGCAGGTGGTGAGCCTGTATTGGAGCCTCGACCTCGCGGACCTGACCGGGTGGCAGACCCGCGGGCTCGACGCCTGGAAGCGCGAGGTGCGCGCGCTGACCGCCGACGCCGCCCCCGTGCTCGACCAGATCACCGCGCTCGCCCAGGTCACCGTCGCCCGCTACCACGACGTGCGCATGCGCCGCTGGCACGGCGACCGCGTGGTGTTCATCGGCGACGCCGCCCACGCCACCAGCCCGCAGCTGGGCAACGGCGCCAACCTGGCGCTGGTCGACGCGTGGACGCTGGCAGCGCAGCTGACCGACGCCGCCACGCTGGCCGAGGCCCTGGCCGGGTACAGCCGCGCGCGGCGCCACCACCTGGGCCACTACCAGCGCATGTCGCGCCTGTTGACGCCGTTGTTCCAGTCGAACTCGCGGCTGTTGGGCGCGGTGCGCGACCTGGTCATGCCGCTGGGCAACCGGCTCGGCCCGACCCGGCGGCTGATGGTCCGCACCATGGCCGGCCACGAGCGCGGCTTGCTGCTGCGCCGCCCGCTGGCGCTGCCGGCGCCGCCCGGGTGAGCGCCGCCGCGGCTACAGCTCGATCTGCAGGCCCAGCTCGACGACGCGGTTGGGCGGCAGGCTGAAGTACGCGGTCGGCGATCGCGAGTTGCGCGCCAGGAACGAGAACAACAGCTTGCGCCAGCGCGCCATCGGCGCCCGCCCGGTGACCAGCAGGGTCTGCCGGCCCAGGAAGTACGTGGTCGACATCGGCGCCGCCGCGAACGTGCCGTCGGCGGCGCACCGGGCGATCAGCTCCGGCACGTCGGGCGACTGCATGAAGCCGACCCGCGCGACCACGCGGAACAGTCCCTGCCCCAGCGCCTTGGCCTCGAGGTTGCGCGAACTCGACACCCACGGCACCGGCTCGGTCACCACCGAGAACAACACCACCTCGGCGTGTAGCACCCGGTTGTGCTTGACGTGGTGGAGCACGACGTTGGGGACTGCGTCGGTGCCCGAGGTCATGAACACCGCGGTGCCGTCGACCCGGGGCAGCGGGTTCATCTCGAGGTCGGCCAAGAACAGGTCGGTCGGCACCGCGCCGGCGTCCATCACCTTGGCCAGCTCGACCCGGCCGCGCCACCACGTGGTCATGACCGCGAACACCGCGACGCCCACCGACAGCGGGAACCAGCCGCCGTCGAGGATCTTGCTGGCGCACGCCACCAAGAACGCCAGGTCGAACGCCAGGAACAGCACCAGCAAGGCCGCGGCCTTGCCGACCGCCCAGCCCCAGCGGTGGACCGCTACCCGGTAGAACAGCACCGACGTGATCGCCATGGTGCCGGTGACCGCGATGCCGTAGGCCGCCGCCAGCGCCGAGCTCGACCGGAACTGCAACACCAGCAGCAGGCAGCCGAACATCAGCAGGTAGTTCATCTCCGGGATGTAGATCTGGCCCTCGGCCTCGGCCGAGGTGTGGACCACCGACACCCGCGGCCAGAACCCCAGCTGCATGGCCTGCCGGGTCAGCGAGAACACGCCGGAGATGAGCGCCTGCGACGCGATCACCGCGGCCATCGTCGCCAGCACCAGCATCGGCACCAGCATCGGGCCATCGACCAGCTCGTAGAACGGGTTGGTGATCGAGCCGACCGGGTGCGACAGGAACAGCGCACCCTGACCGAAATAGTTGAGCAGCAACCCTGGCAGCACGACGCTGTACCAGGCGATCCGGATCGGCCCGCGGCCGAAGTGCCCCATGTCGGCGTACAGCGCCTCGCCGCCGGTGACCACCAGGAACACCGAGCCGAGGAGCAAGAACCCGTGCCACCCATGGTGGCTCAGCAGGTCGAGGCCGTGGCGGGGATCGATCGCGCGCAGCACGCTGGGCTCGACGGCGATCTCGCGGGCGCCGGCCACGCCGATCGCCACGAACCACACCAGCATGACCCACCCGAACACCTTGCCGATGCGCCCGGTGCCGAACCGTTGGACCACGAACAACCCGATCAGGATGGCGATGGTGATGGGCACCACCAGGTGTGCCAGGTTCTCGTTCTGCTCCGACAGGCCCTCCATCGCGCCCAGGACCGAGATGGCCGGGGTGATCACGCCGTCGCCGAACAACAGCCCGGCGCCGAACAGCGCCGCCACCAGGCCCAAGCCCAGCTTGGCGCGGTGCCCGCTGTCTTTCTCGAGCAACGCCGCCAGCGCCAGGATGCCGCCCTCGCCCTTGTTGTCGGCCCGCAGGACGAACACCAGGTACTTGAGCACCACCACCAGCATCAGCGCCCAGAACACCAGCGACAGCACGCCCAGCACCACCCCCGGGGTCGGCTGCAGCGCGTGGGGCGAGTGCGGCCACGCCAGGCATTCCTTGACGGCGTACAGCGGCGACGTGCCGATGTCGCCGTAGACGACGCCGAGCGCGCCGAGCGAGGTGGCCGCGAGCGCCGCCGGAGTGGTGGGGACCTGATGGGTCGTGGTCGCGCGGCTAGGTTTCGGTTTGGCCATGGGGGCACCCGCGGTGCCGGACGGGACCTACCACCCGGGAGATAAAGAATCCATCAAGGCGTCCCAGAGTCGGGCTCCTCGCGCATGCGGTAGCCCACCCCCGGCTCGGTCAGGAGCCACTTGGCCCGCCCGGGATCTGCCTCGATCTTGCGACGCAGGGCCGCCATGTGGACGCGCAGGTAGTGGGTCTGCTCGACCGCGGCCGGGCCCCACACCACCCGCAGCAGGTGGCGGTGGGTCAGGACCTTGCCGGGGTGCTGCATCAGGAGCGCCAGCAACCGGAACTCGATCGGCGTCAGGTGGACCTCGGCGCCATCGACGGTGACCACGTGGCGAGCGTGATCGAGCCGGTACGGGCCGACCGTGAACACCGCGTCGGGGGCCGGCTCGCCGGCGGCCGAGGCCGCGTGGCGCAGCGCCACCCGCATGCGCGCCAAGAGTTCGCCGGTCCCGAACGGCTTGGTCAGGTAGTCGTCGGCGCCCGCGTCGAGCGCGTCGATCTTGTCGGCCTCGCGATCGCGCGCCGAGATGACGATCACCGGCAGCGCGGACCCGGCCCGGATGGTGCGCACCAGCTCGAGCCCGTCGCCGTCGGGCAGGCCCAGGTCGAGGATGACCAGGCGCGGCAGCTCGGCCAGGGCGCGCCGCGCCTCCGCCAGATCGCCGGCCTCGACCACCGCGAAGCCGTGGGCGGTGAGGGTCGCGCTCAGCAAGCGGCGCATCGCCGGCTCGTCGTCGACGATCAGCACCAGGCCGCCGGTCATCACCGCGCCACCTCGACCGGCGCGGGGCCGAGCGCGGCCGGCTGCGGGACCGCCGGCAGGTCGACCACGAACCAGGTGCCACCGTCGGCGCGCGGCCGGGCCCAGGTAGTGCCACCGTGCGCGGTGACGATGGCCCGCACCACCGCCAGCCCCAGGCCGGCGCCCGGCGCCGCCGAGGCTCGGTAGAACTTCTCGAACACCCGCTCGTGATCCGCGGCGGCCAGGCCGGCACCGCGATCGCCCACCTCGAGGCGCACCCGGGCGCCGTCGGCGTGGGCCACCAGCTCGAGCGGCGGCGCGCCGTGCTTGACCGCGTTCTCGATGAGGTTCACCAGCACCAGCTCGAACAACACCGGATCGACCGGCACCGCGACGTCGCCCACCGCGACGGTGGCCGCGATGTCGCCGGTGGCCGCCTCGACCCGCGCCAGGGCCGCGCCACACAGCTCGTCGAGCGGCACCCACTCGCGCACCGGCACGATGCCGGTCTCGACCCGGGTCAGCTGGAGCAGGTTCGACAGCATGCGCTCGAGGCGCCGGGCCTCGGCCACCACCGACGCCAGCAGCTCGGCGCGCGCCGTGGCCGGCACCGCGGGATCGGCCGCCGACGACGCCGCCGCGGTGATCACCGCCAGCGGCGTGCGCAGGTCGTGGGACACGCTCGACAACAGGGTGGCGCGCAGCTCCTCGGTGCGGGCCCGCACGTCGGCCTGTTGGGTCAGGGCGGCCTGACGCCGGCCGCGCTCGGCCAAGGTCGCGATGGCCAGCGCGGTGCCGAACATCACCGCGAAGGTGACGACGTGGCGCGGGTTGTCGACCACCAGCGTGAAGCGCGGCGGGACGAAGCACACGTCGAAGGCCAGCACCGCCAGGGTCGAGGCCACCAGCGCCGGGCCGCGACCGGCCAGGGCCGCCACCATCACCGCCGGCAGGTACAGCATCGCCAGATCGGCCAGCTCGACGTAGGGGAACGCGACCAGGCCGACCCCGGTGGTCGCAGCGACCACGACGACCGACGAGCCGTAGGTCCAGGCCGATCTCGGTGGCAACACGGGCACGACCCGCCGACCATACGCCGCCTTTGCGCGCTCTTGACGCCGGCGCCCCAGGTCTTGACGGGTTCTTGACGCGGGCGGCGTTACAAGGAGGCCATGGCGATCGTCTCTCCACCCTCCGCGCCGACGCTCGACACCGGGGCACGCGGCGAAGATCGCGTGATCGCGGTGCTGGTAGGCGGCCTGGGCGCGGCCCGGGTCGCGCTGGCGATCGCCTTGCACGAGCGGTTCGGCGGCGAGGTGACCCTGGGCCTGGTGATGGCGGTCTTCGGCGTCCTGGCATGGCCATGGCGCCGCTGATCGACCACGGCGCCAGGTCGCGCCGCGCCGCGCGGTAGCGAGCGTCAGGCTTCGGCCCCCTCGAGCGCGCTGGCCACGAACGGCAGCTTGGCGAAGGCGTCCTTGTCGAGGGCCTTGTCGAGCGCGTCGGCGGCGGTGACCTGCCCGGTCTGGACCAGCTTGGCCAGCGTCGTGTCCATGCCCTGCATGCCGTCGGCCAGGCCGCCCTGGATGAAGCTGCCGATCTGGTTGGTCTTGCCCTCGCGCACCAGCGACGCCAGCGCCAGGTTGCCGACGAGGATCTCGTGGGCGGCGACCCGGCCCTTGCCGTCGGCCTTGCGCAACAGCTGCTGGGCCACGATGCCGGCCAGCGACTCCGCCAGCAGGCCGCGGATCTGTGGCTGCTGGTCGGCCGAGAACGCGTTGACGAAGCGGTCGATGGTGGCCGCGGACGAGTTGGTGTGGACCGTGGCCAGGATGAGGATGCCGAACGACGCCAGCTGCAGCGCCAGCTTCATGGTCTCGGCCCCACGCAGCTCGCCCACCAGGATGACGTCGGCGTTCTCGCGCCCGGCCGAGCGGATGGCCTCGAGGAACGACGGCACGTGGACCCCGACCTCCTTGTGCGTGACCAGGCACTGGCGCGAGGTGTGAACGAACTCGACCGGATCCTCGATGGTGAGGATGTGCCCGCGGCGGGTCCGGTTCATGTGATCGATCATCGCCGCCAGCGTGGTCGACTTGCCCGAGCCGGTTGGGCCGGTGACCAGCACCAGCCCGGCGGTGAGGTCGGCCAGCTTGCGCACGCCGGCCGGCACGTCGAGGTCGTCGAGCCCGAGGATCTTCGACGGGATCGTGCGGAACACCGCGCCGCGGCCGGTGGTCTTCTGCAGGTAGTTGCCGCGGAAGCGGGCCTTGTCGCCGTAGGCGTAGGCGAAGTCGAGGTCGCCGGTGGCTGCGAACTGCTCGCGCTGGGCCGGGGAGAGGATCTCGTCGGTGAGGCCGGCGATCTCGGCCGCGGTCAGCGCACCAGGGGCGCCCTCGACCAGCTCGCCGCGCACCCGCAGCATCGGCGGATACCCGGCCGACAGGTGCAGGTCGGAGCCGCCGCGGGCCAAGAGCAGGTCGAACAGCCGGTCGATCGCCGCCATCAGCCGTCGCCTTTCTTGAACAAACCGCCGAACCGGTTCTTGAGATCGCCGCCCAGGCCCTTGCTGTCGGCCTTGGCCTGAGCCGCCGCCGCCGCCTGGGCCGCCGCCGCCGCGCCCGGGTGCAGCATGTTGGCCAGCTCCTTCTTGTTCTCGGAGGCGCGCATGGCGACCTCCTCGGAGATCTTGCCGGCGCGGACCAGCTCGGCCAGCGAGTCGTCCATGCGGATCATGCCGAAGGCACGGCCGCGCTGCTGCAAGCTGGCCACCTGGAACAGCTTGTTGTCGCGGATGAGCGCGGCCAGCGGCAGCACGCCGGTGAGGAGCTCGACCGCGGCCACCACGCCCTCGCCGTCGGCGCTCGGCAGCAGACGCTGCGACAGGACGAACTTGAGCGCCGCCGCCAGGCTCGACCGCACCTGCTGTTGGTCGTCGGGCGGGAACATGTCGATCAGGCGGTCGAGGGTCTTGGCCGCCGACGGGGTCGACATGGTGGCCATCACCAGGTGGCCGGTCTCGGCGGCGGTGAGCGCGATCTCGACGGTCTCGCGGTCGCGCAGCTCGCCGATGACGATCACGTCGGGGTCCTCGCGCAGCGACGCCTTGAGCGCCGCCGCGAAGCTCTGGGTGTGGCTGCCCACCTCGCGCTGCGACACCACCGACTTCTTGCGGGCGTGCAGGATCTCGACCGGGTCCTCGATGGTGAGGATGTGGTGGGCCTTGCTGGCGTTGATGAAGTCGACCAGCGCGGCCAGGGTGGTGGTCTTGCCGTGGCCGTTGGGGCCGGCGATGACCACCAGGCCCTGGTGGTAGGTGCTGATGCGGGCCAGCTCCTTGGGCAGGCCCAGTTGCTCGAACGTCGACGGCGCCAGCGCGATCAACCGGAAGCTGCCCTTCCACCCGCCGCGCACCCGCGAGATGTTGGCGCGCAGCCGGCCGGCGCCGGTCACCTCGAGCGCGGTGTCGACGTAGCCGCGCGCCTCGAGCTGGGCTCGCTGGCCGGCGTCGAGCAGCGGGGCCAACAAGCGCTCGACCATGGCCTCGCTCAGGGTGTCGCCCAGCGGCACCATGGTGCCGAGGATGCGGGCCATCGCCGGCCGGTCGCCGCTGACATGGAGGTCGGTGGCGTGCCTCTCGCGCGCGCTGCGCACCAGCGCGACGAACGCCGGATCGCCCTGGCTGACCCGCATGCGCGGCCGCGGCCACCGGCGCCGCCGCGGCCACCGGCGCCGGGACCAGCGGAGCTGGCCGTGGCGGTGCGTCGACCGCGGGCGCCGCCGGCTCGGCAGCCGGGGCCGGCCGCGGGGCGGGGCGGGGCGCGGCCCGCGCCAGCCGCACGATCCGCTCGTCGCCGTGGGCCTGGACGTCGACGGTGACCGCCCGCCCCTCGAGCGTCACCGTGGTCGTGCCACGCTCGTCGAGCAGCGCCGCCAGCGGTGACCCGGCGACCAGCGCCTGGAGCTGGCTCAGGGTGAGCGCGGCGCGGCTGATCGGCCGATACTCGCCGTCGGCGCGCACCGACACCGGGCGCCCGGTCGCCAGCACCACCTCGGTCACGTCGTCACGACCGAGGAACTCGACGAGCTTGGCCAGCTGCGACACGCGGTGGCCAGTGTACACCGGGCGCCCGCCGCGCCGCGGCTACGCCTGGGTTACTCGCCAGCGCCAGGCGCCGCCTCGGCGGGGCCGCGGAAAGTCAGCAGCCGGCCGCGGTAGGCGTCGACGCCAGGCCGAGCCGCCACCACCAGGCGCGCCTCGTCGATCTGGGCGAAGCCGCGCGCGGCCATGGCGCGACGGAACCCCACCCGGTTGCCGCGATCCGGATCGACGATCCACACCTCGGCGGCGCCGGCGGCGTGGGCGGCGATGAACCCGGCCAGCGGATCGCTGTCGGCGCGCTGGTAGAGCACGTCGCTGGCCATCACCAGCTGAAAGCGGCCCAGGGCGGTCGACCGCGGCGCCGCGTCGGCCGGCTCCCCCCACGCGCCGGCGCAGTACTTCATGGGCGGCAGGTGGTTGAGCACCAAGTTGCGGGCCAGGAAGCCGCCCACCTCCGGGTGGTGATCGCTCGCGGTGACGTCGGCGCCGCGCCGGTGGGCCACCAGGCTGGCCAGCGCCAGGCCACAGCCCAGCTCGAGGATGGTCTCGGCCGGCCGCACCTCCCGCCGCGCCACGTGGGCCGCCAGGTGCCGTGCCGACGGCCACACCTGGCCGAACAGCGGCCACATCGCCGACGAGATGCCGGCGGCCGCCGCCACGCCATCGTCGTCGGCGAACTGCTGCAGGTCGGCGAGCGACTGGATCTCGAGGTCGGCCACCCCGACGATCGCCACGCGCTGTCGTCGGGTCTGGTAGCCAGGCATCGTCGTGACGACGCTCGGCGTACGAGTCGTGTACCGGTGCACCGTACCACGGTGCACGATGGCCGTCGCCCTAGCCGGCCCGCACCAGGGCGTCGCCGACCGCCAGCCGGCCGCCGGCGACGACGCGCGCGGTGACGCCGCCGTGGCCGCGCAGCGCGTTGTACGCGCCCGGGCCCAGCGCCGCCTCCATCTTCGAGCACGGGTCGCACGGCCCGGTCACCTCGATCACCACCTCGGCCCCCAGCCGCCAGGTCCACACTTGATCGCGGAACGGCGAGCGCAGCGCCAGCAGGTTCACTCCCGCCACCACCAGGTTGCGCCGCAGGAGCGCGGGGTCGAGCGTCGCCTGCCCCAGCCAGCCGGCCACCACCGGCAGGTGCTCGGCGGCGAAAAGCGTCAGCTGGCGAGCGCGCGGCGTCGACGGCGAGGCGGCCCGCACGGCGTAGCGATCGCCGATCAGGCCACGGCCGGCCACCGCGTCGGCGACGGGCACCGACGTCACCGGTTGGTCGCGCCCGGGCCGCAGGTAGATGGCCTCGATCCGCCCCGGGCGCGGCGCCACCGCGGTCAGCGCGCGCAGGTCGCTCACGTGCCGCAGAAGGTGCGGTGGGTCCGCTGCTGGGCCCGCGGCGGCGGCGCCATCTGCGCGGCGTGCGCGGGCTGGTCGTCGAAGGGCCGCGCCAGGATCCCGAGCAGCGTGTCGAACGGCCGGAAGTCGTTGCGCTCGACCGCCGCGGCCAGGGCGTCCTCGACCCGGTGGTTGCGGGCGATGAAGGCCGGGTTGACCTGGGCCATGGCGGCGGCCGTCGCGGCGGTGGCCGCCGAGCCCAGGCGCGCGCGCCACCGCTCGAGCCACGGCTGGTAGGCGGCGGCGGTCGGGAACAGCTCGTCGAGCGCGGCCACGTCGCCGGTCGCGGCCGGCCCGAGCGCCCGGAACCCCAGCGTGAAGTCGACCCCGTCGGCGGCCAGCAACGCCAAGAAGTCGTCACCCAGCGCGGCGTCGCCATCGGCCAGCGGCCCCGGCAGCCCCAGCTTGGCGCGCAGGCCGGCCAGCCAGTGCGCCTGGTACGTGGCCGCGAACCCGCGCACCACCTCGGTGGCGTCGGCCGCGGCGGTCTCGAGGTCGTCGTGGATGAGCGTGAGCAGCGCCTCGCCCAGCCGGGCCAGGTTCCACTGGGCGATGCGTGGCTGGTTGCCGTAGGCATAGCGCCCGTCGCGATCGATCGAGCTGTAGACCGTCGCCGGGTCGTAGGCGTCCATGAACGCGCACGGCCCGTAGTCGATGGTCTCGCCGGAGATGGTGACGTTGTCGGTGTTCATCACGCCGTGGATGAAACCGACCAGCATCCACCGCGCGACCAGCCGGGCCTGGCGCTCGCCCACCGCGGCCAGCAAGGCCAGCGCCTTGCGCGGGTGGTCGCGCAGGGCGGGATCGTGGCGGGCGATGGCGTAGTCGACCAGGCGCGCCAGCGCGGCGCGGTCGTCGCGGGCGGCGAAGAACTCGAAGGTGCCGACCCGCAGGTGGCTCGACGCCACCCGCGCCAGCACCGCGCCGGGCAGCGGCCGCTCGCGCCACACCTGCTCGCCGGTGGTCACCGCCGCCAGCGCCCGCGTGGTCGGGATGCCGAGCGCCGCCATCGCCTCGCCCATCAGGTACTCGCGCAGCACCGGGCCCAGCGTCGCCTTGCCGTCGCCGCCACGCGCGAACGGCGTTCGCCCCGAGCCCTTGAGGTGGAGGTCGACCCGCCGGCCGCGCCGATCGAGCAGCTCGCCCAGGAGCAGCGCGCGCCCGTCGCCGAGCTGCGGCGAGAAGCCGCCGAACTGGTGGCCGGCGTAGGCCAACGCCACCGGCTGGGCGCCGGGTGGCACGTCGGTCCCGGCCAGCACGCGGACCCCGGCGTCGGACGCCAGCGCGTCGGCGTCGAGGCCCAGCTCCTCGGCCAGGGCGCGGTTCACCCGCACCAACCGCGGCGCCGGCGCGACCGCGGCGCGGACCGGCACGGAGGCCCCCGCCAGGTCGCGGGCGTAGGTGTGATCGAAGGCCAGGCCAGCGAACGGCGCGGCGGGAGAGGTCGTCGTCATCGGGGTGCTTTCGGCAAGGGGGACCGCGCCGGCGGGCGGCGCAGGGCGCGACGGCTGCTTACCAGCGCCGCGGCGATGGACAAGGTCACGGCGCCACCGCGGTGCACATGATCAGCGCGTACCAGGCGTTGGCGTCGGTCACGAAGGCGTCGACGGCGAACCCGGTGGCGGCGGCCAGGTCCTCGATCATCGGCCGCGAGTACTTCTGCGACTGCTCGGTGTAGATGGTCTCGCCGGCGGCGAAGGAGAAGCTGCGCTCGAGGACGGTGCTGGTGACCACCTGGGCCCGGGTGCTGACCAGGAAGCTGCGGGCCGCGCCGTCGAGCGGTGAGTAGGTCGGGTAGTGGCGGAACCGCGCCAGATCGAAGTCCATGCCCAGCTCGCGGTTGAGCCGCCGCAGCACGTTGAGGTTGAAGCGCGCGGTGACGCCCTGGGGATCGTTGTAGGCCGCCAGGATGACCGCCGGATCCTTGATGAGGTCGACGCCCAGCATGAGCCCGTCACCTGGGCGCAGGCGGGCGCGGATCCGCCGCAACAGCGCCTCGGCGCCGGCGCCGTCGAAGTTGCCCAGGTTGCTGCCCAAAAATAGCGCCACCTGGCGGTGGGTCGCGGTGGTGGCCGGCCAGGCCTCGAAGTAGTCCCCGCACACCGGGGCGATGGGCAGCCCCGGCACCCGGGCCCCGACCCGCGCCACCAGCTCGTCGAGGGCGTGGCGGGAGATGTCCATCGGATGGAACACCACGTCGGGGTGCGCGCCGTGCACGGCCGCGAGCAGCGTCACCGTCTTGGCGCCGTCGCCGCTGCCCAGCTCGATCAGATCGACCGGCCGGGGATCGGGCGCGATCAGACGGACCAGCTCGGGGGCCCGCTCGTCGAGGAGCTGGTGCTCGAGCCGGGTCAGATAGTACGCCGGCAGCGCCATGATCTCCTGGAACAGGCGCGACCCTTCGTCGTCGTAGAACCACAGCGACGACAGGAACTTGTGGGGCGCGGTCAGGCCGGCCCGGACGTGGCTGGCCAGATCGGCCTGGCGGGTGGTGGTGGACATGCTCGCCTCACGACTTCGCCAGGCGCAGGCCGGTGTACTGCCAGCGCGACGGCGGGTGGAAGAAGTTGCGGTAGGTGAGCCGGGCGTGGCCCGGCGGCGTCGCGAACGACGCGCCGCGCAGCACCTGCTGGTTGACCATGAACTTGCCGTTGTATTCACCGACGGCGCCCGGCGCAGCGCGGAACCCCGGGTAGGGCTTGTAGGCGCTCTCGGTCCACTCCCACCGCACCCCCCACGGCAGCTGCGGCGCCACCGCCTCCCACTCGAACTCGGTCGGCAGCCGGGCCTCGGCCCACTGCGCGAACGCGAACGCCTCGTAGTACGACAGGTGGGTGACCGGCGCGTCGAGGACAAGCTCGACCAGGCCGGCCAGGGTGACGTGGCGCCACCCGGCGGTCGCCCCGTCGTCGCGGCGCCAGTACAGCGGCGCCTCGATCTGGTTGGCCCGCACCCAGTCGAGCCCCTCGGCATGCCACAGCGCGTGGCGCTGGTAGCCGCCGTCGGCGATGAACGCCAGGTACTCGCGGTTGGACACCAGGGTCGTGCGCAGCGCACACGCCGGCACCAGCACGGGGTGGCGCGGCGCCTCGTTGTCGAAGGCGAAGCCGGCACCGGCGTGGCCGATGTCGCACATCCCGCCCGGCCAGCTGGCCCACGCCGCGGGCGCGGTGACCGCCGCGTGCTCGGCGGTGACGTCGACCGCCCCGGTGGCCTCGGTGGCGTACGCCGGCGCCAGCGGGTTGACGCCCAGGATGTACTTCAGGTCGGTCAGCAGCAGCTCCTGGTGCTGCTGCTCGTGCTGCAGGCCCAGCTCGACCAGCGCGGCTACCGCCGGCGCCAGCGGCTGCGCCAAGAGCTGGGTCATCGCCGCGTCGACGTGGGCCCGGTAGGCGTGGACCTCGGCCACGGTGGGCCGGCTCAGCCCCCCGCGCTCGGCTCGCACCACGCGCGCCCCCTGGGACTCGTAGTAGCTGTTGAACACGAACCCGTAGCGCGGATCGAACGTCCGAAAGTCGGACGCGTGGACGCCGAGGATCATGGTCTCGAAGAACCAGGTGGTGTGGCCCAGGTGCCACTTCGGCGGGCTGACGTCGGCGACCGGCTGGGGCACGTGGTCCTCGACCGCCAACGGCGCGCACAGGGCCACGGTGTGGGCCCGCACCTCCCGGTAGCGCCGGGCCAGGTCGGCGCTCACGCCGGCTCCAGCGGCCGCAGCCGGTCGAGGATGGTGGGCAGGAACTCGGTGACCGTCGGGTGGACCGGCAGCGCGTCGCGCACCGTTCGCCAGGTCGCGCCGGCCGCCATCAGCTGGCCGATGGTCTGGATGAGCTCGTCGGCGCTGATGCCCAGGATGGTGGCGCCCAGGAAGCGTCCGTCGGCGTCGTCGACCAGGAGCTTGATCAGGCCGATCGGCTCGCTCTCCTCCTTGGCGCGGCTGACATTGGCCATCGAGAACACCGCCTGGGACACCGACCGACCACCGGCCACCAGGCGCCGGGCGTCGGCCTCGTACAGGCCGACGTGGCCCAGCGGGGGGTCGGTGAACATGGCGTAGGTCGGGATGCGATCGTCGACGCTGCGGTCGCCGCCGCGCAGGTTGGCCAGGACCACCTCGTGGTCGTGGTAGCTGGTGTGCGTGAACGCGCCCCGGCGGTTGATGTCGCCCAGCGCCCACACCCCGGCGACCTCGGTCTCGAGGCGGCCGTTGGTCGCCAGGTAGCCGCGCGCGTCGGGCGAGAGGCCGATGGTGGCCAGGCCGAGATCGTCGGTGTTGGGCACGCGCCCGGTGGCGATCAACAGGTGGCTGCCGGTGATCACCCGCCCGTCGGCCAGCGTCACCTGCGCGCCGGTCGGGCCGTGGGCCGGCGCCGCGGCCACCCCGGTGATGGCCGCACCGACGACGACCTCGACGCCCTCGCCGGTCATCAGCCCGGTGATCGCCGCCGCCACGTCGGGGTCCTCGCGAGACACCAGCCGCGGCCCGGCCTCGAGCACCGTCACCGCGCTGCCGAAGCGGCGGAAGATCTGGCCCAGCTCGAGGCCGATGTAGCTGCCGCCGACGACGATCAGGTGGGCCGGCGCGACGTCGAGCGCGAGCACATCGTCGCTGGTCAGGTGCCGCACCGCGGCCAGGCCGGGGATGGCTGGCACGAACGGCCGGGTGCCGGTGTTGAGGAACACCCGGGCCGCGCGCAGCCGGCGATCGCCGACCGTCACCACGAACCGCTCGCCGTCACGGCCGGCCAGCCGGCCGTGGCCGGGCACCACCTCGAGGCCAGCGGTCGAACCGAGCCAGCCCTCGAGCCCGGCCCGGGCCTGCTCGACCCGGGTGGTCATGCGGGCCATGGCCACCTTGACGTCGACCTCGACCGGGCCGACGTTCACGCCGAACTCGGCGGCGCGCCGCGCCATGTACGCGACCCGGGCCGACTTGCGCAGGGTCTTGGTCGGCGTACAGCCACGGTTGATGCAGGTGCCCCCGACCTGGCGGGCCTCGACCAACGCGACCCGCCGGCCGTCGCCGGCCAGCGCCACCCCCAGGAACGGCCCGGCCTGGCCCGAGCCGACGATCACGTCGTCCATGTCGTCGGCCGCGGCGGTCACGGCACCACCTCGACGCCGCGCCAGAACGCCACCCGACCCGCCACGGCGGCGGCGGCGGCCTTCGGCGTGGGGTAGTACCAGGCCGCGTCGCGGTTGGTCTTGCCATCGACGACGATCGAGTAGTAGCTGGCGGTGCCCTTCCACGGGCACACGGTGTGGGTCGGGCTGTCGGTCAGGTACGCGCGGTCGACCGACGCCAGGGGGAAGTAGTGGTTGCCCTCGACCACGACGGTGTCGTCGCTGGTCGCGATCACGGCGCCGTTCCAGATTGCTCGCATGGTGGGTCCTCGATGACGCAGCGCCGCTCGGCGCTGGTGAAGGATGGTGAACGTTGGTGAAGGATGGTGAACGTCGATGAAGGATGGTGAACGTCGGTGGACACGCCGGGCTCGCCGGTCGACGTGACCAGCCCGCCGCCACGTGGAGCGTCGCGCCGACGCGGGTCGTCCCCGCGCGCTCGTCGCAACCTAGCGTGCGGCGCGCCCCTCGCAAGCGGGTGCCGCCGCCGTGGCCCGGCTCGGCCGGTCGTCGACGCGGTCGATCAAGGTCGCTCCACCATCAGCGCGATGCCCATCCCGCCCGACGAGCACACCCCGACGATCCCGCGCCGAGCCCCGCGTCGGCCGAGCTCGAGCGCCAGCGACCCGACGTAGCGCACGCCGGACATGCCGTACGGGTGGCCCAGCGCGATGGCCCCGCCGTTGACGTTGGTCTGCGCCCACGGGGTCTCGAGCACGCGCTGGTTGTAGACCGTGGTGACCGCGAACGCCTCGTGCAGCTCCCACAGGTCGACCGCGGCGGCGGTGATCCCGTCCCGGCGCATGAGCCGCTGCACCGCCGGCGCGATCGCGATGCTCATCTCGCGTGGGTCGACCGCCGTGACCGCGGCGGGCCGGACCGTCCCCAAGATCGGCAGGCCGCGCCGCGCCGCCAGCTCGGCGTCGACCAACACCAGCGCGGCCGCGCCGTCGCTCAGCTGCGACGCGTTGCCGGCGGTGACCGTCCCGCCGGCGACCGGCTGCAGCGCGGCCAGCCGCTCGTACGTGGTGTCGGGGCGGGGTCCCTCGTCGTGCCGCAGCTCGACCTCGACCATGCTCGCGGCGCCGGCGGGATCGACCACCTGCTGGACGGTCCGGAACGGCACGATCTCCTCGGCGAACACGCCGCCGGCGATCGCCGCGGCGACGCGGCGCTGCGACTCGACCACGTAGCGGTCTTGTTCCTCCCGGGTCACGCCGTACTGGGCCGCCACGTAGTCGGCGGTCTGGATCATGGGCCACCACAGTCCGGGGTCGGTGGCCTGGAGCGGGGGGTAGACGAACCCGTTCAGGTTGAGCTTGGGCTGGACCAGGCTGAGCGACTCGACGCCACCGGCGATCACCATCGACGCCGCGCCGCTGGCGATCTGCAGCACGCCGTCGTCGACCGCGGAGATCCCGGACGCGCAGTAGCGCGTCAACGTCATGCCCGGCGTGTGCTGCGGCAGGCCCGCGGCGATCACCGCGTTGCGCGCGATGTTGTGCCCGGTGGCGCCCTCGGGGAAGCCGCAGCCGACCACGCAGTCCTCGATCTCGTCCGGCGCGACGCCGGCGCGCGCGACCGCGTGGCGGACCGCGTGGGCGAGCATGGGGATGCCGTGGGTGGCGTTGAGCGCGCCGCGGCGGGCCTTGGCGATGCCGGTCCGGGCGTAGCCGCAGATGGCGACGGTTTTGGCGGGTGGGGTCGTCATGGTCGTTGCTCCGGTGGGGTCGGCGTCATCGCGGCCGCCGTCACGGCGCGAAGTCCGCTTGCAGCGTCGCGGTGGTCAGGGTGTGGGCGTGGATCGCCGCGACGACCTCCGCCCGACCGGCGGTCAGGCGTACCGGCAGCGCGTCGACGGACAGCGCGTAGAGGGTCCACTGGTAGGAGTGCTTCGCCTGCGGACAGGGCCCGAGGTAGCCGTAGGTCCGGTTGTCGTAGGCCCGCGTCTGCTTGGCGCCCGGCACGTCGTCGGGCTGGGCCGCGGCCGCGATGGCCGCGGGCAGGTCGCGCCGGCTTCCCGGGATGTCCCACAGCACCGCATGGACCAAGCCGCGGGTGAGGTCGACCAGGGTCAGCGCGTAGCTGGCCGCGGACGGTCCGCCGGTCCAGGCGAACGCCGGTGAGGTGTTGACGCCCTGACAGGTGTGGAGCACCGGGATGGTGCCGCCGTCGTCGAGGGTCGGGCTGGTGAGGCGCAGCGGCGCCGGGTCGGTCGTCATCACGGGCTCCTGCATGGAATAGGTGGCGGCGCGCTCAGGCGACCGCCGTGATCGTCAGCTCACGCTCGCCCAGCTCGAAGGTGTCGCCGGCAGCCAGGCCCATCATCGCCGCGGCCAGCGGCGCGTCGGGCGCGATGCCGATCATGCGGATCCCGTCGACGTCAAACGGCTGGGTTGGGACCGCCACCACGACGACCCGCGCGCCGATCTGCACTACCGCGCCGACCTCCACCACGGTGGAGGCCGTGAACGCCATGCCAGCCAGCGCCGCCAGGTGGCCGGCGTGGGCGTGGGCGCGGGCCTCGGCCAGCTCCTGCGCCGGACGATCGCGGACCGTCGCCGCGGCGTGTTCGGGATCGAGCACCGTGTCGTCGGGCCGCACCGCCTCGTCGAAGTAGGCACGGAACGCGGCCTCGGCGGCGGCGTGCTCGGCGTGTTCTTGCGCCAGCAACGCGGCGCGCACAGCAGACTTGTTGATCTTGCTCAGCATCTGAACCTCAAGCTCCAAGGTGGAAGGTCGGGATCGCCGGGGCCGCGTGGACGCAGGCCCGCCGACGTCGGTCACGCCGACGCCAGCGTCTCGTCGATCGTCAGGGGCAACGACAGGGTCCGGTGGACCGGACAGCGGGTCGCGATGGCGCGCAGCCGCGCGCGGTCGGCGTCGGTCAGCTCGCCGGTCAGCACCAGGTCGACGACGATGTGCTCGAGCGCCGCGCCTGGCCCGTCGGCGCAGGTCGCGCAGTCGGCGCCATGACCGCGGGCGTGCCGCAGGCGGACGGTGACGCCGGTGAGCGGCAGCCCCTTGCGCTGGGCGTACAGGCGCAGCGTGATCGAGGTGCACGCCCCGAGGGCCATCAACAGCAGGTCGTACGGACCCGGGCCGCGGTCGGCGCCGCCGAGCGTCACCGGCTCGTCGGCGGTGAGCACGTGGCGGCCGGCGCGCAGCTGGCACGCGTACACCCCGGGCAGCGCATCGACCTCGACCACGCCGGGCGCGAGCGCCGGCCGAGGCGACGCGGTCGCCGGCGCCGGGCCCAGGTACCGGGACGCCCAGGCGGCGATGACCTCGGCGGCGTAGGCCGCGTCGGCCGGCCGGCGCAACAAGTGGTCGGCGCCGTCGAGGCTCACGAAGCTCCGCGGGTGCGGGGCCGCCGCGAACAGCCGGTGCGCCTCGCCGATCTCGACGATCTGATCGGCCGGCGCGTGCATCACCAGCAGCGCCGCCGCCAGCCGGGCGGTCGGCGGCGCGTCGCCCCACCGGTCGAGATCGTCGAGGAGCGCGCGCCCGACCTGGAACGGCCGCCCACCCAGCACCAGCGTGGCCGACGTCGCCGTCGCCAGGGCCGGCGCCACCGGCGCCAGCAGCCGCCGCAGGTGCCCGGCCGACGCCGGCGCGCCGATGGTGACCACCGCCCGCACCGACGGCAGGTCCGGCGCGACCGCCACCACCGCCGCACCGCCCAGGCTGTGCCCGACCAGCAGCGCGGGCGCCTGGTGGTGTTGCTCGAGCCAGCGCGCCGCGGCCCACAGATCATCGACGTTCGACGAGAAGTCGGTGTTGGCGAAGTCGCCGTCGCTGCCGCCGAGCCCGGTGAAGTCGAAGCGCAACACCGCGATGCCGGCGCCGGCCAGCGCGCGGCTGATCCGGGTCGCCGCCAGCGAGTCCTGGCCGCACGTGAAGCAGTGGGCGAACACCGCGGTCGCCCGGATCGCGCCGTCGGCCGGGCGCACCAACGCGCCGGCCAGGAGCTGGCCCTGGGCGCCGACGAACTCGACCGGGTCGACCTCGACCGGCGCGGTCATCGCCGCCCCCGCTGACGGTGCAGCTCGGACACCCGGGCCTGGCCGCGCGCGGACAGCCCCAGCCGTGGCAGGTCCCGCGCCACCTGGGCCGCCGTGCCATGGCCGGCGACGAAGGCGTTCGCGCGCGCGGCCGCGGTGGAGGCCAGCGCGGCCGCCTCGTCCGTGTAGCCCGCGACCAGCTCCTCGAACACCGGCCGCTCTCGGCGCAGGTACCACTTCTGGTGGTACGCCTCGGCCGGGTAGAACGGCGCGACCTCGATCGACGTCGCCAGCGGTCGGCGCAGGCTCGCCGCCACCGCGTCGGCGCTGGCCTGCGCGGCGGCGCGCTGGTGCGCGCCGGACAGGAACAACGCCGCGCGGTACTGCGACCGCGCCGAGCCAGGATCGGCCGGGTCGTGGGCAGCCCAGAAGCGGTGGAGGAGGTCGTCGAGTGAGATCATGGTCGGGTCGAAGGTCACGGCCAGCGCCTCGGCGTGCCCGTCGAGGTCGTGGTAGGTGGGGTTGGTGGAGCGGCCGCCGGCGTAGCCGACCGCGGTGCGCACGACGCCGTCGAGACTCCCGAACCGGGAGTCCGGGCCCCAGAATCAACCCAAGGCGAACGCGACGGTGTCGACGTGGGCCGCCGCCAGCGCGTCGATCGGTGCGGTCACGCGGGCTCCTTCACCAGCGCCAGGCCGTTGATGCAGTAGCGCAGGCGGGCCGGGGCCGGGCCGTCGGGGAAGACGTGCCCGAGGTGAGCGTCGCACACCGCGCAGGTGGTCTCGACCCGCAGCATGCCGTGGCTGTCGTCGCCGTGGTACGCGACCACCTCGTCGCTGGCCGGCTGGGTGAACGAGGGCCACCCGCTGCCGGAGTCGAACTTCGCGGTGGCGTCGAACAACAGCGTCGCGCAGCACGCGCACCGGTAGCGCCCGGGTTCGACGCTGTGGCACATGGCGCTGGAGTTGGGCCGCTCCGTGCGAGCGGTGCGAGTGATCAGAAAGACGTCGGGCGCGAGCTCGGCGCGCCACGTGGCGGCGTCCTTCTCGACGCGGCGCGGCGGCGGCGGGTTGCCGTCACGCACGCGCTGGCTGATGGTGGTCCAGGTGAGCATGGTCGTCCTCGTGAGTGGGTGAAGCGAACCGCGCGGCCTAGCGGCCGGGTGCGATGGTGGGAGACACGTCGGGCGGCGCGGCCGGGCCGGCCGGCGCCAAGCGCGCCACGACGTCGGGGATGGTGAGGCGGAAGCCGTCGGCCACCACCACGCCGCGGGCGTCGATGGCCACGAACCACGGCGTCCCGCCGGTCCGGTAATCGCGCATCGTCGTCGGCAGCCGGCCGCGGTCGCCGGGATCGTGCCCGAACGGGATGCCGAGCGCGTAGCGCCGCTGCTCCTCGAGGAGCCGCGCCACGGTGTTTTCGGCCAGGCCCTCGAACACCGTCTGGATCACGTAGTAGTCGGCCTGGTCGCCCAGCTTTCGCTGGAGCTGCGCCAGGGCCGGGAAGCCGCGGATGTGGCATCCCGGACACCACGCCTGGAAACAGAACAGGAGCGCCGGCCGCCCGGGGCGATCGGCGAGCTTGACCGGCGGGCGCGGCCGGCCGGCGGCGTCGAACCACGTGGGGACGGTGAGCTCGGGCGCGGGCTCACCCACGATCCCGTGGCGCGGGTTTCGGTCTGACTGCTTGCGCATGGTGCTCCAACAGGAAATACGGCCCGGGCATCTGCCCAGGCCGTCGAGGTCCCGCCGCCGTCCCGTATCGTCGGTACTACGCGGCTGCGGCGGCGCGGTTACAGCGCCGCTCGGTGGCGTCGACCCGCATCGGTCGGGCGCCTGGCGTCGCTCACCCCCGGCACGCCGGGAATGGTCACGTTTAGGTAAGTCGCCACTGCGCGCTGCGCAAGCGCCGGCCGGGATCCGACGGTGCCGCCAGCGGCGGCACGCGCACACCGAGGCCGACGAGGCTCACCTGGTCCGGGTGATGCACCCGTGGTCATCGTGACAACCATGGCCCCGGTCATTCCCACAACCCGTCGTCGCGACCACAGCGGCCTCTCGCTGCTTGCGCAGATCACCATCGACCTGGCGACCAACCTGACGGCAGCGGACCGGTACCAACGCCTCGTCGAGGCGCTGCACCGCTTCTTGCCCTGCGATTCCGTAGCGTTGCTCCGCCGCGATGGCGACGTGTTGGTCCCGGTGGCCACCCGGGGCCTGGCGCCCGAGGCGACGGGGCGACGCTTCGCCGTGAGCGAGCATCCCCGCCTCGCGCAGATCCTGCGGTCACCCGGCCCGGTCAGGTTCGACGACAGCCGGCTCCCCGACCCGTTCGACGGCCTGTTGATCGCCGACCCAGACGGCCTACGCCAGGTCCACGCGTGCCTGGGCGCGCCGCTGCTGGTCGGCGGGGAGCTGCTCGGCGTCCTCGCCTTCGACGCCCTGCCGCGCAGCGCGTTCGACGGCGTCACCGACGAGCAGATCGCGACCGCGGCCGCGTTGACCGCCGCATGCATGCACACCAGCCAGCTCATCGATGCATTGGAGCAGGCCGCGGCGCACTCGGCCCGGCTCGCCACCGACCTGCTGGCCGAGGCCCGGGCCCGCAACCGCGACGACCTCATCGGCGCGTCACCGGTCATGTCGAAGCTGCGGGACGACGTCGCCATCACGGCGCGCACCGACCTCTCGGTGCTGATCAGCGGCGAGACGGGTGTCGGCAAGGAGGTCGTGGCTCGGGCCATCCACGCCGCCAGCCCGCGGCGCGACCGCCCGCTGATCTACGTCAACTGCGCGGCGCTCCCGGAGTCGATCGCCGAGAGCGAGCTGTTCGGCCACCTACGCGGGGCGTTCACCGGCGCGCTGGAGACCCGGCCCGGCAAGTTCGAGGTCGCCGACACCGGGACCTTGTTCCTCGACGAGATCGGCGAGTTGCCGCTGGCACTGCAGGCCAAGCTCCTGCGTGCGGTCCAGTCGGGCGAGATCCAGCGCGTGGGCGCTGACCACCCGATCCACGTCGACGTCCGGCTCATCGCCGCGACCAACCGCGACCTGCCTGCGGAGGTCGCCGCGGGGCGGTTTCGCAGCGACCTGTTCCACCGCCTGAGCGTGCTGCCGATCGTGGTGCCGCCGCTGCGCGAGCGCGGCGCCGACGTCGCGATGCTGGCGGGATACTTCCTCGACGAGTCACGCCGCCGCTTGGGCCTCGGGCCGGTCCAGCTCACCGCGGCGGCGCGGGTGGCGTTGCGGCGTTACGACTGGCCCGGCAACGTCCGCGAGCTTGAGCACGCCTTGGTCCGCGCCGCCCTGCGCGCCGCGGGGCACAGCCGCGGCGTCCCGGTGACCATCGATGTCGCGCACCTGGACCTCCCCCCGGACCGCTCGCCGGTGGCTGGCCCCGACACCCCGGGCCCGTTGGCGATGCCGCTGGCCGACGCGGTGGACGAGTTCAAGCGGCGCCAGATCATGCGCGCGGTCGACGCCTGCGGCGGCAGCTGGACCGCGGCGGCGCGCATGCTCGGCCTCGATCGCGGCAACCTGCACCGGACCGCCGAGCGCCTCGGCCTGCGCGGCTGAACTGCGCACCGCTTGCGCCGCGCCGGCGGCGGGCGGCGAAACCTGCGCGGTTGGCGTCGGCACCGAGCTTGCTCATGGGCAGGGCGAGATGCCCCCCAGCAAGTACCTATCCGTCATCGCGGCAGCGGTCCTCGCGAGCGCATGCGGCGGCTCCAAGTCCTCCGACGAAGGCTCCTCCCCAGGGGCGCCGCCAGCCGCCGCCGCCGCCACGCCCGCCGCCACCGCCACCGCCAAGGCCACCGAGCTGTTCGCGACGCGCTGCACGCCTTGCCATGGCCCCGAGGGGCGCGGCGACGGCGTCGCCTCGAAGACCCTCACACCGCCGCCCCGCAACTTCACCGACGCCGCCTGGCAGGCGTCGGTCACGGACGATCACATCGAGCAGATCATCAAGTACGGCGGCGCGGCGGTCGGCAAGTCGCCGGCCATGCCGGCCAACCCCGATCTCAGCGATCCGGCCGTCGTCACCGCGCTGCGCGCGCACATCCGTGGGCTCGGCGGCAAGTAGCCGTGTCCGTCGCCGGCCGCGCCGGCATCACCGGGCCTCGCGCCCGCACAAGGAGGGCAGCATGCGTCTGCCGACGTCTCGACTCGCCTGGCTCACCGCCAGCATCCTCGTCACTGCGTGCCGGGGCGGCGCCCCCGCCGCGTCGTCCGGTGGCGCCACCAGCGGCGCCATCACCGACCTCATGAAGGCCCGGGGCCTGTCCGAAGCGGACGTCTCGGCCGCGCTCAAGACCTACACCCCGACCGGCAAGCTCGACGAGTACCTGACCTTCGCGTCGGGCGGTCACTCGGGCCAGGTCATCGTCATCGGCGTCCCGTCGATGCGCATCCTCAAGTACATCGGCGTGTTCACGCCCGAGCCGTGGCAGGGCTACGGCTTCGACGATCAGACCAAGGCCATCCTCGCCGAGGGCAAGCGCTTCGGCAAGGACGTGACCTGGGCCGACACCCACCACCCGGCCCTGTCCGAGTCCGGTGGTGACTACGACGGCAAGTACCTGTTCATCGGCGACAAGGCCAACGCCCGCATCGCGCTGATCGACCTGGCCGACTTCACGACCAAGCAGATCGTGACCACCGAGCTGATGGTATCGGACCACGGCGCCTCGTTCGTCACCCCCGACACCGACTACGTCATCGAGACCGCGCAGTACGCGGCCCCGATCGGCGGCGGCTACGCCGACCCCAAGACCGACTACAAGGAGAAGTACCGTGGCGGCGTGGTGTTCTGGAAGTTCGACAAGACCAAGGGCCGGATCGACAAGGCCAGCTCGTTCATGATCGAGTTCCCGCCGTACACCCAAGACCTGGCCGACGCCGGCAAGAAGGTCAGCGACGGGTACGCCTTCTTCAACTCGATCAACACCGAGCTGTCGTGGGGCGGGGACATGGAGGGCAACCCCCCCATGGAGTCCGGCATGTCGCAGCACGACATGGACTACATGCACATCGTCAACTGGCGGAAGGCCGAAGAGGTGGTCAAGGCCGGCAAGTTCGAGACCTTGGGCGACATGAAGGTCATCCGCCTGGCCACCGCGGTCAGCGAGGGGCTCCTGTACTTCGTGCCCGAGCCCAAGAGCCCGCACGGCGTCGACGTGACCCCCGACGGCGCCGAGATCGTCGTCGGCGGCAAGCTCGACACCCACGGCACCGTCTACAGCTTCGCCAAGATGAAGGCGCTGATGGACGCCGGGACGTTCGACGGCAAGGACGACTGGGGCGTGCCGATCTTGTCGTACAAGGACTCGATCCGCGGCCAGGTCGAGTTGGGCCTGGGGCCGCTCCACACCCAGTTCGACGACAAGGGCTTCGCGTACACGTCGCTGTTCATCGAGAGCGCGGTGGCCAAGTGGTCGCTGGCCGACCTCAAGGTCGTCCAGAAGCTACCCAGCCACTACAACATCGGCCACCTGCTCGCCGCCGAGGGCGACACGGTCAGCCCCGACGGCAAGTACCTCATCGCGATGAACAAGTGGGCCATCGATCGCTACACCAAGGTCGGCCCGCTCTTGCCGCAGAACTTCCAGCTGGTCGATCTGTCGGGGCCGAACATGACCCTGCTCTACGACATGCCGATCCCGCTGGGCGAGCCGCACTACGCCCAGATGATCAAGGCCGACAAGCTGCACCCGATCGACGTCTACAAGCCGGGCGAGGACCCGATCACCGGCGAGACGGCAGCCAACGCGGTCGAGGGTGGCAAGGAGCGCATCGAGCGCAAGCCAGACGGCGTCCACGTCTACATGACCGCGATCCGCTCGCACTTCACGCCTGACATCATCCGCGTCAAGCAGGGCGAGCTGGTCCACCTGCACCTGACCAACCTCGAGCAGGCCTACGACGCGACCCACGGCTTCGCGATCAACTCGTACAACATCAACGTCAGCATCGAGCCGGGCGAGCACTCGGACATCACGTTCCGGGCCGACCGGGCCGGCACGTTCCCGATGTACTGCACCGAGTTCTGCTCGGCGCTGCACCTCGAGATGGCCGGGTACCTCCTGGTCGAGCCCACGTGAGCGGAGGCCGTGGCGTGCGCCCGACGCTGACCCTGCGCACGCTCGGCGTGCTCGCCGCGCTCGGCGGCTGCGCCCCGAGCCGGGCGGTCGCGCAGGACGCGGTGATGACCGCCGCGCTCGCGCCGCCCCGACCCGCGGGCTGTCAGGACCTGGCGGACGGCGCGGCGGTGCAGGCGGCGCTCGACGCGGCCGCGCCCGGGTCGGCGCTGTGCCTGGCGCCCGGGCGCTACGCCGGGCCGCTGGTGCTCGCCCGCCCGGTGACCGTGTGGGGCCCGCCGACCGCGGTGATCGCGTCCGACGGCACCGGCACCACGGTCCGGATCCAGGCGGCCGGGGCCCAGCTGCTGGGCGTCACCGTCGACGGCTCGGGCGGGCGCTACGACCAGCTCGACGGCGCGGTGCTGGTCCGCGCCGACGACGTCGTGGTGGCCGGGGTGACGATCGTCAACGCGGTCTACGGCCTCCTGGTCGAGCAGGCTCACCGGGTCCGGATCCACGGCAACCACATCCGCGGCGGCACCGACCCGTCGATCGGCCTGCGCGGCGACAACGTGCGGATCTGGGAGACCTCCGACTCCGAGATCTCGGACAACCTGCTCGAGGACGGCCGCGACATGGTCGTGTGGTACTCGCGCAACAACCGGGTGGTCGGCAACCGGATCGTCCGCAGCCGCTACGGCACCCACTTCATGTACAGCCACGACAGCGAGGTCCGCGGCAACCGCTACCTCGACGTCACCGTCGGCGTGTTCGTCATGTACAGCCACGACGTCACCTTGCGCGGCAACGTGATCGCCAACGCCGCCGGCGCCGCCGGGATGGCGATCGGGCTCAAGGACTCCGGCACGGTGACGATCGAGGCCAACCTCCTGGTCCACGACCAGATCGGGGTCTACCTCGATGGCACCCCGCAACGTCCGACCGAGCGGATGACGATCCGTGGCAACCAGCTGCGCCTGTGCCGGACCGCGCTGGTGTTCCACGCCAGCGCCCACCACACCGACGTGATCGACAACGACTTCGCCGGCAACGAGGTCCAGAGCCGCGTCGACGGCGGCGGCGACGCGCTCGACGTGACCTGGTCCGGCAACTACTTCGACGACTACACCGGCTACGACCTCGACGGCGATGGCACCGGCGACGTGCCGTTCGAGCTGCGCTCGTTCGCGGGCACGCTGATCACCGCGCACCCCAACCTGGGGTTCTTCGATGGCACCCCGGCGCTGGCCCTGGCCGACGCCGCCGCCCACCTCGATCCCCTGTTCCGGCCCAAGCCGGTGCTGATCGACCCCACGCCGCGCATGCAGCCGGTGGCCACCCGCGCCGGCCGCGGGAAGGACTGACGATGGAGCTCCAGCTGCGCAAGGTCGGCAAGCGCTTCGCCCGCACCCAGGCGCTGGTCGACGTCAACCTGACGATCGCGAGCGGCGCCAAGGTCGCGCTGCTCGGGCCCAACGGCTCGGGCAAGACCACGCTGACCCGGGCGATCATGGGCCTCTTGCGCTGCGACGGCGACATCGCGATCGACGGCCGGCCGATGACCGATCGGATGCAGATCGCCGGGCGGCTGGCGTACGTGCCGCAGATCGCGCCGTTGATGGCGGCCTCGGTCGGCGAGGTCGTGCGCGCGGTGTGCGAGCTGCGCGGCCTGGCCGCGGCCGACGTGCGCGGGCTCGCGGTCGATCTCGGCCTCGAGTTCGACGCCATCGGCGGCCGGGCGCTGCGCGCGCTGTCGGGCGGCATGCGCCAGAAGCTGCTGCTGGCCCTGGCGCTGGCCAGCCAGGCCGAGCTGCTCATCCTCGACGAGCCGACCGCCAGCCTCGACGCCGCGGCCCGGGCCCGGTTCCTCGACCGGTTCGCGGTCGCGACCAAGGACGCCACCGTGATCCTGTGCTCGCACCGGCTCGACGAGCTCCGGGCCCTGGTCGACCACGTCGTGGTCATGGCCGAGGGCCGGGTCGCCCACGACGGCCCGGCCGCCGCGTACCTGGCCCAGCGCCTGGCCGCGGTGATCGAGCTGCGCTACCGCGGCGACGACCCGAGCTGGCTGCGCGCGCACGGCTTCCGCCCCGGCGTCGGCGGTTGGTGGAGCCGCGCGGTGTCGCCGAGCGACAAGCTAGCGCTGATCCCGGCGGCGCTGGCGGCGCTGGGTGGCGCGGT
>JAWKQV010000017.1:0-183810 GCA_041389965.1 Kofleriaceae bacterium | reverse complement strand
GAACTGGACGATCTCGTACATCGTCAGGAAGTAGCCGCCGTAGTCGAGCTCGTCGATGAGGGCCAGCTCGGCCTCGAGCTGGCGGTGGACCGCGGCCGGGACGTCGCCGTGGTAGCGGGCCCGGGCGCCCGCCAGCGTCAGCGCGCGCAGGTGCTCGCTGGTGGTGGCGCCGCCGGGCAGCTTCTCGAGGGGGTAGCGGTAGCGGATCTGGCCCAGGTCGAAGCCGCACCGCCCGGCGATCTCGGCGGTGCGCTCGACCGCCGCCGGATCGTCGGCCCACAGCTTGGCGAAGCCGTGGGGCGCCTTCAGATCGTGCTGGTCGTTGCCGCGCAGGACCCGGCCCGCGGTGGCCAGGGTGACGCCGGCGCGGATGCACGCCAGCACGTCCTGCAGCGGGCGCCGCGCGCGGGTGTGGTAGAGGACCTCGGCGCCGGCGACGACCGGCAGGCCCAGGTGGGCGGCCCGGGCCCGCAGCCGGGCCTCGAGCGGCACCTCGTCGGCGTGGCGGTGGCGGGTGGCGTAGGCGTACAGGCGATCGCCGAAGGCGTCGCGCAGCGCGCCGACCGCGCCGGCGCTGCGCTGCCAGGCGGCCTCGTCGTCGGTGCCGATCAGGCTGGTGGGGCCGCCCCACAGCGCGATCAGCCCGCCGGCGTGGGCCGCCAGCTCGTCCCACGCCAGGAGCGCGGTGCCCTTGGGCGCGCGGCGGCGCCCGGCGGTGATGAGGCGGGTCAGGTTGCGCCAGCCGGCGTGGTCGGCGGCGTGGAGCACGATCGTCGACGGGCCCGCGACCGCTGCCGGCAGCGCCGACGTGGCCGCGCCCGGCGTGAACAACGGCGCGCCGGCGGTGGCGCGCTTGCGCGGGGCCCGACGGGTGCGGCCGCGGCGGGCCAGGCTCATGGCCGCGTCGCCGCCGTCGTCCTCGGCGGTGGCGTGGAGCCCGGCCGGGCGGGGCGCGCCTACCGGCGATGGCACCAGCGACGTCCCCGGCGCGGCGATGGTGAGGGTGGCGCCAGGGATGAGCTGCACGCCCAGCTCGCGCGCCTTCACGTGGGCCCGGACCATGCCGTAGACGCCGTCGCGATCGGCCACCCCGACCGCCCGCAGCCCCAGCCGGTGGGCCTCCTCGATCAGCTCGTCGGGCTGGCTGGCCCCCTCGAGAAACGAGAAGCTGGTCTTGCACCACAGCGGGACGTACGGAGGCGCGGGCACGGCGGGAGACTGAACATATATTCAGTGCCTCTCGGAAGGCAAGCCCGCGGGCGGCGCCGCTACAGCTCGAGCACCGGGCCGCTGACCGTGCCGCTGACCACCCCGCCCGGCGTGGTGCTGGCGCTGGTCAGCGTGAGCGTGCCGGGCAACAGCAGCCCACCGCCGGCGGTGGTGTCGGTCGCCGGATCGTAGAACGTCATGAGCGCGGCGACGGTGGCCAGATCGATCGTGCGGGTCCCGACCGCGTAGTTCGTCGGGTCGTGGATGATCACGAACACCACCGCGTAGCGGCCGTCGGGGAGCGGCGCCAGGATCCGCAGCGTGGCCTTGCCGTCGCCGTCGAGGCCGGCGCTGGCGGTCACGCCGGTCGACCCCACGTCGACGCCGGCCACGGTCCCCGTCATCGAGCCGGCGCCGACGCCGAACCGATCGAGCGTGGCCCAGGTGGTGGTGAACGTGGTCGACAGCGAGCCGATGTTGATCCGGCACGACGGCTCGCCGGCGGCGTAAGGCCACACCGGGTCGCCAGCGTCGAGCTCGGCGCGGAGTGTGGCGGCGCGGCCGGCCACGAAGCGACGGACGTTGGCCAGCTGCGCCGCGAAGTCGCCGGTGCCGGTCGGGTCGAGCCGCGGCGTCAAAAGCGCCTGCATCCGGTCGAGCTCCGCGAGGATGGCGGGCTCGTTCCACACCGTGGCCAGCAGGTCGCGCACCGTCGCCAGGTAGCGGGCCCGGGTCGACGGCACGCTGTACAGCCGCCACGCCAGCGAGCCGCACGCGAACACCGACAACGGCCGGGTCGAGCGCGCGCGCCCGGTGAACAGCGCGTCGATGCCCCACGGGATGAACGCCAGCTGGTCGCTGGTGGGGTCGTGGTAGAAGAAGTAGTTGTTCTGGTTGTTGGCGTAGCCGTCCCAGTGATCGGTGATGACCTCCATCGCCCAGTAGCGGATGAACTCGTCGAGGTTCACCACCGCGCCCAGGCGCGCCTCCAGCTGGGCGTCGGGCGCCTGCAGCGCCGCCACCACCGGATCGAGATCGCTGCAATCCGGTGTGGCCGCGTCGGTCTTGGGCTGGAACCCGCCGGTGCCGCCCGGCACGAACTCGCCGCCGCTCTCGTACAGGTTGCCGGTCGGGTCGGCGAAGTGGCGCGCCAGGAAGTCTTCTTTGATCGACTCGACGTTGGAGTAGATGCCCAGATCCTCGCCGTTGACGGTGACGTGGGCGAAGCTGCACCGCGGCGCCGGGATGCCGGCGGCCCGGAACAGGCCGTAGCCCAGGCACTGGCTGACGTAGGTCGGGTCTTGCTTGTTGTTGTTGAACGTCAGGTTCTTCAGCCCGAACATCCGCTGCCCCGGCACGTACTCGTTGGGCTTGACCTTGAGCCCGGGCCGCTCGCTCGACAGCGAGCCGAATCCACCCTTCTTGCGCAGGCCGACGTTGGTCGTGGTGGCGCCGTCGATCGTCACGTCGGCCGGGAAGTACGTGTAGTCGACCTGGGTCGGCTGGCTGGCGCAGGTGACGCCGGGCAGGCCGATCTGATCGGGCTGGTTGCGCAGCACCGCCCAGTCGGCCGCGGCCAGGGTGATGTCCACCTCGAGGATGTGATCGGGGCGGAACAGGGCCTCGGTCAGATCGACCGCGGCGTCGGGCAGCGGCGCGTCGGGCGGGCCGGCGTCGGGGTCGGCGGGGACGTCGTCGCCGCCACCGCCGCAGCCGACGGCGAGCGCCACGACGGTGATCGCGACGAGCGCGCGCAGCGATGCGAGCAGGCCAGGCTGGAGCATAGGTAGCGTCCATTTTGCACGCGGCGTGCCGCCGCAACGGCATGGAATCCGAGGACGGGGCGCCGGGGGGTGTCGGATCTGGCCACCGCCCTGGTCGCGCGTGGCGCAATCCGACGGCCGGGGGGCGACCGCCCGGGTGGCCCCGTCACGGCACCGGCGGGCAGTCGCCGGCGCACGTCGCCTGGCACCGGGCCAGGCGCACGGGTTGGGCGGTCCGCGGCAGCGGGACCACCAGCGGCGTGGTGATGCACGCGCCGGACACGCGCTGATCGATGCCGATCACGATCTCGGCTGGGGTGGCAGTGACGAACCTGGCGTCGATGGGCGAGCACCGCACCGCCACGACCGCGGCGCGGTGGGTGGCGAAGTCGAGCTCGGGCGGGACCGGGGTCGCGCACGGGAACAGCGCGTCCCACCCGGCGACGTCGTCGATCACCGCGAGGTCGCCGGCCACGCTGTCGAGGCAGGTGCTCGCAGGGTGCAGCACCGCGGTCGTGATCGCGGTGGCGCCGGCCGGCGGCGCGCACTCGCCGACCAGGACGGTGTGGACCTCGGCGTCGTCGCCGGTGCAGGCGACCGCGAGCAGCACCACCACGGCCAAGCGACCAGCGCACAGCGACATGGTGGGTGATGAAAGCAACCGACGTGCCCGACCGCGCGGCCTGTCCGTTCGGGTGTTTGCGCGGCGCCGGTGACAGAAATCTGCGGCGGCGGTGAGGCCGACCTCACCCAGGGTGCTGCCCGGTTGCGCACGGCGCCGGTTCGGGCGCAGGATCGAGCCATGAAGGGAATGCTCGCCGCGCTCGCGGTCATGGTCGGGGTGTGCGCCGGCCTCGGCTCGGCCCAGGCCCAGCTCACGCTCCAGAACGACGGCTTCGTCAACGGCCAGCAGGCCGGCGCCCAGGCCGGGTTCGTCGCCGGCGAGATCGCGGCGTCGCGCTTCGTGGCGCCCAGCGCCGGCCGACGCCTGCAGCAGGTCGTGCTGTTCTTCGGCGGCGCCACCTCGACCCAGACGGTCACGCTGCGGGTGTGGGACGACACCGCCGGCGCCACCACGCCGGGGGCCGAGCTGTTCTCCGGCGACTACCAGCTCACCGGGTCCACCTCCAACCTGTCGGCGATCGATCTGAACGCCGACAACGTGGTGGTGCCGGCGCAGTTCCGGGTCGGCGTCGAGTTCCAGCACGCCGGCCTGCCGTCGGTCGCCCGCGACGACGACGGCTCGATCGCCGCCGACCGCAACTACATCCTGGCCAGCGGGGCCGGGTGGTTCCGCTCGCAGACGCTGGGCCTGACCGGCGACTGGATCATCCGCGCGATCGTCAGCGACGTGACCCCGACGCCCGACGCGGGCACCGGCCCTGACGCGGGCGCGGGCCCTGACGCGGGCGCGGGCCCCGACGCGGGCGCGGGCCCCGACGCCGGCACCGGCGGGACCTGCGCCGGCAACGCCGAGTGCGCGGTCGGCCAGTACTGCGACCTCCAGGTCCACACCTGCACGTTCGACTGCCGCACCGACACCGACTGCGGCGGCGACGTCTGCAACAGCCTGGGCCAGTGCGTCGGGGCCTCGGTCGACGAGAGCGCCGGCTGCTGCTCGACCGGCGCGACCTCGACCGGTGGGCTCCTGGGCGCGCTGGGCCTGGCCGGCGCGGTCGGGCTGCTGGTGACCCGGCGCCGGCGCCGGTGATGCGGCGCGGGCTGGTCGCGGTCGGGGTGGCCGCGGCGCTGGCGGCGCCGGCGGCGGCGTCGGTGGTGGCGCCGCTCACCGCCGTCCAGCTCGAGGCCGGCGCCGACCGGGTGGTGGTGGCCACCATCGCGGCGGTGGCGTCGCGCTGGTCGGCCGACCACCGCGGCCTGGAGACGGTGGTGACCTTGATCGTCGATGGCGGCGAGCCGCTGACCATCGTCCAGCCGGGCGGCGACCTGCCGGGCGTGCGCCAGGTGATCCTCGGCATGCCGACCTACCAGGTCGGCGCGCGGGCGCGGTTCTACCTGCAGCACAACCGCTCGGGCGACGGCTTCCGCGTCTACGGGTGGAGCCAGGGCAAGTGGGACGAGCGCGTGATCGACGGCGTGGCCCGCTACGTCCCGGGCGCCCACCCTGACCAGGCAGCCTTCACCACCAACGGCATGGTGTGGCCGGCGGCGCGCATGCCGGTGCCGTACCTCATCAACACCCGCGGCAGCGACGACCTGACCCGGGCCGAGGTCACCGCCGCCATCCACGCCGCGTTCCAGACCTGGCAGGACGTCCCGTGCGCCAGCATCACCTACCAGGACGCCGGGCCGACCGACCTGGAGGTCGCGGTCGACGGCGCCAACGCGATCTTGTTCATCGAGCAAGGCTGGATCTACGGCGCGGAGGCCGCCGGCGCCACCGCGTTGACCATCATCGACGGGATGCAGACCGCCGATGTGGCCATGAACGGCGAGCAGTACCACTGGGCCGTCGGCCCGAGCGGCGCGCTCGCGGCCGGCGGGACCTTCGACCTGCAGGCGGTCCTGACCCACGAGCTGGGCCACTTCAGCGGCCTGGGGCACACCCAGCGCGCCCACGACACGATGTACTACTCGTGGACGCCGTGGGCCGGGCAGCGCACGCCGTCGGCCGACGACAAGCTCGGGCTGTGTACGTTGTACCGGGTGGCGGGCGACGAGTGCGCGGCCGACGGCACCGGCTGCGCGGCGGGCGCCGCGTGCGTCACCACGCCGGCCGGCCGCCTGTGCGACACGGCGGTCGACCCGGTCGGCGCGGCGTGCAACTACGACCGGGTCGAGTGCGACGACTTCTGCCTGTTCACCGCCGCCGACCTGTCGACCGGCTACTGCTCGCGGTTCTGCGACGGCGACCCCGACTGTCCGCTGACCCACCACTGCGCGCCAGCCTCGGCCGGCACGATGATGGTGAACGTGTGCTTCGCCGGGGCCCAGCCGCCCGCGGTCGACGCCGCCGGCGGCTGCGCGGGCGACGACGCCTGCCCGGCCGGGCAGTACTGCTCGACGATGGCCGCGTGCACGCTCGACTGCCGGACCAGCGCTGACTGTCCGCGCGACGAGACCTGCGATCCGCGCGGCCGGTGCGCCGCCACGACGTCGGGTGACGCCGGCGGGTGTGGGTGCGCCGCCGGCGATCGCGGCGGGCCGGTCGCGGCGACGGCGCTGGCCGCGCTGGTGCTGGGCGGGTTCGGACGCCGGCGACGCCGCCGCGCCACCACGACCTGACCTCGCAGACCGGTTCTTGACAGGTCAGTCAGGAATGGCTATCGATAGGTCATGGCCCGGCCCCGAGAGTTCGATCGCGACGCGGTGCTCGACCGCGCGATGGAGCTGTTCTGGGCCCGCGGCTTCGACGCGACGTCGATGTCCGATCTGGTCGACCACGTCGGCATCGGCCGCCAGAGCCTGTACGACACGTTCGGCGACAAGCACGCGCTGTACCTGGCCGCGCTCGATCGCTACCGGCTCGAGCGCGGCTCGACGCCGTGGCACCTCCTCGATGACCAGCCGCTGCGCCCCGGGTTGCGCGCGCTGTTCACGGCCGTCATCGACTGGCTGCTGGCCGACCCGGACGGGAAGATCTGCATGCTGGTCACCGCGGCCGCCGAGCGGTGCCCGCGTGACGCCGAGGTGGCCGCGCGGTTCTGCGCGAACGCCACGGACGTCGAGCGGCGCTTCGTCGACCGGCTGACCCGGGCCCGGGACGCCGGCGAGCTGGGGCGGCACCACGACGTGACCGCGCTCGCGCGCTACCTGGCGAGCTCCCTCTACGGACTGCAGCTAACCGCCAAGGCCCAGCGGGACCGGGCCAGCTTGGCGTCGATCGTCGACGTCACCCTGTCGATCCTGGGCTGACCTCATCGCTGTCGGCGCGGGCCATGGTGGCCCGGCCGGATCCTGCACGCGCAATTATTGACTGATCATTCAAGAAAGACGACGTCATGACCACTTCCAGGGTTCTCGAAGGCAAGATCGCGCTGGTCACCGGCGGCACCACCGGCATCGGCCTGGCCGCGGCCCACCAGCTCCAGGCCGACGGCGCCACCGTGATCATCACCGGCACCAACGCCGACAACCTGGCCACGGCCCAGCGCGCGCTGGGCGAGCGCGCGGTCGCGCTCCACAGCGACGCTCGCTCGGTGGCCGACGCCGCGCGCCTGGCGGACGAGATCAAGCGTCGGTTCGGCGGCCTGGATCTGGCGTTCCTGAACGCCGGCGTGGCCCGGTTCGCCCCGCTGGAGGCGTTCGACGTCGCCTTCTACGCTGACCAGATGGACGTCAACGTGAGGGGCGTGCTGTTCACGCTCCAGGCGGTGGCGCCGCTGCTGCGGCCCGGCGCCAGCGTGGTGTTCAACACCTCGGTCGTCGCCACCATGGGCGTCGCCAGCGCGTCGGTGTACTCGGCGACCAAGGGCGCGCTCACCGCGGCGATGCGCGCGCTCGCCATCGAGCTGCCCCCGCGCGGCGTCCGGGTCAACGCGGTCAGCCCCGGCCCGATCGAGACGCCGATCTACGGCAAGCTCGGCTTCCCGGACGACGTGGTGGCCGGCTTCAAGGCCGGCATGACCGCCAAGGTGCCGCTCGGGCGCTTCGGCACCCCGGCGGAGGTCGCCGCGGTGGTGGCGTTCCTGGGCTCGCCGGCGGCTGGCTACGTGACCGGCGTCGAGATCGCCGTCGACGGCGGCATGTCGGCGGCGTGACGGCCGGGGCTGCGACGCGCGGGCTCACGCGGGCTCGATCAGCAGGGGCGGGGCGTGCTCCAGGAGGAACCGCTTGAACGCGACGACCTTGGCGGGGAGCGGCCGAAGCGGGAGGTGGACCACGTAGGCGGTCGTGCCAGCCAGCCGATGATCGGGGAGCACCCGCACCAGCCGGCCGGCGGCTACGTCGGCGCGGGCCAGGAACCACGACAGCGGACCGATGCCGGCGCCGGCCAGCGTCAGCTCGCGCATGAAGAAGAAGTCGTTGCCGGACGTGCGGCCGCGGACGGTGGCCCGCGTGGGGCCGCCGGGGCCGTCGAGCGTGAGCTGGGCCCGGCCTTGCCGACCTGTCAGCAACACGTGGTCGTGATCGTCGAGGTCCGCGGGGCGACGCGGCGCGCCCCGGCGGGCCAGGTACGTGGGACTGGCGTAGAGGCCGAGGTCGAGCCGCGCCAGCTTGCGCGCGACCAGCGCCGAGGGCGGCAAGGCGCGCCGCGCGACGCGCACCGCCAGGTCGAGGCCCTCCGCCGCGAGGTCGACCACCCGGATCGAGCAGTCCACCTCGATCGCGAGCTGGGGGTGCCGCGCGACGAACGCCGCGACCAGCGGACCGAGGACGACCTGGGCCAGATCGGTGGGCGCGGTGATCCGGAGCGTCCCGTGGATCTCGGTCGCGGCGCCGGCCAGGGCCGACGCCACGTCCCGCAGCGCGGCGACGTGCGGCGCGGCCTGGGTCACGAGCGTCTGGCCGGCGGCGGTCAACGCCGGGCCCGCGCCGGTGCGCCGGACCAGCGCGGCGCCGAGCCCGGCCTCGAGCCGGGCCACGGCCCGCCCGACGGTCGACTTCGGGACCCCCAGCCGGCGGGCCGCAGCGGCCAGGGACCCCGCGGTCGCGACCTCGACGAACACGGCCAGCTCGTCGAGCCGGAGCGGGGGCGCGCGGTCGGGGCGTGGGGCCATCTCGGTATGGTTGCACAATAGCAACGCAAGGTGGCGGTTGTGGTATCTGGGCAACCCAGCGCGGCGGCGCCATGGTGGCCGGCATGATCGTCATCACCGCTGCTACCGGAAATCTTGGTCGTCACGTCGTCGACGCGCTGCTCGCCACCCGGCCGCCGACCGACCTCACCGTCGCCGTGCGCGACCCCGCCCGCGCGGCCGACCTGGCGGCCAGGGGCGTCGGCGTGCGCCGCGCCGACTACACCGAGCCGGCGACGCTGCGGACGGCGTTCGCCGGGGCCGAGCGGGTGTTGCTCATCTCCAGCGGCGACCTAGCCGGCGGGCGCGCGGCGCAGCACCAGGCCGCCGTCGAGGCCGCGGCCGCCGCCGGGGTCCGCCAGCTGGTCTACACCAGCATCTACCGCGCCGACCGGTCCACGCTCGGGTTGGCGGTCGACCACCACGCCACCGAGCAGGCCATCGCCGCTGCCGGCGTCCCGGCCACCATCCTCCGCAACGGCTGGTACCTCGAGAACTACACGGAGCACCTGGGCCCGGCGCTGGCCCACGGCGTCATCCTGGGCGCGGCCGGCACCGGCGCGATCGCCGCCGCCAGCCGGCGCGACTTCGCCGAGGCCGCCGCGGCGGTGCTCACCGGTGACGCGCACGTCGGGCAGGTCTACGAGCTGCTCGGCGATCACGCCTTCACCATGGCCGAGCTGGCGGCGGTGGTGGCCGAGGTCGCGGGCCGTGCGGTCGCCTACCAGGACATGCCGGAGGCGGCCTACCGCGAGGCGCTGAGCGGCTTCGGCCTGCCGCCCCACGTCGCCGCGATGCTGGCCGACAGCGACGCCGGCATCGCCCGGGGCGAGCTGACCGGCACCTCCGACGACCTGCGGCGCTTGATCGGCCGCGCCACCACGCCGCTGCGTGACGCCGTCATCGCGGCGGTGCGGCGGTCGGCGTGACGCTGGCGCCGCGGCTCACGGCGTCCTGAGGATCCACGGCACCGTCTTGGCAGCGGCGAGATCAGGCCGTGCGCAGTCGCGGTAGCCCTTGTACTGCGAGCCCAGCCGCCACGGGCCGCTGCCCTTGCACGGCACGTACGACGCCTGCGAGCGAGACGACATCGGCTTGGCCTCGGGCATCCGCGTGGCCTGGCCCTGGAACGTCACGAGCCAGCTCTGCGCCGGCCACTCGATCGGCCAGATGACCAGCGTCGAGACCCGGTTGCCCGCGGCGTCCCGGGCCGGCGTGAAGCGCAGCTTGAACCCCTCGCTGATGGCGATCGGGCCGAGGTCGTAGCCTGGATCGCGCAGCAGCTTGAGCTTGGTCACCTCGCCGGTGTCGTCGACGCTGAGCAGCAGCCAGGCGCGGGTCCAGACGTCGTGCAGGATGGCGCGGTCGCTGTACGGCGGGGTGGCCTGTGAGAACCGGGGCGTGATCGGCTCGGGCAACACCGCCGGGCGGTGGGTCTCGTCGACGACGATGGTCTCGGCGATGTCGACGGCCAGCCGGCCATTGAGCACCATCGGGGTGTCGGGCGCGACGACGACGGTGCCGCGCTGGCGAGCGTCGCCGTACAAGAACGTCACCTGGTAGGTGCCGGGGATCACGTCGAAGCCGTAGCGGCCGTCGGCGGTGGTGGTAGCGGTCAGGGAGGCCCCGTCGGGTGCGGTCAGGTAGACCACCGCCCCCTCGACCGGCGCGCCGTCGGCGCGCGCTAGCACCCTTCCGGTGATGCGCTCGGCAGAGGCGGTCAGCGGGCAGGCGAGGGCGAGGAGGCCGGCGACGGTGGCCAGGCGTGCTGCGGCGTGGTGGGACATGGCCTGGAGGATTGCAAGCGCGGCGCCACCGCGGCGCGGCGGCTAACTCCCCGGGCGCACGTGCGCCGTCGGCCGCGCGCGGCTCGCCCTGTTGCGCGGACGCCACGCCGTGTGGCTTGGACGCACCGCGACCGCGGCGCATTCACCTCACCTTCGACGTCCGACGTCCGCGATCGATCCATCCCCGCGGCGGTCACGTCATGCGGCGACCACCGCCTGGGCCACCCGCGCGACCTGGGCCTCGAGGTCGTCGGTGGCGGCCGCAACCTCGATCACCAGCCGACGCGGCTCGATGGCGATGGTGCCGCCGGCCGCGACGAGCGCCGCCACCGCGGCGCGGACCTCGTCGTCGGCCAGGAGCGCCGCGGTGGGTCCGGGCGTGTCGGTGACGATGTACACCGCCTGATCGAACCCGCGGTCGCCGGTCTGCAGCTCCTTGTGGACGATCTTTTTTAGCTTGTGGCCCAGCCCCTCGCGGGTGAACGACGCCACGATCGCCGTCGGGTTGGGCAGCTCGACGGTCCAGGTGGTGACCCCGGCGCGGTCGCCGCGCTGGGCCAGCACCGGGTCGGCGGTCCGCCCCCGCGGCGTCGGCGGCGGCGCGACCTGCGGGGCGCGGCCCAGCTCGCGCACCAGGAACAACGTGGCCATCGGGCCCTTGCCCTTGATGTCGAGCTCGCCGCGCGCCTCGCACTCGAACCCGGGCCCCAGCGCCGCGGCGGTGGCCGCCGACAGGTGGACCCGGCCCGGCTCGCCGTGGGACTCCATCCGGCTGGCGGTGTTCACCGTGTCGCCCCACAGGTCGTAGATGAACTTGTTGCGGCCGATGACGCCGGCCACCACCGGTCCTGAGTGGATGCCGATGCGGATGTCCAGGTCGATGCCGCGGGTCGCGGCGTAGGCGGCCAGCGTGGCCAGCATGTCCAGGCCCATCCGCGCCATGCGCTGGGCGTGGTCCGGCGTCGGCTCGGGCACGCCGGCCACGACCATGTAGGCGTCGCCGATGGTCTTGATCTTCTCCAGCCCGTGGCGGTCGGCCAGCGCGTCGAACCGGGTGAACAGATCGTCGAGCATCGCCACCAGTGCCTCGGGCGAGGTCCGGGCCGACATCGCGGTGAAGCCGACGATGTCGGCGAACAGGACCGACACGTCGTCGAAGCGATCGACGATCACCCCCTCGCCCTGCTTGAGCCGGGTGGCGATCGGCCCGGGCAGGACGTTGAGCAGCAGGCGGTCGGTGGTCTGCTTCTCGGCCTCGAGCTCGCTGGTGCGATCGCGCACCAGCGACTCCAGGTGCTCGCTGTGCAGCTGGATGGTCTCGGCCATGGCGTTGAAGCTCTTGCCGAGCTGGCCGATCTCGTCGGCCGATGCCACCTGGGTGCGGACGCCGAAGTCCTTGTCGGCGAAGCGCTGGACGGCGGTGGACAGCGCGATCACCGAGCGGGTCAGCATCGTGCCCATGATGATCGACACCACCAGCGCCAGCGCGATCACCGCCAGCGACACCTTGATGGCCAGCGCGCCGGCCCGGCCCAGCGCGACCTGCATGTCGGCGTCGGCGATGTCGATGCCCAGCACGCCGGGGCACCGGCCCGAGGCGTCGCGCGGCCCGGGCAGCGGGACATAGGCCGACACCGAGCGCAGGTGGAACGCGGGGTCCTCGACGAAGGTGGTCTCGAACCGCGGCGCGCACTCGCGCAGCGCCGCGGCCAGCAGCGGCACCGCGCGGACGTCGTACGGCTGGTCGAAGTGCGACAGCGTGGGATCGTCGACCGCGCCGGCCAGCACGTCGGCGTCGGCGATGAAGCGCGGCCGGTCGGGATCGGCGGTCGGCGCCAGCACGTAGACGTACCGGATCAAGCCCGGCTCGGTGGCGCGGATCGCGGCCAGCTGCTCGGCGACCCGCTGGAAGTCGCCGCCGGGCTCCCGCTCGATGGCGATCACCTGGGTCGCGTCGACCGCGCCCAGCTGACGGCGCAGCCGGGCCACCGCCTGGGTGTCCAGCGTGCGGGCGCCCAGCGCGGCGATGTTGCGCAGGCGGCTGCGCAGCTCGCTGCGCAGCTGGCGCTCGACGAAGCGGTACAGGAACAGCGCCAGCAACAAGCTGATCAGCGCGCTGACCAGAAAGAACGCGACCGTGATCTTGCGTCGCAGCCGCATGCCCCTGCCGGCAACGGTAACGTCCCGGCTGGTGGGGGGCAAGCACCGGCACCGGCTGGCGCCGCCGGTTATGCTCGCGCCGTGCACCTGACCGTCCTCGAGAGCGGCATCTGGCAGACCACCACCACCGTCGTCGCGGCTGGCGGCGCGGTGGTGGTGATCGATCCGGCCTACTTCCCGCGCGAGCTGGCCGAGGTAGCCGCGGTGGCGCGCGCGGCCGGGCGGGTCGAGGCGGTGGTGTTCACCCATGGCCACTGGGATCACGTCATGGGCTACGCGGCGCTGCCCGAGGCCCCGGTGTGGATGCACGCCGGGCTCGATCGGGCGATCGCCGCGGCCGATCCGCGGGCCGCGGCGTACCTCGCCGACGCGCGCGCGTTCGACGCGCGCTGGTACGTGCCGCGCCCGGGCGGGCACCGGTGGCCGACGACGCGGCGCGGGCTGGTCGACGACCAGCGGCTCGCGGTGGGCGACCTGACGCTGCGGGTCCTCCACCTACCGGGCCACAGCCCCGACGGCCTCGGGCTGGTGGCCGACGAGCTCCTGGTGGTCGGCGACCACCTGTCACCGTGCGAGATCCCGTTCGTCGACGATCTGCCGGCCTACTGCGCGACCTTGCGCCGGCTGCGCGCCGAGCTGGCCGGCGACGTGCGCACCGTGGTGCCGGGCCACGGGCCGGTCCTGTCCGCGGCGGCGGCCGACGCGATCGCCGCGGCCGACCTGGCCTACCTCGACCAGCTGGCGACGGTCGCCGCCGCCGGCGACGTGGCCGCGGCGGTGGCGATGGCGTTGCCGCGGGCGGCCGACGTGGTGGGCATGCGCGACCACCACCGTGACAACTGCGTGAAGCTGGGCCTGGCCATGCCGCCGTCGACGTGAGCGCTTGCCGTCGTCGGCTCGCGGTGCCACCATCGGCGATGTGAGCGAAGCCGAGTTGTTGCGGGCGGTGCTGGCGGCGCCCGATGCCGACGCACCGCGGCTGGCGTACGCCGACGGCGTGGCCGCCACCGATCCCGAGCGGGCCCAGCTGATCCGGGCCCAGATCGCGGCGACCCACAAGCGCCGCGCCGGCGCCAGCTGGGGCGACGAGGGCAAGCTGGCGCTGACGCTGCTCGGCCGCCACCACGCCCGGTGGACCCCGCGGCTGCCGGTGCCGGTCACCGAGGCGCGGTTCTACCGGGGCTTCGTCGAGCTGGTGGCGACCAGCGCCGAGGCCTTGCTCGGTGGGCTCGCCGAGCTGGCCCGCGTGGTCCCGCTGCGCCACGCCGACGTCACCGGCGCCGCCGGGCGCGTCGCCGCCCTGGCCGCCGCGTCCGGCGTGGCGCGCCTGGTGTCGCTCGGGCTGGCGCAGAACCACCTGGGTGACGCCGACGCGGCGGCGCTGGCGGGGTGGCCGCGCGGCCGCCTGCGCTGGCTCGACCTGGCCCGCAACCAGATCACCGTGGCCGGCCTCGACGACCTGGCGGCGGCGCCCAACCTGCGCGGACTCGACTTCATCGATCTGATGGGCAACCCGTGCGGCGACCCGGTCGACCGCCCGGCGTTCGATGGCGGGCTGGTGGTCGACGTCCGGCCGACCGAGCGCGGCCGCGAGCTCGAGGCGCGCCACGGCGAGCTGGCGTGGCTGCACGGCGCCGATCGCCACCGCAGGTTGTGGCCGCCCGAGCGCGGCGACTACTGAGCGGTCGCGTCGTCGCCCCCGCTGGGCTCACTCCGGCGTGGGGGCGTCGTCGTCCTCGTCGCGCCGCGGCGCCGGGATCGGCGGTCGCGTGAACGGCCCGTCGACCGGGCCGCCGCCCAGCTCCCCGTTCGCCGCCGGGATGTTCTGGCCCAGCTGGTAGATGGAGTCCTGGACGCCGCGGCTCTCGACCGGGACGTTGGGGTCGTTGGGCTGGGTGGTGCGCACCAGCTCGGTGAACAGGGCGCGCTCGCTCTCGACCACCCACCGCGTGATGCTCTCGCTCATGCTGGCGCCGAGCACCCGCACCAACCCGGCTGGCTGGGTCTCGGTCGGCAGCGACTCCAGGCCGACCAGGCGGCCGTCGACGATCACCATCCGCAGCTGGAGCGAGCCCAGCACCTGGCCGATGCCGGGCGCGCCGCTGGCGCCCGGGGTGCCGTCGGGGTTGACCGACCCGCCGGCGGGATCCTGGCCGATCGACAGCGCGACCTGATCGAACGGCTGCCACGCGCCGTCGATCTGCACCATGATCTTGCCGGCCTCCTCGGGCACCGGCGCGTCGCCCGGCCGGACCCGCCCCAAGCGCCCGGCCCGGAACTCGATGTTGGGGTTGTCGAAGAAGCGGCCGGCCACGACCTGGCGGGTGGCCTCGAACGCCAGCTCGGCCTCGATCCGCGCCAGCTCGACGTCGTTGCCGGCCAGCCGGGTCCGGGCCTCGACCGCGCGGGCGTCGGTCGACGGTCGACCCAGCACGACCGCCTGGCTGCCGACCTCAGCGACGGTGCCGGCCGCCCACACCGCGGTCGGGCCGCCGCCGACCACCAGCACGCGGCCGCGGGCGGGATGACGGAACATGTCGTCGTAGTAGACCAGCCGCTGATCGGCGAGCAGCACGTCGAGGTCGGCCGGGCTGACCTGGCGGTCGCCGGCGCCCTCGGCGGTGTCGACCTCGAGGCTGCGGGCCGCGCCGCGCCCCAGGGCCGCGTCGATGCTCCCGGCGTAGATGAAGAACTCGCCGTCGGGGTGGCTGGGCGACGCCACCCGGGCTCGCACCGGCTTGTTCGACGGCCAGGTGCCGTCGTTGGGGTTGATCTCGATCGACACCACCGCCCCGTCGTAGATGACCATGCCGGTCTCGAACTGGGTCATGGTGACCGCGTCGGCGACGTCGGCCGCGCGGCCCAGCGCGGTGTGATCCGCGGTGAACTCGCCGGGCTGCCGCGTGAAGCCGCCGTTGGCCCAGTTGTCGACCGGCTGGCCGATGCGCCCACCCTCGAGCAGCGGCTGGCTGACGCCGTGCTCGGCCGCCGCCGCCGCCAGTCCCTCGGCCCGGGCCCGCCACGCCTCGCGGCCGCCGACCGCGAACGTCGACGGCAGCTCGGTGACGTCGGCGCCCGGCACCGCGGCGCCGCGCAGCGCCGGCAGGGTGGCGTAGTCCATGGTCGCCGCCACGCCGCCGCCGCCGATCAGGTGCTCGACCTCCACCACCGGCGCGGCGTCGACCAGGCCCTGCAGCTGCGCGTTGCGCGCGTCCTGCCGGGCCAGCGCGCGCTGGGCCTCGGCCCGGGCCAGCGCCGCCTCGGCCTCGGTCGGCACCCGCTCGCCTGGCGTGCCGGGGCGGCCGCCGTCGAACCGCTCGACGATGCGCAGTTGCTGGCCATCCTCGTAGCGGACCAGGTAGGTGCGCTCGCGGGTCACCGGGTCCTGGCTCTCGAGCTCGACCCGCGCGCCCTGCTGCTGGTGCGACTGCAATAGCTCGGGCACCTGCTCGCGCGGCGCCGCGAACAGGTTGGGGCCGATCGGCTCGAGCGTCGCCAACAGCTCGGCCCGGCGCATCTGGCTCAGGTGAGCGTCGGTGGTCTCGGCCCGCTCCATCATCTCGGCGTACTCGGCCTCGGTGACGCCGCGCTCCTCGAGCAGCCGGGCCCGCTCCTCCGCCGGCGCCGCCTCGATCTCTTCCTGGAATGCGCGGAACGCGGCCTGCTCGTCCTCGAGCACCACCCGCTCCTCGCCCAGCAGGCGGCGGGCGGCGGCCAGATCACGGCTGCCACGCAACTCCTCGCCGCGGGCGCCCAGCGCGGCCCGCGCGGCGCGCAGCTGGGCCGCGCGGGTGGTCCACCGGCCGCCGGCCCGCTCGAGCGGCTCGAGCAGCGGTCGCCGCAGCATGTTCCCGATCACCGCGGTGATGATGAACATCGCCAGGTTCTCGAGGAACATGCCGCGCAGCTCCTCGTCGGTCGCCGGCGGTTGATCGCGGGCCCGACGGCTGAGGTCGTCGCGGACCATGCCGGCCACGGTCATCAACAGGTACTGCGAGGTCATCTCGGCGGCGACCACGGTGCGGCCGGCCGCGCCGCCGGCCTCGATCGCGCGGCCCATGGCGCCGGCCCGCGCCACCGTCGAGATGCTGCGCAGCGCGCCGAACAGCGCCAGGTTGAAGACGAACTCGCCGGCGACGCCGGTGACCGTGGGGTCGCGCTCGAACAGCGCGGTGTTGAGCGCGGTGAACGTGGCGGCCTCGGCGGTGACCTGGGCCGCGGCCACCGCGCCGGCGCTCCACCCCGCGCCGGCCGCCGCCCCGGCGACGTAGGCGCCCACGCCCATCGTCGCCACGGTGATCGCCAGCACCGCGATCAGCTGGGCGATGGCCTGGGCCACCCGGGCGTCGTGGACCTCGTCCTGGACCCGCCCCAGGTACGAGCGGAAGCCGTCGTCGGCCCGCAGCGCGTCGAGGCCGGCCCGAGCCTGGGCCTGATCGCCGCCCTGCCACGCGGTGTAGATGGTGCGCCAGCGCGCGTGGTAGCCCGCGCCCTCGGTGCGCAGGGTCGACAGCTCGCCGCTGTAGCCCGAGATCCAGGCCCAGAAGCCGTTGGTGTCGTCGAGCACTGCCATGGCGCTGTCGATGGCGTCCATGTTGGCGACCATCGACGAGCCTTGCTGGAGGTCCTGGATCTCGCCCATCAACACCTGCAGCTCGTCGCCCAGGCTGCCGGGGTCGGCCAGCACCCGCGCGCGCAGCGCCACCAGCCGCTCGCGCAGCCGGGCCTGGGTGGCCTGGTGGCCGCTGGCCTCGGCGGCGTGGCCCTCGCCCGGGCGCACGTCGGCCATCGACTGCTGGATCTCCTGGAGGATGTGATCCATCAGGTCGAGCGGGTAGGTGCGCGAGCGCTGCTCGGCCTCCTCGAGGTAGGCCCGCGAGGTGGCGGCTTGATCGGAGAACACCGCGGCCCGGGTGTAGCGCTGCGCGATGGCCAAGATCAGCTCGCGCACGTACCCGGGCAGGTTGTGGGCGCCGCGATCGGTGGCCAGGTCGGTCATCGAACCCAGCTGGACCACCGACTGGTCGAGGCCGGTGGCGGCCAGCGCGACCACCTCGCGCTGCTGCTGGGCCTGGGCCGCCCAGGTTGCCGTCGCGGTGGCTGGCTGGGTCGCCAGCGTGGTGCTGCGGGTGTCGACCCGGTCGCGCGCCGCGCGCAGGCCGCCGCCGTCGACCATGGGCCCGTAGGTGCCGGCCTGCTCGATCATGCCGTCCATGATCCGGACGCTGTCGCGCATGTCGCGCAGCACCGTGGCCGGCTCGCCGCCGGTCGATTCGCCGGCCTGGGCCAGGGCGATCTCGTCGGCCAGCGGGCTCGCCAGCGAGGCGGTGCTGTCGACCGGCGCGAAGCCGTCGACCTCCGAGCCGGTGAGCTGGTCGCGGTAGGCCTCGAGCACCAGGCCGGGCGCGAACTGCCACATGCCGCCGCGGCCGGTCAGCGTGTCGGCGCGGGCGGCGTCGCCGTAGAGGGACGCGGCGACCTCCTCGGCGCGGGCGTCGGCCGGCGTGACCCGCACCCACGCCTGCAGCCCCTCGCTGCCGAGGAAGTGGAACTGGCACGGCCGCAGGACCTCGTCGGTGGCCGGCTGGTCGGGGCTGGGCGCGCCGACGGTCAGGTAGGTGCCGGTGCACAGGAGCGGGATGACCACGCGGTCCATCGGGTGGCCGGGGATGACCGCGGCCGGATCGACGGAGACGGTGATCGTCGGGTCGGTCGCCCGGGCCGCGGCCCACGCCCGCTGCATGGCCGCGTTGTGCGCGGTGACGTAACGTCCACCGGCCCGGGTCAGCGACGCCTGGACGGTGCGGTGCACCGTCGCCGCGGCCTCCTGCGCCACCTCGGGGCGCCAGTCGGCGCTGCCGTCGTTGGTCCGGACCGGCTCGGCCAGCTCGGGGTGGCCCGACGGCGCCAGCATGATGCTGGCGTGGGGCCGGCCGCGCTCGACCGCGCGCTGCAACGACTCGCCGGGCATCAACGCGGCGAGCGCGTCGAGGCCGGCCTGGCCCGGGCCGAGCTGCCCGGTGATCGCGTCCATCAACGCCGCGCCCTGGCCCTCGCGCAGCGTCGCCTGCGGGTGGCTCAGGCGCAGCGGCAGGCCGCGCAGGATCGCGGGCAACGCCCGCAGCAGGTCGTCGGCGTGGTCGCGCAGGTAGTCGCGGTCGCTGACCTCGCCGGTGCGCTGCACCACCGCCTGGCGCTGGATCCGCGCGGCGCCACCGATCGGGCCTTGGCCGAACAGATCGGCCGCCGACTGGCCGGCGACGACGCGGTCGGCCACCAGGTCGGCGTGGCGCTCGTAGCGGTCACCGGCCTGGCCCACGCCGTCGTAGAGGTTGACGCCGTCGGCCTGCTGAATCACGTGCGCCGCCTCGTGCGCGGCGGTGTGCGACATCGGGCTGTGCAGCAACACCACGTCGCTGCCCGTGGCGAACGCCGTGGGCGCCCATGGCCGCGGTCGCGGCCGCGGCCGGGCTGCCGACGTGGGCGCGCACCGCCGACAGATCGTGGGCCGGGCCGCCTGATGCGATCGAGTGTGCGGCAGCGCGGTGGTCGGGGTGGCGACGCCAGGCGGCCGCCGCGGCGTGGACCTGGTCGGCCGGGATCGCCGCGGCGTCGCCAGCGAGCTGCACGGCCGTCTGCCGGCTCCGGCCGATCGATGGAGCCCAACGGATCGTCGCCGCTCGGTGGGCCGCCACCCTGCCCCAGCCCGCGGCGCGAGCGGTGATGACGCCGGCGCCGTCTCGCGGCCCGCGGCCCCAGCCCTGCGTCAGCGTGCTGCTCGCGCCGGTGGCCGGCGCGCTGTCGGTGGATGACGAGGTGGGTTCGAGGTGGGCGCGCATGGTGGGGGCGGGTGTTCGACCGGGTGGTGGTGCGTCGGCGCCGCCGCGCCGCGCGCTGTGGGCGCGACCACCGCCGGCTACCCCATAGTACGGAAGCCAGGTCGAGATGCTCCCCTCGCCCACGATCGACGGCGTAAGTCACCGTGACGCCACCGCCGCGTCGTGCGTCGGCGACGAACGCGTCACCTGGTAGCGGTGAATCAGCGGGTGCGCGCCGCGCCGTGCGCCGCGGCCCAGGCGTCGATCTGCGCGGCCAGGTCGGGCCGGGCGTCGCCGAGCCGGTCGCGGGCGGACCGTGCGAGCGTCCGCGCCTGCGGCCGCTGGCCTTGGCGCCACGCGACCAGCGCCAGCACGAACTCGTTCTCGGCGACCAGCTGGGGCGCGACGCCGTGATCCAGGCGCAGCTGGCGCGCGGTGGTCACGACCTCGGCCGCGCGCGCGAGCTGGCCGCGCTGGAGCGCCAGCTCGCCCAACAGGCTCAGCACCGGCGCCAGCGCGACGTCGTCGGGGCCGTGGACCTGGCGGGTGATGGCCAGGCTCTCGTCGAGGCTGGCCTGGGCCGCCGGCAGGTCGTCGGTGGCCAGCTCGACCAGGCCCTGCGTCATCAGCACGTCGGCCAGCGCGGCGTCGTGCCCGGGCCGCGCGCGGTAGATCGCGACCGCCTCGGTGATCGCCGCGTGTGCCTCCGCCAGCTGGCCGGCGGCCTGCAGCGCCAGGGCGAGTCCCGACGCGATGGTCGCGACCTCGGGGTGGTCGCCGCCGAGGAGCGAGCGGGCCAGGGCGCCGGCGGCGCGGTACGCCGAGACCGCGTCCGCGTAGCGGCCCTGGTAGTAGTAGACGGTGGCCAGGTTGACCTGGGCCCGGGCCACGTCGACGTGGCGTTCACCCAGCACCTGACGGCGCAGCGCCAGGCAGGCCGCGAAGCTGGCCTCGGCGTCGGCGTACGCGCCGGTGGTGAGCTGGGCGGCGCCCAGGGCGGCCAGGGCCCGCTGGCGGGTCGGCAGGTCGTCCTCGGTGAGCCGGCCCAGCACCTCGCGGTAGCGGCTGATCGCGTGGTCGGCGTGGCCGGTCCGCGCCTCGACCATGGCCAGCTCGATGTCGACCTCGGCGACGGCGGGGTGGTCGGCGCCGAGCGCGTCGACCCGGAGCGCCCGGGCCCGCTCGAGGTGCGTGACGGCGCCCGCATCGCCGGCCTCGCGCAGCACCCAGCCGAGGCGGCGCTCGGCGTCGGCGCGCTCGAGCACGGTGGCCTCGGCCGCGGCCAGCCCGTCGATGGCGCGGGTGAGCGCGGTCACCGCGGCGTCCACGTCGCCCCGCGCCCCGGCGATCAGCCCGGCGGCGCTGTCGGCCAGCGCGACCCGGCGACGGTCGCCGCGCGCGGCGGCCGAGGCCCGCGCGGCCTCCACGTAGGCGGCGCCGGCCTCGTGCCGATCTTGGTCGTAGCCGACCACCAAGCCCAGCTCGAGCTGCGCGTCGATGGCCACCGCCGGTTGGTCGCCTTGCGCGGCCAGCGTGATCGCGCGCCGCAGGGCCTGCTCCGCCGCGGGCAGGTCGAGGCGCTGGTGGGCGATGGTGCCGCGCAGCCGGGCCATGGCTGCGTCGTCGAGGTCGGGCGACGGCAGCATGGCGGCGGCCGCGGCCAGGCGCCCCAGCGCGCGGGCGGCCTCGATGTCGGGCCAGCGCGGATCGGCCGGGCCGCCGCCGTCGTCGTCGAGCCGACAGCCACCCGGTCCGGGCACCTCGAGGAGCGCGCGCAGCCGGGCCGCCGGTGTGGCGGTCTCGGCCAGGCTGACCACGGTGGTGATCTGGTGCTGGACCCGCGCGAGGCAGGCGCGCCGGGCCGTCGCTCGCGGCGCGCCGCACGTGTCGAGGTACGCCTCCGCCCAACGCCGCCCCAGCTGCGCCAGGGCCGCGTGGCTGGCGAGATCGTCGGCGGGCGGCGCCGGCCAGGCCACCGCCGGCGCTACGCAGGTCGCGGCCCGTGGGCGCACCCGCGCGATCGCCCACCCGGCGATGAGCGCCGTCGCCAGCGCGGCCGCGATCCAGGTCCACCGGCGCGGCCGCTCGATCGCCGCCAAGGCCGCGGCCGCGCCCTCCAGATCGGGCCACCGTCGTCGTGGATCGGGATCGAGCCCGCGCGCGACCAGGCGGCGCAGCCCGGCCGGGCGGATGGTCCGCGCGGCGGTGTGGTCGATCGGGCGGGCGCCGGTGAGCGTCTCGTGCAGCGCCACGAACAGCCCGTACTGATCGCTGGCGGCGGTCGCGGCGCTGCCGGTCAGGACCTCCGGCGCGGCGTAGGCCCGGGTACCGGCGGGCGGCTCGGCGCTGGTGACGGCCAGGCCGAAGTCGGCCAGGCGGAGCCGGTCGCCGTCGATCAGCAGGTTGGCCGGCTTGACGTCGCGGTGGATCACGCCGACCGCGTGGGCCGCCGCCAACCCACGCGCCGCGCCGCCGAACCAGCGGACCGCCTGCCGCCACGGCACCGGCCCGGCTACCAGGCGACGATCGAGGCTGTCGCCGTCGACCAGCTCCATCGCCAGGTAGGCCAACCCGGCCGCGCTGCCGGCCGCGTGCACCGCGACCACGTTGGGGTGCCGCACCGTCGCCAGCAGGCGGGCCTCCTCGAGCGCCCGGGCGCGGGCGTCGGCGTCGCTGGCCGCCACCAGCTTGACCGCGACGTCGCGGGCGAGGGCTGGATCGTGGGCGCGGAACACCAGCCCCATCGCCCCGGCGCCGATCAGCGCGTCGAGGCGGAACGGCCCGATCTCGGTGCCGGGCGCGGGCGCGGCCAGCGACGTCGGCGTGCCGTCGGCGAACCCCGACGACGAGGTGGCCCAGGCCCGGGCGACCTCGCGGCAGGCGTCGCACTGCGCCAGCTCGGCCAGCACGTCGGCTTGGCGGTCAGGCGCGAGGCTGCCCTCGAGCAGCGCGGCCAGGTCGTTGTCGGAGATGCATTTCACCGGTGACGTCGGGCGAGCCCGACCGCGCCAGACTACTATGGCCGGGTCCATGCCGGTGCCGTCGTCCGCTGCCGTCGCTGCGCAGGTGCTGGCCGCCGGGGCCGTCGCCTGGCCGGCGTGCGCGCTGGCGCCGGCCGTCGTCGAGGCCCACGTGGCCGCGCTGGCCGCGACCGCGCCGCTGGCCGACCAGGTGCGCGCGGCCGACGTGTACCTGGCGGTGGCGTGCCTGCACGGCCACCCGGTGGCGCTGGCCGAGTTCGAGCGCCTGCTGGCGCCGATCAAAGCGAGGCTGGTCCGGGCCGGCCACGACGCGGCGCTGGTCGACGACGCGCTCCAGACCGTGCGCTACCGGCTTTTGGTGGCGACCCCCGAGCGGACGGCGAAGCTGGCGTCGTACCGAGGGCTCGGCTCGCTGGGCGGCTGGCTGCGGGTGGTGGTGCTGCGGCAGGTGCTGGAGCTGGCCCAGCCGCGCCGCGAGCGCAGCGAGCGCGAGCTGACCGTCGCGGTCGGCGCCATCGACGGTCCGCTCGCGGTGCTGGTGCGGACCCACGGCCCGGCGGTCCGGCGCGTGTTCCGGGCCGCGGCGGCGGCGCTGCCCGAGCGCGACCGCACGGTGCTCCGCCTGGAGATCGCCGACGGGCTGACCCACGAGCGGATCGCCGAGCGCTACGCGGTGCACCGCACCACCGTCGTGCGCTGGATCGACGAGGCCCGGACCCGGCTGGCGCGCGAGGTCCGGCGCCAGCTCCGGGGCGAGCTGGGCCTGGGCGACGCCTCGGTCGACAGCCTGCTGGGGGCGCTGGCCGGCCACGTCGACCTGTCGCTGGCGAGCGGCCTGCTCGCGACCTGACGGGGCGAAAAAAAAAGATCGCGCGCCGGTGCACACCCCCCGGGGGGCCGACCCTCTAGGGGGTGACATGCGATCCCTCGGACCTCTCCTGTGCATCCTCGTGCTCGCCGGCGGGTGCTTCACGGCCCGCCACGCCAGCGTCCCCCTCCGCGGCAACCCCGACGGGGCCGCGTGCTACCAGCAGTGCGCGGCGGCGGCCAGCGGCGCGCCCGACCTGGCGTGCGTGGCCGCGTGCCCGAGCGCCCAGGCCGGCCGCGGCGTGTGCGGCGCCGACCGCGAGCAGGCGTGCGCCCAGACCCGCCGGTTCAGCACCTGGCGCACCGCCGGGGTCGTCGTCCTCGGCGTGGTGGCGGTCGGGCTGGTGAGCCAGTGAAGCGCGCCGGCTGGCTCGTCGTCGCCGCGGTGGCGCTGGGCGGATGCAGCGCCGGGGTGCGGACCCGCTACCGGGCCACGCCGCCGCCGCCGTGCGGCGGGCTCCGGCCCTACACGCCCGCGGTGGCGGCGCCGGCCATGCTGTCCCAGCGTCCGTGCCCGGCGAGGCAGCCGTGAGAGCCGCCGCCGTCGTCGCCGCGGCGCTCACGCTGTCCGCCTGCCTGCTGCCGCACCGCCGCGAGATCACCACCGTCGACGTGCGCGCCGCAGTGCTGGGGCTCGACCTCGGCGCGCTGTCGCCCGATCGGCGCGCCGCGATCGAGCGCGGCGAGGTGTGGGTCGGCGCCACCGCCGTCGAGGCGTACCTCGCGCGGGGCCGACCCAGCCTGTGGTGGCGCACCCGGGGCCAGGCCGGCAGCTGCGAGGTGCTGGCCCACGCGTCGCTGACCGATCCGAGCCGCGCCGACACGGCGGTCACCGTGTGCGACGGCGTGGTGGCACAGCTCGCGCCCATCTCGCCGCCGGTGCCGTGCTGGCGGCTGGCCGAGGTCGGCCCGCGCCTGGTCACCGACGGCGCCTACTTCGACGAGCTGGCCGCCGAGCGCCAGTGGCAGATCGTGCTCGGCATCCTGCAGCGCGGCCAGCGCGCGCGCGACGTGGCGATCGCGTTCGGGACGCCGTACCGCCGCGGGGTCGACGAGCGCGAGGACGGGGTCCGGGCCGACGAGCAGCTGTTCCTCGACGCCAGCGGCGACGCCTACGGCCTGCGGGTGACCTTCATCGACGACCGCGTGGCCGGCTGGAAGGTGCCGGCCGAGCGCACGCTCACCCCGGAGGCCGAGCAGCGTCGCCTCGACGCGGTGGAGCAGCGCCTGACCAGCAAGCTGCGCGAGCTCGAGGCGCGATCGATCGCGCAGCACGCGGCGACCCTGGCGTTGTTCGCCGAGGTCATGGACAAGCAGGACAGCATGATGGCGACCCTGACCAGGCCGGCGCCCGCGCCGCCGCCGCCGGGGCCGCCGCCCGCCGGTGGTGGCGGTGGCGTGAGCGGGCGTCCGGCTGCCGGTGACGCCGGCGCGCCCGGTGGTCCCGGCCCGGGCTCGATCTCCGTCACCCACACCACCGTGACCACGCCGTGGGGGCAGGCGTGCCGGGAGGGGGGCGACCAGTGCCGACCGGGGATGTGCGCGCGGCTCACCTCGGCCAGCGCCGCGGTCTGCACGGCGGCGTGCAAGACCGATCGCGACTGCCCGGCGCAGTACTACTGCGGCTTCGAGCTGGCGATGACCGCGAGCGGCCAGCCGGTCCAGCGCGGCATGCGGATGTGCCGGCCGCGCTGACCTCGGCCGCGCTGCGCCCACCGGACCTGGGGCTATAGTGGCCGGCGCATGGCTCAAGATTCAGAACGTCGTCTCGAGGTCCGGCCCCTGCGCAAGACCGACTACGCCGCGGTGGCCGAACTCCAGCGCCGCTGCTTCCCCGGCATCGAGCCGTGGCTGCGCGAGCAGTTCGAGAGCCAGCTCCGGGTGTTCCCCGAGGGCCAGATCTGCGTGGTGCTCGACGGCGCCATCGTGGCGACCTCAAGCTCGGTGCTGGTCGACGAAGAGGCCTACGGCGACTGGCACACCTTCAAGCAGGTGTCCGACAACGGGTACATCAAGAACCACGACCCTGACGCCGACACGCTGTACGGCATCGACATCGCGGTCGACCCCACCAAGCGCGGCATGCGCCTGGCCCGACGCCTGTACGAGGCCCGCAAGCAGCTGGTGGCCGATCGCAACCTGCGCGCCATCCAGATCGCCGGTCGCATCCCCGGCTACGGCGCCCACGCCGACAAGCTGACGGCCGACGAGTACGTGGCCGCGGTGGTGGCCAAGCGGCAGAAGGACCCGGTCCTCACCACCCAGCTGGCCAACGGCTTCGCCATCCGCGCGGTGCTCAAGGACTACCTGCCCAGCGACGTCGAGTCGCGCGGCCACGCCGTCTACATGGAGTGGCTCAACCCCGACCACCGGCCGACCAACGGCCGGGTCCACGCCCGCTCGGTGCGGGTCAGCGCGGTCCAGTACCAGATGCGCCCGGTCAAGAGCTTCGACGAGTTCGCCCAGCAGTGCGAGTTCTTCGTCGACACCGCCGGCGAGTACCAGATGGACTTCCTGTTGTTCCCTGAGCTGCTCACCAACCAGCTGTTGGCGCTGGTGACCGCCGAGCGGCCCGGGCTGACGGCGCGGCGCCTGCACGAGTTCACTGGGCGCTACATCGAGATGTTCACCCAGCTGGCCATCAAGTACGACGTCAACATCATCGGTGGCAGCCACCTGACCGTCGAGAAGGGCCAGCTGTACAACATCGCCTACCTGTTCCGGCGCGACGGCTCGGTCGAGCGGCAGTACAAGCTGCACATCACGCCGTCCGAGGCGCGCTGGTGGGGCGTGTCGGCCGGCAACGAGGTCAAGGTGTTCGACACCGACCGCGGCAAGATCGCGATCCTCATCTGCTACGACATCGAGTTCCCCGAGGCCGCGCGCATCGCCGCCGCCAAGGGCGCCAACATCCTGTTCGTCCCGTTCAACACCGACATCCGCTCGGGCTACCTGCGGGTGCGGTCGTGCGCGCTGGCCCGGTGCATCGAGAACGGGGTCTACGCGGTCTTGGCCGGGCCGGTCGGCAACCTACCGTTCGTCGACGGGGCCGACATCCACTACGGCCAGGCCTGCATCCTGACGCCGTCGGACATCCCGTTCGCCCGCGACGGCGTCGCCGACGAGGCCACGCCCAACGTCGAGACCATGCTGGTCCACGAGCTCGACCTCGAGGTGCTGCGCCGCAGCCGGCGTGGCGGCGCGGTGCGGCCGTTCCTGGACCGCCGCACCGACCTGTACGAGGTGCGCTGGCGCGAGGACGGCAAGTCGCACAAGGTGTGACCGGGGCGTGCGATACTGCCGGCCGATGCTGGTCCGGCTCGTGGTGGGCGCGTGCGCGACGGTGATCGCGGCGGGGTGCGCGCGCGGCCCGTCGACGGAGGAGCTGGAGCGGCTGCGGGCCGAGGCGGTGGCCGCCGACGGGGTCGCCACGGCCGCCCACGCCGACGAGCGCGCGGCCGAGCCGGGCCAGACCCTCACCATCGCCGGCGACCTCGACGGCCTTGGCGCGACCCTGGCCTGGGCCGACCTCGACCGGATGGCCACCACCCACGTGCGCACCGTCAGCCCGCAGAACCCGACCGCGCGCGCCCAGGTCATCGACTTCCGCGGCGTGCTGGTGCGGGACCTGCTGGACGCCTACCGCGCGGCCGCGACCGCGCGCGAGGTGACGCTGGTGTCGCTCGACGGCTTCCGCTCGACGGTCGACGTCGCCGCCGCGCGTCGCTACCGCGTGCTCCTGGCGGTCGCGGCCGACGGCCAGCCGATCGCCCGCGCCAGCGGCGGGCCGATCTTCCTGGTGTTCCCACACTCCGAGGCTCCCGAGACCGTCACCCAGTTCCCCGATCGGTACTGGAGCTTCTACGTGACCCACCTGATCGTCGGGACCGAGCCGGCTCGGCTGCGGGTGGGGCAGCGGGTGTTCGACGCCGCCGCCCTGGCTGCGCTGCCGACGGTGACCCGCGACGGCCCGGTCGCGTGGAAGACCCACTGGCCGGCGACGCCGGTCCACCTGCGCGGCGTCGAGCTCGCCGCGGCGGTGCGCGCGGCCGGGGTGGCGCTGCCGGCCGGCGGGCGGATCATCGTGCGCGGCAAGGCCGCGATCCACCGCGATCCGGCCGACCCGATCGAGATCGCTGTCGACGATCTGGCGCGGTGTGGCTTCGTGCTGGCGCTGCGGTGGGGGGCCGACGAGGCGCCGGTCACCGCCCGCCTGGGCGGCCCGATCGCGCTGGCGGTGGGACCGGCCTGCAGCGCGCGCTACGGCGACCGCTACTGGTTGCCGTTCGTCGAGGAGCTGGTGGTCGAGCCCGGGCCGACGGAGGCGCCGTGAGGCTCCGCTACGGCCTCACGACCCGGCTGGCCACCGCCACCGCGCTGTTGGTGGTGACCCTGGTCGCGGCGATGGTGTGGCAGTGGGCCACCACCGAGCGGCGGTTGGTGCGCGACCAGAAGCGGGCCGAGGCGCGGGCGCTGGCGACGGCCATGGCCGACCTGTTCATGAACGAGCTCGACGACGAGAACTGGGGGCAGGTCCGGGTGTCGACCGAGCTGCTCCTGACCCGCAACCCCGACGTGGTCTACGTGCTGGTGCACGACGCCCGCCGCGACGATCTGGTGGTGGCGGCGGCGCCGGTCGAGCTGGCCGGCCGCTACGTGCCGGACCTGGTGCCGCTGGCGGTGACCCGCTCGGCCACCGCGGCGCCGGCGGTCCGCACCGTCGAGACCTGGCTCCTGCGCGACGTCCGCATCGGCGACGAGCGCCGGGCCCAGCGCGGCGAGCGCGTCGCCGAGGTCGCGGTCCCGGTGGGCACCGCGTCGGGCGTCACCGTCGGGTCGCTGCGCATCGGGGTGTCGCTGGCCGCGGTCGATCGCGCGGCGGCGGCGGCCATCCGGCGCGCGCTGCTCATCGGCGCGCTGGCCCTGGTGCTGGGCGTGGCCGGCGCCATCGGGCTGGCCCGCCGGCTGGCCGCGCCGGTGCGGTGGCTGGCTCATGACGCCGCCAAGATCGCCGCCGGAGACCTCGGCCACCGGGCCCGGGTGACGCGCGCCGACGAGATCGGCCAGCTGGCCGAAGGCTTCAACGACATGGCCGGCGCGCTGGAGGGTTCGTTCGGCCGGCTGCGCAAGACCCTGGCCTCGTTCGAGCGGTTCGTGCCCCGCAAGTTCCTGGCGGTGGTGGCCCCCGAGGGCATCGAGAACATCCAGGTCGGCACCAGCGCGACCCGCACCGTGGCGGTGTTGTTCTCGGACATCCGCGGCTTCACCCGCATGTCGGAGGGCATGCCGCCGCTCAAGGTGTACGCCATGCTCAACGACTACCTGGAGCGGATGGGCAAGGCCATCGACGACGCCGGCGGCTTCGTCGACAAGTACATCGGCGACGCCATCATGGCGCTGTTCGACGACGAGCACACCGATCGCCTGCTCGACGCCATCCTCGCCATGCGGGCCGAGCTGGCCGCGCTGAACACCGCCCGGGTGGCGGCCGGGCTGCCCCCCATCGCCAACGGCATCGGCGCCCACGGCGGCGAGGTGGTGATGGGCACCATCGGGTTCGCGTCGAAGATCGAGTCGACCGTCATCGGCGACGCGGTCAACGTGGCGTCGCGGGTCGAGGGCCTCACCAAGGATCACGGCGTCGCGGTGCTGGTGACCGACGCGGTGGTGGCGCGGCTGCGCGAGCCGGGCAAGTACCGCCTGCGGCGGGTGGCCGCCCAGGTGGTGTTGCGCGGCCGGGTCGACCCGGTCGACCTGTTCACCGTCGACGACGAGCCGGCGCCGCGCGCGGTCAGCGCGGGCGGCGGGCCAGCAGCATGACCCCGTCGTCGCACAGCGTCCCGGCGGCGGCGCGGGCGGCGATCAGCGGGGTGGTGGCCGCCACCAGCGCGGCGCGGCGCGGGTGGTCGGCGAAGTGGAGCGTGGCCAGCAGGTCGGCTACCGTGGCCGCCTCGTCGGGGTGACACCGCACCGTCGCGGCGACGCGGGTCAGCTCGATCACGAAGCCGGCCGCCGCCAGCCGCTCGGCCGCCAGGGCCAGCAACCAGCCGTGGTGCGCCGGCGGCAGCCCGGCCACCCCCGCCTCGGCGTTGTAGACGTCGACCAGATCGTTGCCGGGCGCGGCCTGAACGATCACCACCCGCTGCCGCGCGACCCGGGCCAGCTCGTCGACCGCGGCGCCCGGGTCGTCGGTGTACTGCAGCACCCAGGTGGCGATGGCGGCGTCGGCCGCGGCGGCCGGCACCGGCACCGCCTCGGCCCGGCCGGCGAGGGCGGTCAACCCGGCCGGCAGGTGCGCGCGCTGCGCGGCGCTCGGCTCGACGATCGTGACCGGCGCGACCCGCGCCGCGATCGCCTGGGTCAACAGGCCGGTGCCGCCGCCCACGTCGAGGACGTCGGCGACGCCGTCGAGCGCCCGGCACAGCGCGTCGATCTCGGCGCTGGCATCGAGCCGCGCCGCCAGCTGCCGCCACGCCCCGGGGTCGAGCTGCTCTGCGCCCCAGAACCGCGCCGGCCACGGCACCGAGGCGACGCACAACGGGTGGGCCGGCCAGGTCGCCATCGCCACAGTGTACGCGACGCCAGCGCGCGCGCGGCGGCCGCACAGCCGCCACAGATCGGCGTACGCTCGACGCCGTGATCGACCTCAGCTTCGCCGCCGCCGGACGCCTGGCCACCACCGGCCTGACCCACCTCGTCGTCGTCGCGCCAGCCGCGCGGCTCGCCAAGCTGCCGCCCAAGCTGCTCGACCGCAAGCGGGTCGACCTCCTGCGCGAGCTGGGCAAGCAGACCCCGCCTGGCGGGCGTGGCGCGCTGGGCTCGACCCTGGCCGGCCAACCGACCTGGCTGCACCTGGCGGTCCTGCCCGACACGGTGTCGCGCTACAACGCTCCGTCGCGGGCCGACAGCATCCGCTTCGTGCTCGAGCAGGTCCGGTGGGGGGGCAAGGGCAAGGCGCTGGTGGTGCTGCTGCTCGACGACGCGGCGCACTTCCTGCCGGCCGCCAACGCCGTGGCCCGGGCGGTGCCCGGCTACTCGGCCCGGGCCGATGCCTCGAAGGTGAAGCTGCAGATCGCGGCGTTCGGGCCCGACGGCGCGGCGCTCGTCGCCGACGCGCGGGTCCGCGCCACCGTCCGCGCCGCCCGCGAGGCCGCGGTGCTGGTCGACACCCCGCCGTCGGAGCTGCACCCGACCGCCTTCGCCGTCCACGCCCGCGCGGCGCTGGGCGGCGCGGTCACCGTCGAGGAGATCGTCGGCGAGGCCCTGGCGGCGCGCGGCCTGGGCGGCATCTATGGCGTCGGCAAGGCCGCGGTCGAGCCGCCGCGCCTGGTGGTCGCCACGGTCGGCCCGGCCGACGCCAAGCGCCACGTCGCGCTGGTCGGCAAGGGCATCACCTACGACACCGGCGGCCTGCACCTGAAGGCGCGCGGCAGCATGGAGACCATGAAGGCCGACATGGGCGGCGCCGCCGCGGTGCTGGGCGCGTTCCAGGTGCTGGCGGCCGAGCGCCCGAGCTACCGGCTGTCGCTCGTGCTGTGCCTGGCCGAGAACGCTATCGACGCCCGCAGCTACAAGCCCGATGACATCTTGCGCATGCACTCGGGCAAGACCGTCGAGATCAACAACACCGACGCCGAGGGACGCCTGCTGCTGGGCGACGGCGTGAGCTGGGCCGCGCGCGAGCTGGGCGCCGACGTCGTCATCGACGCCGCCACGCTCACCGGCGCGCAGCTCATGGCCACCGGGCTGGTCCACGCCGCGGTGGTCAGCGACGACGCCGCGCTCGAGGCCATGGCCATCGCCGCCGGCCAGGCCTCGGGCGATCTGACCCACCCGCTGCCGTTCGCGCCCGAGCTGTACGCGCACGAGTTCCGCAGCCCGGTGGCCGACATGCGCAACTCGGTGGCCAACCGCATGAACGCCCAGTCGAGCTGCGCCGCGCAGTTCGTCTACGCCCACCTGGCCGACGCCCCGGGCGCCGCCACCCGGCGCTGGTGCCACATCGATCTGGCGGGCCCGGCCTTCCCCAAGGACCGCGCCACCGGCTACGGCGTCGCGCTGATCGCCGAGCTGGTCCGACGGGTCAGCGCGGCGTAGCAGCGGTCAGGACCATGCAAGCGACGATCACGCTGTGGGGCGAGTCGGGTTGGGTCAGCCCGTGGGTGTTCCACGCCATGACCGCCCTCGAGGAGAAGCGCCTGCCGTACCAGCTGGAGCTGGTGCCGCTGCCGATCCCCGAGGCGACCCGGGTGATGCTCCAGGCGCGCGCCGTGCTCGGCAAGGTGCCGGTGCTCGTCCACGGCGACGTGTGGCTGACCGAGTCGCTGGCGATCTCGGAGTACCTGGCCGAGACCTTCCCGACGCCGGCGCACCCGCGCCTGTTCCCGGCCGACCTGGCCGAGCGGGCCCGGGCCCGGCAGGTCATGTCGATGCTGCGCACCGACCTGGCCGCGCTGCGCGAGGCCCGGCCGACGTCGTCGGTGTTCGGCCGGCCGGTGACCGCGCCGCTGACCGGCGCCGCGGCGGCCCAGGCCGCCGAGCTGGTGCGCATCGCCACCCACCTGCTCGGGGCTGATCGTCCGACGATCGCCAGCGCGTGGTGCATCGCCGACGCCGACCTGGCGCTGGCGCTGATGCGGCTGGTCGCCAACGGCGATCCGGTGCCGGCGCCGCTGCGCGCCTACGCCACCGCGCAGTGGGCCCGGCCGTCGCTGCGGGCGTTCCTCGACCGCGCGGCCGACGCCCACCGGTAGCGGTCGGCGCGGCGCGCGCCCGCGGCGGCGGGCTGGCGGTCCCCGGGGCGCGCGTGGGACGGTGCCGGCATGCCGATCCATCGTCACCGCATCACGAGCCAGGTCCTGGTCGGCAACCCGCTGGGTGACCCGGTCGAGCGCGAGCTCTACGTCTACGTCCCGCCGGGCTACGACGAGACCCCGGACGAGCGGTTCCCTGCGCTGCTGGCGCTGGTCGGGTTCACCGGCGCGGGTAGCTACCTGTTCAATCCCGATCCGCTGGGCGAGCCGCTCGACCAGCGCCTCGATCGGCTGATCGCCAGCGGCGCCTGCCCGCCGGTGATCGTGGTCGCGCCCGATTGCTTCACCCGCGTCGGCGGCTCCCAGTACATCAACAGCCTCGGGACCGGCCGCTACCAGGACTACCTGGTCGACGAGATCGTGCCCTTCGTCGACAGCCACTACGGGACGCTGGGCCGGGGCCGGTGGGGTGCGTTCGGCAAGTCCTCGGGCGGCTTCGGCGCGTTGCTCCTGGGCATGCACCATCCAGATCGGTTCGGGGCCGTGGCCGACCACTCCGGCGACGCCGGCTTCGAGCTCACCTACCTGCGCGACTTCCCTGCCGCCCTCGACGCCTACCGCGCCGCCGGCGGCCCGGCCGCCTGGCTCGCCCAGTTCTGGCGCGACCCCAACCGCCACCGCACCACCCACGCGATGCCGCTCGAGATCCTGGGCCTGGCCGCCTGCTACTCGCCCAACCCGGCCGCGCCGGCGGCCGACGCCCACATCGACTGGCCCTTCGAGCTGGCCACCGGCGCGTTCGTCCCCGCCGTATGGGAGCGCTGGCGCGCGTGGGATCCGGTCAACCTGGTGCCCCGGTACGCCGACGCCCTGCGCCGCCTCAAGGCGGTCTACGTCGACGCCGGCACCGCCGACGAGTACGCCCTCCACTGGGGCGCCCGCAGCCTGGTCCATCAGCTCCGGGCCCACGGCGTCACCGTCCGCCACGACGAGTTCGACGACGGGCACTTCAACATCGGCTACCGCGCCGAGGTCAGCGTCCCGTTCCTGGCCCGCGCCCTCCTCGCCGCGTGACGGCGGGCCGGGCTGTGCACGCGGTGGATCGGCGCGCGGCCGCGCCTGGCGCCGATCAGCGGCGGGCCTGGGCCAGCAGGACCGAGTGGCCGGCGCAGGTGGGATCTGCGAGGGTGAACGCGACGACGTCGAGGTCGAGCGCGGCGAGGGCGGCGCGGTAGGCGGCCGGCGCCAGGCTGGCGTGGAAGACCGGCTCGCCGCCCACGTGGCCGATGACCTCGCCGGCCTGGTGGCCGACGGTCAGCAGCAAGGCGCCGCGCGGGCGGAGGTGGGCGGCGAGCCGCGGCAGGGTGGCGCGCTGCTCGGCGGCGGTGAGGTGGAAGAAGCTGTCCCAGCCGATGATGCCGTGGAAGCGTTCGGGCAGCGCCAGCGTGCGCAGGTCGGCCACGCGCCAGTCGCCGGCCGGGCACCGCGCGCGCGCCAGCTCGATCATGGCCGGCGCCAGGTCGACGCCGGTGACGCGCAGGCCGGCGTCGATCAGGTAGCGCGCGATCGGCTCGCCGCCGCCGCAGCCGAGGTCGAGCACGGCGCCACCGTCGGGCAGCAGCGCGGTGAAGCGCTCGAGCCACGCGCGCTCGACCAGCTGACGGGCGCGCTCGGCGTCGTAGCGCGCGGCCTGGCGCTGGTAGATGGCGCCGGTCCTGGTCGCCAGCTGCGCGAGGTCGTCGTCGGAGATCGCCATGGGTGACCGCGCGATGGTAGCGCGGTGCGCCGCGCCGCTGTCGCTACCCGACCGCGCCGTGGAGGAACCAGCGCCGGCGGCCGGGATCGTGGAACAGCCACAGGCAGTCGCCGCGGCGGGTCTCGGCGAAGTGGTACTCGCGCTGGATGCCGGTGGTGGCGCCGTCGGCGGCCAGCCCGCCGCTGGCCCACCAGCCGCCGCTGACCAGGTACGGGCCGACGATGTTGGTGACGGTGCCGTGCTCGAGGCCCGACAGCACCCAGCCGTCGTCGCGGACCCGGGGCGACTGCGGCGGCAACAGCCGCGGCCGCACCAGCACCCGGCGCACCAGCACCACCGCGGGATCGCGGCGCGGGCGCGCGGCGATCATCCGCTCGATCGGCGCCCAGCCGTACTGGGCCTCGGGCAGGTGGCCGTCGCGCAGCACCGCCCGCACCACCGCGTCGTCGCCCAGCTCGGCCCGCAGCCGGGCCAGCGCCTGCTCGGCGGCGCGCAGATCGCGGCGCGGCTTCTCGGCGAACAACGCCAGCTGCTCGCGGGTCGCGGCGACGTCGTCGGCCCACACCCGCACCGCCACCACGCCGGCGGCCGGCGGCTGGTGCTCGAGGCGCAGGCGGACCAACCCCAGCAGCGCGCGCCCGTCGAGGGTGGGGGCGGCGGGCTTGATGCAGTCGACCCGACGCTGATGGCGGCCGACGCCGAGCTGCAGGTTCCACTCGATCGACAGCGCCGCCAGCGCGCGGTGGTCGGCGGCCAACCGCCCCAGCAGCCGATCGAGCGCGGCCTTGGTGGCGAACACCAGGCGCTCGGCGTCGACCTCGGGATCGTCGAGGAACACCCGCTCGTCGATGGCCTCGGGCGGCGGCTCCGGCGCCAGCGGATCCCAGCCCTCGCCGGTGGCCAGCGCGTACAGCCGGTGCGCGGCCGGGCCGAACCGCTCGAGCACGCCGCCGCCGGGCAGCCGCACCATCTGGCCCAGCGTCGTCACCCCCAGCCGGGCCAGCTCGTCGCGCAGCCGCGGCGCGACGCCGACCCGATCGAGCGGCACCGCGCGCACCGCGGCCTTCTCGTCGGCGTCGCACGCGAACACCCGCACCGCGGTGGTGGCGTCGGCCGGGCGGGGCCCGCTCACCGCCCGGGCCAGCGCGCAGGTGGCGAACCGTGAGAAGCCGACCACCACTACGCCGACCAGCCCCAGCGCGTCGAGCTCGCCGGCGATGGCCCGGCCCCACGCGCTGGCCGACGGGTACAGCGCGCCCAGCCCGGCGCCGCCCAGCCAGAACGTGCCGAGCTCGTCGTCGGCGGCGGCTCCGCGGGTCACCTCGGGCGAGCGGGTGTGGAGCCGGCGGGCCACCGCCTCGATCGCCGCGGCCACCTCGTCGTCGACCACCACCCCGGCGCGCAGCCCGGGGGCCAGGGCCAGCGCGTGGGCGTAGCGTTGCCCCGGCAGCACGCCGGCGGCGCGGGCCCGCTCGCACGCCCACCGGACCAGTCCCTGCGGCCGATCCTCGTCGACGACCACGGCCGGCTCGGCCCGCCACGCCGGCTCGCGCCGCCACAGGAGCTGGAGCGGCAACGCCGGCAGCTCGACGCACGCGATCCGCATGGCGCTACTTGAGCCCCGCTGGCGGCAGCGCCGCCAGCGGCTGGCTCCAGCCCGGCCCGCGCCGCTTGTCCTTGAGCGCGCGCACCGACACCTGGAAGCCACCGCGGACCCGCTCGCGCACCGCCTCGGCCCGCAGCGAGACGATCGAGCCCAGCGACGCGGCGTCGCGCGGCCGCTCGGTGATCGCCACCAGCGCGGCGTCGTGGCGCTGGGCCAGGCTGACCAGCCGGCCCTGGGTGGCCATCGACAGATCGCCAGCAGCGCCGAGATCGAGGATGACCAGGCCGAAGCTGCCCGAGCGCAGGAGCGTGTCGGCGGCGCGGGCGGCGATGGTGGCGTCGCGCGCGCGCACCACCACCAGCGCGTCGAGATCGACGCCGCTGGCGGCCAGGTCGGGCGGGAAGAAGCCGGACCCGGGCAGGGCCAGCCACGCCACCGGCTCGCCCCGGGTCTGGGCCTCGAGCACCAGCGCGGTGGCCGCGGTCAGTGACGCGATCGCGCCGACGCCCGACAGCTCGGTGAGGCGCCCGGTGAGATCGTCGAGGTGCCAGCGCGGCCCCGCCGCCAGCGACCGCGCCCGCACGTCGTCGAGCGAGATCACCCGCGCCGACGCGGTGGTGCTCGAGCGCGCCCGGGCGCGGTCGACGAAGTCCTTGGCATCGGCGTAGCTCATGGCGCGATAAACCTGATCATACGTTCAGTCATCTCACGCGCCCCTGTCAATCGCGATCCCGCCCCGGCTCCTCGCCGTCGCGGCAACCACGCGCCGCGCCTTCACTCCGGAGCCGATCTCGGTGGTGGTTCGGCGGATCAGCCTCGTCTAGTTCCCGTAGGCTCGATCAGGTCATGGCCGCCGCTCGCGGTTCTTCCGTCCGCCGCGCATCGCCCGCACCCCGCAAGGCCGCGCGTGGCGCGCTGCCCATGCGCATCGACCGGCTCAAGGTCGAGAACTACCGGGCGCTGCGCTCGCTCGAGCTGACCGAGCTGACGCCGCTGACCGTGCTCCTGGGCCCCAACGGCAGCGGCAAGTCGACGGTGTTCGACGTGTTCAGCTTCCTGTCCGAGTGCTTCACGGCGTCGCTGCGCAGCGCCTGGGAGAAGCGCGGGCGCTTCAAGGAGCTCCGCACCCGCGGCCAGACCGGGCCGATCGTGTTCGAGCTGACGTACCGCGAGACGCCCGACGAGCAGCCGACGACGTACACGCTCACCGTCGATGAAGACGCGGGCGGCCCCTTCGTCGCCAGCGAGATCCTCAAGTGGCGCCGCGTCGAGAGGAACCAGCCCGGCACGCCGTACCAGGTGCTGAACTTCGCCAACGGCAAGGGCTGGGTCATCCCGGGCGAGCGCCCGCTCAAGGACGACAAGAAGGTCTGGGAGACCCTCGACGAACGCGACCTCCTCGCGGTCAGCACGCTGGGCCGGCTCCAGTCCAACCCGCGGGTCGCCGCGCTCCGTCGCTTCATCACCAGCTGGTACGTGTCGTACCTGTCGATCGACGACACCCGGGGGCAGCCCGAGCCTGGGGCCCAGGAGCGGCTGAGCCGGACCGGGGACAACCTGGCCAACGTGATCCAGTTTCTCAAGGAGCGGCACCCCGATCGCCTGGTCGAGATCTTCGCGCGGCTGAGTCAGCGGGTGCCGCGCCTCGAGCGGGTGCTGTCCGACCCGATGCCCGACGGCCGGCTGCTGCTCACCATCAAGGACGCGCCGTTCGACGAGCCGGTCCTGGCGCGCTTCGCGTCGGACGGGACCTTGAAGATGCTGGCGTACCTGATGGTGCTCCACGATCCGACGCCGCCGCCGTTCATCGGCATCGAGGAGCCCGAGAACTTTCTTCACCCGCGGCTGCTGCCGGGGCTGGCGGAGGAGTGCCGGTCCATCACCGAGCGGTCCCAGCTCTTGGTCACCACCCACTCGCCGTTCTTCCTCGACGTGCTCCAGCCGGACCAGGTCCGGGTGCTGTACCGCGACGAGCGCGGCTACACCAACGCGGTGCGGGTCGCCGACATCCCCGGCATCCCGGACTTCATGGCCGAGGGGGCGTCGCTCGGGCACCTGTGGCTGGAGAACCAGTTCGAGGTCGGCGACTCGTTGACGCGCAGCGGGGGGCCGCGCCGGAGCCGTCGGTGAGCGTGGCGCAGGTCGACCACGTCTACGTCCACGTCGAGGAGCCCTCGATGGAGGCGGCCCTCCGCGCGCTGCTCCCCAAGATGCTGGGTGACGTCAGCTTCCAGATCTCCAACCATCGATGCAAGTCGGAGCTGCTGGCGAAGCTGCCCGCGCGGCTCCGCGGTTACGCGCGGTTCCTGCCGCCGACCGCGAGGGTCTTGGTCGTCATCGACCGCGAGGACGACTGCGTCGCGTTGAAGCAGCGGCTCGACGCCTGGGCCCGGGAGGCCGGCTTGACGGTGCGCGGTGACGACGGCCAGCCGACCTGCCAGGTCGTCAACCGGATCGCGATCGAGGAGCTGGAGGCCTGGTACTTCGGCGACTGGGACGCGGTGCGGGCGGTCTATCCGAAGGTCCCGGCGACGGTCCCGAACAAGGTGGCGTACCGGAATCCCGACGCGATCAAGGGCGGCACCTGGGAGGCCTTCCTGCGCGTGCTCCAGCAAGCGGGCTATTGCGCAGTCGGCCTCCCCAAGATCGAGGCCGCCGGTCAGATCGCCCGGGGCATGGACCCGGCGCGCAACCGCTCGCGCAGCTTCCAGAAGCTCCGCGAGGTCTGCGAGGAGTTTCGCGCCACGGTGACGTCGTGAACTCCAACAGTCGGAGGCGCCGGTGCGGTGCCCCGCTGTCGGACTCTGCGACGCGGGCGGTCGAGGCGCGGGGCCCGGGGCGGTGGGCCGTCGGCACGAGGGTTGCTTTACCTCCGCCGATGGCTGGCACGATGAACTCGATGACGGTGTCCCGATGGCTCGGTGCGGTGGCGCTGGTGGTCGCGGCGTGCGGCGGCGGCGGCGGTGACGGCGAACCCGACGCGGCCGGCGGTGATGCCGACGGCGCCGTCGACGCGCCAGCCGCCGCGTGTACGCCCACCGCCGGGGCGGCCGCCGAGCGGGTGGCCACGACCAGCGGGGTGGTCCGCGGCGCGATGGACGGCGCGACCTGGGCCTACAAGGGCGTGCCGTTCGCGGCGCCGCCGGTGGGCCCGCTGCGGTTGCGTGCGCCGCTGCCGGCGACCTGCGCGCCGACCGAGCTCGACGCCACCCAGCTGGGGCCGCGCTGCCCGCAGCTCGACGGCGACGTCTTCGTCGGCGACGAGGACTGCCTGCAGCTCAACGTGTGGGCGCCGGCGGCGGGCGCGGCGCCGCGGCCGGTGATGGTGTGGATCCACGGCGGGGCCAACATGGTCGGCTCCGCCGCCGACCCGATCTACGACGGCCGCCGCCTGGCCGAGGCCGGCGACGCGGTGGTGGTGACCATCAACTACCGGCTGGGCCAGCTCGGCTTCCTGGCCGACGCGGCGCTGGAGGTCGACGGCTCGGTCGGCAACTACGGCATCCTCGACCAGGTCCAGGCGCTCGCCTGGGTCCAGGCCAACATCGCGGCGTTCGGCGGTGATCCTGGCAACGTGATGGTGTTCGGTGAATCGGCCGGCGCCCGCAACACCTGCACGCTCCTGGCGGTGCCGGCGGCGGCGGGGCTGTTCCACCGCGCGCTCATGCAGAGCGGGGCGTGCAAGTTCGTCGACAGCCGGGTCGAGGGACAGGCCACCGCCGACGCGGTCGCCGCCGACCTGGGCTGCACCGGCGATCGCGCCGCGTGCCTGCGGGCGGCGACGCCCGAGGCCATGGTCCGCGCCAACTTCGTGGCCGGCGGCGCGCTGTCGGCGTCGATCTACGGCCCGGTCGTCGACGGCGTGGTGTTGACCGAGCAGCCCGAGGCGGCGATCCGGGCCGGGCGCCACCACGCCATGCCGTTCGCGATCGGCGCCAACGCCGACGAGACCGGGCGCGAGGCGCCGACCACGCTGACCGAAGCCCAGTACACCGCCCTGGTGCGGTCACAGCTAGGTCCCACCATCGGCGACCGCGCCCTGGCCCAGTACCCAGCGTCGGCCTACCCCAGCCCGCGCGCCGCCTACGTCCGGCTCACCACCGACGCGCGCTTCGTGTGCCCGTCGCGCGAGATCGCCGACGGTGTGCGCGCCAACCAGAGCCAGCCGGTGTTCCGCTACTTCTTCACCTACCGCGCCTCGCTGCTGGGCGCGGTCCACGGCGTCGACGTGCCCTACGTGTTCGGCACCTTCTCGGCGATCATCGTCAACGGCCAGCCGTACCAGCCCAGCGCCACCGATCTGGCGCTGTCGGCGGCGATCCAGGGCTACTGGACCCGGTTCGCGCGCGCCGGGGATCCCGGCGGCGCCCCGGCGTGGCCGCGCTACGACGCCGCCGATCCGGCCGTGGTCCTCGACCAGCCGGTCACCACCACCGCCGGCGTCCGCACCGCCGACTGCGACTTCTGGAAGCCGTACTACCTGCTGCAGTGACAGCGCGGCTCGCGCGTCGCGCAGGTCACGGCGCGGCCGCCTCGAGGCGCGCCAGCTGGGCCTCGACGCCGCGGCCGACCTCGCTGGTCAGGCCCCACTGGCCATAGTGGACGAACAGGTAGCGGATCTCGCCGGCCGACGCCGGCGCGAGCGGCGCGGCGAGCCATCCGGTCGGCGCGGCCGCGAGCGCCTCGAAGTGGATGGCGACCGGCTCCGGCTGGCCGTCGAGCGCGTAGCCGGAGACCAGGCTGAGCGGGACGTCGCCGAGGACGAAGAACGGGTAGCGCAGCGAGCGGAGGTCGTCGGGCGGCGCGGGCGAAGGGGCCCCCAGGCCGGGGGCGCGGAGGCACGGGCCTGACACCACCTCGCGCTGGCGCGGCGTGCAGGCGTCCGGCGGGAAGGGCGGCGCGGCGGCCGGCGGTTCGTACAGGACCCGCAGGACCGCGAACAGGCCGCCGCGGTCGTCGACGGTGGGGCCGCGAGCGGCGAGGTACGCCGCCAGCGTCGCGGTCCCGCGGTCCCGGCCGCGCGGCTGCAAGAGGTTGATCGCGGTGATCACCGGGCGCGGATCGTAGCGGCCGCTGTCGAGCGGCCCGACGGCGTCGAGCGCGCGGAACACCGCGGCGTCGTCTGCCGCGGGCGCGGTCGCCGCGGCGGTCACCGGGCCCGGCTGCGCGGGCAGATCCGCCGGCGGCCGGCCCGGCGTCGACGCCGGCGAGCTGCATCCGAGTGAGACGACGACCGCGAGCACCAGGCGCATGACCGCACGATAGCAGCGGGTGGTCGGCGCCGCCCGCGCCGGCGCCAGGTCACGGGGCGTTGCTGATCACCTGCGAGTAGAACTTCGACCACAGCCGCACGTAGGCGTCGGTGTCGAACGGATCGTACGGCTCGGCGCGGCTGCGCCGGTTCTGGGCCACGCCGCCCGTGGTGTAGCTGTAGTAGGTGGCCACCGTATTCGCCTCGATGAGCTCGTCGAGGACCGTGAACCAGCCGCTGACCTTCAGGCGCGAGTGGCGGATCCGGCCGGTGCCGTCGCACGCGGCGGTGCGGGTGTAGGTGTGGCGCATGTCGCCGGCGGTCGAGCGCTGCCAGTAGTTGAAGGCCTTGCCGTTGTCGCAGTACTCCTCGGTCACGCCGTAGCCGTACGGCCCGGCCTGGCCGCAGTGGTGATCCTCGAAGTACTGGTAGCCGGTCGACGGGTCGCACGAGCCCAGGCCCGGGGTCGCCGCCACCGCTTGCCAGCCGAGCTGGCTGGTGTCGAGGCGGATCGGGTCGACACCCGGCGTCGTGGCGGTGGTGCGCTGGGCCATCCAGGTGGCGCGATCGGCGTCGCTGGCGAGGTCGACCAGCGTGGCCGGGACCGCGGCGTCGGCCGGGGCCAACCGGGCGAACAGCTCGAGCGGGGTCGCGCCCGGGAAGTCGTCCATCACGAACCGCTCGCCGGCGCCGGCCGGGGTGGTCTCGGTGACGACGATCTCGTCGTCGCCGATGCTGGTCATCCGCAGCCGGTTGCCGTTGGACATCTCGAAGGTCGCCACCACCGCGCTGGTCACGGTCGGGGTCACGTCGAGCTCGTCGGTGCTGTCGGTGCATCCGACCACCGCGCACGCCAGGATCGCCATCCCAAGTTCCATGTGTCGCATCGTGTCCTCGATTTTCTTTCGCCAGCCGCCGGCTCGCGAAGCATAGGGTTCGTGAGCGGTAGACCGGGGTGGCGGCCGCGCGTTCCCGACTTTCGTCGCGCCGCGCGGCGGCCGGTGGCAGGCGTCAGGCGCGAGGTCGCCCAGGCGCGTCGCTCACAGCGCGTCGAACCGGTAGCTCATCTCGGGATCGTTCCAGCAGGTCCAGGTGTTCACCGCCCCGGTGCCGGCGTCGTACGGGCACTGGTTGGGGCTGGTGTTCTGGTGGCGCAGCCGAAACCCGCCGGCACCGTCGGGCGCCAGCTGGAACGTCATGTTGGGGTCGTTCCAGCAGCCCCAGTTGCGCAGCGTGCTCCCGTTGACGCCCGGGCTGATCGCGTACAGGCACTTCGAGCTCGGATCGGCGGCGAGCCGGAAGTTGCCGCCGCCGGCGTCGATCAGCTTGTAGGTCATCGCGGTGTTGTTGGTGCACGGCGCGGTCGTGACCGCCCCGCCGTTGGTGGCGGTGGGCATGATGCAGCGGCTGCGGTTGACGTGGCGCAGCCGCCCGCGCAGGCCGGGCACCGGCGTGGCCTGGTCGGGCGACCACGGGACGACCGTCCGCGACGTCGCGCCGCCGACGATCAGGTCGGTCTCGAACACCGGCGTCGAGCCGCTCCAGCCGCGGAAGAACAAGGCCCGGTTGAAGGCCCACGGCGACGTGATGTGGGGGTCGGCCAGGTCGAGCCGGACCCACTTGCTGGCGTCGTTCTCGATCGCGAGCCAGCCGGTGGTGAGCGGGGTGGTGGTGCAGGCGATCGGCTGGACCAGCGCGTACTCCAGGAACGCCGGCGACGGCGTCCATCCGGTGACCTGCCAGCACTGGGTGGCGTGGGCGGCGCGTGGTGCGAGCACGGCCACGAGGAAGGTGACGACGAGCGAGGTGAGCAGCTTCATGACGGACTCCTGCGAATGGTCACGGTGGTTGGGTGGCGGCGCGCCGCGTGCGCGCGGCACGTCCGTGCCCTGGTCGCGTCGGCAAGCTACGGGGCGGCGTCACCGCCGGAACCTCACGCCCTCCTCTCACCGCGCGGCCCGGCGCGTGCGCCGTGGTGGATGACGGCCGACGGCGGCGCTGGCCCGGTCATCCGCCAAGGATGATCACAGCGGCCAGCCGCGCGCGTAGCTCACCCGCGGCGCGTGAGCGCCGACCCGGGCCGCACGTCTCGTCGGGGCATCGCGCACGTGCGTGCCTGGCGCGGGCCCGCGCCGCGGCGTGAGAGCGCCGTGTGGTCGGGCGACCGCGGGGCGGCCGCCCACGATCGGCTGCGCTAGGATGCCGCGATGACCGCACGGACCCGCACCATCGCGTACTGGATCACCACCGCCCTCGCCGTGGTGGCGTTCGCCGCCGGCGGCGCCATGGATCTCGCCCGGGGCGCGGACGTCGCCGCGTCGCTGGCGAGCCTGGGCTACCCGCTGTACCTGGCCACCATCCTCGGCGTCGCCAAGCTGCTGGGGGCCGCGGTGGTCGCGGCGCCCGGCCTGCCGCGGCTCAAGGAGTGGGCCTACGCCGGGATGATGATCGACCTGGTCGGCGCCGCCGCGTCGCACGCGGCGATCCACGACACCGCCGGCAACATCGTCACGCCGCTGGTGGTGGCGGTGCCGGTGCTGGCGTCGTGGGCGCTGCGCCCGGCCGGCCGCCGCTTGGGCACGCTGCCGCTGGGGTGACCGCCGCGGCTACGGCCGGTCCATCCCGTCGAGGTACCGATCGCGTTGCTGGAACTCGGTCATCCAGCCCGGGTACTCCGGTGGCAGCGCGCTGACCTGGTCGAGCGCGGCCAGCTCGTCGGCGGCCAGCCGCACCTTGACCGCGGCCAGGTTGTCGGCGAGCTGGGCGTCGGTGCGGGCGCCGATGATGACCGAGGCCACCGCCGGCTTGTGCAGCAGGTAGGCCAGGGCGATCTGCGCGATCGACACGCCGTGGCTGGCGGCGATCGGCCGCATCGCCTCGACGCACGCGAACGCGCGCGGCTTGTCGACCAGCGGGAAGTCGAACGCGGTCCGGCGCGCGCCAGCCGGGCCGGCCTCGCCGTCCTTGAACTTGCCGGTCAAGAGCCCGCCGGCCAGCGGCGACCACGGCATGATGCCCAGCCCTTCGCTCTGGCACAGCGGCACCAGCTCGCGCTCGATGTCGCGGCTGGCGATGGTGTAGAACACCTGGGCCGAGACGAACCGCGGCAGGCCGGCGCGGTCGGCGATGGCCAGCGCCTTCATCGCCATCCACGCCGGCAGGTTGCAGAACCCGACGTAGCGGGCCTTGCCGGCGCGCACCACATCGGCCAGCGCGCCGATGGTCTCCTCGAGCGGGGTCGCGTGGTCGACGCCGTGGATCTGGTAGAGGTCGACGTGGTCGAGGCCCAGCCGGGTCAGGCTGCCGTCGATGGCGTCGAGGATGTGCTTGCGCGACAGGCCCACCGCGTTGGGGCCGGGGCCGATCCGCCCGCGCACCTTGGTGGCGATCACCAGCTCGTCGCGGTTCAGGCCGACCCGGCGCAGCGCCTCGCCCACCAGCCGCTCGCTCTCGCCCTCGTGGTAGACGTCGGCGGTGTCGAGGAAGTTGATGCCGGCGTCGACCGCGGTCTTCAGCTGGCCGGCGACGGCGTCGAGGCCGAGCTTGCCGATGACCTCCCAGAAGCCCTTGCCGCCGTAGGTCATGGTGCCGAGGCACAGCTCGGAAACGTACAGGCCGGTGCGGCCGAGTCGGTGCATGCGCATGGAGTCCTCCCGTTGGTGGGCGCGACCATACCCCCTGACGGATCCGTGGCGAGGGGGCGGCGCGCCGCCAGAATTCTGAGGGGCCGCGCCGGCGTCCCGTGGGCTGACGGGCGGTTGGCCGTGGCACGATGGTTGCTCAACCTGGGTGGCCCATGCGAGTCCCTGTCCTGTGCGCGAGTCTCCTGATCGTCGCCGCCTGCGACGAGGCGCCGGCCGACCCCGACGCCGGCGTCGACGCCGGCGTCGATGCGCTGGTCGGGCAGGGCAGCGAGCCCGTCGGAGACCTGATCATCAACGAGGTGGTCCCGCGCGGCGCCGGTCCCGACTGGGTCGAGCTGCACAACCGCGGCGTCGGCGCCGTCGATCTGTGCGGCTACTTCCTCACCGACGCCCCTGATCGCCTCGATCACTACCTGCCGCTGGGCGGGGTGTGGCCGCCCGAGCCGTGCCCCCCCGTGCTGCTCGCGCCTGGCGGGTACCGGGTGATCTTCCTCGACGACACGCCGCTGCCGGCGACCGGCTCGTTCGACCCGACCCACGCGCCGTGGAAGCTGGCGGTGGCCGATCAGGTCCACCTGGTGACCACCGCCGGCGCGACCGGCGACGGGCTGCTGTTCCTCTATCCGCGGGGACCGACCGAGCCCGCCGACGTGTCGCTGGCCCGGGTCCCCGACGGCGCCGGCCTGTTCTTCCCGGTGGCGCCGTCGGTCGGCGCCGCCAACCCGGCGGTGGCCCCGTGACCGCGCGCCGGGCGGTGCTGGCGGCGGCGGCGGCGCTGGCGATCGCGACGCTGGGGGCCGGCTGCGACGACGCCGCGGTGTGCGAGCTGGCGCCCGGCGCCCGGGCCGACGCCATCGAGCGGGTCGGCTGCCCGGCCGACTTCGACGCCCTGGCTACCAGCAAGGACGACTCGGTCTTCGCCCACACCCAGACCATCCTGGTCATCGTCGATCGCGAGGACGGCGACCGGCTGCACTTCATCGACAGCCAGCGCTACGCGCTCCACTACGAGTACGCCCTCGGCCACCTGGCCCTGGCCGGCAAGACCCCGGTCGGCACCTTGGCCGAGTTCAACATCCTCAACTACCGCCGGCCCAACCGCCGGTTCATCCTCGGCAAGCTGGTGCGCTACGTCGACCAGGACGTGCTCACCTACGAGCTGGCCGCCGGTGACACCGCCGACGCGGGGCTCATCGTCGGAGCGTTCGACCGGGTCCGCGGCGCCATCTTCGACGGCGACCGCCTGCGGTACCGCGCGGTGTCGGCCGAGCAGGAGCGCCTGCTGCCCGAAATCGCGGCGCAGATCCCCACCATCGGCACCGACCAGGTGTTCCGGGGCCAGACCTACCAGCCGCTCAACCCCGGGGTCGCCTACGGCGTGCTGCGCTTCCGCAAGACCGCCACCCTCGACGGCACCCCGCTGGCGCCGACCGATCTGGTGGTGCTCGACCGTGTCCCCAACGACGTGGCGATGGTGGCGGGCATCGTCACCGCCGAGTTCCAGACCCCGCTGGCCCACGTCAGCGTGCTGGCCAAGACCCGCGGCACCCCCAACATGGCGCTGCGCGGAGCCTGGGACGATCCGCGACTGCGCGGGTTCGCCGACCAGCTGGTGCGCCTCGAGGTCGGCCCCCAGGACTTCACCATCGCGGTCGGCGATCCGGCCGAGGCCCAGGCCTACTGGACCTCGCTGCGGCCCGCCACGCTGCAGGTCCCGCAGCACGACTCGCTCACGCTGCCGCTGTTCGACGTCACCCGGTCCACCGTCGACAACGTAGTCCAGATCGGCGCCAAGGCGGCCAACCTGGGCGACATGTACACGGTGGGCGTGGCGGCCGGTCGCCCCCTGCCGCTGCCCGAGCGACCGCTGGCCATCCCGTTCGCGCACTACGCCCGCCACCTGGCCGCCGCCGGCGTCGACGGCGATCTCGCCCAGCTGGCCGCCGACTACGGCGCCGGCCTGGTCACCCCGGCCCAGCTCGAGGCGCGCCTGTTCTCGATCCGCTGGCGCATCTACCGCCAGCCGATCGATCCGGCGCTGCTGACCCAGCTGACCACGCTGATGGCGGCGCGCTGGCCCGACACCACCAAGCTGCGGTTCCGGTCGTCGACCAACGTCGAGGACTTGGCCGAGTTCACCGGCGCCGGGCTGTACACCTCGGCCGGCGCCCGGCGCAGCGACGGCGACGACGCCATCGCCAACGCGATCAAGACGGTGTGGGCCTCGGCCTGGAACCCGCAGGCGTTCGTCGAGCGCGACTTCTACCGGGTCCAGCAGAGCGAGGTGCGCATGGGCGTCCTGGTCCACCCGGCCCAGGAGGACGAGCTGGCCAACGGCGTCGCGCTCACCATCAACGAGTTCTCGGAGCGGCGGCCGGCGTTCTACATCAACAGCCAGCTGGGCGACGTGTCGGTCACCAACCCGACCGGCGCCGCCACCCCCGAGCAGATCCTGTACTACACCTGGTACGAGGAGCCCGAGTACGAGGTCATCACGCGCTCGTCGCTGATGCCGTGGGCCCAGGCCTGGCCGTCGACGACCGCGATCCTCACCGATCCGGAGCTCGACTTGCTCGCCGGGTACCTGACCGACATCAACGCCCGCATCCGTGCCCGCTATCCCGGCTCGGCCGCCGACGTCGAGTGGAAGCTCCTGCCCGGCCGCCTGCTGATCATCAAGCAGGCGCGGCCGTTCCGCTCGCGCACCCCCGGGACCTGACCCGCGGCGTGCGACGCGCGCGCCTACCTGCGCGCTACCCGGCGCCGCACCGGCGTGGTGGGCGGCGTGGCTATGATGGGCGCATGCAGCGCTGGGCCGGCCCGCTGGTGCTCGCCGCCGCTGGCTGCGCCTTCGAGCCGCGCGGCACCGCCGGCGAGGGGCCCACGCCCGACGCCGACGCCGCGGTCGACATCGGCGCCACCACCGACGCGGCGCTCGACGCGGCCGAGCCGCCGGCCCCGGCGAGCTGCCGGGAGGTCCTGACCACCGACCCGGCCGCGCTCGACGGCATGTACGACGTCGATCCCGATGGTCCCGGGGGCCTGGCGGCGTTCCCGGTCTACTGCGACATGAGCGCCGGGGGGTGGACCTTGATCATGGCGTCGGCCGGCGTGGCCCCGGCCGACCAGGCGACCACGACGCCGGTGCTCCCCGGCGTCGCGGCCCACCTCCCGAAAGATCGCGCCATCGCGCTGGCCGTCGTCAGCACCCAGGTCCACATCCGCACCGAGGGGATGCCCGACGACAGCGTGACCAGCGTGCCGGGAGCAGCCCCGATCGAGCACCTGCGCGCCGGGCGCATCGTCAACGCGTCGACGGCGGCGACCGCGAGCGCGTGGATCGGCGCGCGCGTCGGCCGGCTGACCTACAGCTGCGACAAGAGCGCTACGCTGTACCCCAGCATCTACTGGGCGTGTGGCAACGCCACCGGCCTGCACCTGATGTCGAGCGGGACGCAGCGCCGCTCGCGCTGGATCTTCAACGCCGCCACCGACGATCGCCTCGAGGTCTACGTCCGGTGAGCGGCCGCGCGGTCCGGTGACCGGCGCGCCGGCCGACGAGCGGCCGCTACCGCGGCAGGAACACCTCGTCGGGCCGGACCACGACGTCGGCTGGGGTCAGCCCCTCGGTCAGCTCGACCTGGGCGCCGCCGCGCGACGTCAGCACGACCACTCGCGTCGCCGCCAGCGGGTAGACGTCCTTGGCGCCCTTGAGCTGGACGGTGCCAGCCACCTCGTCGACGCGGAGCAGGTCGCCCATGGTCCACCGCGCGAACGCCTCGGCCTCGTCGACGGGCGACCGCTCACGCACCGCCACCTTGCGGCCCGGCACCAGCAAGCGTCGGGTGGCTGGCACGGTCCGGTAGGCGACGTAGGTCTGATCGAACGCGCTGAACTGGAACTCCGACCCCGAGCCGACCGGCACCTTGAAGGTGCCGTCGGTGACTCGGTGCGCCACCCGGGCGAAGAAGATGCGCGGCTGGGACTCCCGCGGATCGCGCACGAACCACGTACACGCGCTCAGGCAGTGGTCGTGGGCGGCGTCGCATCCGACCACGCCGCCCCGTCCGTTGACGCTGGCGCCGCGGCCCTGGTTCTCGCCCAGCGGCAGCGCGGCCGGCACGCCGTCGTCGACGGCGTCCCACGGGTTCGACGGCGCCGTGAGCGTCGGCGTGGTCTGGCCCGAGGTGAGCCGGGCGGTCAGCGTGCCGGGGTTCTGGCAGCGGCCGAAGCCGATCGGGCCGCGGGCCAGCGGACCCTCTTCGACGGGGCGGGGGCCGGGCGGCGGCGCCGAGGCCTGACCGGGCGGCGGCGTCGCGCCGTCCGGGGCCACCGCCGCCGTGGTCGCGCGGGCCGCCGGCGCGGGGCGGACGCTCGACCCGTCGGGCCCGCTCGACGCGTGGGTGCGGAGGCCGGGCACCGTCAGCTGGGCGGTGCACGCGCCGACCAGCGTCAGCGCGGCGAGCGTCGCGATCGAGCCTGCGCGCGCCACGGCTACTTGGCCTCCAGGCCGACGGCCGCGATCAGCTGCTTCTGGTCCTTGTTCTTCCAGACCTCGACCGGGTAGCCGCCGAACTGCGGCCGGTTGTCCGGGCCGATGAAGTAGTCGCCGCTGTCGCGGTACAGGAGGAACACGCCCGGCTTGATCCCGGCGGCGAACGCCGGCAGGATCCAGATGGGCTGTACGGTGTCGGTGTGCGCGACCTTGCGCCCGGTGGCGCGGCAGGTCTCGCCGTACACCGGCGTGCCGTCGGGGCGCCACTGCAGGATGCGGTTGGTCGGCGTGCAGCGTCGCTCGGCCTCGGTCCAGGTGGTGCTCTTGAAGGTGATGAACACCTTGCCGTCCCGGCGGGTGACCGACTTCACCTCACCGCCTTGCTGCGGCTGGCCGAAGTTGTCGACGTTGTTGCCCATGGCGCCGGGGCTGGTCACGTCGAGGTTGAGGATGGTGCCGTCGATCGGAAACCCCGGGCGGTCGGCCACCACCGTCGCCGCCGCCGCGCTCATCGCCACGTGGGCCGCGGTGCGCGGGCCCCGCACCGGTGGGCCCCACTGGATCATCGTGGCGACCGCCTGCGCGCCACCTGCGGCGCCCTCGACCGTGTAGCACTGCCGCAGCTGCTCGAGGAAGATCGGTCCGACGCCGGCGGTCGCCGCGGTCAGCAGCTCGGCGCGGGTCTTGCCGGCGCGCGTGCTCCGCGCCAGGCGCAGGTGGTCCTGCACCGCGTCGAGACAGCCCTTGGCCGCGCTGACCCGCGGGCCGTAGAACTTGTCTTCGTAGGCCCACGCCGCCTCGACCGCCGGCCGCTGGGCCGCCACCGCGGCCTCCCACGCTTTCCACCCTCGGGCCGGCGCGTCGATGAGCACCGCCTTCAGCTCGGGGTCCTGCTGGGCCTTGGCGAGAAAGATCTGCTCCATCCGCCGAGCCTCGAGGCGGACCGTCGACATCGCCTGGGTGGTGATGATGCGGGCGTAGTCGTTGTAGCCGGCCGCCTTGATCTCGGCCGCCAGCTTGGCGTCGTCGAGCTGCGGCAGGTCGAGCCGGCACACCGCCCAGCGGACCAGGTGGTACATGCGCACCTCGCGGTCGGAGGTCAGGCAGCTCTGGATGTGGTGGATGGCGGCCACCTGGGACGGGACCTCGGCCGTGCGGTCGAAGTGCCACGTCGCCGTGCCGTCGAGGCCGCGCGAACCACCGATGTGGTGCGGCGGGTTGCCGTCGCACCCGAGCACCTCGCGCTCGTGCTTGCGGAAGACGATGGCGCGGGCGGTGCCTTCCTCGAGGGCTGGCACCGCCGCACACGCCGCGTCGCGCTGGGCGTCCCAGTCGCCGACCCGGAGCGCCAGGAACTCGCGGAGCTGGGCGGTGGTCGCGCCGGTGACGTTGGCCCAGCGCTGGAGGTAGTAGCCCACCTGCTGCTGGAACAGCGGGTCGTCGGGGTCCTGGCAGGTCATCCCCGCGGCCCGGTCGAAGTAGGACCAGAGGTTGTCATTTGCCGTGGCGTGGTGCAGGCCGGTCTGGTTCGCGCCGACCTCGTCGCACCAGGTCGGCTTGACCGGGCCGACCGCGGGCACGCCGTTTTCTGGCGCGACCTTGACCAGGTTGCTGGCGGTGACCTGGGCCTGCGCCGGCGGCGTGGCGACGAGCGCGGCGCCAGCGGCGGCGAGCGCCACCAGCGTGGGGATGGAAGAGCGGGTGCGGATACGATTCATGGACGGGCTCCTGCGGGTGGTCGTCGAGGCAGGCGTCGCGCGGGCGCGACCGGTGCCTGCTGGTTCGTGGGAGGCATCGGCCACCCGCGCGCGCGGTTGCGTGCCCGGGACGCTGCCCACGCACGCTGGTGCTCTCCTCGACGACCTTGAATGGTTAGACCGCACATTTGAAAGCCGTCGGAGAGAAAATTCAATGGATGATCCAATAAATCGTGTTCGCTGGATTTGATCGCGCAAGCAGTAATGCATATAAATGTCAGCACTCTAGGAACCGTGGCCGGTCTCAGAAAAAATGCAATCTGGGTGGCCCACGTCTCGCGCCGATGCTCGTATCAGCCGAATGCAGCCTGTGCGGCACGGTGGCAGACTGCGTCGATGCGACGTCCCGCCTTGCTGGTCATGGCCCTCTCGCTCGGGTGTCGCGATGCGCACCCGGCGCCGCCGGCGTGGCCGACCGTCAGCCTCGCGTGCGCGCCGCCGTCGCCGCCGCGGTTCCCCTGGCGCCACCGCACTAGCGGGCTCACGTCGCAGCTGGGCGCGCCTCGCCACGTCGCCGAGGACGTGGTGGTGGCCGCTGGCCGCGCCGCCACGTTGCGCGGCAAGTTCTCCTACGGGCTCCTCGGCAAGGATCTCGAAGACGAGCGGGTGGCGGCGCTGGTGGCGCCCCGCGCGTGCGCGGCCGCGCCGGCCGGGGACGCCCTCACCGACGACGACGGCTGGGTCGCGGTCACGCTACCGGCGCAGCCGACCGGCTTCCGGCAGGCGTGGCTGGTCGCCGGCGACGGCACCGGCGCGGACGCCGGCGTGTGGACGCTGGCGCCCGGCACGCCGACCGTGGTGTTCGACGTCGACGGTACCCTCACCACCGACGACGGCGAGCTGTTCGAAGAGCTCGCCGGCGGGGTCGCCGAGGCCCGTCCTGGCGCGGCGGCGGTGGTCCAGGCGTGGGCCGCGCGCGGCTACCTGGTCGTGTACCTGACCGGGCGGCCGTATCTGCTGCGCGACAGCACCCGTCGCTGGCTCGACAGCCAGGGCTTTCCTTACGGTCCGCTGTTCACGCCCGAGCGGCTCCGGCAGACGCTGCCGACCCGCGCCAGCGTCGGCGCCTTCAAGCTCACCGCCCTGCGCGCGCTGATCGCCAGCGGCGCCCAGCTGGTGCGGGTCTACGGCAACGCCGCCACCGACGTGTGCGCCTACGCCGAGGCTGGCGTCGCCCCAAGCGCGACCATCATCCTCGGCACAAGCACGCCGTGCGATCGCTTCCCGCCGCCCCGCACCCTGTCGGACTACCGCGCGCACCTGGCTGAGGTCGAGGCCGCCCCGCGCGTGCGTTGATCGCCAGCGCGCCGAGCATCATCGTCAGCCGCGGCGCGGCGCGCGGGGCCTTCACGCTGACCACCGTGCGCGCGCTGGCGGAGCAAGGGGCCCGCCGATCCCTGGCCATTCAACAGCCTGGTCGTGAGCGGAGGGCGGCTGAGGCTGGGTCCCCACGGGCCTGCGGGGGCAATGCTACTCGTCGTCGTCGTCGTCGTCGTCGTCTTCGTCTTCGTCGTCGTCTTCGTCGCCGTCGTCTTCGTCTTCGTCGTCTGCATTCAGGAGGCCAGCCATGTGCTGGACCGGATCCTCGGCGGCGCGCAGCTCCTCGACCAGGCCGCGATACGCCGACGCCCGGCCCGGCAGGCCGAAGCGGCGCGCCGACTGCGAGAAGTTGGCGTAGTTCTCGAGGCTGCCGCACTGGGCGATGGCCTCGAGCGCGGCGATGAAGTCCGGCGCGAACGGTGGCGTCCCGTCGCCGAAGCACAGCACGAGCACACTGTACGACACGGTGTCCAGCGTGAAGATGTCGAGGTCGCTCAGGCGACGGGCGAGGTCGAGCGTGTGCGCCATCGCCGCGGCGTCGCGGACGTGGCTGAGGCTCAGCGCGGCGTAGGCGACGAGGGTCCCCTTCACGAACGGCAGCTCGTTGAAGCGCGGCGACAGCGCCGGCGCCTGCTCGAGCGCCTCGCCGAGGACGGCGACGGTGCGCGGCGGCGCCGCCGCCCCGAGACGCGCGGCGGCGATGGCGGCGCAGAACCGGACGATCGGATCGCGGTGCTCGAGCCACGGCGCGGCGGCCTCGGCGGTGAGCCGGTCGCCCTGCTGCGTGAGCAACCCGTGGACGGCGGTGGCGGCCGTGACCCAGTTGTCCTGGGTGGCGGCCCGCTCGAGGAGCGCCCGCCCCGGTTCACCGGCGCGCGCCGCCAGGGCGACCACCGTCGCCACGATCGCCGGCGTGGTCGAGTCCACGAACGGGGCCACCTGGGCGAAGCCGTCCTCGAGCGCCGCCAGCGTGCCGAGCACGGCGACGCGGTCGTCGTCGTCCTCGTCCAGGTCGCCGACTTGGTTGCGGTAGTCCCACGCCTGGGACGTGACGCTCTCGACGTAGCCCAGGATCTGCAGGACGTCGGCGTTGGGATGATCGAGCAGGCGCAGGAGGAACGGGATGACGCGCGCGGTCGCGACGTAGATCGTGCCCTGATGCAACGTCTCGCCCGAGATGCGCGACATCGCGGCCTGCCGCGCCGCCGGGCTGTCGGCCACCAGCGCCCGCAGGTAGCGCGGGAAGTTCTCGACGTTCTCGCCGTAGCAGCTCGGGGTCTCCGCCCAGTCGACCGCCTCGAGCTCGGCCAGCGCCGGGACCTCGGGGAACTCGTCCTGCTCGAGGAGGACCGCGCCGAGCAGCCACGAAGGCTCGAAGTCTTCGTCCACCGACGCCCGCAGCTCGTGCTCGGTCAGATCGATCGTGTGCGTCCGGCCGCCCTCGACGAACTCCCAGACGCCGACCGCCCGGTTCTTGGCGACCGTGCCCCGGGCCTCGAGCGCGCCATCGACGAAGAACTCGTAGGCCATCCCGGCCTCGGCCTTGCGTCCGCGCATCGTGCGATCGCCGCCACCGACGTCGATGTCGATCGCGACCAGCTCGTCGCCGTCGAACTGGCGATCGATGCGGTGCCGCAGCGAGCCGTCGCCGGTGTAGTACGCGATCTCGGTCACCGGGTTGCCGCGCTCGTCGTTGGTGTCGTCGGAGTACAGGCGACCCTCGCGGTTGAAGTGCTGCCGACGACGCAGGTGCCCCCCGGCGAAGTCCAGGACCTCGTCCTTGGTGCCGTCGAGCTCGTAGACCGTCAGGGTCCCCATCGGCGGCAGGCTCGAGAGATCCAGGCCGTCGATCCACCGCGACTTCATCGAGTCGAACAGCGCGGTCTCGGGCAGGTTGGCCGGTCGCGGCGGGATCGGGTCGCCGCCGAAGGCCATGACCTCCTGACCCTCCTCGTCGAAGCAGCGCTGCAGGAGGTCCCACCCGCGCGCGTCCTTGTACGTCCGCGTCTTGGGCGTGCCGTCAGGGTAGTTGATCATCTCCGCGATACGCTTGCCGGCGCGGAAGACTTGCTCGTGTAGCAAGACGCCGTCGAGCGACCACCAGCGCCACGAGCCCTCGCGCGTCTTCGGATCCTGGGCGCCCCAGCCGAACCACCACTTGCCGTCGTCGGAGGGCGCGGCGCGCTCGTCGATGCCGGCCGGACGCGGCGGCACCGGCTCGCCGGCCATGGTGACCTCGACGCCGTCGGCGTCGTAGTAGAGGTTGGGTGCGGGTAGGCCGCGGTCGTACAGCGTGCGGGCCTCGCGAACGGTGTCCGGGAAGCTCGGCGGCAGCGTGCCTTCGGTGGTGGGCCCGGTGGCGCGCCGCCACGCGCAGATCCCATCGCGATTGCCGTCGCGCTGCTGGCCGCGCTGCGACCATTCGCCGGTCTGGTGGAAGCGCTCGTACGGGCCGTGGCCCTTGCCCGCGCGATAGACGCTGACCCCGGCCAGCGTCCCGTCGGGACGGAACCACCGGACCTCGCCGTCAGCGAGGCCGTCGACCAGCGCAGAGACGCGGAACTCCTGCCGCTCTTCGACCCAGATCGCCTCGGAAGGAATGTTGCCTGCTCGTGTCGGTTCGCTCATGGCGACCGACCATACACAGCGACGGTGGGGACTGTACGAACTGTGCAGCCAACGGAGTCGACGAGTCGCCTGTAGGATCTTTTTTCCAGTGCGCTCAAGTGCATGGATGGCATGATGAGCGGAGTTGAGGTCCTGAGGCGGAGGTGCTCACCGCGGGCCGACGGCACGAGCGGCGACCCGCTGCGCGCGCGCCTGGCATCGCCGACCACCTGCGCGACCTACGTCACCGGACGCCGCGGCGGTCGGCGGGCGTGCTCCTGGGCTGTGCACGCGAGCGCAGCGTTGCGCGGCCCCGGCCGCAAAGAGCTAGCGGCAGATCAGGTTGGCGCCGAAGCCCGTGGGCCGGCCGATGTCGAGGGGCGCCGTGGTCTGCTCGACGCCGTCCTTCCAGATCCGCACGCCGCTGGCGCCCATGGTGCCGTCGGCGGCGATGACGTAGCCGCCGGGGCACGCCGCGACGTCGTCGATCTGCATCGCCGGGGTCGAGGTCGGCGGCCACGGTGTGCCGTCGGCCGGATCGAGCCCGCGCAGCCGGCCGAACTGGCTGGAAAAGTCAGGCGTGTAGCCGGTGACCGCGGTCCAGATCACCGAGTCGTCGGGGGCGACGTCGACGTGGTTGGCCAGCCCGCCCAGCTCCTGGTTGGAGATGAGGCACCCGTTGGCGTGCGGCGTGGCGCCCACCGCGACCCGGGTCACGCACCCGGTCGAGAAGTCCGAGAACGACGGCGCGGTGCCGATCAGCAGATCGCCGGCGAGGTCGGTGCCGAGCGGCGCGCGCGCGAACACGCCGATCGGGTTGGGCGCCGGCAGCTCGAAGGTGGTGGCGACGGTGTCGGTGGCGGTGTCGATCACCGCCACCAGGCCGTTGCCGCGCGGGGTGAAGGTCGCGTCGAGGACGCCGCACGCGACGTAGACCCGGGCGCCGACCGCGTAGGCCGACACGCAGTCGGGCAGGCCGTCGGGATCGCCGGGGATGGTGATGGTGGTGGTGGCGCGGGTGGCGCGGTCGATCACCACCACGCCGGCCGAGCCCAGGGCCGGCACGTACAGCTTGCCGCCGACCACCGCGACGTCCTGGGGGTTGGAGCCGCCGCCGGTGCCGTACTGGTCGACCAGCGCCAGCGGCGTGCCGCCCAGCACCGTCACGTTCTCGCCGGCGTCGCGGTTGACGATCAACAGCTCGTCGCCGATGCGGCGCAGCACCGGATCGCCGCCGGCGACGCCAGCCAGGGCGTTGGGCGTGACGGTGCCGGCGGCGACGTCGACCGCCGTGAACACCCCGGTGACGGCGAAGTCACCTGACACGGCGTACCCGGTGGGCCCGCTGGCGGTCGGCCCGTCGGGACCGGCGTCGGTGCCGCCGGTGGTGCCGTCGTCGCCGCAGCCCATGGCCAGCGTGGCGGCCGCGAAGAACACCGCCGAAAGATTGTTGAAACGTTGCAGCGTCGTGCGTGGCATGTGTCACCCCTCGTGACGACGGGGCGCGACGCCTGCACACGCAGCCGCGAACACCCCGCAGGTTGTCGCGTTGGGCCGGTCTCCTGGCTGCCGAGTCATCCTACTGGCGGCGCCTTCCCGGTTGCCCGGTGGCTAGCGAATTGCCGCGGTCGTCGTCGGTCACAGTAGCGGGGGCTGCGCCGGATTCGAACCGGCTTCCCGTCACCCAACGCACGTTCGTGTGGTCGTGATCTCGCTAGCAGCTCCTGGTTTGCGGCGTCTCTGTACCGAGCGCTGCGGCGGGAGTCAACCCGGGCCAACCTGGCGCGCGCTGTGAGGTCGATGCACAGGTTCTGAACTCGCGGCCGCGGTGGGAGGCTGGTAAACACGGCCCGAGCTGGCCCGCCCCGTGCATCGACGCCGGCCGACCTCAAGGAGCCTTGATGCGTAACCTGGCTTTCGCCGCCACGCTGGCCGCGCTCACGCTGGGGGCCTGCGCCACCCAGACCGACGAGCGTCCGGCCGAGTTCGACGTCATCGTCACCAACATCCTGGCGCCGTCGTGTGCGACTGCGACCTGCCACAGCGCGATGACCAAGGCCGAGGGCCTCGACTTCTCGACGGTGGCTGCGGCCCGGGAGTCCTTCGACGCCCGGTCGCTGGCGCCCCAGACCAGCGACCCCGCCGACTCGCAGCTCCTGCGCGTCCTGACCACCACCGGGGAGGCGCGCATGCCGGTCGACGGCCCACTGCCGGACGCCGACATCGAGCTCATCCGTACCTGGGTCCTCAACGGAGCGCCCCGCTGATGCGTACCTTCCTGATCCTGGCCGTGGTGGCCGCGACCGCCAGCGTCGCCCACGCCTATCCGCAGTACCAGCTGTCCAAGGAGCAGACCTGCCTGGCCTGCCACCTGTCGCCGACCGGCGGCGGCCTGCTCAACGACAACGGCGTCCTCACCGACGAGGACGAGGCCAAGTGGGGCGGCGACGGCAGCTTCCTCCACGGCGCCGCCGAGCTGCCCGAGTGGCTGCACCTGGGCGGCGACTTCCGCATCGCGGCCGGCGCCTCCGACCGCGGCGGCGGCCTCGGCCCCGCGGCGTTCCCGATGCAGACCGAGTTCCACGGCGTGGCCACCAAGGGCGCGCTCAGCGTGGTGGCCGACCTCGGCTTCACCATCCCCCAGGACGGCGGCTCGCCCCTGACGGTGCTGATGTCGCGCCAGCACTACCTAGAGTGGCAGCAGGGCGAGGGCGGCGACGGCTGGTACGCCCGCGCTGGGCGCTTCATGCCCACCTACGGGCTGCGGCTGGCCGAGCACCCGGCCTACACCCGCCGCTTCGGTGGCGCGCCGCTGTTCGGCGAGACCTACGGCGCCTCAGTCGGCTACGTGTCGGCCGGCGCCGAGTTCCACCTGACCGGGTTCGCCCGGGATCGGCTGCGCCCGAGCGTCGAGGACGGCGACGGCGTGGCCGCCTACGCCGAGAAGCGCTTCGGCAAGGTCGCGGTGGGCGCCGAGGCCCGCTACGCCAACGGCCTCGACGCCACCCGCACCCAGGGCGGCGTCACCAGCAAGCTGTGGCTCGACGGTCCCCAGGTGCTGTTCCAGGCCGAGGCCCAGGTGGTGCACCAGGCGTTCGACGCCGGGACCAGCCGCAACCAGGTCGTCGGCTACCTGATGACGTCGTGGTTCCCGGCCAAGAGCTGGCTGCTCGACGTCGGCCTCGGGTACTACGACCAGGACGTCAAGGTGCCCCAGGTCGACCGCGACGCCGCCGAGGTGAACCTGCACTGGTTTCCCAAGACGCACATCGAGCTGATCTTGATGGGGCGCCTACAGACCATCGCGTTCGGCAGCGGCGGCGCCAACTCCGGCTACGGCCTCTTGCAGTTCCACTACCGCATGTGAGGCGCCGCGGCAGGCGGGCGGTGGCGTGATCGCCCGCTACCCCCCCGGTAACGGGCCGGTACCGGTCCCCCAGCTGGCGCGGCGATCACCGGGCGGGTATGAGTGGGCGGTCCCATGCACGCAGTCCCGACCCGGTCCGCCGCGTTTCCCGCCGCCACCCTCGACGCCGACCTGGAGCTCGAGCGGTACGCCACGCGGCTGTTGCAGCTGCGGCGGTGGACCGACGCGCGCACCGCGCTGCACCAGCTGGCCCTGCGCGCGCCGCAGAATTCTCGCTGGCGGGCGCTGCTGGCCTACGCCCGCGGCCACGAGGCCTCGGAGCTGGGCGAGCTCGCCCGGGCCCGCTCCGAGTGGGAGCGCGCGCTGCTGCTCGACCCGACCCTCGACGATGCCCGGCTGGCGCTCACCTCACGGCGCATGCGGACGACGTGGATCGGCCGGATGCTGCACCGCAAGGGGTGAGCGCGGTGCGCGCGGCCGTCGGCTCAGCGGGTGACGCGCTCGACCGCGCCAGCCGGAAGCCAGCCGCCGGTGGCGCTGCCCAACCGGACCCGCACCCAGTCGCCGCGCCGCTCGCCGATGGTGACCTCGGCCCCGGCCGGGACCGGCGTGACCCGCGCCGCGGGCGCGCCGGCGGCGTCGGCGGTGCGCAACACGCTGGCCTGCATGACCACCGCCTCGTCGGTGCGCCGGTCCTCGATCACCAGCGACACGGTCATCGCCAGCCACACCAGCCCGGCCACCGCGGCGACCGGGGTCAGGCTGCGGCGGCGACGTTGGCCCCACGGCACCAGCACCAGCACCAGCACCGCGAACGCCAGCGCGCCGACCACCAGCCGACGGTCGCGCGACCAGGTCGCGTGGAAAAAGAACAGCGTGTCGGTCGCTGACGCCGCGCTCGGCGGGCGCAGCTCCGGCGGCAGGCGGCCGCGGATCCAGGCCAGGTTGCGGCGGGCCCGGGCGTGGGCGCCGTCGAGGGCCAGCGCGCGGCGGTAGGCCAGCACCGCGGTGCCCACGTCGCCGCCGCCCAGCGCCGCGTTGCCGAGGTCGGCGTACAGCGCCGCCGATGGGTGGGCCGCGACCGCCTGGGCGAAGCCGGTGGCCGCCGCGGCGAAGCCCCGCTGACGCACCGCCGGGTCGGTGGCAGACATCGCGTCCTGGTAGGCGCCGCGGGCCTGGGCGGTGGCGGGATCGGCCTGGGCCGCGCCGGGCCAGGCCAGCGTCAGCACCACCAGCGCCGCCGTCGTCGTCGTCGTCGCGGCGCCGGCGCCGCGGCGGGCGTCGCGGGTCCACGCCGCGTGCAGCTCGTGCAGCTCGGCGCGCAGCTCCGACGACAGCGGCTGGCCGGCGGCGTCGGGGGCGAACCCGGCGTTCTCGATGCGGGCGATCAGTCCGTCATCGACGGTGCGCCCCAGCGCGCGGGCCGCGGTGGTCAGCGCGCGCGACAGCGCCACGGCGGCGGCCTTGGCGGGCGCGGTGCGGGCGCCGTCCAGCTCGGTCGCCAGCTGGCGCAGCGCGGTCTTGACCTCGCCGACCACCTCGCGCCGCGCGGCGCCTCGGCGCCGGGCCAGCTGCACGCCGAACACGCCGAGCGGTAGCAGGTACAACAGGCCCACCAGCGGCCACACCAGGCCGCGCCCCAGGCCGCCGGCGTCGGCCCCCGGCGGCGACAGCGCCAGGTCGACGCCGGCCAGCGACACCGTCGGCGAGGCCTCGGGCCCCGCCGCGGTGGGTGCCGTCGGTCCGCCCGCGGGCGTGCCGACCACCTGGGCCGCGCCGACCACCGCCCCGCCCTTGACCGACAGCGCGATCGGCTCGGAGTGGATGGTCTGGTAGGTGCCCTTGCTGGCGTCGAAGTACGAAAACGGCAGCGCCGGGATCTCGGTCGTGTCGGCGGCGATCACCTGCACCGACACCTTGAACGTCTTGGTCAACCCGTCGGCCGCCAGCTCGCCGATGGGGCGATCGGCCGGCACCGCGAACCGGGCCTTGGGCAGCGCGCCCGGGCCGTCGAGCGGCGCCAGCTGGACGGTGTCGAGGCGCTGGTCGCTTCTGACCGTCAGCTCCAGCTCGAGCGGCTCGCCGAGCTGCACCACCGAGCGCGACGCCCGGGCGGTGAGCGCGAACGAGGTGCCGACCGCGCCGGCGAAGCTGGGCGGCTTGTCGGTCTCGGGGACCGGCCGCACCACCAACGTGCGCTCCTGGTCGGTGGCGCGGAAGGTGTCGGTGCGCGCCACCGGGAACCCGAAGGCGTCGCGGCCCTGGCCGACGGTGAGCTCGGCCACCACCGACGCCGGCGGGATCACGATCGAGCCCGCCACCTTGGGCGTCACCACCAGCGGGAAGCGGAACCGGTCGTAGGTGATGCCGCCGCGGGTGACCTTGTCCTGGATGTAGCCCAGCTGCTGCTTGCCGCGATCGGTGTCGAACTCGAGCACCTGGCGCGGGTTCGTCGGGTCGGGCACCTGCACCGCCAGCGACGCGTCCATCGTCAGGAGCGGCACCGACAGCTCCTGGCCGTTGGGGTCCTTGCGCAGCAGCCACTCGATCTCGGCCGGGAAGCTCTCGCCGATGTAGACCGGGCGGTCGGGCAGGGTGACGCCGAACTGCATGTCGGCGGTGGTCGGCAGCTCGGTGACCTCGAGGGTGCCGCCCCGGACCGGGACGCTCTTGCCGCCCTGGGTCACCGTCGCCGTCGGCAGCTCGAAGCGACCGGCCTTGGCCGCCACTACCCGGTACGACAGCACCCAGGTGCCGCCGCCCTGCTGGACGCGCCGCCCGTTGATCGTGACCTGGAAGCTGCCGCGCAGCTCGGCGGTGCCCGGCGTGATGGTCAGGCCCGGGACCGCGAGCGTGGGCAGCGCCGGGGCGGGATCCTCGTCGAGCCCTTCGGCCACGATGGCGAGCACGAACGGCGACCCGGCGATGGCTTTGCCGCCGAGCTGGTAGCGAGCAGCCGGCGCGCCCTGGGCCTGGGCCGGGGCCGGCGCGACCGCGGCGCCGACCACCGCGATCATCAGGGCCAGGGTGAGCGCGATGCCGACGCGGGGGGCCATCACCAGTCCTTGTCCACCGGGTCGTTGCCCGGCCGCTGCCGCTCGCGCTCCCGCTTCTCGCGTTCACGCTGGGCCTCGCGCTCACGGACCTGCTGCAGCTGCTGGTCGGCGCTCTGCTGCTGCTGGTCTTGCTTCTGTTGATCCTGCTCCTGCTGGTCTTGCTTCTGTTGATCCTGCTGCTGCTGGTCTTGCTTCTGTTGATCCTGCGGCGGCGGCTGCAACAGCCGCAGCGCGTTCTGCAGGTGGTCGATCGCGGCCTGCTGGGCGTCGAGAGCGGGGGTCATGTCGAAGCTCATCTGCTGGGACTGGTCGCGGGCCTGGGCCAGCGTGGTGGTGGCATCTTGCATCGAGGTGGTGGCCGTGCGCACCTCCTGGGCGGCCTGACCGAGCGCCTCCGGCGTCGGGCCCCCGCCCTGGGGCGGACCGCCTGGCGGGGCCGCGGCCTGCTGGTTGGCGGCGTCGGCCTGGGCCGCCAGCGCCTTGGCGATGGCGTCGGCCAGCTGGCCGTGCTGGCCCTCGCGATCGATCAAGCCCGGCAGCCGGGCCGCGCGCCCGGCGTCGTCCTCGGTCTGGGCCGTGACGGTGTCGTCGCGGGTCTCGCCCTGCTTGGCGATGAGCTCCTTGAGGTGCTCGACCACCGAGAAGAACAGCTGCTGCAGCTCGACCAGCTTGGCCTCGGCCAGCTTGGCGGACTCGAGCGGTGCGGGGCCGCGGCCGCCACCGACCGCGGTGGCCATGGCGGCGAGCGCGGCGTCGGCCTCGCCGCGCAAGGCTTCGGCCTGAGCGAACAGCGCCTGTTGCTGCTCGAGCTTGGCCGGGTCGGCCGCCGGCGCCGGGGCCGCCGCGCCAGCGGTCGGGTCGGCCGCCGGGGTCGCCGCGGCGGTGGCCTTGGCCAGCTCGTCGGCGATCATCCCCTGCAGCCGCGCCAGCCGCGCGCGGTTCTTGGCCAGGCCCTCGTCGACCAGCGCGGCGCGGGCCTTGGCCGAGAGGGTGGCGGCGGCGCCCTCGGCCGGCGGCGTGATCGCCGCGACCATGGCGCGCTGCTCGGCCAGCGTCACGTCGATGACCTGGCGCAGCGCCAGGAACTGCTCGATGGCGCGCGCCAGCGCGGCCACGGCGTCGTGGACCGCCGCGGTGCCGCCGGCGAGGTCGTCGGTGCCCAGCGCCTCGGCCGCGCGCTTGATCGCCGTCGAGGCGTCCTCGATCGCCGGCATCGCCGCCGCGACCTGGGCGCGCACCTTGGCGGCCTCGGCCGCCTGGGGATCGGCGCTGGCCTGGGGATCGGCGCTCGGCGCCGGGGCGGCCAGCGCCGCGGCCAGGCGGGACTTCACCTCCTCGAGCCGCGCCCTCAGGTCGATCTGCTCGTCGCCCAGCGCCTTCGCGGTGAGCCACGCCGGGGTCGGGCCCTGCTCGGGCTTCCACGCCGCCAGCGCGCCCAGGTACCCGGCGGCCTGGACCTCGTCGCCCGCCACGCCCTGCAGCACCGCCACCGGATCGAGCAGCTGCTCGCGGGCCCGCTTGAGCGACTCGAGGGCGGCCCCGGTCCGGCCGTGGGCCAGCTCGCCGGCCAGCTCGTGCAGGTTGCGGCGGGCGTCGGTCATCGCCTTGCGGGCGTCCTCGACGTACAGGTCGAGGTTCTGCAGCTGGACCAGCCGGACCTTCTCCTGGTCGGTGCGCTGGTCTTCGGCCTTGCCGCCGATCGCGGTGATCTCGTCGCCGGCCAGGTCGGCGATCACCCCGACCTCGGCGGCCAGCGTGCGCTGGCGGGTCGCCGCGGCCTCGAACTCGTCGCGCGCGGCCAGCGGATCGCCGGCGCCGGCGGCCTGGCCGGCCCACAGCGCGCGCGCGCTGTCGCGCAGCCCGCGCTCGGCGTCGATGGCCCGATCGAGCCGACGCTCGAGGCTGTGCTCGCCCTTGCCGGCGGCGTCGATCAGCGCCAGCAGGCGGGCCTCGACACGCTCGAGATTGGCGCGGGCGTCGGCGTCGTCGGGGCGGCGCCGCACGGCGTCGGCCAGCCAGCCGCGGGCCTGCTCGTACGCCGCCACGGCGTCGTCGGGCTTGGGCGGTTGCGCGGCCATGGCCTGCTCGGCGCGGGCCACCGCCACCGCGGCCAGATCGAACGCGGCGCGGAAGCGGACCTCGTCGTCGAAGCCGGCCGCGTCGCGCGCCGCCAGGAGCGCGGTGGTGGCCTGATCGAGCTCGCCGGCGGCGAGGTGGGCCACGCCCTGGTTGTACTGGGTGCGCGCGGCCCGGCCGCGGTCGTCGCCGCAGCCGGTCAGCGCCACCGCCAGCGTCAGCGCGATCAGCAGGGAGCTCTTCATGACGGCCTCCGGGCCCGGGCCCCGACGGCGACCGCCGCGAACAGCGCGACCAGCGCCAGCACCAGGGGCCACACGTAGCGCTCGCCGTGGACCTTGCGCATCGAGATGCGATCGGCCTCGGCGCGCAAGATCGGGGTGATGTTGGTGCGCACGATCGACTCGAGATCGAGCGCCGACGTGCCGGCCGGGACGTAGGCGCCGCCGGTCTCGGTCGCCATCTGCCGCAGGGTGTCGCCGTCGAGCCGCGACACCACCGGCTGGCCGTCGTGGCTGAGCTGGGTCTTGGCCCCGGTCTTGGGATCGGTCAGCACGATCGGGCTGCCCGCCTCGCTGCCCAGCCCGACCGCGATGATCTTCACGCCCTCGCCCTTGGCGACCTTGGCCGCCTCGAGGGGGTAGCTGTCGTGGTCTTCGCCGTCGGTGATGAGCACCACCAGCTTGGCGCCGGGGCCGGGCGGGAAGCCCTTGGTGGCCACCCGCAGCGCTTCGCCGATGCGGGTGCCGCCGCGGGAGACGCTGGCGGTGTCGACCCCGCGCAAGACCAGGTTGAAGTAGCTCTGGTCCGGCGTCAGCGGGCACAGCAGCGCGGCGCGGCCGGCGAACGCCACCAGCCCGACCCGGTGGCCGGGCAGCTGCCGCACCATCTCGGCGATCTCGGCCTTGGCCCGGGCCAGCCGGTTGGGCGCCACGTCCTCGGCCAGCATGCTCTTGGACACGTCGAGGACCACCATCACGTCGGCCGAGAACTGCGACGCCATGACCGCCTGATCCTGGCCGCGCGTCTGCGGCCGCATCAACGCCCACACGCACGCCGCCAGCGCCACGCCGATCAGCACCAGGCGCGTGATGGCGCGGGCCAGGCTGGGCCGCACCACCAGGCGGGCCTGCATCGTCGGCGACAGGAACCGCGCCAGCGCGTCGCGGCCGCGCAGCTCGAGGACGATCCACAGGCCCACCAGCGCCGCCACCGCCCACACCAGGTGGATCCACTGCGGGTCACGGTTGACCCAGTCGGGCATCATGGCAGCCTCCGCAACAGCGTGACCCGCAGCGTCACCGCGCCGGCCAGCGCCAGCATCGCCAGCGCCACCAGGTAGCCGTACAACGGGTCGGGCTCGCTGGTCTGGGTCTCGTCGATCTCGGTGCGCTCGAGCCGGTCGATCTCCTGGTAGACCTGGCGCAGCCCGGCGAGGTCGGTGGCGCGGAAGTAGCGGCCGCCGGTGGCCACGGCGATCTTGGTCAGGGTGTCCTCGTCGATCTGCACCGGCATCGACCGCAGCTCGGTGCCGCCGAACGGGCTGGGCACGCGGATCGGCGCGCGGCCGTTGGTGCCGGCGCCGATGGTGTAGACCCGGACGTCGGCGTCCCGGGCCAGGTTGGCGGCCGCCAGCGGCGCCAGCTCGCCGGCGTTGGACACGCTGTCGGTCGTGAGCACCGCCACCTTGCTCTCTGCGGCGCCGCCCGCAGCCGCTCGACTGCCTGGGCCAGGCCGTCGCCGACTGCGGTGCCGTCCTCGGCGGGATCGTCGACGACAGTCACCTGCTGGGCGGCGGTGGCCAGGTTGGCGTGGTCCAGGGTCAGCGGTCAGGCAGTCGGCGTAGCGCGCGAACGCGATCAGGCCGATGGCGTCGTCGGAAGGCCGTCGGCGAGGCCGCCGCCGCCCAGCGCGCGAACGGGCGAAGGTGCGCTTGACCGCGTCGAGCCGGGTCAGCTCCTGGCCTCGGACAGGCCGAGCGCCGCCATCGAGCCGGAGTGATCGACCGCCATCATGATGGCGATGCCGCGCCGCTTGACCCGCAAGTTGCCCGTCGAACCGGTACCGGCCAGCGCCACCGCCAGCGCCAGCACCGCCAGGCCGAAAAGCGCGTCGGGCAGCCAGGCCAGCCGGGTGCGCCAGGTGGCCACGCCCGGCAGCGACGCCAGCGACGAGAACCGCACCCGCCCAGCGGCGTGGCGCGACAGCACGATGGGCACCAGGGCGATCGCTGCCAGCAGGTACCAGGGGTGCGCCAGGGTGATGCCGACCAACGTCACGCGGCCTCCTTGAGGCGGGTGTTCGAGGAAGCCGGCCGCCGCGAGCGTCGCCAGGACTCGTCGTCGGGGCGGTACCCGGCGAACTTGACCCGGTCGCACCGCTCGAGGAACGCCGACAGCAGGTCGCGGTGGGTGGCCGACAGCCCGGGCGCGGTGCGGGCCCGCTGCATGAACTCCTCGGTGGTGAGCTCGGGCGCGCGCAAGCCGAAGCGTCCTCGACGTAGTGCCGCACGATCGCCGACAGCTCGACGAACTGGCCGTCGAGTGCGCGGCCGCGTCGTAGGCGCCGCCGCGCTCGAGGGCGTCGAGCCGGCGCCGGGCCACCCTCGTAGCCGACACCCGGCCCGCACCACCGCCCGGCGCCGCGCCGCCCGGACCTCGCGAGGGCACCGCCCAGCACCAGGGCCAGGCCGCCCACCACCGCCAGCGCGATCGCCACTGCGTGGCTCCAGCCGCCGACCACGATCGGCAGGGTGCCGCGGGCCGCGGCCAGGGGCTCGCCGGCGCGCGCCGGGTCGACCGGCGCCACCTCGAGCGGATCCTCCTCGGTGAGCAGCCTGGTCGGCGCGGTGGCTGTCGGGGCGGTGGCCCCGCCGGTCGGGGGCGCCGCGGCCGTCGGTGACCAGCAGCTGAACGGCGGAGTGTGTGGCTGCTGGACCTGGCGGCTCGAGGGTGTAGGTCTGTCTCGACGACGCCGTCGGCGCGGCACGGTGTCGTGGACCCAGCCCACCGCCGCGAACCGACCCAGGCCCTCGTCCTTCGAACGGCGCCGCCACCGCCACGCCGGCCGCGGCCTCGATGGTGAGCTGCAGGTACAGCGGGTCGCCCAGCTGCGGCGCCGGCGGCCACACCTTGACGGTGGCCTTGACCGGGCCGTTCTCGGTGACCTTGGTGATCGCCTCGGGCGTGGGCTGGGGCGGGCCGTCGTCGCGGCGCGCGCCGCGCCCGCCGCCGCAGGTTGAGTGGGCCAGCGCGATGGCCACGGCCAGCGCGACGGTGCGGGTCGGCGCGCGCGCGGTCATCGCCCGAGCCTCCGCTGGCGCTCGCGGAAGAACCGCAGCAGCGGGTCCACCACCGAGCCGGCCGCGTCGATGCGCAGCAGGTCGACGCTGGGCGGCGCGGCAGCTGCTTCCATGGCGGCCGTCGAGTCGACGTCGTCGGCGGTGACCACCCAGACCGGGTGTCGACCAGCCGGGTCGCGCCCGACTCGGCGTCCTCGAGGGTGACCAGCCCGGCCGGCACGAACACTTGCTCGCGCGGATCGGTGATCAGCGCCGCCACCACGTCGTGCTTGCGACGAGCGTGGCGCAGCGGACCGAGGTAGTCGCCGTCAGAGGAAGTCCGACACGTAGAACACCACCGCGCGGCGCGGCAGCACCTTGCGGCAGAACTCGAGCGCCGCGCCGATCGAGGTCGAGCGAGTCGGCGCCCGCAGCGTGGCGTCGCGCAGGCCACGGAACCACGCCCACACCCGCCGCGGCAGCTCGGCCGGGCGCCAGCGCGGCCCGGCCGCGGCCGGCACGTCGCGGCCCCGGGCGAACACCTCGCGGATGATGCGCAGCAGCGTGCTTGTCGCCCTTGCGCGGCGGGATGTACGTGTCGGCCGCGCCGTGGAACAGGAGCAGTCCGACCTTGTCGCCGCTCTCGACCGCCGACAGCGCCAGCAGCGCGCACAGCTCGACCGCCGCCTCGAGCTTCGAGCGGCCGGCCGAGCCGAAATCCTGCGAGCCGCTGACGTCGCACAGGAGCATCACCGTCAGCTCGCGCTCCTCGACGTAGCGCTTGACGTGCGGCTCGCCGGTGCGGGCGGTGACGTTCCAGTCGATGGTGCGGACGTCGTCGCCCGGGACGTACGGGCGCACCTCGTCGAACTCCATGCCGCGGCCCTTGAACACCGACAGGTACGCGCCGGCCATCACGTTGGCGACCTGGCGGCCGGTCACGAACTGGATGCGCTTGACCTCGCGCGCTAGTTCAGCGGGCAGCATGGGCGGTGGGCTGGGCGGAGGGGCGACCCGCGACGGTCACGGGACCGCGACGTTCTCGAGGATCTGGGCCACCAGGTGATCGGCGGTCTTGCCCTGGGCCTCGGCCTCGTAGCTGGGGAGGATGCGGTGGCGCAGGACGTCGACCGCGATCGACTTGACGTCGTGGGGCGACACGTAGCTGCGGCCACCCAGCAGCGCGGCGGCCTTGGCCACCTTGATGAGCGCGATCGAGCCGCGCACCGACGCGCCGTTGTCGAGGAGCGTCGCCAGCTGCGGCAGCCCGGCCGCCTTGGGATCGCGGGTGGCAGCCACCAGCTCGACCGCGTAGCGCTTGACCTTGTCGTCGACGAACACCTGGCGGGCGACGTCGCGCGCGGCCAGGATCTCGGCGCAGGTCATCACCGGGGTGGCCCGCGGCTCGCCGCCGGTGCCGGCGTAGCGATCGAGGATCTTCACCCGTCGTCCTTCGAGGGATAGCCGACCCGGATCTTCAGCATGGAAGGATCGAGCTGGGCCTCGGGCAAGGGATAGGTGCCCTCCTGCTCGATGGGGTTCTGGGTGGCCAGCACCAGGAACGGATCGGCCAGCTTGAAGGTGTGCTCGCCCAGCGTGACCTGGCGCTCCTGCATGGCCTCGAGCAGCGCCGACTGCACCTTGGCGGGCGCGCGGTTGATCTCGTCGGCCAGCACGAAGTTGCCGAACACCGGCCCCCTTTCTTGACCGTGTACGTGCCTGGCGCGGGTTGTAGATCTGGGTGCCGACGATGTCGCCCGGCAGCATGTCGGGCGTGAACTGGATGCGCGAGAACACGCCGTCGAGCGACTCGGCCAGCGTGCGGATGACCAGCGTCTTGGCCAGGCCGGGCACGCCCTCGAGGAGCACGTGTCCGCCGGCCAAAAGGCCCAGCAGCAGGCGGTGGACCATGTCGTCTTGCCCCACCAGCACCTTGCCGACCTCGGCGCGCAGCGCGGTGAAGCGGCTCTGGAAGCGGGCGACGTCTTCGCTCTGACGATCGGACATGAAACAGCCTCGACGGTACGGAAAAGATCTGAGATTGCCAGATGCTAGGCGGACGGCGTGGATGTAGTCCGCGTAGGTTTGCCCTGTCAACTGGCCCTGGCCGGCGGCTATTCCCGGGCTGCGACACCGCGTGCGACAACCCCGCCGCCCGGCTCTCCACGCCCCGCGCCGCGTGCCGTCGTCGCGGCGCCGCGCCGGTTATAGTGCGCGGCGATGGCCCGCCCGCCCGATCCCCGCGCGCAGCGGTCGCGCGAGCGGATGTTCGCCGCCCTGGTCGCGCTGATCCACGAGCGGGGCTGGGACAAGGTGAGCGTGCGCGAGGTGTGCGCTCGCGCGGGGGTGGGCCGGTCGACGTTCTACGTCCACTTCGCCGACAAGGAGGAGCTGCTGATCGGCGGGCTGACGCTGGTGCGCGACGCGATGCGCGGGCGCGGCCGCCGCAGCGCCACCCGCCCGTTCGGGTTCGTCCCCGAGCTGGTGGCCCACGCCGACGGCTCGCGCCGCCTGGTCCGGGCGGTGATCGGCAAGCGCGCCGGGCTGGCGGTGCAGCGGCGCTTCCGCGAGCTGGTGCGCGAGCTGGTGCACGAGGAGCTGCCGGCCCACCAGGTCCCCGCGGCGCGGCGCGAGGCCACCGCGCGGTTCCTGGCCGGCGCGCTGGTCGAACTCCTGATGGGCTGGGTCGACACCCGCGGCGTGCAGTCGGCGGCCGACGTCGAGGCCACCTTCGCCCAGCTGGCGATCCCGGTGTTGGCCACCGCGCGCGCGCGGTGATCGTGGACACGCCGGCTCCGGTGTCCGGGAACGGCGCGCCCGTGATTGCCGGCCCGCGCCAGCGCCGCTATCGACCAGCCATGCCCAACGCACGGCTCGCGGTCCTCGTGTCCACCACCCTCGTCGCATGCCACGGCGGCGCGACCAACCCCCACGGCGGCCACCGCGCCGCCCCTGCCCCCGCCGCGCCGGCGATGACCGAGGCCGCGATCGCGATGGTGATCGCGCCCGGCAAGACCGCGGCCTGGCAGGCGGCGCTGGCCGAGCTGACCGGCCCCCGCTACGCCGAGTACGACGCGTCCCGGCGGCGGTTCGGGCTCACCGCCCAGACGACGTTCCTGCAGCAGACGCCGATGGGAGACCTCGCCCTCATCCACCTGACCGGCCCCGACGTCCGCGCGGCGTTCCACCGGATGTCCGCCAGCCAGGACCCGTGGGACGTGCGCTGGCGCGAGCTGACGCGCGACCTCCACGGCGTGGACTTCGCCACCGGCGCCGCGGCGCAGCCGGTGGTCGAGGCCGCGTACCAGATGGACGTCGGCGCCACGCCGGGTAGCCAGGAGTTCCTGTTCGCGGCGCCGCTGACGGCGGCCGGCGTCGACGACCTGCGCCGGTTGTCGACCGAGCTCATGGGGCCGCGCCACGCCGCCTACGTCGAGGCGCGCCGCCAGCTCGGCGTCGAGCGCGAGGCGGTGTTCCTGGAGACTACGCCCCAGGGCGCGGTGGCGGTGTTCTACTGGCGCGCGCCCGATCCGCGCGCCAGCCTGCGCCGCTTGGCCGCGTCGTCGTCGCCGTTCGACGCCTGGCTGCGGACCCAGGCGGCGGCGCTGCACCCGGTCGGGCTCGACCTGCTGACCCAGATCGCCAGCGGCAACACGCTGGTCGGTCAGTACCCGCAGGCCCGCTGACCGGCGCGTGGCGCGCCGGCGTCACCCCGCCGACGGCGCGACCAGGCCGCGCTCGTGGGCGAACACGCCCTGGGCGTAGACGCACACCGCGACCCAGAAGTTCGACACCGCGTGGACCTGATCGGGCGTCATGCCGAAGTCCGACAGGATCGCGGCGGCCCACGCCGCGGCGGTGGTGCGCAGGCCGCGCTGCGCGGTGAAGGCGTCCTCCGCCGCGCGCAGCAGCGTGGCGAACGGCAGGTCGGCCCGGCCGTGGCTCGCCAGCACCGCGGTCATCACCGGGACCCGCTCGTCGGGGCCGACCACCGGCCGCCCGAACCCCATCACCCGCTCGCGCCGCGCCAGCACGTCGGCCACCAGATCGGCCACGGTCCGCCCCTCGAGGACCGCGGCCCGTGCCCGGTGCAGGAAGCGCGCGCAGTCGGCGGCGGCGGCGCCGGCCAGCATCGGCGAGCCCATCATCGCGTGCCCGGCCACCACCGCGGCGGCGTAGCCGTGGCCGCGGGCCGCCACCCGCCGGGTCACCGTCATCGGCCAGGCCCGGCGGTCGACGGTCAGGTTGATGGTGCCGATCTGCTCGAGGAGCGCGGCGTGGCGCGGCGGCAGCTCGAGGCCGGTCATGGCGTAGACCGCGGCCTGGAAGAACGTCCGGTGGCCGACCACGTCGGCGAACAGGTAGCGGTCGCGCAGCGCGTGATCGTCGCGGGCGCGATCGAGGCCGCCCAGCTCGGGCGTGTACTGCATCTCCGGCGGCACCTGCCCGACCTGCAGCGGCGCGGTCCGGCCGTCCTCGAGCGCGCGCTCGAGCGCGGCGCGGTGGGCCACCAGCCAGTCGATGGTGGCGCCGACGCCGTCGGGGCGGACCGAGGCCAGCGCCGACACCAGCGCCAGCCACGGCGGCACCCGCACCGCGCCGGCGTCGGACATGGTGGCCAGCGCGTCGCGGGTGCGGACGTCGTCGTCGGCCTCGGCTGGCGCGGTCACGGGTGCCCGCCCGCGCCGGTGAAGCCTTGCTGCATGAGGCTCTTGTTGCGGCGGCCCGACGGCGGCGCCTCGGTCGGGTCGACCGCGACGTCGATCACCCACGGCCCGCGCGCGGCGGCGGCCCGGGCCAGCGCCGGGCCGACCTCGGCCTCGCGCTCGACCCGCTCGCCGTCGGCGCCGATGGCCCGGGCCAGCGCGACGAAGTCGACCCGGGGCAGGTCGCACGCGAACGGCTCCCACCCCATGACCCGCATGCCCTGGGCGCACATCAAGTAGCAGGCGTCGTTGAGGACGACCCACACCGCGTCGGCTCGGTACTGCACCGCCGCATGGACCTCGTTCATCATCATCATCGCGCCGTCGCCGACCAGCGCGAAGGCCTTGCCGCCCCGGGCCAGCGCCGCGCCCACCACGCCCGAGGTGGCGTGACCCATCGAGCCGAACCCGGTGCTCACCCGGTAGCGGCCCGGCGTCGCGAACCGCAGCAGGTGGGTCGACCAGCAGAACGCGTTGCCGCTCTCGGCCATGAGCCAGGCGTCGGTGTCGTCGACGATCACCCGCTGCAGCTCGGCCAGCAGGTGTTGCGGGCGGACCGGGCCGGTCGGGCGGGGGACCGGGCCGCCGCGGGCCGGCCGGGCCAGCGTGGGCGCGGCGTCGGCCGGCGCGCCGAGCGCGTCGGCCAGCGCGGTGACGTAGCGGCCGACGTCGGCCACCACCGCGTGGGTCGGCACGTCGGGGTAGGCCAACCCGAACGCGCCGGGGTCGGCGTCGACGTGGATGAACGCCTCGCGGGGCGTCAGCTCGCCGGCCCAGAACGAGGTCGACTCGCCCATGCGGGTGCCGAGCACCAGCGTGTGGCGCGGGCGATCGGCCACCAGCACCTCGTCGACGCGGGTGTGGCCGCCCAGGCCGGTGACGCCGATGAACTGTGGGTGATCCTCCGGGAAGACCCCCTTGGCCCGCGGCGAGCACATGACGCGAGCGCCGGTGCTCGACCAGGCGGCGGACGGGGCCGGCGGCGTGGCGGGCGCCGTAGCCGAGCCACACCACCGGCGGCGCGGCGCGCAGGAGCTCGGCGTGGGCGTCGATCACCGCCGGCGCGCACGCGGGCGCCGGATCGGTGGGGCCAAGACGTGGCCGCGCGGCGGGCACGGCGCGGCCTGCACGTCGATGGGCAGGCTGACGTGGGCGACGAAGCCGCCGGGGCGGCCCAGGCCGCTGGCGAGCTGCGTCACCACCGGCGCCAGCTGCGCCGGGTGGTCGAGCGACGTGGCGTAGTGCAGGGCGCCACCCGCGCTGAACAGGCCGGCGCCGGTGGCGGCCGCCGAGGTCTCCTGGGTCGCGACCCGGCCGCGGTTGGCGGCCGCGGTGGCCGCCGACACGAAGATCACGTGGGCGCCATCCCAGCGCGCCGCCAGCATGCCGGTCAGCGCGTTGGTGAGGCCGGGGCCCGCGGTGGTGAACACCAGCACCGGGCGCCGGCTCGTCAGCGACGCCTCGATGGCGGCGAACGCGGCGCCGGCCTCGTGGCGGAGGTGCCAGCACCGCAGCTCGCTGTGGGCGACGGCGCGAAAGAACGGCGCGATCGCGCCGCCCATGACGCCGAAGGCGTCGGTGACGCCCAGCCGACCCAGGGCGTCGACGAGCGCGGACGAGACCGTGGACGGGGCGCTGTTGGACATCACGCGGACCTCGTGGCGACGGGGGTGGCGTCGGGATGGCGCACGACCAGGGCGGTGGCGACGCCGCCGGCGCCGAAGCCGTGCTTGACCAGCACGCCGACCGCTCGCTGGCGCGCGGCGTGCGGCACGTAGTCGAGATCGCACGCTGGGTCGGGCGTGCGCAGCCCGATGGTCGGCAGCACCACGCCCTCGGCCATCGCCGCCACCGCCAGCGCCAGCTCGATGGCGCCGGCCGCGCCGAACGCGTGGCCGTGCATAGACTTGGTAGCCGACACCGCCAGGCGGCCGGCCCGGGCGCCGAACACCCGCTTGATGGCGCGGGTCTCGGCCAGGTCGCCTGCCGGTGTCGCGGTCGCGTGGGCCGAGATCGCGTCGACCTCGTCGGGCTCGACCCCGGCGTCGGCCAGCGCGAGCGTGATCGTGCGCGCCCACGCCGCGCCGGTGGGCTCGGGGCTGATCACGTGGTGGGCGTCGTTGGTGGTGGCGGCGCCCGCCAGGAGCCCCAGCACGCGCGCGCCCCGGGCGCGGGCTCGGTCGAGCCGCTCGACGACCAGCATGCCGGCGCCCTCGGCCAGCACGAAGCCGCGGCGGTCGCGCGCGAACGGCGTGCAGGCGTCGGTCGGATCGCGGGTGACGTGCATGCCGGCGTCGATGAACGAGGCGTAGGTCATGAGGCTGCGCATGCTCGACTCGCAGCCGCCGACGAGCATGGCGTCGGCCCGGCCGAGGCGGAGCTGATCCATGGCCAGCGCCACCGCCGACGTGCCCGCCGCGCAGGCGTTGGCGACGCCCAGCGACGGCCCGCGCAGGCCGTGGCGGAGGGCCAGCTGGCCGACCGCCGCGTTGCCGGTGATCGCGATCGCGGCCATGCGCGCGATCGAGCCAGGGCGGCGGTCGCCCCCGGCGGCGGCCAGCGCGCGGTGCCACAGCTCGGCGCCCGGCAGGCCGGCCCCGAGCGCGACGCCGATCCGATCGCCGCCGTCGGCGTCGGGCAGGCCGGCCTGGGCCAGGGCCTCGGCGGCGGCGGCCAGCGCGTACAGCGTCGCCGGCTCGTGGCGCTCGGCCAGCCGCGGCTCGAGCACCGCGTCGGGCACGAAGCCCTCGACGGTGCCGCCGACGCGGTGGCGCAACAGCGGATCGTCGGGATCGGCCCAGGGCGACTGGTAGGGGCGGATGCCGCTTGTGCCGAGGCGGGCGTTGGCCAGCGCGACGGCGACGGTGTTGCCCAGCGGGCAGATCAGGCCGAGGCCGGTGATGGCGAGCGGCGGTGCGCTTGTGCGTCGAGGCATGCGGAGGCCCTGCGCGCGGTGGAGCCGCCGCGCGTGCGGAGTGGAGGTGGCGAGCTGGTGGCGGCCCGACGGGCGCGCTCGTGCCGGTAGACGCAGCGCTCGCGAAACGTGCGGTGGCAATCGCCGGCAATCGACCGGCGCCGCGTCGGCCGCCGCCCGCGGGCTCAGCGCACCAAAAGCGTGTCGGCGGTGCCGCGCGACGCGAAGTCGCCGAACGCGGCGTCGAGCACGCCGTGGGCCCGGTTGGTGACCACCGCCAGCAGGTCCCGGTAGCCGGGCACGGCGCGGACGCCGGCCAACAGCGGGCACCGCTCGAGCCAGTGGCGATCGAACAGGCCGTGCTCGACCGAGGTCCGCAGCATCTCGAACGCGGTGTCGACGTCGCCGGTGCCGCCGGCGACCTCGGCGACGATCTGGGCCACGAAGGCGCGCCGCCGCGGGCTGCCCAGGTGGGGCCCGGTGGCGCCGGCCAGCAGGCGCGCCCGCACCGGCGGCCACGGCGCTCCCAGCGCGGCGTCGCACGCCGCGGTGATGAGGCCGCGCTCGAACATGGCCAGGTCGGGGACGTGCTCGAGCGCCTGGCGGACGGCGCCGATGGTCGCGAGGTCGCGGCGCCACCCGGCGGTGCGCAGCAGCCCGGCGAACTGCGCGCGCGGCCCGGTGGCGCGGGCGCGGAGCTCGGCGACGATGCGGTCGTGCTCGGCCCACTCGCCCTCGAGCGCGTGGGCCCGCGCCAGGTCCCAGCGCGGGGCCGGCAGGGTCGGGTCCATCTCGAGCACGTCGGTCAGGCGGGCCGTGCCGTCGGCGATGAAGCCGGCCTCGAGCAGCAGCCGGCCGAGCCACTCGTGGGCCTCGGTCAGGTACGGGGCGCGGGCGATCGCGGTGCGGAAGTGCGCCGCCGCGGCGACGGCGTCGCCCTGGTGGAGCCGGACCCGGCCCGCCGCGACGTGGCTCTCGGCCAGGTGCGGCGCGACCTCCATCGCCGTCGCCACCAGCGCCGCGGCGCGGACCAGCTGGTCGGCGCCGGGCTGCTCCCCGAAGAACGCGGTGCGCACCTCGGCGATGGCCAGGCCGACCATCGTGCGCGGATCGTCGGGTGCCAGCGCCGCAGCCTCGACCAGGCGGGCGTGGGCGTCGGTGCGCAGCCCGGCGTCGTGGCGCAGCTCGTCGAGGCCGCGCCATAGCAGCTCGCGGGCCGCGGCCGGCAGCGGCGGATCGTCGGTGCCGCGCTCGGGACCGGCCCCGACCGCCGCGGCGATCACCCGGCTGGCCAGCGCCGCGCCGGCGACCAGCGCGTCGACCTCGAGCGGCAGCGTCAGCTCCAGCTGGCCGGGCTGATCGGCCAGCGTCACCCGCAGCGTCGCGACGTCGTCGCCGGTGATCTGGACCGCGGCGCCGTGATCGCCCGGGTGGCCGTGGCTGCGCCGCAGCAGGCGCAGGTGGGCGCGCCGCGACAGCCGGCGCAGCAGCTCGTCGTGGAAGCCGAACACCCGGTAGGCCAGCTCGGTGGGCGCGGCCGGCGCCGCCACGATCACCGTCGGCAGGCTGGCCTCCGCCGGCCGAGCCAGGGTGGCGCCCACCGCGCGGCGGGCACCGTCGGCCGGCGTGAGCGCCGCGCGCAGCGCGTCGACGCCGGGCCAGCGCTCGGCCGGCTGGTAGGCGATGGCGCGGGTGATCACCGCCGCCAGCCCTGGCTCGATCCGGTCGAGCGCGGGCGGCCGGAACGCGGGCCGCTGCTTGGCGTCGAGCACGGTGCCGACGTCGCCAGTGAACGCCGGGTGGCCCGTCACCATCTCGTACAGCACCAAGCCCAGCGCGTAGACGTCGACCCGGGGCGTCGGGGCCTCGCCGCGCGCTTGCTCCGGGGCCATGTAGCGCGGGGTGCCGCTCGAGCCGTCGTCGCGGGCGCTCGACAGCACGGCCACCCCGAAGTCGGTCAGCACGATGCGCCCGTCGCTGGCCAGCAGGATGTTGTCGGGCTTGAGGTCGCGGTGGATCACGCCGACCGCGTGGGCCGCGGCCAGCGCGTCGCACAGCGCGACGGTGACCGCGATCGCGTCGTCGCGCACCAGCGGCCCGGTCGCGAGCCGGCTGGCCAGCGACTCGCCGGTCACCAGCTCCATCGTGAAGAACACCAGCGCGTCGCTGTGGCCCAGCTCGTAGGTGCGGGCGACGTTAGTGTGGGTCACCCGCCGGGCCAGCTTGACCTCGGCGCGGAAGCGGTCGAGCACGCCCGGCACCCGCGCGACCTGCGCCCGCACCACCTTGAGCGCGATCTGCTCGTCGAGCTCACGATCGAGCGCGCGGAACACCTCGCCCATGCCGCCCTGGCCGATGCGCTCGAGCAACTCGTAGCGTCCCGCGAGCGTGGCGCCGACCAGGCCGACGTCGGTGGTCACCGTCCCAGTGTACGCGAGGTCGGCGCTGGGCGGACCGGCCGGCGCCGAGCCTGGGGAGATTCCCGACATGTGGGGCCCGCACAGCAGCGCGCCTTGACTCTGGTCGGTGGCGGCCGGATCCTGATGACGTGATCGGCCAGCTCGTCGGCAGCCACCGCATCACCGCCGAAATCAGCCACGGCGGGATGGGCATCGTCTATCGCGCCGAGCACGTGCTGCTCGGTCGGGCCGCCGCGGTCAAGGTGCTGCTGCCGCAGTACTCGTTCGCCCGCGACGTGGTGGCGCGCTTCTTCAACGAGGCCAAGATCACCTCGTCGCTGCGCCACCCCAACATCGTCGAGGTCTACGACTTCGGCCACCTGCCCGACGGGCAGGCCTACATCGTCATGGAGTTCGTCGCCGGCGAGGCGCTCAGCCAGCGCTTGGCGCGCGGCCCGATGCACGATGGCGAGGTCATCGAGCTGGGCCGGCAGATCGCCGGCGCGCTGGCGGCCGCGCACGACGGCGGCGTGATCCATCGCGACCTCAAGCCTGACAACGTGATCCTCGTGGCCGACGCGGAGCGGCCGACCGGCTGGCGTCCCAAGCTGCTCGATTTCGGGATCGCCAAGCTGGCCGACGCCGGGCCCGGCGGGTCGCATACGTCGACCGGCGCCATCCTCGGCACGCCGAGCTACATGTCGCCCGAGCAGTGCCGCGGCGCCGGGGCGGTCGACGCGCGCTCGGACCTCTACGCCCTGGGGTGCATCCTGTACCAGGCGGTCGCGGGGCAGCCGCCGTTCGTCGGCGACGGCGCCGGCGACCTGATCGCCGCACACCTGGTGGCGACGCCGACACCGCTCGGCCAGCGGGCGCACGTCGATCCGACGCTGGCCGGGCTGGTGATGGCGTTGCTGGCCAAGCGGCCCGACGAGCGGCCGCCCACCGCCCGCGCGGTGATCGAGGTGCTCGACGCTGTGCCGCAGGGGCTCGGCGCAGCGCCGCAGGGGCGCGGCGCAGCGCACCGCGCGCCGGTCGCGTTCGCGCCGCCGGGGGGCCCGACCCCGACCGAGCAGCCGACCACCCTCGGTGGGGCGGCGGGCGCGGCGACGGTGGCGGCACCGCCGCGGCGGCGGTGGCCGTGGATCGTCGGCATCGGCGCGGCGGCGAGCGGCGCGGCCATCGCCGCGACGCTGGCCCTGACGGGCGGCTCGTCGGCCGATGCGGCGCAGCCCGGCGCGGCGGGGGCGCCGGCGGCGCAACCCGACCGACGCAACCCGACCGCGCCGGCGGCCACCGAGGGCGCCACGCCGCCTGCGGCGCCGACGGTCGCCACGCCGCCTGCGGCGCCGACGGTCGACGCCCCACCTGAGGAGCCGGTGGTCGTGGTCCCGCCCGAGGAGCCGGTGGTCGTGGTCCCGCCCGAGGAGCCCGCGCCGCCGGCGCCGACGGTCGCGTCGTCGCGACCCAAGCCCCGGTCGCCGTCGGCGTCGGCCAAGCCGGCGTCGGCCAAGCCGGCGCCGACCAAGCCGCTGTCGACCAAGCCGGCGCCGACCAAGCCCGCCCCGACCAAGCCCGCCCCGACCGGCCGGACGCCGGGCCCGGTGGTCGACCCCGGCGACCTGTGAGAGCGCTGCACGCACTGGCGGCCCTCGCGGCCACGGTTGGCGTCGTCGCGCCGGCGCAGGCCGACGACGGCGCCGCCGACGAGGCGGCCCGCCGCGAGGCCCGCGCGTTGTTGCGCGAGGGTAACCGCCTGTTGCAAGACGCCCGCGATCCGGCCGGGGCGCTGAGCCTGTTCCTGGCGGCCTACGCAAAGTTCCCCAGCGCCAAGATCTTCCTCAGCATCGGCAGCGCCGAGCGGGCGCTGGGCCACCCGGCGGCCGCGGCCAACGCCTACGCGCGGTTCGTCGCTGCTGCCGACGCCGACCCGGCGCTGCTCGCGCAGGCCCAGCAGCTCCTGGCCGAGCTCGATCGCGAGCTGGGACGGGTGGTCGTCACCGTCGACCCACCCGACGCCGAGCTCCGCCTGGGCGAGGGGCGGTGGGAGCCGGCCCAGGCCGTGTCTGCCTGGCGCGCGGTGCCGGGGCCGGTGGTCATCGCCGCGCGCCACGCCGACCGCCAGACCACCGACGCGACGGTCACCGTCGTCCGCGGCGGGCAGGTGTCGGTCACGCTGCGCTTGCCGGCGCTCGCCCCCGCGCCGCCGGTCGGCGCGACGTTCGGCGACCGGTCGGCGCCCGACGATCGCGGCCGAGCCGACGCCGCGGCCGCGCCCGGGCGCCTCGGCGCGGCCGCCAAGGTGGTCATCGACGGTCGCGGCCGCGGCGCCGGCGCGGTCCTGGGCGGCGTGCTCGGCCTCGGCCCGGCGTCACTCGACCTGGCCGCCATCGTCGGCCCCACCTTCGGCGCCTACGCCGGCGCCCGCCTGGCGGTCGGTCACGGTCGGTTCCGGCCGCTGGTCTCGGCCGGGCTGCCGCTGTTCTTCGACGACGGTCCGCGCCTGAGCGCGCGCGGCGCCGGCGGGCTCGAGTACCGGGTGACGCCGCGGCTGCGGATGTCGGTCGAGCTCGGCGTGGAGTACCAGATCATGCGGGCCGCTGACATCGAGCGCTGGCTGCTGGCGCCGGCGGTGGCCGCGGAGGCACGCCTGTGATGCGCACCTATCTGCTCGGCATGTCTCTGCTCGGCGTGGTGGCGGCGGTCTCCGCGTGTGGTTCCGGCCCGACCCTGGGCACCGCGGCCCAGGCGCTGGCGGTGTCGCCCGCGGTGTTCGACTTCGGCCCGGTCCAGGTGGGCGCGGCGTCGGCGCCGCGCCTGTTCGTGGTGTCGGCCCTCGACGGCGAGGACGAGTTCATCAGCGCGGTGACCTCGAGCTGCCCCGACGTGGTGCTCGACACCTCGACCCTGGCGTTGCCGCACGAGGTGTTCCGCGACTGCGGCACCGGGACGCCGCGGGCGTCGGTGGCGCCCTGCGCCAGCGCGAACGGACGGTTCACGGCGACCTTCGCGCCGACCTTCACCGGCCCGCAGAGCTGCACCATCGCGGTGAGCTTCGTGTCAGGTCAGCTCGAGACCACCACGGTGACCGGCACGGGCACCGCGCCGCCGATCGGCCAGGCCCTGGTCACGCCGGTGGGCGGTGCGCTCAACTTCGGCGGGGTCGTCGTCGGGACCAGCTCGTCGCCCCTGCCGATCACGCTGCAGAGCATCGGCCAGGCCGACCTGACCATCCAGGCCTTCGACCTGTCGGACCCAGCGCTGTTCACGGTCGCCGAGGCCGGCCCGTCGCCGGTCCCGCCCGGCGAGACCCACACCTGGGCCATCACCTGCACGCCGGCCAGCGCCGGCGCTGGGGCCGGCACCGCGACCATCACCACCGACGCGCCCGGGTCGCCGATCACCATCCAGCTGCAGTGCGAGGGCATCGAGTCCGAGCTGGCCCTGGCGCCGAGCCCGGTGCAGTTCGCCGAGACCTTGATCGGCGCGACCGCGTCGGTCGATGTCGTGGTGACCAACATCGGGACCGCGAACCTGACCTTCGGTGGCGTGACCACCACCGGGGCCGGGTTTACCGCGTCGGCACCCGGCGTGGGCGTGCTCGGACCGACCGAGGCCACCACCATCACCGTCAGCTTCACGCCCGACCCGAGCCAGGCCGACAGCGACGTGATCGGCACCCTGGACGTCGCCTACGACACCGGGACCCGATCGATCGAGCTGGTGGGGCCGGCGCGCGACGTGGCGCTGAGCGTCTCGCCGTCGACCGCGGTCGATCTGGGGACGGTGTGCGCCGGCCAGCTCGGCGCGCAGCTGTTCGCGGCGGTCAACGGCGGCAGCGGCGCCGCCGAGATCGCTGACATCAGCGTCGTCGGGGACGGTTTCGCGCTCGAGCTGCTGGCGCCGGCCGCGTTGCCGGCCGTGCTGCCGCCGCGCGGCGGTGGCGCGGCGTCGTTCCGGGTGACCGCCGCGCCGCCGGACGGCGACGTGGACGGCACGCTGACCGTGACCCCGACGGCGCCCGGCGTCGCGCCCATCGCGGTCGCGCTCCACGCCCGCGGGCAGGCCAGCGGCATCGGCACCAGCCCGACGGCGGTCGCCTTCGGCGGCGTCCTGGTCGGCGAGTCGTCCGGCGGCCGGACCGTGCGGATCAGCAACTGCGACCCGACGCCGCTCGAGCTGGCCAGCGCGGCGGTCACCGGCGTCGACGCCGGCGAGTTCATCGCGGTGGCGGCCGATCAGACGCTGCCGACGGTGCTTGCGCCGGGCGCCGATCTGGTGTTCGTCGTCGAGCTGCGGCCGGCCACCGGCGGCGCCAAGGCGGCCGCCCTGACCATCACCCACGGCGACGGCACCGAGACCTCCGTCGCGCTGACCGGCGAGGGCATCGCCGACGACCTCGGCGGCGGCGGCGGCGGCCGCGGCAGCTACTATGCGTGCAGCACCGGCGGCCCGGCCGGGCTGGGCGTGCTGGGCCTGACGCTGGCGGTCGCTGCGGTGACTCGGCGTCGCCGGTGGCGGTGACGCGCGGCCCGGTCAGGGCGGCGGCGCCAGCGTCCGCTCGAGCAAGTCGGCCAGCGCCTCCAGGACGGGGGGCGGCAGCTCGTGGCCGCCGGGGAACGGCAGGAAGCCCACCGACGCGCCGGCCTCGAGGAGGAAATCGCGCAGGCGCTCGGCGCCGGCGAAGGCCAGCACCTGATCGCGGGTGCCGTGGGTCTGCAGCACGGTGACGCCGGCCAGGCTCGCCATGCGCGGCCGCCAGTCGGCAACGGCGATGAGCGTGCCCGACAACAGCGCCAGCCCGGCCAGCGGGGCACCGTGGTGGAGCGCGACGTCGACCGCCAGCATCGCGCCCTGGGAGAAGCCGCCCAGCACGGTGGTCGCGTCGGCGCGGTGGAAGTCGCGGGCCAGCTCGTCGAGCAGCGCCCGCACCGCGGCGCGCGCCTCGGGCAGGCCGGCCGGGCACTCGTCGGCCCGGATCGCCGGCTCGGCCCGCTCGAGCCGGGCCAGATCGATCATCCACCAGGCGCGGCTGTCGCCGTACAGGCCGCCCAGCTCGAGGGGCGCCGCCGGGAACACCCACCGCGTGCCGGCCGGCGCGTCGAGGTAGACCCCCAGCTCGACCAGGTCGTCGCCGCCGGCCCCGAACCCGTGCAACAAGACGACCGTGGGCCCGTCGCCGCCGCCCTGGCCGTCGGTGCCGCCGGTGAGCACGCAGTCGAGCCCGCCCAGGCGCCGGCGGTTCATCGCGGCGCCCCGAACACCTGGGTCCACATCGCGCCGGCCTCGACGTGGCCGACGCCGATGTCGACGAAGTCGCCGTTCATGATGTTGGCGCAGTGGCCGGGGCTGTTCATCCACTGATCCATGGTGGCGGCGGCGGTACGGTTGCCGGCGGCGATGTTCTCGCCGGCGGTGCTCCACGCGTAGCCGGCCTTCACCATGCGATCCCACGGCGCCTCGCCTTCGGGGTTCGTGTGATCGAAGTAGCCGCGGTCGACCATGTCCAGGGAGTGGACCCGGGCCGCGCACCGCAACGCCGGCGCCACGGTCAGGGCCGGCACCGGCGGCTTGGCCTCGCCGCCGCAGGTCGCGCCGGCGGCGCGGCGCTGGTTGACGATGACCACGATCTCGTCCTCGAGCGCGGTCGAGGTGAACCCGGCCACCGGCTGGCAGTAGGCGAGGTCGGGCACGCCGGGATCGAACGCGGGTTCGTCGCCGCCGCAGCCGCCGGCGAGGGCCACGGCCACGGCGACGGAGCCAGACGCGAGGGTGCGGTGCATCGCGCCAGTGTATCGGAGCCGGCGCCGTTGCGTCGACGATCGCGGCGGGCGAGAGTGCGACGGTGACCGACATCGACGCCGAGCGCGCGCGGCTGCGGAGCCGCCTGGCCGAGGCCGGCTACACGCCGGGGCGGCGCGACGTGGCGCCGCTGGTGGACCTGGTCGTCGCCGACGCCGCCGAGCCGGCCGCGCTGCGGCGGGCCCTGGCCCGGGCCCCGGCGGCGGCGGTGGTCGCGGCCGTCGCCGCGCGGCTGCCGGCGGTGGACGACGGCGCCGGTGCGCGCTTGCTGGCGGTGGTGGCAGAGGCGGGCGGTGGCGACGCCGCGGGGCGCGCGCTGGTGCTGGCGTCGCTCGACGACGTGCGGCCGCGGACCCAGCGGGCCGCGGTGGTGGCGGCCGGCAAGCTGGGCGGCGACGACGCCCGCGCCGCCGTGTGCCGGCTGTGGGATCGCGGCGCCCTGACGCCGGCGCTGGCCCGGGCCGCCGCCGACGCGCTGGGCAAGCTGGGCGGTGACGACGCCCGGCGCCGCCTCGCGGCGACCGTGGCCGACGGCGATCGCGAGCTGGCCCGGCGCCGCGACCGCGCGCTGCTCATCAGCGAGCGCGACGAGGCGACCGCGCCGTCGACGCTGGTGCTCGACCGCGCGCCGGCCGGGCCGGTGGTGGTGGTGGCCCACTGCCGGGCCGGGCTCGAGTCGCTCCTGGCGGCCGAGCTGGCCGAGGCGGGCCTGCGGCCGCACCGGCTCGGGCACGGCCGGGTCATGGCCGATCTCGACGGCCCGCTGGCGACGCTGGGCGCGGCGCGGCTGGCGCTCCACGCCGGCATCTACTGGCCGCTGGCGGCCGCGACCGCCGACGACCTCGCCGCTGCGCTGGCCGCCGCGGCGCCGCTGCTCGCCGCGTGGACCGACGGGCCGGTCCGCTGGCGCCTGGCGTTCGAGCGCGGCGGGCACCGGCGGGCGCTGGTGTGGGCAGCGGCCGCGGCGACCCGGGCCCGGGCGCCGAGCCTGGTGAACCAGCCGCGCGAGACCACCTGGGACGTGGTGGTCGGCGCCGACGAGCGCCACCTCGAGCTGCGCCCGCGCGCGCTGGGCGCGGCCCGGTTCGGCTGGCGCGTGGTGGACATCCCGGCCGCGTCACACCCAACCATCGCCGCCGCGTTGGCCCGGGTGGCGGCCCCCACCGCCGACGCCACCGCGTGGGATCCGTTCGTCGGCTCGGGCGGCGAGCTGTGCGAGCTGGCGCGCCTCACCGCCGGTGGGCTCCACGGCTCGGACCTGGATCCGCGCTCGCTGGCCGCGGCCGACGCCAACCTGACCGCCGCCGGGGCCCGCGCCCGCGCCACGCTGACCGAGGCCGACGCCCTGGCCCACCGCCCGCCGCCGGTCGACGTGATCATCTCCAACCCGCCGATGGGCATGCGGCTGCGCGGCGACGTCGGCGCCCTGCTGGCGGCCTTCGCCGCGCGGGTGCCGGCGTGCCTGACGCCGCGTGGGCGGCTGGTGTGGCTGACCCCGGCCGCCGATCGGACCGGGCCCCCGCTGGCGGCGGCCGGTCTGCGCCGCACCTACGCGCGCCACGTCGACCTGGGCGGCCACGAGGTCATGCTCGAGCGCTGGGACCGCTGATCCGACGACGGTGGCCGCCTCAGCCCGGCGCCAGCGGCGCGCCCCAGGCCCCGAGCGCCGCGCGACACCCGGCGGCGTCGGCGACGTGGGCGATCGCCGGATCCGGCGACGGCGGCGCGGCACCGGCGCTGGCCCCGAACCAGATCGCGCGCAGCCCGACCTGGCGCGCGCCGAGGACGTCCGCGGCCCACGAGTCGCCGACGTGGACGGTGGTCGCGGCCGCCGCGCCCAGCCGCGCGAGCGCGATCTGGAAGATGGCCGGATCCGGCTTGGCCACGCCGACCACGCCGGAGTCGATCACCGCCGCGAACTCGTCGGCCCAGCCGATTTCGGTGAACAGCTCGGCCAGGCGCCCCTCCGAGTTGGACAGCACCCCGACCGTGACGCCGGCCGCGCGCAGCTCGCGCACCAGCTCGATCATGCCAGGCACCGCGCGCCGCCACAGGTTGCGCCGCGGCTGCTCGGTCCACAGCCACGCCGCCAGCGCGGCGGCTTGGGCGGCGTCGACGGCGGCGGCCCGGCCCAGCAGCGCCGCCATGAACGCCTGCCACGGCTGATCGTGGCCGCCAGCGCGCACGACGGCCTCGTAGTGCTGCCAGGCCGGGACCTGGGCCGCCACCAGCGCGGCCGGCGTCGCGGCCACGCCGCGCTCGGCCAGCCGGCTCGCCAGCAGCTCGCCGTCCAGCTCGATCAAGGTCTGGCCGGCGTCGAAGGTGACCGCGGTGATCACGCCTCGGGCGGCCTGCCACGGTCGCCGCGGCCGCTGCCGACCGCGCGCAGCGACCGCGCGATGACGCCCAGCCCGCCGGCCACCAGCACCAGGATCACCAGGGTGTCGTACAGCGACATGGTGCGCAGGTGGATGCGCATGTTGGCGATGATGCCGATCACCAGGATCAGCAGGCCGCCCCCGGCCAGCAGCCAACCCAACTTCGACGAGCCGTCCCAGAACAGCACGCCGACGCCGACCAACAGCGGCAACAACGTCAGCCCGAAGCTGCGATCGTCGGCGCCGCCCCAGTGCCAGTAACCGCCGTGGACGTCGACCTGGCGGAACAACAGGTACAGGCCGGCGATGGTCATGGCCAGCCCGACCACGAACAGGCCGAAGCCGCCGCTGGTGCCGCCGACGTCGCGAGGATCATGCGCCATGGCCACGACCATAGCGCACCTGCCACCCCGGCGAGGCCCGCGTCACAGGAGCTTGTTGCGCCGCATCAGGACCAGCAGCCCGACGACGATCAGCCCGGTCAGGCCCCAGAAGAACAGGTAGCCGTGGGCCCACCGGGTCTCGGGGATGATCGAGAAGTTCATGCCGTACACGCCGCACAGAAACGTCAGCGGCAAGAAGATGACGCTGACCACCGTCAGCTTGCTCATGACCTTGTTGGTCTGGTGCGCCACCATGGACATGTAGTTGTTGAGCGCGCCCGACAGGATGTCGCGATCGACCAGCACGTCCTGCAGCACCCGCTCGACGGTGCCGACCATGTTGCCCAGGAACGGCTGAGTGGCCTCGCTGACGAACGGCGACTTGCGGGTCGACAGCTCGGTCAGCACCGTGCGCGCTGGCAGCACCACCTTGCGCAGGTGCAAGAGGTCCGAGGTCAGCTCCGACGCCACCGGGAACACCCGCTCGTCGACCAGCCGGATCAGCGCGTGCTGGACCTGCTCGACCCGCTCCTCGAACACCTTGTGCACCGCGAGGTAGTTGTCGATCAGGTGGTCCCACAGCTCGTACAGCAGGAAGCTGGGGCTCTGCGCGAACTGCACGAAGTCGGCGTGGTAGCTCTTGCGCATCGCCTCGAGGAACACCGGCTGGCCGCGGTGCAGGGTCAGCATGAAGCTGGCGCCCAGCACCACGTCGACCCGCTCGAGCTCGAACTTGTGGCCGACCAGCCGGCACCCCGACAGCACCAGGTGCAGGTAGTCGGGGTAGCGCGCGATCTGGGTGGCCGGCTCGCGGGTGAACGCGTCCTCGATGATCTCGGCCTCGCACAGGGCTAGCTCGGCCAACAGGGCCCGGGCCTCGTCGGCGCGGGCCACGTCAACGTCGATCCACACGAACCTGCCGCTGGCCATGGCCACCCGGGCCTCGGCCGTCGGGATGGTCGGCGCCTGCTTGGTGGCGAAGTCGAACGCCACCACCGCCGCGAGCGGATCGTGAGCTGCCGGGACCGCGGCCTCGTCGGTCATCGCCGCCAGTGTACACCCACCGCCGAGGCCGCTACGACAGCCGGTCGCGGTAGTCGAGGTAGCCGAACCGGCGCGACACCTTCACCTCGCCGGTGGCCGGGTCGTGGGTGGCGATCGACGGCAAGCGAACCCCGTTGAAGGTAGTGTTCTTCACCATCGTGTAGTGGGCCATGTCGAGGAACACCAGCTTGTCGCCCACCGCCAGCGGCTGGTCGAAGCTGTAGTCGCCGACCACGTCGCCGGCCAGGCAGGTCAGCCCGCCCAGCCGGTAGGTGATGGCCTTCTCGCCCGGCTCGCCGGCGCCGACCACCACCGGGCGGTACGGCATCTCGAGGACGTCGGGCATGTGGGCGGTGGCCGAGGTGTCGAGGATAGCGATCGGCATGCCGTTGTCGAACACGTCCATCACCGACGCCACCAGCACGCCGGTGCCCAGCGCCACCGCTTCGCCCGGCTCCAGGTACACCGCCACGCCGTGGCGCTCCCGGAACGAGGTGATCAGCCGGACCAGGTGATCGGTGTCGTAGCCCGGCCGGGTGATGTGGTGGCCACCGCCGAAGTTGACCCACTTCATGCGCGGCAGGAACTCGCCGAACTTTTGCTCGAACGCCGTCAGCGTGCGCTCGAGGGCGTCGGGCCCCAGCTCACACAGCGTGTGGAAGTGCAGCCCGTCGAGCCCCTCGAGATCGGCGACGGTGAGGTTGGCCCGGGTGGTGCCGAGTCGCGAGAACGGCGCGGCCGGGTCGTACAGCGCCACCTCGACCTCGCGGTGCTCGGGGTTGACCCGCAGCCCGCACGACACCTGGTGGCCGGCGGCCCGGGCCGCCTCGACGATGGGCCGGGCCCGGCGCCACTGGGCCGGGCTGTTGAGCACCAGGTGATCGACCAGGGTCACCACCTCGCGCAGGTCGTCGTCGCTCCACGCCGGCGCGTAGGCGTGGACCTCGCCGCCGAACTCCTCACGCCCCAGGCGGGCCTCGGCGGTCGACGACGCGGTGGTGCCCTTCAGGTAGCGCTTGACCAGCGGGAAGGTCGACCACTGGGCGAAGCCCTTGAGCGCCAGGATGATGGTGGCGCCCGAGCGCTCGGCCACCGACGCCAGGAGCTTGAGGTTGTCCTCGAGCGCGCCCAGATCGGTGACGTAGGCCGGGGTGTCGACCTTGGCCAGGTCGAGCCGGTCGGCCACCTGGGCGCCGAGTCCCGCGCCGGCGCTCAAACCGACCGCTCCTGCACCTGCCACGGCAGGCCGCGGGCGGCCACGTCGGCCAGGAACGGATCGGGGTCGAGCTGCTCCATGTTCCACACGCCGGGCTGGCGCCAGATGCCCTTGGCGATCATCACCGCACCTGACACCGCCGGCACGCCGGTGGTGTACGACACCGCCTGGGCCCGGACCTCCTGGTAGCAGGCGGCGTGGTCGCAGATGTTGTAGACGAGCACCTTTCGCGGCTTGCCGTCCTTGACGCCCTCGATGAGGCAGCCGATCGAGGTCTTGCCGGTGTAGCCCGGGGCCAGCGAGGCCGGATCGGGCAACAGCGCCTTCAGGAGCTTGATCGGTACCACCGGTGTGCCGTGGTAGTCGACCTCGTCGATGCGGGTCATGCCGACGTTGCCCAGCACCTCGAGGTGCTTGAGGTAGCTCTCGCCGAACGTCATCCAGAACCGGATGCGCTCGAGGCCGCGGATGTTGTGCGCCAGCGACTCGAGCTCCTCGTGGTAGAGCAAGAAGCTGTTGCGCTCGCCGACGCCGGGGTAGTCGAACATCGCCGACACGCTGAGCGGATCGGTCTCCTTCCACTCGCCCTTCTCCCAGTACCGCCCGCGCGCGGTGATCTCGCGGATGTTGATCTCGGGGTTGAAGTTGGTGGCGAACGCCTTGCCGTGCGAGCCGCCGTTGCAATCGACGATGTCGATGTACTTGATCGAGTCGAACAGGTGCTTCTGCGCGTGGGCGCAGTACATGTTGGTCACGCCGGGGTCGAAGCCCGAGCCGAGCACGGCGATCAGGCCGGCCTGCTCGAACCGCTCGCGGTAGGCCCACTGCCACTTGTACTCGAACTTGGCCACGTCGGGCGGCTCGTAGTTCGCGGTGTCGAGGTACGGCGTGCCGGTGGCCAGGCACGCCTCCATGATCGTGAGGTCCTGGTAGGGCAGGGCGACGTTGATGACCACCGCGGGCCGCTCGCGCGCCAGCAGCGCCGTCGTGGCGGCCACGTCGTCGGCGTCGATGGCCGCGGTGCGGATGGTCTTGCCCTGCAACTCCTTGACCTCGGCGGCGATCTTGTCGCACCGGGACACGGTCCGGCTGGCGAGGAGGATGTCGTCGAAGACATCCGAGGCTTGCGCGCACTTGTGGGCCACGACGCCGCCGACGCCGCCGGCTCCGATGATGACGACCTTGCTCATGGGCCGCCGAAGCTAGCACAGCGGGGCGCGGCCCCGCCCGGGGTGGCCGGGTGATCGGCGGCGGCCGACGGCGTGGTACCACCGCGCCCATGCGCTGCTCCAACCTCTCCGCGGCCGTGGTCGTCCTGGCCCTGGCCGCCTGCAAGGGCCAAGGTGATGCCCCCGCGACTTCCGGCGCGTCGGGCGCCAAGGCCACCGGCGGGCGGGTCGCCTCGTGCGCCACCCCCAAGCTGGGCGCGTGCCGCCAGTACGACGAGGCCAACCTCGCGCTGGGCACCGACATGGTCAAGCAGCTGTGCGACGCCGCCGGCGGTGACTTCACGCTGACCGCGTGCGCCGCGGACGGCCGCACCGGCGTGTGCGCCATGAACGAGGGCACCGACGTCTTCTACGCCAGCTACCCGATCCCGATGGACGAGGCCGCCGCGTCGTGCGCCAAGTCGGGCGGCCGCTGGGCCAAGCGCTGACCCGGCGGACGCGGCTCACCCGGCGTCGGCGTCGCCGTGATCGTGATCGCGGTCGTCGGTGACCGCGGCCGCCCCCGCCAGCGCCGACACCAGCTGGCGCCGCAGCTTCTTGGGCCGCATGTTGAACAGGCCGCGGCTGGTCGAGCGCGCCACGTCGGCGCCAGCCAGGAGCCCATTGTGCACCGCGCCCTGCAGCGCCAGCGCGTCGTCGGCGTCGCCGCCGTACAGCCGCACGTAGTCCTTGGCCATCAGGTGGTCGACCGCCGCGCTCAGCTGGTGGTCGAGGTTGCGCAGCGCCGCGCGTAGCTCGTCGGTGCCGGGCAGCACGTCGACGATGGTCAGCTGGTAGCTGAGCTCCTTGGCCCGCCGCCGCCAGCGGTGGACCGCGCGCTCCGACCGCTTGGCGCGACGGCGCGCGCTGCGGGCGCGCTTGTAGGTGCGGGCCAGGCCGCGCGCGACGTGGCGCGGGCGCAGCTCGTCGGGCATGGCCGCCGTCAGCGCGTCGACGTGGGTCGCAGCTTCGGCCACCGCTCGCTGGACGTCGGCCACCATCGCCTCGGCGGCGACCCGGTCGGGCGCGGCGGCGGCGTCGACCGCCTCGGCCGCCGCGGTCAGCTCGTGCAGCGGCGCGATGGTGCCGAGCAGGTCGCGCGCCACCTCTTGATCGCGGGCCGGGCCCAGCGAGCGCCGGGCCGCGGCGAACCCGCGGGCCAGGTCCTTGCGCTCGCGCTTGGGCAGCGCCGGGCCGACCAGGTCGACCATCGCGCGCAGCTGGCGCAGCGCCTTGCGCACGGCGTGGACCGCGGCGTGGGGGTCGGCCTCGGCGACGGCGGCCGCGGCCCGGGCCTCGCCCAGCGCCGCGGCGGCGGCCCGCACCACCCGGGTCCGCAGGCTGTCGTCGGCGGGCAGCGCGCCCAGTTTGTCAGGCTCGGCGTAGGACTCGGGCGTGGTCATGGCGCGACTGTATCAAAGCCGTGCACCGGCGGGTCCGGCGCGAGGTATCGTCACGGCAATGTCACGTGGCCTCCTGTTCGAACCCGTCGCCAGTCCCTACCTCGTGCCGTTCGATCGGCCGTTCGACGCCGCCGCCGCGCCGACCCGGCCGCCCAAGGACGGCCCCGACAAGAAGGCCAACCAGGAGGCGTTGGCCCAGGCGGTGGCGCGGCTCGAGCAGCTGCAGGCCAAGATGTTCGCCGACGATCGCTTCTCGTTGCTGATCATCGTCCAGGCCATGGACGCCGCCGGCAAGGACGGCACCATCCGCGCGGTGCTGTCGGGCGTGAACCCGGCCGGGTGCCAGGTGTTCTCGTTCAAGGCGCCCAGCTCGCAGGAGCTGGACCACGACTTCTTGTGGCGGTGCCAGCGCGCGCTGCCCGAGCGCGGGCGCCTCGGGGTGTGGAACCGCAGCCACTACGAGGAGGTGCTGGTGGTGCGGGTCAACCCGCAGTTCCTGGCTGGCCAGCGGCTGCCCCGGGGCACCGACGACCTGCCGGCGCTGTGGGACGAGCGGTACCAGTCGATCCGCGACTTCGAGGAGCACGCCGCCCGCAACGGCACCGCCGTCCTCAAGTTCTGGCTCAACGTGTCCAAGGACGAGCAGCGCGACCGGCTGCTCGATCGCATCGACGAGCCGGAGTCCAACTGGAAGTTCAACGCCGGCGATCTGACCGAGCGCGCCAAGTGGGACAAGTACATGGACGCCTACAGCGCGGCGCTGACCGCGACGTCGCGGCCGTGGGCGCCGTGGTACGCGGTGCCGGCCGACTCCAAGTCGTTCATGCGGCGCACGGTCGCCGAGCTGATGGTCGCGACCCTCGAGCAGCTGCCGACCCGGTGGCCCAAGGTCAGCGACGCCGAGCGGGCCGAGATGAAGGCGCTGCGAGCCCAGCTGGCCGCCGAGTAGCAGCGGGGGCCTGGCCGGTCACCGCTCGAAGCCCAGGCCGACGGCGTAGAGCGTCTGCGCCGGCTGGCCGTCGTCGGACAGCCACGCGGTGGTGCGGCTGATCGCGCCGAGCGCCACCAGCGCGCCCAGGCGGTCGCGGTACAGCTCGACCCGGGCCCCGACGCCGAGCACGACGTCGTCGCGATCGAGGTAGCCACCGTCGCTGTCGCCCCACTCGACGTGCCCGTAGCCGAGGCGCAGCGTCACCACCGCGCTCCACGGCGAGGCGTAGCCGACCCCGGCCGCGGCGCCCCACGCGCGGGCCCGGTAGTCGTCGTCGGTGCCGTAGCTCAGCCAGGCGTCCGCGCTGGCCTCCAGGTCCGGCCGCGGGCGCCACCCGACGTACGCCGCCGGCATCACCCCGGCCAGCGTCGACGGCAGGTAGGCGGCGCCGCCGGGATCGAGCACGGCGTAGCTCACGCCGCCTCCGACCACCACCGGGCCAGGGCGATCCGGCTCGGCGGCGACCGGCGCGACGCCGACCGAAGAGATCAGGGCGCCGACCAGGAGGTGACGGATGCGCATGTCCCGGTAGCTTGGCAGGTCCGGCGGGATCTGCCACGCGGTGAAGCCGCGTCGCGATCTAGTGATCGCCGGTGGCTGGGCCCGGGCGCTTGCCGGCCTCGCCGCTGCGCAACAGCGCCAGCCGCAGCGCCACCGGCGCGGTCAGCTCGTTGGTGGCGACCACGCCCAGCACCAGCGCGAAGGCGGCGTCGCCGAACGACGGGAAGGTGCGGCGCACCAGCTCGGCCAGCGCCAGGGCCAAGCCGGCCTGCGGCACCATGCCGACCCAGGCCAGCCGCCGCACCAGCGGATCGACGCCGGCGCCCCGGGTGCCCAGGCGGGCGCCGACGAAGAAGCTGGCGGCGCGGACCACCACCAGCACCAACACCGGCACCGCTAGCCTGGCCAGCTTGACCAGGTCGAGCTTGGCGCCGGCCAGCGCGAAGAACACCAGGTACACCGGCAGCGACGCCGCGTCGAAGCCGTCGAGCAGCTTGCGCGCGTCGGCCCGCGACGCGTTCTCGAGCCACAGCCCGGCCGCCAGCGCGATCACCAGCGGGTCGAGCGCCACCGCGTTGCCGACCTCGGCGACGATGAAGCACAGCATCACCGCGAACAGGCCGACCCCGCGGTCGACGTGGATGATGAACTGGCCCAGCACCGCGCCGATGAAGATGCCGACGCCCATCGACCCCAGCACGCCCCAGGCGATGCCGCCGATGGCCGCGCCCAGGTCGACGCCGCCGCCGATGACCGCGGTGGCCACCGACGACACCACGCCGTACAGCACGATCACCGCCAGATCCGACACGATGACCGTGGTGAGGATGGTCTTGGTCAACACGCCGTCGGCCCGGGTCTCGCCGATGAGCGCCATCACCACCGCCGGCGACTTGGCGGTCAGCGCGGTGGCCAGGGTCAGCGACACCACCAGGGCGTGGTCGAGCGACATCTGGGCCAGGAACGGCACCAGCGGGCGCACCGCCATGAGCGCCGCCGCCAGGATGAGCATCGACCCGATCACCACGCCGACGCTCATGCGCTTGACCGTGCCCAGCAGCGGGCGCACCTCGCGCAGGTTGAGCTCGGCGCCGGCGGTGAGCGCGAGGATGGCGGTGGCGATGCCGCCCACCAGCTTGAGCTGGAGCGTCATCGGCTTGTCGACCAGGCCCAGCGCGTACGGGCCGACCACGATGCCGGCGGCGATGTAGCCGGTGAGCTTGGGGAAGCCCAGGCGGCTGACCAGCTTGCCGGTGAAGTACGCCACCAAGAGCAGGAAGCCGAACGCCAGCTCGGTGCCGCCCGAGCGCAGCGAGCCGGGCGCGAAGCTGCGCGCCGCCTGCATCAGGCCGGCCAGCGCGGCCAGGACCAAGAGCTGGATCACGGGGCGTCCTCGTCGTCGAGCTCGTCGCGGTAGACCGGCCCGGTCGCCGGCTCATCGTCGTCCAGCTCGTCGATGGTGGGGGCCTGCAGCGGCGAGGTCACGGTGGTCGCGCGCGCGGCGGCCGGCACGCTGGGCGCCGAGGTCAGCTGGACCGCGACCTCGGTCAGCATGGCGGCGCCGATGACCGCGGTCATCAGCCAGGTCGCGGGGTGGCTGCCGGCGCCACCTTGCACCGACAGCACCAGCGCGATCGCCAGCGGCGACAGCGGCGAGACCAGCACGCGGTTGTCGGCGTAGCCGGCCGGCAGCGACGCGCCGACCGTCGAGCGCGCCGCGGTGATCCCTGCCCACTTGCCGATGATGCGGGCCACCACGAACACCGGCACCAGCACCCAGGCCCGGCCGGCCAGCACGTCCCAGCTGGCGCCGGCCACGATCAGGAACAGCAGGTGGATGGGGCGCTCGAGGTGGTTGAGGATGCGGAAGATGGCGTCGCGCTGGTCGCACGGGAAGTTCACCACCAGCGCGCCGGCGATGAAACAGATGACGATGGGCGACAGGTACAGGTAGCCGGCCAGGCCGGCGCCGAGCGCCACCGAGCCCAGCACCACCGCGAGGAACTCACCCTCGCTCTTGGGCACCCGCACCATCGCGAAGATGAGGACGCCTACCGCCACCCCGAGGCCGATGGTGACGAACAGCCAGCCGGTGCCGGGCAAGGCCCAGGCCGAGCCGGCGGTAGGCCGGAAGTACGCGGCCACGAACAGCAGGCCGATGACGCCGACGATCTCGTCGAGCTGCGACAGCAGGTGGTCGACGCTCTTGCCCTCGCGCCAGCCGCGGTTGGCGAAGCCGCGGAACCGGCGCGGCGCGGTCATGGCGCCGGCGGCGCCCAGGATGATCACGTCGCGCCAGAAGTCGCCGGCGCGCCAGTCGGCCAGGCCCAGCGCGATCGCGCCGCCGGCGCACGCCGCGGCCACCGCCGCGAACGGCCCGAGCGCCTCGACGACGATCAAGTAGCCGGTGCCGCGCGGCACCCGGTCGAGCAGGCGGATGTCGAGCTGGGCGCCGATGATGAAGCCCAGCCAGCCCAGGCCGAAATGCAAGATGGGCTGCATGCGCCCGAGGACGTCACCGGTGAGGATGCCGATGGCCGGCTGGCGGATGATCACGCCCAGCGCCACGAAGGGGAACCCGGCGGCGATGACGCCGGTGATGCCCAGGCGGCGCTCGACCGCCAGCACCCGCTTGTGGCCGCCCAGGTAGGCCAGGACGAACACCGCGGTCAGGCCCAGCACCAGGCGGATGACCACCCCCGACGCGTTCTTGGGTGTGGCCGGCGCGGCCGGCTCCACGGCCTCCACCGGCTCGGGCGGCACCGCTGGCGCGGCGGTGGGCGGCTCGGCCGAGAGGGAAGGGGGGGCCGGGGCGGTGAGGTCGCCGCCGTCGAGCGGCGCGACGGCCCCGGCGTCGGCGTTGGTGGCGTCGTCGGGGCCCGCGTCCGGTCCCGGCCCGGCGGCGCCATCGAGCGCGGCGTCGATCACGCCCGCGTCGATCACGCCCGCGGCGAGCGGCGCGGGTGGGGCGTCGATCGGGCGCGCGTCGAGCGGCGCGGCCGTGGGCGCGGCGTCGCTCGCGGCGTCGATCGGGCGCGCGTCGCTCGGCGCGGCCGCGGGCGCCGGCTCGGCGTCGATCGGTACCGCGCCGGCGTCGACCGCCAGGCCGACCGCCGCGGCGTCGACGGCGACCACGACCGGGGGGCGACCGGCGTCGGCGTCCTGGGCCGACGCACCCCGGCACCACCCGACCACCACCGCCACGGCGACGGCGATCCTCACGAGCGAGCGCGGCACGGGCCCGAGCTTACTCGAAGCGCGCTACCAGGCGCAGCGGCCCAGGTCGTCCATCGTCGCCGCCGCCACCACGCAGCGCTCGAAGGCCAGCGACGGCACCTCGCGCTTGCACCGTTCGATCAGGCGATCCGCTGGCGTCACCAGGTAGGCGTCGACCGCGCTGTTGGCCCGCAGCGCCTCGGCGGCGGTCGCGATCGTGCCGCAGTCGCCGAGCCCGAGCGGGTGCGGGCACGCCTGCAGGTCGGCCCGGCTCGTGGCCTTGGCCAGGCACGCCCCGTCCTCGCGGGTCAGCCCGGTCGCCGCGCACAGCTGCTGCACCTCGGCGGCGTAGCGGGCGCGCTCCTCCACCGGGGTGTAGTTGTCGAGGAAGATCCCGCCCAGGGCCGCGGCCACCGCGGTGCAATCGGCCGGCGGGGGCCGCACGCACAGGTCCGACAGGCAGGTCAGGCCCACGTCGCAGCTGCGATCAGGTCGGCAGCTGCCGCGCTCGGCGCCGGCCGCGACCGTCGGCGCGGCCGCCGGCGCGCTCCCCTGTTTGCAGGCGGCCACCGCCGCGATCAACCCGAACATCCATGCGCGCATCATCGAGTCCTCCTGTCAGCGAACCGCGCTCCGGTGTCGCCGCGGTTGGACGATCGCGGGCCGGTCCGGCTTGGGTCACATCGTGTCGAAGCGCTTGAACGCCGCCTGGACGTCGGCGTCGCTCTCGCACGCCTGGGCGCCGTTGAGCTTCTGGTACGCCGGCTTGGCCTGGGCCTCGTGGGCTTGCATGTACGCGTCGGCCTTCTCGTCGACCTCGGCGTTGCCCTCGAAGGTCTTGGCCTTGCGCAACAGCGGCTCGTGCTGATCGAGCACGCCGTTGATGGCGGCGGCCATCGCTTTGCAGTCGGCCTTGTTGCTGTCGACCGCGGTGCCCAGCGCCTCGAAGAAGGTCAGGGTCTCCGCGAACATCTGCTCGAGCTCGGCGTCCGACGGGGTGGCCGCCGGCGGCGGCGCGGCCGGATCGACGGCGGGATCGGTGGTCGCCGCCGGCGGGTCGACGATGACCGGGGCGGTGGCGGCGGGCTTGGACTTCGAGCACGCCAGCGTGGTGGCGGCCAGGAGCGCGACGGCGAGGAGACGCATCGGGCGACGATGGCACGCGCGGCCGGCCGCGGCCACGGCGGCGTCGTAGATTCCGCGGGCCGCGCGCCCGGCCCGGTACCGACCGCGGCCCTCCGCCGTCAGTCGAGGTCGGTGAAGCGCGCCATCATCGCGGCGAAGGCGGGATCGTTCGCGCAGGTCTGACCGAGCGCGGCCACCTTCATCATCGGCTGCATGAACTCGTCCATGTGCTCCTTCACCCACGCCTCGGACGCGGCCTTGTAGCCGGGGTCCTGGTTCCACCGCTTGGCGTCGCGGATCAGGGCGAGGTTGTCGTCGAGCACCCGCTCCAGGTTGGCCGTGCCCTTGGCACAGTCCGAGCCGGCGTCCACCGCGGCCTGGGCCATCGCGTCGATCAAGGCGATGAAGCGGGCCATCGTGCGGTCGAACGCGGGCCCGGTCGGGGGCTCGGCATCCGACCTCGCCGCCACAGGTGCAGGCGCCGCCGCCGGCGCGGGCCGGTTGGCGATCGGGGCGCGCGCCGGCGCCGGCTTCGGACCGCACGCCGCCAGCACCAGGACGAGCGCCGCCGCGGACGTCATCCGACGAGGATACCAGGCGGTCACGCGCCGAACCCTACTTGCCGGGCTCGTCGTCGAGGCGCTTCATCGCGTTCGCGAAGTCCGGGTCGGTGCCGCACTTCTGCCCCAGGGTGCCGACCTTCATCATCGGCGCCATGATCTCGTCCATGTGCAACTTCATCCACGCGTCGGCCTGATCACGGAAGGCGGGATCCTTGTCCCAGGTCTTGGCCTTGGCCATGAACGCTGCGTTGTCATCGAACACCTTGGACAGCGCCTTGCCCGCCTTGCTGCAGTCGCCAGCGGCTGAATCGGCCGCGTTGCCCATCGCGACGAACAGGCGAATCGCCTGTTGCATCGTGGCCTCGAACGCCGGGGTGAACGGCGGCGGCGGGGCCGGCTCGTCCTCGGGGTCAGCCCCGAGCCGCGCCATGACCGCGGCGAAGTCGGGGTCGCTGCTGCACGTCTGGTTCAAGGTCGCGACCTTCATCATCGGCGTCATCATCTGGGCCTGGTGGGCCTGCATCCACGCCTCGGCCTGATCCTTGGTGGCCGGGTCCTCGCTCCAGTGCTTGGCCTCGATCATGAGCGCGCGGTTGTCCTCGAGGAGCGCCGCCAGGCCGGCGGCGGCCTTGGGGCAGTCGTCACCGGCCGCGGTCGCGACGTCGCCCATGGCCACGAAGAACGCCAGCGCCTGCTCGAGCTTCTGCGTGAGCGCGGGGTCGGCGGCCGGGGGCGCGGCGGGCTCCGGCGGCGCCGCCTCGGCCGGCGCGGGCTCCTGGTGGCCTTGCAGCGTGAGCGCGGTCGTGTCGGCCGGCTTCGACCTCCCACCACACGCGACGAGCCCGATCGCCAAGACCACGACGTAGCGCTTCATGCCTCGAGCATAGCCGCTGGCCATCGCCCGCGCCGGCACTTCGTGCGGCCGAAAACGACGACGGCCGCCCCGTCGGACGGCCGCGCGATCCAGACGGCCGAGCCGCCTGGCCGGGCTTACTTGCCCATCGAGTCGAAGCGCTTCATCACCTCGGCGAACTTCGCGTCGGTGGCGCACTTCTGGCCCAGGGTGCCGACCTTCATCATCGGCGCCATCAGCTGGTCCATGTGACCCTTCATCCACTCCTCGGACTTGGCCTTGAACGCCGGGTCGGCGTCCCACTTCTTGGCCTGCTCCATGAAGTCCTTGTTGTCGTCCATCACCTTGCCCAGACCCTCGGCGGCCTTGCCGCAGTCCTCGCCGGCGGCCTCGGCGGCCTTGCCCATCGCCTCGAACATGGCCACGGCCTTGTTCATGTTGGCCTCGAAGTCAGCGTCGGCCGGGGCCGCGGCGGTGGGAGCCGGAGCGCCGGTCGGGTCGGCCGGGGCGGCGGCGGCCGGCGCGGTGGGCGCGGGCGCGGCGGGGGCAGCCGCGGTGCCAGCGGCCGGCTTCGCGGCCTCGGTGGTGGCCGGCTTGCTGTCCTTGTTCTCCTTCTTGCAGGCGGTGAAGAGGACGGCGGTGGCGAGCAGGGCGATGACAGACAGACGCTTCATTTGATCGGGGTCCTTTGCGCAGCGCGCGGTTTGGTCGCGGGTCTATCCCATAGACCGCGCGCCCTCGCAACAGGAACAATGTCGCGCACTGCTTACACTTTTCGTTACATGCCGAAGGTCGGCATGCGCCCCATCGCGTCGGTGACCTCGGGCTGCGCGCGGCACCGCACCAGGCCCGGTCCCATCGCGTCGATGAGCGGCGCGACCGCCGCCGCGCGCGCGTCCATCGCGGTGGTCAGGCGCCGGTTGGCGTCGGGATCGGCGCCCAGCGCCTCGACCTGGTCGACCAGCGCGCGGCTGCCATCGAACAGCGCGCCGAGCTGGCGGCCCATGGTGGCGCAGTCGGGCTCGTGGCTGATCTGCACCATGGTGGCCAGCACCTCCAAGAGCGCATCGGCCAGCTCACCGGCCAGCTGGTCGTCGACCGCCGGCGCCACGCTGGCCTGGTGGCTGGGCGGCGGCGTGGCCGGCGCGGGCTTGCCGCCGCACGCGATCGCGACGGTGGCCACGAGCGTGAGCGCGGCGCGCGTCACGGCGCCGCCGGGCGGGTGAGGTTGTACGCCGCGATGCCGGCCCGGCTGGCGACCACCAGCTCGCGGCGGTCGTCGCCCAGGAGGTCCACCCCGGTGAGCACCAGCTCGCGGGCGCCCAGCTCGGGCGCCACCAGCGCCGTGATGGGCCCGGCGTCGCTGCCCAGCGTCAGCTGCACCCGGCGCTCGCCGTTGACGTCGACCACCGCCAGCGAGTCGAGCGCCGCGTCGCCGTTGGCGTCGATGATCCGGATCGACGTCGGGCGCCCGGCCAGCGGGTGATCGACCAGGTCGGTCAGCGCGAAGGCCGGCGCGGTGTCGAGGTTGGTCAGCTTGAAGGTGCCGAGCCGCAGCCCGGTCGGCGTGATCACCGCGCCGGCCAGGCCGCCGTCGGTGCCGTAGCTGGCGACGGTGCCGACGAACGGCGTCGGGATGCGCGCCGGGGTCGTGGTCGCCGTGAGCAACGTGACGTGCTCGACCCCGTCGACGGAGCTGGCCACCACCACCGCCGGGCGGCCCGGGGCGGCGCACACCGCGTCGTGGACCTCGAGCGAAGCGCCGCTCGCCAGGTCTGCCAGCGCGGCGGTGAGCGCGGGCATGATCGCGGCAGCCTGGGGGTGGCGTGGGTTGGGGACGCCGACGTAAGGCGCGGCGGCGCGCCCTGCGATGACGCCGAGCGACGGGCCCGGCCCGCACGGCGGCAGCTCGATCAAGGTGTCGGCGAGGTCGGGCAGCGGCGCCGCGTTGGGGATCGGCACGAGCGCCGGCGGCGTCGCCGCCGGGTCGAGGAAGTACCAGCCGTCGGCCAGCTGGGTGACGAACCCGGCCAGCGCCTGCTGGGCGGTGGTGGTGTGGAACGCGGTCACCGCGCGCGCCGTCGGCGCCGGGACCACGATCCGGGTCGGCGCGGCCGCGCCCATCGCGGTGAACACCGTCAGCGCCTCGGCGCCACCGCCGCCGGTGATCGCCGCCGCGTAGGTGCCGACGTCGGTCTCGAGGAACGCCCACGATGGCGCGCCGGCGGTGGCGATACCCTCGCGCCAATACGTGGCCGCCGGGACGTAGGCCGACAGCCGCACCGGCCCCTCGGCCCACGGGGCGCGGATCACCAGCTCGACCGGGCCGACCGCGGGGCAGGTGTCCGGCGGCGCGCACGGGCCGGGCCGCTGGGGCAGCCCGGCGGGCAGCGTCACGGCGTGGGTGTCGCCGGCCTCGGCCACCGCCGCCGCGTAGAACGCCTCGCCGGCGGGGCTGCGCGCGAACACCTGCGGCGCCACCGTCGCGGCCGGGGCCTCGATCCGGAACGACGACTGCACCGTGAGCGCCGTCGCCGGGGCCGGCAACAGCAGGCTGGGCGGCGCCGTCGGGTCGAGCGGGCCGGGCGCCAGGCGCAGCCGGACCGTCGGCGCCAGCGCGATGGTGACCGGCAGATCGGCGTCGATGTCGGCGGCGTCGGCGCTGCAGCCCGCCGCCACCAGCGTCCGGTTGCGGTAGGCGCCGGCGACGATCAGCTTGGGACCCAGCCGCGGGATGTCGGCCAGCGGGGCGCCGCCGCCCGCCGGGAACGTGGCCACCGCGCGGACCCCGGCGCTGAAGGTGTCGGCGTCGACCCGGCCCAGGCTGACGTCGGCGCACGTGGTGTCGGTCAGCTCGAGCACCGTCACCCGCAGCGTCTCGGCCTCGGCCGGGACGCCGGTCAGGCTGACCGTCACGCTCGGGTCGGTGCAGGCGCTGGCCCCGACGAGCGTGGCGAGGATCACGACGGATCGCCGCATCCGTCGACGATACCACCGGCGCGGGCGCCCATCCGGCGCGGCGGATTGGTTATCCTGGCCAGGTGATCGATCGCACCACCTTGCTGGCGACCGGCCTGGCCACGTCGGCGACCCGCGGCCGCACCGCGCCGCGCAGCTGGATCGCCCGGCTGGCGACCGGGGGGCAGGTCGCGCTCGGGGCGCGCCCGGTGGTGCTGGGCGCCCACGCCAGCTGCGACCTGGTCATCGACGATCCCAAGGTGTCGCGGCGCCACACCGAGCTGGCGGCGGTGGTCGGCGGGGTGCGGGTCAAGGATCTGGGCTCGACCAACGGCACCTGGTGGCAGGGCTCGCGGATCACCGAGGTGGTGGTGCCGGGCGGCGCGCTGCTCGACATCGGCGGCGCCCAGGTGCGGGTGGTCGCCGCCGACGCGCTGGTGTTGCCGCCCAGCGCGCGCCAGCGCTTCGGCGCCATGGTCGGTGGCAGCCTGGCCATGCGCGAGCTGTTCGCGGTCCTCGAGCTGGCGGCCCCGGCCGAGGTCACCGTGCTGGTCGAAGGCGAGTCGGGCACCGGCAAGGAGCTGGCGGCCCGGGCGCTGCACGACCACTCGCCGCGCGCCCGCGGGCCGTTCGTGGTGGTCGACTGCTCGGCCATCGCCGAGCACCTGATCGACTCGCACCTGTTCGGCCACGTCCGCGGCGCGTTCACCGGCGCCGAGCGCGACCGCCGGGGCGCCTTCGTCGAGGCGTCGGGTGGCACGCTGTTCCTCGACGAGCTGGGCGAGCTGCCGCTGCCGGTCCAGGCCAAGCTGCTGCGCGCGCTCGAGGCCCAGACCGTGCAGCCGGTCGGCGCCGATCGACCGGTCACCGTCGACACCCGGGTGGTGGCCGCGACCCACCGCGATCTGGCGCGGATGGTGGACGCCCAGGCGTTCCGGTTCGATCTGTTCTACCGCCTGGCGGTGGTCCACGTGGCGTTGCCGCCCCTGCGCGAGCGCGTCGACGATCTGCCGGCGCTGGTCGAGGCGTTCTACGCCGGGCGCGGCGCCAGCCCCGGGCCGGTCGCCGGCGACAACCTGGCGCTCTTGCGCGGCCACGGCTGGCCCGGCAACGTGCGTGAGCTGCGCAACGTCCTCGAGCGCGCCTGGGCCTTGTCGGGCGGGCTGGTGCCGTTCACCGAGCTCCGGCTGTCGGTGGCCGCGGCCCTGGTCGCCAGTCCCGGCGGCGACGCGGTCGACACCTCGCTGCCGTTCAAGGACGCCAAGGAGCGCTGGAATGACGCGTTCGAGCGTCGCTACCTGGCCGAGGTGTTCGGCGCGCACGACGGCAACCTCACCCACGCCGCCGCCCACGCCGGCATCAACCGCCGCCACTTCCGCGAGCTGCTGTACAAGCACGGCCTGCTGGCGCGGCCGGCCACCGACAGTGACGACCCCTGATCGGCGGCGATGATCGGCGCGCACCTCGGCGAGTACCAGCTGCTCCACGCCCTGCGCTCGGGCGGCATGGGCGACGTGCTCTTGGCCCGCCGCCACGGCCCCGGCGGCTTCGAGCAGCTGTGCGCCATCAAGACGGTGCGGGCCGAGCTGGCGGTGACGCCGGCGGCGCGGGCGATGTTCTTCGACGAGGCGCGGCTGTTGGCGCGGCTCACCCACCCGGCGATCACCCAGATCCTCGACTTCGGCGAGGCCGACGGGCTCGCGTACCTGGTGATGGAGTATGTGCCGGGGATGAGCTTCCGCGGCCTGGGCGACCTGCGCCCTCCGCCGGCGGTGCTGTGCCAGGCGATGGCCGCGGCGTGCCGGGGGCTGCACGCGGCCCACGAGCTGCGCGACCCGGTGGCCGGGCACCTGCTCGGCGTGGTCCACCGCGACGTCAGCCCCGATAACCTGATGCTCGGCTTCGACGGGCGGGTGAAGGTGCTCGACTTCGGCATCGCGCTGGTGCGGGGGCGGCAGGCGCCGGTCACCGAGCTGGGCACGCTGCGGGGCAAGCCGCCGTACATGTCGCCCGAGCAGCTGGGCAACCGCGCGCTCGACCGGCGCGCCGATGTGTTCTCGAGCGCCGTCGTGCTGTGGGAGCTGCTCACCGGCCGGCCGCTGTTCACCGGTGACTCGATCTACGCGGTCGCCAAGGCGGTGGAGGAGCAGCCGATCGTGGCACCGTCGACGGTGGCCGGCCCGCTGCCCGACGGCCTCGACCAGCTGGTGCTGGCCGGGCTGGCGCGCGATCCCGACCAGCGGCTGGCCACCGCTGCGGCGATGGCCGAGGTGCTCGAGCGCATCGCGGCGGCGGCCACCCGGACCAGCCTGGCGGCCTGGGTCGACGGCGCGCTGGCCGAGCCGCGCGAGCTCCACCGGCGCTGGCTGGCTGGCGTGCTGCGCGGCGCACCGGCGGGAGGGCGGCCCGGCGAAGCGTCACCGCGGTCGAGGCGCGCCGGCCTGGACGCGACGCCGACCTTGCCCAGCGCGCCGGCGTCGACGCCAGCAGGAGCGCGCGCGCCTGACGCGGCGGCGGACGTCGAGGCGGCCGCGCCGGCGCCGGCCGCGCCCGATCGGCTTGGAGCAGCGGCGGTGGTCACTTCAGGCCTCCTCGGCGGCGGCGCCTGCCTGGGCCTGGCCGGCTGGGGCGGGGTGGCCACGCGGGCGGCGCGACCTGCGGTCGACGCGGCGGGCCTCGACGTGCCGGTGATCGACGCGGCCGGCCTCGACGCCGCCGGCCTCGACGCAGTCGGCCTCGACGTGCCCGTGATCGACGCGGCGGTGGTCGACGCGCCCGCCGCCCGCCGTCCCCTCGACGCTGGCCGGCCCAGCCGTGATGCCGCCGCGCCCGCGCCCATCCCCGACGCGGGCCCGCCGGTCCCGGCGCCGGTCGACGCCACGCCGGCGCCGGCCCGCGGCTTCCTGGCGATCGGCGCGTGGTCGCCGGCGGCCAAGGTCCTGGTCGACGGCGAGGACTGGCGCTCGACGCCGGTGCTGCGCCGGGCGCTGCCGGTCGGCCGCCACGAGGTGGTGCTGGTGAGCCCGCTCGACGGCGCGGTGGTGTTGCGGCGGTCGATCGACGTCGGCGCAGGCCAGACGGTGACCATCGCGCCCCCCTGACGACGATCGGTGTGCGCAGGTGTGGGATCTAGCCCGGCATCGCCCCCGGTTGCGCTCGACGGGCCCTCGCGGGGTTGCGAGATCGTCGACGGCCGCAACCCCATCGCTCATCGTCGATGACCGCTGCGGCGTGGTACCGAGGTGAGCTGTGGCCTCGTCCCGCACCGCTGCCGTCCTGCCGTCGCTGCCGTCGGTCACCGAGAGCGTGGCCGCCATCCAGTCGCCGCTGCGCCACCGTCACGCGCTGGTGTTCCACGCGCTGGTGATGATCACGTTCTCGGTCCACACCGGCGTGTGGCTCGGGCTGGGTTGGCGCGCGCCGGCGCTGGTGTGTGCGACCACGGTGGTCGTCCTCGGCGTGAACCTGGCCCGCGCCACCTTGACCCGGCTGACCGCCGGGCTCGGGCTGGTCGGGCTGGGCATCGTCTCGGTCAGCGTGTGGCTGCAGTCGATGGTCTTGTGGCAGGACACCCCGCTCATCGCGGCGTGGTGTGTGTTCGGTCCGATCTTCGCGTGGATCCTCGGCTCGCCCCGGGTGTCGGCGCTGTGGACCCTCCTCATCGTCGCGCTCACCCTCACCGCCGGCGCGCTTTTGACCCACGACGACCGCGGCCGCCACCTGCCCGAGCACACCACGTTGTTCATCGGCACGTTCCAGGTGGTGTCGATGGCGGTCATGAGCTTCGTGGCCATGCGCATGCTGAGCCGCAACCACCAGACCTACGTCCACGAGCTGACCGCGCACCGCCGCAGCGTCGAGGCCATGAACGCCCAGCTGCGCCAGACCCAGCGCTACAAGGACAGCTTCTACTCCACGGTGAGCCACGAGCTGCGCACGCCGATGAACGCCATCACCGGCATCGCCGAGCTGCTCCAGCTCGACCCGGCGGCCGAGGCCGATCAGCCGCCGCTGCTCGACGCGCTGCGCGAGTCGTCGCGCCACCTGCTTGGCATCATCAACGACCTGCTCGACCTCAACAAGCTGAGCTCGCAGCAGCTGCGCCTGGTGGTCGGCCAGTTCGACCTCCACGACGCGGTCCGCAGCGCGGTCACGATGGCGCGCTCGGCCCGCGCCGCGCCGGCCGGCGTGGTGGTGAAGCTCGAGCTAGCGCCAGCGACGCCGCGCTACGTCGTCGGCGACCGGCTCCGGCTGGTCCAGGTGCTGGTCAACCTGGTGGTGAACGCCCTCAAGTTCACCCCGGCGGGCGCCATCACCATCCGCGCCGCTCCCGCGGTCGGCCTCGGCACCGCCGACCGGCCGTGCGGCGTGCGGGTCGACGTGATCGACACCGGCATCGGCATCCCGGCCCCCGTGCAGGCCAGCTTGTTCCAGGAGTTCGTCCAGGCCGACGGCGAGATCGCGGTGCGCTTCGGCGGTACCGGCCTGGGCCTCAGCATCTCGCGCCGCCTGGTCGAGATGATGGGCGGTCGGCTCACCTTCGTCAGCGTCGAGGGCCAGGGCAGCACCTTCACCGTCGAGGTGGCGCTGGCCGAGGGGCGGGCCCCCACCGCGCCGCCGGTCGACGCCACCGCCGACGCCACTGCCGGGCACCGCCTGCTGGTGGTCGACGACAACCGGCTCAACCTGATGGTCGCCAAGCGGCTGCTCGACCGCCTGGTGCCGGGCGCGGAGATCGACACCGCCTGCGACGGCGTCGAGGCGGTCGCGCTGGTGGGCGCCCATCGCTACGACATGATCTTCATGGACATGCAGATGCCCAACATGGACGGCGAGGCCGCGACGCGGAAGATCCGCGCGATGACCGACTCGCGGGCCCGCATCCCGATCGTGGCGATGACCGCCAACACCGACACCGGCGACCTGCAGGCCTGCCTCGACGCCGGCATGAACCAGGCCCTGAGCAAGCCGGTGTCGTCGACCACGCTGCGCCAGGTGCTGCGGCAGTACATCCCGGCTGGCGGGTCCAGCTCGAGCAATTGGGACGTCCCGACCCCGAGCGGCCTCGAGCCCAGCCTCTGACGGCAGGCGCCGGGGGCAGGCCTTGCGGCGGGCTGCCGAGGTCCCGCTCGCGCCGGGCTGCCGGGACCTCGACGTGCCGGCTCCGGCCGGGCCGCCTGCGATGTCGGCCGGTTGCGGCTGGCGTCGGGCTTGCTCCAGGCAGGGGCATCCCTGACCCCTTGCCTGGAGGACCCATGCTTCGCTTGCCCATGTTGTGCCTGTCGCTCCTCGTCGTCGCCGCGTGCGGCACGGTCACCGCCGAAGAACAGATCGCCGGCGACCTGGAGCTTGAGACCGGTGGTCTCGACACCACCGACGAGGCGCCCGCGTTCGGCGACGACGCCGAGTTCACCGCCGCCGCGATCGAGCCGGGCGCGCCGGTGACCGACGCCCTCGACGCCGACCCCGAGGTCGTGCGGCTGCGCGGCGCCGCCGGCGCCACTCGCCTGCGCGTGGCCGTGGTGTGGGGCCAGCTGCCGCCCGACCGCGCCGCCGCCGCCGCTCACGACTGGAGCGGGCGCATCACCGTGTCGGACGGCGCGCTGGTAGTGCGCCGGACCATCGGCTTCGAGGACGCCACCGACGCGGTGGCCGCGCGGACCGCCCGCGACGAGGTGGCGTTCACCTCGGTGACCCGGCCGTTCGCCGACGGACTGGTGCTCGAGGTGCTGACCACCGCGACCGATCTGCGGTCCGTCACCCTGGGCTACCAGAGCCGCGACGGCGTGGTGGCCGCGCGGCTGCCGCTGGCCACGCTCCTGGCCGGCACCCAGGTCGCCGACGTCGGCACCGACGGCAACCGCGTGATGGTCACCGCGCTGCGCGCCGGTGACCCCTGCGACCACGGCCTGATGCGCGGGCGCTGGCACGCGCTGCGCGCCGACCTGGGCCGGTTCCTGGGCGTCGTCGCCGACGACGACGGCGCGCCGATCGGCCACCTGCGCGGCATCTGGGGCCAGCGCGGCGCCGGCGACCGGGTGTTCTTCGGCAAGTACGTCGACACGGCGGGGCGGTTCCGCGGGCTCCTGGTCGGGACCTACGCCGACGGCGGCTTCCGCGGCCGCTGGCTCATCGGCACCGGCGACCGCGGCCGCGTCGAGGGCCTGTTCCGCGCCGGGGCACCTGGCGAGGCCATCGGCGGCGCCTTCGTCGGTCGCTGGGCCGAGACCTCGTGCGCGGCCGATCTGCCAGCCCCGTGACCGGGCCGCGGCTGGCGGCCGGCGGGGCGCTACACTGCCGGCGATGCAGCTCACCTCCATCCTCGGCAACGCCCAGCGGCTCGACGGCGGCGCGATGTTCGGCAACGCGCCGCGCCCGATGTGGGAGAAGTGGATCTCGCCCGATGAGCACAACCGGATCCCGCTGGCGTGCCGGTGCCTGCTGGTGCGCGACCGCGACCGCACCATCCTGTTCGAGACCGGCATCGGCGCGTTCTTCGCGCCGGCGCTGCGCGACCGCTACGGCGTGGTCGAGGATCGCCACGTGCTGCTCGACAACCTCGCGGCGGTCGGGGTCGCGCCCGCGGACGTCGACGTCGTCGTCTTGTCGCACCTGCACTTCGACCACGCCGGTGGCGCGCTGACCGCGTGGGTCGACGGCGTGGCCCCCAGCCTGGTGTTTCCGCGCGCCCACTGGGTGGTCGGGGCAGAGGCCTGGGCCCGCACCGTGGCGCCTCACCCGCGTGACCGCGCGTCGTTCATCCCCGAGCTGCCGGCGCTCCTCGAGGCGACCGGCCGCCTCGAGCGCGTCGTCGGCGACCGCAGCGCGGTGCTGGGCGACGGCGTCCGCTTCCACCGCAGCAACGGCCACACGCCGGGCCTGCTCCTGGCCGAGCTGGCCACCGCCGACGGCCCGCTGGTGTTCGCGGCCGATCTCATCCCCGGGCGGCCCTGGGTCCACGTCCCCATCACCATGGGGTACGACCGCTACCCCGAGCTGCTCATCGAGGAGAAGCAGGCGCTCCTGACCGACCTCGTGGCCCGCGGCGGCCGGCTGTTCTTCACCCACGACCCCACCATCGCCGTCGGCCGCGTGGCCCAGGACGCCCGCGGTCGGTTCCACACCGTCGACGACCTCGCCGCGCTGGGCTGACCCCCGCGGCGCGCTACAGGTCGGTGTCGAGGGCCCGCATGCCGGCCTCGTCGTAGCGGGTGCCCTGGACCTGCGCGGCCAGCGTGTCGAGCCGAGCCATCGCGTCGGCGGGCAGGGTGACCGCGCCGGCGCCCAGGTTGGTCTCGAGGTTGGCCAGCTTGGTGGTGCCGGGGATGACGTGGGCCGTGGGCACCCGGGCCAGCACCCAGGCCAGCGCGATCTGGGCCGGCCGGGCCGCGAGGGTCCGGGCCACCGCCTCGAGCTCGTCGACCAGCCGGAGGTTGGCCGCCAGGGCGTCGCCGGCGAAGCGCGGCATCCGCAGCACCCGGGCGTCCTGCGCCGCCAGCGCCTCGGCCCGCAGCGCGCCGGTCAGCATGCCGCGGCCCAGCGGCGAGTAGGCCACCAGCGCGGCGCCCACCTCCTCGATGGCCGGCAGCACCTTGGCCTCGATGGCCCGGGTGAAGATCGAGTACTCGGTCTGGATGGCCGCGATCGGGTGGACCTGCGCGGCGCGCCGGATGTTGGCGGAGCTGGCCTCGGACAGCCCCAGGTTGCGGACCTTGCCCTCGTGCACCAGCGCCGCCATCGCGCCGACGGTCTCCTCGATCGGTCGGGTCTTGTCGGGGCGATGCAGGTAGTACAGATCGACGCAGTCGGTCTTGAGCCGGGTCAGCGACTGCTCGATGGCGCGGCGCATGTTGGCCGGCGAGCCGTCGACAGAAAAGCCGGCCGGCCCCATGACCGGGCCGAACTTGGTCGCCAGGAATACCTGGTCGCGCTTGCCGACCAGGGCCTGGCCCAGCAGCTCCTCGTTGCCGCCGTACAGCTCCGCGGTGTCGAGGTGATCGACGCCCAGGTCGATGGCGTGGTGCAAGAGCTTGATCGCGTCGGCGGTGGGCGTGGGCGGTCCGTAGAACGCCGACAGGCCCATGCAGCCGAGGCCGATCGGGTTGACGGTGCGACCGCCGTGGCCGAGGGCGCGCTTGGGGAACGTGGTGGTGGTCAAGCGCCAACGCTAGCGCGCCCAGGCGACGTGGCCAGCCTCCGGGTCGGGGCGCGTCGTCCCGGGCGCCGTCAGCGCGGCGCGCCCGCGCACAGCGCCAGGTTGGTGGCGGTCGCCTTGGCCAGCCGTGCCTCGACCTCCTGGGCCGGGCGCTCGGCCGCCTCGGGATCGCCGAGCTCCGTCGGCAACCCGTCGAGCGCGGCGCGGCACGCCGCCAGCTGGCCCAGGTGGTAGAGCGTCACCGCGCGGTCGTTGCGATACCCCCACCGCGTCGGCATCGACAGCGTGTCGCCGCACGCGACCAACCCGTCGATGGCGCGCAGCGCGTCGGCGTAGCGCCGAGCCTGGTAGGCCGTCGTGAATCCCTCGTAGGCCAGGTCCCGCGCCTCGCTGCCGCAGGCTGGCGTCACCGCCAGGTAGGTCCCCGACAGCAGCTCGTCGTCACAGTCGGGCTCGCCGCCGAGGTCGCTGCCACGCACGGTGACGACCGCCCCGCCGTCCGCCGGCGTCAGCTCGACCCGGGTGCCGCCGGCTCCGTCGAACCCCGTCCCGGTCAGGGTGCCGTCGAGGCGACACAGCCGACCGTCCTCGCGCTCGAGGTCGATCGCGAAGGTCCGCGCGCCGCCCACGTCGACGGTGACGACCAGCTCGGGCCGCTCGGCCGACGCCTTGACGAAGGTGCCGGCCGGGACCAGGCCGACCTCGGACTCGCCGGGTGCCGGCGCGGTGCCAGGCGCAGGCGCTGACCGCGCTGCGCAGGCCACGAGGGTCGTGCTGGTCAGGACGAACGCGGCGAGGGTGTGCATCGGGACGGTCATACACCTCCCAACGCGCCGCCGTGGTCGGGTCTTTCACCTGCGCGCGTCAATCGTCGCACAGATCACGCCACGCATTCAGCCTGCGCTCGCTCAGTACGGGATCGCCGCCTCGGCGACCACCTTGGCCAGGAACGCGTCGAGCGGCGTCAGGCCGAGGTCGGCCTCCTTGCCGGTCCCGTGCAGGCGCGGCGACACCGCGCCGGCCTCGACCTCCTTGTCGCCGACCACCAGCGCGTAGGGGATCTTGGCCAGCTGAGCGTCGCGGATCATCGCGCCCAGCTTGCCGTGCGAGCGGTCGATCTCGACCCGGATGTCCGCCGCCGCCAGCTTGGCCTGGACCTCCTCGGCCCACGCGTGGTGGCGATCCGACACCGGCAGGATGCGGGCCTGCACCGGCGCCAGCCACACCGGGAAGTTGCCGGCGTAGTGCTCGATGAGGATGCCGATGAAGCGCTCGAACGAGCCGTAGATGGCGCGGTGGATGACCACCGGCCGGTGCTCGGCGTTGTCGGGGCCGATGTAGCCCAGGTTGAAGCGCTCGGGCGCCAGGTAGTCGAGCTGGATGGTGCCCAGCTGCCAGGTGCGGCCGATGCTGTCGGCCACGTCGAAGTCGATCTTCGGGCCGTAGAACGCGCCGTCGCCGGGCTTCTCGACGTATGCCAGGCCGGTCTCCTCGAGCGCCGAGCGCAGCGCGGCCTCGGCCTTGTCCCACAGCGCGTCGTCGCCCAGCTTGTTGTCGGGCCGGGTCGCGAACTTGGCGGTGAACTGCAGCCCGAACGCGGCGTACACCTTGGCGATGAGCTGGGTCAGCCGCTTCACCTCGTCGGTGATCTGCGACTCCATCAGGTAGATGTGGGCGTCGTCCTGCTGGAACTGGCGGACCCGGGTCAGCCCCGACAGCACGCCGGTGGCCTCGTTGCGGTGCAAGACGTCCTGGGTGTGCAGGCGCAGCGGCAGCTCGCGGTACGACCGGCGCTTCATCTCGAAGAACAGGTGGTGCGACGGACAGTTCATCGGCTTGAGCGAGAAGCTCGCGCGCTCCTCGACCGGCGCGTCGGCCGCCACCTCGGGGTCGAGGATGAGGAACATGTTCTCGCGGTACTTGCCCCAGTGGCCGCTCTTCTCCCACAGCATCTTGTTGAACAGGAGCGGCGTCTTGATCTCGACGTAGCCGTTGGCCAGGCACATCCGCCGCATCGCGTACTGCAGCGTGGTGAAGATCATCGTGCCGTGGGCGGTCCAGAACACCGCGCCGGGCGCCGCCGGGTGGAAGGCGAACAGGTCGAGCTCCTTGCCCAGCTTGCGGTGGTCGCGCTTGCGGGCCTCCTCTTGCTGGGTGACCCAGGCGTCGAGCTCCTTCTGGGTGAAAAACGCGGTGCCGTAGATGCGCTGCAGCTGCGGGTTGCGGTGATCGCCGCGCCAGTAGGCGCCGGCCACCGACAACAGCTTGATGACGCCGGCCCGGCCGGTCGACGGCGCGTGCGGCCCCAGGCAGAAGTCGGTCCAGCCGCCGTGCGAGTACAGGGTCAGCGTGGTGGCGCCCTTGGCGAAGATGTCCTCGACGATCTCCAGCTTGAAGGTCTCGCCCAGCTTGGTGAACAGCTCGATCGCCTCGGCCTTGGTCACCTCGGTGCGCACGAACGGGTGGTCGGCCTTCACCACCTCGTTGGCGGCGTGCTCGATCAGCTCGAGGTCGTCGGGCGTGAACGGCTTGTCGCGGGCGAAGTCGTAGTAGAAGCCGTCGTCGGTCGCCGGCCCGATGGTCACCTGGGTGCCGGGGAACAGCCGCTGCACCACGCTGGCCACGATGTGCGCCGCGTCGTGCCGGATCAGCTCCAGCCCCTCGGGGTTCTTGCTGGTGAAGATCGCCAGCTGGGCCGAGCGGTCCAGCGTGCGCGCCAGATCCACGTCGACCCCGTCGAGCCGCGCGAACAGCGCCGCCTTGGCCAGGCCCGGCCCGATCTGCGTGCGCACGAAGTCGGCGATCGTCGTCCCGGCCGCGACCGACTTCTGGGCGCCATCGGGGAGGGTGATCGTGACGTCGAGAGAACTCATGGGCCGCGGACAATACCCGAACCGCCCGCGGCGTGCCGCCCCCTGACGCGCCCCGCCACCGCCACCGCTGGCCGAACCCGGCTCGGCCCGGCGGCCTCCTAGCGCACGAGTGGCGCCGCAGAGACGGTGCCGCCGATGCGGGCGCTCGGCGACCAGGTGAGGGCGTAGGTGGTGACGCCGGCGGCGACGGCGACGGTGCCGCCGATGGTGGCCCACACCCACCAGGTCCGGTACCACGGCGGCGGCGGGTCGTAGCGGAGCGCCAGGTCGCGCGGGCGGTGGGCTGAGGCCCATGCCAGCGTCTCGTTGCCGGCGGCGTCCGCGGCCACCGCGTACAGCTCGACGCCGGTGGGTGCGGTGGCGGTGACCGGCGGCAGGTAGACGCGGGCGCGCTGGCCCGGCGGCGCCAGGGTGACGTCGGCGGCCTGCCAGGTTCGGTCGCCGCGCTGGCGGACGTAGAGGGTGGCGGTGGCGAGCACGCCGACCGGGTCGGCCACGGTCTCGAGGTCGACCGCGATGCGCTCGCCGACCTTGGTGCCGCGCGGCCAGGTGACCTCGAGCTCGCGCGGCGCGCGATCGGCCAGCGCGGCCCGCACGCGCTCGAAGCGCAGCGTGGCCTGGTCGCTGGCGTCGCACGCGAGCTGGAACGTGGGCGCGATGGCCAGCAGACGATCGAACGCGGCGGTGACCTCGGCCTCGGCGGCCGGCGACGGGTCGGCGGCGGCCAGGTACGACCGCACCATGCCTCGCTGCCGCCACAGGCCGACGTGGCTGGGCAGGTCGAGCGGCTCGGCGGCGGCGCGGTCGAGGGCGGCCAGGGCGGCCGGCATATCGGGCACGCGGGTGGCCGCCTCGCTGGCGGCGAGGGCTGCCGCCGCGGTGCGGGCGACGCACGCGGCGCCGTCCCAGCGCTGCCCGTCGGCGCAGGCCCCACGCAGCCGGAGCGCGGGCCCGGTGACCGGGGCGTGGCGACAGCCGCTGGCCAGCGCCGCCGCGGCCAGGCCGCCGACGGCCAAGATCACCGCGGAGGGGCGAGTACGCACCATCGTGTACCGACGATACCTGGCCCGCCCGGGCATTTCGATCCGCCGGCGCCTGCATCGACCGCACCGGCGCGGTGACGCCCGGCGCATCGGTCACGCGCCGGTGGCCCTGGACCACCCTGCCGCCCGGGGCCGGGCCTTCACGGCAGTGGGCCTGTCGTCGGCGCGAGCGACGCGACGACGTTCGCGACAGCCACGCTCCCGCCGATGCGCCGATAGAACATCGTGTCCATCCCGTGGATGAAGCCCCAGGCGAACATGCCACCGTCTCGCTCGAGCCCGCAGGTACACGATGCCTGCGCCGCCTCGACCGTCTCGAGGCATGCGACGCCTGCGCCGTCGACGATCACGCCTTTCCACGCAGGGGCGCCGCCGGCAGCCTCCGCGTGCCGGGTGTCGAGCCAGTCTCGGAGACGGAAGCTGGCGTGGGTTCGATCCAGCGTGACGAGGATGACGCGGCCGACCCCTTGCTCGTCCCGGGGAGGCGTCAGCAAGACCTTGGTGTTTCCTGCCGGGGGCGAGCGAGACATGCTCGCCCACCATCCCGCGGGGACACGAACGATCGCGAGATCCGTCTCGAAGGTGCTGAACCGCGACGTTGGGCAGCGCGGCGCAGGACGCGTGCAGCACAACGCCGCCAGCGCGACACCTGAAATCGCGAGGGTTGATGCGGGAGACCGCCGCATGGTCAGGCTGGCCCGCCAAGCAACCATGGGTCCGACTGGTCGGCCACGACGGTCGCGCGGCCTGGATCGGCGCTCGGGGAGACAGATTGGACGCAGCGGAATGACGCCGTGAAGAAGTTGATCGGATCGACTTCCTTGAAGTGCGTGCTCGTGCTGACGCCCACGAGCATCGCATTCTTCTCGATCGCGACCCATTGTGCTCCCAGGTTGAGACTGCGGATGCCCTCTGGACTGGGGCGTCGCTCACAAGACATGCCACCTCTTTCGGGAACCCCCGCCGCGGTCCGGCGTCCGTCGGTCCAGCGCGCCATGCGTTCGTACTCGTCCGGCGTCGGCAGCCGCCAGCCGCGTCAGTGGCAGTAGGCGTCTGCGTCGGCGAATCGCACCTCGGCGAGCAAGTAGTAGCCACACTCGTCCGTCGTGGTGCCTCGCGACCACCCTCGCGGAGCGGACGGCGTCGGAGGTCGTGAGGCTCTGCGGCCGGCGGTTCACGATCGGGGAGATGTTCCGCGACCCGAAGGACCTGCGCTTCGGCCTCGGTCTCTCGGCGACGCACATCGGGACCTCCGCGCGCCGAGATCGCCTGCTCCTGCTCACAGCGATCGCTCACGCGCTGTCGTGCGACGTCACGCCGTCATCCGCGAGGTCTCTGGCGCCACATGAGGGGATGCGCCAGCCGCAGCGGTTCATCGATGAAGACGGTCTCTTCCACCACGGGGTGATGTCGACCGCCGCCGGCAAGCTGACGCGCGGTGGCCCGTTCGGGAAGCGTTCGGGGCTCGCTGCATCGAGCGCAGCCTGGCGAGTGGAGGAGACGTCGGCTGGCGTGAGCTGCGCCGCGAAGGGCTGCGGGTGACCGCGCTGACCGTATGACCGCGGTCACCCGCCCACCCGTGGAAGGTTGCCTCGACGAACGCGGGTACCATATACACGGCGGAATGCGAAAATCCGTTCTTCCACTCGGCCTGCTAACGCGTGCATTAACCGTCGCTTTCGTCTCGATGGCCGGATGCAACTCCGACCAACCCACCGATGAATACGATGCGGGGAGTGATGCAAGGACCGACGCAGGGCTCGATGCCCAAGCGCTCCAAGGCGTTTGGGAACTCGCCAAAGTTCCAGCTCTCGTACAAGGCGGCAGTTGCACGATCGGCGTGGAGCGCTGTCTCACCTGGGAATTCACCGGCGATCAACATCTGGCCCAAGGGCGGCTGTTCAACAGCAGCGGCCCGTTCCTGACGGCCGAAGGCGAGCTGTCGATCACAGACGAATCGGTCACGCCATCCAGGCAGATGGTGACCTCGTGGCGCGTCGACGGTGACGTTCTGTACACTGGAGTTCTCACGCCTTCCGGCACGCACACAGGCCTTGTCGGAACATGGTCTTCGCGAGACACGGAGTCAATGCCCGCGCCTTCTGGGTCAACTGTCGTGCTCACGTCACTCGAACTGAAGGGAGACGGCACCTATTCGTGGACTCTCCCAGACGGCACATTTTCTGGCACCTACACAGCGAGCGAAACTTCGATCACGCTCACGGGGGATGGGCCTGTGATTGGCGACCTTGAAATCCACGACGGTTGGTTGTGGGGCGCGCCGTACCAGGGCGCCAAGTTCGAACGACCGTAGCTCTCCCATTGGCCGTCGACATCGTCACGCGGCGGCGGGCCGCATCCATCCGGACTGGCTGCGTCCACCGCATGACCGCCGGATGCTCTCTGTGGGGTTCACACCGTGCTTACGTCGTTACGCGCCGCCGTCAGGGTAACGAGTAACTGGTCGGCTTCAGCGAAGCAACGACGTTGGCAACAGCAGTGCAACCTTCGATGCGCCGATAGTACGCTGTATCCATTCCGTCGATGAAGCCCCAGGCGAAGATGTCCACGCCTCGCTTCACTGCGCAACTGCAGGAGGCGCGCGCGGTCCCGACAGCCTCCAGGCACTCGACCTGCGCGCCATCGACAACTACCTCCCGCCATGCTGGCTCGATACCTCCAGATGGCACATGCTGACTGTACAGCCAGTCACGGAGACGAAAGCCGTCGTCGCCGTGCGTGCTGTCGATTGTACCAAGGATGATTCGGCCAGCTCCCTGCTCATCCTTTGGAGGCGTCATCAGTACCTTCGTATTGCCCACCGGCGGCGATCGAGAGATGCTCGCCCACCACCCGGCGGGCACATGAACGATCGCAAGATCCGTCTCGAAGATACTGAACCGCGGTGTCGCCGGGCATGGCGCACCAGGGCGCGCGCAAGACAGCGCGACAATTTGCGCCAGCAAAGACAACGCTCTCATCGAACGGCACTCATGAGAAATGACGCAGTGCCAACCGTGAGGCGAGAACTCCAATGGTCTCTTTTTGATATCGTCACCGATACGGCTCCCCCCAGGTAGGCCCCCAGCGCGTTCTTTCCTGGCGTGAAGAGTGTCCCGTCTGCATGCGTCACAAACTTTTGAGCAACTCTACGCACGTCGCTGCCGTAGCCTGCAAATCCATCCGGGGCGTGCGCGGGACGCGCGGACTTGTTCCATTCGTAGAGGACCGTATTCGCGACTGCGCTCGTGACACCTTCGTCGATGTGAACCGCGGTAGGGTCCAAATCGTAGACAGCCAGTAAGAGGATCGATTCGTCCCACTTTTTTGCTGTAAAGTAGTGGCAACATTCGTGCGCAATAATTCCAGGGTCAACTTGATCGATTCTGACGTTCAGGCTATTTGTGAAAGGATCGTAGAAGGCACCCGGTTTGCTTTTGGTCGCTGGCGGCCAGATAATGTTGGCATCGCGGGGATGTAGCTTCGTGGTTGGCCCGATCGGGGAGGGATACGATCCAGACACCGATCCGCGCATCGTAATCGCGTTCAGTTTTTCTTGAACATGCTGATATCGGAGTTTGATATACAGCGAGATGAACTCGTCCCGAAATATCTTGTCTCGAGCCTCCAGATTTTGAGTAAACGATTGGCTGTCAAGTACACGGAATTGTGGACGCGTGCCAATCTTTTTGTTCGTTTTCGCGAAGGGAGCAAATGCTCGATCGAAGTAAGGTAGCAAGCTGTCGAAGATTTTCGACGCATCTCGTTGCGCAGCGAGTAGTTCTCGCTCGCGCTGTTTCTCGATAGTTCGGTGAACGAAAGACTTGGATGGTGACGATGCGGTTCCGCTCCGTGGCTGCCCGGCTCCTGGGCCAGCCTGGCGATATTCCAGCCCTCGGCTTTCTATCCCACGATTGCGTGTACCGCGTTCACCCAGATCCAGAGCAGGGGGTGAAGGCTGGGCTGCCAGTTGAATTGTCGTCACACAGACTCCGCACAGACGATTGCCGAAGCAGGAACGCCTTCGATGACGGTCTTCTTGTCGATATCCGGGTCGGACAGGTCGCCGGCCAGGATGCGCGCGCCGCGGCGCAGGTTGTCGAGGCGCACCCGCGCGGCCTCGGCCTCGGCCTTGGCAGCGTCGGCGGCGCGGTGGCGGAGCTTGAAGTCTTCGAGGAGCGGGCGGTCGGCGGGCAGGGCCTCGATGAACAGGGCGTCGGTGGGGACGACGATCTCCTCTTCGAGCGGCCGCGGGTCGGTCAGCACGCGGCGGTGAGCCTCCTCGAGGCCGGGGCGGATGGCCTCGTAGGCGGTGGGCGTCATCGACGCGCGGACACAGCAGGCGTAGCGCTCGAGCTCGGCGCGGGTCAGGTTGGCCAGGTGGTCCGGGTCGTGGGCGCCGGTGTGGCGGTCGACGTAGGGGAGCATGAGGTAGCGCGCGACCGGGTGAGCCTCGCGGAGAGGGAACACCGCGTAGTTGCCGCGGTAGCCGAGGGGCCGGTCCAGGTCGGCGATCTGTCCCAACGCCACGGTCGCGCCGGTGGTCTGGCCTACCAGCGTGGCCTCGACCACCACCGGCGGCGTCCAGTGCGGCGGCAGCGGCGGCGCGCTCGGGTCGTCCACCACCCGGTAGTTGAGCGCGCCGGTGACGACCGGCACCGGCAGCTGGTGGAGCCGCAGCAGGCGCTGGTCGGCAGGTTCGTGGTCCCAGATCGCCTGCATGTAGTACAGGATGTTCTGCTTGATGTGCAGGCGCAACCGCTGCACGTCGACGGTCTTGTCGAGGAGCGCCCGGCTGGCGGCGGCCCACTGGTTGGTCATCGTGGTGAGCGTGCTCAGCTCGCGCTGGAGTTGCTCGGCCAGCGCGCGCTCACGGGCCTGGGCCCGGTCGAGCGCCTCGCGCGCGGTTTCGACGCGCGCCCGGTTGCCTTCTTCGCTGCCGCCACCGCCGATCCAGTTGGCGATCGCGTGGCCGATACCCTCGCCGTCCTGGGCATCGGCCGCCCCGAGGATCTGGTCCTGGAGGCCGCGGAACAGCGCCGCCACCTCGGACTGGGTATCGATGAGGGTCACGCGGAGCACCTCGACGACGCTGCGCTGCTTATCCAGGTTGATCCGCAGCTGCCCGACCGTCGCTTCTTCGCCGACGAGCGAGGTGTTGACCACGTCGAGGGCCGGCACGAACGACGGATCGAGCAGCACGCGGCGCAAGATCCAGTCGTGCTGGAGCAGCCAGGCGATGCCGATCTGGTTCGGCTTGGGCACCGGCTGCGCCACCAGCACCACCGGCGTCACCCGGTGCAGGTGCTCGCTGACGTGGTACCGCCGCTGGAGCTGGTAGAATAGAAAGGTGACCGCCAGCTCGTCGTTGGGGTTGGTGATCTTGCCGGTGTTCTCGACGACCACGTCGGTGGAGGACTCGAAGGACACGTCGACCGAGCGGTCGCTCTCGTACTCGCTCGCGGCCTTGACCACCGCCTCGCGGTAGTTTTGTCGGGTGTCGCTGGAGGTCTTGGCGTCATCGACGGACAGGCTGCCGCTCACGGCGCCGTAGCTGCCGCTGGCCTCCAGGCCGGTGCGCCGCTCGGCGGTCTCGACGATGTCCTTGACGGCACGCTGGGTGGTCTGCTCCTCGGTCCGTGTGACGCTCTTGGCCTTCTCCTTGGTCTCCAGCCGGCGCTTGACCGACGTGGTGACCTTGCGCGTGTACGTGCGCTCCTCGCGCGGCGCCAAGGTGATGGTCTCGACCAGGCGGCCGGCCTGGTAGCCGAGCGGCTGCCACCGCTGGCGGTACGTCGTCACGATGCCGAAGTTGATCGCCGTGCCGGTGTCGTCGGCGCCGTAGACCGTGAACCGGTAGGGCTCGTCCAGCTTCTGCTCGAGCTCCGCGAGGAGCGCCGACACCCAGCGGGTGCCGTCCGTCCCCATCGGGTCTGGGACGCCGGTCGCGGCGTCGGGGGCGCTGGGCCTGAACGCCGAGCGCGGCGGCTGGAACAGGAGGGGGGCCTGCCGAGCCATGAACGCGGCTTCCGCCGGCAGGAAGTCGATGAAGGGGCCGGTGGTCGCCGCTGGCTTCCCGCCCAGGCGCTCTACCTCGTTGAAGAGCTGCGACGCCACATCGACCAGGTCGTCGTCGACGAGATCGATCCACACGTCGTCGAACGGCACCTGCAGCACGCTGAAGTCGTGAAGGGCGGGCGCATCGGCGGGACCGGTGGACAGCGTGAGCCCGTCGATGCGCGCGGCGACGTCGGCGGCGTCAGGTCGCTGTCCCTGTTCGACCGACGCCGGGTGTAGCTCGGCCCACACCGCGGCCGCCAGCTCATCGGCCGTCTGCACCGGCGTGGGTGCTGGCGGCGGCGCCGGCGGTGGGGCGCAGGCCTCGTCGAGGCTGCGCGGCTGTCGACAGGCCGCGGTGAGCAGGTCGACGGCCATGCGCGCACCATCGCGCACCTCGCCAAAGAGCAGGGGCTCGATCACGGCGGCCGGGAGCGTTCGGGCCGGCGCGGGCGCCGTCGCCGCCGCGATCGCGGCGCGCTCGGCCTCGGTGACCACCGCGAAGGCGCGGCGCGGCCGGGTGAAGCGCGGGTGGATGAGGCCGGCGCCGAGGAGGCCGACCTGCCGCGCCATGACCGGGGTCGTCCCGGCGACCGGCGCGCCGCCGCGCGACTTCGCCACAAGCTCGGTGCGCAGCCGCGCCTTCAGCTGCGTCGCGGTCGAGCGCTTGGGGTCGAGGTGTGCGGAGAGCGTGTCGCGCACTTCCTTCTCGAAGTTGGCGTCGGCCACCGACCGCGCGACCACGCTGCCCAGCGCGGGCAGATCGCGCGCGATCGACGCGACCGGGCGCAAGAGCCCAGCCGCCGTCAGGGTCGCGGTGGGGATGCGGATGGTCCAGGTCTCGACGTCACCCGCGCCCGCCCGCACCGCCTCGTCGGCGTAGAGGACGACGTCCTTGGGCGTGGCCGCACGGACCTCGAGCGTGAGATCCCAGACGAACTTCGAGCCGTCGGCCTCTAGCCGAAACGCCCCGGTTTGGTCGGTGGCGACCGAACCGATCCGCGCGCTGGCTTGCTGGTCGGCGCGCGCGAACGCCACCACCGTGACCCCTGCGACGCCGACGCCCGTCTCAAGCACCACCACCGTTCCCTGGATCAGCTTCATGCCTGGAGCATTCCCACAGGGCGATGAAATGTCAAATCCGGATTGGTCTGATTAGTGGGGGCGGATCACGTCGACGGCGGCGCGGCGGCCTGGCTCTCGCCGACGGGTAGCGGCAGTCTCGTCGAGGATTGGGCCGCGGGGGGCGCGGCGGCCGTGCGACGAGGCGCTTGGGTCCCGGTGGTCGTGCGCGACGGTTCCCCCTGGGCCCGCACCGTCCACTCGGCGGTTCGTCCCTTTGGTCCGCGTGGTCCACGGCCGAGTCCGAGGCGACAGGGCCGCCGCGACGGTCGCCGCGCTAGCGCCGCGGATCGTCGGGTGCGGCCACGAACGCCAGCACGCGGTCGACGCCGCCGTCGATGATGTGGGCGTCGGCCGCCGCCGCCAGCACCGGCTTCGCGCGGTAGGCCACGCCGAACGCAGCCTGGGCCAGCATCGGCCGGTCGTTGCCGCCGTCGCCGATCGCCACGGTGCGCGCCAGGGGGACGCCGTGACGCGCCGCCAGCTCGACCACCACGGCGGCCTTGCGCGCGGCGGTCACCACCGGGCCCCGCACCTCGCCGGTCACGACGCCGTCGGCGATCGCCAGGGTGTTGGCGTAGGCCGCCACGCAGCCCAGGCGCGCGGCCAACACGTCGGCCGCGAAGGTGAAGCCGCCCGACGCGATCGCGACGTGGGTGCCGCGCGCGGTCAGCGCCGCCACCAGCGCCTCGACGCCCGGCGACAACGGCAGGCGCGCCGCCAGCTCGTCGACGGCGGCCGCCGGCAGCCCGGCCAGCTGCGCCACCCGGGCCCGCAGGCTGGCCTCAAAGTCGAGCTCGCCGCGCATCGCCTGCTCGGTGATGGCCGCGACCGCGGGGCCGACGCCGTGGGCGCGGGCCAGCTCGTCGATGACCTCGATCGAGATCACGGTCGAGTCCATGTCCATCACCACCAGGCCGGGGTCGCGCACGGCGTCGTCGGCGACCACCACCGCGAGATCGATGGCTACCGCCGCCTGCACCCGCTGGCGCAGCGCCACCGCACCGGCGCGGCTGGCCGTGGCGGTGGGGCAGGTGAGCCGCAGGCCATGGTGGGGGCCGACCGAGAACGGCTCGACGGTCGCGACGAGGCCGGCCGCCGCCTCGAGGGCGCGCGCCGTGGTCAGCGGGATGGGGCGATCGGCGACCGCCGTGACGAGGTAGCTGTCCACCGCGTACCTATATATAGGAGCGGCGCGGGCGCGGGTGGGTGTGTGGAGGTGTCGAGGTTCTGGCGGCGAAGATCGCCCACGCTTCTACATAACTAGCTGTAAACAATAGGCCATGCGCCTGGTCCAGCCATTGCTCCAGTGGGTAGCCATGAAGCCCGCCGTCCTCGCCGCCGTCCTCCTCGCGCCCCTGTCTGCCGCCTGCCTGACCGACGCGTCCCTGGCCACCGACCGCGAGCTGCGCATCGGCGAGGCGGCCGACGCCGACGCCGACGCCTGGGCCTACGACGACGGCACCGCGCTGGTGGTGGCGCCCGGCCAGCTGCGCGACCCCGAGCCGTTCGCGCTGCGGGTCGACGTGCTGCACCACATCGACGGCGCGGTGTACGGCGACGCGGTGGCGATGGGGTCGATCGAGCTGGTGGGTGGCTCGGCGTGCCGCCTGGTCACCGCGGCGCGCTGCGACGGCGACGCCTGCGTGGCCGAGCTGGTCCAGACCGCGCCCGGCGTGTGCCTGGTGCGGGTGCGCGTCGCGACGCCCGACGGCGAGACGCTGAGCACGTGCTGGTCGCGCGCGCGGTGGGAAGGCGACCCGGCCGACGCGACCTTGGCCGACGAGCTGGCGCGGATGGCCGACAACCAGCGGGCCGCGTGCGAGGCCGCGCTGTAGCGAGCGTCAGGTCGCGAGGGCCCGGGTCAGCGCCTGGTACGGGCCGCGGCGCAGCCCGACGGTGTCGGTGGTGGCGTCGGCGTCGGCCACCAGGTCGGCGAAGGTGGCGTCGAACCCGTCGGGCACGAACAGCCGATCCCAGCCCAGCTCGCGCGGGCCCGACGGGCGGTCGGCGATGCGACCGGGGCACACCGCGTGGAACACCTCGACCTCGTGGCCCTCGGTGCGGCGCAGCGCCACGCACAGCACCAGCTGCACCTGGGTCTCGCGCCACCACCGGCAGAACCGGTTGTCGTTCTCGGAGTCGAGCTCGAGCCGCAGGCTCTTGCCGTCGAGCGTGAGCAGGTCGACCGCCTCGGCGAAGCACGGGAAGCCGTGCTCGACCGCCAGCACCATGTCGCGCGCGCGCCGCTCGGGATCGGGCGCGCTGGTCGAGTAGCCCGAGGGCAACCCGCACAGCTCGAACGCGAGATCCGGGGCCGCGCGGCGGACCTCGGCGGCACGGAGGTCGGTTCCATCGACGAAGCGGGCGATCACCGCGGCATGGTCGCACGCGGCGTCGGCCGTGGCACGGCGCGCGGCGGTTTACATTGCCGCACCCACGGCCCATCATCGAGGCATGCGGACGCTCGTGGTCGCCCTGGGAGTCGCGGTGGGAGGCTGCGCGGCGGCGCCGGCCGCCGAGGTGCAGGCGCCGCGGCGCGAGCGTGGCGACGCGGTGGCGGAGACCCGCGGGCTCATCGACGAGGCGTACCAGGCGTTGCGCATCGGCAAGCCGACCAACCTGATGGGCCTGCTGGCCCCCGACGTCTTCTTCATCGGCCCCGGCCCCGACCAGGTCGGGCTGGACCGCACCGACGCGCTGGCGCTCGGCCGCGACCTGATCGACACCCGCCGCCAGAAGCACAAGCTGAGGTCGCGCCGGCTCGAGGTGATCGCCGGGCCCGACGGCCGCACCGCGTACGCGTTCGATCAGCTGGCCTACGACGGCGCCGACCTCGCGGTGACCGCGGTGGCCACCGAGCTCGACGGCCTGTGGTCGCTGACGATGGTCGCGGTGCTGCCGGCGGTGGGCAAGCGCGGCCTCGACCGCGGCGTGGCCCCCGGCGCGCTGCCGGGCTGGACGCCCCCGCCGGGGCGACACGCGGCCCACGCCGACGCGCCGCGGGAGATCCTGGCGGCGCTGGCGGTCGCGGCCGACGACGTCGAGGCCCGGCTGCAGCAGCTGGGCGACGAGCCCGACGGCGCCTTCGTCGGGCCGGTGGTCGACGCGGTGGCGATCGGCCCCAAGCGGCTGCGCAAGGCGTGGAAGCAGCTGGCCCCGCGGTGGACCGTCGCCGCCAGCCTGGGCGGGGCCAGCCCCGACGGCGGGCTGGTGTGGGTGGTCGGCAACGCGGCCGTGGTACCGCCGCCGGTGCGTGCGAAGCGCGCCACGCGCGATCGTGCGGTCGCGCCGCCGGTCGAGCCCGCCGCGCCGACGTCGGCCGGGGCGCCGCGTCGCCTGCTCGCGCTGTACCGGCGTGACGGCGCCGCCGCCGCCGGCTGGCGCCTGGTGCTGCTCAACGAGGCGATCGTCCTCGCGCCGTGAGCGGCGCGAGCGGAGCGGGTCACCGCACCAGCGGCCGCGCCTCGCCGACGTCGAGCATCCACAGCCGCTCGGGGGCGAGCTGGTGGCGCTCCCAGAACGCGCGCAGCCGCGCCGGCGGCTCGCCGATGGGCTCGTCGGTGAGCCGGAACGTGCCCCAGTGCATGGCCAGGAAGTGCCGCGCGCCCAGGGCCAGGAACCCGGCGCCGGCGTCGTCGGGGTCGCAGTGCTGGGGCTCCATGAACCAGCGCGGCGCGTAGGCGCCGATCGGCAGCATGGCCCAGTCGATCGGCCCCATGCGCGCACCGATCTCGGCGAAGTGGTCGCCGCCGGCGGTGTCGCCCGAGTGGTACAGGACGCCGTCGGCCGAGCGCACCACGTAGCCGCCCCACAGCGACTGGTTGCGCGTCCACGGCGCCCGCATCGCCCAGTGGCGCGCCGGCACCAGCGTGATGGTCAGGTCTCCCACGGCGTGGGGCTGCCACCAGTCGAGCTCGACCACGGTGCGCGCGCCGAGCCGGGCGATGCGTCGGCCGTTGCCCAGCGGCACCACGTAGGTCGGCCCGTCCCCCAGCGCCCGCAGGCTGGGCACGTCGAGGTGGTCCATGTGGTCGTGGGTCACGCACACCACGTCGAGCGGAGGCAGCGACGCCAGCGCGACGCCGGGCGGCACCAGCCGGCGCACCACGCCGCCCAGCCGGTTGGAGAACACCGGATCGAAGGCCACCAGCGCGCCGCCCAGGCGCACCACCCAGGACGCGTGGCCGATCCAGCAGGCCACCGGAGCGGTGCCGGCCAGGGCGGCGGCGCCGTCGGTGCGGACCGCGGGGCGCACCTGGTCGAGCGCGGCGAAGTCAGGGGCGCGCGGCGGGCGTCGCCCGGGCAGTCGATCGAGCACGCGCCAGCGGAAGATGTCGCCGGGGCCGCGAGCGGGGCGGGTCGCGCGATCGGTGAAGCGGGCCATCGGCGCAGCGTACTGCGGGGCCGCGGCCGGCGCTCGTCGTCACAGGTCGGGCGGGGCGCCCAGGCCCAGGAGCGCTCGGCCGGTGGTCGGCCGCACCCGATCGGCCACCATGCGGTGGGTCAGCATCACGTCGGCGTCGGCCACCGCTCGAGCCAGGCGGGTGGTGCGGCCGATGGTGGCGCCGCCGATCAGGTGGAACGCGGCCCGGGTCACCGCGGCGGCCTCGGTGGCGGCGTGGGCCGCGGCCAGGCGCAGCTCGCCGCGCGTGGCGTCGTCGGCCGGCGCGGTGGCGGCGGTGGCCAGCGCCCGGGTGGCGGCGTCGATCGCGAAGGCCCGCGCCGCGCGCAGCCGGGCGGTGAGGCTGGCGAACCCGGCCAGGCTGGCCGACGGTGGACCGTCCGGGTTCCGGACGTCACGCAGCCGGGCGGCGACCTCGGCCAGCGCGCCGTCGGCGATGCCCAGCCCGACGCCGGCGATGCCCAGCGCCAGCAGGCCGAACACCGGCAGGCGCGTCAACGGCTCGTCGGGCCACGGCGTGGCGCCGATCACCTGCGCCACCATCGCCCGCGGCACGCGCACGTCGGCGGCGACCAGATCGTGGCTGCCGGTGCCGGCCAGGCCGATGGGATCCCAGGTGTCGACGACGGACAGGCCCGGCGCGGTCATCGGGATGAGCGCGACGGCGTGCCGGGGCGGCGCGCCGACCAGCAAGCCCACCGCGGCCCAGTCGGCGTGGCGGCAGCCTGACCCGTACGGCCAGCGACCGCGCACGATCAGGGCGTCGCCGTCCTCGGTGGCGGTGCCGCCCGGGGCGAACACACCGGCCAAAAGCGGGGTCGGCCCGGCCGCCGGCCAGATCGCCTCGGCGCTGGGCCGCGGCAGGTAGGCCGCCAACAGCGTCGAGGTCGACGCGGTCATGACCACCCAGGCAGTGGCGGCGTCGCCCGCGGCCAGCGCCGCCAGCACGTCGAGGTAGGCCGCCGGCGTGATCGCCAGGCCGCCCACGGCGCGCGGCAGCAACATCCGCAGGTAGGCGTCGTCGCGCAGCGCGGCGACCACCTCCGGCGCGAGCTGGCGCGCGGCGACGTGGGCGTCGGTGTGAGCGGCGAGCGAGGGGCCGAGCGCGCGGGCCCGGGCGATGAGCGCGTCCATGGATCGCTCGTACCACGTCCGCGGCGACCCCGGGATCGCCTCGTGTGACGGCCCTGCGACCCGGGTGCAGCGGTCGCGTCACGGTCGCGTCACCGACGGGAGTTCACCACGTCAGATGTCACCGACGCGGCACCGCCGAGTCCGCGCAACGTCACCAGCGCGCAGCAGAGTGCACCTCGATGTTCGGCGGCTTCGAAGAGGCCAAGGATGACAAGGCGCGCAAGCGCTGGTTCGCTTCGGCGGGCACGTCGTTGGTAGTGTACGCGGTGGTAGGCGTCGGCCTGCTGCTCCTGGCGCGCCAGACCGTGGCGAAGGCCAAGGAGGAACCGCCGATCGACGTCACGTTCCACGGCGCGCCCGACACGCCGGAGCCGATCAAGGAAGAGGCGCCGCCGCCCCCGCCGCCGCCGTCGTCGGCCCCCAAGGTCAAGCGGCCCGGCAAGGCCGCGCCGACCGCGCCGGTCGACATCCCCGACGCGCGCCCCGACGAGGGCGCGCCGGGCACCCAGTTCACGACCACCGGCCCCGAGGAGTACGGCGACGGCGACGGCGAGGTCGGTGAGCCGACGGCCCCGCTCCCGCCGCCGCCGCCGCCGCCACCACCGCCGCCGCCCCCGCCACCACCGCCGCCGCCGGTGCAGGAGGCCGAGGTCGTCGTCGCGCCGGTCGCCCTGGCCGGCAACGCGCTGCCCGCGTTCCCGCCCGACGCCCACAAGAAGGGCCTCCAGGGCGACGTCATCTTGAAGGTCCGCATCTCGGCCGCCGGCGAGGTGGTCGACGTCCAGCTGGTGCGCGGCGACGAGCCGTTCGCCTCGGCCGCCATCGCCGCGGTCCGCACCTGGCGCTACCGCCCGGCCCTCATCGACGGCAAGCCCGCGGCGTTCACCCGCCGCGTCCAGATCCCGTTCCGCATCCGTCGCTAGCCACCTGCCCGACTGGCACCCGCCCGACCAGGAGTCCACCATGAGCTTCAGCATCGCCGACGTCTTCACCCACATGCAGCCCTTCGCGATGGCCATCGTCGCCGCCCTGCTGCTGATGGCGATGGCATCACTGTCGATCGTCGTCGAGCGGGTCTGGGTCTACTTCAAGTCGCGGCGCATGGCCAAGCGCTTCGGCGCCGCCGCGTCGCAGGCGCTCGACCGCAAGGACCTGGCCGGCCTAGTCAAGCTGTCGAGCGAGTACGACGGCTGCCACCTGGCCACCATGCTGACCGCCGGCACCCGCACCTACCTGGCCGCGGTGGCCAAGCCCGGCGAGCTGGGCGCGGTCGAGCTGACCCGGCGCGAGCTGGCCCGCCAGGCCGACGCGGTGTCGGCCGACGTGCGGCGCGGCATGAGCGTGCTGGCCTCGGTCGGCTCGGTGGCGCCGTTCGTCGGCCTGCTCGGCACGGTGGTCGGCATCATCTCCGCGTTCCAGGGCATCGCCGCCGAGGGCTCGGGCGGCCTGGGCGCGGTGTCGGCCGGCATCGCCGAGGCGCTCATCGTCACCGCCATCGGCCTGCTGGTGGCCATCCCGTCGGTCTTGGCCTTCAACTTCCTGTCGGGCAAGGCCGACAACCTGCTGCTCGCCCTCGACCAGTCGCGCGGCGAGTTCCTCGACTTCCTCGAGAACCAGGGCGGCGACCCGGCCGCGGCCCCGCGCCGCGCGGTGATCGAGCCCGACCTGGCTCGGCCGGCCAACGTGGAGGCGCGCGCCAGTGCGACGGCCTGAGCGCGCCAAGCCCGACATCAACGTCACGCCGCTGGTCGACGTGGTGTTGGTGCTCCTCATCATCTTCATGGTCGTCATCCCGCAGATGGAGGCCGGCGCCACCGTCAACGTGCCGGGCGCGGCCAACCCCGACCCCAAGAACGACGTCAACCACCCGCCGATCACGCTGTCGGTGACCGCGGGCGGCAAGCTGTACCTGGAGAAGCGCGTGGTCACCCGCGACGAGCTCATCCCCCTGCTGCGGCAGTCCCGCGCCGCCGCCCCCAAGAGCAAGCTGGTGCTCAAGGGTGACCGCGCGGTCAGCTACGGCGTCATGCGCTCGCTGTTCCGCGAGTGCCAGGGCATCGGCTTCCCCGGCGTGTCGCTGCAGGTCGGCGACAAGAGCAAGGGCGAGAGCTAGCCATGGCGATCGATCTCACCACCGGTGGCGGGCGCGGCCGCGGCAGCGCGGTCCGGCCGTCGATGAACGTGACGCCGCTGGTCGACGTGGTGCTGGTGCTGCTCATCATCTTCATGGTCATAGCGCCGATGATGGTCAAGCAGTTCTGGCTGCACGTGCCCAAGAAGGAGACGCCGACCGCCGACGCGCCGGCGCCGTCCGACGGGCCGGTGCCGGTGGTGGTGACCGTCCGCGCCGACCGCTCGATCTGGATCAACAAGGATCGGGTCGAGCTGGCCGAGCTGGGCGACAAGCTGACCCGCATCTTCGCCGCGCGCACCGATCGCCTGATGTTCTTCGACGCCGAGGACGCCGTGCCTTACGGCGACGCCATGCGCGCGCTCGACGCGGCGCGCGGCGGCGGCGCCGCCAACATCGCCGTCCTGACCGAGGCCGTCCGCTGAGGCGCGCCCGCCACGTTGACACCATGCGCACCACCACGTCGTCTCACCGTTGCCCGCGCCTGCGCGCGTGGCTCGTCGTCAGCCTGCTGGGCACAGCGACCGCGCACGCCCAGCCCACGCCGGACGTGCCCACGGCTCCGGCTCCGGCTCCGGCTCCGGCTCCGGTTCCGGCTCCGGCTCCGGCTCCGGCTCCGGCTCCGGGTACCGATCCAGCGCCGGTGCCGACGCCGGCACCTGACCCCGTCCCAGCGCCTGCCCCACCCGACACCCCGCCCGCGCCGCTCGACCCGCCGGCGCCGCTCGACCCGGCCGCGCCCGACCCGGCCGCGCCCGAAGCGGACGTCCGCACCGGCATCCGCGGCACCATCGTCGACGCCGAGACCGGGACCCCGCTGTCCGAGGTGGTGGTGTCGGTGCTCGGCGGCCAGGGCCAGACCGCCACCACCGACGACGCCGGCGGCTTCACGCTCGCGCTGCCGCGCGGCACCTACGTGTTGCGCGTGCGCGGCGAGCTGTACCAGATCCTCCGCGTGCGCGGCGTGGTCGTGCGCGGCGGCCTCACCAGCCTCGATCTCAGGCTGCGGCTCGACGACGACGCGGTGCAGGAGGTGGTGGTCGAGGCCGAGCCCGACCGCAAGAGCGAGGCCGCCAACCTGGCCGAGCGCAAGCGGTCGGCCACGGTCCAGGACGCGGTCAGCGCGCAGGAGATCAGCCGCAGCCCCGACTCGAGCGCGGGCGACGCGGTCAAGCGCGTGGTGTCGGCGACGGTGGTGGGCGGGCGCTACGTGTTCGTGCGCGGCCTGGGCGGTCGCTACTCGACCACGCTGCTCAACGGCGTGGTCCTGCCCAGCCCCGACCCCGACTCGACCGCCGTGCCGCTCGATCTGTTCCCGGCGTCGCTGGTGGCCAACCTCACCGTGGTCAAGAGCTACACGCCGGACCTGCCGGGCGCGTTCGCCGGCGGCGACCTGATCATCAAGACCAACTCCTACCCGCAGGACTTCGAGCTGAAGCTCAAGGTCGGCCTGTCGGGCGAGAGCGCATCGACCGGCCGCGACCGGCTCGACTACGCCGGCGGCAGCACCGACTGGCTGGCGTTCGACGACGGCACCCGCGCGCTGCCGGGCGACGTGCCGACCGACCGCCCGCTGCGGGTGGCCACCGGCGGCGTCGACGCCGCCACCGCCGAGCGCGTCGGCGAGTCGTTCCAGAACGTGTGGGCCACCCGCCAGCGCCTGGTGCTCCCGGCGCTGAGCCTGGGCGGCACCGTCGGCGACAGCTGGCAGGATCGGTGCGGTCGCAAGTACGGCTACCTGGCGTCGTTTAACTACGGCTTCAAGGAGCGGGTCCAGCGCGGCGAGGTCGCCGCCCTGCGCATCGCCGAGGGCGAGCTGGGCGTCAAGCAGCGCCTGACCAGCAACGTCGGGACCGCCACCGCGTCGCTGGGCGGCCTGCTCAACGCCGGCGTCGAGCTGAGCCCCGAGCACAGCCTGAACCTGCTGTCGCTGTACACCCGCACCGCCGACGACAAGACCCAGGAGGTCGACGGCTTCTCCGAGTCCGACGACGGCAACGTGCTGGCGCGCCGGATGCAGTTCGTGACCCGGGCCATGAGCTTCACCCAGCTCACCGGCCGTCACGTGGTGCCGTCGCTGCGGCGGCTCCAGGTCGACTGGGACGCCAACGTCGCCGTCATCGACCGCGACGAGCCCGACACCCGCGACATCGAGTACGACCTGCTCGACGACGGTCGCCGCCGGTTCCAGAACGGGCCGGGCAGCGCCGAGCACTTCTTCTCGCACCTCGACGACACCACCGGCGGCGCCGGGGTGACGGTGACCGCGCCGCTGGGGCCGGTCGAGCTGCGGGCCGGGGCCCAGGTCCAGCAGTCGAGCCGGCACTTCGCGGCCCGGCGCTTCCGCTTCGGCCTGCTCGGCAGCGCCGATCCGGCGGTGGTGTTCCTCGAGCCCGAGGCCATGCTGGCGCCCGAGCACATCGGGCCTGACTTCCGCATCGAGGAGCGCACCCTCCAGGCCGACACCTACGACGCGTCCACCGGTCTGGTCGCCGGCTTCGCGATGGCCGACGTCACCAAGCTCGAGCCGCTGCGCCTGGTGGGCGGCGTCCGCTACGAGGCCGACGTGCTGACGCTGACCCCGGGCAGCCCGTACGCCATCACCCAGCAACCAGAGCCGGGGATCGACCGCACCAACAGCCACTTCATGCCCGCGGCCAACGTCATCTACGGCGTGTCCGACACCATGAACCTGCGCGCCGGCTACAGCTACACCGTGGCGCGCCCCCAGCTGCGCGAGCTGGCGCCGTTTTTGTTCTTCGACTTCGCGCGGCGGCGCGCGGTGTCGGGCAACGTCGACCTGGTCGATACCCGCATCCACAACGGCGATCTGCGCTGGGAGTGGTTCCCGGCCGAGAGCACGGTGGTGGCCGCCAGCGGGTTCGTGAAGCAGTTCGAGAACCCGATCGAGAGCGTCATCGTCAACGTCGCGCAGGGCGACGTCAGCTTCGCCAACGCCGCCGGCGCGTCGCTCAAGGGCGTCGAGCTCGAGGCCCGCGGCAGCCTGGGCCTGCTGTCGCCGGCGCTGGCCGCGTTCCGCGCCACCGGCAACCTGACCCTCATCGACTCGCAGATCGAGCTCGGGCCCGAGGCGTCGTCGCAGACCAACCAGGTCCGCCCGCTGCAGGGCCAGTCCAACTACGTGGTCAACCTCGACCTGGGTTGGGAGAGCAAGGCAATCGGCACCGACGTGTCACTTCTCTACAACGTGTTTGGCGAGCGGATAGCGGAGGTTGGCGTCGAAGGGCTGCCCGACGTGTACGAGCAGCCGTTCCACCGCGTCGACCTGTCGGCCAGCCAGGCGCTCCCCCACAACCTCAAGCTCAAGGTCGCCGCCACGAACCTGCTCAACCGAGCCGTGGTCATCCAGCAAGGCGAGTTCGCCGTCCAGAAGTACCTGCCGGGCGTCGCGGTCAGCGCCGCACTCGAGTGGGCACCGTAACCAAAGGATCCATCCCTATGTCGAAGCAGCTCTGGTTCTCTGTCGCCGCCGCGCTCTGTCTCGCCGCCTGTGGAGGTGACGACACCCCGGCCACCATCGACGCCATGCAGCCCGACGCCCCGGGCGACGTCGACGCGCCCACCGGCGTGACCCGGGTCGACGTGACCGGTGAGATCACCAGCAACACCACGTGGACCGCCGACCACATCTACGTACTCAAGACCCACATCTTCGTGCGGTCGGGCACGCTGACCATCGAGGCCGGCACCCGCGTCGAGGGCGACAACGGCTCGTCGATCGTCATCACCAACGGCGCCAAGATCGACGTCCAGGGCACCGCCGCGGCGCCGGTCGTCATGACCAGCTCGCAGCCGGTCGGCTCGCGCAACCCGGGCGACTGGGGCGGCCTGGTCCTCCTCGGCACCGCGCCCATCAACGTCACCGGCGGCACCTCGCAGATCGAGGGCTTCCCGGCCGGGACCTCGGGCACGGGCTACGGTGGCACCAACGCCGCCTACGACTGCGGCAAGCTCAACTACCTGCGCATCGAGTTCGCCGGCTTCGAGCTGGCGCCCAACAACGAGCTCAACGGCCTGACCGTCGGCGCCTGCGGCACCGCCACCCAGATCGATCACGTCCAGGTCCACAAGGGCTCGGACGACGGCATCGAGGTGTTCGGCGGCGACGTCAACCTCAAGCACCTCGTCATCACCCAGTCGCTCGACGACGGCCTCGACTGGGACTACGGCTGGGCCGGCAAGGCGCAGTTCGTCGTGATCCAGAAGTCGCTCGGCTCGAACCAGGGCATCGAGGCCGACAACAACGGCAACGCCAACGACGCGCTGCCGCGCTCGGCCCCGACCATCTACAACCTCAGCATCGTCGGCTCGGGCGCGGCCCCGGGCGGCGCGCTGCAGACCCAGAAGGGCATGCACCTGCGCCGCGGCACCGCCGGCCACATCGCGAACGCCATCGTCATGATGGAGGCGGACTTCCCGATCGACGTCGACGGCGCCTCGACCGTGACCCAGGCCAACTCGGGCGCGCTGTCCGTGAAGCACAGCATCTTCTTCAGCAACGGCGGCCAGGCCACCTGGGACGACGCCACCGACAACGACGGTGGGTTCGTCGAGCGGATGTTCTTCGTCACCAACGAGCCGACCAACCGCGAGGTCGACCCGATGCTGGGCACCGCCACCAACCAGACCGCGCCGGTGTTCCAGCCGGCCGCCGGGTCGCCGGCCCTGACCGCGGCCAGCGCGGCGACGCCGCCGAGCGACGGGTTCTTCGACGCCACCGCGACCTTCGTGGGCGCCGTCGGCACCGAGAACTGGACCTCCGGGTGGACGGCGTTCCCGGCCAACTGAGCGGCCCGGCCGACGCGGCGGCGCCGGGGCTGGCGCGCATCGCGCTGGTCGTCGCGGTGGCGCCGACGGCGACGCCACCCGGCGGCGCCGTGGTGTCGACCCTCGCCCGCGAGGCTATCGACGCCACGGTGGTCGGCCTCGATCAGGCGGTGGCCAGCGCGCCCGGCGGTGTGGCCGTGGTGCTGGTGTGGGCGGCCGGCCGGCGCGGCGCGCTCGACGTCGACGCCGTGGTGGCGTGGGCCCGACGCGGCCAGCCCGCGCCGGGACTCATCGCGGTCACCGCCAACGACGACGCCGACGCCATCGAGGCCGCCCTCAGCGCCGGCTTCGACGACGCGGTGGCCGACACCTGCTCGCCGCGCGAGCTGACCGCGCGCATTCGGGCGGTGCAACGGCGGGTGGTCCGCGCGCCGGGCCCGGCCACCTTCGCGGCGGCCCGGCGGGTGCGGTACCGCGACCTGGTGCTCGACCCCGACAGCTGCGAGCTGTGGGTCGAGGGCCGCGCGGTGGCGTTGACGGTGACCGAGTTCGCCACGGTCGTGGCGCTCCTGCGTGCGCGCGGCGCGGTGCTGTCGCGCGCCGCGCTGCTCGATCAGGCGTGGGGCGGCGACAGCCTCGAGGTCAGCGAGCGCGCGGTCGACAACGTGGTGCTGCGACTGCGCCGCAAGCTCGGCCGGCCCGGGCTGATCAAGACCGTGCGCGGGGTCGGCTTCCGGCTGGGCTCCCTCGACGACACCGACGACGGCGAGTGAGCGGGCGCGATCACGGCGCCGGGATCGGGTTGGCGCAGGTCTCCCGGCGCACCTCGAGCCGGTAGGTCTCCTCGACGAGCCGGACCTGCGTGGCGGTGGTGGCCGGCAACGCCGCCGCTACCAGCGGCTGGGGCGGAGGCGGCTGGCCGCAGCCATAGCCGCAGGCGTCGACCTCGATCCGGTACACCTTGACCCGCGGACGCAGCCGGACCACCGTCACCTGTCCGTCGGCGGCCACTCGGTAGGCGTAGGTGATGGGGATGGCGCACGCGCAGTCGCCTTGCATGGCGCAGGTCGGCCCTGCGAACGCCAGCTGCCCGGTCGGCAGGCGATACAGCACGTCGTCCGGCCCACCGCCGGCGACCGCGTCGGGCAGGCGCGTGGCCCCGGCCGACCCGTCGTCCGGGTCGCCGCCGTAGCGCGGATCGGCGCCGACGACGACCTGCTCGGGCACCAGCGCGTCACCGCCGACGGCGGCCGCCCGGTCGACGGCGCGGCGATACGCGGCCTCGTTGTGCTGGCGGACCGCGGTCGCCGACGGCGTGCAAGCCGCCACGGCGACCAGGGTGAGGGAGCGGGCGGCGCGGCGGGCGAGCGGTCGCATCACCGAGACAACGACGCCGGCGTCGACGCCTTACACAGCCGGCGGGCGCCGCGGCGGCAGCGGCGCGTCCCGCGGCGGGCCCATGACCCGCGCCGCGCTGCGCGACGCCAGGCCCCGGGGCAGCAGGCCGACCACGAAGCACGACAGCTTGTTCAGCCGGCCCGGGATCACCGTCTTCTTGCCGGCCAGCATCGCGCGCACCCCGACCTCGGCCACCGGCCCGGCGTCGAGCATCGCGGCCCGTGCCAGTCGGCCGTAGTCGCCCGCCCCGGCCTGGGCGTGGAACTCGGTGCGGGTGCCGCCTGGGCACAGGCAGGTCACGCCGATGTCCCGGTCGGCCAGCTCGTAGTAGAGCGCCTCGGAGAAGCCGCGCACGAACGCCTTGGACGCCGCGTAGGTGGCGAAGTGCGGGATGGCCTGCCAGGCCACCACCGAGGCCACGTTCAGGATGTAGCGGCGTCCGCCGGCGCCGGGGTCGGCGACCAGCGCGTGGCACAGCGCGACCGGCGCGGCCACGTTGAGCGCGACCAGCTCGGCGTCGCGCGCGGGCTCGATGGCGTCGAAGCGGCGGTACTGTCCGAACCCGGCGTTGTTGGCGAGGACGGTGATCGGACCGGCCGCCCGGGCGCGGCGCCACAGCTCGTCGGCGCCATCGGCGGCGGCCAGATCGAGGGCGATCACGTCCGTCGCGACCCGGTGAGCGCCGCGCAGCTCCTCGGCCAGCGCGGTCAACGGCCCGGCGCGGCGCGCGGTCAGGACCACGTCGGCGCCCCGGCGCGCGAGGGACCGAGCCAGGGCCGCGCCGATGCCGCTGGAGGCGCCGGTGATCAGGGCGCGGTGCCCCACGAGCTTGGCCATGGCCGACCGTACGCCGACGCCGACGCCGCTGGCTAGGAGGGGGACGCCGGGCTTCGGCGGTCGACCTGGGCCGATCGTGGGGTACCCTCGGCCACTCGCCATGCGACCAACGTCGTTCGCCCTCTGCCTCCTCCCGCTCGCGGCGTGCTGGGACGGCCTGCGCCCGTTCGCCGCCGACGATGGCGGCGCGGTCGACGCGGCCGATGACGCCGCCGCCAGCGACGCCGGCCCTGACGCCACGCCAGACGCCGCCCCGCCGGTCGACGCCGGCCCGCCGATCGACGCCGCCGTGCCCTCCGACGCCGCCTCGCCGGTCGACGCCCCGCCAGACGCCGCCCCACCGATCGACGCCGCCCCCGGCACGTGCCCCTTGCTCCCCGGCCCAGCCAGCCTGGGCGATCGCGTCGGAGGCCCAGGCGGTGGCACCACCACCGCCCTCCCATGCCCGCCGGGCAAGGTCGCGGTCGGCCTCGGCATCACGTACAGCGATCAGGCCACGACCAACGGCGATCGCTCGGCCTACGGCGTCACGCTGGCGTGCGCGGATGTCACCGTCACCGGCGGCTCCGGCACCTCGAGCAACCAGGTGGTCGCCACCGCCTCCGGCAGCGGCGGCTTCGGGTGGACCCCGGCCACCGCCACCGCCGTCCGCACCTGCCAGGCTGGCTGGGTGATGACCGGTGTGTCGGCCTACCTCGGTAGCGCCTCGGGCCTGTTCGCCAACGTCGCCATCGAATGCCGCAAGGTGGCCGCCGACGCCAGCTTCTCCGGCCCGATGACCAACTTCGCCGTCACCGGCTCCGGCAACTTGTCGATCAACCTCGACGCCGCCAGCTGCCCGGTCGGCGCCATCGTCGGGCTCGACGCCAAAACTGGCGCCGGGCTCGACGCGGTCGAGCTCCGGTGCGCACCGCTCAGCTGCGCGCCGTAGCGGTGCGGCCGGCGGGTCCGGTCACGGGGCGGCCGGCAGGATGACCTTGTCGATGACGTGGATGACGCCGTTTTTGGCCAGCGTGTCGGTGCCGACGATCTGCGCGGTGCGGCCACGCTCGTCGGTGATCCGCAGGTCGCTGCCGACAGTGAAGGTGCCAGTCTCGACGGTGGCGATGTCCGCGCCGACCGGCACGGCGGCCTTGAGGACCAGCCCCGGTACGACGTGGTAGGTCAGCACCTGGGTGAGGAGCGCGGTGTTGGCCAGGAGCTGCGCCTTGGTCACGCCCAGCTCGGTCAGCAGCGCGGCGAACGCGGCGTCGGTCGGCGCGAACACGGTGAACGGCCCGGCGCCGCTCAGCGTCGTGGCCAGGTCGGCCGCCACCACCGCCTCGACCAGGATGGTGAACTCAGCCGGCGAGCCGGCGGCCGCCGCCTGCGCGGTCTCGACCACGTTCTTGTCGGCGGGCAGGATCACCTTGTCGATCAGGTGGACGACGCCGTTGGAGGCCTCGATGTCGACCGCGGTGATGGACGCGGTGCGGTTGCGCCCGTCGGTGATCACCGGCGGCGTGCCGGCGTCGATCTTGAAGATGCTGCCCTCGGCGCTGGTGATCGGCAGCCCGAACGGGATGGCCGACGAGCCGACCTCGCTGGTGAGCACGTGGTACTGCAGCACCGAGCGCAACAGCGGCTTGTTGGCGGCGGTGAGCAGGTCGGCGCCGGTGGCCCCGGCCGAGCCGGTCAGCTCGACCGCCAGCGCGTCGAACGCGGCGTTGGTCGGGGCGAACACGGTCAGGGTGCCGGGGTTCGACAGCAGGTCGACCAGGTCGTTGTTGTCGCTGGCGAACTGCACCGCGGCCACCAGCGTCGACAGCGACGGCGTGGCCTGGGCGGTGGCGACGATCGAGGCCGGGCCGGCCGGGGCGTCGACGCCGGCGGTGGTGCCGTCGTCGCCGCAGGCGGCGAGCGAGCAGGTGAGGGCGCCGAGCGCGAGCAGGGTCGTGGTCTTCATCGGGATCTCCTGGGGTGAAAGCTAGGCGGCATCGAGGCGATGCCTGAGGTCTCGGTGGGACGGCACCCCCGCGTGATCGGTTTCGCGATCGCGGTCGATCGACGCCAGCGAGGCCGGCGTCATCGACGACGCGCCGCCGCGTGAAACCTGCCCGGCGCGCGTCGCGTCGAAGCTGTGACCGGAACGCTTGATGTCCACGTTGCTCCTGCCGCCCGACCCCCGCCTCGCCATGCCGGTGCGGCCGGGAGTTGCGCCGCGCTCCGGTCCAGGCTACCCACGCACCGTGTCGTTCGTCCTGGCCTGGATCGCGAGCCTGTTCGAGGTCGACTCGACCTTGGCGCAGCGCATCGCCGGCGGGGATCAGGCCGCGCTGCGGCAGCTCTACGATCGCCTCGCGCCGCGCGTGCGGGCGGTGGCGCTGCGCGTGCTGGGCGCCGCCGGCGACGCCGACGACGTGGTCCAGGAGACCTTCCTCGACGTGTGGAATCGGGCCGCCACCTTCGATCCAGATCGCGGCTCGCTCGTATCGTGGGTCACCACCATCGGTCACCGCCGCGCGGTCGACCGCCTGCGCCGCCGCGGCACCCGCCCTGGCCCGGGCGACGCCGGCGCCGCGGTGGCCCGGGAGCCGTCCGCTGATGCCACCCCCCACGAGTCCGCCGAAGAGCGCCAGGCCCGGGAGCGCATCGTGGCCGCCCTGGCCAGCCTGCCGCGTGACCAGCGCGAGGCGATCGAGCTGATGTACTTTCACGGGATGTCCCAGCGCGAGGCCGCCGAGCACACCGGCGCGGCGCTCGGCACCTTCAAGAGCCGGGTGCGCGCCGCGATGGGGCGCCTGAGCGGGCTCCTCGACGAGCTGGCGCCGGAGGCGGGCGCGTGACCGAGGCCGAGTTCCTCGAGCGCGTCGAGGTCTGGGCCCTGGGCGGCCTGTCCGACATCGAGCGCGCCCAGATGGAGCGGTACCTGGCCGGCACGCCGTCGCCAGCGTGCGTCGCCGCGTGCGCCCGCGCATTCGACGCGGCGGCGCTGTTGGCGGCCTCGGTGCCGCCGTCGCCGCCGCCAGCCGACGGCTGGGCCCGCTTGGCCGACGGCGTCGACCAGCTGCGCGCCGGCGCACGCCGGCCGGCCCCTTCCCGCAAGGTCGCCGCGACCCGGGCGTGGCTGGTCACTGCCGCCGTGGCCGCCATCGTCATCGTGCTCCTGGTCCGCGATCGCGGGCGCCACGTCGATCGCGAGGCCCAGCTGGCCGCGCAGGTCCGCGCGCAGCAGGCCCAGCTCGACGCCGCCCAACCGACGCTCGCCGCGGTCGCCTCGACCCGCACGGCCCTCGACGGCTGCACCCAGGAGCTGACCCGGCTCCAGGCCAAGGACGCGCTCGCGACCGAGGCGGTCGCGCTGCTCGAGCTGCCCGGCACCCAGCTCATCCCGCTCGACCGGCCCGGCCCGGTGACCACGCCGATGGCCGCCAACGCGATCTACCACCGCGGCGTCAAGCGCGCCTACGTGGTGGCGGCGGGCATCCCGGCCGACGCCCCGACCGACGGCTACCAGGTGTGGCTGGTGCGCGGCGGCAAGCGCATCGCGGCTGGCACGCTGCACCCGGACCAGGGCCGGGCCATCGCCGTGGTGCCGACCTTCACGCTCGACGACGGGGTGCCGGAGACGTTCCAGCTGGCGCTGGCCTCGGGCGAGATCGTCCTCGAGAGCCAGATTCGTATCTAGTTTCAGTATGTTGCAATCCAAAACGTTCACGGCTACCAGGTGGCGGACGTTTTTTTGAAAAATCGGTCATCCGATCGGCGGCCTCGCTGCGAATGGTCAGCATGCAAGCCACCGCCGAGCTCGCCTCCGCCAGCACCGACGCACGCCTCCACGACGACCGCCGCTTCGTCTATGCCGTCGTGCGCCGCATGGTGCGCAACGAGGACGACGCCCACGACGTGACCCAGGAGGCCATGCTCCTGGCGTTCCGCTACCGCGACAGCTTCCGCGGCGACTCCCACTACCGCACGTGGCTGTACCGCATCGCCACCACCGCCGCGCTGACCTACCTGCGGCGCGAGCGGTCGCGCACCGCGCGGCTCACCGACGAGGTGGTCCCCGAGGTGTCCACCGGCGCCGCGGCCGGGCCCGACGACGCGCTGGCCCGGGCGCGGGCCGCCCGCGACCTGGCCGGTCACATCGCCACGCTGGCCCCGACCTACCAGGAGATCTTGGGGCTGCGCTTCTTCGATGACTGCTCCGAGCGCGAGGCCGCGCGCTCGCTGGGCATCTCGGTGTCGGCGGTCAAGCTGCGCACCCACCGCGCCAAGCGGGCGCTGCGCGAGCGGGTCACCGCGGCGGCGTCGTGACGCCAGCGCGCTGTCCGGTCACACCCACGTGATCCAGGCCGCCACCAGGTGCGCGAGCGCGTCGCAGTTGGCGTCGAACGTCGCGCCCGCCCCGAGGGTGACCAGGCAGCGGTCGGGCGCCAGCCACCGCAGCAGGCCGGCCGGATCGGGCACGTCCACGCCGGTGGTCGCGGTGGCCTTGGCCTTGGCGCCGGTGTGGAACACCAACTGCAACGTCGCTCGCGAGCGCAGGTGGACCGTCGCGAAGAAGTCGGTGGTGCGAAAGCTGGGCGCGTTCCACTTGATGGCCTCGGTGATGGCCGGGTCGACCCCGAGGATCACGGCGCGGACCCGTTCGATCTCACGCCGCAGCGGGTGATCGAGCCCGCGAACGAAGGTCCCCACATCGGCGGACGGCGTCGCGGCGCCGCGACGCGCGGTGGGCGTGGTCGCGGCGGGCTTGGTCGCGGCGGGCTTGGTCGCGGCGGGCTTGGTCGCGGCGGGCTTGGTCACGGCGGCTTCCTCGGAAGCGAACGTCGTCAGTGACCCGCGAACAGCGAACAGCTGCCGATGAACAGGTCCTCGATCACGCCGGCCACGTCGAGGCTGGCGCCACGGTAGATCGTGCCGACCGAGGTGTCGCCGGCGCCGAACTCGACCACGGTCAGCGCCGTCGCGGGGCTGGTGCCGACGAACAGGTAGCGGTTGACGTTGAGCTGGTGGCGGTCGGCCAGGGCCAGGCCGGCCTCGATCGAGGCCAGGTCTCCGCCGTAGACCTGGCGCAGCGTCGCCAGCGCCTGGGCCTGGGTGGCGGCGTCGAGCTGGGCCGCCGCGGTGACCACCTGGGCCCCGGCCGGCTGGAACGCCGGGTCGTTGCGCAGCGCGGTGTAGTCCTCTGGCAACAGGCAGGTCTCTGCCACCGTCGCACACCCGTAGAGGTCGCCGTCATGGATCGCCGCGGCCATCTCGCCCGTGGTCCGGTCGAAGATCGCGCCGTAGCTGTTGTCGCCGGCGCCGTACTCGAACGCGATGAACGTGCGCCGGGCGGCCGGCTCGGCCAGCCAGGTGACGTTGACCATGCCCTGGTCGACCCGGCCGATGGCCTCGAGCGGCGTCATGACGTCGGTGTGCGCCGACTCCCGCACCGCCAGCAAAAGCCGGTTCTGATCCTCGGGGTTGAGGGTGCCGAGGCTGGCGGCGGTGATCACGTTCTGGTTGATGATAGTGAGGGCGGGGCTGCCCGCCAGGTCGCCGTAGGTGGCGCCGAACACGCACGTCGCGTACACCGACGGCGCGCAGCCGGCGCCGGTGCAGCCGACCGTGAGCTGGAACTTGCCGACCGCGGACACCGAGTAGCCCTTCACCAGCACGCGGTAGCGCCCGGCGCCCAGCGGGCGGATGATCTGCGAGTAGACGGTGCCGCCGTAGTCGTCGTTGCGGGCGATGTACGAGCCCCAGCCGGTCGGCCCCTCCTTGTACAGGTAGAGCACCGTGTCGGTCTTGCGCTGGCCCCGCACCGCGTAGGTGGTGGTCATGTCCACTACCGCGTCCCCGGCCAGCTCGAACGTCCACGTGTGGTGGCTCTCGGTGGCGGTGATGCCGGCGACCACCGGGACCCCGAACTCGATGGGCCCGTGGTCGGTCGGTCGGCGGAACGAGTCGGCCTTGGCGTCGTCGAGGAGCGCCGACTCGTCGCCCTTGACGTCTTGGTCGACGCAGGCGGCGGTGGCGACGGCGGCGAGGATCGCGAGCGACAGGAAGCGAGCAGGGCGGCGGAGCTGGCGCATCGGAGCATGCCCAGAGCAACCCGCGGGCCGTCCGCCGCGACGCGCGTGTCACCGAGCGTCCCGGCGGCAGCCCGTGGATCTGGCTACTTGGACCGTGCCGACGTCCGGCCGCGGTGGGTCTGGCAGCCCCCTGGCTACTCGCCTGGCCGGCGGCTGTCGTCGTCCGTGACACGTGGCGTGCGGGGGCGGGCCCTTGTCGCGGGCGGGGACGGTCGACGATGGACAGCGAAATGGGCCCACGATATCAACCCGCCATGCGAACCCGCTGGTTGCCCGTGCTCGTCGCCCTGTCGTGCTCCGCCATGGCCTGCAAGAAGAAGGCGGCCGATGCGCCACCGCCCCCGGTGACGCCGCCGCCGGTGGTGGTCGACGCCGCGCCGCCGCCGCCGCCGGTGGACGCGCCCGCCGAGGCCCCGCCGGTGACGCCGCCGCTGGCGGCCGGCGCGATCGGCGTGCAGGTGACCGACCTGACCCTGCCGACGGCGACGCTGGCTGGGCTGCCGGCGATCAAGCGCGACGGCAGCCAGGTCGTGGTCGCGTCGCTCGCCGAAGACAGTGGCCGCGGCTACCTCGATCTCACCGTCCAGGTCCTCGACGGCGCTGGCGCGCTGGTGAAGCAGTTCCCGCTCGCCGATCCCGAGGCCACCGCCGCGGCCGAGCCGGCCGACGCCGCCGCGCCGTCGGCGGCCTGGACCAGCCTCGAGGACCAGACCCGCGCCAAGGTGAAAGAGGTCAACGACCTGCTCGCCACCGGGGACTGGGAGCCGCTGGCGGCCTCGCCGACACTGGCTGCGCCCGACGACGACGCGCCGCAGTCGGTCGAGCTGGCGGGGGTCACCTACCAGCTCGACGCGCTCAAGCAGAAGCTGACGCTCCGCCGCGGCACCAAGGTGGTCGGCACGCACGCCCTCACCAAGGTGTACAAGGTGCCCGCCAAGGCTGGGAGCGACAATCCCGACGGCTGCGGCCCCGAGCAGCCGTACCTGAGCGCGGTCTACGCATCGGAGGCGGCCGGCAAGGCCGTCATCGCGATCGGCTTCGCCCCGGGCGGCCACAACTGCGGCGCCAGCGGCGCGGTCTACGCCGTGGTGCCGGTCGCCAAGTAGGGCGCGCCGCCGGTGGGGCGGTCGGCGGGACCTCCCCGATCGGCCCAGTCGCCAGCGTGGCGCGGGGGCTTAGGTTGGAGCCATGTTCGCCTGGCTCCGCGCCCGCCGTCGCGCACGGCTCATGGCCCAGCCGGTCCCGGCCAGCTGGGATCGCATCATCGACGCCAACGTCGCCCTGGCCCGGGGCCTGACGCCCGATCAGCGCCGCGCGCTGTCGGCGCGGGTGTCGGCCTTCATCGGCGCGACGTCGTGGGAGGGCTGCGGCGGCCTCGAGCTGACCGAGGAGGTGCAGGTCACCATCGCCGCCCAGGCCTGCCTGCTGACCCTGGGCCGCGCCGACGATCTGTACACCGACGTCGAGTCGATCCTGGTCTACCCGTCGACGCTGGTGCGCCCGCCGCGCCCGCTGGGGCTGTTCGAGCAGCCGACCGCGCCGGTCGGGCACGGCACGGCCATCCTCGGCGAGGCGATGCTGCGCGGGCCGGTGGTGCTGGCGTGGGACGCGGTCCAGGCCGGCGGCCGCGGCGAGCGCCCGGGCAACGTCGTGCTGCACGAGTTCGCGCACAAGCTGGACATGGCCACCGGCCACATCGACGGCACCCCGCCGCTCGCGCGCCGAGCCGACCGCACCCGGTGGGCCGAGGTGTGCGCCCGGGTCTACGCGCTGCACCGCGCGCGGGTCGACGCCGGCTGGGCCACCGCGATGGATCCCTACGGCGCGACCAACGAGGCCGAGTTCTTCGCCGTCGCCACCGAGACCTACTTCACGCGGCCGGCGGAGCTGGCGTGGGAGCACCCGGACCTGTACCAGGTCCTGGCTGACTTCTACCGGCTGGAGCTGGCGCCGGGGCTGGTCGCGGCGGCGTGACGGGCGGGCGCGCGCCGCCGCGGTGAGGTCGGCGCGCAACGTTCGCGTCGCACCGTCGAGACGCGCGCACGCGTTGCGCGATCGCCGGCGGCGCGGCGTAGTCGATCGGGGAGATCCGCACGATCGTCGACGATGCCTGCGGCAGTCCGGCGCGCGACGTCGTGTCAACTTGTGAGCGCGCGCGCGCGCCCGAGACTGTCGGCATGTCGTCGATCGTCGCTCGCTTCGCCGTGGTCGCGGGGATGGCCCTGGTCGCCTCCTGCGGCAAGTCATCCTCTGACCAGCCCCCCGCGCCACCTAGCGGTGCTGCGCCACCACCCGTCGCCGCGCCACCGCCGCTGGCGATGCCCGACCGGACGCAGGTCGGCGCGCTATTCAAGCCGCTGCCGGCCAGCTTCGACCTGGCCGCCGGGCCGGCCTCGCCGGCGCTGATCGAGCTCGGGCGTCAGCTCTACGCCGACCCCCGGCTCTCGAAGAGTCAGGAGGTCTCGTGCAACACCTGCCACGGCCTCGCCACCTTCGGCGTGGACAACCTGGCCACGTCCAAGGGTCACCGCGGTCAGCTCGGCGCCCGCAACTCCCCGACGGTGATGAACGCCGCCGGCCAGTTCGTGCAGTTCTGGGATGGCCGAGCCGCCACCGTCGAGGAACAGGCCAAGGGGCCGATGCTGAACCCGGTCGAGATGGCCATGCCCGACGAGGCCCACGTGGTCGCGGTGGTGCGGTCGATCCCTGGCTACGTGAAGGCCTTCGCCGACGCGTTCCCCGGGCCGGCCGAGCCGATCACCTTCGACACCATCGCCGCTGCGATCGGGGCATTCGAGCGCCAGCTCGTGACGCCGGCGCCGTTCGACCGCTACCTGGCCGGCGACGACAGCGCGCTGTCGGCCCAGGCCCAGCACGGCCTGGCGGTGTTCATGGCCAGCGGCTGCACCGCCTGCCACTCCGGGCCGCTGCTCGGTGGCACCACGTACATGAAGACCGGCCTGGTCGCGCCCTACGCCAACGCCGCCGACCTCGGCCGGTTCGCCGTCACCGGTGTCGAGTCCGACCGGTTCCTGTTCAAGGTGCCCACCCTGCGCAACATCGCCAAGACCGCGCCGTACTTCCACGACGGCGCCATCGCCGACCTGCCGACCGCCATCAAGGAGATGGGCCGCATCCAGCTCGCGAAGACCCTCACCGACGAGGAGACCCAGGCCATCGTCGCGTTCTTTGACGCGCTCACCGGGGCGCCGCCGGCCGCGCTGGTCGCCGCGCCGACGCTGCCGCCGTCGGGCCCGAAGACGCCCAAGCCCGACCCGAGCTGATGGGCGTCGTCGCGCCGCGGGCCGGCGGGCGGGCCCGGCGATCACGCGGCGGGAGCGGCGCTCACCACATGCCGCCGGTCAGGTCCAGCGCCATCGGCATGCGCACCGACACCGCGCGGTCCGGCGCCAGGTGGGCGTCGCAGAACCAGCGCTCGCCCTCCGACGCGCTGCGGACGGTGACGCAGTCGGGACACTGGGCCTGGGTCTCGACCGCGTGGTCGGTCAGCTGCACCACCAGCGTCGAGCACGGCGCCTGGGCCAGGACACGCTCGGCCACGCCGCCCAGCCGCCGCTTGGCCTGGTGACGACCGAACCGGCCCAGCACGATCACGTCGGCGCGGGCCTCGCCCGCCAGCGCGGCGATCTGGTCGGCGCTGTCGCCGCTGCGCGCGTGGAGGTGGACCCGCCAGTCGTGCCTGGGGGCTTCGAACGCCGACAGCTTGTCGCGGGTGAGCGCGACCAGGCGCTGCTTGTTGTCATCGACCTCACCGGCGTCGGTGTGGACCACCAGCAGGTGCAGCGTGCAGGCGTCGTGGCGCGCCGCCAGGTCGAGCGCGTGCTCGAGCACCACCTCGGCGTACTCGGACAGATCCAGCGCGACGACCATGCAATACCGGGGAAGCGTCGCGGCCATGTGGGCAGGGTACCACGGCGTGCCAGCGCCACCAGCGACGACGTGGCGCCGCCGGTCCCAGCCGGCCGAGCGTGATCGATGTCGCGCGCCGCGTCGTTGGCAGTTGCCCGGCGCCGGGCACACCATCGAGCATCGAGTCATGAGGCAACTCCATGCGGTCGGCATCAGCGTCATCGGGATCTTGATCGGGGCGGCCTGGAGCGCAGCGCCAGCGCGCGCCGAGTCGGCTCCGGATGGGCCCACCGGGGCGTTGTGGACCGCGCAGCTCGAGGGCTGCCAGCGCACGCCGGTGGTCGCCACCCCGGCCACTGGCCGGGCCTCGGTCGAGCTGACCTTCTCGACCCAGGACGTGCTGGTCTCGGTGTCGACGGTCGACGGGGCCACGGCGGTCACCGCGATCCACCTCCACGGCCCTGCGGTCCGCGGCGCGGACGGCCCGATCGTGCGTTCCCTGCCGGTCGACAACCCGACGAGCGATCGCTTCACGCCCACCGCCGAGACCCTCGATCAGCTGCGCGCCGGGCAGCTCTACGTCGACGTGCACACCGTCGCGTTCCCCGACGGCGAGCTGCGCGGCCAGCTCGACGACCTCGGCTCGGCGTGCCCGCCGCTGGTCGACGCCGGCGCGCCCGACGCCACCGACGTGGACGCTGGCGGTCTCGACGCGGCCATGGCGGTGGACGGGACCCCCGGCAGCTGCGGTGGCTGCGCGACGCACGGCGGCGGGCCGAGCGCCGCCGCGGCGGCCGGCGTGGTCGCCGTGCTACTCGGGTGGCGGCGTCGCCGGCGGGCGCGCCCAGCCACCTGACCGCCCGCGGCCCTGCGTCACCGTCGCGCTCACCGGCCGGCGGCGCCGACGTCCGCGTCGTCGGGCGGCGTGACCTCGGCCCACCACGCGGCCAGGTCCAGCTCGACTGCGGCGAACGGCTCGAGGGCGACCACGGCGCCGTCGCTCCACACCCCGACGATGAGCCACAGCGCCTCGGGCGTGCGCCGGAGGACCTCGACGGTCCGGGCCAGCGGGTCGACCAGCCAGGCGTGGTCGACGCCGGCCTGGGCGTAGCGGGCCAGCTTGGCGCCGCGATCCAGCCGGCGCGTCGACGGCGACAGCACCTCACACACCCAGTCCGGCGCGGTGGTGATGCCGCCTTCCCGAGGCAGCGTGGTCAGCCGCTCGCGTCGCCACCCGGCGACGTCGGGCACCAGCACGTCGCCGCCCAGGTGCAGCTCCGGCTCGAACAGCAGGATCCAACCGCCGGGCCCACCCCGGCCGCGGTGAAACGGCGCGATCAGGTCCGCGCCAACCAGCGACGCCGCGTGCGCGTGCGGCGCGGCCGGGCGCGGGCTCAGGTGCAGCACCCCGTCGATGAGCTCCGCCACCCGGTCCGCCGGCGCCGACACGACGTCGGCGTAGGTCGCGCGGCGAGGTGCGTCGCTCATGTCCGCAGGGTATCGCGGCACGCCTGGCACGGCCACGGCGATCCTCGCCCCGGCCGGCTACCGCGACCACCAGCTGGGCGGCGGGTTGCGGCCGTCGTCGCCGAACAGCCCCTCGCGGCGCAGCGCCTGGAAGTCGTCGACGTCGAGCGCCGTGCGCGGCTCGGCGGCCAAGACCGCCACCGGTCGGGCGACCGCGCGGGCGTGGGCCGGGCGCCGGCGCGGCGGTCGGCGGGTCCAGGCACCGGCGGCGTCACGCGACAGCATGGGCGCCTCCGGCCGCGGCGGCGTGGGCGCCGCCGGGCGAGCTGACCGCGAGCTTGGCCTGCTTGACCAGCGCGGTGCGCAGGGCCGCGGCCAGGGCCGGGTGCTCGTCGAGGTGGGCCTGGGCCTTGTCCTTGCCCTGGCCCAGCTTCTGGCCGTCGTACGAGTACCAGGTGCCGGAGCGCTCGACCAGGCCGAGCTTCTCGCCGGTGTCGACCAGCTCGCCCAGCTTGTTGACGCCGACCCCGTAGAGGATCTCGAAGTCGGCCTCGCGGAACGGCGGGGCCAGCTTGTTCTTCACCACCTTGACCTTCACCTCGCTGCCGATCGACTCCTCGCCGCGCTTGACCACCTTCTTCTTCCGGATGTCGAGCCGCACCGAGCAGTAGAACTTGAGCGCGTTGCCGCCGGTGGTGGTCTCGGGGTTGCCGTACACCACGCCGATCTTCTGGCGCAGCTGGTTGATGAAGATGACCACCGTCTTGGTGCGGCTGATGACCGCGGTCAGCTTGCGCAGGGCCTGGCTCATGAGCCGGGCCTGGAGCCCCATGTGCGAGTCGCCCATGTCGCCCTCGAGCTCGGCCCGCGGCGTCAGGGCCGCCACCGAGTCGACCACGATCAGGTCGATGGCCCCGGTGCGCACCAGGGTGTCGACGATCTCCAGCGCCTGCTCGCCGTGGTCGGGCTGCGACACCAGCAGGTCGTCGAGGTGGACCCCCAGGCGCCGCGCGTACTCGACGTCGAGCGCGTGCTCGGCGTCGACGAACGCGCACACCCCGCCGGCGCGCTGCGCCTCGGCGATGGCGTGCAGCGTCAGCGTGGTCTTGCCCGACGACTCGGGGCCGTAGATCTCGACGATGCGGCCGCGCGGCAGGCCGCCACAGCCGAGCGCGACGTCGAGCGCGATCGAGCCGGTGGGGATGACCTCGACCTCGGTCGTCTCGCTGCCGTCGAGCCTCATCAGCGAGCCGGCGCCGAACTGCTTGTGGATGACCTTGATCGCCTCGGCGATCGCCTTCTGTTTCTTTTCCTGGGACGACATTCCATCTACCTCCGCGGCGCCACCACTTCACGCCGCGTGCCATCGCCAACCCCGCGTCAGCCCGTGGCTTCCGTCCGGAACCCGGACGACGTGTCCGCGGCGCCGGCCACTCCCGCCCGGACCCGGACAGGCCGCCCCGTCCGTGGGCGCCCTCGCCGTGCCTACGGCCGCATCGCCGGGCGGCGGCGACGCAGCCACCACGCGAGGCCCATGCCCAGGCCGAGCATCGCCAGGCCGGCCCCCAGCAGCTGGCCCACCGGTGGCGGCGCCGGCTCGGGCGCGACCGCCGCGAACAACGGCGCCGGGCAGTCCTCGCCGAAGTCGAGGTCGCCGCCCGACAGCGCGATGTCGACCCGCGGCCCCTGGGCGACGTAGCGCTCCCACAGTCGCTCGAGGCGGTCGGTGTCCCGCATCGCGATGTAGCGCGCGCTCCAGCACAAGGTCGCGGCGAAGGCCTGGGTGCCGTGGGGCAACAGGTCGGCGGCGGCCTCGGCCTGGTCGGCGGCCAGGAAGCGATAGTGGAATCGCTCGGGGCTCGCCGGCGCGCTGGCCGCGACCCGGGCCCGCTCCGCGGCGGTGATGTAGCGGTCGTTGTTGGCCTGCCAGGTGGCGGCCTCGGCCTGGGCCTGGACGACCTCGGCCTGCCGCTCGACGAACGCGGCCTGCGCAGCGGCGAGGTCGGCCGGGTCGGGATAGTCGGCTGGATCGACCGGGCTCGGCGGTTCGGGGATGTAGGGCGCCCGGTATCCGTCGACGTCGAACGATCCGCCGTACAGCGCCCAGTCCGGGCTGTGCTCGGTCCCCAGGAGCTCCATGCCGTCGGCGCGGGCGATGCGCGAGGCGTCGTACAGCGCCGCGGCGCGGTCGACGTCGCGGGTGGCGCGGTCGCGCCGCGTGATCGCTTCGGCGTAGGCCTCGGCCGCCGCGCGGTCCTCCTCGGGCAGCCACGGCAGCGCGTCGGCGTAGCGGCCGGCGCGCATCAAGCGACGTCCGTACAGCGCCTGCAGCGTGTCGGGGGTGACGTCCACCCAGCTGTCGGCGTAGGTCTCGTCGATGGCATCGGTCTCGTCGACGGCGGTGGCGTCGGCACCGGCGGCCGGCGCGGGCGGCCGTGCGGCCGCCACCGACGCCACGAACTGGCCCAGCTCGTCGAGGGTGAGCACCCGCTCGGCGATGTAGGTGGCGTCGGCGTAGCGACCGCGCACCGCCCAGGCCGCCGCCATCGCCGCCACCGGCTGGTCGATCGCCAGGCGCAGCGCTGCACACTCGCCTCGAGCCCGGTCGCGCGGCAGGTAGGCGCCGCAGCGAAAGTCCGGGCAGGCCGTGGCCGCCGGCATCGCGTCGGCCGCCGCGCACACCAGCCGGGCGGCGTCGTCGAGGTCGCCGCGCCGCGCCGCCAGCTTGCCGCGGACCCAGCGGCCCACGTCAGACTCCGCTGCGTCCCCGGCGCCGGCGATCAGCCGCTCGGCGCGGTCGAACTCGCCGCCGAGGTAGGCCGCCGCCGCGAACCGGTCCGCCCCGGACGGCGTCGGCAGCCGATCGATCGCGCGCCACAGCCGGTCCCGGGTCTCCTCGGCCAGCTCCCCCGAGCGCGCGTACAGGTACGCCGCCAGGAGCCGCTGCCCCAGCGGCGTGGCCACGAGCGTCGCCTCGTCCGCGTCGGCGATCGTCTGCGTGACGATCCCGTACAGGTCCTCGACGGCGCCGAGGTGGTCGAGCGCCGCCCGCTCGGCCGCGAGCGTCATCGCGCGCTCATCGTCGGTGGTGCGCGCCTGTTCCATCCTCATGCACGCCAGCACCAGCCCGTCGGGATCGACGTAGCCGGCCTCGGCCAGGCGGCGGACCTCGGCGCACCAGGCGAGGGCGCGTCCGTCGACGTTCATGCGCGCCAGGCTGTAGGCGGCCGACGTCGACAGCCCGCGCCGCAGCGGACCCGGCAGGGCCAGCACCGCGCGGAAGCCGCGCACCGCCTCGGCGGCGGCCGTCGGCGCCGGGTCGGCGGAGCCGCGCCAGCGGTGGAACGCCTCGGCCCCGGCGGCGTACAGCGCCGCCTCGACAACGCCCGGCGGCGGCGCCGGCGTCGTGCGCGGGCGGAACACCTCCATCGGCGGCACCAGCCGGGCCGCCTCGTCATCGAAGATGCCCTCGGGCAGGTCGCCGATGGTCGCGCTGCGGTCGCGCAGCAGCTCCATCGCGAAGTACGGCCCGCACGCGTCGGCGGGACGGGCGGTCACCGCCAGCGCGGCCAGGGCGGCGGCGGCGAGCAGACGATCAGATCGCATCGAGGCGGACTTCCTGGCCGGTCGCCCAGCCGATGACGGTGGAGGCGCCGGCCGCGAGCTGACGGCGGGGCGCGGTGAACGTGCGGCCCGGCGCGGGCCGGGGCTGATAGCCCAGGAGCTCGACGCCGGAGACCCGGCCGTCGACGCGCAGATCTGGCCACGGCGCCGGCGCCGGGCCCGGGTTGGTCAACACCAGGTCGGCCCGGCCCGGGCCGGTCGGGCGGACCTGCACCACCACGGTCGAGCGCGGCGCGTGGCCGGCCATGACCGCCGCCAGGGTCGACGCGGGCCACGCCCGGGCGTCGCCGTCGACCGGCAACCGGAACCAGACGACGCCGCGCACCGCGGGCGCCCCGCGCTGCCCCAGCCAGCGCACGAACCCGGCGACCTCGGCTGGATCCGAGCGCACCAGGCGCCCGCGGATCACCGTGTCGTAGGTCGGCAGCGCCACCCGTAGCTGCGTCGCCGGCACGACCTCCGCGAACCGCACCAGATCGCGCCGAGCCTGGGCTGGCTCGAACAGCCGCGGCGCCCGCACCGCGTGGACCTGCAGCACCAACTCGTCGACGGCAGCGGCCACCCGGGGCAACGCCGGGCTCGCCGCCCAGGCCGGCAACGCTGTCACCGACAGCCGCAGCGCCGGCGGCAAGCGGACCGCCGCCAGCCACCGCGCGTAGTCGGGCAGGGCGGCGGTCGCGCAGTCGTGGTCGATCTCCACACCCACCACCGGCGCGCCGGCCGCCCGCCACGCGTCGACCCGGGCCAGCACCTCGGCCAGCGGCACCGTCGCGGGCAGGCGCGCGCCATCCAGCCGGACCACCGCCGTCACCGGGCGCCCCGCCGCCCGCAGGCTGGCCGCGTCCACCGCGGGCCACGCCGCCGCGCCATCCGCCGCCTGGTCGAGCAGTAGCACCCGCAGCCCCGCCACCTCGGCCGGCGCCGCGCCGACCGACGTGCGCACCGCGTCGGTCCAACGTCGCTGCCAGACGTAGGCGTCGTGGGTGAGCGGCGTCGCGCGCGCCGGCGGCGGCACCGGCGGCGCCACGGTGGCGAGCGCCCCGATCGCGGCCAGGGTGCAGGCGAGGGCCAGGCGCATCATCGGGGCCCAACGCGCGTCCATGCCCACCTATTTCACGGACGCCCACGGCGGGCAAAAATCGCGTGCTCGTTCACCGCGCCGGGCCGCACCATCTACCTGGGCGGTCGGCTGCTCGGGTGCCTGCCCACCGACGACGCGGCGGCGTTCGTGGCCTTCCCCGAGGCGCCACCAGCCCGGAGGTTCTGACCGGTGCGTCGCCGTGCCCCAGGTGGTCGGTTTCCCTTGCCGCCGCGGGCGTCCGCGGGCAACGTCGATGGTGAGCCCGGGCGTGTGGGCCAGAAGGACGACGTGGCGTCTGAGATTTCGATCAAGCGGCCGCGGTGTTTCTGCGGCGAGCCGGAGGCGGCCCGCTGCCGCTGGTGTCGGCGCGCTAGGTGCGAAGCACACCTGACCCGGCGCAGCTGCGATCACTGCGCCACGGCCAGGGCCCAGGCCCGCGGGGACGCCCTCAACGCGGGCTGGACCGGTGGCCTCCTGAGCGGCATCGCGGCCGGCGTCGCGGTCCTCCTCGCCTGGCCGCTGGCCGCACCGATCGCGGCGATCGTCGTCGGGCCGCTCGCCGGCCTGGCGATCTACCACGGCGTCATCTGGGCCCAGGTGCGCGCCTGCGCAGCGCGGTTGACGCCGCCACCGCGCCCGCCGCCGGCGATCCCGGTCGCGGTGGCGGGGCCGTTTCGCGACCAGCCTTTCGTCGAGCGCGCCGGCGCGCCCGCGGCGTGCGCCTGCGGTGCCGCGGTGACGACGCGCTGCGGGGTGTGCCGGGCCGGCCGCTGCAGCGCACACGTCACCGGGGGCGTGTGGGCCCGGGGCCTGTGCGTCGACTGTGCCCACGCGCTCGCCGACGACCGGGAAGGGGCCATCACCCGCGGCTGGTGGCACGGCTCGTCGGCGGTCCTGGCGGGCCTGTACGTCTTGTTCGATGTCGGGCTCGGGAGCGCCCGCTTGTTCCTGGCGGTCCTGGCGCTCGGGCCCGTCGTCGGCGTCGGCTCCTACCTCGTGCAGTTCGGCCGCGCGCGCGCCGCCGCCCGCGTCCGCGCCGCCGGCCGGTGACGGCCTCGCGCCGCGACTAGGCGCGCCGACACACCAGGCGCAGCGCCAGGCGCGGCCGCCGCGCCGCGTTGGCCGAGACGCAGTGCAGGGCGCGCGGGTCCATCAAGATCAGGTCGCCGGCGGCGCCGGTCAGCTCGACCAGCCGGGGCACCCCGCGCGTGCCTGCCACCGGCGGCCCGGCGCCGTCGCCCACGAGCGCGGCGTAGGCCGGATCGTCGCGCAGCGCGGCCAGCGCGACCTCGGTGGTGATGACCGCGGCGCGGTCATCGGCCAGCTGGCCCAGGCGCCGCGGCGAGCCGGCGACCATCACCGTGGCGCCGCCGCCAGCGACCACCTCGTCGAGGAGCAAGAAGGCCAGCAAGCCCCAGCCGACCTCCTGCCCCGGCGCCGTCGGCTCGTCGACGTGCCACGCCTGGTGCGGCACCGCCCAGCGGTCCGCGGCCGGGAAGTTGGGCATGACCAGCCCGCCCGGATCGTCGTCGACCGGCGCCCACACGCCGGGGCCGAACACCTGGTCGACCGCGCTCTGCAACAGCCCCGGCACCGTCGCGAACGCCGGGCCGCGGCCGATCGCCCACAAGGCCGCGCTCGCGGCCGGCCCCGGGCGCAGCGCGCCGGCGACGTCGACCAGCGGCAGCGCGCCGCCCGCCACCCAGGTGCGCGGATCGTCCTCGGCCACGCCGCGCGCCGCCAGCGCCGCCCACACCGCCGCCCGCATGGCCGCGACGGTCCCAGCGTCGACGTGCCCGGCCAAGGCTACCACCCCGTCAGCCGCGAACTGCGCGCGCGCGTCGGTCGCCATGGGCCGCGACCGTCGCCGAGCGCCGCGCGCCGCGCAAGCCCCGGCCGCCCGCGCGGCGCGGCGTAGGCTAGACTCGTCGGCGTGGAGCTGGCCGCCACCATCCGGGGAGTGACCTACCGATTCGCGTCGGTGAAGGAGCTGCTCGGCCGCGCCAACCCGCCCAAGAGCGGCGACGATCTGGCCGGGGTGTCGGCCCGCTCCGCCGTCGAGCGCGTGGCGGCCCGGGCTGCGTTGGCCGACCTGACCCTGGCCCAGCTGCGGGCCCACCCGGTGGTGCCGTACGAGGACGACGAGGTCACCCGCGTGGTCGAGGACGACCTCGACGCGGCCGCGTACAAGGCCGTCGCCCACCTCTCCGTCGGTCAGTTCCGCGAGTGGCTGCTCGACGGCGCCACCACCGGCGCCACCCTGCACGCGGTCGCGCCCGGCCTCACGCCGGAGATGGCGGCGGCGGTGTGCAAGCTGATGTCGAACCTCGACCTGATGACGGTGGCCGCCAAGTGCGAGGTCGTGGTGCGCGCCAACACCACGCTCGGCCTGGCCGGCCGGCTGTCGTCGCGGGTCCAGCCCAACCACCCGTCGGATGACATCGACGGCATCCTGGCGTCGGCGCGCGAGGGGCTGTCCTACGGGTGCGGCGACGCGGTCATCGGCGTCAACCCGGCCACCGACACGCCGGCGTCGACGGCCGCCATCCTCACCGCCCTCGACGGCGTGTGCCGCAAGCACGCCATCCCGACCCAGCATTGCGTCCTGTCCCACGTGACGGTGCAGATGAAGGCGCTGGCGCTGGGCTGCCCCATGGACCTGATGTTCCAGTCGGTGGCCGGCACCGAGGACGCCAACCGTGCGTTCGGCGTGTCGGTGGCGCTCCTCGACGAGGCCTGGGCGATGATGAAGGCCCAGGGCACCGCGGCTGGGCCCAACGTCATGTACTTCGAGACCGGCCAGGGCTCGGCGCTGTCGAGCGCGGCGCACCACGGCGCCGACCAGCTCACCGTCGAGGCCCGCTGCTATGGCCTGGCCCGGCGCTACCGGCCGTTCCTGGTCAACACCGTGGTCGGCTTCATCGGCCCCGAGTACCTCGAGGACGGGCCGCAGATCACCCGGGCCGCCCTCGAGGATCACTTCATGGGCAAGCTCCTGGGCCTGCCCATGGGCTGCGACGCGTGCTTCACCTACCACGCGCGCATGAGCCAGGACGAGCTCGAGAGCGTCAAGGTCCTCCTCGGCGCCGCCGGCTGCACCTACCTGATGAGCTTGCCGGTCGGCGACGACATCATGCTCAACTACCAGTCGACCAGCTTCCACGACATCCCGTCGGTGCGGCGGCTGCTCGGCAAGCGTCCCACCCCGGAGTTCGACGCCTGGTGCGAGGCCAAAGGCATCACCAAGAACGGCGCGCCCGGGCCGCGCTTCGGCGACGCGACGGTGGTGGCGTGAGCCGGCCGGTCCACGCCAGCGTCACCCGCGCGCTGGTGGCCGACCTGCGCCACCGCCTGGGCGCGGCCGATCCGGCGCCGCCGCGCCTCGCGTTGCCGCCGGTGGTGGCGCCGCCGGCTCGGGTCTACGTCGCGCGGCGCCCGTCGCTCGCGCCCGGCGCTGGCTCCGATCACACCACCGCGCTCCTCGGCATCGGCCACGTCGGCACCCGCTACGCCACCGACGTGGTGCTGCAGTTCCAGGCCGAGCTGGCGGTGGCCCACGAGGCGGTAGCCGCGGTGCTCGACGACGGCTGGGCCGCCGACCACGGTTTCTTGCCGCTGCGGTCGCGCGTGGCCGACCACCGCGAGTACCTGCTGCGTCCGGATCTCGGACGTCGCCTGGCGCCCGACTCCCTGGCCCGGCTCCAGGCCAGCGCCGCCCGGGACGTCGACGTCCAGCTCATCCTCGCCGACGGGCTGTCGGCCGGGGCGGCCATGGCCGCCGGCCCGGCGCTGTACCAGGCCACCGCCGACGCCTGTCGCGCCCGCGGCCTCACCGTCGGCAGCCCGGTGTGCGCGACGTTCGCGCGGGTGTGGCTCGAGGACGAGATCGGCGCCGAGGTGCGCGCCCAGGTCGCGATCATCCTCCTCGGCGAGCGGCCCGGCCTGGGCACCGGCGACGGCCTGTCGGCGTACCTGGTCTACCAGCCGGCCCTGGGCAAGACCGACGGCGATCGCAACATGATGTCGAACCTCCACGCCCGCGGCACGCCGCCCGAGGAGGCGGCGCCGCGCCTGGCCGCCCTGGCCCACGCCATGATCGCCCAACGCACCAGCGGCGTCGGCCTCGATCTCGACCGGGTCGAGGTCGCCGTCGAGCGCGGCTACCGCGCGCCCCAGGTGCGGGCCCGCCTGGTCGACACCGGAGGCCGCCCGTGACCGTGCTCGAGCCCATCGTCCCCACCATCTTGTCGATGCGGCGGCTGCCGGCGGCGACGCCCGCCGTGCTCACCGCGTACGGCGCCGATCCGGCGCGCCACGTCTCGCTCGGCCTCATCACCTGCGACCAGGACGACGCGCTGTACGTCGCCCTCGACGAGGCCACCAAGCACGCCGCCGTCGACGTGGTGTTCGCCCGCAGCTTCTACGCCGGCGCCGCCCACGCCTCGGGCCGGCTGTCGGGCGAGATCCTCGGCGTGCTGGCCGCCGCCGAGCCGCAGTCCATCGAGGACGGCCTGGCCGCGGTCACCGCGTGCCTGGCCCACGACGCGTGCTTCTACGACGCCGACGGCGCCCGCGGCGTCACGGTGTTCCCGCACGTCATCGGCTCGCTGGGCCACTACCTGGCGCGCGCGAGCGGCCTGCCGGTCGGCGAGGCCATGGCCTACCTGGTGGCGCCGCCGCTCGAGGCCACCCTCGGCTTCGACGCCGCGCTCAAGGCCGCCGCGGTGCGCGCCGTGAAGATCATCGCGCCGCCCACCGAGACCAACTTCGCGTGCGCGTGGCTCACCGGCGAGCGCCCCGGTGACCTGGCCGCCTGCGCCGCCGCCGCCGCCGCCTTCGCCGAGGCCGTCGTCGACGTGGCCGCGCGCCCGCGCGCCCGGTAGTCGCTACGCGACGGGCGGGATGGCCGGGTAGGGGCCGTACGTCTCGGCGGTGGCCAGGTCGAGCAGGTCGATGGCGTCGCCGATGCGCACCAGGCGCTTGCCGTGGCGCGGGAAGTCGGCGACTTCGACCTGGCGGTGCTCGCCGCCGCACAGGTACACCAGCTCGGTCGGCCCGGTGTTGCGCAGGTGGTGGCCGACGCCCGGCGTGGGGAACCCCATGAAGTCGCCGGGGCCGACGTGGTGCTCGACGCCGTCGATCTCCGCGGCGCCGACGCCGTCGAGGATATAGATCCACTCCTCCTCGAGCGCGTGGGCGTGGTACGCGAACGACTCGCGGCCGGGCGCCAGGGTGATCAGGTTGACGCCGGTGCGCTCGAGGCCGGCCATCCGCCCCAAGGCGTGGCCGACGACCTGCGAGTTGTCGTTGAGCGGGTGGGTCACCACCGCGGGTTCGCTGGTGGCGAGGCTGGCGGCACGGACCAGGTAGCGGGGCTCGGCGGGCATGCCGCGATTGTCGCACGAGCGCCGCGGCCGCGACCGCGCGCGGCGCTCACCGGCGGCGGCGACCCGGCACCACCGGCTTGGGCCGCTTGCCCAGCGGCGGCGGCGTCCACGCGAAGTGCGTCACGACCGTGACCTTGGGCACCGCGCCCAGCCGCAGAACCGTCACGCCCTCCACGTCGAGGGCCCGGGCCTGCGCCGCCAGGCCACCCGGAAAGGTCGGCACCAGCGCGCCGTCGTCCTCGACCACCCGCCAGTACGGCGCCACCCGGGCGCTGGCGCGGCGGTCTTCCTCGGCGGCCTCGGCCACGATCTGCAGCGCCGCGGTGACGGCGTCGGCGCTGGCCCGGTCGGCCTTGTGGTTCCTTGCCAGCGCAGCGCCCAGCTCGCCCCGGGTCAGCACCCGCCCCTCGGGGATGCGCCGGATGATCGCGTCGAGCTCGGCCGGCGCCGGGCAGAGCAGCCGGGTGGTGGTGCCGTCGGCCACGACCTGCTCGACCCGGGATGGCTCGGCGTGGTCGCGCCGGTCGATCGCGCTCGCGGTCATGACGCCATGTTCGTGGGCCGCGGCCACCGACGCAAGCCGATGGTCCGGCTACCATGCGGCGATGGCCCTGACCGCGACCATCCGCCGCTTCGCCCTGGCGCTGTCCGACAGCGACCGCGGGGTGTACGAGGCCCTCGACCTGCGCGTCGCCCAGCACCCGTCCGAGAGCGACCGCTACCTGGTGGCGCGGGTGCTGGTCCGGGCGCTCGAACACGCCGACGGGGTCGACTTCACCAAGGGCCTCGACGCCGACGACGAACCAGCCCTGTGGCAGCGCGACCTGCGCGGCGATCTGCAGGCCTGGCTCGAGGTCGGCTTCCCCGCCGCCGACCGGCTGCACCGCGCCAGCAAGGCGTGTCGTCGGGTGGCGGTGTACGGCTGGAAGAACCTGCCGGCGCTGGCGGCCGAGCTGGTCGAGCGCAAGGTCCACCGCGCCGACGCCATCGAGCTGTACGCGCTCGACGGCGCCTTCCTCGACGAGGTCGCCGCCACGCTCGATCGCAACAACACCTGGGACCTGTCGGTCGCCGGCGGCACCATCTACCTCGGCGTCGGCGGCGCCACCTTCGACACCGTCGCGACCCGGGTGCCGGTCGGCGCGTGAGCAGGGCCGGGGCTACGGCGGCGCTTCGAGGCTGACCCGGCCCAGCGCGCCGCTGCGGAACTCGTGCACCACCAGCTCGGCCGCCTTGTGCAGGTCGATGATCCCGCCCGGCAACAGACAGCCGCGGCGCCGGCCGATGTCGGCCAGCACCCCGTCGGCGGTGGCGGCGATCTCGGCCAGCTTGTAGCGTCGGGCCACCACCTCGGGGTAGCGCTCGCGCAGGTAGCCCAACCCGAACAGCGCGATGGTCACGTAGTCGATGGCGGTGTCGGGGATCGACCCGGCCAACGCCAGCCGGAACGCGATGGCCTCGTCCTCGATCTTGGGCCACAACAGGCCCGGGCTGTCGGTGACGATGGTGCCGTCGGGCATCGCCAGGCGCTGCTGCACCTTGGTGACCGCTGGCTTGTCGCCGACCTTGGCGATGACCCGGTCGAGCAGCGTGTTGATGAGGGTCGACTTGCCGACGTTGGGCACGCCGGCGATCAAGGCCCGCACTGGGTGGCCCGTCGTCGACGCCAGCCCCAGCTGCGCCAGCTGCGCCGCGAACCGCGCGCGGGTCTCGCCGGGCTGCTTGGTGGTGGACGCGAACGCGCGCACCGTGGCCGACTCCAGGTGGCGCAGCCACGCGGTGGTCACCGTCGGGTCGGCCAGGTCGGCCCGGGTCAAGACCGTGACGCACGGCGTGGCGCCGCGCAGCTCGGCGATGACCGGGTTGGCGCTGGCCACCGGCATGCGGGCGTCGACCACCTCGACCACCACGTGCTGCGACGGCATCAGCTCGGCCAGGTCGCGCCGCGCCTTCGTCATGTGCCCGGGGTACCACTGCAGCGACAAGGCCCGGTTCTACACCACGGGGCCCGGCGACGCGAACCGGGCACCGCGGCGCCGATGGTGACGCCGGTCGCGGCAGGCGGCGGCACCGACGCGGTACGATGGTCGGCATGCGAGGAAGCACCGTCGTCCTGGCGACCGCGCTGGCGGTGGCACCCGGCTGCAACCAGCTGTTCGGGCTCGATCCGCCGCGCGGGCGAGACGCCCAGGGCGGCGACGTCGACGCTCCGGCCGACGCGCCCGCCGACGCGCCCACCGACGGAGCGTGCCTCGGGGACCGCGACTGCGACGGCGTTGTCGACGCCACCGACAACTGCCCCGACGTCCCCAACCGCCTCCAGCGCGACTTCGACGGCGATGGCGATGGCGATCTGTGCGACCTGTGCCCGGCTGTGGGCAACGACACGACCGTGAACAACAGCGACGGCGACGGCGTCGGCGACGCCTGCGACTTCAGTCCCGGGCTCGAGTGCGTCGTGTGGTTCGACACGTTCCGAGATCCGTCCGGCCTGACCTCGTACCGCACCACCACCGCCGGGCCGTGGTCCATCACCGGCGACGCGCTGGTCCAGGACTCCGCGTCCCTGGCCGACGAGGTGCTGTGGACCCAGGCGACCTACGTCGCCCCCACGGTCGCCACGGGCGGAAAGATCTTGGTGGCGCTGCCCAGCGCGGTGGACGGCGGCCCGGCGGCCGATCAGTACAGCGTCGAGGTCGCCCCGGTGGCGGCCAACGCCGCGAGCGACCTGGCCGGCAGCGTCATCGGCTACCTCCACGCCAACCCGGCGGCCCAGACCACGGTCCTCGGCCTGGCCTCGGCCGGGCAGTCTGGGGCCACGGCGCCAGTGGCCGCACCGCTCGGCGTGGCCATGCAGCCGTTCTCGCTGGCGGCATCCATCACCCTGGCTCACGCGCAGCTGTCGACCGTGCGCGCCACGGCCATGGGCGCGCCGTCCCGCCCCGGCGGCCCGCTGCCGGTCGCCCTGCGCACCCGGTACCTCAGCGTCCGCTTCGACTACCTGCTCATCACCGACGTCGACCCGGTCAACTGCCCCACCGCCGGCGGGTGCCACTGCCCGCCGCCGCCCGAGCTGTAGCCCGGCGATTTCCCACCGGCGCGGCGGCCCATGCCGTGGTCCGGCGAGCGGACGGCGCGGCACCTTCGGGTGCGCGCCGTGGTCCGCGCCACGCCGGCGGCGAAACGCGCGTGCCCCGCCGCCAGGTGTGGTAGATGGCGCCCCATGTCGTCCCAGGCCGCGCGCCCCCGGTTCCGGCTGGCGCTCCAGCCGCTCTTGGTCAAGCTCTACAAGCTGGCGGGCATCGCCGCGCTGGCGTTGATCCTCGTCGGGCTCGTCGCGTACGTCATCGTCAACGTCTACTACTTCTTCGATCACACCTGGGTCCGGCCGGTGATCCTGTCGCCGCGCCACGCCCAGGTTGCCCAGGCCACCACCGAGCTGGCCACCGCCCAGGAGCGGCTCGACAGCCTGCTGGTCGACCGCGCCGAGACCGCCGCGGCGCTCGCCAACTTCGACCGGGTCGCCGCGGTCAACCAGCAGTTCGAGACCGACCTGGCGCCGGCCATCACCGCCGCGGGCGCCAGCGCCACCACCGCCGCGGCGCGGCGCGCCCTCGATCAGGCCGGCCTCGATCGCGCGGCCGCGCTCGACAGCAAGGTCGCGGCCGAGCTGCGGGCTCGCACGCTCGACGCCCAGATCGCCACCCAGCAGGAGCTCATCCGCCGGCTGTCGGCGTCCTACTACCTGAAGGCGCGCACCAGCCAGGTCGTGGTGGGCTTCGTCCCCTACGACAACCTCAGCAATGCGCGCCCGGGCACGGCCCTGTACCGCTGCAAGTGGGGCCTGGTCCGTTGCGCCGAGGTCGGCAAGGTGGTGTCGGTCCTCGACGGTGAGGTCACCGAGCACCACCCGCACAACGGCGCCACCAAGCGCGGCGTCATGGTCGAGCTGCGCCTGACCGATCCGTCGGCCGGTCAGGACAGCGTGCTGTTCGCCGGCGCCAAGCCGTTCTGGCTGTTCTGAGCGTCCGGCCGGCCTGGCGCCCGCCAGGTCACCGGGCCGGCCCGCCGAGGTCCGCCGTCCCTCAGTCCGCGACGAATCCCTTCCACCGCCGCAGGTAGCCGCCGAACAGCGGCGACACGGCGCGGGCCTCCAGCTCGGCGATGGTCAGCGGCGGGCGACGCGGCTCCCACCCCGGCGTCGCCACCTCGGTCGGCCAGTCGGGGTTGATGATGGCGGCCCGCCCCAGCGCCACGAGATCCGCGCCGCGGTCGAGCGCGGCCTGGGCGTCGTCCCGGGTCCACACACCGCCGGCGGCGATGATCGCGACCTCGGCCGGACACGCGGCGCGGAACAGGTCGATCGGGTGCTGGTCGGGGCGCTTGGTGGTCGGCCGCTCGCACCGCCACAGCGACAGGTGGATGAAGTCGGCGCCGTCCTCGCACAGCCACCGCGCCACCTGGAGCGTCTCGTCGAGGTCGAGCCCGCGGGCCTGGCCGAAGTCCTCGGGCGACAACCGCACGCCGACCACGAAGCCGGGCTGGACCCGGGCCCGCACTGCCCGCATCACCGTGCGCACCAGGCGCGCGCGGCCGGTGAGGTCGCCGCCCCAGCCGTCGGTGCGCAGGTTCATCGCCGTCGACAGGAACTGCGACAGCAGGTAGCCGTGGGCCCCGTGCAGCTCGACGCCGCCGAACCCGGCCCGCTCGCACCGGGCCGCGGCAGCCGCGAACGCCTCGATGACCCGGGCCAGATCTTCCTCGGTGCCGGCCCGCGGCCGCTCGAAGTCGGGCCCGGGCTCGTCGTACGCGCTGGCGCTCCAAGGCTGGTGGCCGCTCACCGCCGACGGCGCCCGGGTGCCGCCGTGGAACAGCTGCACGATGGGCAGCCCGCCCTTGACCTTGAGCGCCGTCGCCAGCCCGGCCAGCCGCGCCACCTGGTCGTCGCGCTCGACGCCCAGCTCGCCGTCCCAGGCCTTGCCGTCGACCGAGACGTAGGCCGCGCACGTCGAGATCAGCCCGAAGCCGCCGACGGCGCGGCGCACCAGCCACGCCTGCTCGTCGTCGGCCAGCGTGCCATCGGCGTGGCTCTGCTGGTTGGTCAGGGGCGCCAGGGCGATCCGGTTGGGCACGGTGACCCCGGCGCGGAAGTGGTACGGGGTCAGCAAGTCGGTCATGGCCGGCACTTTGCGGCCAGGATCGCCCCGCGGCAACCGCTCGAAGTTGGCGATCGCCGCCGACTCGGACGATACTCGCGCGGCATGAGCCTGGCCGTCGGCATCGATCTCGGCACGACCAACTCGGTCGTCGCCGTCGCTACCCCGACCGGCGTGGAGTTCGCCCTCGGCGCCAGCGGGGAGCGGATCCACCCGTCGGTGGTGTCCTACCCGCCCGACGGCGCGGTGGTGGTCGGGCTCGAGGGCCGCCGGCTCCGCCCCGACTACCCGGCCCACACGATCTACTCCGCCAAGCGGCTCATCGGCCAGAACGTCCGGGCTCCGCTGGTCCAGCTGGCGCTCACCGGCCTGCCGTTCCCCGTCGAGGAGGGCCCCAACCAGCAGCCCCTCATCGTGGTCGGCTCGCGCCGCCTCACCGTCCCCGAGGTGTCGGCCCAGGTGCTGGGCTACCTCAAGCGCTGCGCCGAGCGGCAGCTGGGGCAGCAGGTCACCGACGCCGTCATCACCGTGCCGGCCAACTTCACCGACGCCCAGCGCCAGGCCACGCGCGAGGCCGGCCGGCTGGCCGGGCTCGAGGTCATGCGGCTGCTCAACGAGCCGACCGCGGCGGCGCTGGCCTACGGCTTCGGCCAGCACAAGGACGAGACCGTCGCGGTGTTCGATTTCGGCGGCGGCACCTTCGACGTCAGCCTGCTGACCGTGCGCGACGAGGTGTTCGAGGTGCTGGCCACCGACGGCGACTTCTTCCTCGGCGGCGACGACATCGACCGGTCGATCGCCGAGTTCCTGGCGGCCGAGCTCAACCGCCAGCAGCGGATCGATCCGCGCGGTGACCCCGGGCTCATGACCCGCCTCACCATCGCCGCCGAGGAGATCAAGCTCCACCTGTCCGAGGCCACCAGCGCCGAGGGCGAGATCGATGGGCTGCTGTACCAGGGCCGCGCGCTGACGCTGCCGTTCCGCCTGACCCGGGCCCAGCTCGAGGAGCTGATCCGCGGCTACGTCGAGCGCACCATCGACCTGACCCGCAACGTCCTGACCGCGGCCAACGTGTCGATCGACAGCGTCACCGAGGTGGTGTGCGTCGGCGGCTCGACCCGCATCCCGCTGGTGCGCCAGCGCCTGGCCGAGCTGTTCCAGCGCCAGCCGGCGTTGCGCATCAACCCCGACGAGGTGGTGGCCCAGGGCGCCGCCATCCAGGCCGGCAGCCTGTCGGGCGCGCTGTTCCACGGCGGCGGCATGGCGACCCGCGACGCGGTCCCCACCGCCGCGCTGTCGCCGCTGGCCTCTGGCGAGGTGCCGTGGAGCCGGGCCGCGGCGGCGCCGGTGCGGCCGATCCTCCTCGACGTCACCCCGGCCACCCTGCGCATCTCCACCGCCGGCGGCTACAGCGAGCCCATCCTCGAGAAGAACCTGCCCACGCCGATCGAGCGGACCCGGGTGTTCACCACCGCCCACGACAGCCAGACCCGGGTGGTCATCGAGTGCGGCCGCGGCGAGCACCGCAAGTTCGCCGACAACGAGCCGCTCGGCACGCTGATCCTCGACGAGCTGCCCCCGCGCCGGCGCGGCGAGGTGCGGATCGAGGTCACCTTCCGGGTCGATCCCGACGGCATCCTCCACGTGCGGGCCCGCGACGCCGACACCGGCATCGCCCGCGAGGCCTCGCTCACCATCCTCGGCGCGCCGGCGCGGAAGGCCGCCTGATGGCGTGGACCAAGGCCCAGGTGTTGGCGTGGCTCGACGAGGTCGAGCCGCGCGCCGACGGGCGGTCGCACTTCGACTGGCTGGAGCTGCCGCCCACCGCGTCGCCGCGCCCGGTCCAGGACGCGTTCCACACCGTCGCCCGCAGCCGCCACCCCGACCTGTTCCGCACGAGCCTCAGCGAGCGCGACTTCGATCGCCTGACCCGGATGTACGCGAAGGTCGCCAACGCCTACGCCGAGCTGCGCGGGCCCACCGGCGCCGCCGACTACCTGCGCAAGCGGCGCGACTCCGGCGCGCCGGTCGTCACCGAGCCGGCGCCGCCGCCGGCCGCCAGCCCGATCGACCCGGCCAAGGCCATGAACGCCCGCGCCCTGGCGTTCTACCGCCGGGCCGAGGGCGCGCTGCGCACCGGCAACCGCGCGACCGCGGTGCTCAACATCAAGGCCGCCATCGCCGCGGATCCCGCCTCGGCCCTGCTGCGCGCGGCCCTGGCCGAGCTCACGCAGCCGTAGCCAGCCGCCCGGTCGGACCAGCGACGACGGTACATGTCACCAACCGTCGCGGCGTCGTCGTTGACCCTCGCGGGCCGCTGTGTATCGTGCGCCCCATGACCAAGACGACCGGGACCTCGATCACCGGCTCCGGGGTGTGGCACCCCGAGACGCTGCTTGGCAACGCCGAGCTGTGCGACGCGTTCAACGTCTGGGTCCAGCGCGAGAACGCGGCGCGGGCCGACGCCATCGCCGCCGGCACCGCGACCCCGCTGCGCGAGTCGACCCCCGAGTTCATCGAGAAGGCCTCGGGCATCACCCAGCGCTACGTCGTCGACAAGAGCGGCATCGTCGACCCCGACCGCATGGTGCCCAACATCCCCGACCGCCGCGACGACGAGCTGTCGTACCAGGCCGAGTTCGCGGTCAACGCCGCCAAGCGGGCCCTGGCCGAGGCCCAGCGCGAGGGCAAGGACGTCGACATGGTGGTGCTGGGCGCCGCCAACCTGCAGCGCCTCTACCCGGCCATCGCCATCGAGGTGCTCGACGCGCTGGGCGGCGCCGGCTACGGCGTCGACATCGCGCTGGGCTGCTCGTCGGCGACCATGGCCATCACCATGTGCAGCGAGGCGGTCCAGCTGGGCAAGGCCCAGTGCGCCCTGGCGGTCACCCCCGAGCTGACCAGCGGCTTCATCAACTGGCGCGACCGCGACAGCCACTTCATCTTCGGCGACGCCGCCGTGGCCGCCGTCGTCGAGCCGACCGCGCGCGCTCGCCCCGGCAGCTACGAGATCCTGTCGACCCGTTCGATGGCCAAGTACTCGTCGAACATCCGCAACAACGGCGGCTACCTCAACCGGTGCGACCCCGAGCGGCAGTTCGCCGACGACAAGCTGTTCTACCAGCAGGGCCGCCGCGTCTTCAAAGACGTGGTGCCGCTGGCGGCCAAGTTCATCGGCGAGCACCTGGCGGCCGAGGGCGTCGCGCCAGCCGACGTGGCCCGCTTCTGGTTGCACCAGGCCAACCAGAGCATGAACAACCTCATCGCCCAGCGCCTGCTCGGCCGCGAGGCCACCGCCCTCGAGGCCCCGGTGATCTTGTCGGAGCTGGCCAACACCGCGTCGGCCGGCTCGGTGATCGCGTTCTCGAAGTACCACGACGATCTACCGGCCGGCAGCTACGGCCTGATGGCGTCGTTCGGCGCTGGCTACTCGCTGGGCAGCCTGCTGTTGCGCCGCAGCTGACGGCCGCGCCCGCCGGCGCCGCCGCTGCCGCCTACGCGTTCTTGCGGCGGCCCGTCAGCCACTTCCACATGCCGGCGAACGCCGCAGCGATCACCACGAACAGCTTCTTCAAGATCATCGCGATCGCCGCGAACACGCCCAGCTTCGAGGCAGCCGCCACCGCGGCGCCGCCGACCACCAGGTTCGACAGGCTGAGCCCCGAGTGGCGATCGGTCGCCGGATCGAAGTCCTCGTAGCGGTGCCCCGGCCGCCAGTGGATCGCCGCCATCGCCGGCTGCGCCTCGGCGCGCGCGGCGTCCAGCGTGTCCGGCTCCGCGACCAGGACGAGCCCGATGTACCCACGCCGGCCCAGCACGTTGGTCATCTCGTTCGACACCTGGGCGCCGGCGCCATCATGGGCGCGGATGCCCCAGGTGAGGGTCCGGTGGGCGCGGTCGTACGCGGGCGGTTGGCTCCACCCATCGATCAGCAGCGGCTCGATGCCCTTGCGCTGCCGCACGCGATTCTGGGCCTCGGTCCCGGCGCGGATGGCCTGGAGCAACGGCCCGGCCTCGAGCTGCCCGGCGTCGGCGTCGGAGACGTAGCCGAGGTCGGCCAGCTCGACCGACATCGACCACGGGCCGTCCCCGTAGACGATGGCCAACACGTGGTCGGCGTTGTCGCCGTTGGCCTCGAGCGACCGCCGCGCGTGGTCCTGGTCGACCAGGAAGAAGCCCGCCGGCAGGTCGATCTCGACGCCGCTGCCCAGGTCGATGAGCCGCGGCCCGGCGACGGTGCCCTCCGGCAGCTCCTCTGGCGCGTCATCTGCGGCGTCGCCAGCTGTCGCCGCATCGGGCTTGGCCACCTCGACCGGCGTTGGGGCGGCCGCCTGTGTCCGCTTCGGCCGGGCCTCCGCTGGCCCCGCCGTCCCCACCATCCCCACCGCCAGCCCGACCAGCCCGACCAGCCCGACCACGGGCAACGCTCTGTTCATGGTTCGTCCAATAAATGATCTGCATGGCCCGCTGCAAGGAGATTCGTCCGCGACCGCCCAAAAATGCACGTGCGGCCCCGTGTGCGCGGTCCGGACGGCTATGAAGACGGCGCGGCGTCCGCCCCGGCACGCTCTACAAACGATTAAAAACATTAGCTGTATCCCCGCCGGGCCGCACGCGGTACCTGGGCCCATGGCTACCTCTCCCGTCGTCGATCCCAGCACGCGCTTGCGCACCCTCATCGCCAGCGTCGAGCGCGAGATGGCGGCGACGCCACCGTCCGCCGAGGTCCGCACCGCTTTCACCGCGCTGGTCGATCAGATGGCGCTCGGCGACGAGCCCGAGATGCGCCCATGCCCGGCGTGCCAGGCCCCCTGCCGCGTCGCCGCCAGCCGCTGCGGCTTCTGCTGGAAGGACCTGCCCGCCGTCGCGGCGGCTGCGACGACCGCGAGCTGAACGCCGGCCCAGGTGGGCGAGGTGCAGGGGGCCGAGACATCGGGTGGGTGCTGCGGCGTCGCCCCCGCGAAGCGCGGGCCCGGCACTGCAGTGCTGCCCTCTGCCACCCACCGGCGCGGCGTCGGCGTGATGGAACAGCGCCTGCAACTCCTCCGAGTCTCGCCCGCACCACCCGCATCATTTCGATCGCGGTCCGGGCTTGGAGGACCACCATGCAACGATTCCTGCTGACCGTGCCGCTCGCGTGCACCCTCTGGGGCGGCTGCGTCGCCGACGACCCCGTCGACCCGATCCTCGACGCCGAGGTCGCCGCCGAGCTCGCGCTCGCGACCGACGCGTACACGCGCTACCAGGACATGGCCACACCTGATCACCAGGTGACCATCACGACCAAGGTGATCGCCACCAGCCTCGTCGAGAACGAGACGTTGGAGAGCCTGCTGGCCGCGCTGCCGCCGGCCACGCACCTGGTGCCGTACGTGGTGTCGATCGATCGCGATCACCGCGGCGCCTACCACACGGGCCTCAAGCCGCAGTTCAGGACGTGGGGGGACGGGGGCTACCCCACCCGCGGAGACTTCGGTCTCGGTGACGGCCAGCCCGCGGCGGTGGGGACCCCGGTGCCGGAGCCGACCGTGAGCCCGACGCCCATGCCGACCGTGAGCCCGACGCCGATGCCGACCGCGAGCCCGACGCCGATGCCGACCGCGAGCCCGACGCCGATGCCGACCGCGAGCCCGACGCCGAGCCCGACGCCGTGCGCCTGCGCAACGCTCGGCTCGCCGTCGTCGAGCAGCGCGCGGGTGGTCAACGAGTTCCCGCACGACTCGCCAGCCAGCCTGTTCTTCGATCGCCCGTTGGCGACGACGCCGATGATCGCGTTCACGGCGGTGTCGGTCACCGTCACCATCGACGGCCAGACCCAGGTCCACCCGGCCTTCGTGGCCCACTTCGGCGACGGCCTGCCGGTCCTCCTCGACGAAGTGCTGCTCGGCGTCAACAACTTCGTCGTCCACGCCGCCGAGGACCGTCCCCGCGCGGCCCCGGTGTTCAGCAACGTGGAAGGCAGCTGGACTGCCCAAGCCGACGGCTGCAAGAAGTTCAACGCCAACGACGGCGACCGCCTCACGTGGGGCGTGTACAACTGCTTCGGCCTCAACCACCTGTTCGACGTGTGGGTCGAGGCGAGCGTCAACGCTTCGATGACGTGCGCGCGCTACACCAAGGCCGACGGCGGCTTCGGCTGCAAGGTGGCGTCGTACTCCGGCGTGCCCAAGGCCACCGGGCAGGGCGGCAGCTGGTGCTTCACGTCCTACTACGTCACCAGCGACACCGCCCAGGCCAAAGATCCCATCTCCGAGAACGGCATCCGGGTCGGTGTCGACTTCTCCATCGGCGCGTCGTCGCACCTGGTGAACACGTCCACGTCGAAGGTCGACGTGAAGCTCGAGGGCAAGGCCACCGGCGAAAAGGCCGAGGGCAACGGCAGCGTCCACGTCGAGATCGACAACCCCGGCGGCTCGTACGGCGGCGTCGACCTGACCATCGACGGCGAGATCATCTGCCCTGATCACGCGCCCTGAGCGCCCGGGCCCGTCCCCGTCGCGCGGCGGACCCGCGCGGTCGCAGGCGGCGGTCCCGGGGAGGCCGGGCGTCGGCGGCCCCCGGGACGCAGGGAAACCTGCATTGTTTCAGGTGAGTAGAGGCGAGGTGGGGGCCGTGCAAAACAAACAGTCTTGACTGACTGTTTGTGTCGGGCTACGACGTCCCGGCATGACCGCCGTCGCCCAGCGCGCCCCGCGGACCCAGGCCCAGCGCCGGGACGAGATGCGCCACGCGCTCCTCGAGGCCGCGGTCGACAGCCTGGTCGAGCTCGGCTTCGCGCGGACCACCACCCTCGAGGTCCAGCGCCGGGCCGGCGTCTCCCGCGGCGCGCTCTTGCACTACTTCCCCAGCAAGGCCGAGCTCCTGGTGGCGACCATCGCCCACCTGGCCGAGCGCCGGGGCCGCGACCTCAAGCAGCGCTCGACCACGCTGCCCACCGGACCGGCCCGCACCGACGCCGTCCTGGCGCTCCTGTGGGAGAGCTTCGCCGGCCCGATGTTCCAGGTCGCCATCGAGCTGCGCGCCGCCGCCCGCACCGACGCCGAGCTACGCGCCGCGCTCACGCCCATCGAGCGCCTGGTGCGCGACCGCATCATCCACCAGACCGGCGTCATGCTCGGCCCGGCCCTCGCGGCCCAGCCCGGCTACGCCGTCGCCCTCGATCTCACGCTGCACGTGATGATCGGCGCCGCCACCACCGCGTGCCTCCACGGCGAGGCCGGCCGGGCCGACGCGCTGGTCGCCCACTGGCAGCGCATGTTCCCCGCGATCGTCGCCGCCGCCGCCCAGCCGGGCCCGGCCGGCGTCACCCCCACCGTCACGGCCCACGACAACGACACTGGAGAGGACCCCCGATGAGCAAGGAACTGCGGTTCGATGGCAAGGTCGCGATCGTCACCGGCGCCGGTGGCGGCCTGGGGCGCTCGCACGCGCTGCTTCTGGCGTCGCGCGGCGCGCACGTCGTCGTCAACGACCTCGGCGGCAGCTTCACCGGCGAGGGCAAGTCGAGCTCGGCCGCCGACAAGGTCGTCGACGAGATCAAGGCCGCCGGCGGCACCGCCGTCGCCAACTACGACTCGGTCGAGAACGGCGACGCCATCGTCAAGACCGCGGTCGACGCCTTCGGCAAGGTCGACATCCTCATCAACAACGCCGGCATCCTGCGAGACGTCTCGTTCCAGAAGATGAGCCAGGCCGACTGGGACCTCATCTACAAGGTCCACGTCTTCGGCAGCTACCGGTGTACCGCCGCCGCCTGGAGCCTCATGCGCGACCAGGGCTACGGTCGCATCATCATGACCGCGTCGGCCGCCGGCATCTACGGCAACTTCGGCCAGGCCAACTACGCCATGGCCAAGCTCGGCCTCCACGGCTTCGCCCAGACCCTCGCCATCGAGGGCAAGAAGAAGAACGTCCTGGTCAACACCATCGCGCCGATCGCCGGCTCGCGCATGACCGAGACCGTGCTGCCGCAGAACCTCATCGACGCGCTCAAGCCCGAGTTCGTGTCGCCGCTGGTCGCGCGCCTGTGCCACGAGTCGTCCGAGGAGACCGGCGGCCTGTTCGAGGTCGGCGGCGGCTTCATGGGCAAGCTGCGGTGGGAGCGCTCGACCGGCAAGACCTTCCGCCTCGGCCGCGCCATCACCGTCGAGGGCGTCGACGCCGCGTGGAAGGACATCACCCAGTTCGACCAGACCGAGCACCCGGCGACCATCACCGAGTCGATGGGCCCGATCATGGCCAACCTCGAGGCCGGCCCGAGCAAGGGCGGCAACGAGTTCATCGACGTCGACGCCGCGCTGGGCTACCGCTTCCCCGAGGTGTCGTCGAGCTACGACGAGCGCGACCTGGCCATCTACGCGCTCGGCGTCGGCGCGGCCACCGATCCCGGCGACGACAAGGACCTGCAGCTGGTCTACGAGATGCACGGCAAGGGCATGAAGGCGCTGCCCACCTACGGCGTCATCCCCGCCATCAACGTCATCCTGAAGATGGGCAAGGAGGGCAAGACCGCCCCCGGCCTCCACTTCGGCCTCGACCGCGTGCTCCACGGCGAGCAGTACACCGAGCTCAAGCGGCCCTTGCCGCGCGCGGCGAAGCTCACCCACCGCATGCGGGTCAAGGACATCTTCGACAAGGGCAAGAACGCGCTGGTCGTGCAGGAGATCGTCTCCTACGACGAGGCCGGCAACGAGCTGGTGCGCAACGAGGTCACCACCTTCGTGCGCGGCGCCGGCGGCTGGGGCGGCGACCGCGGCCCGTCGGCCGACGTCAACGTCCCGCCCGACCGCGCCCCTGACAAGATCATCGAGGAGCACGTCCCGGCCCACCAGGCGCTCTTGTACCGCCTCAGCGGCGACTGGAACCCGCTCCACGCCGACCCCGGCTTCGCCAAGGCCTTCGGCTTCGAGCGGCCCATCCTCCACGGCCTGTGCTCGTTCGGCTACGCCGGCCGCCACGTCGTCGCGGCGTTCGCCCCCGACGGCAACCCCGACTACATGAAGTCGATCCGCGTGCGCTTCGCCAAGAGCGTGCTGCCCGGCGACACCCTGGTCACCGAGATGTGGAAGGACGGCGACGGCAAGATCATCTTCCGCACCAAGGTCAAGGAGCGCGACGAGGTCGTCATCTCCAACGCCGCCATCGAGCTGTGGAAGGAGATCCCCAAGGCCGCCGCGCCCAAGCCCAAGGCCGCCGGCGGCGGTGCGGCGCCGAGCGCGATGCCGATCTCGGCCGACATCTTCAACGCCATGCACGGCTTCGTGCAGGCCAACGCCGACGTCGCCGAGAAGGTGAAGACCGTCTTCCAGTTCAAGCTGTCGGCCCCCGACAGCGTGTGGACCATCGACCTGGGCACGCCGCCGGGCTCGGTGACGCCAGGCGCCGGCACCGCGCCCAAGTGTACGCTCGAGCTGTCCGACGCCGACTTCATGGCCATGGCCACCGGCCAGGCCGACCCGATGAAGCTGTTCTCGACGGGCAAGCTCAAGATCTCCGGCGACGTCATGGCGTCCCAGAAGCTCGGCTTCCTGAAAAAGATCACCCCCGACCTGGTCATCGCCGAGATGAAGAAGCGGGTCGGCGCGGGCGGCGGCGCAGCGCCGGCGGCGGGCGGCGGCGCGGCGGCGGGCGGCGAGCTGGTGCCGACCACCTGGGACGTGTTCATCGCCATCCGCGACCACGTCGAGCGCAACCCCGAGCTGGTCGGCAAGGTCGGCGCCAGCTACCTGTTCAAGGTCACCAACCCCGACTCGGCGTGGGTGATCGACCTCAAGAGCGGCAAGGGCGCGGTCACCGAGGGCGCCGGCGCCGCCGACTGCACCCTCGAGATCAGCGAGGCCGACTTCATCGACATGACGACCGGCAAGTCGGACCCGATGAAGCTGTTCACGACGGGCAAGCTGAAGATCAGCGGCAACGTCATGGCCTCGCAGAAGCTGTCATTCCTCCAGAAGATGGATCCCGAGCAGGCCAAGCAGGCGGCGATCAAGGCCCGCGCCGCCGGCGGCGGACCCGGCAAGGCGGGCGGTGGCGCCGCCGCGGCTGGCCCGTCGGCCAAGGCCCCGGCGTTCTTCGCCGCGCTCGGCAAGCGTCTGGCCGAAAAGCCCGAGCTGGCCCAGGAGCTGGGCGCCATCGTGCTGTTCAAGGTCCTCGACCCGGCGTCGGCGTGGACCGTCGACGGCGCCGCGGTCTCGCCCGCGGATTTCGGCACCGCCACGACCACGTTCACCATCCTCGACGCCGACCTCGCCGCGCTCGCGGCTGGCGACGTCAAGGACCTCTACCAGCACGGCAAGATCCGCATCGACGGCGACGTCACCGTCGCCCACCGCCTCGGCCTGCTCAAGGGCCTCCTGTAGTACCGCCGGAGGGCCTGTCGCCAGGTCCTCCTCCGCCGGGGTCACGTCCCCGTCGGGTCCCCCACCCAAGACGCGAATCCATTCCGGCGTCCAGTCCAACGCCGACGACAACGCCCGCAGCCAAGGAGCATCACATGACCCGCAAAGTGAACGTCATCGGCGTCGGCATGGTCCCGTTCGCCAAGCCCGGCGAGTCCGAGGAGTACAACGTCATGGCGTCGAAGGCGGGCCGCACCGCCCTCGAGGACGCCGGCGTCCCCTTCGGCGAGATCGAGCAGGCCTTCGCCGGCTACGTGTTCGGCGACTCGACCTGCGGCCAGCGCGCCGTCTACGAGATCGGGCTGACCGGCATCCCGGTCTTCAACGTCAACAACAACTGCTCCACCGGCTCGAGCGCGCTGATGCTGGCGGCGCAGGCCGTCGCCGGCGGCCTGGCCGAGTGCGTCCTCGCCGTCGGCTTCGAGCAGATGGAGAAGGGCGCGCTCGCGGCCAAGTGGACCGATCGCACCAACCCGCTCGACAAGCACGCCAACCTGATGAGCGAGCTGCAGGGCTTCAATCAGGCCCCGCCCGCCGCCCAGATGTTCGGCGGCGCCGGCCGCGAGTACCGCTGGAAGTACGGCACCAAGCGCGAGACCTTCGCCAAGATCTCGGCCAAGGCCCGCCAGCACGCGTCCAAGAACCCGTACGCCCTGTTCAAGAACGTGCTGTCGGTCGAGGAGGTCATGGCCTCCCCCGAGGTCTTCGACCCGCTGACGCGCTACCAGTGCTGCCCGCCGACCTGCGGCGCGGCGGCCGCGGTGCTGTGCAGCGACGACTTCGCCAAGAAGCACGGGATCACCAACCCCGTCTACATCGCCGGCCAGGCCATGACCACCGACTTCTCGTCCTCCTTCGACGAGAAGTCCATGATCAAGATGATCGGCTACGACATGGCCGTCGCCGCCGCCAAGAAGGTCTACGAACAGACCGGCATCGGCCCGGAGGACGTCGACGTCGTCGAGCTCCACGACTGCTTCACCGCGAACGAGCTCTTGACGTATGAAGCGCTCGGACTGTGCGAGGAGGGCCAGGCCGAGAAGTTCATCTGGGACGGCGACAACACCTACGGCGGGCGGTTTGTGACGAACCCAAGCGGTGGGTTGCTGAGCAAGGGCCACCCGCTGGGCGCGACCGGGCTGGCCCAGTGCACCGAGCTGGTGTGGCACCTGCGCGGGACGGCCGGCGAGCGCCAGGTCGAGGGCGCGAAGGTGGCCCTGCAGCACAATCTGGGCCTCGGCGGGGCCTGCGTCGTGACGATGTACCGGCGGGATTGAACCTTCCGGTAGAGCCGCGCCTGGCTATCGCGCGGCGAGCCCGCGCCGAGGGATGGGATTCGGTGCTACACGGGCGCAAGCACTCCGACATTGAATCGGCGGGCGCGGCCCACGGGGCATCACCAGCGTGCTGTGGAGTATCACGCTGCCGGCACTCGGTCTATGGCCACGACGGAAACAGCGCGCCCCACTCCGCCGCGAGGAACTCCCAGAAGAACTGGGCCGCTGTAAACGCGGCATATTCCTGCCAGTCGTCACTCTTGTCTTCCGCGAAATCACACACCGACTTCACACAAAGGAACATCGGAGACGGCTCAGCCACTTCCATGCACGCGCAGTGGACACCGTATGCCTCCATTTCAATTCCTACCATCTTCCTCCATCGCCGAAGCACGTCAGCCTTCACCTTTCCGGCATTTACGACATTAGAACCTGACCCGATCGGACCCACATGCATGTGCAACCTGGTCTTTGGGCTTCCCGCTGGCCAGCGAGCTTGAATATCATCGAGAGCACGGCGCGTCCGCATCCACTCGCGCAATCGCCCGCTCAGGCGAGCACCGGATCGGATAAGGAGACGGATCCGGACTAAAGACCGTTCTATTGCCACTCGCCGACAGCTTTCCCGTCGTATAGTCCAACGTCTGGTCTGCTACAAGTATGTCACCAAACCCTGCGCTTCCGAACGCACACCCGCTGCAATCCCTACCATTGCAACCAGGCTTGGTCGAAAGCGCAAGTCTATCTTGGCCGCCAAGACCGCCGATGATACCTGTCCCATGCGATTCGGGGCGGCAGCTACGATCCGCACAGAACCACGGCCGGCTACCGGGACTAGAAGCATAGTAGGTCGCGGGATCACTGGGCAAGCTTCCCAGCGTCTCCCAGGCAGACACGCCCAGGACCTTCTGGGAGTCAGGCTTGTGCAATGCGCACACGATAATCACGTTCGAACCTTCGTATCCGGGCTTGACCTGCGACTTTACAAGACGGTCGACGCGGCCATCGCCTCGGAGATCACGGAGCAATGCCAACACCGAAAGCAATTCCGCCAGCGTACCTTTTGCGAGGCTCTCATTGATCGCCTTCACGCGCTCTTCAGAGATGCCGTGCAAAGCCGCCACATACTCTCTCTGACTTGTACGGCTCAGCCCTCAACGCGACAGGATTCGCGGTCGACGGCTTGCCTCTCGCTCGAACAACTCCGGCAAAACGTCTTCGCTGCCGCGAATAATCCTGCCAAGCCGTCTCCATTGGCTCCACCTTTGCTCTTCGGTCCTCATAGAACTCTTCAAGGTTCAAGATTGCCCCTGAATGGCTCTGTAGTCATCGGGTGGAACGTTGATGTAGCGCTTCCCGGATGAGGCGTCTGCCTGAAGAAGCCCCTTGGTTGCCTTTGCAGTTGTCACCAAATCTACATAGCATCCGTAGTCAATCTTGTAGACATCGTAACGCACCCGGCTGATCGTGGGCCGCAATCCCGCGCTTCAAGACGTGCAATACACGGGCATCGAACAACGCTTCAATAAGCACGTCCCTGAGACCGCTGCGCAACAAAAAGGCCCTTGTTCGTCGATGCTGATCATCAAGTCGATCACCCAATCTAGCAAGCCCTTCGCTTCTGAATTCGCGGACGCGGCGGCCTCCTTATCCCGCTGATACCAAGTGCGCGCGGCGTTGCGCACATGCGGGATCGATATTGAGCGGCGTCCGCCAACTGCGCACAGAGAATCACGATATTGATCGCGTCGCGCGCGACTCCCTCAGCAGCGACTACGAACTCTTCGAATGGAGTACGCTGCGTGAACGCTGCCTTGACGAACTTTTTCCGGGCTGTAGACAACACCAGCGCAGCCCCTCTTCCGCGATCGCCTGAACGTGTCGGAACAACAGATCACGGAAGAACGATGTGGCACGAGCCGAGTCGTTGTCGAAGACCATGAAATCGTCAAGGTTCAGGTCAGCCGCAACGTCAGCACCGAGCTCAATGCCTACGTAGTCACCTCGCTCTCCAGAGAGACGAAACGACGATCGATGCTCAATCGCAGCGACCTTTAACGTAATTCCGCCGACGGGAAGCATCGCCCTTCGCAGAAGATCCGCAAGATATGGTTGCAAATCGATTGAACAACGCTCCATTCGTCGAGAAGCACCCACAATCGGCGTGGGTAGATTGCCTCACAATCCTGCGCAGCGACGTCCCCACGGCACCGAACTGAACACGGTGCAGGCGTCCGCCCGAATCGGCGACTCGCACCCTGCCGTAGCGGCCCAAAGCGCGTCATGCGCCCGCCAATCGTGGCCAGATCGATCCGAGCAGGGCGTTCGAGAGACACACTCAGCAGCTCCGGAATGGACCGCGTTCAGAGTATCGACCAGAAGTCGCGTTGCACGCTCTGGCAAGGCAATATTTGAATCTGAGTAGAGTCCGCCAGTAGACCCAAGAAGCCTCATGTCCACGTACACGGACAGACTGCCGGCGTTCGCGGCAGCCTCTGCGAGGTATAGCAATGCGGGTCTTCCCCGTGCCTCGTCGGCCATATACGATCTGATGATCTCTTGACATCAATCGCGTCGCGAGGGCGCCAGTATCGACAAATGTCTTTACGAGTGTCGCGCGGTCCACCGACTCCGCACGCTTCACCAGCTTCATCAGCGCGGCATTTATTGCTCGATTTGACAACTCCCCTGTAGCCGCTTGGTCACCGCGTCTGCGGAACCTGCCGCTCCTGGTTCGCAAGGCGTAGTCTGCTTCGATTACGCCACTGACATTCTCAACTGCAATCGTGATGCCACGCGCTTTGAGTTCCCGCAGTACACTATCCACCTCGGCGCCCGAAACAACACCCACAGGCATCTGTTCCCAGAACTGCCGCTCAGAGATCGTCAGCGATTCGCCGGCGAGAGACGCGAGAGTCTGCACTGCGTTGCTCTTGTTATGGCCAAGAATTCGATCGACCAGCCCGGCCTTGTCGCGACTCCGCGTCCGGAAGAGAAAGTGCGACAGATCTCTTTAGTCTTGTCCTCGGCAGCGAGCAGAACATCGTCAAAGGGGACATCTCTTGCGCGGTCGATGGTCCTGACGAGTTCAGCGACTACCCGTCGGTCACTAACATCATGGCGGTGATCGCTGTGCGACATCTTGCAACTCGCCGTGTGAGCTGTTGAGTGTCTTTTTCGCGAGTATCCCGCCACGTGGCTACGTTAAGTCTTGTTGACGCACAAGTCGATAGTAGGATCGAGGGTCGGGATCGGGGGGATCGGGTCGCAGGGGGGATCGGGTCGCAGCGGTTCGGGTCGGTCTCGGGTCGCAGCGGTTCGGGGATCGGTGGTTCGGGGGGATCGGGTCGCAGCGGTTCGGAAGAAGAGGATCGGGTCGCATCGGTCTGGAAGGTCGCCGCACAGGTGTGGGATCGGCCGCAGCGGTTCGGGGTCGCGAGGCTGATTGGGGTCGCAGCGGTTCGGAAGCGACGGATCGAGGATTGGGTCGCAGCGGTTCGGAAGCGAGGGCGCGGGGATTGGGTCGCAGCGGTTCGGAAGAAGAGAGCAAGGCTTCATCGCAGGAGGGTGAACGGCGGACCGATAGGGCCGCGGAATTGGTGTGCCGTCGCCCGCCGAAAGCAGCGCCACCCCGACCGCCGCGGGGTGAGCCGGGCGGTCAGGGGCGGCGGGGTGGGAGCGGCTGCAGGTGGCGCGTCAGCGCAGGGTGGGAGCGGCGGCCCTCAGGCCACCGCGAGGTCGGCGTCGTCGATGTCGCGGAGCCAGGCCCGGGCCAGGCTGGCGGGGGCGCGGATGTACCAGCGGGGGCGGGCCAGGGCGCCCCGGGGGTACTGGGCGGGGACGTCGACCCATTCGGTCGAGGCCATGCCGCAGAGCCGGCTCGACGCCTCCTTGCAATGCGCCGTGAACGCCGCGAAGAAGTCGGAGAAGCGCTTCCAGATCCGCGGCGTCGACGCGTGGCACAGCGGAGCCCGGCTCCGCTTGAGCGGCCAGCTCAGCTCAGGATCCTCTGCGACCACGGCGGCCGCGCCCCTGACGGCCTGGCCAGCGTGCGCCTCCTCGATCATCCGCACCTGGCGCAGGTGCTCGGCGCGGAGCCCATCGGGCGACAGGTCCTCCCACACGGGCAGCGGCGCCAGCTTGAAGGTCACGTCCCTCGGTGAGATCTCCTCGAGCGGCAGCGGGTCCTTGCGCTGCCTGTTCCTGGCGCGCGGCGTCGAGCGACCCGTAGGCTGCCGCACCACCATGTCCGCTCATCGCCTGCGCCGACGAGGCCAGTCGAGCGGCGACGCCACGAGCTCCCGCGGCCGGCCCCTGGCCCAGGATGTACGCCAGGCGCCTGATCCGTTGCTTGGCCTCGTCGACGATCGGCACGATCGGAGGTGCGCTGCCTCCAGAACACGCCGGAGCGGCCACGCAGTTTGTTGAGCTGCCGCGCGATGTTGCCCAGCATGTAGTCGAGGAACAGCGGGATCCGCTCGGGCATCGTCGCCGAGAGCAATGTGGTGGTCTGACAGCGCCGTGAACGCGTGCATCCGCACGTCGGGGTACAGCGTCAGCGCCTTGCCGATGACACCCTCGACGATCGCGCACGCCGGATCCGGCCGCAGCCAGAACGCCCAGCTCCAACGTCCGGCTCACCCTCGTAGACGATCCGCTCGATGTAGAGCCGCAGTCGATGCCCCATACGCCCTCCGCAGCTCGCGTGAAGCAAGCCGCCTGCCAGCGTGAACCCCGCGTCATGACACGGCCGCGCTGTCCGGTCCTGGCCGGCTCTCGGCCACCTGTCCGGTATGCGGACGGTTGGCCGGCCATCGCAGCAGCAGGCCCTCCATGTCCGGGCCGCCACCTCGCGTCGCCCCGGTCCGGGTGGCTGCGACCCAGATCCTGAGCTGAGCCGGCTCCAGAACACGCCGGGAGCGGCCGCGCAGCTTGCTGAGCGGCCGCGCGATGTTGCCAAGCATGTAGTCGAGGAACAGCGGATCTGCTCCGGGCATCGTCGCCGAGAGCATGTAGTGCAGGTGGAAGTTCGACAGCGCCGTGAACGCATGCATCCGCACGTCTGGGTACAGCGCGCCCCTTGCCGATGACGCCCTCGACGATCGCGTTGCACACCCAATCGTAAGCCCCTCAGTCGATCCCGACACGATCGCAGTCGATCCCCACGCGATCGCCCACGGAGCCACAGGTCCGGCAGGTTGGGCGGCGCGAGGGGCGACCTTGCAAGACCTAGGTAGACGGCCCGGGAAAACTCTCGTACGTCGCCGCGCCATCAACAAATGCCGCACAGACAAACATCATCGCAACTGACCTGCGGCCGTCAGCGAACACTGTTACTTGTTCGCGAGTAACAAGCACTCCTTCTGCGTGGTACGACTTGATTGCAACCAGGACGTACTCGGCTTCACCGGACAATGGGACTGCCACTGCGTTGCTTCGTCGAAGCCCGGGGCCAAGCTCAACGGGCAGATCTGCAGGGTCAAGGATTACTGAAACCAATATGTTAGCGTCAACATAGTCTTGAAGGCCGAGGGGAATGGCAGGTCCAGCCGCCAGCCCCAGCGAAATTAGCCGTGCTGCACCCTCAACTGTAGCCGGCGTCGGAGGCATTTCGGGTCCTGCACAGTTTGGCATTGTACTAGCACGAGGTGCATTGATGCGCGCTCCACCGGGGCCGCATGCGCATGCGAACGCGACGAGTCCGCCAACGATACACCTCATGAGCGCCCAACCAGTGCCCGGCGAATATTTACGAGGTTGTTGAAGAAGAAGCCCCGACTCGTCGCATCTAGCGAAATCGGCTTGTCATAGTATTGGGCGTGCATCGGATGCATGAGTCCTTTGGGGGCGTGCCTCGCCGATCCAGTCATGTGTACAAGCTCGTGAATGACAACATTCGCCTCGGCTTGCGCAAGGTCGATGGCGCCATGACGTACCAAGAGCGGCTCATTGATAAATCCAAGACGCACGAATTGCTTCTCTCTGAAATCGGCTGGCAGGCCAATGCCATAGTCGGCGCTGCCTTGCCTCCAATTGTTGCTGGCGTACGTGTACATGTCCTCGCCTCGATACGTCTGGGGGTAACCGTGAGCACGCATCAGATCGTGAACGTTTCTGATATCGTTTGATGGCCCGTCGAGGACATACAACGGAAAATCCATATCGACATAGCTGGTCTTGTCCTTGCGGATACGTTCCACAATTACAGAGAATGAAAACGTATTGCGATCTCGCAGGCCAGAAGCCTGAGATTCGACGCGCAGCATGCTTTCTGCTAACGAACTGAGACGCGAGAGGTTTGCTTGAACACTTGCACTTGGGACCAAGATGACCCGTATCTTGCTAAGACTCTGCCATTTGCGAACGATCTCGACCAAGGATTTTGCGCGCGCGTATTCGTCTATGTTGACAACTTCTCGCTCGGTATCTGTGATAGCGCCCTGTGCCACCCGCGTGGCGACACGTTTCGTACCTGATGCAGGCGATGTGGTTCGATTCTCGATGCCGCGGTTTTCAATGCCGCGGTTCGGTTCTCAATGCCGCGACTCTCAATGCCGTCGCCGCGATTCTCGCCGAATTGACGCCCAAGCGGGGACGCTGCATGCTTTGAACGTTATCAGAGGTTTGACGTCTTGAGAAGGAGATTGGGTCATCGAGGGATAAGGTCGCCGAGGGCGGGGATAGGGTCGGGGGATAGGGTCGGGGGGATAGGGTCGGGGGGATAGTGGGGGATCGGGTCGGGGATCGGGTCGCAGCGGTTCGGAAGGGTTCGGAAGGTCGCAAGGGGGATCGGGTCGCAGCGGTTCGCGGAAGAGCGGCAGCGGTAGAGCAAGGCTTCATCGCAGGAGGGTGAACAGCGGATCGGTAGGGTTGCGGAATTGGTGTGCCGTCGCCCGCCGAAAGCGGCGCCATCCCGACCGCCGCGGGGTGAGCCGGGCGGTCAGGGGAGGCGGGGTGGGAGCGGGGCCAGGTGGCGCGTCAGCGCAGAGGAGGCGTGGCGGCGGCCCTCAGGCCGCCGCGAGGTCGGCGTCGTCGATGTCTCGGAGCCAGGCCCGGGCCAGGCTGGCGGGGGCGCGGATGTACCAGCGGGGGCGGGCCAGGGCGCCCCGGGGGTACTGTGCGGGGACGTCGACCCATTCGGTCGAGGCCATGCCGCAGAGCCGGCTCGACTGCGGTGGCCACCGCGACAACGCCCGCGACGCGCCCTGGGCGTGGTGGCCGGCCGCCCCTACGGCGCCTGCACCCGACGGCGGGCTGGCCTGGGCGCTGGCGGACGCGTACGACCGGCCGGTGTGGACGTGGGACGGGCGCGGGTTCGGGATCCGGGTGGCTGCGACCCGGATCCACGGGATTCGGCCAGTGGACGCAGATGCTCTGGTTTATGATATCATCAGAAATGCCGATCCGCAAATTGCTGGCACTTTGCAGCTTGGGAAGAGCGGAGCAAAAAGGTATCGACGGCTCAGTTCTCGGGAGGCCGGGCTCGGTGATTTTTCGCGGGCGACAAGGCGTCCCTATTACTCAGGAGAGCGAATTTATTACCTCTATTGGCAAAAGCAGGCCTTGGCCTCTGCGAATCGCGAAAGGCGGCCGCCAGTGACTCTCGAGTTCGTCGATATTAAGTGGTCGATTGTATCCCGTTCTGCAATTGGGTCTTTTATTGAGTCCATGACTACGAATCTTTCCATGCTGGGGTGGCATTGTCTCAATATTGAACATTGGCGGCGGGATGGGGTCGTGATTGCCGACGGCTTTGATGTGTCTGGTCAGATTCGCGGGAAAATGAGATACAAGAAAAGCTCTCCGGTTCCGGAGGAGCATGCGTTGTTCTGGAATGCGCTGCAAGTGCCAGGAGGGTGTGTTATTTCAGGTGGGCTATATTTGCATGAGTATGCGGTGCGCATTGAAGACTACGCAGATGCGTGCAGTTGCGCTCTCGCAGATATTTCGAGAATTTTCAATTTCGCGTCAGTTCAGTGCATCGTGCTCACGCTTGAGGATGATTGTATTGATCTTGCGCCCGGGGTGCTTGGTCTATACAGGCCCGAAATCTGGGATGCAACGCGAGGAGACTGCCCCAGGAGCGGCGGAGTTTTCGAGGAGGTTCTAGGTGAATGGACGAAAGTTTGTCCGTCTGCGGATTCAGTCGGAAGCAGCGGCCCAACGAGTGTTGACTTCATGCGAGGGGACCTTCGGACGGCGCTCTTGTGTGTGCAGTCCAGTCTGAGCCGGATTCTCCTGGGGGGGGGATAGAGGCGCTCCCGGGTTTCGGGTGGCTCTCCGACGAGAGGCTTGACCGGCGGGGGACGGCCCGACTGGGGGATCGGGTCGCAGCGATTCGGAAGAAGAGAGCAAGGCTTCATCGCAGGACGGTGAACAGCGGACCGATAGGGTCGCGGAATTTGGTGTACCATCGCCCGACGAAAGCGGCAGAACCCCGACCGCCACGGGGTGATCCGGGCGGCCAGGGGAGGCGGCGGGATCCGGGTGGCTGCGACCCGGATCCACCGCTGCGGTGGCCACCGCGACACCCCGTCGTCATGCGTGGCGTCCGGCGCGCCCTGGCGCGTATGATCCTCGCCGATGCTCGGCTGCGGTGGCCACCGCGACAACGCCCGCGACGCGCCCTGGGCGTGGTGGCCGGCCATCGCTGCGGCGCCTGCACCCGACGGCGGGCCGGCCTGGGCGCTGGCGGACGCGTACGACCGGCCGGTGTGGACGTGGGATGGGCGCGGGTTCATCGTCGAGCGGCAGTTCGACGCGGCGGACCGGCCGGTGGCGGTGCACGTGAGCCAGAAAGACGTAGCAATCCTGATGGAAGAGAATGTGCTCGCAGTAATTCACAATCGAGGTCAATGGACCTACTATTTCGCTGAGGTCGACCTTTGGATCATGGATTGGGAGGCATGGGGGCGCTCGTTCGTTGATGCAGGCTTCCCGCATCCCTCGTTCGACACGAGCTGTCGCGGGGGGCTGGTGTTGGACGAAAATTCAGTCGAACGTGCATTGAAGGCACTTGAAAAATTCTCCGTATCCGAGCAGAGCCTTCGTCAGTCGCTTCGTGCCAAGCTGCCAATTGCAACCTGGGAAGATGTCTCGCATCTGTTTCCCGTGGTGCTCATTGACTTTGACTCAAAAAGACTCTTCTCGGCGTACTCGGAGACGCTGGAGCTGGAGCGATACGTGCCGGCTGGGTGGATAGGCTTATTTGCTGATTTCTACGAGGAAATTCCTATGAGCCATCGGTACTGGATCGATGGTGGGGTTGATCATTTCCGTGCAGCGTTGGGGAGATAGGCGGGGCCAGCGACCAAGGACACTCCAGTGGCTTCGGTTAGTCGGCCATTTCGGCAGGTGAGATCGCAGCGGAGGGATAGGGTCACGCGCCACCAGCGACGATCAGCATTCTGGTGACGTCCCGAACGAAAGCGATCGATGGCGACGTGCTCGCCGAAGTGGCCGAACTCGTGCGGCGGCGCGCCGCCGACGCCTTCCCGGAGGAGCTTGGACGGGCATTCCTTCGGCAATGGGTGGGCCAACGGATGTCGCCTGGTTGAGCGATGCTGTCGACGGCTACCCAGTGGTCGTCCACACGCGTCACGCCGGAAGGCCGGTTCGCTGCCGGTACCACCAGAGCACGTAGTCGCCGATTCCCATGTGAATCGGCCGGAGCCGGGGAAGTCGGGCCGAGGCATCGTCCCAGCACTTGTGTAGTTCGGACTGAAGGGCGGCCAGGGGGTCCGCCGCATTTCCGAAGTAGCTGTTCGCGATCGCGAGGATGTGCACGTCGGGCTTCAGGAAGGGCGCGCCGTACAGGTTCCGCAGCAGGTAGTAGCCGATGGCGTAGCCGACCTGCGGGAGTTCTCGGAGGGCCCAATGCGCGTCGCTCCACGCCGCGCATGACTCGGTCGTCGGATCTTCGGGAAGCAGCAGGTATTGCTGCTTGAACGGCTTCCACGATGTCTCCGCCACGGTCTTTCCGATCGCGACGATGGCCTCGAACTGCTTGGGGCTGAGGTACACCTTCGCCTTCTTCCACTCGGCTCGGATCGCCTTTTCCTCGTCGCGGATAGCGTCGGGATCTCCGGCGCGAAACAGGGCCCGCTGGGCGTCCCAGTACCGCTTGCGGACCTCGTACCGCTTCTGGGTGCTGCCGATGGTCCAGATCACCTGCCTCATGAACTTGGAGGCGTCGAGTGCCGCGTGGTTGGCGGCCACGCCCCGGCGGCACAGCTGCTCAAACTCGTCGAAGTCGTCCCGCAGGTTGGCGTCAGTCAGAAGGTCGCCCGCGAACAGGGCCACGGCATCCTCGATGTAGCCCTTGAACCCCCGGCGTAGGTAGCCGTTCCGCTGGGCCGCGATGGCTCGTCGCAGGTCCACGTAGACGCGTTCGTCAAGCACGACCACTCCGCCTCCATCGCGCCGTTCCACGCGGATCATCTCGCCGCTCTCGCAAACCCGGTCGAGGTGGTCCTTCAGGTTCGCCCGGAACGCGGACGCTGCGACGCCGGGGATTGTGTCCAGCGGAGGAAGGTCGTCCCCCTCATCGTTTCTGCCACGGTCGCTCATTGTACCTCCACGCACTGTACGGTGTACGAACAGCGTACGGCATGATGTACGCAAGTCGACAATGTGTACAGCACGCTGAAGGCGCCCTAGGAGGAAGTGTGGCTCACCCGTGACGGAGCGCGCTGGGAGCTGGTGGTGATGCCACCTTTGATTATGTACCCGCCGGCGTGGCCCGCATGCTGGTGTCTCTGCGCCGGCGGCCGCCGGCGGGCCGCGAGGCGTCGGCGACGAAGGCGCCACGGCTCGGGTCCAGGCGCCGCGCCGGCCGTGAGGTCCCCCCGCGAGCGCCGAAGCCTCAACGGCCGCGGACTCTTGCGTGGTGGCCCGCCCGTCATCGCCGCGGGTCATCGGGGCGCCCAGTCGGTCACCGCTTCTTGGGTGGCACGCTCAGCACGAAGGACCCGGGCACGGCCTTCAGCTTGGCCGCCGCGATCGGGTCCATGACCTCCTCCTGGTAACCCTCCTGGACCGCGATGGGGTCGGGTCGAACCGGGGCGATGGCCTCGACCGAGGCTTGCTCCCAGATGACCTGGAGCTCGTCGAGTACGCCCGGTACATCTGCGAGGAGGCCGCGCAGCACGATCTCGCGACTCTGCTCGAGACTGTAGCGGTACCAGTTCGCGCTGCCGCAGTAGACGATGCGCTCGTCGATCACGACGACCTTCGCGTGGAGCGTCGCCAGGGTTCGGACGCTCGTATGCGGGCGTCGTTGGAGCGTCTGCAGGGCCGCAGCGGCATGAGCCTCGAAGGGCGCACTGGTCGACGTCGCCGGCCGGGTCGTGACTCGCAGCTCCACCTTCGCGGGCAGCGCCGCGACCACCGCCTCGGGGGGGATCGGGTCGCAGCGGTTCGGGGGCGGGGGATCGGGGGGGATCGGGTCGCAGCGGTTCGGAAGAAGAGAGCAAGGCTTCATGGCAGGAGGGTGAACAGCGGATCGGTAGGGCCGCGGAATTGGTGTGCCGTCGCCCGCCGAAAGCGGCGCCACCCCGACCGCCGCGGGGTGAGCCGGGCGGTCAGGGGCGGCGGGGTGGGAGCGGCTGCAGGTGGCGCGTCAGCGCAGGGTGG
>JAWKQV010000016.1:0-197951 GCA_041389965.1 Kofleriaceae bacterium | reverse complement strand
GCCGGCGCGGTGCTTGACCGACACCGGCACCTCGGGCGGTACCGCGGCAACCACCGCGCGCACCAGGCGCTGCGCTACCTCGGGCTCGCGCATCAGCGCCGAGCCGCACTCGCCGGCGACCACCCGCTTGGCCGGACAGCCCATGTTGATGTCGACCAGCGACGCGCCGATCGCCACCGCCATCTGCGCCGCGGTCGCCATGGGCCCCTCCTCGCGGCCGAAGATCTGCACGCCGAAGCGGCGCCCGTCGAGGCTGGCGGTCAGCTTGCCCTGGGCCTTCTTGTCGCCCACCGCCAGGGCGTGGGCGCTGAGGAACTCGGTGATGGTGAAGCCGACGCCGTGCTCTTCGGCCACGGTGCGAAACGGCAGGTCGGTGACCGCGGCCATGGGCGCGAGCACGACCGGCGGATCGACGACGAGGGGACCGACGCGCATGGGCCGCCGAAAATAGAGCATCGCGCCGCCAGTGCAAGCACGAAGCGGGACCGTCGCGGGTAGCGCCGGGCGGCGGCGCCGGGCGCGGCACTCCCGGCCGCGGCGGCGCGGGGCAAGATCGTCGGCCGGCGCGCGTCGGTCCTTGACCCGCCCGGCATGGCGCGGCACAACCCTCGGGTGCGTCACTGGGTCGCATGCATCGTGGCGCTGGCGGTGGTGGGCCCGCGGCCGGCGCGCGCCGACGAGCTGGCGCTGGCCTTCGTGGGCGACGTGATGTTCGGGCGCTACGTCGCCGACGGCTTCGCACCGATCGCCGCCGAGGCCGTCGACCCGTTCGCGTCGGTGGCGCCGGTGATCCAGGCCGCGGATCTGGCCTTCGCCAACCTGGAGACCCCGGTCATGGCCGCGCCGCCGCCGACCAGCCCGTACGGGGTGCGGATGCGGTTCGTCGCCACGCCGGCGCGCTTGGCGACCGTGGCCGCCGCCGGCTTCGACGTGGTGTCGCTGGCCAACAACCACTCCTACGACATGCGGGCCGCGGGCGTGGCCGAGACCCCTGGCCACGTCGCCGCCGCCGGCCTGCAGGCGATCGGCGCGGCGATGGCGGCCGATCCGATCCGGGTCGCGACCATCGCGCGGGCCGGGTGGCGGGTCGGCGTGGTGGCGGCCACCACCGTGCGCAACGGCAGCCAGCGCCAGGGCCAGCCCTTGCTGCCGTTCGTCGAGGAGCGCGACCTGGCCGCCACGGTGGCGCCGCTGGTCGCCGCGGCGCGAGCCGATCACGATCTGGTGGTGGTGGTCATGCACTGGGGCGTCGAGTACGCCGATCAGCCGTCGCGGCGCTTGGTGGCCGCGGCCCGGGCCATGATCGACGCCGGGGCCGACGCGGTCGTCGGTGGTCACCCCCACGTGCTCCAGCCGATCGAGCGCTACCGGCACGGGGTCATCGCCTACTCGCTGGGGAACTTCCTGTTCGACAACACCCGGGCGATCGAACGCCAGACCGGCATCCTGACCCTGCGCTACACCCGCGCCGCGACCCGGGGCTGCCTCGACCACGCGGCGTTCGCGCCGGCGCTGATCGACCGGCGCCCGCTGCACCATCCCAGCCTGGCCACCGATCGCCGCGGGACGATCGTGCGGACCCGGCTGCGGACGCTGTCGGCGGCGCGCCCGTTCGCCACGACGTGGACCGAGGCCCCGGGCGCGCCTGGGACCCTGCGCGTCGACGGCCCGTGCGCGGCGCCGTGACTGCGCGGTCGCTCGGCCCGCGGCGGGTCAGCGGCCGGGCAGGTCGCTCGGACGGTTGATGTTGCGGAAGCACCGCAGCTCAGGATCGACCGCGCGGATCGAGGCCTCGGGCAGCCACGCCACCGGCACCGCGGCCAGCGCCGCCGCGACCTTGGGCTGGCCGGCCGCCAGCCGCGCCGCCAGCACCGGGTGGGCCCGGCGGTGCCACAGCGCGCACAGCGGCTCGGGCCAGCCGTCGACGCGGGCGGCCACCGCGTCGACCTGATCGTCGGCCGCCGCGCACAACAGCGCGAGCACCGCCGGCTGGAGGTCGGGCATGTCGCCGGCCACCGCCAGGAGCCACGGCGTGTCGATCATCGCCAGCGCAGCGACGATGCCGGCCAGCGGGCCGGCGTCGGCGATCGGGTCGACCACCTCGGGCAGCCCGGTCGGGCCCAGGGCGCCGGGGCTGGCCACCGATAGCAGCGTGCGCTGCGCGCAGCCGGCCAGCACCACGCGCTGGCGATCGAGGATGGCGACGCCGTCGATCTCCAGCCGCGGCTTGGGCGCCCCGGCCATCCGGCGGGCGCGGCCGCCGGCCAGGATGCAGGCGGTGACGTCGGCGCGCGCGATCACCGCGCCCCGGGCCTGGCCGCGCCGCCAGCGGATGCGGTCACGGGGCCAGCAGCGGCTCGACCGAGGGCTGCGCCGGGGTGGTGACCTCTGCGCCGTCCTTGCCCAGGTACACCGAGATCTCCGTGCGCACGCCGACCTGACCGTCGACGTAGACGCCGGGGCCGATGGTGAAGCCGGTGCCGACCACCAGGTTGCGCGGGTCGCGCACCTCCAGGTTGTCGAGGTCGGCGCCCGAGCCGAACAGATCGGTGTCGAGCGAGTGCCCGGTCCGGTGGACGATGCCGCTGGCGTAGCCGCTGATGGCCAGCGACTCGGTGGCAGCCTGATCGACCTCCCACCCGACGACGGCGCGCCGGCGGGCCAGGCGATCGCTGATCAGCCCGAGCGCGGCGTCGCGGGCGCCGCTGGCGGCCGCGAACAGCTCGAGCAACCGCGGCGAGGCCGCGCGGTCCGCCACCGCGATCCAGGTACACGCCGCGTAGACCCCGCCGTCGACCTTGCCGGCCAGCCCGAGCAGGACGACGTCGCCGCGAGCCAGCACCGCGCTGCCGGTCTTGCTCGGCCGGTAGGTCGGATCGGCGGTGTGGACGCCGAACGCGACCGCCGGCGGCGGCCCGATCAGGCCGCGGGTGGCCATGCCCTGCTCGAGCCGCGCGGCCACCTCGTGTTCGGTCACCGGCGCGCCGGCCTGCAGGCGCTCGCGCAGGAAGGCGAGCGCGTCCTTGCGCAGCTCGGTCAGGTGGTGCGCGGCCAGGTAGTGGGCCTTGCGGCCGTCGAGGCCCCAGGTGGCCTTGGTGAACTGCACCAGCGCGGCGCTCGGCTTGACGGTCACCCCGGCCGCGCGCACCAGCTCGATGGTGCCGGCGTCGACCCGCGACATCGACGGCAGCGCGCCTTTCGGCGAGTACTCCATCGCCAGGCCCTTCTTGCCCTTGAGCGCCTGCTTGAGGCCGCGATCGAGCTGGTCGTGCGACGTGTAGACCACCCGCCGCCCGGGCACCGCGGCGAAGCTCGCCACCTCGGCGGTGTGGACGATCAGCGTCGGCTGGCCCTGGCGTGGGATGAGATAGAACCAGCGCCGGGACACCGCGCCGGTCGGCCTGAGGAGGCCGGTGGCCACCGGGTTGGTGCCGTCGTGCTCGGCCAGGAGCCAGCCGTCGAGCCCCTGGACCGCTAGCAGGCCCTGGACCGCGGCGAGGTCGATCGCGCCGGCCATGGCCGTCGCCGACGCGACCGGGGGATCCACGGCGGGCGCCGTCGGGGGCGCGGGCATGCCCGGGCGGCGCTGCAGCAGCGGATCGTCGGTCGGCGGCGCCGTGGGCGTGGCGGCGTAGGGATCGAGGGGGCCGGGCGGCGGGCTGCCCGGCGAGTCGTCGACGGGCTTGGCGGGCTTGGCCGGCTTGGCGGGCTTGGCCGGCTTGGCCGGCTTGGCCGGCGCCGCGTAGGGATCGATCGGCGCCTCGACGAGGGGCTGGCCGTACGGGTCGAGCGGTGCCTCGACGACCGGGGCTGGCGCCGGCGCGGGCTTGGCGGGCTTGGCGGGCTTGGTCGGGCCCGGCGCACCGTAGGGATCGACCGGCGCGGGTTGTGCCAGCGCCGGCCCGACGAGAGCGGCGACAGCGAGGGCGACGACAGCGGCGCGGTGGATCATGGCGACTCCTTGGCGGCGCGGCGGACCATCGCCAGCTCGCGCACGATCGCCTCATGGATACCACTGGTGGCGGCGACCGCCTCACCGGAAGCAGCGCGGAACCGGCCGCCCCGTGTGTCGGTCACAATCCCGCCGGCCTCCTCGACGAGCAGGGCGCCGGCGGCGAGGTCCCACGGCGACAGGCGCTGCTCCCAGTAGCCGTCGAGCGAGCCGGCCGCCACCAGGCACAGATCGAGCGAGGCCGCGCCCAGCCGGCGGCACCCACCGGCGACCCGCTGGAAGTGCTCCCACTCGGCGAAGTTGTTGTCGGGGTGGGTGGCGCGGTCGTAGGGGAAGCCCGACACCAGGAGCGCCTGCTCGAGCCGCGCGACCGCGCTGACCCGCAGCCGCTCGACGACGCCGTGGCGATCGACCCAGGCGCCGCCGCCGCGTCGGCCCCAGAAGGTCCAGCCCAGGGCCGGCGCCGCCACCACCCCGACCTCGACGCCGGCCGGCCCGTCGAGGGCGATCGACACCGACCACAGCGGCAGGCCGTGGGCGAAGTTGACGGTGCCGTCGATGGGATCGACCAGCCACTGCCGCGCGACCGAGCGATCGCCGCCGCCCTCCTCGCCGAGGATCGGCAACCCCGGCGTCGCCACCGCGAGGCGGGCGCGGATCAGCTCCTCGCTGCGGGTGTCCCACTCGGTCACCAGGTCGCGCGGGTTGCTCTTGTAGCCGACCTGGCCCGGGCGGGCGTGGACCAAGAGCGCGGTCGCCTCGGCGGCGATCCCGCGCGCGACCGCCAGCAGGTGGTCGAGCTCGTCGGGTGGCGGCGGGGCGGTCATGGCGCCAGCCTACCGGAGCCGGGCCGCAGGCGGCAGGGCCACGGCGGCACTCAGAGGTCGAGGCGCATCGCCACGAACTTGGTGTCGGTCGAGCGCTGGAAGGTCGACGTGCCGGCGACCTCGGGCGACACCGTGGTGCGATCGACCACGCGGAAGCCCAGCTTGGCGGCGAAGAAGTCGCTGGCGGTCTCGGTCAGCAGGTAGATCCGGCGGACGCCGCGGAAGCGCGCCCACTGCACCACCACGTCGGCGAGGATCCACCCCAGGCCCTGGCCGCGGGCCTGCATCGACACCGCCAGGTCGCGCAGGATCGCGTCCTCGCCCAGCACCTCCAGCGCGACCGCGCCGACCACGCCGTGCTCGTTGCGGAGCATGAAGAAGTGGGGCAGGTCGAGATCGCTGGCGTCGTCGACCGGCAGCTCGACCGAGGCCAGGAGCGCCCGGATCTCGGCGCCGTCGGCGTGGCGTGCCGGCATGACGGCGTCGCCGATCGCGGCCAGCACCTTGGGGTGGAAGCCGTCGAAGCTGCCCGACGACAACGCCACCACCACGTCGCCCGCGCCGGCGGCGCCGGCCACGTGCTTGACCAGCGCGTCGATGTCGCCGAAGTAGGTCGCCTTGGTGCCGGCCCGGTGCAGATCCAGCGCGAGCTTCTCGGGATCGAACCGCTCGTCCTTGGGGATCTTCTCGGGATCGTACAGCCGCCCGACCACCACCTCATCGGCGTGGGCGAAGGCCTCCGCGAACTCGTCCTGGAAGGTCCGGCGCCGCGAGGTCGCCGACCGCGGATCGTACGCGGCGATGATGCGGCGCTTGGGGAAGCGGTGGCGCAGGCCCTTGAGGGTCTCGCGCACCGCGGTCGGGTGGTGGGCGTAGTCGTCGAGCACCCACACGCCGTTGGCGATGCCGCGCAGCTCCTGGCGGCGGCGGACGCCGGCGAAGCTGGCGACGGCGCGGCGGATGATCTCGATCTGGACGCCGCGATCGGCGGCCACGGCGATCGCCGCCAGCGTGTTGCCGACGTTGTGGCGGCCGGTCAGGAGGGTCTCGAACCGGCCGAGCGCCTCGCCGCGGCAGGTCACCTCGAACGACACCCGGCCGCTCTTGCCATACTCCAGGTCGTGGGCGGTCCAGGTCGCGGTCGACGGCTCGGGCTCGCCCTCGAGGACCGCGTAGCTCTCGACGCGACAGCGCGCGGTGGCGGCCACCGCCATGGCCTCGGCGGCGTCGTGGCAGGCCACCAGCAAGCCGTCGGGTGGGATCAGCGCCACGAACGTGCGGAACGTGTCGCGGACCTCCTCGAACGACGCGAAGATGTCGACGTGGTCGAGCTCGACCGAGGTCAGGATGGCGGTCTGGGGCCGGTAGTGGAGAAACTTCGAGCCCTTGTCGAAGTAGGCGGTGTCGTACTCGTCGCCCTCGACGACGAAGTCCTCGCCGGTGCCCAGCAGCCAGCCCTGGCCCAAGGTGATCGGGACGCCGCCCACGAACAGGCCGGGGTCGCGGCCGCCTTCGGCCAGGAGGTGGGCCACCAGCGACGTCGTGGTGGTCTTGCCGTGGGTGCCGGTGACGACGATCGGGTGGCGCCCGGTCAGCAGCTGCTCGCCGAGGATCGCCGGGAACGACGTCATCGTCAGGCCGCGGTCGCGCGCCGCGGCGGCCTCGACGTGATCCTTGGAGTGGGCGTTGCCCACCACGACCAGGTCGGGACCCCAGTCGAGGTTGGCGGCCGCGAACCCGGTGAACACCGGGATCTGCAGCGCGGCGAGCTGCTCGCTCATCGGCGGGTACAGCGCCGTGTCCGAGCCACGGACGTCGTGGCCCGCGGCGCGCAACAAGCCGGCTACGGCACCCATGCCGGTGCCGCCGATTCCGATGAGGTGGACCTTCACGGCGGGCGCAAGGTATACGGTCGGCCGGGGTCGGTAAAGCGATGATGGCGGTTTTGCCGCCGCCCCAGATCCTGCGTTATCCTGAGCCGTCGTGGCAGGCTCGGAACGTCGGTTGCACCATCGCGGCGCGGGGCGCCCGGGGCGTCGGCTCGCGCTGGCGTGGCGGATGGAAGGGGCCACGGCGTGGCGCGCGTGCGAGACCCGCGACGTCGGGGTCGGCGGCGCGTTCTTGCTCGACGTCGACGTGGCGGTGGGCGCCACCGTCGAGGTCGCGGTCCCGGTGCCGGCGCGGGCCGCCCCGCTGGTGATCCCGGCGACCGTGCGGTGGGCCTCGCCCGACGGCATCGGCGTCCAGTTCCGCGACGTCGACATCGACATCCTCCTCGAGCTCAACGGCGTGCTGGCGAGCGTCAGCGATGCGCCGACCTAGCGGCGGCGGCGTCTTGGTCGCGGCGCTGGTGGCCGCCGCGGCGGTGGCACGCGCGGCGCCGCCCGACCGGCCGGCGCGTCGACTGATCGGGCTCGGACCGAGCGGCCGGTGGCCGGTCACCGCGGAGGCGGCGGGGCCGATGCTGGCGCGGCTACCGGGCCAGCGGGCCGGCTGGCGCGACGGCGCGTTGTGGATCGACGACATCGCCGGCGAGGGGCGGCCGTGGATCGGCGTCGTCGAGCGGCGCGGCGACGCGCTGTGGCTGCGCGGGGCCGGGTTCGCGTGGCGGTTGGTCGGCGCGCTGGCGCGGCCGCGCCTGGCCGGGCCGGGCTACCTGGTGTGGGCGACCGGCGCGGTGGCCGGCGACGCGCTGGCGGTGCGTCGGCTGGGCGTGCTGGCGCCCCCGTCGACGCGGTGACGGCGGGCGCGGTCACGGCCGCGGCAAGATCATCCGCGCGAACGTGGCCGGCGCCGCGACCGCCTGGCCGCGCAGCCACCCGTCGGCCTCGTCGCGCAGCGAGGCGCCGCCGCTGGGCTCGAGCAGGTCGCCGCGGCACCGGCGCGCCACCTGGGCGTGCAGCGGCAAGCCGGCTGCGGTGAGCCGATCTTCCGCGGCCACCAGCTCGAGCACGGCCCGGTCGCGCGCGCCCTCGGCCAGCGAGGCCCCGGCCACCAGCAGCGCGCGCAGCCCGTCGGCCCAGGCCACGCGCTCCTTGGCCAGGCCGGCGATGGCGCGGTGGACCACCGCCAGCCGATCGCCGCGGGTCGAGGCCAGCGCGGCCCGGCCCAGGAGGAAGTGCGCCTCGATGCGCACCGACTGGACCTGCAACAGCAGCGACCGCTCGAGGTTGCGCCACGCCCCGTCGACGCGGGCCAGCGCGCCATCGCCGTCGCCGATGTACAGGTCGATCTGGCCGTTGGCCAGCACCTGGTAATAGTCGTGCAGCCGGAAGTCGTCGCCGTCGTCGCGCTCCATGGCCACCGCCAGGGCGTGGGCGCGCGCGTCGGCCGGCTTGTCGACCACCAGCCACGCGACGTTGGAGCGCCACGCGCGGATGCCGTGCTGGGCGTACACGTCGCCCCGCTCCTCGGCCTCGTGCAGCAACAGCGGGGTCAGCCGGGCCAGCTCGCGCAGCTCGCCCCGGTAGAACAGGTTCGCCAGAAAGAAGATCTCGGTGAGATCGATCTCCCAGCGCCCGCCGACCGCGTGGTCGCGCATCCGCGCCATGCCGGTGGTCATCGAGCCGTGGGCGCGCTGGAAGCGGCCGCTCAGGAACTCGGCGAGGCCGGTGCACGCCTCGACCAGGCCGATCACGAACTGGTCGCCGACCTCGAGCGCGACCTCGCGGGCCCGGGCGGCGATCTCGTCGGCGCGGCCGGTCGCCGTCGCGCCGGTCGAGGCCAGGTAGCCGACCTCGAGCGCCAGCGCCATGGCCACCCGCCGCGGCTCGCCCAGCGCCAGCGCCTGCCGCAGGTGCCACAACTGCACCAGCTTGCCCAGCGCCGGGTCGGCGAACGACAGGCCGCTGCAGATCGACCACAGCAGATCGACCGCGTGGAGCTGATCGGCCGGCACCTCGGCCGCGGCCCGCGGCTGGAAGCGCGTGCCGCGCAGGCGCAGCGCGACGCGCTGGCCGATCAGGCTCACCACCGTGCGGCGGCGGTTGTCGGGCAGCCGGTACCCGATCTGGGCCAGCAGCGTGCGCGCCAGCGCGATGCCCTCCTGGAGGCTGCCGGCGCGCAGGATCTGCTCGAGGCGCAGGCGCGCGAGCTCGTGGCGGCGGTCGGGCGGCGCCAGCGGGATGGCCGCCGCGTAGGCTGCGGCCGCCTCGAGGAGCTGGCCGGCGTTGACCAGCGCGGCGGCGCGCCCCAGGAGCAGCTCACACCGCGCGGCGTCGGCGAAGGTGCCGGCCTCGAGGGCGACGGCGTAGAGGTCGGCGGCGCGTCGGAACGCCAGCGCCTCGGCGGCGGCGACCGCGGCGGTGGTGGCGAGGTCGGCCGCGGCCTGGCGCTCACCCGCGCCCAGCAGGTGATCGACCAGCGGCTCGCGGTCGCTCGGGGCCACGTCCTGGTACGCGCCCGCCAGGTCCCGGTGGGTCAGCTGCAGCTCGCCGGTCGCGAGCAGGTCCACCACCGTGGCCCGGATGCGATCGTGGTACGGCTCGATGCGGTCGTGGTGGGCCTGGCCACGGATCAGCCGCTCGGCCCGGAGCACCGCCAGCGCGCCGCCGACGTCGGACACGCCGGCGGCCGCGCCGACCACCGCCGGGGCCATCGGCCGCGCCGCGACCGCGACCGCCCGCAACAGCGCCCGGGCGGCGTCGGGCAGCCGGCCGATCCGCTCGCGCAGCAGCTGGTCGAGGGTCGAGGCGCCGCCGGCGGTGGCCGCCGAGCGGGCCAGCTCCGACAGGAACAGCGTGTTGCCGCCGGCGTCGCGCACCAGGCCCTCGGCCCAGGCGTCGGCGTCGCCGGGCAGGCCCGACAGCGCCGCCACCAGCGCGGTGGCCTCGTCGGGCGGCAGCGGCGGCACGTCGATGGTGCGCACGTCCGGCACCGTCGAGCCCGACGTCACCCGGCGCTGCAGGTACGTCACGATCGGCCCGTCGGAGTCTTCGCTGCGGTGGGCCAGCACCAGCAGGATCGCCGGCCGATCGGCCCGCCCGATCAGGTCGGCCAGGAAGCCCGCGCTGTCGACGTCGCCCCACTGCAAGTCGTCGATCGCGACCACCACCGGGCGCTGCGCGGCCAGCCGGGTGAGCAGCACGCGCAGCGCGTGCCAGCCGCGGCGGCGCAGCTCCTGCGGATCGGCGGGCTGGAAGCGCCGGGTGGCGGGCGCGGCGATCGCTGGCACCCGCCGCAGCACCGGGAACAGCCGGGCCAGGGCGCTGATGTCGTCGGGCAGGAGCCGCACGAGCTGCTCGGTGGGCAGCCGGACCAGCGCGCCGGTCAGCGCGTCGATCAACGCGTCGAGGGCCTTGAACGGGACGGTCTCGCGCTGGTAGCAGCGGCCGGCCAAGACCAGCGCCGAGTCGCCCACGGTGTCCAGGAACCGCGCGACCAGGGCGCTCTTGCCCATGCCCGAGACGCCGCGCACGAACACCGTGACGCCGGCCCGGCGCGAGTCCACCAGCGCGTCGCTCAGCTCGGCCAGCTGCTGGGCGCGGCCCACGAACGGCGCCGAGGTGCCGGCGGTGCGTTCGACGGTGCGGGTGGCCTCCGACGGCGTGTGGCCCAGGGCCTGGAGGATCTCGACGCCGCCCGGCCGGTCGCGCGGGTCGGTCGCTAGGAGCCGCATCGTGAGGTGGTCCAGCGCCTCGGGGGTCCCCGGGGTCAGGCTGGCCGGCGACGGTGGCAGCTCGAGCTGCTTGCGCCGCATGATCTCGTCGGGGCGGCCCTCGAACGGCCGCCGGCCGGTCAGCGCCTCGTACAGCATGACGCCGACCGCGTACCAGTCGCTGGCCTCGGTCAGCGGCGTGTCGGCGGCCTGCTCGGGCGACATGTAGACCGGCGTGCCGACCGCGGCCCGCTCGTGGGTGTGGTCGACCCCGGCCAGCTCGACGTCGGCGATCAGCCCAAAGTCGAGCAGCACCACCCTGCCGTCGCGATCGACCAGCACGTTGGACGGCTTCAGGTCGCGGTGCAGCTTGCCGCACACGTGCAGGGCGTGGACGCCGTCGACCAGCTGGGCCAGCGCCGGCCGGAGGCGCGCGAGGTCGACCGGGCTGGCCAACAGATCGGCCCGGGACCGCGGCGCCGGGGGCCGCTCCTCGGTGGTCCCGGCGTCGTCGTCGGCCGGTCGGTGTTCGGGATCGGTGTCGGCGTGGGCGGCGTGCCGGGCCGCGGCGCCCGGCGCGGTCATCGCCGGGCGGACCCACTCGATGAACGAGGTGCCCTCGACCAGCTCCATCGTGAAGAACCACTCGTCGCCGGCGGTGTGCAGCTCGTGCAGGCGGCACAGGTTCGGGTGGGCCAGGTCGCACAGCCCACGGAACTCGCGCTTGAAGCGATACAGGTCGCGCGCGCCCTGGGTCTTGAGAGTCTTGAGCGCGACCTCGCGCTGGAGCATCCGATCGAACACGCGGTAGACCACGCCCATGCCGCCAGCCCCGAGCTGGCCCCGCACGACGAAGCGCTCCTCGCGGGCGGAGATGCGCTCGGCTTGGTCGCCCACGCGGTGAGTGTACCGCGGCGGCCTGCGCGGCGGCGTGGAACCGACCAGGCGGGGCCAGCACGCGCGGCCACATCACCGCGCCGGGGTGAGCCAGTCGCGCCGGGCGCCGCTATAGTGCCCGCCGTGCCGGCCCACGAACTCCTCGACGCGCTGTGGCGCGACTACCTCGACCTCACTCCCCAGGCGGCGCGCATCCACGCCTTGTTCGCGGCGCGCGGCGAGGTCATCGTCAACGACCACGTCGCGCTGCGTACCTTCGCGCGGCCGGGCCTGGGCCTCGACGCGCTGGCGGCCCGCTTCGAGCGCGCGGGCTGGGTGCCGCAGGACCGCTACCACTTCGCCGACAAGCACCTCGACGCGCGCTACTGGCGGCATCCGGACCCCGCGGTGCCCAAGCTGTTCATCAGCGAGCTGCGCGTCGACGAGCTGCCGGCGTCGGTGGCGGCGACCATCGACGCGCTGGTGGCCACGCTGCCCGCGGGCTTCGCCGACCGCGCTGACCTGGCGTGGGCGGGGCGGCCGTGGGCCCTCGACCACGCCACGTACCAGCGCCTGCTGGCCACCAGCGAGTACGCCGCGTGGGTGGCGGCGTTCGGCTTCCGTGTCAACCACTTCACCGTCGACGTTGGACGCCTGCGCGGCTTCGCGTCGTTGGCCGAGGTCAACCAGTTCCTGGTGGCCGAGGGCTTCGAGCTCAACACCGCCGGCGGGCCCATCAAGGGCACGCCGGCCGACTTCCTCGAGCAGTCGTCGACCCGGGCCGACGCGGTCGACGTGGCCTTCACCGACGGCGTCCACCGCATCCCGTCGTGCTACTACGAGTTCGCCCGCCGCTACCCGCAGCCGGACGGGACGGTGTTCCAGGGCTTCGTCCCGACCTCGGCCGACAAGCTGTTCCACTCCACCGACGCCCGGCGCTAGGCGCCCGACGCCGCCGGAACGCCGGGGCCTGGTAGGGTGTCGCCGTGACATCGTCCCAGCCAGCCCGCGGTCCCAGCCTCCTGGCGCGCGTGATCGGCGCGGCGCTGGGCGGAGGCCTCAGCTACGGCGTGCTGATCGTGACCGGCGCATGGGGCCTCGGGCCGCCCGCCGCGTTGGCGATCGCCGCCGCGATGGCGGTGGCCGGCTTCGCCGTCGGGCCCGCGATCGTCAGCGCCGTGGCCCAGCTGCTGTAGGCCGTCGGTACCTAGCGCCGCCGCCGCCGCAGCACCGCGCCCAGCGCGAGGCCGGCCAGCAGCAGGCCACCGGCGCCGCCGGCGCCGCCGGTCGAGCAGCCGCCGGTGATCTGATCGCCGTAGCCGTCGCCGTCGTCGTCGCCGATCCCGCCGCCGCCGCCACCGCCACCGCCGCCGCCGCCACCGCCACCGCCGTTGGACGCGACCGTCACGTTGATCGACTGCACGGTCTGTTGCATGCGCTGGTCGAACGCGCGCAGCTCGATGGTGACCGGGCCCACGGGGTGGTCGGTGACGGTGAACGTGAACGGCGCGGCGGTCTTGGTCTCGGCCAGCCCACCGTCGATCCACAGCTCGACCCGGGCCAGGTCCTCGTCGACGATCTCGCCTACCACGTCGAAGGTGGGCGGCACGGTGGCGCCGTTGGCCGGCGCGCTGAAGTTGGTCATCGGCGGCAGGTTGGGCACCGGGGCGCCGTACAACAGCGCGATGCCCTGGCGGTCCAGCTCGGTGAACGCCAGGTCGGGCGAGGTGCCGTTGCACTGCGGGTAGTGCATGACCGACGCGGCGTCGTACGGGGTCAGCCCGCGGAACTGGTTGTCTTCGAAGCAGCTGGTCGCGCCCGACTCGGGGCGGGTGTGCTCGTGGCGCAGGCCGAGCGTGTGGCCCATCTCGTGGGCCAAGATGTTGCGCAGCGGCCAGGTGAGGGTGGGGTCGAACGCCGTCGCGTCGATCAGGATGTTGCGGTCGCCGCGCGGGCTGTCGGGGAAGAACGCCCGCGCGAGGTACTGGCCTTGCGCGTTGACCGGGTTGACGTCGAACAGCACGTTGGGGTTTTGCGCGGTGCAGGTCGCGTCCTGGTCGGGCAGGTAGATGAAGTCGACGTCGGCCATCATCTCCCAGCCGCCCTCGGCGGCGCCGGCCAGGGCCGCGACCACCTTCGCCTTGTTGGCGCCGAAGCCGTTCGAGATGCAGTACGTGAGCTGCTTGCGCTGGGTCGCGCTCCACTTCACGTCGTTGCCGTTTTGGGTGTAGACCGCCAGCTGCCCGGGCTGGGCGCCGCTCCACAGCTCGTACAGCCGCGCCTCGCTGCGCACCGGGGTGTCGCCATCGACGATGTACACCCCCGACGGCTCGCGGTACTGAGCGGCCTTCCACTCCTCGAACGACAGCTGGCCCTGGTTGGTGCCCAGGTCAGGCGTCTCGACGCAGCCGGTCGCGAAGGTGGCGGCGGTGAGCCCGAGGCCGGCGACGAGGAGGGACAGGCGGTGCATGGGGAGATGTAATACAAGTGTGATGCCAGTACCGCGAATTGTGATTTCGACAGGTTAGCAGTCGGCGGCGGTACCTGATGTGGGCAACGTTGCCCCGATCTGGTGCCCCGATCCCCGGCCGCCGCGGCGGTCTGGGCGTGACGCGGCCCGCCGAAGCCGACCGCAGCGGGTGCGCCCCGGCCGGCGCTGCACTACCGTCGCCCGGTGCAGCACTGGCTGATGAAGAGCGAGCCCGACGCGTTCGGCATCGACGACCTCGCGCGGGTCGACATCGAACCGTGGACCGGCGTCCGCAACTACCAGGCCCGGAACTTCATGCGCGACCAGATGAAGGTCGGCGACCGCGTGTTGTTCTACCACTCCAACGCCGCGCCGCCCGGGGTCGCCGGGCTGGCCCGCGTCCACCGGACCGGCGTCGTCGACGCGACCCAGTTCGATCCCGACAGCCCGTACCACGATCCGGCGTCGACACGCGACGCGCCGCGGTGGGTGTGCGTCGACGTCAAGTTCGAACGCAAGCTGGCCCGGCTGATCCCCCTCGACGAGCTGCGCGCCAACCCTGCGCTCGACGGGATGGTGCTGCTGCAGAAGGGGTCGCGGCTGTCGGTGCAGCCGGTCAGCGCCGCGCACTACCGGGCGGTGGTGGCGATGGCCGGTCGCCGCACGGCGTGATCTGGGTCGCGCTGGCGCCAGAGCGCTTGTAGACGGCGGCTCGGGCCGGCGATGCTCGCGCCATGGCCCACCCGCTCCTCCGCACCGCCGCCACCGCCGGCGTCCTCCTCCTCGCGACCGCCGCCCACGCGGCCCCGCCGCCCCCGCCGGTCATCGGTGGCACCATCTCGGACCCGGGGGAGTTCCCCGGCGTCGGCGCCCTGATGTACGACGCCGGCGGCGGGACCCGGCAGTTCGGCTGCACCGGCACGCTGATCGCGCCCGACGTGGTGCTGACCGCGGCGCACTGCCTCGATCCCAACCTGGTCGGGCCCGAGGTCCCCGGGTTCACCCTGGCCCAGGACGCCAACGCCGCCGGCATCACGATCGTCGACGGCCGCATGAAGGTCCCCCACCCGATGTTCGACATCAACGGCGGGGTGGCCTCGGGCCTGGGCCAGTTCTTCGACGTCGGCCTGCTGTTTCTGGCGCAGCCCATCACCGAGGTCGCGCCGGTGCCGATGCCGCGCCCCGAGGACGCCGCCGAGCTGGTGGCGGGGCTCGAGCTGGAGCTGGCCGGCTACGGCCTGATCGAGGTGAACGGCCAGGACGGCGGCGTCATGTACGACGCCAAGACGTCGCTGGTCTCGCTCAACGACACCGAGATCCAGGTCGGCATGGGGTCACCCCAGCCGCAGAACTGCAACGGCGACTCGGGCGGCCCCGGCTTCGCGGTGGTGGGCGGCCAGCGCCGCGTCGTCGGCGTGGTGTCGCGCAGCTTCTCGGGCTTCGAGTGCACCATGGGCGGCGTCGACACCCGGGTCGACGCCTACACCGACTGGATCCACGCGCAGGTGCCGACCGGTATCCCGTGCGGTTCGGGCCTGTCGCCGGCGTGCCCCGCCTACGAGGAAGACAGCGGCGGTTGCTGCTCGACCGGCTCGACCCAGGCGCCCGGCGCGGTGGGGCTGGGCCTGGCGGTGGCCGCGCTGATCGGGCGGCGGCGCCGGCGGACCGCGCGCTGACCGGTCAGAACCGTAGGTACGGCCCGAGCGACAGGTCCAGGCCGCCCAGCGGTGGCCGCGGTCCGTCGCCGCGGTCGGCGCCGACCAGCGTGTAGCCCAGGGCCACGGTGACGCCACCCCGGCGCACGCCGAGGCGCCAGTCGACGCCGACGCGCGTGAACGTGGCCCAGCGACGCTGGTCGACGCCGTGGATGGTGGTGACCACCTCGGCCACACCGACGTCGGCGCGTGGCTCGGGGACGAACGGACGGCCCTGGGCCCAGTGCAGCCGCGCGCTGGCGGCCAGGCTGGTCCAGGTGACCGCCAGGCGCTCGTCGGGGGACGTGGCCGCCGCGGCGAACGTCATGCCGAGCAAGCCCGCGCTGGCCCCGACGTCGACCAGGGGCGTCAGCAGGTAGTGGACGTCGGCGCGGCCGCCCAGCAGCGGCCGGGCCCGCGCGATGCGCCAGCCGTAGGCCATGGCGTCGTCGACGAACCGGTCGCGCTGGCCGTCGAGCGCGGTGATCCGCAGGTCGCCGTGGACCGCCAGCTGGAGCCGGGCCGGGGCTGCCCGCGCCGGCGCCGGCCGATCGATCGCGACCCGGGCCGGCGGTGCCAGCGGCTGGGCCGCCGCGGCCTCGATCTGGCCGGCGCCGAGGCCGAGCAGCGCAGCGAGGGCGAGGGCGAGGGCGGCGCGGCACCACGGCGGGGTCTCAGTAGCCATACTCGCCTCCCGAGATGCGCAGCTGGAGGTTGTCGACGCGGCACGGCAGCCGATCGGTGGCGACGGTCAGCTCGACGAAGCGGACCCGGACCGCGTCGGGCGGCAAGGCCGGGACGGTCAGGTAGTGGCGCTCGAACCGGCCGACGCCGCGGCTGCCGAGCACCAGGTCGAGCGCGAGCGGCGTCGGCAGGTCGGCCGAGGTCGTCACGGTGCGGAGCGCCAGCGCGCCCGGCCCGGCGCAGTCGGTCGACAGCTCCAGCCAGTTGCCGTCGGTGCTGTCGTAGTCGTTGGGCCCGTCGCTGACGGCGCGGTCGACCGCGAGGGGGTGGGTCGCGCGGGCGCCCACGCCGAGCGCCAGCGCGTGCTCGCCCGGGTGGTACGTGGTCACGCGGCTGACCGCGCCGGTCGTGGTCCAGCCGCACAGGTCACACGCCTCGAAGTCGTCGCTCCACTGGATGATGTCGTTGTCGGGCGGGGTCAGGCAGGCGGCGCCCCACAGCGCCAGCGCGCCGGTCACGATCGATCGCATGCCGCATCGCAGTTGCACGCGCCGCGCCAGCGCAACCCGGCAGAACCGCGCGCGGCCGGCACCGGCGGCGCGACATCGATGTCCGAGATCGCCGGCCCGCGCTACAACGCGCGGATGCCCGACGAGCTCGCCGCCGCTCTGACCGCGCTCGCCGCGCTGCGCGCCGCCGGGGACCACGCCGAGGTCCGCCGCCAGGCCGAGGCGCTGGCGGCCGGCTACCCCGACGACCCGCGCGCGCTGGCGGCCGCGGCGTACGCCAACGATCGGCTCGGGCGCGAGGCCGCGGCGGTGCGCTACTACCAGCGCGCCCACCTGCTGGGCGGGCCACCGGACGACCGCGCCGGCTTCCTCCTCGGCTACGGCTCGACCCTGCGCAACGTCGGGCGCGCCGACGACGCGGTGGCGATCCTGGCCGAGGCGGTCGCCAGCTACCCGGCCGACGCGGCGCTGCACGCGTTCCTGGCGCTGGCCCTCGGCGCCGCGGGGCATCCGGCGCTGGCGCTGGCCACCATGCTCGAGGCCGGCTTGCTGAGCTCGCCCGAGGCGTTCGCGCCGTACCGCCGCGCGCTGACCGGCTACGCGCGCGCGCTGGCCGAGGCCGCGGTGCCGCCGGTCACGCCGTCGGGACCGGGCGTCCCAGCCACGCCAGCAGGCGCTCCGCCCGCGGCGGCGGCAGCTCGACCCCCAGCTCCACGTTCGCCTCGCCGTGCCAGTCGGAGCCGCCGGTCGCGGTGAGGTTCAGCTGGTCGGCCACCCGCAGCCAGCGATCGCGCGCGCCGGCGTCGTAGCGGCCGTAGAACGCCTCGATCCCGTCGAGCCCGGCGTCGCGGTGGCGGCGCAGGTAGTGCACGGCGCGGTCGCCGTGCTGGTGCGGGTGGGCCAGCGCGGCTCGGGCCCCGACCGCGCGCACCGCGGCCAGCCCGTCGGCGATGCTCAGCTTGGCCAGCGGCACGTCGCCGGGGCCGCCGTCGTGGAGCCAGCGCGCGAACGCCTCATCCCGGCTGGCCACCGCGCCCTGGGCCACCAGCGCGGCGGCGACGTCGGGCCGGCCGACGATGCGGCCGTCCTTGCGGGCCAAGATGGCCTCGACGTCGACCACCACGCCCTGGTGGAACAGCCGGGCGGCGATGGCCCGCAGGCGCTCCCGTCGCGCCGCCGCCTGGGCCGCCAGCAGCTGCTCGAACCCGGCCCAGCGGTCGTCGCCGGCGGCGTCGTACACCAGCACGTGGACCGCGCGGCCGTCCTCGACGCAGGTCAGCTCGCAGGCGCGGATGGCCTGGGGCACCGCCGCGGCCAGCTCGGCGCAGCCGGCGCTGGAGTCGTGATCGGTCAGCGCCATCACCGCCGGCGCCCGCGCGGTCGCCCGGGCCGCCACCTCGGCGACGGTGGCGGCGCCGTCGGACCAGGTCGAGTGGCAGTGCAGTTCGAAGCGCACGGCCCAACCTAGCACGCGGCCTCGGCGGGTCGCGCGGGCGCCTCCGCCGCGACCGGGCCAGACGCGGTATGGTCACGCCGTGGCCGACTGGTACGACGACGAGCAGCCCCTGCCGCAGGCGCTGTACGAGACGGTCGATCGGCTGCGCCGGCGGGCCGCCCGCCGGTGGTGGCTAGTGGCGGTGGTGGCCCTGGCGCTGACCGCGGCGGTGGTCCGCAAGGTGGCGCTCAAGCCGGCCCAGCACCGGGCCCGGGTCATCCTGGCCATCTCCGAGGGCGACCTCAACGCCGGCTTCAACCCGACCCCGCTCGACGAGCTGCGCGACTACATCGGCAACGTGCTGCTGTCGACCGAGCGGCTGCTGGCGTTCTTCGACGAGCACGACCTGATGAAGCGCGAGCGCGCGCTGTTCGGCGACGCGGTGGCCGCCGAGGACTTCCGCGACCAGATGCAGATCGGGGTGTGGCGCAACTACTTCCAGTACCAGTGGTCGTACGACGAGCGCCGCTCGGCCCGGGTGGCGATCGCGTTCACCGATCCCGACCCCAGCTACGCCTACGAGATGGCGCGCGGCCTGGCCCGGCTGGTCCAAGATGGCGAGGCGGCCCGCCGGGTCGAGGCGGCGCGCGAGCTGGCCGACCAGGCCCGGGCCGGCCAGGACGCGGCGCGGGCGCGCCTCGACGAGACCTCGCGCGAGCAGGCCCGGGTCTACGAGGCGCTGGCGGTGGCTGAGCAGGCCGGCGACGCCGAACAGCTGAGCATCCTGCGGGCCCGCTCGGCGACCCTGATGGTCGAGTGGCAGCGGGCCACCGAGACCTTCAAGAACATCGAGAGTCGCACCGACTTCGACCAGCTGCAGGCCGCGGTCAACGCCGCCGGGCTGGCGCTCGACATCGAGATCGTCGACGAGCGTCGCCCCAAGGTCGACCAGGGCGGCCGGCTGCCGACCCTGGCGATGACCGCCCTGGTGGCGCTGCTGATCATCGGGCCGGTGTGCGTGCTGGTCATCGGGGCGTTCGACACCCGGGTGCTCGACGCCGACGACGTCCGCCGGCTGGCGTTGCCGGTGCTCGGCCACGTGCCCGGCTTCCCGGGCGACCAGGTCGGCTCGCTGCGGACCCGTGGCGTGGCCCGGGCTCGTGTACCATCCTATCGACGATGGCTGTGACCCCGCAGACTGCCCGCGATCGGCTCGATCAGCTGATCCAGTTCGTGCACCGCGCCAGCCGCTACTGGTGGCTGACCGTCGGCGTCATCGTCGTGGGTGGCGTCCTGGCGGTGCTGTTCGCGATGAGCCGGCCCAAGATGTACCAGTCGGTGGCGGTGCTCTACTACCAGGAGCGCCTGCAGACCAGCGTGCTGCAGAACCGCGACGTGTCGACGATGCACCGCAACATCGGCGAGCGCTACCGCGAGCTGCTGCTGGCCCGCAACTCGCTGGTCGACATCATCCGCGATCCCGACATCAACCCGTTCCCCGACGTGCTGGCGGCCGACGGCGAGGACGCCGCGGTCGAGGAGCTGCGCATGTCGATCGGGTTCCGGCCGCGCGGCGCCAACACCTTCGTCATCAGCTACCAGGACCCCGACCCCGACCGCGCCAAGGCGGTGACCCAGCGGCTCACCACGCTGGTGCGCGACAAGGCCGCCGCGGTGCGGGTCGAGTCGGCCCAGGCCACCGCCAGCTTCGCCACCCAGCTGCGCACCGCCGCCCTCGACGATCTGCGGGCCCGCCAGCGGTTGCTCAACGAGTTCCTGGTGGCCCACCCCGAGTTCGTGGTCGAGGCCAACGCCGGTAACGCCGAGGGCGCCGCGGTGCGGGCCATGAAGGACAAGCGCGACAAGCCGGGGGACCCGGCGCCGACCTCGGTGCTGCAGGCCCTCGAGCGCCAGCGGGCGCGCATCAAGGCCCGCATCGACAACCCCAACGCCCCGGTGCCGGCCCCGGCGCCGATCCGCCGCGAGCGGACGCCCGAGCAGATCGCCGCCGACGCCAAGGTAGGTGAGGCGGAGCGCGAGGTGGCGGCCGCGACCCGGCGGCTGGAGGACGCCCGGGCCCGCTTCACCGATCGCCACCCCGACGTGCTGAAGGCCCAGGACGTGCTCGCCGCGGCCCAGACCCGGCTCAAGGCCGCCAAGGCGGCGGTGCCCAAGGACGTGGCGACCGTCGACGAGCCGGTGGTCTCCACGCCGGTCGATCCGGCGGCGCTGCAGAAGGACCTGGCCGACGTCGAGCGGCAGATCGCGGTCGAGCGGGCCCGCCAGAAGGGTGGTGCCGGGGCCGCGACGACGGTCACCGACAGCGCCGCGGCTGCCGCCAGCTCGGTGGTCAAGCTCGAGGACGACTACCAGCAGCTCAAGCTCGACGTCGACGAGCAGAAGCAGCGGGTCGACACCTTGGCCGACAGCGCGTTCCGGGCCGAGCTCGAGGCCCAGCAGCGCATCGCCGAGCAGGGCGACAGCCTGTCGATCGTCGACAGCGCCAACCGACCGTTGCGGCCCACCGGGCAGCCCAAGAAGAAGCTGGTGATGGTGGGCCTGGTGGTGTTCACCTTGCTCGGCCTGGCGCTGGCCATGGGGCTGGCGCTCCTCGACGATCGGATCTACCAGCGCGAGGACCTCCTGGCCGTCGCGTCGGCGCCGGTGCTGGCGGTCATCCCGCGCGCCCGCGGCAAGGCCCGGCGGCGCCGCAAGCCCTGAAGGTCGCGGCCCGGCTGTGCTAGCCTCTGGGGCGGATGAAGCGCGGCAAGTTCGGCGATCGGCCCGGCACTGACGATCCGCTCGGGATCGCGACGCGCGCCGCTGCGCCCATGCCCTTGACGACCCAGCCGATGGTGGCGGTGCGCCCCGATGGCATCGAGCCGCGCAGCCTGGCGCACACGCTGGACGCGACCCGCGCGGCGATGGAGGCCACCCGGGCGGCGATGGTGACCTCGGCCGGGCTGCCGGCGGTGGTGGCCGATCGGTCGCCCAGCCGCCCCGACGCCCAGCCGCCCGAGATCGGGCTGACCCAGCACCACCTGCCCGAGGAGCAGCCGGCGGATCCGCGGCTGATCTTGCACCTGGCGCCCGACTCCGATCGCGCCGCGCAGTTCCGCGTGCTGCGGCACCACATGCTGGCCGCCGGCCGGCCCCAGGTCATCGTCGTCACCAGCCCCGGCGCCGGGGATGGCAAGACCACCACCGCGGTCAACCTGGCGCTGGCGCTGGCCGAGTGTGATCGCGCGAAGGTGCTCCTGGTCGAGACCCACCTGCGGCGACCGCAGCTGGCCGCGGTGTTCCAGTTTCAGCCGCCGTGGTGCTTTGCCGAGCAGCTGGCCGCCCACCGCCACCAGCCGATGTTGCCGTGGGGCTTGATGGACATCCCGCAGCTGTGGCTGCACGTGGCAGCCGTCAACCCCAAGGCCGATCAGCACCAGCTGCTCGACGCGCCGGCGTTCGCCATCGCCATGGAGCGGCTGCGCCTGGGTGGCTACGACCACATCGTGATCGACGCGCCGCCGGTCAGCGGCACCGCCGAGGTCAACCTGCTGCAGGACGCCGCCGATGGGGTCGTCATCGTGACCCGCGCCCGCCGCACCACCCGCCGCCAGGTGCGCGACTCGATCGAGCAGCTGTCGCCACGCAAGATCCTCGGCACGGTGATCCTCGACCGGTGACCGGTGGGGCTGGCCTGTCGCGCCCCGCCGTAGTTGTATCTCACCGACGACAATCGAGAAATCGTCGCGATCAGGCCAAGGACACGGCTCGCGCGTTTGTCTATCATGGCGCCCACGCGTTCTACGCGGGGGGACCGACGGCACTACGCCGGGCGGCCCCCGTGCGCGCCGGGAGAACTCATGAGCAAGCGTGTCTTCCTCGCCGCCGCGGCGGCCCTCGCATCGGTCCTGGCCCCGAGCCCCGCCCACGCCTTCTGTGGGTTCTACGTCGGTGGCGGCGGCGCCGAGCTGTTCAACAACGCCACCGAGGTGGTGCTGATGCGGTCCGGCACGCGGACCGTGCTGTCGATGCAGAACAACTACCAGGGACCGCCCACCGACTTCGCGATGGTGGTGCCGGTGCCGGTGGTGCTGCACGAGGGCGACGTGAAGACCCTGGCCAAGGACGTCTTCGCCAAGATCGACCAGATGGGCGCGCCGCGCCTGGTCGAGTACTGGGAGCAGGACCCGTGCATGGTCGAGCCGCCCTACGAAGACATGCCGATGAGCGCGATGGCCGGCGCCATGGAGATGGACGACGAGGCGCCGATGAAGAGCGCCGACATGGGCGTCACCATCGAGGCCAAGTTCACCGTCGGCGAGTACCAGATCCTGATCCTGTCGGCCAAGGACTCGACCGGGCTCGACGGCTGGCTGCGGCTGCAGCACTACAACATCCCCAAGGGCGCCGAGCCGCTGCTGCGACCGTACGTCGAGAGCGGGATGAAGTTCTTCGTGGCGAAGGTCGACCCGAGCAAGGTCCGGTTCGAGGGCGGCATGGCCCAGCTGTCGCCGCTGCGGTTCCACTACGACTCTGACGAGTTCGCGCTGCCGATCCGGCTGGGGCTGGCCAACTCGAGCGGGACCCAGGACCTGATCGTCAACATCCTGGCGCCGGGGCAGCGCTACGAGGTCGCCAACTACGGCAACGTCACCATCCCCACCAACCTCGACATCAAGGACGAGGCCAAGGGCCAGTTCGGCGCGTTCTACGCGGCGCTGTTCGACCGGACCATCGCGACCAACCCGGGCGCGGTGGTCACCGAGTACGCCTGGGACGCATCGACCTGTGACCCATGCCCCGGCCCCAACCTCGACGGCGACGACTTCGTCACGCTGGGTGGGGACGTGCTGGGCGCCGACTACTGGGGCCTGGTGTTGACGCGCCTGCACGCCCGCTACGGCGCCAAGGACATGAAGGCCGATCTGGTGTTCAAGGCGGCGGAGCCGATCGTGGGTGGGCGAGAGTTCCTGCAGGCCGACGGCAAGCTCGAGGAACGCTCGCGGCCCGACTCGACCAACAACTTCCAGGCGCGTTACGCCATCCGGCATGCGTGGACCGGCGCGGTGACGTGCGCGAACCCGGTGCGCGGTCGCTGGGGTGGCCCGCCCGATGATCAGATCGCCGCCCCGTCGACGCAGGTCGCCACCGATCTGGCGTTCGCGCCCCGCGGCGCGGTGTCGTTGCCGGCGCTGGTCACGACCGATATCCCGGAGATCGGCGTCCAGGCCGGGGTCCCGCTCCCGGGCCAGGTGACCAAGGCGGCCTACCCGGGCTGCACCTGCTCGACGTCGACCGGCGCCGCCGGCGGCGCGGCGATGGCCGGCGGTGCCGGTGCGGTGCTGGCCCTCATCGTGCGCCGGCGTCGTCGGCGCTGACCCGAATCTGACCTGACCCGGCGCCGGCCTGACGGGCGGGCACGGCGCCACCGACCCTGATCCAACGGAGAATCCTCGATGATGAAGCACTGGCTGGCCGCGGCGACCGTGGCGATGACGACGATGGCGGTGGCGCCGGCGGCGCAGGCGTTCTGTGGGTTCTACGTGAACGGGGCGGGGAGCGAGATGTACAACGACGCCACGCAGGTGGTGTTGATGCGGGCGGGGACGCGGACGGTGCTGTCGATGCAGAACAACTACGCGGGGCCGCCGGAGGCGTTCGCGATGGTGGTGCCGGTGCCGGTGGTGCTGCAGAAGGACGACGTGAAGACCTTGCCGAAGGAGGTGTTCGCGCACGTCGACGCGATGGGCGCGCCGCGGCTGGTCGAGTACTGGGAACAGGATCCCTGCTACGTCGAGCCACCGGCCCGCCCCATGCGCAGTGGCGTCGTCTACGACATGGCGGTGCCGGCACCGGCGCCCGAGTCGGCCCGTGACCTCGGGGTGACGATCGAGGCGAAGTTCGAGGTGGGGGAGTACCAGGTGGTGATCTTGTCGGCGAAGGACGCGGCGGGGCTGGAGACGTGGCTGACGCAGGAGAAGTATTCGATCCACCTGGGGCGGCGCCGTACCTGCGGCCGTACGTGGAGGGCGGGATGAAGTTCTTCGTGGCGAAGGTGGACCCGGCGAAGGTGGCATTCAAGGACGGGCGCGCGGCGCTGTCGCCGCTGCGGTTCCACTACGACTCGGACGAGTTCGCGCTGCCGATCCGGCTGGGGCTGGCGAACTCGAGCGGGACGCAAGACCTGATCAACGAGCATCCTGGCGCGGGCAGCGGTACGAGGTGGCGAACTACGGGAACGTGACGATCCCGACGAACCTGGACGTGAAGCGCGGTGCGCGGGAAGTTCGGGAGTTCTACGCGGCGCTGTACGACCGGACGGTGGAGAAGAACCCCAGGGCGGTGGTGACGGAGTACGCGTGGCAGGCGACGAACTGCGATCCGTGCCCGGGCCGGTGATCGACATGAGCGAGCTGGCGACGCTGGGGCTGGACGTGCTGGGCGGGGCGAAGGGGCGGCGGCGCCGTTCGCGGGGACGCGATGAACTTCGTCTTGACGCGGCTGCACGCGCGGTACGGCAAGAGCATCACGGATGACCTGGTGTTCAAGGCGGCGGAGCCGTCGTGGGTGGCGAGTTCCTGCAGGCCAACGGCAAGCTGGAGGAGCGGTTCCGCCCGGATGCGATCAACAACTTCCAGGCGCGGTACGCGATCGGCACAGTGGACGGGCCTGTCGCGTGCGCGAACTGTGCGCGGGCGGTGGGGCGGGCCGCCGGCGGGGATCGCGAACGGGGGCGTGAAGCCGGCGCTGGACCTGGCGTTCGCGCCTGGCAGCAAGCTGCCGGAGCTGGTGCGGCAGGACGTGCCGGAGATCGAAGGCCGCGGCCACGTGACCGCGCCGCCGCCAGTGGGACGACCGCCGCCGGTCGCGCCGGCGCCCAAAAGGGCGGCTGCGGCTGCTCGACCGAAGGTGACAGCGCGGGCAGGGCCTTCCTGGGCGGGCTGGGCGTCGCTGCGCTCGTGACCCGGCGCCGGCGGTAGGGATCTGGAACGCAGACCATTCCACGACAAAGGACGACGACGATGATGAAGCACTGGCTGGCCGCGGCGACCGTGGCGATGACGACGATGGCGGTGGCGCCGGCGGCGAGGCGTTCTGCAGGTTCTCCGTGAACGGGGCGGGGAGCGAGATGTACACGACGCCACGCAGGTGGTGTTGATGCGGGCAGGGACATGGACGGTGCTGTCGATGCAGAACAACTGCGGGGCCGCCGGAGGCGTTCGCGATGGTGGTGCCGGTGCCGGTGGTGCTGCAGAAGGACGACGTGAAGCCCTTGCCGAAGGGTGCGCGTCGATACGATGGGCGCGCCGCGGCTGGTCGAGTACTGGGAGCAAGATCGTGCGCTCCCCAGGTCGCGTACCCGATGGCCGCGCCGCCGAGCGGCGTGGCTCGCACGGCCGGGGCCATGGAGGCAAAGGCCGACAAGGACCTCGGGGTGACGATCGAGGCGAAGTTCGAGGTGGGGGTGTTGGTGATCTTGTCGGCGAAGGACGCGGCGGGGCTGGAGACGTGGCTGACGCGGGAAGTGATCCGCGGGGGCACGCCGTACCTGCGGCCGTATGTGGAGGGCGGGATGAAGTTCTTCGTGGCGAAGGTGGACCCTGCGAAGGTGGCGTTCAAGGACGGGCGCGCGGCGCTGTCGCGCTGCGGTTCCACACGACTCGGACGAGTTCGCGCTGCCGATCCGGCTGGGGCTGGCGAACTCGAGCGGGACGCAAGATCTGATCGTGAGCATCTGGCGCCAGGCAGCGGGTACGGGTAGCGAACGCTACGGGCAGTGACATCGACGAACCTGGACGTGAAGGACGCGGTGCGTGGGAAGTTCGGGGAGTTCTACGCGGCGCTGTACGACCGGACGGTGAGAAGAACCCCAGGGCGGTGGTGACGGAGTACGCGTGGCAGGCGACGAACTGCGATCCGTGCGGGGCCGGTGATCGACATGAGCGAGCTGGCGACGCTGGGGCTGGACGTGCTGGGCGGGGCGAAGGGGCGGCGGCGCCGTTGCGGGGACGCGATGAACTTCGTCGGCGCGGCTGCACGCGGTACGGCAAGAGCATCACGGACGACCTGGTGTTCAAGGCGGCGGAGCCGATCGTGGGGCGAGGTTCCTGCAGGCCAACGGCAAGCTGGAGGCGGTCGCAACCGGCGGGATGAACAACTTCCAGGCGCGGTACGCGATCCGGCACAGTGGACGGGGCCCGTCACGTGCGCGAACCCGGTGCGTGGACGGTGGGGCGGGCCGCCGGCGGGATCATGAACGAAGGCGTGAAGCCGGCGCTGGACCTGGCGTTCGCCGCGTGGCCAGCCAGCTGCGGGCTGGTGCGGCAGGACGTGCCGGAGATCGAGGTGAAGGCCGCGGCCACCGACCGCGCCGCCGCCGGTGGGGACGACCCCGCCGCCGGTCGCGCCGGCGCCGGCGCCGCCGTCAGAAGAAGAGCGGCTGCGGCTGCTCGACCGGGGAACGGCGCGGGTGGGGCGCTGGCGCTCCTGGGCGGGCTGGGCGTGGCGGCGCTGGTGACCCGGCGCCGGCGGCGCGACGACGTTTGATCTCTGGATCCCCGTACGCAAAGGACGACGACGATGATGATGAAGCACTGGCTGGCCGCGGCGACCGTGGCGATGACGACGATGGCGGTGGCGCCGGCGGCGGGCGTTCTGCGGGTTCGTGAACGGGGCGGGGAGCGAGATGTACAACGACGCCACGCAGGTGGTGTTGATGCGGGCGGGGACGCGGACGGTGCTGTCGATGCAGAACAACTACGCGGGGCCGCCGGAGGCGTTCGCGATGGTGGTGCCGGTGCCGGTGGTGCTGCAGAAGGACGACGTGAAGACCTTGCCGAAGGAGGTGTTCGCGCACGTCGACACGATGGGCGCGCCGCGGCTGGTCGAGTACTGGGAAGAGGATCCCTGCTCGGTCAGATACAAAGCCGAAGAGCGCATGCAGCTGCAGGCGGCGCCGACAACGGCGAGCGGCTTTGGTGTCGGCGGCGGCGGCGTGACCTCGGGGTGACGATCGAGGCGAAGTTCGAGGTGGGGGAGTACCAGGTGGTGATCTTGTCGGCGAAGGACGCGGCGGGGCTGGAGACGTGGCTGACGCAAGAGAAGTATTCGATCCGCCGGGAGCGCGCCGTGCCTGCGGCCGCGTGGAGGCGGGATGAAGTTCTTCGTGGCGAAGGTGGACCCTGCGAAGGTGGCGTTCAAGGACGGGCGCGCGGCGCTGTCGCCGCTGCGGTTCACTACGACTCCGGACGAGTTCGCGCTGCCGATCCGGCTGGGGCTGGCGAACTCGAGCGGGACGCAGGACCTGATCGTGAGCATCCTGGCGCCCGGGCAGCGGTACGAGGTGGCGAACTACGGGAACGTGACGATCCCGACGAACCTGGCGTGAAGGATGCGGTGCGTGGGAAGTTCGGGGAGTTCTACGCGGCTGCGACCGGACGGTGGAGAAGAACCCCGGAGGCGGTGGTGACGGAGTACGCGTGGCAGGCGACGAACTGCGATCCGTGCCCGGGGCCGGTGATCGACATGAGCGAGCTGGCGACGCTGGGGCTGGACGTGCTGGGCGGGGCGAAGGGGGCGGCGGCGCCGTTCGCGGGGGACGCGATGAACTTCGTCTTGACGCGGCTGCACGCGCGGTACGGCAAGAGCATCACGGATGACCTGGTGTTCAAGGCGGCGGAGCCGATCGTGGGTGGGCGAGAGTTCCTGCAGGCCAACGGCAAGCTGGAGGAGCGGTTCCGCCCGGATGCGATCAACAACTTCCAGGCGCGGTACGCGATCCGGCACGAGTGGACGGGGCCTGTCACGTGCGCGAACCCGGTGCGTGGGCGGTGGGGTGGACCGCCGGCGGGGATCGCGAACGAGGGCGTGAAGCCGGCGCTGGACCTGGCGTTCGCGCCGCGTGGCCAGGCCAAGCTGCCGGAGCTGGTGCGGCAGGACGTGCCGGAGATCGAGGTGAAGGCCGCGGCCACGGCGACCGCGCCGCCGCCGGTGGGGACGACCCCGCCGCCGGTCGCGCCGGCGCCGGCGCCGCCGTCGAAGAAGAAGAGCGGCTGCGGCTGCTCGACCGAAGGTGACGGCGCGGGTGGGGCGCTGGCGCTCCTGGGCGGGCTGGGCGTGGCGGCGCTGGTGACCCGGCGCCGGCGGCGCTGACCGACGACGTTTGATCTCTGGATCCCCCGTACGCAAAGGACGACGACGATGATGATGAAGCACTGGCTGGCCGCGGCGACCGTGGCGATGACGACGATGGCGGTGGCGCCGGCGGCGCAGGCGTTCTGCGGGTTCTACGTGAACGGGGCGGGGAGCGAGATGTACAACGACGCCACGCAGGTGGTGTTGATGCGGGCGGGGACGCGGACGGTGCTGTCGATGCAGAACAACTACGCGGGGCCGCCGGAGGCGTTCGCGATGGTGGTGCCGGTGCCGGTGGTGCTGCAGAAGGACGACGTGAAGACCTTGCCGAAGGAGGTGTTCGCGCACGTCGACGCGATGGGCGCGCCGCGGCTGGTCGAGTACTGGGAAGAGGATCCCTGCACGCCGGACTACAGCGAGGAATCGGACATGGCCGCAGGGACGGCCATGGCCCTCAACGAGGCGGAGATGCCGAAGGGTGGCCGCGGTGACCTCGGGGTGACGATCGAGGCGAAGTTCGAGGTGGGGGAGTACCAGGTGGTGATCTTGTCGGCGAAGGACGCGGCGGGGCTGGAGACGTGGCTGACGCAAGAGAAGTATTCGATCCCGCCGGGGGCGGCGCCGTACCTGCGGCCGTACGTGGAGGGCGGGATGAAGTTCTTCGTGGCGAAGGTGGACCCGGCGAAGGTGGCGTTCAAGGACGGGCGCGCGGCGCTGTCGCCGCTGCGGTTCCACTACGACTCGGACGAGTTCGCGCTGCCGATCCGGCTGGGGCTGGCGAACTCGAGCGGGACGCAAGATCTGATCGTGAGCATCCTGGCGCCCGGGCAGCGGTACGAGGTGGCGAACTACGGGAACGTGACGATCCCGACGAACCTGGACGTGAAGGACGCGGTGCGCGGGAAGTTCGGGGAGTTCTACGCGGCGCTGTACGACCGGACGGTGGAGAAGAACCCCGGGGCGGTGGTGACGGAGTACGCGTGGCAGGCGACGAACTGCGATCCGTGCCCGGGGCCGGTGATCGACATGAGCGAGCTGGCGACGCTGGGGCTGGACGTGCTGGGCGGGGCGAAGGGGGCGGCGGCGCCGTTCGCGGGGGACGCGATGAACTTCGTCTTGACGCGGCTGCACGCGCGGTACGGCAAGAGCATCACGGACGACCTGGTGTTCAAGGCGGCGGAGCCGATCGTGGGGGGGCGAGAGTTCCTGCAGGCCAACGGCAAGCTGGAGGAGCGGTCGCAACCGGCCGGGATGAACAACTTCCAGGCGCGGTACGCGATCCGGCACGAGTGGACGGGGCCCGTCACGTGCGCGAACCCGGTGCGTGGACGGTGGGGCGGGCCGCCGGCGGGGATCGCGAACGAGGGCGTGAAGCCGGCGCTGGACCTGGCGTTCGCGCCGCGTGGCCAGGCCAAGCTGCCGGAGCTGGTGCGGCAGGACGTGCCGGAGATCGAGGTGAAGGCCGCGGCCACGGCGACCGCGCCGCCGCCGGTGGGGACGACCCCGCCGCCGGTCGCGCCGGCGCCGGCGCCGCCGTCGAAGAAGAAGAGCGGCTGCGGCTGCTCGACCGAGGGAGACGGCGCGGGTGGGGCGCTGGCGCTCCTGGGCGGGCTGGGCGTGGCGGCGCTGGTGACCCGGCGCCGGCGGCGCTGATCGACCGCGGGGCGCCGCCGTTCCGCGGTACGCTCCGACTCATCAACCTGGCCTTGGCAGACCGGCCGGCCCGGTGGCGCGTCTGAACCAGAGCTACCGGGCCGTCCGTCACCGCGGTGGCGCAGGACCTGGCCCGCGTCGTCACCCGCGAGGGCCCCGGCCCCCCGAAAATCGTGTCCGCCACCCAAGGAGCCTGCATGCGTCGCCTGCTACTCGCCGTCACTACCCTGGCCATCGCCGTCGCGGCGCCGCGCGCCGCTCACGCCTTCTGCGGCTTCTACATCAACGGCGCCGGCAGCGAGATGTACAACGACGCGACCCAGGTCGTGATGATGCGGAAAGGCACCCGCACCGTCTTGTCGATGCAGAACAACTACAAGGGCCCACCCGAAGCCTTCGCGATGGTGATCCCGGTGCCCACGGTGCTCCAGAAGGACGACGTGAAGACGTTGCCGAAGGACGTGTTCGCCCGGGTCGACAAGATGGGAGCGCCGCGGCTGGTGGAGTACTGGGAGCAGGATCCCTGCGGCGCCGAATGGGACGACTTCGACCGGCGGCCGCGGATGAAGAGCGCCACGCGCGCCTCCGCCGCGCCGATGGCCGTGGGGTCGGCCGATCTCGGCGTCACCATCGAGGCCAAGTTCGAGGTGGGCGAGTACCAGATCGTCATCCTGTCCGCCAAGGACTCGACCGGGCTCGACACCTGGTTGCGGCAAGAGCGGTACCAGATCCCGGCCGGGGCCGAGCAGTTCCTTCGGCCATACGTCGAGAGCGGCATGAAGTTCTTCGTGGCCAAGGTCGATCCGAAGAAGGTCTCCTTCACCGGGGGCCGCGCCGACCTGTCGCCGCTGCGGTTTCACTACGACGCCGACGAGTTCACGCTGCCCATCCGCCTGGGGCTGGCCAACTCCAGCGGGACCCAGGACCTCATCGTGTCGATCCTCTCGCCCAACCAGCGGTACGAGGTCGCCAACTACGGCAACGTGACGATCCCGACCAACCTCGACGTGAAGGACGCGGTGCGTGGGTCGTTCGGATCGTTTTACGCGGCGCTGTTCGACCGGACCGTGGCCAGGAACCCCGGCGCGGTGGTGACCGAGTACGCGTGGGCGGCGTCGACCTGTGATCCGTGCCCGGGCCCGACCCTGGGCGGCAACGACTTCACCCTGCTGGGTGCCGACGTCCTCGACGGCACGGTGGCGTCGCCGCGCCAGTACGGCGGGTGGGACTTCGTGCTGACCCGGCTCCACGCCCGGTACGGCAAGAGCATCACCGACGACCTGGTGTTCAAGCAGGCCGCGCCGATCGTCGGCGGCCGCGAGTTCCGCACCGGCGGGCGGCTCGAGGAGCGGGCCCAGCCGGCGTCGACCAACAACTTCCAGGCCCGCTACGCGATCCGCCACTGGTGGACCGGGCCCATCACCTGCGCCAAGCCGATCCGCGGCCGGTGGGGTGGCCCGCCGCGTGGCGGCCAGCAGCCGGCCATCGCCGGTACCGGGCTGGCGTTCGTGTCGCGCAAGGCCAACCTGCCGCGCATGCTGGTGTCGTCGGTGCCGGAGCTCGGGCTCAAGGCCGCCCGGCGGCGCAAGCCGAAGCCCCGCAAGATGGCGCCGCCGCCGCCGGTCCAGCCCATCGTCGAGGCGCCGGCCGGCGCGTTGGCGCTCGATCACGGCGCCGGCTGTTCGACCGGCGGCGCGCCTGACCTCGGCGCGTTGGCTGGGCTGGGCCTGGCCGCCCTGGTGATCCGTCGCCGTCGCCGCGGATGATCCTGATGCGGGCGGTCCTGTCGATGCTCGCGGTGGTGGTCGTGGCCTGCCACGGCGACAACGGTCGGCCGCTGGTCGTGGGGACGCGGCCGGCGCCGCCGCCCACGCCTCTCGAGGTCCGGCTGCCGCGCACCCCGGGCCAGTTCGCGCCATCGCTGTTGGCGCTGGGGCCGATCACCCCGACCTCCCAGCGCGGCGAGGACCTGGCCGACGTCGACACCTGCGGCACGTGCCACGTCGAGGTAACCGCGCAGTGGCAGTCGAGCCTGCACTCGTTCGCGTCGTTCGCCAACCCGATCTACCGGACCAACGTCGAGCTGATCCGCGCGCACCTGGGCCAGCCGGCCAGCCAGCACTGCGGCGGCTGCCACGACATGCCGCTGGCGATCGACGGCGCCATGCGGGCGCCGGTGGTGGCCGACGACCTGCGGGCCCACACCGGCGTGGCGTGTCGGGTGTGCCACGCGGTGTCGGCGCCCAGCGCCGACGGAAACGCCAGCTTCGTGCTGGGCACCCAGCCGCTGGCGACGCCCAACCTCGACGACCCTGCGTCGATCGCCGCCCACAAGGCCGCGGTCGACGTGAAGCCGCTGGGCGACGCGCTGTGCGTGGCGTGCCACCGCGGGTTCCTGTCGCCCGACCTCGGCGTACCGGTCCACCTCACCGGCGTCGACGAGCCGTCGGCGTGGCGCAACTCGGCGTGGGCTGGCAACGGCGCCGGGCGGGTCGACAAGGTCGAGCGGGCCGGGTGCGTGACGTGTCACATGCCCGAGGTCGCGGCCGGCCCCGACGAGTACGGGCACGACGGCAAGGTGCGGGCCCACACCTTCGCCGGCGGCCACACCTGGATGGCGGCGATGCGCAAGGACCCGGCGCAGCTGGCGCGCATCCGCAAGATGCTCGAGGGCACCGCGTCGATCGACGTGGCCGGGGCCATCGTGCCGCGCGGGGCGCCGGGCGCCGGGCCGCCGACGGTGGCCGGCCGCTGGCACCTGCCGGCCGACGGCGCGCCGGTAGTGCCGGGCCAGCGGCTCGAGCTCGACGTGGTGGTCCGCAACCTGCTCACCGGTCACCGGTTCCCCGGCGGCGTGGTCGACATGCAAGACACCTGGATCGAGGTCGAGGTGACCGACGCCCGCGGCCGTCGGGTGGCGTCGAGCGGCCTGGCCCACGCCGCCGACCGCGCCGACACCGACGCCCACGTGCTGCGGGCCTACCCGGTCGACGAGCGCGGCGCGCCCCTGCAGGAGCACGAGCTCCACGACTTCCGCGCGGTGGTCTCCAACCAGACCATCGCTGCTCGCGACGCCATCGTCGTCCGCTACGCGCTCGACGTGCCGACCCGGGTGGCGCAGCCGTTGGCGGTCCACGCGCGCCTGCGCCACCGCAGCCGCAGCCTGGCCAACCAGGCGTCGGTGTGCGCCGCCGCGACCAGCGGGCCGGGCAAGGCGTTCCTGCGCCAGGCGCTGGCGCTGCGCGACATGGTGGTCGACCCGTGCGCGCCGCAGCCCATCACCGAGGTCGCGCGGACCACGACCTGGATCGGCGCCGGCGCCGAGGTCCACCCCGGCTCGTCCCGGCCGAGCTGGGAGCGCAGCTACGAGCACGGCATGGCGCTGGTGGCGGTGCGCGGCGAGCGGCTCGACGAGGCCCGCGCCGTGCTCGAGTACGCGCTGACGTTGGCACCGGCCGAGCCGACCACCGCCCGCGCGGCGATCTTGGTGCAGCTGGGCAGCGTGGCCGCCAAGCAGGGGCGCGTCGACGACGCGCTGGCGCTGGTGGCCCAGGCCCGCGCCTTGTTGCCGGCGCCTGGCCCGGCGGTGCTCGACGCCGTCGCCGCCGACGCGCTGGTCCGGGTGTGGCGGTGGGCCGACGCCGAGCCGTTCGCGCGCGTGGTCACCGAGAAGGTGCCGGGCAGCACGCCGGCCTGGGTCACCCTGGCGCGGGTCCGCGGCAGCCTCGGCGACAACCGCGGCGCGCTGGCCGCGGCGGTGGCCGGCCTCGCGCTGACGCCGCGCGACAGCGACCTGCTGCGAAGCCAGGCCACCGCGGTGGCCGCGCTGGCGCCGGGCAGCGCCCTGGCGGCCCAGACCCTGGAGGCGTTCGACCGCTACCGCGCACCCGACGACGCGGCCCAGCTGCGCATGGCGTGCGCGGCGGCATCGCCGGTGTGCGCCCGGGAGCGCGAGCAGGGCCACACCCACGCGTTGACGCTGGCCCGCTAGGCGCCGCCGGTCGGGGCGCGCGCGGGTGATCGCGGTCACCGCGACGGGCCGCGGGCCGGTGGGGTCAGGTACAACCAGCAGGTGTCGACGACGCGGCTCTACGGCGTGGTGCTGACCGTCGTCACGCTGGCGGCGGTGGCGTGGCCGCTGGGCCGTCACCCGCTGGCAGGCGACAGCTTCCCGCTGTCGACCTATCCGATGTTCGCCCAGCGCCGCCGTGACGCCCGCCTGTACCTGGAGTACGTCGTCGCAGTGGGCCCCGGCGGCGGGCGCCGCCACGTGCCGCCGGCGCTGGTCGCCAGCCCCGAGGTCATGCAGGCGATCACCACGGTGCACCAGGCGGTCGCCCGCGGCGACGCCCCGGTGCTGTGCCGGCGGGTCGCCGAGCGGCTCGCCCGACGGTCGAGCTACCGCGGCTTCGACACGGTCCAGGTGGTGGCCGGCAACCACGCGGCGATCGCCTACCTGGTGGACGGCGTCCACGGCAGCGAGCGGATCCTGGCGGCGTGCCCCATCCCGCGCGAGGGCGCGCCGTGACCTGGCTGCTCGATCGCTGGTTCGCGCCGGCGCCGCCTGAGCGGCTGGCGGCGATGCGCATCCTGGTCGGCCTGTTCGCCATCGGCCTGCTGATCAGCCAGCTGCCGCTGTGGCTCGGGCACCAGTTCGTCCACGCCGACTTCCGCCCGCTCGGTGTGGTGCGGCTGCTCGACCATCCGCTCGGGCGCGGCGCGCGGCTGGCGCTGGTCGGTGCGACGTTGGGCTTGGCGATCGCGTTCACGCTGGGCGTCGTCCACCGGTGGCTGGCGCCGGTGTTCGCGCTGGCGCTCCTGGCGACGCTGACCTACCGCAACTCGTGGGGCATGGCGTTTCACACCGAGAACCTGTTGGTGCTGCACGTGCTGGTGCTGGCGGTGGTGCCGGCGGCGGCGGCGTGGAGCGTCGACGCCCGGGGCCGCCCGGGTGCGCCGCCGGGCGAGCGGTTCGGCTGGCCGCTGCGGCTGATGGCCGCGGTGACGGTGACGACCTACCTGCTGGCTGGCGTGGCCAAGCTGCGGCTGGGCGGCTGGGCGTGGGCCCACGGCGACGCGCTGCGCGAGCAGATCGCCGTCGACAACCTGCGCAAGCACCTGATGGGCTCGCCGATGAGCCCGGTGGCGGCGCCGTTCCTCGAGTACGGCTGGCTGCTGCAGGCGCTGGCGGTGGGCACGCTGGTGGTCGAGCTGGGCGCGCCGCTGGCGCTGCTGCACCGCCGGATCGCGGCGGCGTGGGCGGTGGCGGCGTGGGGCTTCCACCTGGGCGTGCTGGCGCTCATGGCCATCGGCTTCCCGTACCCGCTCATCGGTCTGGCCTACGCGCCGCTATTCAAGTGCGAGCGCCTGATCGCCTGGGCGCTCCGGCGCGGGCGGCGACGGCGCGATCACGAACAGCTGGTTCTCGGGGAACCACCAGCGGGTGGCGCCGAGCTGGCGGTGGGCCTGGACGGTCAGCCCGACCTCGGCGAAGCGCGCGGTCCACGCGGCCTGGCTGCGGAAGTGCCCGCGCCAGCCCATGAAGGTGAACACCAGGAGCCACACGTGGAACGCCTTGGTGCGCAGCCGCTGGCGCCAGGTGTCGGCGCGGTCCTCGCCGACGACGATGACCCCGCCCGGGGCTAGCAGCCGCCGCGCCTCGGCCAGCACCGCGCGGTCGTCGGCGGCGTGGTGCAGCACGTACAACAGCAGCACGACGTCGAACTGCTCGCCCGGTGCGGTCGGCACCCGACCGTCGGTCAGGAGCCGAAGCTCGACGTCGGTGGCGTTCTTGTCGACGACATCGGCGCCGACCACCTGGGCGCCCCGCCGATCGCGCAGCGCCGCCAGCAGCCGGCAGTCCCACGCCCCCAGATCGAGCACCCGCGCGTCCGGCCCGACGTGGGGCGCGACCGCGTCGTAGTTCCACGCCAGGTGCTCGTGCTCGAAGCGGGCCTTGGTGGCGGCCATCCGCGTGCGCCATGCCCGGGGGCTGTAGAGGAGCTGCCACCACGGCGGCGACGCTGGCGCGAGCGCGGTGGTGGTCATGGCTCGCCGCCGCGCGACGCCGGCAGGGCCACCGTGCGGCCGCGCCACCGCACCGGCGCACCGCGCAGGTGATCGAGCGCGGCCACCATCGAGATCGCGACGAACGCCAGGAGTCGGCAAGGAACGCCAGGGCCGACCACCCGGGCAGGCGGGCCACCGCGCGTTGGTCGTGGGCCAGCATGGCGGCGGTCGTTGCGTAAGCCGCCCCGGCCAGGGCGGCCCAGGTCCACGCGCCGACCGCCAGCGCCAGCTCGAGCCTCGAGCGGCACGCCAGCCAGCCAGGCGATCACCGCGATCATCTCCAGCGCGCTGCCGCCGCCGGCCGCGGCCAGCCCGGCTCGAAAGCTGCGCCGCCAGCCAGGCGCGACCGCGCCGACGCCCTCGGGTACATGCGCACGCCGAGCGCGCCCGGCGCGTGAACCAGCGCGGAACCGTCCGCCCCCGTCGACGACCCGGGCTGCGTGGAGATCCGGCGATCTCGCCGCGGATCGCATGCGGCTGCCGGCCCGCTGGTAGGCGGCGCGCTCGCACAGGAGGTACTGGCCGATGCTGTAACGACGCGCGCCGTGGGTGGCGGTGGCGCCGGTCTGACCGGCCACCAGCAGCATCAGCTGGAACGGCCTCAGAACCGCTCCCACCGGCGACCACGCGGGTGGGGATGATCGACACCAGCTCGGCCGCGCCGGCGCGGGCCAGCGCGGTGCCCAGCGAGGCCGGCCCGTGCTCGGTGTCGGCGTCGGTGAACAGCAGGTAGTCGCCGGTGGCCGGTGGCGGCGCCGGCGTGGCACGCCCACGACTTCAAGCCCAGCCACCCCGGCGCCAGCGGCGCGGCACCACCACGGTGGCGCCGGCGGCCCGGGCCAGCGCGCCGGTGCTGCTGGTCGAGTGATCGTCGACGACGATGACCTCGGCCGGGGCCGGGTCGAGCCGGGCGATCGACGCCAGCAGGCGGGGCAGGTTGTGGCCTGTCGCGCGCCGGCACGATCAGCGATTACCTCCGGCCGCGCCCGGCGGCGGCGTTTGAGGGTGGTCGCGCCAGCCGGGCGACCTGGGCCAGCCGCCAGCGCCACACCGCGACGCTCATCGGCGCCAGCGCCACGATGGCGATCGCGAGGTACAGCATCACATCGCCGCCAGGGTCGCGCATCGCCAGTAGCCCAGCGCCCAGAACCACCACCAGCCGGTCATCATGATGCCGTGGCCGAGGAAGATCCCGACGTGGGACCACATCTCCACCGGGTCGGCCTGCGACGAGGTGTAGCGCTTCCAGTGGAAGCCCTCGTCGAACACGCTGAACATGAACGACAGGCCGGTCATGACCATCGCCGGGATCACCATGGCCCGGTGGGCGTAGGCCAGCACCAACAGCACGCAGCTGCCGACGCCGTTGACGATGGTGATGTGGTGGATGAGCTGCTCGCCGCCCTTGAGCGCTTCCTTGTAGATGGTGCGGTGGCCGATGGTGTCGATGGCGATGGCCACCGAGAAGATGAACGCCCCGACCGGCACCAGCCACGCCTCGACCGGGAACCGCACGCCGTGGGCGTGTCCGAACGCCAGGAAGCCGGCGGTCGACGCGACCAGCCCCAGCATCATGCCGATCCACACCAGGTACACCTGCCAGTCGGTGCGGTCGAACTCGCGGATCCGGCCGACGTAGACCGCCAGGGCGTTGGGCGTGCGGGCCGGCGGCGCCGGGCGCGGCGCCGCGTCGGCCGAGGGCGATGGCGAGGTGCTAGAGGCGAGGGACATCGTCGAGCTCCAGGACCGATGATGGCACACGCGGGCGCCGCCCGCGCAGGCGGTCCAGCGCGCGGGCCGGCGCGGTGATGGTGGCGGCTCCCAGCGAGGCCGCGACGTGGCCGGCCTTGCGCCCGCCGCCGACCACCGCGCGCTCGGTCAGCGCGGCCGGGCCCAGCCGGCGGACCTGGGCGCCGATGGCGCGGTACACCCGCGCGGCGGTGCGGATCGCGGCCGAGGCCCGGGCCGGCAGCGCCGGGTAGCCGCGGGCCGCCGAGCGGTAGTAGCGGTCGGCCAGCGCGAGCAGGTCGAGCTGGGCGGCGTGCAGCCCGGCGTGGGCCGCCGACGGCAGCGGGGCGTCCAGCTGGTCGGCCAGCCCGCCGAGGCCGTGGCGGGCCAGCAGCTCGTCGGGCAGGTACAGCCGGCCGAGCCGCCAGTCCTCGCCGACGTCGCGCACGATGTTGGTGAGCTGCATGGCGACGCCCAGGTGCGCCGCCGGCGCCAGCGCGGCGTCGTCGCGCACGCCCAGGACGTGGCACATCATCAGGCCCACCACGCTGGCGACGCGGTAGCAGTACGCGAACAGCTGGCCGTGGGTCTGGTAGCGAGTGGCCTCGACGTCCATGGCCATCCCGTCGAGGAGCGCGGCCGGATACGCCCGCGGGATCGCGCGCTCGCGCACCACCGCGGCGAAGGCCCGGCCGGCCAGGGTGCTGGGCGTCCCGGCGTAGATCCGATCGAGCTCGCCGCGCTCGGCGGTCAGGGCCGCCGCCTGGGCGCCGGCCGCGGCCAGGTCGATGGCGTCGTCGGCGCCACGGCACCACGCGTACAGCGCGGCCGCGTGGTCGCGAGCGGCCGGCGCGAGCAACGTCGACGCCAGCGCGAACGACCGCGAGTGCCGGGCGATGACCTGCCGACACGCGATCAGGTCGGCGCGCCCGGTCGGCGCGAGCGCGAGCTCGGTCACGTCGCCTCGGCCAGCGGCGCGGCCACGTCGTCGGTCGGCGCGCCGCTCGCGCCCCGGCCACCGGCGGGCGCCCCGGTCACCCAGGACGCCAGGCCGAGATCGCGGGCGATGATCGACATCGTGGCCTTCGCGCTGTTGACGACCCCCGGCACCCCGGCGCCAGGGTGGGTGCCGGCGCCGACGATGTAGAGGTTGGGGATGTGGTCGCACTTGTTGTGCGGCCGGAAGTACGCGCTCTGGGTGAGCTTGGGTGCCACGCTGAACGCCGCGCCGTGCTTGGCGGCCAGCTCGTCGCGGAACGTGGCCGGGGTGATCCAGCGCCGGGTCACCACGTGCTGGCGCAGGTCGGGCAAGAGCGGCTCCAGCGTCTCCAGCACCCGGTCGGCGTAGCCGGCGCCCAGCGCGTCCCAGTCGAGCGGCGCGTTGCCCAAGTGCGGCACCGGGGACAGCACGTAGAACGCCCCGTGACCGGGCGGCGCCAGCGACGGGTCGGTCAGGTGCGGCGCGTGCAGGTACAGGCTCATGTCCTCGGGCAGCTCGGCGCCGTGGAAGATCTCGGCCAGCAGGGCCTTGTAGCGCTTGGCGAACACCACGGTGTGGTGGGCGATCTTGTCGGCGTAGGTCTGGTCGGTGCCGAAGTACAAGACGAACAGCGACATCGACCAGTCGCTGCCGGCCAGCTTGCGTTGCATCGGCCGGGCCCGGCGGTCCTCGCCGTAGAGCTTGCCGTAGGTGGCGTCGAGGTCGGCGTTGGACACCACCAGATCGAAGACCTCGGTCTGGCCGCGTGCGGCGACGTGGTGCTTGCCGGCGCCGTCGACGGTGATGCGCTCGACCGGGGCGTCGAGGTGCAGCGTGCCGCCCAGCGAGGTGAACAGCTTGACCATCGCCTGCACCAGCGCGCCGGTGCCGCCGCGGGCGAACCACACGCCCCAGGTGCGCTCGAGGTGGTGGATCAGCGTGTAGATCGACGAGGTCTCGAACGGGTTGCCGCCGACCAAGAGCGAGTGGAACGACAGCGCCTCGCGCAGGTGGTCGTCTTGCACGTACTTCGCCACGGTCGCGTAGACCGAGCGGTCGGCCCGCAGCTTGGCCAGCTGCGGCGCGACCTTGACCATGTCCCAGAACTTCAAAAACGGCGTGGCCGCCAGCTTGGTGTAGCCCTGCTCGAACACCCGCCGCGAGTAGTCGATGAACCGCTCGTACCCGGCCACGTCCTCGGGCCGGCGCGCCGCGATCTGGCGCCGCATGCTGTCGAGGTCGCTGTCGTAGTCGAACGCGTGGCCGTCTTCCAGCCAGTGCAGGCGGTAGAACGGCTTGACCGGCAACAGCTCGACGTCGTCGGCCATGACCCGGCCGGCCTCGGCCCACAGCTCCTCGAGGCAGTGCGGCGCGGTGATCACCGTCGGGCCGGCGTCGAAGGTGAAGCCGCCGTCGCGGTACACGTAGGCCCGCCCGCCCGGCAGGTCGCGGGCCTCGAAGATGGTGGTGGCGACGCCGGCGGTCTGCAGGCGGATGGCGGCGGCCAGGCCGCCGAAGCCGGAGCCGATCACGGCGGCCCGGTGGGTGGGTGCGTCAGCAGCCATAGCTGTCCTCCATGCGCGCCAGGAGCGCGGCCAGCGCGGTCAGCGCGGGGTGATCGCCGAGGTCGAGGTGGGCCTGGGCCAGCACCTGCTCGGCGTCGAGCCGGATCCGGCGGCGGCCGTGGCCGGCGACGGCTTCGTACAGATCGTCGGCCAGCCCGTCGAGGTCCGCCGCGGCCTCGGTCAGGCGTCGGGCCCGTTGCTGGAACCGCGCCACCGCCAGCGGGTCGACCACCTCGGGCAGCCACGCCCACGGCCAGGTCACGCGGTGGCCGCGCAGGTCTTCGTGGCCCTTGGCGCGGCGGGCCTTGCCCAGGCTGCCCAGGTCGTCCAGCTGCTGGAGCGCGGTGCCGACACCGACGCCGAGCTGGCCGACGCGCTCGGCCCGCGCCGCGGCCGCACCGGCTGCCAGCGCCGCCAGCTCCATCGCCAGGCCGACCAGGGTCGCGGTCTTGCCCCGGGTGATGGCGGCGCACACCGCGCCCAGCTTGCCGGCGTCGAGCTGGTCGACCCGCGCGCGCAGATCGAGCGCCTGGCCCTGGTGGCAGCCGCGCAGCGCGGCGATGGTGCGGCGGTGCATCACCAGCTGGGCCTCGGCGGCGCCGCCCAGCGCCGGCAGCTGCTCGAGCGCCCAGAAGTAGAGCCAGGTGCCGGCGTTGATGGCCACCGGCTCGCCGTGCAAGACGTGCAGCGCCGGCGCGCCGCGGCGTTCGGTGGCCTGGTCCTCGACGTCGTCGACGATGAGCGAGCCAGTGTGCAGCGCGTCGATGGTCAGCACCACCGCCTCGGGCACCGCGCCGGCCCCGCCGCCGAGGGCCCAGCCCAGCTCGCACAGCATGGTGCGCAGCTCCTTGGCCGGGCGCCGCGCGAACTCGCTGAGCGGCTCGCACAGGGCGGCCTGCCACAGCGTGGCCGGGACGCCGTCGCCCGGATCGAACGCGGCCCAGGTGCGCGCGAGGGCCGCCGCCAGTCGAGACGGGGGCGCCGGGTTGGGCGCGAGCTGGCTCATGGGACCTCCGCGGCGACGCCGGCCGACCACACCGCGCGCCACGACAGGCCGGGTGGGGGACGACGCAGGAACACCCGGGCGCGGTCGGCGCGGGTCAAGGTGAGCGCGTAGAAGCGGGCGATGGTCTCCTCCGGCAGCCGGTAGAAGTGCTCGAGGACGCCGCGGCGCTCGGCCGGTGGGAACCACCGGAACATCATCCACACCAGCCGGCACGCGAAGCCGAGCTGGTCGGTGTGGGCGGCTGACACCTCGTCGATCCGCGCCAGCATCGCGTCCTCGGCCAGGCCGTCGGCGATGGCCTCGGCCAGGCGCGCGGCGATCGGCAGCGAGTACCCGGTCACCGGGTGGAACCACCCGCCCTGGTAGCCGGCGACGATCAGGCCGGGCCGGGCCGGGGTGACCTCGCTGCGCCACGGCAACGGCAGGACGCCGGACTCGACGCGCGCCACCTCGCCGTGCCAGCCGTGGGCCTCGGTGTAGTCGGTGATCGCCGCCCGCAGCGCCACCACGTCGAGGAACGCGCCGTCGCTGAAGTAGGTGTCCTCGACCAGCAGGCGGTCGGGCCCCAGCGGCAACACGTACATGAAGCGGTAGCCGTCGGTCTGCGGCACGCACGCATCCATCAGGATCGGCCGGGTCACGCCGTGGGGCGCGGCGGTGATCAGCTCGTGCCCGACGAACTTCTGGTAGCCGCCGGTGCCGGTGGCGTGGTCGGGGCCGCGGGCGTCGATCACCCAGCGGGCCGTGACCACCCGGCCGTCGGCCAGGGTGACGCGCCCGGGCTCGATCGTCACCGCCAGCGCGCGGTCGAGCACCTCGACCGTCGGCGCGCACGCCCGCACCACCGGATCGACCCGGTCGCTGGGGATGGCCGCGTAGCCGCCGGCGAGGGTGCGGCGGTGGCTGGGGAAGCGGACCTCGTGGCTGTTCCAGCGGTGGGCCACCAGCGGCTCGAGCCACGCCGCCATGCGCGGCGACACGTCGCTCGGGTGGAAGCACCAGGTGTGGTTGCCGCCGAGGGTCGGGCCGCGCTCGATGATGGCCACCCGCGCGGTCGGCACGCGCGCGCGCACGGCCAACGCCAAGAGCGCGGCCTGGAGGCCGCCGCCCACGATCGCGAGGTCGTGCTCAGAAGTCACTGCGCTTGGAGCCAGGCCAGGCGACTTGGTTTCGCGAAACCGTTCACAATATTCGCGGTCCCGAGGGACGGCTGGCACTGGCTGGGCGCCATTCTAGGCAGTTGCGGGCCGGCGGCGGGGACCTTTCGTACCGAAACCGACCGGCGGCGGTCGCCGCGGTCCCGACGCTCACGCAGCTGGTCAGAACGACCCGCGCACGCCCAGCGCCGGCAGGAACGGCAGGTCGGTGATGGGCTCGCGCTGCGAGAAGTCGAAGTTGTAGCTGTAGCCGAGGACCCGGGCGTGGGCGTAGACGTTGGTCACGTCCAGGTAGGCCGACAGCTCCCACGACGCCCACTTCCACTTGCGATCGATGCGCACGTCGAGCGCGTGGTAGTCCTCGATGCGGGCCGAGTTCACCGGTCCGTAGGTGGCGACGTAGGCGTTGGCGTCGGCCAGGTAGATCGACCCGGTGACCGGGGTCTCGGGCTGGCCGGTCGCGTACTGCCAGCGCGCGCCGAGCTCCCACTTGCCCAACTTCCAGCTGCCCACCGCGATGACGTTGTGGGTCTGGTCGAAGTCGAACAGCCGCCGGTCGGCGCCGGGCTGATCGATCCGGTCCGAGCGCGAGTAGGTGTAGGCGATCCAGCCAAAGAACTTCCGCATCTGCGCCTTGACCAGGTACTCGACGCCGTAGGAGCGACCGGTCCCGGTGTTGACGTACGACGCCGACGGCATGGTCCGGGCCAGGGTCGGGTCGACCGTCAGCAGGCTGGACCGGTCGGTGTAGAACAGCGAGCCGGTCGCGGTCACGGTGTCGGTCAGCCGGACGTCGGCGCCGCCCACCACCTGCCAGGCCCGCTCGGGCTGCACGTATTCGGGGATGGCCTCGGCCTGCTCGAAGCCGCGGGTGTAGAGGCCGCCGGCGGCGCGCAGCGTGAGCTGGTCGTCGAGCTGGTGCGACAGCTGCAGGCGCGGGCCGACCGTGCCGGCGCGCAGGTGGTGGAAGTAGTCGGCGCGCAGGCCGCCGGTCATGGTGGTGCGCTTGGTCGGGCGCCAGTCGGCCGCCAGGTAGGCGCCGGCCACGTCGGTGCTGAACGAGAAGTTCTGCTCGATCAGCGGCAGGGTCGAGAAGTTTGATGGCGGCGGCTGGCCCTCGGGCGGTTGCTGCGGGAACTTGACGTCGATGCTGCGCGGGTTGAGGCGCAGCTCGGCGCCGCCGCGGAGCTTGAGCGCGCGGTCGGCCGACCACGCCACGTCGTCGCGCACCTCGGCCGAGTACTGGCGGGCGCGGATGTAACGATCGCTGCCGATCTCGACCCGGAACCCGGCGGTGCCGACCGCGCCGACCAGCCGGTTGGTCCACGGCCCGCTGGCCTTGCTCCACTGGGCGATCACCTTGCTGAAGCTGGTCTCGTTGTCGAACCCGCCGGTGAACTGCGGCTCGTTGGGGTCGAAGCTCTTGGAGATGAGCGACAGCAGATCGAAGCTGGTCAGCGCCAGGACGCTGACCCGCTCGCCTTCGCGGCGGCGCCAGTCGAGGCGGACCTGGCCGTCGTAGTACTGCGGCGCGGTGGTGAAATTGACCGAGTCGCCCACTACGGCGGGCAGGATGAAGTCGATCAAAGAGCGTCGGGCCGCCACCGTCAGGGTCAGGCCCTTGGCCTTCGACAGCGGGGTCTGGACGAAGCCGGCCAGGTTGATGAACGACAGCTCGGCGAAGCCGGTGGTGTCGGGCGCGGCCTCGGCGCGGGTCACGACGTTGATGACGCCGCCGGTGGCCCGCCCTTCCTCGGGGCCGAACCCGCCGGGCAGGAACTCGATGTTGGCGATGAACTCCGACGGCAAGACGCTCTGCAGGCCGAAGAAGTGGTACAGGACCGGCACCTCGATCCCGTCGATGGTGATCTTGGAGTCCTCGGGGGCGGCGCCGCGGATGACCACCAGGCCCGGGCCCGAGCCGCCGCCGACGGCGTTGCCGACGCCCGGCAGGCTGCGCACCGCGGTCAGGGCGTCGCCGCGCGAGCCGGGGATGCGGGTGATCTGCTCGCGCGGGATGTCCTGCTTGCCCGGCGGCGGCGGCACCGGCGCGTCGTCCTCGAGCTCGACCACCTCGGCGGCCGCGCCGGGCCGAAACAGCAGCACCACGTAGTCGGTCAGGCCGCCCTCGGGCACGGTCAGCTCGTCGAGGCCGTCGTCGTAGCCACCGGCCCGGGCCGACACCAGGTTGGGGCCGGGCGGCAGGTCGAGCTTGAAGCCGCCGACCTTGTCGGTGGTGATGGTGACGTCGCCGATGGTGAGCGTGGCGCCAGCCACCGGCTTGAGGGTCGAGCCGTCCAAGACGTTGCCAGTCACCGGGTCGGCGCCGGCGGTGCCGGCCACGGCAAAGATCGACAGCACGGCGGCACAGCACAGCGAGACGCGACCTGGCATGGGCGTCCCAGTGTGGCGGACCGCGGGCGGTCGTCAAGGGCGCGCGCCGGGCACGTCAGTGCCTGCGCGGCGGCGGTGGGCGCGACCGCGGGCGACGGCGCTCCGGGCGGTGCGGTACCGTGTGCCGTGATGCGCCTGACCGTCACCTACCCAGTCCGCACCGGGCGGATGTGCCTGCGCACCGCTGCGGACTGGGCCCGCGACGTCGAGCCGGTCCACGCGACCTCGACCGAGGCGCGCTTCGAGGTCGCGGTCCCGGGGCCCACCCTCGAGGTCAAGCCGGTGTTGCGCGACGGGGACGCGGTGGCCTGGGCTGAGGGCAGCAACTACGTGCTGTCGGCGCACGAGCCCGAGCGGGTGGTGTGGCCGTGCTTTGCCGGCGGTGTCCGCGGCTGGCTCGCCCCGCGGCGCGAGGTCACCTTCGAGGGGGTGACGCGGACGGTGCGCATCTACACGCCCCCGGGCTACGACGACAACACGCTGCGCCACTACCCGGTCCTCTACATGCAGGACGGGCAGAACCTCTTCTGCGAGGACGAGGCGTTCCTCGGCGTCGAGTGGCGCGTCGACGAGACGATGGATCGCCTCGCGCAGATGAACGCGATCCGCAAGGCGATCGTGGTCGGGATCTGGCCGGCCGATCGGCAGCGTGACTACACCGCGCCGGGCTACGCGGCCTACGCGCGCTTCGTCGTGGCCGGGCTCAAGCCGCTGATCGACGCCGAGCTGCGGACGCGGCCCGGCCCGGCCGACACCGTGACGATGGGCTCGTCGCTGGGCGGCGTCGCGGCGCTGCACCTGGCGTGGTCGCATCCCGAGGTCTTCGGGCGGGTCGCCTGCCTGTCGAGCACGTTCGGGGAGTTCGATGATCTGTTCGAGCGCGTCGCCCGGGAGCCGCGCCGCGACCTGCTCATCTACATGGACAGCGGCTGGCCCAAGGACAACTACGGCGCGACCAACGCGATGCGCGACCTCCTCGTCGCGCGGGGGTATCGCCTCGGCGTCGACCTGCTGCAGTTCAGCTTCCCCGAGGGCCGCCACGACGAGCGGTCCTGGGCCGAGCGCATCCACGTGCCGTTCCAGTTCTTCTTCGGACGTGCCTGGCTGGCCCAGCGCGGGCAGGCCTTCTGAGCCGGCGCCGGACGCGCGCCGCGGCCGCGCCGACCGCGCCTGCTCAGCGTCGGTCGAACGGCTGGTCCTGCCCGAGGGCCGGCAGCAGCGAGGCGCCGTCGCGCAGGTAGCCGTCGACGTGGCGGGCGGTCTCGCGGCCCAAGGCGATGGCCCACACGATCAGGCTGGCCCCCTTGTGGACGTCGCCGGCGGCGAACACGCCCGGCGCGGTGGTGGCCTGGCAAGCGTCGACGGCCACGTTGCCGCGGCGGTCGAGGGCCACGCCGAGCTGCGTCGCCAACGTGTCGGCCACCGGCCCGGTGAAGCCCATGGCCAAGATCACCCGGTCGCACGGCACCACGACCTCCTCACCGGTGGCCACCAGCTCCCCGGGGTGGCGGCCGGCGGTGCCCGGGCGCGGCGCCAGCCGCTCGGCGACCAGCGCGGCGACGCGGCCGTCGACGCCGTCGAGCCGGGTGGTGCGCAGCGCGTAGACCCGCGCGCCGCCCTCCTCGTGCGACGACGAGGTCCGCAGCGTCTGCGGCCAGGTCGGCCAGGGGTTGTCGTCGGGGCGGGCCTCGGGCGGCGCGGGCATGAGCTCGAGCTGGGTCACCTCGAGCGCGCCCTGGCGCAGCGCGGTGCCCAGGCAGTCCGAGCCGGTGTCGCCGCCGCCGAGGATGACGACCCGCTGGCCGTGGACGCTGTGGCGGGCCGCCGCGCCGGTGGCGACCGCGCGGTTGCCGTCCTCGAGGTAATCCATCGCCAGCGTCACGCCGGCCAGGTCGCGGCCGGGCACGGTCAGCTCGCGCGGCCGGCCGGCGCCGATGGCGACGACGACCGCGTCGTGGTCGGCCCGCAGCCGATCCCAGGTCGGCTCGACGCCGACGGTGACCCCGCACCGGAACTCGACACCCTCGTCGGTGAGCTGGGCCAGGCGCCGCGCCAGCACCGCCTTGTCGAGCTTGAAGTCGGGGATGCCGTAGCGCAGCAGGCCGCCCGGCTGGTCGGCGGCCTCGTAGACCACCGGCGTGTGGCCGGCTCGCGCCAGCTGCTGCGCGCAGGCCAGGCCGGCCGGCCCCGAGCCGACCACCGCCACCCGCCGGCCGGTGCGGTGCGCCGCCGCGGCGGGCTGGGCCGTGACCCAGCCCTCGGCCCAGGCTCGCTCGGCCAGCTCCTTCTCGACGTGCTCGATGGTCACCGGCGCCCCGTCGAGGCCGAGCACGCAGGCCGCCTCGCACGGGGCCGGGCACAGCCGCCCGGTGAACTCCGGAAAGTTGTTGGTCGCCGCGAGCCGGTGCCACGCCGCCTGCCACTGGTCGCGCCACACCCGATCGTTGAAGTCAGGGATCGGGTTGCCCAGCGGGCAGCCCTGCATGCAGAACGGCACGCCGCAGTCCATGCACCGGCCGGCCTGTTGCCGCAGCGCGGCGCCGTCGGCGTGGGCCTCGACCTCGCGCCAGTCGGTCAGGCGCTCGGCCACCGGCCGGCGCGGCGCCGTCAGGCGGCGCCACTCGATGAACCCGGTGGGCTTGCCCATCACCGCACCTCCAGCGCGCGCGGGGCCACCGCCGCCGGCGCTGGCGCCGCGGCCCGGCGCGCCTGCACCACGCGCTTGTACTCGAGCGGCATCACCTTGACGAACCGTGGCACCACCAGCGCCCAGTTGTCGAGGAGCCGGGTGCCGACGATCGAGCCGGTGAAGCGCACGTGATCGGCGATCAGGCTGTGGACCAGCCACAGGTCGCTCTCGTCGATCAGGCTGTCGAGCTCGACCAGCTCGCGGTTGACCCGGCCGGCGAAGGTCTGGTCGTGGTCGAACACGAAGGCGGTGCCGCCGCTCATGCCAGCGGCGAAGTTGCGCCCGGCCGGGCCCAGCACCACCACCACGCCGCCGGTCATGTACTCGCAGCCGTGATCACCGACCCCCTCGACCACCGCGCGGGCGCCGCTGTTGCGCACGGCGAACCGCTCGCCGGCCTGGCCGGCCGCGAACAGCCCGCCGCTGGTCGCGCCGTACAGCGCGGTGTTGCCGATGAGCGCGTTGTCGGCGGCGGCGAACCGGGCGCCGGGTGGCGGCCGCACCGCGATGCGTCCCCCCGACAGGCCCTTGCCGACGTAGTCGTTGGCGTCGCCGGCCAGGGTCAGCTCGACGCCGGCGGCGAGGAACGCGCCGAAGCTCTGCCCGGCCGAGCCGGTCAGGCTGACCCGGATGGTGCCGTCGGGTAGGCCGCGGGCGCCGTGCCGTCGCGCGATCTCGCCGGACAGGACCGTGCCGACCGCGCGGCAGGTGTTGTCGATCGGCAGCGCGAAGGTCACCGGCTGGGCGTGCTCGAGGGCGGCGGCGGCGCCGGCCAGGATGGTGCGATCGAGGTGATCGGCGGTCGACCACGGCTGGGCCGCGACGAAGCGGGTCGGCCCGTCGGTGCTCGGTCGGTGCAGCACCCGGGCCAGGTCGATCGTGGCCGGCTTGCCGGTCAGGCCGGCGCGCGGGCGCAGCAGCTCGGTGCGCCCGATCAGCTCGTCGAGCGAGCGCAACCCGAGGCCGGCCAGGTGCGCCCGCACCTCCTCGGCCAGCATGGTGAACAACGCGACCACCTGCTCGGGGCGGCCGCGGTAGCGGGCCCGCAGCGCGGGATCCTGGGTGGCGATGCCGACCGAGCAGGTGTTCTGGTGGCACCGCCGGAGCATCACGCAGCCGGTGGCGATGAGCGCCGCGGTGGCCACGCCGTACTCCTCGGCCCCCAGCGCGGCGGCGATGATCACGTCGCGGGCGGTGCGCAGGCCGCCGTCGACCTGCAATCGGACCCGGCCGCGCAGGCGGTGCTGCACCAGCACCTGGTGGGCCTCGGCCAGGCCCAGCTCCCAGGGCACGCCGGCGTGGCGCAGGCTCGACAGCGGCGACGCGCCGGTGCCGCCCTCGTAGCCGGCGATGACGATGGCGCCGGCCCGGGCCTTGGCCACCCCGGCGGCGACGGTGCCGACCCCGACCTCGCTGACCAGCTTGACCGACACCCGCGCCGCGGGGTGGATCGCGGTGAGGTCGTAGATGAGCTGGGCCAGATCCTCGATGGAGTAGATGTCGTGGTGCGGCGGCGGCGAGATCAGCGTGACGCCCGGGGTCGAGCAGCGGACCTTGGCGATGCGGTCGTCGATCTTGGCGCCCGGCAGCTGGCCGCCCTCGCCGGGCTTGGCGCCCTGGCTGATCTTGATCTGCAGATCGTCGGCGTTGACGAGGTACTCGGCGGTGACGCCGAACCGGCCCGACGCGACCTGCTTGACCGCGCTACGGCGCCAGGTGCCGTCGGGCGCCGGCGCGAACCGGTGCGGCTCCTCGCCGCCCTCGCCGGAGTTGGAGCGTCCGCCCAGCTGGTTCATGGCGACGGCCAAGGTCTCGTGGGCCTCGGCGCTGATCGAGCCGAACGACATCGCGCCGGTCACGAAGCGGCGGACGATGGCGGCGGCCGGCTCGACCTCGTCGAGGTTGACCGCGGCGCCGGCCGGCGGGGCCAGCTCGAGCAGGTCGCGCAGCGTCAGCGGCGCGGCGGCGGCGCCGGCGTCGCACAGCGCCTGGTACTCGGCGAAGCGGGCCCGGTCGGCGCGGTCGACCGCGTCCTGCAGGGCGGCGATGGTGGCCGGGGTCCAGGCGTGGCGCTCGCCGCGGCGGCGCCACTGGTAGCGACCGCCCACCGGCAGCTCGTCGACGATGGCCAGCGCGGCGCGCCCGAACCCGCGATCGTGGCGGGCCAGGGCCTCGGCCCCGAGCGTGGCCAGATCGACCCCACCGAGCCGCGACGCGGTGCCGGCGAAGCCGCGGGCCATCACGTCGCCGGCCAGGCCCAGCGCCTCGAAGATCTGGGCGCCGCGGTAGCTCTGCACCGTCGAGATGCCCATCTTCGACATGACCTTCAAGAGGCCGTCGTCGCAAGCATGCAGGTAGCGGGCCTGGGCCGCGGCGACCGGGCCGTCGACGTCGCCGCGGCCGACCAGGTCGGCCACGCAGTCGAGCGCGAGGTACGGGTTGACCGCGGCGGCGCCGTAGCCGATCAGCACCGCCAGGTCGTGGACCTCACGCGCCTCGCCGGTCTCGACCACCAGCCCGGCCTCCATCCGGGTGCCGCACGCGACCAGGTGCTGCTGCACCGCACCCAGCGCCAGCAGCGCCGGCACCGCGGCGCGCTTGGCGTCGACGCCGCGATCCGACAGCACCAGGATGTTGCAGCCGTCGTCGATGGCCGCCGCGGCCTCGGCGCACAGCCGGTCGAGGGCCGCCGCCAGGCCGGCCGGGCCGGCGTCGACCGCGAACAACGTCGACAGCCGGCCGGCCTCGAACACGCCCTCGTCGCACGCCGCGATCTGGGCCAGGGTGGCGTTGTCGAGGAACGGCCCCGGCAGCCGGATCTGGTGGCAGCTCTCGGGGGTCTCGTCGAAGGTGTTGCCGTCGGGCCCGATGTTGGTCTCGAGCGTCATCACCAGCGCCTCGCGGATCGGATCGATCGCCGGGTTGGTGACCTGGGCGAACAGCTGGTGGAAGTAGTGGGGCAGGGTGGGGGCCTGGTCCGACAGCGCGGCCAGCGGGGTGTCGGTGCCCATCGAGCCGACCGGCTCCTTGCCGGTGGCGGCCATCGGCGTCACCACCAGGCCGACATCCTCGTCGGTGTAGCCGAACGCGCGCAGCTGGCGGGTCAGCTCGGCGCCGCCGATCGCCGGCGCCGGCGCCGCCGGCTCGAGCTCGTGCAGCTCGAACACGTTCTTGTCGAGCCAGCGGCGGTACGGGAAGCGGCCGGCCACGTCGCGCTTGAGCTCGGCGTCGTCGACGATGCGGCCCTCGTCGGTGTCGACCACGAACATCCGGCCCGGCCGCAGCCGGCCCTTGGCGACGATGCGGTCGGGCGGCAGATCGAGCACCCCGGTCTCCGACGCCAGCACCACCCGATCGTCGTCGGTGCGCCACCAGCGGGCCGGGCGCAGGCCGTTGCGGTCGAGGGTGGCGCCGACCACGTAGCCGTCGGTGAACACCATGGCCGCCGGGCCGTCCCACGGCTCGACCAGCGACGCGGCGTAGCGGTAGAACGCGACCCGCTCGGGGTCCATGGCCGGGTCGCCCTCCCACGCCTCGGGGATCATCATCATCATCGCGTGCGGCAGCGAGCGCCCGCCCAGGTGGAGCAGCTCGAGCAGGTTGTCGAACTGCGCCGAGTCGCTCTTGCCCGGCACCACGATCGGGAACAGCCGCTCGAGGCCGCCCCGGAACTTGGCCGAGCGCAGCTGGCTCTTGCGCGCCGCCAGCCAGCCGACGTTGCCGCGCAGGGTGTTGATCTCTCCGTTGTGGGCCACGAAGCGGAACGGCTGCGCCAGGTCCCAGGTCGGGAAGGTGTTGGTCGAGAACCGCGAGTGGACCACCGCGATGGCCGACACCATCTCGGGCGCGCGCAGGTCGGGGTAGAACGCGGCCAGCTGATCGGGCAGGAGCAGGCCCTTGTAGACCACGGTCTCGGTCGACAGCGAGGCGACGTGGAACGCGCCGGCTGGGTCGACGCCCTCGGCCCGAACCCGGTTCTCGGCCAGCTTGCGGATGACGTACAGCGTGCGCTCGTGGGCCGACGGCGGCACCCGGGTCAGGCGGACGTAGAGCTGGCGGAACACCGGCATCACCTGGCGCGCGGTGGGGCCCACCACCCGGGCGTCGATCGGCACGTCGCGCCAGCCCAGCACCCGCTGGCCCTCGGCCGCCACCACCTCCTCGACGATGCGCTCGCACGCGGTCCGCGCCACCGGGTCGGCCGGCAGGAACACCTGGCCCAGCCCGTAGCGGCGCCGGCGCGGCATGTCGAAGCCCAGCCGCAGGCCCTCGGCCTTGAAAAAGCGGTGGGCCAGCTGGAGCGTGATGCCGGCGCCGTCGCCGGTCGCCGGGTCGGCGCCGGTGGCGCCGCGGTGGGCCAGGCGCGACAGCACCCGCAGCCCGTCCTCGACGATGCCGTGGGACTTCGTGCCCTTCACGTGGGCGACGAAGCCGACGCCACAGGCGTCGTGGTCAGTCGACGGTTCGTAGAGCCCAGGCTGCGCCATGGTGCGGACATTAACGCATCGCGTTAGCTGGCGCAGCCCGCCGGGTGCCCCGTACAATAGAATCCTATGCGCTGGCTTATCCGGGGAACGCTCGCCGTCTTGCTCCTGTCATCCGCCGCCGGATGCAAGGACAAGGGCAAGCCCGCCGCGGCGGTGACCGTCGACGACGCCGCCGAGCAGGCGCTGGTGGCCCGCCGGGACGCGCTGCTCAAGAGCCGCCAAGGCCTGGCCGACGAGAAGGCCAAGCTGGCCGCCGAGCGGGCCCGCGTCGCCCAGGAAGGCGGTGACACCGCGGAGCTCGACCAGAAGGCCGAGGAGCTGCGCTCCAAGGAGGCCGCGCTGACCACCCAGGAGTCCGACATCGTCGAGCAGCTCCTGGCCGAGCGCAAGTCGCTCATGGCCGCCGCCGCTGGCGGCGCCGACGCCACCGCCCAGGTGGCCACCCGCGAGGCGTCGACCGCCGCGCGGGAGAAGACCGTCGCCAGCCGCGAAGACCGGGTGGCGCAGCGCGAGGCGGCGCTGGCCCAGCGCGAGCGCGAGCTGGCGCAGCGCGAGAAGGAGACCTGCGGCGCCGGCGGCGGGACCACCACCATCATCCAGACCGTCGATCCCAAGGCCGGCAAACACACCCGCGGCGAGGTCGACAGCGCGTTCGGCAAGGCCAAGGCGTTGATGAGCGCCAAGGGCGTGCTGGTCGACGACCTGCCGGGCGGCTTGCGCGAGCTGTACCAGGACACCGGCGCCGCGCTCAAGGACAACGACATCGGCACCGCCTACGTGACCGCGACCCAGCTGGCCAAGCAGGTCAGCGCGCTCAAGGTCGATCGCGACTTCGTGCAGGCCAAGAGCGCGCGGCTGTCGGCGATCGCCAAGCGCCGGCAGCTGTCGGACGGGGACACCAAGGCGGTGTCGGAGCTGCTCGGCAGCGCCACCGAGATGTTCGTCGACGGCAACTACGCCGGCGCCAACAAGAAGCTCAACGCGATCTATCCGTACCTGAACCGGTAGCGCCGCCGGGCGTCGGCGCTCACGGCGGCGACACGGTGCCGCGGCCGTCGGCGTCGAGCGGGTGCTCGAGGCTGGCGCCGATCGCGATGGCGCTGCCCAGGGCGATGGCCGCGAACCCGGTGACCGCCCACCAGCGGCGGTACCACCGCGGCGGATGGTCGACGTAGGTGACGGGACCGGCCGGGTTGGCAGCGCCGGTGGCGGCCACCGACGACTCGACCGTGGCGAACGGCTCGAGGTCGGCCTTGATCGGGGTGGGGGCGTCGAAGCCGATGTCGACGAAGCGGACGTAGTCGCGGTGCTCGGGGTGGGTGATGCGCAGGGCGTGGGCGCCCACCGCCAGCCGCACCATCGGCAGCGGCGCCTTGCCCAGGCGCTTGCCGTCGACGTAGATCGACGCGCCCGGCACCGACACCGTCAGCTCGAGCTGGCCCAGGTACTGGTCGGGCACGAACAGCCGGGTGACGGCGCCGTCGACGCCGCCCTCGGCCGCGGCGCCCAAGGTCACCCGGGTGCGACGCAGCTCCTTGCGGGTCGACACGTCGACCGCGCCCAAGGACAGCACCTGCACGTCGCCCAGCCCGCCGACCTCGCCGAACACCACCGTGGTCGCGCCGACCAGCGCGCCCAGCTCGGCCAGGCACCCAGCGTCGCCGTCGCACGCGCGCAACGCCGGCTTCTTGGCTTTCTTGGTGGCGGTCACCACGTCGGCCGCGGAGATGACGGTGGCGCCGGTGCGGGCCGCGAGCGCCTTGGCGATGGCGGCCTGGTAGGTCTGGGCGGTGGCCGAGGTGTCCTCCGCGCCCAGCATCGTCAGCGGCGCGACGGCGATCACCGTCGGTGGCTGCGGCTGGGCCGCGGCCGGGGCCGTCGCCAGCAGCGCGCACGCCAGCGCCACGGCGATGGCCCGGCTCACTGGCACGGCTCCATGCTGCAATCGACCTGGTTGGGCTGGGTCGCGGCGTAGCCGATGGCCAGGCCGGCGGCTACCGCCACCACGCCGGCGCCGAGGTAGGCCCACGTCGACGAGTACCAGGGCCGGGCCGGCCGGTCGACCCGAAGCGGCGCCGCGACGCCGGCCGGATCGCCGGGCGCGACGGTCAGCCGCACCACCACCCGGGTCGCCTTCTGGAACCGCACGGTGACCGGCTCCTCGAACGGCGAGTAGCCGCGGGCGGTGACCTTGAGGGTGTGCTCGCCGAGCGCGAGCTTGGTCATCGGCGCGGTGAGCGGCGTGACCCCGACCGACCGACCGTCGAGGGTGACCTGGGCCCCGAGCAGGTCGGTCAGGACCACGACGGAGCCGTAGAGTTGATCGGGCGCCAGGAGCTTGTACGCGGTGACCCGGATCGCCTCGATCAGCTCGTCGGGGCTGCCCCGGAGCGGATCGGTCGCGATGCGGCGGAGCTGGGTGGCCTTGGCCACGTCGACCGCCTTGATGTTGAGCACGTAGTTGTCGCCCATGGCGGCGACCGAGCCGGTCAGCACCACGTCGACGCCGAGCTGCTTGCCCAGCGCCGCGACGCAGGCGTCCTCGCCGCCGCACCGACCCAGCGCGGCGTTGCCCGCGACCGCGGCGTCGACCTCGCGACGGCTCGGCATCGGCGCGGTGGCCAGGCGGTCGAGCTCCATGCGGAACAGGGCCTCGAGCCGTCCCACCAGCTCGGCGTCGATGCCCAGGGCGTCGATGCGCCACACCGCGAGGCGTTGGGTGAGCGCCTCTTCGGGCAACACCTCGTCGGACGGGGCTGCGTCGGGCGGCGCTGGCGGCGTCGGCTGAGCCGCCACGGCGCCAGCGGCCACGGCGGTCGCCAGCAGCGCGGCGACGATCGACCGGTTGGCCCCGGGCCAAGAAACCATCGACGCCATCGTACACCAAGCGATGTGGGGCCGCGTGGTACCGTGCCGGGATGCGTGCGCTACTTCACGTCGGGCTCGCTCTGGTGATCGCGGCCTCGGCCGGCTGTGCGTCGGTCTCGACGGTGCGGATCCAACCCGACAACGTCGCGGTCGGCCCGGGCCTGCGGCCGGTGGCGGCGATCCAGGTCAACGCCACCAGCGCGTACGTGTTGTTCATCCCGATCCCCGGCGGGGTCGACCTGGACCGGGTGGTGAACCGCATGCTCATCGTCGCCGCCAAGACCATGGGCGCCGACAAGGTCGCCAACCTGGTGTTCGACATCACGCCCGACGCGGGCATCTGGACCCTGCGCAAGGTGCTCGGCTGGCGCTCGGCCCAGGCGTCAGGCATCGCGGTGCAGGTCGAGGCGCCGCTCGATCCCGAGGCCGATCGCGGCCCGGAGCCGGGCGAGGCGCCGCCGGCTCCGTAGGCGACGCTACGCCAGCGCCGGCTCGACCAGGCTGGCCAGGTAGGTGATGTCGGCCGGGCCCAGCGCGGTGCGGGCGAGAAACGGTAGCTGCCGGCTCGGCGCCGGGATGGTCTGCTCGATCTCGGTCAGGTAGCGCTCGCACAGCGCGCGGCGGCCGCGGGCCAGCTCGGCGTGGCCGGCCAGCGCGGCCAGCGACGCGGGCAAGGCGGCGCTGGCCGCCAGCGCGTCGGCCACGCGCGTGGCCGGCGAACCGGCCGGGAAGTGATCCGGCGCGACCTGGTTCACCACCACCCGGGCCGGCGCGATGCCGAGCGTGGTCAGCTTGGTCGCCAGCTCGGTGGCCTCGACCGTCGGCATCTCCTCGGCCAGCGTGACCAGCACCGCGGCGGTGCGGGCCGGGTCGCGCAGCAGCGCCTGGACGGTGCGGGCGTCGCGGGTGAGCGGGCCCTCGGGCACGGTGTCGACGATGACCCACGGGATCCGCAGCATCGACAGGCTGTGGCCCGAGGCCGGCATGTCGAACACCACCGTGTCCCACACCGGCTTGCCGCGCTTCTCCTCGGTGGTGTGGAACCACGCCTTGCCCAGGACCGCGTAGTCATCGAGCCCGGGGATGGCGCGCAGGAACGCCTTGGTGATCCGGTTCTCGAAGATCATCTGGTAGACGGTCTCGAACTTGAGGATCATCAGGCCGTACTCGTGCAGCGCCTCGGCCGGGGTGGTGTTGAGCCCCCACAGGTTGGGCGCCAGCTCGGCCAGGGCCGGGGTCAGCGCCGGCTTGCCGAAATACGAGCCGTGCCGGTCGGCGGCGTTGCTCTGGTACAGGAGCGTCTTGCGCCCGCGGCGCGCGCACGCGCTGGCGATCGCGGCGGCCACCGTCGAGCGGCCCACGCCGCCCTTGCCGAGGACGAGGATCAGGCGTCGGTCGAGCAGGGACACCGCGGCGGACCTTACCGGAACCACCGGGGGAGTCCAGTCGACGGCCGCGGTTTGGCGCTCACTCGCCGGTCGGCTTCATCGGGAACAGCGGCGCGCCGTGGAGCTCGAGCTTGTAGACGCTGTTCTCGGTCTCGACGTAGATCATGGTGCCGGCCGGCTCGCCCAGCACGCGCTTGACCGGCGTGGTGATCATGCGGTGGCCATGGGGATCGCGGAAGATCACCATGCCGCGCCCGACGATCGGATAGCTGATCAGGTAGCCCGTGTAGACGCGGCCCAGCCCAGCCGAGCTGCGCTCGACGCTGTGATCACGGATCTTGCGGGCGGTAACGCTGACCATCGTCGTGGCCGGATACGGTAAAGTGTACGCAACAGAGCGGCCCGCGTCACGTCCAAGTGCACGGAGCTACCCCCCCATGCCCCCGCCCAGCTACCTGCGATGGCTCCGCCTGGCGACACATCGGATGGTCCGGTGACTCCCGGCATCGATGAGGTCTACGCCGAGCTGCGGGCCCGCCTGGGCAGCGGCGCCGCCAGCCCGATCGCCCCGAGCCGGGCCGCGCCCGGCATCCTCGCGGTGCCGCTGGCCACGCCTACCTTGCCTCCGGCCACCCACACCGCCTGCTACCTGGTGGGCGAGCGCGCGCTCGTCGTCGTCGATCCCGCCACCCCGTGGCCCGCCGAGCAGGCCCGGCTCGACGAGGCGGTGCCGGCTGGCGCCCAGGTCGCGCTCATCGTCCTCACCCACCACCACGGCGACCACGTCGGCGCGGCGGCCGCGCTGGCGGCCCGCACCGGCGCACCGATCGCCGCCCACGCCGCCACCGCGACGCGCCTGGCCGGCACGATCACCGTGACCCGCCACCTGGTGGACGGGGAGGAGATCGAGGCCGACACCGTCCGCCTGCGCGCGCTGCACACGCCCGGGCACGCCCCGGGGCACCTGGTCTTGGTCGACGAGGCCAGCGGCGCGGCCATCGCCGGGGACCTGGTCGCTGGGGTCGGCACCATCCTCATCGACCCCGGCCCGGGCGAGGGCCACATGGCGACCTACCTGGCGTCGCTCGAGCGCGTCCTCGCCCACGGCGTGGGCGCGCTCCTGCCCGCGCACGGCCCGGTGATCGCCGACGGGCCGGCCAAGCTGCGCGCGTACGTGGCCCACCGCCTGGCCCGCGAGGCCCAGGTGGCGGCCGCGCTCACCGCCGCGCCGCAGACGCTCGATCAGCTGCGCGCGGTCGCCTACGCCGACACGCCGCCCGCGCTGGCGCCGATCGCCACCCGCTCGCTCCTGGCCCACCTGATCAAGCTCGACGAGGACCGCCGGGCGGTGCGCGTCGATGATCGCTGGCGCGTGGCGTAGACCGCTTCGCGCGCTCGGCTATAGTGCAGCACCGTGGTCGACCTGCGACGCTTTCGCGATCTGCCGACCGTCGCGCTGATCCGCGAGCTGGTGCGGCGGTGGTGGGGCCTGGAGCTGGCCTTCGCCGACGCCAAGGGCTACGTGCTCGATCACGCCGAGGGCAAGATCTTCCCGTCCCAGAACGAGCTGTGCCGGCTGGCGTTGTTCTCGAAGGAGGGCTTCCGCCGCTGCAACGAGAGCGTCAAGGTGGTCAGCGATCACCTGGCGGCCGGGCGCGCCAGCGGCGCCGGCGAGCCGCCCACCGCGCTGGTCCACAGCTGCCACCTCGGCTTCGACGTGGTGGCGGCGCCGCTGTGGATCGACGGCGAGCTGGCCGGGTTCGTGTTCACCGGCGGCAGCGTGCGCGCCGCCCACGGGCCAGTGGCCGCGGCCGAGCTGCTGCGCAAGGTGCGCGAGTTCGCCGACGTCGACGGTGACGGCGCCCAGGCGGTGGCCGACATCCCGCAGATGACCGACGCCGAGCTCGAGCACCTGCGCGATCTCATCGGCGCGGCGGCCGCCGAGTGCGTCCGGGCGGCGCCGCGGTTCGTCGGCGCCACCGCCCCGGCCACCGGCCACCCGTTCTCGGAGATCGTCGGCTCGAGCCCGGCGGTGCGCGACGTGATGCGGTTGCTCGAGAAGATCGTCAAGAGCGAGTCGACCGTCCTCATCCACGGCGAGAGCGGCACCGGCAAGGAGCTGATCGCCCGCGCCATCCACTACCACGGGCCCCGCGCCAAGAAGCCGTTCGTGGTCCAGAACTGCTCGGCGTTCAACGACAACCTCCTCGAGAGCGCGCTGTTCGGCCACGTCCGCGGCGCGTTCACCGGCGCGGTCAAAGATCAGAAGGGGTTGTTCGAGACCGCCGACGGCGGCACCTTCTTCCTCGACGAGATCGGCGACATGTCGGCCGCGCTGCAGGTGAAGCTCCTGCGGGTGCTGCAAGAGGGCACCTTCATGCCGGTCGGCGGCACCAAGCCGGTCAAGGTCGACGTCCGCATCATCGCGGCGTCGCACAAGGACCTGACCGCGATGGTGGCCAACCGCCAGTTCCGCGAGGACCTGTACTACCGGGTCAACGTCTTGAAGATCACGCTGCCGCCGCTGCGCGATCGCCAGACCGACATCCCGACCCTGGTCGAGCACTTCATCCGCAAGCACCGCCGCGGCGACGGCGGCGAGGTGCCGCGGCCGACCGACGCCGCGCTGGCGATGCTGGTGGCCTACGGCTGGCCAGGCAACATCCGCGAGCTCGAGAACGAGATCGAGCGGGCCCTGGTCCTGGGCGGGGACACCGTCGAGATCGGCCCAGAGCTCCTGAGCCAGCGCATCCGCGACGCGGCGGCGGCCCCGGTGACGCCCCGCACGCCACCGCGCGAGCTGACCGGGACGCTGCGCGAGGTCGTCGAGCAGGTCGAGTCGGATCTCATCTTGGCTGGGCTCATCCGCACCCACTGGAACAAGTCCCAGCTGGCCAAGGACCTGGGCATCTCGCGGAGCTACCTGATCCAGAAGTGTGCGTACTACGGGCTCGAGCGGAAAGATGGGTGAGGCGGTCCGCCATCGCGGTCGCTGCGTGGGGTGTGGCGCGCCGGTGCCCCCGGCGACCCCGGGCGAGCCCGACCCGTTCCCGTTCTGCTCGGTGCGCTGCCAGCTCATCGATCTCGGCCGCTGGCTCGACGAGGACTACAAGATCCCCGACGGCGAAGACCAGTCGGGAGGCGGTGCCGACGGCGCCCCAGCGCCGGGGGAAGATCCGGGCGGTTCGTAGGCGCGCGGCTGTCCGGCGGCCCGACCGAACCGACGGTGCGATGGCGGCGAACGCGTCGCACGAAAGTACTTTACGTGTGACATCGGCTTGGATAGCGTGCGCCGATGCGTACCACTTCCGTTGTCCTAGCCTCCGTCGTCGCCTCGATGTCACTCGCCGCCTGCGGTGGTGACGACGGTGGCACCGTCACCGCGATCGACGCCGCCGTGTCGATCGACGCCCCGAACACCGACATCGACGCGCCGCAGGCGACCTGCACGGTGCCCACGGCCATCACCGAGGGCGCGGTCGAAGGCACCGGCGGCAACAGCGTCGTCCTGAAGACGATGGACAGCATGGGGGCGCCCGTCTACGTGTGGGACTGGGTGCCGCGCATGCACGACCCGTCGAACCCGCTGGTCGACTACTTCCGGCTGGTCTACCCGTTCCCGGCGACCATGGTCGGCGCGGCCCGCAACCTGGTCGATGCCTGCACCTCCAACTCCGACTACTGTCTGCTGCTCAACGGCGACGCGACCATCACCAACGGGATGATCATGGAGACCCAGCTGTTCTTCCCGGACGAGGGGACCATGACGATCACCGAGGCGGGCGACGTGAATGGCGGACGCTTCAAGGCGACGATCACCGGCGCCAAGTTCAACCACTACGCGTGTGACGCCAGCGGCCAGTGCAACCTCGTCGAAGACGGTTGCAGCGTGACGGTGGCGAACCTGTCGGTCGACATCGCGGTCACCGCGCCGGCGGCGAAGCTGGGCAGCGCGGTCACGCTCGTGCCGCGCCGCTTCCACCGCTAACTACCGCATCGCCACGCGCACCAGCTCCCAGGTGAGCTGCCAGCGGGCGAGGTACTTGCGGAGGCGGTCGGCGTCGTTGGTGGAGGTGCGTCGGGCGCGGGACGCGGCGAACAGCCGGCGGCCCGCCTCGGACAGGGTGGGCGCAGCCGCGCACACCGCCAGCACGTCGTCGAGCTGGACCCGATCGAAGCGGTCGAGCTCGGCCGCGCGGTCGCCCAGGACCTGGCCGACCCGGTCGGGCGGCGCCGCCGTGCGCCACGCCTGCGCGAGCCGTGCGACCTCGCGATCGACCGACGGCCGATCGATGCGACCGTCGCCGGCCAGGGTCGCCATGCGTCGGACCGCGCCGGCCAGGTCGCGGAAGTTGCCTGGCCACGGCGCGGCCGCGCTCTCGCCGAAGGCCAGGAAGGCCGCCCGGGCGTCGGCGGACATGACCACGCGGCGACCCAGCGCGGCGGCGGTGGCCTCGAGCTCGCGGTCGAGGTTGGGCGCCAGGTCCTCGCGCCGCTCGGCCAGGCCCGGCAGGCGGAACGTCCACAGGTCGATGCGCGCCAGCAGGTCGGCGCGGAAGCGCCCGGCGGCGACCTCGTCGAAGAGGTCGCGGTTGGTCCCGGCCAGGAGCACGAAGTCGCTGCCCACCTCGCGATCGGCCCCCACCGGCGGCCACCGCTTGTCCTCCAGCGCGCGCAACAGCAGCGCCTGCTCGCTCAGGCCCAGCTCGCCCAGCTCGTCGAGGAACAGCGCGCCGCCATCCGCCTGGCGCAGGTGGCCGACGCGGTCGCTGGCGGCGCCGGTGAACGCGCCCTTGACGTGGCCGAACAGCGCGCTCATGGCGCCGTCGCCCCGCAGCGTGGCGCAGTTGACCTCGATCAGCGGACCGGCCAGGCGGTGGCGCGCGCGCTTGAGCTGGTAGATGCGTCGCGCCAGCTGCGACTTGCCGGCGCCGGTCGGCCCCAGGAGCAAGATCGGATCGCGCCCGCCCACGGCGACCTGTTCGAGCTCGGCGATGAGCTGGTTGTAGCGGGGTGAACGGGTGGCGATGCCGTCCTTGAGCTGGTCCTGGGCGGTGCGATGCTCGCGGCGGAAGCGGTCGGCCAGGCCGGCGTAGCGGGCCAGGTCGAGATCGATGATGGCGTGGGAGCCCACCGGCGAGCCGCCGCCGCGCGGCCCGGGGTTGGTCTGGACCAGACGCGCCGGCAGGCGGCGCGACTCGACCAGGAGGAACAGGCAGATCTGCGCGACGTGGGTGCCGGTGGTGAGGTGGACCAGGTAGTCCTCGCGATCGACGTCGAACCGGTAGGCGCGCGCGAAGTCGTGGAGCGCGCCGAACACTGCCTCGAAGTCCCACGGATCGGCGATGGGCAGCGCGTGGTCGACCACCTCGGTCGCGGGCGCCACCTCGGCCAGGTCGGCGCGCACCTGGGCCACCAGCGGGCCGGCGCTGCCGCCGTGCCACAGCTCCAGGCGGTCGATGGGCAGGTCGGGCTGCCGGCACAGCGCGACCGTCGGTCGCCACCGGTTCCAGCGATGGGCGCGGCCGCCGCTGTCGAGGGTGGTTCCGAGGAAGCCCAGGGCCACGGTGCGACGGCGTTTCATGGCGCGCCCACTCTATCGTGAATTATATGGATAGATAAATCCTTGGCCAAGCGACGCATTTAAATTCAGGTTGTTAGACTCGCATGTGGACGAGCCGATCGCTGGCAAGGGGCTTGCTCACGTGACGGGTCAGAAGGAGGCTGCGATGACGACCACGACGATCCACGACGCTTCGATCCCCACGGCGCCGGTCCGCGCCCACGAGACCCTGCACGTCCCCGGTGGCGTGCCGGTCAAGGCGTGGACCCGCGGGGTCCCGTTCGAGGACGAGGCCAAGGCCCAGCTCACGCGCATCGCGTCGCTGCCGTTCATCCACAAGTGGGTGGCGGCGATGCCCGACGTCCACCACGGCAAGGGCGCCACGGTCGGCAGCGTGATCGCCACCAAGGGCGCCATCATCCCGGCCGCGGTCGGCGTCGACATCGGCTGCGGCATGATCGCGGCCCGCACCTCGATGACGGCGTCGGACCTGCCCGACGACCTGGCGCCGCTGCGGGCGGCGATCGAGCGGGCGGTGCCCCACGGCCGCACCAACCACGGCGGCCCCGGTGATCGCGGCGCCTGGCACGACCTGCCGGCGACCCACGCCGCGGCCTGGGCGACCTTGGCGCCGGGCTACCAGGCCATCGTCGCGGCCCACCCCAAGATCGGCCGCGGGGTCGAGGCCATCCACCTGGGCACGCTGGGCACCGGCAACCACTTCATCGAGCTGTGCCTCGACGAGGCCGGCCAGGTGTGGATCATGCTGCACTCGGGGTCGCGCGGCGTCGGCAACCGCATCGGCAGCTACTTCATCGAGCTGGCCAAGCACGACATGCGCCGCTGGTTCGTGAACCTGCCCGACGCTGACCTGGCGTACCTGCCCGAGGGCACCGACCACTTCGTGGACTACGTCCGCGCGGTGTCGTGGGCCCAGGACTACGCGCGCCAGAACCGCGAGCTGATGATGGCGTCGGTGGTGGCCGCGCTGCGCGACGCCCGGCTGGGCCTGCCGACGTTCACCGCCGGGCTCGAGGCGGTGAACTGCCACCACAACTACGTCGCGACCGAGGAGCACTTCGGCGCGCGGGTGCTGGTGACCCGCAAGGGCGCGGTGCGGGCCGGCGTCGGCGAGCTGGGCATCATCCCGGGCTCGATGGGCGCCAAGAGCTTCATCGTCCGCGGCAAGGGCAACCCCGACAGCTTCTGTTCGTGCAGCCACGGCGCCGGCCGGGCCATGTCGCGGACCGAGGCCAAGCGGCGGTTCACCGTCGAGGATCACGCCGCCGCCACCGCCGGCGTCGAGTGCCGCAAGGACGCCGAGGTGGTCGACGAGACCCCGGCGGCGTACAAGTCGATCGACGCGGTGATGGCGGCCCAGGCCGACCTGGTCGACGTGGTCCACACGCTCAAGCAGGTGCTGTGCGTGAAGGGGTAGCGCCGCGCCGGCCCGGGCCTGGGCCTCTCCCAGGCGACGTCCGGATTTCGGACATGATGGCCCCGGCGACGGCGGCCGAGGAGGACCCATGTTGACCATCGATGGCGCCCACGGCGAAGGCGGGGGCCAGATCATCCGCAGCGCGCTGGCGCTGGCCCTGGCCACCGGCGCCGGGTTCCAGATCGAGCGCATCCGGGCCGGACGAGCCAAGCCGGGCCTGTTGCGCCAGCACCTGACCTGCGTCGAGGCGGCCCGGGCCATCAGCGGCGCCGCCGTCGACGGCGCGCGGCTGGGCTCGACCGCGCTGACCTTCGTGCCCGGCCCGCTGGTGCCCGGCACCTACCGGTTCGACGTCGGCTCGGCCGGCAGCACCATGCTGGTGGCCCAGGCGGTGGTGCCGGCGATGCTGCGCACCGGGGCGGCCTGGCAGCTCGACCTGGTCGGCGGCACCCACAACCCGTCGGCGCCGTCGTTCGACTTCTTCACGTGCGCGCTGGCGCCGCTGTTGGCGCGCATGGGCGCGCCGGTGGTCGCGTCCCTGGGCCGGGCCGGGTTCTATCCCGCCGGCGGCGGTCGGGTGACGTTCACCATCGCCGCGGGCGCGCGGCTGGGGCGGCTCGAGCTGCCGGCGCGGGGCGCGATCACCGGTCGGCGGGTGCTGGCCCAGGTGGCCCGAGTGCCGGTCACCGTCGGTGAGCGCGAGGTGGCCGAGGCGACCCGCGTGCTGGGGTGGCCTGCGGACACCGGCGCCGTCGTCGAGCTGGGGTCGCCCGGACCCGGCAACACCGTGGCGATCGTGGTCGAGGCCACGCACGTCACCGAGGTGTTCACCGCCCACGGCGAACGCGGCGTGCGGGCCGAGGCGGTGGCCCGGGCGGCGGCGGCGGCGTGCGCCGACTACCTGGCCACCACCGCGCCGGTCGGCGAGCACCTGGCCGACCAGCTGCTGGTGCCGATGGCGCTGGGCGCCGGCGGCGAGTTCGTCACCACCGCGCCGACCCTGCACACCCGGACCCAGGTCGACGTCATCCGCCAGTTCTTGACCACCGACATCGCGCTGCACCCGCGGCCCGACGGCACCTGGCGGGTGGTCGTGCCCTGACCGAGGGGCGGCCGCGGCTACTCGGTCGGTGGGCGCAGGATCAGCACCGGCCGGCGGCACGCCCGCAGCAGCTTGTCGGCGACCGAGCCGAGCAGCACCCGGGTCAGCCCCGAGCGAGCCCGCGACGCGATCACCACCACGTCGGCGCCGATCCGCTCGGCGGCCAGGCCGATGGCCTCGGCCGGATCGTCGCCGTTGATGACGTGGGTGCGCACGGTGACCCCGGCCTGACCCTCGGGCACCAGCGCGCGCAGGCGCGCGTCGATGGTGGCGGCGTCGGCGCCCTCGTGGTCCTCGTCGCGGACGTGGACCAGGTGGACCTCGGACATGCCGGCGGCGCCGGCCACCAGCGTGAACGCGTAGGGCACCGCCTGGTTGCCGAAGTCGGACAGGTCGGTCGCCACCACCGCGGCGCGGAACTGCGGCACCCGGGCCGCGCCCGGCACGCTCGACGTGGGCACGCACCACACCGACTGCTTGGCGTCGTGCAACAGCACCGCCGACACCGACGACAGCCGGGCGATGCCGCCCTTCTGGCGGGTGCCGACGACGATCAGGTCGATCGCGGCCTGGTCGGCGATCTCGAGCAGGTGATCGCCCAGCCGGCCCAGGCCGACGCGGAAGCGGAACTCCAGCGCGCCGGCGCCGGGCAGCGGGCCCAGGCGGCGCTCGAGGTCGCGCCGCAGGAACTGCTCGACGGTGGGATCGGCCTCGACCATCGACCGGGCCTTGACGCCGTACCGGCGGGCCGCCTCGTCGGGGTAGTAGATGTGGCCGGCGATCACGTCGACCGGCCCCAGCGCGCGCAGCTCGTGCAGCAGGGCGATGGCGGGATCACAGCTGGCCGACTCGTCGATGCCGATCATGACCCGCAGCGGCCGCTCGCCGGCGGCCCACGCCACCAGCGGCGCGGCGTCGCGCACGACCAGCACCGGGACCGAGGTCGCCGCGGCGACCCCGCCGGCGACGCCGCCCAGCGCCAGGAGCGAGCGCTGGGTCTGGCCGCGCGCCGCCACCACCAGCAGGTCGCGCCCCTCGCTCTCGGTGGTCGTCACCAGCGCGTCGATGACTGGCCCGGTGATCAGGGTGGGGCGCGCCGCCGGCAGCCGGCCGGTGGACGCCGCCGCGATCGAGGCGGCCAGCTGGTCCTCGGCGGCCGCGGTCGCGGCCGCGTGGTCGCGGGTCTCGGGATCCAGCACGTGGGCCACCACCAGCTCGCGATCGCCGCGGCGGCGGGCCAGGGCGAAGGCCGCCTGCACGGCCTGGTTGGCGTTGTCCGACAGGTCTGTCCCGCACACGATCGTCATCGAGCCGCCATCCTACCTGGACCCGGCGCGCGATCCACCTGGGGGACCGTCAACCGGCCAGGTAGGCGATCCGGCCCACCAGCTCGACCAGGCGCCGGCGCTCGGCGGCGCGGACGCCGACGAAGCGCACCCCCATGCCGGGATCGATCGCGCCCGGCCCCGGCGGGTTCCACCAGGCCACCTTGCCCTCGAGCTCGAACGGCGTGCCGTCGAGATCCTTCAGGCGCAGCCGCAGCGCGGTGCCGGGCGGCTGCGGGCCGTGGGTGCGGATGAACATGCCGTCGGCGCTGACCGCGGTGCCGCGCGCGAACACGTAGGTCCCGTCGCTGCACGGGTCGACCTCGACGTCGATGAGCACCTTGATCCGCGCCTCGGTGCGGCGCTCACGGCGCGGCGCTGCGGACGAGGCGCGGCGGGTCATCGGTTCCCACATACCGCGGCCCCGGGCGCCACACCAGCGCTGGCGAACCCGACCGGCGCGGCCGCGGCCGGGCCGCGACCGCCGTCACTTGAGCAGCAGCGTGCCGATCTTGACCCGGTTGTTGGCGTCCTTGTCGCCGCTGGTCACCGTCATGTTGCGCCAGTTGGGGTTCGAGCCGGTGAACAGGCCGGTGTAGACCGTGTACGGGCCCTTGTTGAAGCTGACGTTGCCGGCGTTGACCTTGAAGCGATCGACGATGTAGTCGCCGGCCTGCCAGAAGCTGGTGGCGCAGCGATCGCGCACCGGCCAGTGGTCGCCGTTGAAGCGCTGGCCGCCGTCGAAGTGGACGAACACCTGGTACTTGCCCGGCACCGCCTTCTTGACCCGGTAGAACAGCGTCATCTCGAAGCTGCCGCCGCGAGCGACCGCCTGCGGCATCTTCACGCCGATGAGCTCGATGGCGTCGTCGTAGACCGCGGTCACCGGCGTGCCGACGTCGGTCGGGCGCTCGCGCAGGATCGACGTCGCGATCGGGTTCTGGTCGGTGCCGCGCCCCAGCTGGTTGGACAGCAGCAGGGTCTGGGTGTTGGAGTCGTCGAGGACGAAGTAGCTCAGCCCGTCGGCCTTGGCCCGGTGGATGGCGCACAGCTCGGCGGCCGGCGCCATGGCGAACACCCGGGTCGGCCGCCGCAGGTAGGTGAGCAGCGCGTCGCGGTTGGCCAGGGTGTCCCACGGACCGCCGGCGTAGTAGCGAGGCGCGTTGCCCATGTTGCCGAGGATCCCGAGGGTCTCCGACGGCTGCTTCAGGTCGCGGTAGACCGAGAAGATGTGCTTCGACGACAGGTTCTGCGACAGGCCGCGGTGCCAGCCGTGGGTCCAGAACAGCCCGACCACGGCCAGGCCGGCCAGCGCGGCTGGCAAGCCGTAGCGGGCCGCGCCGCGGACGCCGCGCCGCGCGTGCTGCGGCCGCCACAGCCACACGTCGACGGCGAACGGCAGCGCCACCACCAGGCCGAGCAGCAGCGCCCACGCCTTGGTCGGCAGCCCCAGCAGGCGGGCCTGGGTCGGGTACTTGATCGCGTCGGCCGAACCGAACGGCAACGACGTCAGCCGCTCGGGGAAGGCCTCGAGGTCCTTGCCCAGCACCACGACGCCCAGCACCACGATGAGGCCGAGCAAGCTCCAGGCGGCCTGGCGGTACGGCGCGGGATCGACCTCGGCCTCGGCGCGGCGGCGGTACAGCTCGTCGACGAACAGGCCGACGGCGACGGCGCACGCCGGGAACCCGGTGAACATCACCGGGCCGACCTTGCGGGCGAACACCGCGGCGGCGACCCAGGCGCCGGCGGCCCACGCGAACACCAGCGCGCCGGCGAAGCGGCGGCGCGGATCGCCCAGCCCGCTGACCAACGCACCCATGGCCACCACCACCAGCAGCGCGGCCGGGTACATGCCGAAGCCGGCCTGCTCGAACAGGCCGTCGTACAGCGACGCCAGGTTGTCGTCCTTGCGCCACAGCCCACCGACCGCCGACGACCAGCAGTCCGACACCAGGATGCTCTTGCCGCCCACCTCGCGGGTGCCCGGCGTCATCACGCCCAGGTCGAACACCTGGCGGGCGATCCAGATCGAGACACCCACGGTGAGGAGCGCGGCGGTGGCGACGGCGGCGGTGCGCCACGGGTCGATCGGCGGCCCGGCGGCGCGCAGGCGGGTGCGATCGAGTCGGGCCCAGCCCCGCCCGACGAGGGTGCCCAGCTCCGGCAGCGCGAACGAACCGGCGATGGCGACCGCGGCCAGCGGCGGCAGCAGGCCGACCAGGGCGCCGCTGCCCTGGAACGCGAGGCGGGCGCCTACCACCAGGGCCACCAGCGCGACCCCGAGGTCGACGGCGAAGGGCAGGGCGGCGCGGTGCCGCGGCGCCGCGATCGCCACCAGGGCGTAGACCAGGAGCGCGCCGCCCAGCGCGCCGGGCAGCTCGCCGCTGAGCTGCCGCGCCTGCAGCGACCACAGCGGGAAGCTGATCAGCGTGAGCGCACCGACGGCGCCGGCCCGCGTCGAGCCCAGCCGCCAGCCCAGCGCGAACACCACCGCCACCAGGGCCAGGCCGAACAACGCCAGCGGGATCCGCAGGCCGGCGTCCGACGACGACACGTGGGCCAGGCCCCAGGCGGCGGCCCGTGGCGTCAGGGTGCGGGCGCCGTCGGCCGACGGCGTGACCTTGCACGCCGTGGTGGGCGGCGTGGGGTGGTAGGTGCCGTCGGCGATCGCCGCGGCCTGATCGGCCACCGCCATCTCCTGGGGTTCCCACAGCCCGGGGGTGCCGATGCCCGGCAGCAGCACCAGGGCGGCGAACACCACGATCGCGGCGGCGATCACGGCGGGTTGGCGGAGCAGGCGCGGCGAGGTCAAGCGCCGGCGACGGTATGGAAGATCGGCCGCCTGCGCAAGCGGCGCTGGCCCTGGCCCGACCCGACGCCACCGATGGCGCATTACTTGCCGCCGCCGCTCGGCCCGGCGACACTTCGCCCCATGGACGTCGCGGCCCGCGCGGCCGAGCTCGATCGCCTGCACCGCAACGTGCGGGTCCGGCGCACGCGCAGCCTGCTGGCGAGCTGGGCCTGGCGCTTCTTCGCGCCGCCGCGGGCGGTGACCGTCGAGGACCTGCCGGCGGTGACGCCGGGTGAGGTGGCGATCTCGTTCGGCGGGCATGCCACCGCGCTGGTGCGGTACGCGGACTGCGGGGTGGTGCTCGACCCGATGCTGGGGCACTGGGTCGGCGGGGTCCACCGCGCCGTGGCGCCCGGCCTCGGGCCCGCGGAGCTGGCCGCGGCGTCGGTGGCCCTGGTGTCGCACGCCCACGCCGACCACCTGCACCTGCCGTCGCTGGCGCGGCTGCCGGCCGGGGCCACGGTGGTCGGCCCGCCCGGCCTGGCGGCGCGCCTCGGCCCCCACCGCTTCGCCCGCGTGATCGAGCTGGCCGACGGCGCTGGCGTCGAGCTCGACGCGATCCGCGTCGACGCCACCGCGGTACCCCACGGGGCCGACGACCTGGGGCCGACCCTGGCGTTCACCGTCACCGGCGACGGGCCGCGGGTGTTCGCGTGCGGCGACGGCGGCTACGGCGAGGCGTTCGCGCGGGTCGGCGAGGTCGCACCACCCGACGTGGCGCTCTTGCCGATCGGCGGCTACTGGCCGCGCGGGTTCCGGGCCCGCCACCTGAGCCCGCTCGACGCGCTGTACGCGTTCGAAGACCTCCGGGCCCGGGTCCTGGTGCCGATCCACCATGGCGCGTTCGCGCTGTCGTACGAGCGGCTCGACGAGCCGGCTCGGTGGCTGGCGGCGCTGGTGGCCGAGCGCGGCCTCGACGCGCACGTGCGCATCCTGGCGCCGGGGCAGTCGGCGGTGTGGCGTGGCGCGCGGCGGGTGGTGCGGCCCAGCACCGCGACGGCCGCGCCGAGCGCGGCGGCGGTCGCGGCCGGCCCCTGGCAGGTGCCCCCGGTGACGCTGGGATCGCCGCCGGCGTGAGCCAGCTGCCGTCGGTGGCCCCGCCGGTCGCGCCGCGCCGGCTGTGGTCGCCGGCCATGGTGCGGGTGACGGTGACGCTGCTCCTCGGGGCCGGGGTCACCAACCTGTTCGTGATCGCGCCACGCTTCCTCGGCGCCCGCGGCTACGACAAGCGCGACATCGGCGTGGTGATGGGCGCGTTCGGCCTGGCGTCGCTGCTGATGTCGACCCAGGTGGCGCGGTGGATCGCCCGGGTCGGGTTCAAGGGCGTGATCGCCAGCGGCTGCGCCCTGGCCGCGGTGGGCGCAGCGGTGTTCGCGACCTCGTCGACGATGGCCGGCTTCGCCGCGGCGCGCGCCCTGCAAGGGCTCGGCATGTCGGCGCTCATGATCGGCGCGGCGGCCTACGTCGCCGAGAGCACGCCGCCGGCCAAGCTGGGGCAGGCGCTGGGCGCGGCCGGGGTGTTGACGCTGGTGGCGATGGCGGTCGGCCCGGCGCTGGCGCAGCTGATCCACGACCACGCCGGGTGGGCCGCGGTGTGGTGGGCCGGGGTGGCGAGCGGCCTGGCGGCGTTGGCGGTGGCGGCCGGCCTGCCGCCGGTGACGCCCCACGATCACCCGCTGCCGCTGGCGGCGGGCGGCGCCGGGCCCACGCTGGTGGCGACCAGCCTGGCCGGGGTCGGCTTCGGCACCATCTGGACGTTCCTGGCCGACTACGGCCCGCGGGTCGGCGCGCCGACGGTGACCGGCTTCTTCTTGGCCTACGTGGCCGCCGCGGTGTCGACCCGGCTCGGGCTCGGCAGCCTGTCGGATCGCTTCGGGCGCCGCGCCGTGGTGGCGCCGGCGCTGCTCGGTCATGCGGTGGCGCTGGCCGGCATGGCCGGCCTGGGCGCCGGCTGGCACCTCTACGTCATCGGCGCGCTGTACGGGCTGTGCCACGGCCTGTACTACCCGGCCATGCAGGCGCTGGTCGTCGAGCAATCGGGCGGGCGACCCAGCGGGGCGATCGGCGTGTCGACCTTCGCGTTCGGGCTGGGCCAGGTGGTCGCCGCGTTCGGGCTGGGCCCGGTGGCGCGGGCCTGGGGCTACCCCGCCATCTACCTGGTCGGCGCCGGCGCCGGCGTCGTCGCCGCCGGGCTGATCATCGCCGGGCGCGGCCGCGCGTAGCCGGGTCGCGCGAGCCCGTGCTACACACCGGCGACCATGACCGACCGGATGCCTGACGTCTCGATCGTCATCCCGATCTACAACGAGGAGGGCATCCTGCGCGAGGCCGTGACCGAGCTGCGCAAGGGCCTGGCCGCGGTCCGCGACGACCTGGGCGCGCCCGACCTGGCGTTCGAGATCATCCTGGCCGAGAACGGCTCGCGCGACCGCACCGTCGATCTGGCCCGCGGCCTGGCCACCGAGCTGTCCGATGTCCGGACGTTCTCGCTGGGCGAGCCCAACTACGGCAAGGCGCTGCGGCGCGGCATCGAGGAGGCCCGGGGCGAGCTGGTGATCTGCGACGAGATCGACCTGTGCGACACCGACTTCTACCGGCGCGCGCTGGCGCTGCTGCGGGCGCGCGGGTGCGACATGGTGGTCGGGTCCAAGGCCATGCGTGGGGCCAAGGATCGCCGGCCGGTGCTGCGGCGGGTGGCGACCCGGGTCATCAACACGATGCTGCGAGTGAGCCTGGACTTCCACGGCACCGACACCCACGGCCTCAAGGCGTTCCGGCGCGAGACCCTGGCGCCGATCGTGGCCGAGTGCGTGATCGACAAGGACCTGTTCTCGTCGGAGCTGGTGATCCGGGCCGGGCGGGCCGACATCTCCATCATCGAGATCCCGCTGCGCATCGAGGAGAAGCGGCCGCCGGCGATCAACCTGTTCAAGCGGGTGCCGGGGGTGATGAAGGGCATGGTCAAGCTGACCAAAGTGATCCGGTTCGGGCGCGAGCCGTAGTCGTGCAGCCGACCATCGCCGTCTCGGTCGATCTCGATCCGCTCCCCTGCTACTACGCCATCCACGCGCTGGGCCAGGCGCCCGACGAGCTGCGCGACGTGGTGCTCACCCGCGGCCTGCCGCGCCTGGCCGAGCTGTTCGCGCGTCACGGGCTGCGCTGCACCTGGTTCGTGGTCGGCGCCGACCTCGACTCGACGAAGGTCGGCGCGGCGCGGGCGACCGCCGCAGCGGCGCTGTTGACCGCCCGGCTCGCCGCCGGCGATGAGCTGGGCAACCACTCCGACACCCACCGCTATGAGCTGGCGCGGCTGGGGCCGACGGAGGTCGCGGCCGAGATCGGTGACTGCGATGCTCGCCTGCGCGCCCTCACCGGCGGCCCGATCGCCGGCTTCCGCGCCCCCGGCTACGACCTGTCAGCCACCATGTTGGCGGAGCTGGCGGCGCGGGGATACCGCTACGACTCGTCGATCTTTCCCGCCCCCGGGTACTACGCCGCCAAGCTGGCGGTGATGACCTGGCTGCGCCTGCGCGGGCGGCCGAGCGGCGCGGTGATCACCAACCCTGGGGCGCTGCTGGCGCCGACCGCGCCGTACCGTCCGTCGATGCGCGCGCCGTGGCGCCGCGGTCAGGCGCCGGTCGTCGAGCTGCCGGTGGCGGTCACGCCGTGGACCCGGGTGCCGGCCATCGGCACGTCGCTCATCGTGGCGTCGGCGCTCCTGCGCGAGCACATCATCTCGGCCATGCTCGACGTGCCGCTCGTCAACCTCGAGTTCCACGGCATCGACCTGTGCGACGCCGAGCTGGACGGCATCCCCGGTGAGCTGGTGGCGCGCCAGCCCGACCTGCGCCACCCGCTGGCCTACAAGCTCGAGGTGCTCGACAGCCTGCTGAGCCGGCTGGCGCTGGGCCGCACCTCGCGCACCCTGGGCGAGGTCGCGACCGAGATCCAGCGCACGGCGTGAGCGCGGCGCCGGCCGGCGGGCGTATCGTCGCCCGGCATGCGCCTCGCCGTCGTCGTCCTTTGGGTGGTCGGGTGCGCGGTCGGGTGCGCCGGGGTCCAACCGCGCTTTCCGGCCGACGTGCAGACCGCGGTGGTCGATCACCCGATGCGCCGGCTGGAGACCGCCCAGCTGGTGATCTACTACCCGGCGGCGCGCCAGGCCGAGGCCACCCGGGTGGCGGCCCGCCTCGCGGGGTGCGCGGCCGCGCTGCGCGGCCACGCCCGGGTATCCAACGCCCTGGCCGACGCCAAGCTGCGGGTGGTGCTGCCCGAGGCGCCGTTCAACAACGCCTACGTCTACCCGACCGCGCTCGGCGTCGAGGACCTGACGGTCATCCCGACCGGCGACACCCTCGACTTCGTCACAGAGTTCGGGCTGCCGCCGGATCCCGGCATGACCGGCTGCCACGAGCTGACCCACTACGTGCAGCTGCGGCAGATCGCCGGCCTGTGGCGCGCGCTCGATACGGTGTTCGGTGACCTCGGCACCCCGCAGGGCGGCTTCGAGCCGTGGTTCCTCGAGGGGCTGGCCACCGTCTACGAGGCGCGGCTGGTGCCGCGGGCCGGGCGGCCGCGCTGGCCGGTGTTCACCAGCATGTTTCACGCCGGGTACGCCGGCGGCGTCGGGTTGACGCCCGGCGCGCTGTCCGAGTACGGCCGCCTGGCCACGCCGGGCCACCACTACCTGGTCGGCACCATCTTCGTGGGCTGGCTGCTCGACACCTACGGCGAGGACGCGTTGTGGCGGCTGATCACCGCCCAGGCCTCGTCGGCGTCGATCGTGCTCGGGGTCGACGGCCGGTTCCAGGACGTCTACGGCAAGGGCCTCGACGACCTGTTCGGCGAGTTCCGGCGGTGGGCGGCGACCCGCTACCCACGACGGGCGCGGCCGGCCGACCAGCGGGTGGTGCGCGCGGTGGGCACCGACGCGCGGTGGGCGTGGGCTGCCGACGGCTCGACCGCGATCGTCGACGAAGACGTCGACCAGGTGGCGCAGCTGGTCGTCCGGGGGCCGGACGGCCGGGTGCGCGACCGCGTCGCGCTGACCGGGCTGGCGCCGGGGAGGACCCTGGCCGTGGCCGGCGCGCTGTTGACCACCGGGCTGGGCTTCACCGCCGACAGCCGCACGCTGTACCTGACCGCGCTCGACCTGGGCCCCACCTTCCAGACCACCCGGCTGTTGCGGCTCACCGTCGGCACCGGCCGGCTGGAGGAGGTCACCCGCGGGCTGGGCTCGGGTGGCGCGGTCGCGCCCGACGGCGCCAGCTACTACGCGCTGGCCAGCGACGGCGATCGCTGGAGCGTGATCAGCTACGCGCTGGCCACCGGCGCGCGGCGGGTGGTGTGGGACGCGGCGCCCGGGCAGTACGCGCTGCGGGTGGCGGTGGCGCCCGACGGCCGGCGGCTGGCGGTGAGCGCGTGGGACGGCGGCCGCTTCGTGGTGTGGCTGATGGACGCGGCCAGCGGCACCGTGCTGGCGACCTACGCCGGCCGCGACGACGGCCCGGTCTATGATCCGGCCTTCGCGCCCGACGGCCGGCTGGTGTTCCTCGAGGCGGTCGACGGGCGGTTCCAGGTCGTGGTGGCCAGCGGCGTCGGGCCGCGCGCCGTGGTCACCGACGCGCCGTACGGCGCCCTCGAGCCGCGGGTGGTCGGCGACCGGCTGCGGTTCCTGGCCCGGACCGGGTGGCGGTCGACCCTCGACGAGGTCGCGCTGCCGACGGCGGCCGACCCGCCGGTGGTGCCGCCGTCGGCCAGCGGGGTGCCGCCAGCGCCGACGCCGGCCGCGGTCGAGGTGCTGGCGGATCGCGCCTACTCGCGGCTCGACGGCCTGTTCGTGCCGCGGCTGCGGGTGCCGACGGTGTTCGCCACCGACGCCTCGACCGCGTGGGGCGTGGCGCTGGCCGGGGGTGATCGGCTGGGCTACCTGCGGTGGGGCGGGGCGGTGTACGTCGACGCCGAGACCCACCAGGTGAGCGGCGACGTCGCCGTCCTCGACGCCAGCCTGGCGCCGTGGCAGGTGCTGGCCACCGGGTCGCGCCGCCGCTACCGCGTCAAGGTCGGCGAGGTCGGCGACGGCGTGCCGGTGGTGGCGGCCGAGGCGGTCGACGCCGGCGCGGTGACCGTCGGCCGCAGCTGGCGCGCCAGCGCGTGGGCCCAGGGTGCGGCGCTGGCCGAGCGGCGCCGCGATCGCGACGTCGACCGCACGCTGCGCGGGGCCCAGGTGGCCGCCGGCTACGGCGCGTTCGACGGCACGCTGTACGGCGGTCGTCGGCGCGGCTGGTCGGTGGCGGCCGACGCCACCGTGTTCGCGCAGCTCCCAGGCGACCTAGTCGACGGTCCGACCCGGCCGGTCATGCTCGGCGGCCGCGCCACCGCGGTGGTGCCGGTGCCGCTCGGGCGGCGGCTGGCGCTGCACGCCGGCCTGCGCGGGCGGCGCCTGTTCGGGCGGGTCGGCGAGCTGGTGGTCGGCGGCAGCGACGCTGGCGCGGTGCTGTGGATCGATCGCCCGCAGACCACGGTGGCCGCCACCGCGCTGCCTGGCGCGATCACGCCGGTCGAGCGGGTGCGCGGGCTGGAGGCGGTCGAGCGCAGCGCGCGCCAGGTGCTGGTCGGCGAGCTCGACCTGCGCTACCCGCTCATCGTCGACCGCGGCCTGAGCCACCTGGGCTTGTTGCCGGCGTCGTTCGTGCGCCAGCTCGATCTCGAGCTGTTCGGCGCCATGGTGCGCTACGACGGCATCGAGGACGTGAGCTACGGCGGCGCGCTGACGCTGCGGCTGGTGCTGTTCCGGGCCCCGCTGGCGCTGCGCTACCAGCTCGCCCGCCTCGACAGCGAGGAGGATGGCCGGTCGACCGGCCAGGTGCTGACGCTGGGCGCCGACCTGTGAGCCGTCGCTGCGTCAGCGGCGGCGCCGGCGCGCGGCCACCAACGCCAGCGCGATGAGCCCGCCGCCGAGGCCGCCGCGCCGGCCGCCGGTCGAGCAGCCGTCGCCGCCGCCGACCCCGGGCGTCACGGTCACCACCAGCGCCACGGCGCCGACGTGGTCGGTGCCGACCGCCAGCGTGAAGGCCTCGGCGTACTCGGTCGCGGTGTCGACCGCCGGCGCCCACGCGTCGAACGCGAAGGTCGCGGTGGCGCCCGGCGCGACGCCGGCGTCGAGCGCGGCCGCCTGATCGGGCCGGGGCCAACTCGCCGCCGCCAGCGGGCTGGCCCGTCCGATCGGCTCGGCGGTCACCAGCGCCGCGCCGGCCGGCCAGGCGATCACGCCGATGTTGCGGACGGTGACCGCGACGGTGAACACCTGCCCGGCGACCACCGTGCGCGGGGCGTCGACGCCGACCACCGCGACGTCGAGCCCGGCGCCAGGGCAGCTCGGCCCCTGGACGAAGCCCTCGGCCGGCGCCGCGGCCAGTGCCATCGCCGTCATCGGCCCGTACTGGCTGTCCTCGTCGATCGGCAGCTCGGGGTGGTTTCTGTTCCACAGCCGCTGGAACGCCAGCACGTCGGTGCCGCGCAGGTCGGGCGAGGCGGCGTGGTCGAAGTGGACGTCGTCGCCCGGGACGTCGTGGGCCCAGCCGTGGTCGCCCAGCAGGCCGACCCACGCGTCCCAGTTGGCCACGTCGATGGCGCGGCCGCTCTCGTGGTTGCTCGACCCCGGCGCCGCGGCGACCGGGATGCCGCACCGCCCCAGCTGGTACCATCGGTACAGCAAGTATTGCTGGGCCACCGTGCGGTAGGCGCTGGTCAGCTGCAGCTCGAGCCCGCCGCCGGCCGCCACCGCGTCGAGCAGGTCGGCCCGGCCGGCCTCGCTGGCGTACGGCAGCACCGCCGCGCCGGCGAAGACCACGCCGTTGCCTTCGGGGAACGGCACTAGCTGGCCCGGGTTCAGGCACCCGACCTCGGCGGCGATCTGGCGCGATAGCTCGAGCACCACCGAGGTCGAGCAGGTGGTGGTCTCGTGATCGCCGACCGTCGACGCGGCGGTGGCCTGGCCCAGGTCGGGCCCGGCGTCGCCGCAGGCCGCGACCGTGCCAGCGACGAGCGAGATCAGCAGGGGGATGCGCATCGGATCAGCGGACGCAAGATCTGGCGCCATCGTACCGCGTCCGGATCACCACGATCCATCTGATCAGTGTCGAGAGCCCGCCCATTTCTTTACCCGCGGATCCGCGCTTGCTACGGAGAGTGAGGCATGGCGCCACCGCTCTCACGTCCGCAGACCACCACGATCCCCGCCCCCGCGGTGGGCGTGCCGGTGGTGCGGCTGGCGGTGGCCACGGTGTGGGTGGACGGGGACGAGCTGGAGGTCGCGGCCATCCGGCTCGACTTCGACTACGGCGGCGTCCTGGTCCGGGCCGGGGCCCGGGCGTCGCGGGTCCGGCGCGACGTCGCCGCCGAGGTGGCCGCCCGCCGGGTGCTCGAGGGCCTGGGCGCCATCGATCTGTCGTGCCTGGACGACTGCGACACCGGCGGCGCGGTCGACTACGCGGTCCGGTTGGATCGCGACGTCCACGCGCTGTGCGGGTTCTCGGCCTACGCCTTGCCGCAGCTGCGCACCCTGGGCTGGCGGGTCGTGGTCGACCCCGAGTACCCGTGGCAGACGGTGGCCACCGAGGTGCCGCTCGAGGCCACGGTCGGGACCGAGGCCGAGCGACCCGACTGGTTCAGCCTGGAGCTGGGGGTCGACGTCGACGGCCACCGGGTCGACTTGATGCCGGCGTTGCTCAACATCCTCGACAGCACGTCGTCGCTCGACCAGCTGGCGCGGACGCCGCGCCGGTGCATCGCGGTGCCGGTGGGCGACAAGCGGTTCCTGGCGGTGCCGCCCGAGCGGCTGCGCATGCTGCTGGCGGTGCTGCGCGAGATGTACCGCGACAAGGGCGGCAAGCTCGGCGCGCCGCTCACCCGCACCACCGCGCTGGCCGAGCTGGGCGCCGCGCTCCACGACGACGAGCGCCCGGTCCGCTGGCAGGGCGACACCAGCCTGCGCGATCGCGGCTACGAGCTGGCCCTGGGGCCGCGGCCGACCGCGCCGGTGGCCGCGGCCGGGCTGGCGGCCCAGCTGCGCGGCTACCAGGAGGACGGCGTGCGCTGGCTGCAGCACCTGCGCGCGTGCGCGACCGGCGGCATCCTGGCCGACGACATGGGCCTGGGCAAGACGCTGCAGACCATCGCCCACGTCCTCCTCGAGAAAGAGGCCGGCCGGCTGACCCAGCCGGTGCTCATCGTCACCCTGACCAGCCTGGTCGGCAACTGGCAGCGCGAGTTCGCCAAGTTCGCCCCGGGGCTGACGGTGATCCCGCTGCACGGCCCCGGCCGGCACGAGCGGCTGGCCGAGCTGGGCAAGCACGACGTCGGCATCACCACCTACCCGCTGGTGTGGCGCGACAAGGACGTGCTGGCCGCCCACCACTTCCACTCGATCGTCATGGACGAGGCCCACGCGGTGAAGAACCCCGACGGGCTGGCCCACGAGGCCATCCGCGGCCTCACCGCCGACAACCGGCTGGCGCTGTCGGGCACGCCGATCGAGAATCACCTGGGCGAGCTGTGGGCGCTGTTCGACCTGGTCAACCCCGGCATGCTGGGCACCGCCGAGGAGTTCAAGTCGAGCTTCCGGGTGCCCATCGAGCTCCACGGCGAGCAGCGCCGCCTCGACACGCTGCGCGAGCGGGTCCGGCCCTACCTGATGCGGCGGACCAAGGAGACGGTGGCCAAGGAGCTGCCGCCCAAGACCGAGATCGTCCGCGCCATCGATCTCACCGGCGCCCAGCGCGAGCTGTACGAGAGCCTGCGCCTGGCGGCCCACACCGACGTGCGGGCCCAGATCCGCGAGCGCGGCATCGGCGGCTCGCAGATCGCCATCCTCGACGCGTTGCTCAAGCTGCGCCAGGTGTGTTGCGACCCGCGGCTGGTCGGCGTCGAGGCGGCCCGCGCCGTCACCGAGTCGGCCAAGTTCACCATGTTCCTCGACCTGGTCGAGCAGCAGCTGGGCGCCGGCCGCCGGATCCTGGTGTTCTCGCAGTTCGCCCGGATGCTGGCGCTGATGAGCGAGGGCCTGCTGGGCAAGGGCATCGGCCACGTCACGCTGACCGGCGCGACCGCGGACCGGCAGAAGCCGATCGACGCCTTCGAGAAGGGCCGCGCCGACGTGTTCCTGATCAGCCTCAAGGCCGGCGGCGCGGGGCTCAACCTCACCTCGGCCGACACCGTCATCCACTACGATCCGTGGTGGAACCCGGCGGTCCAGGCCCAGGCCACCGACCGGGCCTACCGCATCGGCCAGAAGAAGCCGGTGTTCGCGTTCAGCCTGATCGCGGCGGGTTCGGTCGAGGAGCGCATGCTGACCTTGCAGCGCAAGAAGAAGAAGCTGGCCGAGTCGATCTTCGCCGAGGGGCCCGGCATCACCGCCGGCCTGTCCGAGACCGACATCGACGATCTGCTGGCGCCGCTGGGCTGAGCGCGCGGCGGCGGACGCGGCTACTTGATCTCGGCGCCGAGCCGCGGCCACCGGACGCCGTCGGGCCCGCGCGACATCCAGATGAACGCCGCGGTGCCGCGGACGTTGGCCACCGGGACCGTGCCCCAGAAGCGCGAGTCGTTGCTGTTGGGGCGGTTGTCGCCCATGACGAACAGGTGGCCGGCCGGGACCACGGCCCCGGCGGTGGGGTCGGCCGGGACGCCGTCGTCGTCGGGGAAGTTGGCCCCGGGCGCGGCGGGGTCGCCGACCACGATCTGGTAGCGGTGCTTGCCCAGGGTCTCGCTGGCGCAGGTCGCGGCAAGTCGTTCCCACCGGTCGCGGTCGAGGTCGTCGAGCTGGCACGGCGCCGGCGAGCCCTGGGTGACCGCCTTGCCGTTGCGGTAGAGCACGCCGGCGCGGACCGCCACGCGATCGCCGCCGACGCCGACCACGCGCATGACGAAGTCGGTCCCGCTGGGCGGGTGGATGAACACCACCACGTCTCCCACCGCCGGGGTGCGGGCGCGCTTGTCGACGAAGAAGTAGTCGCCGATCACCAGGGTGGGCGACATGGCGCCCGAGGGGATGCGGAAGCCCTCGATCAAGAAACGGCGGACGCCGATGGTGGCCCCGACCATCGCGACGACCAGCCCGACGATCACCACGGCCCGGGCGCCCGACGCCAGCGCGTGGCCGCGCTTCATGAGGAAGGCGTCGGCCGGGCCGGCCACCAGCCGCGCGATGAGCGCCACCAGGAGCCCCATCCCGCCGACCACCGGCAGCGCGGCGAAGAGGATCGTGATCCCGGCGAACCACGCCAGCCCGCGCCGCCAGTCGCCCCGCAAGACCTGGCCGCCGCCCGGGACGATCAACGACATCGCCGCCGCGGCGAACCGGATGCCTCGTGAATCGGTGACCTCGGACATGCGACCTCCTGCCGACAGGGTACCAGCTGGGCCGCCCGGGCCAGGCAATGGCCATCGCGTTGATCGCGCCGGGGCGCTCGACCGCGGCGAGGTCTCGGGGGTAGCGTCGCGGCCGGGATGTCGAGCCGCGCCAATCCGTTCCTGCCGACGACGGCGCGCCGCCGGCCGCTGGTGGTCGGTCACCGCGGCGTGCCGTTGCTCCACCAGGAGAACTCGCTGGCGGGGTTCCGCCGCGCGGTGGCGCTGGGCATCCCCGCGGTCGAGCTCGACGTGCGGCTGACCGCCGACGGCCGCGCGGTGGTGTTCCACGATCGCGACGTGGCTCGGCTCACCGACGGCCACGGCGAGGTGTGCGACCTGACCTGGGACGAGCTGGCTCGCCTGCGGCTGCGGCGGGTGCTGCCGATGGGGGTCGCCGCCGACGGGACCACCGTCGAGGTGACCTACGCGCGCAGCGAGCCCATCGCGCTATTGGCCGAGGTGCTGGCGGAGCTGGCCGGGAAGGTGGCCATCAACGTCGAGCTGAAGATCGGGCTGCCGCGCTGGTGGGACGTCGCGATGGCCGCGGTGGCGGCCCGCGACATCGCCGCGGCCGACGCCACCGCCGACGTGATCGTCACCTCGTTCGATCCGCGCAAGCTGCGACGCGCGCGCCAGGTCCACCCCGGGCTGGTCACCGGGTTTGCGTGGGACGACACCATGCTCGACGGTGCCGCGCCGCTCCTCGACCGGCTGGGGCCGCGGCTGGCGCCGGGCGCGCGCGGCCGTGGGTTGCTGACCCGGGCTATCGGCGGTGACCTGGCCGGGCGGGTGCTGGGCACCCAGGCGGTCGGCGCCGACCACACCCTGGTTCACGGCGACGTCGTCACGCGGCTGCACCGCGCCGGCGTCGGCATCGGCACCCACACGCTGTTCCCGCTGGGCTCAACGACCGGCAAGCGGCTGGCGCCCACCGCCAGCTCCGACGGCGAGGTGGCGCGGCTGATCGAGCTGGGCGTCGACTGGATCGAGAGCGACGATCCCGAGCGGCTGCTGGCGCTGGTCGACCGCGCGCCGGCGGCTACCAGCGGATGAGCTCGACGCCGATCGCCGCGGTCACGCCCACGCCGTGGTCGCGGTCGGCCAGGTCGGCCAGCCAGGCGGCGACGCGGAGGTCGACCCGGCGGTACGCGACCCCGCCGCCCAGCGCCGCGGCGAACCGCACCGCGCTCTGGTGATCGCCGAGCGCCCCGGCGGTGACCGTGGTGCGGGTGGCCACCAGGCCGACCTCGCCGAACACGAAGCCCTGGGCGCGGCCGCGGTCGACGGCGCGGTAGCGGGCCCCGCCGACGATGGGCGCCTCGAGCACGCGGGTGGTGACGCCGCCGGCGGCGACGCCCAGGTGCGAGACCACGCCGACCCGTGCGGTCACGTCGATGGTCGGCGTCAGCGCGACCGCGACGGCGACCGAGCCGCCCAGGCCCAGGCCGGCGCGCTGGTCCCACGCTGGCAGAGGCAGGACCGCGTCGGCCGAGACCCGCAGGGCCCGCGGCGGCTCGGCCCCGGCGGAGCCGGCGACGCCGACGACGATCGCGGTCACCACGGCGATGCGCACCTCGGGTGTATACCGCGTCGCGAGCGGCGCACCCCAGCGCCCGGCGGTGGTTCGACGGTGGCGTGTCAACCGCCGGCGCGGCTGTGGCATCCTGTGGGGGTCCGCCCGCTGGCTCGCCGTGGCTTCTCCCGCAATTCCGCCCACCGAGCGTTCTGCGCTCGACCGCACCGCCACCCTCGGGCCGCGCGGCGACGGCGACGACGTGACCGCGACCGGCGGCGCGGCGGTGGTGCCACCGCTGGGCGCCGACGAGCTGCGGGTCGACGATCGCTACGAGCTGGTCGCCGAGCACGGTCGCGGCGGCCTGGGCCGGGTCATGCGCGCCCACGATCGCCGCCTGGGGCGGGTGGTGGCGGTCAAGGAGCTGTTGCGGCGGTCGGCCTTGGCCGAGTCGATGTTCGTGCGCGAGGCGCTCATCACCGCGCGGCTCGAGCACCCCGGCATCGTGTCGGTGCACGAGGCCGGGCGCTGGTCCAACGGCGATCCGTTCTACGTGATGAAGCTGGTGTCGGGCCGGACCTTGAAGGAGGTCATGGCCGACGCGACGACGCCGGGCGAGCGCCTGGCGCTGTTGCCCCAGGTGATCGCGGTGGCCGAGGCGGTGGGCTACGCCCACAGCGAGGACGTGGTCCACCGTGACCTCAAGCCGGCCAACGTGCTGGTGGGCGAGTTCGGCGAGACGGTGGTGATCGACTGGGGGCTGGCGCGCGACCTGCGCACCGTCGACGCGGTGCCGCTGCCGCGACCGGGGGCGGCGGCGCCGTCGGGCACGCCGGGCCCGACCATCACCGGGCGCGTCATCGGCACGCCGCAGTACATGGCGCCGGAGCAGGCCCGCGGCGACGCGGTGGGCCCCGCGGCCGACGTCTACGCGGTGGGCGCGATCCTCTACGAGCTGCTGGCGGGACGGCCTGCGGTCGAGGGCGACTCGGTGCAGGGCCTGCTCGATCGGCTGAGCGCCGGGCCGCCGCCGCCGCTGGCCGCGGTGGCGCCGTCGGTGCCGCGCGATCTCGACGCGGTGGTGGCCAAGGCCATGGCGCGCGAGCCGGGCGCGCGCTACCCGACGGCGCGCGAGCTGGCGGCCGACCTCAAGCGCTTCCAGACCGGCCAGCTGGTGACCGCGCAGCGCTACGGCCGGTGGCGGTTGTGGCAGCGGTGGATCGTGCGGCACCGCGGCTACGTGGCGATGGCGGCCGTCGCGGTGGCGGCCATCGCCGCGGTGGCCGGGACCATGCTGGCCCGCGTCCTCGACGAACGGCGCGTCGCCGAGGCCCGTCGGGGTGACGCCGAGCGCGCCCGCGCCACCGCCGAGGCTGGCGAGCAGGCGCTGATCGTGGCGCAGGCCCGCGCGGCCATGGCCGCCGATCCGACCACCGGGCTGGCCTGGCTCAAGCGCTACGCGATCACCCCCGCCAGCGTGGCCGCCATCGCCGATCTGGTCGACGAGGCGGCGGCCCGCGGCGTGGCGCGGCAGGTGTGGCCGCTGGCGGACCGGCCGCGCGGGCTGGTGCTCACCCCCGACGGCGGCACCGTCGCGCTAGGCCTCGCCGACGGCCGGGTGCGGAGCTACGACACCGCGGCGGGGTCGACCCGCCTGCTGGGCGAGCCGGGCCCGCCGATCGCCGCCGCGGCGCTGGCCCCGGACGGCCACACGCTGTTTGTGGTCGACGCCGGCGGCGCGGTGGCCACGGTGGCGCTGGCCACGGGCGTGCGCCGGGCGGTGGCCGCCATCGGCGCCACGGTGGTGGCCCTGCGGCCCCTCGACGACGGCCAGCTGGTGGTGCGCACCGCCGACGCCACGGTGCGGTGCGATCCGGCCACCGGCGCGCTGACCCCGCTGTTCGCCGGCGTCGGCAAGACCGACCGGCTGACCGAGGCCTTCGACGGCCGCCACGGCACGGTCCGCTTGGCCCACGGCGCCGACGGCCGGATCCGGCGCTGGCGCGACGCCGGGCCGCCGACGGTGATCGCCACGGTGGACGGGATCGCTCGCCAGCTGGCGATCTCGGCCGATGGCACCCGCGCGCTGGTTGCGACCACCGCGGCGCTGTACCTGCTCGACGTCGACGGCGGTGCGGTGCGCCAGCTCCTGGTGCTGCCGGCCGAGCTGTACCAGATCACGATCGATCCGCTCGATCGCCGCGCCGCGGTGGTCGGCAAGGGCAACGACGTCTACCTGGTCGACCTGGGCACCGGCGCGGTCGAGGTGCTGCGCGGCCACCGCGACGGCGTGCTGGCGGCCGCCTTCGACGCCCGCGGCGAGCGGTTGGTGACCGCGGGCGACGAGGGCACGGTGCGGGTGTGGGATCTGGGCACCGGCGACGTCCGCGAGCTGCGCGGCCACGACGACGACGTGGTCACGGTCGCCATCTCGGCCGACGGCCGCACCGTGCTCAGCACCAGCTTCGATGACACCATGCGGGTGTGGCGCCTCGATCAGCGGCGCCCGACCGTGGTGGGGCACCTCGACGACGTCCGCATGGTGGTCGCCTTGGGCGGCGACCGGGTCCGCGCGCTCACTGCCAGCGACGACGCGGTCAAGGTGGTGGACGTCGACCTGGCCCAGCGCACCACCGCGGTCAAGGTCGCGGTGACCGGCGCGGTGCCGAGCCTGTCGGGGCTGTTGGCCGACGGCCAGACCGCGCTGGTCCGGCGCGGCGCCACCGAGGTCACCCTGTGGCACGCCGGGGCCACCCGCACCGTCACGTTCTCGTCGGAGGTGGTGTCGGCTCGGGTCACCCGCGACGGCCAGACCGTGGTCGGCGCCGACGAAGACGGTCGAGTGTGGCGGGCCGACGCCGCCGGCTCGGTGACCCTGGCCCAGGCCGAGCCCGGGGCGGTGGTGGGCCTGGCCAGCGACGGTCGGTGGGGCTTGGTGCGCGATCGCACCGGCTTCACCGTGTTCGAGGTCACCACCGGCGCCACCGTCGGTCGGCTCGATCGCCAGGCGCTGGGCCTGACCGCGACCGCGGGCGCCGCCTTCGTCCCCGACGACCGCCGGGTCGCGATCACCGGCAACCCCGACGTCGGCATCGGCATGCGCTTGTGGGATCCCGCGGCCGGCGGCATCGTCCAGCTCGAGGCGTCGCAGTTCGCCACCGGCGTGTGGGTGGCGTCGCCGGATCATCGGTGGCTGGCCAGCGGCATCGAGGGGCGGGCGCTGCGGCTGTGGGACACCGCCACCGGGACCATCCGTGCGACGCTGCGTGGCCACCGCGACGGCGTGTTCGCGCTCGCCTTCTCGCCCGACGGGACCCGGCTGGCCACCGCCAGCTACGACCGCACGGTGCGGGTGTGGGAGCTTGCCACCGGCGACAGCCGGGTGCTGCTGGGCCACGGCGGCCCGGTGTGGAGCGTGGCGTGGCTCGACGATGCCCGGCTGGTGTCAGCGTCGGCCGACGGCACGGTGCGGGCGTGGACCATCGCCCCGTTCCAGATCCCGTCGCCGGCGCAGCTGCGGGCGCGGCTCGAAGAGCTCACGGCCGCCGAGATCGATCCCGACCACCGGGCCCGCTCGCCGCTGCCGCGCTGACCAGGTCGACGCCCAGGCAGATCGCCGGGGCCGCTCGCGGGCCTGCGCGAGCGGCGCGGCATCAGTAGGCGAAGTCCCGCCACGCGCTGGGCAGCCGGCCGTAGCGCGGCGCGGTGTGCGTGCTCGGGGTGAACGGTGCCAGCAGGCCGGCGGTCACGAGGTCGCCACGCAGCTGGCGGTTGTCGTAGTTGAAGTCGACGACGTCGCCGGCCGCGTCGACGAACGCGGCGGTCGCGAACGGGTGCCAGGTGAACACCTCGTCCATGCCCCACAGCTCGCCGTAGGCCAGGACGTTGGCGTAGTAGTCGCGGAACGGCCGGCCGGCGTCGGCGTGGCACCGGGCGCACGACGCCTCGGAGACCTCGAGGAACCCGCCGTCGTAGTCGTTGGGGACGATGTGGAAGCTGGCCGCGGTCGTCGCGGCGTAGGCGACCAGCGGGCCGCGCCGCTTCCACGCCGCGCCGCGCGCCGAGCGGAACGGGGTCTCGCGCAGCAGCTCGCCGAGCAGGCTGGGATCGGCCAGCCCGGGGAGCACGTCGCGGGCGCCGGCGATCGCGGCGAACGCGCCGGCGTAGTGCGAGCCACCGAGGGTGGCCGGCGCCAGCGTGCCGGGGTCGCGCGCGGCCGCGATCAGCGCGGTCACGTCGGCGGCGGCCTGCCACGCCGGCGACGTGTCTCGCTTGCGCTCGACGGCATCGGCCAGGTCGGCGGCGGTGGGGAACGGGCGGTACACGTCGACCCGCCACTGACCCAGCTCGCGCACCCGCACCCGGATCTCGTACGGGTACCAGGCGCCGTCGGCCACCTCGAACAGCACCTCACCCAGCACCGTGCCGACCGGGAACATCCACTCGTAGCGGTGGGTGAGGCGGTTGGGGTCGCGGCGCCACCAGACCACCGGCACCAGGTGGCCGTCCGCGCGCGGCGGCGCCCAGAAGTCGACCAAGAGGTTGTCGGCGCGGCCGCCGATGCCGCGGCCGAACGGGAAGTGGAACCGGCCGCGCTGGGCGAACAGCTGGGCGTGACCGCCCGGCACCGCGGTGTCGATCAAGCGCGGGTCGATGGTGTTGGGGCGCATGCCGATCGGCGCCACCACGTTGTCGCCGAACGAGTCCTGGTAGCCCGGGACGATGCTTTGGGCGTCGTAGAACATCGTGTCGGGGCTCTCGAGCACTGCCTTGAGCCACGGATCGCTCACCCGCGGCAGCGCCGCCGCCACCATGGCCAGGCGCTCGGCCGGCAGCAGCGCCACCGGGCGCGGCGCGTCGAGGTCGACGTGGACCACCGGATCGATCGGGGCTGGACCGTCGGCGTCGACCGCGGCGCCGCCGTCGCGTCCGGAGGCGTCGCCAGCGTCGTCGTCACCGCCGGGGAGCTGGCCGGCGCAGGCCGCGACCAGGGCCAGCGCGCACAGGTTCAAGCGCATCGGAGCTGCCATGGCTCGACGGTAGCGAGCGGCGGCGCCGGCGCGGGGCGTCGTCGACGGTGGTGAACCGCCGTGCGGCGGTGCGGCAACCGGGGTTGGCGGCGGCCGCGGCTACTGGTAGCTGACCGCGGCGGTGCCGGCCAGGGTGCCGGTGGCCGTCGTCGTGCCGGCCGGGCAGGTGACCATCACTGGCACGGTCCCGCTCACCGTCAGCGCGTAGCCCGCTGGGTCGGTGCCGCCGCCGCAGTACCCGGTGAAGCTCGCGGTGCCGACCGGCAGGCCAGCCGGCGTGAGCGCGGCGGTGCACCCGCCGGCCAACGCGGCGCTGGCGTCGATGACCTGGACCCGATCTTCGGCCAGCGGCGGCACCCGGCTGGGTGCGAGCGGGACCGCGGTCGTGCCGAGCAGGTCCGGGCGCGGCAGGCACAGCGTCAGCGGCGCGGCGCTGCCGACCTGGGTGGCGTGGACCGACACGCTGATCACGCCCGCGCCGGCCACGGTGCAGTCGTTGTTGACCGACGCGGTGAACCCGGTGAAGGCCACCGCCTCGCCGTCGATGGTGAGGGTGATGCCGTCGGCCGCGGCGGTCCCGGGCCCACACGACGGCGCGTCGTCGGCGCACCCGCCGAGGCCGGCCACGACCGCCACGGCCACGAGGCCAGCGCGATCAGTATTCGAAAGGAATCGTGAGAGCTGCATGGGCGATCCCGGCGTTGCCGAAGTAGCGGTTGTCCTGGAGGTAGTACTCGACGCGCAGCTCGCCGCGCACCGCCGCCCATCGATCGTCCCACCCGAACGTGGCCCCGGTCACGCCGAAGGTGACCGCCAGCGCCTGCGTGGTCATGGTCGCCAGCTTGCCGTCGGCGGTCAGGTACGGCTGGGTCATGGGGTCGGCGCTGGCGTAGGACTCACTCCAGAAGTCGGCCCCGCGCTGGTGGTGGAGCCGATACCCGAGCGCGACGTCCATGGTGTCGCCGGCCTCCTGGACCACGCGCAGCTCCGGCGTGTGGGCCACCACGCCCCAGTCGTCGCGGTACAGCCGGTAGCCGGCGATCACCGTGGTGGAGGTGGCCGGTAGGTACCGGCGCACGCGCGCCGCGATGGCCTGGCGCAGCCGGGTGGTGGGATGCCGCTCGCCGACCACGGTGCCGCCGGCCACCACCATGCGGTACGGGTTCTGCTGGAAGCCGTCGAGGTAGCTCAGGTCGTAGGTGACCGACGCCAGCGTGGTGGCACCGAGCAGCTGCGTGACCGACGCCGACACCAGGTAGGCGTCGAGCGCGCCGCGGATGCGCGGCACCAGCGGCGGCGCGCCGGCGTTGGTGACCTCGTCGGTGCCGACGCCGCCCACCACCGCCAGCGTGAAGTTCTTCTGGGCCAGCTCGGCCTGCAGCCGGGCGGTCACGAACGACGAGGTGTAGTCGGGCTCGCTCGAGTAGCGCCCGGTGATGCCGGCGGTCAGGCGGCCGAAGGTGTGGGCGTAGCCGAGCCCGCCCTCGACCCGCCGCTCCGAGAACCCGGCGCCGTCGGCGCCCGCGGCCACCGACGCCGAGGTGATGGCGTCGACCAGCAGGTGGCCGTCGACGCTGCCGTGGTCGCCGACGTCGAAGCGGCCGTCGACCATGGGCTGTTCGACCCGGGTCGCACGCTCCTTGTAGTAGACCGTGCGCAGGGTCAGGTCGCCGTCGGCGATGGCCGGGGGCGCGCTGGCGAGCGCGGCGACCAGCGCGGCCGGGGCGAGCCACGCGCCGCGCATCAGTTGCATCCGCAGCCGCCGCCGGGCTCGCCGGTGCCGCCGTCGGCGCCTTCGCGTGCGCCGGCCTTGTGCTGATCGAACCGGATCAGGCCGGGATCTTGGTCGGCGGTCATCGCCCGGCGCGACAGGTGCTCGCGCTCATGGGGGCGGACCACCGCGCAGCCAGCTCCGACTGTGACGGCGAGCACGACGACGATCGCGGTTCTCGACACGCGGCGCATCCTACCCGGAATCATCGACGGGCGCGCGGGTCAGGTGCGCAAAGGGCCGCGCCCGCGCCGAGCGCCCGCGCGAGCCGTGGTATCACTGGGCCGGTGCCGTCGACGACGCTGTCCCGATCGACCGTGGTGGCCCTGGCCGTCGCGGGCCTGGCCGGTTGCCCGGCGCCGGGGGCCCGGCCGCCGCGCCCCGCGGGTCCGCCGCCGGCGCTCGGACACGAGGACCTGACCATCGACGCCGGCGAGCAGGCGCTGACCGGCCTCCGGTACACCCCCGAGGCGTTGCCGCCGCCGTCGATGCTGTTGGTCCACGGCGCGCGCAAGGCCAACCTCGACCGCCTGCGGGCCACGTGGAGCCGCGCGGTCGCCGACCGCCGCGGCGCCTTGGCGCGCAAGGCGCTCGACGGACACCTCCTCGCGACCGCGCTGTTCGAGGCGGCCCGGACCGACGTGGCGCGGCGCGGCGCGCTCTTGGGTGAGGCGGTCGCGGTCATCGCCACGTTGCACGCGCGCACCAAGGGCGAGACCGACGAGACCACGCTGGTCATGGGCGCGGCGCTAGCGTTCGCGGTCGGCGACGACGCCGCCGCCGAGCCGTACCTGGTCGAGCTCAGCGCGCGCTTCGGCGACCGGCCGGGCGGCCTGATGGCCAAGGCCCAGCTGGCGTACATCCGGCTGCGCGAGGGCGACGACGCGATCGCCCAGGCGCTGGTCGGCGCGCTGGTGCCGACCGCGGCGCTGCCCGAGCCGGCCTACGCGATCGCCTGGGTCCGGTTCCGCGCCGCCGACGGGCCGGGCGCGGCCGCCGCCATCACGCTGGCGGCCCAGGGCTGGACCGCGGCCGCCAGCCAGCCGGCCATCGACCGCGACTTCTTGTTGATGCACGCCCGGAGCGGCCTGCCGATCGCGACCGCGGTCGACGCGGTGGTGGCGGTGGCCGACGCGCCCGAGCGTCGCCACGCGCTGTTGTACCAGCTGGCCGCCGCCTACGCCGCGGCCGGCCGTCCCGACGAGGCCGCGGCCGCGCTCGACGCCGCGGTGGCGGCGGTGGCGACGCTGCCCGATACGCTGGCGCCGACCGTGCGGCTGCTGCAGGCCGAGTACCTGCGCCGGGCCGGGCGCATCGACGCGCTGGCGGCGGCGTGGCGCGCGGCCGGCGCCGCCATGGCCGCGTGCACCAGCTGCAGCGCCGACGATCGCCGCGCGCTGGGCGACGGGCTGGCCGCGCGCGCGGTCGAGGCGCACACCATCTACGCCACCACCGGCGACGTCCGCTACAAGCGCGCGGCCGACGAGCTGTACGCGCAGTTCGCGGCGCTGCCCGGCGTGGCCGACCGGGACGACCACGCCCGGGTGGCGCAGTACGCGGCCGACTTCGCCCGGGTGCGGGCGCCGTCGGACGGCGCCCAGTACGCCGACGCCATCAGGACTCCGCTGGCGCTGCGACAACCTGACGTCCAGGCCTGCTACGAGGCGACGTTGCAGGGGACGCCGCGGCTGGGCGGCGACGTGATCTTGGTGCTCGACGTCGACGGCGCCGGCGCGGTGATCGGCGCTGCCACCGAGCCAGCCCGCGGCAGCGACGGGCTGGCCGCGGTGGCCGGCTGTGTCGAAGACCGGGCCCGCACGTGGCCCATGCCGGCGCGCCCCCGCCCGGGCACGGCGCGGGTCTCGGTGCGCTACGTGCTTGGCGCCAGGCCCTGATCGTCGAGCTGGCCGCGCCGGAGCGCGCCGTGATCGGCCAGGAACCGGCGCGCCAGCGCGACCCGTCGGGCGTGCTCGTGATCGATCGCCGCCGCCAGGCGATCGCCGGCGTGGTCGAGGAAGCCGTGCAGCGCCTGGGCGCACCCGGCCACGTCGCCGACGCGGTGGGCCGCGGCCGCCAGGTTCCAGTGGTGGAGCGGCCACGCCGGCTCGAGCCACACGGCCCGGCGCAGCGCCTCGACCGCGCCGACGTAGTCGCCCAGCGCGTAGCGACACAGGCCGAGGTGGCCGTGGGCGTCGGCGTCGTCGGGGCCGACCCGCGCGCAGTGCTCGAGCAGGGGCCGGGCCCGCGCCGGCGCGCCGCCGGCCAGCAGATCGATCGCGCGCCCGAGGAGCGCGCCGCGATCGGGCTCGTCGGCCGGCACGCCGCCGTCGGCCAGGTGGCTGTGGCCGAGCCCGAGCAGGTCGCGGCCCAGGTAGTACGCCGACGGCAAGGCCGGGCCGGCCGTGACGGCGCGGCGGGCCGCGCCGGTGACCAGGCGCCGGGCCGCGCTGGTGGTCAGGGTGAAGCGGGCGTAGCCGTCGTCGGCCAGCGGCGCGATCAGCGTGTCGCGCACCCCGCGCGGGGTGGCGTCGTCGTCGTAGCGGACCGCGTCGAGCGCGCCGTCGGCCGCGCACAGGATGGCCAGCGCCCGCCAGCGCGGCTCGCCCGGCACCCGGCGCGCGACCACCACGACCACCCGGCCGTCGGGGTGGCGCAGGCCGGCGAGCAGGGACGGCCGGCCCAGCGCCCGCGCCGGCGACGACGGCCGCCGCACCAGGCGCAGCGGCGCCACCACCCGCGACAGCTCGCCGCGCGCCGCGACGCCCAGGTCGACCCGGGCCGCCAGCTCGTCGGCCAGCTCGCGCGCGCGCTCGGGGTTGGTCTCGGAGAACGCCTCCACGAACTCGACCAGCTCGCGTGGCGGCAGGCGCGACACCAGCAGGTCGGCGGCGCTGGCGACCTCGGCCGGCGACGCCAGCTGGCCGGCGAACCGGCTGAACGACTGCTGGTGCATCTGGCGCGGGTCGGCGAAGCGCGCGGTGGTCTCCTCGTCGCCCAGCTCGGCCAGGAGCGCCAGCGCCGCCAGCTTGGCCTCGTCGGTCAGCGCCCGGCCGGTGGCGGTGCGCAGCTCGTGTCGGACCCGCTCGTCGGCCACCTGGGCGATCGTGCGCATCAGCTCGAGCGCCCAGGCCCGCTCGTCGGCTGAACCGGCCAGCATCCGGCCGCACAGCGGCACCGCGGTGGCGCCGAGGGTGCGGGCCAGCGCGCGCAGGCCGGGCTCGTCGACGCGCGCGCGAGTGCCGAAGCTCGCGCGCAGGCGCTGCAGATCGGTCCACGAGCTCGAGGTGCCATCCGGCCCAGCCATCACCGGGTGACGTTACGGGGCCGGATCGGCGCGGTCAACGCCGGGAGAGATCCGGACCCGGCGCGGCGCCGGTCAGCCGGCCCGGTCCGGCGCCACCAGCGCCTTGGTCCAGAACACCATCGGCTTGGTCGACTCGGCCGGGTCGCCGACGTCGCGCCAGCTGAACCCGGTGGTGATGTCCGGTCGCCGGACGAAGCCGCGCTTGGTCCAGAACCGGTCGAGCGGGACATAGCCGGCCGGTCGGGCCGGGTGGTCGGCCGGCCGGGCCACGGCGCAGAACGCCGCGGTGGTGTAGCCGCGCTCGCTGGCGAACCGCTCACGCTCGTCGAAGAACCGGTGGCCCAGGCCGCGGCCGCGGTACGCCTTGCGCAGCACCGACTCGCCGAAGTAGCACACGGTGGTGGGATCGTATCCAGCCGCGGCCAGCGGCGGGGCCACCTGGTCGGCGTGGGCGGTCAGCGGCATGGCGGTCGCCGCGCCGACCAGCTCGTCGCCGGCCCAGGCGATCGCCACCACCGCGTCGGGCGCGGTCAGGTACGGGGTCAGGTAGCGCTCCTCGTAAGCCACGTCGCCGTCGTACAGGTACGGCCACTCGCGGAACACCTCGATGCGGAGCACCGCGATCGCCGACAGGTAGTGGCGCACGTCGGCGCCGGTCGCGGCCTCGACCCTCAGCTCGGTCACGCGATCAGCTCCAGCCAGCGGGTCAGGTTGTAGAAGTTCGTGACTCGCGCGATCCGGCCGTCGCGCACCGCGAAGAACGCACCACCGGGGAGCACGTAGCGCTGGCCGGTGGCCGGCGGCAGGCCGGCGTCGGTGGCCAGGTAGGTGCCGTGGACGGTCCACTCGGCGGCGACGCGGTCGGGGCGGCCCGGCGCGGCGAACACCACGATGTCCTCGAGGCGCTCGCGGTAGCACCGGTGCATGCGGGCCAAGAACGCGGCGAAGGCGGCGCGGCCGACCTCGCGCCCGCCCTGGTTGAGGTCGTGGATCACGTCGTCGGTCACGTGGGCCAGCATGGCGTCCCAGTCCCCGGCGTTGAAGGCGGCGTAGTACTGCTCGATGGTGGCGGTCGACACCGTTGTAGAGTAGTGGCGGCGATGACCACGCGCTACGACCTGTGCATCCTCGGCGCCGGCCCGGCCGGCCTGGCCGCCGCCGCGCGTGCCCACCACCTGGGGTTGTCGACCGCCCTGGTCGAGGCCGCGGCGCCGGGCGGGGCCGGCATCGCCGACGGCGCGCTGTCGTCGAAGACCCTGTGGCACCTGGCGATGGACTACGCCCGGGCCCGGCGCAGCGACCGCGGCTACGACGGCCGTGACCTGGCCCTGGCCTGGCCGGCGGTGACCGCCCAGGTGGCCGCCGCGTGCGGGGAGGCCCGGCGCCACGTCGACCGGCTGCTGGCCAGCTGGGCGACGCCGTCGCCGGCCGGCGGGGTGGTCGAACGGGTGGCCGGGCGCGGCCGCTTCGTCGATGCCCACCGGGTGGTGATCGACGGGCCGGCGCCGCGCCAGCTCGAGGCGGCCCGGTTCGTCGTGGCCGTCGGCTCGCGGCCGCGCACGTTGCCCGAGGTCGTGGTCGACGGCGAGCGGATCGTCACCAGCGATCACATCGAGCGGCTGGGCCGGCCGCCGGCGCGGCTGGCGATCCTCGGGGCCGGCGTGGTCGGCTGCGAGTACGCGACGCTGTTCGCCGGCTTCGGCCAGACCGCGGTCGAGCTGTTCGATCGCGGGCCGCGCATCCTGCCGTTCGAGGACGACGACGTGGCCGGCGCGGTGGCGGCCAGCTTCGCCGGCCTGGGTATCACGGTGCACGGCGGCGCACGGGTCGAGCGGATCGAGCGCCACGGCGACGTGGTGCGCCTGACCGGCACCACGGTGGACGCCGCCGGCCGGACGGTGCCGTTGGCGCGCGAGGTCGACGTGGTGCTCCTGGCGATCGGCCGCGCGCCTTCGATCGCCGACCTCGGGCTCGAGCTGGCAGGCGTGGCGACCGAGCGGGGCGCGGTGGTCGCCACCTGCCGCGGCACCGCGCGCACCACCGCGGCCCACGTGTGGGCGGCCGGCGACGTCACCGCCGACGTGATGTTGGCCAACGTGGCCGAGCAGGAGGGCCGCCACGCGGTCGACGACCTGGCCGGGCTGGCGCCGCGGCCGATGGTCCACGAGGCCAAGAGCGCCATCTACTTCTTCCGTCCCGAGGTCGGCGCGGTCGGCCTCAACGAGCTCGCCGCCCGGGCCGCAGGCATTCCGCACCGGGTCGCGGTGGTGGCCCACGCGGTGCTGCGGCGGGCGATCGCGATGCGGGCGACCGATGGCTTCGTCAAGCTCCTGGCCGGCGACGATGGCCGCCTGCTGGGGCTGCGGGTGGTCGGGCCCCACGCCTCGACCTGCATCCAGGGCGTCGCGTTGCTGATCGAGCGGGGCGGCACCCTCGACGACCTCGAGCGCTGTCCGCACCCGCACCCGGCCATCACCGAGGGCGTGCAGGAAGCGGCCCGGCTGCTGCTCGGATCCTCGGTGTACCTACCAGCGACGTTCCCCGGGCTGGTGCGGACCAGCGCGTGGGCCAGCTCGCCGGGGGTGAGCTCGTCGACGGCCTCAGAATCCTGAGGTCGGGTCGCCCCTGCACCCCGCAGGCCCCGGTGTCGGTGCGACCCCACAGGTCGGCGCCCACGGCGACCGCGCAACGCGTTGCAGTTCCTGCGACACCGGGGGCAGGGCGGGCGTGCGCGGTGTGGCGCGGTGTGTGCAGCAGCGCGGCGCGTCCCTACCTCGCGCGGTCACGGCTGCGACCGCCGGCATCCCACCCCGGAGTCCCAATGAACCTTCGATCTCTCCCGCTCATCCTCTTCGCGGCGGCGGCCGGCTGCGCCGAGCCGACCGGCGCGCCCCCCGACGACCCGCCCGGCGATCCCGCGGTCGCCGCGGCGACAACCACGCCCGGCGGCGACGTCATCGGCGGCGAGGCGCCCACCCCGACGCCGGCCCAGGTCGCGGCCGCCTCTCGCGCCAACGCGGTGCGTTTCCTCGAGCAGGCCACCTTCGGGGCCCGCCCGGTCGGCGCCGCGGCCACGCCGCCGCTCGACTCCGTCGAGCACGTCATGGCGGTGGGCGTGGGGCCGGCGATCACCGAGCAGCTGGGCGTGCCGGCCGGTACGTTCCTGCCCACGCCGCCCCGCACCGGCGTGTGCGACGGCCCGTTCGACGCCACCCGTGATCTGGGCGCGCAGTTCTTCGTCGCTGCGCTGACCGCCGCCGATCAGCTCCGGCTGCGGACCATGTTCGCGCTGCACCAGATCCTGGTGGTGTCGGAGAACGGCATCGGCGAGAACCGCGGGACCTGCACCTCGGAGAAGCGCGACGCCATGACGCGCTACCTGAACGTGCTGCGCGCCAACGCGTTCGGCAATTACCGCGACCTGCTCGAGAAGATCACGCGCGAGCCGGCCATGGGCGATTACCTCGACATGGCCAACAACGTCGCGTTCGACACCGCCGGCAACCGCATCACGCCCAACGAGAACTTCGCCCGCGAGCTGTTGCAGCTGTTCACGCTCGGCACCTACCTGCTCAACGACGACGGCACGGTCAAGCTCGACGCGGCCAACCAGCCGCGCCCGGCCTATCCCGAGGGCCGCATCCCGGCGTTCGCGCGCACGCTGTCGGGCTGGACCTACCCCGGCACGTGCCCGGGCCTCGGCAAGAAGAACCCGGCGACCTACACCGGGCCGATGATCGCGTGCGCGGCGAACCACGACGGCCGCGCCAGCCAGCTGCTCAACTACGCCGGCGCGATCAACGGCGGCTTGACCACCGCCGGCGCCTCGCCCGAGGTCCACCTCGACGAGGCGCTCGACAACCTGTTCTATCACCCCAACCTGCCGCCGTTCGTCTGCAAGCAGCTCATCCAGCACCTGGTGACCAGCAACCCGAGCCCGGCCTACGTGGCCCGGGTGGTGGCGGTGTTCAAGGATGACGGCACCGCAGCCCACACCCGCGGCAACCTGCGCGCGGTGGTGCGCGCGATCTTGGTCGACACCGAGGCCCGGACCCTGACGCCGCTGCCCGCCGCCGGGCGCCTACGGTCGCCGGCCGAGCTGATCGCCCGGGTGCTGCGATCGTTTGGCACCACCCTCGATCTGACCAAGAACCCGGGCGGCCTGCTCAACACCCGCAGCGGCCAGATGGGCCAGTCGGTGCCGCGGCCGCCGTCGGTGTTCAGCTACTACTCGCCCGACACCGCGGCGCCCGGCTCGGACGACCTGGTCGGCCCCGAGTTCGGCCTGCTCGACACCGGCTCGATCACGGTGCGCGCCAACTTCTTCCACGAGCTGTTTCACGGCGCCAGCCTCGCCACCAACGGCGTCACCTTCGATCTGACCGGGGTGCCCGACGATCCGGCGCAGCTGGTCGCTTGGATCGACGACGCGTGGCTGCACGGCGCGATGTCGCCCGAACTGCGCGCCACCCTCGACGTCGCCCTGGCCGACTCCCGGTCGGGCTCCACCCTGAACAAGAAGCGGCTGGCGCTGTACCGGGCGGCCGTGTCCCCCGAGTTCGAGATCCAGAGGTAGCCATGACCATCAATCGACGATCCTTCCTGCGCGGCGGTGCGTTCGGCATGGGCGCGGTCGCGGCGACCACCGCGCTGGGCCGCTGGACTCGTACCGCCGACGCCGCGTCGGCCACGCGCTACGCCGGCCACCGGTCGGTGGTGGCGGTGTTCCTCCTCGGCGGCAACGACGGCAACCAGCTGCTGGTGCCGCGCGACAGCCGCCACGCGCTGTACGCGGCGGCGCGCCCGACCATCGGCCTCACCAAGGCCGAGCTGCTGCCGATCCCGATCGGCACCCAGACCGACGCCACCGCCAGCTACGGCCTCCACCCCAAGCTGCAGAAGACGCAGCTCGCCTTCAAGGCCGGCACGGCGGCGCTGGTCGCCAACGTCGGGCCGGCTGCGCTGCCGACCCTCAAGACCGACTACACCAACACCGCGCACCCACGGCCGACCAACCTGTTCTCGCACAGCGATCAGCAGGACGCGTGGTCGACCGCCGTACCGATCCCGAGCCTGGTCGCGGCCGCGGTGGCCCGCGCTGGGTGGGGTGGGCGGCTGGCCGATCTCCTCGAAGGCCTCAACCCGCCGGTGGCCAGCCCGCCGGTGACGTACCCCGCCATGACCCTGGTGGGCGGCCGGCGCACCTTCGCCGCCGGCGCCGGGCTGCCGCTGGTGACCTCGGCGTCGGGCGAGCTGACGTTCAACCCGGCCAACACCAACGGATTCTACCAGCTCCGACGCGACGGCATGGCCGACGTCGCCGGCGTGACCAACGGGGTCGAACTCCAGCAGGGCTACGGCGACGTGCTGGCCACCGCGGCGGCCATCGCCGTCGAGCGGACCCGGGCCCGGACCGACGCCTGGGCCGCGCTGGCGTCGACGACCCGGACCGCCATCGACGCCGCGTTCGCCGCTGCGTCGCCGACGTGGAGCCTGCCGACGCAGCTGCGCACCGTGCTGCTCGACGTGATCGCCGGGGCGGTGGCCGTCGCCAATGGTGGCCTCGGCCAGCGCCGCCAGGTGTTCTCGGTTGGCCTGGGCGGCTTCGACACCCACAACGATCAGCGCGCGGCGCAGGACGCGCTGTTCGAGCAACTGGACTTTGCGCTCGACGCCTACGCCCGGGCCGTCGCGGCGTTGGCCACCGACCCGGTGTTCGCCGGCGCGCCGCCGCAGTCGACCCTGTTCACGATGAGCGACTTCGCCCGCACCTTCACCGAGAACTCCGACGGCGGCACCGACCACGCCTGGGGCAACCACGCCCTCGTCCTGGGCGACCGGGTGGCCGGCGGCAAGATCTACGGCGGGTTCCCCAACCTCGACGTGCTGGCCGCCGACGCCACGTCATCGACCACCGACAGCCGCGGCCGGTGGATCCCGTCGACCACCGTCGAGCAGTACGTCTACAGCATGGCGTCGTGGCTGGGCGTCAACGCGGCCGAGGCCGCGGTGATCTTCCCCAACCACGAGGCGTACCGCGCCGCCGCCGCCGCCCGCGGGCTGGGGACGCTGTACACCCGGCTCCAGCACCCGCTGATGCTGGCCGACGCCTGACCGACGGCGCGTGACCTACCGGTCGAGGCCGAGCAGCTCGCCGGCGGCGGCGGCCAGCTCGTCGAGGTCGACCGGCTTGTCGAACACCCGCGCGCCGAGGCGTAGGCCCTCGGCGTGGGTGTCGGCGTCGCCGAACCCGGTGACGACGATCACCGGCAGGCCCCAGTCGATGTGGCGCACCAGCTCGATCACCTCGAGGCCGGTGAGGCCGGGCATGCGCACATCGGAGATCACCAGCTCGATGGTGGCGCCGTGGTGAGCGACCTGCTCGGCCAGGGCGATGCCGGTGGCCACCTCGACGACCACGCAGCCGCGCGCGCGCAGCTTGGTGGCCATCAGGTGGCGCAGCTCGTCGTCGTCTTCGGCCACCACCACCGTGGGGCGGACCCCGTCCGGGCGCCGGCGTCGGTGGGGCGATCGCGGCGGGGTGTCGGCGGGGTTCGGCGGGCGGTCTGGATCGGCGTGGTGCAGCACGGGTGCCTCCTGCGGAGGACCAATGCAGGCGTCGGGCCAACCGGCGGCGCTGTCAGTCGTCGCTGACGCCGTAGGCCTTGAGCCGGCGGTACAGCGTCTTGCGGTCGAGGCCGAGGATGGCGCTGGCCTGGGTTCGGCTGCCGCCGGTGGCCGCCAACACGTGCAGGATGTAGCGCCGCTCGATCTCCTCGAGCGTGGTCAGCTCGCTGGGATCGGCCGCCGCGACCACCAGCGCCGCCGGGGTGTAGGCGCGGATCCGCTCGGGGAGATCGTCGACGGTGATGGCGTCGAACCGGGTCAGCGCTACCGCGCGCTCGATGGCGTTGCCGAGCTCGCGGACGTTGCCGGGCCAGTCGTAGGCCACCAGCCGCTCGGCCGCGGCCGGGGTGAGGCCGGTGACCGACTTGGCGAAGCGCTCGGCGGTGGTGGTGATGAAGCGGTGGGCCAGGGTCAGCACGTCACCGCCGCGGGCCCGCAACGGTGGCAGCGGCAGGTGCACCACGTTGATCCGGTAGTACAGGTCCTCGCGGAACCGCTGGGCCTCGATGGCCCGCTCGAGGTCGCGGTTGGTCGCGGTGATGATGCGCACGTCGACCGCCACCTCGTGGTCACCGCCCAGCGGCCGGACCAGCCGCTCCTGTAACACCCGCAACAGCTTGGCCTGTAGCGCCATCGACATCTCGCCGATCTCGTCGAGGAACAGGGTGCCACCGCTGGCCTGCACGAAGAGCCCGGCCCGGGTCCCGCGGGCGTCGGTGAACGCGCCCTTGACGTGGCCGAACAGCTCGCTCTCCAGGAGGTTGTCGGGCACCGCGGCGCAGTTGATCGCCACCAGCGGTCCGTCGGCGCGGCGGCTCTGGCGGTGGATGGCCCGCGCCACCAGCTCCTTGCCGGTGCCCGACTCGCCGGTGACCAGGACGCTGGCGTCGGTCGGCGCCACCCGGGCGATGAGATCGTGGACCGCCCGCATCGCGTCGCTACCGCCGAGCAGCTCGGGATCCCGCGCGGCGGTCGCCACCTGGCGGCGCAGGCGAACCAGCTCGTCGGTCAGGTGGCGGTGGCGCACCGCGCGCTCGAGCGCGACGCTGACCACGTCGAGGTCGACCGGCTTGGCCAGGAAGTCGAAGGCCCCGGCGCGGATGGCGCCGATGGCGGCGTCGAGGTTGCCGAACCCGGTCAGGACGATGACCGGCAGGCCGGGCCGGTTGGCGACCAGGCGCTGGGTCAGGTCCAGGCCCGAGCGCCCGCCCAGGTTGAGGTCGGTGAGCACGACGGTGACGTCGTCCTCGTCGAGGCAGGCCAGGGCGGCCTCGACCGAGGCGGCCGCGACGGTCTGGTAGCCGCGTCGCTCGAGGCCCCGGGCCAAGAGCGTGACCATCTCGGGGTCGTCGTCGACGATCAGGATGCGGTCGGGCACGGGCAGGGAAGGTACACGCGGAAGCACGAGCCGTGGGCGACCTCCGACTCCACGTCGACCCAGCCGTGGTGGTCGGTCACGATGCCGTGGACCACCGACAAGCCCAGGCCGGTGCCCTGGCCGACCTCCTTGGTGGTGAAGAACGGCTCGAACACCCGGTCGCGGGTGGCCGGCTCCATGCCGGCTCCGGTGTCGCGGACCGCCAGCACGGCGCACCGGCCGGCGCCGGGATGGCCAGGGTGGGGGCCGGTCGCGGTCGTGACCTCGATGGTCACCCTTCCGCGCGCGGGCGTGGCGTGGATGGCGTTGACCACCAAGTTGGTGACGACCTGGAGCAGCTGCCCGCCGTCGCCGGCCACCGTGATGGGCGCCTCCGGTGGCGCCACCGCCAGCTCGACGCCGGCCTTCTGCGCGGTGCTGGCCAGCATGCGGGTCGCCTCGTCCGCGATCGCACCCAGGTCGACCTGGCCGATCGACGGTTCGCCGCGGCGCGCGAAGTCGAGCAGCTGGCGCACGATGCGGGTGATCCGCTGCGACTGCTCGACCACGATCCGCGCGCTGTCGATCGCCTCGGCGTCGACCACCTCGCCGCGCTGGATCATCTTGGCGCGTCCCTCGATGACGTTGAGCGGCGTGCCCAGCTCGTGCGCGATGCCGGCCGACAGCCGGCCGACCGTCATCAGCCGGTCGGCGTGGCGGAGCTGCTCGACGGCCTGGAGCCGGGCCTCGTTCTCGCGGCCGGCGCGCTCGTCGGCGGCAGCCAGGGCGTCGGTCATGTCGTTGATGGCCCGAGCCAGATCGCCGAACTCGTCGTTGCTGCCGACGGTGACCGGCGCGGTGAAGTCGCCGCGGCCGACCCGAGCGGTCTTGGCGATCAGGGCGCGGGTCGGGCGGGCGATGAACACCACGCCGAGGATCGACGCGGCGGCGACCGCCATGGCCAGCGCCACCAGGCTGAACACCAGCGCGCTGCGCGCGGTGGCCCGCAGGTAGCGACGCTCGGGGCCGAGCGAGGCGGTCACCTCGATCGCCTGCTGGCCGGCGACCGCCGACAGCGGCACGTAGGTGGCGAGCAGTCCGTCGTCGCCGCGATCGCCGACCCGGATGGCCGCGGGCAGGCCATGGGCCAGACGGTCCTGGACGGCGGCCGGCGCCGCAGCGAACGCGACGCGCCGGACCGCGAAGCCGGTGTGGGCGCGGTTGGCGGTCACCACCGCGGCCTGCTGGGCCGCGGCGTCGCCCGCGCGCATCGCCGCCTCGAGATCCTTGGCCACCACGGCGCCGACCAGCGCGGTGTCCCGACGCAGATCGCGATCGAACTGCGCGCTGGCGCGGTCGACCGCGCGCCAGGTGGTGACGCCCAGCGCCAGGGCGAGGATGAGCACGAACGCGATGAGGAAGCGGGCGGTCAGGCGCATGGGGCCTCGGTGACGGGCCGCCGGTCGCGGCGCCTGCGACAGCGTGCGCGCAAGAGCGCCGGCGCGCCAGCCCACGCAGCGCGCCGCCCGACGACGCGCCCGGCGCCGTCGGACGCCTGAGCGGCATCCGTGGCGCAGGGCGCCGGCGGACGGCGTCGGGCGGTGAGGTCAGTGGGTGGGCGTGGGTGCCGGCGCGGCGTCCTTCTTCGGCGTCGCCGGCGCCGGGGTGGGGGCGGTCGGCCCGGCCGCCTTCTTGGTCGCCTTGGCGGCGTGGTGCTTCTTGGCGGTGGTCGCCTTGGCCGGGGCGGCGGGGGTCGCCATGGCCACGGCGGGAGACAGGAGCGCGAGCGAGACGAGCAGGGTACGGACGGTGTGGGTCTTCATGGGAGTTGGTCCTTTCGGTTGCGCAGGCCGCTAGTGCAGCGCGCGTGCCACCGGAGGGGCCGCGCGGCCCGCGTCGCGCGCGGCCGCAGGTCGCCGACGGGGGAGTTCGCCCCGGATCGCCCGGGGCACGTCGCCCCCGCGGGGCAGCCTGCCCCACCGTCGCGTCGGGGCCGTGGGGCGGCGCCTACCGGGGCCAGGGCGTGACCCGCGTCGTCGACGTCAGGTCGGCCGGAGTGGCGTCGGGGGCGGGCGGGGGCTCGATGGCGAGGAGGTCGCCGCGCCGGCACCGCTCGAACCCACGGTTGTCGAGGCTGCGGTGGCGGCGCAGCAGGCGCACCGGGACCCAGCCCGGCGCGCCGCACGCGGTCAGCTCGTGCTTGCCCTTCTGGCCGCGCGGGTCGTCGATCACCCGCCACGCCGGCGGCGGTGGCGGCGCGGCGCCGGGCCGGGCCAGCGCCAGGAACGCGAGCTTGGCGTCGCCGTCGCGCAGCCCGGTGACGGTGGCTAGCTGGCGGGTGCGCGGCGGCAGCTCGGCCGGGCGGTGGTCGTGGCACCAGTCGCGCTCGTCGGCCAGCGCCGGGCAGGGCGCGGCGCGGCGCGTGCACGGCGCCAGCACGGCGGCCCGCCCGTCGACGATGAGCTGATCGCGGATCGCGTGCAGCGCGCGGCTGGTCATGCGCAGCGCCGGCTCGACGACGATGGCCACGCCACCCGGGGTCAGCACGTCGACCATCGCCGCCACCAGCGCGGCGCCGGCCCCGGCCAGCTCGTTGACCACCGTGCCAGCGACCACCAGCTCGTAGGGCCCGTCCGTGCGCGGCTCGGTCACGTCGGCGACCTGGGTGGTGACGGCGCACGGCAGCGCCAGCGCCTGGGCCACTGTGGCGACGGCCGCGGCCGCGATGGCCAGCGCGCGCGCGTCGTGATCGACCAGGGTCACGGTGAGCCGGCCGCGGTAGGCGCGCTCGGCCAGGAAGGCGCACAGGCCCAGGGTCATCGCCCCGCAGCCGGCGCCCAGGTCGAGCACGCGCAGGTCGCCATCGAGGAAGCCAGCCGGCGCCCGGCCGGCGACCAGCTCGGCCAGCGGCACGCCGAGCTTGCCGGCGTCGGCGACGGTGAAGAACAGCGCGCGCGCCGCCAGGTCGGCGTCGGGGCGCATCGGCGCGTCGAGGCGGTCGCGCTCGGTGGTGTAACGCCGCGAGCGGTCGATCACCGCCGAGGTCAGCGCCGCGCCGCCCAGGACCTCGGCCGGCAGCTGGCGGCGCGCGGCCGCCCACAGCGCCTGCTCGATCACCTCGGGCACCCGCACCGTGAGCGTCACGGCGTCAGCTCCAGGGCCAGCGCGGCTTCGTCGCCGGCGACCACCGTGACCTCGCCGGTCACGGTGCGCGCGGCGGCCCCGGCGCGGCCGGGCAGCCAGGCCCGCACCGGGTAGGTCCCGGTCGGTACGCGGGTCAGGCGGGCCGCGCCGGTCGCGTCGGTGATCGCCACGTACGGATGGGGCGGCGCGATCACCACCGCCGGATCGGCCTCACCAGCGAGCCCGACCTCGATCGCGCCGGCCTCGGCCAAGGTCACCGCCACCGCGTGGCCGAGGACCGGCAGCTGGGCCCGGGCCAGCGCGGTCGCTGTCGGCGGCAGGCGCCACGCCGGGCCGACGGCGGTGATGGTCACCGTGGCCGGCTCGACCGCGCCGTTGTCGACGACCAGCGCGCCGCCCAGGCCCGGCGCCAGCGCCACCGTCGGCGCCACCGCGCAGTCGCGCACCGTCACCCGCACCGGCGCGGCCGGCGCGGCCGGCTTGCCGTGGTCGAGGTCGAGCACGATCACCACGTCGGCCACGCCGTGCAGCGTGGCGATGCGCGCCTGCGGTGGACGGGCGCCGCCGCACGTCGTGCGGCCGGGCGAGCGACGGGCCGCGGCCGGCGCCGTGGGCCAGGTGACGGTGACCTTGACCGCGCCGACCTCGTCGTCGGTGAGCGCCACCACCCGATATCCCGACCCGGTGCCGGCCAGGGGCGCGGCGTCGAGCGCGGCGGCGTCCCGGGCTGGCTCGGCGTCGGCGTCGGCGTCGGCGTCGTGGGCCAGGCCGGCATCGCCGGCGTCGTGCTGCACCGGGGCGGTGGTCGGCGTGCGACGCTTGCCGCAGCCACCGGCCACCGCCAGCGCGACGAGCAGCCAGCGGGTCATGCCAGCGCCGCCACCGCGGCCGCGGCGCGGCGTCCGTCGGCGATGCACGCGTTGACGGCCACGCCGTGGTAGGGCGCGCCACACAGGACGACGCGGTGCGGGCGGGCCAGGGCGTCCCACTGCGCGGCGCGGTCCAGGTGCCCGACTCGGTACTGCGCCAGCGCCGCCTGCCACCGCACGATGCTGGCGTGGCGCGGGTTGGCGGTCACGCCCAGCACCCGCGCCAGGTCGCCGCGGGCCTGGGCCAGGAGCGCGGCGTCGTCGAGGGCGGCCGCGGCCGGATCGCGGCCGCCGCCATAGATCATGCGGAACAGCCGCGCGCCGGCCGGGGCGCGCCCGGGGTAGATCGTGCTCTCGAACACCACGCCCAGCACCCGCACCGCCTCGCCGGCGCACACCAACAGGCCGAAGCCGTCGCGGTCGGGTGGCACCACGCCGGCGTCGAAGCCGAGGTAGACCACCGCCGCGGGTGCGGCGACCGCCGACGTCAACGCGGCGGCGAGCGCCGGGATGGCGTCGGCGACCAGCGCGCGCGCCGCCGGCGCCGGCACCGCCAGCACCACCGCGTCGAACCGCCCGCCGCCGGGCCCGTCGAGGGTGACGCCGTCGGCGGTTGGCACCACCCGGGCCACCGGTGCATCGAGCCGCACCCGGTCGCCCAGCCGCGCCGCCAGCGCCGCTGGGATGGCGCCCATGCCGCCCAGCGGGGCCGCCAGCCGCGGCCGCGGGCGCTTGGCGCCGCCGCGGCGCTTGGCCAGCATGCCGCGCACCATGCCGCCGGCGGCGTCGAGCTCGGCCAGCTTGGGGAAGCCCGCGGCCAGGCTGATGTCGGCGGCGTCGGCGGCGTAGACGCCGGTGACCACCGGGCCGATCAACGCGGCGGCGGCCTCGGCCCCGAACCGTCGCGTCGCGAAGTCGCGCATCGACTCGTCGCCGGCGACCGCGGCGTCGCGGCCCGGCCGCAGCGGCTCGCCGAGCGCGGCCAGCTTGCCGCGCCAGGTCAACAGGCGCGAGCGCGCGAACGCCACCGGGCTGGCCGGCACCGGGTGCAGCTCGCCGCCGCGGTAGATCCAGCGGTGCTTGGCGGCGGCGGCGGCCTCGACCACCGGCACGCCGAGCTCGGCGCACAGCGCGGCCGCGCCGTCGTCGTCGCCGGTCAGGAACCCGTTGGCGGCGTGCTCGCGCACGAACCCGTCGACGGTCGAGGTCTGGATCACGCCGCCGGCCCGGGGCCCGGCCTCGAGCACGATCGGCTCGTGGCCGGCGCCGAGGAGCCGCCACGCCGCGGTCAAGCCGGCCACGCCACCGCCGACGACGGCGACCTTCACGCCGGCGCCCGCGTCGACAGCTCGCGCACCGCGGTGACCATGGCCCGGACGTGCTCAGGGTTGGTCGCCGGCGTCACGCCGTGGCCGAGGTTGAAGATGTGGCCGACCGGGCCGGCCTTGGCCAGCACCTGGCCGACCCGGCGCCGGATCTCGTCGGGCGGCGCGTACAGGGCGCCCGGGTCGAGGTTGCCCTGGAGCGCCACGCCGTCGCCGACCGCGGCGCGCACCACGTCGAGATCGACCCGCCAGTCGACGCCCAGCACGTCGGCGCCCGACGACGCATAGGTCGCCAGGTACGGCGCGCAGCCGTTGGCGAAGTAGATCACCGGCACGCCCGCCGCCGCGGGGTGGGCCTTGACGGTTGCGATGACCTGGCGCGCCCAGCGCAGGGCGTAGGTCTCGAAGTCGGCCGGCGACAGCGCCCCGGCCCAGCTATCGAACAGCTGCACCGCCTGGGCCCCGGCCTCGATCTGGGCGATGAGGTACGCGGCGACGGTGTCGGCCAGCTTGCCCAGGAGCGCGTGGGCCGCGGCGGTGTCCCCGAACAACAGCGCCTTGGTCTTGGCGAACTCCTTCGAGCCGCCGCCCTCGACGGCGTAGGTCGCCAGCGTGAACGGCGCGCCGGCGAAGCCGATCAGCGGCACCCGGCCGCCCAGGGCCGCGCGGATCTGGCGGATGGCGTCGAGGACGAACGGCATGGTCGCCACCGGGTCGGGCACCACCAGCGCGTCGACGTCGGCCCGGGTCTTGATCGGGTTGCTGATGACCGGACCCTTCTCGGGGAAGCCGATGTCGAGCCCCATCGGCGGCAGGGTAATCAGGATGTCCGAGAACAAGATCGCCGCGTCGAAGCCGAACTCGTCGATCGGCTGCAGCGTGACCTCGCACGCCAGCGCCGGGGTGTGGCACAGGTCGAGGAACGACGCCTTGGCGCGCACCGCGCGGTAGGCCGGCAGGTAGCGGCCGGCCTGGCGCATCATCCAGCACGGGGTGCGCTCGACCGGCTCGCGGCGGCACGCACGGAGGAACAGCGGGTCGGGTGCCGGGCTTGGGGGCGACATCGGCGGCATCCTACAACGCCGCGCCGCGCCCGCCACCGCGGCGACCCGGCATCGACGGCGCGGCGCTACCGGGGCGAGGCGCGCAGCTCTGCCGCCAGGCTGGCGACGGTGTGCTCGAGGACGCGGCGGCCGAGCTCGGCGTCGGCGGTCAGCGTGCGGCCCTCGACCAGCGCGCGCACCGACGACTTCACGCCCGGGTAGCGGGCCCGCATCGGCGCGAACCGATCGTCGCCCAGGAGGTAGTAGCCGGCCATGCCGCCCAGCGCCGGCTCGTCGCGCAACACCCCCTCGACGTCGGTGGCCAGCCGGGCGCACAGCCGGTCGAAGGCGGCCTGATCGAACGCACCCGGCCCGAGCGCCTTGGCCACGCTGTGCTCGAGATCGCCGGCGTGCTGGGTGTTGAGGTGGGGCAGCTCGGGCGGCACCCGCAGCGCCAGGTGGTACGCCAGCCGGGTCAGGCCCAGGGCCTCGGCCAGCCGCGGCAGGTGCGGCTCGATCGCGCCGTTGCCGCCGTGGCCGCTGAGCAGCCAGACCTCGGCGACCGGGCCGGTGACGGCGAGCAGCCGGGCCAGGAACTCGTGGGTCTTGGCGAGGAACTGGTCGACGCTCTCGCACGCCGGGCTCCACACCTGGGCCAGGCCGCCCAGGCGATCGGTCGCGAAGGGGCAGTGCCCGAGGTAGCGGGCGCCGGTGGCGTCGGCGACCCGGGTGGCGACGTGGATGCCGACGCGATCGTCGATGTCGGGCGCCATCGCCGAGCTGTGGGCCTCGGCCCGGTTGCCCATGCTGACCACGCCGACCTGGGCGCGCACCGTCGCCGCCGCATCGATCGCGGCCAGCGCCGGAAGGTCGAACTCGCGCGGCGCCGCGCCGACCCGGGCCTGCCACGCGCCGATAAACATCGCCCGCTCGTCGGTGCTCATGGGCCCTAGCGTACCGCGTGGGTGGCCGGTGTATGGTCGAGGCCATGAAGCTTCCCGCCACAGGGAGCGCGCACCCGCGCGCCCACGCCACCGCGGCGGCCCGCGGCCGCGATCGCCGGTGCGGGGTGAGCCAGCGATGACCTACCAGGTGCCGGAGACGGTGATCGTGGTGGCGCCGCGCGGCTGGCGCGGGCCGGCCGGCGCCGCGCTGCGGGCGCTGGTCGAACGGCTGGTGCGCGCCGGGGTCGAGACCGCGATGGTGGCCGACGCCGACGAGGCGGCCCGGGCCCTGATCGACGACGAGGGCGCGGTGGTCATGATCGACGTCGACGACGCCGCCCGCGGTCAGCTCACCCTCGACGAGGCCATGGCGAGGGTGGCGGCGGTGGCGTCTCAGGTGCCCGACGCCGCGCCGGTGGCGGTGGCCCAGCGGCCGAGCGCGGCGTTGGTCATCGCCTGCCAGCGCGCCGGCGCGGTCGACTTCGTGGACCTCGGCGCCGAGCCGTTCGAGGTGACCGCCCGGGCCCTGGCCCTGGCCGCGTCGCGCCGGGCCGACACCGGCGCCCAGCGTCGGGCGGTGACCAGCCTGCGCGAGATGATCGAGGAGATGCTGCGCGATCTGGTCAAGACCGAGCGGCGCTCGATCGATCTCGAGAAGCAGCTGGCGGCCACCGCCGGCCGCGGCAGCGACCTGGCGTCGGACGTCGACGCCGCGCGGGCCCCGGTGGTGATGGTCGTCGAGGACGATCGCGAGGTCGCCGACTTCCTGGTCGACCACCTCGAGGACGCCGGCCTCACCACCTTCGCGTTCGTCACCGGCGAGGAGGCGGTGGTCCACGCCGAGCGCATGAGCCAGCGCGGCGCCGCGCTCGATCTGGTGCTGGTCGACATCGGGCTGCCCGGGATCGACGGCCTCGAGGTGGTGCGCCGGCTGCGCAAGGACCGCCCGGGGCTGGCCGCGTTCCTCATCACCGGCTACAGCGACCCCAGCCTGACCGCGCGCGCGGCCGATCTCGGGGTGGTCGGGTTCGTGCTCAAGCCGTTCGACGACGCCAAGCTGTTCATCGCCCGGGTGCGCGACGAGGCGGCCGCGGCGATGGCCCGGACCCGCGAGCACGGCTACCTGCAGCGCATCAAGCACCGCCACGAGCGGGTGCTGGGGCAGTACCGCCTGCTCCTGGCCGAGATCGAGCGCGAGCGCAAGCCGGCCTGACCGGGCCGGTGGCGGTTGCCTACACCTGGCGGCGGGCGATTCGTTTCGGATGTGGATCTGCGGCGTTGCGGTCGATCGCCGGGGTTCCTATACTCGGCGCTCGGTGTCGTCGACGCCACTCAATATCAAGCTCCGCTGCGGGTCCTGGCAGCAGCTGGCGAACATCCACCGGCGCGATCTGTCGCGCCACGCGATCTTCCTCAAGGCTGCCAACCCGCCGGCGATCGGCACGCCGGTGCGCATCGATCTGACGCTCCCGACGGAGTCGATGGTGGTGCTGACCGGCGTGGTGGCCGAGCACGTCGGGCCGGGTGGTCTCGGCGGCCGCGGGCCGGGCGTCGACATCAAGCTCAACACGCTGCCCGAGAGCGCGATGTGGCTCATCGAGACCGGCCTGGCGTCGGCCTCCAAGCAAGGCGCGGCGCCGGCGCCGGCGCCGGGCGACGCCGCGGTCGAGGACAGCAGCGATCTGCTCGAGGCCGAGGCCGAGTTGATCGCCGCGCTGACCTCGGAGTTCGCGTCGCTGCGCAAGCTCAACCCGTTCCAGGTGCTCGGCGTGGGCTACGAGGCTGACGACGATCAGATCCGCGCCGGGTTCGCCGAGCTGACCAAGCGCTACCACCCGGACCGCTTCACCCGGTACACGTCGCAGGAGCTGCGGGGCCTGGCCGCCGAGATCTTCATCCTCATCCGCGACGCCTACCGCCGGCTCGGCACCGACGCGCTGCGCACCCGGGAGCTGCAGCTGGCCGGCGCTCGCCCGGTCATCAAGGTGCCCAGCCTGCGACCGCCGGCCGTCGTCGGGCCGCCGGCGGCTCCGGCGGCGCCGGTCGTCGCGCCGGCCATGGCTCCGACCGCACCGATCCCACCGCCGCGGCCGAGCCCGCTCGGCTCGCCGCCGCCCGCGGTCATCGCGTCGGTCCCGCCGCCGCCGGGAGCGTCGAGCAGCGCCGAGCCGACGGTGGCGCGCCGGCCCGACACCGAGCGTCGACCGTTGGCGGTGGCGCCACCGCCGCTGGCTGACGACGGCCGGGTCGACTTCCGGGCGGCCGATGGGCTGCTCGACGCCGGGCGCTACGACGAAGCCCTCGCGGTGTTCAAGATCTACGCGCGCAAGAACCCGCACGATCGCGTGGCCCGCGCCGGCATCGAGCTGGCCGAGGGGCTGCGGGCGCTGGCTCAGCGCGACCGGCTCGAGGCGGCGCAGCGGTTCGAGGCCGTGCTCGAGGTCGATCCCACCAACGAGCGGGCCGCGCGCGAGCTGGCCGACATGCGGCGGATGGCCACCAACGAGCGGCGCGGCTTGCTGTCGCGCCTCATGGGGAAAAAGGAGTAGCGCGCATGGCGTCCCGGATCATCGGCATCGACCTCGGCACGACCAACTCGTGCGTGGCCGTCATCGACGACCGCGGCCAGGCCAGCGTGCTGGCGTCTCCCGAGGGCGAGCGCACCACCCCCTCGGTGGTGGCCTGGCCGGCCAACGGCGGCGACGTGCTGGTCGGCACGCCGGCTCGGCGCCAGGCGGTGTCGAACCCGGGCCAGACGGTGTTCGGCGCCAAGCGCCTGGTCGGGCGCAAGGTCAACTCCGACGACGTGGCGGTGCTGGCCAAGACCGCCCCGTACCGCGTAGTGGCGGCGCCCAACGGCGACGCCTGGGTGCGCATCGGCCCGGTCGGACGGTCGCCGCAGGAGATCGCGTCGTTCGTGTTGCGCCGGCTGCGGGCCATCGCCGAGGCCGCGCTGGGCGAGCCGGTGACCCGCGCCATCGTCACCGTGCCGGCCTACTTCGACGAGCACCAGCGCCAGGCCACCCGCGACGCCGGCACCATCGCCGGGCTCGACGTGGTCCGCATCCTCAACGAGCCGACCGCGGCGGCGCTGGCCTACGGCGCCCACCGGGTCGGCGAGCGTCGCCGCAAGATCGCCGTGTTCGATCTCGGCGGCGGAACATTCGACATCTCGATCATGTCAGTCGAGAACGGCATCTTCGAGGTGCTGGCCACCGGCGGCGACAGCGCCCTGGGCGGCGAGGACTGGGACCGCCGCATGGTCGAGCGCATGGCCGACGAGATCTTCGACAAGAGCCGCATCGATCTCATGCAGAACCCGGTGGCGCTGGGGCGGCTGCGCGAGGCGTGCGAGGCCGCCAAGCGGGCCCTGTCGGTCGAGCGCGAGACCTGGCTGCGGCTGCCGTTTTTGGCCCAGGATCAAGACGGTCAGCCGCTCAACCTCGAGCGACGCATCACCCGCGACGAGGTCGAGGCGTGGACCGCGATGGAGCTGGCGCGGGTCGACGAGCCGTGCCAGCAGACCCTGGCCGACGCCGGCCTCACCGCGGCCGACCTCGAAGAGGTGCTCCTGGTCGGCGGCATGACCCGGTGGCCGGCGGTCGAGGCCACGGTCGAGCGCATCTTCGGCAAGAAGCCGTCCAAGGGGGCCAACCCGGACGAGGTGGTGGCCATGGGCGCCGCGGCCTACGCCGGGATCGTCGGCGGCGACGACGACGGCGCCGCGCTGCTCGACGTGACGCCGCACGACATCGGCATCAAGGTGGGCGAGGCCGGCTTCTCGGTGTTGATCGCCCGCAACTCGATGCTGCCGGTGCGGGTCCGCAAGCTGTTCGCCACCACCTCGGTCGATCAGAAGTTCGTGTCGATCGAGCTGTACCAGGGCGAGCACGGCGACGTGCGCAAGAACCGCCGGCTGGGCCAGGTGGTGCTCGACGGTCTGCCGCCGGGGCCGGCCGGATCGATCCGGGTCGAGCTGTCGCTCACCGTCGACGTCGAGTCGATCATGAGCGTGACCGCCCGCGAGCTGTCGACCGGCAAGGAGGCCGGCGTCACGCTGCGGCCGTCGGGCGGGCTGACCCAGCGCGAGATCGTCGAGATCATCTCGCGTCGGCGCGAGGAAGAGACCGCGGCGATGGCCCAGCCGCCCACGGGCAGCGGCGGCCTGACCCGGGTCCCGACCCGCGACCTGCCGCCGCTCAAGCGCGGGGACTGAGCGTGACCGCGCTCGAACCCGCCGGCGAGGCCGCGGTGATGAAGATCGCCGACGCGGTCGGTGCGCTCATCGAGCACTGGGGCTTCAAGCGCAACATGGGCCGGGTGTGGGCGGTGCTGTACCTGGAGCAGGCGCCGCTGTCGGCGTCGGATCTGGGCGAGCGCCTGAGCCTGTCGTCGGGGGCGATGTCGATGCTGCTGGGCGAGCTGGGCCAGTGGGGCGTGGTCAAGAAGGCGTGGGTGCCGGGCGAGCGCCGCGACTTCTACGAGGCCGAGACCAGCATCTGGAAGATGGTGTCGCGGGTCCTGCGCGAGCGCGAGCTGCGGTGGATCCAGGACGCGCTCGAGCAGTTCGCGGCCGCCGACGACGCGCTGTCGGGTGCGGCCGCCGGCGCGGCCGATCGCAGCCCGCGGCTCGCCGGCATCGCGGCGCGGGTCAACGGCCTGACCCAGCTGGCCCGGGTCGGCGCCCACCTGATCGAGTCGATCCTGTCCGGCGAGTCGGTCGACGCGCTGCCGATCAAGACCGTCGGCGAGCTGGCCCGCACGGTCGGCGGCGCCACCAAGGCGTAGCCCGGTGATCGAGGTCGCCGGCCTGAAGAAGCACTTCCGGGTGCACCGCCGGCCGCCCGGGCTGGCCGCGGCGGTGCGCTCGCTGTGGCACCGGCAGTACGACACGGTCAAGGCGGTCGACGACATCAGCTTCACCATCGCCCGCGGCGAGCGGGTCGGCTTCCTCGGGCCCAACGGCGCCGGCAAGACCACCACCATGAAGGTGCTGTCGGGCCTGCTCCACCCCAGCGCCGGCGAGGTGACCGTAGCCGGCCACCGTCCGGCCGCGCGCAGCCCGGCCTTCCTCGAGCAGATCACGCTGGTCATGGGGCAGAAGCAGCAGCTGATGTGGGACCTGCCGCCCAGCGAGACCTACGCGCTCAACCGGGCGGTGTTCGGGGTCGAGCCCGCGGCGGCGCGCCAGACCCTGGCCGAGCTGACCGAGCTGTTGGGCCTGGCCGGGCTGACCGACAAGCCGACCCGCCAGCTGTCGCTGGGCGAGCGCATGAAGTGCGAGCTGGCGGCGGCGCTCTTGCACCGGCCGACCACGCTGTTCCTCGACGAGCCGACCATCGGCCTCGACGTGGCGATGCAGGTCACCATCCGCGACTTCATCCGCGACTACAACCAGCGCCACGACGCCACCGTGCTGCTGACGTCGCACTACATGGACGACGTGGTCGCGCTGTGCCCGCGGGTGATCGTCATCGACGGCGGCCGGCTGATCCACGACGGCGACCTGCGGGCGCTGGTGAAGACCATGATCCCCGACAAGCTGGTGTCGTTCACCGGCGCGGTGGCGCCCGAGGAGGTGGCCCGGCTGGGCGAGGTGATCAAGGCCGAGGGCGGGCGCACCACGGTCCGGGTCCCCGAGGCGCGCCTGCGCGAGGTGGTCGGTCACCTGCTCGACCGGGCCGGGGCCGACCTGGCGGTCGAGGACCCGCCGCTCGAGGACGTCATGCGCAAGCTGTTCAAGGACAAGCGAGCGGGGCCGTGACGCGCGCGCTGCGGGCGATGCCGACCCTGGTGCGGATCGGCCTGACCGAGGCCCTGGCCTACCGGGCCGAGATGCTGGTGTGGCTGCTCACCACGACGATGCCGCTGGTGATGCTGGGGCTGTGGACCTCGGTGGCCGACGAGGCGCCGTTCCGCGCGTGGGCCACCCGCGACTTCGTCGCGTACTACCTGGTCGCGTTGATCGTCCGCAACCTCACCAGCAACTGGGTGGCGTGGCAGATGAGCGAGGAGATCCGCACCGGCGCGGTGGCCGGTCGGCTGCTGCGCCCGGTCCACCCGTTCGCCGGCTACCTCGGCACCCACCTCGGCGCGGTGCCGCTGCGGGCGGTGGCGGTGGCGCCGGTGATGCTGGTGGTGCTGTGGTCGAGCGCGCGCGCGGTGCTGGTGACCGACCCGGCCCACCTGGGCCTGGTCGCGCTGGCCCTGGTCGGGGCCTGGGCGCTCACCTTCGCGGTGTTCCTGTGCCTGGGCGCGCTGGCGTTCTTCCTCGACAAGTCGCTGGGCATCGTCGACGTGTACTTCGGCGTGTTCGCGATCATGTCGGGCTACCTGATCCCGCTGCCGCTGCTGCCGGCGTGGTTGCGCGCCACCGCGGCGTGGCTGCCGTTCCGCGCCATGCTGGGCGATCCGGTGGCCATCGCCATCGGCCGGGTGCCTGACGCCGGGCAGGCCGCGCGGCTGGTGGCGCAGCAGTGGGCGTGGGCCACCGCGCTGCTGCTCGTGGCGGCGTGGATGTGGCGCCGCGGGGTCCGCCGCTACGAGGCTTTCGGTGGCTAGCGCCGCCGTCGCGCGGGGCCGCCGCGGCGGGCGGGTTCGCTATTACCTGCGGCTGGCCGCGGTCCAGCTGCGGGCGTCGACGGTCACCGGCCTGCAGTACCGGGCCGACTTCCTGGTGCAGGGGCTGATGTCGCTGTACTGGCTGGGCTGGAACCTGCTGCCGCTGTTGGTCCTGTACGACGAGCGCGCGACCGTCGCTGGGTGGAGCTTCGGGGCTGCGCTGGTGGTGATGGCCAACTTCGTCATCATCCGCGGCGTGCTCGAGGGCGCGGTCAACCCGTCGCTGGGCGCGCTGGTCGAGCAGATCCGCTCGGGCGCGTTCGACTACACGCTCTTGCGGCCGGCCGATGCGCAGTTCCTGGTGTCGACCGCGCGCTTCGCGCCGTGGCGGATCGTCGACGTGCTGGGCGGCGTCGGGCTCCTGGTGTATGCGTTCGTGCGGCTGGGCCAGCACCCCAGCGTCGGCCAGGTCGCGGCTGGCGTCGGCCTGCTGGTCGCCGGCCTGGTGGTCATGTACGCGCTGTGGATCATGATCGTGGCGATGGCGTTTTGGGTGGTGAAGATGGACAACCTCATCTACCTCCTGGGCTCGGTCTTCGACGCGGCGCGCTGGCCGGCGTCGGTGTTTCGCGGCGCGTGGCGGGTGGTGTTCACCTTCGTCGTGCCGCTCGCGCTCATGACCACGTACCCGGCCCAGGCGATGCTCGGCACGTTGACCGGCGGCGCGGCGCTGGCGTGCCTCGCAGGGGCGCTGGGGCTGGCGGCGGTGTCGCGTTTGGTGTGGCGCCTGGCGCTGCGCAGCTACACCTCGGCATCGTCCTGACCCCGGTGCGCGCACCGACCGCTTCGTGCGACGCTGCGCGGGCCGTGAGCGAACCCAGCGGGCGACCGGCGGCGCGCCACAACTCGCCGAACCTCGACATCCTGCGGGCGATCGCGGTGGTGACGGTGGTGGTGGATCACCTGATCCCGACCCTGCGCTTCCGCGGCCACGAGGTCCCGCACCGGCTGCAGGAGCTGACCCTGCACATCGGCCAGGCCGGGGTGCTGGCGTTCTTCGTCCACACCAGCCTGGTGCTCATGTACTCGCTCGAGCGCCTGACCGCGCCGCGCCGGTGGTCGATCGTGTGGCGGTTCTACGTCCGCCGGGCGTTGCGCATCTACCCGCTGGCGGTGGTGTGCGTGCTCGGCGTGGTGGCGCTCGGCTGGCCCGAGGCCAGCTGGAAGGCCTACCACGCACCCACCACGCAGGAGATCGTCGCCAACCTGCTCCTGGTCCAGAACCTGTGGACCGGGCACAGCGTCCTCACGCCGCTGTGGAGCCTGCCGTACGAGGTCGAGATGTATCTGGTCCTCCCGCTGCTGTACGCGGTGGTCCGGCGTCGCCATGGGCTCGCCGTGATCCTGGCGGGCATCGCCGGCGCGACCGTCGGCGGCTACGCGCTGCGCAAGCTCGAGCACGGCCACATGAACCTCGCCGCGTATGTGCCGTGCTTCCTCGCCGGCATCGCCTGCTACCGGCTGCGCGATCGGTGGCAGCCCTGGGCGCCGGGCTGGCTGTGGCCGGCGGCGGTGGTGGGGCTGGTCGGGGGGTACTGCTGGATCCACGCCGACTCCGAGCCGCTGATCTACTGGTACGGCTGGGTGCTGTGCATGGCCTTGGCGCTGCTGATCCCGCTGTTTCGCGACTGCGAGGTGCGGTGGCTGAACCGTGCGGCGGCGCAGGTCGCCACCTATTCATACGGTGTGTATCTGCTGCACGTCCCGGCTCTGCACATCGTGTTCGCGTTGTGGCGGCCCGGCCCGCTCGGGCTCGAGGTCGCGGCGTTCGCGGGGTTGACCGCGGTGTTCGCCGTGGCTGCCTACCACCTGATCGAGGCCCCGATGGTGCGGCTGGGACGGCGGCTCACCGATTGATCGTCACGGCGGCCGCCTCGCCGGGATGGCCGGACCACGGGCGCCCGATGAAAAAGACCGGGTCCCCGATCATTTTCGAGATCGTCTGGCCCCCGTAGCGCGTTCACACCGGTCATGCGCGCACACCGGCTGGCCGTGGTCCTGTCGACGCTCACCTTCGCCACCGTCATGGCCCACGCCGAGCGGGTCGCCGCCAAGCGGATGATCCGGGTGCCGCGCGTCATCGACACGCCGTTCCAGCCCACCGGCCGGCCGCTGGGCGCCGCCGCGGTGCCGACCGGCGACGCCGCGACCACCGCGTACCTGGCAGGTTCGGCCATCGCCGTGGCCGGCCAGCGGGCGCTGGTCATCGACGCCGACAGCGGCGACCTGGTGCTGGTCGATCAGGCCGGCACGCCGGTGACCCGCCTGGCCATCGGCCCGACGGCGACCCAGCTGGTCTACGACCCGGTCGCCCGGCGCGCCTACGTGGCCGACCGCGCCGGCGACCAGATCGTCGTGGTCGAGGTCGGCGACACGCTGCGGGTGGCGGCCCGGTGGCCGACCCCGACCGAGCCCTACGGCGTGGCGCTGTCGCCCGACCGTACGATGCTCCTGGCCACCACCGTCGCCGCGCGCACGCTGGTCGCGTTCGACGTGGCCAGCGGTCACGAGCGGTGGCGCCGTCCGCTGGCCCCCGAGCCGCGCGCGGTGGCGATCTCGCCCGACGGCGCGCAGGCGCTGGTGACCTCGCTCACCTCGGGCGCGGCCGAGCGCATCACCCTGGCCACGCCGCAGGCTGGCGTCGCGATCAGCCTGGCGCCAGCGGCTCGCGCCACGGCGATGGTGCTCGGGCAGATGGTGCCGGCCAACGAGTCGGGCCGGGTGGTGGCCCGCAGCGCGTTCGCGGCGCGGTTCGTCGGCAACGGCCTGGCGCTGGTGGCCCACCAGACCTCGACGCCGCTGCAGGACGCGCCCTTCGGCGGCAACCGCGGCTCCTACGGCGGAGGCTTCGAGGCGCCGATCAAGCACGCGCTCACCTTCGTCGCCACGTCCCAGGCCATCCCGCAGACGATGCTGGCCACCATCGGCGAGCACCAGCCCAAGGCCATCGCCTGGGATCCCGTCCGCGATCGCGCGCTGGTGGTGGGCTACGGGTCCGACTCGCTGCTGGTGGTCGCGGCGGCGTCGCAGCTGACGGTGCGCCAGGAGCGCAAGGTCGGTGGCCTGGGCGGCTCCACCAGCTGCGGCCCGGAGGGGGTCGCGGTCGGCGCCGACGGTGCGGCGTGGATCTTCTGCGCGGTGTCGCGCAAGGTCGTGCGGGTCGACCTCGAGGGCAAGGTCGCGGTGGGGGCCGCCGAGGTGGCGCCGACCCGGATGTCGCAGCTGGCCCACGCCGGCTTCGATCTGTTCCGCAAAGGCGGCGACGCGCGCATCTCGAGCGACGGCGCGATGGCGTGCGCCAGCTGCCACCCCGAGGCCGGCGCCGACGGCCTGACCTGGAAGATCGAGGGCCACGAGCTGCAGACGCCGCTGTTGGCCGGGCGCGTCGCCGGCACCCACCCGTACAAGTGGGACGGCGGGGACCCCGACCTCACGACCAGCCTGACCTCGACGATGCGGCGCCTGGGCGGCAACGGCCTCAACGCCGGCGAGGTCAAGGCCCTGGCGGCCTACCTCGAGCAGCTGCCGGCGCCGCGCCGGCCGACCCGAGACGCCGCCCGGGTGGCGCGCGGTCGCGCGCTGTTCGAGAGCGCCGAGGTCGGCTGCGCGTCGTGCCACGATGGGCCGAGCTACACCGACAACGCCCAGCACGAGTTCGGCGGCACCCTGGCCTCGGCCGACACGCCGTCGCTGGTGGGCCTGGCGCGCAGCGCGCCGTACTACCACGACGGCAGCGCCGCCACCCTCGAGGCCCTGGTGGCCGAGCGCGCGTCGGTCCACGGCATGTCCGACTCGGCGCCGCTGTCGCCCAGCCAGCGCGCCGATCTGATCGCGTTCCTCGAGACGCTGTAGCGTCAGCGCGCGGCCGCGCTGGAGGCGCCGCCTGGGCGCCCGGTGTGGCAAGGAGCGGTAGCGGCCGGCGGGCGAGGTCACGGAGCGCGGGTGGAGCGCTCCACCTCGTCGAACATGACCACCCACCTCATCCATCGCAACACGGGGCGCCTGCGGCCCTGGCTACGCGTGGCGCTCGGCGCCGCCCTGCTCACCGGCTGCACCGAGCTGCCGGCCGACGACGCGCCGCTCGATACCAGCGACACCAGCCAGGACGCCATCGTCCTGCTCGGCAACATCTACCAGAACGGGACCCTGGTCTCGTTCGACGAGGTCACCGCGGTCACCGGCCTCGCGCTCGCCAACGTGGTCGGCCTGACCGCGTGCGATCGCTCGGCGCTGTACGCGGTCGAGCAGCAGTCCTCGGGGCCGCCGTTCTACATCACGTCCTACGCGCTGTGGTTCTCGAACAGCGGCGGCCAGGCGTGGACCAAGCAGAGCGCGCTGGGCAAGGGCCCGGAGCTCGCGTGCGACCACGCCCAGCTGGCGACCCTCGACAGCAGCAAGCGGCTGTGGGTCGCGCCGCTCCAGGCCAACGGCACCGTCGGCGCGTGGGCCCAGGCGCCCACCAGCGTGCAGGTCGATCGCATCCAGGGCGGCGACGGCACGATCTACGGCGTGAAGGTCGTGGCCAGCGGCAAGGACGTCTACGTCGCCTCGAACAAGGCGGCCGCGGCGCCGCTGGCGTGGACTGGTCCGATCGCCAACGTCGGCGCGGTCCAGGTGACCGGCACCGGCGCGACGGCGACCGGCTCGGACAGCGCGGCGGTGGGCAACTCGCTGGCGTGGTCACGGCGGGCGTTCGCGCTCGAGGCCAACGGCACGGTCAGCACCAACAGCGGCCTGCTGGCCGGCAGCAACGGCTGGGCCTGGCTCGACACCGGCAGCGAGCGCTACACCACGCTGACCGCCGCCGGGCCCGATCTGCTGTACGGCATCCAGGTCAAGGCCGGCGTGAAGCACCTCGGGCGGATCCGGATCGAGGAGACCAGCTGCTTCGACGGCGTCGACAACGACGCCGACGGGTTGCGCGATGGCGAAGATCCGGCGTGCACGGTGCCGGTCGCCTCGAACTACTGCGCGACCCACGCCACCGGCAACTACTGCGCCGACCGGTTCCAGCCGGCCACCTTCCTCGACCAGGCCAACCAGAACGCGGCGCTGATCCACTGCGCCGGCGGGGTCGCGACCTCGGTGACCCCAGGCGTGTGCGTGCGCAATCCCGCCTTCAGCAACGCCGACAGCTTGGCCAGCCTGGCCGCGCTGACCCCGGCCGAGCCGGCCGGCACCGGCCACTACTGCAACGTCCACTGGCCCGACGGCACCTGGGGCTTCAACTGGCTCGGCGCCACGCCGTGCGTGACGCTGCTGGCGAGCAAGCCCGGCGGCACCATCGTGCGCGCCGGCCTGTACTCGACCACCGGCGTGAACCACGTCTTCGCCGCGTGTTCGAACGGCTGGGTCGGCCCGGCCGGCTCGGTCGGGGTCGCGCCGCTGCAGGCGGTCGACGCCGCGGTCGGCCACACCACCAACCGCTGCATCCTGTCGGTGTCGATGGCCAGCCTGCCGGTGTTCGACCGGATGTTCAGCGCCGCCCACGAGCTGCCCCTGCCGCGCACCACCAACCCGTTCGTGCACAACCAGGCGTCGGTCAGCTTGGCCCAGTTCGGCAACGGCCAGAGCGGCACCTCGGCCGGGGTCGACCGGTTCGGGCTCGACGTCGGCGCCCGCGAGGCCGCCTACGATCACCCGATCGATGAGGGGCGCCCGCTGTACGCGGTGAGTGGCGGTGTGGTCATCACCAACGGTTCGCGGGTGCGCGACGTCAGCATCTTCGGGTGCGGCGGCACGCCCAACCAAGGCGAGCTCTACGTCAAGTACGCGGTGGGGACCGACCCGACCTACCAGGAGAGCTTCGTCGTCTACTACGCCCACGTCCGCAAGCGGCTGGTGGTCGACGGCCAGACCGTCAAGGCCGGGCAGATCCTCGGCTACGTCGGCGCCAGCGGCTGCACCGGCGGCTACGCCCACCTGCACAGCGGGGTCATGCGCCTGAGCAACACCAACGCGCACACCGCGGCCGCGCCCGAGGCGGGCTACCACGTCGCCTTCGCCGCCAACGGGGATCCCACCGGCACCAACACCGGCGGGCTCAACTCGATCGATCCATTGGGCTGGGCCAACGGCAACGCGTTCGACCCGTGGGGCTACAACGAGTGGGCCGCCGCGACCAGCTACGGCTTCACCGGCAAGGGCGCCTGGAGCATCGCGCTGTTCAAGCCGGGCCAGACGTTCCACTACCCGTGATCGAGCGCTGCTATTCGAACCGGGCGCGGATGACCCGGTCGCCGACCTGCAGCCGATCGAGCACCTCGGCGCCGTCGACCAGCGCGCCGGCGTAGGTGTAGCGGCCGTCGAGGTGGGGCGCCGGCCCGTGCATCGCGAACCACTGCGAGCCGCCGCTGTCCTTGCCGGCGTCGGCGATGCCGACCGCGCCGCCGTCGAAGTGGGCGGCGGGATCGAGCGAGCTGGTGGGCTCGGCGGGCAGGGTGAAGCCGGGGCCGCCCCAGCCGGTGCCGGTGGGATCGCCGCTCTGCACCACGAAGTCCGGCACCACGCGGTGCACCAGCTGTCCGTCGTAGAAGCCGCGCCGGGTCAGCTCGATGATGGTGGCGACGTGCCACGGTGCGATGGTGGCGTCGAGGGAGATGGCCAGCTCACCCTGGGTGGTGGTGAGCTTCCAGGTGCCGGTCGTGCGCAGCGCCAGGTCGGGGTCGACCGGCGGCCGGGCCGGCGGGGTGGCCGCGGCCCGCGGGCCGGGGTCGGTGCCAGTCAACGCCGTCACGCACGCGCGCGACGCCGCCCGCAGCACCGGGCTGGGCGACGGCGCCAGGCGCTGGCACACCGGCAGCCCGTCGAGCCGCGCCTCGGCGATGACCGCCAGGAAGCCCGACGCCAGCTCGGGATCGTCGACGGTGCGGTCGGCGCGGGCCACCACGGCCGCCGCCAGCGGGGCCAGCGCGCCGCCGACGCCACGCGCGGTCAGCAGCGCCTTGGCGGCGTCCGCGGCCGACCCGGCCACCGCTGGCTCGTCGCGGCCGAGCGCGGCGATCAGCGCGTCGCGCAGCACCACGAGCTGGTCGGGCGTGGCCGCCTTCGCCACGTCGGGCATGAGCGCCAGCGCGGCGCTGGCGATCGCCGGGTCGCCGTGGTTGGCGGCCTGGGCAAGGCGCTGGGCCGGCGCGTTGGTCCCGGCCGCGATCGCCTCGAGCATCACGCCCTGGGCCAGGGGCTCCGGCAGCACGCCGTCGCCGCAGCCCGACAGCTGCGCCAGCGCGACCTGCGGATCGTTGAGCATGTCGCCGGTGGGCGTGGTCGGCAGCGGCCGCGCCAGCGCGCCCAGGGCCAGACAGTTGGCCCACGCCGCGGCCAGGCGTCGCTCGGGCTCGCGCGCCGACGGCGGCCGGTCGGTGTAGCTGCGGGCGATCGTGACCAGCACGGCGCGCACCGTGGGCTCCGCGGCCCGCTCGGTCAGCAGGCGCAGCCCCTCGAGCAGCACGTGGGCGAACGCCGGCGGCCGCGAGCCGTCGGACCAGCCGGCGGCGACCAGGGCCAGGTACGGCACGACGGCGGCGCGGGTCTGATCCGTGCCGGCGGCCCCGCCCAGGGCGCGCACCAGCTCGACCGCCACCCGCCAGTCGCCGTCGTCGAGGGCCTTGGTCAGATCGGGCGTGGTGACCGGCACCGCCTTGCGGGCCGCCAGGCCGGCCACCGCCGCGGCGCGGATCGCCCCCTGGCTGTCGGCCAGTCGGTCGCGCAGGGCGCGCACGATCGGGTCGGGTGCGCCCGGCGGCGGCGCGGTCGGATCGACGAAGCCGCGGGCCAGCGCGTAGGTCGCGGCGTAGCGGACCGCCGCGTCGTCATTGCGCGACAGGCCGACGAGCGTCAGCTCGGCGGTGGCGTCGAGCGCCACCTTGGCGCGGCCCAGGCGGCCCAGGCCGATCGCGGCGGCGGCGACGGTGGCGGGGTCCTTGGCGCCCAGCGCGCGCGCCAGCGGCGGCATCGCCGCGGCGGTGCCGATCCGGCCCATGGCCTCGACCACGACGGCGCGGGCCGGGCCGTCGAGCGGCAGCATGGCGAGCTCGCCGACGATGGCCTTGGCGTCGGCCTCCTCGAGGTCCCCGGTCGCGCCCGCCAGGCCCAGGGCCGCGGCCGCGCCGACCGCCTGCTCGCCGATGAGCCGGCGCCGCAGCTCGGCGACCGCGTCGGCCGTGCCGATCCGCCCCAGGGCGCGCAGGGCCAGGGCCCGCTTCCCGGGGTGGCGATCGTCGGCGAGCTTGATCAACGCCGGCACCGCGGCCGCGCGCTGCACCTCGAGCTGGGCGATCTCCAGGCGGTCGGCGCGGGTCAGCTCGGTGGGCGTCGTCGGCGGCGTCGGGGTCGACCGCGGACAGGCGGACAGGGTCGCCACGGCGAGAGCGAGGGCGGGCAGGCGCATGGTCGGCATCCTACTCGCCCGTCGGGTGATCCGCGACGCCGCGGGTGGCGTACAGTCGCCCTCGAAAGGACGGACGCGATGAGCCTCAACCTGGCCACCCTTCTGCGCGAGAGCACCAAGCAGCACCCCGACAAGCCGGCCCTGCACATCGGCGACGTCACCCTGAGCTACGCGATGCTCGATGGCTTTTGCCAGCGCTTCGCGTCGGCCTTGCGCGGGCTGGGCGTCCAGCCCGGCCAGCACGTGGCCCTGCTGCTGCCCAACGTGCCGCAGTTCACCATCGCGTACTTCGGCTGCCACTACGCCGGCAACCCGGTGGTCCCGCTCAACGTGCTGCTGACCGCCGACGAGGTGGCCTACCACCTGGCCGACTCTGACGCGGTCGCGCTGGTGGCGTGGGACGGGTTCCTCGAGCACGCCCAGGGCGGCTTCGCCCGGGTCGACACCTGCGCCCACCTCATCGTGGCCCGGGCCGACCGCGCCGATCTGTCGGCCCCGCCCGGTTGCCACAACCTCACCGCGCTCATCGCCGGCGCCGCGCCGATCGGCCAGGTCACCGCCACCAACCCCGATGACACCGCGGTCATCCTCTACACCTCGGGCACCACCGGCAAGGCCAAGGGCGCCGAGCTGTCGCACTTCAACCTGTTCTTCAACGCCCAGTGGCTGACCACCCAGGACATGCCGGTGCCGCTGGGCGAGGCCCGCGTGCTGGTGGTGTTGCCGTTGTTCCACAGCTTCGGCCAGACCGTGCTGCAGAACTCGACGCTCCTGGCCGGCGGCACCCTGGTCCTGATGCCGCGGTTCGAGCCGGTCGGCGCGGCCCAGCTCATCGCCCGCCACCAGATCAACGTGTTCGCGGGCGTGCCGACCATGTACTTCGCGCTTTTGCACCACCCCGACGTGACCCCGGCGCTGCTGGCCAGCCTCGGCCAGTGCCTGTCGGGCGGGTCGGCCATGCCGGTCGAGGTGATGGCCGCCTTCGACGCCAAGTTCGGCACCGACATCCTCGAGGGCTACGGCCTGTCGGAGACCTCGCCGGTGGCGTCGTTCAACCCGCGTGGCCACAAGAAGGCCGGCTCGATCGGGCGGCCGATCTGGGGCATCGAGTTCCAGCTGCTCGACGAGGCCGGCGCGGTGGTCACCGCCACCGACACCCCCGGCGAGATCTGCATCAAGGGCCACAACGTGATGCGCGGCTATTACCACCGCCCCGAGGCCACCGCCGAGGCCATCACCGACGGCTGGTTCCGCTCGGGCGACATCGGCACCCGCGACGCCGACGGCTACTACTACATCGTCGATCGCAAGAAGGACATGATCATCCGCGGCGGCTTCAACGTCTACCCGCGCGAGATCGAGGAGGTCCTGTACGGCCACCCCGCGGTGGCCGAGGCCGCCGTCATCGGCGTGCCCCACGCCAGCCACGGCGAAGAGGTCAAGGCCGTCGTCGCGTGCAAGCCGGGCCAGGCCGTCACCGCCGACGAGCTGATCGCCTACTGCAAAGAGCGCCTCGCCGCCTACAAGTACCCGCGCATCATCGACATCGTGGCCGCGCTGCCCAAGGGGCCGACCGGCAAGATCCTCAAGCGCGAGCTGCGCGGCTAGCCGCGTCCGCGTGAGTCACGGCGGCAGCGAGTGCATCGATTCGCCACGCCGGGATCCCCAGCAAGGACTGACAGATGCGGTGCCCGCGGCTGTCACGCCACTGCCATCCTCCCGCATGGGTGAATCGATTGTGCCAGGCCTAGCCAGACAGCGCGGGCAGGCTGTGTAGACTGGATCCTCTCAGGGGAAGTAGTGGACGTCTTCGATCTACGCCGTCGAGTCATCGGCGACTACGCCAGCTACGTGCGGAGCTTCTTTGCGATCCGCGACGAACGGATCCGTGCGCACGTCGATGCCGAACTCGAGGCCGGACGGCTGTGGCCCGAGCCGCTGCTCCAGGTCAGTCCGGCGTTCGAGCCCGGCGAGTCGCTAGACGACCTCGTCGCCGCGGGGGACCTGCATCCGGCGTGTCGCGGCATCTTCGAGCATCGCGACGCCGACGGCGCCACGATCGGGCCAGTGCGCTTGCATCGGCATCAGGTCGAAGGCGTGCGCGCCGCCCGTCGAGGCGCGAGCTATGTGCTCACCACCGGCACCGGGTCGGGCAAGAGCCTCGCGTACATCGTGCCGATCGTCGACCACGTGCTGCGCACACCACGCACGCCCGGCATCAAGGCGATCGTCGTCTACCCGATGAACGCGCTGGCCAACAGCCAGCTGGGTGAGCTGAAGAAGTACCTCGCCGGCTCGGCGGTCACGTTTCGCCGCTACACGGGCCAGGAGAGCCAGGCCGAGCGCGCCGAGATCATCGCCAACCCCCCGGACATCCCTACACGCCGACCTCGCTGGTGGACTGCCTGCTCGACACGGCGCTCGACCCGGTCGTGGACGCCGCGGTCAAGGGCCAGCGCCGGCAGGAAGCCGAGGCCGCGCTGCTGGCGCTGAAGGTGGTCGACCCCGCCTGCGGCAGCGGCCACTTCCTGGTGGCCGCGGCCCGGCGGATGGCCAGGAGGCTAGCGACGGTACGGACCGGCGACGACGAGCCGAGCCCGCCGGAGCTGCGGCACGCGCTGCGCGATGTCATCGGCCGCTGTGTCTATGGGGTCGACCTGAACGAGATGGCGGTGGAGCTGTGCAAGGTCGCGCTGTGGATGGAGGCCATCGAGCCGGGGCGGCCGCTATCGTTCCTGGACGCGCACATCCAGCACGGGAACGCGCTCTTGGGCGCGACCCCGGCCCTGATCGCCCGCGGCGTGCCGGACGACGCCTGGTCGGTGCTGGAGGGCGACGACAAGGAGGTGGCCAAGGCGCTGAAGAAGCGTAACCGCGACGAGCGGAAGGCCGCCGAGAAGCAGCAGGGCACGATGTTCGCGGCGAGCGCAGGGGAGCGCATCGGGAAGCTCGCGGCGGCGGCGCGGGAGGCGCTGGCCGGCGACGACGACAACGTCGAGGACGTGCGCGCGCGCGAAGACCGCTGGGCGCGGTTCCAGTCCTCGCGCGACTACAAGGACGCGCGGCTGGTGGCCAGCACCTGGTGCGCGGCCTTCCTCTGGCAGAAGGCCGCCGACGACCAGGCCCTCGCGGCCGCGGCCCCGACCTACGCGACCTTCGCCAGCCTTCGGGCGGATCCGAGCACGGCGAGCGGGCGGCTGGTGAAGGAGGTGCGCGAGCGCGACAACCAGTACCTGTTCTTCCACTGGCACCTGCAGTTTCCGGACGCGTTCGGTGTGGTGTCCGCCGGTGCCGCGTTCGCCGAGGACGACGTCACCGGGTGGACGGGTGGATTCGACGTGGTGCTGGGGAATCCGCCGTGGGAGCGGGTGAAGCTGCAGGAGAAAGAGTTCTTCGCCGGCCGGAGCGATGCGATCGCGAAGGCGGAGAACGCAGCGGTGCGGAAGCGGCTGATCGCCAAGCTCCCGGAGGACGACCCGCCCCTGTGGAACGCCTGGTGCGATGCGCTCCGGACCGCTCAGGGCGAGAGCCAGTGGATGCGGGCCAGCGGGCGGTATCCGCTGTGCGGGCAGGGCGACATCAACACGTACTCGATCTTCGCGGAGCTGAACCGGTCGCTGATGAGCGAGCGCGGGCGGGTGGGGTGCATCGTTCCGGGTGGGATCGCGACCGACGACACGACCAAGGAGTTCTTCGGCGCCCTGGTTACGACGCGCCAGCTCAGCTCCCTGTATCACTTCGAGAACGAGGAACACGTCTTCTCCGCGGTGCACAACGCCTTCAGGTTCTGTCTGTTGACGCTGGCAGCGGGTCGTCCCAAGGACGCCCAGACGGATATGGTCTTCTTTGCACGTCAGGTCGCCTACCTTGCGGACGAAGCGCGCCATGTACGGCTCAGCGCCGACGACTTCCTCGCGCTCAACCCGAACACGCGCACCTGCCCGACGTTCCGTTGGCGCCGCGATGCCGAGATCAACAAGGCGATCTATCGACGCGTACCCGTCCTGTGGCGCGAGGAGGCGGAGGATGGGAACCCGTGGGGCATACGGTTCCTGCGCATGCTCGACATGTCCACTGACTCCGGGTTGTTCCTCGATCGCGCTGCGTGCGAGCGGGACGGCTTCGCCCTGCATGGCAACGTCTTCACGCGAGGTGGAGCGAAGCGCTTGCCGCTATACGAAGCGAAGATGGTCCACCACTTCGACCACCGGTTCGGCACCTACGAAGGGCAAACGGAAGCGCAGTCGAACAAGGGCTTCTTGCCTCAGTTCACCGATGGCGACCACGCCGACCCATCGAAGCTCCCGCTCCCCTACTATTGGGTCGACGATTCAGAAGTGTCCAAGCAGCTCGCAGGACGATGGAGTCGCGATTGGTTCATTGGCTGGCGCGACATCTGCCGGTCGTCGGATCTGCGAACCGCCATCGCGTCCGCGGTCCCGCGACACGGCTTCGGCGATACCTTTCTCCTTGCCTTGCCTGGCGACGCCGTAGCTTCGATGTCAGCCGTCCTCCTCGGCAACCTAGCCTCCCTCATCTTTGACTACTGCGCCCGACAGAAGGTCGGCGGCACACATCTCAAGTACAACGTGATGCGCCAACTGCCGGTTGTAACGCCGGCGCACACCAAGGCGTTTGCGCCTTGGGATCTTTCCACGCCCATCGAAGAATGGATCAGCAAGGGCGTCTTGGAACTCGCCTACACGTCGTACGACTTGTCAGGCTTCGCGATGGATGTCGGCTACGCCGGCCCACCCTTCCGCTGGGACCCGGAGCGCCGCGCCATCTTGCGCGCCGAACTCGACGCCGCCTTCTTCCACCTCTACGGCCTCGACGCCGACGACACCGCCTACATCCTGGACACCTTCCCCGTCCTCCGCGACAAGGAAGTCCGCCAGTTCGGCGAGTACCGCACCCGCCGCCTCGTCCTCGAACGCTACGCCGCCCTCGCCACCGCCATCTCGACCCGCACCCCCTACACCTCCCCCCTCGACCCGCCCCCCGCCTCCCCCCTCGCCGCCCACCCGGAGCGTCAATGATCGTCGCGCACCGTCGCGGCAGTTTCGTTCCTAGTCCATTTTTCATCGAGAAGACGAATGCCCGATACTTCCCTGCCCGAAGACGCGCTTTGCTTCTTGCTGACCGATGCGCATGGCAGTCGCTTCCGTCCATCGACTGCCTGGATCTCACCGGCCGCAGACAGCGCAAGCGGCTGGCGTCTCTCGCTCGAGAAGCCCGACGGCCTGGCGACGCCCGTCACCGACCTGAAACACTGGGCAATCGTCCAAGCGACCGAGTCACGCACCATCGCCGCGACAGCGAAATCCGCCGTAAACGGGCCATTGATCCGCTACGCCCGTGACGAAGCAGTCACCGAGTACCTTCGCGCGATCGTTCAAGGGCTGCCTGAAGACGTCCGCACACGCACGAGCGACAACTACTGGGTGCTCATGCCGGCCATCGCTGACGTAGGGCGCCGCATCGAGTATGAAGAGGCGATCGCGGCCGCCTTGCCGGACGCACGCGTACTCAGCGAGCCAGAGATGGTTCTCGAATACTTCCGATTGGTGCGCCGAGAGCTAGCGCTGAAGAAGGGCAAGTCAAACATCTACCTTGTTGTGGATGCCGGAGCGGCGACGACGAATCTCACCTTCGTGCTGACTCGCAAAGACAAGATGGTCAGCGAGACTTCGACCGCGCGCAACCGGTCCGTGCTCCAGCCCCGGTGCTCCGTGGCTCCCGGCTTAGGCGGCCATTGGGTGAACCATGAAATCGGCAAGAGACTCGGCTGGTGGTCCAGCGCACCCGGCTACCTGGACGCAACCCAATATAAAGACCTCGCCACAATCGAGGCTGCGAAGATCGCCGTCGCGACCACTGGACAGCCTGAAAAGATGCGTTCGCTGGGTGGCACGGGGCTCTCCCTTAGTCAGGACGACCTTGCTTCCGTGGCAGACGACTTCTGGCGCGAACTTTTCCCTGTTTACATTGATCTAGCGCAAAGCCTGCACGAGGGCGTTCAGCAAGGGGAGCGTGGCAAGTACTTCAGGACCATGTTCGATGCAGCGGGTATAGCGAGCGCGACCGACATCTACAAGCTCATCAGTGGCATTGTGCTGGCCGGCGGAACGAGCCTACTCCCCGGCTTTTGCGGCGCGATGCGCCGTCGGGTCTTCAATGGCGGGGCGCTCCCGACCGTTCACCGAGTCGGCGCCGACTATCCATACGTTGCCGCCGTCGGCGCGCTGGCGCACGTGTTAGACACACGACACCGCCCGCGCCGTCTTCACGTTCAACCACATTCGGACCGTGACGAGTCCCTCGCGAATGCCAAGTTAAACGCTGCGCCACTGGCAGACGTCTCGTGGACGTGGCGAAGAGGTACTAGAGAACATACGCAGAGTCGTAAGATTTTTGATCGTCATAGCACTTTCGCACGAAGCGGCGGCACGGCGCCGGTCAAGGACCCGCCCGACTACGCCGCTGGCACGCGCTTCTACGCCCGCCTTGCGTCCTCTGCTCGTGCCCAGCCCGCAAAGCAAACACATGCGCAGGACTCACTTTGGGTGACGTCCGAGCCCGTCGATGCTCTCGTTCGATTCGATCCGGAGACGCAGGTCGTGTCTCTTGAGTCGAGTAGCCTGCGCGGAATTGAAGCCCTCAAGTACGATCTGTCGCACTGCAAGACAGCGCCCCCCGCGTCGCCACACGCCGAACCGCCGTCGTCGTGGGAGCACCGGCTGTGGACCGAAGGCTCCGACGATGTCGTGATCGATCTTGGAATGTCAAAGACGGTCGCAGTCACCGCGCGTCTCGGGTTCTTTGTGCCGCCCGATAGTGGCCTTGCGCTCGACGAGTCGAACTTGCTGCTGCAAACCAGTTCGCCGTCACGCGATGAACCGACGAGCGCTCCCGGCGCTTCCTCTTTGGACTTGCCGAGGAGTCTTGACGGCGAGCCTGGCCTTCTTGGCACTCTTTCGGTCGTGCCGGCCGAAGAGGCCTCTCTTGTAGAGCTGCTGCCACCACGCCCGCCGGCGGAGACGTCGCCAGACGAGGCGCAGACAGGTAGAGTCGCGAGTACTGCGTACATCGAGCCGCGAGACGCGCCCGCGCCACCCACGCCACCAACCGGCGCCCTGCAAGCCCACTATGGGCGACACCTCGTCGAGGCGCTGGCGCCACTCAACGCGGCGGGCATGTCAGCGACGGCCCGCGATCTCGCGCTCCTCACACTCGCACTTGCCGTGCGCCCCTTCGTATTGTTGGCAGGACCGCCAGGCAGCGGAAAGTCAACGCTCGTGCGCTTGTTGGCGAAACTGCTCGGCTTCGAGGACGACCGGACGTTCTTCGAGGTCACTGTGCAGTCCCACTGGCGAAGCGAGCGCGACATCCCTCGGCACATCCGGGCTTCGTGGTCCGCGCCAGATCGCGACACCCCTCATCTATACCTGTTTGACGAAATCAACCTGTCGCGGCCCGAAAGCTATCTCATGCTCTTCTTCCGAGAGATGGAACGAACGCAACGGCCGCTTTTTGCGTGTGGCACACTTAACATTGACGACGCATCCAAGCCGCCGTCGCCCAAGATCATCGATCGCTCGTTTTTCATTGAAGTCGAGGCCCCGCAGAGCCTGGTCACGCATGCAAATCCAATGGCTGCCATTGACCACGGCGCGCTCAAACGACTTCCAGCACCACCACAGGAATCGTCCATGCGAGGCCTGAGTCCGCGCGTCGCCAGGGTTGTCGAAACGATCCAGAGCGTGACCGATGCTGAGAACTTGCGGCAGGATCTTCGGCCGACACTGCGCGACCTGCTCGCCCTGCGGAGGCTGGCTGCGCTGCACTTCGAGCTTGACCTTCCCGAGAGCCTACTCGGTCTCGACACACTAGAAGACCACATGATTGCGGGCCGTCTCCTTACGAAGATCTCTGGAGCAGCTGATCAAGTGAGGAGGCTCGTGGAACGGCTGACGGACGACCTCGGGACTGACTTGGCGTTGCCGCGAACACGGCGCCGGCTCGCGATTGCAGCATCGCAACTCCGCCTCGGCTTCATTAGCCCCTGGCAGTAGAGCGATCGTGCCCAAGTATATTGCGGCTATTGAGCCTGGGCGTCCTTCAGCGCCGCCACGTGTCTACGAGTACCACCCCGGAGCCGTGGTTTCAGTAGACGACCGGAGGTTCTGGGTTCTCATCGGCGTGACGACGGACGAAGTTGCGAGTGCCGACGGTGCCGCTGCCTCTTTTGATGGCTCGGCGGGGTTTCTCGAGCCATACAAGGTTACTAGTCATGGCGCATTGCCGGCAATAGGGGCGCACGACTTCGCCGACGTGCACTGGTGGGCGCTGTGCCCGCTCGCGGCGCGAAAAGACGATATCGCAAGGGATCGTCGCTATGGCGCGATTGCCGTCGAAGCCTCCACGCCGTTTCCGCTAACCGTCGTCTGCTATGTCTGGCCTGGCAAGTACTTCAGTCGCTTTGATTATCGTCGAGTGCTCGACGAGATTTGCATCGAGTTCGGGACTAGTATTGAATGGGATGATAGTTCTCGCGATGTGCGGCCAGCGTACGCATTCCTGTACCTTGCGCCGCCGCGCTATGCGGAGAGATTTGCTCTTATCGAGAGCGCTTTGCGCGGGTGTCGACATTGGAGAGTGAATCACGGAAAGGATGTCGACGAACAAGACGAAGAGGCCTCCGATGAAGAGCGTCTCGTGGCAGTCTGGGCGCAGCGAAGCGCGCTGCTTGTTGGCGAGGCCATCAAAGACTTGAGGGGATTCCTTGGGACACGTCCGGAAAATGGCGTGCATGTAACCGCGTCAGTTCGACGCGTGAGCGAGAGTCACTACAACGAAGCAGCTGAACTCCTGACGCGCGCGTGCGTCCTCAGCGACGAGTTGTCGTTGCTCGTGTTTCAGAGCTATCGACACCGCGGAGCGTTCAGGCCCACGCCGGCGATGCAACGTGATCATCGGCTGCGGAGGCTGCTCGAAGCGTTGGCTCCAAGGCCGGAGGAGCGTTGGGCGGCCGCGGAGACCACCATCTCTTCCACGCGAGCTCCGCTACGGGCGACGCAGATCTTCGAAATTTGGAGCACGGCGCGCCTCGTTGCCGCGCTGGTTGGTCTCGGCTGGCGTGTGACGGAGCGTGTCTTGGGCCGCAGCCGTGCCGATGGTGGATTTCCGGTTTCGCATACCGTTCGATTCGCTCGCGAAGACAATGGAGTTGTTTTGGAGTTCCACTATGAGCCCGCGATACGCGTCCCAGTCATCGATGTTGGGCCGGCGTATCTCCGCGAAGGCCCAGGTCTTGAATCGCTTTCGAGCCGAGGGGCCCAGGATGGAATCTATTCATACGGCAAGTCAACGCCTGATTTCGCTCTCCAGGTTACAACGTGCGATGGGCGGCGCGCTCTGGCGATCGGAGATGCCACACTCGCCGACCCAGAACGTGCTCAGACGATTCCAAAGAGCCTGGAACTGCTCGCATACCGAGCCCGCGTTGCTTGGTGGACGAATGGACGGGCCGTGCGATGTCAGGAGATGAACACATTTGTCGTGCTTCCTGGTCCTGCGGGAGCTTGGTCCGCGCTGCGTGAGGCTGAGACGGATTCGACCTTGTTCTGTTTGGATTCGGTGGCTCGACCAGATCTTGAACTGGAGCGTCGTCTTAGCCTCTTCGTGGAACGGTTGATTTCGTCCGCGACGTAGGGTCCGAGGGAGCGGCGGTGCCTACGCCCCGTGAACTCCATCTCGACCATCGCGCGTTCGGTCTCGGCACCCCGCGACGTCTTCAGCGCCGAAGTCCGCCAGTGACCACCACCAAGCAACTTGCCGACCAGCATGGTGTCTCGGTCACCGACGTCAAGAAGGTCTTGCGCAAGGCGTTCCCCGGCAACGAGTTCAAGTCGCCCGATTACTCGCTCTCCGCGGACGAGGTCGCCGCGGTCGTCGAAGGTCTGCCGGCCCAGCGCGCCGCGCGCCGAGCCGCCCCGCGCGAGGTCGCCGCCGAGCGTGCCGAGGCTCCGCTGCCGGGCCCCGGTGCGGCGCCCATCTGGCCTTCCCTCGGCGCGCCGGTCACGCCGCGCCCGGGCAGCAGGGTCAGGCTGCTGGTCCACCTTGATGTCGTCGAGTTCCTCGAGAACGGCCGCGGCGAGGACCGCCCACGCCAGGCCGCAGTGCTGCGCCTGTTGCGCGGCATGCTGGTCGAGGGGCGCGCGCAGCGGAGCGTCAAGGGCACGGTGGGCGTCAACCGCGGCTGGCTGCGCGCGCCGATCGGTGACAACGGCGGCTCGCACTACTACCTCTGGCACGCGCTGGCCGGCACGACGTGCGTCGCCGAGCTGAGCCTCGGTCGCGACGAGGTCGTGGTCCGGGCCGTGCGCCACCATGACGAGACGAAGACGCCGATCTCGGCGGGCGCGCGCTCGGACTACGTCGAGCTCGACGCGAGCGACTACGTCAGCCAGCTCGAGTCCTCGACCGGCGCCGCCGACACGCTGTCCGATGCCCAGCGCTCGGCGCTCGAGCGGCCCGGGGCGGTGACGATCACCAAGGGCTACCCAGGCGCCGGCAAGACCACGCTGCACCTCGAGCGCACGCGCCGGCACACCGGACCGATCCTGTTCATGACGTTCGGCGCGGCCCAGTGCGCGCAGGGGCAGCGCTGGCTCGAGACCTACGCCCCGCCGGGCCAGGTCCCGCGCGCGCTCACGCACGCGGACTTCCTGGCGCGCCTCGCGCCGGGCATCGCCGTCGCGCCGCCACTCGACGAGGCCGAGCGGGCCCTGCGCGCAGCCGTCGGCCACGAGCCCCGCCTTGGTCCCTGGCGAGACCGGTGGACGGCGCTCCACGCCGAGCTGCGCGCCTGGTACTGGGGACGGGCCCTCCCGGTGGACTTTCGGGGTGTTGGAGCGGTCGCGACGCCTGATGATCTCGAGCGCGCGTACCGGCACCGGCGTGGCTCGACGCTGCCGGAGGATGCCATCGACGCGGCGGTGATCGCGGCGCGGGCGCTGCCGGCCGAGGACCGCGCGCACCTGTTCGGCGATCTGGACGCGGCACGCGCGTTGGCGTCCGAACTCCTGGCCGGCCGCGCGATCCCGCCAGCGCTCAGCGATCTCGAAGCGATCTTGATCGACGAGGTGCAGGACCTCACGCTGGTCGAGGCGTTGGTCTGCGTGCTCGTGGCGCGTCGCCCCGCCGTCACGACCGGTACCCGCCCCGCGTTCCATGTTGCCGGTGACGAGGGGCAGACGGTCCGTGCCACGGACTTCGACTGGGGCGAGCTGAAGGACTTGATCAACCAGACGCTGGGCGCGCCGACCGAGGTCGAGCTGCCGGGGAACCTGCGCTCACCGCGAGCGATCACGCACATCATCAACAACTCGTGGGCGCTGTATCGATCGCTCGAGAAGGGCGATCGCCCCCGCGGCAGCAGCACCGCCGAGGTGACCGAGGCCGCGATCGGCAGCGTCCTGTGGGTCGACGCCGGCGAGGATGGCTTGCGCGACGTCTGCGCGGTGGTCGCTGCCCAGGGCGCGACGATCATCTATCCCGGCGTCTACGTGCCGGCCGACGTGGTGGCCGTCGCACGCGCGGCCGACGCGACGGTGCAGGCGGCCCCCGACGCCAAGGGGCTGGACTTCCGCGTGGCCGTCGTCCTCGACGTCGGCCGACGCGCGCATCGCCTGGCGGCCAGCGCGAGCGACACGCCCGACGCCGTGCGCGCGATCGAGACCCGGTTCGAGGTGGACGCGATCCGCGTGGCGCTGTCACGCGCGACCGAGACGCTCGTACTGGTCGAGCGGCCGCTCGATTCCGACGCGCAGGGCCAACTGCGCGCGCTGTGCCAGGCTCCGGACGGCCGCTTGCTCGATGGCGTGGTGACCGTCGACCGAGCCGAGCTCGCGTCGCGCCTCGACGTGGACACCCAGGACCGCGTCGAGATCGTCTCGGCCGCCCTCGAAGAGTTCGACGCCGTATTCGGGGACGACACCGCGCGAGCGCTGCGGACCATGGCGCGGGCGCGCGGCTGGCTGGGTGACACCGACCGTGCCGGAGCGGTCCAGGGCGAGCTGCGGCTCAAGGTCTACCGCGCCCACGGCCTGGCGTTGCTCGCCGCCGCGGCTGCCAGCGACGACGACCGCGAGGCGCGCCTGACCACGGCGAACCACGAGCTGTATCTCGGCAAGGAGCCAGACCTGTCGCGTCTCGCGCTCGACACCCGCGACGCCCTCAAGGGGACCGAGAAGCTCAAGGCTGGCGTGCAGCGCATCGCCGAGGTCGTGCGCGCCCGCCCCGAGCACGTACGGCTCGGGGTGAGGCTCATGGATCTGGTCCTCACCGATCTCGTACGACGGGGCGAGGGCTTCGAGCTGCGCGACTGGGACCGAGTCGTGAAGGCGATGGAGGCGCTCGGCGGCGCAGACGAGCTCGCGCGTCGCTGGGCCGGTCAGCGGTCGCAGATCAGCCTGGCCGCCGCCGAATGGGCCGTCGCGCAGGGGCCGGCCAAGTCGGTCACCGCCGTGGCGGAGACCGCGCTGCCGATGATCGAGGCGCCGCCCGTCGGGTTGCGGGCCAAGGTCGCCGAGCGACGATCAGCTTGGGACGAGGCGATCGATCTCTACCGCGAGGCCGGGATGCCATTGGAGGCGCTCCGCATCGCGCGCGATCACGACGACGCGCCAGCCAGATCGCTCGACCTCGCCCGAGTCGGCCACGCGCCCGACGCCCCACTGCTTGAACGACTGGCCCGGGTGCACGCTGACCTCGCCGCGTTGGCGCCGCAAGACCTCACGGACGCCGAGAGAACCCGACTCGTCCAGCTCGTGCGGGAGCGCTTTGGCAAGCGGTGATGTCGTCCGGCTGGATCCGTGGTCCGTGGCGTCGGCCCGGCGCGCCGCTGGTGTGCCTCGACGATCTCGTTGCCTTACTCGTCCTCTTCCTCCGGCAACCGGCAGCTCCGCTCCGAAAGCTCCAGCACCACGGCATCGAACTTGGCCTTGTTGATGCGCAGGACGTCCTCGATCTCGTACGGCGCCAGCTCCCTGAGCGGCGCTAGCTCATCGGCGATGTCTCCGGGCCAGAACGAACTCCCGCTCGATCGCGGCGCTGGCCGGATAGCTCCGCGCGCCCGGGCCGACGGACCGCTGCCTTCTTCCGCGAATGACGCCAGCTCGGCGCGGGCCTTCGGACGGTGGACCCTGGCGTAGTGCGCCACGATCAGTGGCAGGTTGCGCACGACGAACTGGATTCCCACATGACATCGTAGAGCGCCCTGCCGGCTGCGCCAACCGATCTCACCCATGCCGGCGCTGACGCATCTCCTGGTGACCAGTCCGCGTCAGCTCGCCCCTCTGGGGTGACTCCGCGACGGCTCGGCCGACGAGCTAGAGGGCCAGTGTGGCGTGATAGCGTGGAGGTGATGAGCATGACCTTCGCGGACGGGGCGGAGCTGGTAATGCGCGACGCCGGGGAAGCGCTGTCGGTGCCGGAGCTGTGGAAGCGGATGGCCGCGCGGGGGCTGGTGGAGACCGCCGGCGCGACGCCAGAGCAGACGCTGCGGGTGACGTTGCTGCGGCAGGCGGCGGGGTCGTCGCTGGCGGCCGGCAAGGGCACGCCGCGCTTCTACCGGCGCGGCGACGGCGCCTTCGGCCTGTGGGCCGAGCTGGCGACGGCGCAGCAGCAGGCGATCGCCGGTACGTCGACCGAGGCGCCGCCACCCGTGCGGATGCGCGAGTTCGCCGCGGACCGTGATGGCATGCGGGCCGACCCGACGGTCGCCGAACGCGCGCTGGCGTGGATGATTCCGGGGGACGCCGCCCGCCGTGCCGCCATCGAGCTGATGGCCAGCGTCATCGAGGACGCCCACGCGACCCGGGCCAACCGCTGGAAGCTCACGCTCGGCGCCCGCTCGTTGCGTGTGACGGTCGGCCGGTGCCTGGTGCTGTGGATTCGGCGGGAGGTGTGGTTTCCAGTGCGGCTCAGCGAGCTAACCCCGGCGGACCGGACGATCATCGAGGGCCTGGGCGTGCACGACACGACCGCAGGCCCGTTCCGTTCCATCGCCCCGGTCGAGTTCTATACGATCACACCGGATCTGGTCAGCGATGCGAGCGCCACGATCCGTCGCGCCCTGGCCTCCATCATCACCGAGGCCGCCGCGGCGAGCCCCGCTGACCTCCATGGCGCGCGCTTCCATTCGCCGGGCGCGCTCGCCTACCTGAGCCAGGTCGTCGGCCGCCCGCTGCCCGCCCCGGTGTATGGCGATGCCCCCGAGGACGCGCCCGCCGACGAAACGGCGGACGACGAAGACGACGCGCTCACGCTCAACGACCTCCTGGACGAGTATCTCGACACGTTCGTGACGCTACCGGCGACCCAGGCCTACCTCCAGACGTACCAGGCCGAGCGCGTGACCGCGCGCGCGAACCTGACGCGCATCGACGAGCTGCTGGCTCGTGGCCAGGACGCTACCGACGCCATCCTCCTGGGCCTCCTGCCACACACCGACTCGGCGAAGCACCGCGAGGCGGGCGCCTGGGTGTCGCACGCCCCCGCGATCCAGGGGGACTTCAAGACCTGGTTCGAGAACGCGAAGTGGGTGAAGCCCGAGACCTGGCCCCAGGTCGCCGCCGAGGTGCTCGCGTTCGTCCGCGAGTGCCTGGCCAGGCCGCACGACCTGCGCGACGCCATCGCCCGGTTCACCGCGAGCCCGCTCTCCAAGGGCTTCAACGTCGGCATGCTGACGCCGATCCTCAACGCCCTCGCGCCCGACGACCTGCCGCTGGTGAACGCGAAGGTTGCTCGGGTCGTGTCCTACTGGAGCGGCGTCGAGCTCGCCGCCTCGTTCGCTGACTATTTGACGACGGCACGGCTGTGGCGGGACCTGGTCGAACGCCAACCACAACTCCGCGATGCCCGGCTCGGCGTCAGCGCCGGCGACGCGTTCGATCACTTCTGCCACTGGCTGGTGGCGGTCAAGCGGTTCGCCTTCTCCGGCGGCGGTGGGCTCGGCGCGGTGCCGGGGTACTGGAAGATCTCGCCGGGGCCGGGCGCCGAGCTGTGGGCAGACTGGCGCGCGCGCGGCGTCGCGGCGATCGGCGGCGATCTGCTGGGCGACCTGACGTTGCTCGATGACGACGAGTTCGCGGCGCGGGTCGCCACCGCCGCCCAGCAGGACCCGAGCTACAAGATGAACGGCGCGCGGCAGTCGCTCAACTTGTCGCGCATGGCGGTGGGCACGCTGCTCGTCGCCAACCGCGGCAAGACCGAGGCGCTCGGCCTGGGGCGGGTGACGGGCCCGTACCGGTTCATCGAGGGGACCGAGTACTGCCACGTGGTTCCGGTGGACTGGTTCGACACCTCCACGCGCGTCGTCGACCGCCCCGGCTGGGCCCGGACGCTGGTACGTCTCGACCAGGCGACCTACGATGACATCGCGGCAGCGGCCGCCTTGAGGTCGGACGACGGCGCCGATCCACAGCCCCCGCCGCTGCCACGCTACGAGCGGAGCCACTTCCTCGCGGAGACCGCCTTCGCCGAGGCCGAGGCCGATCGGTGGTTCCGGATCCTCCTGGACAAGAAGCAGGTCATCCTCCAGGGGCCGCCGGGCACCGGCAAGACCTGGGTCGCCGAGCGGCTCGCGCGCTGGCTGGTGGGCGGCGACGATGCCCGCATCCACCTGGTGCAGTTCCACCCGGCGTACAGCTACGAGGACTTCATCCAGGGCATCCGGCCGATCACCAAGGGTGGCGCCGTCAGCTACGAGCTCGAGCCCGGCCGGCTGGTCCGGCTGTGCCAGCAGATGCCTCGGCAAGGGCCGGTGGTCCTCATCATCGATGAGATCAACCGCGCGAACCTGGCCCGGGTCTTTGGCGAGCTGATGTACCTGCTCGAGTATCGCGATCGATCGATGGCGCTGGCCGGCGGCGGCGAGCTCCGGCTGCCGACGAACCTGCACATCATCGGCACGATGAACACCGCGGACCGGTCGATCGCCCGGCTCGACCACGCGCTCCGGCGGCGGTTCTCGTTCCTGCGCCTGCAGCCAAACTTCGACGTGCTGCGGAGCTACGCCGCCACGCACTGGTCCGAGCCGGTGGAGGCGCTGATCCAGGTCCTCGCGGCGATCAACAAGGACATCAACGACCCGAACTGCGAGATCGGCATCTCGTACTTCATGAAGGAGGACCTGCCCGACCGGCTCGAGGACATCTGGCGGTGCGAGATCGAGCCCTACCTGGAGGAGCACTTCTTCGATGACCGCGCCGTGGCCGCGACGTACGCGTGGGCCAAGGTGTCCGTGGGGACCCTCGCGGCGTGGGCGCCCGACGCGTGAACGTCCTGGCGCTCGATGAATGGCAGTGGACCGAGCTGACCGGGGTGGACGCAGTCGCGATCGTGTCGGCGGTCCGCAGTCGATACGCTCGCCAGTTCGAGATCGAGCCTCCGGATCCACTCAGCGGTCGACCCTGGCGCCTGCGCTCGACCGGCCTGGTGGGCCTCCTGCCGCTTGGAGGGAGCCACACCGCGCTGCGGATCGCCCCCAAGGTCCCGATCGCCAGCATCCTCGCGCTGATCGACCACGCCTACGACCTCCCGAGCCTGCGCTGGCACGACGCCCCCGACACCGCCGCGACCATCGAGGGGTTGTTCGAGGTCCTGGTCAGCCTGCTCTGCCACAAGATCGGCCAGCGACGCCGCCAGGGGCTGTATCGCGCCTACGTGGATCAACGCGACGAGCTCCCGGTCGCACGGGGCCGGATCGTGCCGCGGGAGACCATCGCGCGAGCCTTGCGCGGCAGCGTGAGCCTCGTCTGCGACTACGAGGAGATCACCGACGACCTCGACGACAACCGGGTGCTCTTGTGGGCGCTGGATCGGGTCCAGCGGGTGCCCCTGGGGAGGCGCGACGTTCGCCGCGCGGCGCGAGAGCACCATCGCGGCCTGGCGGCGACGGTGACGCTGACGGCGTTCCGGCCCGAGGCGTGTGTCGGCCGCTTCTATCATCGCCTGAACGCGGACTATCGCCCCATCCACGCGCTGTGCCGGGCTGTCCTGGACGCCTGTGCCTCGGGGACCGAGGCCGGCCCGGTGGAGACGGTGCCGTTCACCGTGGACATGCCGCGGCTGTTCGAGCGCTTTGTCGCTCGCTGGCTGGCCGCCGCGCTGCCTGGCTGGACGGTTGATGCCCAGCACCGGATCGAACTCGCGGACGATCTGGCCTACCCGGTCGACATCGTCGTGCGCGAGCGGGCGACCGGGCGCGCTGTCGCGGTGATCGACACGAAGTACAAGGACCACGAACGCCCGGCGCCGGCCGACCTCCAGCAGGTCGTCTTCTACGCGACCGCGCTCGGCTGTCCAGCCGCGTGGCTGCTTTACCCGCGGCCCGTGCCCCCACGTCGAATCGCCATCGGCTCCGTCCAGGTACACACCCTCGGCCTAGATCTCACGGACCGGACGACCTGGTCTCGTTGCGCCAACGCATTCGCGCAGCGCTTCGCGGACCCGCGCTGACCTAGGGGGGGGGCGGCCGGGTGGGCCACGCCACCACGGTCGCTGATGGTGCGTCCGCGGCCGCGTGGGCGCGCGAGCGACGGTCAGACACCACGGGCCGGCGCGGGTTCCCGAAAACTGGCGGGGCGGGCGGGGGTTTGCTCGTCGACGGCGAGCGTGCGATCGTGTGCATCCGCGGCGCCGACGCCGTGTCCAAGGATGCAATGACCACGACCCCCTTTGCCCGCTGCGCGCTGGCGCTGGCCCTTGCCGCGTGCGGCTCCAAGAAGTCGTCCCCGGCCGAGGGCACCGGCAGCGCAGCCGCGCCCCCCGCTGTCCCCGCGCCGCGCCCGCCGCCGCCACCGCCGCAGCCGCTGCCGCCCCTGGCCGCCGATCCCGGTGACGCCACCGGCGCGGTCGAGGTGGTGACGGCGTTCGGCGGGACCGGGACCGACTCGACCCGGGCCATCGCGGTCGCGCCCGACGGGGGGGCCTACGTCGCCGGCTACTTCGACGGCGTGGCGACGTTCCCGCCGCTGAGCGTGACCGGCGCTGGCAAGAGCGACGCATTCGTGGCTCGGGTCGGGGCCGACGGCGCGTTCGCGTGGGTCACCCCGGTGGCCAGCGCGAACGAGGACACCGCCGAGGCGCTGGCGGTCGGCGCGGACGGCGCGGTGACCATCGGCGGCCTGTTCAGCGCGGAGCTCCACCTGGGTGACCTGGCCGCCACCGCCGGGGGCTCCGATGATCTGTTCGTGGCGTCGGTGACCGCCGGCGGCGAGCCGCGCTGGCTGTGGACGGCCGGCGGCCCCGGCTCGGACGCGGTGACCGCGCTGGCGGCGACGCCCGACGGCGGCTACGTGGTGGGCGTGTCGTTCTACGGCAAGGTCAAGTTCGGCTCGATCGAGGCCGAGGCCAAGGGCTTCGACGACGCGGCGCTGATCAAGCTGTCGTCGGCCGGCGCGGTCGAGTGGGTGACCCCCATCGCTGGCGACGGCAGCGAGCAGATCAAGCGGCTGGCGGTCGACGGCAACGGCGACATCTTCTTGCTCGGCACGTTCCAGCAGTCGATCGATCTCGGCGGTGGCCCGCTCAACTCGGCCGGGGCGATGGATCTGCTGATCGCCCGCTTCGACGCCAGCGGCCGCCACGTGTGGAGCAAGCGCGCCGGCAACCCGTGGAACGAGGTCGCCGGGGGCATCGCGGTCGATCGCGCCGGCGGGGTCGTGATCACCGGCAGCTTCGATCGCGACCTGGACTTCCTCGGCACGCCGCTGGTGGCGGCGGGGGAGTCCGACGTGCTGGTGGCGCGGCTCACCGGCGACGGCGCCCTGGTGTGGGCCAACCGCTTCGGATCGGAGCGCGAGGACATCGGCTACGGGATCGGGGTCGACGACGCCGGCAACGCGGTGGTCACCGGCTGGTTCGAGTCGCCGGTCGACTTCGGCAACGGCCGGCTCAAGGGCAAGGGCCAGAAGGACGGCTTCGTCGCCAAGTTCTCGGCGGCTGGCCCGGCGGTGTGGAGCCGACGCTTCGGGGACTGGGACAACGACAGCGGCAACGCGGTGGCGGTGGCGCCGAACGGCACCATCTGGTTGACCGGCATCTTCCGCTACCAGCTCGACCTGGCCACGCCGACGGTGACCGCCCGCTCGGAGCCGGGCGCCCGCATCGCCCGCCCCGACGCCTTCGTCGCGCGCCTGAGCCGCTGAGCCGCCAGCCGGTGCGCGGCAGGTCGCGCGCCGGCAGATCGCGCGCCGCGGGCCAGCCTCACCCGAGGAGCTTGGGCCCGCCGCTGCGGCTGGGGCCGCTGGTGACCGGCTTGTGCAGCACGATCTTGCGGCCGGCCTCGCGCCCCGCCGCGTGCGCCCCGTCGGCGCGGAAGCTGCGGCGCTTGCGGACGATCCGCGGGTTGCGGCGGTGGTAGTAGTCGTCGAGGTCAGCGTCGCCGACCCAGATCAGGCCGGTGCCGCGCAGCTGGTGGCGCTCGGCCGCCAGCTTGTCGTGGAAGCCCTGGATGACCCCGGCCTGGTAGTTCAGCCGGTCGTGGCCGCTGCGGATGCGTTGGTCGCGGCGGTTGGCCTGCCACAGCCGCTCGGCGGTGGCGCGCAGGAAGTCGTAGACGTGTTCGGCCATGTCGAGGTTGGCGGCGGTGCCGGTCAGCTCGAACAGCTGGCCGCGGCGCGCCTCGAGCGGCAGGTACACCGGGATCTGGAGCACCTTCACGAAGAAGAACTCGGTGAGGATGACGGCGATCATGCTGTCGACCCGCGACAGCCGCTTGGTCGGCTCGCCGACGTGGCGGACCTGGTAGGCGCCGGGCCGCGCCGCCGCGTCGATGTTGTGGCGGAGCATCAGCTCGTGGGCCTTGCGCATCGCCAGCTCGGCCTCGTGCTGGTTTTCGCTGGCGGCCAGGGCCAGCAGCTTGCGCAGCCGCTCGAGCACCCGTCCGCCGTCGGGGTCCGGCGCGGCGGCCGGCACCGGGGCGCCCTGGGCGCGCGCGTCGATCCCGCGCTCGGCACACACCGCCTGGTAGGTCGGGCCGTGGGGTGCCTCGTGGTGGACCGCGAGCACCTCGTCGACGAACTGGTGCGCCATCTCGTGCAACAGCACCGACAGCACCTCCGGCCACGGCCGGGTCACCACCAGCGGGAGCGACAGCTCGAGGGTCCGGGTCGCGCGGTGCCACGCACCCAGGCGGGTCGCGGTGTCGGCCAGCGTCAGCACCGGGCGCCGCAGCCGGCTGCGGAAGCGGGCCTGGTTCTCCCAGTCGAACGCCGCCGCGACCTCGCGCAGCAGCGCCGCCTCGAGGGCGGCGGTCAGGCGTGGGGGCTCGGGCGCGGGCGCGCTAGGCTCGGCCTCGGCCGCCGGCGACGCGGTGGGCCGACCTGGCGGCGGAGCGGCGTCCCCAGGGGCCACCCGCGGCGTCACGGCCGGCGCCGGCGCCGACGAGAGGAACGGGAACAGCTCCTGCTGCACCTGGCCAGCCTACACCTCGGATCCGCCCGGCGCGAACCGCGAGATCGGCCCGCGGCGAGCACCGCCGGGCCCGGGCTGCGACCACCGGCCGCACGCGCGGGACAAAGCTGTCATCATCGAAACCAGGTGATGGACCTCGCCACGATCCCGCCAGCGTATCCGGTGCATGACTTCGGCCCGGCGATGCGCGGCATGGTGATCGGCGGCATCGGCATCGTCCACGTGTTCCTGGCCCAGTTCGCCATCGGCGGCGGAATGCTGCTGACGTACCTGCAATGGCGGGTCGGCCGCGGCGACGAGGGCGCCCGCGCGTTCATCCGCTCGTTCTTCAAGTACCTGGTGCTGGTCAGCTTCGTGGCCGGCGCGCTCACCGGCGTCGCCATGTGGTTCACCACCATCCAGGTCGGGGCCCGCACCATCGGCCTGATGGTCGACGAGTTCCACTGGGTGTGGGCCACCGAGTGGGTGTGCTTCTTCGTCGAGGTCATCGCCGGCTACACGTTCTTGCGCGTCGGCGAGCGGCTGTCGGATCCCGACCGGCTGCGCCTGCTGGCGCTGTACACCGTCGCCGCCGTCGGCAGCCTGTTCTGGATCAACGGCATCCTGTCGTGGCAGCTCACGCCGGGCGCCTGGCTGCGCAGCCACGACCTGTGGGCCGGCTTCTTCAACCCGACCTTCTGGCCGTCGCTGGGGTACCGGCTGGGCGTGGCGGCCACGCTGGCGTCCCTGGCCGGCGTGATGGTGGTCGGCACCATGGCCCTGGAGCGTGACGCCCGGCACCGGCTGGTCACCTCGATCTCGCGGATGACGCTGCCCATGGCGGTGATGCCGCTGCTGGGCCTGTGGTACCTGAGCGCGCTGCCCGACGACAGCCGGCGGTGGGTGACCGGCGGCTCGGTGGCGATGTCGATGTTCCTGGCGATGGCGGCCGGCGCCAGCTCGCTGATCGGGCTGTACGCGATCGTCGGGCTGGTGTGGCGGCGGCTCTACGCCAGCGGCGCCACCGCGGCGCTGCTCCTGGCGCTGGCGTTCGGCGCCACCGCCGCTGGCGAGTTCGTGCGCGAGGGCGCGCGCAAGCCGTACACGGTGCGCGGCGTCCTCTACTCCAACGCGATCACGCCGGCCGAGGTGGCCGAGCTGCGGGTGGTCGGCTCGGTGGCCCACGACCCGTACCCGTTGCTCGACGCCGCGCGCTACCCGACCCCCGAGCTGGCCCTCGGGGCCAAGGTCTACCGGGTCCAGTGCAGCGCCTGCCACACGCTGCACGGCGCCAACGCGGTGGTCGGTCTCGGCGGAGGATGGACGCTGATCAGCTGCGCATGAACATCGCCCAGCTGCAGCGGACCAAGGGCTTCATGCCGCCGTTCGCGGGCACCGCCGTCGAGCTGGAGGCGCTGGTGCAGATGATCCGCTGGAGGCGTCCGAGGACGTGTGGCCCGACCCGGGCCCGCCGAGGGCGGAGACGCTGGCCCAGATCCAGGCCTGGCTCGACGCCGCCGGCACCCGCCCGGCCGACGAGGCGCGGCCCGGGCTCGACCCGGCGGCCACGGGGAGGGCGCCGTGACCGGGGTGCCGACCGGCGCCGGGGTCTACCTCGCGCTCATGATCGTCACGTTCGCGCTGCACGCGCTGCTGATCGGCTGCGTGCTGGCCGGCGCCGGCTACGTCGCGGTGCGGTTGCTGCGCGGCGGTGACGACCCGGTGGCCGCGGCCACGCGCGACTGGCTGCCGTTCGCGCTGGGCGCCGCCATCACCGCCGGCGTCGCCCCGCTGCTGTTCGTCCAGCTCCTCTACCAGCCGCGCTTCTACACGGCGAACCTTTTGCTGTTCGCGCGGTGGATGGCGATCATCCCGGCGCTGGTGATCGGCTTCTACGCGCTGTACCTCGGCAAGAGCGCGCGGGCCGCGGCGTGGAGCCGGCGCGCGCGGGCCGCCGTCGCCTGGCTGGCCGCCGCGTGCTTCGTGTTCGTCGCGTGGTCGTGGATCGACGACCACGCGCTGGCGATGCAGCGTGAGCCGGGGGCGTGGGCCACGCTGTACGCGCAGGGCGGCTGGCGCCACCAGGACCCGTCGACGCTGCCGCGCCTGGTCCTGTGGGCCGGCGTCGCGGCGCTGGTGTGGCCGGCCGGCCTGCTGGTCGTCGCGCCCGGGCGGGCTGGCGCGGACCAGCGCCGCGTCGCGTGGATCGCCCTGGCTGGGCTGGCGGTGGCCACCGTCGGGGGGGCGCTGGCGGTGCGCGGACTCGAGCCGGCGCGGACGATGCTCGCGCTAGCGCCGGCGCGGCCGTGGCTCTACGGGCTGGGCGCTGCGGCGGTCGCCCTCGCCGTCGGGTGGGGCGCGGTCGTCACCGGACGGCGCCCCTGGCGGCTCGGCGTGTTGGTCGCCACCGCGATCTTCGGGCTGGCCCTGGCCGGGGCCCGCGAGGCCATGCGCCTGGCTGCGATCGACCCTCGCCTCGACGCCCGGGTCGGGCACGCCCAGGGGGTGTGGCTGTTCGTGCTGGCGATGGTGGTCGGGGCCGTCGCCATCGGCTGGTGCGTGGTGATCGCCCGCCGGGCTGGGCCGCCGCGAACGCTGGCCGAGCCCGTGCCGCCGGTGGAACGTTCCACATAGGCACACTCCTGCACCACGACGGAACAGGTCACCGCGGGCCGGTCATGCCAACGCGACCCCAAGGCCGGCATGCGCCGTGCAGACCGTGCTCGCGATGCCGCTCATCCACGTCATCTATTGCAGTGCAGCGCGCCAGCTGATGGCCGAGGCGGCGCTGGTCGAGGTGCTCGAACGCTCCCGGGACAACAACGCAAGCCGTGGCATCACCGGGATGTTGCTGTACGCCGAGGGGTCGTTCTTCCAGGTGCTCGAGGGCGAGGCCGCGCAGGTCGACGAACTGTTCACCCGGATCAGCGCCGATCCCCGGCACGGCGACGTAGTGACCATCATCCGCGAGCCGATCGCCCGGCGGACGTTCGCCGAGTGGACCATGGGCTTCGTGGCGATGGCCTCGTCCGAGGTCGCGGAGCTTGTCGGTCGCAACGACTTCTTCGATCAGGCCGCGTGCTTCAGCGGCCTCGACCACGGCCGGGCCAAGAAGCTCCTCGCCGCGTTCCGCGCTGGCCGCTGGCGCGCGCGCCTGCGCCGGACGCCGTCCCTGGGCGTCACCACGTCGACCATCGCCACCATCCGGCCCGCCGTGGTGTCGTTCGCCTACCAGCCCATCGTCGACCTGGCGGCGCGCGAGGTGGTGGCCTACGAGGCGCTGGTGCGCGGCCCCAACAACGAGCCGGCGCCGGTGGCGCTGGCGCAGGTCCGCAACGACCAGTGGTCCCACTTCGACACCGACTGTCGCGGCCTGGCCATCGGCAAGGCCGCCGTCTTGGGCGTGGCCTGTGACCTGAACTTGAAGTTCTTGGCGCAGAGCGCCGAGGACGTCCGCGCGGCCATCGGCACGACCATCCAGGCCGCGGCCGAGGCGGACATCGCGCCGAGCCGGCTGGTGCTGGAGATCGACCAGGACCGGCTGATCGGCGACTCGGTGGTGGTGGCCCGCGCCATCGAGGAGTACCGCGGCCTGGGCCTGCGCATCTCGATCGCCCACTTCGGGGCTGGTCGGGCCGGCTTGAACCTGCTCGAGCCCTACCGGCCCGATCAGATCTCGCTCACCGCCGAGCTGGTGCGCGGCATCGACAGCAACGGCTCGCGCCAGGCCATCGTCCGCGGCGTGGCCCAGACCTGTGCCGACCTCGGCATCGACATCGTGGCCAAGTACGTCGAGACCACCGCGGAGGTCGCGTGGTTCATGGGCGAGGGCATCACCCGCTTCCAGGGCGACCTGTTCGCGCCCCCCGGGTTCGAGTGCCTGCCACCGATCGCGTGGCCGGCGCCTCACCTGCAGGCGTCGTTCGGGTGATGGCGGCGATGACCTCGCCCGACGCGCCGGCGTTCACCTTCGCGTTCCAGCCGGTGGTCGACGTCACCGCCCAGACGGTGGTGGGGCATGAGGCCCTGGTGCGGGGCACGCCCGGCCAGGGCGCGCGCCACGTCTTCGCCCAGATCCCGCCGGCCGAGCTGTACGACTACGACCTGCTGTTCCGGCAGCAGGCCATCGCGCTGGCGGCGCGGCTCGGGATCTCCGGCACGCTCTACCTGAACCTCCTGCCGGCCAGCCTCGACCAGTCGGCCGAGCCAGTCGAGGCGACGCTGGCGGCGGCCGCGCGTCACGGCCTCCGGCCCGATCAGGTCACGCTCGAGTTGTCGGAGGCCGAGGTCATCCACGACGTGGCCCGCTTCGTCGGCCTGATCAACCGCTTCCGCGGCCAGGGCATGGGGGTCGTCCTCGACGACTTCGGGGCCGGCTACTCGGGCCTCAACCTGTTGGCCCAGTTTCAGCCCGACGCCATCAAGCTCGACATGGCGCTGGTGCGCGGCATCGAGCGCGACGGGCCCCGGCAGGCCATCGTGCGCGGGATCGTGCGCACCTGCAGCGACCTCGGCGTGTCGATCGTCGCCGAGGGCGTGGAGACGGTGGCCGAGTTCGCCTGGTGTCACGGCGCAGGCATCGAGCTGTTCCAGGGCTACCTGTTCGCCCGCCCGGCGGTCGCGGCGTGGCCGGCGGTGACTTATCCGCCCGTGGCCGGCTGAGCCGCCCCCGCGGCCTCGGCGGCGACGTCGTCGAGCGTGACGGCCAGCGCGTGGACCACCGCAGCGATGCGAACGGCGTCTTGGACCTGGCTGGCGCTGGCCCCGTGCTGGCGCACCACGCGGTCGTGGGACACCACGCATGCACCGCAGCCGGTGACCGCCGACGCCGCCAGGCACCACAGCTCGAAGTCGAGGGCGTCGACCCCGGGGTTGCCGATGAGCTGCATGCGCAGGCGGGCCGGCAGCGCGGCGTAGTCGGTGCCGTCGCCGACGAAGTGCAGGAACCGGTAGTAGACGTTGTTCATCGCCATCACCGAGGCGGCGCCGCGGGCGGCGCGCAGGCCGGCCGGCTCCAGGTGGCCGGCGGCGGCGGCGGTGACGGCGGCGGTGACCTCGGGGTTGCGCGCGGCCACCGCCGCGGCCACCGCGGTGCCCCAGTGCTGGGCCGGGGTCAGGCTGGTGGCGGTGCCGGTGACGACGCCGAGGTTGATCTTCAGATCGCGCGCGTAGTCGGGGAGGCGTTGCTTGAGCTGCTCGAGGGTCATGGCTGGCTCCGGGGCCGCGCTCACGCGGCGTCCAGGGTGGCGTCGCCCTTCTTCCAGTTGCATGGGCACAGCTCGTCGGTCTGCAGCGCGTCGAGCACCCGCAGCACCTCGGCCGGGTTGCGGCCGACGTTCATGTCGGTGACCTCGACGAACCGGATCGTGCCCTGCGGATCGACGATGAAGGTGGCGCGGCGGGCCACCCCGGCGGCGCGGTCGAGCACGCCGGTGCCCTCGGCCAGCTCGCGCCGGAGGTCGGCCACCATCGGGAACGGCAGGTCGCGCAGGTCGGGGTGCTGCTTGCGCCAGGCCAGGTGGACGAACTCGCTGTCGGTCGACACCCCCAGCAGCTGGGCGTCGCGGTCGCGGAAGTCGCCGTCGAGCTTGCCGAACCCGGCGATCTCGGTCGGGCACACGAAGGTGAAGTCCTTGGGCCAGAAGAAGTAGACCTTCCACTTGCCGGGGAAGCTGGCGCCGTCGAGGGTGGTGAACTCCTGGCCGGGGGTGAGCGAGACCACGGCCTGGGCCGAGAACGCGGGGAAGGTGTCGCCGATGGTGAGCATGGGTGTCTCCTGAGTGGGGGTGGGCGGCCAAAGCCGCGGGTCGATGCCGGCACCATGGGGTGACCCTGTCGATAACGCCAATCGACGCGAACGATGGGTGTGATAGTCATGGGCAATCATGGCGCCGACCTCACCTCGACCTCGCCCCCGTCCAGCCCGCGCCGACGCGCCGGCGCGCCCTGGCCGGCGGGCCTCGCCGGCGGCGGTGGTCTCGCTGCGCCAGCTCGAGTACGCGGCGGCCATCGCCGACGAGCGCAGCTTCCGGCGGGCCGCCGCGGCCTGCGCGGTCAGCCAGCCGGCGTTGTCGGCCCAGGTGGCCGCGCTCGAGCGCGCGCTGGGCGTGCAGCTGTTCGAGCGCGACCGCCGCAAGGTGCTGGTGACCGCGGCCGGCGCCGAGGTGGTAGGGCGGGCCCGGCTGGCGATCGCGGCGGCGGCCGCGGTGATCGAGGCGGCCCGTAGCGCCGCCGAGCCCCTCACCGGGCGGCTCCGGCTGGGCGTCATCCCGACCATCGCCCCCTACCTGCTGCCGACGGTGTTGCCGCGCGTGCGCAAGGCCTACCCGCGGCTCCAGCTGGTGCTGCGCGAGGAGCGCACCGCCACCATCTTGGCCCAGCTCGACGACGGCCGGCTCGACGCCGGGCTCCTGGCGCTGCCGGTGCCGGGCGACCTGGCGGCGGCGACGCTGTACCGCGAGGACTTCGTGCTGGCGGTGCCGCGCGGGCATCCGCTGGCGCGACGCGCGCGGGTGCGCGAGGCCGAGCTCGACGGCGCAACGGTGTTGCTCCTCGACGATGGCCACTGCCTGCGCGATCAGGCGCTGGCGGTGTGCAGCGCCGCCGGGGCGATGGAGTCGGGCGAGCTGCGCGCCACCAGCCTGCCGACCCTGGCGCAGATGGTCGCCGGCGGGCTGGGCGTGACGCTGTTGCCGGCGCGCGCGGTGCCCAGCCTGGCGACCCGCGGCAGCGGCATCGAGATCGTGCCGTTCGCCGGGCCGGCGCCGGGCCGCGAGGTCGGGCTGGTGTGGCGGATGTCGTCGGCGCGCGGGCGCGAGCTGGCGCTGTTGGCCGACCAGCTACGCGGCGCGTGACACCTACCCAGCGCCTACCCGAGCTGGTCCGTGCGCTGAGATACTGTGGGTGGATGCGACGACGCGGCGCCGCCTTGGTCGCGGCGGTCATCCTTGGCATGGCCGTCGGCGGCTGCGCGTTCGAGCCCCGTGGGGTTCCGGGTCAAGGCGGCCCCGGCAACGGCGGCGACGTCGATGCTCCCAGCGCGCCGACCATCGACGCCGCGGTCGATGCGCCGCCCGACGGGCCGCCCGACGCCGCCATCGACGCCGCGCCGCCGTGCCGGGTCGAGCGGACGGGGTCTGGCAGCAGCGCCGGCCGGGTCGGCGGCGACGGTGGCGGGGATCGGTCGCCGCTCGATTGCGGCCCAACCCAGCTGCCGGTCGGCGTCAAGATCTGGCTCAGCGACAACGCGACGACCAACGGGGGCCGGTCGGCCTACGGCATCGCGCTGGTGTGTCGGGACCTGGTCACCGATGGCGTCACCCCGTCCGCCACGATGACCACCGAGCAGGCGTTCACCGGGAGTGGCGGCTTCGGGTGGACCCCGGCCACGTTGTCCCCGGCCACCACCTGCCCGGTGGGCGCCGTGATGGTCGGCCTGGCGGCGCACCGCGGCGTCTCGAACAGCCTCTTCCTGGACGTGGCCATCGACTGCGCGACCGTCGACGGCGTCGGCGGGGTGGCCGCCGCGTCGACGCGCCTGTCGGTCGGCGGCTCCGGTTCGAGCAGCGCCAACGCCGACCAGGTGGTGTGCCCGACCGGTTCCGCGCTGGTCACCGCCGGGATCCGCGGTGGCGCGGGCCTCGACTCCGTCGAGCCCCGCTGCGCGGCGCTGCGGTGCCAGCCGTAGCGGGCAGCCTCAACCGGCCAGCGTGGCCAGCTCGTCGACCACCGCCGCCGCGGTGCGGTGGCTGGTGTCGATGGTGTGATCGGCCATGGCGTAGCGCGGCGCGCGGGCGGCCAGCAGCTGCTCGAGCTCGGCGAACGCCTGGGGCTTCTCCGCCATCGGCCGGCGATCGCCCTGGGCCAGCACGCGCTCCCAGTGGTCGATGGCCCGGGCCTTGAGCCACACGGTCTGGCAGCGCGTGCGCAGGAGCGCGTAGCTGGGCTCGTCGCTCACGATCGAGCCGCCGGTCGCCAGCACCACCGGCTCGCGCCGCGCCAACAGGGCGCGCAGCACGTCGCGCGCGGTGCGGTGGTAGTAGGCCTCGCCGTGCAGCTCGAAGATCTGCGGCAGCCGCAGGCCGGCGGCCCGCTCGATCTCCTGGTCGACCTCGACGAAGCGGACCTTGAGGCGGCGGGCCAGCTCGCGTCCGACGGTCGACTTGCCGGCGCCGCGCACGCCCAGGAGCGCGATGGCCGGGCGGCGGCGGTCGGCGGTGAGCCCGGCCAGGAGCGCGGCCGGGGTGGTGCCCAGGGCGGCCGCCACCGTGGCGAACCGCATCAGCGAGATGTTGCCGGTGCCGGTCTCGAGCTGGGCCAAGAAGCGCTCGCTCACGCCCGACGCCGCGGACAGCTCGCGGCGCGACAGCCCCTGCTCGTCGCGGGCGGCCCGGATCCGGGCCCCGACCTGGGCCAGCAACGCGACCGGCGGCGGCGTCATCGTACGGAATTATAGTGCCGTTTGCGATGGCCTGGCAAGCACTAAACTGCTTGCGGCGCTGTGCCGTGTGCGCTACACAACGGGGCCATGGATCCGACCACGTTCGAGACGCACCCGAGCCGCTACCACCACTGGAAGCTGGCCGTGACCGGCGAGGTCGCCACCCTGACGATGGCCGTCGACGGCGACCACCCCCACCGGCCCGGCTACGAGCTCAAGCTCAACAGCTACGATCTGTCGGTCGACGTCGAGCTGGCCGACGCGGTCCAGCGGCTGCGGTTCGAGCACCCCGAGGTGCGGACCTGCGTGGTCACCGCCGACCTCGACCGGGTGTTCTGCTCGGGCGCCAACATCTACATGCTGGGCCTGTCGAGCCACTCGTTCAAGGTCAACTTCTGCAAGTACACCAACGAGACCCGGCTGTACCTCGAGGACGCCAGCGCCAACTCCGGCCTGAAGTTCCTGGCCGCCTGCAAGGGCACCACCGCCGGCGGCGGCTACGAGCTGGCGCTGGCGTGCGACGAGATCGTGCTGGTCGACGACGGCAGCTCGGCGGTGTCGTTCCCCGAGACCCCGTTGCTGGCGGTGCTGCCAGGCACCGGCGGCCTGACCCGCCTGGTCGACAAGCGCAAGGTCCGCCGCGATCGCGCCGACGTGTTCTGCACCGTCGCCGAGGGCATCAAGGGCAAGCGGGCCAAGGACTGGGGCCTGGTCGACGGCCTGGTGGCCCGGTCCAAGTGGGACGCCGAGGTGGCCGCCCGCGCCGCGGCCCTGGCCGCCACCAGCGCCGACGTGCCGGCCGGACCGGCGGTCGCGCTCGACGCGCTCGCGCCCACGGTCGAGGCCGACCGGTTCACCTACCGGCACGTCGAGCTGGCGATCGACCGCGCGGCCCGCACCGCCAGCCTCACCATCACCGGGCCGGCCGGTCCGCCGCCGGCCACCGTCGCCGCCGGCGGGGCCGATCAGTGGAGCCTGCGGGCGTTCCGTGAGCTCGACGACGCGCTCCTGCGCCTGCGGTTCGACTACGCCGAGGTCGCGGTGGTGCTGGTGCGCACCCGCGGTGACCGGGCCCAGGTGGTGGCCCACGACGCGGCGCTGGCGGCCGACCGGTCGGGCCTGGCCCGCGAGATCCGCCTGCTGCAGCGGCGCGTGCTCAAGCGCCTCGACAACACCGCCCGGTCGCTGTACGCGGTGGCCGACGCCGCCGACAGCTGCTTCGCCGGCGTGCTGCTCGAGACCGCCCTGGCGGCCGATCGCTTCTACGTGCTGCTCGACGACGACGACCAGATCGCGATGGCGACCTCGGTCGCCAACGCCGGGGCCAACCCGACCGCCACCGGGCTGACCCGGCTAGAGGCGCGCTTCTACGGCGACCCCGGCCAGGTGGCGAAGGTGCTGGGCCGCGGCGCCGACGGGCCGATCTCGGCGGCCGACGCCGACGCGCTGGGCCTGGCCACGGTGGCCCTCGACGACATCGACTTCGCCGACGAGCTGCGCATCGCGGTCGAGGAGCGGGTGTCGCTGTCGCCCGACGCGCTGACCGGCATGGAGGCCTCGCTGCGCTTCGTCGGGCCCGAGACCGTCGAGACCAAGATCTTCGGCCGGCTCAGCGCCTGGCAGAACTGGATCTTCACCCGCGCCAACTCCACCGGCGAGCACGGCGCGTTGACCCTGTACGGCCAGCCCGAGCGCCCGACCTTCCAGTGGAAGCGGACCTGAGCCGCCGGTCGCTGCCACCACCCACCGCGCCAGCCTTCACCGCGAGGAACCCATGACCGCTGTCATTACCGACGAGAAGATCCCCAACAACGTGAACCTGGCCGGCGACCGTCGGCTGCAGCGGGCCCTCGAGGAGTGGCAGCCCCACTTCCTGTCGTGGTGGCAAGACATGGGGCCGACCGGCTTCCAGCAGAACGACGTGTACCTGCGCACCGCGGTGTCGGTCGAGGCCAACGGGTGGGCCAACTTCGACTACGTGAAGATGCCGGACTACCGGTGGGGCATCTTCCTCGAGCCCAAGCAGGACGGCCGCACCCACGGCTTCGGCGACTTCCAGGGCCAGCCGGTGTGGGACGAGGTCCCCGGCGAGTTCCGCAACATGCTTCGGCGCCTGGTGGTCACCCAGGGTGACACCGAGCCGGCCTCGGTCGAGCAGCAGCGCCACCTGGGCACCACCGCGCCGTCGCTGTACGACCTGCGCAACCTGTTCCAGGTCAACGTCGAGGAGGGCCGCCACCTGTGGGCGATGGTCTACCTGCTGCACACCTACTTCGGCCGCGACGGCCGCGAGGAGGCCGAGGAGCTGCTCAAGCGCCGCTCGGGCGACTCCGACAAGCCGCGCATCCTGGGTGCGTTCAACGAGCCTACGCCGCACTGGCTGGCGTTCTTCATGTTCACGATGTTCACCGACCGCGACGGCAAGTACCAGCTGGCGTCGCTGGCCGAGTCGGGCTTCGATCCGCTGGCGCGCACCTGCCGGTTCATGCTGACCGAGGAGGCCCACCACATGTTCGTCGGTGAGTCCGGCGTGCAGCGGGTGGTCAAGCGGGCGTGCGAGCTGATGAAGACCGCGCCCGGTGGCGACGTGCGCGCCGCCGGTGGCATCGATCTGCCGACCATCCAGAAGTACCTCAACCTCCACTTCACGCTGTCGCTCGACCTGTTCGGCGGCGAGGTGTCGTCCAACGCAGCCGACGCCTTCGCGGCCGGCCTGAAGGGCCGCTACAAGGAGGACCGCTACGACGAGCACAAGCTGATCGGCTCGTACCACCGGATGGACGTCCTCGAGGACGGTCAGGCGGTGACCAAGGACGTCGCCATGCGCACCGCGCTCAACGAGGTCCTGCGGGGCGAGTACATCAAGGACTGCCAGCGCGGCGTCGACCGGTGGAACAAGACCATCGCGGAGGAGGGCATCAGCTTCGAGCTGACGCTGCCGTCCAACCGGTTCCACCGGCAGATCGGCATGTGGTCGACGGTCCACGCCACGCCAGCCGGTGAGCTGATCGACCAGGCCACCTGGGACGCGCGGCGCGGCGAATGGTTGCCGGATCTGGCCGACGAGACCTACGTGAAGAGCCTGATGGCGCCGGTGACGGAGCCGGGCAAGATGGCCAACTGGATCGCGCCGCCGGCCAAGGGCATCAACGGCCAGCCCGAAGCGTTCGCGTACGTGCGGCTGTAGCGGGCGGGCCCGAGGCCAGCGGCGCGGCGCCTACTCGCCGCCGCCGCACGGATCGTTGGGCGGGAGGCCCTTGGGGCTGCGCTGGGTGGCGCCTTCTTCGGTCGGGTCGCCGTCGGCGGCGGCGCCGCCGGCCTCGGAGCCCTGGCCCGCCTCGGTGGCGGCCGGCGTGTCCGGTGTGGTCGATGGTGTCGGCTTGGCGCCGCAGGCGGCCAGGCCGAGGGACAGGAGCACGAGCGACAAAAGCGAGCGAGGGCGCATGGGATCTCCGGGTGGCGCGACGACGGTGCGGCGACGCTACCGCAGCCGCGTCGACGGCTCAACGTGCGCGGCCGCGGCGCCCAGGCTCAGCGCTCGTACTTGAGGCCGCGCACGAGCGCGACCACCGGGCCGAGCCCGTCGCGGGCGGCCTGGCGCAGCGGGTCCGAGTGATCGACCACCGTCGCGAAGGCCGGGCCCACCGCGTAGTAGGTCTCGACGAACAGCTCGCCCAGCACCGACCGGCGCAGGACGCCGTCGCGGAACTGACGCAGCTGGCCGACCTCGTTGGCCAGGAGCGTGCCGTACGCCGCGGTCGCGACGAAGCAGGCGTCGACCTCGCCGGCGGTGCGGTCGGGCGTCGTGAAGCTGGTGATGGCCAGCGGCCCGGCGTTGCGGCACTCGTCGTAGGCCCGCACCGCGACGTAGTAGGTGGTCGCGGGCAGAAGGCCGGTGATGTCGAAGGTCTGGATCTGGCCGGGCTCGTCGGGCGCGATGGCCGCGGCGATGGGCGTCGAGGTCGCGAAGTTGGCGTCGGTGATGGGCTCGATGGCCCGGTACCGGGTCTCGTAGCTCGACACCTGGCCGGTGCCGCCGTCGTCGCCCGGGGCCACGAACGTCAGCATGGCGGTGGTCAGGGTGAGGTCCTGGACCGCCAGCTCGGTCGGCGCGTCGGGCGGCACCGCGTCGTCCTCGGCGCGCGAGGTGACCCGCACCCGGAAGGTCGCGCTGCCGTCGGCGCGCAAGAGCAGGCGGTCCGCGCCGGAGCCGGGCACGCCGGTGGTGATGCTGGCGTCGGGGGTGCGCAGGTTGCCGTCCTGGCCGTCGGGGTCGCCGTAGCCGGCGTAGCTCGAGGTGGTGGCCACCGAGGTGCCGCCGTCGACGGTGAACGCCACCTGGTACACCACCGACGGCTGGCCGCGGTACGGCAGGCCGTAGTTGCTCCACGGGATGGCCGGCGGCGACGGATAGGCCTCGGGAGAATAGGTGGCGTTGTGGTCGAACTCCTTGGCCACCTCGACCCGCAGCACGTAGTCACCGGGCGGCAGATCGGCGGGCATGGGCCAGCTCACCGTGAACGGGAGGTCGGCCGCCGGGGTGGCCTGGGACACCTCGTCGAACGGGTTGAGCGCGGCGTAGGTGGCGACGTCCTCGGTGTCGATGCCGTCGACCCGGGTGATGTCCTCGCGCGGCGGGTACAGGCTCTTGGTCGTGGCCGACAGCTTGCCCTTGTCGGTGAAGATCGACGAGCTGCAGGTGCCGGTGTCCCAGCCGGCCTCGTTCGGCGCCAGCGGCCGGCAGAAGAACTCCTCGACCGACGAGTGGTTGAACGGGTGGGACAGGTTGCTGTCCTCGCCGTTGCGGAACTCGACCGCCGGGAACTCCATGCCGTGGGTGTGGGCCCACACCGGGAAGGTGGCGATGCGCCGGCCGTAAGGCCAGCGCGGCCCGCTGTTGAAGTCCCACCGACCGGGGCGGTTGCCGAGGCCGCGTCGGCCGACCGCGTCGGTGATGAACAGCGTCGACACGTAGTTGCCGGCGCCGTCCTCGAGCCAGGCGACCATCTGCAGCTTGGCGGACGGCTGCAGGTCGACGTCGATCACGCGACACAGCGAGTCGGCCGAGGCCGGCGGCGCGAGCGGCGCGGCGGTGGCCAGCGAGACGACGACGGCGGAGACGAGGCCAGGGCGCATCACGATGATTATTGCCGTCGACGGCGCCAGCGCAAGCCGCAACGACCGGGGAGGCGATCGTGACCGGTTGCACACCGCAACTGTCCGGACCGTGGTCACCGGCGCCGGGCCGGTGGACGATTTCGGAGCCGGCCGCGCCCGGCGCCGGCCCGATTGGCTACCGTCGCTGCGATGGCCGAGCCCGCCTACCTGGTCCTCGACCTCGAGACCGTGCCCGACGTCACGCGCTGGGCCCGCCCCGAGACGCCCCACGGCGTCGAGGCGCCGTTCCCGCCGATCTGGGCTCACCGCATCATCGTGGTCGGCTGCCTGTGGCTCGACCGCGACTACCGGCTGCGGCGCCTGGGCGTGATCGGCGAGGACGCCGACGACGAACGCGCGATCCTGACCGAGCTCTCGCGGTTCGTCGGGCGGGCCCGGCCGGTGCTCGTGACCTACAACGGCCGCTCGTTCGACCTGCCGGTGATCGCCATGCGGGCGCTGCGCCACGGCGTGCCGTTGCCCTGGTACTACCGCGAGCGCGGCGTGCGCTACCGGTACAGCCAGGACGGCCACATCGATCTGTGCGACTGGCTGGCCGATCACGGGGCGACCCGGTCGGGCTCCCTCGACGCGGTGGCGCGGCTGATCGGGCTGCCCGGCAAGGTCGGCGTCGACGGCTCGCAGGTCGAGGGGCTGTTCCGGGCCGGCCAGCTGCCGCGCATCCAGGACTACTGCCTGGCCGACGTGGTGCAGACCGCGTTCGTGCTGCTGCGGTTCCGCTTGCTGCAGGGCGCGCTGGCGCCGGCCGCCTACGTCGAGGCCGCCAGCGCCTTGCTCGACGCGCTGGCGGCCGAGCCGCGGGTGGCGCCGGTCCTGGCCGGCATCGATCGCGGCGAGCTGTTGGCGTGCGCTGACCCGGCTGCCCGCACCAGGCCCGATGGCTGACGTCGACGCCCGGGCCCGGCTGGTCGCGCGGCGGTTGGCGCCGGCGTGGTTCCGTCGCTCGCCGCCGACGGTGGCCCGCGGCCTGCTCGGTTGCGCGCTGGTCAACGGCGCGCGCGCCGGGCTGATCGTCGAGGTCGAGGCCTACCTCGGGCCCGAGGACGCCGCCTCTCACGCCCGGTTCGGGCCGACCGCGCGGACCCGCGGCATGTTCGGTCCCGGTGGGCGGACCTACGTGTACCTGTGCTACGGGATCCACCAGATGTTCAACATCGTCACCGGACCCGCTGGCCAGGCCGGCGCGGTGCTCGTCCGCGCGGTGGCGCCCTTGCTCGGCCTGCCCGACGACCCGGCCGTCGGTCGCGGGCCCGGCAAGGTGACCCGGGCGCTGCACCTGGGGCCGGCCGACAACGACGTGGAGCTCGGCGGCGAGCGGCTGTTCGTCGCGCGGCGGGCGCGGGCGCCGGAGATCGTCGTCGGGCCGCGGGTCGGCGTGGGCTACGCCGGGGCGTGGGCGGACCGGCCGCTGCGCTTCGCGATCGCCGGCCACCCCGCGGTGTCGCGGCCGAGGCTGGCGTGAAGGTCCGCTTCCTGCCCGGCGAGGTCGAGGTCGAGGTGGCGGCCGGCACCACGCTGTTCGACGCCGGCGCCGCGGCGGCGGCCGGCATCGACACCGCCTGCGTCGGCAAGGGCACCTGCGGGCTGTGCCGGGTCAAGGTCGTCGACGGCGACGCCGGGCTGTCGGCCTACAGCGACGACGAGGAGCGCCACCTGGGCAACCTGTACCGCATCACGCGCATGCGGCTGGCGTGTCGGACCCAGGTGGTCGGCGACTGCACGGTGCTGGTGCCGCCGCGGCGCCGCAAGAAGTGAGCGTCGCGGCCCGCTAAGGAAACCGGGCCTTGACGTAGCGAGTCTCGTCGGCGGTGACCTCAACGTCGACCATGACGGTGCGGCCGCTGGGCGGGTTGACGATGCGCAGGCGGTGCTTGCCCAGCGGCAGGCGCAGCGACGGCGTCGGCGCCCGGCCGACCTTCTTGTTGCCCAGGTAGACGTCGCCCCAGCCGTCGACGATCTGCAGCGCGATGGTGCCGGTCGGCGCTGGGGCCGGGCGCAGGGTGCGAGCCACCTCGGCGGTGCGGCCAGCGGCGAGGTCGGCGGTGGCGGTGGTCGCCAGGTAGCCGGCCTTGCTCAGGCCGACGCGGGTCGGGTGCGGGACCAGGTCGTCGATGGTCAGCGGGGTGGTGCCGGCCGCCTGGCCGTCGATGGTGACCTCGGCCCCGGGCGGGTCGCTGGTGACCACCAGGCGGGCGCCGGCGCGCACCATGGCGGCGCGGAGGCGCAGGGTCTGGCCGCCGTCGATGACCACCCGGTCCTCGACGTACGGGCGGTAGCCGTCGAGCTCGAGGCGCAGGGCCAGCGGCGTCGCGGCGGGCACCGTCAGCGTCACCGGCGTGGCGGCGATGACTTGCCCGGCGAGGGTGCCGTGGGCGCCGGCCGGCACGCTCTCGATCTCGATGGTGGCGGTGGTCGGCGGCGGCGGCGGCGGGGCGGCGTCGACCGGGGCCTCGACCACCCGCACCGGCGCGACCGCTGCGCCGCGCGGCCAGGCCACGACCGCGGCGAGGGTCGCGGCCACAACAGCGCCGCCGACCAGCCACCACCGGCGCGGCGGCGGCGGCGGAGGGCCCAGCGCGGTCAGGCTGGCGCCGCTGGGCGGCGCGGGCGGCGCCGGCATCGCCGGGGGCTCGCCGGGCTGCAGCCACGGCGCGACCGCCAGGGTGGTCTCGTCCAGCTCGAGGCGGGTCAGGCCGTCGGAGCCGATGGTGCTCTTGAGCACCGGCACCGACTCGTCGACGGCGTCGGGCTCGTAGTCGAGGCGGTTGGGCTCGGTCGATCGCCGGCTGCGCTGGGGCCGGGTGACGGCGGTGGCGCCGCGGCGCTCGCCGGGCACGGCCGGGCCGGTGGCGTCGGCGGTCTTGCGCTCGGCGTCGCCGCGCGCGGTCTGCCGCACCTGCGACTTGTCCTGGGCCAGGCTGGCCAGCTGGGCGCGGATGATCGCGTCGAGCCGCTTGCCGGTCGGGGTGGCGGTGTCGAGCGCGTCCGACACCACCTCGGCCACGTCGAGCGCGGTGGTGATGATGCTCGACTCGTAGGTCAGCTCGGTCAGCGCCCGCAGCATCACCGCGGGTCGGGCCGGCCGGCGGTCGGGCACCCGGGCCAGCGCGTGGTGGAGGATCTCGTCGAGCCGCGGCGGCAGCCCCGGCCGGCGCTCCGAGGCCCGCGGCAGCGGCATCTCGGCGATGTTGCGGATGATGTCCTCGGCTTCATCGCCGGGGAACAGCTTCTCGCTGGTGAACAGCTCGAACATCACCGCCGCCGCCGAGAACATGTCGCTCTTGGTGTCGACCGACTCGCCGCGGGCCTGCTCGGGCGACATGTAGCGCCACTTGCCCATCACCTTGCGGCGGCCGCCGGCGACGGTGCGCGGCGGCTGGGCGGCGATGGCGATGCCGAAGTCGGCGATCTTCACCTCGCCGGCGCGCGACAGCAGGATGTTCGACGGCGACACGTCGCGGTGGACCACGCCGTGCTGGTGGGCGAAGTCCAGGCCGCGGGCCAGCTCGATGGCGATGTGGAACGCCGCCGCCGCCGGCACCTTGCTGCCGCGGTCGCGCAGCCGCCGCAGCAGCGCCGCCAGGTCGAGGCCGTCGACGTACTCCATCGCGATGAACAGCGAGCCGTCCATGTGGCCGAAGTCGAACACCTGCACCACGTTGGTGTGCGACAGCTGCACCGCGACCTTGGCCTCGGCGATGAACCGATCCTCGAACTCGGGATCCTGCGCCAGCTCGGGCAAGATCCGCTTGATGGCCAGGGTCTTCTCGAAGCCGTGGGCGCCGTAGGCCTTGGCCAGGAACACCTCGGCCATCCCGCCGACCGCGATGCGGTCGAGGACGTCGTAGCGTTCGAGGCTCTTCTGGGGGACCGCTGACATGACCCGGATCACCGGGCGGGATCCCGGCGCGTACCCTATAGTATGGCCATGTACGCGCCCTGGGCGCTGGTCACTCTTGGAATCGTCGCGACCGTGACGGGCGCCCGGGCCGAGGAGCGCGCGGTGGTCGTCGTCGACGCCAGCCCCGACGGCCGGGGCGCCGCGGTGGTCGCGCGCCTCGACGCGGCCCTGGGGCCCGACCCGGCGCTGCGGCCGGTGGCGCCCGATCTGCTCGACGCCCTGGCCGCGCCGACCCCGGTCGACGGCACCGAGATCGCCAACGCGGCCGCAGCCTTGGCCACCGCCCGAGAGCGCCTGACCCGGTTCGAGTACGGCGAAGCGGCGGCCACCGCGCGGGCGGCCCAGGATGCCCTGGCCGGCGAAGCTGGCGACAAGACCGGGCGGGAGCTGCTGGCCGACCTGGCCTTCGTCGAGGCGTTGGCGCTGGCCGGCGACGGTGGCGACGCCACCCCGGTGTGGACGCTGGTCCACCGGCTGTCGCCGGGACGCACCCTCGACCCGGCCCGCTACCCGCCCGACCAGATCGAGGCGTTCGAGCGCGCCGCGACCGATCCCGTCGGGTCGGGCGCGGTCATCATCGCCGCCCCCGGGGCCAGCGAGATCCTGGTCGACGGGCAGCCCATCGGCGGCGAGCCGGCGGTGGCCGAGCTGGCGCCCGGGCCCCACGTCATCAGCGCCCAGGGCGACGACATCGTCGCGGTCGGGCGGCGTGTGGTCGCCACCGCCGGCCAGACCGTCCACGTCGATCTGATCCCGGTCCTGGCGCCGGCGCCGCTGCGGGCGGCCCGGGCTCGCGATCGGGTGCGCGCGGCCGCCAGCGACCCGGCGCTGACCGCGGCGGTGGCCAGCCTGGCCGCCATCGGCGGCGCCGCCGACGCCATCGTGGTGGTCGCCACCGACGCCGGGCTGGCCACCCGCTTGTTCACCAAGGCCGGCGGCCTGGGTCCGCCGCGCCCGGTCGACGACGACCTCGGCGCCGTGCTGCGCCCGTTGCGCCCCCTGCCGCCGGCCCGGCCGCGGGTCCCACCCGACGAGCCACGCCGGCGCGTGCCGCCCGGCCCCGAGGCGCCGTGGCACCAGGCCCGCTGGGCCCGGGTGTCGATGGGCGTGGTGGGCGCGGCCGCCGTGGTGGCGGTGGTCGTGGCGATCGTCGCCCGCGGGCAGGGGTCGACCGGCCTCGGCACGTCCGTCGAGGTGCAGTGAGGGCGCGCGGTGTGCGCGCGGCGGTGGCGGCGCTGGCCCTGGCGTGGGTCGGGTGCGGCAACCCCGACAGCTTCACGCTGCGGATCTCGTGGAGCGAGGGGCCCGAGCAGGCCTGCGGGGTGACCACCTGCGCCGATCTGCCGCTGGCGTGCGACGCCTGGGTCCGCCTGCGCATCGTCGACGCCGTCGACGACACCCAGGTGTTTTACTCCGACTGCTTCGCGCTGCCGGCCGGGGCCGACCTGTGCGCGCTGCGCGACCTGGCCATCCCCGAAGGCGTCCGGATTCCGGACACCATGGTGCGGATCCAGCTGGCGGTGTGGAGCGCCGCCGAGCTGGCCCTGGCCGACCTGCCCGCGGGCCAGGTCTGCCCGGCGACCGCCCACTTCGACGGGCTGGGCTTTCCCCAGCGCAACGCCGACGTCCAGCCGAAGCTGCCGGTGCCGGCGCTGGGCCGCGAGATCTACTTCCCGGTGGGCCAGCGCACGGTGGCGGCGCTCGAGCTGGGGTGCTCCGACCCGGCGCAGCTCGACGCGCGCGAGTGCCGCGGCGAGAGCTTCGTCGACGCGACCCTGACCGTGCCGCGGATCTGGAGCGCGGTGGCCAACCAGGTCGGGCTCGAGGTCGAGTACGGCGAGCCGATCGAGCAGGCCGGGCAGCTGTTCTTGGGCAACCGCATCATGCTGGCGCCCACGCAGATCCTCGACGTGACCCACTGGCAGAGCACGCTGCCCGAGCCAGTGACCGGGCTGCGCTGCCTGCGGGCGCGGGTGCTGGGCGCGGCCCTGCCGTACCTGACCTGCGACGTGCCGACCGGCGCGGCCGAGGTGACGGCGCGGGGCTACGCCGGCGACGAGACCCGGGTCCGCACCATCGGGCGCCTGGTCGATCCGTTCGCCATCGAGGACGCCGCGCGATCGTTCGTGGTCGGCTACGTGATCGACGGCGACAACCGGCCGGTCGCCGGCGCGGTGGTGACCCCGTCGGGTGGCAACGTGTTCTATCCCAACGACGCGGTCACCGCGCTGTCGACGGTGGCCACCGCCGGCGACGGCATGTTCACCTCGGCCGACGCGCCCATCGACACCGTGTGGTCGGCGGTGGCGCCGGGGCTGGTCGACGACGGCACCGCCATCGGCGGCGTCATGCCCTTCAACGTCACCATGGTCGTGGTGCGGATGCGGCCGGCGTCGTGAGCCGTCGCTGGTACCAGGTGGCGGTGGCCGACGGCACCACCACCACCATCGCCGCCGCCGAGGGCAGTCACCCGGGCGAGGCCATCGTCGCGGCGACCGCCCGGCTCGGGCGCAAGGCGGCGGTGTGGCCGGCGGCGGTCGCGGTCGCGCCGGGGGCCGACATCCCGCTGGGGGAGTCGGTCGGGCGCGGCGTGGTGGTGGTCGGGGCCGGGCCGGCCGCGCTGGCCGGGTTCGAGTACCCGGCCGGGGTGGTGGCGGCGCTGGGCGAGCGGGCCCGGGCCGCCCTGGCGCCGGGCCGGACCCGGGTGCGCACCGACGACGGCCACGCCATCGAGGCGGTGGTCGCCGGCGCCGCGGTGCGCGAGCTGTTCCTCGACGTGGTCGAGCGGCTCGACGCGGTCGACAACATCGAGGTCACCGTGGCCGAGCACCTCGACCCCGGCGGCGAGCGCGAGGTGTGGCTGACGCCGCGCCTGCGCGACGTGCGGCGCGCCATCCGCTTCCTCGACGACTTCGACGACGACTGCCTGAGCAGCGGCCACGTCGACGTCGGGGTGTACGTGCGCTCGCCGCGCTCGACCTGGCGGCTGACTCAGCACAAGACCCTGGTGTGGCTGTCCGACGACGACGCCCTGACCGCCCGGGTCGAGGGCTGGCTGGCGGCCCGTGGGGTGGACCCGCGCGAGCCGCTGGCGACGGTCGCGTCGGGGCCGCACGTCCACTACCGCGGGGCCCGGTCCAGCGCCCGGCCGCGGCTGCTGGCCCGGCTCAAGAGCGCCGGGCTGCGCCGGGTCGACGTGCCGCCGCCGCCGTGACGGCCAGCGCCGGGGCTACCCGGCGGCGCGGATCGCGGCCAGCAGCCCGTCGAGGTCGGCGCCGGTGGTCAGCGGGTTCATGATCGCAGTGCGCAGCCAGCGGGCACCGGCCAGCTGGGTGTCGACGAAGTAGTAGACGCCGCGGTCGCGGCAGGTGGCGCGCACCCGGGCCTGGAGCGCGTCGAGCGCGGGCCCCGGCGGCGGGGCGCCGGCCGGCCGGTAGCGGAAGCACACGATGTTGGCGCTGGGGGACACCGCGAGCTCGAAGTCGGCGGCGTCGTCGACCCGTGCCGCCAGGGCCGCGCCCAACGCGAACACCCGCTCGACGTAGTCGCGGAAGAAGCCGACCCCGTACGCGCGCAGGCTGGCGTAGAGGATGGTGCCCATCATCCGCTTGGTGCACTCGAGCGTGCGCAGCCCGAGGTTCCACCACTGGCGCTCCGGGGCGAACAGGTAGCTGGCTTCCTGAGCGAACGCACCGTACGCGTGCTCGCCGTCGCGGTACAGGACCGCGGTGCACAGCGCCGGCATCGCCAGGAGCTTGTGGGCGTCCCACACCACCGAGTCGGCGCGGCCGATGCCGTCGACCAGGTGGGCGTGGCGCGGCGCCAGCGCGGCGCTGGCCCCGTGGGCGCCGTCGACGTGGAGCCACAGCCCGGTCGCGGCGCAGAAGTCAGCCACCGCCGGCAGCGGATCGTAGGCGCCGGTGGCGGTCGAGCCGGCCGAGGCCACCACCGCGATCGGTGCGCGCCCGGCGGCCCGGGCCGCCGCCAGCGCCCGCGGCAGGTCGGCCGGGTCGAGCCGGTGGTCGCCGTCGACGGCGACCGCGACCGCGCCGCCCGCTCCCCAGCCCAGGATGCGCACCGCGCGATCGATCGAGTAGTGCGCGGTCGCCGCCACCAGCACCGCCGGCGGCGGGTGTCCGGCGTCGCCGTCGGTCCACGCGTCGTGGCCGGCCCGGGCCTGGCGCGCCGCCAGCAGCGCGGTGAGGTTGCCCAGCGAGCCGCCCGAGGTGAGCAGTCCGCCGGCGCCGCCCGGTAGGCCCAACGTGCGCGCCATCCAGGCGATCACCGCCAGCTCGTGCGGCGACGCGACGCCGCCCATCTCGTAGACCGCCATGCCGTTGTTGAGGAGCGCGGCCACCGCGTCGGCCAGCACCGCGCCCGGCACCGGCGGCGCGACCTGGTGGCCCAGCACCCGCGGGTGGTGCAGGCGGATCGAGCCGGCCATGGTCGCCGCCAACGTCGCTGGGAGCGCCGGGCCCGGCTCGTCGGTGAAGTCGTCAGGCCACGCCGCGATCGCGGCGGTGGGGGGCTGCCACGGCAGCACCGGCCCGGGCCCGCCGGAGGTCGCGGCCGCCAGGTGATCGGCCAGCGCGTCGACGACCTGGTGGCCGTCGGCGCGGAACCGCTCGGCGTCGTAGGCAGCCACCAGGCGAGGGGACGGCGCAGGCAGCTCGGACATCGGCGCCAGCGTAGCGCGGACCGCGCCGCTGGCAGTAGAGTGCCGCGGTGGACGTCGGCCTCGCCACCACCCTGGCCCTGACCGGCGTCGCGCTGGTGGCCGGCTGCGTCGACGCCATCGCCGGCGGCGGCGGGTTGCTGACATTGCCGGCGCTGCTCACCGCCGGGGTCCCGGCCCCGCTCGCGCTGGGCACCAACAAGGGCCAGTCGGTGTTCGGCTCGAGCACGGCGACGCTGCGCTTCGCGCGCGCCGGGCGGCTGCGGTGGCGGCGCAGCCTGCCGTCGTTCGCGGTCGGCTTCGTCGGCTCGCTCACCGGCGCCGCCCTGGTGTCGCAGATCGACGCGGCGGCGCTGCGGCCGCTGATCATCGCCTTGCTGTGCGTGGCGGCGACGCTGGTGCTGTTGCCGCGCCCGGCGGCGATCCGCACGCCGCGCCGGCCGCTGGCGATCGCGATCGGCCTGGCCGCCGTGATCGGCGCCTACGACGGCTTCTTCGGCCCCGGCACCGGGACGCTGCTCATCGTCGGGTACATGTGGCTCCTGGGGGAGCCCGCCGACGACGCCAGCGCCAACGCCAAGGTCGTCAACTTCGCCTCGAACCTGGCGGCGGTGGCGTGGTTCGGCGGCCACGGGGCCATCCTGTGGTCGCTGTCGTTGCCGATGGCGGCCGGCCAGTTCGTCGGCGCGTCGATCGGCGCCCACGTCGTGCTCACCCGCGGCAGCGGCGTGGTGCGCTTCGCGGCGGTGGCGGTGGCGCTGGCCATGGTGGCCAAGCTGACCTTCGGGCTCTTGTAGCGAATCCGGTGGCGATCGGTGCAACCCGGGCCGGCGGGCGCTGTCGTCACGCCATGCGCCTCATCGCCCTCTCGATCGTCGTGACTGCTGGGTTCGCGACCGCTGCGGCTGAACCCACGCCGGTGCCCGGCACCGTCGGGCTGGTCGCCGAGACCCGGCCGCTGCCCCACGCGTGCACCCCGTCGACCCGGGTCATCAAGGTCGCGCGGGCCGGCGATCCGGCGCCGCTGGTGGCGGCGCTGACGGCCAAGACCATGCCGGGCCTCGACTACGATGCGGCCGACCCGGCGCGGCTCGAGGCGCACCGCCGGCAGTTCGATCGCTGGTTCAAGCGCACCAACGCCCGGTTCACGCAGGCCGCTGCCGTCGAGACCGCGGGCGCGACCGACGCCAGCGCCCCGCCCGCGGCCCGCGTGGCGGCGCTGATGCGCCTGGTCGCGCTGCGCAGCCAGCTGGCGACGGTGCTGCAGACCGCGACGATCCCAACCAACGTCCGGCCCTACCCCGAGGCGGTGCGGGCGTACTGCGACGGCCTGGTCGAGGCGGTGGCCCCGGTGACGGCGTCTGCCGACGAGGCGCGGCGGACCTGCGCGGCGCTGGTGGCGCAGGCCAACCTCGGCGCCGGGCCGTGGGACACGGCGTGCGCGGTCGCCCCGGCCCGGCCCTGACCGCGGCCGGTCACGTCGGCGGCGGGTGCGGCGGGGCGCCGAGGCGCGCCTGCGGTGCCGGCGCGGTGCCGCCCAGCTCGACCCGCACGATCCCCAGCTCGCCGTGGAGCGGTGCCAGCACCTCGTCGAAGAACCGCCGTAGCCAGGCCCGGTCGGAGGTGTCGGGCTGGAGCGCGACCGGCGAGGTGGTGTCGTCCGCGGTCCGGTCGCGAGCCGGCACCACCACCCGCATCGTCAGGCGATCGATCGCGATCACCTCGGCCCCGGGCAGGTGGCGGGCGACCGCGCGTGTGAACTCGTCGCGCACCGGCGCGGTCTTGAACTCGACGTCGACCATCGGCTGCGCGGCCACCAGGTAGCCGCGCAGGCCGGTGACGGGGAACGGGTACCGGTCGACCCACGCCAGCGCGGCGGCCAGCTGGCGGCGCCACCGCCAGCGCGCGACGACGTGGCTGAGGTTGGCGGCGACGACCACCGCCCCGACCACCACGGCCCGCGGCATCGAGACCCAGTGGAACGGCAGCGCGAGCACCGTGCCGACGCCGGCCACGTTGGCCATCCCGACCAGGCACCCGGCCGGCGCCGGCCGCCCCAGCGCGGTGCCGACGCGCTCGTGGGCGCCTGCACCGAGCGCCTGCTCGGCTTGGTAGATGAGCGGCGCCGACGGGTGACGCTCGGCCAGGCGGGCCAGCGTCAGCGAGTGCGCCACCTCGGGCGTCCGGTACGGCGGCGCGTCGTCGGGGCCCGGGCGCGGAGCGTCGTCGCCGGCCATCAGTCCTCGGTCTGGTCGCTGACGTCGAACTGCGGCGGGCCGTCGTCGCGGGCCGGGTTGGTCAGGCCCAGCCGGTGCAGCATCTTGTGGATCGACATGCGGTCGATGCCGGCGGCCCGGGCCGCGGCCGAGATGTTGCCGTCGTGGTGGGCCAGGAGCTTGGAGATGTAGCGGCGCTCGAACTCGGCCACCACGTTGCCTTTGGCGGTCTTGAACGGCGTGGCGATGTCCACCGGCACCGTCATGGTGGCGTCGGGGGACGACGCGGTGGTCGACGGCGTGTGATCGGTGCGCGGCGGCGGCTGCGGGATCGGCGACCGCCGCAGCTGGGCCGCGGTCTCGGGCGGCTCGGCCAAGAGCACCGCCCGCTCGATCACGTTGCGCAGCTCGCGCACGTTGCCCGGCCAGTCGTGCTTCATCATGAGGTCGATGGTCTCGGCCGCGATGTACGCACCCTCGCCGCCCGGGGTGGCGCCGAGGATGCCCTCGATGAGCAGCGGGATGTCCTCTTTGCGCTCGCGCAGCGGCGGCACCACCACCCGGGCCACCGCCAGGCGGTAGAACAGGTCTTCGCGGAACCGCCCCCGGTTGACCTCGACGCCCAGGTCGCGGTTGGTGGCGGCGATGATGCGCAGGTCGACCGAGATGGTCTTCTGGCCGCCGACCCGGCGCACCTCGCGGGCCTCGAGCACCCGCAGCAGCTTGGGCTGCATCGCCAGCGGCAGCTCGCCCAGCTCGTCGAGGAACACCGTGCCGCCGTGGGCGCGCTCGAACGCGCCGGCGTAGCTGGCGGTGGCGCCGGTGAACGCGCCCCGCTCGTGCCCGAACAGCTCGCTCTCGATGAGCGTGGGCGGGATCGACCCGCAGTCGACCACCACGAACGGCCCGCCGGCGCGCGGCGACAGCTCGTGCAGGCACTCGGCCGCCAGCTCCTTGCCCACCCCGGTCTCGCCGGTGATGAGCACGGTGGTGTCGGTGGCCGCCAGCTTCTGCAGCCGGGCGAACAGCTCGCGCATCTTGACCGAGCGCCCGAGCATGCCGCCCAGGCGATCGCGCTCCGACAGCTCGAGCTCGACCGACTCGCCCAGCGGCTCGAACTTGAGGCGGGACGAACCGACGGTGATCTGCGCGCCGGGTTGGACGTAGACGTCGTTGACGCGGATGCCGCCGACGAAGGTGCCGTTGGTCGAGTCGAGATCGCGCAGGCGGTAGCCCCGATCGTCGAGGCGGATCTCGCAGTGCAACCCCGACACCTTGGCGTCGGACAGCTGGACGTCGTTGCCGCGCCGGGCGCCGACGCGGATGACCGGGGCCTCGAGATCGCGCACCAGCCCGGCGTCGGGGCCGCTGGTGACCTCGACCCGGCAGCGGCGCAGGCGCAGGCCGCTGGCCTTGCCACCGATATAGGTGACCCAGGTACCTGAGCGCAGGTCGTCGACCGGCATGGGGTGGCAGCCTACCCCAAGGGCGGCGTGAGCGTGCGGCGTCCCGGCCGGTGTGTGCGCGGCCCGGGGTGGCCGGTCTGGGGCGCCGGCTTCGCGCTCGTGCGCACGCCGGGCCACACCGCCGGCACGCCCGCGCGCGGCGTCGAGGTCATCCTCAACGGCAACACCCGCGAGGCGTCGCTCGACCCGTACACCTCGATGGTGCTGGAGAAGACGCTCGCGGACCCGGTGGCCGCGCACCCCGCGTTCCCGCAGCACGTTCCGTCGTCCGAGCTGGTGCGCCACCCGCTGGCGCCGAGGCTGGCGCCGGCCTATACACCCACGGAACCATCACCCACGGCCACGTCGAGGCGTGAGCGGCGCGGTCACGGCGCGACGGTCAACACCCCGAGCTGATTGGAGGAAAAGATCAGCCCGGCGTTAGCCCCGGCGCCGTCAAGGTCGCAGTAGGTGAAGGTCAGGCCGTCGTCGAGGCTGACCCGGTAGGTGTACCGGTAGTCGCCGGTGGCCGGCGCGATCAGCGAGGCCTGGAACTCGTCGTTGTTGCCGACCTGGACGTTCCACTGGGTGGCGACGAAGCGCCACGCGACGTCGGTCGTTGGATCGGCGCCGGCCGGGCCCCAGCCCAGCTCGGCGACCACGCCGAGCGGGGCCCCCGCGGCCTCGGTCACGCCCGGCTGGTAGACCTGGCCGTAGATCGTCGGCGTGGCTGCTCCGGTAGTGGCGGTGATCGTCGCCGGGAACTGCAGGTTGCAGTAGGCCACCTCGGTCGGCAGGTCGGTCTCGTTGGCGACGCCGGTGTAGGTCCAGGGTTGCGGCGCCGTGGCTCCACCGCTGGCGTTGGTGGCGACGATCGGGCCGCGGCGGGGGCCGATCGCGGCGCCGGTGGTGCAGGTCATCGCCGTCGGCGATTGCAACGTGCAGGCCGCGGCGACGCCGGCGAAGGTGACCGAGGTCGCGGCGGTCAGCCCGGTGCCGCGGACCGTGACGGTGGTGCCGCCCACGGCGAGGCCATCGGTCGGCGACGCGGCGCTCAGGGTGAGCGGCAGGCCGCTGTCGGGGAGGCCGCCGTCGAGCGGGCCGCCCGCGTCGGGGAGGCCGCCGTCGAGCGAGCCGCCCGCGTCGGGGAGGCCGCCGTCGGGGAGGCCGCCGTCGGGGAGGCCGCCGTCGGTCGGCGCGGCATCGGCGCGCCCGTCGGCCACGGCCCCATCGATGATCGGTGCGGAGGAGCCGCCGCAACCGGCGGCGGCCGCGGCCAAGGCGGCGACCAGGAGCGAACGTTGACCCATCGCCGTCAGCGTAACCCAGCGGCGCGGTCGCGGTGGCCCACCAACCACGTCAGTGCACACGATCGGAGGACGACGCCCGCGCCGCAGACCATGACGAACATGGCGCGACGTCGTCCCAACGCGGCATCGTGGTGCGGTGGGGGTCGTCGACGCGGCGCGTGGGCGACGCAGCGAGACGAGTGCCCCGCGGGCGTCGGCCTGGCCCGGCTTGTCGTCGACGGCGCCCCGTGCGACCGTGCCGGCGATGAGCCGCGACTTCGCGTTCCCGGGAACCCGCCGCCAGTACGCGCCCGATCGGCCGGTCGACATCGAGCACTACCGGCTGGCGGTCGCGCTCGAGCCGGCCGCGCGCAGCATCGCCGGCACCGCCACCATCACCGCCCGGGCCATCGCCCCTGCGGTGGCCGAGCTCCGGTTCGACGCCATCGAGCTGGAGATCGCGGCGGTGACCGTCGACGGCCACCCGGTCGCGTTCACCGTCGACGATCGCGCGCTGAGCGTCCGCCTGGCCCGGCCGCTGGTCGCCGGCGCGGCGGCGACCGTCGAGATCACCTACCGGGCCCAGCCGCGGCGCGGCCTGTACTTCACCGCGCCCGACGAGGGCTACCCCGACAAGCCGGCCATGGCCTGGACCCAGGGCCAGGACCAGGACTCGCGCCGGTGGTTTCCGTGCGTCGACAGCCCCAACGAGAAGGCCACCAGCGAGGTCATCGTGACCGTGCCGGCCGGGTGGTCGGCGCTGTCCAACGGCGTGCTGATCGACGATCAGGTCGTCGGGGCCCGGCGCACCCTGCACTGGCGGCTCGACGTGCCGCACGCGACGTACCTGGTCACGCTGGTCGCCGGCGAGCTGGCCACCATCGAGCACCGGTGGCGCGACGTGCCGGTGACCTACCACGTGGCGCCCGGGCGCGAGGCCGAGGCCGAGCGCACCCTGGCGCGGACGCCGGCCATGCTCGAGCTGTTCTCGCAGCGCTTCGGCGTCGACTACCCCTACCCGCGCTACGCCCAGGTGTTCGCCGCCGACTTCATCTTCGGCGGGATGGAGAACACCAGCGCCACCACGCTGACCGACAGCATCCTGATGGATGCGCGGGCCGAACTCGACTACGACATCGACGCGTTGGTGGCCCACGAGCTGGCCCACCAGTGGTTCGGCGATCTGGTGACCTGCCGCGACTGGGGCGAGGGCTGGCTCAACGAGGGCTTCGCCACCTACGCCGAGTACATCTGGCGCGAGCACTACGAGGGCCGCGACGCCGCCGACCTGGAGCTCGACGAGTGGGCCCAGATGTACTTCGGGGAGGACGGCGGGCGCTACCGCCGCACCATCGCCACCAAGCTCTACGACGAGCCGATCGACATCTTCGATCACCACCTGTACGAGAAGGGCGGCCGGGTGCTGCACATGCTGCGCCAGGAGCTGGGCGACGACGGGTTCTGGCGGGCGCTCCAGCACTACCTGGGCAAGCACCGCCACGGCTCGGTCGAGACCCGCGATCTGGCGCGGGCCATCGAGGACGCCACCGGGCGGGTGCTCGACTGGTTCTTCAGCCAGTGGGTCATCGACGGCGCTGGGCACCCTGAGCTGAAGGTGGCGATGCGGTGGGACGCCGACGCCGCCCAAGTCGAGCTGAAGATCGAGCAGCTCCAGGCGATCGAGGGCGCCACCCCGCGCTTCCGGCTGCCGGCCCAGGTCGCGGTGGTCGTCGACGGCGCCGTGACCGAGCACGCGATCGTGATCGACGATCGCCAGCAGGCCTGGTACTTCCCGGCGGCGACCGAGCCGACCCAGGTGGTGTTCGATCCCGGGCGGACCCTGCTGGCGACCGTCGACACCGACAAGCCGCAGCGGTGGTGGGCGGCCCAGCTGGCCGCCGCGCCGTTGGCCATCGATCGCAGCCACGCCGCCGCGGCGCTGGGGCGGATCGGTGGCCCGGTCGCGCTCGCGGCGCTGGTCGCCGCGCTCGAGGGCGATCGGTTCTGGGCGGTGCGGGGCGCGGCCGCGGCGGCGCTGGCCGCGGTGCGCAGCGACGCGGCGCGGGCCGCGCTGGTGCGGGCCACCATCACCGAGGCCCATCCCCGAGCCCGGCGCGCCATCGTCCGCGCGCTCGGCGGCTTCCGCCACGACCGCAAGGCGGCGGCGGTGCTGGCCGACCTGGTCGAGCGCGGCGACGCCAGCTACTTCGTCGAGGCCGAGGCCTGCCTGGCGCTGGGGCGGGTGCGCGCCCCCGAGGCGCCGGCGCTGCTGCGGAAGGCGGCGACCCGGCCGTCGTTCACCGACGTGATCCGGCAGCACGCCTACCGCGGCCTGGCCGAGGCCCGCGACGACAGCGCGGTCGAGCTGCTGCTGGCCGGGACCGCCTGGGGCATGCCGACCCAGGGGCGCCGGGCGGCGCTCGCCGCGCTGGCGTCGCTGTGCAAGGGCCGGCGCGACCGCGACGCCGTGCGCGCGCGCGAAGTGGTCGAGGAGCTCTTGCTCGACCGCGACTTTCGGGTCCAGGCCGCGGCCATCGAGGCGCTGGCCGGGTGGGGTGACCGCGCCGCCGTGCCGGCGCTCGAGCGGATGATCGCGCGCGAGCTCGATGGCCGGCTGCGTCGCCGGGGCAAGGAGGTGGTGCGCGATCTCCATGCCGGCACCGCCGCCAGCGAGGAGGTCGCGCGGTTGCGTGACGAGGTGACCGGCCTGCAGGCCGCGACCGCGACCCTGCGCGAGCGCCTGGACAAGCTGGAGGCGCGGGCCGCGCCGACGCCGGCCAAACGCGCGCCGCGGCGGCCGGCGGCCAAGCGCACGCCGCGGGCGGCGCCCCGGCCTCGTCGGCGTTGAGTCGGCGGGGCGCCCGGGCTATAGCGATCCCATGCGCGCGTCTGTGCTGATGGGCCCGTTGGGTTACGCCGTGTTGCTGGCGGTCGCCGGGTGTGCGTTCACCCCGAGCGGCGCCGGCCCGGCCGATGATGCCGGGCTGGTGGACGACGCGGGTGGTGACGGCGGCGCCTGTGGCCCCGGGTGCGCTGGCGACCAGCTGTGCGTCGACGGTCACGTCACCACCTGCGCCTTGGGGTGCGCCCCGGCCCCGGCCCCCCACTGTCTCGACGACGCGCCGTCGAACCAGGTCGGTGTCGGCGCCGCGCGCGCCGCGACCGCGGGGATCACCGCCGACGCCGGGCGCTACCTCGTGGCCAACACCGACGATGGTTCGATCGTCAGCACTCAGCTCGGGGGCGTGCCGGGTACCCCGGTGACCATCCGCGGCGCCGGCCCCGGCGTCGTCGATGGGATCGAGTTTCGCGTCCAGGCGCAGGTCGGCACCGACGTCGCGCTGGGCATCTGGAGCGCGACCACGCTCACCATCGCCGCAGGCGCCGAGCTCGAGTTCCGCGGCGCCGGCGCGGCGGTCGTGGTGAGCGCGGGCGCGGTGATCGTCGATGGGTTGATCGACGTCAGCGGCGGTCAGGACGTCGCCGGCACGTTCTGCCGGGCCTGCGGCGGCGTCGGTGGTGGCCGCGGCGGAGACGCCGCCGGCCCGGCGACCGGCTGCGCGCCGGGTGGCCCGGGCGACTATCGCACCGGGGCGGCGTTTTGGGAGACCGGCGGCGCCGGCGGCGGCATGAGCACGCCAGGGGCCGCCGGTGGCCCGGGGCAGGGCACCACGGCGGGGGCGCCGGCCGCGATCGCGTCGTGCGCCGGGGCCCCGCTCGAGCCGCTGGCCGGCGGTGGTGGTGGCGGGCGCGGTGCCGGCAACGGCACCAGCGGCATGTTTCCGGGCGGCGGCGGCGGCGGCGCCCTCCAGCTGGTGTCGTTGACCGCGCTCACCGTCGGCCCGGGCGGCGAGATCTATGCCGGCGGCATCGGCGGCGCCGGCGCGCCGGGCAACTGGGGTGGTGGTGGCGGTGGCGCGGGCGGCGCGATCTTGCTCGAGGCGCCGGCGGTCGAGGTCATGGCCGGCGGCGCGCTGATCGCCACCGGTGGTGGTGGCGGGGCCGGCCGGGCCGACCGGGCCGGCCAGGTCGGGCAGCGCACGGGCACCCGCGCGGCGGGCGGCAGCCCCGACATCCTCGGCGTGTGCGGCGGCGGCCAGGGCGGGCTCGATGTCGATGGCGCGGCGCTGACCGCGCCGACCGCTGGCGAGGGTGGCGACGATGGTACCGGCGGTGGTGGTGGGGCGGCCGGCCGGATCCGCGTGAACGTCCGTGCGCCGCTGGCGGCGACCGGCGCGGTGCTCTTCCCGACGCCGACCACCGGCACCTTCGCGGTGCGCTAGGGCGAACGCAGGTTCACGGGGGCGGGCGTCGCGCCGACGTCGGGTAGTGCTGTCCGGATCCGATCAGCGGCGTCACGGCTCGCGGCGTTGGTGCCAGCTGGCGATCTCCCTGACGTTCTGTCGACCTGCACGACGGCGAACCGCGGTGCGCGCGGTTGGCACGAGGTGTGATGAAGGCTGGGTGGTCCACCGCCATCCGAGGAGCCATGCGCACCAACGTTTCCCTCTGTCTCGTCGTGTCGTCGGTCGTGGTCGCGACCACTACCGCGGTCGCCGCCCCGCCGCGCGGCACCGTGATCGGCGGCGCCCGCGCCGGAGATCCGACCCCGCGCTCGACCTACCAGCTCACCGACGCCGCCGGGGTCGCCCGCTTGCCCAGCGCGGCGGCCGCCGCGGCACCTCCGACCATCATCTACATGAACAAGGACGGCGGCATCTACCGCCCCGGCAACAACGACTCGCGCACCAACCGCTCGACCATCCCTGGCTTCGCGGCCCAGGTGGCGCCGTGGCAGGTGTCGGCCGCCGGCTGGCAGCAGGTGATGAGCTGCGTGCGCGACCAGTTCGCGCCGTTCAACGTGGTGGTCACCGACGTCGATCCGGGCGACGTGCCGCACATCGAGTCGGTGGTCGCCGGCTATCCCCAGGACGTCGGCATGGGCCAGGGCGTGGGCGGCGTGTCGCCGTTTACCAGCGACTGCTCGACCATCCCCAACTCCATCGTCTTCACGTTCGCGATGGTGTACGGCACCGCGTACCGCGACATCTGCGAGACCGCGGCCCAGGAGATCGCCCACTCGTTCGGCCTCGACCACGAGTACGAGTGCTCCGACCCGATGACCTACCTGGCGGGGTGCGGCGACAAGCAGTTCCAGCCGCTGGCCGCGCGCTGTGGTGAGTACGCCGCGCGCACCTGCACCTGCGGCCAGCCGACGCAGAACTCGGTGGCCATGCTGACCCAGCGGATCGGCGCCCGCAACGCGCCGCCGTCGGTGGCGATCGTCGAGCCGGCCCCGGGGGCCACCGTCGAGCCTGGCTTCGCGGTGACGGTCGACGCCGCCGACGCGGCCGGCGCGGTCACCCGGGTCGAGCTGTACCTCGACGGCGCGCTGGTCGACACCGACGTCGCGCCGCCGTGGTCGTTCGCGACCAGCCCCGGGCTGGCGGCCGGGGCCCACACCATCGAGGCCCGCGCGTTCGACGACGGCGACGCCGAGGCGGCCGCCGAGATCGACGTGGTGGTGGTGCCGGCCAGCGCGGGCGAGCCGCCCGGTGGCGGCGGCGGGAACGGTGGCGGCGGTGGCAACGGCGGCGGCAGCGGGGCTGACGACGGGCCAGCGCAGGTGACCGGCGGGTGCGCGGTCGGCGGTGGTGGCGGCGGGGCCGCCGGGGTGGCGTTGCTGCTGGTCGTCGGGGTCGTCGCCCGGCGGCGCCGGCGCTGAGCCAGCTGCGCACCGGCACGTGGCCACGCCCTGCGCATCCTCGACGAGAAAATGCAGGTCGATCGCGATCGTGTCGCGCGGTCTTGACACCGCGCTGCGACTCGTCTAGAAACCTCCAACCTCGCGTCGAGACGCGGGCGGATAGCTCAGCGGAAGAGCATTGCTTTTACACGGCAGTGGTCGCAGGTTCGAACCCTGCTCCGCCTACGAGCCTCTTTGACAACTAGCTTTCTTGGAGCGGTAGTTAAGTCGGTTATAACGCCGGCCTGTCACGCCGGAGGCCGCGGGTTCGAGTCCCGTCCGCTCCGCCAGTCGTCCCTGGTGCCTATGACAACGGACGCGGAATGGTCAGCAACGCAGGTTGCTGGCCGTTTTGTTTTTCGGCGACCGAGGCGTCGATAGGTGGCCGCGCTGGGCGACGGCGCTCAGCGGAGGGCGACGTCTCGGACCGCGAGCCACTCGTCCGCGAACAGCTCCAGGGTGACCCAGTCGACCCACGCGCCGTCGAGCTGGGTGTGGGCCCGCTGGCGCCCCACCTCCCGGAAGCCGAGGCGCTCGGCCGCGACCCGTACCGCGGTGTTGTCGCCATGGTGATTGAACCAGAGCTTGCGCAGGGCCATGACCCCGAACCCGTGCCCGATCACCGCGCGCGCGGCCTCGGTGCCCAGGCCCCGACCACGATCGTCGGCGTCGGCGAGGCCCAGCGACAGCGCGCCGTGGCGATCGCGCTCGTCGACGTGGATGCCGACGCTGCCGATCAGGGCCGGACGCTCGCGGCGCCAGATGGCCAGGTGCAGCTGGGTCGGCGGCAGGCCAAGGATCTGGTCGAACACCGCGGCCGCCAGCTCGTCAGGGAGCGGCGGCGGCACCGGCAGCAAGCGCGCCAGCGCCGGCGCGTCGAGCAGGGCGCGGTGGGCCAAGCGGTCTTCGGGGCGGAACCGCGCCAGCGCCAGGCGAGGCGTGTCGAGCACGACGTCGATTTCGGTCACCCGTCGACGGTAGCACTGGCGGCGCCGGGGTCAGCGCCCGGCGTCGAGGCTGTGGCCGATGACCAGCCCCCACTGCTCCTGGCCCTGCTGCCCGCGCCAGGTGGCGCCCAGGTAGTAGCCATTGGACGCCGGGATGAACCGGTCGAAGCTGTGGCCGAGGCGGACGGCCGCGGTGACCTCGAGCCGGCGGCGGTCGAGCCCGTCGGCGATCAGCTGGTCGCTGCCCAGCCGCGCGTAGCTGAGCAGGCGCAGGCGGTGCCCCAGGGCCAACTCGGCGTAGGCCTGGCCAGCGACGACGATGGCGTCGTCGGTGGAGCTGCCCCCGGTGGTCGCCAGCGCCAGGCCGATGCCGACGAACGACGAGCGGTGCAGGCGCGCGCCGATCCCGATCGGGACCAGCGCGACGTCGTAGCTCGCACCGAGCGGCGCGCCGCCGCCGCCGGCCAGCGACAGCCCGACCAACGGGCCGACCCGGCGCCCGACCATCGCGGCCAGGCGCACCGTGAGCTCGCCCTGGGCGCGCGGCCCCGGAGGTGGGGCGGCAGTGCCGTCGGCGGGCGCCCGCACGATCGCGGCGGCCTGGTAGGTGAGGCTGGCCGCGAAGCCGTCGCCGCCACGGGCCAGGCTGCGGCAGCCGAGCAGGGTGGCGGCCAGCAGCAGCGCGGTCGCGCCGAGGCCGCGGGTGGTGCGCCGGCGGGAGGTCATCGGTCGGCGAACCCGATCCGGCCGGCGCCGAGCGGGATCAAGATCGCCGGCGGCCACAGGTCCACGCCGAACGTGAGGCCGAGGATGTGGACCTCGACGCCCTCGCGCAGGCCGAGCTTCACGCCGACCAGGGCGGTCTCGAGCTGGACGCCGGTGCGCTCGCTGGTGAGGCCGGCGCCGATCAGTCCGCGGTAGTCCTTGCCGACGGAGTTGGCCGGCAGGCTCGCCGCCAGCTTGCACGCGCGCAGCACCTCGTCGCCGAAGGTGTTGCTGTTGGGGCCGGGCACCAAGAAGTAGTGGCGTTCGATGTGCGCCTTGACGCCGGGGGCCACGCGCTCGATGCAGGCGATGGCGGTCTCGGCCTCAGCCCCGGTCCACACCCCGTGCAGGATCGGCTCGACGTAGGGGCTGTTGTGGAACGGATCGGCCTGCGTGCCGCCGCCACCGACCTCCCAGATGTGCCACTCGGCCTCGCCGGCGCGTCGGGTCGCCAGCCACGGGTGGCGAGCGATCTGATCCATCGGCGGCGGCAGGCCGCCGGTCATCAGGATCACCGCGGGGGTGTCGGCCGGCGGCGCGGTGAACTGCCGCGGCAGGATCGCGCAGCCGCCCACCACGAGCAAGACCGTCAGCGGCGCGCGCCCCAGCACCCCAGGAGCATACCGCGGCGGGCGGGCGCTGGGGGCGCCGGTCGTCGTGCCGGCGGGGCGGTCGCCGCCGGCGCGGGTCAGGCCCGGGGCCGCCGGAACGCCAGCCCGTCGAGCACGCGGGCCAGGAGCGCCGCCGGCGCCTCGCCCGGCAGCGCCACGGTCGGCGCGCGCACCACCACGTCGATGCCGCGCGGCCCGGTGCGCCGCGCGCCCACCGCCACCACCGGGGTCGCGGTGAGGCTGGCGAGCCCGAGCAGCTCGGCCACGGCGGTCGCGTCGGCGGTGGTCACCACCGAGACGCCGGCGCGGATCGCGGCCAGCGCGTGGGCCACGGCGGCGCCGACATCGTCATCGGCGGAGAGGCCGAGCGCTGCCGCCGCCGACGGCGGCACCAGGTGGTGCGGGACCACCGCGGCCGCCGGCACCGCGGCGAGGATCGCGGTGATGTCGCGGTCGCTGCACGGCGGCGCGACCAGCAGGCACGGGCGCGGCGGCGACACCCCGACCACGTCGAGCGTGGTGCCGTCGATGGCGGTCAGGGCCCCGGCCAGCTGGGCCAGGGCCATGGCCCGGTCGTGGCGCGAGGCGTGGGCGCGGCCGCGCAACCGAGCGACGGTGGCGGCGGACGCCCACAGCGCGCGCAGCCGGCGGCTCTGGGTGCGCACGGCGGCGCCGGCGACCAGCGCCCGGGCCAGGAGGGGGAAGGCGGGGGAGGAGGGAGCGGACAGCGTGGCGGTGGTCATGCGGTTGCCGACACCATGGGGGCCGACGGTGACTCGGCGCTGACAGCGCCGTGCCCGCTCGGCAACTCCTCGGCGACGCCGGCGGGGCGCGCTGGCGCGGCGATGTCGCCGGGCGGTCGCACGCCTGTCACCGAGCCGAGGTGAACTGCCGGGCCATGTCGCGCTGGCCCGTCGTCGTCGCTGCCCTGGTCGCGGCCGCGGCTGCCGCTGGCTGCAGCCTGCCGGCCGCCGATGCGCGCACCGCGTTCGTCATCAGCGCGCTCACCGCCGACAACCAGCGCTGGCTCGATCGCGATCCGGCCGCGGTCGCCGGCAAGTACCAGCGCATGGCCAGCCGGCGCTACGACTTCTTCCGCGGCACCGCGGGGCTGTTCTGGCGCGACGTCACCGACGGCGGCGCCGCCGCCACGAGCGCTAGCGTCGCCGACGGGCCTGGCGCGTGGGTGTGGACCATGGGCGACGCCCACCTCGAGAACCTGGGCAGCTTCCGCGCCGCCGACGGCGCGCTGGTCCTCGACTACAACGACTTCGATGGCGCCACCCGCGGCCCGTGGTGGCTGGACCTGCGGCGGTTGGCGATGGGGGTGGCGGTGGCGTCCGACGAGCTCGACCTGGGCGACGTCGAGGCGGCGCTGGTCGAGCGCGCGCTGGCCGCGTACGTGGACGAGATCGCCCGGCTGGCGGACGGCGGGCCGGCGGTGGCCGACGGGCCGTGGGTCACGAGCTTCCTCGCCAAGTCGCGCGAGGCCGGCGACGCCCGGGCCCGGCTCGACGAGTACACCGCGGTCGACCCCGCCGGCGTGCGGACGATGGTGCTGGGCGACCTGGCGCCGGTCGCCCCCGACGGCACCTGGGTCGACACCACCGCGCCGCTCACCGCCGACGAGCTGGCCGACGTCACCACGCTCATGGCCGACGCCGGGCCCACCGCGCTGGCCAGCGCCGGGCCGGTCAAGGGCGCCAGCCGCCGGCTCGGCGCCGGCGTCGCCAGCTACCCCAGCCCGCGCTACTACGTGCTGTGCGACGGGCCGACCGCCGCGGCGGATGACGACGTGCTGCTCGAGGCCAAGGAGGCGACGCCGCCGGCCGGGCGTCCGCGCCCGCCGGCGCCGTTCGATGCGCGCGACAGCGACGCCGGCCAGGTCGTGCGTGGGCAGCGGCTCATGGCGGCGCGTCCCGACGGCGAGCTGTTCCTGGCCGCGGCCGAGGTCGGCCCCCGCTCGTTCCGCGTCAAGGAGCGCACCGGCTACCAGCGCGGCGTCGAGCTGGCCAAGCTGGCTGGCGACCGCGACGCCGTCGACGAGGTGGTCGCCGCCGCCGGCCGCCTGCTGGCCGACGCCCACGCCCGGGCCCCGCTGGTCGACGGTCGGCCGGCGCTGACGGTCATCGCGCCCCGCCTGGCCGGGCGCCGGGCCGAGGTCCTGGCCGAGTTCACCGCGCTCGCGCGCGACGACGCCGCGCGCGTCCGGGCCGACGCCGATCGGTTCGCGGCGGCGCTGGCCGAGCGTGGGCCGCTGCTGGGCGTGACGCCGTGAGACCGGTCGTCGCGGCGCTCGCGCTGGCCGCCACGACCACCGCCGCCGCCGCCGACCCGCCGCCGCCGGTCACCGCGGTCACCTCGGTCACCTCGGCCGGCATCGACGCGCGCCCGCGCGGCGAGCTGATCGCCGCTGGCCTGGTCGAGTCGATCGACGGCGTCGGCGGCTCGCGCTTCGAGCTGACCCGGGCCGAGGCCGGGGTCGACCTGGCGCTGGGGGCGGCGCGCAGCTCGGTCACGATCGAGGCGGTGCGCAGCGCCGGCCCGGGCAGCGCGGTCGGCGTCGACGGCAACTCGCTGGTGGCGCGGTGGAAGCACGCCGCGGTGGGCGGCCGGTGGCGGCGCGGCCGGATCGCGGGCGGGTTCGACCTGGGGCTGGTGGCCGATCCGTGGGTGGCGACGGCGCCGGACTATCCGATGCGCACGCTGGGGCCGACCCAGGCCGAGGCGCTGGGCCTCATCGCGCCGTCGGATCTCGGCATCACCGGCCAGGTCGCGCTGGGTGACGACCTGGCGGTGCACCTCATGGTCGCAAACGGCGAAGGCCTGACCCAGCGCGAGCGCAACCGCGGCAAGACCACCACCGCGGTCATCGTCGGCCAGGTGCCGGTCGCGCTCGGCGGGGGCGTGCTGGGTGGCCGCCTGTACGGTCGCGATGGCTCGGTCGGACCCGGCGCGGTGCGCAGCCATCGCCTGGGCGGAGCGCTGACCTGGCGTCGCGCCGAGGCCGCGGTCGGCGTCGACGGACTGCGCGCGTGGGGCGTGGCCGAGCGGAGCGACGCCGAGGCCACGGTGGTCACCGGCTGGGCCGATGTGACCGTGTGGCGCCAGCTCGGGCTCACCACGCGGCTCGATCGGGCGGCGATCACCGGGCCGGCCGACGCGGTGGTGACCTGGCGCGGCCAGGGCGCGGTGTGGTGGGCGTTGGCCCCGACCGCGCGGGTCGCCGTCGCGGTCTCCCTCGAGCGCGCCCGCGCGACCGGCGCGCCCATCCCCGGCGCCGCCGCGGCGACCGATGCCACCCAAGCCCTGGTGCTCGTCCAGGGCGCACTCCCAGGAGTCCACTAATGTTCGCTCGTTCGATCGTGTTGTCGTGCGTGGTGGTGACGGCCTGCGCCGACGCCAGCGACGGTCCCGACGCCTCGCCACTGGCCGACGCCGCGGTCGACGCCGCGGTCGACGCCGGTGGCGCCGACGCGGCGGGTGGTCCCTGCCCGCTGGTCGTCAACGAGGTGGCCCCGGCCGGCGCGCCGGCCGACTGGTTCGAGCTGGTCAACGTCGGGACCGGCCCGGTCGATCTGGCTGGGTACGGCTTCATCGACGAGGCCGACGATCCAGCCGCGATCTTCGTCCTGCCGCCGACGGTGCTGGCCCCGGGCGGTCGCCACGTGCAGGAGGTCACCGACGCCGCCAACGGCTTCCAGCTCGGCAGCGGCGACGCGCTGTGGCTGTACCCGGTGGGCTCGACCACCAAGTGCGACGGCGTCGACTGGAACGCCGGCGACGCGCCGGCGGGCAGCTCGTGGGCGCGCGTGCCCGACGCCACCGGCCCGTTCATGACCACCACGCCGGACACCCGCGGCGTGCCGAACCGGTAGCGCGCTACTGGCCGTAGCGCGCGGCGTGGGCGAGGAAGTCCACCTCCTCTGCGGTGCTGGTCCGGCCCAGCACCGCGTTGCGATGCGGAAAGCGCCCGAAGCGGGCGATCACGTCGTGGTGTTCCTGCGCGAACGCGACGCCGTCACCGCCCAGCGCGGTCACCAGCGCCAGCGAGCGGGCCTGCGCGGACACCGCCTCGGCGTGCATGAACGGCAGGTACAGGAAGCTCCGCTCGGCCGGCGTGAGCGTCGCGTCCAGGCCGACGTCGACGGCGGTGGTGGCGACGGCGAGCGCCGCCGCGTCGTAGGCGAAGGCCTCGGCGTGGCCGCGCCAGATGTGGCGCGGGAACTGATCGAGCACCAGCACGGTGGCCAGCGCGACCAGGCCGTCGGTGGTGGCGGCCGGCGGCGGGGCGGCCGTCACCGCGGCCGGGAGGTGGCCGAAGCGGGCGCGGACGTCGCGATCCACCTCGGCCGACGCGCGAAACCACTGGGCCGGCGTCAGCTCGGCGAACCAGTAGCGCCGGACGGCCGAAGGCCAGGCAGCGGGGATCGTCATGGCCGACCCTAGCGTGGCCGTGGCGCCGCCGCTACGCCTCGGCCGAGGCCGGCAGATCGACTACCAGCGCGGCGCCGGGGTGCGGACCTGGGTCGACGTACGCCTCGCCGCCGTGCTCGCTCGCGATCTGGCGGACGATGGCCAGGCCCAGGCCGGCGCCGGCGCTCGCGGCCCCGCGCTCGAACGGCACGAACACCCGCTCGCGCTCGGCCTCGTCGATGCCCACGCCGCGGTCGCGCACGGTGATGCGTCGGCGCTTGGCGCTGGCGGCGACCTCGATCTCGACCTCGGTGCCGATCGGCGCGTGGGCGATGGCGTTGTGGATGAGGTTGTCGAACACCCGCCGCAGCGCGGTGGCGTCACCGGTGATCGGCGCCGCGCCGCCGCGGACCACCAGCGTCACGCCGGCGGCCTCGGCGGCGGGCGCCAGCGCGGTGGTGGCGGCGTCGGCCACCTCCCGCAGGTCGACCCGCAGCCGCTGGCGCGGGCCGTCGCGGGCCACCAGGAGCGCGTCGGTCAGCCCGCGCAGGCGTTCGACCTCGGCGCCGATCCGCCGCAACGAGCCGTGGAGCTCGTCGAGCCCGCGCGGCTTGCGCAGCGCCAGGTCGACGGTGGTCCTGATCACGCCGAGCGGCGTGCGCAGGTCGTGGGCCGCGCCAGCCACCCAGCGGGCGTCGAGGGCGCGGCGCTCCTCCAGCGTGCGCGCCGCGTGGTACAGACCGTCGCGCAGCTCGGCCAGCTCGTCGCCGGCGGCGTCGGGCGGCGGCGCCGGCTCGGACTGGCCGTCGCGCAGCCGCGGCAGGTAGGCCCGCAGGCGGCGGATCCGACCGGCCAGGCGCGCCGCGACCAGCACCTGCACCGCCAACAGCACCAGGGTCACGCCGCCGGTGCCGATCGCCACGGCCCGCCAGTACGAGCGCATGGGCAGCGCCACCCGGGCCATCGGCACCGCCAGGTACAACGTGTAGCGCTTGCCCGACGGCGCCTCGACCGCGACGATCAGCTCGCGCATCGCACCGGCGCCGCGATCGGCGGTCTGTACCGTCACCGCGTCGATCGGGCGGTCCCACGCCAGCGTGGCCGGCACCGCGGCGTCGTCGCGGGTGGCCATCACCCGGGCGCCGGTCGGCAGGTACACCGCGCCGTCGGGGATGACGTCGTGGAGGTCGGTCGCCAGCGGCGACACGTGGGCGTGGAGGTGGACCTCCTCGTCGGGTGCGTCGAACAGGCCGACGCTCTCGACCGCGGCCTGGGCCAGCAGGTGCGCGTCGACCTCCGCGCGCAGCCGGCGCTCGAGCACGGTGCCGCCGATCAGCGCGGCCACCGCCAGCGCCACCACCGGCACCACCGCCCCGAACAGCACCAGGCGGGTGCGGACCTTCACCGCGGCTCCAGCCGGTAGCCCAGACCGCGCACGGTCTCGATCGCCGCGGGCTCGGCCAGCTCGCGCAGCTTGCCGCGCAGGTAGCCGACGTAGACGTCGACGACGTTGGGCGGCCCGTCGAACGCCGGCCCCCACGCCTCGCGCAGCAGCTCGGCCCGGGTCACCACGTCGCCGGCGCGCTCCATCAAGATCCGCAGCACGTCGAGCTCGCGCGGCGTCAGATCGATCGTGCGGCCGTCGGCCTCGATGCGCCGGCCGCGCTCGTCGAGAGTCAGCCGGCCGACCCGGGGCGGCGCCGGCGCGCCGCCACGGCGGCCCAGCGCCTCGAGCCGCGCCAGCAGCTCCTCGAAGTCGAACGGCTTGGTCAGGTAGTCATCGGCGCCGGTGCGAAGGCCGCTGACCCGCTCGCCGACCTGGCCGCGCGCGGTCAGCATCAGCACCGGCGTGGTGATGCCGCGGCGCCGCCACCGGCCCAGAAGCGTCAGGCCGTCGCCGTCGGGCAGGCCCCAGTCGAGGACGATCGCGTCCCAGCCGTCGTCGACCCGGGCCACCGCCGCGGCCGCGGTCGACGCCAGCTCGACCTGGTGGCCCTCCTCGCCCAGGCCCTGGGCCAGGAGCTCGGCCATCGCCGGCTCGTCCTCGACGACGAGCAGCCTCACGCCCGGCGGGCCCGGCGACCGGCCAGGAGCGGGTAGACGGTGGGGAGCACCAGGAGGGTCAACGTCGTCGACGATACCAGGCCGCCCACCACCACGGTGGCCAGCGGTCGCTGCACCTCGGCGCCGACCCCGGTGGCCAGCATCATCGGCACGAAGCCCAGCGCCGCCACCATCGCCGTCATGCTGACGGGACGGCACCGCGAGTACGCGGCGGCGATGGCGGCCACCGCGGGCGCGTCCCCGGCCGCCTCGCGGTTGCGGATCTCGGACATCAGCACCACGCCGTTCATGACCGCGATGCCCGACAGGGCGATGAAGCCGACCGCCGCCGCCACCGACAGTGGCAGCCCGCGGACGGTCAGCGCGATGATGCCGCCCACGCACGCGAACGGCACGTGCCCGAACACGATCAGCGCCGGGCGGACGTGGCCGAAGGTGATGGCCAGCACCACCAAGATCAGCGCCAGCACCACCGGGACCACGATGGCCAGCCGGGCCTTGGCCTCCGCCAGCGCCTGGTACTGGCCGCCCCACTCGAGCCGGACGCCGGGCAGGTGCGGCAGCGCCTCGACCTTGCGCCGGGCGTCGCCCAGCGCGCTGCCCAGGTCGCGCCCGCGGACGTTCATGCCGATCACCAGCCGGCGCTTGCCCTGCTCGTGCGCGATCAGGCCGGCGGTGGCGCGCGGCGTCACCGTCGCCACCTGGGCCAGCGCCACCGTCATCCGCCCCGGCACCGGCACCGCGGCCGCGGCCAGCCCCGCCGCGTCGGGAGTCACCGTGCCCAGCGTGATCACCACCGGCACCGCGCGCGGGCCGATCTGGGTGGTGCCGGCTGGCAAGCCCAGCCGCACCGCGGCCACCGCGTCGAGCACGTCGCCCGCGCCCAGGCCCACGGTCGCCGCCGCCACCGGCTCGGGGCGGACGTCGATCACGCCGACCTCGGGCGGCGCGAGGATGCGTGCGTCGACGATGCCGGGGATGCCCTGCAGCGCCGCCTCGGCCGCCCGCGCCATCTGCCACAGCGCGGCCAGATCGTCGCCGACCACCGCCAGCGCCACGTCGGTCGACGCCCCGCCGACCAGCTCGTTGAATCGCATCTGGATCGGCTGGGTGAAGGCCGGCTCCGAGTCCGGCGTGGCGGTGTCGATGATCGTCTGCATTTGCTCGATGAGCTGGGTGCGGGTCAGGCCAGCCCGCCACTGCCCGCGCGGCTTCAGGTCGACAAACACGTCGGCCTGGTCGAGGCCCATGGTGTCGGTGGCCACCGCCGGCGAGCCCAGGCGCGACACGATCTGCGCGATCTCGGGGACGCCGGCCCGCAGCGCCGCCTCCATCGCGGTGGCGTCGGCGATGGCCTCGTCGACCCGGGCGTCGGGAGCGCGCGTGGTCTGCACCACCAGGTCGCCCTCGTCGAGCTGCGGGGTCAGCTCGGCCCCAGCCCGCGCGAACAGCACGCCGGCGGTGACCAGCGCGGCCAGCGCGATGCCGGCCACCACCGGCCAACGCCGGGTCGCGATCGGCAACACCCGCTGGTACACCGCGTCGAGGAAGCGGATCACCAGCGGCTCGCGCTTGGGCAGCTTGGCGCCGACGCCGGCCGCCAGCGCCGCCGGCACCAGGGTCAGCGCGAACAGCAGCGCGCCGAGCAGCGCCAGGACCACCGTGATGGCCATCGGCCGGTAGAGCTTGCCCTCGACGCCCGCCAGCGCCAGCACCGGTACGTACACCAGCACGATCACCAGCACCGCGGCGAACACCGGCCGCGCCACCTGACGGACCGACGCCTCGACGTGCTCGGCCAGCGGGCGATCGGTGGCGTGGCGGCGGCTGTGGAACACGTGCTCGACCATCACCACCGCGCCGTCGACCAGCAGGCCGAAGTCGATGGCGCCCAGGCTCATCAGGTTGCCGCCGACGCCCAGCTCGCGCATCGCCGCCGCGGCGATCAACATCGACGCCGGGATCGCCAGCGCCACCAGCAGCCCGGCGCGCAGGCTGCCGAGCGACAGCAGCAACACCAGGATCACCAGCGTGCCGCCCTCCAGCAGGTTCTTGCCCAGCGTGGCCAGGGTGGCGTCGACCAAGGCCGCGCGGTCGTAGACCTGGATGATCTCGACGTCGGCGGGGAGCACCGCGCGCACCTCGGGCAGGCGGGCCCGCAGCGCCTTGGTCACGTCGCGGGCGTTGGCGCCGCGGAGCATCTGCGCCATCACGTAGACCACCTCGCCGCGACCGTCGGCGGTGGCGGCGCCGATGCGCGGCACGGTGCCCTCTCCTACCTCGGCCACGTCGATCACCCGGACCACGGCGTCGCCGTCGCGGCCGACCACCAGCGCCGCCAAGTCGGTGGCCGACGTGAAGCTGCCGTCGCCGCGCACCAGCTGCTGGCCGGTCACGCCGGCCACCGCGTCACCCGGGACCACCGCGATGCCGCGCTCGACCGCGGTGCGCAGGTCCTCGAGTGACAGGCCGTGGCGCGCCAGCCGGATCGGATCGGCCCGCACCTCGAACCGCCGCAGCGCGCCGCCCCAGGTGTTGACCTCGACCACGCCGGGCACCGCGCGCAGCAGTGGCGCCACCTCGTAGGTGGCCAGGTCCAGCAGCTCGCTGGGCGAGCGCGTCGGCGACCGCAGCGCCAGGTGGTAGACCTCGCCCAGGCCGCCGGTGAGCGGCCCCAGCTCGGGCGCGTCGACCCCCGGCGGCAGGCCGCCGGCGACCGTGCCCAGCTTCTCCGACACCAGCTGACGGGCGCGGAACGGATCGACGTCGTCGTCGAACGTCGCGGTGACCGCCGACAAGCCGTAGCGCGAGGTGCTACGGGTCAGCTCGAGGCCGGGCATGCCGCCCAGCGCTGCCTCGATCGGTCGGGTCACCCGGATCTCGACCTCCTCGGGCGTGAGGCCCGGGGCGCGGGTCAGGATCTGCACCTGGTTGCCGGTGACGTCGGGCAGGGCGTCGAGGCCGAGCCCGGCCGCGGCGAGCGCGGCCAGGGCGACCAGCGCCAGCCAGATGCCGATCACCACCTTGCGGTGCCGCACCGACGCCGCGGCCAGCTCGGCGATCACGGCGTCGCCTCGATCACCACGCGCGCGCGGGTGGTGGCGGTCAGCGGTTCGCCGTCGACGTCGTACCAGATCATCACCGCGCCGCCGTCGTCGCGGCGGGGCGCGACCGCGGCCACGGTCAGGGCCCGGGACGTGCCGTCGGCCAGGCGCAGCGTGGCGGTGCCGGCGGGCACCTCCAGCCAGTGGGCCACCACCCGGCGCGCGGTGCCGGCGGCCAAGGTCACCAGCGGGCCGTCGGTCGGCGCGTGGACTGCGCCGACGGTGGCCGCCACGGTCATCACCACGCCGGGCCGGGCCGCCCGGAGGGTGGCGCGCCCGCCGCCGCCATCGCCCAGGCCCAGCGCGCGCAGCTCGGCGACCGCGAGGGTCAGCTCTCCGCGGATCTCGGCGCGCCGCGCGTCGAGCTCCGCCACGTCGGCGGCCCGGGCCAGGCCGGTCGCGACCAGCTCGGCGACCGCGGCCCGGCGCTGCTCGACCACCGCCAGGCGGTCGCGGGCCGCCGTGGCGCGGGCCGCCGCAGTGGTGGCCTCGGGGATGAGCAGCGTCACCAGCGGCGCGCCGGCCTCGACGCGATCGCCGGGCCTGACCAGCACCCGCTCGATGCGTGCGACGCCGGGGGCGCTCACCGCCAGCGCGTCCTCGGCGTCGGCCACCAGCTCGGCGATGGCCTCGCGCGGCGTGGCCCGGGTCACCGGCGCCGGCGTGATCGGTGCGGCCGGGGTGGGCAGGGCCGCCGGCGGCGCGGCCGGGGCTGGCGGTGGTGGCGGCGCCGCGTCTTTGCCGCAGGCGCCCAGCGCCAGCGCGCCGCCGAGGATGGCCCACCGCACCGCGCCCATCACTGGCCCTCCCAGCCGGCGCGCACCGCGCGCTCGATCCGGGCGCGGGCCGCTTCGCCCCGGGCGGCGACCTGGTCGATCTCGGCACCGGTCAGCGCTCGCCGCGCCACCACCAGCTCGGTCACCAGCGACTCGCCGGCGCTGCGTCCGGCGGTCAGGGCGGCCACCTGCTCGCGCAGCGCGGCCACCCGCGCCGCCTGCACCGCCACCCGCTCGTCGGCGTGTTCGATCTCGTGGTGGGTGCGGATGTCATCGCGCGCCAGGGCGGCCGCCAGCGCGTCGACGTCAGCCTCGGCCAACCGCGCCGCGGCCCGCGCGGCGGCGGCGTCGAGCGCCCCGCGGTCACCGGCGGCCAGGCCGATGCCAGCCAGGCCCAAGACGGTGGTGCCGGCGGCGTCGCCCTCGACCCGCACGCCCAGGTCGACCTGGGGCCGGCCGGCGCGGCGCGCGGCGGTGGCCCGCGCGAGCGCGGCGGCGGCCTGGCTACGGCGAGCAGCGATCGTCGGGTCGTCGATCGAGCCCACGTCGGCCACGGTCGGCCACGGGCCGCCCGCGAACAGCGCGGCGCCGACACCGAGCGCCTCGCCCAGCATCAGCTCGGCGTCGAGCAGCGCGCCCTCGAGCTCGAGGTGCCGCAGCTCGACCTCTTGCTGGTACGCCGTCGCCGCCGCGACCTCGGCCCGGGTGGCCACCGCGGCGGCCAGCCCGCGCCGCGCCAGCTCGACCAGCTCGGCGGCCTCGGCTCGCTCGCGGTCGGCCAGGGTCAGCTGCTCGTCGACCACCACCACCGCCAGCCACGCGGTCGACGCATCGAGCTGGCAGCGGCGGCGCCGGGCGACGCCGTCGGCGCCCACCGCGTCGGCCTCGGCCTCGGCGGCGCGCTGGTGGGCTGCGGTCCGGCCCGGGATCCAGCCGGCGGTCAGCTCGGTCTGCCAGGCGAAGCCGCTGGCCCGGCCGCCAGCGACGGTGAGCCGCGGCGCGACCGGCAGCCGCGGCGCGTCGCCGAGCTCGCCCCGCCAGGCGCGGGCGGCGGCGGTGGTGGCAGCGGCGGCCGGGCAGGCGCCGGCCCGGTCCATCGTGGCCATGAAAGTGACGGTGGCGTGGCCACCGTCGTCGGCACCGGCGGTGCCGGTCCCGGTAGCGAGCAGCACGAGCGCGAAGACACGAACACGCATGCCGGGCACGGTGCCCGACCTGGCGAGCGCCGCGCATGAGGCGCACGTGAGCAGACGCTCAGAATCGCCGGGTCAGGCGGCGGCCAGCGCCTCGCGCACCTTGGCGTAGTACGCGGCGCGCTCGGCCCGGGTCAGCGACAGCCACGAGGTGGTCGAGTAGCCGAACATCCAGAAGAACAGCACGTCGAACACGTAGGCCGGCCGCCACGCCAGCACGCCGATGGTCGTGACGAAGAACAGCGCGATGAAGAACCGGACGTGGGCGAAGTGGCTGCGCGCCATCCGGTGGTTGGGGAACGGCCAGTAGGTCAGCGCCGCCGCACACACCACCGGGATCAGCACCACGCCGGCCCACAGTCCGCCGGGCAGCCGTGGGGCCAGGGCGGCGTCGACGTAGGCCACCGCGATGAAGCCCAACACCGTCCGCGGCAGGCCGACCCAGATGCCCTTGACCTCGATGGGGCGGACGATGTTGCGGGCGTGGCGGATCGACGCGGTGACCATGATCGCCCCGCCCAGCGCGATGGCCAGGCCGTGCTGGAACCAGTCGACCAGGCCGAGGTCCGCGTGGCGGTACACCGTGTACACGATCGCGCCCGGCGCGATGCAGTGCGACAGGTGGTCGGCGATGGTGTCGTACTCGGCGCCGAACTGGTTCGAGGTGCCCAGCTTGCGCGCGATCCAGCCGTCGACGGTGTCGCCCGCGAGGTAGCCGACCAGCATCGACACCCCGGCCCAGAACGGGCGGCCGTCGATGCACAGGCAGATCGCGATCACCCCGCCCATCGCGTTGATGGTGGTGAACAGGTCCTTGATGCCGAACATGCGATCCGGCCGAGCCGGGCGCCCAGGGGGACCGGCGGTGGTACTAGCCATGGCCGCGCAGGCTACACTGACTTGAGCGCGCGCGGGCGGGCCGGCTCCATCGGTACCAGGTCGTGCTCGAGCAAAGTGATCCGGGCCAGCTGCTCGAGCTTGCGCCCTTCGTACGCCGTGGTCATGAACGCCTCGATGATCGCGGCGTTGGTGGCGAGGCCGGTCTTGAGCGCCAGGCACAGCACGTTGCAGTTGTTGACCTGGCGTGACATGGCGGCGTCGTCGACCGACAGGCAGCGCGCGGCGTAGATGCCGCTGAACTTGTTGGCGGCGATCGACACGCCCATGCCGGTCGAGCACACCAGCACGCCGACCGCGTCGGTGCGCCCGCGCACGCGCTCGCACACGCGCTGGGTCGAGCTGAGGTAGTGCGGCTGCTCGCTGTGCACCGCCGACAGCACCAGCCCGAAGCGCGACAGCGACGCGACGTAGGCGTCGACCTCGGGCAGGCCATGGTGATCGAAGCCGAAGACGATGTGTTTGCCGGTGTGCGGTCCGAGCTGGGAGATCATGCGGCACCTCCGTGAGCGTGGGCGGCCTCGCCGGCCGGCCGCGCTCGCGCGATCGAGGGGAACACGCGGTCAAAGGCACGCAGCAGGCCGGCCACGTCGGCGTCGGTCAGATCACCGATGGTGGAGACCTGGAAGTGGGTCTCGTTGCCGGGCACGCCGTACAGGAGAAAGTAGCCCTCGGCCTGCATCTTGGGCGCGAACTCCGAGTACTTCATGCCGACCGGCAGCGTGAAGTTCACGGCGATCCACGACAGCCGTTCGCGCGGCAACAGCGGCACGCAGCCGTGCTGCGCCAGGTGCTGCGCGATGGTGTCCATCTGCCGCTGGATGCGCGCCATGTGGTTGGCCACGCCGATCGCCTTGAGGTGACGGCACGCGGCGTGGAGCGCGGCGTACAGCGGCACCGGCTGCGCGAACCGCGGCTGATGCTCGGCCCGCTGCCGCTCGGTCTCGGCGACGATGTCGAGGTAGTAGCTGCGCTGGCTGGTGGCGGCCTTGAGCGCCGGCAGGGTGGCCAGCCGCACCAGCACGATGCCGAGCCCGGCCACCGCCTGCACCGCCTTCGCCGACGAGGTCACCGCGAGATCGATCTCGGCGGCCTCGATGTCGATCGGATACGCGAACGCGCTGGAGATGATGTCGGCCCCGACCAGCACGCCGCGGGCTTTGCACACCCGCCCCAGCTCGACCATCGGGTTGACCAGACCCATCCGGGTCTCGTGCGAGACGTAGAAGCACCACGTGATGTCGGGGTGGGCGTCGAGGTAGGCCGCCACCGCCGCGGGATCCAGCGGTTGATCGGTCGGAGCGGTGAGCGCGTGGTGGGCCAGGCCGTTCTGCACCGCCTGGTCGACCCAGCGGGCACCGAAGAACCCGTTGTTCAGGATCAGGCCGGGCCCGGTGGCGGCCAGCGCCTGCATGCAGCCCTCGACCGCGCCCGTGCCGGTGGTGGTGAGCATGGTGGCGAAGTACGCGTCGGGCTGCCGCAGGCCGAGCAGCTCGCCAAGTGAGGTCTGGATCTCGGCGAACATCTCGCGGAAGCCCGCCTGCCGGTGGTAGTTGCACGGCGGCTGCGCCAGGGCCTCCGCAACCACCGATGGGATGCGGACCGGGCCGGGCGTAAACAGGATCGGTAGGGTCATGGTGGATTGGACTCAGGGGGCGGTGAGAACCTGTCACCCGAGGCGCCAGCGTGACCGATTTCCAACAGTTTTGTTGTCGGATCGGCTGGTTGCGTGACGTCTCGGAGACAGTCAGGTCACCAAAGCAAGGCCCGTTCCGTCCCAGGACCTTCTCCAACATGCTGAAAGCACGTGGGCCGGTGACAACCCCGCGAACACTGGGAGGCAGCGAACCGACACCGCGCCCCGGGCGGGGGGGCGCCGCTGACACCGGGGCGGCGTTCAGGAGCTTGGCGGCGTGGCCGTGCAGGCGGCCTCGATCGCTTCGACGTCCTTCGGGCACGCCGCGGTCAGGTTCTCGTGACCGTCGGTGGTCACCAAGATGTCGTCTTCGATCCGCACGCCGATGCCCCGGTACTCGGGCGGCGCGTCGGCGTCGACCCCCACGTACAGGCCGGGCTCGACGGTGATGACCATGCCGGGCGCCAGCGGTCGCGCCTGCCCGCCGGCGACGGTGTAGGCCCCGGCGTCGTGGACGTCCAGGCCCAGCCAGTGCGACGTCAGGTGCATGTAGAACCGCTTGTAGCTGCCATCGGCCACGCGCTCGTCGACGGTGCCGGCCAGCAGGCCCAGCTCGATCATCCCCGCGGTCAGCCCGCGCACCGCCACCTGGTGCAGGGCGTCGAGCGTGACCCCGGGCGCGACCTGGGCGATGACCGCCTGCTGGACGTCGAGGACCAGCTGGTAGATGCGGCGCTGCGGCTCGGTGAAGCGACCGCTGGCCGGCCAGGTGCGCGTGACGTCAGCGGTGTAGCCGCGGTACTCGCAGCCCGCGTCGATGAGCACCAGGTCGCCGTCGGCGATCGCGCACTCGTTCTCGACGTAGTGGAGGATCGTGGCGTTCTCGCCGGCACCGACGATGGTGGTGTAGCCCGGGCCGCTGCCGCCGCGGCTGCGGAAGCCGTAGTCGACGGTGGCCTCGAGTTCGTACTCGAAGGTGCCGGGGCGGCCCTGGGCCATCGCCGCGCGGTGGGCGTCGGCGGTGATGGCCGCGGCCCGGCGCAGGTGATGCAGCTCGGTCTCGTCCTTGTGCAGCCGCAGCTCGTGCAGGGCGGCGCGCGGATCGACGATGGCCCGCGGCGGGCGCTGGCCGCGCTTCTCGGTCTTGCGCAGGCGGGCCACGGTGCGCATCACCAGCGCGTCGGCGTCCTCGTCGAGGCCGACCGCGTAGTGCAGCTCGTCGACGTTGGCGATCAGCTCGGGCAGGCGGGTGGCCAGCTCGGCGGCGGGGTAGGCGACGTCGGCCCCGTACTGGGCGCGGGCGCCCTCGAGGCCGGCCCGGCGGCCGTCCCAGATCTCGCGCTCGGGGTCGCGCGGCCGCACGAACATCACGAAGCGTTCCGTCGCGGCGCCCGGGCGCAGCACCACGGTGACCTCGGGTTCGGCGAAGCCGGTCAGGTACAGCACGTCGGAGTGCTGGCGGAAGCGATACGCGGCGTCGCCGTTGCGGACCCGCTCGGGCAGCGAGCGCACGACGACGACGGCGGCCGGGCCGACCGCGTCCATCAGGGCGCGCCGACGCGCCGCGAAACAGTCACCCGGGTTTGGCTGGAGCACGGCCACCATGCTCGGGTTCTACCATGGTCGGCCACGCCGGGTTGACGGCGTCGGCCTCCGGGCGCGGCGGCCCGAGCGGCTGCGCGCACACCAGCTCGATCACCCGCACCAAGGCGTCGTCGGTCGGTTGGTGCATCACCAGCACCCCAGCGTCGGCGTCGAGGTTGGCCACCTCGGTCCGCGCCCGCAGCACCAGCGGCACCGGGGCCAGGGCCGGCGTGCCCCGGACCAGCGCCGCCAGCGCCGCCGGCGCCGTCGTCAGCGCGGTCGACGCCACCACGATGACCGCGGGCGCCAGGGCCCGCCACAGGCGCCGGGGATCGTCGGGCATCCGCGGGTGGGCGATCACCGAGAAACCCAGCCGGCTCAGCCGCTCGTCGAGGCGCCGCAGCGTGGGCAGGTGATCGTCGACCACCACCACCACCACGGCGCGATCGTCGGGGGCGCCGGCCAGCGGCGGCGCGCCGAGCGCGATCTCGCCGGTCGCTTCCTGGCGGCCCCGGAACACCGCCAGCGCCACCTTGTTGAGCAGCTCCTCGACGTCGAACGGCTTCTCGACCACGTCGGTGGCGCCCAGCGAGATCGCGCGCTGGCCCAGGCCGTGGACCGCGGTCATGACCACCACCGGCACCGTCGACTGCAGGTCGACCCGCAGCGCGTGGAGGAACTGGCGGCCGTTCATCCCCGGCATCATGAGGTCGAGCAAGATGACGTCGGGCGGCGCGTCGACCAACAGCTCGAGGGCGGCGGCGCCGTCGCCCGCGAACGCGACCGTGTACCCCTCGTCGGACAGCACCCGGCCGACCGCCGACCGCACCATCGGCTCGTCGTCGATGACCAGGATCTTCCCTCCCTTGCCGGCGTCCACGGGCCCCGACCTTACCGCAGACCACGGCCGCGGGGGGCCGACGATCGGCGCGCCGGCGGTCTTCTAGCAGCCGCCCAGGTCTTGCTACCATCCGCGCAGATGTCCGGTGTGCCCAGCTACGTCGCCGCGTTCGAGGCGCTCCGCCCCGCCATCGGCGCCCGCCTGGTCGAGCTCCGCGGCAGCCTGGATCACGCCATCGCCCGCACCACGCCCGAGGAGGCCCGGGTCCTGTTCGACGGGGTGCTGCACGCGGTGGCGACGCTGTTGGCGACCGGCGACCACGACCTGCACCGCGGGTTCGTCCATTCGTTCGTCGCGGTGCGGGCGACCGAAGGGGTGGGGCCTGATCACGCCCAGCGCCTGCTGGTGGCCATCCTCGACGTGGCCGCGGCCGAGGCCCGGGCCAAGCACCCCGACGATCCGACCGCGGCGCTGGCCATCACCCACGCCGCCCGGCTGACCGCGCGCATCATCAACGACACCATCGCGGACGAGATCGGCCGGCGCCAGGCCCAGCTGGCCGGCGGCGGCGGCACCGGAGCCCGGCGATGAGCAACCTGGTGGTCCAGGGCTACGGCGACAGCCACGTCGGCGCGGTGCGCGACACCAACGAGGACGCGCTCATCGTCGATCCCAAGTGGGGCCTGTACGCGGTCCTCGATGGCATGGGCGGGGCCAGCGCCGGCGACATCGCCGCCACCAAGGCCCGCGACGTGGTCCACGAGTACGTCCGGGCTCGGCGATCGACCCTGGCGCCGCGCCAGCTGCTCGACGCCGCCATCAACGCCGCGTCGGCGGCGGTCCACGGCGAGGCCCAGCGTCGGCGCGACCGTCGCGGCATGGGCACCACGGTCGTCGCGTGCCTGATCGACGGGCGCCGCGCCACCATCGCCCACGTCGGCGACAGCCGGGCCTACCTCCTGCGCGACGGCCGGTTGCACCGGCTGACCAACGACCACACCATCGTCGCCGAGCTGGTCGCGCGTGGCGCCATCGCCGCCGACGAGGCCGATCGCCACGCCTACAAGAACGTGCTGTCGCGCAACCTGGGCGCCAAGGCCACCGCGGCGGTCGATCTGAACGAGGTCGAGCTCCAGGCCGGCGATCGGTTGTTGTTGTGCTCGGACGGGCTGTACGGCTACGCCGCGAGCCAGGCCCTGCACCAGCTGATGGGGGCGCCCGATCAGGCGGCCGACGTGGTGCGCGATCTGATCGACGCCGCCCTGCGCGGCGGCGGCGGGGACAACGTCACCGCGATCGTCATCGACGCCGGCACCCAGGCCATGCCGCGCGCCACCGCCATCCTGCGGACCAGCGGCGCCGGCGCCTGGTGGGCCCGGCGCGATCGGGTGCTGCACGCGGCCCGAGCCCACGGCATCCACCGCTCGCCGCTGTGCGCGGTGCTCCCGCCCGACGACGCCATCGCCCTGGTCGCCGGCAACTTCGCCGACGCGATCTACCACGACCTCGAGAAGTCGGCCTCGGTCAACGTGTGGACCTTCGCCGAGAACCTGGCCGTCGGCTGGCTGGGTCAGGGCGGCGCGTGGGCGCCGCTGCGCGAGCTGCTCGACGGGCTGGGCCGCGCGGCCGACGCGGTGGTGGCCGAGCTGCGCGGCGAGGACGTCGGCCTGGCCGGGCTGATCGAGGCGGCGCTGGCGCGGGCCATGGTCACCGCCGAGACCGCGGTGGGCGGCGTGCTGGCGCAACAGCTGCGCACCGTCGAAGCCGAGCTGGTGCGCCACGCCGCCGAGCGGGCCAAGCGCGACGCCGAGATCACGTCGCGGTTCACCGACCAGCCGACCGTGCCGTTCATGCGCGCGGCCCAGCCGACCGACGCGCCGGGGCCCGAGGTCCAGCACGTCCTCGACGGGGCCCGCCGCCGGGCCCTGGGGCGGCCGGCCGCCACCAACGATCGCGAGCTGTTCATGCGCGCCATCGAGCACGCCCACCGGGTCGCGACCGCGGCCACCGACGCCGACGCCACGGTGGCAGCGCGCGAGCTGTTCGACGTGCGGGCCCTCGACGAGGCCGGGGTGACGCCGCTGTACGATGCCCTCGACGCGGCTCGGGCCGCCCACGTCGACGCGGTGCGCGCGGTGCCGGGCGGGGTCGGCGGCAAGCTGGCCGCGCTGCGGCGCGCGGCCGGGGCCTACCAGCGGCTGTCGAGCACCATCGCCGCGCTGGTGGTCGAGTCGGTGGCGCCGACCGCCGAGCAGCTGCGCGAGGCCGCCGCGGCGACCGCCGCGCTGCGCGCCCAGGTCACCAAGAACGAGCGCAAGGTGGCCTCGCTCGAGCGCAAGTTCGCCACCATCATCGACGACGATCTGCCGGCGGGGATGCGCTTCGACCTCGGCCTCGACCGCAAGCGCGCCGAGCCGCCGCCGGTGCCGCGGCGCCGGCCCAGCAAGGAGACCCTGCGATGACCGAGCTGGGCGAGCGGGTCGCGGTCTTGCGCGACGAGGTCCTCGACGTGGTGGCCGGCGGGCGCGAGGACGCCCCGGGCGAGGCCATCTTCGAGGCCATCGTGCGCACGCTGTCGGCCGGGCTCGACACCGCGCTGGGCCTGGATCTCACCCTGCACGACGCGGTGTCGCGGCGCCTGGCCTGGGGCGACACCGAGCAGGCCATCCTCGACGACGCCGACCGCGTGTTCGAGCGGCTGGCCCGCGCCGCCCAGCGCGCGCTGCGCGATGCCGACGAGGAGATGCTGGTGCTCGAGGCGGCGGCCGACGTGGTGTGCTCGACCGCTCGCATCCTGGCCCTGTCGGCGTTGGGCCGGGCCTCCCGCGATCGCGCGGCCACGCTGCGCGAGGAGCTGGCCCAGCGCCGCCTGCGCGAGGCCCTCGACGAGCAGGCGCGAAATCTGCGCCGCCTCGAGGACGAGGTGGCCCAGAGCGACTTCGAATGACGAGTGCGTAGCGGCGTGCGCGCCGCCGCCGCGGTGCGCAGCCGGTTGCGCGGTGGAAGCGGGTACCCCAGGCGCAGCCGAAAAGTTGGCCCCGCGTTACATCGATTGACACACTGCCGCGTACAAGGGCTGGGCAGTTCCCGCGCTCGCACGCATGACTTCGCGTTCCGCTCACATCTGCACGGTGCTCGCGTTGGCCGGTGGGCTGTCGATCACCACGGCTGGCCCCGCCGTGGCGACGGCCGACGTCGGGCCGATCGGCGCACCGACGGTGCTGGCCGCCGGCGAGCTGCGCGCGGCGCTGGCGCTGGAGGCCAGCCTCGATGACGGCCGCACCAACCTGTCGCCCGATGTCTGGTACGGCCTCGGCGAACGTCTGACTCTCGGGCTCCACCACGGCTACCGCAGCGCCGGCACGGTCGGCGCCGCCCGCGGCCTGTGCCTGGCGCGGTGTGACGCCGCCCAGACCCGGCACCGCGGCGTCGGCCTGTCGGCGCGCTTTCCGCTGGTCGCGGGCGACACCGTGGTCGCCGGCGAGCTGCAGACCGACGTGGCGGCGTGGTCGCCGGCCGCGGCCTCGGTGGTCGTCGGCGTCGTGGCGCGGTGGCAGGCCGGGCGGGCCTGGGCTCAGGCGGCGCCCCGCCTGGCGCTGGGCTTGCTCGGACGCGCCGATGGCAACCGTGAGCGCGCGACGATCGACGTCGCCGTGGGCGCCCCGCTGGCCCGGTGTGTCGGCGTCGAGCTGGGGGTGGGATCGCATGGCGCAGCGGACGCGGCGTTTTTTGCCGGCATGGCCGTGCCGCTGTGGACCCAGTTGGTGGTAGATGCCTCTGGCCGGTGGCGCGTCGGGTTGGCCGTCGGCACCGATGACCTGCGCGCCGGCTCTGACCTGCACGGCTTCGTGGCCGCCACCGTCGAGGTGCGCGTCGCGGGGTGATCGCTCATGCATGCCGTCCCCACGGTGGGGTCGGCGAACCGAGCCGCCATGGTGGCGGTGATCGAGGCCCGTCCGCGGGCACACCTGGA
>JAWKQV010000015.1:0-199283 GCA_041389965.1 Kofleriaceae bacterium | reverse complement strand
CGCGGGCGGCGATGGTGATCACCACGTCCTTGCCGACCGCCTTGACGTCGTAGCGGCCGGGGCGCGCCAGGGTGGCGACCACCCGGACCGAGGCCGAGCCGTCCTCGAGGGCCATGGCCGCGACCTGGCTCACTGCCCACGCGCCGACCGTGTAGGTCACCGCCGGCTCGTCGCCGCGGACCGCCTCGGCCAGGGTGGCCCCGGCCACGTCGACCACCACCCGGCTCGGGCGCTCGAGCTTGTAGACGGTGAACGTCGGCGTGTCGGTGCCGCGGAGCCGGATCGTGGTCGTGGCCTGCTCGGAGTCCACCGCGACGGCGCCGATCCGGTTGGCGGGGCCGGCGGCGGCTGGCGCGGCGCGTCCGAGGAGGACGAGCCCAGCCGCGGCGATGATCCAGGTGCGAAGGGTGCGATCGAGCATGACGACTCCTCGGGGACGGCCCCCGCGGTACGGACACGAGACAGACCTCGGGCGTGATGCCTCCCGAGACACCGACGGTCGGGACGACCGCCGGCAGACGTGGCTGATAAAATGTTCGCCCCGCCGAGGCGAGGATCCCAATTTTTTTTCGAGGCTACTGGCTGCCGCCCGGGGTTCCGGCTCCTTGCGGCGGAGGTTCGACGATCGTCGGCCGAGGCCGCGTGCGGATGTCGGGTTGATCTTGATCGAGCGTCATCTCGTCGATGAGCTCGCGCTCGCGCAACCGGAACTGGCGCTGCTCGGCCTTGGGGTTGGGATCGGCCGCGCTCGGCGTGGTCGGGTAGACCAGGTTCACGTAGCTGTCGCCGATCTGGTCGACCCGCGCGTGCTCGGAGCCGATGCAGTCGTCCTTGCCGATGACCCAGCCGACGCCGGCGGTGTCGGCGAAGGTGGCCACCCGGCGGGTGCCGCGGCTGATGATGCCGATCAGGCGCAGCTCGCGGGTGGCGTAGCCGGCCGCCGCGATCTTCTTGTTGGCGCACTTCTCGGCCCGGGCCGCGGTGGCCTCCCCCGTGGGCGAGGCGTTGATGCTGACCTGCGCCACCACGAAGCTGCGGAAGGGATCGCGGTTCGACACGCCGGTCGGATCCGGCACGAAGTCCTGGGGCGTGAATCGCCGGCGGATGGTCTTGGCCTCCCCCGGCTTGAGGTCGGGCGCGTCTTCGATCTTGGCGTACGCCGTCATCGTGCCCGGGGTCGGGCCGCCGCGGGCGGCCGCGGCGGCGGCGGCGGCGGCGGGCGTCGCCGCCTTGGCCCGCGGCGGCGGCGGCGGGTCGTCGTCGCCGCACCCGCTCGCGACCAGGGCGCCCAGGGTGATCCAGGCCAGGGCGCGCATCACAGGCCTCCCTTCACGCGGTCGACGCCGGGCGTCGGCTTGGCATCGTCGGCGGTGGCCGCGGCCTGGGCGCGGGCCTCGGCGGCGGCGTTGGAGTCCTCGACCGCGGCCTTGGCCCGGGCCGGCGTCAGCGGGGCCGGCGCGGTGGCGGGCTCGGTCGACGACGCGGGCTTGGCCGGAGCCGCCGGCGTCGGCGTGGCCGGCGTCGGGGCGGCCGCGCCCGGCGCTGGGGCGGCCGCGGCGGCCGGCGCGGCGGGCGCCACGCCGCGGAAGGTCGACGCGGTGAACTTGGCGGTCAGCACCAGGCTGTTGTTGACGACGCGCGGATCGAACACCGACAGGTCCTCGACGGTGACGATCCGGTCCTTGATGACCTGGTTGGCCCCGTCGGCGGCGACCACCGGCCGCACCCGCAGCGACGCGAAGAACTGGGTCAGCTGGTAGTAGCTGCCGGTGAGCTCGAACTCGACGGGCGACTTGACGAAGTTGTCGACCGCGATCTCGCGCTTCTCCTCGCGCCGCTTGCCCTGGACCCCGGCCTCGGTGGCCCGGCGGTTGATGAGCTCGATGAACGCCGGCATCGCGGCCTCGGTCGGCAGCGCCGACTCGTTGCCCTCGATCTGCTCCTTGAGCGCCGCCTGATCCTCGATCAGCTTGTCGCGCTCCTGCTTCTGCTTGTCGAGCTTGCGGGCCTCGGACACGGCGCCGCTGCGCTCCTCCTCGGCGTCCTTCACCGCCTTGCGCAGCGGCGACAACCCGAACTGGTAGTAGAGCAAGCCGAGCGCGCCGGCGACGCCGAGGTAGACGGCGGCGCGATAGCGCGGGGGTCGCCGCGAGAAGTCTGCGAGTGCGCCGGCCATCAGAACCGCACCTTTCCGCTCACCGTGAACTTGGTGTAGGCGGTCACCGGCTGGCCGTTCAGACCACCCGACTCGACCCGCTCGCTCTTGGGCGAGGTGACGTCGTAGAAGTACACCGACGCCGCCATGCGCTTGGCGAGCTGGGGCACGTCGGACTCGGCCTGGGCGCCACCCTCGAGCGTGAAGGCGTCGGCCTTGGTCGAGAAGCTGGTCAGCCACACGTGCTTGGGGTCCCAGTCGCTGGTGAAGCCGCGGTTGGGATCGGTGGCGGTCAGCTCCGACATCGCCTGGGTCATCGTCGGGCCCTCGGCGGTGAGGATCGACGCCAGCTCGCGCAGCACGTTGTCGGGCAGCACGGTGGTCGCCACCAACTGCTCGATGGACGCCTTGCGCTTCTGCTCGGCCTCGACCGCGGCCTTGAGCTGCGGCAGGTCGACCAGCTTCTTGCGCAGGCGCGCGTTCTTGTCGTTCTGCTCCTGGGCCTGGGCCAGGGCGGCGTCGCGCGTCGCGGCGGCCGGGCGGTGGACCAGCACGTAGGTCAGCGCCGCGGCGGCCAGCATGCCGGCCATGACCGCGCCGATCTCGAGCTGGCCGGGCTCGCTCTGGCGCCGGCTCTTGCGCTGCGGGAGGAGGTTGATCTTGATCATCGCGACGACCTCACTTGTCTCCCGGCGACCGCAGCGCCAGGCCCAGCCCGACCAGCGCCTCGGGGGCGTGGGCGGCCAGGTAGCCGCGGTCGAGCCCGGGATCGATCTCGATGCGCTTCCAGCTGTCGATCACCTCGACGGTCAGCCGGCTGCGGCGCTCGATGGCGCGGTGGAGCGCGGCCACCTTGGCGGTGCCGCCGGCCAGGCACACCCGGGTCACGTTGGCGTCGGCCGAGGTGGCCATGAAGAAGTCGAGCGAGCGCTGGAACTCGCCGGCGATGACCTCGGCCACGCCCTCGATGATGCGCTCGACCTCCTGCGGCACCACGCCGTGCTCGTCGTAGGAGCCGCCCACCTTGTAGGCCTCGGCCTCGTCGGCCGACACCCCGAGCTGCTTCTGGATCTCCTCGGTGAACGCGTTGCCGCCGATGGTCACGTCGCGCGTGAACAGGCTGGCGCCGCCGCGGACGATGTTGATGTTGGAGATGGCGGCGCCGATGGTGATCACCACCGCGGTCTCGCGGGCGTCGAGCTGGTAGTTGGCCTCGAACCCGTTCTGGCTGGCGAACGCGGCGACGTCGACCACCTGCGGGTTGAGGGCGGCGTCGCGCACGACCTGGACGTAGTCGGCCACGGTCTCGCGCTTGGCGGCGACCAGCAGCAGCTCGGTCTGGCCCATCGGGTTCTGCGGGTTGACCACGTGGAAGTCGATCTCGACGTCGTCCTTGGCGAACGGGATGTGGTGCTCGGCCTCTTGCTTGATCTGGTTGTCCAGGTCGTCGGCCCGGGTCTGGGGCACGGCGATCTTCTTGATGATGACCGAGTGGCCGGCGATGGCGATCGCCACGTCCTTCTGGCGCAGCTTGAGCCGGCTCCACAGCGCGCGGATGGCCTCGACCACCGCCGCCTGGTCCATGATCGCCCCATCCACGATGGTCTGCGGCACCAGCGGCTGCATGCCGAACGCGGTCAGCGAGAAGCCGGTGCGGGACTTCTTGAGCTGCACCGCCTTGATGCTGCTCGAGCCGATGTCGAGGCCTATGCAGTTCTTCGCCATGGCGTCCCGATCTGGGGTGAGGTTCCCATACGTGAGCTCCGGGGCGGAAGTTCCCTACGTATGGTCACTGTGTCCTACATCGTAGTCAGATGTGCGCTTCGCTCGCAACTTTTCACGTTCATCCGCGAAAAAGTCTTCTGGATTCAGTGGACTGGAACGTCACGAAGGCGTGGGTGAAGCGTTCGAGACCTGGCCCCTGACGACCAGATTTCAGGCTATCACGCGGGTCCTGGGGTCACCACTTTCCGATCGTGCCGCCACCCGTGCGCTCCCCGTGTCGGCCACCCTCGCCTGCCGCCTCTCAACCAGCTGACGTCAACCAAGTTGGCATGCTTCAACCACGTTGACATGATCACAACCCCGTGTGATCCACTAACCACCTGCCAGCGCTTCGATCTATGCTGGCGCCCGCCTTGCACTAACGAGCGCCACTCGTCGGGCTCGCTCGACTCCCCTCTGGAGGCTTCATGCGCCACGTCGTCGTCCCTGTTCTCGCCAGCATCGTCGCTGGTTCGCTCTTGACCGGCTGTCCGGACCGCACCCTGTCCGAGGTCAACCCGATCCGCGACCCCGTCGAGACCAAGGCGATCCCGGTCAAGCTCAACCGCGACCTCGACCTGCTCTTCGTCATCGACAACTCGGGCTCGATGTCCGAGGAGCAGACCTCGCTCCGCGCCAACTTCCCGGCGTTCATCAACGTCCTCAACACCATCGAGGGCGGCCTCCCCAACATCCGCATCGGCGTCATCTCGACCAACGTCGGCACCGGCGGCGTCAACATCGGCGGCTGCAGCACCGCGACCAAGCCCCAGGGCGACGACGGCCTGCTGCTGACCAACGGCTGCCCCGGCCTGACCGCCGCCTTCATCGAGGACATCGGCCTCGACAACGGCAACCGCCAGCGCAACTACTCGGGCCAGCTGGCCGACGTGTTCGGCTGCATGGCCAACCTGGGCACCTCGGGCTGCGGCTTCGAGCAGCCGCTCGAGTCGATCTTCCGCGCGCTCCAGCCCAACAAGAACCCGGGCTTCCTCCGCGACAACGCCTTCCTCGGCGTGGTGATCATCTCCGACGAGGACGACTGTTCGGCCAAGGGCCCGGAGCTGTTCGGCGACGCCACCGCGTCGAACACCTCGGTGCTCGGCCCGCGCACCTCGTTCCGCTGCTTCGAGCACGGCATCACCTGCGCCAACGATCCCAACCCGCGCGCGTTCGGCACCAAGACCGGCTGCGAGCCCAAGGTCGGCTCGCAGTACATGAAGGACATCCAGCCGTACGTCGACTACCTGAAGAGCCTCAAGGCCGACCCCAAGAAGGTCGTGGTCGCCGGCATCCTCGGCAACGTCGACGACGCCAAGACCGCCATCGTCGGAGCCGATCCCGACGACGCCACCCGCGCCGCGCTGCAGCCGTCGTGCACGTCGGCCTCGGGCGAGGCGGTGCCGGAGTTCCGCACCAAGGCCTTCCTCGAGCAGTTCCCGGATCGCAACAGCGTCACGACCATCTGCAACGACCAGCTGTCCGACGCCCTCACCGACATCGCCGAGCTGCTCAAGAAGGCCATCGGCAACCCGTGCATCGAGAACCAGCTGGCCGACCAGAACCCGGACCTGCCCGGCATCCAGTACGAGTGCTCGGTGACCGACGTGACCGACCCCAACGGCCCCAACCGGTCGGAGACCGTCATCCCCGAGTGCGCGCTCAACGGCAACACCCCGCCGTGCTGGAGCTTCATCTCGGATCCGATGCGCTGCGCGACCGCCCCGGACAACCGGGCCGTCGAGGTCAACCGCGGCAACGTCACCGTCCCCGACGACACCGTGCTGCAGGTGCAGTGCGTGGTCGAGCCGTAGCGCTCGCCCGCGGGCGCGCTTCCGCATCCTGAGGGGGATGCCAGGACGGCCCGGTCACTCGGGCCGTTCGTTTTTTCGGATGGATCGCCGCGACGCCGCGCCGGTGCGCGCGGGCGTTCGACCGGCGCAGGGCCCGTGCGCAAGGAGGTTGCCGTGGTTCGTTCCGTGATCTCGATGGCCACGCTGGGTGTGGTGGCGACGCTCGCCGCTGGAAGCACCGAGCACCCGCTGCAGAACCACGACCCGGTCGGGGTCGTGCGGGTCGAGCAGCAGGTGGTCCCGGTGCACAACCGGGCCCGCGCCCTCGACCTGCTCTTCGTCGTCGACAACTCCAGCTCGATGGCCGAGGGGCAGGCCGCGCTCCGTGCCATCGTCGCGTCGTTCGTCGACGTCCTCACCAGCTTCGAGGGCGGCCTCCCCAACATCCGCATCGGCGTGATCTCGACCGACGTGGGCACCGGCGGCGTCACGATCGGCCGCTGCAGCCCCGCCGCCAAGCCACGGGGCGACGACGGCCGCCTGCTGACCAACGGGTGCGCCGGCCTCACCGCCCCGTTCATCGAAGACATCCTCCGCGCCGACGGCAGCCGCCGGCGCAACTACGCCGGTGACCTCGCCGGCGTGCTCGGTTGCATGGTCAGCCTCGGCGTCGACGGCTGCGACTTCCCGCAGCCCCTCGAGTCGCTCTACCGCGCCCTGCAGCCCGGCAACAACCCTGGCTTCCTCCGCGACGACGCCAATCTCGTCGTCATCATCGCCTCCGACGGGGACGACTGCTCGGCCAAGGGCCCCGAGCTGTTCCGCGACGGCACGGCGTCGACCACCTCCGTGCTCGGCCCACGCACCGCGTTCCGCTGCTTCGAGCACGGCGTCACCTGCGCCGACGACCCCGAGCCGCGCGCGTTCGGGACCAAGACCGGCTGCGTGCCCACGGTCGGCTCGCGGTACCTGCGCGACGTCCAGACCTACGCCGCGTTCCTCAAGCGACTCAAGGCCAATCCCCGGAAGATCAGCGTCGCCGGCATCATCGGTCCGGTCGACGCCGCCAGGACCGTCTCGGTCATCCCCGATCCCGACGACGCCACCCGCGCCGCGCTGGGCCCGTCGTGCCGGTCAGCCGCGGGCCAGGCCACGCCGGCGGTGCGGCTGCAGGCGTTCCTCACCCAGTTCCCGGACCGCCACGGCATCACGTCGATCTGCGACGCAGACCTGACGGACGCGCTCACGGTCCTGGAAACCCGCCAACCCGGGTGGGTGGTCAACCCGTGCCTCGAGAGCCCGCTGGCCGACCAGAACCCGGACCTGCCGGGTCTCCAGCACGAGTGCTCGGTGACCGACGTGACCAGCCCCAACGGCCCCAACCGGACGGAGACCGTCATCCCGGCGTGCGCGCGCGCCGGCGACACCCCGCCGTGCTGGCGCTTCATCTCGGACCCGGTGCGCTGCGCGACCGCCTCCGACAACCGGGCCATCGAGGTCGACCGCGGCGACGCCATCGTCCCCGACGACACCGTGCTGCAGGTGCAGTGCGTGGTCGAGCCGTAGCGCGCGCGCGGGCGCGCGGCCGCGTCCTGACGGGAAGCCGCCCGGTCCGCTCGGTTGGTCGACATCTCGGTGCGCAGGTTCTGGCCGTGCGGACTTCGCGTGATGGATCGGCGCGGTCGCGCCACCTACCGAGCACGAGGTGGTGGCCGCGCCGGCGTGGCCGCGGCACCCCGCACGCCCCGCCGCGGTCCATCGTGGATCGCCGGCCGGGGGCTCGCCCGCTCTTGCCGTGGAGGTTCCATGCGTCGCTCTGTCGTCTCCGTGTTCACCTGCGCTGCGCTGGCGGTGCTCGCCGCCGGCTGCGCCGACCGCACCATGGCCCAGGTCACCCCGACCGGGGACCCGGTCGAGACCAAGACGATCCCGGTCAACCCCAACCGCGACCTCGACCTGGTGTTCGTCGTCGACAACTCGGGCTCGATGGGCGACGAGCAGGCATCGCTCACGGCGAACTTCCCGGCGTTCATCGACGTGCTCAACACCATCTCGGGCGGGCTCCCCAACCTCCGCATCGGCGTCATCTCGACCAACGTCGGCACCCGCGGCGTCACCATCGGCGGCTGCAGCACGCCGACCTCCCCCGACGGCGACGGTGGCCGCCTGCTCACCAACGGCTGCGCCGGGCTCACCGCGCCGTTCCTCGAGGACCTCGGGCTGGCCGACGGCACCCGCCAGCGCAACTACACGGGCCAGCTGACCGACGTCTTCACCTGCATGGCCCAGCTCGGCACCGCCGGGTGCGGCTTCGAGCAGCCGCTCGAGGCGATCTACCGCGCGCTCCAGCCCGGCACCAACCCCGGCTTCCTCCGGCCCGACGCCTACCTGGGGATCGTCATCATCTCGGACGAGGACGACTGCTCAGCCGCTAGCGACGAGCTGTTCGGCGATGCGCTCGCGTCGACCACCTCGCCGCTGGGCCCGCGCACCTCGTTCCGCTGCTTCGAGCACGGCGTCACCTGCGCCGGCGACCCCAACCCGCGCGCGTTCGGGACCAAGACCGGCTGTGTGCCCAAGGTGGGCGGGCGCTACCTCGAGGACGTCCAGCGCTACGTCGACTATCTGCGAGGCCTCAAGGCCAACCCCGCCAAGGTCGTGGTCGCCGGCATCCTGGGCGACGTCGACGTCGCCAAGATCGCGGTGGTCGGGCCCGACGCCGACGATCCCACCCGCCCGGCCCTCTACCCGTCGTGCTCGTCGCCGGCCGGCGAGGCGGCGCCGGCGATCCGCACCACCACCTTCCTCGAGCAGTTCCCCGGTCGCACCAGCGTCACCACGATCTGCGACGCCAACCTGACCGGGGCCCTGACCGACATCGCCCACCTGTTCAAGCGGTCGCTCGACAACGCCTGCATCTACAGCGAGCTGGCCGATCGCGACCCCGCGGTGGCCGGCCTCCAGTACGAGTGCTCGGTCGCCGACGTCACCGACCCCACCGGGCCGGGCCGGATCGAGACGGTCATCCCGGAGTGCAAGTACACCGGCTTCGCGCCGCCGTGCTGGCGCTTCATCGCCGATCCGGCGCACTGCGACGACGCCCCCGACGCGCGCGCGCTCGAGGTGGTGCGGTCCGCCGCGGTCCCCGCCGACACCGTGGTCGAGGTGCAGTGCGTGGTCCAGCCCCGGCCGTGACCGCGGGGCGGTCTGGCGGCCGCCGGCCTTGCCCCCGGCCCCGCCACCTGGGGTAGGTTCGCCGCCGTGAGTGTCCCCGGCCCCAAGCGGCCCCTGATCAGCGCCAACATGGTGACCGAGGCCCGCCTGGTCACCATGCCGCTCATCGCGTGGCTGGTGTACCGCGGCTTCGCCACCGGCGAGCATGGCTACCTGTGGTTCGCCCTGGCGTTCGGCACGCTGATCGGGTGTACCGACTTCGTCGACGGCTACCTGGCGCGCAAGCACGGGCCGACGGTGTTCGGCGGGCTGCTCGACCCCATCGCCGACAAGGTCTTCGTCGCGCTGGCGTACATGCCGTTCGCCGACGACGTCATCGGCCTGGTGCCGGCCTGGGTGTGCGCGCTGATGTTCGTCCGTGAGTTCCTGGTGACCGCGCTGCGCTCGGCCTACGAGCAGCGCTCGCTGTCGCTCAAGACCAGCTACCTGGCCAAGGCCAAGACCTGGACCCAGATGCAGGGCATCGGCATGTTGGTGCTGTTCCCGCTGATCGGTCGCGACCGGCCCATGACCATCATCTTCTGGGTCGGCATCCTCGGCCCGCTGGTGGCCGCCGGCGCGCTGTTCGCCGTCAAGCGCAAGCTGTGGCGCGGCGCGTTCTGGATGAGCGGCGCGTTCGTCGCCCTGTTGGCCATCCACCTGCACGACCCGACCTGGACCATGCGCGCGATGATGGGGATGATCGTCGGCATCACCTGGCTGTCCGGCGTCGACTACGTGGTCGCCGGGTTCACCCAGCTGCGGGGCCGCGGCGACTTCAACCGGTCCGACGCGGTGCGGCTCCTGGGCTCGGTGGCGCTGCCGGTGACCGCGTTCGCGGCGCTGACCCAGTGCCCGGCCCCGGCGTGGGCGCTGATCACGTTGGTGTCGATCGAGCTGGCGGTCGGCGGCCTCGACAACCTGTTGTCGCACCACCACCAGGCCGCCGGCGCGGTGGCGTGGGGCCTCCGCACCTTGGGCGCGTCGGCGCTGCTGGTGGCGGCGGTGCTGGTGCCGAGCCAGGCCGAGCTGCTGGCGATCGCCGCCATGGCGGTGTCCATCATCGGCGTCGGCCGGGAGTTCTGGCGGGGCCGGGACTACTACCTCGACAAGCGCATCCGCCGGCGGGCCCTCGACGACGCCGCGGCGACCGCCTGACGACGCCGCGGCGCTACGGCTTGGCCGGCGGCGCCCACGGGGTGCCGCGGAAGACGTTGCCGGCCTCGAGCTCGACCAGCATCTCGGCCAGCCGCGCCTTCTTGGCGTCGGCCAAAGGCGCGCTGTTGATCCAGGTCAGGTAGTCCTGCTGCTGGTACTTGGGGCGCGCGCGGTAGGCGTCGGTCAGCTTCTTAGCGGCGAGGGCAGCGCGCACGAAGCCCGGCATCTGTGGCGCGGGCACGGTCGATCCGACATGGCGGGAGCTCATCGCGAGGGTGGTACCACGTCGCGCCGGGGCGATCGCAGCTGCGGGCCGAAACCGCGCGGCCGAGATCAGGGCGACGAGGCGCGTCGCTGGGCGTCGGCGTGGGCGTTGACGGCGGCCGAGTACCCGGGCGTGCCCCACCGCCGGTCGGCCGGGTTGGAGAACGCGCCGAACACCCGGGCCAGCGGCTTGCGCCCGCCGTCGGCGTATCCCTGGGCGGCGCCGCGCCGGACCTGAGCGTAGCCCCCGCCGCGCGCGAACGCGAGCACCCCGCCCTCGAGGGCCGCCGCCGACGCCAACAGGAAATCGCGGGTCATGATGAGCGGCACCTGGTGCGGCCCTGGCACCACCGCCTGCATGTACGGCGCGGTGTGGCAGGCGATGGCGATCACGCCGCGGCTGCGGCCGTCGCCGCGCGCCGCCACGGTCTGCCAGTCGAAGCGGTCGCGATCCATCAGGCGGTTGTGGCCCACGTAGGCCACCACGTGGGCGTCGCCCCCCGCGGCCAGCACCGTGCCGTCGGCCAGCGTGACCGCGCGGGCGTGGCTGCCGTACAGGTCTTCGGCGTAGCGCGCCAGCGCGGTGTCGATCGCCGTGCCGCGCCAGGCCTGCGCCACGACGTAGACGGTGAGCTGCCGCGGTGCGCCGGCCGCCCGCCACCGCGCCGGCGTCGCGACCCGCCGGCGCCACACCCGCACGTCGAGGACGTCGGCCTCGCCCACCGCGGCGCCGTCGGCGACGAGCACCGGCGTCCAGCCGCTGCCGCGGCGCCCGAACCAGCCGAGGAAGCCCTCGGTCGTGGCCCAGTACAGGTTGGTCCGCGGGTTGTCGCCGTCGCCCAGCCGGTCGTTGCCGCAGGCGATGATGGTGCGCTCGCACAACGGCACGTGGACCTGCACCACCAGGGGCCGCCCCGCCGCCAGGTCGGCGGCGACCCGGGCGTCGAGCGACGCCAACCACGTCGCGGCGGCGTCGGTCGGTCCGGCGCGCCCGCGGCTGCCGAGCGCCCCGAGGACCAGCACCACGATGATCGCGCTGCGCATGGGAGGTTCGACCCCGGCGCCCCGGCCGTCCTTGGATGCGATGCGCGGCGTGGTATGTCACCGGCCCGTGTACCGCGAACGCCGCGACCGCGAGGTCCACCACGATCGGCTGCTCGCGGGGCACCTGTCGCTGGTGGCCGGGTGGGTGAACTCCAGCGGCTTCATCACCATCGGGACGTTCACGTCGCACGTCACCGGCAACGTCGGTCGGCTGTCGAGCGACCTGGCCCAGGGCCAGCCCGCCGCCGCCGCGCTGGCCGCCGCGATGGTGGTCGCGTTCTTCGTCGGCGCCTTCGCCGCCAGCATGGCCCTCGAGCACCACCCGGTCGAGCGCCGCACCGCGGTGTACGGGTGGCTCCACCTGGCCGAGGCGGCGCTCCTGGTCGGGTTCATCGTGCTGGCGACCGGCGGTGCCGACGATCACTCGCGCCTCAAGGACAGCCGCGCGCTGGTGCTGTGCGCGGCCATGGGCCTCCAGAACAGCCTGGTCACGCGGCTGTCGGGCGCGGTCGTGCGCACCACCCACCTGACCGGCGTCGTGACCGACCTCGGCATCGAGTGCGCGCGCTGGTTCCGGCACAGCCGCGCGGCGCTCGATCGCCGCTGGGTGACCGGCGCGCCGGCCGAGCCGCCATCGGCCCCCAAGCTCTTGCTGTTGCTCACCATCTTCGCCGCCTTCGCGGTCGGCAGCGGCCTCGGCGCGTGGACCACGCTGCGCCTGGGCGGCCTCGCCCTCGCCGTCCCGGTGCTGCTGCTCGTCGTCGGGGCTGGCGCCGCGCTGCGCACGGCCCGGGCCCAGCCCTGAGCGTACGCCCCGGAGGGCTTGGTCGTGCGACGGCGGCCTCGCGCTACAGCGGCCAGGCCGTCATGCCGGCGGGGCTCTTCCACAGGGGCGCGGGGTCGACGCTGTGGCCGTCCGCCGCTAGCGCCGTGGCGGAGGTGAGCGCCACCTCGGCGCGGGCCGTCGCCGCCGGCACCTCGAGGCCGAACAACCTGAACGTGCACCAGCTCCTGGGGGCGCAGCGGATCCCCGATCCGGACAGCGTGGTCCAGGCGACGTCCTGCTCGAACGGCGTGCCGATCTTCACCTTGAGCGGCGCGCCCGCCTGGTCGAAGAAGCGCGCCGCGACGCCGAGCGTGGCCAGGGTCGCGGTCGAGAAGTTGTAGCCCTTGACCGTGACCGAGCCGGCCACGCGGGCGCCGGGCGTGACCGAGCGGACCACGAACGCCACCGGCGCGCCGTTGCCTGGCGCCGCGGGCGGCGGGCGGTCGGCGGCGTCGCGGCAGCCTTCGTCGATCTCGATCGGCGGCGCGTCGTGGGTGGCCTGGAACACCCACCCGGTCCGGTGCTGATCGGCCCACGAGCCGAAGGTGATCACCGGCTGGGTCGCGGTCAGGCCCGCGCGGCGCGCGGCGGCCAGCGCCTCGGGGAACGCGCACGGCGGGGTCACCTCACCGGGCGTCGGCGTCAGCTTGCCGGGGGGCACCACCGTGCAGGTCGGGTAACACTCGACGCTGCCGGCGGCGGGCTGACCGGCGGCCGCGCCGAACGACACCCGCGCGGTGTAGACGTTGTGGACGGAGCGCGCCTTGAATTCGGCCAGCGGCACCGCCGGCCCGACGAGCACGCCGCGGACCCGCGCCCCCGGCCAGGTCTTGGCGCCAAGGGCCAGCGCCTCGTCGAGGGCACGGCCGACGTCGTCGACCGAGGCCAGGCCACCGCCCGGCGCGCCCGCCGGTGCCCCGCCGGGCTTGCCGCATCCTGCGACGCTCACCAGCGCCACGAGCCACGCTCCCCAGCTCGTCGATGCGGTCATGGCGAAGGCGTCTCGCACTTCCCACCCGCCGTCAAGCGTCCGGTCGCGGCCCGAGCCTGCCTCCGTCGATGGCGAGCCGGCGTGGACGCGGTTGATGCTCGCGCGGCGCCGCTGTCGCGTGGGCGCGCGCCACGTGCCCGCCGCGGGCAGCCGCGGCCGCCGGCGCCTCAGAACGGGATGTCGTCGTCGGGGCCGCCGCCACCGCCGAACCCGCCGCCGCCGTCGTCCGGGTCCGGGGGAGGCGGGCCGTCATCGCCACCGCGCCGCTGGCCACCGCCCCCGTCGCGTCCGCTCGAGAGGAACTGGACGTCGTTGGCGATGATCTCGGTGATGTAGCGCTTCTGGCCTTCCTTGTCGTCGTACGACCGGGTCTGGATGCGACCCTCGAGGTAGACCTGCCGACCCTTGGCCAAGTACTTGGCGCAGATCTCGGCGGTCTTGCCCCACACGACCACCCGGTGCCACTCGGTCCGCTCCTGCCGCTGCCCGGTCTTGTCCTTCCAGCTCTCGCTGGTGGCGACGCGCAGCTCGCAGACGCCGGCGCCGCTGGGCGTGTAGCGCATGTCGGGGTCGGCCCCGAGGTGTCCGATGAGGATGACTTTGTTGACTCCGCCAGCCATGGGTCAGCTCCTTGTCCCGGGCTGTAGCACGGTCGTATGACAGCTTGAGTCCCGAGCCCGGCCAGGGCTACAACCCCGCGGATGTACCAGCAGTTGCGCGTCGCCGTGGTCATCCCGGCGTACAACGAGGAGCGAGCGATCGCGGCCGTGGTCGCGTCGGTGCCCGCCTACGTCGACCAGGTGATCGTGGTCGACGACGCGTCGCGCGACGGCACGGCCGCCGCCGCCCGCGCGGCCGCCACCGCCCGCGGCGCGACCGAGGTGTTGGTCCACCCGCACAACCGCGGCGTCGGCGGCGCCATCGTCACCGGCTACCGGCACGCGCTCGCGGCGGGGGCCGACGCGGTGGCGGTGATGGCCGGCGACGGCCAGATGGATCCGTCCGACCTGCCGGCGTTGCTCGAGCCGATCGCCGCCGGCGTGGCCGACTACGTCAAGGGCAACCGGTTCCGGCACCCCGAGGTGTGGTCGGCCATGCCGACCGCACGCATCGTCGGCAACCTGGTGCTGTCGGCCGCGACCAAGGTGACGTCGGGCTACAGCCACGTGTTCGATTCGCAGTGCGGCTACACCGTGGCGTCGGCCGCCGCGCTGCGCGCCATCGAGCTCGATCGGGTGTTCCCCCGCTACGGCTACCCCAACGATCTGCTGTCGCACCTGCACATCGCGGGGATGCGCGTGCGCGACGTGCCGGTGCGGCCGGTGTACGGCCCGGCGTGGAAGAGCGGCATCAACCTGTCGACGGCGCTGCACCCGATCCCGTGGGTGCTGCTGCGGTCGTGGAGCGCCCGCGTGGCCACCGAGGCCCGGGCCCGGTGGCGGGTCCGGGCGTGAGCCGCGCGCGCCACACTACCCCCGCTAGCTGATTGACATCGCGGCGGCGGCGCTCGACGCTGGTCGAGATGGCAGGGGATGACCCGGGCGAGCTGCTGCCGACGCGGTTCGCGCTGATCCGCGAGCTCGGCGAGGGCGGCATGGGGACGGTCTACGAGGCCGAGGACCGCGCGATCAACCGGCGGGTCGCGGTCAAGGTGTTCCACGACCGCGCGCCGGCGACGATCGATCGCATCAAGCGCGAGTTCCGGATCGCCGCGGCGGTGCGCCACCCGAGCCTGGTGCGGCTGGGTGAGCTGTTCGAGCACGCCGGCTCGCTGTGCTTCTCGATGGCGCTGGTCGAGGGCGAGGACCTGGCGGCGTGGGTGGTGGGCGCCCGGCGGGTCGAGCGGGCCCGGATCGCGCTGCGCCAGCTGGCCGGCGCGCTCGGGGCGCTGCACCGGGCCGGGGTGATCCACCGCGACGTCAAGCCGTCCAACGTGAAGGTCACCGCCGCCGGCGAGGTGGTGCTCCTCGATCTGGGGTTGGCGGTGCCGGTCGACAGCGCCCGGCCCGAGCTGGCCGGCACCGTCGAGTACGTGGCCCCCGAGCAGGTGCGCGGCGAGCCGCTGACCACCGCGGCCGACCTGTACTCGCTGGGCGTGACGGTGTTCGAGCTGCTGACCGGGCGGGCCCCGTTCGAGGGCGCGCCGCTCGAGATCCTGGTCGGCAAGACCGAGCGCGACGCGCCGCCGCCGTCGACGCTGGTCCACGATCTCCCGACCGATCTCGATCGGCTGGTGGCCGCGCTGTTGGCGCGGGCCCCGGCCGCGCGACCGACCGCGCGTGAGCTGGAGCTGTCGCTGGGCGAGCCCACCGCGCCCGCACCGCGGCCGCGCCGGATCACCGGGCGGGTCCGGCGGAAGCTGTTCGGCCGCGACGCCGAGGTGGCCAGCCTGCTGGCCGCCTGTGACGATCCGGTCGGCGCCGCGCAGACCACGCTGTTCCTGGTGCGCGGCCCGGCCGGCATCGGCAAGACCGCCATCCTCGAGACCTTCGCGGCGGCCGCCGCGGCCCGGGGCCACCTGGTGGCGTTCGGCCGGTGCGGTCCCCGCGAACACCTCCGCTACAACGCGTGGGACGCGCTGGTCGACACCCTGGCCCGCCACCTCGAGGGCCTGGCGGCCGCGGAGCGCGCGGCGCTGGTGCCGCCTGGGGCCGAGGCGCTGTCGCGCATGTTCCCGTCGTTCGAGCGCGCGGTCGACGTGACCTCGCTCAGCAGCGACGCCGTCGGCGCCCTGGAGGACGACGCGATCGCTGCCTTGCGCGAGCTGCTGCGCCGGCTGGCCGCGACCCGGCGCATCGTGTCGATCCTCGACGACGCCCAGTGGGCCACCGCGGCGAGCTTCGCGCTGCTCGAGCAGGCGCTGGCGGGGCCGTCGCCGCCGTGCGTGGTGGTGTTCTGCGTGCGCACCGCCAACGTGCTGCCGGCCGACGCCCAGGCCCGGCTGGCGCGGCTGCGCGAGCTGCCGGTGCGGCTGCGCCTGGTCGACATCGCGCCGCTGGCCGAGGCCGACGCGATCGCGCTGGCGACCCACCTCACCGGCGACCCGTCGGTCGGCCGTCACGTCGGCGCTGCCGCGCGCGGCAACCCGATGTTCGTCGAGCTGCTGGCCGGCGATCCCGAGGCCGGCACCACCGAGCTACCGACGCTGATGGCGCGCCGGGTGGGCGGCCTGGTCGGCGATCACGCGCGAGTGGTGCGGGCGCTGGCGGTCGCGGCGCGGGCGACCCGGCAGGACGTCGTCGGCGCCGCGCTCGACATGGGCCACGACACGCTGGCAGCGGTGCTGGACCATCTGGTCGAGCGCGGGCTGGTGCGCCTGGCCGGCGTCACCCGGGGCGACACCTGCGAGCTGGTCCACGACGTGGTCGGCGACGCGGTCTTGGCCACGCTCGACGCGCCGACGGTGGCCGCGCTGCACCGACGGCTGGCCGCCGCCCTCGAGGCGCTCGCCGTGCGCGACCCGACGCGGATCTGCGCGCACTGGGCCGCCGGCGGCGACCGCGAGCGCGCCGCCGCCACCGCGATCGCCATGGTCACCGCCGCCCGCGACGGGCTGGCGATGCGGCGCGCGGCCGCCGCGTGCGCGCTGGTCCTGGCCCAGGCGCCGCCGCAACACCCGGCACGGCTGATGCGGGCCCAGGCCGCCGCCCTGGCCTACGCCGGCGACGGCGAGCAGGCCGCCCACCTCTACCGGGCCGCCGCCGCCACCACCACCGGACCCGAGCAGCTCGATCTGCGGCGGCTGGCCGCCGAGCTGTTCCTGCGGGCCGGCCAGCTCGACGAGGGGCTGGCGCTGGCGCGCCAGGCGGCCGATCAGGTCGGCTTCGATCTGGGCCTCTCTCACCCGCGCGTGCTCGCCAAGATCTCGCTCGAGCGCATGCGCAACCGCTGGCGTGGCGCGGCGCTGGCGCCGACCTCGAACCTCGACGAGGCGCGCCAGGCCGACGTGTGCACGTCGCTGTCGACCGGCCTGTCGATGATCGACACCATCCGCGCGGCGTGGTTCACCAGCCGCGGGGTGCGCCACGCGCTCGACAGCGGCAGCCCGGCCCGCGCGGCGCGGGCGCTGGCGCTCGAGGCGATCTTGCTGGCGGCGCGCCGCAGCGGCACCGAGCGCAAGGCCAAGGACACCCTGGCCCAGGCGCGCAGCTTCGCGGCCTACGCCGACGAGCCCGAGCTGTTGGCGATGGTCGAGGTGGCGGCGGCCGGGATGGCGATGCTGCGCGGCGACTACCCGGCCGCGCTGGCCCACGGCGACCGCGCGGTGGCACGGTTCCGCACCGGGGTGGCCGGCATCGCCTACGAGCGCCACGCCTGCGAGTTCTTCACGTTGGTGGCCTGCTACTGGCTGGGCGACTGGGCCGCGCTGGGGCGCCGCAAGCGGGCCCTGCTCAAGGCCGCCGACGCCACCGGCGATCGCTTCGCCCGGCTGTGCGCGACCACCGGCGTGAGCGTGATCGCCGATCTGCTCGACGGCGTCGAGCCGGCCGCGCTCCACGCCGAGCTCGCGGCCAGCGCCCAGGCCTGGCCGCGCGAGCGCGCCCCGAGCGTGTACCTGCGCCAGCTGGTGGCGGCGACGCTGATCGACCTGTACACGGCGCGCCCGGCCGCGGCCATCGCCCGCCTCGACGAGGCGTGGCCGTTTCTCACCAAGAGCCGGGTGATGTCTACCGAGCAGGCCCGCGCCTCGCTGGTGTGCCTGCGCGCCAGCGCGCTGGTGCAGGTCGGCAGCCGGGCCGAGGCCAGCGCCGACGCCCGATGGCTGCGGACGCTGCCGGAGATGGTGGCGGCGGCGGCGCTGGTCGAGGCGGCGCTGGCCCACGCCCGCGGCGCCGACCCGCGCCCGCTGCTGGCCGAGGCCGAGGCGGCGGCCGAGCGTCACAGCCTGCAGGCGTACCTCGCCGCGGCGCAGGACCGGCAGGGCCGGGTCATGGGCGGCGACCACGGCGCCGACCTGCGCCTGCGCGCGGCCGACCTGGCCAGCCGGCTGGGCCTGGGCGATCCGACGCGCGCGTTCGCGCTGCTGGCGCCGTGGCCGACCTGAACCCTCGGCGGGCGTCGGGCGCCGCAGATTTTCGAGGGGCCGGTCGGTAGACCACGGGCCGCGCCGCCGCGTTTGCACCTCCATCCCGCCACCCCCGGCCCCGGAGGATCCAATGTCTCGTCCCCTCGCCCGCCTCGCCCTGTCCCTGTCGCTCCTGGTCGGCTTCGCCGGCACCGCCGCCGCCGGCTTCGCCGCGCCACCACCGGGTGACGCACGCGCCGCCGCGCCGGTGGTCGACGCCCCGATCGCGCCGCCGCACGCCGCCCCCACCTACCCGCGGCCGGCGGTCGACCTCACGCCACGGCTCGACGAGGCGACCCGGGCTCGCCTGCGCACCGCGCTCGTGCGTCAGCGCGCCCGCAACGTGCGGGCGTTCCACGCCTACGTGCGGCGCGGCGTGTTCCCCCACAACTTCGTCTCCACCACCCGGCTCAACGTGTGGCGCGATCCGGCCGGGCACCTGTGCGCCGCGGCGACGATGATCGATCGTTCGGGCGCCCACGCGCTGGTGCGCCAGGTGGCCCGCGACGACAACTTTGTCCGCCTGGCCGACGTCACCAGCGGCCCGCTGCTCGACTGGATCCTGACCTCGGGGCTGACCCACGCCGAGGTGGTCGCCATCCAGGAGCCGTTCATGGGCGGCGAAGATGAGCAGCCGCGCGCGCAGTGGATGCCGGCCGAGGACGCCCGCCTGCGGGCTCGCTACGCCGAGGTCAAGGCGCAGCTGGCCGCCGCACCCGCCGCCAGCGTCGAGGCGGCGATCGACGCCCTGGCCGCCCGCCCTGACCTGATCGCCCAGCTGCTCCGCGCGCGGTAGGCGCCACGCGCCGCGGCCGTCAGCGCCGCCGCACGACCTTGTTGAGCCGCTCGGTCTGCAACCGCAGGACCCGGCGCAGGCCGGCGGTGCCGCCCACCGCGCCCAGCCCCATCCCGTACATCTCGTCGAGGCCGCGCACCGCGCAGGTCCACATGGTGACCAAGATCGCCAGGTCGGCCGCGGCCCGCCGGCTCGACGCCGCGGGGATGACCAGGCCGTAGGTCTCCGACACGAAGCGCAGGTTCTTGAGGATCTTCACGATGCCGGCGCGGTCGACGTCGCCGTGCCAGTACACCACCCGCGACACGATGATCTCCTGGTGGCGACGGAGGAACTCGCCCATCGAGATCGGGTTGGTGATGCGCCCGGCGGGCTTGCAGATCTCGAGGAGGTCCTCGAGGTACTCGTTCCAGTACAACGCCAGGCTGCGGTTCTCCGGCCGCCGCAGGAACTTGATGCGGTCGGCCGAGAAGTCGGCCTTGACCGGGGTGCGGAAGCGGGGCTGGATGGCGTGCAGGTCGTACAGCACCGGCGGGCGCTCGCGATCGAAGTCGACGTCGTCGTAGTGCCACCGGGTCCGCAGCTGCGGCCAGGTGTGGATGGTCAACACCGGGTCTTGCTCGGAGTCGATGACCAGGAAGCGGTTGCCGTCGACGCCGACCACGGTGATCCAGTGGGTCCACTCGTCCACGCACAGGAGCACCGGCACCTGGTCTTCGCGCAGGAGCTTGACCAGGCGGCGGCGCGCCTCGTCGGCGTCGCTGGTGCGCTCGAGCACGAGATCGCACTCGAACGCCCGGGCCGCCCGCGCCAGCCGGATCTCGTTGGTGCCGCTCCACCAGTGGGTGCGCGCGGTCTTGGCGATCTCGTTGGCGTGCACGGTGCGGCCGAGCGCGACCAGCGCGTGCTTGAGCGCGAAGGGACCGCAGGTCCATTCGTTGGGCTGGGGATAGAAACCGGGTCGGTGTTGCGTGGCCATCGGGCTCCCGAAAGCCTACCGCGCAGGCACCCGCGCGCCAGTGTTTACGAGGCAGAATAATTCAATTATATCATATATTTAGAATGTTTTTTAGGGTCTTGACTTGGCCGATCTTGGCTCGGTGACAAGCCGTCGGGCAGCGCCGGGCACGGATCGGGCCAGCGCCCGGCCGGGCGGGCTCATCCGGACGCGGGATTCCGCGGCTTTCGGCGGCGACCGGGGTCACCTGGCGCTCTGACACGCTGCGCCATGGCAAGAAGATCAAACACTTGAACCAGCTGCCCGAGACTGGCGACGTCAGCCCACTTCCCAGGCGTCGGGCGTGGCCAGGTGCGCGCGGCGGAGGCCCATGGCGGCCAGGCGCTCGACGGTCAGCTCGCAGGTTGGACACAGCGCGAGCACCGCCCCCTCGGCGAAGAACGGGTCGTCGCCGCTGGCCTCGCACCGGATCGCGCCGTCCGGGAGCGCCTCGAACGCCGCGCGGATCGCTTGGGGTGCCAACGTTCCCGGCGCCGCGCCGGCCTGGGCCTCGATGCGGCCGAGGTACATCGACAGCGCGCGCGGCAACGGGCAGGTCCCGCCCGCGCCCGGCGGCAGCTCGTTGCGCGACAGCGCGGCCACCCAGCCCAGGTAGTAGCCGTCGAAGTCGGCGGCGAGCTGCACCACACCGCGGCCACAGGCCCGGGCGTCGAGCCACACGCTGCCGGCGTGCGCGCCGGCCACCGCCAGCACGGCCACCTGCCCGCAGCCGACGTGGCCCAAGCCGATCACGCCGCGGTAGGGCTGCGCGGCGTCGGGCACGAACCGACCGCCGACCACGCCGCGCGCGCACGAGGCCGCCGCCGGCCACAGGCCATGGTACGGCCCGGCCCCCGCGCTGCCGACGGTGGCCACGAAGCGCCGGTACGCAGCCGGCAACGGCGCGTCGGTGGCGGCCGCGAGCGCGGCGAGCGCGACCGGGTCGAGCGGCGGGGCCAGCTGGTAGCGGTGGCTGGCGGCGCCGAACCGGCGACGATCCGGATCGGCCGCGGCCCGCTCGTCGAGCCAGGCCCGCAACGTGGTCGCCGCGTCGGTCACCGGCGCCGCTCGACGGCAGGCGACCGCGCGGACATGCGCGAGGGCGAGACCATGGCCCGACTCTATCCGACGGCGACCGGCGCCGGTCGGCGGCGTGCGCGGGCGATGGCCTCGGCTGCGCCGTGACACCCCCCAGGCGGTGGGCTATCGTCGCGCGGCAGCATGCGGTACGTCGACGAGCTCACCGACGCGGTGCGGTCCCAGCTCGCGCTCGCGGTCGGGCTCAAGGACCAGCTCGGCTCGGCCCTGCGCACCAGCCTGCGCGAGGGCTACAGCCTGGCCGACCTGCGCGCCGACGCCCTGGCCGGGCTGGTGGTGGGCATCGTCGCGCTGCCGCTGTCGATGGCGCTGGCCAAGGCCAGCGGCGTGGCGCCGCAGCACGGCCTGTACACCGCCATCATCGCCGGGATCGTGTGCGCGCTGCTCGGCGGCAGCCGCATGCAGATCACCGGCCCCACCGCCGCGTTCGTGGTGATCCTCGAGCCGATCGTGGCCCGCCACGGCCTGGGCGGCCTGCTGGTCGCCGGCGCCCTGGCCGGGGTGATCCTGGTGATGATGGGCGTGGCGCGGATGGGCCGGCTGATGCAGTTCATCCCCCACCCGGTCACGACCGGCTTCACCGCCGGCATCGCGGTGGTGATCGCGGTGATGCAGCTGCGCGACGCGCTGGGGATCGAGCTGGCGTCCCGCCCCCACGGCACGCTGGCGATGCTCGGCGCGCTGTGGGACGCCCGCGGCACCGTCGACGGCGGCGCCGCGGCCATCTGCGGCGTCACCCTGGTGCTCCTGGTCGGGGTGCCGCGGGTGATCAGGCGGGTGCCGGCGCCGCTGATCGCGCTGACCGCGGCGGCCGGCCTGGCCGCGCTGGCGACCCACCTCAGCGCGGGCTTCCACGTCCCCACCATCGGCTCGGCCTTCGCGGTGGTGATCGACGGCGAGACCGTCCACGGCATCCCGCCGCTGCCGCCGCTGCCAGTGGTGCCGTGGCACCTGGGCGACGCCGGCGGCGCGCCGTTCGCGCTCGACTTCGCGCTGATCCAGGACCTGCTGCCGTCGGCCTTCGCCATCGCCATGCTGGGCGCCATCGAGTCGCTGATGTCGGCGACGATCGCCGACGGCATGGCCGGCACCAAGCACGACCCCAACGCCGAGCTGATCGCGCTGGGCATCGGCAACATCGTGTGCCCGTTCTTCGGCGGCATCGCCTGCACCGGCGCCCTGGCCCGCACCGCCACCAACATCCGCGCCGGGGCCCGCTCGCCGATCTCGTCGGTGGTCCACGCGCTGTTCGTCTTGATCTGCACCATCGCGCTGGCGCCGCTCATGGCCTACCTGCCGCTGGCGGCCATGGCCGCGCTGTTGCTCGTGGTGGCCAAGCACATGAGCGAGGCCCGCCACTTCGCGCGGCTCATGCGGATCGCCCCGCGCAGCGACGTGCTGGTCCTTTTGACCTGCTTCACGCTGACCGTGGCGTTCGACATGGTGACCGCGATCGCGGTCGGCGTAGTGCTGGCGGCGTTGCTGTTCATGCGCCGCATGGCCATCCTGACCAAGGTCACGCTCGACTCCGAGGCGGTGGCCCACCTCGACGTGCCGGCCGGGGTCAAGCACTACGAGATCGCCGGCCCGATGTTCTTCGGCGCCGCCAACGTGGCGATGGAGACGCTCGACAGCATCGACAGCGACGCCCGCACGGTGATCCTGTCGATGAAGCGGGTCACGGTGATGGACGCCACCGGCCTGGTCGCGCTCGAGTCGCTGCTGGACCGGCTGACCCGCGGCGGCCGCAAGATCATCCTGGCCGGGCTGGCGCCCGACATCGCCGCGCTGCTCGACCGGGCCGGGATCAAGCGGGTCCCCGGGCAGCTGGCGTTCGCGCCCGACCTCGACACCGCCGTGGCGATGGCCATCGTCCACACCAGCCGCGACGGCTAGCGTCACCGGGTCGGCGGCGGCGCCTCGAGCACCGCGGCGCCGGCCCCGTCGTCGACCACGAGCAGCGCGAACCGCGCCACCCGGTCGAGCTCGTCGGTCGACAGCGACGCGTAGTCGAAGCGCCCGCACACGTCGGTGTAGCCGTCCTTGTAGAAGGCCACCGTCCCGTCGACGCGCCGGGCGTAGCACTTCACGTAGGCCGCGACCCGGGCCGCGCCGGTGTCGGCGTGGCGCACCTGCAGCCGGCCGTAGGCGGCGTTGACGGCGATCGCGAGGCGGTGGGCGAAGTGGGTGGTCACCGCCCGGGCGGCACCCGCGACCACCTCGACCACCACGCTGGCGTGGCGCAGCTCGGCCGGCAGCGCGACCCGGGTGGTGCCGGTGCCGGGCAGCGCCACCGGCTCGGCGCGGCCCGGCTCGATGAACCCGAACCGGCCGATGTCGCCGTCGAAGAACGGCTGGCGCGAGAACAACAGCTCGAGATCCATCCGGTAGTAGCGGACGGTCGCGGTGGTGGTGGCGACGTGGTCGATCACCAGCTCGCCGTCGACGATCCGCGCGGTCACGGCCGGGGTGCGGGCGGCGGCGGCGGCCAGCTGCTGCTCGCGGTTGTCGGGGTCGCCGACCGGGGCGGCCGCGGCGCCGGTCGCCTCGGCGACCAGCGCGACCAGCGCGGCGAACCGGCTGCGCCAGCGCTCGACCGGGTGGTCGACGTGAGGCGCCACCAGCGCGGCGGCCGCCGCCAGGTCGCCGGTCACCACCGCGGCGTAGGCCGCCAGGTAGGTCGCGGTGAGGGTGGCGCGGGCGGCGGGCGGCACCTGGGCCAGCGCCGCCAGCGCGTCGTCGGGCCGGTCCATCGCGAAGCGGTAGTGGGCGGCGGCCAGCCAGTCGGTCGGCTGCGGGGCCGGCTGGTGGGCCACCACGTCGAGGAAGGCCCGCCACTGCCCGGCCAGACCGTCGTTGAGGATGGTGCGGTGCGCGCCCAGCTGGTGGGCCCGCGCGTTGATGAGCGGCGCGTACTCGAGGTGCTGGTAGGTGGCGCGCTCGACCGGCGCCCAGGTCACCAGGTCGCAGCGGAACGCCGGCCCGACGTCGCCCAGCGCGGCGCCGACCAGCGCCAGCCAGGTCCGGGTGCGCGCCCGATCGTGGTGGGCCAGCGCGTACGACCACAGGGTGGGGTCGGCCTGGCAGCGCGCGGCGAGCGTGTCGGTGATCGCCTCGAACGCGGCGCGATCGCGACAGCGCCACGCCAGGTCAGCCAGCGCGACCCGGCCGAGCGGCTTGTCGGCCAGGTACGCGCACACCTGGGCCAACGAGCCGTGGGCCACCAGGTGCGGCCAGGAGTCGGGATCGATCTCGGTCGGCGTGGCCACCGCGGTCAGCGCGCGGGCCGGCACCGCCGCTAGCAGCGCGGGCGCGCCGTCGACGATGCCGGTGATCTGCGCGCCGTAGTGGGTGAACACGCCCGGGTGCGGCAGGTAGAAGCGGTACTCGATGGTGGTGGTGTGGTGGGCGGCCAGCTGGCACCGGGTGGTGGCGGTGGCGATGGAGCCGCCGACCGCGATGGCGCCGGCCGGGATCTGGTGCAGCACCGACACCCGCAGCGTCCGGCTGGTCGGGTTGGTCAGGACCAGCTGGCAGGCGTACACCGCGCCGGTCACCAGCTCGCCGGTCACGTAGTTTTCGACCTGATCGCTGCCGTCCCAGCGCAGGCGATCGTCGTGGCGGAGGTAGTGCTGGCTGACCTGGAGCGAGCCGAGCGCGGGCCCCGGCACCGGCGCCAGCTCGATCACCGCGGCGACCGCGTCGCGCGCGGGCGTGACGGTGGCGCCGGCCTCGGTGGCGACCACCGTCGGCGCCGTGGTAGTGAACGGCAGGTCGAGCAACGCCAGGGCCGCCATGGCCGCCGGCAGGCTGGTGGCGGCGTCGACCACGTGCGGGCTGAGGAACCGGCCTTCGGTGTGGGCCGCGAGGTCGCGCCACAGCCGGGCCGCGCCGATGAGGTCGGGGCCGACGTCGCCGACCCGCCGGTGCCACCAGTTGTGCTCGGCCAGCTCCTCGGTGCGATCGACGGCGCGGTACAGCGGCACCGCGGCGGCGCGCTCGCGCCGGGCCTCGCGCCGCAGGTCGCCGCCTTCGTCGTCGGTCTCGTCGGCCGGGCGGTTGGCCCGCTTCTTGGCCTTGGGCGCCGGGGCCGGCGCCGGGCGCGGCGCCATCGCGCCGAAGCTCGCGCTGCGCGTCGGCTCGGCCAGCGCCTCGTCGGCCAGCTCCACCGGCGCGGCCTCCGCCTGCGGCATGGCCAGCGCGTCGCCGGCCAGCGCGCCGCCGGCGATGATGGTGTCGACCAGGCGATCGTCGGCGCCGGGATCGGGCTCGGTCAGGGCCACCGCGTCGGCCAGGCGCCGGTGCAGCGCCGGGCCGACCTCGCGATGCCGGCGCGCCAGCAGCGCCAGCTCGAGGGCGTTCAGGCGATCGAGGCGCCACGGCTCGAGGAACTCAGTCAGATCGTCGCCCAGGAGCCAGCGATCGATGAACGTCGGGTGCAGCTTGCTGCGCAGGTACGGCGCCAGCGCGCGGTCGAACAGCGGGCGGTCCTTGCCGTAGATGAACAGGGCCAGCTCGTGGCAGGCGTGGCGGGTGTAGAGCCGCAGGCGCTCGGCCTCGGGCAGGCTGGCCCACCGCGGCAGGAAGTCCCAGCCGGCGAGCGTGGCGTCCCCCGACAGCGCGCACAGCGCGCGGTACAGCTTGTCGACGGTGTCGAGCAGCTCGACCCGCGCGGTGGTGCGATCGGCCACGACGATGGGCGTGCCCGCCGGCGCGGCCACCAGCCGGCGATCCTCGCGCAGGTGCAGCTCGACCGGCAGCGCCGCGGCCAGGCGCAGGTCGCGCACCGTCGGGGTCGCGGCCGCGCGCACGATCAGGTGGCGCGAGGTGGCGCTGGGATCGACCACGTGGACCACGACGTGGGCGCCGCCGCCCAGCTCGGCCGCCGTCAGCCGGATCTCGCCATCGGCGTCGAGCGCCAGGTTGGCGAAGACCCGGACCTCGTCGACCAGGAAGTCGTGACCCGGCAGCAGCGCGCCGGCGGCCCGCTCCTTGTCGCCGCGGTACCCCGCCGAGCCACCCAGCGCGCTGGCGAACGCCGCCGGCGCGCCCGCGGCGCCGTAGCCGCCGCCGCCACGCGCGGTCTGCGTCGACGTCTGCGTGGTGCGCAGCGCCCACGGGTTGAGCAGCAGCGCCGGCTTGTCGAGGAGGACGCCCGGGCGCCGCGGCTGACGCTGGCGGTCGAGCACGTAGCGGTACTCGTCGCCGATGTCGCGGCCCGACAGGTAGACCGTGGGAGCCGGCGTGAGCTGAGCCTCGGGTGCGGGCGTCGGGGGGCCCGCGAGATCATCGTCGAGGGCCGGGGTCGGCCACAGCGCGGTCACCACCACGTGGACCCGGGTCGCGGCGGTGGCGGCGTCGACCCGCACCACCACCGCGTCGTCGGCGTCGACCTCGACCTGGGCCGTGGTCGGCGGGCCGGCCCGCACCGCGGCGAGGCGACGCGAGGACACCGCCAGGCCCGGCGCGGCGCTGGCCGGGGCCACCCACAGGCCGGTGACCGCGCCGGCGGCCCGCACCTCGTACACGCCGACCGGCAGGTCGCGCACCCGCAGCCGCCCGGGCTCGGCGATCACCTGGCCGGCCCAGCTCCGGCATGGCGCGTCGCCGCGCAGCTCCACCACCGACCAGCGAGTCGGTGGCAGCGCGCCGCCCTGGTGATCGACCGCGACCGGGATCACCACCTCGTCGCCGACGGTGACCGTCTGGTGGCGCCGCGTGACGGCGACCTCGGGGACCAGCTCGAACCGCGCGGTGACGTCACCGGCGGTGGCGATCACCGCGGTGACGCCGGCCAGCTCGCCCAGGTCCACCTGGCCGGCGGCGTCGGTCGCCACCGTGGCCTCGACCGGCACGGTGGTCAGCGCGGTCGAGACCTCGAGGGTCACCGCCCGGCCGGCCCGCGGCTCGCCCGACGTGCCGAGCAGCGCCAGCCAGCGCCGACGCCCGTCGCCGCGCAGGTGGAACGCGGCGGTCACGTCGTGATCGCGGATGGTGGCGACCTCGAAGCTGCGCTCGCTGCGCAGCTCGATGGGCTGCTGCTGCGACAGCGAGCGGACCCGACCGCCGATGGCGGCCACCACCGACCGCAGGTGGGCCGGCACCGCCAGCTCGACCTCGAGGTCGAGGCCGTCGGCCACGGTCACCGGCGTGCGCCGCTGGGCGGTGACGCCGCGCCGATCGGTGGTGACCAGCTCCAGGTACGGCTCCTCGAGGAGGTCGAGTGACGCCGGGCGGTCGCCGACCCGGAGGTCGAGCCGCACCACCGCCTGGGCCACCTGCCCTTCGCGCAGGCTCTGGCGATCGAGCTGCCACCGGGTGGTGAGCTGGTAGCGCTCGTCGGCGCGGTCGAGCCACGCTGGCGACGCCACGTCGCCGTCGCACAGCACCACCGGCGTCGGCCGCGGCTCGGTCGAGAACGGCACGTGGATCTCGCCGCGCTCGTCGGCCGAGAACTCGTGGCCGGCCCGGATCAGCCGCGCGGTCGGGCACGCGCGCCCGCGCTCGTCGACCACCCGCACCGCGGCCCCCGCGGCGGTCGTCCGGCTGATGCACGCCAGCCGCCCGCGGCGGATCAAGGCCCGGCTGGCCTGGCCGCCGCCGATCAGCTCGACCACGTAGGTGCCCGCGCGCGCGCACGCGTCGAGGGCCAGCCGCAGCCGTTGCCGCACCATGGGCGCGGCGGTCAGCTCGCGCACCTCCTCCCAGCCGGCAGCCAGACCGTCGAGGTCGATGGCCGGATCCACCTCCTGGCCGCGGGCCAGGATCCAGGCGGCCTCGTCGATGCGGAACACCCGGACCCGCAGCGACGGCACGTGCTTGACGTCGACCTCGAGCACCACCGGCTGATCGCGCGGCCACACCGGCGGGTTGGTCGGCGCGAACGACAGATCGACCCGCTCGCGCAAGGCGGCGGTGGCGACCGGCCCCAGGTGGCTGGCCCAGCGCGGGTCGACGTCGCCGGCGAGCAGCCGCACCTCGGCCCGCTGCCGGGTCAGCCACGCGGCGTCGACCACCTCGGCCAGCTCGTCGCCCGGGCCGTCGGCGAGGAGCGCGTGCACGCACGCGCGCACCAGCGGCTCGTCGTCGCCGATCGGGGCCAGCGCCACCGCCCGCGCCAGCGCGCCGTCGACGGAGATCAGGCTGGCGCCCCGCCACCGCTCGACCACCGCGGCGCTGGCGCTGGCCCCGCCGCTCGGGCGTGGCGACGCCAGGTAGGTCCGCAGCTCGGCGCCGTCGACCCGGCCCCGGCGCAGCATGGCGGCCAGCCGGTGGTAGCGCACCAGCGCTTGCAGCGGCGCGAACACGGTCGGCAGACCGTCGACGAAGGCCTGGGTGGCGTCGAGGTAGCCGACCCGGGCATCCAGGTCGTCGGTCCACTCGACGTCGAACGGCGGCTGGCGGCGGGTCAACACCGCCCCCACCCACGCCGGGTCCTGGCGCAGCGCCGGCACCCGCGCCACCAGCGCTTCGAGCTGGGCCAGCGTGAGCCGGCCGTGGATGGCTAGCGCGCCGAAGCCGCGGGTGCCGCGCTCGGTCAGCTCGGCGGCGACCGCGGCCACCAGGCCGGGCCCGTCGACGTGCTCGAGCCGCTCCAGCAGCTGGCGCCGCTGGTGGCTGTCGAGCGCGGCCGGATCGAGGGTGGCCAGGCCGGCCGGGGTGACCAGGGCCAGCCCGTCGCCGCGGGCCACCGCCTGGGCGATGACCCGGCGCGGCTCGAGCAGCGCGGGATCGAGCGCGGTCGGATAGGCGGCCGCGGCGTCGACGGTCTCGGGCTGGTGGTCGAAGTTGACGTCGAGCTCGTCGGCCAGGGCGGCGGCGTGGGCCGACAGGTCCACCGACGCGCGCAGCAGGCGCTGGCGCCGCACCAGCCGCTGGCGCCGCGCGGTGTCGCCGTGGCGGTTGGCCCAGCCGCGCAACAGCGCATCGACCGCGTCGAGGCGCCCGTGGTGCTGGTGATCGATGGCGGTCCAGTAGTCGTGGTCTTCGCTGCCCGCCACCAGGCGCGCCAGCGCCGGGCCTCGATCCGTCGACAACGCCAGGCCTTCGAGCTGCTCGATCTCCATGGCGCCGAAGGTACCGCGCGGCCGGGGCGCGCGCCGCCGCCGTGAGCCCCCGGTGTACACCGGGGGCGAAGCGGGTGGCTCCCCGGCGCAGGCGTAGTACCGTCCGGCGGTGTCCTGTCGTCTGCTCGCGGTCCTGGTCGGCGCGCTCGCCCTGTGCGCGCCCGACGTGGCGGCGGCTGCCCCGCCCCAAGCCGGCCCGCCCCACGCCACGACCCAGGCCAAGCCGTCGACCAAGGCCACGCGCAAGCCGAAGGGCAAGCGCAAGCGCAATCGCAAGGGCACCCGCAAGCGCAAGGGCAAGCGCGCCTCGCGCGCGGCCCGGCCGTCGGCCCGCCCTGCCAACATGCCGTCGGGGTGGGCCTGGCCGCCGACGCCGGCGATGCGCAAGCAGGGCGTCGCCTGCACCACGCAGCTCGACCAGCTCGGGGTGTCCTGGAAGCCGGCGCCCAAGCAGCGCAAGATCGCCACGCCGATCACCGTGGCGGCGATGGAGTTCGGCGGCCTCAAGGTCATCCCGACCTTCCGCCGGCCGCCGTTCATCATGGACTGCGAGCTGGCGGTGGCGCTCACGCTCCACGGCCGCGAGCTGTATGCGCGCGGCGTCCGCGAGCTCTACTTCTCGCGCATCTACGGCTACACGCAGGTCCGCACCGGCGGAACGACCAAGCGCGCGCTGTCGCGCCACGCGCTGGGCCTGGCCATCGACATCCGCGCGATCGTCGACGACACCGGCCACAAGGCGGTGGTGCAGGACGACTACCTCAAGGACGATCCGCTGCTACTCCGGGTCGAGGACTACCTCAACGACTCGGGCGGCTTCCGCACCGTGCTGACCCCGCGCAACGATCCCAAGAGCCACTACGACCACTTCCACGTCGAGGCCAAGGTCGACTACCTGGGCGGCCCGTGAGCCGCCCCGGCCCGGCCGGCGCGCGCTGAGCGGCCCGCGCGCGGGTCAGACCTCGATGCCGTCGGCGGCCAGCTCGGCCGCGGTCGCCGCCTGCACCGCGGTGCCCGCCGGCTGCTGGTACCAGCCCGGGTCGCCGTCGCCGGCGAGCTTGTCGCGCACCTTCACGATCGTGAACATGCCGCCCATGTCGATCGGGCCGAACGGACCGGGGCCGCCTACCATCGAGATCGAGTTGTCGGGCAGCGGCATGCCCATGCTCGCCATGTCGGCCATGCCGGTGTGGCCCATGGTCATGTAGCCCGGGGTCAGCCGGCCGATGCGGGCGTCGACGCCGCGCACGTCGGCGCCGATCAGGTTGGGCACGTCGTGGCCCATCTGGTTCATGACGTGGTGGGTCATGTGGCAGTGCAGCGGCCAGTCGCCCGGCGCGTCGGCGATGAACTCGATCACCCGCACGCCGCCCACCGGCACCAGCACCGTGGTCTCGGGCCACCGCGCCGACGGCGGGATCGGCCCGCCGTCGGTCTCGACCACCTTGAAGGCGTAGCCGTGGAGGTGGATCGGGTGAGTGTCCATCGGCCCCAGGTTGCCCAGCCGAATGCGCACCAGGTCGCCGACCTCGGCCACCAGCGGCGCCGTGGCCGGGAAGCCCTTGCCGTTGAACACCAGCTGGTTGAAGTCGTTCATGGCCAGCGGGTCCGGTCGACGCGCACCGGGGACGATCTTCCACTCGTGGGCCATCAGCACGTAGTCGCGCACCGGTCGGGTCGCGCGCGGCGGCGCCTTCGGGTGCACCACGATCATGCCGACCATGCCCAGCGCGATCTGGGTCATCTCGTCGATGTGCGGGTGGTACATGAACGTGCCCGCGTGCTTGAACGTGAACTGGTAGCGCCAGGTCGCGCCGGGCGGGATCGGGGCCTGGGTCAGGCCGGCCACGCCGTCCATGCCGCTCGGCAAGATCACGCCGTGCCAGTGGACGGTGGTCGGCTCGGGCAGCTTGTTGGTGACGTAGATGCGGACCTCCTCGCCCTCGGTGGCCTCGAGCACCGGCCCCGGCGTGCCGCCGCTATAGCCCCAGGTGTCGATCACCAGGCCGGGGGCGACCTCGTGACGGATGGGCTCGGCGGTCAGGTGGTAGACCCGCACGCCACCGACGACGCGCCCGGGCAGGACGCGGCCGTTGGGGACCACCAGGCGCGAGGTCGCGGCCGCGGCGGTCGAGGCGCGCGCGGTGGCCGGCGCGGTGACCGCGGGCGGCGCCGGCGCGGGCGTCGGCGGCATCGGCATCGTGTGGTTGTGCGGCTGAGCCACGGCGCGCCGCGCGAACGCGGTCGCGACGCCGGCGGCCAGGGAGGTCGAGATCAGATCGCGGCGACGCATGAGGACTCCTTCACGGGTGCCCGCCGTGGGCGGACGCGGCGCGCGACGAGGTCGCGGCCGATGACGAGGACGAGGGGCTTGCCACGACGACGCCGTGGCGCAGCGCGCGCACCACGACCTCGGCCCTGGCCAACCGCAGCCGCGCTGCCACCAGCGCCTGCTCGGCCATCGCTTGATCGCGGCGGGCGGTCAGCAGCTCGAACGGGCTGACGTTCATCGCGTTGTACTGCAGCACGCTGTCGGCCACCACCTGGCGGGCCAGCGGCACCACCACGGTGGCCAGGTGGATCACCGCCGCCCGCGCGCCGAGCAGCTCGACCCGCGCGGCCCGGGCCGCGGCCCGCAGCTCGACCGCGGTCGCGGTCAGGCGGTGCTCGCTCACACTCACCGCGGCCCGAGCCCGGACCACCGCGCCGCCGCCGCCGGTCACCAGCGGCAGCCCGATCCGCAGCGCCGGCCCCGCGGTCCACCCGGCCTCGCTGTGCTCGGCGGCGACACCGACGCCCAGGCCGGGCAGCCACCGCGCCACCGAGGCGGCCCGGGCGTCGTTGCGCAGCGCGCGCTGATCGGCGTCGAGCGCGGCCAGCTCGAGGCTCGCCGCCACCGCCGCGGTCTCGAGATCGTCGACCGACGGGGCCGGGCCGGCGTCGGCCGGCAGCGCCGCGCCCAGCTGCCACTGGGTGGCCGCGCCCGAAAGGCCGAGCGCGCCGTCGAGGCTGGTGCGCGCCAGCTCGAGCGCGGTCTCAGCCTGGGCCACGTCGAGGCGCGCCAGCTCACGCGCGGTCTGGGCCCGGGCCTGGGCCAGCGCGGTGGTGCCGCCGGCGGCGCGGATGCGCTCGGTCAGATCGGCGCTGGCGGCCAGGGTATCGAAGGCGTCGCGGGCCAGGGCCAGCTGTTCGGTGGCGGCCGCGACGTCGAGCCACGCCAGCTCGGCGCGGGCCGCCAGCTCGAGGAGCGTGGCGCTGGCCCGGGCCTGGGCCGCCGCCACCATCGCGTCGCCAGCGGCGCGGCGCGGCGCCACGGTGAGTAGCTCCATCAGATCCTGCACCACCGCCACGTCGAAGGACGGCTCGCGGCCGATCAGCCGCGCCTCGACATCGAGGTCGGTGTGGCCCAGGCCGCGCCGCAGGCCCAGCTCGCCGGCGGCCAGGCCCAGCTCGGCCAGCGCCGCCGCGGCGCGCGGGTGATGGACCGCCGCCAGGCGGGCGGCCGAGGCCTGGGTCAGCGGCGCGTCGAGCAGCGCGGTCGCGTCGGCGTCGAGCTCGAGGCCGGCCCGCTGGTCGACCAGCCGCCGCACCGGCGCCTCGACGGTGGCCGTGGCCGGCACGCACGCGGCGGTGGCCAGCGTTCCCACCAGGACCAGCCGGCGCATCACGGCGCCTCCACCGGCGGCACGCCGACCAGGATCGCCGGGGCGCCTGCCAGCCTGCCGGCGGGCGCGTCGGCGCGCGCCGGATGCTGCGGTCCGCGGGTCGGGACCGGGGCGCGGCAGGCGGCCACCAGGGCGGCGACGACCAGACCCGCCGTGATGATCATGGCGCGCACGCTAGCGCCCACCACAGCCGACGGTGGCCAGGTGCGCGGCGTGGCCGCGCAGCTCGCCCTGGAGCGCGCCGACCTGGTCGGGGAAGGTCTTGAACTCGAGCCGGGCGCCGCCGTCGACGTCGACCGCGGTCGCGCTCGAGTGGGTCTGCACCAGCTCGGCGGGGTCGGCGGCGGTGCTGGCGGCGGGCGCGTCGCCGGCGCCGCCATGGTGGTGGTGGTGGTGGCCCTCCATCGCCGGCGCGGCCTCGTCGCCGGTAGGCAGCAGGCCCATGGCCCCGTGCCGAGCGTTGTGGCGCTCGGCCCAGCCGGCCACGCGGGCGCGCAGCACCGACGGATCACCCGTGGTGGTGAACACCAAGGCGCCGCCGGTATCGGCGTCGACCTCGGCGACCGAGGTACCGGGGACCGTCATCGGGCACAGGGGCCCGCCCGGATCGGCGGCGGCCGCGGCCGCGGGGGTGGTCGGAGTGGGCGAGGACGAGCCGCCGCAGGCGACGGCCAGCGACAGGGACACGGACAAGACAGAGACCAAGCAGCGGTTGCGCATCAGGTAACTCCAGCGATCGATCGACGCAGCGACGCGGCCGCGACCAGGTCGCGACCACACGAGCCTCACCCGACGGCGAGGCGGGACGTCACCGACGCTGGATCACAAGCGCAGCACGAGCGTCGCCAGCCAGATCGGCGGACCGGTCTCGACCGGCCGGGGCGGCGCCGCGGCGACCAGCGCCCGGGGCCGGGCCACCGCGACACGGATCGCGACCGGGTCGACCGTCACCACCGCCGGCGCCGTGCCCTGGGTGGCCGCCGGTGCCGACACCAGGGGTGCCGACTCGTCCAGCGAGCAGCAACGCCCGGTGAGCTGCGCCTCGGCCGGCGGCTGGTGGGCCGCCGCGGTGCGACAGCACCGACACCCGTCCGCGGTCCGCACCATCCCGGCGTCGATGCACGCCGCCTGGGCCCAGCCGCGCTGACCGACCAGCAGCGCCAGCAACGCCGTCGCCGCGATCAGCGGCAGGAGCAGACGTGGCCGGCGCATGCTCCGACTATGCGTCATCCCCCGCACCGCGTCAACCGCGGCGCGCGTCACGCCCCGGCGATGCGCGCGTCACGCCCCGGCGATGTGCCGGCGACCGTCGCTGGGGATCCGCCGGGCGATCGTCGTCAGGAGCCACCACAGCCGGGCTAGCCCCGGCGACAGCGCCGGCTTGCCCGTGGTCATCAGCGCCGCGGCCAGATCGCGCTCGGGGTCGGCCCACACGAACACGTTGGTGAAGCCGAGGTGACCGAACGCCTTGGGCGTGCCCAGCCCGAACGGGCTGGTGAGCTTGGCGCCCAGCAAGAAGCCCGCGCCGTAGCGGACCGGCGCGCCCACCGTCAGGTCGAGCTCCAGGTAGCTCTGCTCGGCGATGGCGTGGGCGATGGTGCGGGGCGAGAAGATGCGCTGGCCACCGGCGACACCGCCGTCGAGGAGCAGCTCCATGAAGCGCGCGGCGTCGCCGGCGCTGGTGCAGATGTTACCCGCGGGGATGACCGCGCCGAGGAAGCGCGGGTCGTTGGAGATGCGCACCGCGTCGGTGAAGTCGACCGACAGCGCGCGCTTGATCACCGTGGCCAGCGGCGGCACCACCGGCGGCCCGGTGAAGGCGTTCTCGGCCACGTCCTTCATGCGGGCCGGGCTGGCGCCGTAGCGAAAATGCGCCAGCCCCAGCGGGGCGGCGATCTCGTCGTGGAGGAACGCCTGCACGTCCTTGCCGACCACCTGCTCGATCACCGCCGCCAGCAGGTACCCGCCGGTCAGCGCGTGGTAGCCGAGCCGCCGCCCCGGCCGCCACACCGGGGCCTGCGCGCACAAGAGGCTCAGGATCTCGTCGGGCCGGCCCAGCAGGTTGGGGTCGGCCAGCTCGGCCGGGATGCGCGGCACGCCGGCCCGGTGGGTGAGCACGTGGCGGATGGTGATGCGGTGCTTGCCCTTGGTGCCGAACGCCGGCAGGTAGTGGGCGACGGGATCGTCGAGGTGGATCAGGTGCCGCTCGTCGAGCAGGTGGACCAGCATCGCGGTCACCATCTTCGAAGCCGAGAACATGCAGTACAGGCTGTCGGGCCGAGCCGGCACCTTGCGCACGTCGGCACCGTCGGTGGGGCTGTTGCCGCGCAGGTGGCCGATGGCACGATCGAGGACGACCCGGCCGCGTCGGCGCACGCACAGCGCCAGCGCCGGGTACAGCCCGGTCTGGTAGGCCGCCTCGGCGGCGCGCCAGATCGCGTCGACGCTGGCCCGGTCGACGCCGGCCGCGGCCGGCTCGTCCTCGGCGGCGACGGTGGTGACCGCGGCGGACGGCGCGGGGCGGATCAACGTCTCGAGTCCGCGGCGGACCAGGGCCGGCATCGACGCAGCATCGGCGGGAAGCCCGCCCGGGCGCAACTTTGGTGGCGGCTCAGGCGCCGCGGGCCCGGCGGGCCGGCCCGGTGACGATGAAGCCGGCCGCCACCACCAGCCCCAGGCCGCCGCACACCAGCCACGGGCCGCGCGGGCCGAACGCCGCCACCAACGCCTGGCCGGCCAGCGGCGCCAGCATGGCGGCGGCGCCGAACGACATGCCGAACACGCCCTGGTACCGGCCGCGGGCGTCGGCCGGGGCCAGCGCGGCCACCGTCGACGAGAAGAACGGCGACTGGATGATCTCGCCGACGGTCCACACCGCCACCGCGCCGACGTGGATGGCGACGCCGCCGGGCAGCCCGTGCAGGGCCAGGCCGAGCCCGGCCAGCACCGCCGACACCGCCAGCACCCGGGTGCCGTCGAGCGAGGTCACCCGCGCCGCCAGCCACGGCTGCGCCAGCACGATCAGCCCGCCGTTGACCCCGATCACCAGCCCGTAGGTCGACGCCGACAGGCCCAGGTGCTCGAGGTGGAGCGACAGCGTCATCGTGGTCTGGAAGAACATCAGGCCCACCACCAGGCACAGCCCGACGAAGGTCAGGAACACCCGGTCGGTCAGCACCGTGCGCAGCGTCGACGGCGGCCCGGCGTCGAGCGCCGCCGGCGCCGGGCGCGACTCCGGCACCCGCGCCGCGACCAGCACGCCGTAGGCCGCCATGGTCGCCGCGTCGCCCAAGAACACCGCCCGGTAGGACCAGTCGGCCAGCGCGCCGCCGACCACCGGGGCGATGGTGAAGCCGAGGTTGATGGCCCAGTACTGGTACGCGAACGCGCGGGCGCGATCCGGCGCCGGCACCACGTCGGTGACGTACGCCATCACCGCCGGCCGGTACAGCTCGCCCAGGAACCCCAGCGCCAGCGCCGCGGCGCCGATGGGGTACACCCCGCGCGCCTCCGACAGCGCCACCAGCATCGCCGCGCCGCCGAACAGCGACGCCAGCATGGTGCGGCGCCGGCCCAGGCGATCGGCCAGCACCCCGCCGACCAGCCCCGAGGCCAGCAGCCCGACGCCGTAGCAGGTCGCCACCGCGACCGCGGTGCCGCGGGTCAGCCCGCGCGCGTCGGTCAGGTAGTACCCGAGCAACGGCATGACGAAGCCGCCGGCGCGGTTGACCAGCGTGCCGAGCCACACCAACCAGAACGCGTCGGGCAGGCTGCGTCGGACCGACGACAAGCGCGCGAACACCGGGGCGGCAGGGTGCCCGAGCCGGCGCGCCCGCGCAAGCCGACAGCCCGGCCCCGGCTGACGTACACTGGGGCCAGGGGCCGGCCGCGTTGGCCGGGAAAGGCTACGCCATGTCGAGTTCGAGAACCGTCCGCGGGCGCGCCGAGGCCGCGCTGGCTTCGATGCGCGGAGACCGCACGCGCCTGTGGTTGGTCGCGGCCGCGGTGGTGACGCTGATCATCGCCACCCGGTCGTGCGTCACCATCGAGCCGGGCCACGTCGCGGTCCGCGTCAACAACCTGACCGGCGCGGTCGAGACCATCACCCAGCCCGGCCTGATCGTGCGCCTGCCGTTCGGCATCCACACGGTCTACACCCTGGAGGCCGCGCCGCAGACCTTCCACATGCGGGGCGACAAGTACGTCGACCCGCTCACCGTCGACGAGCTGACGGTCCGCGCGTCGGACGGGTCCAACTTCGTGTTCAACGACACGACCATCTTGTTCCGGGTCATCCCCGGCGCGGCGGCCCGGGTCATCACCGACGCCGGCGAGGGGGAGCGCTACCGGATGTGGATGCTGCCGTACGCCCGCTCGATCCTGCGCGACGAGTTCGGCAAGGAGTCGACCATCAGCGTGTCCAACCCGACCACCTTCGGCCAGGCCACCGAGCGGGCCCGCCGCCGCATCAACGAGCTGCTCAACCAGCACGGGCTCGAGGTCACCAGCATCGTCACGCCGCGGCCGCGGTTCTCCAACGAGTACGAGGAGCTGATCGAGGCCCGCAACCAGACCGAGAACGAGCTGTCGGTCATCGACTCCAACCTCGAGCGGGCCGAGACCGAGCGCAGCCGCCGGCTGGCCGAGGTCGACCGCGACCAGAACAAGGTCATGCAGGAGAAGCGCGCGGCGATGGAGGGCCAGCTGGCCACCGCGGTGGCGGCCCAGACCGAGACCCACCGCCAGGTCGACACCGACAAGATCGAGAAGGTCGCCGGCGGCGAGGCGGCGCTGTCGGCGGCGCGCCAGCGGGCGATCGAGCTGACCGGCCAGCTCCAGGCCCAGTACACTTCGAAGAAGGCCGAGATCGACGCGTTCCGGGTCCAGCCGGTCGAGCGGGTGATGGAGCGCCTGGGCGAGCGCCTCAAGGGCGTGACCATCGACATCCAGCCGTGGGCCAACGACAGCCGGCCGTCGCGGCTGCAGGTCGAGCAGGCCGGAGGTGCCCGATGAAGGCGCTCACCACCGCCGCCAAGGTGCTGGTGCTGGGCGCGCTGGCGTTGTGGATCGTGCCGTGGCTGTTGTTCACCAAGGTCGAGCCGGACCAGATCGGCGTCCGCCGCAGCGCCACCGGCGGCGTCGAGGCCGGCGACCTGGGCCCCGGATGGCGGCTGCGGGTGCCCGGGCTGCACAAGCTGACCTACCTGCCGTCGACCTACTTCTTCCTCGACTACACCCCGGATCAGGCCGGCCCCGAGGGCGCGCTGCAGATCCGGACCAAGGACAACAACAACGTCACGCTCGACGTGTCGGTGCCGGTGCGGATCAAGCCGGGCCACGCCTACGAGGTGGTCAAGGCCGGCAACCACACCCGCGACCCCGACGGCCGCTACCGCTACATGCGCCTGGCCGAGCAGACCGCGGTCAGCGTGCTGCGCGAGGAGCTGGCCAACCTCGACTCGGTCGGCTTCTACTCGACCGAGCGCCGCCTCGCCATCGCGACCAAGGCGCTGGACATGCTCAACCAGAGCCTGGCCCCGCTCAGCCTCGAGGCCCAGGCCGTGCTGATCCGGGCGGTCCGGTTCCGCCCGGAGTACGAGTCGCAGCTCCAACAGATCCAGCTCAACGAGCAGAACAAGCTGCTCGACCGCGCCCGCGAGAAGCTGGCGGCCGAGCAGCAGAAGCTCGACAACTACAACCAGGGCACGGCGGCCCTGGCCAGCGCCCGCGAGCAGGACTGGATCAAGCGCCAGGCCGAGCTGCAGCGGGTCTACCAGATCGGCGGCCTCGACATCGTCGACCCGACGCCGGGCAAGGCCCGCGCCGCGCTGGCGGCGCTGAGCCCCGAGCAGCTGGCCGCGGCCCGCGCCACCATCGCCGCCACGTTGGGGCTCGGCGACCCATCGGTGGTGTCGGACGCCTACCTGATCGGCACCAAGAACCTCCAGGCCGAGACGCTCGAGTACCAAAACCGGATCTCCGCCGAGGGCGAGGCGGTGTCGGCGCGCTTGCAGGCCGAGGGCGACGCGCTGCTGAGCAAGGTCCAGGGCGAGTACGAGGCCAAGCTCAACGCGCTGCTCGGCTCGCCGGCCGGGCGCGCCTACGTCGCGTGGCAGGCCGCGGCCAACGTCACGTTCGCCGACCGCCTGACCTTCTCGTCGCAAGACGGGGTGCCGTCGGTGCTGCAGCTGCGGCGGTTCGCCGAGCAGTTCATGGGCAAGTAGCGGACGCCGTCGACGCGCGGCGGCGTCAGTGGTGGTGGGCGTGGCCGTGATCGTGGGCGTCGGCGCCGGCCGGGCCGTGGGCGTGGCTGGTGCCGAGCCAGGCCAAGAGGCCCCCGCGGGCGATCTGCGCCAGGGCCGCGGCTGCGAGCAGCCCGGCGCACACCACGGCCACCGGCCGCGGCACGCCGTCGGCGGTGGCAGCCAGCGCCTCGCCGATCGAGTGGACCCCATCGACGTCGGTCAGCGCGGTGGCGGCGTAGGCGGCGACGATGAGGCCCAGCGCGGTGAGCGGGCCGGTCACCGTCGCCACCAGGCCCGCCGCGCCGCGGCCCCGCGCGGCCGCGACCGCGGTGGCCAGCCCGCCGCCGAGGACGAGCCACGGGGCGGCGGCGACGGCGACGGTGGCCAGGTTGTCGCGCAGCGCGTGGGTGACGCCGCCGTGCTCGTGGCCGCCGGTCACGAACGGCAGCGCGACGCCGACCGCCACGCCGATGGCCTCGAGCGGGCGGGTCGCCGCCGGCACCGCCCGATCGCCGCTGTCGTGCAACAGGACGTGCAAGAGGAGGCCGCTGACCGCCGCGTTGAGCCACGGCTCCGCCGACGGCAGCCAGGTGTCGTCGAGCCGCGTGAGGAGGATGCCGGCCATGGTCGCCACCGCCATGCCGACCGCCCGCACCACCGCGCCGCGCCGGCCGCCCAGCTCGACGAAGGTGAGGGTGAGCATCGCGACCAGCGGCACGGTGTGGGCGCCGACCCCGATCAGCAGGTCCCAGTGGCGGACGTCGCCGTGGCCGCCGGTGGCGGCCCCCAGCGCCAGCCCGTCGGACAGCTGGTGCATGAGCACCGCGCCGTAGCCCAGCTCGACTGACAGCCGGCGGTGCCGGGCGCCCAGGTTCGCGGTGGCGCGCCCGAGGAGGATCGGCGCGATCAGGCCGACCACCGCGACCACCAGCACCACCCAGCCGCCGCCCTCGATGGCCTCGGGCAGGATGTGGATGGTGATGGCCATCGCCACCGCCGCCACCGCGAACGCCCGCACCGGCGCCAGCACCCACAGGCGGGCGTCGGCGACCACCGCCGCGACCACACCGGTCACGACCGCGCCGATCGCGATGGCGAAGGCGAGCTCCATGGGGCCGCGGACGCTACCACGTTCCTCGAGCACGACGACCGGCCCGGGGGTAGCATGCGGGGATGCGCGCTCCCCTGGTCGTGGCCAGCCTGCTGCTCGCCGGCGCCTGCGGCGGCGACGACCCCGCGCCGCTGCCCGAGGTCATCGATCCGCTGCCGCTGGTCGATCCCACCATCGGCACCGGCGGCCTCGGCTTCAGCTACGGGGCCAGCTTCGTGGGGGCCGCGGTGCCGCACGGGCTGATCAAGCTCGGGCCCGACACCAGCGGCGCGTTCGGCACCGTCGCGTTCCAGCACTTCTCGGGCTACTTCGCCGACGACGACACCGTCGAGGCGTTCACGCACCTGCACCTCCACGGCGCCGGGGTGGCCGACTACGGCGTGCTGGCGGTGATGCCGACCGGCGCGTTCGATCCGGCCCGGCGCCACGCCGCCGACTACCGCGCGCGCTTCGCCAAGGCCGACGAGCACGCCCGCCCCGGCCACTACGCCGTGACCCTGGCCAGCGGCATCACCGCCGACCTGTACGCCACCGCGCGCGCCGCCCACCACGTCTACCGCTTCCCGGGCGGCGCCGGCGCCGTGGTGCTCGATCTGGGCAAGGCCCTCGACGGCGACGACGTCACCGACGCCGAGCTCCACCTCGACCCGGCCACCCACACGGTGCGCGGCCGGCTGCACCACCGCGGCGGCATGTCGGGCCACTACGGCGGCTACGATCTGTTCTTCACCGCGCGCACCTGGCACCCGTGGCGCACCGCCCGGGTCTGGGCCAACGGTCAACCCGCCACCGACGCGCTCGACGCGGCCGGGACCGAGGTCGGCGCGGCCCTGACCTTCGCGGACGCCACGGTGGAGCTGCAGGTGGGCGTGTCGCTGGTCGACGCGGCCGGCGCCGACGCCAACCTCGCCGCCGAGTTGCCGGCGTGGGACACCTCGGCCACCCTGGCCGCCGCCGAGGCGGCCTGGCGCGAGCGCCTGGGCGTGGTGGCGGTCACCGGCGGCACCACCGCCGAGCGCCGCGTCTTCTACACCAGCCTGTACCATGCGTTCCTGATGCCGACGGTGATCGACGACGCCGACCACCGCTACCAGCTGCACGGCATGCCGGCGCCGGCGACCGCGGTCGGCTACCACCAGCTGTCGGACTTCTCGCTGTGGGACACCTACCGCACGGTCCATCCGCTGTACGCCTGGCTGGCGCCGACCAGCGCCCGCGACGCGGTGGGCTCGCTGGCCGCCTTCGCCGACCTGGGCGGGTGCCCGCGCTGGCCGATCGCCGTCGGCGAGAGCGGCACCATGCTGGGCGCCAGCTGTGACGTGGTGGTCGCCGACGCCGTGGTCCGCGACGTGCCCGGCGCGCGCGACCTGGCCGGCCGGCTGTGGCCGCACCTGCGGGCGGCCGCGCTCGATCCGGTGGCGCCGCCCGAGGGCCGCGGCGGGCGCGATCAGGTCGAGCCGTACATGCAGCACGGCTACGTGCCGGCGGCGATCGGCCGCTCGGTCAGCCACACCACCGAGTACGCCCACGACGACGTCGCGCTGGCCAACCTGGCCGACGCGCTGGGCGCCCCGGCCGACGCCGCGACGCTGCGGGCCCGCAGCCACGGCTGGCGCATGCTGTTCGATCCGGCGGTGGGCTTTCTGCGCGCGCGCAACGCCGACGGCACCTTCGGGGTCGGCGACTTCGACCCGCTCGCGCTGTCGGACGACTACGCCGAGGCCAACGCCTGGCACTCGCTGTGGATGGCCGGCATCCACGATCCCGACGGCCTGGCCGGCCTGCTCGGCGACCGCGCCGCCGCCGTCGCCAAGCTCGAGACCTTCTTCACCGAGGCGCGGCGCGACTGGGACGAGGGCGACCCATCAGGGGCCACCTTCCCGCGTCCGTACTACTGGCACGGCAACGAGCCCGACCTCAACGCCGCGTTCCTGTTCGCCCAGCTCGGCCGGCCCGATCTGACCCAGACTTGGGCGCGCTGGATCATCGACACCCACTACGCCGACACCCCAGCCGGCCTGGCCGGCAACGACGACGGCGGCACCCTGGGCGCGTGGTACGTGCTGGCCGCGCTGGGCCTGTACCCGATCCCGGGCACGGCCGACTACATCATCGCCACGCCGATCTTCGAGCGAGCCCGCGTCGTGGTCGCCGGCCACGCCTTGGTCATCGACGCCCCGGGCGCGTCGTCGGTCCGGCGCTACGTGGCCGGGGTCACCGTCGACGGCGTCGCCGTCACCGCGCCCCGGCTGACCCAGGCCCAGCTGGCCCGCGCCCGCACCATCACCTTCACCATGGCCGACGCCCCGACCACCTGGGGCCAGTAGCTCACGGCGGGCTGGCGCGGCGCGCCGCCACCAGCGCGTACAGGTCGTCGAGGCCGCGCAGGTTGCGATCGAAGCGCACCTGCTCGCCGTGGCTGCCGCGCAGCTCGATCGCCACCACCTGCCCGGCGTGCTCGACCTTGGTCCAGCCCACGATCTGGTCCCACGCCAGCTCGAGCACCATCGGCCGGGTCCGCACGCGCAGCCCGCCGGCGCGCACCTCGACGGTGTCGCCCGGACGGCCGCGGGTCACCGACAGGGTGGTCGACCGCGCGGTCGGCACCGCCATGGCGCCCAGGCGCAACAACCCCGCCCGCTGCACCACCCGGGCGCTGCCCACGAAGCGCTGGCGCGGCGGCGTCGAGAACGTCTGCGCCACGGCGCCCAGGCGGTCGGCGCCCGGCGTGCGGAACGGGCCGCCGTCGGTCATGCCGCCGGCGGGTCGACGGTGAGCTGGGGCAGCTCCGACAGGTTGGGCACCAGGATGATCTCGATCCGGCGGTTGAGCTCGCGGTCGGCCTCGCTGTCGTTGGACGCCACCGGATCCTCGGCGCCGTAGCCGGCGGCGGCCACCGCCCCGGCCGGCATGCCGTGGGCGATCATCGACTCCAGCACCGCGACCGCGCGCGCCGTCGACAGCACCCAGTTGTTGCGGAAGGTGCGGGTCTTGATCGGCACGTTGTCGGTGTGACCGGCGATCAGGAACCGGCGGTCCTTGAACTCGACCAGCACCGCCGCCACCTCCGCCAGCGCCGCCTCGCCGGCCTTCGACAGCCGGTCCGAGCCGCTGGGGAACAAGATCGACGACGGCAGCTTCACCACCATCTGGCCGTTGCGGAAGCCGATCTGCAGCTTGCCGCTGTCGACCAGCGCGCGGAACCGCTCCTGCAGCTGCCGGTACGCGGCCAGGCGCTGCTCCTGGGCGTCGCGCTGCCGGCGCAGGTCCTCGACCTCGGCGACCGTGGCCTCCTTCTCGCCGCGGATCCGGGCCAGCTCGGCGTCGGTCGACGCGGTCGCGGCCGCGCGCTCGGCCCGCTCCTTCGCCAACGCGGCGTCGAGATCGCGCAGCCGGGCCTCGTCGGCGGCGACCGCGCGCTTGCTGGCCTCGAGCTGCTGCTCGATGTCGGCGATGTGCGCGAGCGCCTTGTCGTGGGTGGACTGCTTGACCACGCAGCCGGTGGCGAGGCCGAGGCCGAGCACGGCGGCGCTCAAGGAGGTGACGCGAGGTGCCATGGAGGCGAGCCTACCCAAGGCCCGGCGCTGCACCGATGGCTTCCGGCCGCGGATCGCGGGGCGAGATCGATCGGCGGGCCGCGGTGTGCGGCCGGCATTCCTCCCCGCGCAAACGCACATCCATGCCATTTTCTATAAATATTTAGGATATTTGCACCCTTCATCGGCGTTACGTAAAGTGTCACTTGACACTTTTCATCTAGCCGAGCATGCTGCCCTCATGGTCCCGCGATTCACCCAGGCCCGGCGCGACGTCGCCATGTTGCTCCGGGGCCTGACCGGCAGAACACCGCCGCCGCTCGTCACCCGGCCGCCGCGCCCGGCCGCGGCGCCGCCCCGGGCCGACGCCGCTCGCCACGTGGTGATCGACGCGATCACTCGCGAGACCGCCGACGCCGTGACCCTGTGGCTGCGCGATCCCGCCGGCGGCGCGCTGGCGTTCACGCCGGGCCAGTTCTTCACCATCGAGGCCACCATCGCCGGCCAGCGGGTGCGCCGCGCCTACTCGGCCTCGTCCGACGGGCGCGACCCGGCCCGCGCCGCGATCACCGTCAAGCGGGTGCCGGGTGGCCGCATGTCGACCTACCTCACGACGACGGTCGGGGTCGGCGACGTGCTCCGCCTGCTGGGCCCGTCGGGCGACTTCACGCTGCCCCCCGCCGCTGGGCCGCGCCACGTCGTGGCCATCGCCGGCGGCAGCGGCATCACGCCCATCATGGCGATCATCCGCGCCACCCTGGCCACCGACGCCGCCACCCGCGTCGCGCTGCTCTACGGCAACCGCGATCGCGCCGCGATCATCTTCGCCGACGCGCTGGCCGACCTGGCCGCGCGCCACCCGGACCGGCTCCAGGTGGTCCACGTGCTCGACGACGCCGGCGGGCCGCTGACCGCGCCGCGGCTGGCGGCCCAGCTCGACCAGCTCGCCCCGGCCGACTCGCTCGACGCCGCCGTCGAGTTCCTGGTGTGCGGGCCCGAGCCGATGATGGCCGCGGCCCGCGGGGCCTTGGCCGCGCGCGACGTCGCCCCGGCCCAGATCCGGGAGGAGCGGTTCTTCGCGCCGCGCGCCGCCGCGGTGACCGCCGCGCAGCCGGTGACGATCCGCCGCGGCGGCGTCACCACCCGCGCCATCGTCCGTCCCGGCGACACCGTCCTCGAGGCGGGCCTGGCCGCGGGCGTGCCGCTCAAGCTGTCGTGCGCGATGGGCGGCTGCGGCGCGTGCGCGGTGACGCTGGTCGACGGCGCGGTGACCATGGATGAGCCCAACTGCCTGACCGCGGCCGAGCGCGCGCGCGGCCTGGTGCTGGCGTGCGTGGCCCGGCCCACCGCGCCGTGCACCGTCGAGGCGCCCGCGTGAAGCCCGCCGCGCGCGCCGGCCGCCCCGGCCGCGCCACCGCCGCCCCGACGACCGCGCCGGCCGCTGGCACCGATCGCCTGCGCATGAAAGACCTGTGCGCGGCCACTGGCCTGTCGCGCCAGGCCATCCACTTCTACATCCAGCAGGGCCTGGTCGACGAGGGCACCAAGACCGGCCGCAACATGGCCTGGTACAGCCCGGCCCACGTCGAGCGGCTGCGCCTGATCCGCCGCCTGCAGGAGGAGCGGTTCCTGCCGCTCCACGCCATCCGCGCCATGCTGGCCGACGACACGACCGCGCTGCCGGCCAGCCAGCAGAGCCTGCTGGCCGAGATCGCCGCGCGGCTGCCGGCCGACGTCATCGGCGACCACGCCCGTGCGGTGCGGCTCGACGACGCGCTGGCCCGCCACGGGGTCGACGCCGCCGACGCCGAGCGGCTGATCGAGCTGGGCCTGGTGCCGGTGCGCGGCGTCGGCGGCGACCGGGAGCTGGCGGCCGACAGCGAGCGGGTGCTGGCGCTGTGGAGCCAGTGGCGCGGGCTCGGCTTCACCGCCGAGCGCGGCTTCGAGCCGGCCGACCTGGCCATCTTCGTCGAGCTGGCCGATCGCCTGGTGGCCCACGAGACCCGCGTCCTGCTCGAGCGCTTCGGCGACCTGCCGGCGGCCACCGCCGCGCCGCTGCTGGCGCGCGCGCTGCCGCTGGTGCACGCCACGCTCATCCACTTCCACCAGACCGCGGTGCGGACCTTCTTCGCCACCGCCGATGTGCCCACGCCCCGGAGGCCCGATGCTGCCCGCTAGCCTGATGTCCAAGCTGCCCAAGCGCGTCCACGACGCGCTCGACCGGTACCGCGAGATCGTCGACGTGTTCCGCGCCATCCACGACCCCCGGGTGGCGCGCGCGCTGGGCCCGGCCGGCGTGCGCGGGCTGGTGTTCCAGCGCGGCAAGCAGGGCACCCCGACCGAGTTCCCGGCCCGCCACCGGGCCTACTTCGACTGGAGCTACCCGGCCGATCAGGCCGACATGCGCGACCTGTACGACCGGGCCAAGGCCGGGCAGTGGGACGGCGCGACGCTGCTGCCGTGGCACACCTCGGTCGACCCCGAGGATCCGACGGTGCCGATGCTGCCCGAGCGGTTCGTCGACTTCGGGTTCCTGGCCGACCACGGCATCCGCCTCGACGCCCGGGAGCGCCAGCGGTTCCTGGCGTCGATGGTGGCGTGGATGCTGTCGCAGTTCCTCCACGGCGAGCAGGGCGCGCTGATGGCCGCGGCCCAGGTCACCGAGGCGGTGCAGTTCTTCGACGGCAAGCTGTACGGCGCGACCCAGGTGGTCGACGAGGCCCGCCACGTCGAGGTGTTCCACCGCTACCTCGACACCAAGCTCGAGAAGCTCTACCAGATCAACGACAACCTGTTCGTCATCATCGACGCGCTGATGACCGACAGCCGGTGGGACATGAAGTTCCTCGGCATGCAGATCATGGTCGAGGGGCTGGCGCTGGGCGCGTTCGGCACCCTGTACAAGATCACCAAGGAGCCGCTGCTGCGCCACCTGCTCAAGATGGTGATCCAGGACGAGGCGCGCCACGTCCACTACGGCGTGCTGGCGCTGCGCGAGCACATCGGCAAGCACCTCGACCAGCGCGAGCGCGAGGAGCGCGAGGACTGGACCTTCGAGGTGGCGCTGCTCATGCGCAACCGCTTCATGGGCTACGAGGTCTACGAGGAGTGGTTCGCCGGCGCGCTGCCGCGGGCCACCTGGCGCGAGTTCATCCTGCGGGCGCCGGGCATGGAGGAGTTCCGCCACGTCATGTTCTCGCGGCTGGTGCCCAACCTGCGCGAGATCGGCCTTTTGTCCCCGCGCATCGCCCGCCGCTACGACGAGGTGGGGCTGATGAAGTACGCCGGCGGGCTGTCGGCCGACCAGCTGTCGGGCGACGCCATGATCGCCGAGCTCGACGGCGCCGGGGCGCGGGCCGCCACCGCCGCGGCGTGACCAGCGCTTGCGCCGCCGCCGACGCTCGGGCTAGATCGCGCCGATGGTCGTCCCGCGCCGCGCGCTGCTGGTGATCGTGGCCGCCGCGGCCGCCTGCAAGGACCCCGCGCCGGCTCCGGCCGGGACCGCCACGCCGCCGCCACCGCCGCGCGAGATCACCGCGGTGCCGGTGACGCCGACCCCGCTGGTCGGCGACGAGCTGGCCGCGGCCTACGTCGACGGGTGGACCGCGTGGAGCCACGGCGATCGCGCCGGGTTCGCCCGCCGCTACGCCGCCGACGTGGTCGGTCACGCCGCCACCGGCGCCGACGACGAGCGGCGCGGCCGCGACGCGGTGGTGGCCGCCGCCTGGGCGCTGCGCGCGGACGTGCCCGACGCGGTGGCCGAGCCCATGCTTGTGCTGGTCAACCAGCGCACAGTGGCCGCCATCGTGCGGGTGGTCGGCACCGCCCCGCCGGCGGGCCCCGGCGCCCCGGCCACCGCCACGCCGCTCGGCGTGCTGTGGTTCCACCAGGCCACCTTCGACGACGCCAACCAGATCGCCGACGAGTGGAGCCTGCTCGACCACGCCACGGTGCGCGGCCAGCTGGGGCAGGCCCCCGGCCCGGTGCGTCCGGCGTTACCCGCGGTCCCCGCCACCACCACCGTCGAGGTGTCGGCGGCGTCGGGGCTCGAGCGGGCCAACCTGGCCACCGTCGAGCAGGCCGCGGCCGGGTTCGCGCGGCGCGACGTCGCCGCGGCCACCGCCGCGCTGACCGAGCACACCACCGACAGCGACCAGACCCTGCCGGCCGACCTGGGCGGCGTCGCGGCGATCGCGCCGGGGCTGCGCGGGCTGTTCGCGCGCCACCCCGACCTGATCCGCGCGCCGCTGACGCTGTGGGGCGCGGGCGACTTCGTGGTGTCGCTGGCCCGGCTCACCGTCGGGCCGGCCACGGTGACGGTGGCCGAGATCGCGCTGTTCCAGCGCGGGCAGATCCGACGCCGCTGGCGGTTCTACGATCGCGCGGGGCTGGCCACGCCGCTGTTCGCGCCCCCCGCGCGCGGGCGCCCCGCCCGGGCCCGCTGACGCCAGGGCCGGCCGGGTTCAGGCCAGCGCGCGCGCCGCCGCGGCGGTGATCCGCGCCGCCACCTCGTCGAGCGGCCCCGGGCCCAGCGGCGGGCGCCGCAGCAGGTGCAACGGCGTCGACGCCAGCGACATGCGCGACGCCTGGCGCAGGCCCCGGGCCTTGGCCAGCACCCGCGGCGCCGCCGCCACCAGATCGGTCCCGACGCAGGCCTCGAGCACCGCGGCCAGCGACGGCGAACGCACCACGACCTGGCGAGCGCGCTCGACCGGCCAGCCGTCGTCGCCGCCGGTCCACACCGCGAAGCTGCGCTCGGTGAGCGGTCGCGCGCTGGGACGACCGACGACGCCGTTGCCGACCAGGCCCAGGCGCTCGACCACCAGCCGCTCGGTGCTGGCCGGCGCGGCGCCGATCCACAAGTCCAGCTCGCCCCGGTGCAGCAGGGCCGGGGCCGCCGCCGCCGGCACCTCCGCGTGCTGGACCACGCAGCAGTCGAGGACCGCCGGGACGACCAGCACCGGCAGCCACGCCGCGGCCCCGCCGATCCGCACCGGCGCGCGGTTGGCCACCGAGGTCCCCACCTGGCCGAGTCGATCGTCGAGCCCGCGCATGGCGTCGCGCACCGCCACCAGCACCTCGCGGCCGGCCGCGGTGAGCCGCATGGCGCGGTGGGCGCGCTCGAACAGGCGCTCGCCCAGGGCCGCCTCCAGCTGCCGCACGGTGCGCGACAGCGCCGAGGGCGACACGTGCAGCAGGGCGGCGGCGGTCGGCAGGTGCTCGGTCTCGGCCACCGCGCGAAACGCCGGCAGCCAGTTCCAGAACGCGGTCAGGCGAAGCGCACGGTCCACGCCCCAGGCTGGCGTATCGTTGCTACAAGCGCAACGATTCGATGTGAACATTGCGAGTTACCCAGGTCCCCGGCTGCCGTACTGCCGGCGGAGGACTCTCATGGAAACCGAACCCCTGATCCCACTGGCCATCGCGATGGCCTTCCTGGCCGCGTGCGGCGGCGACGACGGCACCGCCGCGACCATCGACGCCGCCCCCGGCACCGATGCAGCCCAGGTCGCCCAGACCCCACCCAGCGGCGCCGCCAACGTCGACGCCTGGATCGCAGCCGGCCACTACCTGAGCTGGAACTGCGAGGCCGCGCCCCACGACGCCCGCGCCCCGTCACCCCACGGGCGCAACCGCATCTGCAACAACGACGCGCTCCACGGCTCGACCGCCGGGCCGTTCCCGATCGGGGCGGCCTCGGTCAAGGAGCTGCGCGACCCCGCCGACGCCATCATCGGGTACGCGGTGTACCGCAAGGACGCCGACGGGACCGACGGCAGCAACTGGTACTGGTACGAGGTGGCCGACGGCACCGTGGTGGCCGACGGCACCGGCGGCAGCGGCCCGCCCAACACCATCTGCGTCGACTGCCACAGCCACGCGCCGCGCGACTTCGTGTTCACCATCGCGCCGTGACCGCGGTGGGCGCCCCGGCGGCGATCAGCCCCGCCGGTCGCCCAGCGCCAGGCGGGCGTCGAGCTGCTCGAGCAGCTCGATGATCTGCACCATCTTCATCGCCAGCACCTGATCGCCGGCGCGCTGATCGACCGCGGCGCCGATGACCGGCACCAGCGAATCCTCGATGCGCCGGATCTGGCCCAAGAGCCGCTCGGCGTCGACCGCGGCCCCGTCGGTGCGCGGCCCCGGCCCGGCCGCGCGGGGGCTGGCCAGGCTGGCGGCCAGCGCGTCGAGCCGCGGCCCCAACCACGCCTCGGGGTCCCGGGCCGCCCCGTCGGCGGTCGCGCGCTGGGCCGCCGCCACCACGGCCTGGCGAAGCGCGCGCACCTCACCGCCCAGCTCCGCGGTCGACGCCGCGCCGGCCAGCGCTGCGCGGATCGCGGCCAGCTCGGCGCCCAGGCCACCCAACGTGCCGACCAGGCGCGCCACCGGATCGTCGGCCGCGCCGCCCATGCGCCGCTGGCGCTGGTACTCGGCCTTGATCTCGGCCCACCGCGCCGCCCCGGCGGCGTCGAGCCGCCCGCGCAGCTCGGCCAGCTTGAGCAGGTTCTGCTCGGCCGCGGAGGTCAGCGTCTGGGCCTCGCCGCGGTAGTGATCATCGATGAGCCGCTCGAGCTCGTCGGCGGTCATCGCCGCGACCACCCGCTCGGCGATCTTGCCCATGTTGCGGTAGCTGCCCTGCAGCTTGAACGGCGGCTCGGTGCGGAACGCGTCGGCCTGGGCCGCCGAGTGGATGTACGCGGCGTTGACCTTGAGGAGGGTGCCCTGGACGGTGACCAGGTGGCGGATGACCAGCAAGAGCTCCTCCAGCTCGACCGCGGCGTAGCCGTGGGACAGCTCGGTGGTCGGCACCGGCTCGCCGGCGGCCAGGCGGATGAGCTTGCCGACGTCGGCCAGGTCGCGCCCGGCCAACGGCGCCAGCACCGGGTTGGCGGTCAGCGCGTTCTCCAGGAACGACAGCGCGAAGGCGTCGCCCTGCCCGGCCAGCACGTCGCCCAGGTTGTAGACGTCGGCGCGGTTGGCCAGCATGTCGGGGATGCGGAACTGCTCGCCGCTTTCGGTGTACGGGTTGCCGGCCATCACCACGCAGAACTTCTTGCCGCGCAGATCGTAGGTGCGGGTCCGGCCCCGCCACACGCCCTCGATCTTGCGCTGCGCGTCGCACAGCGAGATGAACTTCTGCAGCAGCTCGGGCGAGGTGTGCTGGATGTCGTCGAGGTAGAGCATCACGTTGGTGCCCAGCTCGAGCGCCAGGTTCACCTTCTCGACCTCCTGGCGGGCGGTGGCGTTGCCGGCGTCGGCCGGATCGAGCGAGGTCACGGCGTGGCCCAGCGCCGGGCCGTTGACCTTGACGAAGGCCAGGCCCAGCCGCGCCGCCACGTACTCCATGAGCGTGGTCTTGCCGTACCCGGGCGGCGACACCAATAGCAACAGGCCCATCTGATCGGTGCGCTTCGCCGCCCCGGCCGCGCCCAGCTGCTTGGCCAGGTTGGCGCCGACCAGCGGCAGGTAGACCTGATCGATGAGGCGGTTGCGCACGAACGACGACATGACCCGCGGCGTCAGCTCGCCCAGCCGCAGCCGGGCCCGCTCACGCTCGGCGACCTCGGCCCGGGCCGCACGGTAGGCGCGGAACGCCGGCACGGTGTCGGCGCGGAACCGGGCCAGCCGCGCCACCAGCTCGTCGAGCCGCACCGGCAACACCCCGCCGACGATGCGCGGGTGGCGGCCGTACAAGCCGGCCACCTCGGCCTCGACGATCGCGCTCGATGGCTCGCGCGCCAGCCCGGGCGTGGCCACCAGCGCCGCCGCCTCGACCGCGGCCGCGGCCAGCTCGGGGCGGCGCGCCACGACGCCGTCGATCCACGCCCGCGCCAGGGTCAGCGCGGCCCCCGACCCGGCCCCCATCGCCGCCAGGTCGTCGTCGAAGGTCGCCCGCGCGCCGCGGCCGTCGAGCTCGGCGTACAGCGCGTCGCGCAGCGCCACCGCGGCGCCGCTGACCACCCACCGCGGGTGGGGCGCCGCCAGCTCGCGCACCAGGTAGGCCGCGGCGGTCGGCGCGTCGGCCGCCACCAGGCCCGCGCCGGCCAGCGCCGGGTCGTCGGCCAGGCGCCGCTCGATGGCCCGGGTCAGCTCGACCGCCAGCTGGGCCTGGGCGCCGCGATCGCCCAGGGTCTCGGCCAGCCGGCCCAGGCTCTGGGCCGCGCGGTGCCAGCGGGCGCGGGCGCCGTCGTCGACCAGCCCGACCCAGGCCACCACCGCCAGGGCCCGGGCCGGCCCGGCGAAGCCGAGCAGCCCGGCGCCGTCGCGCATGGCCAACAGCTTCTCGAGGATGCGGGCCGCGTCGTGGTCGTGCACGCCGCGCTCGTAGCCCTCGTCGTAGCGGGCCTGGGCTAGCTGGCGCAGCGTCGCCTCGAGCGTGCCGGCCCGGACCTGGTCGTGGAGCGCCGCCACCGTCAGCCCGCCGGCGCCGGCCTCGGCCTCGGCCAGCACCGCCGCCGCCAGGTACTCGCCGCGGTAGACCGTGGCCGACTCCGACGGCAGGTCCTGATCCCACAGCGCGCGGGCCGCGACCAGCCGCGGGTCGGTCACCGCCTCGTAGTAGTCGGTGCCGGCCAGGTGGATCGCCAGCCCGTCGTCGTGGGGCACGATCATCAGCTCGAGCGGCTGCTGGTTGACCGGGAAGCGGTGGTCGCCCAACCGGATCAACCCGCCGCCGTCCTCGAACAGGTCGGCGGCGTCGCGCTGCCCGCGCAGCGCGTCCTGGCGCGCGGCCTTGAGGCGGGCCTCCAGCTCGTCGGCCTTGACCGCGTCGCCCAGCGCCGCCAGCTCGGCGACCACGTCGCGCAGCTTGGCGATCATCGCGTCGGACGCGAAGTACGCGTTGATCTCGTCGGCGCTGGTCAGCGCACCGGCCCGGCGGGCGACGCCGTCGAGGATCCGCTGCGCCGCCTTGTGCAGGTTGGCGGTCCGGCGTTGCCGCTCGGCCGCCAGGAGCTGCTTTCTGGCCCCGACCGCGTCGACGATCTCCTCACGCTTGGTGGCCAGCTCCGCGGCCAGCTCGTCGAGCTCGGCGAACCGGCCCTCCAGCTCTTCGAGCGAGACCAACAGCCGGGCCAGCTCCTGGTCGCACCGCTCGGGCGTGTCGCACTGGGCCAGCGCCGACGCCACGGTCTGGCCGAGCAGCTTCACCTGGGCGCCGAACTCGGCCCGGCCCTCGTGGGTGGCCAGCTCGCGGTGGCGGCCCTCGACCACCGCCCGGCCGCGGTTCACCGCGGCGAACGCGTCGGTGATGTTCTCGAGGATCGCGGTGCGGCGGGTGGTGTCGGCGATGGCCAGCGAGCCGATCACCGAGCCCAGCAGGTCGAGCCCGCCGGCCACCTCGTCGATCTGGGCCCGCAGCGGCGCCACCGCCGCCGCCGTGGTCAGCTGGCCGGCCTGCGCGGCCAGGTCCGCGGCCCGCGCCACCAGCGCCCCGAAGGCGTCGCCGCGCGCCAAGAGCGTCACACAGTCCGCGGTGACGCGGTCGAACGCCGCCACCACCTCGGCCTCGAGCGCGGCCAGGCGCGCCACGTCGACGAACCGCAGCTCGCGCTGGCTGATGAGCAGCCCGCGCAGCCCGCGCAGCCCGGTCAGCGCGTCGAGGAACGGCTCGACCGTGTCCCAGCCCTCGGACCGGGTCGCTCGCAGCCGCTCGGCCACCGCGGCCTCGGCCTCGGTGACCGCCACCGCGGCGGCCGCCTCCAGCGCCAGCACCTTGTCGTACTCGTCGAGGATAAGCTTCGCAGCGGCCTTGACGTCGGCCACCGCGCCGCTCAGCTCGCCGGCGTCGGGGTGGCCCAGCCAGTAGTAGGCGTCGCCGGCCTTGGTCGCCAGCGCCAGCAGGTCTTCGAAGGTCGAGCGCTGGGGCCGGTCGCTGGCGGCCAGCCGGGCGATCGACAGCGCGTCCGACAGCCCGCGCACCAGCTCGGCGTTGCCGACCTTGGCCAGGTAGCTGCCGTCAGTGGGCGCCGACGCCGCGTGCTCGGCCGAGGTGAACGGCGTGCGCCACACCTGCATCGGGTGGACCCGGGTCGGCTCGGCCGAGCCGGCCCGCAGCACCACCATCCGGCCGTCGGCGAACAGCGAGTAGCCGTGGCAGGTGATCGGCGTGGCCACCGCCTTGTCGATCAGGTTGTACGGGTACAGCAGGTAGGTGCCGTCGCGGCCGCGGTGGTAGACGTACAGCACGTCCTCGCCGTTGGGCGAGCGCAGCTCGCGCTTGAGCACGTAGTCGGTGGCGTCGCCGTCGAAGGTCTTGTGGGCGCCGCCGACCAGCACGTAGCCACCCGGGAACACCACGCCGTGGTCCTCGGGCAACGAGCGGCAGCCCTGGCCGATGCCGTCGGCCCGCACCACCGTGCGCGAGCGGGCGTCGAACACCAGGTAGCGCCAGGTGGTCTCCCGGAACGGCAGCACCTTGATCACGATCAGCCCGCCCGGCTTGCCGATGGGCGCGTACCAGATGCGGGCGTCGTCGAGCGACTGGTTGGCGTCCTCGACCGGCTCGCGGTAGATGCCGCGGCCGGTCTCGGTGTTGTCCTCGACCTTGATGGTCAGGTCGCCGCCGACGGTCTCGACGAACACCTGGTCGAGCAGGTTGTAGTGCGGGTGGCGTCCGGCCACCTGGTCGTCGCGGGTGACCTCGCGCCACGCGAAGTCGTAGGCCGGCGGGTACAGCCCGGCCAGGTCGCGGTCGCCGCGGTCGTCGACGTAGACCACCCGGCCGTCGGGCTCGATGCGCCAGCGCAGCACCTTGTGGTCGCGCCAGGTGGCGCCGGCCTGGAACACCGCCAACAGCAGGGTGTCGCGCTTGATGAGCTGGATCAGGCGGGCGTCGCGGTAGTAGCGGTACAGGTTGGCGAAGTCTCGGGCCAGGTCGGGCCCGGCCAGGAAGTCGTCGGGGCCGCCGGCCGCCACCGGCGCGGTGTCGAAGCCGCCGCCCTCGGTCGGCTCGAACCGGTGGCGCGCCAGCACGTCGCTGACCTGGGTCTCGCTCTTGAGCCCGAGGAACACGTTGAAGCCGAGCAACAGCTCGTCGCCCACCGCGACGATATCGACCGGCGCGCAGTTGTGGGCCGAGCGCACCCGCTCGGTGGCCAAGAGCTGCGGCTCGGTCGCCCCGAACAGCGTCTTGCGGCGCTGGTTGAGCGCCTCGGCGCGGCGCGCCAGCTCGGCGCCGGCCGCGGCCAGCCGTTGCCGGAGCACCTGGTAGTTGCCACCGGTCAGGGCGGCGTCGACATCAGCCATGGGGACCTCGCAGGGACGAGCGCGCCGATGGCGCAGGCGCCGTCGGGCACGGAAGTTCGGGGACGACCGAGGGGGGCGCCGGCGCCGTGGGGCCACCGGCCACCCCGCCTCGCGCGGGCCGAGCGCCGGGTCACCGGGTCGGTGCGTCGAGGCCCAGCTGCTTGGCCTGCTCGAGCAGGCTCGCCAGCTTGGCCCGGGTCGGCTCATCGGCCTTGGCCATCAGCCCGGCCAGCGCGGCCGCCACCGACAGGTGCTGCAGGTTCGCCGCCGAGCCACCGACGGCGCCGACCACGTCCTTCAGGTCTTGCACCAGCGCGCCCGAGCCGCTGGTGAGCCGGTCGCCCAGCGCGCCGCGCACCACCTCGGAGCTGTCGACCACGCCGTCGATCGCCTGGCCCAGGGACACCGCCCGCACGAAGCGGTCGAAGAACTGGCCGTCGCCGCCGACGATCTTGATGTCGGCCTTGCCCATGGCCTCGGCCATGACCTTGGCCTGGGAGTCGGACACCGCGACCCGCGCCTTGATCTGCTCGAGCGCGATCTCGCGCTCGTTGGCCAGCCGCAGCCGGAACTCCTCGTGCTCCCGGGCCGAGCCCTCGAGCGCGCGCATCGCCTCGGCCTTCTGGGCCAGGCCGTGGGCCTCGGCCAGCATGCGCTTCTCGATGGCGCCGGCCTCGGCCTCCTTGGCGGTGACCTCGGCCAACAACTTCTCGCGCAGCCCGACCGCCTCGGCCAGGCCGGTCTTCTCGATGGCCGCGGCCTCGGCCTCGCGCCCGGCCGCCTCGGCCATGGCCTTGCGCCGCACGTTCTCGGCCACGACCACGCCCTCGCGGTCGGCCACCTGGACCTGGGCCTCCTTGACCTTGGCCTGGGCCATGCCGGTCTTCTCCAGCGCGATCGCGTCGGCCTCCTTGACCCGCACCGCGGCCAGGCCCGGCGCGGCGTGCTCGGCCTGGGTGCCCTCGCTGCGCCGGATCGCCGCGCGGGCCTCCTTGTCGGACGCCTCCATGGCCGCCTCGGCCAGGATCAGCTGCTTCTTGGCGTGGGCCGACGCCACCTGCTGCTCGGCCTCGGCCTTCTTGATGTCCTTGATGAAGATCTCCTGGGCCGCCGCCTCGGCGTTGACGATGGTGACGTGCTTGTGGCGCTTGGCCTCGGCGTCGGTGCGCAGGTCCTTGATGGCCTCCTCCTCGACCGCGACGGTCTTGTCGACCGCGACCCGGGCCCGCACGATGTCGGCGATCGAGCGCTTCTCGGCCTCGACCACCTTGGCCATCTCGATCTGGCCCAGCTCGACCTCGCGGCGGCGCACGACCTCCTCGAGATCGTGGGCCTTGGCCACGCGGACCTTCTCGACCTCGACCTCGCGGACCCGGCCCTGCTCGCTGACCTGGACCGCGCGCAGCTTGGCCTGCTCGGCCATCTGGATGGCCTCCTCGGCGCGCTGGCGGTCGACGTGGGTGCGCTTCTCCTCCTCGAGCCGGAACCGGCTGGCCTCGTTCTCCTCGCGGGCGTTGGCGATCGCGATCTCCTTGTTCTTCTTGGCCTCGGCCTCGGACCGCTGCTGCTCGAAGCGGAAGATGGCCTCGTCGGAGGTCAGGTTCTGCTTGCCCAGCTCCATCCGCTCCTTCTGCTTGAGCTGGTTGGTGTCGATGGCGGCCGACGTGGTGATGTCGGTGATCTTGCGGATGCCCAGCGCGTCGAGGACGTTGTTGGGATCGAGGATCTCGATCGGCGTCTGCTCGAGGTAGTCGATGGCGGCGTCGTCGAGGACGTAGCCGTTGAGGTCCTTGCCGATGACCGCGATGATCTGGTCCTTGAACACGTCGCGCTGGGTGTAGAGCTGCTCGAACTCCATCTTCTTGCCGACGGTCTTGAGCGCCTCCGAGAACTTGGCGGCGAACAGCTCCTCGAGGGTCGACTGCTGCGAAGCCCGGGCGCACCCGATCGACTGCGCGACCCGCAGCACGTCGTCGACGGTCTTGTTGACCCGGACGAAGAACGTGACCTTGATGTCGGCGCGGATGTTGTCGGCGCAGATCAGGCCGTCCTTGCCGCGGCGGGCGACGTCGATGGTCTTGACCGACAGGTCCATGATCTCGGCCTTGTTGACCACCGGCAGCACCACCGACCCCGAGAAGGTCACCTTGGGCTCGCCGCGCAGGCGGTTGATGATCATGGCGCGACCCTGTTCGACCTGGCGGAAGGTGCGGGCGATCAGCACCATCAGTCCGAACAGGACGACCACGGAGATGCCGACGACGGCGATGAGCAGCTGCTTGTCCATGCGAGACTCCTCGGCCGGCCAGCGCCGGCCACGAACGTGACCCCCGAGACGACGAGACGACGCGACGACCGTGCGGTCGGCCGACGGCTATGAGGCATCACCGGCGTCACCGGCGGGCGGCGCGCCCAGAAGCTCGGTGACCGGCTCGACCAGGTAGGCGTGGCGGGCGGCGTCGAAGTCGATGATCAGCGCCCGGGCCCCACGCGGCAGCACGCCGCCGCGGTCGCACCGGACCGGGATGACCAGCACGGTGGCGCCCTCCTCGAGGACGGCCTGTCCGAACCCGTCGTCGACGTGGCCGGTGGTGATGGTGCAGGTCGAGCCGACGTACTCGCGGTTGCGCTTGCCGACCTTGACCTCGAACACCGGCTTGAGCGGGCGCACCAGCAGCCCGACGACCGGCAGCACCGCTAGCACCACCGCCAGCGCCAGCACCGCCCCCAGCACCGGGCCCACCGCGCCGGTGCCGTAGTGCATCAGCAGCACCGATCCCGACCAGCCCAGCAGCATGATGAGCGAGGCCGATACCGTCACCGGCACCGAGGTCAGCCCGAGCCAGGCCCACAGACCGGCGCCCGAGGTGACCGCCTCGCCGCTGCCCTTGGCGGCCCCGGTCAGCGCGTCGCCGGCGTCGGCGTGGCCGCCCGCGATCTCGGCCGCGCCCTTGACGCCGCCGGTGAGCGCCTCGCCGCCGCCCTTGAGCGCGCCGGTGACGTCGTCGGCCCCGCCCAGCAGGTCGACGTCGAGCGCGCCGAGGATCACGAACAGCCAGTACACCAGCGCGATGAGCAGGCCGATGGTGAACAGCACCGTGGGGAACTGCAGCGAGGCATCGAACAGGGTCACGCGGACCTCCCGGTGCAGAGGGTGGACGGATCGCGAGCCGGGCCGGGCCGCGCCGGCGCGACACGCCGGCCGGCACCGCGGATCGGTGCGGGCCCCGCGGCCGCGGGTGCGGGCTCGCCAGGCAGATCGCCGACGCGGGTGCGGCGGCCGATGGGTACGACGGATGTGGTCAGCTCATCCATCTGGGTAGGTCTCCGCGCGACACGCCGGAAGTGCCGAAGCGTTGCGATGGTTCAGGATTTCCGTCCGGCTGAAAATCCTTCGGTCCACCAATGGACCGGCGGCGTGGCCCGACCAGGTCGACTCTGCCACGGCCGTGGGGCCCGGTGTGGCCACCGGGCGGCGCTTGCAGATTGTTGCCACCGGGGCGTGCCTGCCCGGCCCGGACCGGCACAATCCCGGTCCATGAAGCCGCACCCGCTCGCCACCCGCCTGCTCCGTCTCGCCGGCTGGGAGCTCGAAGGCACCGTGCCGCCGGTCGCCAAGTGCGTGGCCCTCGGCGTGCCCCACACCAGCAACTGGGACGGGGTGCTGATGCTGGCCATGGCGGCCAGCGCCGGCATCGACATGTCGTTCATGATCAAAGACGACTGGCTGCGCGGCCCGATGGGGCCGATCATGCAGCGGCTGGGCGCGATCGGCATCGACCGGTCCAAGGCCAACAACGTCGTCGACACCATGGTCGAGGCCTTCCGCACCCACGACCGCCTGTGGCTGGTCATCCCACCCGAGGGGACGCGCAGCCTGTCGACCCACTGGAAGTCGGGCTTCTACCACATCGCCCGCGGCGCCGACGTCCCGGTGGTCCCCGGCTACATGGACTACAAGCGCAAGCGCCTGGGCATGGGCGCGCCCATCCACCTGACCGGCGACGTGCGCGCCGACATGGATCGGATCCGGACGTTCTACGCCGAGCACCACCCGGTGCCCCACAAGCCGGCCGACTTCGGGCCCATCCGCCTCAAGGACGAGGGGCCGCCGGCGCCGGCCGCCTGATCCGGGCCACGCCCGCGCGGCGCCCGGTCAGAACTTCGCGACGTAGCCGAGCAGGCCGCGCAGCTCGGGTGACGGGCTGCGCAGGCCGGTGCGGGTGCGGTCGTCGAGCCACGTGAACAGGTCGAGGCGGACGGTGAGCGCGTCCTTCTCGCGCAGGCGCTTGACCGCCTCGCCGTAGACCCAGATCGATTGCTCGAGGTAGGTGTTGTCCGAGACGTCCTGGAACAGGTAGCGGGCCCGGGCCTTGAGCCGCAGGTCGTCGGCCTGTCGCCAGGTGGCCTCGACGGTGGCGGACAGATCGCTCCGGCGCTTGCTGTCGTAGCGCGCGTCGTCGAGCCAGGCGTGCTGGACCTGGCCGAACAGGCTCAGGCGCCGCGCCGGCTGGTAGCGCACCCGCGCCGTGGTCTTGAGCCGCATGCCGCGGCAGGCGTACTGCTTGGCCAGCTGGTTGTCCTCGACGAGGATGCTGTAGCACTCGCCGAGCCCGTTCTGGCCCAGGTCCTTGTCGGCGAAGTCGAGCCACAGGCCGTAGCGGAGCTGGTCCGAGCCCTGGACGTCGAGGTGGGCGTAGGTGTCGATCCGCGCCAGATAGCCGTCGAGCTCGGGCACGTAGGCCCGCCACAGATCGAGCGAGGCGCGGATGGTGGCGACGCCGTGGACGCCGGTGTAGCGGGCCCGGACCCCGTGCTCGCCGCGGGCCCGCACCCCGTCGACGATGTCGTCGGCGGCGATCGGCCCGGCGTAGGGGTTGTCGAAGTTGGCGTCGTAGTAACGCGCCGACAGCTCCAGCTCGCGCTTGCGCACCGACCGGGTGAACCGGGCGATCGCGCCGAAGCCGCCGCCGCCGTCGATGGCGCCGGTGCGGTCGGGCGAACGATCGAAGCTGCGGGTCACCTCGACGGTGGCGTCGTAGATGCCCCGGCCGAGGCTGGCGTTGACGCCGATGGCGCCGTAGCGGCCGCCGATGGGCGTCCGGGCCCAGTCCTGGAAGTCGAGCCGCACGTCGGGCGGCACCGCGGCCAGCCACCGGGTGGTCGCGCCGTAGGCGGTCACCCCGACGTAGTCGCGGCGGGCGGCGTGGAACGCCAGGTGGCCGCCGACCAGCGACTCGGCGTACATGTTGGGAAGCGTCTGGTAGGACGCCGCGGCGGCCGGCGCCAGCGCGTCGCCGCCGGTCGGCCGCACGAACACCGGCGGCGCGGCGCAGGCCGGATCGGTGGCGTCGTAGGGGTCGGCGCAGGCGGCGCGGTCGAGCAGCTGGTACTGGTACAGGCTCTTGGGCTGGTAGCTGCCCCAGCCGTAGGCCTGCAGGTAGCCGCCGCCGACGCTGATGTGGCTCGAGCCGGCGGCGACGCCGGTCAGCCCGTCGCTCCACTTGTTGTCCGGCGTGACGTAGTCGAACGCGCCGCTGCACGGCGAGCCGGCCAGCTCGCCGGTCGACTCGCGGCAGGCCAGGGCCAGGTCGGGCGTGTAGTGCAGCTGGTCGTCGAAGTAGATGCCGTCGGGCGTGTAGTCGTTGCTGTTGTCGAAGGTCAGGCGCTCGCCGAAACCGACCCGGTAGGTGCCGGCGATGACGTCGACGGTGTCGCCGCGGTAGCGCGCGAACAGCTTGGGCACGTGGAGCGAGGTGTGGACGTCGTCGACCACCAGCCCGTCGCGGTTGGGATCCCACGCCACCTGGCCCAGCCGCAGCCGGGTGTCGGTGGCGGCGGCGCCCACCGTGATGCGGCGCCCGAGCATGACCCGGGCCCGCACGCCGACCGGCGGCGGCCGATCGTCGCCCTGGGCGGCGCGCAGGTTGGCGCGCACCCAGCCGCGCGGCGCGTACTCGCCACGGCTACGATCGCCGACCACCAAGAACGCCGAGATGGCCAAGAGCTTCTGCTCGGACAGCGCGCCGGCCGCGACCAGATCGATCGGGTTGGCCACGAACCTCTGCAGCTCGCGGTAGGCCAAGATGGCGTCGACCTCGCCGTAGGTGAGGTTGGGCAGCGCGTAGAGGTCCTCGCGGGTGGCGCGATCGAGATCGACGCCGCGGCCCAGCAGCTCGGTGAGCGCGTCGTAGGTGTCCGATGAGATCTCGCCGCTGGCCAACAGGTCGTCGAGATCCTCCTGGGTCTCGACGTCGATGAAGGCCTCGTAGGGCGCCGCCAGCGCGGGCGCCGCCAGCGCGGCCAGGACGGTGCAGGTCGTCAGCAGACGGACTAGTCGCATGTCACCACCGCGCAAGCAGACCACATGCCGCGGCCCGAGGTCCGGGCCGCGAGCTCGAGGTTCTCGAACTCCAGCTCGCGGTCGGTGCCGGCCGGCGGGATGTACAGGAAGCAGGCGTAGCCCCGCTCGACCAGGAGCGAGTTGACCTCGACCCCGTCGACCGAGACGTAGGCCAGCAGGCGCCCGAACCGGTCGGTGCACTGGGCGTCGTCGTAGACCAGGTCGACGGTCTTGCCCAGCACCAGGTCGTGGTTGGCCTGGGCCGCGTTGACGCCGTAGCAGTCGGTGGCGCCGTTGGTCGACTCCGGGGTGTCGATGAGCAGGTAGCGGACGCGCTCTCCCGAGGCCAGGTCGATGGTGTCACCGTCGATCACGCGCGCCACCACGCCCGACGACGGCCCGCAGGTCGGGGCCGGGCTACCACACGCCGCGGTGGCCGCGACGACAACCACCGCTGCCGCGCGCCAGACGAGGTTCACGGGCACTCGGGCGGGCTGTTCACCGCCCCCGGCGAGCCACGGTCGGAGCCAGGCATGGCCCCGTTCGCGTACGCCGTCACGCCCGCCGCGGCCGCCGTGCATTGCGTACCGTCGGTGTCCAGCATCCACGACGCGCCAGGCGTGGAGGTCGCCGCCCAGGTCGCGGTCGACAGGTTGGTGTTGTCGATGCCGATCTGGAAGCTCGACGGACCGTTGGTCAACCCGAAGCTGAAGGTCCCGGCCAGGGTGACCATGGGCGGCAGACCATTGGCCACGGCGGCGCGGGCGAACACAGCCAGGCCACCGGTCGCCAGGGGCACACAGGCGCCGCTGGCCGGGACGATCGGCGTCGCGCCCAGCGAAGCGCCGCCGGCCTGGAGGCCGTTGAGGTCGACGTCGGCGAGGGCCTTCACCTCGAACCACTCGCCGGCGGTGTCACCGACGTGCATCGGGTCCGGCATCCACTCGTTGATGACCAGCTGGCCGGCGGTGGGCTTGACGATGGGGCGCATCTGGCCGGTGCCGGCGTCGAGGCACATGTTGGCCATGGTGGCGCCGCAGTCGCGGTTGGCGGCGCCGGGGCTGCCGAGGTCGCCGGCGCCGTAGGCGGCCGCGCCGTCGCACAGGTTGGTGGCGACGTCGTTGTCGGCCGGCGTCGACAGGCCGGCCGACAGCTGGATGGACTTGCCGCTGCGCGCGCTGGGCCAGGCGATCGAGTCGAGCTCGGTGGCGCCCATGACCAGGCGCACGGCGCCGCCAGTGTTGGCCAGGGCGACGGTGGTCCCATCGACCCGGGGCAGGCCGCCGTTCATGGCCGGATCGGCCGACCGGGCGAACACCAGGTAGGTGCCGGCGGTGGCCCGCACGCAGGTCGACGACGACACCAGCACCGGGGTGCCGGTCGCGGTGGCCACGCCGACGTCGTTGAGGTCGACGTCGCGGTTGACCAGCACCTCGATCCACTCCCCGGTGGCGTCGCCCACCGCCGCCGGATCTGGCATCACCTCGGTGATGACCAGGTCGCCCGGGACCGGCGCCACCGTCGGCCGCGGCGTGCCGTTGTCGTCGCACTGGCCAGGGATGACGTTCATGCACTCCTGGTTGGCGGCGCCCGGCGTGCCGAAGTTGGCCGGGTCGTACTCGTCGGCGGCGACCTCGGCCGCGTCGCACCAGGCGGTCTGGGAGTCGTTGGTCAGGTAGTCGGGCGCCTGCTTGCCGTCGAGCTGGCGGGTGTGGCCGGGCGAGACGCTGTCGTAGATGGCCTCGTCGACGACCGCGCCGCCGCACGACACCCGCAGCTTGCCGCCGTTGGTGTTGAACAGGTCGCCCAGGTCGGCGCCGTAGCCGTAGTCGACGTAGGCCGGCGCGGTCTCGGTGATGACGTTGCCCAGGACCAGGTAACCACCGGCCGGGATCGACACCGGGCCCATGGTGTGGGTCTTGCCGACCACCTCGCTGGGGCGCATGTGCTCGAGGACGACGCCCTCGAGCTCGATCGGCGCCGACGACGCGTTGTACAGCTCGAACCACTCGTGGCCGGTGTCGGCCCCGCTGGCCCCGGTGGGCGCGTCGTAGTCGGCCTGGATCTCGGAGATCACCAGCGAGCCAGCCACCAGCCCGTCGCAGGTCGGGGCGGGATCGCTGGGGCCGCAGGCGCCGCCGCCTCCCAGGACCAGCGCGGCGAGGAGGAAGCGCGAGCGAGACCAGGCGAGACGACGCATGGCCGGAATCATCGCACGGACCCGGGCCCGGTGGCGATGACCGTGGTCACTGCGGCAGCGTCAGCCCAGGGATCGGAGATAGGATGATCTGGCCCGGGCGATCGACGACGATCTGGAATTGTTTCCGTTTCGTGTACTTGTTGACATACGTCGTCACGACGCCCTTGGCGACGACGAACTCGCCCTTCCAGTCGGCGATGCCCGAGCTGGCGAACACGTCCTTGTCGAAGAACACCAGCGGGAAGTCGCCGCGCTGCTTGCGCGACAGCATGACCTTGGTCGGCCCGCGATCGCCCAGCTTGACGTCACCGACGGTGGCCAGGATGGCGACCTCCTTGCCGAGCCGGTCCTCGATCTTCTTCATCGAGTCCCAGTGGGTGAGCACGATGAAGTCGGGGTCGTGATCGATCTGGGGCTGGAACCGGGCCAAGAATTCGCCGCGGGCGTTCCACCACGGCGCGCGCTCGGCGTAGTCCGGGTAGTGCTGCTTGGTGGGATCCCAGATCCCGATCCCGGCGGCCTTGGCCTCGGCCTCGGCGGCCAGGAAGTCGGCGTGGAAGCGCTGCGAGAAACCGTACTTGGTGAAGTACGGCGACATGCCGGCCCGCACGCACTCGACGTTGTAGTTGACCCACCTGCCGCCCTTCTCGACGAACACGTAGGCCAGGTAGCGGTCGTAGCGGTCGCGGATCTCCTGGGGGATGTCGCGCTCGATGCGGACCTTCTGGTGCTCGCCGAAAAACGCCATGGCGAAGTGCTTGGCGTCCTCGCCCAGCGGGGTGGCGGCCTTGACCGGGTGCTTGCCGCCGTGGCGCTTGTCCGCCAGGTAGGCGAGGAAGTCGCCCTCGGCGCCGCGCCGATCGGCGTCGTTCTTGAACGTCTCCTCGGTGTCGATGCCCAGCAGGCGCAGCGAGCTGTCGAGTCCGTCGACCCGGATGGTGTCGCCGTCGACCACCTTGGTCAGGTGGAACTCGCCCAGCACCACGCCGGGGGCGCTGAGCTTCTTGAGCGAGGACTGGGCCTGGGCCCGGCTGTAGCGCGCGGCGCCGGGGGGCTGGCACGCGACGAAGGTCAGCGCCAGGGCGGCGACCAGCGGGCGGAGGCGTCCGGGCGGGTGCGCGGGGCGGGTGATCATGGGCATGGGTGGTTGCTCGCGCCAGGGGTGCCGGGCAGGCCGGGGGCGGTGGGATCGTCGTCGACGGCGTCGGTGCACCAGGCGGTGGCCGCGTCGTTGCCGGTGGCGTCGGGCGGCATCAGGCCCAGCGCGTAGGTGCCATCGGACGGCAGGTCGTTCCACACCACGCGGTCGACCACGGCGCCGCACGCGGTGACCGCCAGCGCGCCGGCGTCGGGCAGGTGCTTGATGCTGCCGTCGGAGTTGAGCACGTCGGGGTGCCAGCCGTAGTCGACGTGGGCCGGCCGCTGGTCGTCGGGGAACGCGCCGAGCACCACGTAGTCGCCGGCGGCCACGGTGAGCGGCCGGCGCACCAGGATGGTGACCAGACCGCTGCCGTCGAGGGCGCGGACCTCGAGGTGCAGGCCGCGCAGGTCGATGGCCTGGGCGCCGTGGTTGTACAGCTCGATCCACTCGCCGTAGGTGCCGCTCTGGTTGCCGCGCAGCTCCGACACCACCAGGTCGCCGGCCCCGACCGCAGGACAGATCTCGGGCTCGACCTCGGCGACGCAGGCGCTCGCGAGGCTGGCCAGGGCGAACACGAGGAGGCGCCTTTGCACTGCGGGTCACTGTACGGTGCCGGCCGCCCCGGTTCAACGCCTGGGTTGCCGCAGCGCCGCCGCGGCGATGTCGCCCGGGCGTTGCCGTGGGCGATCGTCCGCGGTAAAGCCGCGCCCGTGGATGACCTCCCGCCCCACGCCCGCGTCGCCATCGTCGGCGGCGGCTTCGCCGGCCTGGCCACGGCGTGGGCGCTGGCCGAGGCCGGCTGCCGCGACGTGGTGGTCCTCGAGCGGGAGTCGCGGCTGGCCGCCCACGCGTCGAGCCACAACGCGGCGATGTGCCGGGCCCTGGCCGAGGACGACGCCTGGACCGCCTGGACCAGCGCCGGCGCCCGCTGGCTGCGCCAACCGCCGACCGGCTTCTCGCCCCGCCCGCTGGTCGACGACCGCGGCGCGATCTTGCTGACCCAGGCCCCGGCGGCGCTGGCCGCGCTGGCGGCCCGGCACCAGCTGCGGTGCGTCCCGGTGACCGCGGCCGAGGTGGCGGCCCGGTGGCCCGGCCTCGAGGTCGACCACGGCGGGCTGTGGTTCCCCGACGACGGCTGCATCGATCTCGACGCGCTCACCGCCGGCTACGTCGACGGCGGGCGCCGGCGCGGGGTGCGCTACCTGTGCGACGCCGGCGTGACCGCGATCCGCCACGACGGCGACCGGGCCCACCTGGCCACCGCGCGCGGCCCGCTGTCCGCCGCGCTGGTGATCGCCGCCGGCGGCGCGTGGTCGGGAGCGCTGGGCGCGCTGGCCGGCGTGGCCGGTGCCTTCACCGCCCGGCGCCGCCACCTGTTCTCCCTGCGGCTCACCGTCGACGACGCGCCGATCGTGTGGCACGTCGACGCCGGCGAGTGGTACGTGCGGCCGGCGCCGGGCGGCGTCATGGCCAGCGCGTGCGACCACGACGCGACCGCGCCCGGCGACGTCACCGTCGATCCCGAGGTGCGCGTGCGGCTGCGGGCCCGGCTGCCGGCGACCTTGGCCGCGGTGCCGATCGAGCGGGCCTGGGCCTGTCAGCGCACGTACGCCGACGGCGGGCTGCCGCTCATCGCGCTCGACCCGGACCGCCCGTGGTGGCTGTGGGTGGCCGGGCTCGGCGGCCACGGCGTCACCGCCAGCGCGGCCATCGGGCAAGCGGCCGCGGCCTGCGCGCTCGCCGCCCCGCCGCTGCGCGCGCCGGCGTAGCGGCCCGACGCCCCGCCGCTACGTGTCACACGCCGCTACTGTCACACGCCGCTACTTGTCACACGCGGCGACCGCGTCGGCGTCCTGGGCGGCCAGGCCGCAGGCGACCACCTTGCGCGGCGTCTTCTGGGTGCAGTTCTCGATGAACTTCTGGCCCACCGCGTAGTCGGAGATGGCCTGCTTCTGCTTGTCGAGCTCGGCCTTGGGCTGCTTGTCGGCGCCGCCCGCCTTGGCCTCGAGGTCGATCAGGTGGGACAGCAGCTTCTCGCAGTCGCCCTTGCTCGGGGTCTTCGCGCACGCCGCGGTGACGAACACGCTGCCGACGGCGAAACGGGCCAGCCAGGTCATCGTCATGGTCGGGTCAAGGTAACACGGGGTCGCGCCGATCGGGGCCAGCTGCGCGCGCACGCGGGCGGCCAGCTCGGGCGGCGTCGGCACCGCCAGCGCGCGGGTCCACAAGCGCGCCGCGGTGGCGCGCTGGCCGCGCTCCAGGGCCAGGGTGGCGGCGTGATCGAGGATCACCGGATCGAGCGGGGCGATCAGCAGCGCGCGCCCGATCGCGCGCTGGGCCCCGGCGCGATCGCCGATGGCCCGACGGAACCAGCCCCACCCGTCGAGGATCGTCGGGTCGCCCGGCGCCTGCCGACGGGCCGCGAGGAGCAGCGCCCCGGCCCGGGCCAGCTCGACCCCGGCCTCGACCCGCACCGCGGCGGCGCGGGCCTGGACCTCGGGCTCCGCCGGGGTGGCGGCCAGCACCTTGTCGAGGAGCGCGCGGGCCCGCGCCAGGTCGCCGGCGCGACGCTCGAAGTCGGCCCAGGCCAGCACCAGCGCCGACGAGCGTGGCTGGCGGCGCACCGCGGCGACCAGCACCGCCCGACCCTGGGCGACCGCCCCGGTCCGCCGCAGCCGCTCGGCCTCGAGCTCGACCAGGGCAGGCGCCGTGGGGGCCTGGGCCAGCGCCTGGCGGAGCCGCGCCGCCACCGCGTCGGCCCGCCGCGCGCCGTCGGCCAGCTCGGCCCAGGCCGCCACCGCCGTCAGCCCGACCCGGTCGTCGCGGCTGGCGCCAGCCGCCGCGCCGTCCGCGGTGGCGATCGCCTCGGCCAGCCGCCCCGCCGCCAGCGCCGCCTCGGCCGCGACCCGCGCGCCGGCGGCCCCGGCGCCATCTCGCGCCGCGCCGACGACGATCGCCCGCGCCTGGTCGACCTCGCCGACGGCGGCCCACAGCGCCGCCACGCGCAGCCGGTCGTCGAGCCGGTCGCCGCCGCCGTAGGGTTCGAGCACCGCCAGGGCGGCCGGCCGGTCGCCGGCCTCGAGGTACAGCCAGAACAGATCCTCGCCGACGGCCAGATCGGCGCCGCTGCGACCGAAGGCCGCCTGGGCCTCGGCGATGGCCGCCGGCAAGCGGCCGGTGCGGGCGTCGAGCGCAGCCAGCGCGCGGCGCGCCTCGAGGTGATCGCGGTCGAGCTCGACCACGCGGATCAGGTGGGGCTCGGCAGCGGCGTCGGCGCCGGCCGCCAGCGCCCGCTGCGCGAGCTGCCAGTGACCCTCGGGGCGGTCGGGCACCTGGGCCACGAGCGAGCGGTAGGTCCGCTCCGCTGCCGCCGGATCGCCGGCCTGGGTCTGGGCCGCCGCCAGCCCCAGGTACGCCGGCACCAGGGCGGGATCGAGGGCCCGCGCGCGCGCGAACGCCGCGACGGCGGCAGCCGGGCGCCGCTGCTGCGCGTGCAGCTCGCCGGCGGCCAGCCACGCCTCGGGGGAGCCCGGGAAGCGCGCCACCGCGGCGGCGATGGTCGCGCGCGCAGCCTCGGCGCGGCCATCGCGCGCCTGGGCCTGGGCCAGGGCGATGACGATGCCGGCCTGATCGGGCGCCGCGGCGCGGGCCAGCTCGAGCTCGGGGATGGCCAGCCGGTAGTCGCCCTCGAAGAACGCGGCGCGGCCGCGCAGGTAGTGGGCGTAGGCGGCGCTCGGCAACGGCGCCAGCGGCCGCGGCGGCGGCGCGCAGGCGGCGAGCCCGACCAGCACGCAGGTCACGACCGCGCAGCGCACGCCGCCAGCCTACCACCGGCCTCGGGACTGGAGTGATTCTCCCCATCGCCAATTATTTCCATTCTTGACAATCATTAACCTCCGAGTTAATAAAATTGTCATGTCCATCGATGCCCCACCCGACTTCACCGCCGTCCCCGCGCCCCACGACTGGCCGCGCCTGTCGAGCGCGCTGTTCTACCGTGACCCGGCCGCCGCCATCGACTGGCTGTGCCGGGTGTTCGGCTTCGAGGTGCGGCTCCGGATCGAGGCCGCCGACGGCGCCATCGTCCACTCCGAGCTGACCTTCGGCCCCGACGCGCTGGTGATGGTCGGCGCGGTGCGGTCGGCCGAGCGCCCCGACGCCTCCCACCGCCGCAGCCCGCGCGACGTCGATGGCGGCAACACCCAGAGCCTGATGCTGTTCGTCGACGACGCCGACGCCCACTGCGCCCACGTCCGGGCCGAGGGCGGCCAGGTCACGATGGCGCCGACCACCAGCGACTACGGTGAAGACTACTGGAGCGATCGCGCCTACGAGGCGGTCGATCTCGAGGGCCACCGCTTCTGGTTCGTGCAGCGGGTGCGCTCGCCGAGCAAGCCGCCGCCGCGCGGGACCCAGCCGGCGTGACCACGCTCGATGACACCCTGGCGGCGCTGGCCGACCCCACCCGGCGCGCGGTCATCGACACCCTGCGGCGCGGGCCGCGCCGCGCCGGCGAGCTGGCCGCGCACCTGGGCGTCAGCGCCCCGGCCCTGTCGCGTCACCTGCGGGTGCTGCGCCGGGCTGGCGTGGTGACCGACGACGCCGTCGCCGACGACGCCCGGGTCCGGGTCTACCGGCTCGAGCCCCAGCCGTTCGCCGACGTGCGCGGCTGGCTCGACGAGGTCGAGGCGTTCTGGGTCGATCAGCTGGCCGCGTTCAAGGCCCACGCCGAGCGGACCGCCGCGCCCGCACCGCACCGCGCCGCGCCCCGCCGCCGCCCGCGGGGAGGCCGGGCGTGACCGCCGGGCCGGCCGACGATCGGGTCCGGGTGACCATCGCGGTCGACGTCCCGGTCGAGGTCGCGTTCGACGTGTTCACCCGCGAGACCGAGCTGTGGTGGCGCCGCGGCCCACGTTACCGCAACGCCGGCGACGCGCCCGGCACGCTGGCGTTCGAGCCCCGCGCCGGTGGCCGGCTGTTCGAGGAGTACGCCAGCGCGGCCGGCCGCCAGGTGCACGTCATCGGCACGATCACCACCTGGGCACCGCCGCACCGCCTGGCCTTCACGTGGCGCGCCCGCAACTTCGCGCCCGGGGAGGTCACCGAGGTGGCGGTCGAGTTCGCGCCGACCCGGCGTGGGACCCGCGTCACCGTCGAGCACCGCGGCTGGGCGACGATCCGTGCCGATCACCCGGCGCGCCATGGCCAGGCCGCCGCGGCGTTCTTGGCCAACCTGGGCCGGTGGTGGGGCGACCTGCTCCGCCCGCTGCAAGACCGCGGCCCGGGCCCACATTTCCCGAAGTGATCACGCGACGCGAGGGAGGTGTGCTAGGTTCGGCGGGTGTCGTCGCCGTCGCCGAGGATGAATCCCTGCCCGCGTTGCCGCCAGCTGGTCGTCTACATGACGCCGCAATGTCCCCACTGCGGCCAGATCTTCGGCGGCGCCGGCGTCGATGACCCGGCCATGCGGATGCTGCTCCCGGTTGGCCGGACCCCACTGTCGATCATCGCCGGCTACCTCGGCATCCTGTCGCTGTTCCTGGTGTTCGGACCGCTGGCGCTGGCGGTCGGCATCTGGGCCATCGTCGACCTCAAGCACAAGCCCGGCAAGCACGGCCTGGGGCGCGCGATCTTCGCCGTCGTGATGGGCGGGCTCGCCACCATCTTGCTGGGGGTCGTGTTGCTGTTTGGCTGACGCGGCGGCGGGCGCGGCACCTACCGCACCAGGCGCTTGCGCGCCGCCCGCTGGATCGGGTCCCGGGTGCGGTTGTCCTTGGCCAGCTGCTTGAGGTCGCCCTCGCTGACGTAGCGCAGCAGCTCGATGGCGGCGGGGATGGGCATGGTCGGGTTGCGCACCAGGGCGATGGCGATCTCGGGGCGCTGACCGTACTCACGGCGGCTGGCGATCTGGGTGAGCAGCTCGATCGACACCGTGGTCATGCGGGCGATGGCCGCCACCTCGTCGGCTCGCAGGCCGGGGTTGCGCAGGATGTGGACGTGGACGGTGCGGTTGGGATCGCGCAGGACCGCCAGGCGGGCGTCGCGGTCGCCGGTGAGCGCCCGCTGGATCTTGGCCAGCATGTCGGCCGCGTGGGCCCGGGCGCGGGTGGCGGTGCCGCCGTCGGGGGGCGGCGCCGGGTCGGCCTCGGCCTCGTCACCGCGCGCCAACGCGGCGATGGCGTCGCGTGCGGCGGCGTCGACGCCGACCGCGACCCCGATGCCTGGAAACAGCTGCAGCACCTGGGCGGTGACGACCACCGCCGCCCCACCGCACACGACCTCGAGCTCGACCGGCGCGAACAGCTCGAGCCCGTCAGGCACCGGGCCGCGGACCAGCAGGCCACCGCGCCCGAGCTGCTCGGCCACGTCGGCACCGAGCGCCGCCGCCGTCGGATATCGTGCCTGCAGCCGCATGGCGGGAGGCTAGCACCGCCCGGCGCGCCGGCAGGCCGGCCCGATCACGCGCCCGGGGCGCTGGTGTCGTCGGCGCTGGGCCGCGTGCCGTGGGGGGCGCCGGCCGCGCGCGGCGCCGCGCTGGCCGCCGACAAGACCGCCGCGGCCACCGCCGCCGGCAGCGACATGTCGAGCGAAAGCTCGCCGTGAGGCGCGACCACCGCCGGGACCGCCGCCCGCATCCGCGCCAGCTCGGCCCCGATGAGGTCGCGCACCCGCTCGCGCAGCGCCGGCAGGTCAGCCACCGTCAGCCCGGCGGTCGGCACCGGCGCGAGCACCCGCGCCACCGCGTCGGCGTCGCCGAACCAGCGCGAGCCCTTGGGCCGGCACTTGTGGGTGCCGTCGACCACCACCGGGACGATGGGCACGCCGGCGCCGATGGCCAGCTCGAACGCGCCATCCTTGAACGGACCCAGCTGGCCGTCGCGCGAGCGGGTGCCCTCGGGGAACACCATCAGCGACAGGCCGCCGGCCAGGGTGGCGCGGGCCGCCGCCATCATGCGCACCACGCTGGGGCCGTCGCCGCGCACCACCGGCAGGTCACCGCCCAGCCGCATCAGCCAGCCGAGCACCGGCGCCCGGAACAGCGAGTCCTTGGCGATCCACCGCATGTCCCACGGCAACGACGACAGGAGCCACGGATCGGCGGTCGACTGGTGGTTGGCGACCACCACGTAGGGCTGCTCGGCGATGCCGGGCGGGGTCGGCCCCTCGACGCGGAACCGCCACTGCGGCGCCACCCGCGCCGACACCCGGCCGAACCGGCGCATCCACCGTCCGCGGCGACGGAGATCGTCACGACCGAGCAAGGTCACCAGGCCCAGCACCGGCAGCCACACGAGCAGCAGCACGGCGAAGCCGACGTAGGTGAACACACCGAGGACAGCGCGGCGCATCCCGGAGACTCTAGGAAATCTCCGGCCGGCTGCCGGCCGGGATTCCGTCACGATCCGGTCATCGCGCCCTGACACACCCCGCGGGTGAGGCGCGCGGCCGCCCCAGCCGCCTACAGCGGGATGTTGCCGTGCTTGCGCGGCGGGTTGCTCTGCCGCTTGTTGGCCAGCAGCTTGAGCGAGCGGATCAGCGCGCCGCGGGTCTCGCGCGGGCGGATGATCTCGTCGATGTAGCCCAGCGACGCCGCCTTGTACGGGTTGGCGAAGTTGTCCTTGTACTCCTCGACGAACCGGGCCCGGGCCGCGGCGCGCTCGCCGTCGTCGGCGATCTTGTCGAGGGTGCCGCGGTGGATGATGTTGACGGCCCCGTCCGAGCCCATGACCGCGATCTCTGCCGCGGGATACGCGAAGTTCATGTCGGCCCGGATGTGCTTGGACGCCATGACGTCGTAGGCGCCGCCGTAGGCCTTGCGGGTGATGACGGTGAGCTTGGGCACCGTGGCCTCGGCGAACGCGTACAGGAGCTTGGCGCCGTGCTTGATGATGCCGCCGAACTCCTGGGTGGTGCCGGGCAAGAACCCGGGGACGTCGACGAAGGTCACCAGCGGGATGTTGAAGCAATCGCAGAACCGCACGAAGCGGGCCGCCTTGACCGAGGCGTCGATGTCGAGGCAGCCGGCCAGGTGCTTGGGCTGGTTGGCCACCACGCCGACCGAGCGCCCGCTCAGGCGGGCGAAGCCGCAGATGATGTTCTTGGCGTAGTCCTTGTGGACCTCGACGAACCGGCCGTCGTCGACCACGCCGACGATCAGCGTCTTCATGTCGTACGGCTTGTTGGCGTCGAGCGGCACCAGGCTGTCGAGCGCGGCGTCGGCCCGGTCGCTGGGGTCGGCGGTGGGCGCCACCGGCGGGTCCTCGGCGTTGTTGCCGGGCATGAAGGCCAGCAGCTCGCGCAGGCGGTTGAGGCAGGCCAGCTCGTCGGGCTCCGCGAAGTGCGCGACGCCGCTGCGCGCGGCGTGGCTCTTGGCGCCGCCCAGCGCCTCCTTGGTCACCTCTTCGTGGGTGACCGTCTTGATCACCTCGGGGCCGGTGATGAACATGTACGACGTGCCCTCGGCCATCAGGATGAAGTCGGTGATGGCCGGCGAATACACCGCGCCGCCGGCGCACGGCCCGAGGATGGCCGACAGCTGCGGCACCACGCCCGACGCCAGCACGTTGCGGGTGAAGATGTCGGCGTAGCCGGCCAGCGACTCGACGCCCTCCTGGATGCGCGCCCCGCCCGAGTCGTTGAGGCCGACCACCGGGCAGCCGATCTTCATGGCCAGGTCCATGACCTTGCAGATCTTGGCGGCGTAGGCGCCCGACAGCGAGCCGCCGAACACCGTGAAGTCCTGGGCGAACACGCACACTGGCCGACCGTCGACGGTGCCGTGGCCGGTCACCACGCCGTCGCCGAGGATCTTGTGATCGGCCATGCCGAAGTCGGCGCACCGGTGGGTGACGAACCGGTCGAGCTCGACGAAGCTGCCCGGATCGAGCAGCGCGGCGATGCGCTCCCGGGCCGTGAGCTTGCCGGCTTCGTGTTGCTTGTCGATGCGAGCCTGCCCGCCGCCGAGGGCGGCCTGGTGCTCGAGCTGTTCGAGGCGTGCGAGAGGGTCGGTCACGGGAATCCTTGCTGACCCGCCAGGAACGGCGGCGGGCCGGCGTATACTAATGACGTGGCGAACGTGAAGGGAAGCGCGCTCGCAGCCCGGGTGACCTGGGTCCGCCTCAACCACGGCCAGGCCGGGTTCGAGCGGCTGGTGGCCCAGGCCTCGCCCGGGCTGGCCGAGGCCCTCGCCGCGGGGGTGACGCTGGCGCGCTGGTACCCGCTCGAGCTGCTGATCGAGGTGTCCGAGACCATCGATCGGCTGTTCGGCGACGGCGACGGGGCGCTGGTGGTCGAGCTGGGCCGGTTCGCTGCCGACGCCCACCTCACCACCATCTACCGGCTGTTCTACAAGGTCGGCACCGTGCGCTGGGTGATGGCACGCGCGGCCCGCCTGTGGCACCTCCACTACGACACGGGCAAGCTCACGCTGACCGAGCAGCCCGACGCCATCACTCTCGAGCTGCGCGACGTCGCGACGCCGAACTGCACCCACTGCGAGTCGGTGCGAGGCTGGGCCGAGCGCTCGGTCGAGCTGTCGGGGGGCAGCGAGGTCGGCTCCGCGCTGACGGGGTGTCGCCGACGGGGCGCCGACGGCTGCTGCATCCGGTTGACCTGGCGATGACGCCGACCGTGCGCTCGCGCTGGCGGCCGTCCCCGGCGATGGCGGGCGCGAGCTGTGGCAGGGTGGACCCGTGACCGCTCGACGCGCCTCCACCGCCACGACGTCGCCGCGCCCGCGGCAGCCCCAGCGCAAGGCCCGCGGCGACTACCACCACGGCAACCTGCGCAGCGCGTTGATCGACGCCGCCGTGGTGCTCATCAGCGAGCACGGCGTGGCCGGCTTCACCCTGCGCGAGGCCGCCCGGCTGGTCGGGGTCGATCACCGGGCGGCGTACCGGCACTTCGCCGATCGCGACGCCGTGCTCGCCGCGGTGGCCGAGCAAGGCTACCGGGACCTGCACCGGCTGGTCACCGAGGCGTTGGTCGACGCCGGCCCGTCGATCCGGACCCGCCTGTTGACCATCGCTCGGGTCTACGTGCGGTTCGCCTTCGCCGAGCCGGGCCGCTACCAGGTCCTGGCCGGCCCCCACAACTACCTCCGGTTCCCCACGACCGACACCGCGGTCGACGATGCCTTCGCGATCTTGGTGACCGAGATCGAGCGCGGGTGCCGGCGCCGCGAGCTGGTGAACGGCGACGTGACCGAGCTGGCCGCGTGGTTCTGGTCGACCATGCACGGCCTGGCCGACCTGATCCTGTCGCGCCGGGTCCGGGTCCGGCGCGAGCTGCTCGACGGGTTCACCGACCGGATGATCGGGCGCGGCCTGAGCGGCGTGCTGCGCAAGGCCACCTGACGCCGCGCGCTACGGGTCGGCCAGGCCGTACAGCGCGGCGACCACCCAGTCCGCCACCGCCACCGGCGAATCGGCGCGGGGCACGTCGGCGCCGTCGGTGACCACCGCCCCGCTCTGGCGCAAGGCGCAATCGGCGGTGAGGCGGCGGGTGGCGCGGATGCGGTCGCGCGGCGACGTCGCCGCCAGCTCGACCACGAAGCCGACCGTCGGCGCCAGCTCGCCGGCGCTGGCCCGGTAGGCCAGGGCGACCGCGCGGTCGAGCGCCGGCGCCACTGCCAGCGCCAACACCACCCGATCGAGGGCCGGCAGCGCCGCCAGCCGCGGATCGTCCTCGAGGTCGCTGTCGGCCCAACGGTCGAGCAGGATCGCCACCTCCGCCGCCACCTCGTCGGCCGCGGCGCCGTCGGCTCGCCGCGCCACCGCCGCCATCGCCAGGGCGATCATCGCCTCCAGCACCGGAGCGTCGGTGGTGCCGCCCAGATCGTCGTGGCCGAGCGTGGACGCGGTCGCGTCGACCGGGTCGGCGCCGTCGGCCGGGTCGCCGCCGTCGTCGTCGGCGCCACCGTCGGTCGGTTCCGCGCCGTCGGCCGCCGCCACCACCGCGGCCGGCAGCCAGCGGTGGGGGTGCTCGTCGTACGAGGTGGCGACCAGCGCCCAGCCGTCGACCCGCCCCACCACGTAGACCCGATCGCCGCGGTCGAACAGGTCGGCCTCGCCGCGGCTGCCCTCGCCGCCGAGCGCGCGGACCACCGGCCAGGCCGGCCCGCGCCCCCACCGCGCAGCGCACGGCCGCACCACCCGCCCGACCGGCAGGCGCAGCTCGGCCAAGGGCGCCACCTGGCGGGTCGGCCCCGGCCGGTCGGGCGCCAGCACCACGGCCCCGTCGGCGTCGAAGGCCAGCGGAAACTCGCGCTCCCACGCGCCCGCGTCGAGGCCCAACCGCGACGCGGTCAGCTCGCCCGCCGGCGCCGCGATGAGGCCGGCGCCGACGGCCACCGCCAGCTGCGCGATCGACGCGCCCCGGCCCTCGCCGCTCACGACCCGCGCCAGCCAGCCCGGCGCCGCGATCGACTCGTGGACCGGCCACAGCGCGGTCGCCGGGACCACCACGACCTGGGCGGTGACCTCCACCATGTCGGGCCACGGCGGCGCGGCGGCGGCCTCGGTCGACGCGCCGGCGTCGGTCACGGGTTGAACCAGGCGCGGTGCTCGAGGTCGAGGTGGACCCAGCTCACGTTGTTCTCGCCGGCACCGGGGTACAGATGCTGGCTCTTGACCGCCCGCCGCACCTGCTCGGCCGACATGCCGGGGCAGTGGAAGTCGGTCGCCATCCCGCGCAGGTGGGCCGAGTTGCCGGCGCCGCCGATGCGCCGGTTGTACGCCGGCGGGCGCACCCAGCAGTGGACGACGATCGACTTGCCGAGGGCGTTGGCCACCGCCGACAACGCCTGGGCCTGGCGCTCGACGTTGGCGATCAGCGTGTCGATCGAGATGTTGGTGACGTCGCTGGGCTGGACGTGGCGGCCGAACGACGGCAGCCACAGCGCCTCGTGCCACGTGAAGCGCGACCCACCGATGCGGCCGCCGAAGTTGCGGCTGATGGCGGCCCAGCTGGGGTGCTCGGCGTCGTGACCGGCGGCAGCGGGCGCGGCGCCGTGGGTCGCCTCGTGATCACCGCCCGGCGTCGCCGGCGCCTGGCCCGGACGGTCGCCGTGGCCGGCGTGAGCCGGCGGGGTCGGTGCGTGCTCGTCGCCGGCCGGGGGCCGGTGACGCTCGGCCCCGAACAGGTGCCGCTCGGTGTTCTTGCCGGGCTGGATCAGGCCGTCGACCATGCCGAGCACCACGCGCTGGAACGCCTCGATGGCGCGGATGGTCTTGGGGCCGACCAGGCTGTCGACGCGCCCGACCGCGGCGAAGCCGTGCTGGTGCAGGTGCTGCTGCACGGCGTTGACGTCGCGGCGACGGTTGCGGCCGCCGCGGCCGACCGACCCGGACAGGCGCCGCCCGCCGCTGCCCTGATCGCCGCTGCCCTGCTGCGCCGGCGGCGCGTCCGCGCGATCGCCGCTGGCCTGCTGCGCCGGCGGCGCGTCCGCGTGATCGCCGCTGCCCTGCTGCGCCGGCGGCGCGTCCGCGTGGCCGGCGCCACCGAACGGATCGTGGCGATCGACGTAGTCCATCTTCTCGCTGATCTCGGCGGTGTAGTCGTGGCTGACCCGCCGGCCACGCTTGTCGGTGAACGTGCTGATCATGGCGGCGTTGGGCCCGCCGCGGCGCAGCGCGCTCACCGCGCTGCCCTCGCCGGCGTTGTAGGCGAACAGCACGGCGCGCCACTTGTGGGGCTCGTCCATCTGGCCCCACACGCTGGGCACCATGCGCTTGATGGCCTTGGCCTTCGACAGCATGGTGTAGCCGCCGGCCAGGAGGTTGGCCTTGGCGCTGCGCCAGTTGCTGTTGCGCATGTTGTCGCTGACGCTGCGCGAGTTGTCCCAGCCGATGGCGCGCGCGACCTGCGGGTCGAGCTTCCCGCGGTACGGCGTGATCTGCATGATGCCCAGGCCGTTGTCGAAGCTGACCGCGTGCAGCGGATCCCGTGCGGCGGCCTCCTGCATCGCGGTGGCCAGCAAGATCTGCGGGCGGAAGTGCAGGCCGAGCGGAGTGAACTCGCCGGCCAGCTGGTGGGCCACCTCGACCATCTCGCGCTTCCACTGCGCCAGCAGGTTCTCCTTGGCGCCCAGGCCGCTGGCCTTGCGCTGGACCGCGGGCCCGTCGTCGGGCTCGTCGCCGTGCTCATCATCAGCGGCGCGGTGACCGCCGCCGCTCGGGCGGTCCGCGAGCAGGTCCTCGGCCGATCGCCCCGCGACCACCCGGTCGGCCACCTCGTCGGCGTGGCGCTCGTAGGCGTCGCCGGCGACGCCCACGCCACCGTACAGGTTCACGCCGCGAGCCTGCTGCACCACGTGGGCAGCTTCGTGGGCGGCGGTGTGCAGATCCGGGCTGCCCGCGAAGGCGACCTGGTTGCCGCTGGCGTAGGCGGTCGCCCCGATGGTGTCGCATGCCTCGGCCGCGACCCCACCGACGTGTGCGGTGATCTGCGACACGTCGGCAGCAGCTCCGAACGACGCCTGGATCTGGCTGGCGAACGGCAACGCGCCGCCGCCGCCGCCTAGCCCGTGGGCCGCCGCGGCCCGCACCTCCCCCGGCCCAGCGCCGGTGCCGCCGCCGCGGCGCTGCACTGCGTCGACGACATGGAGCCCGAACGGCTCGTCGCCCGGCGTCGGGTGAGCCCACGCCGCGCTGCCGCCACCAGGCGACGCGTCGGCCCGGGCCGGGGCCGCCAGGCGCCCGGTGCGGGTCACCTTGCCGGGCGACCCGCCGCCTCCGCTGGCCCCGGCCCGCGCGGGCGCCTCGGCGTGGTCCTGATCATGGTCGGGCTGGCTATCGTGGTCGTTGAGCATCGTAAGTCTCCAGTGGGGACACTCGATCGAGTAGCACAGAAAGTCTCCGGTGGGGACAACTACCTGGGTCTGGCGACCTCACTGCAACCGGGCGTCCACAGGAAAGTCTCGTAGGCGGACGGGGACGGCACGAACAGCCCCAGCGTCGACGGTAAGCGCCGATCCGAACCGGCGCGATCGCGCCCTCGGCCAGCACCGGTCGCGCCACCGTGTCGGGCCGAGGCGAGCGTGCACGGTGGGTCCTACTCGACACGCCGCCCACCGTTACAAGCGCGATGCCAAGCCGGCCGCCGCATGGACCGCGCCGCGGGTGCGTCGCGCCGGCGCGCGCCCGTGACACGGCGTCACGACCTGCGCACGACCTGCGCACCGCGCCGCGTCGAAGCACCGGAACCCGACCCGCGAGGTTGCGCCGGTGGCCGCGCCGCATATCCTCCGGCCATGTCTGAGCCCGACCGCGTCGTCCGCGCGATGACTCTCGATGGCGCCTTCCGCCTGATCTCCGCCGTCGTGACCGACACCGCGCGCGGCGCGCTGGCCGCCCAGGGCGCCGGCGACGACCTGGGCCTGCACCTGGCCGAGCTCTTGGCCGCCGCCGTCCTGGTCCGCGAGACCACCCAGCCGTCGCGGCGGGTCCAGCTGGTGTGGCGCGACGCCAACGGCGGTTCGCTCGTCGCCGACGCCATGCCCGAGGGCGTGTGCCGCGGCCTGGTCAACCCGGGCGAGAGCACCGCGGTCAAGACCTCCGGCGATCACCGCCTGCAGGTGAACTACACCCTGCTCAACGGATCGCTCCACCAAGGCGTGGTGGCGGTGCCGCAGGGGGACGACATGGCGACCGCGCTGATGCGGTACTTCAAGCAGTCCGAACAGATCGTGGCGATGGTCGCGATCGCCGCGCTGCCCGGCCCGGGCGGCGTGCGCGCGGTGGGCGGCTACGTGGTCCAGCTGCTGCCGGAGGCGACCCGCGAGGTCATCGACGCGATGACCGACCACCTGGGTGGCCTCGAGCCAGTCGGGCTCTTGCTCGAGGGGCGCGGCCGCACCGCCGCTGACCTGGCCCAGGTGGTGTTCGCCGGGTTCGAGCACGCGGAGCTGGCCACCTCGCCGGTGACGTTCGGCTGCACCTGCAGCGAGGCCCGGGTCATGACCAGCATCATGACGCTGCCCGACCCCGAGATCGACGCCATGCTCGAGGGCGACCCGCTCGAGGTTCGCTGCGACGGGTGCGGCCGGCAGTACGTCATCACCCCGGCGGCGCTGCAAGAATTCCGGATCGACTACCGGGCCGTATGATCGGCCGCGCGGTGGCGCTGGCCGGCCTGGTCCTGATGGTCGCGGCCACGCCGGCCGCCGCCCACCAGGCCTCGGTGACGTACAACCGCGCGACGGTCGTCGGCGACGAGGTCGACTACCAGATCGAGGTCGCGGCGGCCGATCTGGCCGAGCCAGCCGGGCTGCCGGCCGACGTCGCGGCCACGCCGGCGACGTTCACCCCGACGACCTGGGCCGACGTCGGTCGCTACGTGACGGCGCACGTCCGCATCGCCAGCGAGGCCGGTCCGTGCGCGCCGGTCGAGGTCCAAGCCGGCCCGGACCCCAACAGCGACGGCGCGGTGGTCGCGTGGCGGGCCCGCTGCGCCCGGCCGATCGCCCAGCTGACCATCGAGTACCAGCTGTTCTTCGACCTCGACCCGGCCCACCAGGCCGCGCTGCAGGTGACGGTGCCGGGCCAGGAGCCGGCCGACACCATCCTGGTGGCCGAGGCCGCGCGCTTCGTGTGGGACCTGGGCCAGCCCCCGCCGTCGGACGTGGTGGCGTTCGTCCGCGCCGGCGTCCACCACGTGGCCACCGGGCTCGACCACGTCGCGTTCGTGCTGGCGCTGCTCATCGCCATCGTCATCGCGCCGGCCGGCGACGGCTGGCGACGCCGCGGCTTGCCGGCGGCGCTGCGCACCACGGCGACCACGGTGTCGGCGTTCACCGTCGCCCACTCCCTGACGCTCATCGCCGCCGCCCTCGGCTGGGTCAGCCTGCCGGCCCGGCTGGTCGAGGTCGGCATCGCCGGCTCGATCGTGTGGACCGCGGTCGCCGCGGTGGCGCGACCCGAGCGGGCGGCGCGGTGGCCGGTGGCGTTCACCTTCGGGTTGATGCACGGCCTGGGCTTCGCCCGCATGCTGGCGCCGCTCTTGCCCCGCGACGCCGCGCTGGTGCCGCTGGTGGCGTTCAACGTCGGCGTCGAGCTAGCCCAGCTGGCGGTGGTCGGCGTGGCGCTGCCCACCGCGTGGCTGGCCGCCCGCGCGCTGGGTGCTGCGCGCTACCGGCGGTGGGCGCTGCCGGCCGTCGGCGCGGTCCTGGCCGGGCTCGGCGCGGTGTGGTTGGTCGAGCGCGTCGCCGGGCTCACCCTCCTCGGGCTGTGACGCCGGCGCCGCGCGGCACGCCGGTCAGCGGGTCTGCCGGTACTGCGGCAGGTCGAGCAGCGCGCGGTACAGCGACGTGAACTTGTAGCCGGACGCCGCGAAGGTCGCGGTCGCCTCGGGCAGCCACTTGAGCGTCTCGTCGGGCGTGAGGTCGCGGCCCAGCAGCTGCTCGCTCAGGGTGCGCACCGCGCACGACGCGACCTTGGCCTGCTCGTCGGCGTCATCGACCAAGCCGGCCGGGCCGCGGTCGATCGCGGCGGTCTCGGCGGCGTCGAGGTACAGGCTCGCCTGGGGCCAGCTCATGTAGTCGGCCTGCTGCTGAGCGGTCGAGTTGCGGGTCGTGATGAAGTACGCGTCGCAGAACGACTTGCACGCGCCGGACGTACATCCGGTGCTACACCCGGCGTGCGGCCCCGACGCGTTCACCACCGTCGGCGGGAAGAAGCCGAACTGCCCCTGGGTGCGCCAGCGCGCGAAGTGCGCGGCGGCCGGCTCGATGGTGTTGTGACAGCCCGCGCAGCCGTTGCGCGTGCGTAGGTTGGGGTCGGGCTCGCCGCCGGTGTCGGCCGGCAAGCCGCCGGCCGGCGGCACGAACGGCTCGCACCGGAACGCGCTGTACCAGCGGTTGACCCGGCCGCGGTTCGAGCCCAGCCGCAGCTGGAACCCGGCGGTGGTCAGGACGCCGGCGTGGCCCTCGGGGCGGGTGACCGGCACCCAGGTGTCGACGTCGCCGAACGCCAGCGTCGGCAGCGCAGCCGGCATCAGCGGGTCGTAGCCGACAGCGCCGCCCTGCTCGATCTTGATGTCGGCGCCGGCCAGGTTCTTGTAGAACTGGACCAGCGGCCCGTTGACGTAGGTCTCGCGGGTCGTGAACGTGTCGAAGTACGACCGCCCCGACCGGACCACCGCGTCGAAGATCCGGGTCGACTCCTCGGCCAGGGCGTCGCGGATCGCGGTGTGGTTGGCGTCGCCGATGCCGGGCGTGCAGTTGCGCAGGTTGGGGCCACAGCCGCAGCCGGCGTCGATGGTGTAGGGGGTGCAGGTCGGGCTGCCGGCGCCGACCCCGACCGCCAGGGCCTGGGCGTCGTAGGCGCACACCTTGAGCGGCGTGGCGCTCCAGTACGGCGTCACCATGACGTACCCCTCCTGCTTGCAGGTGTGGGTGGCGCCGCTGCAGGTCGGATCGACGAACGTAGAGATCGGCACCGGCCGGCCGTCGGCGTCGAAGCTGGTCTGCGCCTGGTCCAGGCAGGTGACGTCGGCCCGGCCGCGGAACGTCGAGCGCAGGTTGCCGACGAAGTACAGGTTGGTCGTGGCCTGGCGGGTCATGCGGCGCTGGCTGCCGGTGACGCCGAAGTCGTCGGGCAGGCCGCCCCAGATCAGGTGGCGGAAGTACGACCGGAGCTGGGCGAAGTACTCCTCCGACGTGAACATCGCGTCGATGGCGGCGCCGGTGAGCTCGGCCTGATCGTCGAGCGCGCGGTACTCGTCGTAGGTGGGGATGCGGCCCCACAGATCGAGGGTGACCTGGCGCAGCATCCGGTACTTGTCGGGCGCGGCGTCGGGCGCGCACGCCTCGGGCGAGGCGGCGTGGGCGAGCGAGGGGCCGGCCAGGCCGGCCAGCATGGAGACGAGCACGAGGCGACGCATCACGACCTCCCCGGGATGAGCGCGTTGATCGGCGAGACCCGGAACGGCGCGTGGTCGCCGCCGAGGGCCGAGATGACGGTGGCGCCGATGTGCTGCGGCAGCAGCACGGTGCCGCTGGTGGACGGCTGGCCGGTGGCCAGATCGATCTGCTCGAGCCCGTAGTTGTCGTCACGGGTCGCGCCGAACACGCCCGGCTTGAGCGCGCTGCCGAACACCAGGATCGAGTTCGAGAAGTTGTGGTCGCGGCCGCCGCGGCCGTTGAGCTTGCCGGTGCGGGCGAACTCCGACGACACCACCACCAACGTCCGGTCGAGGTTGGGGTCGTCGCCCTCGCGGATGTCGGCCAGGAGCGCGCCCACCGCGTCGAGCGCGGCCTTCTGCCGGGTCGGCTGGGTGGTGGCCCACTCGGGGCCGTGGGTGTCGAGGCTGGGCGTCATGCTGATGGTCACCGACCGGCTGACGCCGACCCGGAGCAGCTGGGCCGCCAGGGCCGCGGTCATGCCGACGTTGAGCGGGTCGCGGGTGATGGCGTCGGCCGGGAAGCCGAAGCGGGCCCTGACCGCGGCCATGTCGGCCGAGGTCGCCGAGCCGAAGTCGAAGTCGGCCGACAGGTTGCTGGCCAGGAGCCGGCGCAGGCGGGCGCGGCTCGACGCCAGCTGCTCGGCCGGGCGCGGGCCTGGGTAGTGATCCGACACGCAGGACCGGGCCTGATCCTGGGCGGTGGCCAGGAGACCCTCGGTGTCGGCGTCGTACTGCGCGGTGATCGGCTTGAGCAACCCCTGCACCTCGGACGCGCGCCGCAGCGACACCGCGGTCACCTCGTTCGAGAAGGCCGTGTTGTAGCTGGGGAGCCCGACCGTGACGTTGGGCAGGATCAGGTTCTCGTCGAGGTCGCCGATGCCGGCCGCCGCCGTGGCGATCGAGCTGCCGCGGGTCACGGTGCCCGACGGTGGCTGGAACGAGTTGACGTAGGCGCGGCCGGTGGCGTGGGCCACGGTGTTCATGTTGACGCCGCGAAAGACCGTGGCCTTGTCGGCGTGCGGCACCAGCGCCGCCATGGTGGGGCCCCACAGCGTGGGCTGGCCGCCGATGGTCGCCGGGGTGGGATCGCGGAACTCGGGCGCCAGCAGGTTGGTGCCGAGGTCGATGCCGGCGTAGGTGCCGGCCGGGTCGCGGGGGTCGGCGCCGAGCGTGGTGTCCCACGCGCCGTTCAGGTAGACGTGGATGAAGCGCACCTCGTCAGCGGTGCTGGCCGCGGCCGCGCCGCCCACCCGGCGCAGCCCGGTCACCGCCAGGCCCAGGCCCAGGCTGGTGCCCATCATGAAGAAGCGCCGGCTCAAGAGAGTTCGCGTCATGGTCGCGCTCCTAGTAGGTGAGGAAGTCGGGGTGAGTGACCAGGCCGACGCACACCGCCTTCCAGCGGGTCGCCATGGCCACGTCGGTGGTCGGCACCGGCTCGGCCTCGAGCAGGCCCAGCCACGGCGCCAGCCGGGCGTCGTCGTCGGCCTCGACCTCCACGCCCAGGAAGCGCATGGTCAGGTACTTGAGGTTGGCGACGTACTTGGCGTGGTCGCGGTCCGACGCCACGACCTCGCGGAGGATGACGGTGTCGCCGGTCGTGCGGTCGCGGTCGACCGCCTTGCCGCAGGCCTCGCGCGAGGCGTCGTGGACCAGCTTGTCGAACGTCACCGACAGGTCGGTGCCCTCCTCGGTCAGCTCGCCGAAGTCGGGCCGGCCGAGCGCCTCGGCGTAGGTGCCGAACTTGCTCCAAGCCTGGCCGGTGGCGATCTCCAGCGACCGCTCGAACTGGTCGGCGGTGAGGCGGCGGACCCGCCGCCCGGGAGCGGGATCGGTGGGGCCGATGGGATCGCGCCCCGGCGGCGGATCGGAGGCATCGCTGGCGCACCCGGCGAGGGCGACCACGACCAACAAGGGACGGATGTTCATGGCTGGAGGCCTCCTTCGATCCAATCGAGGACGATGTCGACGGTCGCGCTGTCGAGGCGCGGCCCGCTGGGCGGCATGGTGCCGGCCAGCAGGCGCTCGCGGACCCGGCTGGCCTTGCTGCGCCAGCCGTCGTAGGTGCTGAGATCGATCTGGCCGGCCACCGGCGCCGGCCCGTGGCAGCGGGTGCCGCCGCAGTTGGCCTCGAAGATCGGCTGGATGTCGGTGGTCCAGGTGCGATCCGAGATCTGCAGCAGGTTGTACTCGAGCAGGCGCGCCGATGCCCCGGCCTTGACGGTCAGCTGGTGCCACCCGCCGCCGCCGAGGTCGACGTCGGACAAGGTCGCGACGCCGTCGACCACCGGCGCGGTCGCCACCGTGGCGCCGTCGCGATCGATCGTGACCTCGGTCTCGTCGCTGGTGGGCACCACGCGCAGCTGGGCCAGGGGCGCGACGCGCTGCTCGAAGGGCAGCAGGCCGTCGACCCGCACCGTGCGATCGGTGGCGGCGCGGCACAGCTGATCCCCCACCGCCAACCACGCGGCGCCGGCCGCGTCGGGGAAGATCTCGGCCGGCGCCGCGGCCAGGCCGTCGACGATGGCCCACGCGCCGGCGGTGCGTACGAAGGTGATCCCACCGGCGACCACCCACAGCCGGCCGCCGCCGCTGGCGATCCGCTCGACCGGGCCGGCGTCGAACACCACGGCGCGCCACGGCAGACCGAGCGACAGCTCGCCGCCGGTGCGCACCGCGGCGCCCTCGCCGGGGACGATGGCGACCTCGCTGATCGGCGCGGTGGCGCCGGCCACGATCTCGGCCGCCTCGCGGGTGATCCGCCACAGCGCGCCGTCCTGGTTGGTCATCCACACCGCGCCGTCGGCGGCGGTGCACGCGCCGTCGATGCGCGCCAGGTCCTTGACCGTGCCGAAGCTGGTCGAGGATGACGGGGTCCACTGCCACCACAGCCCGGACGAGCGCTCGATCAGTCCGCCCGCGGTGGCGACGAACGCGCCGTGCTGCGCCGACGGAAACCCGCACAGCGCGCCGGTCGCGCCCAGGGCGGTCGGCGTCGGGACGTACTCGCGGACGCCCTCGCTCACGGTCCACACCTCGCCGTCGACGATGGCGGCGGCGGTCAGCGTCGACCACGGCTGCACCACCGAGGCGTCGTCGAGCGCCCACGGGGCCTCGACGGTGGTGCCGTCGAGATCGATCACCGAGGTCTGCCCGGGGCCGACCATCCACAGCTCGCCGTCGGGTGTGACACCGGCCGGCCGGGCGGTGCCACGCGGCACGCAGGTGAGCGCAGGCTGGAGGTGCGCGATGTCGGTGCCGACCCGTTCATCTCCGACATCACCGCCGCAGGCGGCGGTGGTGGCGAGGGCCAGGACGAGCGCACCCGACCGGGCAGGTCGACTCCGAGGAGGGAAGATGCGAGTCACGGGGCGAGGCAAAGCACACGGCGGGCCAGCCGACGACGACGCGCAACACGCTGCGATCACGGAGGCGTCTGGCAGCCTGAGGCTGCGCCGAACCGGAGTTGTCGGGTCGACCCTTCGATCCGGCGGAGGGGGATAGGGTCGCGCGGCCCCAGTGTGCCCGGCGTGCCGTGCCGACCGCGGTCCGACCGGCCGGGCCACGCTCGCCACCGGCGGCGCCGATCAGCGCGCTTCGCGGACGAACAGCAGGTACTGCTCTTCGAGGTCGTCGACCTCCATCGCCCGTCCGCACCGAGGGCACGGCGTGGGCGGCAGCTTCCCGCCGTTGGCGCGGCACGCCGCGGTCTCGAACAGCTGGTCGAGCTGCTCGTCGCACTCCGCGCACACCATCGGCGCGAAGAACGACACCAGCACCCCGTGGCCGAGGAACCCGGCGACCATGTTGCACTGGTCGACCACCGGCGGTGGGCACTGCACGAACCTGAGCGGCGTGGCCGTCGGCACCTTGCGGACCGCGTCGATCCACGCGCGCACCCCGAACGAGTTGATGCGGCGGACGCCGCGCATCGACACCTCGATCGGCCGCTGGCCCAGCGCGGTCAGCGGCGCCAGGTCGGCGTTCTCGTCGATGATCCCGCCGATCGCGACCCGGTCGACCGCGTCGCCAGCGCCGGCGGCGGTGACCTCGATGGTGAAGGCCGCGCGCGCGGTCACGCGCCAGCCTCCGTCGCGGCGTCCTGGATGAAGATGTGGAACGACTTCGCCTGCTGCCGGAAGCGCTTCATGCTCAGCCGCAGGTCGATGAGGCAGATGACCTCGGTGCGACGGCCGGGCTCGACGTTGATGACGAACTTGGACAGCGACTGGAACACCCGGTACAGGCCGATGCCGGCGCCGCCCGAGGCCTCGGACAGCTGCTCGGGGCCCTTCACCAAGCACCGGTTCAGGTAGCCGACCACGGTGTCCTGGGTGAGCGCGCCGAACGGATCGATCTGGGCGATGGCGATGTAGTCGCCGTCGCACGCGAACTCGAGAGTCCCGACCTCGGCGTCGGTCAGCTCGACCGGCTCGCGCCGGGACAGCCGCGCGTACTTGGGTTCGCCGGCGTCGGTCCGCGGCGCGTTGTAGATGGCGTTGGTGACCAGCTCGTCGGCCACCGTCTCGATCAGCTCCACCACCCGCTCGTTGCAGCCCAGGGCCAGCGCGTAGGTGGCGACCTCCTGCAGGTAGTCGAGCTTCTTGCGCGAGTCGCGGATCTCGATGCGGTACGGCTCGACGCCCCACAGCAGGTACTTGCCGAGGCCGAACAGGTCTTGGCGCAGCAGCTTCTCGGCGGTGATGATCAGCTCGTCCGGCTCGAGCGGCTCCTCGTTCTTGGCGATGATGTTGCGCAGGAACGGCCGGGTGGCCATGAGCGGCAGCGTGTCCTCGGTGGGCGCGGTGGTGTGCAACACCAGCTTGGCGCGGGGGTGCCGGGTGTCGAACTCGGCCAGCCGGGCCGACCAGCGCGGATCGTCGCGCAGCGGCGGATCGTACGACAGCATCATCAGGTCCCAGTGGGCCTGATCCATCGCCGCCAACACCGCGTCACAGTCGGGCGCCGACAGGACCTCCGACCCGGTCGCCGCCAGCGCGCGCTCCGCCACGCGCCGCGCCCGCGCGTCTGGATCGAAGAACAGGATTCGCTTGCCGCGCATGGCCCTCCCGACCAGCGTAACAGAATCCACCGCGGCGCTGCCGTCGGCGCGCATCGATCTCGGCGGCGCGACGGTGCGACGGCGACGCCGCGGGCTCGGAAACGTCCCGAGCCACACGCCGCGGGTGATCTGCGCTTGCGCTGCCGCGCCCGGCGTCCGCATAATGGTCGCTCACATTGGCCGTACTCGACGATACCCGCGCGACGCCTGACGGCGCGCCCGAGCCCAGCGCCACCGCGCCGCGACCGGTGGTGCTGTGTGTCGACGACGAACCCCACAACCTCGACCTGCTCGACCGGGCGCTGCGCAAGCGATTCGAGGTCATCACCGAGGCGTTGCCGAGCGCGGCGCTGGCCGTGCTCGCGGCCCGGCCCGACGTCGCGGTGCTGATGGTCGACTACCGGATGCCAGGGTGCAACGGCGTCGAGCTGCTGGCCCAGGCAGCGCAGCTGCGGCCCGACGTGCGCCGGGTGCTGGTAAGCGGCTACGCCGACGCCGACACGGTGACCGCGGCGGTCAACAGCGGCGGTGTCCACTACGTGGTGCGCAAGCCGTGGCGGCCTCCCGAGCTGGTGACGCTGCTGGCCGAGCTGGTCCACGCCCGCGACCTCGCGGCCGAGAACCAGCGCCTGGTCGCCGAGCTGCGCGAAGCCAACGCGCGGCTGCAGGTACGCGAGCGCCAGCTGGTCAGCTCGCTGGACGCCCAGGGCGTGGAGTTCGGGCAGACCGCGGCCCAGCTCGAGCGGGTGTCGGACGAGCTCGCCGACGCCTCGTTCCGCGACGCGCTGACCGGCCTGTACAACCACGGCATCTTCCAGGAGCGGCTCCGCGAGGAGGTCGCCCGCAGCCAGCGCAGCGGCGCGCCGCTGGCGCTGCTGTTGGTCGACATCGACGGCTTCGCGGCCATCAACCACGCGCTCGGCTACCAGGCCGGCGACGCCATCTTGCGGCAAGTGGCCCAGCTGTTGACGGTGGTCGACTCGCCGGGCCGGCTGCGGGTCAGCGACGTCGCGGCCAGGTTCGGCGGCGAAGAGTTCGCCCTGCTCCTGCCCGACACCGCCAAGGCTGCCGCGATCGCCAAGGCCGGCCGGATCCGCGACGCCATCGCCGCCGCCGATCTGGTCCGCGCGTGGGCCCAGAGCGCGTGGGCCCAGAGCGCCGACGCCCAGGAGGGCGGCGTCGCCCCGGCGGCGGCCGATCGCGGGTTGACCGTCACGGTCGGGGTGGCGGCCTTGCCCGACGACGCCGCCACCCCCGACGCGCTCCTGGCCTCGGCCGAGACCGCGCTCCGGGCCGCCAAGGCCACGGCGCGGCCGGCCGACGCCCGCGGCCGGGTGCAGTTCCTCACCGACGACGGCGGCAGCCGGGCCGCGACCATGGTCGCCGGGGCCGACGGCCCCCCCGACGGGTTCCGGCCGTACCACGACCGCATGGGCGAGGTGATCGCCATCCTGCAGCGGGACCGGGCGATGAGCTGCCTGTACGTCGACCTGGCCCAGCTCGAGCGGATCCAGGTCGAGCTGGGCGTGGCGCCCCACGCCGAGCTGTATGAACGCGCCGGCCAGGTGCTCGATCGCTTGCGCGGGCCGCTCCTGCGCCCGGGCGACCTCATCTGCCGCTCCAGCGACGACGACGCCTACCTGTGCCTGTTGTCGCCGCGCGACGCCAACCAGGTCGACCTCGAGCGCCTGGCGGCGGCGGTCGGCGAGGCGGTGGCCGGCGCGCTGGCGGCGTCGGTGCGGGAGATGCTGCGCGACGAGCCGCGCATCCACGTCGGCTCGGCCCGGGTGTTGTCCAACCCGATGGTGCGCCACGAGCGGCTGGTGGCGCGGCTGGTCAGCGAGGCCTCGGCCGCGGCGCGGCTGGCCCGGGAGCGCAGCGCGCTGCGCGACAAGGCGGTGCTGCAGGACATCATCCTGGGCGACGCGCTGGTGGCGGTGTACCAGCCGATCGTGTCGATCGAGTCCGGCGAGATCTTCGGCCACGAGGCCCTCACCCGCGGCCCACGCGGCACCCGGATGGAATCGCCGGCGACCCTGTTCGCTGTGGCCGACGAGGTCGACCTCACCTTCGAGCTCGACCGCGCCTGCTTCCGCGGCGCCCTGCGCCGGGCGGTCGGGCTCGAGCCGGTCCACCGCCTGTTCGTCAACCTGCTGCCGCTGTCGTTCTACGACGCCAGCTTCATCGAGATCGAGGTCAGCCACCTGCTGGCCGCGGCCACGCTGACGCCGGCCAACATCGTGTTCGAGATCAGCGAGCGGCTGGCCATCGAGAACTTCGCGGCGTTCCGGCGCGCGCTGGCCATCTACACCAGCATGGGGTTCGGGGTGGCCATCGACGACGTCGGGACCCGCCACTCCAACCTCGAGACGGTGATGGCGCTGCGCCCGCACTTCATCAAGATCAGCGACGTGCTCACCCGCGGCGTGGCCCACTCGACGGTCAAGCGCGAGATGCTGCGGTCGATGGCGCGCATCGCCGACGCCATCGACGCGGTGGTGGTGGCCGAGGGGATCGAGACCATCGACGACTTGATCGCGCTGCGCGAGCTCGGCATCCGCTACGGCCAGGGCTACTACATGGCGCGGCCCGGGCCGCCGTTCCCGAAGATCAAGGCGCCGGTGCGGCACGCCATCTTGGCCCTCGACAACCGCCCGCTCGAGCCGGGCGCGGCGGTGCGCGACGACGATGACGATGACGATGACGGCGACGACGACGATGACGTGCTGGGCGACGCCCCCGCGGCCCTGGTGGCGCTGGGCTCGGGCGAGGTCCGCCTGCCCAGCCTGCCGCCGGCCGGCCCCGATGGTGAGCGCCGGGGTATCCGCGATCCCGGCGCGGCCAGCCTGGGCGCCCCGAGCGACGCCGCGACGCGACGCCCATTGATCGAGGCGCTGCGCCCGCTGACCGTCGATCCCGCGGCGCCGCTGCCCGTCGAGGATATCGACGATCGCAGTGACGACACCCAGCCGCACCGCGCGGCCGGGTGGCGCGAGCGGCGGGCCGCCTCCACCGCGCCGCCCAGCCAGCGACCGCTGCTCGACAGCCTGCGCGACGGCGGCGATGAAGCGCCGCCAGCGGTCGAGAATCCTGCAAAGGGTGGGCTAAACTAGGCCTGCGGCCGACGCCGCCCGGGGTGCCATGGACAAGCCGACCTTTCACAAGCTGCTGGCGTTCGGCATCGAGCGCGGCGTCTCGGACATTCACTTCGAGGTGGGGTATCCACCGCACTACCGACTCCACGGCGAGCTGCTCGGGGCCATCAAGGTCGCGCCGCTGACCGCGGCCGACACCGAGGCGATCGCCCGCATCATGCTCGACGAGCGCGGGACCCAGATCGACTTCACCCGACGCTTCGGCGAGATCGACGTGTCCTACTCGCTGGCGGCCCGCGGCCGGTTCCGCGCGTCGATCTTCCGCCAGCGTGGCTCGGTCGGCATCGTGATGCGCCTCATCCCGGTGCAGATCCAGTCGATCGATCAGCTCAACCTGCCGCCGGTCTTGGCCGAGATCGCCGACACCCGGCGCGGGCTGATCCTGGTCACCGGCGCCACCGGCAACGGCAAGACCACCTCGATCGCGGCGATGCTGCGGTACATCAACGACACCCGCCACGCCCACATCATCACCATCGAAGACCCCATCGAGTTCCTGCACGAGCCCGGCAAGTGCATGATCATCCAGCGCGAGGTGGGGGCCGACACCGAGAACTTCCGCGACGCGCTGGTGGCGGCGATGCGCCAGGACCCCGACGTCATCATGGTCGGCGAGATCCGCGATCGCGAGACCGCCGCGACCTGCCTCAAGGCGGCCGAGACCGGGCACCTGGTGATCTCTGCCATCCACACGCCCGACGCGGTGTCGACCATCCAGCGCTACGTCGGCCTGTTCGAGCCCGACGCGCAAGACGTCATCCGCGAGCGCCTGGGTGACTGCCTGCAGGCGGTGGTGTCGCTGCGCCTGCTCGTGGCCAAGGAGGGCCGCAAGCGGCTGCCCGCGGTCGAGATCCTGCGGGTGACCCGCACCATCCGCGAGTGCATCCGCTCGTCGGGACGGCTGGGCGACATCCCCGAGATGATCCGCAAGGGCCGCGATCTGTACTCGATGCAGCTGTTCGATCAGCACCTGCTCGACCTGGTGAACACCGGGCTCATCTCGATGGAGACGGCGATCTACGCGGCGTCGAACCCCGAGGAGCTCGAGCGGTCGCTGCGGATCGAATAGCCGGCCCGGTCGCCTGCGATGGAGCCCGCCCCCGCCATCCCCTGGCGCTACGCCGCCTTCGCCGAGCTGACCACGGCGGAGCTGTACCGGTTGATCATGCTGCGCGAGCAGGTGTTCATCGTCGAGCAGGCCTGCCCGTACCTGGACGCCGACGGCTACGATCGGGCCGCCCACCACCTGTGGACCGAGGACGATGCCGGCGCCGCTCGGGCGTGCCTGCGGGTGTTCGCGCCCGGCATCAAGTACGCCGAGGCCTCGCTGGGGCGCATCGTCACCGCGGCGGCGGCGCGCCGCACCGGGCTCGGCCGCGCGCTGGTCGCCGAGGGGCTGACCCGGGTCGCCGCCGCCCACGGGCCGGTGCCGGTGCGCATCGGCGCCCAGCGCTACCTTGAGCGGTTCTACGGCGAGTTCGGGTTCGTGACCGCGTCGCCGATGTACCTCGAGGACGGCATCCCCCACGTCGAGATGGTGCGGCCGCCGCCGGCGCCGTGACGCGGCGCTGGTAGGCTCGTCGGCCATGACCAGCATCGCCGTGTTTCTGGGCAGCAGCCGCGGCACGTCCCCCACCCTGGCCCACGCCGCCCGCACCACCGGCACCGCGCTGGCGCGGCGCGGCTGGCGGCTGATCTACGGCGGCGCGCACCGCGGGCTGATGGGCGAGCTGGCCGACGCCGCGCTGGCGGCGGGCGGGGAGGTGTACGGGGTGTTGCCGCGCGATCTCGAGGCCCGCGAGCTGGCCCACCGCGGCCTCACCCGCCTCGACCTGGTCGACTCGATGGCCGCGCGCAAGGATCGGATGATGGCCCTGGCCGACGGCTTCCTGACGCTGCCCGGCGGCTACGGCACGCTCGACGAGCTGTTTGAGGTGCTGACCGCGGCCCAGCTGGGCCACCACGCCAAGCCGACCGCGCTGTGGAGCCTGGACGGCTACTACGCGCCGCTCGCGGCGTGGATCGACGGGGCCGTCGCCACCGGCATGCTGGCGCCGGCCTACCGAGACCTGGTGTCGGTCCACGCCGAGCTCGACGACGCGCTGGCGGCGCTGGCCCCCCGGTGACGGTGGAGCCGCGGCGCGGGGGGTGGGCGGCGGCGCACATCCGGCGACGTCCCTCAGAAATCTGCGACCCCGCGACGCCGATCACACACGCCCCGGGCTGAGGCGATCAGGCCGCATCACGGCGAGAGCGTCTCAGGCGATTCGCCAGCGAGAGTTCGTGACATCGCCGACGGACCCCGGCACCCTCGACCCATGGTGCTCCGCTCTGCCCTCGCGACCGCGTTGCTGATGTCGCTCACCGCCGCGTGTGGCGGCGGCGGCGGCAACACCCCTGACGCCGCCGACGTCGACGCGCCTGCGATCGACGCTCGCCCGCCCATCGACGCGGCGGTCCTGCCCCCGTTCCGTAACCCGGTCAGCCTCGACGACCTGACGCTGGCGCAGATGGCGTCCGAGCGCCTGGGCGTGGGGCCGCGCGACGCCTGCGACAACTGCCACGCCCTCACCAAGCCGCGGTTCGAGGCGTGGCTGGCCGAGACGGCGGTCGGTGACTCCTGCCTGACCACGACGACTCCGGCCACGGCGGCCGAGGCCAAGGCCATGCTCGACTGTCTGCGCGACCCGGCCACCGGGCAGTGGACGCCGTCGCGCCTGGGCATCTACGCCACCGCCGGTGGGCTCGAGTGGTTCTACGCCGTGTTCCAGCTGGCCTACGGCTCGGGGTTCGCCTCGGAGTGGGTCGGCTGGACCATGCGCATGCCGATGCCGCGCGGGCCGCAGCCGCTGTTGACCCAGGAAGAGTTCGACCTGGTCGCCGAGTGGTTCGCCCGTGGGTTGCCGCAGCTCGACGCTGTCATCAACGACATCCCCAACCCGGGCGACTGCACCCAGTCGATCGGCCCCGAGGTGGCGACCCACGTCGCGGCGATGACCACCGGCGGGTGGACCGCGCTCAACCGCGACGCCGGCATCCTGATGTACGGCTGCGCCGGGGCGACGACGCCGGGTGAGTGCCTCACCAACAAGCCGCTGGCCTCGAGCCAGTCCTATTCCTCCGGCTGGGGCAGCGCCGCGCCGACCACGACCCTGCGGCTGCTGCACACCTACCCGTACACGTCGAGCTACTGGACCCGCAGCTCGGCCGACGGTCGCTTCGTGGCCCACGGCGGCGGCACCAGCGGCGGCGCGACCATCATCGACCTGCAGACCGACCGGCGCATCCCGGCCGCGGCGCTGTACGACCCAGGCTTTTTCCCCGACAACTCCGGCTTCGTCATCCAGGGCGCCAGCAACGAGTGGTGCCGCCAGTCGCTGCTCACCAGCAACCCGACCCAGGTGAGCTTCACCGAGCCCGAGTGCTCGGACGTGCCGGTGGTCGGCCTGTACCAGCACCTGGGCGCCGCCGCGGGCGGCGACTACTGGACCGTCAACGGCCAGTTCGTCAGCGACAACGCCGGCAACGAGCCGCCGGCGTGGTTCGACGCCAGCAGCCGCGACTACCTGACGCCGATGATCTTCGACGGCACGAGCTACCAGTCACGCGGGCACATCCAGGTGTCGACCCCCGGCGCCGGCGACACCATCATCTCGCCGTCGGCCAAGCTGCTGCTGAGCCGCGTGGCCGGCGCCGGCCAGGCCCAGAACGGCTTCGTGATGAAGCAGCTGGTGGCGACGCCGTCCGGCTCGTCCTACACCGTGACCACGCCGCAGGTCGCCCGCTACTGCGTCAACGGCGGCAAGCCGGCGTTCAGCTACGACGAGCGGTGGATCGTCTACCACCACTGGGTCCAGGGTGAGGACTGGCAGGCCATGGGCTACGCCAGCCAGACCGACCCGGCGTTCCAGGCGCTGGTCACTGCCGGCACGTCGAACATCTTCCTGCTCGACGTGCAGACCGGCACGTCGCGGCGGATCACCAACCTGGCGGCCGGGCAGCGCGCGCTGTTCCCGCACTTCCGCAGCGACGGCTGGATCTACTTCACGCACGCCACCTCGGGCGAGGTGATCGTCGCCAGCGACGCCGCCCTGGTGTTCGGGAGCTGACCGGCGCGGGTAGCGCCGCCGCGGCGCGGCGCGGCGGGCGAGGTGTCACACACCGGCGCACACGCTTGAGGCGAGCGGGTCGCACCGGGCCAGGGCTTCTCAGCCGGATCGTCCTCGGTTTTTGGTGACTCGGCACCCGGGATTGGGCACGCTGCCGGCATGGTCTTTCGCTCTGCTGTAGCGGCTCTGATGGTCCTGGCGTGCGCGTGCGGCGGTGGGGGCGGCGGCGGCGGCGACACCGTCGACGCGGCCGAGCCCGACGCCCCGGAGGTGGACGCCGCGGTCGACGCGCCGATCGACGCCTTCGTCATCCCGGTGCTGCGCAACCCGGTGGCGCTGGCCGACGACGTCCTCGCGCCCCAGGCCGCGGCGCTGCTCGGGCAGGGCGGGCCGATGCGGTGCGATCGTTGCCACGCGCTGACCCGTGACCGCCTGGCCGGCTGGGCCACCGAGTCGGCCGCTGCGGTCACCAACTGCCTCACCAACACCGCGCCGACCACCCAGGCAGAGGGCGCCGCCATCGTCGACTGCCTGCGGGCTTCGCCCGGCGTCGCGTCGTCGGGGTGGCCGCCCGCACACCTGGGCATCTACGCCACCGCCGGCCGGCTCGACTGGTTCCGCTACGTGTTCAACCTGGCCTTCGGCACCACCGAGGGCCCGGTCCAGCTGGCGATGTTCCAGGGCGAGGCGGCGATGCCGCGCGGCGACGTCGACAGCTACACCCAGCCGGAGTTCGACATCGTCGCCGAGTGGTTCGCCCGTGGCCTGCCGATGATCGACACCGTCATCCCGGCCGACCCGCCGCCGACCCAGTGCACGACCAACGTCAGCGCCGACGTGGCCACCCACGTCACCACGATGCGGACCCAGGGCTGGCGGGCGCTCAACGCCGACGCCGGCCTGCTCATGTTCGGGTGCGCCGGCGCCACCACCACCCGCGGCTGCCTGGCCACGTACCCCGACAGCAGCGCCAACGCCTGGAGCACCGGGTGGGAGACCGCCCTGCCGGGCGAGGTGCTGCGCATCCTGCGCGAGAACAACTACAGCTCGAGCTACTGGACCCGCAGCTCGGCGGACGGTCGCTTCGTGGCCCACGGCGGCGCGTCGGCCGGCAGCCAGACCTTCCGGTCGACCATCATCGATCTCGAGGGCAGCCGCGAGATCCCGGCGGCCGCGCTGTACGACCCAGGCTTTTTCCCCGACAACTCCGGCTTCGTGCTGCAGGGCGGCGGCGGCGGCGCCAAGTTCTGCGAGCAGTCGCTGCTGACCACCAACCCGAGCATGGTGTCGTTCACCGAGCCGCAGTGCCGCGGCAACAACGTGGTCGGCCTGTACCAGCACCTAGGCGCGGTCCACAACGGCGACTACTGGACGGTCGACGGCCAGTTCACCAACGACAACGGCGGCCACAACGTCACCGGCAGCGACCCGTCGTCGGCGTTCGGCTCGACCGCGTCGATCGACCTGACCCCGATGATCCACACCGGCAGCCAGTTCGACGCCCGGCCCAGCATCCGCAAGGCCCTGCCGCGCGAGGGCGACGCGGTGATCTCGCCGTCGGCGCGGCTGGTGGTCAGCCGGGTGTCGGCCGGCGGCGGCCAGTCGCTGTACCTGATGCGCAAGATCGTCGCGACCCCCAACGGCTCGAGCTACGACATCTCGCTGCCCGAGGTGGCCCGCTACTGCGTGCGCGGCGCCAAGCCGGCGCTCAGCTTCGACGAGCGGTGGATGGTGTTCGAGCACTACGTCGAGGCGGCCGACTGGCAGGCGCTGGGCTACGCCAGCGCGACCGACCCGGCGTTCGTCGCGCTGCGCGCCAGCGGCGCCGCCAACGTGTACGTCATGGACATCACCACCGGCACCGTCCGCCGGATCACCACGATGCAGCCCGGCCAGTACGCGCTGTACCCGCACTTCCGCAGCGACGGCTGGATCTACTTCATCGTCCGCGACCTCAACCGCGGCCGCGAGTACGTGGTCGCCAGCGACGCCGCGTTGATGCTCGAGAGCCAGTGATGCGCGCGGTGGCCGCGGCGTGCCTGGGCGCGGCGCTGGCCGCCTGCGCGGCGCCCCCGGCGCCGACCTGCGACGACGGCGTGGTCACCCAGGCCCTGACCGCCGCCGACCGCAAGCTGGTCGGCCAGGCCTCGCCCTACCCGGCCGACGGCATGTTGCGCGGCCGCGACGCCGAGCTGGCCGGGTCGCAGCAGGCCCGGCGGGCGGCGGCGTGGGCCGCGGTCGCGCGGGCGGTCGCGCCGGTGCCGTTCGCGGTGACCCCGACCGCCGCCGACGCCAGCCTGCCGCGCTGGCACAGCTGGTACGGCAAGGACGACCTGCGCCGGATGTTCGACCACGCGTTCCGGACGCTCAGCCCCGACCAACAGCGGGCGCGCGATCGCCTCGACGACGGCCTGCTCGACGCGACCTTCGCGTGGAACCCGACCGCGGTCGAGGAGCTGCCGACCTGGCCGCCCGAGCGCTTCGCCGAGTACGCCGCGGCCATCGACCGCCCCGATCTGGTCGCCGGCGTGGGCGGCATCGACCGCGTGCAGTACAGCCCGGGCGCCGCCCGCCACCTGCTGGCCAGCTATCCCGACATCCTGGCGTGCCTGGGCCAGCCGGCGCCGCCGGCGATCACCGACGCGCCGACCCCGGGACCACGCCGGATGGTCCGCGAGCCGGTCGCGTTGGCCGCGTGCAGCGAGCGCACGTTTGGCCCGTACTTCGTCGGCGACGGCGAGTCGCTCACCGCCAGCCTCGACGGGCCGGGCCAGGTCCAGGTCGCGATCGGCACGACGCCCGGCGCCGCCGCCCCGGCCTGCGCCGACGTCAGCTGCACCGTCAGCGGGCCGGGGCCGGTGTGGGTCACCGCGGTGGCCGACAGCGAGGGCGGCGACGCGACCCTGACCATCGACTACCAGGAGGCCGACCCGACCTGGGCCGCGTGCCTGGCCGGGGCGTTTCCGCTCGACGCGGTGATCGTCAAGGCCGACTGGCGCCGGGCCCAGCTCGACTTCCGCCTGCCGGTGTTCGCCACCGACGCCGCCGCGCTGGCCGCGCTGCGGGCCTCGCCCGAGCGGGCGTGGACGTCGAGCGAGGAGGCCGACCCCGGGGCCGACGCCATCTACACGGCGACCCTGCCCAACGGCAACCGCTACCGGCTGGCGGCGCTCCACCTGATGACCAAGGAGCTCGACCACTGGCTGTGGATCACGCTGTGGTGGTCGCCCGACCCCGACACCGATTTCGGGGCCGACCGACCAGCGGCCATCGGCGGGGTGTGGCGCAACTACAAGATGTGCGCGGTGACCAGCTTCACCGAGCGCGACCCCGATCCGCGCGGCGGCGCGGCCGACCCGACCCTGGGCGCCGCGCTGGCCGCGGCCCACGAGGCCCCGGCGTGGTGCTCCAACCCGTACCTCGAGGCCGGCACCCACAACGGCACGTCGAGCTGCGTCGGCTGCCACCAGCACGGCGGCACCACGGTCACCGCCGAGGAGATCCTGGGCGATGACGTCCGCTTTCCGGACACCGGCCGGCTGCAGGTGCGCAACAACTTCCCGGCCGACTACTCGTTCGCGGTGCTGACCGGCGACGGCGTAGGCCGGATGCTGGCCGACGAGGTGGAGTTCTGGACGCCGCCGTGACCACCGCCGCCGCTCACGCGACGAAGGTCAGGTCGGTCGCGCGCGGGGTCAGCCCCTTGTCGGCCAGCCAGGCGTCCGAGAACAGCCGCGACGCGTAGCGCTGCGCGCCGTCGCACAGGATGGTGGCGACGGTCGCGCCCCGGCCCAGGGCCCGGGCCAGCTTGACCGCGCCGACGCAGCCGAGCGCGGCCGAGCCGCCGACGAACAGCCCGTCACGGGCCAGGAGCCAGTGGACCATCTCGACCGCCTCGTGGTCGGTGCCGGCGAACGCGCCGTCGAGCCGAGCGCCGGCGAAGTTGGCGGTGACCCGGCGGATGCCGATGCCCTCGAGGATGCTGGTGCCGGTCGCGTCCAGGTTGCCGTGGGTGACCTGGTTGTAGAGCGAGCTGCCCTCGCAGTCGATGAGCCAGCACTGGGTCGTGGGGCTGGCCTCCTTCAGGTAGCGCGTCACGCCGCCGATGGTGCCGCCGGTGCCGGCGCAGGCCACGAAGCCGTCGAGCCGGCCGGCGTCGGCCAATAGCTCCGGCCCGGTGGTCAGGTAGTGGGCGCGGCTGTTGGCCGGGTTCTCGAACTGATCGGCCCACAGCGCGCCGCGCTCCTCGGCCAGGCGGCGAGCCACGTGGTAGTAGTTGCCGGGGTTGGCGAACGGCAGAGCCGGCACCAGGTGCAGCTCCGCGGCCAGCGTGCGCAGCAGCTCGATCTTCTCCGGGCTCTGGTTGTCCGGCATCACGATGGTGCAGCGGTAGCCGCGGGCCCGGGCCACCAGGGCCAGGCCGATGCCGGTGTTGCCGGCGGTGCCCTCGACGATCTCGGTCACGCCGCTGGCGCCGCCCAGACGGCCGGCGGCCTCGGCGTCGAGCACGATCTGCCGCGCCGCGCGGTCCTTGACGCTGCCGCCGGGGTTGAGGTGCTCGGCCTTGCCGAGGATGGTGCAGCCGCTCGCGTCCGACAGGCTGGCGATGCGGACGAGCGGGGTGGCGCCGACGGCACCGAGGAAACCATCACGGGCGAGCATGGCGCGAAGCTACTCCACCTGGCGGGGGCGCCGCGAACGGGCTTGACAGCGCCGAATGGATATGAAAATGATTTTCAATCTCCAATGAAACGCACCCTCGCCCTGCTCGCCGTCGTCGCCACCCCCGCGCTGGCGCACGCCGACCGTCGTTCGTTCACCCAGACCTACGAGTACATGACGGCGCCGGCCGGCCAGACCGAGGTCGAGCTGCACACCCGGCAGGCGCGCTCGACCTGGGCCGACGGGGCCCCCGAGTCGTTCACGTTCGCGCTCGAGGTCGAGCACGGCATCACCGAGCGGTGGGACATCGCCCTGTACCACGTGTTCGAGCAGGCCTCCGACGCGACCGCCCCGGTGCCGCTGCACCTGAGCGAGATCAAGCTCGAGAGCCGGTACCGCTTCGCCGAGCGGGGTGAGCTGCCGGTCGACCTGGCGGCGTACGGCGAGCTGGTGCGGGCGTTCGGCGCCAGCGCCTACGAGGCCGAGGCCAAGGCCATCGTCGCGCGCGACTTCGGCAAGGTGACCGCCGCGGTCAACCTGATCGGGGCGGTCGAGTTCGGCGCCGACGTGGCCGAGACCGAGGTCGAGGCCGGCTGGGCCGCCGGCGTCACCTACGAGGTGTCGCCGACGTGGAAGGTCGGCGCCGAGTCGTGGGGCGGCTTCGAGGTCGAGTACCCCGACGAGGTCACCGGCTGGGCCGGCCCGGCCGCGTCGTGGGCGCCGTCGGCCCAGCTGTGGGTGGCCGCCACCGCCGGGTTCGGCCTCACCAGCACCAGCGACAAGTTCTCGATCGGCGGCATCGTCGGGCTCAACCTGTGAGGCGGCTCGCGCTGGCAGCGGTGGCGGCCGCGCTGGGGGCCGGGTGCAGCGGCCGCGCGCTGCCGATCGCGACCGAGGCCGACGCGGCCCGGGTGCAGGTCGCCAAGGCCGAACTCGACCAGGGCCGCGGCTTGCTGATCAGCCACTGCAGCGGGTGCCACCTGACGCCAGCGCCCGACGACCACCCGGCGGCGGCGTGGCCAGCCGAGGTCGCCGAGATGCGCGAGCGCTCGAACCTGACGCCGGCCCAGGCCGAGACCATCACCCGCTACCTGGTGGCGTTCGCGCGCTGACCGCGGCCGGGCTTCATCGCGCCGCGTCGACGGCGCCGCGGATGGCCATGAACGAGCGGTAGTGATCGCGGGTGTAGTACAGCTCGTGACGCTGGCCGCCCACCAGGCGGCGGGCCCCGCGATCGTCCTCGTCGGGCGTCGGCACCGTGTACTCGCGCCAGTAGCCGCGCGGCCGGGCTGGCAGCCGCCCCTCGCGGTTCTCGAACACCGCCCCGTCCTTGCGGTAGCGAAACGGTCCGCCCCGATCGATCGCCTGCGCCACCGCCACCACCGCGGCGCGCTCGTCGACGTCGTCGAGCCACGCCACCTCGACCGCGGGCAGCGCGGCGGGCGCGGGCGGACGCGGCGGCGGCGGGCGCGGCGCCGGGGAGATCGGCGTGGGGCCGGGCGGCACCGGGCTGACGATCGGCGGCGATGGCCGCACCGGGGTCGGCGCCGCCGGGACGCCGCGCGCGTACCACCACACCGCGGCGACCGCGAGGGTGACCGCCGCGATGGCGGCGAGCTGACCGAGCCGACGATCGGGCATCGCGTGGTTGTGCCTGCCGGTGCGCGCGCGGTCAACCCGGTCGCGCGTCGGGTACCATCCGGCATGGCCCGGATCTGGATGCCGCTCCCCGATCGCGACTTCGACGTGACCGAGGTCGCGGTGCCGTGGAAGCTGGCCACCGAGGCCGGCCACCAGGTGGTGTTCGCCACCGAGGCCGGCGCGACCCCGGCGGCGGATCCTCGGCTCCTGACCGGGGTGCTGTTCGGCAAGCTGGGCGCGGCCCCCGACGCGCGCGCGTGCTACCAGGAGCTGCTGGCCACCGAGGGGTTCCAGCGACCGGCGCGGTGGGCCGACCTCGAGCTGCCCGGCTTCGACGCGTTGATCTTGCCGGGCGGCCACGCGCCCGGCATGCGGCAGTACCTGGGCGCGCCCGCGCTCCAGGCGCTGGTCGCCGCGTTCTGGGCGCTCGAGCGACCGGTGGGCGCGATCTGCCACGGCGTCCTGGTGCTGGCGCGCACGATCGATCCCGCCACCGGCGTGAGCGTGCTGGCCGGCGCGCGCACGACCTGCCTGCCCAAGTACATGGAGCGGAGCGCGTACCTGCTCACCTGGTGGAAGCTCGGGCGCTACTACCGGACCTACCCGGCCTATGTGGAGGACGAGGTGCGCGGCGCCCTGGCGACGCCGGCCCAGTTCGAGCGCGGGCCGCGGACCCTGACCCGGCGCGGCACGCGCACCGACGACGCCGGCACGTTCGTCGTCGAGGATGGCCGCTACGTCTCGGCGCGATGGCCGGGCGACGCCTACGCGTTCGCCCGGGCGCTGCTGGCCCGCCTGGACGGCGCGGGCGCTACCGGAAGCTGATCGGCGTCTGGTCGTCGGCCGGGGCCCGCTCGCGCAGGTGGCCGATGATCGCGGCCGGCAGGCCGACGTCGCGCAGCGCGGCCAGCGCCGCCGCCGCCTGGTCGGGCGGCACGCACAGGAGCAGCCCGCCGCTGGTCTGGGCGTCGCACGCCAAGGTCAGCGTGCGATCGCGCGCCGCCGGATCACCGCGCCACGCCACCATCGGCTCGAGGAAGCTGCGGTTGGTCTTGCTGCCACCGGGGATGCGACCGGCGGCGAGGTGGGCGTCGACGCCGGGCAAGACCGGCAGCGCCGCGGCGTCGAGGCTCGCCGCCAGGCCGCTGCCCCGGACCAGGTTGCGCAGGTGGCCTACCAGGCCGAACCCGGTGATGTCGGTGGCCGCGGTGACGCCGTGGGCGCGGCCGATCCGGGCCGCGTCGCGGTTGAGCGTGGTCATCGAGCCGATCGCCGCGGCGATCTCGTCGGCGGTCGCCGCCTGCTGCTTGATGGCCTGGCCCACGATGCCGGTGCCCAGCGCCTTGGTCAGGATGAGCACCTGGTCGGGCTGGGCCGCGGTGTTGGCCCACACCTGCTCGAGGTCGACCTCGCCGGTGACCGACAAGCCGAACTTGAGCTCGGGATCGCGCACGGTGTGGCCGCCGACGATGACGGTCCCGGCGGTGCGGCACACGGCGGCCGCGCCGCGCTGGATCGCCACCAGCACGTCGAGCGGGAGCGCGTCGTCGGGGAAGAACGCCAGGTTGAGCGCGAACCGCGGCTCGCCGCCCATGGCGTAGACGTCGGACAGCGCGTTGCAGGCGGCGATGGCGCCGAACGCCTCGGGCTCGTCGACCAAGGGCGCGATCACGTCGGCGGTCAACACCAGGCCAAAGCCAGGGCGCGGAGACGCGACCACCGCGGCGTCGTCCTTGTGGCTGTGGTCGACCAGGATCGCGGGCAAGCCGGTGGCGCGCGCGCCGGCCGGCGCGTCATCGGACTGGAGGACCTGCACGAGGTCCGGCAAGCGGAGCTTGGCCGCTCAACCACCGCCGCGCGCGAACTGGGTCAGCCGGATCGCAGCCTTGGCTTCGGCGGTCATCTCGCAACCCTACTGCGATCAGAAGCTGCCGACCACCGCCACGCCGACCGAGCTGGTGGTCGCGGTCGGGGCCACCACCACCGGCGGGTGACGCCAGCTGCGCTTGGGCAGGGTGTACAGCGTCACCGTCGACACCACCGCGCCCACCGCCAGCGAGGTGATCGCGTCGCGCCACGAGTCCTCGACGACCACCAGGTAGCCACCGCCCAACAGGTGCAGCGCGGCGCCGCCACCCAGCTGGAGCCAGAACGCGTTGCGCTCCTTGCGCGCGGCGACCCGGCGGGCCGCCACGATGGCGTCGCGATCGCGGCACGCGTCGCCGCTGGCGATCACCCGCGGCAGCCGCACCGGCAGGACCAACCGCGACGCCGCGCCGATGGCCGCCTTGCCGGCGCCGATGTACAGCGACGCCGCGGCGGTGTCGTCGAAGCTGCCGCGTCCGGGGGCCCACTCGGCCAGGGCCAGGCCGACCTGCCCGGCCGCGAACACGCCGTAGGCGATGGTCCAGCTCAGGTTCCAGGTGCGGGCGGCGCGGGCCTCCCGCTCGAGCGCGCGGCGGTCGGCCTCGACTGCGACCGGGTCGCACGTGGGCTGGGCCCGCGCCAGGGTCGGCGCGGCGACGAGGCCGACCACGAGCGCGGCGGCGGTGAGGTGGCTACGCATGGGAGACGCCCCCGGACATCAGAACCGCACGCTCGCGAAGACCCGGTCGAGCTCGTCGTCGGCGTCGTCGTAGTCCGCGGTCACGGTGTAGACGACCACCAGCGTCGAGCCGACGCCGGTGAAGTACCGCAGCGTCACCCGCAGCGGGCCCTGGGCCAGCTCGGCCTGGTACCGACCGTGGCCGTCGTCGACGGCGTCGGCGTCCACCACGGTCGCACCCTGGCTGGCGGCGAACGTCTGAACTTGTTCGAAGAACATGGCGTCGGTCGCGCCGCGCAGATCGCCGGCGACCCGGACCGCACGGACCGACCGCGCGCCGGCCACGAACACCCGGGTGTGGTCCTCGACGACGATGTGCGGCACGGCCGGCAGCCGCGGCGGCACGTCGAGCGACCACCCGTCGGGATCTCGGTAGGCGTGCCAGCCGGCCGGGGCGGTCCCGCCGCCGCCGTTGCTCCACGGATCGGCGGGCGGCGGATCGTCCGGCGCTGGATCGTCGGGCGGCGGATCGTCGGAGGTCGACGGGTCGGCCGCCGGCGCCCGGCGGGCCAGGACGACCGCGGTAGCGCCGCCGGCCACCACCAGGACGCCGAGGAGGATCCACAGCCACACGAGCGAGCCGCCCTTGGCCGGCACCGGGCGTGGCGCCATCGGATAGCTCGGCGCGGGATAGCCCGGCCCGGGATAGCCCGGCCCGGGGTAACCCGGTGGGTACGGTGGCGGGTAGCCCGGCGGGTACGGCTGCGGAGACGCCGCCGCCGGTTGCGGGGCCGGCGTCGCGCTCGCGCCGCCCGGGCTCAACGCGCCGGACAGGCCGCGCACCGGGACGGCCCCGCTCGCGACCGGTCCCGTCGGCGCCGGCCCCGGCGGGGGTGGCCCGGGCGGCGCGGTGCTGATGGCGCCGACCGCGCCGACCGCTGACGCCCCGCCGGTGGCGAACCCGGTCGGCGCGGTGCCGAGGCTCGGCGTCGCGGTGGCGCCGACCCCGCTCATCCGCCCGTCGCCGACGGCGCCGAAGCCGCCGGTCGCACCGCCGACGTGGGGCGCCAGCGCCGCCATCTGGTCGCTGAACGCCTCCATCGACGCTGGCCGCGCCGCGGGCTCTTTGGCCAGGGCCGCCATGACCAGCGCGTCGAGCTGCGGCGGCAACGCCAGGTCCGGGCGCCGCTCGCTCGGCGCCGGCGGCGTCTCGGTCAGGTGCTTGGACAAGACCGCCATCACGGTCGGGCCCTCGAACGGCAGCCGGCCGGTGATCATCTCGTACAGCATCGCGCCGAGGGCGTAGACGTCGGTGCGACCGTCGACCGCGTCGCCCTTGATCTGCTCGGGCGCCATGTACTGCGGAGTGCCGACCAGATCGCCAGCGCGGGTCATCGCGTTGGTGGCGCGATCGTCGTCGCGCAGCTTGGCGATCCCGAAGTCGAGCACCCGGGCCACGTCGCGCTCCTTGCCGCGCTCGGTGAGCATGACGTTGTCGGGCTTGAGGTCGCGGTGGACGATGCCGTGGGCGTGGGCGTCGGCCAGTGACGCCGCCACCTGTCGGCCGATCGACAGGGCCCGGGCCGGCGTCAGCGGCGCCTCCTGGGTCAGCAGGTGGCGCAGCGACCGCCCCTCGAGGAACTCCATGGCGATGAACAGCGCGCCGTTGGCGTCCTGGCCGAAGTCGTAGATGTTGACCGTGTTGGGGTGGCTGAGCCGCGCCGCCAGCTCGGCCTCGGCGTTGAAGCGCCGCACCAGCCCGACGTCGGCCGACAGCTCCGGCCGCAGCACCTTGATGGCGACCTGGCGCTTGAGCGAGATCTGCTCGCCGCGGTAGACCGCGCCCATGCCGCCCTCGCCGAGCTTGGCGGTGACGCGGTAGCGGCCGGCGATCTCACGTCCCACCAGATCGGCCGGCGCCGCGGTCGGGCTCGCCAGGTTCTTGTAGGACGGTTCGGTCGCCGACGTGGCGCGACCGCAGGCGCCGCAGAAGCGGGCCTCGGCCTCCGTCACGGCGCCGCAGTGCGGGCACAGCACGGCGTGAGTATACGGGAACCGGCCCGGCGCCGCGACGCGCGGGCCACGAACCGACGTGGGCCGGGGCACATCGGCGGCGACCGACCGGGCCGACGGGTAGCCGGCGCGGCCACCGCCGCGCTACCGTAGCGCGGTGCGCCGCCGGTTCCTCGTCGACACGCTGGCCACGCTGGCGCTGCTGGCGGGGGCGCGCGGCGCGGCGACCGCACAGCCGACCGCGCCGACCCGGCTGCCCGACCCGGTCGCTCCGCCGCCGGCCCGGCCGGCCGATGGCGTGCACCCGACCGACGGCGTGCGCCGGCCGGCTGCCGACGCGCCGGCCCCACCGCCCGCGCCCGCACCGCCGCCGTTCGAGCCACCGGCGCCGGCCCCGCCGCTGGGCGCCGTGGGCGGCGATGCGCTCGACCCCGACGCCTCGGCAGGCACCATCGCCGCGACGCTGGGCCTGGCGTTCGGTCCGGTCATCACCGTCGACGACATCGTGGTGTCCGGAAACCGGACGACTAGCGCGCGGGTGATCGAGCGGGCCCTGCCGGTGGCCCGGGGCGACGTGCTGCGCACCGGCGATCCACGCCTGACCCAGGCCCGGTGGAAGCTGCTGGCCCTGGGCTACTTCCGCGACGTCACCATCGGCCTGCGCAAGAGCCGCCAGCGCGGCCACGTGGTCCTGGCGGTCGACGTCGACGAGCGCGGCACCGTCGCCCTCAACCGGCTGTGGTTCGGCACCAGCGCGGTGGTGCCGTGGTGGCTGGGCGCCGACCTGGCCGACCGCAACTTCGGCGGGACCGGGGTCGGCGTGGCCGGCGCGTTGGCCTACGCCAGCGGCGGTCCGGTCGCCGGCGCCCGCGCGCAGTGGGCCGGCGAGCTGCGGCTGGCCGCACCCAACCTGGGCGGCACGCGGTGGGGCGCCCACGCCACCGTGACCGGCCAGCGCGGCAGCGAGGCGGTGCGGGTGAGCGGCCCGGCCGGCTCGGCCGATCCGATCGATCTGGCCGCGTTCGACTACAAGCGCGTGGGCGTCCGCGCCGGTCCGAGCCTGGCGCTGACCGCGCTGACCGCGCTCACCGGCGAGGTGCGGGTCGAGCGCCTCGACGCCAGGACCGCCTCCATCACCAGCCGGACGCTGCCCGACGGCACGGTCGCGCCGCTCGACCTCGGCGTGCGCCCGGGCGACAGCCGCGTGGTGGCGGTGGCGGTGGGCCTGATCCGCGACACCCGCCCCGATCCGGCCCTGCCCCACGCCGGGGCGCGGCTCGAGCTGTCGGCCGAGATGGGGACCTCGGGCCTGGGCGGCAGCTACGACTTCGCGGTGCTCCTGGGGCGCTACGACCGGTTCTGGCCGGTGGCCCGCCGCCACGCGGTCGGGCTGCGCGTCGCCGGTGGCGTGGTGCTGGGCGACGCTCCGCGCTTCGATCGGCTGCACGTGGCCGACGTCGATCGCATGCTGCCGCCCCGGGTGCTGGGCCTGACCACCGCGGTCACGCCGCCGCTGCGGGTCCTGAGCGGCCAGCGGGCCGACGCGCTCTACGGCGAGCTGGGCGGCAACGTCCTCGGCGAGTACGTCTACCAGTGGTGGCGCCGCCCCGCGCGCATCTACGGCGGCGATCTGTTCGTGGCCGCCGGGCTGTGGACGCTGACCGCCACCGATCGGTTCGGCGCCGCCGAGCACCCGGTGGGCTCGGCCCTGCCGATCGACGTGATCGTCGACGCCGGCCTGCGCATCGACACCGAGATAGGAGTGTTCGAGTTCTCGATCTCCAACGCGCTGGGGCGGGTGCCCCGGTGATGGGGCGGCCCCGCCTGGGCCTGGCCGCGGCGGTGGTGGCGACCGCGCTCGCGGTGGCCGCGCCGGTGCGGGTAGCGGCCGACGATCGGCCGGTGGTGCGGACCATGACCTTCGCCGAGCGCGGCGTGGCGATCCTGGTCACCACCGACGTCACCAACCTGTTCGACTCGGCCGCCTACGCCCGCCTCGACGACGGCCTGCCCACCACGGTGGTGGTGCGGCTGTGGGTGTACCCGCGCGCCGGCAAGCGGCCGGTGGCGTTCCAGCTGCTGCACCGCCAGCTCATCTACGATCTGTGGGACGAGGTCTACGAGGTCGCGCTGACCGGCCCCGACGGCCGCCGCCAGTACCGGGTCAAGTACCGGGCCGAGGCGCTCAAGCTGATGACGTCGATCGACCACCTGGCGATCGCCGCGGCGGCCGACCTGCCCTACGACGACCAGTTCGTGCTGGCGGTGGTGGCCGAACTCAACCCGGTCAGCGCCGAGACCCTGGCCGAGGTGCGCCGGTGGCTGTCCGACGGCACCGGCGGCGGCCTCGACCGCGGCGGCTCGTTCTTCGGCTCGTTCGTGTCGGTGTTCGTCAACCTGAAGATCCCGGAGGCCGATCGCGTGCTGCGCCTGCGCTCCCAGCCCTTCTTCCGCCCCCGGCCGGCGCCGTGACCGCGCGGCCACGCTTCCAGCGCCGCCTGAGCCTCCAGCTGAAGCTGGTGGCGCTCCTGCTGGTGGTGGTGCTGATCCCACCGGCGGCGGCGGCGCTGTTGATCACCCGCGTGTCCCGGGTCGCCGCCAACTTCGCCGCGGTCGAGGCCGAGTCGCGCAACCAGTCGCTCGAGCGCGCGCTGCGGACCTACCGCGAGCTGATCGAGACCAAGAAGCAGCACCTGACCGAGGTGGCGCGCCGGCTGGCCGAGGACCCGCGCATCGCCGCCCGCGACGCCGCCGCGCTGCCGGCCATCCTCGAGGCCGAGCCCGACGTGACCCGGCTGGCGCTGATCGACCCGCGCGGCCAGGAGCTGGCCAAGGCCGAGCGCGCGCCGCCGCCCGGCAGCGAGGTCAAGAGCATCAAGTTCCCGCTGGCCGCGGGCGGCTCGCTCGAGGTGGGCGTGCCGGTGCTCGAGGGCTTGCAGCAAGAGCTGGTCGATCTCAAGAACTCGCTGGCCGCGGCCCGCACCGTGGCCCGCAACCGCAGCGCGTTGTCGGCCGGCTACGTGCTCGGCTTTTTGGCCATCGTCGGGGTGTCGGCGCTGGCGGCGATCCTGGTGGGCGTCTTCGCCGCGCGCCGGGTGACCACGCGCATCGCCGGCCTGGTCGAGGTGGCCCGCGCGGTGTCGTCGGGCCCCCCCGACGCGCGGGTCGGGCTGGAGGGCTCCGACGAGATGTCGGAGCTGGGGGTGGCGTTCGACACCATGCTCGACGATCTCAGCCGCCAGCGCACCGAGATCGAGTACCTGCAACGGATCGGCGCGTGGCAGGACGTGGCGCGCCGCCTGGCCCACGAGATCAAGAACCCGCTGACGCCGATCCAGCTGGCGGTGCAGCAGTGCGTGTCGACCTACCCCGGCGACGATCCGCGGTTCAAGCGGATGCTGGCCGACACCGGCGAGATCGTCGAGGAGGAGATCGCCAGCCTGCGCCGGTTGGTCGACACCTTCCGCACCCTGGGCCAGCTGCCCCGGGTCGAGGCCGCCCCGGTGCCGCTGTCGGACATCGTCGAGGAGCTCGGCCTCGATCCGCTGCTGGCGGTGCAGCTGGTGCTGGCGCCGCCCGAGCGCCCGCTGCTGGTGCGCGCGGACAAGCTGCTGCTCAAGCGGGTGCTGGCCAACCTGGTCGAGAACGGCATCCACGCCGGCCAGGAGGCGGGCCGCGGCGGCAAGGTGGTGGTCAGCTGGCGCCAGGTCCGGGACCACGTCGAGGTCACGGTCGACGACGAGGGCAAAGGCGTGGCGGCCGACGCGCGCGCCAAGATCTTCGAGCCGTACGTGACGACCAAGGCCACCGGCACCGGCCTGGGCCTGGCCATCGCCAAGAAGATCGCCCTCGAGCACGGCGGCTCCCTCGACGTGGCGTCGGCCGCGGCCCCCACCGGCGGGGCCCGGTTCGTCCTGACCGTGCCGCTCGCGACCGCGTGACCCGGGCGCGCTGATCAGCGCGCGGCCGGCTCGTCGAGGGAGTCGCAGTGGCGCGCGAACAGGTGGCCGGCGACGGCGCCACCGGCGAAGGCCAGCTCGACGTCGAGCGCCAGCAACCCGCCTGGGTCTGACGGCGCCGGCTGGCCGACGCAGCCGAGGCACACCGCCGCCGCGACCGGGGTGAGGGTGACCGCGCTGGCGGCCGCGCCCAGCGGCCCGCCCAGCAGGTCGCCGACGAAGTCGAGCAGGTTGCCGGGCGAGGTCGACGGCGTCGCGTCGGTCGGCGTCGGCACCGCGCCCAGGACCAGGGTGTAGTCCGGGGTCGGCGAGCTGGCGGTCGGACAGCCGGTGCCGCCGCCGCGGTAGGCCTCGACGTGGAGGGTGCCGGTCGCGGCGGTCACGCCGTAGGCGGCGCGGTCGAGCACGCGCGTGGTGGTCCCGAACGTCGCGGTCAGCTCGGTCAGCTGGCACGGGCCGACGCAGGTGCCCCAGCCGGCGCCATCGACCGCGGCGGCGTCGACCGTGGCCGCACCGGCGTCGACGGCGGGTGGCGCATCGCCGCACGCGACCAGAGCGAGCACGCACAACATCTTCCGCATGCCGCGGTGGTAGCACGTCGGCCCGACCGACAGGTGCCACGGCTCACCGCGGCTTGGCCAGCGCACGCGCCAGCGCACGCAGGCGCGCCTCGGCGTCGGCCCGCAGCGCCGGGTTGCGGCTCGCGGCGCCGTACGACGGGATGTCGGCGTACTGCTTGCTGAGCGCGGCGGTGGCCTCGGGGCCGTCGCGCTTGATGGCCGCGTCGAGCAGGGCCGCCACCTGGGCGTACTGGGCCTTGAGCGACGTGGCGGTGAGCTCGCCCACCGCCGCGGTCGGGTCGGGCGGCGGCGCCGGCGCGGGTGCCGTGGGTGTCGACGCGATCCCGGACGGCTCCGTCCGTCGCGGCCCGCGCCCGGGGTGGGCGCCGGCCGATCGACCGGCGGCGCGGCGGCCGGCGCCGCGGGCGCGGGCGGTTCGATGGTCGCGACCGGCGGCTCCGCGGTGAGCCCGGCGTCCGGCGCGACGGTGGCGACCGGCGGCCCGCGGTGAGCCCGGCGTCCGGCTCGGCGGCGGCGACCGGCGCGGGCGGCGCGCTCACCCGGCTCGCCGGCCCACCCCCACGGCCGACCAGGCTCACCGCCAGCGCGCCACCCAGCGCGAGCACCGCCACGCCGACGACCACCGCCCAGGCCCGCGAGCGCCGCGGCGCTGGCGCGGCCACGTCGGGCCGCGGCGTCGCCTCGGCCCGGGCCCCGTCGAACACCGACTCCTCCGAGCTCAGCCGCGCGGCCGTGGGCGCAGGCGCTGCGACGGCGGCGGGCACGACGACCTCGGCCACGTCGTCCGCCGCGCGCGCCTCCGGGAGATCGTCGAGGGTCGGGACGGCGTCGCCGCGCGCGGCCTGGCCACCACCGGCCAGCTGGGCCTGGGCCGCCGCCGGGAGCCGCGCCGCTGCCGCCGCCCGGTCGCCGTCGGCCAGCTCCCGCACGAACCCCAGCACCGCCGAGGTGGCCTGGGGCCGATCGGCGGCCCGCCTGGCGGTCAGCCACGTCACCAGCGCTTGCAGCAGGGGATCGACCTCGCGTCCCGAGCGCGCGGCGATGGTCGGGAGCGCCGTGGTGGTGTTCTGGCGCGCGACCTCGACCGCACCGCCGTCGAACGGCAGCTGGCCGGCCAGCATCTCGAACACGATGATGCCGAGGGCGAACAAGTCGGTGCGGAAGTCGAGCGCCCCGCCCATCGCTTGTTCGGGCGCCATGTAGTACGGCGTGCCGACCACCATCCCCTCGGTGGTGAGCCGCGTCGCCGGTCCGTCGCTGTCGACCAGCGCCAGGCCGAAGTCGATCACCCGCACCAGCGGCTCGCCATCGGCGTCGGTCGACACCACCACGTTGTCCGGCTTGAGATCGCGGTGGACCAGGCCGCGCTCGTGGGCGTGGGCCAGCCCGGCGACCAGCTGCTCGAGCAACGCCAGCACGTCGACGATCGACAGCGGCTCGCCGGCCAGCTCGTCGGCCAGGCTGTGGCCGTCGGCCAGGTCCATCGCCAGGTAGAACAGCCCCGCCGGCGTCTCGCCCACGTCGACCACGCCGATCACGTTGGGGTGATCGAGGCGGCTGGCGGCCTCGGCCTCGTTCACCAGCCGGGCCCGGGCCTTGCGATCGTAGGCGACCTCGCCGAACGGCACCTTGATGGCAAACCGGCGCGCCATGCGCACGTGGCGCGCGCGGTAGACGCGCCCGAGGCCGCCGTCGCCGATCACCGCCTCGATCTGGTAGCGCTCGGCCAACACGGTGCCGACCAGCGGGTCCGGGCCGCCGGCGACCAGCAGGCCGCCGTCGTTGGGGCACCTCCGGAACGCGCCGCGGAACACCGCCTGGCACGTCGGGCACGCGGCGCGCTGCTCGGCCACCGGCGCCACCTCGGCGTCAGAACCGGCCATGGAGCTCCACCGTCGCGCCGGCGCGGGTCGGGCGCAGCTGCCACGCGGTGGCCGGCGCGTCGTCGACCACGCGGCCCGAGCGCAAGTACAGCACCGCGGCGGTCACCACGCCGGCCACCCCGACCACCACCAGCCCGTCGGCCAGCGCGCTCTTCCAGCGCAGGCCGCTGCGGTCCGCGGCGCTGCACCGATCCGGCTCGCGCTCGCAGCGCTGGTAGGTGCCCCGCACCGCCAGGCCCAGGCCGCCACCCGCCAGCGCGGCCGCCACGCCGCCGCCGCCGAGGCCCCACGCCGCGGTCGACAGGGTGCGCGGGGTCCGGACCGGCCCGGTCGGGCCCGGCACGACCGGGTCGAGCACCGGCGCCAGCCGCGGCCGCGCCTCGGGCAGAAGGCGCGGCGCGGCGTCGGTGAACACCTCGCCGGCGCGGGCGTCGGCCGGCAGCTCGATGCGGGGCCGGGCCACCGCCTCGCCGGTCGCCACGTCGACCCAGGTGGCGTCGATCTGCACCGCCGTGCCCAGCTGCACGATCGACAGGAACAACAGCGTGCGGGCGTCGAGGCGCGCGCCCAGCCCGGCCACACAGCCCGGCGTCGCCAGGCACTCGTCGGGCACGCCGCCGTCGGGGAGCCGGCGGGTGACGTCGGCGCCGCCGACCGCGTCGACCTCGAGGCTGCGGCCGAGGGCGTCGGCCATCGCCGCCGACAGCTCGGTGGCGCGGGCCGGCGCCAGGTTGGCAACGAAGTCGACCACCACGGCGACCCGGGGCTGGCTCGCCTGGGCCTGGGCCAGGCGGGGCGTCGCGAGCGCGACGGCGACGGAGATGGACCACGCGGTGCGCACGATGTCAGGCCTCCTGGCAGTCGCCGGCCAGGCGATAGCCCTGGCCGTGGCGCGACTCGATGAGATCGGCGATGCCGACCTGGTTGAGCTTCTTGCGGACCCGCCGCACCAGCTCGCGGACGTTCTCGCCGTCGGCGCCGTACGAGCGGAACTCCAACAGCTCGGCCACCGCCGACCACGTCAGGTAGCTCAGGTCCGCCGTCGGCGCGGCCTGGCGGGCCTCCGCCAGCACCTGCAGCAACCGGAACTCGAGGCGGGCCAGCTCGACTCGAGCCTGGCCGATCCGCACCACCCCGCCCTCGACCCGCTGGGCCAGCTCGACCCGATCGCCGGTAGCCAGCTGCACCGACGCCGAAAACACGATCCGATCGAGCCGGCTCGGCGCGGTGCGCCCGGGGCCGCTCGGCGCCGGGGCGGTCGGCATCGAGCGGTCGACGAAGTAGAACTCGATCTCGCCGAACCTGACGCGGGCCCCGTCGGTCAGCGGCGCCGCCTCGACCCGCACGCCGTCGACGTAGGTGCCGTTGGTGCTGGCGCGGTCGACCACCCGCCAGCGTCCCGGGCCGGCCTGCTCCAGCTGGGCGTGGGTGGCCGACACCGACGCGTGCAGGATGGTCAGGTCGCACTCGGCCAGCACCCGGCCCACCACCGTCGCCGGGCCCAGCGCCCACACCGCGCCGTACCGATCGATCAGGCCGGCGGCGCCGGCGGCGCGGCGCGACACCAGCTGCTCGGGCGTGAGGTCGCCGATGACGATCGCCTTGCGATGTCCATCGCACAGGACGCCGTGCGAGGCCGGGAGCGAGCACAGCGCGCAGCGAGCCATCGGGTGATCGTGCCCCGATCGCGCGGGTCCTGCCAGCCGATCACCAGGGTGTGTGCGAGGGACGAGGTCAGCCACGATCCCACCATGCGGGGCGCCGTCGCGGACCGCCAGGGAGACGTCCGTGAGGCGCGGGAGACAGGCCTCCCACCTCATCCGACCTCGGCGGGGCGGTCCGGGAGGTCGCCGTGAGGCGCACCCGCTGAGCGGTCATCGTCGGTATGGTCTTGGGCGTGCCTCGCTTGATCGTCCTCGCCGCGCTCGCCATGCCCGCGTGCACCTTCCTCTACAACCCCGACAACCTGCCGGAGGCCACCGACGCCCGGGCCATCGACGCGGTGCCGATCGACGCCGACCCGAGCCAGCTGACGCTGACCGGCATCACCCCGAGCACGATCGACGAAGGCACCGGCGCCGACGACGGTCGGCCGGCGCTGCTGCTCCTCGCCGGCGCGAGCCTGGTCGGGACCGCCACCGTCACGGTGACGATCGAGGGCGTGGCCGAGCCCATCGCGATCCCGGCGGGGGACGTCGCGGTCTCTGCCGACGGCACCCTGGCCGGCGTGGCGGTGCGCATCCCGGTGATCGCCGACCTGCGCGACGGTGACCCGCGCACGCTCACGGTCACCGTGACCCAGGGCGCCACCAGCAAGTCCATCACCGGCACCGTGACCGGCCTCGACGAGCTCATCCTGACCGGCACCACCGACGCCGCGGGCCTGCGCCCGCGCTACGCGCAGATCACCGTGGCGGGGGACGCCCACCTGACCGGCACCACCGCGGCCCGCCTGGTCGCCACCGGCGGGATGACGCTCACCGGGGTGCTCGACGTCGACGCCAGCGGCACCAGCCCCGGTCCGGGCGGGTGTGGCGGCGGTCCGCCGGCCACCGCGGCGCCGTGCTCACCGGGTGGCGGCGAGGCCGGCGCCCCCAACGCTATTCTGGGCGGCGTCGGCGGTGGTGGCGGTGGCTCGTTCGGCACCGTCGGGACGCCGGGTGCCAATAACTCCACCGGCCAGGGCGCGCCCGGCCAGGCGAGCGGCGACCCATCGCTGGTGCCGCTGGCAGCCCAGGCCAACCGCGGCGCGGGCGGCGGCGGCGGCGCCAACCCCACCATCGGCAGCGGTGGCAGCGGCGGCGCCGGCGGCGGGACGATCTTGATCTCGACCGGCGGGGCACTCATCGTCGGCGCGGACGGCGGCATCCGGGCCCGCGGCGGCGACGGCACTGCCCCCAGCGGCAGCGGCGGCGGCGGCGGCAGCGGCGGGGCGATCCTGATCCGGCCCGGCGCCGCCATCACCGTCGGCCGAGCATGGGCCACCGCGCCGGGTGGGCTCGGCGGGTCCGCCAGCTCGGGCGACGGTGGCGACGGCGGCCTGGGCCGCATCCGCATCGACACCGCGCGCGCCGACGCCCGCACGATCGGTGGCCCCGACACCTACGCCGGGCCGTCGTGGCTCCCGGCGACCCCGGTCTTGGTCGCGACGCAGCCGACCCTGACCGTGCGCGGCACCGGCTCGCTGTCGATGGCGGTCAACGCCGGGGCGCCGACCACGATCACCATCGGCGCGGCGGGCACCGCGCAGTTCAGCCCCCAGCTCACGCCGGGCGCCAACCAGGTGTGCGCGTCGATCGGCACCGGTGGCGAGGCCGAGTCGCTGGCCTGCGTCGACCTGTTCTACACCGGCGGCTGAGCGCGCCGCCGCGGCCGCGAGGGGCCCTACCCGATCACGCGGTTGCGACCCTCGCGCTTGGCCCGGTACAGGTTGTCGTCGGCCAGCTTGATGAAGCCGGGCGGATCGATGTCCTCGCCTTCGACGGTGGCGACCCCGACCGAGATCGTGACCGGGAACCGGTCGCCCTCGTACTCGAACGGCTCGTCGGCGATCAGCCGGCGGATCTGCTCGCCGAAGATCATCGCCCCGGCGTGGTCGGTCTCGGGCAGCACCGCGGCGAACTCCTCGCCGCCGTAGCGGGCCAGCAGCTCCTCGCGGCGGATGCGGGCCAGCAGGCGCTTGGACAGCTCCTTGAGCACCGCGTCGCCGGTCAGGTGGCCGTGGGTGTCGTTGATCGATTTGAAGTGGTCGATGTCGAACATCAGCAGCGACAGCGGCCGGCGGTGCCGGGCGCACCGCGCGATCTCGCGCTCGAGGAACTCGAGGAACGCCCGCTTGTTGTGGGCGCCGGTGAGCCCATCGATGATGGTCATCCGGTAGATCTCCTCGTAGTACGACGACTCGACGCCGACGCCCGAGAGGAACTTGAAGATGGCGGCGCCGATCTTCAGGAAGTCGGAGTCCTTGAGGATCGACTTCTGGACCGGCACGTCGTTGACGTAGCTGCCGTTGGTCGATTGCAGGTCCTCGACCATCCACTGCTCGGCGTGGCGGAACACCCGGGCGTGGCGGCGCGAGACCGAGTCGCGGTCGACCTGGATGTCGCAGTCGCTGCCGCGGCCCAGCACGATCTCCGAGCGCGACAGTGCGAACTTCTTCCCCATGTCGGCGCCCGGTGGATACACGAGCACGAGACAGGCCTCGCCAGCCTCAGCCTTGGGCTTGGACGACCTGAACCTTCGTGATCCGGGTCTTCCACTCGCTCATCGGAAGCGCGCGACTCTCCTGCAGGATCAAAGCAAAGCCGGATCGCCCCTGTCAATGTGGGCAGCCGGTCTACCTACAGGTCTCGGTAGCATCGCAGGTCCGCGCGCGGGCCGCCAGTTCGCGTACCATCGCGGGGTGCCAGCGCAGTCGTTTTCGTTCCCCGGTGACCGACGGGGAGTCCTTTGTATTCATGGGTTTACTGGAACTCCCTACGAGATGCGGTACCTGGGCGAGCAGCTCGCCGCCGGGGGCTTCTCGGTGGAAGGGCCGGCCCTCCCGGGGCACGCCACTCGCATCGACGACCTCCGCGACAAGACCTGGCGGGACTGGGCCGACGCGACGCTCGCCGCCTACGACGCGCTCGCGGCGCGCTGTGATCAGGTCGCCGTGGTCGGCCAGTCGCTCGGCGGGCTGCTGACGCTCTACCTGGCGACCCAGCGCAAGCCGGCGGCGATCGCGTCGCTGGCGGCGCCGCTGTGGCTCGAGGGCCTGGGTGGCTGGGTCGCCCGGGCGGTGACGCGGGGCCCGCTGGCCGGCCGCATCAAGACCCTGCCCAAGCTGGGCGGCTCCGACGTGCGCGACCCCACCGCGCGCCGCGAGAACCCGTGCTACCGCGGCTTCCCGGTCGCTGCGCTGGGCCAGCTGTGCGCGTTCATGGAGGTGGTCGACGCCGCGCTCCCCGAGGTGACGGTGCCGACGCTGATCCTCCACGCCACCCAGGACCACACCGCCCCGGTCGCCTCGGCGCACCGCCTTGCCGCGCGGGTGGCCGGCCCGACCCGGATTCGCATCCTGCCGGCCAGCTACCACCTGATCGCGATCGACGTCGAGCGCACCGTGGTGGCCGCCGAGGTCGCGGCCTGGTGCGGGCAACACCTGGGCCCCGCCGTCGCCGCGTCGGCGTGACGGCTACCCGCGCACGCCGGCGCGCCGCATCATCCGGTACACGGTGCTCCGCGCGACGCCCAGCCGGGCCGCCACCGCGCTGACGTTGCCGGCGCACGCCGCCAGCGCCTGCCGCAGCACCGACGCCTCCGCCTCCTCCAGCTGGTGCGGCGCCGTCGGCGCGGCCGCCGGTGTGGCGACCGGCTCGGGTGGCAGGTGGGCCAGACCGAGCGCGGGCGCGCCGTCGGCCAGGACCAGCGCGACGTCGAGGACGGTCTTGAGCTCGCGCACGTTGCCCGGCCACGGCTGCGCCTCGATCCACGCCGCGAGCGCCGCATCGACGGTGGGCGCTGGCGCCCCGCGGCGAGCGGCCAGGAGCTCGATCAGGTGGCGGGCGAGGGCCAGGCGATCGGCCCGGGCCCGCACCGGCGGCAGCGTCACGGTCGCGCCCTTGAGCCGGTAGTAGAGGTCCTGGCGGAACCGGCCGTCGGCGACCAGCGCGGGGAGGTCGCGGCAGGTGGCGGTGACGATGCGGACGTCGGCGTGGAGCACCGCGGCGTCACCGACCCGGCGGTAGCTGCCGCCCTCGAGCACGCGCAGCAGCGCCGCCTGCATGGCGGGCGACATCTCGGCCACCTCGTCGAGGAACAGGGTCCCCCCCGAGGCCTCGGCGAAGTAGCCGGCGCGGCCGGTACGCTCGGCGCCGGAGAACGCGCCCGGCGCGTAGCCGAACAGCTCGCTCTCGAGGAGGCTGGGGGCCAGGGCGCCGCAGTTGACGGCGACGAACGGCCGCCCGCGGCGCAGGCTGGCCTGGTGGATCGCGGTGGCGACCAGCTCCTTGCCGGCGCCGGTCTCCGCCAGGATCATCACCGGCACGTCGCTGGCGGCGACCCGCCGCGCGAAGCCCAGCGCGTGATCGAGGCCGGGGTCGCGCGAGAACAGCGCGGCGAAGGGATCGGCCACGCCGATCGCCGGCGGCGCGGCCCGGGCCGGCCGGGCGCGCGGGCTCTCCAGGTACACCACCAGCGCGATCACGCTGCCGTCGAGGGCCGCGATCGGATCGACCATCGCCCGCATCGGCTGGGGCCGACCGTCGCCGTCCCGCAGCGTGAGCGCCAGGCCGCCTGCGGTCGGGCTGGCGGCCTCGGCCCGCAGCACGCTCCACCCGACGCCGAGCACCGCCTGCACCCGGCCGGCGCGCTCGGGCACGCCCAGCACCGCCTGGGCGGCGCCGTTGGCACGGGCGATCCGGCCCGGCGGCTCGATCAGCAGCACCGGCCCGCCGACCCGCTCGAACGCCTGGGTCAACGCCCGCGCGACCGCCGAGCCGGCGCTGGCGTAGGCGCCCTGGCGCAGCGCGTCCTCCAGGGCCCGGGCCGCGCTGGTGACGGTGAAGCCGACCACGTCGTCGGCCCGCTCCAGGGTCGACGTGGCGTCGAGGACCCCGACCACGCGGCCGTCGGGGCCGCACACCGGCGACGCGTAGCAGACCAGCCCGTGGAAGCGGCGGCCGTAGTGGGCGTGGCCCAGCACCGCGGTCGGCCGGGCCTCGCACAGCGCGGTGCCGATGGCGTTGGTGCCGCGGGCCGCCTCGCTCCAGCACGCGCCGGCGATCAGCCGCACCCGCCGCGCCTCGTCGGCGAAGGCGCCGCCCCCGCGGGTCGACACCACCACGCCGTCGGGATCTGCCAGCAGCATCAGGTAGCCGCGCTCGGCCAGGAACGCCTGGGCCTGGTCCAGCGTCCGCGCGGCGGTGGCGGCCAGGGCGCCGGCGCGCTCGGTGTGCAGCCGCAGCGCCTCGCCGCGCAGCAACCGCTCGTCGGGGGCCGGCCCGTCGACGGCGACGCCCAGGGCCTGGGACCGGCGCCAGCGCTCGACCACCGGCGTGAACGCCCGCGGCGCCTCGACCCGGGCCGCGTGGTCGTGGAAGCGCTGCCACAACCAGGCCGGCACGTCGTCGAGCTGCACCTCCATGCCTCGACCATACCCCCCGTCGCGCGGCCGTGACCGACAATGCTCCACCTGTCGCCGACGACGGTGGAGCGTTTCGCTCCATGACGCGGTGCGTGCGAGCGGCAACCCACCGACCTGGCGTCGCGAGCGCCGCTGGCACGGCCGGTGCTCCAGTCCCGGGCAGGAGGCACGACGCATGCGCTACGACCGTCCCAACACCCCCGGCAGCAAGGTCCAGTACCGGAGCCGCTACGACAACTTCATCGGCGGCGAGTACGTCCGCCCGCGCCAGGAGCGCTACTTCGAGAACCTGTCGCCGGTGACCGGCAAGGCGTTCTGCGAGGTGGCGCGGTCCTCCGCTGAGGACATCGAGCTGGCGCTCGACGCCGCCCACGGCGCCAAGGTGGCGTGGGGCAAGACCCCGGCGGCCGAGCGGGCCAACCTGCTCAACAAGCTGGCCGACCTCATGGAGGCCAACCTCGAGATGCTCGCGGTGTCCGAGACCTGGGACAACGGCAAGCCGGTGCGCGAGACGCTGGCGGCCGATCTCCCGCTGGCCATCGACCACTTCCGCTACTTCGCCGGCTGCATCCGCGCCGAGGAAGGCTCGATGGCCGAGCTCGACGCGCTCACCGTCGCCTACCACGTCAAGGAGCCGCTCGGCGTGGTCGGCCAGATCATCCCGTGGAACTTCCCGCTGCTGATGGCGGCGTGGAAGCTGGCGCCGGCCCTGGCCGCCGGCAACTGCGTGGTGCTCAAGCCGGCCGAGCAGACCCCAGCGACGATCCTGTTGTTCGCCGAGCTGGCCGCCAAGGTGCTGCCGCCCGGCGTGCTCAACGTGGTCAACGGCTTCGGGATCGAGGCCGGCAAGCCGCTGGCGTCGAACCGCCGCATCGCCAAGATCGCGTTCACCGGCGAGACCACCACCGGCCGGCTGATCATGCAGTACGCGTCGGAGAACCTGATCCCGGTCACCCTCGAGCTGGGCGGCAAGTCGCCCAACGTGTTCTTCGCCGACGTGATGGCCCACGACGACGACTTCCGGCAGAAGGCCCTCGAGGGCTTCGGCATGTTCGCGCTCAACCAGGGCGAGGTGTGCACCTGCCCGTCGCGCGCGCTGATCGACAAGCAGATCTACGGCACCTTCCTCGAGCTGGCGATCGAGCGGGCCAAGGCCTCGCAGCCAGGCGATCCGCTCGACACCGACACCAGGGTCGGGGCCCAGGCGTCCAACGATCAGCTCGAGAAGATCTTGTCGTACATCGACATCGGCAAGCAGGAGGGCGCCAAGGTCCGGCTGGGCGGCGAGCGGGTCAGGCTGGGCGGCGACCTGGCCGGCGGCTACTACGTGGCGCCGACGGTGTTCGAGGGCCACAACAAGATGCGGGTGTTCCAGGAGGAGATCTTCGGCCCGGTGGTGTCGGTCGCCACGTTCGACGGCTTCGACGACGCCATCAGCCAGGCCAACGACACGCTGTACGGGCTGGGCGCCGGGGTGTGGACCCGCGACTTCCACACCGCGTTCCAGGCCGGCCGCGCCATCGAGGCCGGCCGGGTGTGGACCAACTGCTACCACCTGTACCCGGCCCACGCCGCGTTCGGCGGCTACAAGCACTCGGGCATCGGCCGCGAGAACCACAAGATGATGCTCGACCACTACCAGCAGACCAAGAACCTGCTGGTCAGCTACGATCCCAAGCCGATGGGCTTCTTCTGATGGCCGACCCGCTCGACCGGATCGAGGCGACCGCGGCGGCCCTGGCGCTGGTGCGGCAGCTGGCCGCCACCCACGGCCCGCTGTGCTTCCACCTGTCGGGCGGGTGCTGCGACGGCTCGGCGCCGATGTGCTTCGCCGTCGGCGAGTTCAAGCTGGGCCAGCGCGACGTCCTGCTCGGCCACGTCGACGGCCACGAGTTCTGGATCGGCGGCGACCAGTGGGAGCGCTGGCAGCACACCACCATCACTCTCGACGTGGTGCCCGGCCGCGGCGCCAGCTTCTCGCTGGAGATCCCCGAGGGCGTCCGGTTCCTGATCCGGTCGCAGCTGTGCGTGGTGCCGCCGGCGTGAGCGGAAGCGGCCCGGCGCCGGCGCGCTCGTGATAAACGAGCGGCATGCGCCACGTCATCGCCATCGACCAGGGCACCACCGGCAGCACCGTGCTCGTCCTCGACGAGACGCTGCAGGTCGTGGGCCGCGGCTACCGCGAGTTCGCGCAGCACTACCCGCAGCCGGGCTGGGTCGAGCACGACCCCGAGGAGATCTGGGCCTCGGTGGTCGCGGCGCTCGGCCAGGCGCTGGCCCAGGCCGCGGTGCCGGCCGGCTCGCTCGCCGCCATCGGCATCACCAACCAGCGCGAGACCACCGTGGTGTGGGACCGCGCCACCGGCACGCCGGTCCACCGCGCCATCGTGTGGCAGGACCGGCGCACGGCCGAGGCCTGCGCCGCGCTCAAGGCCGCCGGCCACGAGGCGACGGTGCGGGCCCGCACCGGGCTGACCCTCGACCCGTACTTCTCGGGCACCAAGATCGCGTGGCTGTCGCAGCACGACCCCGCGGTGGCCGCGGCCGCCGCGCGCGGCGAGCTGGCGTTCGGCACCGTCGACAGCTACCTGGTGTGGCGGTTGACCGGCGGCGCCGCCCACGTCACCGATCCGTCGAACGCCTCGCGCACGCTGGTGTTCGACCTGCACACCCGGGCCTGGTCCGACGAGCTGTGCGCGCTCCTGGGCGTCGCGCCCGCGCTCCTGCCGAAGGTGGTGCCGTCGTCGGGCGTGTGCGGCACCACCCGCGGCGTCCCCGGGCTGCCCGACGGCGTGGCCATCGCCGGGCTGGCCGGCGATCAGCAAGCGGCGCTGTTCGGCCAGGCCTGCTTCGCGCCGGGCCAGGCCAAGTGCACCTACGGCACCGGGGCGTTCATCCTGATGAACACCGGCGCGGCGCCGGTGGCGTCGACCAACGGCCTGCTCACCACGGTGGCGTGGCAGCTGCCCGGGGAGGTGGCCTACGCCCTCGAGGGCTCGGCGTTCATCGCCGGCGCCGCGGTGCAGTGGCTGCGCGACGGGCTGGGCTTCGTGACCTCGGCCGCCGAGATCGAGGCGCTGGCCGCCAGCGTGCCCGACTCCGGCGGCGTGGTCGTGGTGCCGGCCTTCACCGGCCTGGGCGCGCCGCACTGGCGCCCCGACGCCCGCGGCGCGGTGTTCGGGCTGACCCGCGGCACCACGCGGGCCCACCTGGCCCGGGCCACCCTCGAGGGCATGGCGCTGCAGAACGTGGACATCCTGCGGGCGATGGAGGCCGACGCCGGCACCCGCCTCACCACGCTGCGGGTCGACGGCGGCGCCGCGGCCAACGATCTGCTGATGCAGTTCCAGGCCGACGTGCTGGGCGTCGAGCTGAGCCGCCCCGCCATGGTCGAGACCACCGCGCTGGGCGCCGCGTTCCTCGCTGGCCTCGGCGTCGGGGTGTGGCAGAGCAAGGACGCGATCGCGGCCGCGTGGCGCGAAGAGCGCCGGTTCCTGCCGACCGCCGATCGCGCCGCGGTCGACGCCCACCTCGCCCGGTGGGCCACCGCGGTCGCCAAGGCCTGACATGGCCTCCCCACCCGCTCCCGCCCCTGCCCCGGCGCCGTCCCGGGCCCGGCTGTCGCTGACCATGGTGGTCCTGGCGATCGTCGGCTTCGCGATCCCTGCGGTGGTGCTCGCCACGTTGTACAAGTCGTGCCTGGGCACCACGGTGCGCGGCTCGGTCGCGATCCGCGGCGCCGGCCTCGAGTGGCGCCAGCGGCTCGGTGGCTGCGCGGCCGAGGCAGACGGGCGCGCCGTGCGCCTGACCTACGGCGACGAGCCGCGGGTGCGGGCCATGGTCGACCCCGTCGACGGCCCGCGCCTCGAGCTGGCGCCGCCCGATCGGCCGATCATCGCGCTGACCCCCGCCACCTGCCCCGGCCTCACCGTCGAGCTGCGGGTGGCCGGCCACCGCGACGACGGCAGCGCCATCCTCGACGGCAACCTGGGGGCCAGCTGCCAGCTCACCAGCGGCCCGCTGGCCGGAGCCCAGATCGACGTCGACGGGTGGTGGCGCGGCTGCAAGCTGCCCGACGCCCGCTGAGCCGCCGCGGATCGTCCGCCCGCGGCCCCGGCAGCAGGTGCGGCCGGTGGGCCCGCCGGGTCGGGCGCGACCCGGGCGGTGGTCGCGGTGGGTCCGAGGCGACCCGGGTCGGGACGGTGGGGCGCGCGGTCTCGCGCACCTACCCGTGGCACGGGGCGTGCTCTAGGCGCAGGCATGAAGCTCACCCTCGTCGCCGCGACGTTGTCTACGGTCCTCCTCGCCACTGGCTGCAACGTCAAGCTCCCGGGAGGTGCGCGCTTCCCCGGCAGCGGCGGAGGCGGCGGCAGCAACGCCGGCGGTGGCAGCTCCGCCAGCGGCGCCGAGCCGGCCAAGGGGCCGAGCCCCGACGCGGCCCCCTCGCAGCCGGTCGGCCAGCTGGCGCCCTACTACGCCAGCCTCACCCTCGACGTCCTGTACACCCGCATCGCCAAGGAGCGCGAGGACCAGATCTACGACCACGCCAAGACCGACGTCGGCCGCGACGCGCTGTGGAAGAACCCCAACCCGGACCCGACGTGGATCAAGGAGTGGCGCCAGAAGGACTGGACCAACGCCAGCGACAACGCCGAGGCCATGACCCAGGCGGCGTTCAACCGCGCGTGGGAGGCCAGCTGCAGCGCCGAGTTCGCCGCGACGAGCAAGGCCCACGCCGAGGTCGCCGCCCGCTTCGCGCCCGAGCTGGCCCGGGTCGATGGGCTCACCAACTACTACGAGCGGATGGCGGGCTACGCCGCGCTGGCGGCTCAGGTCGAGGAGGCGATGACCGCCGCCAGCCTGCCGATCGACAAGGACCCGTCGGGCCCGATCGGCATGCGGATCACCGTGCTCGAGCACGCCATCGCGTTCCACAACCAATCGCGCCACGCCTTCGTCGCGTTCCCCACCGCCCAGTTCCCCACCGCCGACCGCATCCGCAAGGCCGGCCGCGACCGCACCGACGACGCCGGGTTCGAGCGCGCCCGCTACTGCGCCCGGGTGTCTGACAGCGGCGGGATCACCACGACGCCGTTCGCCAGCATCTGGTCGGAGGGGCACATGTCGGCCCGCCGCGTCGCCTGGCCGACCATCACCGGCGACGAGCGCGCCAACCGCACCCGCGCCGACGCGCTGGTCGCCGCGCTCCAGCCGCGCCTGGAGACCGCGCGCGAGCTGCGGGTCGAGGCGGTGAGCAAGGACCAGGGCTTCAGCCCGCCGGCCGAGGAGCCCAAGCTGGGCGGCTTCTACGACTACAAGGTGAAGGCGATCAAGGGCGACCTGGTGACCGTCGCCCGCGACGACTGGTCGAGCTACGACTACGCCTGCAAGACCACCAACAAGATCGACCGCATCACCGACAGCGGCAAGCTGATCTACCAGCTGCGCTGCAAGACCGGTCGGCGCGAGTGGAAGGTGGAGGCCAAGGTGACGTTCGCCGAGCTGCCGCCGGGCGTGACTCTCGCGGTGGGTGACGTGCTCGAGTTCGCCGCCGACGTCGAGGCCGACGCCAAGAAGCAGGTGACAAACACGCCGGCCAAGCAGGTGACCACGCGGGCGCTGACCTTGACCGGTCGCCACCTGCGCCAGGTCACGCGCGACGGCAAGCGGGTGTGGTGAGCCCTACCGCACCGGTCGATCGAGCGGCGCCTCGAAGGTGCGGCCGATCGACAGCGCGGCCTGCCACTGGGTGTGATCGGGCGCGCCCAGCTGCCAGCGCCGGGTGACCCGGGCGTCGACGCCGGCGTGCCACCCGGCGACCTCGACGGCGACGGCGACGCCGCCGACCGGCGCCATCCACAGCACGCCGGTGTCGTCGGCGACGCGGTCCACCGCGATCGCCTCGAAGCCGTAGAGCACGCCGGCGCGGAAGCCGGGGCCGCGCACGCCCAGGTTCATGACCCAGGGGATGCCGAGGCCCCAGTCAGCGCCCGCCTTCCACAGCTGCAGCGCGGGCTGGAAGGCGAACATCGGGCCGAGCCGACCGGGCGGTGGGATCGCCACGGCGAGCTCGTAGTCGAGCCGAGCCAGCCAGCCGTCGTCGAGGCCGGCGGCCGACACCAGCCCGAACGACGCACCGCCGCCGATGCCCGCGTGGGGGTGAGGCGGCGGGCGCGGCGCCGCCGGCTCGACCGCGATCGCGAGAGGCGGCGGGGCCCGCTCGGCCAGGGCCACCCCGCCCACGACGAGCGGGGCGCAGACGGCGACCAGGCAGCAGTGACGCGGCATGGTGAGACAACGCTCGCCGCGCCACGGCATTACACCGGGCAGCCCGGTTCCGGGCCGCGCCGAGACGGAGGCTGTAACGGATCGAGCGGGGCCGCGTACCTAGCTCCATGCCGTCGATGCCCGTCAAGCTCCGCGCTGCGCTCGACCTGGTCGCCCGCGTGGCGTGGGCCGGTCCACTGCTGGTGCGCGTCGCGCTGGCCGCCATCTTCATCCCGTCGGGGTGGGGCAAGCTGCACCACCTCGCGCAGGTCGAGCAGTACTTCGCGTCGCTGCACATCCCGGCGCCGGGCGCGCAAGCGGCCATGGTGTCCGTGATCGAGCTGGTCGCCGGCATCGCGGTCTTGCTCGGCCTGGGCACGCGCGTGGCCGGCGCGCTGCTCGTCGCCGTGATGACCGTCGCCATCTACACCGCGAAGTGGCCGGCGATCCACAGCGCCACCGACCTGGCCGCCACCGTCGAGTTCGCCTACCTGGCGATGGCGGCCTGGCTGGTCACCGCGGGCGCCGGCGCGGCCTCGGCCGACCACCTGCTCGGCCGCGCGTGGGCGGCGCCCCGGCGCTGACGCGCTCCTCTTGCACCAGCGCCGGTCCGTCGCCCCGGCGGCGACGCCGCGCGCACCGATCACCTCGACCCGTACCGCAACCACACGACCCTGGAGAACGCTGATGATGAACCCTCTGCGCAACGGCACCCTGATCGCGCTCACCGCCGCCGGCCTGTTCGCCGGCGCCTGCTCGAAGAAGGCCGAGACCGAGAGCCAGCCGGCCGCCAAGACCAACCCGGCCCCGGCCGGCGACATGGCCAAGGACAAGGCCGGCGCCATGGCCAACACCGCGCCCGCGGCTCCGGACCAGGAGATGGCGGCCAAGGTCCACTGCGAGGGCGTCAACGCCTGCAAGGGCCACGGCGCGTGCAAGACCGCGGCGAACGCCTGCGCCGGTCAGAACGGCTGCAAGGGCCAGGGCTTCGTCGAGATGCCCGCGGCCGAGTGCACCGCCAAGGGCGGCAAGGTAGCGGCGATGTGACCGCGGCGCGGCGGCGCCCGTCACGCGGTGCGCGGCGGCGCGATCGCCAGCAGGCGATCCGCGCGATCGGCGGCGGCGTCGGCACGCGGATCGTCCAGCGCGCCGCGGGCGTTGGCCAGGTCGCGCAGGGTCTCGCCCAGCGCGCGCTCGCGGCCGATCATCCGCTCCCAGCCGGCGACCGCGCGCTCGAGGGGCCCCACCGCCTCGGCCGGGCGGCCCTCGGCCAGGCGCAGCCGCCCCAGCAGGCCCAGGCAGCGCAGCCGGGTCGGCGTCGGCGCGTGGCGGTCGGGCTGGCACACCGCGATGGCTCGCTCGAGCGTGGCGCCGGCGTCGGCCAGGTCGCGCGCCGCGATCTGCGCCTCGGCCAGGTGCAGGAGCGACATGGCGACGAAGCCGTGGCCGGCGCCGTGGGTGATGGTGTCGAGCTCGACCGCCCGGGCGAAGCAGCCGGCGGCGTCGGCGTAGCGGCCCCGGGTCAGCTCGCAGGTGCCCCAGTTGTTGAGCAGGCGCGACCGCAGCGAGGCGTTCTCGCCGACCCGCTCGAGCGCGACCTCGGCGGCGGCCACCAGCCCCTCGGCCTCCTCGAACCGGCCCAGGCCCAGGCCGACCACCAGCACCAGGAAGGTCCACACGTTGGCGACCTGCCAGTCGTCACCGGCCCGAGCCCCCTCGCGCGCGGCCTCGAGCAGGGTGGCCCGCGCGGTGCGGGCGTCGCCGGTGCGGTACTGCAGGTTGCCGCGCAGGTACAGCGTGGCCGCCCGCAGCGGCCGGTAGCCGATGGCGTCGACCTGGGGCCCCAGCTCGACGACGATCTTGAGCGCGCCGCCCAGGTTGCCGCGGCTCTTGAGCTGCCACGCCCGCTCCAGCTCGCCGCGCATCTCCTCGACCTTGCGCGCCACGAACAGATCGTCGGGCGGCGGGAAGGCGGCGATCATCGGCTCGGTCGAGCCGGAGCCGTCGAGGGCGGCCCGCCGCTGCGCCGCGCGATCACGTCCCAGCTCGTCGACCACCGCGTGCATCGACGGCCACCGATCGGCCGGGTCGACCGCGAGGCCGCGGGTGATCGCCGCGCGCATCCACTTGGGCGCGATGCAGCTCGCGGGGAACCCGCGCACCTCGCCCGAGGTCACGGCGCGCATCAACACCGCCATGCTGTCGCCGAGGAACGGCCGCTGGCCGGTGACCGCCTCGTACAGGCACACGAAGTACGAGAACTGATCGGCGGCGGCCCCCACCGGCCGGGCCCGGATCTGCTCGGGCGACATGTAGCGCGGCGTGCCTACCGCGGCGCCGGCCGGCGTGATGCTCTGATCGAGCGCCAGGATGCCGGCCTCGGTGATGGGCGGGCCGTCGTCGTCCTCGGCCCACCGCACCAGGCCGAAGTCGACCACCCGGACCCGACCGTCGACGCCGAGCAGCACGTTCTCCGGCTTGAAGTCGCGGTGGACCAGGCCGGCGTCGTGGGCGGCCGCCAACCCGCGCGCGCACTGCTCGAACACCGCGATGGTCTCGCGCAGCGTGCGCGGCCCGGCCGCCATCCAGTCGCGCAGGCGCTGGCCCTCGATGTACTCCATCGCGATGAACACCTGATCCTCGACCAGGCCGACGTCGTAGATGGCGACGATGTTGGGGTGGGCGACCCGGGCGATGGCCTGGGCCTCGCGCAAAAGCCGGGTCGAGCGCGCCGGCGACGACCCGGCGTGGACCAGCTTGATGGCGACCATCCGGCCCAGCTCGGGATCGTGGGCCTTGTAGACCACGCCCATGGCCCCGGCTCCCAGCTCCTCGAGGACCAGGTAGCGCGACAGCTCGCGCACCGGCGCCAGCTCGCCCGGCGCGGGTGGAGGATGATCGAGCGTCGAGTCGGGCCGCTGCACCGCGGGCATCCTACGCCAACCGCCCCGCGGGCTACAGCGTGCCGGCGCCGACGTTGCCGACGTTGTCGTTGACGCGGACCCCGGCCAGCGTCGGGGCGACGGCGCCGAAGTCCACCACGACGCGACCGGCGGCGTCGGTGACCCCCACCATGGCGCCGGTGATCGGCGCGCCGGCGGCGTCGGTGCCGAACACGAACACCTGGGCGCTGTACGGGATCGGCCGGTTCGACGGCTGGGTCGGCGCCAGCAGCCGGTAGCCCCGCGGCGCGTCCAGCGCGACGTCGATGGTGACCATCGTGCCGGCCCGGGTGGCGGTCACCGCCAGCGGCGCGGCCACGACCGCGAACGGATCGCTCACCAGGTCCCACCCGGCGCCGATCACGTGGAAGCGGTACTGGCCCAGCGGCACCTGGGCCCGGCGGTCGAGCGCGTCGAGACCACCCGGCTCACCCAGCCACGGCACCGGCTGCCACTCGACGGCCCACACGTGGTCCTGCGGGTTGGCGGCGCGAATCAGCGGGGCCGGCGCGTAGTAGAGGATCAGGTCGCCGTCGCTGACCGGCCGGCCGCTGGCGCGCACCACCGGCGCCCAGCTCCCGCTGGCGTCGGACTCGAGGGTGATCACCGGGGTCTTGACCGCGGGGTCGTCGCCGTACCACACGAACGTGGCCAGGCCGCTGACCCGCGGCACCTGGGCGGCGGGCTGGGCGGCGGCCGGGCGGCCGGCCCGCATCCACAGCTCCGCCGGCACCACGGCGGGGACCGTGCCGCGCCGCGCGGCGACGGCGTCGACCGGGAAGTCGTCGACCACCGCCGGCGCGACCACCCGGGTCGAGCCATCGGCGGCGCCGTCCATGCGCACCGGCATCATCGCCAGCGGCATCAGCGCGGCGGCCTGCTCGACGATGGCCTCGGCCTCGAGCGGGCCCCAGAAGGTCACGCTGGGCTCGTAGCCGCCCAGGAGCCAGTCCTCGGGCGTGAGCATGTAGCCGACGTGGCCCTGGCTGTACCCGACGGCGATGGTGTGGGCGCTGTCGACCGGGGACGCCGCGCGCAGCTTGTCGGCCAGCAGCACGCTCAGCTCGCCCGGCATGGTCTGGATCAGGTAGTCGCCCAGCCGCAGCGCCGACAGCGTGGTGCGGGTGGTCTGGCACGCCGGGTGGGTCTCGGAGATGTCGGACAGGTCGAGCTTGAGGATCGGGCCCAGCACGCCGGCCGCCACGTCGAGGCGCACGCACGAGCCGTACGTGGTCAGGCCCTCGGTGCCAGGCATGGCGGCGGCCGGGAACAGCGCGGTGTCGCCTTCGCACAGCGCGGCGCCGACCGGCGCGTTGAACTCGTCGATGGGCGAGGCCACCGCGCCGGCGCCGTCGTAGATGACGCGATCGGCCGCGCGGTCGAGGTCGGGCGCGGCGTAGCGCAGCGCGCCGCCGCGGATCGAGAACCGGGCCGGATCGGGCCCCAGCTCGATCGAGCGGGTGACCATCGACAGCGCCAGCGTGTCGGTCATCGCCGCGCCGGCCGCGGTCCACGCCGCCATCAGCTGCGGCAACGCGGCGCGGCCGTGCCCCTCGCTGGTGAGCCAGCTGAAGCACGGGTCGGTGGCGGCGCCCGGCTTGACCGCGCAGTCGACCGCGCCGTGGCCGACCGGCGAGGTGTCGGCGCCGGCGCTCTGCACGTGCATCACCACCACCTTGCGGTCGAACTGCTCCGCGACGACCCGCTCGACGCCGCCGATGGCGTCGGTCGAGGCCAGCGGGTTGTCGGCGTCGCCCAGGGTGCCGTGGACGCCGTAGATCGGGACGACGGCGATGGGGTCGCCGGCGGTCGAGTCGACCCGGATCAGGTGCAGTCGATCGTCCTTGCGGTTGCCGCCGGGGAGCTGGTCGTTCTCGCCGCGGCGGTCGCGGGTGATGGCGTCGCCGGGATCGAAGTTGGGGTCGGTCGCCACGCCCAGCCTGGCCGGCTGCAGCGCCGCCAGCGCGGCGCGGGCCGCGGCCTCGCACCCGTCGAGGAAGCGATCGCCGACTAGCTTGCGACGCTCGCTGGCGCCGACCTTGAGCGGCGAGTTCGACGTGTACTGGGCCCACGCCGCGTGGCTGTGCGAGGTCGAGATGAGGACCTTGCCGCGGAACTCCGGCCCCAGCCGCTCCTCCAGGTCGAACACGAAGCCCTCGTAGGCGAAGATCGCGTCGAGCTTGATCCACACCACGGTGTCGCCGCCGGCGCGCAGCGCCAGGGCCTTGGCCATCGGCCGGGTCTCGACGCCCACCGACGGGTAGAACCCGCCGGCCAGCGGGATGACCCGGTTGTCGACCGGGCGGACGTCACCGACGAACGAGCCGCCGCGCGCGGTGTAGCCGCCCAGGGCGGTGCCGACCGGCACGTCGAGCGGCACCTCGGCGGCGCCGGCCATGAGCGGCGCGGCCGCGGTCGACGACCCGGTCGCCGCGTTGGTCGCCACCGGCTGGTAGGCGCAGTGATCGGTGGTCACCGTCGGGCCGGCGTCGATGGGCGGCGAGGTGTCGTCGCCCCCGCCGCAGCCGATCACCAGGAGGGCGCCGACCAGGGCCGGGCCGAGACGCGCAGAGACAGTCCTCATGGGCGGACGATACCCCAAGCGCTGGGTCAACCGGCCATGGCGTCGAGGCCGCGCCACAGCGCCGCGCGCACGTCGTCGTAGCGGGCCGCCACCTCGACCGGCCGGTTGCGCCAGCGCGGGGCCGGCGCGTCGGCCAGGCGCGCCTCGTGGTAGCCGATCTTGAAGTCGGCGAACTTGAGGCCGCTGGCAGTCGAGATCACCACGACCCGCGCGCCCGGCGCGATGGTGCCGGCGGCAGCCAGCTGCTCGAGGGCACCCAGCGCCACGCCGGTGTGCGGGCAGGTGAACAGCCCGAAGCGATCGGCCCGCCCGGCGGCGTCGGCCAGCTCGGCCTCGCCCACCGCCGCCACCACGCCGTCGGTCTCGGTCAGCGCGCGCACCGCCTTTTTCCAGCTGACCGGGTTGCCGATCTGGATCGCCGACGCCAGGGTGGTGCGCGCGGTCACCGGCGCGAAGTCGCGGAAGCCGCGCAGGTAGGCCTGGTGGAGCGGGCTGGCGTTGGCGGCCTGGGCCACGCAGATGCGGGGCGCCCGCGCGATCAGCCCCAGCTCGATGAGCATGCGGAAGCCGGCCGCCAGCGCCGACACGTTGCCCAGGTTGCCGCCGGGGATGACCACCCAGTCGGGGATGTCCCAGCCCAGCTGCTGGACGATCTCGATGGCCACGGTCTTCTGGCCCTCGAGGCGGAGCGAGTTCATCGAGTTGGCCAGGTAGACGCCCTCGCGCGCGGCCAGCTCCTGGACCAGCGCCATGCAGCCGTCGAAGTCGGTGTCGAGCGCCAGCACCAGGGCGCCGTTGGCCAGCGGCTGCACCAGCTGCGCCGTCGAGATCTTGCCGCGCGGCAGGATGACCACGGTGGGGATGCCGGCGGCGGCGCCGTAGGCCGCCAGCGCCGCCGAGGTGTCGCCGGTCGACGCGCAGGCGACGGCCCGCACGCCGGCGCCGTCGGCGATCATCTGCTTGACGGTCGACACCAGCACCGTCATGCCCAGGTCCTTGAACGAGCCGGTGTGCGAGACGCCGCACTGCTTGACGCGCACGTCGCCCAGGCCCAGCGCGGCGGCGTAGCCCGGCACCGGCAGCAACGCCGACGCGCCTTCGGCGGCGGTGACGATGTGCTCGGGCCGCACGTGCGGCGCCACCCACTCGCGCTTGCCCCACACGCCCGAGGCGTCGGGCCAGGTCGGCCCACGCCAGCGCCCGTCGAACAGCGCGCGCCACCCGGCGGCGTCGTGCAGCGCGCGCAGGGCGTCGAGGTCGTGGGCCACCTCGAGCAGGTCGCCACAGGTCGGGCAGCGGTAGCGGACCTCGGTCAGCGACCAACGGGCCGGGCAGCCGGCGAGACACTGGAACCACGCGGTCGGAGCCACCGCGTCACGATGGCACGGAGCCCCGGCAGTCACCAGCGGTTGACACCCGACGTCGGACTGTGGCGATGGCGCCTCGGTGACGACACCCGGTCCGGGGACTTGCGCCCGCACGCTGGCGGCACGAGGCTTGCTCGAGGTCACCGCGTGCGTGCTGTCTGCTCGTCGTTGTTCGTGCTCGGCGCTGTCGCTTCGTCGGCCGGCGCCCAGCCCCAACCGTCAGGTGTCGGCGGCCCGCCGGCCATGCCCGCGCCGCCGCCGACGGCGGCCTGGTCGCCGGTCGACGCGCACGGCTGGCCGACCGGCGTCTCGCTCGAACGCCTGCGCGGGCTGCGGCCGTGCCGGTTCGGCGAGGTGATGCCCGGGCCGGGTGAGCCGATCCCGTGCCGCCCGCAAGTGTTCCGACGTCCGCTGCAGTGGCGTTTCGGTGTCGACTGGACCACCGGGGTCGCCCGCGGCGACGACCAGCTCACCGGCGGCGCCCAGGCCCTCGGCGTCGACGTGGACATCACCCTGCGCCGGCACCTGACGCTCGGCGTGCGCTACGAGCTGGTGGGGCTGGGCCTGCGCACCACGCCCGACAACCTCGCCACGACCCGCAGCCAGCGCTTCCTGGGCCAGGTCGGCTGGCGGCTGTTCACCGACGAGGCGGACCGCGACGCGGTGGCGCTGACGATCGGCGGCGGCTACGCGCTCACCGGCGACCGCATCGGCGGCGATGGCCCGGTGGCGCGGGCGGCCATCAGCCGCGAGGTGGGGCTGTACCTCGACGACGCCAACGCCGCGGCTGCCACGCTCGAGCTGGGCTACACCCGCACGCTGGGCGCCCGGCCCATCGACGCGCTGATGGCGTCGGTCCGCCTCGGCTTCGAGCTCGGCATCGTCGAGCCCACCAACCTCGACGAGCTCGACCGGCCGTTCTCGACTCGGTTGTGGACCGGCGGCGACGTGTTCGCCGCGCCGTTCATGCTCGGGCTGGGCGTGACCGCCGGCTACCGGCTGGCCGGCCCGCTCCACGCGGTGGCCTCGGCCAACTTCGTGTTCGGCAACGCGCCCGACTCGACCGAGCTGCGCGGCCTCCACGGCACCTGGGCGGTCATGGCTGGCGGCCGGCTCGACGCCGGCTGGCCGCGACGGGTGCCGCTGTACGCCGAGGCCAAGGTCGGCCCGGGCTGGGTCGCCGAGGACAGCGGGCTCACCCGGGCCACGCTCTTCGACACCGAGCTCGGCATCCAGCTGGGCGGCTGCGACGGCGCGGTCACGCTGGGCGCCGTGGTCCGGTCCGAGCTCGACGGCGCCGGCGCGCGCGCGCTCACCGGCGGGCTGGCGCTCCGCTTCGCGCTGGGCCAGGCCGCGGCGCCGCGCGGCGCGTTCGGCCGGTGCGGCCACGGCCCCGACGCCGCGCCGGTGGTGTACATGCCGACGGCGCCGCCACCGCCGCCGGTGATCGCGCCGCCGTCGACGACCACGCCGCCGCCGCCGCCGCCGGTCGAGGGTCGGCTCGACGGAGCTGGCGGCGCCGGTGGCAGCAGCGCCGGCGGTGCCGCGGCCGGTGGCCAGGTGGTCGTGGTCGCCCCGCGCCCGCAGCCGGTGGTCATCGACGTCAGCCTGGGCGCGGTGTTCCTGGGCGGCGCGATCGAGGTCCGGATCGATCCGCGCCTGCTGCCCGTGGCCCGCCTGCGCGGCGTCGACGTCGACGTCCAGGTGACGGGGCCCGCGGCCCAGGTGGCGCGGTTCGAGGGCGAGCTGCGCGGCGTGCTGACGCGCGAGGGGGTCCGGGTCACCGGCTGGTCGCAGCTCGCCACCAGCACCAGCGAGATCCACGCGGTGTTCACCATCTACCCGCCCGGATCGCGGTAACGCCGGGCCCGCGCCGCCGCCGCTCGCGGCTACACTCGGGGCGATGCCGCGCCTGCGCAAGGACTTCGCGACTCGCTACGGACGGTGGGCGGTGGTGACCGGGGCGTCGTCGGGCATCGGCGCGGAGTTCGCGCGCCAGCTCGCGGCCGCGGGCGTGTCGGTGGTGCTGGTGGCCCGCCGCCGCGAGCGCCTCGCCGCGCTGGCCGACGAGCTGCGGGCCCAGCACCGGGTCGAGGCCCGGGTCAGCGCCCACGATCTGGCCGATCCTGCCGCCGCCGCCGCGCTGGCTGCCGCCGTCGAGGACCTCGATCTGGGCCTGGTGGTGTGCAACGCCGGCACCAGCTGGAAGGGCCGCTTCCTCGAGCAAGACCCCGCCGATCAGCGGCGCATGATCGAGGTCAACTGCCAGGCGCCGGTCGCGCTCGCGCGCGCGCTGGGCCCGCGGCTGGCGGCGCGCGGCCGGGGCGGCCTGGTGATCGTGTCGTCGACCGGGGCGTTCCAGGGGCTGCCGTGGAGCGCGGTCTACGGCGCCACCAAGGCGTTCGATCTGCTGCTCGGCGAGGCGCTCCAGGTCGAGCTGGGCGACCACGGCGTCGACGTGCTGACGCTGTGCCCGGGCGGCACCGACACCGAAGGGCCGATGAACACCGGCGTCGATCCCAGCAAGGCGCCGGTGAAGTTGATGCCGGTCGGCCCGGTGGTCGCCGCGGCGCTGGCGGGCCTCGGTCGGCGCGGGCTGGTGGTGCCCGGCGCCGCCAACCGGGTCGGCGTGCTGGCCATCCGCGCGGTGCCCCGCGGCGTGGCGGCCCGCACCGCCGGCCGCATCATGAAGCGCGTCACCAGCTCCGGCTGATGGACCCATGCCGTCGCACCTGGAGCTAGCGCTCGATCGCTGCGCCGAGCCCACCGTCGGGCCGCGACGGTGGGGCGCGTACTTCGCGTGCGGCTTCACCGGCTACCTCGCCGGCGTGGTGCTGGCGACCACCCTCGGCCTGGCCCTCGGGCTGGGCCTGGTGCCGCGGCTGTTGATCGTCCTGGTGCCACCGGTGGCGTTGCTCTTGGCCATCAAGGCGTCGCAGCTGGTGTACGGGCGCGAGACCATCGTCTTTTACGAACAGACCATCGTGGTGGTGGCGGCGACGGTGGCCGCGGTGGCCATCGCCGGCGGCCCGGCCCGCCGGGCGTTGGACCTGGCGACCCTGGGCATGGGCGTCGGGCTGGCGTTCGGCCGGGTCGGGTGTTTCCGCGTCGCGTGCTGCCACGGCCGGGTCGCACGCCGTGGCGTCCGCTACCGCGACGTCCACGCGCACGCCGGCTTCCCGGCGCGTTGGGTCGGCGTCCCGCTGGTGCCGCTCCAGCTGCTCGACGGCGCGGCCGCCCTGGTCGCCACCGCCGTCGGGGTGACGCTGGTCGTGCGCGGGGCGGCGGCCGGCGTCGCCGCGTGCGCGTTCATGGTCAGCTACGGCCCGGCGCGCTTCGTCCTCGAGTTCGGGCGCGGCGACCCAGCGCGACCGACCGGCTGGGGCGCCACCGAGGCGCAGTGGACCGCGACGGCCACCGCCGCCATCGCCACCGCGCTGCACCCGGCCTGGTGGACCGCCGCGCCGGCCGCGCTCCTCGCCGTGGCCACCGCGGTGGTGGTCGACCTGCGGCGCCGGGACCGAGCGCCGGCCTTGTGGCTGGCGGGCGCCCACCACGTGGACGAGGTCGCCGCGGCGATCAGCGCCGGCCGCGCCACCACCACCCGCGAGGGTGTCCGCCTGTCGGTGGCGACGCTGCCCGACGGCCGGGTCGACGTGGTCCTCACGCGACCCGACCGGCCGCTGCCCGAAGCGGCCATCGCCCGGCTGGCGGCGCAGCTGGGGCGCCCGTGGGCCGGCTATCAGATCGTCGCCGGACGAACGCCCGGGCTGTACCACCTGGTGCTCACCCGCGCCGCGCCGACGCCTCCCGTGTAGCTCCCCGAGAATAGGGGGGCGTCGCTAGCTTGTAAACCCGCGCTGGGTGCGAACAATGGCGCGCTCGCATGCCCCCTTCGTCCGTCGCCCTCGGTCTCGATTTCGGCACCACCAACAGCGCGCTGGCGATCTGCGACGGCGACGGCCCGGCGCGGGTGCTGCCGCTGCCGGGGCGCGCCGGCGCCACCGCCAGCTACTGGCGCACGGTGCTGTGCTTCGAGCCGGCCACCGACGACGGGCCGATGCGGGTGACGGCCGGGGCCCCGGCGATCGAGCGCTACGCCGCGAGCGAGGGCGTCGCGCGGTTCCTGCAGTCGATCAAGAGCCACCTGGCCGCGGCGTCGTTCGTCGACACCCGCATCTTCGGACGTCGCTTCAAGGTCGAGGAGCTGATCGCCACCTACCTGCGGGCGCTGCGCGAGGCGGCGCCGATCGAGCTCGGGCGCCGCGTGGTGTGCGGCCGCCCGGTGCGCTACTGGGGCGCCGACGGCCAGGCCGACGACGACCGGGCGATCGCCCGCATGCGGGCCGCGCTGGCCCTGGCCGGCTTCGACGATGTCACCTTCGCGGCCGAGCCGATCGCCGCGGCCCACGCCTACGCCGCCCGCCTCGACCGCGCCGAGCGCGTGCTGATCGCCGACTTCGGCGGCGGCACCAGCGACTTCTCGGTGGTCGAGGTCGGGCCGGGCACCGCCGAGGTGCTGGCGGTGAGCGGCGTGGCCCTGGCTGGCGACGCCTTCGACGCGCGCATCATCGACGAGGTGGTGGCCCCGGCCCTGGGCAAGGGCAGCCGGTACCAGGTCGAGTTCGGCGCCGAGGCCCAGGTGCCGTCGTGGATCTACAACCGGCTGCGCCGGTGGCACCACCTGTCGATGTTGAAGAGCCCCGACACCACCGCGCTCCTGACCCGGATCGTCGACGGCGCCGGCGACCCGGCCGGCATCGATCGGCTGGTGCGGCTGATCGACGACGACCTCGGCCTGCCGCTCCACGGCGCGGTCGAACGCACCAAGCTGGCGTTGACCAGCGCGGCCGCGACCCGGTTCGACTTCGCCCGCCCCGGCGTCGCCATCGCCGGCCCGGTCGCCCGGGCCGACTTCGACGGATGGATCGCGCCGGAGTTGGTTGCCATCGACGAGGCCATCGACGAGGCCCTGGCCACCGCTGGCCTGCCGGAGGCCGGCATCGACCGGGTGTTCGCCACCGGCGGCTCGTCGCTGGTGCCGGCGGTGCGCGCACGGCTGGCGGCGCGGTTCGGCGCCGCGCGGCTGGTCGGCGGCGAGGAGCTGACCTCGGTCGCCGCGGGGCTGGCCGAGATGGCGTTCCGGCAATGAGCCGGCCCGCGCGGCGATTGCGCCCGGGCCGCCGCCACGGCATCGTCGGGCCCATGCGCACCTTGCTCGCCGCCGCGTTGTCGCTCGCCGCCGCCTGTGGCGGCTCGTCGCCGCACCCCAGCCCGGCTCCGGTCGAGCCGGCGGCGGTCGAGGACCGCTGCGGGGTGGCCGCCACCGACGGCAAGCCCACCGACGCCACCCAGTGTGAGTGCCTCGGCTACCGCGTGTTCGGCGACATCGGCGACGGCCAGGTGGCCTGCCCCGAGGGCGCGAGCGAGGTGGCGCGCATCGCCTACGGCATCGAGGGTGGTGTGTGCTGCGCGGTGCCGCCGGCGACCACGAGTCCGTGACCGGCACCGGCGACCCGCGGTACGGTCACAGGCGATGCAGCCTCCGCGCGCCCGCCCGCGCTTCGCGCTCGATCGCCCCGAGTCGGCTGACGCCATCGTCGCGCGGGTGCAGGCGTACCTCGACGGCCACCCCGGGCCGATCGGCGGCACCGTCTTCCGGCGCACGGTGGTGTTGACCTTCGACGCCGCCCACCGCCAGCTGTGGACGCCGCAGCTGGATCTGCAGGTCAGCGAACGCCCCGACGGCGGCGCCCATCTCCAGGGCACGCTGGCGCCTCACCCGCGGCTGTGGACCCTGTTCGTCGGCGTCCAGTTCGTGTTCGCCCTGGCCGCGCTGTCGGCGGCGATCTTCCTGGGCGTCAAGTGGTCCCTGGGCCAGGACCTGCTGGGCTCGGCCATCGTGCTGGTGGCGACCCTGGTCGGCGGCGGGCTGGCGTTCGGCGCGGCCTACGTCGGGCAGGGCATCGGCTCCGAGCAGATGTACGAGCTGCGGGCGTTCCTCGACGCGGCGCTGCGCGAGCCGAGCCCCGCCGGGCCAGTGGGCTAGCTCGCGGGTCGCCGACCCATTGCCGTGCCGGTCGGCCCGGCCCGGCGACGAGTTCGGCTAGCATCGCCGGATGTTGGTCTGCCCAGCCTGCGGGCGCCGCGACGCCGAGCCCGGCTTCTGCGGCGACGACGGCACCCGCCTCGAGCCCACCCGCGACGCGCTGCTGGGCCAGACCATCGGCCGCTGGCGCCTGGCCCGGGTGCTGGGCGAGGGCGGCATGGGCCGGGTCTACCTCGGCGTGCAGCCCGACATCGGCAGCCGGGTCGCGGTCAAGGTGCTGTCCGAGGCGTGCACCCGGGACCGCGAGCTGGTCGATCGCTTCTTCGCCGAGGCCCGCGCGGTCAACCTGATCCGTCACGAGAGCATCGTCAGCGTGCTGGACCTGGCCTGGCTCGACGACGGCCGGCCTTACATCGTCATGGAGTACCTGGCCGGGGCGACGCTGGCGGCGCTGATCCAGCGCGGGCCCATGCCGCTCGGCACGCTGGCGGGCATGGTCGGTGAGGTGCTGTCGGCGCTGGCCGCCGCCCACCGCGCCGGCATCGTCCACCGCGACATCAAGCCCGACAACGTGTTGGTCAGCGGCGGTGGCCGCGCCAAGGTGCTCGACTTCGGCATCGCCAAGCTCGGCCCCCAGGCCGCGCAGGGCCAGTCACCCCGCACCGCCACCGGCGCGGTGCTCGGCACGCCCGACTACATGGCGCCCGAACAAGTCACCGGCGGGGTCATCGACAATCGCACCGACCTCTACGCGATCGGCGCGCTCTTGTACGAGGCCGTGACTGGCCGCCGGCCGTTCGCTGGCGCGACGCTGTTCGAGCTGATGCTGGCCCAGGTCCAGGTGCTGCCAGACCCACCCAGCGCGCACCGCCACGATCTGCCGCCGGCGTTCGAGGCGGTGATCATGCGGGCGCTGGCCAAGCGCCCCGACGACCGCTTCCCGTCGGCCGAGGCGATGGCCGCGGCGCTCGCCGAGGCCACCGCGACGTTGCCGCCGGCGGCGTGGGCCGCGGTGTCGGGCGAGCTGGGCGCGGTCGGCGTGCGCTCGCCGGCCGGCCCGCAACCGGCGCCGTCGGGGCTCGGCCGCGCGGCCCCCGATGGGGCGGCGCCACCGACGCTGCCGACCCGGCGTCGACGCTGGCCGCTGGCGGCGCTCGGGGTCAGCGCGGCCGCCGCGATCGCGGTGATGGCGGTGGTGGTGGCCGGCGGTGGGGCGGCGACGGCCACGCCTCCGCCCGCGGACCTGGCCAGCGCGCGCCAGCCCGCCACCGACGTCGACGCCGCGGTGGGCCCGATCGACGCCGCGATCATCGCCCCGGCGCCCACGCCGATCGCGGTCGCGCCGCCGGCCCCCGCCGCGCCGGCCACGCCCCCGGTGGCACGACCCGCGACCGGCCCGACGCCGGCGACCGGGTCGAGCGCCGCCGCGCCCGTCACGCCGCCTCCGCCACCACCGCCGCCACCACCGCCATCCGTCGACGCGGGCGTCCCCACGCTCGGCCCCGGCGTGACCGTCTCGCTCACCGCGGGCAAGCGCATCACCGGTCCGCGCGACTACGATCCGAGGCGGTTCGACGCCCGCGGCTACCTGCCCAAGGCGCTCGCGCTGGCCCGCCAGCTAGCGCCCGACGCCCGCCTGGTCACCTTCGACGTCGACGGCGTCGGCTCCGACGGCCGGGCCGATCTCACGCTCGCGAGCGACTTCGACGGCCACTACGAGTTCCGCTCGCCCGCCAGCTCCAAGCGACCCGACATGCCGCCCGGCGTGCCGGTCGACATCCCGTGCATGGTCTACGTCGACGTCACCCCGGCCACCGTCGAGGCCTACGTGGTCACGCGCGAGAAGTGTACCGAGGCGCTCCGCCCGACGCCCCGGTGCACGCTGGCCCAGGTGTGGAGCAAGGCGCTCACCGGGCGCGTGCCGGCCAACGCCGTCGCGCAGATCGACTACCTGTGGGACGGCTGGTTCGTGCAGGTCGGCGACGATCTCAGCGAGAGCGTCCCCGACGACTGCTGAGGCTGCGGTGCGGTGTCACCGGCGCCGCGCCGGTCATCGGAGCAGCGCCAGCGCCGCGCCGATCGCCACGACCCCGACGACGATCGCCACCAGCCACGCCACCAGCCCGAGCCAGGGCCGGGCCAGCCCGCCGCCGTGCCGGGCACAGGTCAGGCACAGCGCGAAGGTGCCAGCGCCGCCGTGGGCCAGCTCGCAGCAGTCGCCGCACACCGCGCGGCGGCACCGCGCGCACGGCCCGGCCGCGGGGCGGCGGCACAGCGCGCACGGCGTGACCGGCCCGTCCCCGTGGGTGCGCAGGCCGCCGCTCACCGACACAGCGCGCGGATCGACGCCTCGAAGTCCGGGTACGCGGCGGCGGCGGCGCCCAGCACCTCGACCGGCAGCTTGGGCGTCCCGCCGTGCGCCTCGGCGAACGCCGCCAGGTCGGGCTGGGGCGAGGCGCCCCCGCCGGAGCCGTAGGCGACCGCCTCCATCGGGCCGATGCCGGCGGCCAGGAGCCACAGGTAGTCGGCGAAGCACGCGGCGACCACGCCCAGCTCGCCCTCGGATCCGAAGAACACCACCGGTTGCTCGAGCAGGTCGGCGCCAGCCTTCACCAGCCACAACGCCGCGTAGCCGCCGGTGCCGTCTTGCCCGAACACCCGGTACTCGGCCCCGTCGACGTCGGGGTTGCCGGTCCACGCCCGCAGCCACGCGGCGTTGTCCTCGGCCGACTGGAACTCCTGGTACGGCTCGAAGTCCATCCCATCGCCGTCGGCGTAGTCGACATCGATGGCGTTGAGCGCGCGGAGCAGCGGGGGCATCGTCTGGTCGAAGGCCATGGCGGACCATACCGCGCCCGGCCGCGCGGTTTGTGGTTGCCCCGCGCCGCGGCGGCGTCGACCATGAGGCATGGGCATGCAACACGACGAGACCGAGGCCGCGGTGGTCGCTCCCCTCGGGTGGGGCGCGCCGGCCGCCGGCAGGTTCCTGCTGGCGCTGGTGGCGGCCGCGGCCATCATGATCGGGATCGAGCTGTGGCTCGTGGTCGATCAGGCCGGGCGCCTGTCCGCGAGCGCTCCGGCCGCCGCCTCGTCGCTGGCCGCCGCCGCGGTGGCCTTGGTCGGTGCCGGCGTCGCCAACCGCACCGCGGCGCTGGGCACGCTGGCGTGGCGGATCCGCGCGGTCGTGGTGCTCGCCGCGGTGCAAGCCGCCATCGCGCTGGTCGCGCTGGGCCTGTGGATGGTCTACCTGGCGCGCACGCCGAGCGTGGTGTTCACCTACCCTCTCGGCGCCCGCGTCGGACCGATCGCCGGTGTCGCCGGCGCGCTGGTCATCGCGGCCGCGCTGGTAGCGCCGACGCGGCGCGCGGTCACGGCGGCGTTCGTGACCATCGTCACCCTCGCGCTGGCGGCGATGCTGGCCCTGGCGGCGTGGCTGCCGCTGTACCAGGCGACCGCCGCGCCGTTGCCGCTGGCGCTCTCTGCGGAAGAGGGAGCGGCGACGGCGCGGGTGCTCGCGTGGGCGCTGGTGGTGCCCGGCGTCCTGGCTGTGCTCGCCACCGTGGCGCTGGCGTGGCGACGCCGCCCGGTGCCCGTGGCCCAGGCCGGCAGCCTCGGGCTGGGCTGGATCGCGCTCATGGCGCTGGCCCTCGACCGCTACGACGACGAGCTGAGCGCGCCGTGGCAGTACGCGGCGACCCAGCTGGCCCCGGTCCTCCTGGGCCTCGCCTGGTTCGCGATCATGGCGGTGCTCGCGCTGGCGATCATCCAGGCCCGGGCGCTGCGTCGCGCGGGGCGCCTGCGCGAGACTACCCGGACGGTGCGCGGGACGGTCGTCGTGGTCGCGCCGGCCAGCACCACCGTCGGCGCGCTGGTGAGCCGCGGCTGGCTGGCCGGGCTGGCGTCGCGCACCGTCGGATTCACGCTGCGCACCGCCGACGGCGACGTGCCCGTGCCGGCCGGCGCGGAGCTGGTGGTGCCGACGCCGCCGTGGGCCCAGCAAGCCCGCACCGGGCAGATGATCCCGGTCGTCAGCGACGGCGACGAGGTCACCGTGGCCGGCTTCGACTCGCCGACCGACGACGGCGACGCCTACCGGGGCGGCCGCGCGCCGCTGCTGGGGACGCGCGGGCTGGCGGTGCTGGTCGACCGCCGCCGCGACGAGACGCGGACCCACGAGCTGGTGCTGCGCATGTGGCGACCGAGCGCGGTGCTGCTGGCGGTGTGCGTCGCCGCGGCGACCCCGACCTTCCTGACCATCTTCCGCTGACCCCGCCGCGGCGCCGCGGCGGTCAGCGACCGAGCGACGCCAGCCACGGGTTGCCGGCGGTCGGCGCACGCCGCGCGGTCGGGCTGTCAGGATCGCACACCATCTGGGCGGCGCCGCCGTTGATGGAGAACACCCGGCAGCTGTCGGTCGACGCGGCGACGTCGAGCACCAAGGTGTCGACGCCGGTCGCGGTGATCGCCCCGGTCGGGACGTCGCCCTGGCTCCAGGTGCCGGTCAGCTCGGCGGCGCCGACGCCGTCGACGTCGATCCAGCTGTCGCCGCCGTGCGTGCAGACGCTGGCGGTCGTGCAGGTATAGGTGATCTCGCTGTGGACCGCGATGCCGGCCAGCACCGCGTCGGTCGAGCCGGTCAGCGTGCCGCCCTTGCCGTCGGCGTCCATCCCGGAGATCGACGCGGTGCCGTCGATCGACTCCGCCGCCGCGCCGGCCTTGGTCGCCGACCAGTGGTCGGCCTCGATGGTGCTGGGCTTGCTGGGATCGTAGGCCGGGTTGGTGCCGAACAGCGGCTGGAAGTTCGTGGCCTTGATCGACCCGGCCAGGACGGTGCCGTCGTCGTTGGTGCACCCGCCGGTGACGGTGGTCACGTTGCCGGTGGTGGCGATGCGCGGGCAACCCGGCTCGTCGCCGCCGGCGATGAACAGGCCGACGATGGCCAGCGAGGTGACGTCCTTGGCGCCGATCGCGTCGACCGCGCGGCTGAGGTGGGCGGCGTCGACGCCGGTGAATTTCGCCGTCGTGCGATCGTCACTGCCACATGCGGCCACCAGGACGGACGACGACAGCGCGAGGATGAGCGAGCGGGGCGCGAGGGAGGAGGAGGTGCGGGTCATGAGTAGCTCCAACGAGTAGAGAGAAGGCGACGCGTGAACGCGCCGGCGTCCGACGCGGACGTGCCTGGAGCGCTCAGCAGGCGCCGTGCCACCACCACGCCGTCGCCACAACCCACCGCGATCAGGGGTGAAGCCCGCTCCCCGACCGCGAACCCGCGGTCACACTGTCACCATCTGCACAGGCTGGCGGTGTCGACGAATCGTCACACGGCCACCCGGCCCGCCTCCACAGCCCCGCGGTGGCGCCGGCCCGGGCGCCAGCCGCGGCGGCCTGTCACGCTCACTCGATCGGCGGGTCCTGGGGCACCGGCGGCACCAGGAAGTACACGTCGCGGGTGTCGAGCGTCGTGACGTTGTCACCAGTCACGGTGACGGTGGCCTTGAACAGCTGCGGCGCGTTGGTCGCAGGGACCGTGGTGTTCTGCTTGGAGAACAGCTTCCAGCACACCGGCGTGCCGGCCCGCACGTTGTCGTAGGCGTCCGGGAAGCTGTCGCCGTTGGAGTCGCGATCGGTGAGCATGTTCGCGCAGGCCGGGGTCCCCAGTTGGAGCGTCTCGAGGTGGTCGATGAACGCCGCCACCGCGTCGACGGCATCCGCCGGGTCGTCCGAGGCGGCCGCCGCCAGGTCGAGCGGCACGCCGTTGGCCAGGGTCCGGATGCCGTTCTCGATCGCGGTGGCCGCGGTCGAGCCCGAGCCGTTGAACACCAGCGGCGCGTTGCCGGCGTTGGCGTCGACCGCGCCGGTGTCGCGGGCCATGGTCTGCAGGTCGGTGGTGACGCTGGCGGCGGCGCCATCACCCAGGATGCCCACCAGGCGGGCGCTGCGCGCGGTCATCGCTGGCCGCACCACCAAGTTCCAGTTGGGGCACGCGTTGGTGTCGCCCGGGCTGATCGGCGGCTCGTCGGTGGCCAAGAGCACCACCGGCAGCGCGCCGTTGCGGAAGCACGGGTAGCCGAACGTGGTGAAGCCGGCGTTGGCCGCCGGCGAGCCGGCGCAGGTCGCGCGCGGGTTGACGGTCTGGATGCCGCAGCCGGGCTGCGAGGCCGTGCCGTTGCCGGTCACCGCCGCGTAGACCCCGAAGTTCAGGTCCTCGGCGCAGCAGCCGTTGGGCTCGGTGCCCGGCAGGCCGGCGACGTTGGGGTTGGGCTGGACGTCGACCGCGTGGAGGTACGCGGCGCCGCCGGTCGACCCGGCATAGCCGATGGTGCCGGCCCCGGCCCACAGGTCGGGGATGCACGTGGCCGGATCGCCCGTGCCGATGGGCGGGCACGTCAGGTGGCTGATGACGGTGCCCAGGTTGCTGCGGATCGACGAGAACTCGGTCGACATCGAGCCCGAGCGATCGAGCAGCACGTACATGTCGACCGACTGCAGGCGGCTCGAGAAGTCCAGGTCGTCGTCGGTGGGGAACTGCGGCGCCTGGTACGGCTCGATGAACACGAAGTCGCCGTTGGCCTGGGGGTTGTCGGCCGGGTCGTTGGCGTCGGTGCCGGCCGCCTGCTCGATCAGGTCGGACACGCCGTCGCCGTCGGTGTCGGCGTTGCCGGCGTCGGTCTCGGTGCCGTCGCGGACGCCGTTGCAGTTGGCGTCCTCGACGCTGTCGGGCAGGCCGTCGTCGTCGCTGTCGAGGTCATTGAAGTCCGGGCGGGTGTCGCCGTCGGTGTCCTTGGGCGGGCTGACCCCGCCCGACTCGATCTGGTCGCTGCGGCAGTCGCCGTCGGAGTCGGTGTCGCGCCAGTTGCCGACACCGTCGCCGTCGTAGTCGACCACGCCGTCGTCGCGATCGAGGATGGTGTCGTTGTCGCTGTCGGTGTCCTGGAAGTCGGGCGTGCCGTCACCGTCGGTGTCGGCCGGGTTGGCCGGGTCGGTCAGCTCGGTGGTGTCGGCGATGCCGTCGCCGTCGTCGTCGGGGTCTGCGAAGTCGGGCTGGCCGTCGCCGTCCACGTCGCCGGCGCCGTCGACGCCGTCGGGGCGGCCGTTGTTGTCGGAGTCGGTGTCGCGGAAGTCGGGGGTGCCGTCGCCGTCGGAGTCGACCGGGGGCGTGGCGGGGTCGGTGTCCCCGGCTTCGCGGTAGTCCTCGATGCCGTCGCCGTCCGAGTCGGTGTCCTGGTAGTCAGGGATGCCGTCGCCGTCGGTGTCGACGTTGGTGTCGATGCCCTCCTGGGCGTCGGTGATCCCGTCGTTGTCGGTGTCGGTGGCGGGCGGCCCGGTGGTGTCGTCCCCGCTGGGTCCGCAGGCCAGGAAGAACGTGGCGGCCAGGGCCGACGCGAGCATCAAGCGAAACTTCATGATTCCCCCGGGAGGTTTGAACTCCGATTACACCACGATCCATGCCAGCCTGCGAAGCGGTCACGGGCGCCGGCGAGTGGCCCCGATGAGCCCTGCGGGCGCACGTACGTCCCCGGACCGCGTCGGGCGCCACCCCGATGGGGTCAACGGTCCGGGGTCAGCTGTCCTCGTGGGGCAACCAGGTTGGCGCGCCGCCACCGACGCCTCGGCGCGTGCGGTGGGCCGAAGGCCGACAAGCGCTGACCGTGTCCTACCCTGTCACCTGCGCACGGCTGTCCGCGTTGATCGCGGACGATGATCCTCAGGCCTACACCGGCGCCACACGGAATTCCGGCGAGTTGTCGCTGGCACCGAGGTTGCGATGGTCCACGGCATGAGGTCTGTGGTCTTCGCTGTCGTCGTCGCCCTCGTCGTCTCCGCCTGCACCACCGACGTGGTGGTCGAAGGGCAAGATGAAGACGGGGAGGACATCTTCCTGTCCGACCCCGATCTGCCGGATCGTTCGCTGTTCGCGGCCAACGCCACGGTCGGCGACGTGGCCCGCACCGCGTGCAGCACCGCCGGCGTCAAGCCGCTGGCGCAGCAGCTGCTCGCCGAGGTGAACTGCCTGCGGCCCGACACGCTGACGTCGATCGCGACGATCCCCGGCGTCAGCCTGGGCGCCGGCGCGCTGCCGCAGCTCAACGTCGGGGCCGCCGGCGGCCTGCGCGCCGCCACCAACGGCAGCCCGATCTCGATCTCGTCGACGACGCGGGCCACCGCCCAGCAGTACGTCCTGTACTACTGGTACCAGCACGGCCGCTGCACCAGCGTGGTCAGCCTGGCCGCGGCGCCGGGCCGCTCGAACCACGAATCGGGCGTGGCGCTGGACGTGCCGGCTTACTCGTCGTGGAAGAGCCGGCTAACGGGGCGCGGCTTCCGCTGGCTGGGCTCGAGCGACCCGGTCCACTTCGACTACACCGGCGCGGGCGCGGTCGACATCCGGCCGCTGGCCGTGAAGGCCTTCCAGCGCCTGTGGAACCGCAACAACCCGAGCGACCGCATCGCCGAGGACGGCGCGTGGGGCCCGGCCACCGCCAGCCGCATGGACCGCTCGCCGGCCGGCGGCTTCGCGATCGGCCCGTCGTGTACGACGCCGACGCCGACGCCGACGCCGACGCCGACCCCGACGCCGACCACCGTCAGCCTGACCGGCGTCATCTACGAGGGCGCCGACACCTCGGTGCGGGTCGCCGGCGCGACGGTCACCGTCGGCTCGCGCTCGACGGTGGCGTCGGCCACCGGGGTCTACACGCTCACCGGGCTGCCCACCGGCGCGGTGCAGATCACCGCGACCGCGCCCGGCTTCCGCGCCTCGACCATCGACCGCGTCCTGGCCACGGGCGTCGACAACTGGGGCTCGGTCAGCCTGACCCGCTCGGCCGGCGCCACCGGCCAGCTGACCGGCGTGGTGTACCGCGGCACCGATCCTTCGGCGCGGATCGCCGGCGCCAGCGTGCGGCTGTCGACCGGCCAGACCGCTACGACCGACGCCAGCGGCGTGTACCGCGTGGCGGCGGTCGTCGAGGGCGCGGTCACCATCACCGCGTCCAAGGCGGGCTTCACCACTCGCTCGGTGACCCGCACTATCGCGCCGGCGGTGGAGAACTGGGGCTCGGTCGGCCTGGCCTCGGGTGCGGCGCTGGTCGACGAGTGCGGCGAGGTCACCGAGGCCGGCAGCTGCGACGGGGCCGTCGTCAGCTACTGCGCCGGCGGGCGCCTGCGCCAGGTCGACTGCGCGGCGTCGGGGCAGACCTGCCAGGTCGACGGCGACGAGGGCTACGCCGACTGTCAGTAGTCGTTGCCAGCCCCGTGGGCTTGGGGCGGCGCGCAGCTCAGGGCCGCGCAGGTCAGGCTCAGGGCGTCGATGCCACAGCCAGCCTGGGGCGTGAGCGCGACGACCGAGGTGCCTTGCGGGCACGTCGCGGCCTGGGCCTCGCGCGAGCCCGTCCCGGTGCCAGCGACCGGCACCAGCAGCGTCGCACCGGCCAACAGCCCGGTCGGTCCCAGCCCCTGACACTGCAACACCACCTGGTTGAACAGCGAGTCGTCGGGCCGGTTGACCGCGAAGCCGATGAGCACGCTGCCGGCCGGACACGCCACCTCGGCGGTCGTGGTCACAGGCTGGTACGGCCCGCAGTTGGGGCCGTCGCCGCGCACGACCAGCTCGTCGGCCGGCACCACGGTGACGTCACCGCCGTCGAGCGTGAGGGTGCCGCACCGGACCCGTACGCCGGCGACCAGCTGCACATCGCCGTGGTTGGCGATCTGGTTGTCCGTGCGATCGAACGCCAGCGCGACGGGCAGCTCGCCGGCCGGACAGGCCAGCGCCGCGCGGGTCGTGCCACCGGGTCCGCCGATCAGCCCGCCCGCGACCGGCGTGCCGGCAGCGACGACCAGACAGCCACCCGCCGGCGCCGGTGCGTCGGCGCCGGCGTCGCGGAGGCCGCCGTCCGCCGCCTGCCCGGAGGGCTCGAACGCACACGCGCTCGCGACGACCACGGACAGACCCGACCAGCGCATGGCGTCGACGCTAGCGCCGACCACCGGCCCGACTCTACGCCTAGCGTGGTCCAGGTAAGGACCGGTAAGGCCCCCATCAGGCCAGGTCGAACACCAGCACCTCGGCGTCGACGCCGGTCACCTCGATGGGCCCGGCGGTGCTGGTCGAGGCGGCGTCGCCGGCGCCCAGGGTGACGCCGTTGACCACCGCGGTGCCGCGGGCGACGTGGATCCAGGCGTGGCGACTGGCGGCGAGCTGGTGGATCGCGCGCTCGCCGTCGTCGAACAGCCCCGCGTACATGCGCACGTCCTGGTGGACCGTGACCGCGCCGTCGCCGCCGTCGGCCGAGGCCACCAACCGGAGCTGCCCGCGGCGCGCCGCGGGGGGCACGTGGATCTGCTGGTAGCTCGGCGCGTGACCGGCGCGATCCGGCACGATCCAGATCTGCAGAAAATGCACCGGGCGATCCGGCGAAGGGTTCATCTCCGAGTGGCGCACGCCGGTGCCGGCGCTCATGCGCTGGATGTCCCCCGGCCGGATGACCGAGCCGTTGCCCATCGAGTCGCGGTGGCCCAGCTCGCCGTCGAGGACGTACGAGATGATCTCCATGTCGCGGTGGCCGTGGGTCCCGAAGCCCTGCCCGGCGGCCACGGTGTCGTCGTTGAGCACCCGCAGCGCCCGGAAGCCCATGTGCGCCGGGTCGTGGTAGTCGGCGAAGGAGAAGGTGTGGAAGCTGTCGAGCCAGCCGTGGTTGGCGTGGCCGCGGTCGGAGGCGCGACGGAGCGTGAGCGTCATGACGACACCTTGTAGCCGCCGAGCGCCGACCGGAAGGCCGCGTCGCGGGACAGTCTGTCTCGCGTCACGCCACCACCACGGCGCACACCAGGTGGTCGCCGTCACACGCGAACCGTCCGGCGACGACGCCCAGAGGTCCAGCGACCGTCACGCGGGCCGCGAAGGTGCCGGCCGCGCTGATGGTCACGGTGGCGTCCTCGAACCCCAGCCACCGGCCGGTCAGGGGCCACCACGCCTTGTAAACGCTCTCCTTGGCGGCGAATAACAGCCGATCCCACGCCACGCCTGGCGGCAGGCCGGCCAGCGCGGCGCGCTCGGCGGTGGTGGCGACCGTGGCCAGCACGCCCTCAGGTAGCGGCTGGTTGGGCTCGGCGTCGATGCCGACGCTGGTTACCACCGGCGCGCGCGCCACCGCCGCGGCGGTGTAGCCCGGGCAGTGCGTGATGCTGCCGACGACGCCCGCCGGCCACACCGGGGCCCGCGACGACGCGCGGCCGATCGCCCCCGGCGCCAGGCCCAGGGCCGCCAGCGCGGCGCGCGCGCAGTCGCGCCCGCGCGCGAACTCGGCCACGCGGCCCGGCGCGGCGCCGGCGATGGCCGCGGCCTCGGCCGGCCACAGCGGCGACGGACGCGGCGCGCCCCACGCCTCGGCGACGCAGAGCTGGGGCTGCAGGCCCGCCAGCAGCCGCCCCGTCGTCACGCGAGCTCGAGGCGCGCCACCAGGCTGGCGGCGTCGGCCAGGGCGTCGTCGAGGGTGGACGACGAGGTGGCGCTGGCCAGGCGGCGCCGTTGCTGGGCGAGCTGGGCGTGGGCGGCGCGGGCGTGGGCGAGCGCGCGCGGGTGCTGGCCATCGGCGGCCAGGGCCTGGGCCAGGCCCAGCTCGGCGCGCCACCGGGTGTTGAGCGCCAGCTCGCGCAACGTCGTCACCGCCGCTTCGTACGCGGCGATGGCGCCGGCTCGGTCACCGCGCTGGGCCCGCGCCGCGCCCAGGAGGGTGTGGGCGATGCCCTCGTACTCCCGGCGCGACGCCCGCGCGCACATCTCGGCGCCGGCGCGGAGCATCGCCTCGGCCTCGTCGCCACGGCCCAGCGCGAGGAGCGCCCGCCCGAGGTTGACCCGGCAGTCGCCCTCGCACGCGCGATCGCCGATCGCCACGAAGATCGCCAACGCCTCGTCGAACAGCGCCCGGCCCCGGGCCGGATCGCCGTCCTGGGTGTAGCCCTCGCCCAGGTTGGCCAGCGCGATCGCCTCGCGGCGCCGATCGCCCAGGCGACGCGCCATCGCCACGGCCTCCTCGGCGAAGTGGTGCGAGCCCGCCAGGTCGCCGGCCTCGCTGCGGATCGCCGCCTGGCTCGACACCACCCGCACCTCGATCTCGAGCAGACCGCCGGCGCGGGCCAGGTCGCGCGCCCGCACGCTGTCGGTCTCGGCGGCCGCGAAGTCGCCGGCCTTGGTGTGGCGCCACACCCGCACCAGCAGCGCGCGGGCCAGGAGCGCCGGCGCCCGCCGGTCGGCCAGCTCCTCGCACTCGGCCACCAGCTGATCGAGGACCGCGATCGGCACCGCGCCGGCCCGGGCCGACAGCTCGACGGCGACGGTGCGGGCCTTGATCGCGCGGTAGCGGTCGGTCGGGCCGGCGCTCGCCGCGGCCTGCTCGGCCAGCGCCGCGCCGGCGGTCAGCTCGCCGCGGGCGCCCAGGTTCAGCGCCAGCTCGATGCGGGCGTCGATGGCGAGGTCGGGCGTCGGGGCGACGGTGGCGGCGCGGGCGAGGCGGGCGGCGCCGCCGCTGGCGTCGCCCAGCGCGGTGGCGACGGTGCCGGCCACCAGCTCGAGCCGCGCCACCAGCAGGCCGTCGGCGGCGCCAGCGCCCGCGGCCAGCTCCTGCGCGGCGTGGTCGGCCCGCACCACCGAGGCGTCGGCCAGGTCGAGGTCGCCGCGGGCCAGCGCCTCGGTGGCGGCGCGCACCGCGAAGCCGAACGCCTCGACCCAGTCGCCGATCGCGTGGTGGTGGTAGGCGTAGACGTGGGCGAAGCGGTCGTCGGCGGTGCCGTAGGCCTGGGCCAACGCGGTCACCACCGCGCGGTGGGCCCGGCGGCGGGCGCGGGCCGGCTGGCCCTCGTAGATGCACTGCCGCACGATCGGGCTGACGAAGCGCAGGTCGTTGCCCACGGCCACGTCGCGGTCGGTCAGCAGCCGCAGCGCCAGGGCCACGTCGAGCGCGCGATCGGCGGCGTGCTCGTCGACGCCAGCCGCCGCCGCCAGCGTCGTCACCCGGAACTCGTCGCCCAGCACCGCGGCGTACTCCAGCACGGCGCGGATGTCCGGCGCCAGCCCGTCGAGGCGGGCCGCCACCATCGCCGCCACGCTGGCCGGCAGCTCGACCTCGCCGCCGTCGCGCCAGCGCCAGTGATCGCCGGCCGGCGCCAGGTCGCCGCGCACGACCAGCTGGCGGGCGATCTCGACCAGCGCGAAGGGGTTGCCGCCGCAGGCCCGCCACAACCGCCGCACGTCGAGCGGCGCCACCTGGGCCCCGGGGAAGGCGCCCTCGAGCCACCGCCGGACCTCGTCCTCGGTGAGCGGCGCCAGCGGGACCTCGAGGATGTCGGCGGCGCGGGCCGCGCGCCAGCTGCGGAAGTCGGCGCTGGCGGTGGGCGGCCGGGCGGTGGCCAGCACCAGCGTCCCGCGCGGCCCGAGGGTGCGGTAGACGTGGTCGACCAGCTCGAGATCGACCCGGGTGGCGTGGTGCAGATCGTCGAGGACGATCACCAGCGGACGCCCGGCGGCCTGGCCGGCCAGCTCGTCGGTGATCGCCGCGAACGCCGACCAGCGCTGGCCCGCGCCGACCTGATCGAGGCTGTCCCACGGGGCGCGGGCGGCGGCCGGGCGCGTGCGGTCGGCGATCATCGCCAGGAAGGTCTCGAGCGGCGGCGGGCGACTGCCCACGTAGTCGTAGAAACGTCCCGCCAGCACCAGCGCGCCCTGACGGCGGGCGATGGTCGCCAGGCGCTCGGCCAGGCGGGTCTTGCCGACGCCAGCCTCGCCGGTGACGATCGCCAGCGGCGGTCGCTCGCGGTGGGTGGCGGCCAGGGCTTGGGCCAGCACGTCGAGCTCACCGACCCGCCCGACGAAGTGGCCGAGCTGGGGACCGTCGGACAGGGTCACCGCGGTGACCGCGCTCGAGCGCGGCGGCGCCGCGGGGAGCGGCGCGGCGGCCGGGACGCCCCCGCCCAGGGCGAGCTGGGCCAGGCGCTCCGGGCTGGCCGGCCGCGCCTCGGGCGCGCGGGCCAGCGCGGCGGTGATCGCACCGCACACCGCGTCGGGCAGGTCGGCCACCAGCGCGCGGGGATCGGGGTAGCGCCCGCCGTTGGTAGCCAGCAGCGCCTGGACCGCGGTCTCCCCGGTGAACGGCAGCTGGCCGGTCGCCAGCTCGTAGAGGATGACGCCCAGCGCGAACACGTCGCTGGCGGCGGTGACCGGCCGGCCGTCGGTCTGCTCGGGCGCCATGTACGACACGGTGCCGAGGAGCGTGCCCGGCGTGGTGATGGCGCGCTCGGCCACGCGCTCGTCGAGGGCGAGCCCGAAGTCGAGCACCTTCACCAGCTCGCGCCCGTCGTCGGCGGTGGCGACGATGACGTTGGCCGGCTTGAGATCGCGGTGGACGATGCCGCGCCGGTGCCCGGCCTCGACCGCGGCGCAGATGCGCGAGAAGATCGTCAGGGCCCGCGCCAGCGGCAGTGGCCCGCCGGCGATGACCGACGCCAGGGTCGGCCCCTCGAGCAGCTCCATCACCAGGTACGGCCCGCGCGTGGGGTCGACCCCGTAGTCGAAGATCCGCACCACGTTGGGGTGGCGGATGTGGGCCGCGGCCTGGGCCTCGATGGCGAACCGCTGACGGTTGACCGGCGTGTCCTGGGTCGGCAGCAACCGCTTGAGCGCGACGTCGTCGTCGAGCACCAGCCGCCGCGCCGCGTACACCTCGCCCATGCCGCCGCGTCCGATCAGGCCGCGGATCCGGTAGCGCCCGTCGAGCACGACCTCGGCCGCGAGCGTGGGCTGCGAGGCAGGGGACATCGGCCGGATCGAACCACGAGCGGCCCGGGCGCCGCTACCCGCGCCGACAGGTGTCGCGACCGCTGGCACACGTGCTGGCACGCCGCCTGGCACGGCCACTGGCACGGTGCCAGCCGTGCCAGCGGCGACCGCCCGGACCGTCCGCGCAAGCCGCCGACATCGCTCGGCGCCCGACCGGCACGGTCGTCGCAAGTACGGGCGAACCCGGAGGTTCGCTATGACACGACGACGCTTGCGCTTGTCCTATCTCTCTTTGTCGCTGGTCGCCGCCGCCTGTGGTGGCGGCAGCGACGCCCCGGCGGTCGACGCCGCCCCGCCCGACCTCGACGCGCCGCCGCCCCCGCCGGTGGTGGCCAGCCGGCCGTCGAAGTCGAGCACCATCGCCATCACCGAGGACGACACCCGCGTGCTGATGGTGAACCCCGAGGCCGGCACGGTCAGCGTGTTCGACACCGCGACCAACGCCCGCCTCGCCGAGCTGGCCTGTGGCCGCGAGCCGAGCGCGGTGGTGATCCACCCTGACGGCAAGACCGCCTACGTCGCCAACCGCGGCGACGCCACCGTGGTCCGCATCGACGACCTGACCGGCACGCCCACGGTGTCTGCGCCGCTGGCGGTCGGCTCGGAGCCCACCGGCCTGGCGCTGTCGCCCACTGGCGCCACCTTGTACGTGGCCGAGTGGGCCGAAGGCCGCATCGCGGTCGTCGACACCGCGACCCTGACCGAGACCGGCGCGATCACCGCCCCGCGCAACCCGCGCGGTGTGGCGGTCACCAACGACGGCGACACCGACGACGACGACGAGCTGATCGTCGTCCCCGAGTTCTTCGGCGAGCCGACCGGCACCGAGGCCACCGACGGCAGCCGCACCGGCCGCGTCCGGCTGTACCACGCCGGCGACCTGTCGCCCGACACCGCGATCACGCTGGCCCCGATCGACAGCGGGTTCGCGCCGTCGACGGCGGCGCCCGGCGCCGCCACCGCGATCACCGCGCCCAACCAGCTGTGGAACGCGGTGGTCGTCGGCACCAAGCTGTACCTGCCGTCGATCTCCGCGGCCCCAGCCGCGCCGGTCAACTTCCAGACCAACGTCCACGCGGTCCTGTACGTGGCCGACCTGGCCAGCCACGCCGAGGATCGCGGCCCGCAGGGCACCGTGGTGCTGCCGGCCCTGGTCCGCGATCAGCTGGCGGCGGCGCCAACCAAGCAGTTCTTGGCCGACATCGTCGACGTCGACTTCGTGGGCGACAAGGTCGCCTACGTGTTGTCGCGCGGGGCCGACACCGTGCAGCGGGTCAGCCTCGAGGCGACCGGCCCGGTGCTGGGCGCGGCCCAGGCCCAGCAGATCGACCTCAACCTGGTGCCGGCCGGCGGCCTGGTGCCGTGCCAGGCCCCGACCGGCATCGTCACCGCCCACGTTGGCGGCCGCGCGTTCGTCAACTGCTGGGTGACCCGCGCCCTCGGCGTGATCGACCTGTCGCAGCAGGCGCTCACCGCGACCACCCCGTCGGCCACCATCACCGCCGAGGAGCGCGACCTCCAGGACGGCCGGCGCTTCTTCTTCACCGGCCGCGGCAGGTGGTCCAACAGCGGCTGGAGCGACTGCGCGTCGTGCCACCCCGACGGGCTGACCGACAACATGACGTGGAGCTTCGCGGCCGGCCCGCGCCAGTCGACCTCGGTCGACGGCGCCTACAGCCACGGCCCCGGCCCGCAGCAGCAGCGCATCTTCAACTGGACCGGCATCTTCGACGAGATGCACGACTTCGAGCGCAACACCCGCGGCGTGTCGGGCGGCAAGGGCGCGGTGACCCGGCCCGATCCGGCCATCCCCGGCGCGGCGTGCGGCAACCTGGCCCAGGAGGCCCAGGTCGCGATCTCCGGCGACGGCCTGGGCCGCGCGGTAAAGGCCGACCAGGACGCCGCCGGCACCTGCACCCACGACTGGGACAAGCTCGACCTGTACGGTCGCTCGGTGCGCCCGCCGCTGGCGCTGCGCAAGCTCCCCGTCGGCGCCGCCGCCCGAGGCGCCGCGCTGTTCGGGTTGCCGACGGCGACCGCCAACAACGCCGGGTGCGTGAAGTGCCACGGCGGCCCCGGCTGGACGGCGTCACGCCGGGCGTTCCTGCCGACCTCGGCCGAGCCGACGCCGCTGGCGACCACCCCGTTCACCCCGCCGCCGGCGTGGGCGCCGGCCACCACCGCCGCCGGCTGGAACTTCCACACCACCCAGGTCGGCACCCAACCGTCGTCGAGCCTGTTCGACGGGCCGGAGGCCACCACCCGGCTCGCGCCCAACCAGGTCGCGTGTGTGCTGCGCAACGTCGGCACCTTCGGCAACGCGGTGCTCGAGCAGCGCCTGACCGGCGCCGGCCTGGCCCGGGCTCAGGGGCGGCTCGGCTACAACGTGCCGTCCCTGTACGGCCTGGCGCTGGGCGCGCCGTACCTGCACCACGGCGGCGCCGCCGACCTGGCCGACCTGTTCGACAACCCAGCCTGGCAGGCCCACATCACCGCGGGCAACCCGGTGTGGCTGGCGTCAGGCACCCCGGCCGAACTGGCCGGCAAGAAGGCCGACCTCGCGGCGTTCCTGGTGTCGATCGACGCGTCGACGACCGAGCAGCCGCTGCCGGCCGGCTTCGACGGCTGCCCCTGAGGGTCAGCCCGCGCTGTCGCCGTCGAGCCCGTCGCCCTCGTCGGCGCCGACCACCGCGGCGGCGGCGTCCGGGTGCTTGGCCAGGTAGCGGCGGAGCTGGTTGCGGTGGACGCCGAGGCGGCGGGCGGTCCGGCTGATGTTGCCGCCCTCGGCCCGCAGCGCGTCGACGATGGCGGCCGGATCGTCGGGCATGGTCGTCACCCGCGCCCGCCCGCCGTCGGCGACCTCGGCAGCCGAGGCTGCGGCTGCGGTCGGCTGGCCGGCGTGCTCGTCGAGCTCCTCGGCGCGGACCGCGGGCCGGCCGAGCTCGACCGCGGCGTGGGCTGCGCGGCCGACCTCGGCGTTGAGCTCGCGCACGTTGCCGGGCCATGGCCGCAGCAGGCACGCCTCGACCAGCGTCGGGTGGGCCGGGCACCCGTGGGCGTCGACCGCGGCGGCCACCAGCCACGGGACGTCCTCGAGGCGGGCCCGCAGCGTCGGCACCTGCACCTCGGGGCGACCGATCCGGTAGTAGAGGTCGTCGCGGAAGCGCCCCGCCGCCACCGCCGCGCGCAGATCGCGCAGGGTGGCCGACACCACCCGCAGATCGACCGGGCGGGCCCGCGCCGCGCCCAGCGCCAACAGCTCGCCGGTCTCCAGCACGCGCAAGAGCTTGGCCTGGACCTCGAGGTCGAGCTCGGCAACCTCGTCGAGAAACAGGGTGCCGCCGTCGGCGGCCGCCAGGTAGCCGTCGGCGTCGCGATCGGCGCCGGAGTAGGCGCCCTTGCGGGTCCCGAACAGCAACCGCTCGGCCAGGTTGGCGGGGATCGCCGCGCAGTTGACCGCCACCAGCGGGCCGGTCACCTGGGCGGCGGCGTGGAACACCCGCGCCGCCAGCTCCTTGCCGACGCCGCTCTCGCCGGTGATGAGCAGGGCCTTGCCGCCCCGGGCGGCGCGCTCGACCGCAGCCCAGGCCGCTTGCAGCGTAGGGCCGACGACGCCGTCGGCGGTCGCCACCACGGCGCCCTCGAAGCGGCGGACGTCGGCCACCGCCAGCGCGACGGTGCGCCCCAGCCGGATCACCGCCGGCACCGGCACGGTCACCTCGGCCGACGACACCTGCCGACCGTCGACGTAGGTGCCATTGCGGCTGCCCAGATCGGCGACCCGGACCTCACCGCCGGCCCACGCGACCCGGGCGTGCTGTCGGCTCATGCGGTCGTCGGTGGCCTCGGCCAGCGACTCGCGCCCGAGCACCAGGCCGGTGGGCGGCAGCCGCAGCGGGATCAGGCGGGGACGCAGGTCGCTCCACACCACGACGAGGCCGGGCACCGGCGCGGCGTCGCGGCTCGACTCGACCTCGCTGTCGCGGGCGGTCTCCCACATGGGCACAGTCATACCAACCCAGGCTGGTCGCTGCCTAGCGCCGTCACCCGGCTTGGGCTCGGTCCCGCACCCGCCCCCGCGGCGTCGGCTCACAGCGGTGTGGCGCAGGCCGACACGCTGCCGCGACAGAACTGCCGGACCAGGGGTGACGGATCGCGGTTGCCGGCGGCGTCGATCCCGTCGACGGTCAGGCGCATCACCGTCCCGCTGGGCAGCGCTGTCCCGTAGGCGATGCTGCCAGAGGTGCCGGCACCGCAAGCGCGCGGCCCATCGAGCACCGCGCTGGTCACGTCGTCGGTGACGGTGCACGAGAACACCACTGCCTCCGACGCGCCGAACGCGAACCCGATCGACCCCGCGTACAGGAACGGCGGCGTCCCCACCAGCGTCAGCTGCGGCGCGGTCCGATCAAGCGTCCAGGTCACGGTCGCGGCGCGGGCGTTGCCGACTCCATCGGTGGCGGTGACCACCAGGGCGTGGTCGCCGTCGGCCAGGCCGGACATGGTGCGGCCGCCGGCCAGGCCGGTACCACACGCGGCCGGCACGAAGGCGTCGAGGCGGCAGGTGAACAACGCCGACTCGTCGCTGGTGAACGCGACGATCGCCGTGTTGGCGTTGGTCGGGCTGGCCGGCTGGCTGGTGATGGTGATGATCGGCGCGGTGCGATCGACCGTCACGGTCCGCACCGCCTCTCCCTGGTTGCCGGCGGCGTCGCGCGCGACGAACCTGATGGCGTGGGTCCCCTCGGCCAGCGGCGCCGGCGTGAACGGGCTGGTGCACGCGACCTCGGCGCCGGCGTCGACCGCGCACGTCGTCGTGGCCGCCTCGTCGACCGTGAACGCATAGCTCGGCGACGGGTTGGCGATGACGCTGGCGTCGCCGGGCCCACCGGTGACCGTCACCACCGGCGCCCCGGTGTCGATCGACCAGGCGTGCTCGGCCGGCGTCGGGTCGACGTTGCCGGCCAGATCGATCGCCGCGACCGCGAGCGCGTGGGCGCCGTCCGCCAGCGCCGGCGTCTGCAGGTTCGCCGGGCACGGCACCGGCGGCGCGCCGTCGAGGCTGCACCGGAAGCCGGCCTGGGGATCGTCGCTCGCGAACGCGAAGCCAGCCACGGCCGCGGCCGCGATCGTCGGTGGCGCCGTCACGATCACCGTGTCGGGCGGGGTCCGATCGATCGGCGCGTCCGGTGGCGGCGCGTCCGGGCCGGCATCGTCGCCCCCGGCGTCGTCCCCCGCGGCGGCGTCGACGACATCCGACGAGCTGACCGGGGTGCAGGCGACGAAGGACACCAAGAGCGCGGCGCGGATGGAGCGTGTGGTGGTCATGCCTCTGGCGATTGCGACCGGCGTGCCAGCGCCGACGTCGACGCCGACCGCCTGGGCATGTCCACGCGGTGACCAGCGGGCCTGGCCGGCGTGGCACGTGCCACCGTCGCGGCCAGCGGCGCGGGGCCCGGGTCGGCCAACCTGCGTGGATCCGGGGCGTCATCGCTCGGCACGGCGGTGGCAATGGCGGAGGTCATGCCGAACCACGCGCCCAGCCACGCCCACGTCGCCGACGACGCCACCGTAACCTCCGCCGGCCGCGCGCCGGGCAAGGCGACGCTCACCCAGCGGATGGTGACCCGGGCCGGGCCACCGGCGGCCCCGGCGCGACCCGCGAGAGATCCGGTCGCGGCTGCGGTCCAGCGCCAGCAGATCGCCCACGACCTGGCGGCCGCGTGTGGGTTCTTCGGCGGGCCGGCGGCGTCGATCGACGCGTCGCTGGCCCAGCTGCCGGTCCAGGCCAGCGGCGACCGCCACACCGGGCTCGACGACGCGACGATCGCGGCGCGCGCCGCCTACGGCGTCAGCGGCAGCGGCGGCGCCCTGCCCCACCTCGACGCGATCCAGCGCGCGTTCGGGCCGGCCCACGACCTGACGGGGGTGCGAGCCCACGTCGGTGGTGCCGCGGCCGACGCCGCCACGGCCATCGGCGCGCACGCCTACGCCACCGGCAACGACGTCGCCTTCGCGTCGGCGCCGGACCTGTTCCTGGCCGCCCACGAGGCGACGCACGTCGTGCAGCAACGGCAGGGTGTCAGCCTCAAGGGCGCAGTCGGCCAGGCCGGGGACCGCTACGAGCAGCACGCCGACGAGGTCGCGGCCGCGGTGGTCCGCGGCGACAGCGTCGGCGAGCTGCTGGGCGGCGGTGGCGGCGGGCATGGTGGCGCAGCCAAGGTTCAGCGCTGGGATCGCAAGATGACGAGCAACAGCGGCGCCGAGACCACGATCTCCAGCGACCCCAGCACCGTCGCCACCATCGATGGCCGGGTCACCGGCAAACCGTCGTTCCACGAGACGAACCCGTACCTGGAGACGTATCGGGCCGAGATGAATCTGCCGACCGGATTCGATGGCGTCGCGTCGATCGACTTCTTCGCTGACACGGACGTCGATGAGGGGTGGACCGACTGGAGCGACACCGGGACGCTCGTCATCAACGCCGTGGCGGACGTCGTCAATCCGGGCGGCGGGCCGATCGACATCCGCCCCCGCGACAAGAAGCCCATCGTGAACATCAGCGACCGCTTGCCCGTCTTGGCGACCGCGACCTACGAACAGGTCAAGGCCGGGGGGCACGACGCGCTCAAGCTGCACGTCACCTTGATCGACAATAACGTCAAGAAGATCAAAGAGGAGAGTGGCACGCTCGGGGCGAACATTTCGGGCAAGGTCAGCGCGCGTGGCGTCGACGTCGAGGTCGGCAAGGACTCGTTGTACGGTGACCTCGGGCGGACCAAGAGCAAGTACACCCAGGACAACGCCTCCCGGGTCGAGTTCGCCTATCTGTTGGTCCTGTGCCCACCGGCTTCCGCGCCGACGCCGACGCCGACGCCGACGCCGACGCCGATGCCACCCCCTGGGCCAACGCCAGCGCCCGGTCCGGCTTCGGCGGCCAAACGGACGCCCTTCGCACCGTTGCCGATGGGTACCGCCCGGATGTTCTTTGAATGGGGCACGGCAGACCCCGTCAGGCACGGCGGGCGCGAGGTAAACGACCTCGCGGCACGGCTCGACACCTCCGCCGACTTCCGGGTGAACCTCGACCAGTTCGTCATCAACGTCGAGGGGTACGCGGACCCGGTCGGCGAGGAGATCGACAACACGGACCTCTCGAGCAATCGCGCGACCCGCGCCGCAGAGCTGTTCGCGGCTCGTTTCGGCGACCAGGCCAACGCGGCCTTGCCCATCCGCAAGAAGGCCTTCGGCGAGTACGTCCCGCCTGACAAGACCAGCGCGGCGCCCCCGACCACCGGCAAGGACCTGGCGCGGTGTGTTGCGCTGGTCTCGGTGGCCTACGCAGACAACCTGGCGGCGACCGCCGAGAAACAGGGGCAGGAGACGCACGACGAAGCGCAGGCCGCCCCGACGCGCAACGGCGCCGGCGCCGTGACGCCGCGCGATTGACCAGGCTCCTCCGGCCGGCCGTGCGCGCCGTCAGGCCGGCGCCAGCATGGCCACCGCGGCGGGGTGGATGGTGCCGTCGTCGCCGGCCCGGGCCCGGGCGGCGGCGGCGTGGGCGTGCATGGCGCACGCGGCGCACGCGCTGGCCGCGCCGGTCCACGCGGTCGTCGACGGGGCCAGCGCCGCGGTGATCAGCTGCGCCAGCGCGTCAGCCCACGGCATCCGCTCGCGGCGTAGCGCGGCCACCGCCTGGCGCGCCTCGCGGTGACGCCCGGTCGCCACCGCGGCGCCGGCCACCAGCGCCGTCAGCTCGATGCGCAGCCCCTGGGCCCGCAGCAGATGCGATCGCGCCACCGCGCGGCGGTCACGCTCGAGCCGCGCCCACCCGGCGGCGCCGTCACCCATCGCCACGAGCGCCCGCACCTCCGACAGCAGCACCATCATGTGCGAGACGTGGAACGCCGCCGGGAGCGCGGCCGCCACCGCCCGCACGTCGGCCAGCGCGCGCTCGGGTTGGCCGCGCCAGATCCAGCGCACGCTGGGCGGCCCGCCCCGCAAGACGCCGAGCGAGTAGGCGTCGCCGCGCCGGACCGCGTCGTCGATGAAGGCCGGCACCGTCGCGTCGACCTGCGCGAACTCGCCCAGCCACACCAGCGTGCGCAGCCAGAACCGGCGCGCGTTGGCCAGCTCGAAGAACGCGCCCGGCGCCGCCGCGATCGCGGCCATCGCCGCCGCGCAATGGTCGCGGGCCGCCACCCACGCGCCGGCCTGCTCGGCGCACACGCCCTCGGCCAGCGGCAGCATCGCCCGGGCCATCGGGTCGCCGGTCGTGGTCGCCAGCGCCCGCGCCCGCGCGAGCAGCCGCTGCGCCCGCGCCCGACCGGCGGCGCCGCCGGTCGACGCATAGATCGCCTCCATCGCCAGCGAGCGCGAGACCCGCACCGGCTCGCCGGCGGACAGCGCCGCCCGCAGGTTGCGCGCCTGCAGGTTGGCGCCCGCCAGGTGATCGGTCATGGCCAGGCTCCCGGCCATGGCCCACAGCGCGTCGATCAGCTCGAGCTCGCGTCGCGGCACGGTCGCCGCCGCGCGCGGCCGGAACCCGAGCCCGCGTAGCGCCAGCCGCGCCCGCTGCCACCCCAGCGACGCCAGCACGCCGACCGGCGTCGTCGGCAGCCGGAGGTCGTGGGCCGCCAGGGTCTCCGCCAGCGCGCGCCGGCCGGCCAGCTCGTCGCCCGCGCGCAGCACCAGCTCGGCCGCGCGCCGGCGTAAGACCAGCGCCTCGTGCGCGGGTGCCGTCGCCGCCGCCGCCGCGAAGGCCACCGCCGCCTCGGCGCCTCGGCCAGCCGCGGTCAGCGCCTCGCCGCGGGCGGTGGTCAGAGCCCGCCGGTCGTCGGCGTCGATCGCCATCTCCGCGGCCAGCAGGTACAGCGCGGCCGCGCGATCGGCCGTCCCGGCCGCCAGCGCCGCCTCGGCCGCCGCCACCGCGATCGCGCGCCCGGCGTCCGGCTCGTCGGCGTCCCGGTGGTGCTGGGCGATCGCCTCGAGGCTGCCCCCGCGGTCCGCCAGCGCGCGCGCCAGGCGCGCGTGGACGCTGCGCCGCGCGGCGGCGTCGAGCCCGGCGGTCACCGCGACGCGGACCCGGTCGTGGTAGGCGTCGAGCCCGTCGGCGCCGGCGCCGGCCGAGGCGGTGGCCCGCACCAGCCCGGCCGCCCGCAGCGCGCCCGCGTCGAGGCGGGTCGGCGGCGGCGCCGCGCAGGCGGCGATGGCGGTGTCGAGCGGCACCGGTCCGCCGGCGATCGCGATGGCGATCAGCAACGCCTGGGTCGGACCAGGCAAGGCCGCCACGCGGGTCCGGACCACGTCGTCGACCGACACCGCCTCGCCGCGGGCGCGCGCGGTGGCCAACGCCAGCTCGCGCAGCAGGAACGGGCTCCCGCCGGCCTCGCGGGCGAGGCGGGCGGCGTCGTGGTCGCGGCCCAGCGCGCGCGCCAGGGCCACGCTGTCCGCCGCGCCGAGCGCGCCCACCACCACGTCACGTCCGGACAGCGTCGGGCTCCGCGTGGCCAGCGCGGCCAGCACCGGGCTGTCGGCGGCGTCTTCGCTACGACAGGTGGCCAGGACCAGCACCGGCGGCGCCGACGCGCCGGCCAGCATGGCCACCAAGAGCTCGCCGCTGCCGGCGTCGCTCCACTGCAGATCGTCGAGCCAGAGCACCACCCGCGCGTGCGCCGCCACCCGCGCCAGCAGCTCGCGGGCAGCGGCGAGGCCCTGCTGGCGGGCGAGGTCGGGCGAGATCACGTCGACGGCGTCGGCCACCGCCCGCACCACCGGGAACAACCGCGCCAGGGCCCCGGCCGACACCGGCACCAGCCTGGCCCGCACGTCGTCAGGCTCGGCCAACAGCCGCGTCACCAGCGCGTCGATGATGGGATCGAGCGCCCGGAACGGCATCTGCTCGCGGTCGTAGCAGCGCCCGCGCAGCACCCAGGTCGTCGCCGGCAGCGCTGCGACGAAGCCCTCGCACAGCGCGGTCTTGCCGATGCCCGACGGCCCCAGCACGCGCACCACCACCGGCCCGCTGGCGGCGGCGGCCCACGCCTCACCTAGCACCGCCAGCTCGGGGCCCCGCCCCACCAGCGCCGGGGTGACCGGCTCGCGGTCGGCCGCCGGCTGGTCCGGGGCGCCCGCCGGCCGGTCGGGGTCGTCCGCCAGCGCCGCCGCGACGGCGCGCACCTCGGCCAGTCCGGCTCGCGCCGCCGGTTCGCGCTCGAGCAGCCGCTCCACCAGCGCGGCCACCACGGCCGGCATCCCGGGTGCCAGGGCTGCGACCCCGGGCGCCAGATCGATGCACTTGGCGGCGCGGACCCGCTCGGCCGAGCCGCCGAACGGCGTGGTCCCGGTGTACGCCTCGAACAGGATCACGCCGACCGCGTACCAGTCGCACGCCGGTCCCAGCGGCTCGCCCTCGACCTGCTCGGGCGCCATGAACCACGGCGTCCCCTCGGTCGAGCGCTCGCCGCGGTCGGCCACCAGGCCGAAGTCGCACACCCGGACCACGCCGGCGGCGTCGACCAGCACGTTGGCCGGCTTGAGATCGCAGTGGAGCCGGCCCGCGCCGTGGAGCAGCTCGAGCACGTCGGCCAGCTGCCGCAGCACCGCGGCCAGCCGCGCCGGCGCGATGGTCGCGGGCGCGGCGGCGGTCCGGGCGGCGTCATCGCCCGTGGTGACGGTGGCGCGGGTGCGCGCGCTGCCGCCCAGCCACGCGGTCACGTCGACGCCGTCGACCGCCTCCATGGTGAAGAACCACACCCCATCATCGACGCCCAGCTCGTCGAGCGCGATCAGGTTGGGGTGGCGCAGATCGCGCAACGCCCGGAACTCGCGCTTGAACCGCGCCAGCGCCAGCGGCGACGCGCGCTTGAGCTGCTTCAGCGCGACCCGGCCGCCGCGCTCGTCGTATGCCTCGAACACGTCGCCGAAGCTCCCCGCCCCGAGCAGGTCGCCGAGCAGGTACCGCCCCACGCGTCCGGCCATCGCCGCGATGATACCGCAGCGGCGGGCCGACCGGCGGCTCGCGTCCTGGCCCCGGGCGAGCTAGCTTTGGGCCATGCGTCGTCTGCGTGTGCTGTGCGCCATCTTCGCTGTGACCATCGCGTGCTCGGGCAAGCGGCCCGCCGATCCGCCGGCGACCACCGTCGGCGGAGCGGTCGCGCCGGCCTCGCCCGCGGCCGCGACGCCCAGCGCGCCGATGTCGGCCGATGACGCCCGCGACGCCGCGCTGGCCCACGCGGTGGTCAAGCGCCTCGAGCACGACCACCTCCTGCAGCGCGCGCTCGACGACCAGCTCGGCGCCGCGGCCTTCGACCAGTACCTGGACCGGCTCGACCCCGACAAGATGTTCCTGCTGGCGGCCGATCGCGAGGCGCTGCGCCCGCACCGCGACCGCCTCGACGACGAGCTGCGCGCCGGCTCGCTGGCGCTGGCGCGCGAGGGCTCGGCGCGGTTCGCGGCCCGGGTGGCGGTGATCGAGCCGATGGTGGCCGAGCTACTGGCGGCGCCGATGAATCACGACGACGCCGAGACCGTCGAGCTCGACGACGCCAAGCTGGCCCCGGCCACCACCGACGCCGAGCTGCGCGAGCGCTGGCGTCAGCGGCTCGAGCTCGAGGTGCTGGAGCGGACCGCGGCGCCGGCCAAGGCCAGCTCGACGGTGACGCCGCCCAAGGGCGCCAAGCCGCCCCCGGGCGCCAAGCCCCGCAAGGGCGCCAAGCCGGCCAAGGCGCCGGCGCCACCGCCCACGGCGCCGTTCGCCGAGCGCGAGGCCAAGGCCCGCGCCGCCATGGCCACCGCCTACGCCGGCCGGTTCGCGCGGCTCAAGACCGCCCGGCCCATCGACGCCGACGCCACCCTGCTCAACGCGGTGGCCAGCATCTACGACCCCCACACCGACTACCTGCCACCGTCGGACAAGGCCAACTTCGACATCGCCATGACCGGCCAGCTCGAGGGCATCGGCGCGGTGCTGCGCGAGCAGGACCACTACGTCGAGGTGTCGGAGCTGGTGCCCGGCGGCGCGGCCTGGCGCCAGGGCCAGCTCACCGCCGGCGACCTCATCCTCGCCGTCACCCCGCCGGGGGCCGACGCCGTCGACATCGCCGACATGAACATCGACGACGTGGTCAAGATGATCCGCGGCCCCAAGGGCACCGCGGTCGGGCTCAAGGTGCGCAAGGCCACCGGCGACGAGCAACAGGTCGAGATCGTGCGCGACGTGGTGGTGCTCGAGGCGTCGTACGCCCGCGGCGCCATCGTCACCGGCAAGGGCCTGCCCAAGCTCGGCTACATCTACCTGCCGAGCTTCTACGGCGGCAACGGCCGCGACGCCGCCACCGACGTCGCCGCGCTGGTGGCCCGCCTGGGCCAGCAGGGGGTCGCCGGCATCATCCTCGACCTGCGCGGCAACGGCGGCGGCCTGCTCGACGACGCGGTCGACCTGACCGGCCTGTTCATCGACCACGGCCCGGTGGTGCAGGTGGTCGACGGAACCGGCGACCGCGAGGTCCTGGCCGACACCACCAAGGGCGTCGCGTCGGATCGACCGCTGGTAGTGATGATCGATCGCTTCAGCGCGTCGGCGTCGGAGATCGTGGCCGGCGCGCTGCAGGACTACCGCCGCGCGGTGATCGTCGGCACCAGCCCCACCCACGGCAAGGGCACCGTGCAGTCGCTCATCAACCTCGACCGCGACACCGGCGGCCGGCTCCAGCTCGGCTCGCTCAAGCTCACCGTGCAACAGTTCTACCGGGTCGACGGCGACTCGACCCAGCTCGACGGCGTCAGCCCCGACGTGACGCTGCCCGACCCCAACGCCTACGTCGACACCAGCGAGCGCTCGCTGCCCCACGCCATCGCCGCCTCGCACATCCAGCCGGCGCCCCACGACGACTGGGCGGTGACCTGGACCGCGGCCGACCTGGCCGCCCGCAGCGCGGCCCGGGTCGCCAAACAGCCGCTGTTCGCCAAGGTCACCGCGGCGGTGGCCGTGCTCAAGGCGCGCAAGGACGACACCGCCGTGCCGCTGGCGCGCACCGCGTGGGAGGCCTACCGCGCCGCCCGCAAGGCCGCGCTCGACGACGTCATGCCCGACGTCGCCGCGGCCACGCCGCTGGTGACGGTGTCGCTGCTGGATCCGCCGCCCGAGCCCAAGCCGGGCGAGCGCACCGACGATCGCATGACCACTTGGCGCGACGGCCTGGCCCGCGATCCGTGGCTGGCCGAGGCGGCGCAGATCTTGGTCGACAGCGCGCGCTGACGCGGCGGCGAGGGGGCGGGCCGCCGCCGACGGCGGGCGGCCGGAGCCGTAGCGCCGGGGCCGAATCCCCGGTACACAAACGATTCCGCCATGCCCCACCCGCCATCCGGTCCGCGGCGGCGCACGCTCGTCGTGGCCGCCCTCATCGCCTCGGCCGGCTGCCGCCTGCACGAGGTCGTCCACGACCCGCTGCCACCGATGGCGGTGCCCGATCAGTGGCAGGGCGCCACCGCCGCCGGCGCGGCGCTGCCCGAGCGGTGGTGGCAAGCGCTGGGCGACCCGGGCCTCGACCAGCTGGTCGACGAGGTGCTGGCCGGCAACCTGCCGCTGCGGGCGGCGTGGGCCCGGGTCCGGCAGGCCCGTGCCCTGGTCCGCCAGGCCGACGCCACCCGGTGGCCGCAGCTCGACGTGACCGGCCAGGCCGCGCGCACCCGCCAGCGGTTCGAGATCATGGAGGGCGTGGTGCTCACGCCGACGGTGAACTCGTTCCAGCTCTCGGCGGCGGCCGGCTACGAGGTCGACCTGTGGCGCCGGCTCGGCAGCACCCGGGCCGCGGCCGCGCTCGACGCGCTGGCGGTGCGCGACGACGCCGAGGCCATCGCCACCTCGGTGGTCGGCGAGGTGGCCGAGGCGTGGTTCGACGTGGTCGCGGTCAAGGCACAGCTGGCCATCCTGGCCGACCAGGGCCGCATCAACGCCACCTTCCTCGAGCTGACCGAGCTGCGCTTCCGCACCGGCACCGCCACCGCGCTCGACGTCTACCAGCAACGCCAGCAGGTGCTGGCCAACCGCGCCGCGGTCGAGCAGGCCGAAGGCGCGCTGCGCGCCGCCGGCACGCGGCTCGCGGTCCTGCGCGGCGTGGCGCCGGGCGACCCCGGCTGGATCGAGCGAGCCCCGGCCCAGCTGCCGACGCTGCCGGCGACGCCGGCCCTGGGCGTGCCCGCCGACCTGCTGCGGCGCGGGCCCGACGTCCGCGCCGCGCGGCGCCGGGCCGAGGCCGCCGACCACCGCGTCGGCGTGGCCCTGGCCGACCGCTTCCCGGCGCTGCGCCTGGGCGGCAGCGTCGGTCTGAGCGCGTCGTCGATCACCAAGCTGTTCGACGGCGGCGTGTTCAGCGTCTTCGCCCAGGTCGCGCAGTCGGTGTTCGACGGCGGCCGCCGCGCCGCCGAGGTCGAGCGCACCCGCGACGTCGTCGACGAGCGCCTGCTGGGCCTGGCCCAGGTCCTGGTGGCGGCGATGGCCGAGGTCGACGGCGCGCTCACCGACGAGCGCAACCGCGCGGTCGAGCTGGCCACCACCCGCGAGCGCCGGGCGCTGGCCCAGGCCGCGCTCGACGACGCCCGGGCCTTCTACGCCGAGGGCCTGATCGACTACCTGCAGGTCCTCAACGCGCTGGCGGCGCAGCAGACGCTCCAGCTCGCCGAGCTGCAACAACAGCGGACCCAGCTGTCGGCGCGGCTCCGCCTCTACCGCGCCCTCGGCGGGACCTGGACCCAGACGCTGACCGTCCCCGGTCGGGCGACGAGGAACTGACATGGCCACCACCACCACCCGCACCATCGTCCGCGCCGTCGTCGGCCTCGCCGTCTTGCTGGCAGGCTTCGCGGTGTTCAACGGCCTGAAGCAGATGCGCAAGGCGCCGCCCCAGCAGCCCCGGGTCGACCGCGGCGTCCTGGTCGAGACCGCGGCGGCCACCATCACGCGCGAGCCAGTCCACATCAGCGCCAGCGGCACCGTGGTGCCGGCCCGCAGCGTCGCCCTGTCGGCCGAGGTCGGCGGCCGGGTGGTGTGGATGGCCAAGGAGCTGGTGCCCGGCGGGCGCATCGCCGCCGGCAAGCCGCTGTTCCGCATCGACGCCCGCGACTACCGGTTGGCGGTCGAGCAGCAGTTCGCTGCGGTCGACCGCGCGCGCACCGAGCTCGAGCTCGAGCGCGGCCGCAAGAAGATCGCGCAGCGCGAGTGGGAGCTGCTGGGGGCCAGCGGCGGTGTACCCGGCACGCCTGCCGACGAGCCGGCCGCGACCGGCGGGAACCTGGCCCTGCGCGAGCCGCAGATGCGCTCGGCAGAGGTGGCCGTCAAGGCCGCCGAGAGCGGCCTGCAGCGGGCCCGGCTCGCGGTCGGCAAGACCGGCGTGTCGGTGCCGTGGAACGCGCTGGTGCAGCAGCGCTCGGTCGACATCGGCCAGCTGGTGACGCCGGGCCAGCCGCTGGCCACGCTGGTCGGCACCGACGAGTTCTGGGTGCAGGCGCTGATCCCGGTCGACCGCCTGCGCTGGATCCAGGTCCCCGGCCTGCGCGGCGCCACCGCCGGCTCGGTCGTGAAGATCCGCCAGCGCACGATGGGCGCGCCGATCGAACGCACGGGGCAGGTGGTCCGGCTGATGGGAGATCTGGATCCCGCCGGCCGCATGGCCCGGGTGCTGATCTCCGTCGACGATCCGCTGGGTCTCGGGCTCACCACCGCCGCCGCGACCGACGCCCAGGCCGATCGGCTGCCGCTCCTGGTCGGCGCCTACGTCGAGGTCGAGATCGAGGGCGGCGAGCTGACCGACGTGATCGCGGTCCCGCGCGCGGCGCTCCACGGCGGCGACACCGTCTACGTCGACGCCGACGGCCACCTGGAGATGAAGCAGCTCGACATCCTGTGGCGCCGCGCCGACAGCGTGCTGGTCGGCGCCGGGCTGGCCCCCGGCGATCACGTCGTGCTGTCGCCGGTGCCGGGCGCGGTCGCCGGCATGAAGCTGCGGCGGCAAGGCGCCCCCGACCCCGCCGATGCCAGGCCCGCCGACGCCGCGCCCGCCGGAGCGCACCCGTGATGCCATCGATGCCGACGCCGTCCGCGCCGCGCCGCCCCCGCGGTGGCTCGACCGGCGGGCCGCTCGCGTGGTTCGCGCGCAACTCGGTCGCCGCCAACGTGATCATCATCCTGCTGGTCATCGGCGGCGCGATGATGAGCTGCTCGGTGAAAAAGGAGGTCTTCCCCGAGGTCCAGATGGACTTCGTCATCGTCAACGTGCCCTACCCCGGCGCCAGCCCGGCCGAGGTCGAGGAGGGCGTCACGCTGGTGGTGGAGGAGCAGGTCCGCGCGGTCGACGCGGTCAAGACCGTGCGGTCGACCTCGATGGAGGGCTTCGCCGTGGTCATCGCCGAGCTGCGCCTGGGCTCCAACGCCGAGCAGGCGTTGGCCGACGTGAAGAGCGCGGTCGATCGCATCACCACCCTGCCCGAGAACGCCGAGCGCCCGGTCATCTTCCGGCCGTCGACGCGGTTCGAGGTGATCTCGCTGATGCTCCACGGCGACCAGCCCGAGGCGACGCTGCGCCGCTACGCCGACGAAGTGCGCGAGGACCTGCTGGCCCTGCCTGGCATCACCGCGGTCAGCCTCGACGCGGTCCGCCCGCTCGAGATCAGCATCGAGGCGTCCCAGGACGAGCTGCGCCGCTACGGCCTCACCCTCGAGCAGATCGCGGCCATCGCCCGCGCCTCGTCGATCAAGCTGCCGGCCGGCGCCCTCAAGACCCCGGCCGGCGAGGTGCTGGTGCGGACCTCGTCGCAGCTCACCACCGGCCGCCAGTTCGAGGACGTCACCGTCATCAGCAGCCCCGACGGGGCGCGGGTCCGGCTGGGCGACATCGCCACCGTCACCGACGGCTTCTCCGAGGACGACGTCCGCGCCACCTTCGACGGCCAGCCCGCGGTCATGATCAAGGTGTTCCGGGTCGGCAACCAGACACCGAACGACATCGCCGCGGCGGTCAAGGGCTACGCCAAGACCAAGCAGCTGCCGCCGGGGATGTCGCTGGCGACGTGGTTCGACGCGTCGGAGCTGTACTCGCAGCGCATCAGCCTGCTCACCCGTAACGCCCTGATGGGCCTGGTCCTGGTGCTGCTCATCCTCGGGTTGTTCCTCGAGGTGAAGCTGGCGTTCTGGGTGACCCTGGGCATCCCGGTGTCGTTCCTGGGCTCGATGTTGTTCCTGCCCAGCTACGGCGTGTCGATCAACATGATCTCGCTGTTCGCCTACATCCTGGTGCTGGGGATGGTGGTCGACGACGCCATCGTCGTCGGCGAGGCGGTGTACAGCAAGCGCCAGGAGGGCCTGGGCCTCCTCGACGCCGCGATCTTCGGGGTCAAGGAGGTCGCCGTGCCGGTGGTCTTCGCCATCGCCACCACGATCATCTTCTACGTCCCGCTCCTGCTGGTGCCGGGCCCGTCCGGCAAGTTCTTCTACCAGATCCCGGTGGTGGTCATCACCGTGCTGGTGATCTCGCTGGTCGAGTCGCTGATCGTGCTGCCCGCTCACCTGGCGCACTCGCGGCCGTCGACCTGGGGTCCGCTCGGCGTCATCCACCGGGTCCAGCAGCGCTTCAGCCGCCTGGTCGAGCGCTTCATCGAGCGCGCCTACGTGCCGTTCCTGGCCCGCGCCCTCGAGCGCCGCTACCTGACGGTGATCATCTGCTTCGCGACGCTGGTGGCCACCTGCGGCCTGCCGGCGGGCGGCCACCTGAAGTTCACCTTCATGCCCAAGATCGAGAGCGACATCGTGTTCATGAAGATCGAGATGCCGTTCGGCACCGCGATCGAGCGCACCCGCGAAGTCGAGGCCCGCATGATCACCGCCGCCAACGCTATCATCGCCGCCAACGGGGGCCCGCGGATCAAGCGCGGCCTGTTGTCGGTGACCGGGTGGGCCGGGATGAGCGGCGGCGGCCCAGGTGGCCGCGACGGTGGCTCGACCGGCAGCCACCTGGTCGAGGCCGGCGTCTACATGGTGCCCATCGACCAGCGGTCGATCACCGCGTCGGCCTTCGCGCGCCAGTGGCGCGAGCAGATGGCCGACGTGCCCGGCATCGACAAGATGACCGTCACCTACGAGACCGGCGGGCCCGGCGGGGCCGCGCTGGCGGTCGAGCTAACCCACCCCAACGCCGCCCAACTCGAGGCCGCGGCCGCCGCGCTGGGCCAGGCCATGGCCGGCTACGCCGGGGTCCACGACGTCAACGACGGCGTCGCCGAGGGCAAGCCGCAGCTCGACCTGTCACTCGAGCCGGCGGGCCGGGCCCTGGGCCTGACCGAGGTCGACCTGGCGCGCCAGGTCCGCAGCGCCTTCTACGGCGCCGAGGTCACCCGCTTCCAGCGCAAGCGCGACGAGGTCAAGGTCATCGCTCGGCTGCCCCGCGACGAGCGCAGCTCCGAGTGGAACATCGAGCAGCTGATGGTGCGCACCCCGCGCGGAGGAGAGCTGCCGCTGGGCGAGGCCGCCGCCATCGCGCGCGGCAGCTCGTACACCCAGATCGAGCGCATCGACGGCCGGCGCACGCTGACCGTCACCGCCGACGTCGACAACGCGGTGGGCAACGCCGCCGACGTGTTCGGGAAGCTGACCACCGACGTGCTGCCGGAGCTGATGGAGCGCTACCCCGGCCTGCGCTGGTCGCCGGGCGGCACCCAGAAGGACCAGGCCGAGATCTTCGCGTCGCTGGGCCGCAACGCGCTGCTGGCGTTCCTCGCGATGCTGGCGCTGCTGGCGGTGGTGTTCCGCAGCTACGTGCAGCCACTCATCGTCGCCACCGCCATCCCGTTCGGCTTCGTCGGCGCGTTCCTGGGTCACCTGGCGTTCGGCTACGACCTCAGCCTGATGTCGATCATGGGCATGGTGGCGCTGGCCGGCGTGGCGGTGAACGACTCGCTGGTGTTCGTCGACGCCATCAACGAGTTCCGCCGCGACGGCGACGAGCCGTACGCCGCCTGCGTCCGGGCCGGCGGCCAGCGGTTCCGGCCGATCTTGCTGACCTCGTTGACCACCTTCGGCGGCCTGATGCCGATGGTGTTCGAGACCTCGCTCCAGGCCCGGTTCCTGATCCCGATGGCGCTGTCGCTGTCGTTCGGCGTGCTGTACTGCACGTTCACGACGCTGTTCAGCGTGCCGGCGCTGTACCTCATCATCGAGGACGTCAAGCGCGCCACGCGCTGGCTGCTGGGCTCGTCGCCCGCGCCGACCGAGCCGCCCCCCGCGCCAGCCGGCGAGCGGACCGCCAGCTAACGGATCAGCGCGGCCCGGGCGTGGGCCTCGCCGACCCGGCTCAGGGTCTCGCCGCCGCGGCCCTCGACGACGATCGAGGCGGCCGCCGCGCCCAGCTTGGCGGCGTCGACTGGCGACCGGCCCTGGGCCAGGCCCAGGAAGAAGCCGGCCGCGAAGGTGTCGCCGGCCCCGGTGGGATCGACCTCCACCGCGTCGGGGTAGACGCCGACCTTGGTGGTCGCCCCGGCGACGATCACGTCGCACCCACGCTTGCCGTGGGTGAACGCCACCACCGGGACGTGGCGGCACAGCCGGTCGAGCAGGTCGCCCTGCCCCACCAGATCCTCCTCGCCGCACGCCGCGAACGCCACCCGGGACAAGAGCGCGCCGTCGACGTCCCACGGCGTCTGCACCACGGTCTCGGCCGGGCCGCGGTCCTTGATCCAGCCCTGGATGGCGATGGCCACCGGCCGGCCGGCGCAGGCGTCGAGCCACGCCGCCAGGTCGAGCTCCTGCATCACCGGCGCCAGGTGGACCAGCGCGCCGGGCGGCACCACCGCCGGCGGCGCCACCGGCGGGGCCATGGCCTCGATGCGCTGCACCCGCAGCCCGCCGGCCGGGTAGAGGTTGGTGAACAGCGTGGTGGCGCCGCCCCGGGTGACGTCGACGGTGAGCCCGGCCAGCGCGGCATCGCACGCGAAGTCGTCGCCCACCGCGGTCACCAGGTGGACGTCGGCGCCCAGGGCCCGCTGGGTGTGGGCACCGTAGAACGCGCACCCGCCGGCCACCAGGTCGTCGCCGTAGCGGTCGTGGGTGACGTGGCCGACGATGACGATCTGGGTCGCGCTCACGCGAAGAACTCGCCGCCCGAGATGTTGTAGGCCTCGCCGGTGACCGCCGCCGCGTCGGGCGAGGCCAGCCAGGTGATCAGCGCCGCGCACTCGTCGGCCGACACCATCCGGCCGATCGGGATGCCGGCGTAGATGGCCGCCTCGACCTGGGCCTGGGGCAGGCCGCGCTCGGCCGCGGTCTTGACCACGTCGCCGCGGGCCATCGGCGTGTCGACCCAACCCGGGCACACCGCGTTGACGGTGATGCCGCGCGGCGCCAGCTCCTTGGACACGCACTTCACGATGCCCAGGAGCGCGTGCTTCGACGCGCAGTACGCCGCGTAGCCGGGCCGCCCCAGCTTGCCCAGCCCCGACGACACCGCCACGATGCGGCCGCCGTCGGGCATGGTCGGGGCCACCGCCTTCATCGCGAAGTAGCTGCCGTGCAGGTTGACGTCGAGCGTGTGCCACCAGGTGGCGTCGTCGTCCTCCTCGTCGAGGCGGGCCTGGGCGCAGACCCCGGCCGACAGCACCAGCGTGTGCACCGGCGGCAGCGCCGCCAGCGCCGCGCGCAGCGCCGCGTGATCGCCGACGTCCACCGCGAGCGGCCGCACCCGGTCGCCGTGCTGTGCCGCCAGCGCCGCCAGCGGCTCGGCCGACCGCGCCACCGCCACCACCTGGTCGCCCCGGGCCAGGAGCCGCTCGACCGTCGCCAGCCCGATGCCGCTGGTCGCGCCGGTGACGACCGCCAGCCTCACGCGCGCTCCATCGTCGCCTCGAGCGCCGGCACCAGCACGTCGTCGGGCACCGGGATCGCGTAGTCGCCGCCGACCTCCCACAGCGCGCCCGGCTTCGCCACCAGCGCCATGCGCACGCCCTCGGTCAGGTACTTCTTGTCGTAGCGGAGCGCGTCGAGGATGTCGGGGATGCGCATGCCGGCCGGGATCGTCGTCGGCAGCTTGTACTTGGCGATGACCCGCGCGTGGGCCTCGACCATGGCGTCGTCGCAGCCGCCCAGGAGCCGCGCCACCCGGGCCGCCACCATCATGCCGATGGCCACCGCCTCGCCGTGCGACAGCTCGTAGCCGCTCAGGTACTCGACCGCGTGGCCGACGTTGTGGCCGTACTGCAGCACCATGCCGGCGGCGTGCTCCTTGGGATCGACCGCCATCAGCTCGCACTTGAGCTCGATGTTGCGCTTGACCACCCGCTCGAGGAAGTCGGGGTCGCGCTGGTCGCCGTCGTAGGCCAGCAGCTCGTCGAGGTAGGCCGGGTCCTGCCCCAGCGCGTGCTTGACCACCTCGGCCAGGCCGTCGGGGATGAGCCAGTCCTCGAGGGTGGCCAGGAAGTTCACGTCGACCACCACCCGGATCGGCGGGTAGTACGCGCCGATCAGGTTCTTGCCGCGGGCGCCGTTGAGCGCCTGCTTGTGGCTGATGGCGGCGTCGCACTGAGCCATCAGCGTCGTCGGCACGTGGATGAGGCCGATGCCGCGGTACAGGGTCGAGGCGACGAAGCCGCACACGTTGCACACCGCGCCGCCGCCCAGGGACACCAGCACGCTGCGCTCGTCGATGCCCAGCTCGAGCACGTGGTCGACCAGCCGGGCGTAGTTGGTGATGGTCTTCGAGACCTCGCCGTCCTCCATGACGATGCGGTGGACCAGGTAGCCTTGGGCCTCGAGCGCGCCGACGAACACGTCGCCGTACAGCCGGTTCACGGTGGTGTCGGTGAACACGAAGATCGGCGACGACGCGCTCTTGGCCGGGATGCCCAGGTCGAGACGCGCCGGATCGGTGGCGATGCCGCGCCCGACCACGACCTCGGTGGTGGCCGGCGCGCCGGTCTGGAAGGCGTAGACCTGCCCCGGCACGCTGCCGGCCGGTGGTGTCACCGGGCGGATGTTCTGCTCGCGGCGCAGCTTGCGGTGCCGCATCTCGGTGCGGATGAGCGCCGCCGGGGTGTCGACGTCGTCCCACATCAGCCCGTCGACGCCGATGGCCCGGGCCAGGCCCTGGGGCGCTAGCCGGTTGACCGCGTCGAAGATGTTGGCCTTGGGGTTGGCCTGGTAGGCCTCGGCGAACGCGGCCCACGCCGCCGGGCCCACCGCGAACAGGCCGCAGTCGACCGCGTCGAAGCCCGGCACCTGCCAGCCCATCTGGGCGATGACGCCGCCGGCGGACTTCACCTTCACCGCGGCCTCGGCGTCGTAGACGTTGGCCAGGTCGCCGTCGACCAGCGCCACGATCTCGCCGTCGCCCGGCGTCACGTTGACCGCCCGCTCGATCAGCTTGCCGTCGAACACGTGGTCGGCCATGGCGATGACGAAGCGCTCGTTCCCCAGCACGCTGCGCGCGGCCAAGAGCGACGACACCAGCCCCTCGTCCTGCCAGCGCGGCGCCTCGACGCAGCGGACCTTGAGCTTGGTCAGGCGCGGGTGGTGGGTCAGCGCCTTGACCAGCATGGGGGCCTCGTAGCCGACCACGACCACGGCCTCCTCGACGCCGGCCTCCTCGCACTGGACCAGAGTCCGCACGATCATCGGCAGGCCGGCGACCCACACCAGCGGCTTGGGCATGCCGGGGCGGTCGAGGCGGGCGCCGCGACCGGCGGCAGGGATGAGGACACGCTTGATCGACATGGCAGACTCCTGACGACGACGACTCGTAACACCCACCCCGGAGAGGGTCAAGGCGGGCCCCTGGACCCTAGCAACCTCCACGCCCGACGAGGAGGCACATCATCCCGACCGGTTGCCGCGCCGTGGTGGTGAAGATTCGACACCCTCCACCGCGGCCCGCGTCATCGTACGTACTCGCGCTCCAGCCACCAGGTGATCAGCGTCAGCTCGCTGCGCGACGCCTCCATCCCGTTGTCCACCATCCGGCGCACCAGTGATCGCACCGCGGCGCGGCTGCGCGGCGGGCTCTGCGAGACCTCGGACAGCTCGTGACATCCCGTGCAGCGACGCTGGTAGGCCGCCTTGGCTCGTCGAGGATCGGGCTGGGGCGCGGTCGACGCGACCGACGCGCCAGCATCCGCGACGCCAGCATCCGCGACGCCAGCATCCGCGACGCCAGCATCGACCGCGTCCGCATCTCCCGATGCGTCGTCACCCGCGGCCGGAACCAGCTCGGCCTCTACCTCGCGGCGCTCGAGCTCGGACGCTCGCCTCAGCTTGGCCGAGCGTTGCAGGTCGGGCGTGATCGCGATCAGATACGCGGTCGCCGCCAGCAGATCTCGCCCGCGCAGCGGCGCGAACAGCGATGGCTTCTCTCCCATGCGCTCGACGGTCGCCCACCAGTCGCTGGGCGTGCGCGGCCGCTCGAGGATCCTCCGCAGGTCGTGACATCGCGTGCACTCCTCGATGAGCACGTCGCGCCCTCGACGGAGCGAGTCCTCCTGCGCCATCGCGACGAGGTCGACGCCGTCCGGCAGCTCGGCGTCGGGAAGCAACCTGGAAACCCGCTCGCGGCTGGCGGCGCTGAACGGGTCTCCGCCCGGCGTCGTGCGCGAGCGCGTGCTCGCGAAAGAAGGGCGGCAGTGACAGCACCAGCATCAGCACCGTCGAGAGCAGCATCGCCGTGCCGAGGTACGGCATCCACTCCTCGAAGTGGCGGAAGAACCGCGCGATCAGCACCTTCAGCAGCAGCAGGAAGCCCACCGTCACGCCGAGCACGATGTGGACGACGGTCCTGGCCGGGAACTCGACCTGGTACGTCCACAGCCGCGGCACCATGCGCCACATCATCGACAGGTACAGCGCGATGAAGAGGTACCCGAGGCCGCGGTGCAGCCACATGGCCCACCGTGGCGCGCTGCTGGTGCGGGTGGCCTTGTCGAACGGATACCCCCACAGGTGGTACATCAAGATCGTCGCGGCGAAGCCCACGATCAGGAACAGCGACGCGAAGGTCACTGTCGCGGGCATCGCGATGCCCGTGGCGAGCGCGACGTCGCGCATCACTCAGTGCTTGTGCCCACCGTGACCGTGATGCTCGTCGTGGCCCGGCTGACCCTCGTGCGCGCCACCGGCGCTCGCCGCGTCGTAGGCGTCGGCCCAGGCGGCCACCGCCGCGAGCTGGTCGGCGGTGAGCGAACCGGGCTTGTTCCGGGGCATCGTCGCCTTCCCCCCGCCGATCGCCAGCGACTTGCGGATGGTCTCGGTGATCTTGTCGGCGTGGTGGCCACCGAACGGATACGTCGTCATGTCGAAGTGACCCAGGGTCTTGGCCTTGGCGCCGCGCCCGCCCTTGGCGTGGCAGCTCGAGCACGACGCATCGAACACCGGCTTGGCCTTCTCGAACGCGGCGGCCTCTGCGGCGAGGAGGTCGGCTTTCACCTGCGCCGGATCCGGCAGCGCCGGCTCGACGTGCTCGACGTGCGTCCCAACGGGGGGCGCCTCGACGGGGGGCGTCGCGACGGCCGGCGCGTCCATCTTGCACGAGCCGGACGCCATGTGCTCGGCGTGCATGCGCAGCTCGCTCTGGATCTTGCCCACGTCGGCCGCGGACACCACGAACGTGAGGCGCGCGCCGCCGTCGATCGTCGAGGCCTCTGCTTTCGAGTGGACGCCGATCATACCGCCGGCGTGGCCCGCGTGCGCGCCGCCCGCCATGCCTCCGCCACCGTGACCGGCATGACCGCCGTGCCCACCGTGACTGGAGTGGTCGTGCGCAGCCGTCTCGGTGCCCGTCGGCAGCGGGCCCATCTTGCCGTGCTCCTCGTTGTGCATGTCGGCGAGCGCGGTGACACGACGAGCGACCTCTGCCGCGTCGCCGGTCGTGACGAACACCAGGGCCGCCCCGGTCGCGGTGTCCTCGACGGTCACCGACGTGCCAGGCACCGAGACCGGGCACGACGAGTCACCCGTCGGCTCGGCGTGGTGCGCCGCCGGCTTGGCCGGCGCCGGGGAAGATCCGCCGCACGCGGCGAGACCGAAAAGCAGAGGTGCGATGAGGGCAACGAGACGCATGGCCCCGTGCACAGCAATCCCCGAGCCAGCCCTGGCCCCGCCGAACGGAGGCCAGGAGGCGCTCCCCTGTGACGGACTCGGTTACAGGTGACTGCGCCCGTCACAGCCGCGCGGCCCGCTGGGCGATTCGCGGCAGTCCCCCGATGGCTGGGGGCTTGCAACACGGCGGTGTATGAGCCGAGCCACGACACGCATCGCCGCCGCCCTCGCCATCAGCGTCCTCGCTGCCGCGTGCGGCAAGAAGTCCGCCAACGACCATCACGCTGCCTCCGCAGGGAGTGGCCACGCCGACCACGCGGGGAGCGCGCACGCCGACCACGGAGGGACCGCGCACGCCGATCACGGAGGGGGCGCGCACGCCGATCACGGAGGGACCGCGCCGACCGCCGCCGCGCCGAGCAAGGGCCACGGCAGCCACGACCCTTCGCACGGCGGCATGGTGTTGATGGACGGTCACGACCACCACGCCGAGCTGGTGCTCGATCCCACCGCGGGCGCGCACCGCGTCTACGTCAGCGACGGGGCCCGCACGGTGCTCCCCGCGTCCACCTTCGACACCGTGACCCTGACCGTCACGCAGGCAGGGACCGCGCCCGAGCTGGTCGCCATGACCCGCGCGCCCGACGACACGCACTGGGTCGCGGCCGGCAAGCCGGTCCCGACGACGGGCGCCAAGGTGAAGCTGACGTACACCAAGGCCGGGGCGACGCTCTACGACGTCGAGCTGCCCATCGAGTACGTGCTCACGGGCAAGATGCCGATCGCGGCGAGGAACGGCGGCCTGGTCGCCACGCTCCCGAGCGGACACCTCGAGCTGCTCGCCGACGCGTCGGGGTCATTCAAGGTCTGGCTGTTCGACGACAACCGCGCGCCGGTGGCCCCGGCCGAGGCCAAGGTCTCGCTCGCGACCTCGCAGAAGGGCTACGCCGCGGTGGCGCTCTCGCCGAGCGGCGATCACCTGGCCGGCACCGGCGCGCCCATCAAGGGCGGCCACGCCGTCGCCACGATCACCGTCGAGCGCGGCGGCCAGACGAGCGCGGTGGAGATCCCACTGCACCTCGAGTCCGGCGGCCACGGCCACCACGGCCACTGATCGAGCGCGGCCCGGTGTCAGCCGTCGACGCGGGCCACGCGCGTCACGGACGGTAGCGCGCGAGGGTGTCGGCGCTCGCGAAGTACAGCAGCTTGCCATCGGCCTGCTTGGCGATCACCGCCTTCGCCTTGTCCACCGTCTCGCCGGTGACCGGGTCGGTCGCCTGGCGCGTGGCGGGCTCGTTGGCGAGGCGTCCCTTGCACATCTCGCAGCAGCCGAAGTACGTCTTGCCGTCGACCTCGACGGGGATCTGGGCCGACCCCATGTACTGGTTGGTCACCATGCAGACCTGGCTGACGTCAGCGACGCGCGTGATGCCGTTGTCCGCCGTGGCGGCGGCCGCTGGCTTGTCGGCCGGCTTGTCGGCTGGCTTGTACGAGGGAGAGGAAGACGACTGCGTGCACGCGGCGAGCAGCGAGAAGCACGTGGCGGCGACGAAGGTGCGCATGGGTCCTGCACCAATGCAACCGGTGAACCACCGAGGACGCATAGATTCGCGCGCTTACGACTGCAGGCGTGTAACCGACCCGGTTACACTGTGACCGAGTAGGGTACGGCATGGGCACGCAACCGGCCACGACCCCGCGGCGCACGACGGCCCGGCGCATCGTCATGGCCTTCGCGGTCGTGCTGGGGCTGTTCGCGCTCGCGCTCGCGGTCATGATCGTCGCGCTCGACCGCATCGGCGACGCGGAGCGCGAGGTCGCCCGCCTCGACCACGCCAAGCACGCCGGGCATCACGCGGCGGCGATGGCGCGCGAGCAGTACATCCACCAGGCCCACACGCTCCTCGAGTGGAACGCCTCGCACATGTCGCACTACGACGAGGTCGCGGTCGCCGCGCGCGGCGCCACAGTTCATCTTCGCGCCGTGGTCCCCGCCGGCGATCCGCGCGCCGCCGAGATCGCCACGCTGATCGCCGAGAGCGACCGGACGTTCCGCGACGTCGTCTTGCCCGCGGTCGAGCGGAACGAGCGCGACCGCGCGCGCGAGCTGCACGACCTGACCGTGGCGCCGGTCGAGCGCGTGGTGGCGCTCAACGATGACCTGAACCGGACCCTGGAGGCGTCGAGCGCCGCCGCCCAGCGCCGCGCCGCCGACATCCGCTCGCGCGCGCGACTCGCGGTGCTGGGGTGCTTCGCGCTGGCGATCCTGGCGGCGCTCGGCGTGGGTCTCTACCTCATGCGATCGATCTCGCGACCGGTGGCGGCGCTGCGGGCCGGCGCCGAGCGCATCGGCCGCGGCGATCTCACCGCCCGCATCGCGATGCCGGGCGATGACGAGCTCGCCGAGCTGGGCGCGGTGTTCGACCGCATGGCCGAGGATCTCGCCGCTCGACAGACCGAGCTGCTCGAGGCCAGCCGGCTGGCGTCGATCGGTCAGGTCGCCTCCGGCGTCGCTCACGAGATCAACAACCCGCTCGGCGTCATGCTCGGCTACCTTCGCCTCCTCCGGCGGGAGGCGGCGCTGGCGGACCGCGAGGAGCTGCACATCATCGAGGACGAGGCCCGGCAATGTCAGGCCATCGTCGCCGGCCTGCTCGATCTCGCCCGACCGGTTCAGCTCCAGGTCGGCGCCGTCGAGCTCGGTGAGGTCATCTCGGAGGCGGTGTCGCGCCTCGACGACAGCGGTCAAAGCGACGGCGTCCGCGTCACGGTCAGCGGTGGCCCGGCCGCGCCCCTGTCGGCCGACGAGGCCAAGCTGCGCCAGATCGCCCTCAACCTCCTCGGCAACGCCATCGAGGCCGCGCGCGACCCGGCGGCGAGCGAGCCGACCGTCGACGTGTCGTGGGCGGTCGACGGCGACGAGGTGTCGCTGCACATCGACGACCGCGGCCCGGGCATCCCAGCCTCGGTGCGGGCTCGCGTGTTCGAGCCGTTCGTGACCACTCGCCCGCGCGGCCATGGCCTCGGCCTGGCGATCGCGCGCAGCCTCGCCCGCGCACACGGCGGCGACATCACCCTGGCCCCACGAGCCGGCGGCGGCACCAGCGCGCGCCTGACGGTTCCAGCCCGCACACCGGAGACCGCCTCATGAGCCGCGCCCGCGTCCTGGTCGTCGACGACAAAGAGAACTTCACCAAGCTGTTCCGGCGCCTGCTGCCCGACGACCGCTTCGACGTCACCACCGCGTGCGACGGCGCGCGCGCGCTCGCGCTGATCGTGGCCGGCGACTTCGACGTCATCGTCAGCGACATCCGCATGCCGGGCGCCGATGGCCTCGAGGTGCTGAGCGCGGCCCGCGCCCACGACCCCGACGTCGAGGTGATCCTCATGACCGCGTTCGCCACGGTCCCGGCCGCGGTCGACGCCATCCGTCAGGGCGCCTACGACTACCTCGCCAAGCCGTTCGAGCCCGACGAGGCCCAGCTCATCGTCGAGCGCGCGCTCGAGCGGCGCCGCCTGCGCGCCGAGGCGCGCGACCTCAAGCGAGCCCTCGCCGGCATCCAGCGCATCGACAACCTGGTGGCGCGTAGCGCCGCCATGGCGCCGGTGCTGAGCCTGGTCCAGCGGGCCTCGAACTCCGACGCCACGGTCCTCATCACCGGCGAGAGCGGCACCGGCAAGGAGGTCGTGACGCGCGCCATCCACGCCTCGGGTCCGCGCAGCGGAGCGCCGCTCGTCGCCGTGAACTGCGGCGCCATCCCGGAGGCGCTCATCGAGAGCGAGCTGTTCGGCCACGTCAAGGGCAGCTTCACCGGCGCCAGCGCCGAGCACCGCGGCCTGTTCGAAGAGGCCGACGGCGGGACGCTGTTGCTCGACGAGATCGGCGACCTGCCGCTGGCGATGCAGGTCAAGCTCAACCGCGTGCTGCAGGACCGCAAGGTCCGCCGGGTCGGCGGCGCCGCCGAGCGCACCGTCGACATTCGCCTGATCGCGGCCACCAACGTCGACCTCAAGGCGCGGGTGGCCGCCGGGCAGTTCCGCGAAGATCTCTACTACCGACTCAACGTCCTGCACGTGTCGCTGCCGCCGCTGCGCGATCGCCGCGAAGACATCCCGACCCTGGCCGCGGTGCTGCTCGAGCGCCACGGCGCGCGCCGCCACGCCGGGACCCCGCAGGGCTTCACGCCCGACGCGCTGTCGGCGCTGGTGCAGTACGAGTGGCCCGGCAACGTCCGCGAACTGGAGAACGCCATCGAGCGCGCGATCGCGGTCACCGACGGCGCGCGCATCGAGCTCGAGGCGTTCCCCGCCGAGGTGAGCTCGGTCCTGCGACCGCGCATCACCCGCGGCACCGAGACGCAGTTGCTGTATCGAGAGGTCGTCGACCTCGCCCGCGACCGCGCCTCGCGCGAGTACCTGATCGCGCTCATGCAAGAGCTGGGCGGGAACGTCACCGAGGCGGCGCGTCGGGCCGGCATGGAGCGCGAGAGCCTGCACCGCCTGCTGAAGCGGTACGGCGTCCGCTCCGAGGACTTCAAGGCGCGGCCGTGACGGTCGACGCGGCCACCCGCGCAGGCCTCGAGGCGCCCGCGACCACACATTGCGTCGCAGCGATCCTCGGAGATCGTGATATCGCTCCTACGTGCTCGCTCGCCTGAACGTGATCCTGATCCTGTCCGTGGTCGCCAGCGCATGCGGTGGCGGCGACGACGCGCCCATCGTCGATGCGTCGTCACCCTCGCGTGACGTCACGCTGACTGCCACCGTCGGGCCCGACGGGCTCTCGGAGGAAGTGGCCTTCGAGGTCCCGGACTCGACCCGCTCGGCGACCGTGATCGTGACCGGCGCAGCCGACGCGCTGTACGCGCTGGGCGCGCTGCGTACGCCCGACGGCGTCGACCAGGTCATGCTGCCGGCGGGGAACCCGGGCCCGGCGATGGCGTCGTCGTACAACGTCGAGCAGATCGGGCAGATGCCCGGCAACCTGTACCAGTCGATCCGCCTGGGGACGTTCACGCAGGTGTACCCGTATCGACCGGGACAGGCGCTCACCGCGGGCCGCGCGACCTTGCGCGTCGCCAGCGACACCCCGGGGCCGGTGCAGGTGCGCGTCCTGCTCGCGCCCGACGACGGCGCCCGCACCCTGCACTCAACGATCGTCGTGTTCGACGTCATCGACGTGGCGCAGCCGCCGTCGTTTCTCGACGAGGTCCAGGCGCTCATGGCGCCTGCCGGGATCACCGTCGTGGTCGATCGCGTCGTCACACTCACAGGCACCGCGCTCGAGAACATCACCCAGTCGACCGAGCCGCAGGAGTCGCCTGTCAGCATGTCGTCCATGCTGCCAGGCCTGGTCGCGGACATGGTCGACGGCCCCGCGCTCGACCTGTTCATCGTCGAGAGCCTGCCGGCCGGCATCGGCGGCCTCAGCCTCGGCACCCCCGGCCCGCCGGTGCGGGGTGGGTACTACTACGGCGTCGTCATCCGGTCCTTCTTCGTCGACGACCTCAGCAGACCGCTCGCGTCATCGCCCACGAGACGTGCCACTTCCTCGCCCTTCAGCACGTGCAGAACGTCGGCGTGTCGGGCGCGATCTACCCCGACCCTCTCGACGACACCTCGCCGGGCCGCAACAACCTGATGGAGAGCGGCACCGGACTGACCGCGGATCAGGCCTTCTCGCTGCAACAGAGCTGGCTCCTCCAGCCGTATTCTCGACGGAGCGCCTGGCGCTCGAGCCCTCGGCGGCTCAACGCGCCGCCCTGACGCCCACGTCAGGGAACACAGTCCGACGGGCCCGTCCCTGGTCGACACTTGCGGAAGCTCCACTCCCAGTTGTCGTGCGACCACCCCTCCTCGCCGCCCACCGTCAGCAGCGTTCCCCCGGCGCCGCTCCAGTCCGCGTCCGACGACGAATCTGCGGCCAGCCCGATCTCGACCTCCCGCGCCACGCCGTCTGAACAGACACCGTCGATCACCAGCACGTCGCTGCCTCGACTCCACCACCGACTGCCGAACACGCACGTCACCTCGCCCGCACACACGGCCCGTCGCGTCGGGACGCAGCTCGCAACCGACCCCGTCACGCAATGCCGCGCCAGGTGACCGGTACAGCTTCCGGCCTGACGGCCTCACGTCACCACGCCGTCCGCGCCGAGATCGTAATACGTCACCTCGTACAGCGCGTGACTGGCTGCTCCACCGCCCACAGCCCCACGAACCGCGCGTCGTTCTCGCACACCGCCACCGGATCCGGCATCCCGCCTCCGCTACACGCCGCGCTCGCGGCCACGATGAAGATCACAACGCATCGCATGCCCCGATCTCTTCACACGCCGCGCCGCCCGGCACCGCCCCCATCTCGCTGGCCCCCTCTGTGCCAACGTGAATTGAGACAGCGCCCAGGCGCCCGGGGCATAGCTGCCACCGTCGTCCCGCCGCCAGGTCGCCGGCGTCGCGGCCGTATTAGTTGCCCTCGGGGGCGTCGACGTCGCCGCGACCGCTGCGTGCGACGCCGGCCAGCGCGGCGTCCGCCTCAGCCCGGCGGATGATCGCGTGCAGCTCGTTGTGCAGCTCGCCGAGCATCAGGTCCGCCAGCTCCAGCACCGAGGGGTCGGTGCGTCGGTCGTCGGCCAGCCGCGACGCGGCCCACCGGGCGGCGCGCGTTACCCCGTCGAGGCTGCCGAGCTGGACCGCCGAGAGCCGCAGCTGCGCCCGCGAGACCTGCCCGGCGACCGCGTCCGCGCACCGGCGGATCCGCTGCTCCGTCTCGCGCCAGACCAGGTCGCGCAGGTGCGATGGCAGGTCCATGCGATCGGGGTTCCACGGCGTCGTGCCGTCGACGATCGCCAGGCACGTCCGCCGCACGATCGTGGCGGGGTCGCCCCACACGCCCAGCGCCGCTGCCACCAGGCCCAGGCCCTCCGCGTAGCCAAGCACGCCGGCCAGGTCCGCCCGCCCCAGCTGGATGACCGCCAGCCGCGCGGCATTCGCATTCAACGTCGTCGCCTGCTTCCTCATCTCGACAGTCCTCTCCCGTCCGGTCGAGGGCGCACCTCGACCGCGGCGCCCCACGGGCGCGGCTCACGTCTCGGCGTTTCCGGTTGCGGCGCGCACGGGGAACGCCAGCCCCGCGGCCGTCACGTCATCGTCGACGAGGTGTCAACGCAGGCCCCACTTCGAGGCCATCCGCGCCAGCCGGCCGCGGGGCAACCCAAGGTTGCGCGCGGCGCCCGCGTGGCTCTCCCCGCCGAGGACTTCGACCGCATAGGCCACCATCTGCCGCAGCTCGGCGTGGTTCCCGTCCCAGGCGTAGGCGGTCTGGCGCGCGGGTGAGAACCCGCCCGGGCCAGGTCGTCGGCCCGCCACCCCGTCCCAGCGACGGTGAACAGGTGCGAGATCATGCGGGCGAGTTCATTCGCCCGCACGCGGTCCGCCACCGTCGGGATGTGCAACATCCGCGGCATCGCGGGCCACGTGGTACCTTCAGCTCGCCGTGCCAGACCACCATCAAGTCCCAGTGCGGGTCCGCCAACGTCCGCTGCCATTCGCCGCTCACCGTCTCGCCTGCCTTGGCGAGCACATCGAGCGGCACGGTGACCACCCCGTGCCGCAGCCCGGCGGCGACATCACGCACCGTCTCACCGCGGGTGGCGACCGACTTCACCGACACGTCCACCCGGCGGGCCATCCGACGCGGCGACGCGGCGATCAACGCTTCGACGACGTGCTGCGGGTCGCGGCTCACATCACCGACGACCAAGAACGACCGCGCCATCGCCGCATCGCCCAGCGCCTCCATGATCAGCGCGTCGGCGTCGGCCCCGTAGCCCAGCGCATAGGCGAGCACGCGCCGGGCGTCGCGCTGGTTCCGGGTCAGCGGCCACAGCTTGAGCTGGCCGAGCTTGACCGGCTGGCCGGGCTCCAGCGGTGTCGACGTGACACGCGCGCCTTCCGGCCTCGATGCCATTCTTCGATCCCAGATCCATCGCGCGGAGCCTGTCGCGGGTCCGCCCACGCGGACGTGGCGCGACACCGAGGTGCGGGGAGCAGTAATGCCGCAACCCCCTCGCCCCATCACGAACCACGGCAGCTCGGGCAGCGAGATCTCTGCGCCCAGGCCGGGCACCCACAGCGCCACGACCGGGTCGGCATCCGGCAACAGCCCCGGTGCCGGGGGATCGGTCAGGGTGGACTTCGGCGTCGCCGGCCGCCCCATCACGTCTCCTGGCGGTAGGGGAGCCCCACGGTGCGGGCAATTCGTGCATGTCCAAGTGATAGGTGAAGGGGTGGACGATGTCTTGGGTCTGTTCGTTCTGCGTGTCGATTCACCGAATCGTGGACACAAGGACGTGTTAGTGCATGAAATTGCACGGGATTTCCGACTTCGGCTACCGCGCGCTCATCGGCAATTCCTAATTAGTTCCAGCAGCTTGGCGGCGCTCGTGTTCGCTGGGATTCGACACCGAAAATGAACACATCCTGGACAGCCCGGCGGTGGTGTGCCTATCCACTGGTCGATGGAGCCCACGCCAAGACGCAACCACCCGACCAACCCGACACGTTCGAGCTTGAGCCGGCACCTCGCCGGGCGTACGCTTCCACGTTACGCGGGACGGGTTCGATGAAGCCCCGCGATCGGCGGGAAGGTCCCGGCGAGCCCGACGCGCCGCAAGCCCAGCGCAGCAGCCGCGCCGGGGCCGGTCCTACCACCCGCCAGCTACGAGCCCGGCGCCAACCGGCGACGTCCGCGCCCCCGCCCGATGTGACCCACGTCCAGCGCCGCCCTCAACCTATGTCGGACTTCGACCCGTTCGAGTATCTTCCGGACGTGCAGGCCGGCGACGCCATCCAGCGACGCGGGGGTGCGGGGGGCGACCTCGCGCCCGCGGAGGTCCACGCCCACGCGGCGCACGGGATCAGCGGCCCGGCGCAGGCGCTGCCGTTCGCGGCGCAGATCGCGGCCTCGTTCGGCCAGGCGCACGACGTGAGCCGCATCGAGGCCCACGTCGGCGGCGCCGCCACCGACGCCGCCAGAGCGATCGGCGCCAGCGCCTACGCGGCCGGCAACCACGTCGCGTTCGCCGAGCCCCCCGATCTGCACACCGCCGCCCATGAGGCAACCCACGTCGTCCAGCAGGCCCAGGGCGTCAACCTGTACGGTGGCGTCGGCGTGGCCGGTGATGCCTACGAGGCCCACGCGGACGCCGTCGCCGACCGCGTGGTGTCCGGACAGTCCGCGGCCGACCTGCTCGGCGCGGCCACCCAAGCGAACGCCCACGCCGGCACGAGCCTCCAACGCAAGGAGGCCGACGACTTCGGGCGCTCGACGCGACCGATCGGCGAGATGCGGCCGGCACCGCCACCGCCCCCACGCCCCGCAGGCCAGTACGACCTGCTGCCCGTCGCCAACGGCATGGCCGTCTCCGAGCTGCACGTCGGCAACCTCCAGGCCCACCTGGCCACGCTCAACGAGCGCGCGGAGGCCGCCGGCATCGCCAAGCAAGACCTCGTCACCCTCGGACGAGATTGGAAGGCCACGCTCGAAGGCGGCCACGCCAGCAAGACCCTCTCCGGACCGCAGGGGCACTTGTGGGTTGGCGCGGCGTACGCGAACGCCGTGCCCCACGGCACCGGGGCATACTTCGCCGACATCGTCTGGATCATCGAGTTCCTCCCGGTCGAAGGCGGCGCCGCAACCGAGAGCACCGTCCGCGAAGGCGGCCGCATCATGTTCTCCACGGCGCAGCCCTTCACGCCCAGCCGGCGCGCCGGCCCCACGGCGACCGCGGCCGGATCGATGCCGATCGACCCGGCCGCCATGACCGACCACAGCGCAGGCCCCATCAACTGCACCGACCACGACGGCGATGCAGATTCGTTCTGCTTCTACACACCGGCCGAGCGCGCGAAGATGGTCACCGATACTCGCGCCGCGATCGGCAACGCAGCAGACGCCTTTCGGCGTGCATGCGATTCGGAGGTAGCCGCGATCAAGGCCGCCCACGCCGCCGATGCAGCGTTCGCCCTGGCGCTCGCCGACATCATGCTGGGCCTCGCCTTGCCCGCCGCGGTCAAGCTGGCAGCCAAGGCTGTCGCCGGCGCCACCGTAACGACCGCATTTGGCGCGGCGGGGGCCACCGCAGACATCTCCGAGGTCTACGGGGTGCTGTCACCAGGCCAGCACGCCGCGCGCACCGACGCCATCGCGACCGCGGTCTCGTCGGTGTTCAAGAAGCTCGGCGACATCGGCGCCAAGCGGCTAAAAGACACCATCCCCGCGACTTCATCGACCCCCGAGAATTTCATCAAGAGCCTGCAAGACGGGGCGCGGGTGGCATTCACGCAAGCCGTCGAGTCTACCGACAACCGAACCGACGCGGAGTTGATGGCCTCTTATCAGGTGTTCAGAGCTGTGGACGAATCCGTCTACCGCGCCCTGATCCGTGAGCGAGCCGCCCACTTCACCGATCAGGTCGCGCCGATTGGCTCGTATGATGCGCCCTATTCACCAGACTTCGAGGAGCGCGCCGTCTGGGTTCCTCAACTCCTGGGGGGGCCGCGGCTGGCACGGATTCGCGTCACGCAGACTCTACCGCGGCCGAACGTCGGCCCGCGCGACAGCCACCCCGCACCAACGTCCAAGTTCCTCGGGTGGGTGACGCCTGACATGGTGCCGCTGGCGACAGCGCGCCAGGAGCGAATGTTTGGCGAGGTGCCCACGCTGGCGGTCTCTGAGATCTCCAAGATCGAGGGGCTGACGCCATGACCACCTGCCGGCTCATATGGCTGACGTTGATCGTCTCAATCGTCACCACAGCGGCCTGCAAGGCGTCGGAACCCGCGATTTGGGATAGTCCGTACACGAAGGCTGAAGCATTGGCCTGGGGAGAGATGTGCGGGCCACTCCACGAGCCGTCCGAGTTTGCGCGCACCGAGGATGCGCGCACACGGCCGAGTGAAACCAACCGCATCTGGATCAGCAAGGGCGACAAGCGAATCGTCCAGTGCAGGATCAAGTGGCAGGAAGGAAGAGGGGTCGTTTCCATGTCGATTGAAGTCGCCGCCCCATGGATACTTGGCGCCGAACACGAGAGCATCACCCCCCAGCAGATGCGGCCGTATGTTGATTTGCTTACGGCGAAGTTGACCAAGAGGGCCCGTGACGAAGTCTGGCAATCAATTTTCACCGACCCGGCAGGGACTAATTTCAACGACAGCTCAGACTTTCGCAAATACGGAAAACTGGTTGTCGATTCAGGTCGATTCAGCTCAGAATCCGAGGGCTGGCAAGTTTCCCTCGCATTTCGGCAATAACGGATAATCTGCACCTGGGCACCCCTGCGAGAATAACCATGAGAACACCACGAACCTATTGTCGCGTCGCCAGCCTCTTGGCATGTCTCGCCCTGCAAGCCGCCGCCTGTGGTCCAGCGAACCCGTCAGCGGCGCCCTGCACGGGAGACCAGGATTGCTCGCTGCGCGGCGGCGGTCGGTGTCTCCCGTCCCCTCTCGGGACCGATGCGTGCGCGTACCCAAGCGGAGCGTGCCCCGGCGGATTCGCATGGAGCGAACTGGCCGGGAGCATCGCCGGTACTTGCGTGGGGGATGAACTCGACGCGGGGGTGGATGCGCCGGCAGACAGCTCGGTAGACGCACCCCCGCTCGACGGGCCGCCTCCATCAGGGTGGGCACAGATCTTTTCGTCGCCAGAAACCGACGCTACCAACGGTGTCTCAACAGGTCCGGACGGAAGCGTGTTCGTCGTCGGTACGTTCTCAGGCTCAGCGACGCTTGGCGGCCAGGTAGTCCAGGCAGCTGGGGGGACCGACGTATTCCTCGCGAAGTACACCCCCTCCGGAACCCGACTTTGGACAAAGCGTTACGGCTCGACCGGGCTCGACTCCGGTCTGGCAGTGGCAGCGACAGCCGACGGCGGGGTGGCGGTCGCTGGCCAGTTTGCAGGGATTGTCGATTTCGGGACGGGGCCGCTGACCGCCTCCGCGAATGGCGATGGCTTTGTAGCGGCCATTGACGCGACGGGCGAGACGCGCTGGGTTCACCAGGCCAGCGCCACCGGGATGGCGGTGTTTTCAGCGATCACCACGAACTCAAGCGGAGACGTATTCACGGCTGGGCGATATTCCGGAACTGCGACCATCGGCGCGACTTCTCACACGGCGGTGGCAGGCGACGATGTATTGCTCGTGAAGTACACATCTGCTGGTACCCTTGCATGGTCCAAGTCTATCGGCGGCACTGGGGGCGACAACGTTGGCGGGCTGGCGACGATCGGGGATGACCCCGTCTTGTCAGGACAATTTTCTTTGGTTTTGGATGTTGGCGGCGGTGCCATGACCGCCGCAGGATCGACAGATGTTTTTGTGGTCCGGCTCGATAGCGCGCTCGGCGGGCATCTGTGGTCTGTTCAGTTTGGGGGGACAAACACGGATCTTGCGAAGGGCGTCGTGTCGACCGGGAGCGGCGTCGCTGTTGTCGGCTGCTACTCGTCAAGCGCCGCATTTGGTGGCCCAACACTGACTAGCGCTGGCATGTATGACGCCTTCGTAGTTTCGTTGTCGAATTCCGGCGCAACGAGCTGGGCGAAGTCATTTGGCGGTGCGGGCTCGGATTGCGCCAATGTCGCAGTCGGTCAAGGCGGCGATGTGCTCGCAAGCGGTGGCTTCGCGCTGTCTTCGTCGTTCGACGGCACCATCTTGACGAGTGTCGGCGGCCAGGATGTATGGGTCACGCGACTCGATGGCGCATCGGGAGACGTTGCATTCGCGAGACAGGGCGGTGGCGCAGCGTACGATTTCCCCACTGGCATCGCTGTATCCGGAAGCTACTTCGACCTGAGTGGAAATACTGGTGGTGCTCCGACGATGTTTGGACATCAACTGGTCACCAGCGGGATGATGGATGGCTTCCTGATTCAATCACAGCAATAGGGGGCATGGAGATGCGCTTGACTATCGAGGCGGTCGCTTCCGCGGTTGTGGTTGCTGCCACCGCCGCGCTTGCGCATGCCGCGCCGTGGGAGCCTACGACGACGGAGGCGCGGACTCGTCTGGAGCACGGGCGCGAGGCGTTCAAGGCGGGCGACTACCGGAAGGCCGGCGTGTTGTTCGTGTTCTCGGATGAGGCCGAGGCCAACCTGAACGCGCGGTGGAACGCGGCCCAGTCCTTCGCGGCCGCCGGTGACTGGAAACGGGCGAGCGGCCTCTACGACAGCCTACTCGCCGACCGAGACCTGCCGGCGAATCGGCGCAGCGAGGTCGAGCGTCGGCAGCGCGTAGCGGCACAGTTCGTCGCGGCTGACTTCGCACGCGAGGCGCAGAAGTGGCAAGACGCGCGGGCGCTGCTGCTCAAGCTGGTGGGGGACCCGTCGCTCGGTGACCGCGACCGCGCGTCCGCGTCGGCGCGGCTCGATGAGCTGGCGAAGGCCGAGGCGGCCGCCACCGTGGCGCCGGGGCCGTCGGCACCAGAAGCGAAGCCGGAGCCGCCCGCCCCTCTCGTGCCCCCCCCTGTAGCGTCGCCACCACCGCCCTCCCGCTGGGACGATCACCTGGCGCTGGCGCTCATCGGTGTCGGTGCGGTCGGCATCGCGGCGGGGACCGGGTTGGTGTTCAACGCGCGGAGCATCGAGGCCGATGCGTCGCGCGAGCCCAACGACACCCTGGCGCGAGCGCTGTTCGATCGAGCCAGCGACCGCCGAACCTGGGGCGGGGTCACCCTGGGTGTCGCCGCCGCCGTGAGCGTCGCCGGGGTGGTCAAGTTCATCCTGGTGCCCAAGGCACACGCCTCGACGACGGCCGCATTGCAGCCCGTGACGGGCGGCGCCATCCTGGTGTTCGGCGGGGCGCTGCCTTGATCGGGACCGTCGTCCTCGGCAGCTACCGGGTTGACCGGCTGCTCGGCGAGGGCGGCATGGGCGCGGTGTATCGCGCGGTGAGCGACAAGGGGCACCACATCGCCGTCAAGGTGATGCACCCCAACATGCTGACGGACCCGGCGCTGGCCGAGCGGTTCGTCCGCGAAGCCGAGCACGCAGCGCAGATCCGCAACCCGCACATCGCCGAGGTGATGTCCGTCGGGCAGCTCGACGACGGCCGCACGTTCATCGCCATGGAGTTCTTGCGCGGGGTCGACCTGGGCAAGTGGATGGAGCACCGCCTGCCGATCACGCCCACAGAGGCGTTGACCATCTTGGTCCAGCTCGCCGCGGCGCTCCAGGCCGCACACTCGGCCGGCATCATCCACCGCGACATCAAGCCCGACAACCTGATCTTGAGCGACGACCCGGTGCGCAACTGGGTCAAGATCATCGACTTCGGGATCTCCAAGCACACGCTCGCGGGCACCAACATCACCGCCGACCGCGCCATCATGGGCACCCCATCGTACATGGCGCCCGAGCAAGCCCAGGATGCCGCCTCGGTCACCCCGGCCGCCGACATCTTCGCCGCAGCGATCATTGCCGTCGAGCTGATCACCGGCCGCCGCCCGTACGCCGGCCCAGGTGACGAAGGCCCGTTCACGCTGATCAGCCGGTACGCCCATATCGTCGCCGGCACCATCCCGGCGCCACGCCTGGCCGACCTGGCGCGCCGCTCCAACGGCGAACCGCTCGACATCCCCGCCGCCTGGCTTGACCATCTCCAGCAGGCCGTCAGCGTCTTTCCCGAGGCGCGGCCCCAGACCGCCCGCGCCTTCATCGAACCCTTGTACGAAGCGCTCCCGGGCGGCCGGGACCTCGTCGAGATCTACGGCCCGAACCTGCTCACCGCCGCCAGCCCCGACGACATGACCCGCCGGGCCGGCGCCCCCAACCACACCGCCACCGGCCGCCACACCGCCCCCCACGCCACCCCGACCACCTTCCGCGCCACCTCCGGCCAGGTCGACACCCTGCCCGCGGGGCGCCGCCGCCTCCCGATCGCGGTGGCAGCCCTCGGCCTGGCCGCCGCAGCCAGCGTCGCCGTCGTCCTGGCGCGCGGCGGAACATCCGAATCGCAGCCAGACCCGCAACCAACCAGCTCCGGCCCGGTAGACACCGGCCCCGTCGACGCCGGCCCGGTCGACGCCGGCCCGGTCGACGCCGGCCCGGTCGACGCCGGCCCCGTCGACGCCAGCCTCGTCGACTCCAGCCCGATCGACGCCGTGCGGTCACCGCGTCCCACTGGAAAGCGCCCACCGAAGCCGAGCAACCTGCCGCCGTCGAACACCCGTCCGCCCGACAGCATCGATTGACCGCCTAATTGCCCCAGCCCCCGCGCGCGCCGCCCACGATCGCTGTCGTGCACAACTGACCCCGTTCGGGACTTCCCGGTCGCTTCTGCAAGGCGCGCGAGCCGGGCTGGGGGCAGGAGACCGGCAACGCCTTCGTGACACCGGCCGAGCGCGAGCAGCTCGCCGCCGCCAGCTACATCCCTCCCAACCGCTGGCCTCTATGGCCTCGCCACGCCGCCGCTTGCGAGCAGTCTGGAGCCGATAGCCGCCACGGGGTGATCTTTGATGCCCCTTGCAGTCACGGCTGCCAATTCTGACCAAATTCGACGGCGTATCCCTGAGCTCTTGGGTTAGCATCGGTGTCGCCTTAGCCTACTTTCCCGGCGGCGAGCGAGAGGATGCCGATGTCGTGCTGTTCAAATGATCATCATGAGGCACGTTGACGCGCTGACGCCTTTATAGGACCCTGGCAACACCAACGGATGGCGTGTATGTCGAAGACTCCAACTCATCACTTGAACATCCATCTCGCGAAGACGGACGTGAAGGACCCGCGCGATCTCCTGCGCCGTCCCGAGAGCGCCCTCGAGATCGAAGTCGCGCCCGGCATCACGGGACACTTCGTGCTGCCGCCTCCGGCCACGACCAAGCCGACTTGGCGGCGCTTCTTCGACGGAACGAAGGCGGCGCCGAAGCTCAAGGACCTCGGGTCGACGAGCGTCGGTGCGGCTCTGGTGCTGCGCACCGCGAAGCGCTGTTTCGCGTTGACTTGGGGCCACAGCGGCCGCGCTCAGATCGACGCAACGCGACTCGAGGATCGCTTCGGGTTGAAGACCACGCTGAGCGCCATCCCGGCCGACCAAGTGAAGAGCATCGAGCACAAGTCGTTCGACGCGCTGACGCGCAACACGGTGAGCCAGGGAAGCCGCAGCGGTGAGGTGTTCGACTACGGCATCGACATCGAGCGCGACCTTGTGCGCGCGGTGCTCGGCGTGCCGACCGACGCGACGCTGGGCAAGCGCCTTCACGGCAAAGACGCCTTAACCGCGACCGTCGCGCTCGCGATCGGCGACCTTCCGCAGAAGCTCAAGCTGTATCTCGGAGTGTACGCGAGCGACAAGTACAAGACGGCCTTCGAGTGGATCGATCACCTGGCAGAGGAACGGAACAAGGGAGTCATCTCCAGGCTCGAAGCGACACTCGTCTCCAAGATCCGGGTCGCTGACTTCGATCGAATCTGGCTCACCCCCGCCGAAGTCCTTCCCTGGCAGCAGGTGGGAAAGTTCTCGTACGCTGGCGATCGGAACCGCGCCGAGTTTGACGAGCTGAATATCGACGAGTGGCACTCGACGGTCCGCAAGGCATCGGCGCTCGCCATTGACGGCCTGAAGTCTCGCCATGTGCGCTGGCACGATGCCACTTCCGAGGAGGTCCGTGACCAATGGTCGGTCTACAAGACCCTCCACGCGGAGATCGAGGATGGCGGCCATACCTATCTACTCTCCGAAGGGAAGTGGTACCGCATCAACACCGATTTTGTGAGCCGCACGAACAAGGCGATCGACGCACTGGTGGTGCCGACGACGTTGCCGCCGTACCGCAAGACCGCGAAGCTCGGAACGCCTCACAAGGGCGAGGGGGCATACAACACCGAGGTCCACCAGGCGAACGCGAAGAAGTACGCGCATCTCGACGCCAAGAACATCTCTCTTGGCGGTGGACCTAGCCGAATCGAGGCATGCGATCTCTTCGATACCGACAGGGTCTTTACGCATGTGAAGCGCTACAACTCGGCAAAGGACATGAGCCATCTGTTCGCGCAGGGCATGAACTCGGCGCAAGCACTCCTGAACAGCGACGAGTTTCGCCAAAAGCTCGTCGACAAGCTGCCGCCATCGCACAAGAGGTTCATTCCGCTCAAACCACCGATTCAAGGATCGAATTTCGGCGTTCGATTCGTCATCATTCGGGAGCCTTCAAAGACCGGACAGAGCGTCACGCAGCGCCTGCCGTTCTTCAGCCGACTGTCGCTCAGTCGGGCCGCGAGCGTGATGCAGGCTTCCGGCATGCGGGTCGAGGTCATGCACGTAGACTCGAAGTGAGCCGCGCCTGCTGAGGCAAACCAAGCTTCCACTCTCAGTCCGTTGCTCGGGCGGGGTCCAGTGTTGAGATGCTTGGTGACGCCGGTATTGCGGCCGGTGCCGACAGGAACACGGCGGGCATTCTCGCGTTCGCGGTAGGCTGGGGCATGCCCGGTTGCGATTCGGTTGGCGCGGCGCTCCTCGCGGTTGCGCTGATTGACCGATTGACCGCCCAATCGCCCCAGCCCCCGCGCGCGCCGCCCACGATCGCTGTCGTGACCTAGGCGACCAACTCTTGGACCGCGGACTCGACGAGCTTGCTCGCCCGGTCTTCGGCACGCCGAAGGCTAGCTTCGAGGTCGTCGCAGACCTTCATGAGATGCTCGACCTTCGCAACGATCCGCTGCTTCTCCCCCAGGGGAGGCAACGGCATCGGACAGTGCCTTAGTTGCGTCATGTTGATGGACGCAAGGTTCGTCGTCTGTTTAGCCGCATCCGCAAAGTAGCGGCGACCGATCGGCGAATTCGCAAAGAGGCTGAACCAGAGCGGGTCGAGGTTGGATGCCACCAGGCGCGCCCGGAAGACATGGTTCTGATGGATGCAGGGGACGACTTCGTCGCGCCATACAGCCGAGCGCCCGAGCTTGTCCCAGTCACCTCCCTCGGTGAATAGGAGGTCCCCAGCGATGAGCTTGTACTTCCCGAGTTCCTCCTTCGGGATCTCGATCTCCTTCATTCGCTGAGGTCCAGGTATCCACGCTGAACGTTCGCGACACGCAGGTAGGGGTAAGCCCCAACCGTTCGGCCCCGCAGGTCTCGCCCCTTCGTTACACCGCCGACAACCTCGGCAAGGTTGCTCTAGCCGCAGCCACGTCCACCTGCTTGGAGATGGCGGACGCTGTCGGCCGGCACATCAGAGAGCACGTCCTTGCGCTTCCGTCCCGTCCAAGCTCGTTCCACGCTCTCGAGTAGGAGAGCGGTCGGGACGTCGGCAGGGTCGGGCTGCACCAGCCTTCCACCGAAGGCAAACTCAGGATGACATTCCTCAAGTCGGAGACGCTCGCCGCTGTAGGGAAGATCAGCGCGAAGTTGTCGACGACGCGCTTCCACGCGACGTCGAACTCGCCCGGGCTCGCGGCGGTGGTGAGGGCTTCGAGGGCGGACTCGGTGAGGCGGGTCCCGATCTCGCGCTTCTTGGTCTGCCGGACTTCGAGGTCGTCGCAGAGGGCCATGAGCTGGTCCACCTTGGCGACGATCCGCTTCTGCTCAGCCATGGGAGGCACCGCGACCAAGACGGCGGCCAGCTGTTCTTGGTTCACTTTCGGCATCGCCAGTCGGTTGTCGTCCCGGACCACCTGTTCGAGAAACACCGGCGAGAGAAGATAGTAGTGGAGGAAGGCTCGGTCGATCTTCGCGGCGAGCGGATACATGTCCGCGCTGCACAGCCCCTCGAAGTCAACGAGTGCAGCCTTCGAGAGATTTGGGCGAATCTTCGAGTACACGATCTGCCCGGGAAAGAACCGGTGCTTGCTGCTTGTCACCCCGTCTTCCTGCACGGTCCGATACTCCAAGAGCCGGCCAGTGGCCTTCTCGATATTGTCCGGAGCGACGTGCGGATGGTCCGGGAACCTCGCTGGGTCAACGAGATGCGAGGCAATCGACGCTACGCGATCGAATCGCGCCCACCGCCACGATGGCGGCAGAGGAAACGGCTCGGGTGCCTGCGCCTGCTCCAGCTTGCCGGAACTCAGCTTGCCGTTCGCGGCGGTCCCCTCGGTCACCGCTGCAAGCAATTGGTCTGCGTGCCCATCAGTTGACAACTGCTGCGTCAGTCGACCGCGCATCGCGAGGCTCATGACGAGTTGCCTGAGTTTCCCTACGCCTCCAGCGGCTAGCGCGAACAGGTCGAAGTCGGCGATGAACTTGTGCGCGTCGAACTCGGGGCGAGCGAAGTCATCGATCGGCCGGATCCGCCGACCCGCGGGTTCCGTCTCCTTAGGCACACGAGGCGGAAAGGTCATTCCCGGCCGCCGACGAGAGCCCGCGCCAAGAGGTCGCGAAGTTGGTCCCGAGTCTCTGTCGCCGCCATTGAAGCTGCACGATACTGCCGCAACAATTCATCAACGTCCCCAGGCTCATCGTCCACCGCCTTCGGGTTCTTGATGTCGAGGTTGTACCCGCGGGCCTTGATGTCGACGATCGAGACCTTCCACGCTTGGTCGGTTTCCTTGCGCTTGCCCCACCACTTCTTCTCGACCCCGAACTCCTCGATCCGCAGCGGCTTGGTCTTCGAGTAGCTCTTCGCGCCGGCTGGGTAGGGGTGCTCGTAGAACCAGACGGTCTTGGTCGGCTCGCCCTTCGTGAAGAACAGCAGGTTCGTCTTGATGCTGGTGTACGGGGCGAAGACGCCCTTCGGCAGCCGCACGACCGTGTGCAGGTTGCACTCCTCCAGCAACTTCTCCTTGATGCGGGTCTTGATGCCCTCGCCGAAGAGCGTGCCGTCCGGGAGTACGAGCGCGGCTCGCCCGCCGGGCTTCAACCGCGTCATGATCAGCACCAAGAACAGATCCGCCGTCTCCCGCGTGCGGAAGGTGGCCGGGAAGTTGTTCTCGATCCCGTCCTCCTCCATCCCGCCGAACGGCGGGTTCGTGACGATCACGTCGACGCGGTCCTTCGGCCCGTAGTCCCGCAGCGGGCGGGCGAGCGTGTTGCCGTGCCGGATGTTCGAGGGCGCCTCGATGCGGTGGAACATCATGTTCGTCACGCACAGGAGGTGCGGCAGCGGCTTCTTCTCGACGCCATGGATGCTGCGCTGGAGCGTCTCTTCGCCTTTGGCGTCCTTCACGTACTTCGTGCGGATGTGCTCGATGGCGCAGGTCAGGAAGCCACCGGTCCCGCAGGCTGGGTCGAGCACGGTCTCGCCGAGCTTTGGGTCGACCTGGTCGACCATGAACTGCGTCACCGCGCGCGGCGTGTAGAACTCGCCGGCGTTCCCGGCGCTCTGCAGGTCGGCTAGCAGCTTCTCGTAGAGGTCGCCGAACTCATGGCGGTCGGCCTTCTTGTTGAAGTCGATCTCGTTCAGCTTGTTGACGACCTGGCGCACCAGCGTGCCCGACTTCATGTAGTTGAAGGCGTCCTCGAAGACGCCCCGGACCACCCCGGCGAGGGTGGCGTTCTTGCCGGTGGCGGGCAGCTCCTTCAGCGTCTTGAAGAGGTCGTTGTTGATGAAGTCGAGCAGCGCCTCGCCGGTGATGCCCTCGGCGTCCCTGGCCCACGAGCGCCAGCGGAAGCGCGCTGGGATCGGGGACTTGTAGTTGTCCTCCAGCAGCTCCTTCTGCGCCTCGTGGTCGTCGAAGACCTTGAGGAAAATCATCCAGACGAGCTGGCTGATGCGCTGGGCGTCGCCGTCGACGCCGGCGTCCCTGCGCATGATGTCCTGGATGGACTTGATGGTCGTGCTGATCGCCATGGCGTGAGGGCCGCCATCCTACGCCACCTGGAACAGCTC
>JAWKQV010000014.1:0-201907 GCA_041389965.1 Kofleriaceae bacterium | reverse complement strand
ATCGACGGCGCGCAGGTGCAGCCACATCCGCCGTCCCGGATACCCGGTCGGCAGCTTGTGACCGGTCCGGTTGGTGACGCGGATGGTGGCCTGGAGCCGGCCGTCGACGACCGCCGCCGCGTCGCTCGCCACCGTCACCGCCGCCCGCCCCCTGGCGGGGGCGACGTCGATGCCGGCCACGAGCGGGGCGGCGGTCGTCGTGCTGCCGGTCCAGGCCTGGTTGTCGGCCAGGAGCGCCAGCATGTACGTGTTGACCCCGGCGAAGACGTGGCGCCCGATGGGCGCGCGCGGGTTCAGCCACGGCGGCATCGGCGACAGCCGGGCCGCGATCGGGTCACCGTCGACGTCCGTGGTGGGCGCGTGGCAGGTCTGGCAGGTCACCCCGGCCGCCGGGTAGCTCGAGGCCCGCCACTCGAGGTAGGTCATCTGCTCGTTGACCTCGGGGCCGGTCAGCTGCCCGGCGTCGTCGAGAGCCCGGGTCACCACCGTGTGGCACGAGGCGCACAGCTCGCTGGCGGCGACGTGGGCGCCCTCGGTCGGGGTGAAGTTGACCATGCGCATCATCGGCATCGGGAACGGCTGCGCGTGGGGGCCGTAGATGAGCCGGTCGACGCCGGTGACGAACTGGCCGTCGTAGGTCTCAGGCTCACCCAGCCCGGTCGGCTGGATCTGGTGGCAGCTGGTGCAGCCGACGCCGTCGCGCGCCAGGTGGCCGGCGGCGTCGGTGCTGGCGACGATGGTATCGAGCGAGATCGCGCCGCCGCGGCCCGCCAGCTCCCGGGCGCCCATCGGGGCGTGACACCGCGTGCACAGATCGTCGACCACGCTGGTCGCCGTCGGGTGATCGGCCCGCTCGCCGCTCCACACCGCCAGCCAGTACGGGTCGCGCGCCGACCACGCCATCATCGAGGTCGCGTACACCGTGACCGGCGAGACATCTCGCCCGGCCTGGTCGACGATGACCCCGCCTGGCGCGCCGTGACACGCCGCGCAGCGGTCCCCGGTCGCGAAGTGGTCGCCGTCGACGCTGGCCGCGGGCGGCAGCCCAGCCAGGCCGGTGCCGGGCGCGTCGGCGCTGCCATCGACGTCGTAGCTCCGACCGCCGCACGCTCCGAGCATCGCGACGATCAACCCCGTCATTGACGTACGTCCCATGCCACCAACGTCGCGACGATGGCCGCACGCCGCAACGCGCGCGGACGCGGCGGGTTGTCGCGCGAATAGCTTGCGCGTTGCACGCGGTTTCACGCGGCGTTGCGATCGGTTACGTCGTCACGGCGCGGGCGGCAGCGGCTGCAGCTCGAGCGAGTCGCCCAGGCGCTCGTCGCGGTAGCGCACCACCAGCGCGTCGTCGCCGAAGGCGCGCAGCTCGACCGCCGGCGTCGCCAGCGGGTAGGTCTCGACGGCCCCGGCGCGGTACCCGACCAGCGTCGTCGTCGCCCCGTCGGCGTCCTCGCCCAGCATCCACAACGAGCCGCCGACCCGGGTCAGCGCCCACGCCCGGACCGGCAACGCGACGAGGTCGGTCTGATCGGCCCACACCAGCCGGCTCTCGGTGCGGACCAGGTCGTTCGAGATCACCACCAGGTCATCGGCCCATCTCACCGCGCCACCGGGGCCGCTGATGGAGCCGAGGTCGGTATGCCACCGCGCGGGCCACGCTCGATCGATGGCGAACAGGTCGCCGGCCCGATAGCGATAGCTCCCCCAAGGACGATCGTGCTCGATCATGACGACGAGTTCGGCGTCGCTGCGCCCCACGCGCGTGGCCTTGCCCCACCAGGGGACCGCAAAGATCTTCACGCGCTCCCCGGTGGCCAGGTGCTCGCGCCATAGCGTCGCCCCCGGGTCGCGCGGGTCGAGCTCAAGATACGTGACCACGTCACCGTCGAGATCGATGATCCCGGCGATGCAGACCCGCTCGGGGCCCAGGAGCGGCAAGACGTCGCCCTGGCCATCCTGGACCACGCGGCCCTCGCCACAAAACCCGTACGCACCGGCGAAGCCCCACAGGGTGGTGCCGCCGTCCTTGACGACGAACCCGGGAGCTGGTTCCGCGATGCGCGGCGCCTGATCCACCGGCATCGAGCGCCCCCCCTGCCAGCACGCCAGTTCGGGATCACCCTCCGTGCCCTCGCGCGTCATCCAGCACACCTCGTCACCCAAGACCTCGAACGCATCGAACGGTCGCAGCGCCGTCGTCAGCACCGTCGCCGGCGGCAAGGTCGGCGCCTCGCCGCCGCACGCCGCCACCAGGACCACGAGCCACCAGCCGACGACGATGCGCATCATCGTGGATGCATGAGCAAGCGCGATGCCGCCGCAAGCACTGAGAACCATGGCCGACAGCGCGCCAACCTGGTTGCGGTCGCCGACCTGGTAGCCAGCCCCCCGCGGCCACCGACCGCCAAGAACTCGGCCCCGGCGACCGGCTGGGTTAGCCTCGCGGGTCATGCGCCGGGTGTTCGTGACCTCGCTGCTCATCGCCTTCGCGGCGTTCGCGCTCTTGTTCTCGCTGGAGTTCGTCCTCGAGTGGAACGCGGCCGGCCGGCCGGGGTTGGCAGACATGAGCTGGGCCGGCGAGAACAACGCCAAGCTGGCCGACGTGCTGTCGCCCATGGCCAGGGCCTACAACAACGTGCTGGCCATGCTCCTGGCCACCATCGGCCTGGCGATCCCGCTCACGGCCAACATGCACACGCCCAAGCTGATCGACCTGTTCTTGCGCGACCGCATCAACCGGGTGGTCTTGTCGTTCATGGCGCTGGGCGCCGCCCACGTCCTGTTCGTCGCGTACATCATCGGCCCGCGGTTCGCGCCGCTGTGGTCGATCCGCGTGGCGGTGGTGGCGGCGCTGGCCGGGTGGGCGGTGCTCATCCCGTACTTCTTCTACGTCGTGCGGTTCCTCGACCCGTCGCAGATCGTGCGGCGGCTGTCGGCCGAGACCATCGCCCTGGTGGCGCGGGTGGCCGATCACGGCGACGACCCGGTGGCGACCCAGGAGGAGGTCGCCGAGCGGATCGATCAGCTCGGCACCATCGTGCTGAAGTCGCTCGACCGCGGCGACCGCGGCGTGGCCCGCGAGGGCGTGTGGGCGCTCAAGCAGCTCATCGACCAGCACGCCGCGTACAAGGACCGCCTGCCGCGCGGCTGGTTCCGGGTCGACCGCGCCGACTTCATCGGCCTGTCGGACGAGGCGCTCGACCTGATCATCGACGAGCGCACCTGGTTCGAGATGAAGTGTGGCCACCAGCTGTTCGTCGGCTACCAGCGCGCGCTGCGCACCGCGTCGGACACCGTGTCGAGCATCTCCGACGCCAACCGGGTCATCGCGCTGCGCGCCGCCACCCGCGGTGACCGCGAGGCCCTGCGCCTGGCGGTGCGATTCTTCAACAACTACCTGCGCGAGGCGATCAAGGCGCGCGACGTCCACGCGGTGTACGACGTGTTCCACCAGTACCGCCTGCTGGCCAAGGACGTGTGCGACCGGCCGGTGCTGCTGCGCCAGATCGGCGACCACTTCGTCTACTACGCGGCCATGGCCCGGCAGTACGGCCTGGTGTTCGCGCCCCAGCTCGCGGTGTTCGACCTCGGCTACATCGTGCGGCGGGCCTACGAGGCCGGCGCCGAGGCCGCGCCCGCGCTGCTCGCCAGCCTGCTGGGCCTGCCCCACCGCACCGCCGACGACGTCCACACCCTGGCGGTCAAGGCCAAGCTCATCCTGGGCGCGTTCTTCGTCGAGCACGGGCGGACCCGCGAGGCCGAGCAGGTGCGCGCCAACCTGGCCGACGTCAGCGGCCCCGAGATCGCCCGGGCCGAGGCCGACCTGCTCGCCGCCGAGCGGGTGTTCTTCGAGGTCACCGACCACCAGGTCAACCTCGAGTACGTCCCGCCCGAGCGACGCGAGCCGCTGCGCAAGTTCGCCGCCACGCTGGTCCCGGCGTGAGCCGCGCCGGCACGCCACCGTCGCCGATAGCGGGATGACCGCGGGGAGGCGGCCGAGAGCCTCGCAGGCGTCGTGTCAGCGGACCACGGTGGACGGCTCGGCGCGGCTGTCCCACGGCGTGGGCAGCGGGTTGCGGGTGGGGTCGCGGTGGTACTCCTCGAGGACGAGGGCCGGCCATTCGTCTCCGGTCACCCGGACTTCGTGTCCGTCGCGGATTTCTTTTCGGGTGACGCGGCGGTCGTCGATCCGCGGCCGGGTGTCATTGCCGATGACAGCCTCGGGAGGGATAGCCCACAGGCGGACGAGGTCGGCCAGGGTGCAGTCGGTGATGGTCTGGGTCGGCGTGACGATGGTGCAGCGCAGGAGGCACAGGTTGCCGAGCTTACGCGGGCCCGGGCCCGGGCCGAAGGTGCAGTCGACGTAGGTGTTCTCCTCGAGGACGCGCCCCGACCAGTCGACGTCGCGCAGGTCGCACCGGTAGAACCACGTGCGCCACAGGTCGCCGAGAACGCCGCGCGGATCGGCGGCGAAGCTGGCGCCGCGGAAGTCACCGTCGGCGAACACCACGCCGCGGAAGGCGGCCTGGCCGAACACCGCGCCGCGGAAGTCGCAGCGCGCCAGGTCGCTGCGGTACCAGGTGGAGCGGTCGAGGCTGGCGCCGGCGAAGACGCAATCGTCGTGACGGCCGTCGCCCAGGTTCGACAGCACCAGGTTGGCGCGGCTGAAGTCGACCTTGGTCAGCATCGAGTTGTACAGCTCCGCGTTGCTGACGTTGGCGCCGGACAGGTCGACCTCGGTCCAGCGCAGGTGGTGCGCGGTCACGAACGACAGGTCGGCGCCGCGCAGGTTCACCCGGGTCAGGATGCTGCCCGACAGCTCCTGGGTGCTGAGCTTGATCCCGGGCTGCGCCACGTCGGTCGCCTCGAGCCGCCGCCCGGCCGGCGGCTGACCGTCCTTGCGCCGCACGAAGGCCCGGTGCTCGTCGAGGGACTGCTTGGTGAAGGCCGGCGGGGCGGGCGGCGGCGGCGCGGCGGCCTTGGCCGCGTCGCGGAGCGCCCAGTAGCGTTCGCGATCGGCTAGGTACACGTCCAGGGTTGCCTGGATGTCCGCGAGCCCAGCCTCGATGTACCCGCGCGTCAGCCGGTGCGGCGTCGTTACCTGGATCGACCGATCCGCGTCCGTCCACAGGTGCGACGGAGGGATGGCATCTGCACCCTCGGGAAGAAACTTGGCAAGCTCCACCCAGCAGGTCCGACTTCGCTTAAGCGCATTCCAGGAGCGCGCATACGCTTCGTACAGCAGGCAGTGCGGGTCGCGTACGAGGTCAGGCGCGACCCGGTCGATCTCGGTCAAGAACGCCGCCGGACTGATGATCCCGGAGGGCATCGACCCAGCAATGTGGCCATTGCCGATCGGCTCCCAGGCGGCGATGTCGCCAGAGGTTGACGCGAACAGGAACCGTCGCTGCTCGCCACATCGGTCGCAACGGGCCGTCTTGAACTCGATGGGGCCGGTCTCGCTCCAGTTCGCACTGCCGTAGTTGCCGAAGTCGATGCTGGTGGCATCTCGGCTTCCGCACGCGGGACACGGGTGGAGCGAAATGTAGAAATTCGCCTCGATGCTCGAGCGGGTCAGGCCGGGGACACGGATCGTGATCACTTCGAATCTCCCTTGACACCGTAGCGCGCATTCACCGCCGCGTTCGGTCGCATCGAGCTCTCGATGATGCCCTGGTAGGTCTCGTCCAGGGACTTCCCCTTCTTCCGACCACGCGCCACCAGCTCCTCGAAGGAGGGGCCGTCGGGGGTCCCGTGGACCCGCACGTCCCGCACCTCGAGCGCGGCCGGATCCCCCGGCGTGTCCATCCGGTCGCGGGCCCAGCCGCGGGCCCGATGCCGGTACTCGTAGGCCCGCCGGGCACGCTCGGCCAGCGGCACGCCCGCCGCCTCCCACGCCGCCAGGCGCGCCGGCAGCTGGCGGATCTGGTCGTCATAGGCGTGGCGGGTGTCACGGCGGTTGAGGTCCCGCGGCGGCTCGGCCGGCACCGGCATGTCGCGATAGGCATCGGTCGCGGGCACCGCGCGCAGCTCCAGATCGACGTCGCCGCCGCCCGACCGCACGTGGAACACCGTCAGCCCGTCGGCTTCCTCGATCGGTGTCACCAGGTAGCCCTGGCGCTGGTAGGCCTGGGCGGCCTGGGCGACGTCGGCCGCGGCGCCTTCGAACACCAGGTCACCGTGGGTCGCCACCAGGCCGTGGGCCCGGGCAACGTCGGTGACGTGGCGACCGCCGTCGGGCGCCGCCTCGGTCCGCGCGTTGCCGTCGCCGACCGGGGTCGCCCCCGGGCGCCGTTGGTAGAAGTCGTTGGCGTCGGCGTAGAGCTTCTCGTAGGCCCGGGTGAACCGGCGGCGTTCCTCGGCGGTGAGCTCGTCGATGGTCAGCCAGCGGTCACCCGGCGCGCCGGGCGCCTCGACGCCGCGGGCGCCGGCGTCGGCGGCCTGGACGCGGATGCGTCGGGCCCCCGACAGCACCTGCTCGATCAGGCGCTGGGCGCGCTGGTACTCCTCTCGCATCGAGGTGGACATAACGGAGTGGGCATCGGTCGAGAGGATCGTGCGGGCATCGTAGTACAGGAGCGTCGGAAGCGCGTGGTCGTCGAACTGCTCGGTCGGCTGCGGCTTGCCGTCGGCGCCGGCGGTCTGGTCGACCGCGCCGGTGACGACGTTGCTGCCCAGGTTCACCTCGGCGGTGATGCCCAGCGCCTTCATCCGGACCGCCTGGGCCGGGGTCGTGTGGGTGGCGTGACCGAAGCGCACCTCGACCAAGGTGGCGTCGAACAGGCCGTCGGCCCGCAGCCCCTCGAGCGTGGTCAGGATGGCGTCGAGGTTGTGGCGGGCCCGCTGGTAGTGGGGCAGCCCGCCGTCGGGGTCGCGGTGGCGATGGTCATCGCGGCCGTAGGGCTTGCCCTCGGCGGTGTCGACCGCGCCCTCGCCGACGTGGGGCCGCAACACCAGGCGCTCGCCGCGGGCCTTGGCGGCGGCCACCAGGTCGCCGTACAGCTGGCGCAGCCGTGGACCCCCGACGTCGGCGTCGAACCAGAAGAACTCCTGGCCGGCGATGTCGATGCCGCCGACGTATTTTTGCTTGAGCTGGTCCACCATCTGGGCGCGGGTCGCCTCCCACGACCCCGGCGGTGGCGCGCCGACCGCCACCGCCGGTGCGTCCGGCGGGCGGCCGCCGAACTGGTTGGTGGTGACCATGGTCAAGAAGCGCAGGTCGACCTGCCCGGGCTGGAGCCGCCCCTCGCCGATCAGCTCGCCGATGATCCGGTTGACCCGGTCCTCGCCGAACCGGGTCTGCATCTTCTTGGCGCTGTTGGACGGCTCGGTGTAGCCCACGCCGTCGGCCGCCAGCGCCAGCAGCGCCTCCCGGGTGTACTCGTCGTAGCCGCGGTTCTCGAAGTCGGCCGCGGCGCCCTTGTCGCCGGCGGGCGGCCGCGGGCCGCGCGCGAACGTGTGCTTCACCAGCTCGTCGCGGATCTCGTAGGAGCTGTTGAAGTCGGTCTCCGGGGTCGTCACCAGGGCATGGCGGGCGGCTTCTTCGGCGACTAGTTCTGCAGCTCTGCTGAACGAGCCCCCCCCTGCCGACCCGAGTTCAGGATCACTGCCCTGCTCGAGCAGTGTTCGTGCTTGGTCTCTCGCACGACGCGCAATCGAGATCGCATCCCCCGCGGCGCTTCGCTTGGTGATCGTCCCGTCGGGCGCCTCGCCGTGGGCCATGTCGAGGGCAGCGATCTGCTCGAGCAGCGGCACCCATGAGCCGTCGTCTTTGCCCTTCGCAGCGATGGCCGCCTTGGCGCGGAACACCTCGACGTCGACGATGCCCATCCAGTGGGTGTGGACCTCGATCCCGGCGTGGCCGCGCTCGCCGTCGAGGGCCCGGCGTCGGCCGTCGCGGCGGAGCGCGTCGTTCTCGATGTCCACCTGGACATCCACCATCCGCCGCAGCTCGTCGCCGCGCTCGGTCTGGAAGCCCATGCGCTTCTCGACGTCGGCGATCCTCCGGTCGATGTCGGGCAGCTGCCCCAGCCCGGCTTCCCCCTGGAGCTCGGCCTGCAGCCGCTGGCGCCGGAGCGTCCGCAGCTCGGCGACCAAGCCGTAGTCACGCGGGCTGAACGCCTTGCCGGTGCCGTGCTCGCCCAGCGCGTCGGTGGCCGCCTCGGTGTCGCCGTTGGCCCGACGGCGCTCAGCGTGAGCGACCTCGGCAAGGCCGCGCGCGAGGGATGCCTCGACATCACCGGCTGGCAAGTCGCGCGAGAGCTCGATCTGGTGGCCCCGGTTGTCCGAGAGCACGTTCACATGCCCGACCGGCTGGTCGACCGTGACCACGCGGACCTTCGCCGTGCCCCCGCCGACATCGACGGCGAACTCGCCACCGCCGAGATGGGTGGTGCCGCTGACCAGCACGGTGACCGGGCGCGCCACCTCGTCGACCCGGGCCATGACGTTGGGGAGCGCCGGCCCGCCGCCCTCGCCGCCGGCACCACCGCCGCGGCTCCGCCCGCCGCCGTCGCCATCACGGTCGCCGCCGTCGGTGTGCCGGGGCGGCCCGCCGGCGTGGTCCCCCAGGGACGTGGGCGCGCCGCTGGCGTGCCCGCCGCCGGCGGCGGCCAGGGCCTTCCAGCGGGCGCGGGCGTCGTCGGACGTGGTACCGGGGGCGTAGCCCAGGCGGACGTGGTCGGGGGCGACGGCGACCGAGAGGTGGTCGTCAAGGACGACCTCGATCTTCATCGGGTCGACGCCCAGCTCGCCGGCGGCGGTGGCGGCCAGCTCTTGCAGGTGGAGCGCGCGCTCGACCAGGAGGCGGTCGACGGCGTCGGGGGCGAGCTTGCTGGCGTCGCCGACGATACGGCCGGTGGTGCGATCGTAGTGCGGCTCGACGTCGGGCAGGTCGACCATGCCGCCGTGGTCGTGCAGCGCGGCGAAGTCACCGACGGCGCGCGAGCCGACGGCGAAGATGTGCTTGGCGCCGGCAAACATCGCGCGCTGCTCGATCATGTTGCCGAAGGCCTTGAGCGTCGTGGCGCGGATGTCGCTGGCCTGCTGGTCGAACTGTTGCCGCAGCGCCAGGAGCCGCGGGTCGGACGCGTGGGTCGAGCCCTCCAGCTCCACCAGCTGGACGTACAGCTGGGCCATCTGGGCGACCTGGCTCTCCTGGATGTCGCGTGCCTGGACGAGCGCGCCGGCGGTCATGACCACCACCTCACCGCCGATGTCGACGCCGCGCAGCACGAACAGCGCCCGGCTGCTGTTGGCGACGGCGGTGGCCCGACCGAGGTACGGCAAGATGTCGAGGCCGATCTGCGCCACGCCCAGCGCGATGTCGCGCGTGCGCAGGGTGCCTTCCTCGTAGCGGCGCACCAGATCGTCGACGGTCTGGGCCGCGTTGTAGGCGATGAGCGCGGGCATGACCAGCGCGGCCGATCCCGGCACGAAGATCATGGTCGCCATGCCGGCCAGGTTGACCGCCGTGTTCACCACCGGGTCGAACACCGCCTCCTTGATGTCGCGCCCGATCGAGCCGGTCTTGAGCTGGAAGCCGACGCCCTCGCGCGTGGCGCGGTCGCCCCGGTCGCCCATGCTCTGGGCCATGACGAAGACCTCGCCGGGCGGGTACGCCTGGCACAGCTTGACGAAGGCCTCGGCCAGCGCGTCTTCGAAGGTGCCGGCGTCGCCGGTGAAGGTGCGGTCGTCGCCGTCGAACCGCTTGGACAGATCGCGGATGGTGATGCGGACGCCGTCGGGCGTGCGGGTGGTCGTGGGATCGGCGACCGCGTCTCGCACGTGCGGCCCGGTCTCGGTGCGGTACCGAGTGCGCGACATGCCGTAGAGCTCGAGCGGCCCATCCCCGATCCCGCCCTTGGTCGACAGGAACGTGCCGCGCAGCTCGAACGGTCGCCACCCGTCGGCCTCGTCGTCGACGATGGCGCGGTCGGCCGCCACCTGCTTGGCGAGCTGGCGCTCGGCCGCGGCGATCGCCGCGTCGTGTCCGCCGCCGTGGTTGTCGGCGCGCAGGCGCGCGATCATGCTGCGCAGGTTCTCGATCTCCGCGCCGCGGTGGGTGGCGCGGTCGGCGCTCGACGTGGCCTGCCAGCGCTCGTCGAGGTGGCTGAAGAAGATGTCGCCGTCGTCGGTGCCTTCCTTGGCGAAGTGATCGTTGAGGAGCCCAGTGTCGAAGTCGTACTGGCCGGGAATGAGCTCGCCCATGTCGCCGGCGACCTCGGCGCGGGCCTCGGCCATCGCCAGGGCCTGGGTCTTCACCACGACCTGGGTCTCGACCACCGCCGACGCGAAGTGGCTGTGCTGGACCAGCGCCGTGACCCGCCAGGTGCCGGTCGAGGCGTGGCGCGGCAGCTCGAACACCACGTCCATCGGCTGCGGGGTGACCCCGGTGTAGCGATCGTGGAAGGTGTGGTTGCCGGTGACCACCCGCTGGAGCGGCACCACCGGTGCCGGCGGCAGGGCGCCGGTCGCACCGTCGATCTTCTCGAACACCCAGTTGGTCGAGGTGACGAACGGCCGGAACCGCAGCCGGTTGAGCTGTTCCTGCGACATGAGGCCGGGCGGAATGTCGACGGCGAGCGTGAACCCGACGTTCTCGCCGGCGGTGACGCGCCCTGCGTCCTGGCGAATCCGGGCCGGCACCGGCACGTCCCACACCGGGTCGAGGCGCTGGTCCGCGGCCAGGACCGTCGCCCCGTGGGCCTGGGCCTGGGCGTCGAACGTGGCCGCGTTGAGCTCCCGCCGCAGCGAGATCGCGTCGATGCCGTGGCCGTCGTCACCGCCGTAGCGGAGCGCAGCCAGGATGCCGTCGCGGTACGGGCTCTGGTCGATCTCGTCGACCAGCTTCAGGACCTCGGGATCGAGGCGGCCGCCGACGCCGGCACGGGTCGGCAGGTTGGCGGCCAGCCAGGCGCGCAACCGGTCGAGCTCCGCGGGGGTGAGGCCACTGGCCACGCCGGGCGCGCCCACCGCGGCGGCGCCGGTCCGGTCGCCGTGGCTGCGCTGCGCGCGCTCGTCGCTCCACTGCTGGTAGGCGTCGTGGCCGAACAGCTGGTCGAGGGCGTCGCGCTCGAACCGGAACGTGAGCACGCCGTGGCCGCCGAAGCCGTCGGTGTGGATGCGGCCGAGGCCGCTGCGGACCTTCGGGATGACGGCCAGGCCGGTGAAGCGCTCGATCGCCTCGACCAGGCTGACGAACCGCGCCGGCGCGATGTCGACGATCGTGGCCGGCGCGACGTCGAACTCGCGCGCCGTCATCGTGATGATCAGCGCATCGCCCGCGCCGGTGACCATCGCCGGCACACCCGGCGGCAGCCCGACGAAGTTGTAGATGCTCGCCGAGAAGTGGATCAGCGTCGTGCTGTCCGAGCCCGGTCCGCGAGCCGCAACCCGCGTCTCTTGCGCCGCCGCGGCGAGCTGCGCCGGCGTCGCCCAGCCGAGCGCGCCACTGTCGCGCAGCGCGCCGAGGAGCGCGAGCAGCCGCTCGGGCAACGGCCCGCTATCGAGCCAGGTCGTCCGCGCGCGGACGGTGAGCGACTGCCCCACGGCCTGGAAGTCGACGCCGGCCGGCAGCGTAGCGGCCGCGCTAGCAGCCTGCGCGTCGGTGGCGCTCGCCGCGGCACCGGTAGCGGCGTCGGACGCTGCCTTCCGCTGGATGGCTGTCGTGGCGCCCGAGTTGCCCGCGTACGGCGCCAGGAGGTCGGCGGCGGACTGGCCGGCGACGACGCGATCGGCGACGGCGTCGGCGTGCTGTTCGTAGGCGTCGCCGGCTTGGCCGACGCCGCCGTAGAGGCTGACGCCGCTGCGCTGCTGGACGACGTGGGCAGCCTCGTGGGCTGCTGTGTGGAGGTCGGGGCTGCTGGTGAAGGCGACGTTGTTGCCGGAGGCGTAGGCGCTGGCGCCGATGGCGGCGGCGGCCTCGGTGGCGGGGCCGCCGACGTGGGCGCTGATCCCCGCCACGTCGTGGGCCGGGCCGAAGGCCTGCTGGATGCGGTCGAGGTGCGGGAGCGGGAGCGGCTGCGCCGGCCCGGTCAGGCCGCGCTGCGCATGCGCGTGGACGGTGTCCGCGTCCGGCGCGTCGGAACCGTCGGCGCGGAGCTGGACCGCGGCAGCCGGCGCGGCTGCGGACGTAGGGGCGTCCGCGCCCGGCGCGTCGGCGCGCGCCTCCACGTGCAGCGAGAACGGCTGCGCGTCGAGCCAGGAGCTGGCCGACGCCGTGGTCGGCCCGCCGCCGGCGCGCGGCAGCCCGCTGGTCGCGCGCGGCAGCCCCGCCTCGCGCCGTTGCACCGCCGGCAGCGAGCGCGTCGTCGGCCCCGCCCCGGCCCGCGCCTTCCGCTGCACCGCGGGCGCGGGCGGCGCCGCATCACCCGGTTCACGCCCCGGCCGCTTCCGCTCGCTCACGCCGCCTCCCCGCCGCCGACGTACCCGTGGTCGCCCACGCTGCCGACAGCTGGCACCCGCCTGGCCGACCCGCCGCCGTCACGCACCCGCACGACCGCCCCCGTGCGAGGGGCTCGCACATGCGATTGCGTGGACTTGCGCGACGTGTTGGTCATCCCTCAATCCATTCAGCACCAGCTATCGGCCGCCCCGCCCGCCGGTTGCGGACCGACGCCCGGGCCTGCACGTGACGTGCAGCATCTCCTACTACGAGACCGGCCCGATCAATCTTCCCTGGCCTATGTGCGACGTGGCCGATTCGGCTACTGCGCCGGCATCAGGCAGCGGACTTCGGCGTAGGCGGTCGTGGGAAATTCTGGGCCGTTGGTCCAGTTGCATACCCACAGTTGCGGGTTCACGGCGTCGGTCCCGAACTGCCGCAGAACGACTCGCGCCGGCCCGCCGCCATCATCCAGCACTCGGCACTCGCCGCCTAATACGATCGCGCCCGTCGGGCACTCCGCGATTGCGGAATTTCCTGAGTCTTGGGCTAGCGTTCTGTCCGCACCTCGGATCGTCATTACGCGATTTCCAATTGGTGGCTCCGCCGCCGGGCAGTCGCACGTCGCGGCGTCGGCGCTACCAGGGGAATCATCGCTGCACGCAAGCACTAGAGTGGTAGCCGCTATGCCTCCGACAAGGAGTGAGAGGATTGTCTTCATGCTAATTCTCCGTCGTGGTCCAGGTGGTCGATTGAGGAAGGTTGCTCGATCCCGAGATGGCGCCAGCATTTTCCGAGGCAGCCCCCAGTGAGCCCCCGGCACTTGCGCTTCCAGTCGCGTTCACGAGTTGAAACGTCGCTGACGCCGAGTACAGGTACCGGACGCCCTGGAAGGTGGCGACCCGGTTGCAGCGGTAGCTCTGACCGCTGATGAGGGTCCAGCGGTCGCACGCCTGGTCGACGCCGGGGCCGGAGGCTGGCAGCGCCTGCGGCGCGGTGCCGGTGCGGTTCTTGGACGCGCCGACCCGGGTGATCGTGGCCGTGGGCGGGGCGCTGGAATAGACGCCGGGGTCGTCGGTGCGCGACGCCTCCTGGTAGCCGGCGCCGACGCCGGTCTGCTGCAGGGCGGCGATCTTCTTGGCGCCCACGACGACCTGGTAGGTCTTGCCGGCGGCCAGCCGGAAGCGGCCGGCGCAAGCTGGCGTGGCCGTGCATGCCGTCTGCTCGATGAAGGAGCTGGCCGACAGCTGCTCCCACAGGCGGACCGACAGGTCGCCGGCCGGCACGGCGGCGGTGCCGGACCCGGCCTGGCCGGCCAGCGTCGACGACGGATCCCCCGGGCAGCGAGCGTCACCGATGAACTCGACGCCATCCCAGGTGCAGGTGATGCTGGCCGTGGCGGTCGACGTGACGGTGTTGTGGGTTCGCCAGTCCTTGCTGTAGGTCACCGAGGCCGACGGCGTGAAGCTCATCCACACGTCGTCGCTGGTGATGTTCTTGACCTGGTAGGTCATGAAGCCCGCCCCAGGGTGGGTGCCGTTCAGCAGCGTCGAGATGACGTCGTTGGCGCTCAGCTGGTAGTTGGTCAGCGCGTCACCGTAGAAGTTGGACGTCAGCTGGGCCGGAGCGGTGGCCTGGACCGGGACGCCGCGGGGGCGGTGGGTCCAGCAGCGGCTGCCGACCAAGGACGTGTTGCCCAGCCGGTCGTCGGCGTAGACGTCGACGTAGAAGGTGCCCTCCTCGGTCACGCCGGGCACGCCGAGCTCGGGCACGCCCAGCCCCGCGTCCACGTTGCGGTACAGCGGCGTCGTGTAGTTGAACGAGGTGGGGGTGCCGCTGGTCGGAGTCACCGCATACGGCCCGCGGGTGGCGCCGCCCGGAGTGCGGACGAAGAAGCGCAGGGTGGTCGTGTCGACGCCGACGCCGGCGTCCGAGGCCTGCCAGTTGAAGGTGATGGGGTTGGGCGCGCCCTCGGTGGCCTCGGGCGCCGCATCGGTCAGGTAGGCGTACTTGTGCAACTCGGGACAGGTCACGACGTTGCCGCCCAGGCTGACCGTCGCGCCGCCGTGCACGTGGTTCCAGTGCGGCGTCGGGGTGGCGACCAGCGTGATGGTCTCGCCGGCGCCGGCCTCGTCGCGCACCGTCACGGACGTCGGGCTGTCGACCGTCGGGCGCGTGGCGTCGACGCGCAGCCGCTGGGACACGGTGGCGACGTTGCCGGCGGCATCGGTCACGGTGACCGTGGCGTCGACGCCGCCGCCGGTGACGCTGCCGGTGGGCACGGCGCCGCGCCAGGTGGTGGTGGTCAACGTGGTGCCCGCGACGGTGCCGGCGCCGACCGCGACCTGCACGGTCGCCCCCGGGTTGGCCTCGGTGAAGGTACCGAGCAAGGTCGGCGTGGCGGTGTTGACCCACCGGGTGGGCGGCGCCGCCGCGCCATCGAAGAACTGGCGATCGCCGCCGCTGGTGTCGATGCCGGTGATGGCCAGGCCGGTCGGCGCGGTGTTGTCGACGATGACCTGGACCACCAGGGGGGCGGCCGCGTTGCCGGCGCGATCGACCAGCGTGAACGTCAGGCGCAACGTCCCGTCGGCCAGGCTCCCGGCCGGGAAGGTCGCGACCACCTGGCGGCGGCCGGCCGACAGCACCGGGTAGCTCAGGCCTGGCGTCACCGGGCTGCCGCTCAGCGTCGCCGCGACGGCGATGTCGCTGGCGAGCGAGCCGCCGGCCGCCAGAAAGTCGTCCCCGGTCACCGTGAACGACAGCATGCCACGGACGTAGCTGCCGGTGGGCACCTGGGCGGTGAGGCTCAGCACTGGCGGGCCCTTGTCGAGGAGAAACGTCAGCGTGGTGGTAGCGGTGTTGCCGGCGGCGTCGGTGGCGCTCACCACCAGCGTGTAGGTGCCGTCGACCGAGATGGTGACGCCGCTGGCGTACGGCGAGCCGTTGAGCGTCGCGGTGACCGTCGGGCTGGCGGTGTAGGCGTCGGTCGCGAAGAACGTCGGCGCCACGTTGGCGCCGTAGGCGCCGCCGTTGACCACGCCGGTGACAGTGATGGCCGGCGGGGTGTTGTCGATGGTGAAGTGGCGGGTGACGGTGGCGGCGGCGTTGCCGGCGGCGTCGGTGGCGTTGACGACGACGGTGTGGGCGCCCTCGGCGGACACGGTCTGGCCGGAGGCGAGCGGGCTGCCGTCGAGCGTCGCGGTGGCGGTGACGCCGGGGTTGGCGTCGGTGGCGGCGAAGCTGGTCTGGACGCCGCGGACGAAGCTGCCCTCGGCCGGCGCGGTGAGCGAGATGGCCGGCGGGGTGTTGTCGACGGTGAAGGTGCGCGTCACCGTCGGCGCCGCGTTGCCGGCGCGGTCGGTGGCCGTCACCACCAGGGTGTGGCTGCCCTCGGTGTTGATGGCCGGGACCGGCGAGGTGACCGGGTTGCCGTCGAGGGTGGCGGTGAGCGTCACCGGCGGGAAGTTGTCCGTGGCCGAGAACGTGATGTTGACCGGGCCGCGGACGTAGGCGCCGCTGGCTGGCGCGGTCACGGTCAAGACCGGCGGGGTGTTGTCGATGGTGAAGTGGCGGGTGACGGTGGCGGCGGCGTTGCCGGCGGCGTCGGTGGCGTTGACGACGACGGTGTGGGCGCCCTCGGCGGACACGGTCTGGCCGGAGGCGAGCGGGGTGCCGTCGAGCGTCGCGGTGACGGTGACGCCGGGGTTGGCGTCGGTGGCGGCGAAGCTGAGGGTCTGGACGCCGCGGACGAAGCTGCCCTCGGCCGGCGCGGTGAGCGAGATGGCCGGCGGGGTGTTGTCGACGGTGAAGGTGCGCGTCACCGTCGGCGCCGCGTTGCCGCGGTCGGTGGCCGTCACCACCAGAGTGTGGCTGCCCTCGGTGTTGATGGCCAGGACCGGCGAGGTGACCGGGTGACCGTCGGGCTGGCGGTGTAGGCGTCGGTCGCGAAGAACGTCGGCGCCACGTTGGCGCCGTAGGCGCCGCCGTTGACCACGCCGGTGACAGTGATGGCCGGCGGGGTGTTGTCGATGGTGAAGTGGCGGGTGACGGTGGCGGCGGCGTTGCCGGCGGCGTCGGTGGCGTTGACGACGACGGTGTGGGCGCCCTCGGCGGACACGGTCTGGCCGGAGGCGAGCGGGGTGCCGTCGAGCGTCGCGGTGACGGTGACGCCGGGGTTGGCGTCGGTGGCGGCGAAGCTGAGGGTCTGGACGCCGCGGACGAAGCTGCCCTCGGCCGGCGCGGTGAGCGAGATGGCCGGCGGGGTGTTGTCGACGGTGAAGGTGCGCGTCACCGTCGGCGCCGCGTTGCCGGCGCGGTCGGTGGCCGTCACCACCAGGGTGTGGCTGCCCTCGGTGTTGATGGCCGGGACCGGCGAGGTGACCGGGTTGCCGTCGAGGGTGGCGGTGAGCGTCACCGGCGGGAAGTTGTCCGTGGCCGAGAACGTGATGTTGACCGGGCCGCGGACGTAGGCGCCGCTGGCTGGCGCGGTCACGGTCAAGACCGGCGGGGTGTTGTCGATGGTGAAGTGGCGGGTGACGGTGGCGGCGGCGTTGCCGGCGGCGTCGGTGGCGTTGACGATGAGGGTGTGGGCGCCCTCGACGTTGAACGTGTGGGGCGAGGTGATCGGCGCGCCGTCGAGGCTGGCCACGATGGTCGAGCCGGGGTTGGCGTCCACCGCCATGAACGACACGGCCACCGGGCCGCGCACGAAGGCTCCTTCGGCGGGGGCGGTGAGCCCGATCGCCGGGGCGGTGCTGTCAACGGTAAAGGTGCGCGAGACGTTCGCGGCAGCGTTGCCCGCAGCGTCGGTCGCCGTCACGACCAACGTGTGGCCACCCTCCGTGCTGACTTGCTGGCCGCTGCTGAAAGGTGATCCGTCCAAGGTCGCAGAGACCGAGATCCCGGGGTTGGCGTCGGTGGCCGAGAACGAGATCGTCACAGGGCTCTGAACGAAGCTGCCCGACGCCGGGGCTGACACGGAGATCACCGGCGGGGTGTTGTCGATGGTGAAGTGGCGGGTGACGGTGGCGGCGGCGTTGCCGGCGGCGTCGGTGGCGTTGACGATGAGGGTGTGGGCGCCTTCGGCGGTGACGGCGTGGGGCGAGGTGACCGGGGCGCCGTCGACGGTGGCGGTGACGACGGTGCCGGCGTTGGCGTCGGTGGCGGCGAAGGTGAGGGTGACCGGGCCGCGGACGAAGCTGCCCTCGGTCGGCGCGGTGAGGGTGATGACCGGCGCGGTGCTGTCGACGGTGAAGGTGCGGGTGGCGGTGGCGCTGGCGCCGGCGCGGTCGGTGGCGGTGACGGTGAGGCTGTGGGCGCCCTCGGCGGCGACCTGGAAGCCGGGGGTGATCGGGGTGGCGCCGTCGAGGAGCGCGGTGGTGCCGGCCAGGTTGGCCTCGGTCACGGTGTACTGGAGGGTGACCGGCGGGCGCAGGAACAGGCCGTCGGTCGCGGGCGCGGTGATGGCGACGACCGGGGCGGTGTTGTCGACGGTGAAGGCCCGGGTGGAGGTGGCCGGCAGGCTGTGGTTGCCCGAGGCGTCGACACCGTCGACCACGACGGTGAGCACGCCGTCGGTGACGGTGGTGGTGTCGAAGGTGGCGCGGATGTTCCGGTTGGTGGGGTCGCCGTCGGTGTCGACGGTGCCGGCCGGCGCGGTGATGGTCAGGCGCGGGGCCGGATCGAGGGTGTCGCTGGCGGTGGCGGCGACCATGAAGGTGCCGCGCACGAACACCGGATCGCCCGGCACCGCCGGCACCGGGGTCGGCGGCGTGGTCCAGGCGATGGCCGGGCCCTCGCGATCGAACGCGGCGCCCGGCGTGGTGAACACCCGGCCGCCCGGGCACGCGCCGGGCGCGAGCGCGGCCGAGGTGCCGCCGCCGGTGGCCAGCGTGTCGAGGAGCGGCAACACATCCGCCGCGGTGGTGAAGGTGGTGACGTTGCGCGCGGTGTCGCCCAGGTAGCTGACGATGGCCTGGGCCAGGTTGAGGCGCGTGGCCTCCTCGGTGAGCGTCGCCGGGCCGCCGTAGCTGAGCGCGGTGGCGCCGGCCTTGCCGTCCCAGCAGCCGTCGGCCAGGTCGCGCACCCAGGCGTTGGTCACCCGCTGGGCGTTGACCGCCGTGCCGAACGCGCCGGCGTCGCCGCCGCCCAGCCCCGAGGCCAGCCACGCGGTGCGCGAGATGCCGACCAGCACCAGGCCGTAGCGATCGGCCGCGGCCAGGGTGTCGATCTGGTTGGGCGCCGACGGCGTGACGGCGCGGATGTCGGCGACGCCGAAGTGGGCCTCGACGGCGGCGTGGGCGGTGGCCCAGCGGGCGGCCAGGTCGGCGCCGCCGACGCCGGCGCCGGTCAGGTACTCGAGGTAGGCGACCGCCAGCGTGGTGAGCGGCGACACCACCACGTTGGACACGGCGCCGCCGTCGACGAAGGCCGGGATGACGGTGCGCAGGTGGTCGGTCACGTCAGTGGTGACCAGCGTGGCCGGCTGGGCGTCCTCGGCGTACTGGCCGCCGGAGGTCTCGAGGAGCAGCGCGCCGCTCGTGCCCTCGGCGATCTGCAGGTTGGTGAAGGCGCCGTCGGCGGCGGTGGTGCCGGTGCCGACCTGGGCGCCGCGGACGCCGGCGTCGAAGCGATAGACGGTGACGGTGGCGCCGTCGAGGCGGGCCTTGACCACGACGCCGCTGAGCGTGCCGGCGGCGACCTGGTTGATGACGATCTGCCGGGTCGCCACGGTCTCGTTGCCGTCGGTGTCGCGCGGTGGCGGTGGTCCAGGTCGCCCTCGGGCCAGGTCGGGGTGAGGTCACCGCGCCGGCCCGCGCTCGGGGCTGGGGTCGGTGTCCGTGACCGGCGTCGGCGTGGCGGTGTCGAGCTGCACCACCAGGCTGGCCACGCCCAGCGTCGGCGGCGGTGACGTCGACGGTGATGGCGCCGCCGGTGAAGACCTGGCCGGCGGTGGGCGCGGCCCAGGTGATGGTGGGGCCGGCGCTGTCGAGCAGCTCGGGCTCGTCGGCGCCGAACAGCTCGCTGCGGTTCTGCAGGTGCGTGGCCCACGGCGCCAGGTCCTCCCGGGTCAGCCCGGTCTGGTTGTCGGCGGTGCGCGCGAACTCCAGCGCCGCGGCGGCCAGGCGCGCGCAGCGTGTCGGTCTCGACCACGCACAGCGCGCGGCAGCCAGCGGCGCTCTGATCGGTGCAGCCCGCGGGCAGCGCGCAGTTTGGCCCCAGCTCGATCATCCCGGCCGTGGCCCCGACGCCGTCGAGCTTCGCCTCGGGCGAGCTGGCGTCGGCCACCAGCGCGTCGACCAGCGTCGGGGTGTTGAGCGCCGTCACCGACAGCCCTGCTCGTCGGCGACCTGCCCCGCCAAGGTCGCCATCGCCCGCAGCGCGAAGCCGAGCTTCACCGACTCGGTCAACGACGTCGCCTGGCCGCCCGAGCGCCGGCGGCGGCGCGCCTGCGGTGATCTGCCTCGAGGTGCTCGCGCACCAGCGCCAGCGCGCGGTTCGACGCTGCGGCGATGTCCGCCTCGCGCCCCGCCACCAGCCGCGCCAGCCCGACCGCGGTCACCAGCTCCGACGCCGGGCTGACCGTCACGCTGCGCTTCTCGACCGGCGCGAAGCCGATGACCAGCGCGCGCAGCTCGGCGGCGGCCGGCAAGGTCAAGGTCGTCCGCCCTCGGCCGCGGTGCCGCCCGGGCCACGACGAGGAAGTCGCCGAACGCCTTGCCGGCGTCGACCGACCACGCCCCGGTGGCGTCGGTCGTCGCGGTGCCGTCTCGGCGCCCAGCGCGCCGCTGTCCCAGCGCACCACCCGCACCGTCGCGCCCACCACCGGCGCCTCAGGCCCCTCCCAGGAACACCCGGCCGGACACCACCCGAGCCCGTCGGGCGGCGTCGTGCCGTCGTCGCCTCCGCAGTGAGGCCGACGGCGGCGGCCTGACCGCACATGCGGCAAGGTCCGGCGCGACCAGGTCGAACGGACGTGGACATCACTCATGGACGGTTCTCCCTCAAGCACCCAGAGGCATCGGCCCGCCGCGCGATGCGGTTGCGCACGGCCGCGCAGTTCTCAGCAGCGACGAGGCGGCCCAACCAGCAGCCACAACAGACCCCGGCGCGCATCCTCGGATGCTGCCCGCCCCAGGCGGTGACGTCAACGGTGATGAGCGCCGTGTGACATCAATTACCCGTGCGATACTAGTGGATTGGATGATCACCCCGGAGGGGTGATCGCGATAGGCGCCGCCCGGATCGGCCATGAATGTCCAAGCGTTTTTGATTCATCGCACCCGACAAAGGTGCCCACGACTTTCGCGATGCGGCCTGGCCTGGATGCGGAGGTGCTTCAACGCCGCCCGCCCAACGCCGTGGCGCCCAACGTCGTGGCGCCGGCTGGTGAAGGGCTGGCGGCCCGGTGAAAGCTGGACACCCGACGGTTCACGGTCGCTGCCCAACGCCGCGACACCAGCGCCGCGCTGGCGCCGGCCTGAGCCGTGCACATCCGCTCGACCATGATGCTGGTGTGCCTCGTGGCGGCGGTGGTCGCGGTAGGCGCAGCGCTCCGCGCGGCCGGGTATGAGCGGCGCGTCCGCGCGTTGCTGGTCCGTCTCGACGGCCCGGCGCCGGCGCCCGACACCATCCGCGCGCCGATCGCGACGCCGGCGCCGGTGCTCGGTGGGCCCGCCCCAGCCCCGACGGCAGCCGTCGCCGCCCCGGGTTGGCCAGAGGTGATCGCCACGGCTGGCGCGCCAAGGTCGACCACGTCGACGGCGGATCAACGTCCCCCGACGCCGCCCAAGCCAGCGTCGTCGACGACGCTCGAGGAACGCCTGGGCAAGCACGCCGCCACCTGGATCGGCGCGATCGCCATCCTCGCCGCCAGCGGGTTCTACGTCCGCCTCGCCGCCAGCCGTGGCCTGATCGGGCCCGCCGGCAAGCTCGCGCTCATCGTCGGCATCGGCGCGCTGTGCGGCCTGGTCGGCGACCGCCTGCTCCGCCGCGACGCGCGCCTGCTGGGCCAAGGCCTCATGGGCGTCGGGCTGGGGCTGGTGTTTTGCGCCGGCTACGCTGGCTTCGCGCGGTATCAGCTGTTCGGCGCCGAGCTCGCGGCCGCGGTGATGGTCATCGTCACGGCGCTGGGCCTGGCGGCGGCGGTGCGCCGCGACGCTGCCGCGATCGCGGTCCTGGCGGTGCTCGGCGGCTACCTCACCCCGGCGCTCGTCAGCGACGGGACCGGCACCCGCGAGGTGCTGTGTGGGTACCTGCTGCTCCTCGATCTGGGCGTGCTCGGCGTGGCGCTGGTGCGCCGCTGGCGCGGGCTCGAGTGGGTGGCCGGCGCCGCGACCTGGCTGCTCGTCGCGGGCTGGTACCACCGCGCGGACGCGCCCGCGCAGGTCCCGACCCTGGCGTGGTGCCTGACCTTCGCCGCGCTGTTCATCGCGGTGCCGCTGGCGTACCACCTGCGTCGCCGGATCGCGCTGCCCCGGGGGCGGGTCCGCCTGGCCATCCTCGACGGGCTGGTCGGCTTCGGGTTCGCCGCGGTGGTCGTCGATGGTGCCAGCCACGCGCTGGCGGCGCTGGCGGGCGGCTTCGCGCTGGCGTACCTCGGCGTGGTCTCCCTGACGAGGAGGCGGCTGCCCGGTGACGGCGCGGCCCACGCGCGCTTCGCGATCGTCGCCATCGCGTTCGCCACGCTGGCGGTGCCCATGTGGATGCGGGGCAGCGGCGTGACGCTGGCATGGGCGGTCGAGGCGCCGGTGCTGCTCGTGGCCGGCACCCACTACCGGCTGCGCGCGGCGCGGCTGGCCGGCGCCGCGGTGCTCGCGCTGGCGGCGGCCCACTTCGTCACCGGCCACGTCCCGCTGCATCCCGAGCTGGCCACGCCGTTCATCAACTCAGCCTTCGCGAGCGCGGCGCTGCTGGCGGCCGCAGCCGGAAGCTATGCGTGGCTGGGTCGGCGGGCCGCGGGATGGCTCGGCGACGAACGCTTGGCGCGCGTCGCTGCGTGGACCGGCTGGGGCGCCGTCGCGCTGGTCCTCGTGCTGCTCGATCGCGAGCTGTGGCTGACGGCCCGGTGGGCCAGCGGCGTCGAGTTGGCGCGACCGCTGGGGCTGGCCTACGCCCTCGCGGTCGCAGCGATCGCCGGGTTGGCGCCGCCGCGCCGCGATGACCACCGCGGGGTCGTGACGATGGCCGCGCTGGTGGTGGCGGCGGCGCGGGCGATCCTCCTGGTCGACCAGCCGCTGGCCGGCATCCCGGTGGTCAACCCGGCGTTCCTCCTGGGTGCCATCACCTGCGGGGTGATGGCGGCCGTCGCCCATCGGTGGCGCGCCACCACGTCGGAGGCGACCACGCTGGTGCGCGACGTCGGCACGTTCATCCTGGCGGCGGCGGCGATCGGGGCCTGGCTCTTGATCAGCCACGAGGCCTGGGGCCACGCGCGCCTCGGCGTCGACGATCCGGTCCGGGCCCGGTGGCTGGGACAGGCAGCGCTGACCTGCGCGTGGGGCGCCAGCGCGGGCGCGCTGTTGGTGATCGGCTTCCGGCTGCGCGCACCGACGGCGCGGCTGGCCGCGCTGGCCCTGTTCGGCCTAACCGTCGCCAAGGTGCTGCTGGTCGACCTGGCCCGGGTCGATCAGGGCTATCGCGTGCTGTCGTTGGTGGTGCTGGGCACGCTGTTGCTCGCGGTCAGCGCGCTGTACCACCGACGGCGCAGCTGACGACGGCGGCGCTCACCGCGGCGCGAAGTTGCCGGACACCAGCGCGGCGACCGACACCGCGGCCAGGTAGCAGGCCAGCCCGGCGGCCACGAACATCGCGCCGACCGAGACCAACCGCTGGTGGTGGTTGCGCCGGGCGATGATGACCGCCGCGGTCGTCAGCATGTCGTCGGAGAGGTCCTGGCTCACCCAGCGCAGGAGCGTGATGGTCCGGATACACATGACCAGGCCGACCATGACCAGCGCGATGCCAGCGACCATGAGCGCCGCGGCCAGCGACCCGGACTGGATCATGTGGGCGCCCGAGAAGCCGGTGACGGTGATGGTCAGGCCGCACAGGCCGATGATCACCTGGGCGTAGGTCTTCACCGTCGCCATCTGCCCGGCCAGGTACTGGAGCAGCTGGGCCGGCTGATCACCGAACATCGCGTGCAGTCGCCGGGCTTCTTCGCGGACGTCCATCGGTCTGCGCACGCTAGCAGACTTCGACCGGGCGGCCGCCGCTGGCCCTCACCGCTTCTTGGCGGGCGCCTTCTTGGCGGGGGTCTTCGTCGCGGGCGCCTTCTTGGCGGGGGTCTTCGTCGCGGGCGCCTTCTTGGCGGGGGTCTTCGTCGCGGGCGCCTTCTTGGCGGGGGTCTTCGTCGCGGGCTCGCCACCGCCGGCCGCCGCCCGTGCCGCCGCGACGACCTCGTCGACGTGACCCTTCACGGACACCTTGGGCCAGTGGGCCAGCACCGTGCCGTCGGCGCCGATCAGCACCGTCGAGCGGATGATGCCCATCATCTTCCTGCCGTACATGCTCTTCTCGCCCCACGCGCCGTAGGCGGTCAGCATGGCGCCGTCGGCGTCGGTGAGGAGCGGGAAGGTGAGCTGGTACTTGTCGCGGAACTTGCCGTGCGACGCGATCGAGTCCTTGCTGACGCCGAACACCTTCACGCCCAGCGCGGACAAGGCCGGCAGCGCGTCGCGGAAGGCCTGGGCCTCGAGGGTGCAACCCGGGGTGTTGTCGCGCGGGTAGAAGTACACGACGACCATGGAGCCGCGCAGCGCGGCGAGGGACTGCGTGCCGCCGTCCGACGACGGCAGCGTGAACGACGGAGCAGGACGACCGATGGTGAGCGCCATGGCGCAGACCCTACCCCGGTCGGCCACCGATCGGCGAGCGTCGCTCGCGCGCGACGGTTGAGCGCGGGCGGGCGGTCTGCTACCACCCTACGATGCGCTCCTCGCTCGTGGTCCTCGCGCTGGGCGCGATCGCCTGTCGATCGACGCCGGCCGGGCCGGCCTGGCCGCGCAGCGCCGGCGTGACGATCGACGCCGACGACGACGATGGCGGCGAGAGCCTGGCGCCGCGGCAGTCGGCGCACCCGGCCGCGGCCATCGAGGTCGCCGACGATCCGACCGCGTGGGAGCCGACCGCCGACGAGCCCGCCGCTCAGCTGCCGGACGTCGAGGTGCCCGGGCCCGATCCGGGCGACCTGCTCGACGAGATGATCGAGCTCGAGGCCGAGACCATCATCATCGACGACAGCGGCGCCGGCGACGACGACGGCCCGTGATCGAGCGCAGCCGCCGCCATCAGGCGCGCAGCCGGGCCAGCGCGACGTCGAGGGCCGCGCCGTCGCGGGGCGCCGCCAGGCACCCGGTCAGCGCCGCCACCGCCGCTGGCGCAGCGCCGGCCGCGGCGACGTCGGCCAGCCCGGCCGCCGGCGCCACGCCGCGTCGCGCGATCCACGCCACCCGCCCGTAGGGCACCCGCGCCAGCGTGCGCCGCCCATGCCACCAGGTCACCCCCAGCGCGGGCAAGGCCACGAGGTCGCTCGGATCTGTGACGATGCGTCCGCCGACGACCGCGGTGACCGCGGCCGCCACCGGCGCCGACAGCTTGGTGGCCACCACCGCGGCCACGGTGACCGCGATCGCCGCCGCGAGCTTGCCGCGCCGGAAGGTCCAGTCGACTCGCAGGCCGGCCGCCGCCAGCGCCCACAGCGCCAGGTCGACGCCGGCGGTCATCACCAGCGGCACCGCCAGCACGCCGCCGACGTCGCTCAGCTTGCCGGTGAGCCAGCCGGGCATGGTCCCCGACGACTTCCACCACCAGTCGTTGAGCGCCACCACCGCCAGCGCCGCCAGCGGCACCGGCGCCAGCAGCTCGTTGATGGGCAACCCCGGCCGCGCGCCGTCGGCGCCGGCCAGCCACCGCCACGCGCGATCGTGCCAGCGCCGGATCACGCCCGGTTGTAGCGCGAACGCTCGGCCCGGCCCACGCTCACGGCGAGATCGACACGGCCACCGTCGACGACGGCCGGGTGAACGGCGGGACGCGCGCCGGGGCGAGGGCGCGCTCGATGCACCGGGCCGGCGCCCGCGCCGCGCCGCGGACCCGCACCTGCCGCACCGCGCCGGTCGAGCGGAACGTGACCGTGGCCGACACCCGCCTCGGGCCGGCGCCGCACGCGCGCGCGGCAGCCAACCCCGATCGCAGCGCGTCCCGCACCGCCCGGGCCGAGGGCTCGTCGGGGCCAGGCGCCGCGGTGCCCTGGTGCTGCGCCAGCCATCGCTCCCATCGCACGCGCGCCGCGTGCCGCGCCGGTGCCGGCAGGTCGGCCCCGTACGAGCCGTTGGCGATCCACAGCGCGCGGAAGCGCGCCTCGGCGCCGGAGCCATCGGGGTAGCCCTGGCCGGGCGCGAACCCGAACCAGCTCGCGACTGCGCACTCGAGCGCGCGGCTAGCGTGCAGGCGGGTCATCGGCGCGGCCGCCTCGAGGAGCGGCACCACCGCCGCGGCGCCGGCGAGCTGGTGCGCGCACAGGCCCCACACCGCCGGCGTGACGTCGTTGTGCAGCAGATCAGGGTCGTCGTCGAGGGTCGCCACCAAGCTGGCGATCGACGGCACCGGCGGGATGGCCGCTGGCGGCGCGGGCGCCGGCTGGGCGTGGGCGGCGGCAGCGGCCAGCAGCGAGAGCAAGGCACCACGAGTGAGCACGGCGGGTTGGACACCGGTCGCGGGGCTCACCTTGGGTGAGCTCGCCAAAGCGTGGTCTACAGGTGCGCGCCGATGAAGTCGACCACCTTGGCGACCAGCGCCGGATCGGCAGCGACGATGCGCATGCCGTGGGCGGTGCCAGGATCGGCGACCACCTCGACCTCGACCTGGCCCTCGCGCAAGATGTTGGCGAGGGCGGTGGCGGCGTCGACGGCGCCGGCCTCCTGGCTGTGGACGATCAAGACCGGCGCCCGGGTGGCGCGGGCCGCGTCGGGCGTGGCCAGGCCGCGGTAGTTGAGGCCCGGTGACAGCAACACCACCGCGGCGACCCGCTCGGGCGCCGCGCCGGCCAGGCGCAGCACCGCCGAGCTGCCGATCGACGCGCCGACCACCACGCAGCGGGGCCCAGCGCCGCGGGCGCCGAGGTCGGCGATCGCCGCGGCCACGTCGTCCGTCACCCGCTCCCAGTCGGCGGTGGCGAAGGCCTTCCACGCCAGCGGACCGTCGGCGCCCCGGGTGCTGGCGCCGTGGCCGCGCAGGTCGATGGCCAGCAGGTGGCCGTGGCCGCGCAGGCCGGCGACCACCGGCGTCCACTCGGCGCGGGTGGAGCTGAGCTGGTGGACGAACACCGCGCACCCGGGGCTGGGCCGGTCCGGCGCCCAGTAGGTCGCGGCGATGGTGGCGCCGTCGGCGGCCAGGTAGGTGACCGCGACGCCGCCCGGCACCGTCGGCGCCGGCGCCACCGCCGGCTCGTCCTCGAGCATGACCGGGGCGGACACCCGCCTGCCGCCACCGCCGCACGCCAGCAGAGACACCAAGGCCGTCACGGCGATGCGCTTCATCGGCCGGGAACCTACCGCGGAACCTGTCCCGCGCGCCGCGTCGGCGGGTGCGCCGCCGGCCGAGCTGCTATCGTTTTCACCATGCAGATCTTTGTCCGTGCCGTGGTCACCGGCTTCGCGTTCAGCCTGGGCGCTGCCCTCTTCAAGAAGGTCGCGAAAGAGCTCGGCCTGGACGAGGCGCCGCGCCGCGCCGAGAGCGCCGCCGGCGCCGACGCCGCGCCGGCCAACTGACCCGACACAAAGTTGTCGTCCGTCGACGACAAGTGTGTCGGCGGCACGGTGATTGCGCGCGATCGCCACCGTCCCGCCGATCGAACAGTCTGTCGCGCCGTGGCGCATTGGCGGCGGCGACCATCGCGGCTACAACCCGCTCGATGGCCCGCAACCCGCTGCTGTTCGCGATCGCCCCGGCGCTGGCGCTGGGCGCCGGTGCCGCGCGCTGGGCGGTGCAGGGCTCGGGCAACCTCTACACCGCCACGCACAAGCGGTTCTACACGCCGGATCCCGACCTCGGCTGGCGGGTCGCCAAGGGCGGGCCGCTGTGGCTCGGGCTCGAGGTGCTGGGCATCCTCGCCGCGATCACCGTCGGTGCGCTGGCGGCGGCGTGGCTGTTGCGGCGGTGGGAGCGCAAGCGCGGCGCGCCGGTCCGGTGGGCGCGCGGGGTGCTGGGCGTCGGCGGCCTGGTGCCGCTGGTGTTGCCGATCCTGGCGTTCGCGTCGGGCCTGGGGCCGGCGAACGGGCGCGAGACCCTGCCGGCGGGCGCGACCGCCGCGGCGCCCGAGCGTGGCATCGAGGGCTCGCTGCCGTTGCCCGCGGGCACCTACGAGGTGGTGGCCCACGACGGCACGGCGGTCACGGCCCGCCTGAGCGCCGGCAAGGAGACGTTCGAGGCCCGCTTTGGCAGCGGCGTCACCGGCACCTGGCAGGCCGATCCGCGCGACCTGACCCGGCCGACCTCCGCGACCATCTCCGTCGACGCCAGCGTGGTCGACACCGGCATCGACCTGCGCAGCGAGCACGCCCGGGACAAGTACCTGGCGACCGCGACGTACCCGCGCATCACGGTCTCGATCGATCGCCTGATCGCGGCGCGCCAGGACGGCCCCGCGCAGATCGCGTTCCGCGCCGCGGCGACGCTGACGTTTCTGGGCGAGACGATCCCGATCGAGGTCACCGGCAACCTGCGGGCGCCCGACGCCGCGGGCAAGGGCCGCCTCGGGCTCCCCGCCGACGCCGCGGTCATCCTGGTGACCGCCGAGTTCGGCATCACCGTCGCTGGCACCGGCCTCCGCGCCAGCGCGTCGTCGTTCGACGCCGACGCCATCCCGCTCACCGTCTCGCTGGTCCTGGTCCGGAAACCTTAGTGGAGAAAAGACACGTCATGAAGAAGCTCTCGACCTCGTTCATCGTCGCCATCGCCGCCGTCGGCCTCACCCTCGGCGCCTGCAAGAAGAAGGAAGAGAAGGCGGCCGCGCCGCCCCCGGCTCCGGCGCCGGCCCCGGCCCCCGCTCCGCCCGCGCCGACCCCGGCCCCGGCCGATCCGACGCCCGCCGCCACCGCCGACTTCCTCAAGGTGACCGCCGATCACGTCGACGCCGCCAAGGGCCCGGTCGACGTCACCTTCGCCAAGTGGGGCGTGACCAAGGCCAGCTTCGATCCGGCCAACCTCGAGGGCGGCACCGCCGAGCTCGAGATCGACATCTCGAGCCTGTCGTCGGGCATCCCCGACCGCGACGCCCACCTGCAGAGCGCCGACTTCCTCGACGTGGGCAAGTTCGCGACCGCCACGGTCAAGGTCGACAACGTCAAGAAGACCGGCGACGCCACCTACTCGGCCGACGCCACCACCAACCTGCACGGCGTCGAGAAGAAGCTCGCCATCACCTTCGACGTGGTGTCCAAGACCGACGACAGCGTCACCGTGAAGACCAAGGTGCCGTTCTCGCGCGCCGACTTCGGGATGACGGCGGTGACGGACAAGGTCAAGCCCGAGGTGACCCTCGAGGCGCAGATGACCCTGAAGAAGATGTGAGGTGGGCGCGGCGGCGCGTCCGCCGCGACTCGCTGGATGAGCGCCGACCGCGGCGCGCCCCGGGATTCGCCCGGGCGGGGCGGGAGTTTTCGACAAGCTGCTGGTCGACCGGGCGCGGTTCTGGGATGCTCTCGCAGCGTGCCGGAGACCAACCTCGCCCCGGGCCTCTTGGTCGCGATGCCGCAGCTCGACGATCCCAACTTCGCGCGCGCGGTGGTGCTGATGATCGAGCACGATGACGACGGCTCGTTCGGCCTGGTCATCAACCAGCCGAGCCCGATCCGGACCCGCGACCTGCTCGACAGCCTCGACATGGCGTGGGGTGGCGACGACGACGCGCGGGTATGGTCGGGCGGACCGGTCAGCCCGGGCACCGGCTGGGTCCTGCACGAGCCGGTCGCCGCGCTCGGCCGCGGCCCGGGCACCGCCGCCATCGCACCCGGCGTGGTGCTGTCGACCTCGAACGACCGGCTGCGCCTGCTGGCCAGCGCGCCGCCGACGCGGATGCGGCTGCTGCTCGGCTACTCGGGCTGGGGGCCGGGCCAGCTCGCTAGCGAGATGGCCGAGGGCTCGTGGCTGCACGCCGACCTCGATCCGCGCATCGTGTTCGACCTCGAGCCCGACGCGATGTGGACGGCGGCGGTGGCCAGCCTGGGCATCAACCCCGACGCGGTGGTGGTCGGCCGCGGCGTCCACTGACCCGCGGCGCCGACCAGGCCCAGCCCGTCGTGCCGGGCCGCGCTCAGTCGTCGATGGGCACGTCGCCCAGGTCCTCGAGGGACAGCTCGATGTCGACCGTCGACGGGCCGTGGTCCGGCAGCAGGTAGCTGGCGTAGCCGTTGGGCCCGGCCGCCGCGACCACCGCCCCGGCCCGCCCTTCGATCACGAACCGCCCGTCGGCGCCGGTGGTGGTCGAGGCCGGCTCGTCGGTGCCGCCGCTCATCGCGGTGACCGTGACGCCGGCGGCGGGCTGCCCCTGGCCGTCGCGCACCAGGCCGCGGACCACGACCGGCGCCTCGTCGGGGAAGTCGATGTCCTGCTCGACCGTGCCGCCGGCCGGCACCGTCGCGTCCATCGCCACGTCGCTGGCGCCGTGGATGACGCGGAAGTTGAGCGCATCGCACGCGGGCACGCCGTCGAGCCGGTAGCGCCCGCCGCTGACCGTGACCACGCGCCGGAAGTCGACCGCGACGAACTCGCCGTCGCCCATCCGGCACGCATAGGCGATGAGGCGGAACGATCCGTCGGCCAGACCGGCCACCGCGCCGGTCAGGGCCCCGGTCCCGGACATGCGCAGCTCGACGCCGCGCGCCGGCACCTTCGTCGCCACGGTCACCGCGCCCACGCCGTCGGCGGTGGCGCTGACCTGGTAGTCGCCGCTGGGCAGCGCGTACACCGCCCAGTTGCCGTCGGCGTCGGCCCGCTCCTGCTGGTTCATCGTGCCGTCGGACCGGCCGCCGATGTCGACGAACGCGAACGGCACCGGCCGGCCGTCGGCGGTGACCACCCGCCCGGTGAGGTCGGGCTCGCGCGACGGCACGGTGAACACCACGTCGTCGTAGCGGGCCCCGTCCTTGCACTCGAAGCGCCGGGCCGGCGACGGCGCCGACTTCCACGGCCACGCCCGCAGGTACAGCGTCATCGCCTCGGTGGTCGACCACACGAAGCTGCCGTCGTCGGCGAACTCGCCGTCCGGGAAGTAGCTGGCGTGGATGTCCTCGTCGCTCGAGCCGCGCTCGAGCGCGCCGTCACCGACCGGGCCGCCGTCGGCCCGCACCACCCGGCCACGGATCACGCACCCGGCCATCATCACGATCTCGGCCTCGGCGGTCTCGCCCGGCCGCACCGAGGTCATCGCGACGGCGCTGACGCCGCCGTAGCGATCGTGGAACGCGTCGAGGCGGTACACCCCGGTCATCACCTCGAGGTCGAACTCACCGGCGGCGTCGGTCTCGGCCACGTCGGTGCCCAGCACGGGGCGCGCCGCCACGTCGCCGTCGGCGGCGAAGGCCCGGACCACGGCGCCGGCGATCGGCTGGCCCGCGCTGTCGGTGACCCGTCCATGGACCTTGCCGGCGCGGTCGACCTCGAGGTCGACGCCGGTGGTCGACGCCCGCAGGTCGATGGCCGACGCCAGCTGCAGCCGGGTCGCCGCCACCTGGTCGGCTCGGGGCCGGGCCGGCAGCCGCTCGCGCGAGTCGGGCGCGACGGTGATGACGCCGTCGCCGCGGACGAACGGCCGGTAGCTGCCCGCGCGCAGATCGATCGAGTAGCGGCCGGCCACGTCGGCCGCGGTGCTGGCCTCGCTGTCGCCGTCGGCGAACACCACCTCGACGTCAGGCACTGGCTTGCGGGTGGCGCGGTCGATCACCGTGCCGGTGACCCGGACCAAGCCCGGCGCCAGCGGCGTCACCGCGATCGGTCCCAGGCTCCGGCGCGCGCCGACCTTCCAGCCGTCGGGCCCCCACGAGATCTTGGGCCGCAGCAGCGGCTTGGCGGCGCTGGGCGCGGTGGCCGACCGCGGGGTGGAGCGTTTGCCGCGGTGCGGCCACGCCACCACCAGCACCACGGCGACCAGCGCCAGAGCCCCCAGCCACCACCAGCGTCGGGGTGTCGCGATCGAAGGAGGAGCGGGGGTGGCCATCGAGAGCTAAGGACGCCTGCCGCGCCCCGAAGTTTCACGAAACCAACCCGCGAGCTCGGGCGGGCATTCCCGGCGCGCCGCTGGCGCCGACGCCGCGGCACCCGGCGCACCGCTAGCGTACGCCGACTTGTCGCGCTGTCACGCCGGGACGTCGATCACGACCACGGTGATGTTGTCGCGGCCACCCCGCTGGTTGGCGACGTCGATGGCGGCGTCGGCGCACGCCTCGATGGCGTCGGCGCCGACCAGCTCCACCACCTCGTCGTCGTTGCGTAGGTAGCCGTGCAGGCCGTCGCTGCACAGCATGAACCGATCGCGGCGGTCGACATCGACGTCAGCGGTGTCGACCTGGACGTAGTCCTTGTGCCCGACCGCCCGGGTGATGACGTTCTTGGCGGTCGACCGCTCGGCCTCCTCGGGCGTGATCAGGCCATGCTTGAGCTTGTAGTTGATGAGGGTGTGGTCCTCGGTGAGCTGCATGGCCACCCCGTCGCGGATCCGGTAGACCCGGCTGTCGCCGACGTGGGCCGCGAAGGCGTAGCCGCCGCCGATGAGCAGCGCCGAGCAGGTCGTCGACATGCCGCGCTTCTCCGGGGACAGCTCCGCCATGCCGTAGACCATGTAGCAGGCCGACTGGACGCCGCTCTCGAGCAACCGGCGGATCTCCCAGATGGCCTCGTGGTCGCCGCCGGCGACCGCGGCGGTCAGGCGGTCGAGGCTGGCGGCCGCGCCGCGCACCCACATCTCGAGCTGGTCGACGCACTCGCGGCTGGCCACCTCGCCCTTGTTGTGTCCCCCAACACCGTCGGCGACGACATAGAAACCCATCCGATCGTCACGAAAATACGAATCCTCATTCACCGCCCGGCGGCGCCCCACGTCGGTCCGGGCTACCGAACGAAGCATGACGGCGTCACCGCGAACCATCGGCCGATCATATCAGCAGCCGGGCGTGGCCGCCGCGGTCGCCGAGCGCTACCGTAGGAACGTGGGCCTGCCGATCCAGACGCCAGCGCAACGAGAGGTCGTCCTGGCCAGCTGGAGCCATCGCTACGAGCGTGGCGACCGACGTGGTCCGGGGGCCCGACCAGCCCGGCAACACGCGGCGATCATCGCCGGGCTGATCGAGGGCCTGGCGGTGGCGGTGGTGTCCGATCCGGTCGAGCTGACCGTGGGCCAGCCGGGGCTGCGCGACCTCGAAAAGGCCACGGTGTTCGCGGGCGCGACCTGGGCCGCCGACGGCGCGACCGGCTTCGAGGTCGGCGCGGTCTTGGCGGCGCTGCGCGACGCCATCCTGGAGCACGCCGCGCACGATCTGGTCCCGGCGTTGACCGATCTGTTCGAATGGCTGCAGATCCTGGCCCTCGACGCGTTCGCGACGGCAGGACGCCGGGCGGTGGCCGAGCGGGCCGCCGAGCAGCTCGAGGCCGGCACCCCGGTCGTCCTCCTGACGCCGGAGATCCCCGCGGTGTTCCTGGTCGGCGCGCCCACCGAGGACGCGCTCGACAGCATCCTGGCGCGGGCGATGCTGCTGGTGGTGCGGGTCGGGGCGCCGACCTTGCTCTTGGACGTGTCGGGCCTGGCCGACCCAGAGGCACGGCCGGTCGCCGTCGCGATGGGGCGGCTGTTCGAGCACCGCCGTATGGGCACGGTCGAGCTCGCCGTGGTGGGCGCACCTACAGCCACCGCGGAGCGATGGCGACGTATGGCCGAGGCCCACAAGGTTTCGACTGCGTGGTTCGAGCGCTTCGATGACGCGCTGGTGGTCGCCGCGCGCCGCGCAGGCATCGTCTTAGGCCGCCGGGGGTGATCGACCACGTCGATCCACCACTCCGGGTCCGCGCCTGGTACACTTTTACACTGCCGTGGGAGATGCGTTCCCTGTCCCGTTCGGTCGCTACACGCTGATCGAGCGCCTCGCTCTCGGTGGCATGGCCGAGCTGTTCGTGGCGACGGCGCCGGGCGAGCACGGGTTCGAGCGCAAGGTCGTCATCAAGCGGCTGCTGCCGCACCTGGCCCGCGAGCCGGTGTACACGGCGATGTTCATCGACGAGGCCAAGCTGACCGCGCGGCTGGCGCACCCGAAGATCGCCCAGACCTACGAGCTGGGCCGGGTCGACGACGCGCTGTTCATCGCCATGGAGTTCGTCGACGGCATCGACGTGCTGGGCCTGCTGCGCGAGCACGCCTGGCAGCGCAAGCGGCCCCAGGTCGAGCACGCGGTATGGATCGCCCACGAGGTGCTCGACGCGCTCGACTTCGCGCACCACCTGGCCGATGAGGACGGCGCGTCGCTGGGCGTGGTCCACCGCGACATCTCGCCATCCAACCTGCTGTTGTCGCGCCGGGGCGACGTCAAGCTGGTCGACTTCGGCATCGCCCGCGCCGGCGGCAGCGGCCGCCACCACCGCACCAAGTCGGGCACGCTCAAGGGCAAGTACGGGTACATGTCGCCCGAGCAGGTGCTCGAGCAGCCAGTCGACGCCCGCTCGGATCTGTTCTCGGTGGGCGTGGTGCTGGCCGAGATGTTGTGCGGCCGCCGGCTGTTCGCGGCCGCGGCCGAGCTCGACGTGCTGTTGATGGTGCGCGACGCCAAGCTCACCCGGCTCGATCAGTTCGGCGGCCACATCCCACCGTCGCTCGATCACATCCTGCGCCGAGCGCTGGCCAAGGACGTCGACGCGCGCTGGCAGAGCGCGGCCGAGCTGCGCGACGCGCTGGCCGACTGGATGTTCCAGGAGCGGGTGCGGGTGACGCCGCGCCACATCGGCGAGCTGGTCGAGTCGCTGCACGACACGGTGTGGAAGCGCAAGCGCGAGACCATGGCCCACGCCGACGCCGAGAACGCCGCGCTGGCCGAGGCCGGGCCGGGCACGGTGGCGGCGACCCGCCGGCGGCGCGCCAGCGAGATCATCCCGACCATGGACCCGCGGTCGATGAGCGTCGACGGCGGGCTGGCGGCGTCGGCCGACGGCATCCCGCGCGGCGAGCTGCGCATGACCGACAGCCTGCCCATCATCTCGATCGAGGAGATCGACGAGTCGGAGCCGAGCGGGGTCGGGCCGCCGTCGCAGGGCCCGCTGGCGCTCGGCAGCGAGGGCGCCATCGAGGTCGATCTGGGGCTCGACGCGCCGACCACCGGCGTCGAACCCAGCGGCCTGGCCCACTTCGACGACGACGACGATCTCGGGCTGGGCCCGGCCGGGGCCCAGGGCTCGGGCGCGTTGACGCTGCCGGCCGACGACGCTCCCGCCCCACCGCCGCCCAACCCGGTGGCGGCCGCCGGGTTCCTCGACACCGACTTCGGCGACCTGGCCGCCGAGATCGAGGCCGCGGTGCTGCACTTGCAATCGCCGGTGCCGATCGCCGCGGCCGAGGTCGAGGCGTCGGTGCGCTACGCGTCGATCGAGGACGCCATCTCGGCGGTGTCGCCGCTGGCCACCGACCCGTCCGCGCTCGACTTCGACGAGACCGCGGTCGAGCCCGACGCGGGCCGGGTGGACGAGCTCGCGCTGCCGTCGCCGGCCGAGATCGTCGACGCCGCCGGCCACGCCGAGCCGCCGCCGCTGGGCGAGGTGATCACCCCGTCCTCGGAGGAGGGCGAGTTCGCCGCCACGCCGCCGCTGACGGTGCTGTTCCGCCTGGCCGCCACCAAGGCCACCGGCCTGCTGGTGGCCTCGGTCGGAGGCATCAAGAAGGAGATCTACGTGCGGGGCGGCATTCCCGAGTACGTGACCTCGAACGTCGCCAGCGAGCTGCTGGGCGCGTACCTGGTGCAGTGCGGCGCGCTGTCGTCGGGCGAGCTGGCGATGGCGCTGGCGATGATGCCGCACTACGGCGGCAAGCTGGGCGACACCCTGGTCGGGCTGGGGCTGCTCAAGCCGCTCGAGGTGTTCCGCCACCTGACCGTGCAGGTGCGCCAGAAGCTCATCGACGTGTGCACCTGGACCAAGGGCAGCTACGGCTGGTACGAGGGCCGCGAGATCGAGCGCAACGCGTTCCCGCTCGATCTGAACCCGTTCGAGGTGCTGGGCGCCGGCGCCATGGCCATGCGGGACGACCTGGTGCTGAACTGGCTGGGCGCCCACGCCGCCGACACCCCGCTGCACCGCCTGCCGCGGCCGGTGGTGCCGCCCGAGCGGTTCGAGATCGTCGGGCTGCCGGCGCTGTTCGCGCGCATCGACGGCCTGCACACCGTCGGCGAGCTGGTGACCGAGTCGCTCGATCCCGCCACCCAGCGGCGCACCGCGCGGATGCTCTTGCTGCTGCAGCAGGCCGAGCTGACCACCGTCGACGAGATCTGACCCGGGCGCCGGGCCGACGGCGGCTAGCCTGCGGGCCCGCCCAGCGCGGCCAGCACCGCGGCGCGGTCGGCCGGCAGCGGCGCGGTGACCGCCAGGTCGTCGAGGCGGACGCTCTCGGCGTGCAGGAAGAACGCCACCAGGCCGGGCATCGGCCCGCCGCCGTAGCGCTCGTCGCCGACGATGGGCGCGCCGCAGGTGGCCAGGTGGACCCGGATCTGGTGGGTGCGGCCGGTGGCGGCGTGGCACCGCACCAGCGCGCGCGGGCCCAGCCGCGCCACCACCTCCCAGGTGGTCTCGGCCGGCAGGCCGTCGGTGTGATCGACCACCACCCGCGCGCCGCGCTGGACCAGCGGCGCGTCGCAGCCGCGGGTGACCGGCGGCGCCTCGACCAGCGCCAGGTAGGTCTTGGCCACCGCGCCCGTCGAGAACGCCGCGCGCAAGGCGAGCCACGCCGCGCGCGACCGGGCCGCGATCAGCACGCCCGAGGTGCCGATGTCGAGGCGGTGGGCCAGGCCGCCGTCGCGCGGATCGAGCGAGGCGGCGACGCACTCGGGGAAGCGCGCGACCACGCCGCCGGCCGCGGTGCCGAGCTCGCCGACGTCCAGCGGCTGGCTCGGCATGCCCGGCGGCTTGGCCACCACCACCCGATCGGCGTCGACGTGCAGCACGGTCAGCGCCGCCGCCGCGGCCGGATCGGCCACCACCTGCCGGGCGTGATCGTCGTCGGGCGCGCGGGCCACCTCGACGGTGGCGCCGGCGGTGACCAGCTGGCCCTTCTTGCCGCGCCGGCCGTCGACCCGGACGCCACCGTCGTCGATGAGCGCGACGACCCGGCGCCGGCTGACGGCCGGGAAGCGCGCGGCCACCACGCGGTCGAGCCGCTGGCCGGCCTCGGCGTCGATCACGAAGGCGAGCACGGTCACGGTCACACCGCCCGCAGCAGCCAGGCTGGCGCGCTGGCGCCCGGCGCGACCTCGGTCACGTCGGCGCCGATCTCGATCAGCGCGTCGACCCCGACCAGCGACGCCTGCATGCCCGAGCCCTGGCGCGGATGCGGCGTGGCGATCAGGCGCTCGCCGGCCCGCGCCAGCGCGGCGCGCAGCACGTGGGCGCGGCCGGGCGGCTTGCGGTAGCCGTCGGGCAGCACCACCGGCGCCCGCGGCCGGGTGGTCACCGTGGCGCCCTGCAGCGCCAGCAGCGCCGGGCGCACGAACAGCTCGAAGCTGACCCACGACGACACCGGGTTGCCGGGCAGCGCGAACACCAGGGTGGTCCCGGCGCGGCCGACCGCCAGCGGCTTGCCCGGCTTCATCGCCACCTTCCAGAAGTCGAGGGTGACGCCGGCCTCGCCCAGCGCGCCGCGGACGTGGTCGTGGTCGCCGGCCGACACCCCGCCGGTGGTGATCACCACGTCGGCCGTCAGCGCGCGCCGGACCGCGGCCACGGTGGCGGCGCGATCGTCGCCCACCACGCCCAGGTAGTCGGGCACGCCGCCGGCGGCGCGCACCGCAGCCCGCAGCCCGTAGCTCGACGAGTCGACCAGCTGCCCGGGTGCCAGCGTCGCGGTGATCGGCCGCAGCTCGTCGCCGGTGGCCAGGAGCGCCACCCGCGGCCGGCGCGCGACCGGCACCGTCGCGCATCCGAGCGCCGCGGCCACCGTCAACTCGCCGCTGCCGAGCGCGACCCCGGCGGCGACCACGACGCCCCCGACCGCCACGTCCTCGCCGGCCCGCCGCACGTGATCACCGGCCCGGGTCGCCGGCAGCGTGTCCACGGCGCCGTCGGCGCGCGCGTCCTCGAACCTGACCACGCAGTCGGCGCCGGGCGGCATCGGCGCGCCGGTCATGATCCGCACGGCGGTGCCGGCCGCCAGGGCGGCCAGCCCGTGGGCCCCGGCGGCGATCGCGCCCACCACCGGCAAGGTCGCCGGCAGGTCGTCGGCGCGCGCCGCGAAGCCATCCATCGCCGAGTTATCGAAGCCGGGCAAGGGCCGGGTCGCCACCACCGGCCGGGACAGCCAGCGGCCGGCCGCCAGGTCGAGCTCGACCTCCTCCTCCGGGAGGGGCGTGACCAGCGCCGCGATGCGCGCGGCGGCGTCGTCGATCGACAGCATCAGTCGACTATCGCCGGTCGTCAGGCGGCTTGCCCAGGCGAAGCTCGGGGATAGTGCGGGGAATCAACTGACCGGTCCGGGCGTTGGCGAGCCATGACGGACCAGCTGCCCTTGTCGCGGGAGGTCACGGGCGCCTGCCACCGCCCGGTCGGCGTGGCCGCGGTCAGCGGCGTCGTGGCCGCGGCGGCGCTGACGGTCACCGCGCTGATGTTGGCGCAGCTCGGTAGTGCCACCCGGGTGGTCGTGGTCGCCGCCCCAGCACCTGACCCGGTCGAGGCCGTGGCGCCCCCGACGCCCGCCGCGGAGCCGATGCCGTCGGCCCCGGCGGTCGTGACCGCGACCGACGCCGCTCCCGCGCGGGTCCGGTGCCCGGTCCCCCGCACCGACGCCCCGCGGCTCCGGCCGCCGGCGTTGCCGGAGGCGGTCGAGCGGGTGATGGTGGCGCCATCCAACGCCGGCTGGGTCGCGGCCTGGAACCAGGACCACATCTACGTCTCGACCGACGCCGGCGCGCACTTCGCGCGCGTCCTCGACGGCCCCGGCGCCGTCGCCGACGTCGGCTTCGACTGCTTGGGCACGGTGATCGCGGTCCGCGGCGACCAGGTCGGGCTGCGGACCGGCTCGGCCGAGGTGTGGCGCCCCATCCCGGGCGTCAGGCTCAGCGCCGACGACGCCCCCCACGCGGCGATCGTCAGCGGCGGGCCCGAGGTGGTGGTGGTGGGGTTGGTGCCGACGGAGAGCTGGGCCCCTCGGGTGGCCCGCTCGAGCGACGGCGGCCGCCGCTGGCGCTTCCACGATCTAGACGCCGCGTGGGAGAACCCGGTGATCGTCGGCCGTCAGTACGAGAACCGGCGCATCGCGTTCACGCTGCCGTCGGAGGACTGCCGGGACGCGTTCCAGCTCGAGGTCACGATCGGCCCCCACGGCGTCACCACCGAGGTCGGGGACACCTGGCACTACGTCGGCGGACGGGCGTGGGGCGACCACCTGCCGGCGGACGCGCGCTGGCTCGATCACGACCTGGTCACGACGCCCGCCGGCGCGGTGGCTCGGGTGCGCGGCGAGCGCGCGCGCACGCTGCCGATCGTCGTCGAGGGCGACGCCGCGATCACCGACGCCGCGCACCGGGTGTGGACCATCGTGTGCGGTCGCCCGTGGATCGCCCGCGCACAGCCGAGCGGCTACAGCTGTCCCGACGGAGGCGACACTGGCAGCGACGTCGACGCCGACGCCGCGCCGTGACCGTGCCGCCTACCGCCGGCTGCGGGGCGCGCCGAACACCGCCTTGACGGTCTGGCGGGCGCCGTCGCGCAGGAACACCACCGCGGCCTCCTGGCCCGGCGCCGCCTCGCCCAGGACCAGCATCAGATCCGACACGTTGCGCACGTCGGTGACGCCGATCTTGACGATGCGGTCGCCCTTCTTCAGGCCGGCCTTGGCGGCCGGGCCGTCGGGGACCACATCCGACAGCAGCACGCCGGCGATCTTGCCGTCGTCGCCGTAGGCCGGGATGGTGCCCAGGGAACCGCCGCGCATCGGCACGTCGCCCACCGCCGGCGGCGCCGCCACCTTCTGGTAGGTCAACGCCGGGGCCGCATCGACCGCCAGCGCCACGTCCGCGACCACGTCGGCCACCACCGCCAGACCGGCGGCGTTGACCGTCGCCGGGTCGTCGCTGATGCGGTGGTAGTCGAGGTGACCGCCGGTGAAGAAGTGCAGGACCGGGGCGCCCGCGGCGTAGAACGCCATGTGATCGGACGGGCCGTAGCCCGAGCCGGCCAGCTGGCACCCGACCCGGCGAGCCGCGCACACCGGCGGCACCACCGCGCCCCACTCCGGCGCCGACTCCGCGCCCAGGACCTGCACCTGATTGTCGCGCAGGCGTCCGATCATGTCCATGTTGAGCATGGCCACCGGGGCGCCGGCGTAGGGCGCGTGGCCGACGAAGTGCTGCGAGCCCAGGATGCCCATCTCCTCGGCCGAGAACAGCACCAGGTAGACGTCGCGGTGCAGGCCAGCGGCCTTGGGCACCAGCCGGCGCGCCACCTCGAGCACGCCGGCCACGCCCGACGCGTTGTCGTCGGCGCCGTTGTGGACCGCGTGATCGGTGTCGAGGGCCCCGGTCTGCGGGCCGCCCATGCCGAGATGGTCGAGGTGCGCGCCGATCACCAGCGGCGACGCGAACGGCTCGGCGGCGCCGCCGCGGATGACGCCGACCAGGTTGTGGGTCGTGGTCTTGACCGCGGCCAGCTCGACGGTGAGCGCCACGCGGTGCCGGCCCCGGGTCAGCGGCGCGCCCACCGCCTGGGTGACCACCACCACCGGCAGGCCGGCGTCGGCGCCGTCGTGCGGCGCCAGGGGCGGCAGCGGCGACTCGGGCTTGCCCGCCGGTGGCAGATCGACCACCACCAGGCCCACCGCGCCGCGCTGGCGCGCCTGCATGGCCTTGTAGCCGAGGTCGCCCCAGCGGTTGGCGTCGGCGCGGTCGAGGCCGACGCCGTCGGGCGTGAACCGCCGCACCACCACCACCTTGCCCTTGACCGCCTTGCCCCGGTAGTCGTCGAGGGCCTTGCCCTTGGCCGGCTTGCCGACGATGCCGTAGCCGACATAGACGGTGTCGCCGGTGACCGCGGTCGAGGCCGACACCGGTGACGGGGCGAACGCCTCGGCCACGACCGGGACGCCGTCGACGGTCAGCGCGGTCTTGGGGCCGCGCGCCACCGCGGTGGTGACCTCGAACGGCTGCATGAACGCGCCATCGGCCAGGCCGCCGACCACGCCCAGGTTGCGCAGCTCGCCGATCACCCACTTCTGGGCGTCGTCGAGCCCGATGGTGCCGACCCCGCGACCCTCGCGGGCGTCGTCGGCCAGGTAGTCGACCGCGCGGCGGGCCTCGTCGGCGGCCGTCGCCTCGATCTTGGTCGGCGCGTGCTCGACCCAGTCGGCCACGAACACGTTGGTGTCGCTGTTGTGGGTGCCCGGCGCCGGCGGCGGCGAGCCGCGGTTCGACGAGAACGCCAGCCGGGTGCCGTCGGGGGAGAACATCGGGAAGCCGTCGAAGCCGTCGGCGTAGGTGATCTGCTCGAGGTTGGCCCCGTCGGTGTCGACCGCCCAGATGTTGAACTCGCGGCCCTTGGGATCGCCGTGGTTCGACGAGAACAAGATGCGCTCGCCGCTGGGGTGGAAGAACGGCGCGAACGACGCCGCGTTCAGGTAGGTCACCTGGTGGGCGTCGCTGCCGTCGGCGTTGGCGACCCAGATCTCCAGCTGGGTCGGTCGCACCAGGTGCTCGGCCAGGAGCGCCCGGTACTCGTCGAGGTCGGCCCCGGTCGGGCGCGAGGCCCGCCACACGATCTTCGAACAGTCGGCCGAGTAGAACGCGCCGCCGTCGTAGCCGGGGGTGTCGGTCAGGCGCACCAGGTTGCCGCCGTCGCGATCCATCCGGTACAGGTCGAGATCTCCGTCCTTGTCGGAGGTGAAGATGATCGAGCCATCCTTGGCGCACACCGTGGCCTCGGCGTCGTAGGCGCCGGGCGCGCCGAACAGCTTGCGCGGCGTCTTGACGTCGCCGCCGACGGTGTTGACGTAGATGTCGAAGTCGTACAGCGCCCACACGTAGCCCTTGCTGCGATCGGGCGGCGGCGGGCAGGCGGCGCCGGTGGCGTGGGTCGAGGCGTACAGGTACTCCTGATCGCCCGGCAGGTAGTACGAGCAGGTGGTGCGCCCGTCGCCGGTCGACAGCAGCAGCGGGTCGCTGGGCCCGGTGGTGCCCATGGTCATGATCTGGTCGCACGCGACGCCGGGCCGGGTGGTCTGGAAGATCAGCTTGTCGCCGCCGAAGCTCCAGTAGGCCTCGGCGTTCTCGCCGCCGAAGGTGAGCTGGGTGAGGTTGGCCAGGTGGGTCTCGCGGGCGTCGCGCAGCTCGACCACGGCCGGGGGAGGCGGCGGGGCCACGGTCGGCGGCGTCGGCGGCGCCGGCGGCGTGCAGGCGGTGATCACGAGGGCAAGCGGGGCGCCCAACAGGCGCACGGGTCGTCGCATGGGCCGGACTATAACGGCAGGCCGCGAAATAGGCCGACCAGGTCGGGCGTTGTCGTCGCCCAGGAGGTCCCCATGTCCGTCATCGAGAAGCCCCGCTGGCTAGGCGGCAAACGCATCCTGGCCCTGGCCGTCGTCGCCCTGGCCGCCGCGCCGCCGCTGTCGACCTACATCGCGGCCCGGTCGTGGGAGCGCGTGAAGGTCCGCCCGGTCGAGCGCACCATCCGGGTCACCGGCTCGGCCAAGCAGCGCATCGTCAGCGATCTCATCGAGTGGAACGCTGGCGTCACCGCCAGCGCACCCGACAAGCTGGTCGCCTACCGCAAGCTGCACGCCGACGTCGACGCCACCGTCGCCTACCTGGCCAAGGCCGGGGTCCCGCCGGGGGAGATCTTCCCCGACTCGGCGACCGTCGAGGAGACCTTCACCACCGTCTACGAGGGCAGCGGCGACGACCGCATCGCCAAGCAGGTCCTGACCGGCTACCGGGCCCGGCAGTTCGTGACCGTGCGCTCGACCAACGTCCAGCTGGTCGAGCGGGTGTCGCGCGAGATCACCCAGCTGCTCGAGCAGGACGTGGCGGTGACCTCGAACGCGCCGTCGTACTTCTACACCAAGCTGGGCGACCTCAAGATCCAGATGCTGTCGGAGGCGTCGAAGGACGCGCGGACCCGGGCCGAGAACATGCTCAAGAGCGCCGGCGGCGCGTCGATCTCGTCGCTGCGCGACGCCGACATGGGCGTCATCAACGTCAACCCGGCCAACTCGACCGAGACGTCGTGGGAGGGCAACAACGACACGTCGTCGCTCGAGAAGGACATCATGGCCATCGTCCACGTCACCTACGGCCTGCGCTGACCGGCCTGGCGCCGGGCGCTACCAGGTGCCGACGTTGGGCATCGAGGTCCACGGCTCGGCCGGCGCCAGGGCCGCGCCCCGTTGCAACAGCTCGACGGAGATCTCGTCCGGCGACCGGACGAACGCCATCCGGCCGTCGCGCGGCGGGCGGCACACCAGGTAGCCCAGGTCGAGCAGGTGCTGGCAGCGCGCGTAGATGTCGTCGACCTCGTAGGCGACGTGGCCGAAGTTGCGGCCGCCACCGTAGGGCTCGGCGTGGTCCCAGTTGTGGGTGAGCTCCAGGTGCGGGCCGTCGGGGCCGGCGCCCGGTTCGCCCAGGAAGATGAGCGAGAAGCGGCCGGCCTCGACGTCCCGGCGGCGGACCTCGACCAGGCCGAGGCCGTCACAGAAGAAGCGGAGCGCCGCCGGAAGATCGAGGACGCGGATCATGGTGTGCAGGTAGCGCATGCCGGCGCAGCCTACCCTGCGCCGGCCGATCGGGCGCGGCGATCCGGGCGCGCGCGGCGGTGACCGCGCCAGCTCACTCCGGCGTGGTGACCGGGCCGTCGGTGGCGGACGTGGCGGCGCGCGGCGCCGGCTTGCCGTCGGTGGCGCGGGTGGCCGCCCGGTCACCGGTCCGGGCCTGGGTCCGCGGCCCGGGGTCGCGCGGCGCCGCCGCGGGGGCGGCCGGCTCGACGGCGGCGGGGGTGGCTGCCGCCGGGGCGACCGGGCCGGGCGTGGCGCCGGCGGCGGCACTCACCTGCTTGCCCGCCTGGCCGGCCTTGCCCCGGCTCCGCTTGGGCTTGGGCGCCTTACGCCACTGCTTGTCGGCGCGGTCCGAGCGCGACCGATCGACCACCTTGTAGACCACCACCAGGTCGCCCTTGTCGACGGTGGTCTCCGGCGACTTGCGGTTGATACGGGCCAGGTCGCGCTTGCTCAGGCCGAAACGCTTGCCGATCTGCTCGTAGCTCTCGCGCTTGTCGGCCACGTACTCGACGCGTTGGCGACCGGATCGGCCCTCCGACAGCTCGAGGTGCTCCTTGGAGCCGCGGGTGACGACGATCAGCCGGCTGTCGTCGAGCAGCGCCACGTGGGCCTGGTCCTCCGACCACGCCGGCGCGACGAAGGCCTGCAGCACCATGCGCGGGTGCAGCGCGGCGTCGACGTCGAGCCCGTTCCAACCGGCCAGAGCCGAGGTCGACACCGCGAGCGCCGCCGCCACCCGGGGCAGCTCGTCGCCGGTCACCACCCGGTAGAACACCCGACGCTTGCCGGCGACGTCGGCGTCCTTGTCGGGCACCGGCACGATCAGCGCCTCGCCCGGCCGGTGATCGACCCCGGAGCCGTACAGGTCGTCGGCGGCAGCCAGCAGGTTCCGCTGGCGCTCGCCCTCGGAGATCCGCGGCACCACCAGCTCGGTGCCGCCGGTGACCTCCGACTCGTGGTCCAGCTCGTTGAGCGCCCGCAGCCGGCTGCGCGAGATGCCAAACTGGGTGGCGATGTCTTCGAACCGCTCGCCGTAGCGGGCCACGTAGGTGTCGACGGTGTCCCAGTCGCCGCGCAGCTGGCCCAGCTTGGTGGCGAAGCGCGGCCCGCCGCCGGCCGGCACCCGCAGCACCACGGCGCGCCCGGCCGGGGTGCGGTTGCGCCGCAGGTGGGGGTTGAGCGCCTTGAGCTGCTCGACGGTACACCCGGCGGCCTTGGCGATCGTGCCAAGCGCGATCGACTGCGGCACCGTCACGTCGTCCCACGCCTCGGGGGCGCCCTGGTCGACGTCGGCGAACCCGAACACCTCGAGGTTGTGGCCAACGATCGCCGCCGCCAGCGCCTTGGGCACGTAGATGCCCGACTCCCACGGCAGCGCGTTCTCGTAGTCGACCAGCGCCCAGAAGTCGTTGGTGTTGAACCGGGCGATGCCCTTGAGCACCGCGCCGTACCCGGCGTTGTACGCCGCCATCGCCAGGTCCCAGTTGCCGAACCGCTGGAACAGGTCGGCCCAGTAGCCGACCGCCGCCTCGGTGGCGCGCACTGGATCGTTGCGCTCGTCGACCCAGCGGTCGATGGTGAGCCCGTAGATGCGGCCGCCGTCAGGCATGAACTGCCACAGGCCGCTGGCGCCGACCCGCGAGCGCTCGGTCGAGTCGTAGCTCGACTCGATCATCGCCAGGTACAGCAGATCCTCGGGCAGCTTGGCCTGGCGCAGCGCCCCGACGATCAGCTCGCGGTACCGGCCCTGCCGCTCGAGCCAGCCGCGCATGATGCGCCGCCCGCGCGGGTCGTCCTTGTAGAACACCAGGTAGTCGACGACCCGGCGATCCCACGTGACCGGCAGGTCCGGCATGACCAGGTCGGCCAGCCAGGGCAGATCGGGCCGCACCTCGGCCGGGGTCTTGCCGCGGCGGGGCGTCGCCGGCGCGACCCACGGCCCGGCGCCGGGCGCGAACGCCTCGACCTCGAACTCGCGCAGCTCGTCGCGCCACGGTCGGCACACCGCGTCGACCGGGCAGCCACGGACCGCCGCGCGCTGGTCGGCTCGCTCGGGGAGCGGCGCGCGCACCACCGGCGCCGGCGTCGGCTGCTGGCCCTGGACGCCGGGCGCGCGGGCGTCGGGCGGCAGCTCGGCCGACGCCGGCAGGGTGAGCGCGCCGAGGCAAGCCAGGACCAGGGTCGATCGCCACACGAACATGCCGCCGAATGTAGGCGCCACCGCCGCCGCGATCCACTTTTGCAAATCTGGCCAAGGGTTGCGTGCAGTTGCCGACGCCGTCGGGCTGCGGTCGGGTGCGCTCACACGCCGCAGTCGCCAGTGTGGGGAACCCCGTGGTAGGGTGCTCCTCGGTCGGCTTGTTCCGGCCTAGTCCAGGAGTCTGCTATGCCCGGCATGGGCGAACTACTCATCATCCTGCTCATCGTCATGGTCGTGTTCGGCGCGAGTAAGCTGCCGCAGATCGGCCACGGCCTCGGGTCGGCCATCAAGAACTTCAAGCGCGCCGCTGCTGGCGACGACGAGATCGAGGTCTCGCACAAGGCGATCGACGGCAAGAGCTCCAAGGAGCTGGCGGCCGGCGACGACGACGGCGAGTTCGAAGAGGTCGTCGTCCGCCGGCGGGTCAAGAAGGAGAGCTGAGGCCGGCAGCCGAGGTCAGTCGTCGGCGGCGGCGGCGACGTCGAGCGGCGCTGCGGAGCGCGGGGCGGCATCGGCCGCGGTCGACGCGGTCTCGCTCGCGGTCGCCGCGGCCTCGATCGCGGTCGATCGCCGACCGCGGGCGTGGGCCAGCTCGGCGGCGGCGTCACGCACCGCCGGCGCCAGCTCGGTCGCGGCCAGCACCTGCCGCCAGTCCGCTGGTGCCAGGGTCACGAGCAGCCGGAGCGCCACGTGCACCGGCGTGTGAGGGTTGAGGGCCAGCGCGCGGCGCACGCCGACCCGGGGCGCCCACCGCGGGTGCTCGGCCACCCGGGCCAGCGCCGCCGGCACCGCCGGCCGGGACGCCGCCACCCGGACCACCTCGCGCTCGGTGAGCTGAGGATTGTCGAGGAGGATCTCGACCACCGCCGGGTGGGGATCGGCCAGCAGCTGGGTCAGGGCGTCGCCGCGCGGGCGGCGCGCCAGGGCCTTGCGCTCGCCCAGGGTCAGCGGCCGGCCCCGCGCCCGCAGCGGCCGCTCCGGCTGGAGCTGCCTGGCCAGCTCGGCCGGTCGCACGGTCGGCGGCGATGCGTCGAGCACCAGCCGGGCCACGGCGCGCGCGTCGGCCGCCACCGCCGCCGCGTACAGCGCGCTGCGCCCGGGGTAGTCCAGCTCGGCCAGGGCGGCGACCAGGCAGGTGACGGCGGCCCGCACCTCGGGATCGTCGCCGGCCTCGCTGCGCTCGAGCAACGCCGCGGCGGCCACCGCGGCCCGGTCGGGCTCGGCGCCCAGGTCGACCGCGAGCTGCCGCACCCGCAGCGACCGGTCGGCGAAGCGGCGGAGCCGGATGAGGATCCAGTCGCTGGCGGTCGGCGGTCGGCGGCGAGGTGGCAACCCACCAGCGCCGCCCGCGCTCACTCTGGGCCTTCGTCGTCGGCCATCTGGCCGAGCTTGGCCTCGAGCTCGGCGATGCGCTCGGCCAGCGCCCGCACGTCCTTGTGCAGGCCGGCGAACGGCGAGATGCCGCCGATGGCGTTGCGGATGCGGCCGTCGACGCGCTTCTGCCACTCGTCCAGGGCGCGCTGCTGCTCGTTGACCCAGTGGCGGAACTCGCGGAGCACCACCAGCTCGCGCCGGCGGGGCGCGCCGGCATCGTCGGCGTCGTCCGGCTCGTCCTCCTCGGGCTCGTCGGGGTCGCGCTTGAACGGCAGCACGCTGGTGACCCGGCGCTGGGCCTCGGCGAACCACTCGCCGCCGTTCTGGATGATGTTGCGCATGGCGCCCAGCGGCATGAAGCTGCGCTGCTTCTTCTCTTCCTCGAAGATGATCTGGGCCAGGGTCACCGAGGTGAGATCTTCTTTGCTCTTGTTGTCGACGATCTTGACCTCGTCGCCGGCGCGGATCATCTCGGAGATCTGATCGAGCGTGACGTAGCGGCTGTGCTGCGTGTCGTAGAGCTTGCGGTTGGCGTACCGCTTGATGACTCGCGCCTCGGCCATGGGAAACTCCTCGAGGTTGGACCCTCGCTCTCACCAGTATCACGCGGCGCGCCACGGGGGCAACGCACCGCGGCGAAGCCGGCGGTCGACAACCCGCCCGGTTTCGAGCTACCCATGGGCCCATGCGCACCTGCCTCGCCCTCGCCTCCGCTTGCTCGCTCGCCGTCGCCGCCTGTGGTGGTGACGACGGCGGCACCCCCGCCGTCGACGCGGCCGTCACCGTCGACGCCCCGGCCGGCCCGGTCGCCGTGGTCGCCTGCGCCGGCGTCACCGCCGACGCCACGGTGACCGCGCCCGGCTTCGCGTTCATGCCGGCGTCGACCTCCATCACCGCCGGCCAGGTCGTGAAGTTCACGATGCCAGCCACCCACAACGCGAAGTCCGACACCAACCTGTGGACCGCCGACTTCTCGACCGACACCTGCGTGCGGTTCACCACCGCCGGGACCTATCCGTTCCACTGCGAGCCGCACCTGTTCACCGGCACCATCGTCGTCCAGTAGCGGCGCGCCCCGCCGAGCCCGGCGGGCGCGGTCAGTCGAGGCCGACGCGGACGCCGGCGCCGAGCAACAGGTAGTCCTCGGCGCTGGGCTCGTCCGCGGTGCTGTCGACCCGGCTGCGCTGATCGCGGTAACCGTGCAGCCACGACGCGCCGAGGATGACGGCACGGTCGGGCGGGCCGATCTCGAGGCCGGCGGTCCCGCGCAGGCTGGTGGTCACCGGCAGGCGCAGCTTGGAGGCGGTGCCGTCGGGCTCGGTGACGGTGAACACCTTGTTGCCGATGGGCCGGCTGTGGGACACGTCGACGCCGAGCACCGGCCGCACCCAGCGGTTGGTGCCGGTGACCACCGCGCCCAGGTCGGCGCTGGCCCAGCCGCCGGCGGCCGGCGCATACCCACCGCCGGCGCCGAGGTTGAACGCGACGGCCAGGCCCTCTGCGCCCTCGGGGCGGAACATCGCGCCGGCGCGGCCGGTGTAGGCCATGCGGCCAGGTCCGGAGCCCTCGTTGGTGATCGCGAAGGTGCCGGCCTCACCCTCGACCAAGATGCCGGGGCGGACCGCGTGGCGGACCCGGCCGCCTCCGGCGATGAGCTCGGGGCCAAACGGCGTGCCGGCGCGGGCCAGGTCGACCTGGACGTCGGTCTGGCCGACCGCTGGCGCGGTGGCCGAGTCGAACGCGAAGGTGCGGGCCGGCGGCGTGATCGCCGACGGGGTGCAAGCGGTGGTTGGGAGGGCGGCCAAGAGGAGGGCCAGGGGAGCGACGCGGGGGAGGAGGGAAGACATGGGGCCACCCGGTGGTGCAATGGTCGTTCCACCCGGATCCCCACGAACTTGCACGCCTCGCCTCGGTGGATCTTCGACATCCATCACGCCGGCGCCAGATCGTTGACGCCGGCCGCGGGGCCCGCCCGACCCGGCCCTACCCGCGGTCAGCGCAGCTGCGACAGCAAGAACGCGAAGGTGTCGGCGTTCTGCTCGACCGCCTGCTTCACCGCGTCGGCGCCGCCGTGGCCGGCGTTCTTCTCGATGCGCAGCAGCACGGGGCGATCGCTGGCGGTGGCGGCCTGCACCGCGGCCGCGAACTTGCGCGCGTGCAGCGGATCGACCCGATCGTCGTGGTCGGCCGACAGCATCAGCAGCGCCGGGTACGGCACCTTGTCGACGACGCGGTGGTACGGCGAGTACGCGAACAGGGTCTCGAACTGCGCCGGGTCGTCGGCCGAGCCGTACTCGGGGACCCAGGTCATGCCCGAGCCGAACTTGTGGTAGCGCACCATGTCGAGGAGCGGCACCGCGCACACCACCGCCTGGAACAGCTCGGGCGCCTGGGTCATGGTGGCGCCGACCAGGAGGCCGCCGTTGGAGCCGCCCTGGATCGCGAGGTGGGCCGGCGAGGTCCACTTGGCGTCGATCAGGTAGCGGGCGGCGCCGATGAAGTCGTCGAACACGTTCTGCTTGTTGGCGCCCATGCCGGCCTTGTGCCAGTCCTCGCCGAACTCGCCGCCGCCGCGCAGGTTGGGGATGGCCAGCATGCCGCCGCGCTCGAGCCAGACCGCGCGCGACGACGAGAAGCCTGGGGTCAGGCTGACGTTGAAGCCGCCGTAGCCGTACAGGATGACCGGGTTGGTGCCGTCTCGGACCGCGTCCTTGCGGTGGAACAAGAACATCGGGATCAGGGTGCCGTCCTTGCTGGGGTAGCGCACCTGCTCGACCACCATCGTCGAGGTGTCGATCGGCAGCTTGACCCGCGACCACTCCTTGACCGCGCCGGTCTTGATCGAGGTCTGGTAGTTGACCGAGGCCTCGGTGAACGACGAGAAGCCGAAGTAGCCGGTGTCGGCGTCGGGGTCGCCGCTGATGCCGCCGCTGGTGCCGAGCGGCGGCAGCGCCACGGTGCGGATCAGCTTGCCGTCGAGCTCGTGGATCTCGATCACGCTGGCGACGTCGCGCAGGTAGGTCAGCACCAGCTTGCCGCCGACGATCGCGGCGTGCTCGAGGGTGTCGGCGGTCTGCGGCACGATCTCTTGCCACGCGGCCCGGGCCGGCTTGGCGGGGTCGACCCGGAACACCCGGTAGCGCGGCGCGCCGTCGTTGGTGGTGACGTAGAAGCGATCCTTCCACACCGTGACGTCGAAGTTGGCGTCGATGCCGACCGCCAGCGCCTGCCACGGCGCGCTCGGCTTGGCGGCCGGCTTGAAGTACCAGTCGCTGGAGTTCCAGCCGTGCTGGATCGCCGCCAGCAGCCACTTGCCGTCCCACGACACGCCGCCGCCGAGGAAGGTCTGGGGGTCGTCGGTGCGCGGGTGGACCACCGGATCCTTGGCCGGGTCGGTGCCGAGCCGGTGGTAGCGCAGCTCGGCGAAGCCGGGGCGGTTGGCCACGGTGACCTCGCCGCCGACCTCGGGCACCCAGGTGTAGTAGAAGCCCTTGCTGTCGGGGGTCCACGACGCGTCGGAGTACTTGGTGCCGGGGATGACGTCGGCCAGGTCCTTGCCGGCGGCGACGTCCCGCAGGTGCATGACCGCTTCGTCGGCGTTGTTCTCCTTGCGCCCGTAGGCGACGTACTTGCCGTCGCGGCTGGGCCACCACCCGCCCAGACCGCTCGAGCCGTCGGCGCTCCAGGTGTTGGGATCGAACAGCACCTGCTCGGCGCCGGCCTCGCCCTGCTTCCAGTAGACGACGTTCTTCTCCTTGTCGGCGTGCTTGCGGGTGAAGAAGTAGCGGCCCCGGCGCACGGTCGGCGTGCCGATGGCGTCGAAGTAGAACACCTCGCGCAGCCGGGCGGCGATGGCGTCGCGGTCGGGCAGCTTGGCCAGCTCGGCGCGCGCGTAGCCATCCTGGGCGTCCATCCACGCCTTGACCTCGGGCTGGGTGTCGTCCTCGAGCCACCGGTACGGATCGGCCACGGCGCGGCCGTGCAGCTGGTCGACGATGGCGTCCTTGCGGGTCGGCGGATACGGCTTGGTCACGGCGGGCGGAGCCTCCACGGGGGGCAGGTGCACGGTGGGGTCGGGCGCGACTGGCTCGGCGACCGGTCCGGTCGCGGCCTTTTGTCCGGGTTGCGGACAGCACGCGCTGACGGCGAGGGCCGCGACGGTCGCGGCGAGGTGGTTCGGGCGCATGGGCCGACGGTAGCACCCCGCCCGCCGCCGGGAACCTGCGACCGGGTGCGACAGCCGGGCCGGCCTCGACGGCGGCGCCGCGCCGGTATTCACCGGCGGTCGGCCCGGCCGCGCCCCGCCGTGATCGCCCGCGCACCGCGGGCGCGCCGTGGCCCGTAAGCGCGCGACCACCGCGGCCGTTCTGCTATCACCTCTCCATGCTCCGCCCCGCCCTGTGCCTCGCCCTCCTCGCCACGGCCGCCGGCTGTCCCCACGGCGCCGCACGCCGGCCCTACCCGGCGCCCTCGGTCGAAGATCTGCTCGCGCGCATCACCGCGACCCGCGATCAGGTCCAGGCGTTCTCCGCGGCGACCACCATGGACTACTGGATGGACGACCAGCGGGTGAAGGGCTCGGTGCTGATCATGGGCACCAGCGGCGCCAAGGTCCGGGTCAACGCGCTGTCGCCGGCCGGCGAGACCGTGATGGCCGACCTGGCGTGCGACGGCACCGACTACGCCTACGTCGACTTCAACAAGAACTGCGTGCTGGCAGGGCCGTGCAGCCGCGACACCATCGCCGCGATGTTCCGGGTGGCGCTGGCCCCCGACGACTTCGTGGTGCTGGCCATCGGCGCGACCCCGATCATCGCCGGCGCCCACGGCACCGTCACCTGGGACGCCAAGGCCGGCCGCGAGCAGCTGGACCTGACCGGCGACGGCGGCCGGACCCAGACCATCGTGCTCGACGCACGCGACGGGCGCGCCGACGTGGTGTCGAGCGAGGTCAGGGCCGCCGACGGTACCGCCGAGTGGCGCCTCGACAACACCGGGTTCTCGACGGTGAAAGACGCCTCGGGGATGGCGCGTCGGGTGCCCGACAAGTCGCGCTTCCGGTCCCCCGGCGAGAAGGCCGATCTGGTCGTCGAGTGGAACGATCGCGTCCTCGGCCAGGCCACCACCGACGCCCAGTTTCAGCTGGCGCTCCCCCCAGGCCTGCCGGCCTGCAAGTAGAACCTTTCGAGATCAAAGCCGAAATCACGCCCGACCCGCGCCGATAAAACTCGTCACCGTCCGGTGACGATCGTACTTGCGAGCGTTTCGGCGCCGCGGTACACACCGACGTGCCACGGTTTGATCGGTCTTTCTTTCTCGGGTCTCCTCAGGTCACTGCTCGCCAGTGCAGGCCTTCGGGATACGCAGAGTGACAGCACGGCAAGCAGTGGTTGCAGCTCCGACTGCGCACCGCCAGCGAGGCCCGGCCCCTCGAGCGCGGAAGATTGAGACGAAGGCCAAAGATAGCGAGATCGAGATGAGCACCCGTCTGTACGTTGGCAACCTTTCCTTCAACACCTCCACTGAGTCGGTCCGCGCGGCGTTCGAAGAGTTCGGCGCGGTTTCGGACGTCCACCTGGTGAGCGACCGCGAGACCGGTCGTCCCCGCGGCTTTGGCTTCGTCACCATGGGCACCCCCGAGGAAGCCCAGAAGGCGATCGAGGGCATGGACGGCCAGAACCTCGATGGTCGCCCCCTGCGCGTCAACCAGGCCGAGGAGCGCCCGGCCCGTGGCGGCGGCGGCGGCGGCTTCCGCGGCGGCGGCGGCGGTGGTGGCTTCGGCGGCCGCGGCGGCGGCGGCGGTGGCGGCTACGGCGGCGGTGGCGGCGGTGGTGGCTACGGCGGCGGTGGCTACGGTGGCGGTGGCGACCGCGACGGCGGTGGTGGCGGCGGCTACGGCGATCGCGGCGGTGGCCGTGGTGGTCGTGGTGGTCGCGGCGGCGGTGGATACCGCGGCTAAGCGAACGCGCTGACGATCGGATGACGGCGGCCTCCGGGTCGCCGTCGTCGTTTTCGGGCCGCGCGCGACGGCGAGCCCGCGCCGGTGGTTTTCCTGGAGCCCGGCCCGCCCAGGCCCGCCCGCCCGCGATATCGTGAGGCGATGGCGGAGCCCCTGCTGGAGATCCGTGAGCTCGTCACGGAGTTCCGCACCGAGCGGGGTCAGGTCCGCGCCGTCGACGGGGTCTCGTTCGCCATCAGCCGCGGCCAGACCCTGGGCGTGGTGGGCGAGTCGGGGTGCGGCAAGTCGGTCACCGCCTTGTCGGTGATGCGGCTGGTGGCCGCGCCCGGCAAGATCGCCGGCGGCAGCATCCGCTACGACGGCCAAGAGCTGCTGACCTTGCCCGAGCCAGCCATGCGCGGCATCCGCGGCAACCGCATCGGCATGATCTTTCAAGAGCCGATGACCTCGCTCAACCCGGTGTTCACCGTCGGCAACCAGATCGCCGAGGCGGTGCGCCTGCACCAGCGCGCGTCGCGCGCCGAGGCCCGCCAGGTCGCGATCGAGATGCTCGGCAAGGTCGGCATCCCGGCGCCCGAGCACCGGGTCGACGACTACCCGCACCAGCTGTCGGGCGGCATGCGCCAGCGCGTGATGATCGCGATGGCGCTGGCGTGCACGCCGGCGTTGCTGATCGCCGACGAGCCGACCACCGCGCTCGACGTCACCATCCAGGCCCAGATCCTCGAGCTGCTGCGCGCGCTGCAGGCCGAGCTGGGCATGAGCATCCTGCTCATCACCCACGACCTCGGCGTGGTGGCCGAGACCTGCGCCGAGGTAGTGGTCATGTACGCCGGCCGGGTGGTCGAGCAGGCGCCGACCGCGGCGCTGTTCGCCCGGCCGCGCCACCACTACACCGCGGGCCTGTTGCGCTCCATCCCCAGCTACACCCCGGTCGGCGTGGCGACCGGCGGCCGTCGCCCGCGCCTGGCCGAGATCCCCGGCATGGTGCCGCCGCTCCACGCGCTGCCGCCCGGCTGCGCGTTCGCCGATCGATGCGGCGCCGCCGACGCGGTGTGCCGGGCCGAGCGTCCGGCGCTGGTCGAGCTGACGCCGGGCCACCACGTGCGGTGCCACCACCCGGTCGAGGCCGCCGCGTGACCGCCCCGCTGGTCGAGCTGACCGGGGTGTCGACGCGCTTCGCCACCAAGATCGCCTGGCCACGCGAGCCGGCGCCGCCGCACGTCCGGCTGTGGCGCGCGTTCACCCGGCAGGCGGCGCTGGTGCGCGCGGTCGAGGACGTGTCGCTGACGATCGCCGCCGGCGAGACCCTGGGCCTGGTCGGCGAGTCGGGTTGCGGCAAGTCGACCCTGGGCCGCACCGTGCTGCGCCTGCTGGCGCCGTCGGCCGGCACCATCCGCTTCGCCGGCCAGGACATCACCCAGCTGTCCGACGCGGCGCTGCGGCCGCTTCGGCGGCAGATGCAGATGATCTTCCAGGACCCGTACGCATCGCTCAACCCGCGCATGAGCGTCGGCGCCGCGGTCGGCGAGCCGCTCGAGATCCACGAGCCGGGGCTGAGCAAGCGCGCACGGGTCGAGCGGGTCGCCGCGCTCCTGGCGCGGGTCGGGCTGCCGGCCGACGCCGCCACCCGCTACCCGCACGAGTTCTCCGGCGGCCAGCGCCAGCGGGTCGGCATCGCCCGGGCCCTGGCGGTCAAGCCGCGCTTCATCGTGTGCGACGAGCCGATCAGCGCGCTCGACGTGTCGATCCAGGCGCAGATCGTGAACCTGCTGCAGGATCTCCAGGCCGAGGACGCGCTCACCTACTTGTTCATCAGCCACGACCTCAAGATCGTGCAGCACCTGTGCGATCGGGTGGCGGTGATGTACCTGGGGCGCATCGTCGAGCTGGCGTCGGCCGCCGAGCTGTACCAGGCCCCGCGCCATCCCTACACCCGCGCGCTGTTGTCGGCGGTGCCGGTGGCCGACCCGGCCGCCGCCGCGACCCGCACCCGCGTCGTGCTGACCGGCGACGTGCCCAGCCCGCTCGCGCCGCCGCCGGGCTGTCCGTTTCATCCGCGCTGTCCGGTGCCCGACAAGCCGATCGAGTGTTCGACCGTCATCCCGCCGACCCGCCTCCTGGGCGGCGCCCAGGTCGCCTGCCACGTCGCCACCGCATGATCGACGAGCCCCGCCCTGCTGCCCCGGTCACGGTGCGCCACGCCGGCGACCTCGAGCTGCGCGCGCTGCCGGCGGTGCTGCTCGACCTGTACGAGGCCGAGGCCACCGGGCGGTTCCTGGTGCGGCGCGACCGCGTGGTCAAGACCGTCGAGCTGTTCCAGGGCGCGCTGGTCGCCGGCACCGGCCGCGACGAGACGCTCGGCCACTTCCTGGTCGCCAGCGGCGTGATCTCGACCGCCCAGCACCAGGCCGCCCTGGCCGCCGCCGGCTCCGGCGCCGGCGTCGCCGACGCGCTGATCGCCGCCGGCCTGCTGACCCCCGCGGGCCTGGGTGAACAGCTGGCGGCGCAGCTGCGCTACCGGCTGCTGTCGCCGCTGCGGTGGGCGGTCGGCGCGTGGCGGTTCGAGGCCCGCAACCAGGCGCCCGAGGGGCTCATCCTGCCCATCCCCGAGGTGGTGGTCGCCGGCCTGCGCGACACCGCCAGCGAGGGCCGGCCGCCCAGCCAGCTGTTGGGCGACATGTTCCTCGAGCTGACCCCGCGCGGCCAGCGCCTGCTGCCGCTGTTCCGGACCGTGTTCGGCGCGCGGGTCCCCGACCAGCTCCCCGAGGGCGTCACGCTCAAGGGCCTGCTCGACCAGGGCCTGCCCACCGCGGTGGCCGACGCCATGATCTTGACCGACGCGGTGGTGCCAGCGGTGCCGCGGGTCGGGCCGGCCCTGGCGCTGCGCGGCAACGACACCGGCGAGCGCTCGCCGCTGTACGCCGAGCTGTTCGGCGGGATGTCGACGGTGGCGCCGCTGCCGACCGGCGGCGATCCGCTCGACCTCGGCGACGAGGGCGTGGCCGACGACCTGCTCGACGACGACGCCACCCGCGCCGCCCGGACCGCCTTGGTGGCCGAGGCCCACCGCCTGCGCGACCTCGACCACTATTCGGTGCTGCTGGTGCCGCCGACCGCCGGCGACATGGAGGTGGCGGCGGCCCTGGCCGAGCGCGAGAGCATGTTCAGCCGCGACTACTACGCGCGGTTCAACCTCGGCGTCGACGCCGACCTGCTCGACCAGGTGTGGGCGGCCTACGCCGAGGCCCGCACCGTGCTGCTCACCGACGAGCTGCGGGTGGCGTACGACCGCGAGCTGGCCGGCGGCGACCTCACCGATCGCGGCCACGAAGGCGATCGCCTGCGGGCCGCGGGGCTCGATCTGCTCGACCGCGGCCAGGCCGACGCTGCCGCCGCCAAGTTCGAGGCGTGCCTGAGCGTCCGGCCCCACGACAGCGACGCGCTGGCCGGCCTGGGCTGGGCCATCTGGCACCGCGAGGAGCGCACCCCGGAGGCCGCCGATCAGGCCCGGGGCTTCTTGACCCGGGCCCTGCGCACCAACCCCAACCACGGCGACGCCCACCAGTACCTGGGCCTGATCGAGCTGGCCATGGGGGTCGATCTGCGGCTGGCGCTCGATCACCTCGAGCGCGCGGTGCGGGTCATGCCCGAGCGGGCGGTCGTGCTCGACGCCATCACCACCATCCACCTGCGCGAGCGCACCCCGCGCGCGCTCGAGCGGACCCTGCGCCGGCTGGTCCGCGCCAGCGCCGGCACGCCGCACGACCAGGCCGCGATCTGGCAGCGGCTGGGCGTGCTGTACAGCGACCACCTCGACGCGCCGGCCGCGGCGCGCAACGCGTTCGCCCAGGCCGCCCGGCTGGGCGCGTCGTCGCGGCCGATCCGGCGCATCCCGACGCCGCTGCCGCTCGACACCGACGACGACGACTTTGTGCGGGCGTCGCTGCAGGTCGCGGCCGGCGTGGCCAGCCCGAGCGATCAGCTGTGCTACGACGAGCTGCGCCCGCGGGCGCGGTCCGGGCCCCACCACGCTCACCCGAGACCTGTGGGCGCTGCTGCGCCATCCCGCCGACGAGCCCGACCTGGGCGCGCTGGCCGAGCTGCTGGCGCCGGCGGTCCACGCGCTGCACCCGGTGAGCCTCGACGACCTGGCGGTCGATCGGTCGGCCCACATCCCTGACGACGAGCTGCCGGCGCCGTTCCGCAGCCTGCGCGACTACGTGGCCGAGCTGCTCGGCCTGCCGCCGGCGCCGGTCTACGCCCACCCCGACTTCGGCGCCGACGTCCACGTCGGGGCCACCGAGCCGCTGATCCTCATGGCCGGCGACGACGCGCTGACCGCGCCCGATCGCCCGGCGCTCGGCTTCCGGCTGGCCCGGGCGTCGAGCTACCTGTGGCCGGGGCGCGCGGTGGGGGCGTCTCGACCGGCCCGGGCGCTGCGCGGGCTGGTGATGGCCCTGTTCCGGGCCACCGCCAGCGACGACGTGGCCGGCGATCCCACCACCGCGGCGCTGGCGGCCCTGCCCGACGATGTGCGCCGCCAGGCCAGCGGGTTGGTGTCGCGCCTGTTGGCCCGCTCGCCGGACCACAACCTGTCGCACTGGGCCCAGGCGCTGGGCCACACCGCCGACCGGTTCGGGCTGCTGGTGTGCGGCGACATCCCCACCGCGCTGACCCTGGCCGGCCGCACCGACGGCGACCTGCACGCCTTCGCGGCCTCGGCCGCCTACCGCAAGCTGCGCCAGGCGCTGGGGCTCACCGCGGAGCCCCACCGGGCGCTATAGTGGGCGCATGACCGCGCCCGTCGAACCGTCGCTGCGCCCGGCGGCCGCCGCCGCGGGCCACGAGCCCGCGCCGCAGTGGCTGGCCCGCCACGCGGTCGGCCTGGCCGCGCTGGTGGTCGGCGCCGTCGGCTTCGTGGTGACCTTCATGTTCCAGGAGCCGCTGTGGTCGATGCCGGATCGGCGCCTGACGGTGCCGTTCTTCGTCGCCACCCTGGTGCTGGCGGTGATCGCGGTGGCCCGCCGCGAAGGCAACCTGATCCTGCCCCTGGCCGGGCTGGCCCTGGCCACCCTGGCGATGGTGCTGGGGTGGTTCTTGGTGATGGCGATCATCGTCGGTGTCACCGCTGTGCTCATCTTGATCCTGTCGATGGTGATGTGATGTCCGACCGCAACCCCGATGACCTGACCGAGCACGAGCTGATCTACGACTGGAACGCGGTCGACAAGGTCGGCGCGCTGTCGCCCAAGCGCAAGGTCACCTTCCTCGACGAGACCCTGCGCGACGGCATCCAGTCGCCGTCGGTGGTCGATCCGTCCATCGACGACAAGCTGCGGCTGATCGACCTGGCGTCGGACCTGGGCATCCACTACATCGACATCGGCCTGCCCGGCGCGGGCCGGCGCGCGATCGAGGACTGCACCACCATCGCCGAGCACGCCCGCGACGCCGGCCTGCCCATCAAGCTGGCGTGCGCGGCCCGCACCCACGAACACGACGTCCAGGCCGTGGTCGACATCTCGCAGCGGGTCGGCGTCGAGATCGAGGTGCTGACCTTCATCGGCAGCTCGCCCATCCGCCAGTACGCCGAGAACTGGGACCTGGCCAAGATGCTGGACCTGTCGGCCAAGGCCATCGACCTGGGCCGGCGCTACAACCTGCCGGTCGCCTACGTCACCGAGGACACCACCCGCAGCCGGCCCGAGGTGCTGGCGAAGTTGTTCGTCAACGCGGTCGAGCACGGCGCCCACCGGCTGATCGTGTGCGACACGGTCGGCCACGCCACCCCCGACGGCATCAAGCACCTGCTGCGGTTCACCCGCAACTTGCTCGACGGCATGGGGCGGCCCGACGTCGGCATCGACTGGCACGGGCACAACGACCGCGGCCTGGGCGTGGTCAACTCGATCTTCGCCCATCGAGTACGGCGCCGATCGCATCCACGGCACCGCGCTGGGCATCGGCGAGCGCGTCGGCAACGCCGCGCTCGACCAGATCCTGCTCAACCTGGCGCTCTTGGGCGAGGTGCCCGAGCAGGATCTGTCCAAGCTGCTCCTGTGGTGCCGGACGGCGGCGCACGCCACCCACGTGCCGATCCACGTCCAGTACCCGCTGGCCGGCGCCGACGCGTTCCGCACCGCCACCGGCGTCCACGCGGCGGCGATCATCAAGGCCGAGAAGAAGGGCCACGCCTGGCTGGCCGATCGCATCTACTCGGGCGTCCCGGCCGGGCGGTTCGGGCGCGAGCAGGAGATCGAGGTCGGGCACTACTCGGGTGAGTCGAACGTCGTGTACTGGCTGCGCAAGCGCGGCATCGACCCGAAACCCGAGCTGGTCGCGGCGGTGTTCGGCGCGGCGAAGCGTGGGAATCGCGTCCTCACCGACGACGAGATCCACCAGATCGTGAAGGACCACCGCGCGAGCTGATCCGCCGGCCCGACCAGGACGCTGGTTGGATGAATGAACTTGTGCGCGGGATGACTGGCCGATCACGATCGGCGCTGGTAGGGTGCCCGCGATCATGGCAGGCAACTCGACGGGTATTCTGACGGTCCGCAAGGACGTCAAGTTCAACGGTCTCAAGATCTTCTCGGCCACGATGGTCGCGGATCGCGAGCAGCTCGGTGAGAAGATCACCCGGTGGATGAACGACAACCAGCACTGCAGGCCGGTGGAGTTCGTCGTGACCCAGTCCAGCGACGAGGCGTTCCACTGCGTCGCGATCACGCTGTTCTACAACGACGACACCCGGGCCTGAGCTCGGACGGGACGACGCCCGTCCCGCCGCGGCGAGCCGCGGGCGCGCCAAGCGCACGCCCCACGCACAGGTGGATGCCACGATGACCACGCGGGCCTGGAACTTCTCCTCGGGTCCCGCCACGCTGCCGGAGCCGGTGCTGCGCCGCACCCAGGCCGCGGTGTGGGATCTCGACGGCAGCGGGATCGGCGTGCTCGAGCACAGCCACCGCGGCCGCGAGTTCATGGCGGTCCTGGCCCGGGCCGAGGCGCTGGTCCGCCAGCTGGCCGCGGTGCCGGCCGACTACGACGTGCTGTTCGTGCCGGGCGGCGCCTCGCTGCAGTTCGCGATGGTGCCGATGAACTTCCTCGGCCCGGCCGCCACGGCCGACTACTGCCTGACCGGGGTGTGGGCCGACAAGGCCGCCGCCGAGGCGCGCCGGTTCGGCGCCGTCCACGTCGCGTGTTCGAGCGCCGCCGACGGCTACGCCCACATCCCCGACGCCGCCGCCACCCGCTGGTCCGACGCGCCGGCCTACGTCCACTTCACCAGCAACAACACCATCTACGGCACCCAGTGGCGCCAGCCGCCGGCGGCGCCGGCCGGAGTGCCGCTGGTGTGCGACGCGTCGAGCGACATCTTCAGCCGGCCGCTCGACGTGGCGCGCTACGGCCTCGTCTACGCGGGCGCCCAGAAGAACCTGGGGCCGGCTGGCGTGACGCTGGTGATCGTCCGCAAGGACCTGGTCGCGCGCGGCCACGCCGACCTGCCGACGATGCTGGCGTACCGCACCTACGCCGAGCACCAGTCGATGTACAACACGCCGCCGACCTTCGCGATCTACGTCGTGGCCGAGGTGCTGGCGTGGCTGGTCGAGCAAGGCGGGCTGGCCGCGATGGCCACCCACAACCGCGCCAAGGCCGCCATCCTGTACGACGAGCTCGATCGCTCGCCGCTGTTTCGCGGCGTGGTGCGCGCCGACGCCCGCTCCGACATGAACGTCACGTTCCGCACCCCGTCGCCGGCGCTCGACGCCCAGTTCATCGCCACCGCCGAGGCCGCCGGGCTGCGCGGCCTGGCCGGCCACCGCTCGGTGGGCGGCATGCGGGCCAGCCTGTACAACGCGCTGCCGGTGGCCGCGGTCGAGGCGCTGGTCGCGTGCATGCGCGGCTTCGCCGCCGCCCACGGCTGACCGTCACACCGCGGCGGCGACCATGGCGATGCGGTCGCGCATCGCGGCCCGGGCCTCGTCGGGTCCGACGATCCAGGCGTGGCGGCCCAGGCCGAGGACCCAGCCGGTCACCCACTCGAAGCCCTCGCAGTCGATGAGGATCTCGGCGGCGCCGTCGTCGTGGACGGTGACCTCGCCGACCGGCCAGTTGGCGCCGACCCGGGTCACCGCCAGCGGCTCGAGGTGGACCCGCACCGTGACCGCGTCGGCTGACGGCACGTACAGGCGCTCGCGCCGGTAGGCCGCCAGGTCGAAGTCGACCGGCGGCGCGAACCGATCGCTGGTCTCGGCCAGCGCGGCGATGCGATCGATGCGGAAGGTGCGGACGTCGCCGCGGCGGTGGCAGTGCCCGACCACGTACCACTCGCCGGCGTGGTGGACGATGCCGTACGGGTCGACCTGGCGGTGGGCCGCCTCGTGGCTCGAGGCGCTCACGTAGTCGAGCTCGACGGTGACGTTGCGGCGCACCGCCATGACCAGGCGCCGCAGGTGCCCGGCCACCAGCTGATCGGGCGCGGCCACCACGGTGCCGGTGGCCAGGGTCTCGGCCTCGCCGGCGTCGCGGCCCAGCGCGCCGAGGAGCTTCTTCTCGGCCGACTCCATCGACGCGTCGAACGGCGCGATGCCGCTGCCGCGCAGGGCGCGGATGCCGAGCAAGAGCGAGCAGCCCTCGGCCGGGGTGAGGCGCAGCGGGCGGGTCAGGCGGTGGGCCAGGTCGATGAACACCCGGCCGTCCTCGACCGACACCAGCAGGTACTCGCCGGGGTCGCCGTCGGGCGGCCCGACCTGGGTCAACAGCTCGAGGTCGGCCAGCATCTCGTCGCGGTCGACGCCCAGCTTCTTGGCCAGGTCCTCGACGGCGACGCCGCCCGGGTGCTTGGCCACGTAGGGCACCACGAACAGCAGGCGCCGCAGCTTGCCGGCCACGTCGCGCGCGCTCACGCGTACCTCGCGGCGACCGCGGCCAGCTCGGCGGCCAGCCGCTGGCGCAGGCGGTCGCCCTGGCGCACGGCGATGGCGCCCTTGGCCGCCAGGATGCGCGACACCGCGAACTCGGGGTTGCCGCACGGGAAGGTCACGGTGACGGTGCCATCGCCGATCACCTTGGTGGCCTCGGGGCCGAACTCCTCGTTGGCGGTGTCGGCGGCCAGCGCCCCCAGCTCGAGCACCACGGTCTCGACCGGCTCGGTGGTGAAGGTCCACGGCGAGCGGTTGATGAACGTGCGCACGTCGAAGCCGTCGGGCCGCTCGAAGTCGGGGCTCTTGGGCTTGGGCGCCATCGCCGCCTCGTGGATGCGATCGACCCGGAAGCTGCGCACCTCGTGGCGCAGGTGACACCAGCCCACCAGGTACCAGGCGCTGTCGCGGTACACCAGCCCGTAGGGGTCGACCTCGCGCCGCGACGTCGAGCCCGAGCCGGCGGCCTGGTAGGTCATGGTCACCCGCTTGCGGAAGCGGGTCGCCGCTTCGAGGGTGGCGAAGGTGTCGCCCAGGGTCGCGGCCTGGGTCGCCGGCGTGGCCGGGAAGTGGACCAGGACCGGCGAGCGGGCCTGGGTCGACTCGAACAGCTCGGTCGGCGTGTCGGGCCGCTCGGGCAGGTCGAACGCCAGCTTGCGCAGCGCCAGATCGACCACCTTGGGGTAGGCCCCGCCGGGGATGGCCCGGGCCACGCTGGCGGCCAGCACCAGCGCCGACACCTCGTCGGCGGTGAGCCGCACCTCCGGCAGCCGGAACCGCTTGAGGTCGATGATGTAGCCGCCGTCCTCGAGCGAGTCGTCCTCCTCGGGGGTGATGTAGCGGATCGGCACGCCCAGCTCGAGCAGGTCGGCCTTGTCGCGCTCGAACGCGCGCAGGCCGGCCTCGACGTTGGCGGTCTGGTAGCCCGGGAACTGCTCGCGGATCTCGCGGTAGGTCACCGGGGTCCGCGCGCGCAGGAGCAGCATCACCAGATCGAGCAGGCGCTTGCTGCGGTCGCCGCGCCCGGGCCCGTCGTCGGCCGCGTCCGGGCGCGCCGACGCCTTGCGGGCGCTGCCCGGCCGCTTGCTGGCGCCGCGCGCCGGCTTGCCGTGCTTGGGGGACCTGACCACGGCGCTTTGTATAACAGATCGACGAGGATTTGCCGCGCGCAGCGAAAGGCGGCTACCGTCGACGCCATGCGCTCCTGGTTGTGTGCCCCGCTCCTGGCCGGCGTCCTCGCCGCGCTGCCCCGGCCCGCCGCCGCCGACGACGGGGTCGAGAAGGGCTCGCTCGGGCTGGGCCTGATCATCGGCGAGCCGACCGGCATCGCCGGCAAGCTGTACCTGCAGGACGACCAGGCGATCCAGGCCGCCCTGGGCTTCACGTTCGTCACCGGCGGCTTCCACGCCCACGCCGACTACGTGTTCCACCCGTGGATCCTGGAAGAGCGCGAGGCGTTCACGCTGCCGGCCTACGTCGGGCCCGGCGTCCGGGTGTTGCAGCACCGCGCCGGCCGCGGCGCCGACGACGACTTCCGGATCGGGGCCCGGGCGGTGGCCGGGCTGCTGTTCGACTTCAAGGAGATCCCGCTCGACGTGTTCGTCGAGGTGGCCGGCATCGTCGAGGTCCGGTTCGGCTCGAGTGACCCGGCGATCAACGGCCTGGGCCTGGCCCTCAACGGCGGCCTGGGCGCGCGCTACTACTTCTGAGACCCCGTCGCCGGCCAGGCGGGCGCGCTGCCACGGTGGCGAGCGCCGCGCGCGGGCGGGTGCCAGGCTGGCACCGGCGCGTCGCCACGCCGGCCGCCGCGGTCCAACATCGGCCGGCGAGGGTCGGCACGCCGGGTGCTACCGTCGGGGCCATGGCCGCGATCGACTCCCTGCTGCGCGTCATGTCCCTGCGGGGCGCCGAGGCGATGATCATCTCGACCGGGCAGGTGCCGACGCTGCGGCGGGCCGGCCAGCCCGAGCCGATGGCGATGCCGCCGATCGATCCGCTGATGGTGCTGGGCTTCGTCGACGAGCTGGTCGCCGAGGAGCGCCGGGCCGAGCTGGACGCGCGCGGCAGCGGGGAGGTCACCCACGCGGTGGGCGCCGACGCCTACGCCATCTCGATCGAGCGGACCAGCGTCGGGTTCCGGCTGCTGGTCCGCCAGGCCAAGCCGAGCGCGCCGAAGCCGACGCCGACGGCCGCCCCGGTCGGACGCCGGGCCGAGCCCGCCGCGCCGCCAACCGCAGCGACGCCGCCCAGCGCCGGGGCCGCGCCATCGTCATCGTCGTCGTCGTCCCCGGCCACGCCGGCCGACGCCGACCTCGTCGCGCACGCACCGCCGGCGCTCCTGGCCTTGCTCGAGCACGCCGCCGCCCGGGGCGCGTCGGATCTGTTCGTCAGCGCCGGCGCGCCGCCGCGGCTCCGGGTCGACGGCGAGCTGCTCGAGCTCGACGCCGCCGCGGTCGACGAGGCCGAGCTGGTGACGCTGGTGGCGGCGCTGGGCGGTCCGGCCGCGCGGCGGGCGCTCCTCGACGACGGCGCGGTCGATTTCGGGGCCACGGTCGGCGACCTGCGGGTCCGCGGCCACGGCTTCCAGCACGAGCGCGGGGTCGGCGTGGTGCTGCGCCTCATCCGCACCGCGATCCCGTCGATGGCGAGCCTGGGGTTGCCCGACGATCTGGTCACCCTGGTCACCCAGCGCTCGGGCCTGGTGCTGGTGGCGGGACCGACCGGCGCCGGCAAGTCGACCACCCTGGTCGCCCTGCTCGGCTACCTCAACCGGGTGCGGGCCCGCCACGTGGTGTCGCTCGAAGATCCCATCGAGTACCTCCACAGCTCCGGGCGGTGCCTCATCCACCAGCGCGAGATCGGTCGCCACGCCCCGAGCTTCGCCGCCGGCCTGCGCGCCGCGCTGCGCGAGGCCCCCGACGTGATCGTCGTCGGCGAGCTGCGCGATCCGGCCACCATCGCGATCGCCCTGACCGCCGCCGAGACCGGCCACCTGGTGCTCGGCACGGTCCACGCCGCCAGCGCCGCCGGTGCGGTGGCGCGCCTGATCGACGCCTACCCGGCGCACCAGCAGGACCAGGCCCGGTCGCAGCTGGCCGCCGCCCTGCGCACGGTGGTGACGCAGTACCTGGTGCCCAACCTCGCCGGCGGGCGCTCGGTCGCGATCGAGCGGGTGCCTGTCACCGCGGCGGTCAGCCACCTCATCCGCCAGGGCGACCTGCAGCTCATGGGCACGCACATCCAGACCGGCCGCGACGTGGGGATGATCCCGCTCGAGCGCAGCCTGGCCCGGCTGGTGCGGGCCGGCACCGTCGACGCCACGGTGGCGCGGGCCGTCGCGCTCGATCACGACTACTTCGACCGGGCCATCCGCTCGGCCTGAACGCGGCGGCGGCGGCGGTGGTGATCGCGGTGCTACCTTGTAGGCGTGAGCGAACGGCCGCCGTCGCGACCCAACCTGGCCGTCGGTGCGCTGGCGCCGGCGCTCGAGCAGCTGCGCGCGCGGCCGGTGCTGCACGTGACCGAGGTCGTCGCGGCGCTTTTGGCGGTGTGCCGCGCCGAGGAGGCGCTGGTGTCCCGCGAGAAGACCCTGGCCGCCCACTTCTACCCGTCGGCCGACCTCGAGGCGCGCCTGTACAAGACCTGTCCCGACCGTGGCCGCGAGCGGTGGCGGGCGCGCGAGCTGCGCGAGCTGGCCGACACGCTCGTCGCCAGCGTGCCGCCGCTGCCCGGGGCGCTGGCCGCCTACGTCGCCGCCCGGTGGCTCGAGCGCCAGTTCCGGGCCCACCTCATCCACTTCTTCCGCGGCGTCGATCGCCAGGTCGAGGCCGGCGAGCCGTGGCCGATCCTCGACTCGCCGGCGCCGTGCTACCCGCGCCCGACCGGCAACCCGGCGTCCCGCGGCCGGGCCGGTGATCGCGGCGAGTGGCTGACGCTGACGCCGACCGCGACCGCCGGCCTGCGGATCCGGATGCGCTGGCTGGGCCCGCGGCTGCCGGTCATCCGCGCCGGCACCCGCATCGCCATCGCCGCCTTGTCGCGCGACCCGCTGACCGACTTCACGTTCGACCGGCTGACCCCCGACGGCGCGCCGCGCTTCTACGGCGTGCGCCCAGTCGACGACGACTTCCGGACCCGGGTCGACGCAGTGCTGGCACACGCCCGCGCGGTCGGCGCGACCATCACGATCCTGCCCGAGCTGACGCTGACCGAGGCCGACCACGCCGCGGTCCTGGCCGACCCGGCGCTGGCGGCGATGCCGCTGGTCGTCCTGGGCAGCCGCCACGTCGATCGCCCCAGCCCCGACGAGCCCGGGCGCAACGTCGCCACCCTGGTCGCCTACGGCAAGGTCATCGGCGAGCACGCCAAGATGTCTGACTTCTTCGTGCGCGACGGCGGTGTGCACCGCTACGAGCACATCGTGCCGGGTGACACCATCGAGGTGCTGGTGTCCGAGCGGCTGTCGCTGGCGATGGTGGTGTGCAAGGACCTCTTGCGGGGTGACTGGCAGCACCTGCTGACCCAGCTGGCGCCGCGTCTGCTCCTGGTGCCGGCGATGTCGGTCGAGTGCGGTGATTTTCTGGCCTTTGCCGAGCGGTTGGCACGGGATCCGCAATCCCACACGGTCGTGGCCAACGCCGGGCCGATCCAGGCGATCGTCGGCCGACCGGCCCGCGAAGATCCTGTGATCGTTGCAGATCGCCCGATTGGCCGGTGCATCGTCTACGAGGTCGGCGCGGGCTTTGTCAACGATCACCCCTTGGGTAGCAACCAATCATGAATTAGTTTGTTGACGGCAACGTAAACCAACCGCCACACTGACCCAGTCGCTGTCCTCGCCTACCCCGGAGGTCGTCATGACCCGCGAAGCTGTCCTCGAGCTCCTGTCCTCCAGCGACCCCGCCGATCTCGCGGAGGGCGCCCGGGCCGTGGGTCGAGACCTGGCCCACCGCCGCACCGCCGAGGTCGACCTGGTGCGCCGCCACCTCGAGGACCATCCCGGCACGGACGACTTCGCCCGCGGGTTCACGCTGGCGCTCGAGCAGGTGGCCAGCGCGTTCGCGGTGGCCGGCGCCGAGTCCGAGGAGCTGTCCCCGCTGCTGCGGGCGGTGGCGCTGCGCGCCGGCTGGCGCAAGGTGCTCACCGCGCTGGCCGACGGCGCGGCCCGCCCCAGCGAGCTGGCCCTGCGCACCACGCTGTCGCGCGGCCGCATCAGCCACATCCTCGGCGGGCTCGAGCGCACCGGCCTGATCGAGCGGCCCAAGGCCGAGCCGTCGGGTGACGGCCGGCAGCGGCCGTGTCGCTTGTCGCCCCTGGGCTACCGCGTGCTGGTCGACAGCGCCCACACCCCGGCCGTGGCCGGCGCCGATCTCGACGCCGGCGTGGTCGCCACCACCGCGCTCCTGGCGCGCCTGCTCGGCAGCGGGCGCGCGTCGCGGGCGGCCTTGGAGGAGGCGCTGGCCGAACACCTCGACCGCGCCGCCATCCCGCGGGTGGTCGACACCGCGCTGCGCGCCGCGCGCAACGCCGGCCTCGCCGTGGTCGGCCCCGACCAGGCGGTGACGCTGGCCGAGCTGCACCTGCAGGACGTGGTGTCGGACGCGCTGGCCGACGCGCTGGCCGACGACAGCCCCGCCATCCCGGTCATCGAGCTGGCCCGGGCCCGGGCGCCCGAGGGCGGCCTGGTGGTGGTGCGCTCGGAGCTGATGCGCTCGCGGTGGGACATCGTCATCGCCAAGCGCGGCCTCGACGACATGCGCCTCATCGCCTCGGCCGACTGGTTCACCGGCGAGGTCGATCGCATCGCCCCGCGCGACCGGCCGTTCGCCATGGTCTACGACAGCCCGACCCTGGCGCGGTCGGAGCGCGGCAGCGAACACGCCCGGGCCCTGCTGCGGCGGGCCGACAGCGTGTTCTGCTACGCGGTGGCCGGCACGGTCTTGCCCGACGACATCACCGCCATCGAGGTCGCGTAGTGCGCCCACCGGCGGGGCCGGCCGGGCCAGCCCGCCGGCCGGAGGTGCGCTAGTGCGGCTGCGCACCGCGCGGCTCGACGAGATCCGCGACGTGGTGGTGGTGACGCCGCGGCGCGGGCTGCCCGAGCTGATGCACCGGGCCCTGGCCGAGACCGGCGCCCTGCTGCACGGCCACTTCGCGCTGTACGGCGGTAAGCACACCGAGTACTTCATCCGGTTCCGCGCGCTGTCGCGGTCGCACGAGCTGCTGGGGCTGGTGGCCGACCACCTGGCGACCCGGGTCGAGCCCGGCGTCCAGACCGTGATCGTCCCCGAGTCGGCCGGGTTCTTCCTCGGCGACGCCCTGGCCAAGCGCCTGGGCGCCACGGTCGCGGTGGCCCGCACCGACCTCCAGCGCCGCCCGGCGCGGTCGCTGTACGACGGCGCCATCGGCCGCGGCGACCACGTCCTGGTCGTCAACGACGTCGTCACCACCGGCGCGTCGCTCGAGCCGCTGCTCGACCTGGCGGCCGACCACGGCGCCGTGGTCAGCGGCGTGCTGGTGTTCGGCGCACTCGACGGCCCCGGCTTCCGCGCCGTGCTCAACCGTCGCGGCGTCCCCGGCGACCACCTGCTCGAGGCCGGCCCGGCCTGGGCCATGCGCGACCCCGACGAGTGCCCCGCCTGCCTGGCCGGCGAGCTGCCGGTGTTGCCGGCCGCCGAGCTGAACTGACCGCGGCCGACGCGCTCGGACGACGCGCCCGACGTTCAGGCTTGACGGCGCGGGGGCCGGTCCGTAGTGTGTCCGACGGCGATCCACGGGTCGCCCAGGAAGGAGGCCGACCATGCGTGTGATCAACTACCCCATCATGTCGTCGAGCCTCTCCGCCGCCGCGTAGCACGCGCTGCCGCGCGCGCCGGTGGTCGAGGGTCGGCGTTCGATCGCCCCGGGCGTCTGACGCCCTGGGGCAGCCATCACCTTCGGTGATGGCCTACGCCAACCGTGATGCGGGTGGCCGCGCCGTGTCGGCGCGCGCCCCTGCGGAGCCAGATGACTTCATCCACGCATCGTCGCCGGCACCGACCGACGACGTCCGCGCGCGATCGGGCCCGCCCGACCGAGCGCACCGACTCGTACGATCCCACCACCCCTGACGGCCCGACCACCGGGCCGACCACCCTCACCCCGGAGGACCTCGACGACAGCATCTTCTTCCGCCGCCGCGAGACGCGCCGCGCGTCGCCACGCTTCGACCACAAGGACCGCCAGCTGTGCGCCCAGGTCGCCGAGCTCCTCGCCGTCGCGCTGGCCGAGCTCGACGACCCGGTGCTGGCCGGGCTGGCCATCGCCGGCGTGGCCATGGCGCACGACGCTGGCCGCCTCGTGGTCACGGTCATCGACCCCAGCGGCAGCCCGGCCGACGAGGTGGTCGCGCGGCTGGCCCGGCTGCGCGGTCACCTGCGCGCCGAGATCGCCGCCGGCATCACCCGCAAGCGCGTCCCGGACGTGACCTTCGTGGTCGGCGTGGCCGAGGAGGCCTGGCCATGACCGCCGCCGTGCATCGGTGGGTGGCCGGCCGGCTGCCGGCCGACGTCGAGGCCAGCCTGGCGCGGCTGGCCGAGGCCGACGACGTGGTCCACGTCGCGGTCATGCCCGACGTCCACCTCGGCGGTGAGGTGTGCGTCGGCATCGTGCTGGCCACCACCCGCCTGCTGTACCCGGCGGCCATCGGCGGCGACATCGGCTGCGGCATGGCGGCGATCCGCCTGCGCGCGCCGGCGGGCACGCCGCCGGCGGCCGAGGTCACCCAGCGCGAGGCCGCGGCGATCCTGCGCGGGCTCTACCTCGGCGTCCCTGCGGTCAAGCACGCCGGCCCGGCGCGGCTCGATCGGCTGCCACCGCCGCTGCGCGACCGTCCACTCAGCGCGCCGGCTCTCGAGGCGTGCAAGCGCCGGGATGGCGTGGTCCAGCTCGGCTCGCTGGGCGCCGGCAACCACTTCGTCGAGCTGCAGGTCGACGACGCCGGCGACCGCTGGCTGATGTTGCACAGCGGCTCGCGCGGGATGGGCCAGGCGGTGCTGCATCACCACCTCGCCGGGCTGGGCGCGCGCGGGCGCCCGGCCCTCGACGCCCTGGCCCCGGCCGGGCAGGCGTACCTGGCGGACCTGGCCTGGACCTTGGCCTACGCCGAGGCCAACCGCGCCGCGATGCTCGACCGCGCCGCCGAGGTGGTGGCGACGGCGCTGGGCCTCGAGCCCGAGCCGGCGTCGGTCATCACCTGCCACCACAACCACATCCGGCGCGAGCACCACGGCGGCCGCCCGGTGTGGGTCCACCGCAAGGGCGCGATCGCCGCCTTCGCGGGCGAGCCCGGCATCATCCCCGGCTCGATGGGCACCGCGAGCTACCACGTCGTCGGGCGCGGCCACCCCGACGCGCTGTGCTCGAGCTCGCACGGCGCCGGGCGGACCTGCTCCCGGGCCGAGGCGCGGCGGCGGGTGTCGGCCCGCGCGCTCGAGGCCGAGCTGCGCGGCGTGTGGTTCGACGTCCGCCGCGCCGACGCGCTGCGCGACGAGGCGCCGTCGGCGTACAAGGACCTCGGCGCGGTGATGCGGGCCCAGCGCGACCTGACCCGGGTCGTGCGACGCCTGCGGCCGCTGCTGTCGTACAAGGGCGCGTAGCGCGCGGCGGCCGGGCGAGCGTAGAGTCGCGCGGTGGCCGACGCTCGCTTCTCGTTCCCGCCCGGGCCGACCGCGCCGGCGGTGGTGCAGACCGCGCTGTACGCGCGCGACCCGGTGACCGCGCTCGAGCGCTGGGCCGCGCGCCACGGCGATCTGTTCACGGCGCGGTTCGTCGGCCTGCCGGCCATGGTGTTCGCGGCGGCGCCGGCCGAGCTGCGGCAGATCTTCACCGCCAGCCCCGAGGTGCTCGAGGCCGGGGCCGCCAACGGCCAGGTCAAGCCGATCGTCGGCGCGCGCTCGGTGCTCACGCTCGACGGAGCCGAGCACCACCGGCACCGGCGCATGATGCTGCCACCGTTCCACGGCGAACGGATGGCGACCTACGCCGCCGCGATCCGCGCCAGCACCCAGCGGGTGATGGCGGGCTGGCCCCGGGGCCGGGCCTTCGCGATGCACCCGGAGATGGTGCGGCTGACGCTCGACGTGATCTTGCGCAACGTGTTCGGCGTGACCACGCCGGCGCAGATCGCCACGTTCGGCGAGCTGTTCGGGCGCCTGCTCGAGAAGTGGAGCTCGCCGCTGCTGCCCATGCTGGCGCTGTACGGGTTCGATCCGATCCGCCTGGCGCCGTGGCTGCCGGTGGCGCGGCGCAAGCGCGCGCTCGACGACGTCTTGCGCCAGGAGATCGCGCGCCGGGCCGCGGCGCCGACCGGCGGCACCGACATCTTCAGCCTGCTGCTGGCCGCGCGCGACGAGGCCGGGCAGCCGCTCACGCCCGACGAGCTGCGCGACGAGCTGGTGACGCTCATGGTGGCCGGGCACGAGACCTCGGCCACCACGCTGGCGTGGGTGTTCGAGCGCTTGCTCACGCACCCCGACGCGCTGGCCAAGGTCCACGCCGAGCTGGCGGCGATCACCGTCGACGGCGAGGTCGACCTGGGCCGGCTCGACCAGCTGCCGTACCTCGACGCGGTGGTGCGCGAGACGCTGCGGCAGCGACCGATCCTGGCGTTCATCGCCCGGCGCGCCGCGGCGCCGTTCGAGGTCGGCGGGCACACGGTGCCGGCCGGGACCTACCTGTGCCCGGCCATCCACCTGGCCCACCGGCGGGCGGCCAGCTACCCCGACCCCGAGCGGTTCGAGCCCGAGCGCTTCCTCGGCAAGAAGGCCGATCCCTACCTGTTCCTGCCGTTCGGCGGCGGCGGACGGCGCTGCCTGGGCATGGCGTTCGCGCTGTTCGAGATCAAGGTCATCCTGGCCACCGTGCTGTCGACCGCGACGCTCGCGCTCGAGGGCGGCCGGCCGCTGGGCCGCGTGCTGCACAACGTGACGGTGGCGCCGGCCGGCGGCACCCGGGTGATCAGGACCCGCTGACGGCGGCCTCGCGCCGCTCGGCGCGCAGCCGCACCAGGGCCGGCAGCCCGAGGACGAACACCGGCACCACATGGACCAGGTGGTAGATCAGCCCGGCTGCCAGCGCCCGCTCGTCGGCGACGCCGGCCGCCACCAGGCCCCACGCCGCGGTGGCCTCGAACACGCCCAGCTGGCCCGGCGTGCTGGGCAGCGCGCTGCCGACGTTGACGACGATGAACGCCAGCACGCAGGCCGCGGCGTCGACCGGCGCACCCACCGCGTGCAGCGCCAGCGCAAGCATCACCACGTCGGCCAGCTCCGACAGCACCGACCACAGGAAGGTCGCGGCGAGGGTCCGCGCGCTGTGCAGGAGCGCCAGCGCCCGCCCCAGGTCGAACAGCCAGCGCCGCACCGGCGTCGTCGGCACCGCCACGGTGCGGGTCAGCCGGCGCACGCCCTCCGACAGGACCATCGCCACCACCAGCCCGACCGCGCCGACCACGGTGGCCACCGCCAGCGCGTAGTGGGCCCGGGCCGGCAGATCGCGCGCGAGCATGGGCGCGGCGAACAGCGCCAGCGCGCAGCCTGACACCACCTTCTCCCACAGCTGCACCGCGACCACGCTCTCGCTTGGCACGCCGTGTTGCTGGAGCGCGAACACCCGCGCCGCCGAGCCGGCGATCGGCGACACCACGTAGCCGAGCGCCGCCGCGCCGTACACGAACTTGACCAGCTCGCGCAGGGGCACCGTGCCCGGCAGCGCGGTCAGCAGGCTGCGCGTGCGCATGACCCGGGTGCCCATGCGCACGGTGGCGTTGACCACCATGGCGAGCAGCACCCACCCGACGCTGGCCCCGGCCACGACGCGGAGCGCCTGGGCCGGGTCGAGCCGCCGCACGAACTGCACGGCGAAGCCGGCGATCACCGCGATCGCCAGCCAGCGCAGCGCGCGCTTCAGCGTGCGGCGGTCGGCGCCCATCGCGCGCGCTCCATCGCCAGCAGCCGGCCGAAGCGGCCGACGTGCTGCGCGGCCTGCCGGTACCCGGCGTGGTCGGCGTCGGCGCGCGGCCCGTAGCCGGCCAGGAGCGCGTCGACGTGGGCCGGCGTCGGCACCAGGAGCGCGGTGTACGCCAGGTCGAAGCCGCGGCGCGCCGGGGTCGCGCCGGCGCACTCGGCGAACTCCAGATCGAACAGCACCAGCCGCCCGGTGCCGCGCTCGCACAGCATGTTGCCGGGGTGGCCATCGCCCAGCGTGACGCCCAGGTCGTGCACGCGGCGCAGCAGCGCCCCGACGTCGCCGGCCAGGGCCACGCCGCCGGCGCCGTGGAGCGCGGTCGCGGTCGGCGCGCCGTCGACCCAGGCCAGCGCCAGCAGCTCGCGCGCGGGCGCCGCCGCCAGGAAGGCCGGCACCGCGACCCCGGCGGCCGCCAGCCGCACCAGCGCCGCGTGCTCGCGGGCGATCCGCGCCGGTCCGCGGGTGTCGGCGGCGTAGGTGAAGTTGGCGCCGAAGCGCCGCGCGCCCCAGGCCAGGAGCGATCCGAACGGCAGGGCCCGCTTGACGACGAGGCGGGGGCCGCCGTCGACGTCGACCGCCACCACCGCGTTGCTCTTGCCGGTGCCGAGGGCGCGCACCGCCAGCGGCCGCGCGGCCAGGGCGCCCAGGCCGAGCTCGGCGAGCGCGCGCCGCACCGCCGGGACCGTGGCGAAGCGTCGGCGGGCCACCGTGGCCTGCGCGTAGGTCGCGGCCAGGGCCGGCCAGGTCACCGCGACGCCCAGCGCGAGCCGGGCCGGCCCCGAGGCGGCCGGCGGCGTACCGTCACTGGGCATAGTGGATGCCGCTGACCACCTGGTGGGTCGAGCCCGGCAGGCCGCGCAGCAGGTAGCGGGCCACCCGCCGCGCCGAGCCGCGGATGGCGGCGCGCTGGGCCTTGCCCGCCAGCTCGGCCAGACGCTCGGGTTGCGCGGCCAGCCCCTCCAGGACCGCGCCGGTGTCGCGGTGATCGTTGGCGGCGATCCCGGCGCCGGCCTCGACCAGCTTGAGCAGGTTGCCGTGCTCCTGGCCGAACGCCGGCCACGGCAGCACCATCGCCCGGCCCCGGGCCAGGCACTCGGTGGTGACCAACCCGCCGGTCTTGGTGACCACCACGTGGGCGGCGTCCATCGCCGCGCGCAGCCCCGGCAGCTGGGCGTGCACCGTCGCCGGCAGGCCGCGCTGCTGCACCAACCGCTCGAGCCGCGCGCGAAATTTTGGATCGGCGCCAGCGACGACGGTCAGCACCAGCGGCGCGATCGGTGAGATGGCTGACAGCGTCTCGATCACCAGGTCGGCCGGCACCCCGCCGGTGAGGAACAGCACCTGCAGCGGCAGGCTGTGGGGCCGCGGCTCGGGCGGCTCGTCCATGGTCGGCGCGATCGGGATGCCGGTGATGTGCACGCGGTTCCACCGGACGTCGCGCCGCATGATGGCGCGCGCCACCTCCTTGGTCGGCACGAAGTAGTCGTCGACGCCGGGATAGATCCACGCCTCGTGGGCGACGTAGTCGGTGACCACGATCGACAGGTGGGTGCGCAGCGCGCCCTCGCGCACCAGCTGCGACAGCGCCACGGCCGGCAGGTAGTGCGTGCACACCACCCGGTCGGGCTGGACCTTGGCCAGGTGCTTGGCCAGGCCGCGCAGCAGGAACCGGTTGACCTGCTGCCGGACCTTGTCGGTGCTGCTGGGCAGGCCGCGATCGGTGGCGCGGAACAGCCAGTCCCACAGGTGGCCGCCGCGCAGCTGGATCGCCTTCCACGCCAGGTCGTAGCGGAACCACGCCGGCGCGAACGACAGGACGTCGAGCACCTCGACCTGGGCGTCGCCGCGCTCGCGCAAGAGCGCCTCGCTGATGGCGTTGGCCACCGAGCGGTGTCCCCCGCCGGCGGGGCTGTACAGGATCACCAGCTTCGGTTTGACGAACGAGGCCATCGGCGCGCCAGAGCATAGTGCGGAACCGCGCTCACCGGCGCGGCCCCGGCGCCGCACCGGCGGCGGCCCGCCGCCTGCCGAGGTCACCGACTCCAGCGGCCGTCGGCGCCGCCGCGCGGCCCGGTTCCACAGTTTGCCAGCCGGCCGGCGCGGCGGCTGCGTACACTCGGCCCATGTGGGATCGCCAGCGGATCGCCGAGGAGGAGCTCGAGCAAGACGACCTCGAGGCCGGCCCGCTGCCGGGGAAGCGCACGCTCACCGCGCGGATGCGCGCGCGGCCCCACCCGGCGGCGCCGGCCGACGCCCCGGCACCGGCCGCGCCGGTCGAGGCCAGCCGATCGACCAGCGTGCAGGCCGACGGCCGCCGCCCCGGCGTCGAGGACGATCCGTTCGCCATCCACCTGCTGGCCAGCCAGGGCGTGGCGGGCGCCGGCGGACCGCTGCCTCACCTCGCCGCGATCCAGGCCAGCTTCGGCCACCACGACGTGTCGGCGGTCCGGGCCCACGTCGGCGGGCAGGCCGCGGACGCGGCCCGGGCCATCGGCGCCGCCGCCTACGCCACCGGTGACGCCGTCGCGTTCGCGGCCAGCCCGGACCTGCGCCAGGCCGCCCACGAGGCCGCCCACGTCGTGCAGCAGCGCGGCGGGGTCCGGCTCGACGGCGGCGTCGGCCAGGCCGGCGATCCCTACGAACAGCACGCCGACGCGGTCGCCGAGCGCGTGGTGCGCGGCGAGCGGGCCGAGGCGCTGCTCGACGCCATGGCCGACCGCGGCGCCGGGGGCGGCCCGGCGGTGCAGCGCGACGACCGCAACCACGACGGGATCGACGACGATCGCCGCACCAAGCTGGGCGGCGCGGTGTGGATGCGCGAGGGCACCGGCCCGGGCGCGCCGCTGACCGACACCGCCGTCGCCACCCTGCGGCGCCGGGTGCTCGAGGCGGCGCCCCACGCTACCTCGACGGCGACCGACTCGTTCGAGCGCGTGCGGCGGTGGGACGACGACCGCATCAACCGGGCGCTGCGCCTGCTGGCTGACCTCGATCACGGCACCGATCCGACGCGGCGGGGCGGCGAGCGCCGCGGCCGACGCGGCGGGATGCACCGCCCCGGCCGGGCCTGGGCCGCGGGGCTCGACGACCTGGGCACGCCCGACCGCACCGGGGCCACGCCCGAGGCCACCGCCGCGGCGCGCAGCCACGAGTACCAGAACATCCTGGAGTTCGCCGATCGCATCGACCGCCTGTCGGAGTCGACCATGGGCGTCGGCTACAACCCCAGCGGCACCGCCGGCGGCATGGATCTCATGCCCACCGTCCGCCTGGCCGGCGCGTCGGTGGGCGTCCACCCGCGCGGGCTATGGTTCGCGGCGGCGGCCCAGGCGGCGATGGACCGTGGCGCCGGGCGCGCCGAGGGCGGCGGCCACTACATCCCGGTCGGCGGCTTCCGCGCCATGCTGCTCGACATCGACGGCATGGCCGAGCGGCTCGGCACTGAGGCCGCGCCGCGCCGCGGCCGGGGTGCCGCGCCCAGCCGCCGCGACCGGGCCGCCCCGCTCGCCGGCGGCGACGCCATCTACGCGGTGCTGGTGCGCGAGCTGGTGCAGGCCCTCGAGGTGCTCGAGCACCAGGCCAGCGGCGACGACGACGGCGCCCCCCGGGGCTATCGCCACGACGAACACCGCGAGCCCGAGCTCCGGCGGTTCGTCGTCGCCCACGCCGCCGACATCCGCGCGCTGCCGGCGACCTGCGCGGAAGCTGACGTCCCCGCGAACGCCCGCGCGATCACCGCGATCCTCGCCGGGCTCCCCGGCGCGCGCACCCGCCGCCACGGCGCCGGCTCGGTCGATCCCCACGGCACCGAGCACGCCATGGGCCTCGCGGTCGACATCTACAACGGCGCCGGGCCGGGCGGCAACCGCACCAACTTCGCGATCCCCGACGACTACGATCCGTTCGTGCAGCGCCTCATCGCGCACCACGGCGCCAGCGTGGGCCTGGCGCCGACGCTGCGCCCGGAGTCGTGGAGCGATCTGGACCCCACCGGCGATCAGGCGACCACCGCCCGCCGCATCGCCCAGCTCATCCGCGAGCACGGGACCGCCGAAGCCGACGCGATCGCCGCCGAGGCGGCGCCGTCGGCCTCCGAAGCGCGCGCGGACACGCAGACCGCGAGCCGCTACACCGCGCTGCGCAACCGGGCCCGCAACGCGCTGCGCGATCGGCGCCAAGCGCTGACCCGCGCCGGTCGCGATCGGCACCTGGACTGGACCATGGCCAACGACGTCCAGCGCGAGATCGAGGCGATCGACGTCGACCTGGCGCGGATCGAGGGCGTCCCGCACCACGAGCTGGTGATGCTCCTGCAGCGGCACTACCAGGCGCTGGCCCGGCTCGAGGCCCACGACGACGCCGACGGTGAGGTCGGGCCGCCGCCGCCCGACCCGCACCCGCGCGGCCACCGGCGGCCGCCCGCGGACCCGCTCGCCACGGTCGGCCCCGACGACGCGCGCCGCGCTGCGCTCGATCTGGGCCCGCTGATCCGCGAGATCGAGGCGATGGGCACCGAGGTCGACGCCGCGGTGGCCCGCCACGACACCACGTCGCTGAGCGAGCTGGTGACGACGCGCCCGTTCCGGACCTGGCTGGCCACGGTGAGCGACGTCGATCGGCCGGCCTACGACCAGCCGACGACCATGGTGGAGGGCTTCGACGACGTCGCCGGCACGCACTTCTACGGCGGTCACCACTGGGAGATCGCGCCGCTGCCCGAGGAGACGCCCGGGGCCGACACGCCGTCGCTCCCCGGCGCACCCGCGACGTCGCTGCTCGACTCCGAGGAAGGCTACCGCCGCGCCCTCGACGCCGACCTCCACGCGGTGACCGCGCCGCCGGCCCGGGCCCGGCCGGCCCGCGACGCGGCGCAGGTCGAGCGCATCCTCGACGTCATGGCCGAGAGCGCCGGCGGCCGCCGCGCGATCTTCGGCACCTCGGAGATCCGGCCCGGCGCCAGCGATCCCGGCCCGGCGATGTGCGGGCCCGACGCACCGGCCACCGACGCCGCGACCGGCCCGGGGGCGTCCTCGCCGACCACCGCGCCGACGTCGTCATCGCCGGCACCGACCGGCGCGTCACCGACCAGCGCCGCCGGCAGCGCGGCCACCCCGGCCGGGGCCGACCCGACCTTGCTCGCCGCGCTCAACGCCCACCTGGGCGACGTCACGCCGATCTTGCAGCGCGTGCACGACCGCGTGGTGGCGCCGTACGCCGGCGGGCGCGGCGAGACCGCCGCCATGTTGCGCGACCTGCGCGACCGAGGCTTCTACGTGACGCCACCCGCGACGCCGTGAGCGCGCCGGGGTGGTCGGTCACGCCGACGGGGCCGGGCCGGCGCCGTCGGTGAGCTGGGCGAGCACCGCGCGGGCGAAGGCCTCGACGGCCGCGGTGGTGGCGGGATCGTCGAGGAGCGCGCCGACGATCTCGGCCGCGGCCGCGCGCTGGCCGCGCCGGCTGAGCACCAGGGCCTGGTTGATCCGCAACACGCCGTCGGTCTCGGCGTCGGGGGCCGACGCCAGCCCGCGCGCGATGGCGGCCAGCTTGCGGTCATCGTCGGGCTCGAGGCCGGCCAGGTCCTTCCACGCCGGCGCGAAGTCGGTGAACTCCTCGACCAGGCCGGCCAGCGCCTGGCGCCGCTGCGGCGGCGGCAGCCACTCGAGGGAGGCGTAGGCACGGCTGAACCCGGCCGGCAGGCCGCCGGCCCGCTCGCGCCGGATGGTCGCCAGCGAGGTCTTGGCGGTGAAGAAGCCGCGCGGCGCCAGGCGGTCGACCAAGGCGTACCAGCGCTCGGCCTGGTCGAGCTGATCGGCCAGCAGGTACGTGAACGCCATGTCATAGGGCGGGTACGGCCAGCCCGGCGCCAGCCGGTGCGCCTGGTACAGCAGCTCGAGGCCGTCGGCCAGGTCACCCTCGGCGCACAACGTCCGGCCGCGTTCATGCAACTCCACAGCCTCGGCCGGGAGCTCGCCTTCGGGTATCGACATCGCTCGAGTTTACCTGCCCCGGCGGACCGATCGACGGCCTTGACAGGACGCGGGCGATCGTCTGAAATGCGTGCATAGGATCGATTGGTCGCTCCAGTCTGCCGGCGCCGTCATGACGCTGCTGGTCACTGGGGGTGGTGACGCAGGCAGATAGAGGAAAATCGAGAGGGATGCATGGTGGAGCAGCTGGACGACGTAGTGAACGAGATCAACGCGGCGTGGGACGTGGTGCGGACGACGGAGCCGGGCGGGGCAGCGGCGGTGCGAACGGCGACGACCGTCGCCGCGGTCGCCGCGATGGAGGCTGCCTGGGCCCGGGTCGATCCGGGGATCGCGGCCGACAGGCTCGCGGAGGCGGCGGCCGGGACCGTCGCGGTGTACGCGCGGGCGGCCGCCATCATGACCGCCGCCGGCGACCCGGGCGCGGCCGGCGCCTACTTCGACGCCGCGCTGGCCCGGTGCGCCGCGACGGACCAGCGCGCCGTGATCGAGGCGGCCCGCGCCGAGCCCGAGCGCTACCGATCGCTGGCCCACGCGCGCTACCTGTTCGCCCACGACGACGAGCGCACCGCGCGCCGCCTGTGCAAGCGCCTGGCGCGCGGCGGCGACGACGAGATCACCCGCGCCGCGCGCCGCGAGTTGGCCGCGCCGCGCCCGCTCGTCGGTGGCGGACCGACGCTGTGGCGGTGGAACGGCTGCGGCACTGGCTTCTACGGCGACCGCGATCCGCGCCCCGACGGTTCCTACGCGACCACCCAGTGCCTGTCGCTGGCGTGGATCCCGCTCGTACCGATCGCGGCCTACCGGGTCATCGCCGAGCCCGGCGGGTACCGGGTGTTCGCCCGGGAGCAGCTGTCGCGGTTCGCGCGGCTCGCGCGCGTCGCGGTCGTCGCCGCGGTGCTGCTCGGGCTCGGTGGTCTGACGCTGCATCACTACCTGACCGACCCGCGCCGCCTGGCGCGCCAGCGGTTCGATGCGGCCCTGGCCATCGCGGCCGCCGTCGATCACGCCGCCGCACCGCGCGTCCCCGACGGAGCGGGCGCGGGCGCCGGCCCCGCCGACGCGCGCGAGGCGGCGCTCGCGGCGCTCGACCGTGTGCTCACCAGCGCGGAGCTGGCGCGCGTCGACGACGGCCGCGCCGCGCGGGCCGGGGCGGAGGTGGTGCGGCTGACCGCGGCGCTGGTGCCGACGCCGTTCGCCCCCATCGACCTCGACCAGGCGTTGCGCGTGGTGAGCCGCTACCAGGCCTTGCCACCGGTGGCGCAGCAGGGCGCCGCCCGCGCAGCGATGCTGGCCGCCCTCGACGGTTGGAGCGCCGCGGCCCACGGTCACGCCGAGGTCGAGCAGGCCCTGGTCGAGCGGGCGGCGCAGCTGGCCCGCGCCGGCTACGACAAGGCCCGGGCCGACGGCTACGCCGCTCGCGCCGACGCGCTGCGCCTGGACATCGCGACTGCGCTGGCCGACACCGCGCCGACCGAAGCCCTGGCCCAGATGCTGACACCCCCGCGGACCGCGGCGCTGACCGAGGCCGCGGGCGCGCTGCTGGCCCGGCTGGTCGACGCGCCGTCGCTGCTCGACGAGGCCAGCGCCGAGGTCGAGGCCTGGCTGGGCGACGGCGCCACCCCCCCGCTGCTAGACCGCGTGCGCGAGGCCCGCGACCGCGGCGCCAGCGGCCGGGTCGAGGCGACGGCGGCCGACGTCACGCCGGCCGCGCTGGCCACCATGCACCGCGCGCGGCCGTGGGACCAGCACGTCGTGCTGGTCCTCGCCCGCCAGGCGTCGGAGGCTGGGGACCGCGCCGCCGCGGTGGCTCAGCTGCGGGCGGTGGGCCCGCCCGGCCGCCTGATCCGGCCGGCCCAGGTGCTGCTTGCCCAGCTCGAGGCGGCCGGCGGCGATCTGGTGGCGGCCGACGCCATGCTCACGGCGTTGGTCGCGCCCCGCCTGCGCCGCTTCACCGCCGCCGGCGCCGACCTCGATGCGGTCATTGCTGTGGCCCAGCGGCGGGTCGAGCAACGCCTCGAGGGTGGCGACGTACCCGACGACCTGCGGCGCAAGGTCGAGGCGCCCGGCGTCACCGAGGCGCAGCGGGCCGAGCTCGTCATGACCTGGATGAACGCGGTCCTCGAGGCCGATCCTCAGATCCAGGCCGCCCGGGGTGCGTACGTGGCGCTCGGTGACGTGGTCCCGGCGGCCCTGGAGCTAGGGATGATCAAGCTCGAGCGCGCCGGCGCCGCGCCGGCCCCGGAGCGCGCGGTGCTCCTCGAACAGGCCGAACGCACGTTCCTGGCGATCAGCGGCGCTGCCGAGGGTCAGCCGGAGTTCCACCTCGGGCTCGGCGCCATCTACGCCCGGCTGGGCAAGGCCCAGGAGTCGGAGGCCGAGCTGGCCAAGGTGCTGGCGCAAGGCGATCCCACGTTGAGCCTGGCGGTCGTCGACGTGTACCGCTCGATCGGCAGCACGTCCCGAGCCATCGAGGTCGCCACGGCGGTGTACGCCGCGGCGCCGCCCGCTGTAAAACCGCGAGCCGCGGCGCTGCTTGGGGTGATGACCGACGGGGACGTCAGCGAGGGCTGGTACCGCAAGGCCGATCAAACGTCGCCTTTCGTGCGGACCGCGTTGCTCGAACTCACCGGGGACCGGCAGCGCCGGCAAGGCGCCTGGGAGGCGTGCGGCAAGACGTTCGTCGAGGCGGCGCGCGTCCACCTGGCGATGGCCAGCCCGGCAAGGACGGCCGGCTACAACAACGCCGCCCTCGCCTACCTCAGTGCGTACGCGTGCACCGGTGACGTGGGCCTGGTGGAGCGCGCTGTCACCACCATCGACCAAGCCTATCGCGCCGATCGCGACAACCCGATCGTCATCGGCAACCTCCTCAGCACCCAGCTCTACGCCGCGGGAGCCAGCACCTTGACGCGCTGGATCGACCTCCAGGCGCTCAAGCTCGACAGCGGCGACGTGCTCGCGCTGATCGACGTCTTGCTCGCAGGCCCCGAGGCGCCCGCGGTACGCGCCGCGCTGGCCGGCACCGCCGGTTGGGCGCGCGTCGGCGATCTGGTGAAGCAGGCGATGATGCTGGCGCCCAACAGCCCGGTGATGTACCAGCTCGCGGTGTACATCGCCGGGGTGAACCGCGACGTGGCCGCCGCGACCGCCGCGGTCTCCCGGATGCGGGCCACGACGGCGCTCGACGCCCAGTCGGCGCGGGACGGCCGCGTGCGGTGGGAGAGCGGCGCCGACGACGCGCGCACCACCGAGGCGCTGACCGCGGAGTTCGAGCACCTGACCACCGTGCTCGGCCAGCGCGGGCTGGCGCCGCGCACCCGGGCGGTGGCGCTGTACCAACGCGCGACCGGCCGCATGCGCCTGGCCATCCTCAACCACGCCGCGGCGACCGTGGCGCCGTGCCGCGACGAGTTGGTCGAGGCGCAGCAGCTGTGGCCCGCGCTCGACACCCACGCCGACCAGCTGGCGTGCCTCATCGACGCGACGGCGCTGGCCACCGCCGACGGCGCCCGGTGGGCCACGCTGCGGCGCGCGGCCGACGCGGTCTCGGTCGCCGCCGCGCTCATCGCCGCGCGCGACCCGCTCGGGGCAGCCCTCCAGGCATCGCCAGCGTGGGCCGAGGTCACCGCCGCGGCGCTGGCCGACCGCACCCTCCCCGGCGTGACCGACGTCCGCCTCGCCGCGTTGTTCGACAACCCGCAGCTGACCGCGAGGGCCGAGGCCGCCCGGCGCGACCCCTTCGTGCGGGCCCGCCTCGAGGTCGCCCACCTGACCGATCCCGACGACCCCGCGGCCGACGCCGACCTCGCCGTGCTGGGCGCGCCCTAGGCTGGCGCGCAGGGTGCGGCCGGGTGCGCGGTCGGTGCTACGGTGCCGGCATGTCGTTCCCCGTGCCGGCGCGGCCGGCGTTGCCCCCCGAGCGGGTCGCGTCAGCCCAGTTCGCGCTGCGCTACGAGGACGTGGCCCAGGACGGGCGCATGACCGCCATCGCGTTCCCGCCGGCCCTGGGCTGGACGGTGTGGGCCAAGCTCCTCGACGGGCACCCGGCCGAGCGGGCGCTGGCGGCCAAGGGCATCGTGCCGATCTTGTCGCGGCTCATCATCGCCGGCACCGACGCCACCATCCGGGTCGACGAGCCGGCCACCGCCACCGGCGGCTACCAGGTGGCGCGCCAGGAGATCGACGGCGAGGTGGCCAAGCTGTTCCTCAACATGTGGGTCGAGGTCCGGGGCGCGGCCGGCCGCATGGTGCCGCCGACCGGGCCGGGCCAGCCGGTGGTGGCCGGGACGGTGTTCGCCGAGCACACCTTCACCCGGCTGTTCGCCCCGCCCGACCAGCGCCGGGTCACCCGCCTCGACGGCCCGGGCCTGCCCGAGGTGCCGCCCACGCTGTACGACGCCCCGGCCTCGACCACCGCGATGGAGCTGCCAGCCGACGCCACCGCCGTCGACGCCGAGTTCCACCCCGACCCGGTGGTGACCGCGTTCGGGCTCGATCACACCGACTCCAACCAGCACGTCAACTCGCTGGTGTACCCGCGGCTGTTCGCCGAGGCGGCGCTGCGGCGGATGGCGGCGCGCGAGCAGCCGCGCCGGGTGCTGGTGCGCGAGCTCGACATCGCCTACCGCAAGCCCAGCTTCGCCGGCGACCGGGTCCGGATCCACGTGCGGCTGTTCCAGCAGGGGGCCCGGCTCGGCGCCTGCGGGTTCGTGGCCGACGTCGACGACCCGGCGGCCCGCCCGCGGTGCTGCGCGCGGATGCTGTTCGGATGACCGCGGCCGCGACCGGCTGGTCGGTGTGGATCGATCGCGGCGGCACCTTCACCGACGCGCTGGCCCGGTGCGCGACCACCGGCGAGGTCCGCACAACCAAGGTGCCGTCGGGGCCGGGCTCGATCGAGGCCGCGGTCCACGCGCTCCTCGGCCCGGCGCCGCCGCCGTTCGCGCTGCGGCTGGGCACCACCGTGGCCACCAACGCGCTGCTCGAGCGCCGCGGCGCGCGCACCGCGCTGGCCATCACCGCGGGGTTCGCCGACCTGCTGGCCATCGGCGATCAGACCCGCCCCGCGCTGTTCGCGCTCGACATCACCCGACCGACGCCGTTGCCCGAGGCGGTGATCGAGGTGGCGGCGCGGGCCGCGGCCGACGGCACGCCGCTGGCGCACGCCGACCCCGACGCGCTGTTTGTCCGGTTTTCGGACCTGGTCGGGTGCGGCTTCACCAGCCTGGCGGTGGCGGTGGTCCACGGCCACGCCGCGCCAGCGCTCGAGGACGAGATCGCCCAGGTGGCCCGCCGCGCCGGCTTCGCCCACGTCACCTGCTCGCACGAAGTCGGGGCCACCGTCGGGCTCCTGGCCCGGGTCGAGACCGCGGTGGTCGACGCCTACCTCACGCCGGTAGTGGCCGCCGAGCTGGCGGCGCTGGCGGCGGCGCTGCCCCTGGCCCGCATCCAGGTCATGACCTCGAGCGGCGGGCTGGTCGACGCCGCGGCGGCGCGCGGGCGCGACCTGGTGCTGTCGGGCCCGGCCGGCGGCGCCATCGCCACCCGCGCCCTGGCCACCCACGGCGACCTCGGCCCGTGCATCGCGCTGGACATGGGCGGCACCTCGACCGACGTGACGGCGATCCTCGACGAGCTGCCGGCCGCGACCGACCTCACCGTCGCCGGCCTGCGGGTGCGGGCGCCGGCCATCGCCATCCACACCGTGGCCGCCGGTGGTGGCTCGATCGGCCGCTACGACGGCCTGACGCTGACCGTCGGCCCTGACAGCGCTGGCGCCCGGCCCGGCCCGATCTGCTACGGCCACGGCGGCCGGGCGGTCACCATCACCGACGTCGACCTGGCGCTGGGCCGGCTGGCCGATGACTACTTCCCCTGGCCCCTCGACCGCGCCGGCGCCACCGCCGCGCTGGCCGAGCTGGGCGGCGCGCTCGACCTGAGCGCCGACGAGCCGGCCACCGCCGCCGCCGCCGGGCTGTTCGCCATCGCCACCGCGACCATGGCCGAGGCGGTGCGCGCGGTCACCATCGAGCGCGGCCGCGACGCCCGCGGGTTCACGCTGGTCGGCTTCGGCGGCGCCGCCGGCATGCACGTCGGGCCGATCGCCCGCGCCCTGGGCATCGCCCGGGTGGTCATCCCGCCCCACGCCGGCCTGCTGTCGGCCTGGGGCATCGGCCACGCCGCCCACACCTGGCGCGGCGAGGTCGACGGCCGCCGCGCCCCGGTCACCGACGCGGCGCTGGCGGCGGCGCGGGCCGCGCTGGCGGCGCTCGAGGCCACCGCCGGCGAGCGCGCCGTCCCCGACGCGGCCCGGGTCACCTGCACCGTCACGGTCCGGCCCCGCGGCAGCGACGCCGGGCTCACCGTGCCGCTGGGCGACGCCGCCGCCGTCGAGCACGCCTTCGCCGCGGCCCACCAGGCCCGCTTCGGGTACGCGCGCTCCGGCCCGCTCGAGCTGGTCAGCGCGACGGTGGTCCGGGCCACCGCGCGCCCAGCGCCGGCGCTGCCGGGCCGCGGCGCGGGCCCGATGCCGGCGCCCCGCCGCACCACCCGGCTGTGGTCGGTGGGCGACTGGCACGACGCGCCGGTCTACGAGGCCGCCGCGCTGCCGGACGGCGCGGTCGTCGACGGCCCGGCCCTGCTGCTCGATCCGCACGCCACGGTGGTGGTCGACGTCGGCTGGCGGGTCACCGCCGGCGCCGGCGGCGAGCTGACGCTCGACGATCGCGGCGCGCCGGCCCGCGCCCGCGTGGCCCGCGCCGCGCCGGATCCGATCCTCCGCGAGATCTACGGCCACCGCTTCATGGCCATCGCCGAGCAGATGGGCGCGATGCTCGAGCGCACCGCGGTGTCGGTCAACATCCGCGAGCGGCGCGACTTCTCGTGCGCGCTGTTCGACGCCGCCGGCAACCTGGTCGCCAACGCGCCCCACGTGCCGGTCCACCTGGGCGCCATGGGCGAGACCATCCGCTCGCTCCTGGCCGAGCACCCGCAGCCACCGCCGGGGACGTCGTACGCGTGCAACGACCCGGCCGCGGGCGGCTCGCACCTGCCCGACATCACCGTGGTGACCCCGGTCCACGACGCGGCCGGGCGCCTCTTGTTCGTCGTCGCCAACCGCGGCCACCACGCGGACGTCGGCGGCGCCACGCCAGGCTCGATGCCGCCCCACGCCCAGACCCTGGCCGAGGAGGGCGTGGTGTTCCACCACCTGCCGATCGTCGTCGACGGCGTCCTGGCCGAGGCCGCGGTGCGGGAGACCCTGGCCGCGGGGTCGTACCCGGCCCGCATGCCCGACGACAACGTCGCCGATCTGGCGGCGCAGCTGGCGGCCAACCAGGCCGGGGCCCGGCGGGTGCTCGAGGAGATCGCCGCGGCGCCGCCAGGCGAGCTGGTGGCGTACCTGGGCCACGTCCAGGATCACGCGGCGGCGATGTGCGCGCGGGCGATCGCGGCCCTGCCCGACGGCACCCACCGCTTCGCCGACGCGCTCGACGACGGCACCCCGGTGGTGGTGACCGCCACCGTCGCCGGTGACCGCCTGCGGCTCGACTTCACCGGCACCGGCGCCACCCACCCCGGCAACCTCAACGCGCCGCGGGCGGTGACCGTGGCCGCCGCGCTGTACGTGGTGCGGGCGCTGGTCGACACGCCGATCCCGATGAACGCCGGGTGCCTGCGCCCGATCGAGCTGGTGGTGCCGCCCGGCTCGTTGCTCGATCCGCCGCCGGGCGCCGCGGTGTCGGCCGGCAACGTCGAGACCTCGCAGCGGGTGGTCGACGTGCTGCTGGGGGCGCTGGGCCTGGCCGCGGCCTCTCAGGGCACCATGAACAACCTTACGGTCGGCGGCGCCGCCTGGGCCTACTACGAGACCGTGGCCGGCGGCGCTGGCGCCACCCCGCGCCACGCCGGCGCCTCGGCGGTGCACACCCACATGACCAACACCCGCATCACCGACGCCGAGATCCTCGAGGCGCGCTTCCCGGTGCGGCTCGAGCGGTTCGCCATCCGCCGCGGCTCGGGCGGCGCCGGCGCCCGGCCCGGCGGCGACGGGGTCGAGCGGGTGGTGCGGCTGCTGGTGCCGGCCGAGATCGCCATCGTCGCCCAGCGCCGGACCACCGCGCCGTTCGGGCTGGCCGGCGGCGCGGCCGGCGCGCCGGGGGCGGCGTTCCTCGACGGCGCCGCCCTGCCCGGCTCGACCCACGTCCACGCCGAGGCCGGCGCGGTGCTGACCGTGCTGACCCCGGGCGGCGGCGGCCACGGCGCGGCGTAGCGCGGCGACGGCGCGCGGCGAGCGGCGAGACGTCACGCGGCGCCCCGGACCGATCGCCGGCACGTAACCATCGTCGCCGCGCACGTCAAGCCGTTGCGCGCCGCGCCGCGGTGGTTACTAACAGGGACACAGTCGACGACGGGCCGGTGGTTGGCACCGGTCGCCGCGACCGCCGCCGCGCCCGGCGCTCACGTGTGGCGCTCGTCCTCCCTCTACAGGAGCACTCTCATGTCCCTCATCCGTCGTGAATCCGCCCCCGTCCGCTACCGTGACCCGTTCGCCATGGCCCGCGACCTGTTCGCGTGGGATCCGTTCGGCGACCAGCGCCCGGCCGCCACCTTCTCGCCCGGCTTCGAGGTCAAGGAGACCGCCGACAGCTACGTCGTGCGCGCCGACATGCCCGGCGTCAAGGACGACAACGTCGACGTGTCGCTCCACAACGGCGTCCTGGCCATCACCGGCACCCGCGCCGCCGAGGAGCGCAAGGAAGGCGAGACCTACTTCCTGTACGAGCGGCAGTTCGGCTCGTTCTCGCGCAGCTTCGCGCTGCCCGACACCGCCGACGGCGACAAGGTCGAGGCCAAGCTCGAGGCCGGCGTGCTGACCGTGACGATCGGCAAGCGGGCCGAGGCCAAGCCCAAGAAGATCGCGCTCCAGAAGTAGCCAGCCACGGCCCGGGCCGGCGCGGGCGGCCCGGGTACCATCGGCGGATGCCGCGCATGACCGCCGCCGAGATCGACGCGCTCCTGGCCGCGACCTTTCCGGCCGCCCGGGGCTTCTGCGAGATCACCGCCATCGGCGACGACACGCTGGCCTGCGTGGTCCGCTACCGCGACGCGTTCCTGCGCCCGGGCGGCACCCTGTCGGGGCCGACGCTGATGACCCTGGCCGACACCGCCATGTACTTCCTGGTGCTGGCGATGATCGGCCCTCAGCCGCTGGCGGTGACGTCGAGCCTCACCATCAACTTCCTGCGCAAGCCGCCGGCGGCCGACCTCCACGCCACCGCGCGGATGCTCAAGCTCGGGCGGCGCCTGGCGGTGGGCGAGGTCCACATCCACGGCGGCGAGCCGCAGGTGGTGGTGGCCCAGGCGTCGGTCAGCTATGCGTTGCCGGCGTAGCGACCCGGCCGGCGTACCGTCGAAGGCTCACCACCCTGGGCGGAACCTGGCCCAGCCTCCGGGCCAAGCTGGCGATCTGGCGGCCGGCGGCGGCCGGTCTCGCGCTTGCACCAGGCCGGTGGACGTGCGCCACCTCGCCATCCTCGTCACCCTCGCCGCGGCCACCGGCAGCGCCGCCCGCGCCGCCCGCGCCGACGCGCCGTGCCCGGTCAACGCCCTCGACTGCGTGGCCATCGGCCAGTTCTCGGCCACCGCCGACGCCACCAGCGACGCGCTGTTCCTGACGTCCTTGGCGGTCCCGGTCGGGCTCGAGCTAGGCCGCGGCCTGGACGACGACTCGCTGCGGCGCGGCGGCGCCTACCTGGGCGCGGTTGGCGCCACCGCGGCCCTGGCCGGCCTCGTGAAGTACACGGTGCGGCGCGACCGGCCGTACACCCAGAGCCGCGACCCGGCGGTGGTCGCGTACACCCGCACCGCGGCCGGCACCGACCACTCGTTCTTCTCGGGCCACACCAGCATCGCGTACGCGGCGCTCACCTCCGGCGCGCTGCTCTACAACCCGACCAGCCAGGGCGACGGCGCGCGCCTGGCGGTGTGGGCCGGGGCCGGCGCGCTGGCCGGCTCGACCGGGATGCTGCGCATCCGCGCCGGCCGCCACTACCCGACGGACGTGCTGGTGGGGGCCGGGGTCGGCATCGGCCTCGGGCTGGGCGTCACCTACGCGCTGGCGCCAGCGGCGACGCTGCGCGGGTCCGATCTGCTGGCGCTCGGCGCGGGCACCGCCGTCGGCGCGCTGGCGATGGCGCTCATCCCGCTGCCGCGCGACGTGGTCCTGCCGCTCGGGCTGCGCGACCTGGCGCTGACCCCCACCCTCGACGGCCACGGCGGTGGGCTGGCCCTGGCGGGCCGGCTGCGCTGACGGACGGCGCGGCGGCGGCGGTCAGCGCCGGCTCGCGATCCAGTCGCGCATCGCCGGCGGTGGCGGCCGCTCGAACCGCAGGCGCGCGCCGGTGATCGGGTGGACGAAGCCGAGCGTCATCGCGTGCAGCATCAGGCGCGGCGCCGCCAGCACCCGGTTGCCGGCGTTGCGGTAGTCCTTGTCGTAGACCTCCTCGCCGACCAGCGGGTGACCGGCCTCGGCCAGGTGGATGCGGATCTGGTGGGTCTTGCCGGTCTCGAGGCGCACCTCGCACACCGTGGCGTCGCGCAGCTCCTCGACGACGGCGACGTGGGTGACCGCGCGCTTGCCCTGGTGGGCGTGGCCGGTCGAGCCGCGCAGCCCGTCGCCGCGGTCGGTCACCAGCCACGACTCGATGGTGCGCGCGCGCATCACGCCGTGGGCGACGCAGCGGTAGGCCCGCTCACACGAGTGATCGCGCAGCTGCGCCGCCAGCCCCAGCTCGGCCCGCTTGCTCTTGGCGAACATCAACAGCCCCGAGGTGGCCTTGTCGATGCGGTGGACCACGAGGAGCGGGGTCTGGGTGGCCTGACGGCCCATACGTCGCCAGGCGCCGCGGATGAGGTCCATCGCGGTGCCGGTCTCGCGCTCGTCGTAGGGCACCGACGAGATGCCGGCCGGCTTGTCGATGACCACCACGTGGGCGTCGTCGTGGACCAGGTCGCCCTCGCGGCTGGGATCGCGCGGCTTGGGCGCCGCCAGCCGCACCTCGATGGCCTCGCCGCCGCGCATGCGCCGATCGATCTCGAGAGCCGGCGCCCCGGCCACGGCCACCTTGCCCAGGGCGATCCACTTCTTCACCACCGACCACGGCTCGCCGCTGGCATCGCGCACGACGGCCGCCAGCGTGGCGCCCGCCGCCGAGGCGGGGACGGTCCAGGGTGGCGGCACCGGCATCGCGGCTGTGTACAGCCCCTGGCCCCGGGCCGCAACCGACCCGATCGGGTCGCGGCCGACCCACACAGTCCTCTCACGCGGGCCCACGCGGACCCACACGGCGCAGCCAGTTCCTGTAATTCAGGTTGGTTCGGGTTGGCACCGTCGGTGCACAAGCGACCCACATCGTTTCACCCCGTACCTGACCCTCTGGAGAAAAGTCACCATGAAGCCCATCAAGTTCGTCGTCCTCGCCCTCGGTGTCCTCTGCCTGATCGCCATCTTCCTGCCGTTCATCGACGTCGGCCCGTTCAAGGCGTCGTTCTGGAAGCTCCGCGAGGCCAAGGCCGCGCCGACCTTCATCGCGCTGCTGTCGTCCCTCGCCGTGGTCGCGCTGGCCGGCATGGGCGCGGCCAAGGACAAGTTCACCCGCGGCATGGCCGGCGGCACGCTCGCGCTGATGCTCATCATCGCCGTCATCACGATCATCCAGTTCGAGGCGAAGATGCCGTTCGGCAAGGTCGCCGGCCTCGGCGCCAAGATCCTCCTGTTCGGCGGCCTGGCCGGCGCCATCGCCAGCGTCATCGGGCTGGTCAAGCCCGACCGCGGCCAGGCCTGAGTCGCCCGGTCGGTCCACGCCGCTACCGCCGCGGCAGCGACGACAGCACCTGCCCCATGGACAGGTACTCGCCGCGCCCGGCGGTCATGACGGTGTCCTGATCGATCGCGCCTCGCCCGTCGGCGGCTGCCAGGAAGGCAGCCGCCAGCGCGGCGTTTCGGATGTTGGCGCCCGACATCTTGGGGTAGGCCTGCGCCAGCGCGTCGTAGTCGAGGTCGTCGCCCAGGGGCGCCCCGTCGGTGGCCAGCAGCCGCTGCCACAGCTGGGCCCGCTCGTCGTCGTCGGGCTGAGGGAACACGATGTGAGCGGCCAGCCGGCGCTTGAGCGCCTTGTCGATGGCGGTGTCGAGGTTGGTGGTCAGGATGACCACGCCGCCGAAGCGCTCGATGCGCTGGAGCAGGAAGTTCACCTCGAGGTTGGCGTAGCGATCGTTGGCGCCCTGCACGTCGGAGGTGCGCTGGCCGAACAGCGCGTCGGCCTCGTCGAACAACAACAGCGCGTGGCCGGCCTCGGCGGCGTCGAAGATCATGGCCAGCTGCTTCTCGGTCTCGCCCACCCACTTGCTCACCACCTTCGACAGGTCGACCTGGTACAGGTCGAGCTCGAGCTCGGCGGCGATGAGCCCGGCGACCATGGTCTTGCCGGTGCCGGGCTGCCCCGAGAACAGCGCGGCCACGCCGACCCCGCGCGGCATCTTCGACCGGTAGCCCCACTGCTCGTAGACCACGTGGGCGTGGCGGACCCGGGCCACCAGGCCGCGCACCTGGGCCATCACGTCGTCGGCCAGCACCAGATCGGCCCAGCCCTGCTTGACCGCGACCCGGTCGGCCAGCGTGCCCAGCTTCTCGGCGATGTTGTGGCGCACGCCGCCCAAAAGCTCGGTCAGGCGCAGGTGGGCGCGGCCGACGTGGAGCAGGCGGGCGCTGTCGACCGCGCGGCGGATGGCGCCGGCGCCCAGCGGGAACCGGGTGGCCAGCTGCTGGGCCGCCTCGGCGTCGGCGCCGTGGGCCTGCCACAGCCGCTCCCGGGTCGCGACGTCGGGCACCGGCCAGGTCACCCGCACCGACGGCGAGCGGGTGCCCAGATCGAGGCCGGCCCGGGTCGAGATGACCACCACCGGGCCGTCGGTGTCGTCGAGGAACTGGGTGATGAGCGGCGCCCGCTCGTCGCGGCTGCCCTCGCCGGCGGCCAGCTCGTCGACGCCGAACACGACCGGCACCGCGCCGTGCAGCAAGGTCTCGCGGCGCAGCGCGCGCAGCTGCGCGGCCAGGGCCAGCGCCGACGGGGCCCGGGCCAGCTCGATGGCCAGGGTCGGGCGCGCCGACGCCAGCGCCACCGCGGTGCGGCGCCCGGTGAGCGCGGCACCCTCGACGAACAGCACCAGCGGCGCGCCGGTCGCCAGCGGCTCGGCGATGGCGGTGATGGCCGCGGCCTGGGCCGCGTCGTGGATGACCTCGGCCGGCGCGGTCAGCGGCGCGCAGTCGGGATCTTGCCGGGGCAGCCCGGCCAGGTGCGCCACCAGCTCGCGCGCCGGGGCCAGGGTCCACGCCGCGGTGACCCGATCGCCGTGGCCGACGTGGAGCAAGCCGCGCCGCACCAGTGGATGATCGGCGATGAAGGTCAGCCCCAGGGCCCGGGCCCGGTCGGGCGGCAGCTCGACCATCCGGCAGTAGAGCGTGAGCGTCAGCCCGTAGCTGGCGCGCTCGTCGAGCTCGACCGCGTGGACCCGCATCGGTGGGTTGGCCGCCAGCGCCACCGCCGCCCACACCAGCTCGATGGTGTCGGCGTCGAGCGCCAGCGCCGACGCCAGCGCCACCATCGGCCGCGCGGGATCGTCGGGCAGCGCCGCCAGCCCGGCCTCGACCTCGAGCAGCTCGGCCTCGAGCTGGGCCCGCACGTCGACCGCGGGCCGCTCCTCGCGTCGCACCACGGCCCGCATCGCGCGCAGGTAGGCCCGGTGGATCTGCAGCTCGTACTCGCGCCGAGCCAGCGCCGTGGTCACTCCGGGATCCACAGATCGACGCGGCGCGCAGGCTCGCCGGCCTCGGCCGCCTTGCAGGTCGCGAACACGAACGACACGCCCGGCATGCCCTTCGACCGCACGTTGCAACGATCGGTCGGAGGCGCGTCGTCCTCGCGGGTCGGCGGCATCGGGTAGGTGCGGACCCCGGCGTCGGCCGCGCGCAGGTCGGCCAGCTTGGCGCCCACGCCGAAGCCGCCGCTGGTGGCCGGGCCCGGGCCGTCGACCATGACCCGCACCACCGTCGCGCCGGCCCTGGCCGCGGCGGCGCCGGCGGCGCGCAGCTCGTCGGTCGGCGGCGGACCCTCGTACCCCTTGGCCACCTTGGCCGCGAACGGCCCCCCGGCGATGTACACCGTGATGGGCGGATCGCTCCAGCGGAAGCCGTCGACCGGCTGGGCGTCGGCGATGTACGCCGCGACGTAGTGCGTCGCCAGCTGATCGGTCACGAGCGCGGCCGGCAGCGGCTGGCCGAGGACGACGTCGCCGACCTTGCCGGTGTCGATGATCCAGGTCGGAGCGGGCGTGGGCATGGGGACCTCGGTCGCGGGCGCAGCGGCCCCGGGCGTGCCGGCGGCGGCCGCGCCGGGTGGGGGCGGCGCGGGCTCGGAGGCGGCGCTGGCCGGGGGGCTGGGCGCCGGTTTGCCGCAGGCGGCAGCCAGCGCGACGACGACGACGGCACGGTCGATCATGGGACCGCGACGTACCACAGCATCAGGCGCTGGCTCGAGTACCAGCCCGACGAGTCGGACAGGGCCTCGCCGTCGAACAGGTCGACGTGGCCGGTGCCGCCGTAGCCGAAGATCTTGTCGAACGCGACGATGCCCTTGCGCCCGGCCAGGAGCGGCTTGACGTCCTTCTCGAAGGCGTCCTGGAACTCTTCCTCGTCCTTGAACCGCTTACCGGCCGGAGGGAACGCCACGTCGGGCGCGCGGTAGTACTTGGTCAGGTAGGTCCACATCTCCTTGGCCGCGAGGATGTAGTACTGCTTGGTCTTGCTCGAGTAGTGCGGCTTGCGCTCGATGCCGGCGGCCTTGGTCTTGGCCGGCGTGATGGTCTCGCCGATGCCGTTGAGCATGACCGACAGGCGCACCGCGCAGGTGTTGTCGATGTAGTCGGGCAGGCCGTGCTCTTCGCGGACCTCGCTGCTCGAGGTGTCCTCCTCGCCGCCGTAGCCGTCGTTGTGCGGGTGGGCCTCCCACATCTTGGCGAAGCCCTCCTCGCCCTTGGGCAGGTCCTTCTTCATCTGCACCGCGCCGCCCTTGGCCGCGGCGGTGGGCCCGGCCATCTGGCCCAGCAGGTAGTCGGCCGGCTCGCCGGCCACCACTGCGTCGGCGACGCGATCGGCGTGGCGCTCGTACGGATCGCCCTCGCGGCCGACACCGCCGGCCAGGTGGACGCCGGCGCGCTGCTGCACGACGTGGGCGGCTTCGTGCGCCGCGGTGTGCAGATCCGGCGTGCCCTTGAACGCGACCTGATCGCCGGTGGCGTAGGCGCGGGCGCCGATGGCGTCGCACGCCTGGTCGGCGGCGCCGCCGGTGTGGGCCTGGACCCCGCTGATGTCGTACTGGCCGAACGACCGCTGGATCTGGTCCTGGAACGGCAGCGCCCCGCCCGGCCCGTCGACGCCACGGGCCGCGGCGCCGTGGACCTCGCCGCCGAGGTCGCCCTTGCCCTGCACCGCGAGGCGGGCGTCGGCGCCGGCGCCGCGCGGGGCACGCTCGGCCGCGTGCTCGGCCATGATCTGATCGACCTCGGCCTCGTCGCGGCCAGGACGGACGGCTTGCTCAAGCATCCGCCCATCGTACCAGCGCGGCGAGTCCGCGTCAGCAGGGATCCCCCTGGCGCCGACGGACCGAGTGCGGTACCGACCGGCCATGCGTAGAACATGGCAATCCGTGATGATCGTCGGCACCCTGGCCGCGGCCTGCGGCGGCGGGGCCAAGCCCACCGCCACGCCGTCGTCGGCGAAGCCGGCCGAGCCGCCGCCGGCGACGGCCGCGCCGCTCGCGGCCGTGGTCGAGGCCCCGTTGCCGACCATCCCCGACGCCCCCCAGGCGGCGCCGGCGGACCTGATCGCCGAGGCGTCGATCGCCAGCCTGCCGCAGCTGACCGTGGCCCTCAGCGGCTACGTCGACGCGGTCCGGCCCGGCATGGGCGCCCTGATCTCGCTGCCGACCATCACGGCGCAGTCGGGGATGGACTTCTCGGGGGTCGATCTGACCCGGCCGATCCGGGCCTTCGCGCTCGACCCGTCGACCCACGGCGAGCCGGTCGTGGTGGTGGTCGCCATCGCCGATCAGGCCGCGCTGGCCCGCCAGGTCGAGGCGCTGGGCATGCGCATGGTCGAGCACGGCGGCTGGGCCGCGATCGGCCCGATCGAGGCGCTGCGCGACCTGGCGCCGTACGCGCTGACCACCGGCGTGGCGACCACGCCGCCGGCGCGGCCGACGGTGACGTTCGCCACCGCGGCGCTCATGGCGCGGCACCAGGCGGACATCGACGAGAGCATCGCCGACGTGGCCGCGGCGTCGCCGAACAGCCAGCGCGACCTCATCGCGTCATCGCTGCGCAGTTACGTCGACGTCCTGGCCCAGCTCAGCCAGGTCGAGCTGAGCCTCGACGTCAGCGCGACGCACGCCACGCTCGAGCTGGCCGCCGTGCCCAAGCCCGGGTCCGGAGTCGCGGCCTTCGTCGCCGCCCAGCGCCCGGGGACGTTCGGGCTGCTCGAGAAGCTCGGTGGCGGTGACATCCTGGCCGGCGGGCGGGTGGACACCTCGACCATGTTCACGGCGATGGTGGAGATGTCCCGCCCGTTCATCGCCATGACCTACGGCCCCGCCAACGCCGACAAGATCGCCACGGCCTTCGCGAAGTGGCCGGCGCTCCTCAACGGCGAGCAGGCGATGACCGTCGCCGTGACCCCGGGGGCGTTCGCGATGGCCGGGCTGTGGGACACCACCCGGGGCGCCGAGGTCCAGGCGATGTTGCTCGACTTCTTGAAGCTCGCCAGTGACACCCGCGGCGGGATGATCGAAGCCAAGGTCGACACCAAGCGTGCCCCCTACCGCAACGTCCGCTTCGCGATCTTTACGGCGCGCCCGGCCGCCGACGCGCCGGCCGACGTGCAGGTCGGCTACCAGATGTTCGGCGGCACGATGGAGGCCGGGTACGCGGTCGCCGGCAAGTCCATGCTGATGGCCATGGGCGCCGATCCCGTGGCCCAGCTCAAGCGGCTGACCGACCTGGCGTTGCCCAAGAAGGCGCTGCCCAAGCCGAGCGCCGCCCTCGCGGCCACCCTGGCGACGGCCCGGCAGCGCGGCGACAGCTACCTCATCGCCGTCGACGTGCCGGCCCTGGTGACCCGGATGCAGGGCGGCACCGAAGCCGCGACCTCGGCCACCGAGCTGTCGACCATGTCGATCGCGACCCAGGGCGGCAGGCTGCTGTTCCGCACCACCCTGCCGGCGTCTCAGACCGCCGGCTTGATCCCGTAGCGGCGCCGGCGCAGCAGCGCGGCGACGGCGGCGGCCACCACCAGGCCGCCACCGCCCGCAGGCGACGACTGGCACCCACAACCAGCGTCTTCCGCTGGCGGGTCGGGTGGCGTGTACGGGGCGATGGCGACGGTGACCTCTTGCTGGATGCCGCCGCGGGTCGCACCCGACACGATCACCTCCAGCTCGGCGCTGGTCGCGGCGCCGTCGAGGACGACGTCGAAGGTGTGGCTGGTGGCGACCCCGTCGTCGCCGACCCGGGTGATGGTCGGGTCGCCCGCGGTGGCGCGCACGTCGAGGGCCACCGGGCGCATCGACGTGACGGTCACCCGGGAGGTCTCGACCAGCCCGGTGATGGGCTGGTAGCGGGCCGACAACCCCTCGGTGATGACGGTGGCCTGGCCCGGCGCGGTGATGGCCGCCTCCCGCAGCGCCAGCGGCAGGCGCGCCGCGTCGGGGTAGCCGGTGCCGTCGGCCCAGCGCCCGGTGCGGGCGTTCCACCGGGTGAACTCGATCCAGGCGTCCTCGACGGTGGTGCCGCGGGCGGCCAGCTCGACGTCGAGGGCGTCGAGGAACGCCGGATCGGCGCCGGCGTCCTCGCACCCGGCCCAGGTGGCGGCGACGATGCCCGGCCCCAGCTTGGCCTCGAGGAAGTACGGCCACAGGCCGGCGCCGTAGGGGTACAGGTCGCCGAAGCCGGCGCCGTCCCGCTCGAACGGCCGGAACGGCTTGGCCAGAAACGCCGCCACCAGGTGCTCGAAGTCGTCCTGCGCGGGGAAGACGACCTCCTCGGCCCACACCGCGGAGCCCTCCATCCACGCCACCGGCTGGTCGCCGTCGTAGGCGTTCTGCACCGCGTGGAACAGCTCGTGGCTGGTCAGCACCTGGACACCGATCGAGGTCGTCGGGTAGCTGTAGCCGACGAAGTCGTTCTCCATCGTGACGTGGCCAGCGCAGGTGAACGGGGTCTGGGTGCAGGTGTCGGCGGTGAAGCTGCCGTCGGCGCCGTTCAAGTTGCGCAGGTAGATGTCGAGGCGGTCGTCGCCGCCCAGGGTGCCGTCGGTGCGGGGCGGCCGGAACCCCAGCTCGACGAAGCGGGCCAGCGCCTGGTCGCCGCGCAGGGCCACCTCCTCGACGAAGTCCGGCACGCCCGAGGCGTCGGCGTCGGTGGGCAGCGCCGCGTCGACGGTGGTCGTGACGTAGTGGACCAGCACCCGCCCGCCGGGCCGGCCGTAGGTCAGGGGCGTGGTGCCGGCCTGCCACGGATCGCGATCGGCCGCGGCGAGGCCGGGCCCCAGCAGCACCGCCGCCAGCGCCGCGGCGCGCCGCGCGCGGCTCACAGCGGGGCCCACTCGACCCGGTAGTACGCGCCGCGCATCGGGTTGCCGGCGTCGCCGTAGTAGGTCTCGATGCGCAGCTTGCGGTACACGTCGGGCGCGACGCGGATGACCCACACCTCGCCCTTGGGCGTGAGCACGTGGGTCGTGGCGTCGTAGTCGTACCAGGTCGACATCACCGTGGCCGGCTCGCCGGTGGGCCCGGCGATGAGGTTGCAGTCGGCGTCGGCCCAGTCGTCGACGGCGAGCCCGGCCGGCGCCGTGGTGACCTCAGCCAGGGTCGCGGCGGTCACCGACGCCGCCGCCACTTGCCCCGGCCCGGAGTCGCCGCCGTTGAGCTTGATGCCGGCCCGCTTGAGCGCCACGTGCCACGCGGTCGACGACAGCGCCGCGGTGTCGGTCAGGTCGAGCTTGGTGCCGGCCACCAGGTCCAAGTAGAGGTAGGGGTTGTCGGCGGCGGCCGCGGTGCCGCCGGCGGTGGCGTCGACCGTGCCCGAGGTCACACCGGCGGTCGTGGTCAGGTTGGCCGCGCCGGCCGACACCATGGCGATCGGCCGCCACTGGGTTGGCAGCGCGACCGTCGGGTCACAGCCTGGGGCGTCGAGCGGCACCGCCGCGTCGACGTCGACGACGATGGGGTCGTCACCCCCACAGGCGGCGGCGACCAGGGCCAGGGCAGACACGACGGTGACCATGCGCATGGCGCGACGATAGGCCAAGCCGGGCGCCCGCGCACCACCGGCGGCGGGCTGGCCGCGCCCGGCCGGCGAGACAGATGGTGTTGGCCAGCCCGCCGGGGCGCCGTGATACTCATGGCCCGATGGAGCGGACGCTGTTCTCGGCCGACCACGACCTGTTCCGGCAGGCGTTCCGGCAGTTCGTCGCGCGGGACATCCGCCCGCACCAGGAGCGCTGGCGCGCGGCGGGCTGCGTCGACAAGAGCGCGTGGCGCGCGGCCGGGGCCCAGGGCTTCCTGTGCCCGTGGCTCGACGAGGCGCTGGGCGGCGCCGGCGGCGACTTCCTGCACTCGACCATCATCACCGAGGAGCTGGGCTACGCCTACGAGAGCGGCTTCGCGATGACGCTCCACTCCGACGTGTGCGCGCCGTACCTGGCCAGCTTCGGCTCGGCGGAGCAGCAGCGCCGGTGGCTGCCCGGGTGCGCGGCCGGAGAGCTGGTCCTGGCCATCGCGATGACCGAGCCCGGCACCGGCAGCGACCTGGCGGCCATCACGACCACCGCGGTGCGCGACGGCGACGACTACGTCATCAACGGCGCCAAGACCTTCATCTCCAACGGCCAGCTGTGCGACCTGGTGATCGTCGCGGTCAAGACCGACCCCGACCCGGCCAACGCCCACCGCGGCATCTCCCTGGTAGTGGTCGAGGCCGGCCGCCCCGGCTTCGTGAAGGGCAAGCAGCTGCACAAGATGGGGCTGGCCTCCCAGGACACCAGCGAGCTGTTCTTCGAGGACTGCCGGGTGCCGGTGGCCAACCGGCTAGGCCCCGAGGGCGCGGGCTTCCTGATGATGATGCAGAAGCTCCAGCAGGAGCGCCTGGTGGTGGCCATCGGCGCCCAGGCCGCGGCCGAGCAGGTGATTAAAGACACCCTCGCCTACGTCACCGAGCGCACCGCGTTCGGCAAGCCGATCAGCAAGTTCCAGAACACCCAGTTCAAGCTGGCCGAGTGCGCGACCAAGGCCCAGATCGGCCGCGCGTTCATGGACGAGCTGGTCCGCCAGCACGTGGCCGGCAAGGCCCTGGTCAGCGAGTGCTCGATGGCCAAGTGGTGGATCACCGACACCAGCCAGCAGATCATCGACGAGTGCCTCCAGCTGTTCGGCGGCTACGGCTACATGCTGGAGTACCCGGTGGCGCGGGCGTTCGTCGACGCGCGGGTCCAGCGGATCTTCGCCGGCACCAACGAGATCATGAAGGTCATCATCGCCAAGCAGATGGGGTTGTGATGCGCACCAGCGTGCCTTTGAGCCTCGCGGCCCGCGCCGCGGTGTCCCTGACCCTCGGCCTCGCCGCCTGCGCGACCGCCGGTGACGTGGGTGGCGGCCCGGACGCGGCCGAGGTCGACGCCGCCGAGGTCGACGCGGCCACGGTCGACGCGGCCGAGGTCGACGCCGCCGTGGTCGACGCGGCCGAGGTCGACGCCGCCGTGGCCGATGCCGCCGTGGCCGACGCCGCCGTGGCCGACGCACGCCCGGTGGATGCCATGCCGCCGATCGACGCCATGCCGCCGGTGGACGCCTGCGTGCTCACCTGGAGCAACCTCCTCGGCAACGGCGGCTTCGAGGTCGGCGTCACGCCCTGGACCCAGACCTCGACCATCATCCGCACCGCCGCCCAGATGCCGTTCGGGCCCCAGGCCGGCACCTACGCCGCCCTGTTCGGCGCCAGCAACAACGCCAACGACGTGCTGGTGCAGACCGTGACCATCCCGGCCACCGCGACGGCGCTGCGGGTGCGCGGCTACCAGTGCCACGTCACCGAGGACATCCTGGCCGACACGGATACCTTCCGGGCGACCCTGGAGACGCCGGCCGGGACCGTGCTCGAGACCTTCACCGACATCACCAACTCCGACGTGGCGCCGATCTGCATCTGGACGTCGTTCACCTGGACCGCCGCCGCCGCCCACCCCGGCCAGCAGGTGGTGTTGAAGTTCCAGGGGCGCACCAACCTGGCGCTGCTGACGCGGTTCGTAGTGGATTCGCTGTCGCTCGAAGCCCTGGCCTGCCCCTAGCGAGCCGGCCGCCCGCACCGGCCCGTGGGACGGTGGCGGCGGCCCTGGTGACCGGGCGCGGGTCGTAGCAGAATCCGCCCATGCCCGAACCCAAGCGCGCGACCAAGCGCGCCACCTCGGCCAAGCCGGCCGCCCCGGCTGCGCGGCGCAAGGCCCCCGCCCGCGGCGCCGCGAAGAAGGGTCGTGGCGGCAAGGCCGACGGCTCGATGATCGAGGTCCGCCGCATCCACCGGCGCGACCTCAACCGGGTGTGGGAGTTCTTGAAGGTGTCGTTCCGCCACGTCAACCTCGAGACCGTCGAGTACCAGCGGCCGCGCACCAAGAAGCGCTTCCTCAAGACCTACGACGAGGAGGGCGTCGACCAGCTGGTGTTCGAGGTCGGCGATCAGATCGTGGCGTACACCGAGTGCGCCCACGAGGTGGTCGGGGCCGACAGCTGGATCAACGAGTCGTACTTCGAGCGCCGCAACATGCGGCCGCTGTTCGTCGAGGAGCTGGCGGTCCACCCGGACTGGAACGGCCGCGGGGTCGGGGCGTTCGTGCTCGAGCAGCTCCACCACCTGGCCAAGGTGCGCGGCCTGTCGCACCTGGTGCTCGAGGTGGCCGAGAACAACGAGCACGCGCTGACCTGGTACCGCAAGCGCAACTTCCGCAAGCTCGACGCCGCCATCTTCCTGGCCGCCTCGGTCGACAACGAGGACGAGCTGTTGCCGCCCAAGCCGGTGGCCACGCCGCGCCCGACGCCGCCGCGCCCGGTCCCGCCCGACGAAGAACCGACCCGCTCGCGGTAGGCCGCGGCGCGCTCAGCCGGCCGGCGCCAGCGCCGCGGTGAGGTGCGCGACCACCTCGGCCGCTGCGTCGAGGTGCAGCCAGTGGCTCGCGCCGGGGATGACGTGGGTGGTGACCGCGACCGGCGCGCGCTCGAGCCGGGCCAGATCGGCGGCGCTGACGGTGTCGCCGCGCTCGGCCACGACCATGGTGATGGCGCCGGTCGGTCGCTCGAGGTGGTGCCACAGGTCGACCGCGTAGTAGTCGCGCAGCAGCTCGGCGACGGCGGGCAGGTCAAGGCCCAGCACCAGCCCGTCGCCGTCGGGGCGTAGGTTCATCGCCAGCCACTGGGCCAGCGGCCGCGGGTGGCCGCGGCCGACCAGCGCCGCCACGAAGTCGTCACGCCGCCGGTGTCGCGGGCCGACCTCGACCAGGCTGTCCCACACCAGGCGCACGGTGTTGCCGGGGCGATCCCAGGCGTCGGGCCGCGCGCTCGGCGTGGAGTCGAGCACCACGCGGTGCGGCAGCCGGTCGAGGCCCAGGATGACCTTGCCGCCGAACGAGTGCCCGACCGCGCCGACCACCGGGGGCCCGTCGGCGCCGAGCTGCGCCACCAGCGCCGCCACGTCGGCGGTACACGCCGCGACCGTGTGCGGCGGTGGCCCGGCGCTCGAGCGCCCGTGCAGGCGCAGGTCGACCAGCACCGCCGCCAGGCTGGGCCGGGCGGCGACCACCTGGCGGGCGATGGTCCGCCAGTTGGCGCCGCTGCCGTAGATGCCGTGGGTGAACAGCACCGTCGCGGTGGCGGCGACCGCGCCGAGGCGCTCGTGGTGGAGCGTGGCGGGTGCGGTCATGGGGCGCCGAGGGCCGCCGCCGCCGGCGCGCCGAACTGGGTCGGCTCCACGAAGTCCCGGGCCGGCGCCTCGGCCCCGCGGATCAGCGCGGCACCGACGGCGTGGGCCACCCGCGCGAACGCCGCGAAGCCGACGTGGTAGGTGGTGAAGCCGCCGTAGCGCCCGGTCGCCATCACCAGGTGCGCGCGCCCGCCGCCGGCGGGACGGACCTGCAGCGTCCATGGCAGCTCGATGACGGTGGTGCCGACGCTCCACTTCCAGGCCAGGTCCCGGGTCACCGCCGCCAGGCCGCCGTGGTTGTTCCACGGATGGTCGCCGTGGCCGCCGACCCAGTGCGGCCCGCGGATCACCCGGGCCTTGAAGACGGCGGGCACCGGCAGGGTCCCGTCGAGGAGCGCGTGGTGCTCCCCCGGCATGGCCGTCACCCCCTCGTAGGGCTGGACGAACAGGTGGGTCAGCCCGCCGGTGCGCGCGTGGAGCACCTGGTGGAAGTCGTGCGTGACGCGCCCGCCGAACAGCGACTTGAGGGTCGAGCCGACGGTCGACGTCGCGGTGGCGGTGTCGTCGAGCTCGACCACCTCCAGCGCCTGGCCGCCGGCCTTGGTCAGCTCCTCGCGCAGGCTGCCGAGCTGGCGCGCGCGGGCCTTGGCCCGGCCCGAATCGAACAATCCCATGGTGTGGCTCCTGGGCCCGCAGACCCGGTTGGTCAGAACTGCGCCTCGACGCCCTTGTGCTTGGCGACCAGGTCGATGAGCAAGTTGGCCAGGTCGATCACCTCCTGGTCGTCGGTGTGGCGCGACACCTGGACGCTGGTGAGGTCGTGGCCGCCGCCGTCGGGCTCGCGCAGGCGCAAGACCACCGTGCCGTGCTCGGGATCGGGCTTGCCGCGCTTGCGGCTGCCGACGTCGACCAGGTCGATCAGCTCCCACAGCGCGTCGCGCTCCTTGCGCGACAGCTCGATCGTGCCCAGCTCGTCGGACTTGGTCTCGTTCACCACCGCCACCCACAGCGAGTTGCCGCGGGTGCGGAAGGTCCACTCGGTGCCGTCGGGCTTGGTGCTCACGAACTCGAAGGATCGTCCGTTGACGTCGCCCCGAGGATCGTCGGACACTTGGCGATCAGGAGCGCTGCAGGCCACGACGGCCGCGGCGACGATGACGACGATGAGGCGCACGCGCGACAGTTCACCAGGTCTGGCCAGGCTCGTCAAAGCCGCGCTGGCCCTGGGCGTGGCCGGATGCAGCTTCCAGCCGGCCGGGCAGGCCACCGACGGTGGGCAGGCCGCCGACGCCGCCGAGGACGCCGGGGACGCCGGGGACGCCGCCGGCCCCGACGCGCCACCCGGGGGCGCCCTGTGCGCGGCGCCGTCCGGCGACCTGCTCCTGTGCCTGTCGTTCGACGGTGGGGGCGCGGCCAACGAGGCGGCCGGTGGCGTGCAACCCATGCTCGAGACCGGGACCGCGGTGGTGGGCCGGGTCGGCCAGGGCCGCGGCTTCGACGGGACCCAGGGCATGTGGTGGCCGGATGCCGCGCCGGTCGGCACGTTCGATCTGCAGGCGCCGTTCACGCTGGAGATGTTCGTCATGTACACGACCGATCCGCCGCACACCGGCCCGCCCGGAGACCAGCGCAGCGGCCTGCTCGACGCCAACGGCCAGTACTCGATGTTCCTCGGCTGGCACGATCCCGACGGGGCCGGGCCCCTGCCCGAGCAGGTGACCCCGTACTGCAACATCAACGGCACGGTCTGGGGCGCGCCGATCAGCCGCGACCGGTGGCACCACGTGGCGTGCGTGTTCGACGACGTGGCTGCGGCCTTCACCATGTACGTCGACGGGGTGCCCGGCGAGACCCGGGCCACCGCGACGCCGGTGCAGACCGGCAACACCGACGGCCTGACGCTGGCCCAGGACTGCACCAACCTGAGCAGCGCCGGGGCGGTCGAGGACGGGTTGACCGGCGGCCTCGACGAGGTCCGGCTGTGGCGGGTGGCGCGCACGCCGGCGCAGATCCTGGCGGCGGCCCAGCGCGGCCAGTGATCGCCGCGCTGGTCGAGGCGTGCGCGGCGGCCGGGTTCGACCTGCACGCCACCGCGGCGGTGGCCGACTACAACGTCCGGGTTCCGGACGACCTGCGGCTGCCGGACCTCGGTCGGCCCCGGGCCCTGGTGGTGGTCGTCGGCAACACCCGGGCCCTGTGGCCGCGGTTCGTCGCCGCGCTGGCCGCCGACGCGACCCTGGCCGCGGCGGCCGATCCGCTCGATCGCTACACCGAGCACGCGCTCACCGCGATCGCCGCCCGCACCGTCCCCGCCCGGCACGAGGTGCGGTTCGCCCACGAGGCGCCGCCGCGCCGGTTCGCGATCCAGCGCCTGGCCGAGGTGGCCGGCCTGGCCGCGGTCTCGCCCAGCCACCTGTCGGTGCACCCGGTGTACGGGCCGTGGATCGCGCTGCGGGCCGCGCTGGTGGTCGACGTCGACGGGCCGCTCCCGCGTCCGCCGCCGCGCCTGCCGTGCGCGTGCGCCGTCGGATGCCAGGCGGCGTTCGACGCGGCGCTCGCGGCCGGCCCGCCGCGCGACGGCGCCGAGCTGCGGACGCGGTGGCGCGCGTGGCTGGCGGTGCGCGACGCCTGCCCGGTCGGACGAGGTCACCGCTACGACGACATCCAGTGCAGCTATCACTACACCGGCGACCGGGCGACGCTCGCGGATGTGCCCATCCCGAGGTGACGCGCGCGCCGGTCATGGGTACGCTCGAGCCGATGAGGTTCGTATGGCTGCTGGGGCCGTGCATCGCCGCATGCGCGTTCAACCCCGCCGGCCTGCCTGGCGTCGACGGCGATGCCGCGTCCGACGGCGCCGGCGGCGATGACGGCGGTGGGCGCGCCGACGCCGGCGCCGACGCGCCCGGCGACGCGGCCAGTCCCGACGCACCGCCGGTCGACGCCGGCGGCGATCCGTTCTGCGCCGTCGACAGCCCGCTGGCGTGCTTCCGTATGAACCAGGCGACGGGCGGGCCGATCGACGGGGCGTCGCCGCCGCTCGGCACCCTGCGCGGCGACGGCGCCACCTACGCGCCGGGGTGCCACGGCCGCGCCCTGGCGCTGGGCGCCGGGGTGTACGTGCGCACCGCCGAGCCGACGCCGCCGCTGCGCGAGCTGAGCGTGTCAGCGTGGGTCAAGCTCGACGCGCCGCCCGCGCCGGGCGACACCGGGGTCCACTACTGGTTCGACGGCGAGGAGGAATGGGGCCTGAGCTACGTGGCCGATCCCGCGGCCGGCACCATCGAGATCCGCTGCACGATGCTGCGCAACGTGACCGAGAACGCCGCGACGGCGCGCGCCACCGTGCCCAGCCTGACCACGTGGACCCACCTGGCGTGCTCCTACGATCGCGGCAAGGTCCGCCTGTTCGTCGCCGGCACCAAGTACGAGGTCAACCCGTCCGACGCCGACCTGATCGACGTCGATCACAACGGCATCCAGCTCGGGCGCGACGGCGTCGACCAGGCCACCGGCTACGTCGACGGGCTGATCGACGACGTGCGGCTGTGGGATCACCGCGTGGCCGACGCGGTCCTGACCGCCGACGCCGCGATCCCGTGCGACTGACGGGTCGGTGGCGGGCGGCCGTCGGCCAGGGCAGTTGTCGGCGCGGCCCGGCACGGATACTGTATGGATGTGCAGTCCCTTGACCCGCTGGCCAGCTTCCACCCGCTGGTGTCGGGCTGGTTCCGCGAGCGGCTCGGCGAGCCGACCGCGCCCCAGCGTGCCGGCTGGCCGGCCATCGCCGCGCGCACCGACACGCTGATCGCGGCGCCGACCGGCTCCGGCAAGACCCTGGCGGCGTTTCTGGCCGCGCTCGACGAGCTGGTGCGCGCGGGGCTGCGGGCGCCCCTGCCCGACCAGGTGCGGGTGCTGTACATCTCGCCGCTCAAGGCGCTGTCCAACGACGTCCGCCGCAACCTGAGCGTACCGCTGGCGGAGATCGCGGCGCGGGCCGCGGCGACCGGCGTCGCCCTGCCCGACATCCAGGTGGCGGTGCGCACCGGCGACACGCCGATGGCCGAGCGGGCGCGCATGGCCAAGCGGCCCCCGCACATCCTGGTGACCACGCCGGAGTCGGTCTACATCATGCTGACGACGGTGCGGGGCCGGGCCGCGCTGGCCCAGGTGTCGACCGTCATCGTCGACGAGATCCACGCCATCGCCGGTGACAAGCGCGGCGCCCACCTGGCGCTGACCCTGGAGCGCCTCGACCGCCTGGTGGTCCAGACCACCGGCCAGGCCCCGGTGCGGGTCGGGCTGTCGGCCACCCAGCGGCCGATCGAGCTGGTGGCCCGGCTGCTGGTCGGGCGCCGGCCGCTGCCGACCATCGTCGACGGCGGCCACCGGCGCGACCTCGATCTGGCCATCGAGATCACCGACGACGAGCTGGGCGCGGTGGCGTCCCACGAGCAGATGGGCCGGGTCTACGACCGCATCGCCGCGCTGGTCCTCGAGCACCGCACCACGCTGGTGTTCGTCAACACCCGGCGCATGGTCGAGCGGGTGGCCCACGCCCTCGAGCAACGCCTGGGCGAGGCCGACGTGGTGGCCCACCACGGCTCGATGTCCCGCGAGCGCCGGTTGATGGCCGAGGAGCGGCTCAAGACCGGCGCGGTGAAGTGCGCGGTGGCCACCGCCTCGCTCGAGCTCGGCATCGACGTCGGCGCGGTCGACCTGGTGGTGCAGATCGGCTCGCCCCGCTCGCTGGCGACGTTCCTGCAGCGGGTCGGCCGCTCGGGCCACTCGCTGGGCGAGACACCCAAGGGCCGGCTGTTCGCGGTGACCCGGGACCAGCTGGCCGAGTGCGCGGCGTTGATCCGCGGGGTCCGCCACGGCAACCTCGACCGGCTGGCGGTGCGCGACGCCCCGGTCGACATCCTGTGCCAGCAGATGGTGGCGGCGTGCGCGGCCGAGGAGCTGACCGAGGACGAGCTGTTCACCCTGGTCACCGGCGCCGCGCCGTACGCCGGGCTGACCCGCGCCCGCTACGATCAGATCCTGACCATGATGTCCGACGGCATGTCGGACCGGCGCCGGATCGGCCAGCTGCTGCACCGCGACCGGGTCGGCGGCCGGCTCAAGGCTCGCCGCGGCGCCCGCCTGCTGGCCATCACCTCCGGCGGCGCGATCCCCGACAACGCCAACTACGCGGTGGTCGAGCACCCGGCCGGCACCCGGGTGGGCGAGGTCGACGAGGACTTCGCGATCGACTCGTCGGCCGGCGACATCTTCTTGCTCGGCAACACCGCGTGGAAGATCCACCGGGTCGAGAGCGGCCGGGTGTTCGTCGAGGACGCCCACGGCCAGCCGCCGACCATCCCGTTCTGGTTCGGCGAGGCGCCGGCTCGCACCCGCGAGCTGTCCGACGAGGTATCGGCGCTGCGGGCCGAGATCGACCAGCGGCTGACCGCCGGCGAGGCGTGGGGCGCCCTGGCGGCGTGGCTGGTCGCCGAGGCCTCCATGAGCCGGGGCGCGGCCGAGCAGCTGGTGGCCTACCTGGCCGCGGGCCGGGCCGCGCTAGGCGCGCTGCCGCGCCAGGACCTGCTGATCGCCGAGCGGTTCTTCGACGAGGGCGGCGGCATGCAGCTGGTCATCCACGCCCCGCTGGGCGGCCGGCTCAACCGGGCCTGGGGCCTGGCGCTGCGCAAGCGGTTCTGCCGCGGCTTCAACTTCGAGCTGCAGGCGGCCGCCACCGACGACGGCATCGTGATCTCGCTGGGCCAGCCCCACAGCTTCCCGCTGGCCACGGTGTTCGGCTACGTGCCGTCGGGCATCGCCGAGGAGGTGCTGATCCAGGCGCTGCTCGACCAGCCGATGTTCGAGGTGCGCTGGCGGTGGAACGTCACCCGCGCCCTGGCGGTGGCCCGGCGCGTCGGCGGCAAGAAGGTGGCGCCCAACCTGGTGCGCATGCGCGCGGCCGATCTGCTGAGCGTGGTGTTCCCCCAGGCCCAGGCCTGCCTGGAGACCATCGTCGGCGACCGCGAGATCCCCGACCACCCGCTGGTCCAGGACACCATCCGCGACTGCCTGGTCGAGGCCCTCGACAGCGAGGGCCTGACCGCGCTGTGCGGCGCCATCGAGCGGGGCGAGATCCAGGTCCTGGCGCGCGACTCGGTCGAGCCGTCGCCCTTGTGCCACGAGCTGCTCAACGCCAACCCCTACGCGTTCCTCGACGACGCCCCCCTCGAGGAGCGGCGGACCCGCGCGGTCAACCTCCGCCGCGGCCTGCCGCCGGAGCTGGCCGAGACCACCGGCGCGCTGGCGCCCGAGGCCATCGCCGCCGCCGAGGACGAGGCCGCCCCGGTCGTCCGAGATCCGGACGAGCTGCACGACGCGCTGCAGACGCTGTGGCTGGTGCCGGTGGCCCAGGCCGCCGCGCTGGCGACGACCCCGGCCTGGCTGGCCGCGCTGGCCGCGGCCGGGCGCGCCACCCGGCTGACCTGGCCGGCGGTCGGCGCCCGTCCGGCCGGCGACGCCTGGGTCGCCACCGAGCGGCTGGGCCCGGTGCGCGCGCTCATCGACGACGCCGCCGCCGACCCGCCGGTGGCGACCCCGAGCTGGAGCGCGACGCTCGAGCCCGACGTGACGCTGCGCCGGATCGTGGCGGCCCACCTCGACGGCAGCGGGCCGCGCTCGACCACCGCGATCGCCGCCCACCTGGGCCTGGCCACCGCCGCGGTGCTCGAGGCGCTGTTGGGGCTCGAGGCCGACGGCGACATCCTGCGTGGCACGTTCACCGGCCGACGCGCCCTGGCGCCCACCACCGTGCCGGCCGCGCTCGCCGCCGCCGACGACGGCCTGGCCGAGGTCGAGTGGTGCAACCGCCGCATCCTGGCCCGCATCCACCGCCTGACGCTGGCCCGGCTGCGCCGCGAGATCGAGCCGGTCGACGCCGGCGCGCTGATGCGCTTCCTGTTCCGCTGGCAGCGGCTGGCCCCGGGCACCCAGGTCATCGGGGCCGACGGCCTGGCCCGGGTGCTCGACCAGCTGTCGGGGTTCGAGACCGCGGCCGGCGCGTGGGAGCGCGAGGTCCTGCCGGCCCGCCTGCACGGCTACGACGCCAGCTGGCTCGATCAGCTGTGCCTGGGCGGCGCCGTCGCCTGGTGCCGGCTGTCGGCCCGCGCCACCGACGGCGAGGGCGGCCGCGCCACCCCGTCGCGGGCGGCCCCGCTGGCGTTGCTCCGGCGGGCCGACGCCGCCTGGCTGCGGGCGCCGCTGGCCGACGCCGGAGCCCCGATCACGCTGTCGCCCGAGGCGGCCGCGATCGCCGAGCGGCTGCGCGCGGGCGGCGCCGCGTTCCTGCCCGACCTGGTCGCCGCCGCCGCGCTGGCGCCGGGCGCCGTCGAGGACGCGCTGTGGGAGCTGGTGGCGGCCGGGCTGGCGTCGGCCGACGGCTTCGCCAGCCTGCGGGTGCTGATCGAGCGCAAGCGCGGCGAGCCCCTGCGCAGCCGGTTCGATCAGCCCGACCGCGGCGCCGTCGAGGCCTCGCATGCCTGGCGCGAAGCGGTGCGCCGGGCCCGCGGCAAGGAGCGGACCCGGCCGGGCCAGGCGATCCGCTCGCTGCCGACCGCGGCCGGGCGCTGGTCGCTCCTGGGCGCGCCCCGGGCCGACGCCGTCGACGCCGAGGCCTCGGCGCGCCAGCTGCTGGCCCGCTACGGCGTGGTGTTCCGCGATCTGCTGGTGCGCGAGACCGCGCTGCCGCCGTGGCGCGACCTGGCCATGGCGCTGCGACGGCTGGAGGCCCGCGGCGAGATCCGCGGCGGCCGGTTCGTCACCGGCTTCGTCGGCGAGCAGTTCGCCCTGCCCGAGGCGCTCGACGAGCTGCGGGCGGTGCGGGCGCCGACCGGGGCAGCCGAGTCGGTCCGGGTGGCGGCAACCGATCCGCTCAACCTGGTCGGCATCACCTCGCCCGGCCCGCGGGTGCCGGCGGTCATCGGCAACGCCATCTTGTACCGCGACGGGCTGGCGGTGGCCTCGCTCGAGGCCGGCGCGGTGGTGGTCCGCACCGCCCTGGAGCCGGGGGCCCGCGTCGACGACGATCTGACGTATCATGCGCCGGCCCGGCGATCGCCGCCGGTGCGCCAGGCCTCGCTCCCGCTGTGATCGCATCGTCTTCGCTCCGCCGGCTCGTCGACGCCGCCCGCTGGTTGTGGCGCTGGCCCAACGGCTTCATCGCCGCGTTCCTGGTGGTGCAGCTGCTGCTGCCGCTGCAGTACTACCTGGCCCGGCGAGACCGCCACGACGAGCGGTTCGCCTGGCGGATGTTCTCGTCGACGCGCATGCTGACGTGCACGGTCGAGCTGCGGGTGGGCGACCAGCCGGTCGAGCTGGTCACCGAGTTCCACGACGCCTGGCTGGCCATCGCCCGGCGCGGCCGACGCGCGGTGGTCGAGGCGATGGGCGCGCGGCTGTGTCGCGAACACCCGGGGACCGAGGTGACCGCGCGCCTGTGGTGCACGCCGGTGCGCGGCGAGCCGTACCCGATCGGCGGCTTCGACCTGTGCACCATCCCGAGGCTGTGACGTGGCCAAGCCGACCCGCACCCGCCGTCGACGCGCACCGGCTCGCCCCGCCGCGGCGGCCGACGTCGCCGCGCCCGCCGCGAGCGAGGCCGCGCCCCCGCCCCCGCCGCCGACACCGTCGACCCACCCGGGCTGCTGGCGCGACGTCGAGGTGCCGTGGACGACCTGGGTGGTGTTCCGGCTGGTGTTCTTCGGGCTGCACGCGGTCGACGCGTTCCTCCAGATCTCGCACGCGCCGCGCTACGGCGCCGGCGGCTTCAACGTGCCGCACCTGCCGTTCCCGCCGCTGCCGGATCCGTCCCGGGCCGGCATGACGTTCGTGTACGGCACCCTGGCGATCGGGTTCGCGCTGATCGCGCTGGGGGTCGGCGTGCGGGCCCTGCTGCCGCTGGTCGCGGCGTTGTACGGCTACGCGTACTTCGTCAGCCAGCTCGACTCGTACCAGCACCACTACCTGATGTGGCTGGTGCTGGTGATCTTGTGCTTCGTGCCGACCGCGCCGACCTCGGTCGGGGCCGACGGCCGCGGCTGGCTGCGCGCGTGGGCGCTGCGCCTGGTGCTGGCCCAGCTCGCCATCCTCTACCTGTGGGCGGCCATCGCCAAGCTCGACCCGGCGTGGCTCGACGGCACGCTCCTGGCCCAGCAGATCAAGCCGGGCCGGGTGCGCCGGCTGGTGGCGGCCATCGGCTTCGCCACGATGGCCAAGCTGGTGCTGGCCACCGAGCTGGCGCTGGCGGCCACGGTGTGGACCCGCCGGCTGCGGTGGGTGGCCCTGGCGCTCGGCCTCGGCCTCCACGTCGGGATCGAGCTGGTCGATCTGGAGATCGGCCTGTTCTCGTACTTCATGGTGGCGCTGTACCTGCTGCTTGCGCCCGCCGCCGTGCCGGCGCTGCTGGCCCAAACCGGCGCCGCGGTGATCGCCCCGCTAGGACGGGTGCCGGCGCGCTTCCAGCTCGGGATCGCCGCCGCCGCGCTGACGCTGGCCACGGTCGTCGTCATCCGCCATCCGCTGCCGCTCGCGGGCGCCGCGGTGGTCGGGCTGCTCGCGGTCGCCGTGGCGGTGATCGCCGCGCGCGCCGGTGGCGTGGCGGCGCTGGTCCGCCCGGTCGCGGCCGGCGCGGTCGCGGTGGGCCTGGTGGCGATCTTGCTCACCACCACGGATGTGGCCGCCGATCACTTCCGCACCTGGGCCGGGGCCTCGCGCCGCATGCACCTGCCGACCGAGCGCGCGGCATACCAGGGCCTGCTGGCGGTCGAGCCGCGGTCGGAATACGCCCACTACTACCTGGGGCTCCTCGACCAGCAGGCCGGCGACACCGCCGCAGCCCTGGCCCACTTCACCGCCGCCGAGCGGGCGGCGCCGACCCGGACCCGGGCCTACCTGGCCGAGGCCGCGGCGCTCGTGGCCGCGGGCCGACCGGCCGACGCGGCGGCCGCCCTCGACCGAGGCCTCGCCGCGGTGCCCGGCGACGCCGAGCTGGCCCGCCGCCGCGCCGCCCTGGGCACGCCGCCGTGACCGCCAAGCAGGCCAAGGCCGCCCGTATCGGCGCGATCCTCGCCGAGCACTTCCCGGCACCGCCCATCCCCCTCGCGCACGGCGACGCGTTCCAGCTGTTGGTGGCGGTGGCGCTGTCGGCGCAGACCACCGACGCCCGGGTCAACCTGGTGACGCCGGCGCTGTTCGCCGAGGCGCCCGACGCGGCGGCGATGGCGCGGCTGCCGGTGGCGCGCATCCTCGGCCACATCCGCACCTGCGGCCTGGCGCCGACCAAGGCCAAGCACCTGCGCGCCCTGGCCGACCAGCTGGTGCGCGACCACGGCGGCCAGGTGCCGCGCGACCTGGCCACCCTCGAGACGCTGCCCGGCGTCGGCCACAAGACCGCCAGCGTGGTGATGTCCCAGGCGTTCGGCGTGCCGGCGTTCCCGGTCGACACCCACATCCACCGGCTGGCGGCGCGGTGGGGGCTGTCGTCGGGCAAGGACGTGGTCACCACCGAGCGCGACCTCAAGCGGCTGTTCCCCGAAGACCAGTGGAACCCGCTCCACCTCCGGATCATCTACTTCGGCCGGCGCTACTGCCCGGCCCGCGGCCACGCGATCGCCGCGTGCCCGGTGTGCGCGTGGGCCATGGCCAAGACCCGCGCCGCCGCCGAGCGCCGCCGCGGCACCAGCACCTGACGCCGGCCCAGCGGCTGGGCGCGCGCGGCCGGGCGTGGCAGAGTCGGCGCCATGTCCGACGACGACAAGCTGGCGCGCATCGTGGAAGCGCGCCTCAAGCTGCGCGACCGGTTCCAGCGCGAGACCGCGGCCACGCCGTCGCTGGCCGACGACGCACCCCAGGGCACCGGGCCGCGCAACCGCCACGGCATGCCGCAGCTGCCGCCCGATCAGTACGAGACCAAGAAGTGGCCGGTGCTCGACCTCGGCATCAAGCCCACGGTGACGCCGGCCGCCTGGCGCCTCACCGTCGACGGCGCGGTCGCCGCACCGCGCACGTTGACCTGGGCCGACCTCGAGGGCTTCGAGCAGGTCGAGGACGTCAGCGACTTCCACTGCGTGACCAAGTGGTCGAAGATGAACCTGCGGTGGCGCGGGGTCCGGCTGGCCGACGTGATCGCCGCCGCCGAGCCCCACCCCGACGCCCGCTTCGTCATGTGCCACGCCTACGACCGCTACACGACCAACCTGCCCCTGGCCGAGGCGGTCAAGGCCGACGTGCTGCTGGTGCACACCGTCGACGGTGCGCCCCTCGAGCGCGACCACGGCGGCCCGTGTCGGGTGATCACGCCCCAGCTGTACGCGTGGAAGGGCGCCAAGTGGGTGTCGCGGATCGAGCTGTTGGTCGACGACGCTCCGGGCTTCTGGGAGCAGCGCGGCTACTCGAACACCGCGTACCCGTGGCGCAACGACCGCTACTCCTGATCGGCGCGGCCGCCGTGGCGGCAGCGTGCCAGCGGCAGCCCGACGGCCCGCGCCTGCAGGTGCTGACCGAGTCGGGCCGGGTCCGCGCCGGCGATGCGTTGCCGGCGACCTCGGCCATCTTCGACGGGACCACCGTGCGGTTGCGGGCGGTTCGCGGCGAGACCGTGGGCCTCGAGGTGCTGCGCGAGGCCACCGACCAGGTGCCGGTCGCCCTGGCCATCGCCGGCGCGACCGTGGCGGGGTTCGCGGTCGACCACGCCATCGTCGCGGCGCCGTCGACGTCGATGTACGGCCCCAGCCGCGGCCCGGGCACCTACCCCGACCGACTGATCCCCACCGACGGACCGATCGCCACCGGCCGGATGGCGTACTTCGACGTCATGGTGCCGGCCACCGCGGCGCCCGGCGTCGGCCCCGGCGTGCTCACCGTCGGCGCCCGGCGCATCCCGGTCGAGCTGACGGTGGACGCCGCGGCGGTGCCCCCCCTCGACGCCGCGCCGTGGGTGTGGGCCTACTACGATCCGGTCGAGGTCGCGCGCGCGGCCGGCACCACCACGCCGGCCGAGACCCTGGCCGCCGAGCGCCCGTACGCCGCGCTGTTCCGTCGCTACGGCGTCCTGGCCACGCCCGAGCTGACGCTGGCGTCGGCCGAGGCTCGCCACGACCTGGTGGCCGGGGCCCGGTTCGTCCCGGTGCTGCTGCCGCGCGAGCCGGCCGCCCTGGCCGACGCCGTGACCCGATGGATCGCCCGCACCGCCGGCACCGGCGTGACCCCGTTCGCCATCCCGATCGACGAGCCGCGCACCGCCGCCGCCCAGGCCGAGGTGCGCCGCCTGAGCGCGCTGGTGCGGGCGGCGGGTGGCGGACCGGGCCGGTTCCTGTACGCGGTGACCTACCGCCCCGATCCGGCGCTAGGCGACGCGGTCGACGTCTACGTGGCGCCCGAGGCGGCCCGCGACCGCGCCCTGGCGCGCAGCCGCGCCTGGACCTACAACGGCGCCCCGGGCTGGGCCGGCGCGATGGTGGTCGACGACGCCGGCGGCTCGCTGCGGTCGTGGGGCTGGCTGGCGTTCGCCTACGACCTGCCGCTCTGGTACGTGTGGGACGCATTGTACTGGCGCGACCGGCACAACCGCGGCGGCGCGCGCGCGCCGGCCCACCCGCTGGGGGCGAGCCCCATCACCTTCGACGACGGCGAGGACCACGGCGCCCTCGACGGCGTGCTGGCGTACCCGGGGCCGCAACCGTCGCTGCGGCTGGCCCAGCTGCGCCGCGGCGTCACCGATCGGGCGCTGCTCGACGCCCTGGCGGCCTGCGCCGGGCGCGCCGCCGCCGACGACCTGGTCGCGCCGGTGGTGCCGGCCGACGGCCCGCCGCGGTGGCCGCGCGACGACGCGGGATGGGAGCGCCTGCGCCGGCAGGTCCTCGACGCGCTGGCCCGGTGCCCTCCGGCGCGTGCTGACGGGTAGCCATACCCGACCGACGCCCCACCGATCCCTGCTGCGGTCGGCCCCTGATCGGTCATGCTGAGGGCATGGCTCGTTCACCCGCCCCGCGGGGCCTCTCCCCATGTCGACGCTGAAGGTGACCTTCGCCCGGCCCAAGGTGCTGATCGTCGACGACGATCCGGTGTTCCGCAAGGCCATGGCGCGGCTGTTGCGCGAGCTGCCCATCGACATCGAGCTGGCGCACTCGGGCGCGGCCGCGCTGGCGGCGGTGGTCGACACCGACTTCGCGTTGGTGCTGAGCGACGTCGAGATGCACCCGATGGATGGCGTCGAGCTGGTCGCCGAGCTGCGCGGCATGCAGGTCGAGGTCCCGGTGGTGTTCGTGTCCGGCTGCGACCCGGCCGAGATCGAGCTGCGCCTGGCCCGCCGCGGCCTGAGCGGGGCGGTCCCCGTCGTCAGCAAGCCGGTGTCGCGCAACGAGCTGGTCGAGCTGATCCAGCAGCGGCTGGCCCTGGTGGCGCCGGCCCTGCCGCCGCCGCCGCCGGTCCGGCGCGACGCCTGATCGACCCCGGCCGGCTCAGCCGACCACGGTCGCCGCCGACGGGACGATCAGGTTCAGGCACCGCGGCAGCGCGTCGATCAGGTAGCGGCTGCCGTGCGGCACCTCCTCGCCGTCGAGCTGGGCGGCCGGCCACCCGGCCTGCCCGGGCCGGGTGACGGTGAGCGCGAAGCGCCGCCCGGCGATCGGCTGCGAGTGCTCGATGCCGAGGTCGCGCAGGGTGTCGCCGTCGACCGGCAGGTGGCGCAGCGAGGCGAACAGCTTGGAGGTCAGGTCGCGGCGGCCGTAGATGGGGATCAGCTCGAACACGCCGTCGTCGGCGCGGGTGTCGGGGTCGAGCACCCACTCGCCGCCGAACACCGCGGTGTTCTTGACGATCACGTCGAGCAGCGACGCGAAGCTGTGGTGCTGGCCGTCGATGGTGACGTCGAGGTCGAACTTGACGTCGCTGACGTAGGTCTCGGCGAACTTGCGCAGGACCGCGCCGGCGTAGACCAGCATGTCCCGGTAGAACAGGCCGGCCAAGGGGATCTTGCCGACCAGCTCGCGGTCGCGGTTGCGCGCGACCAGCGCGTCGGCGCCGAACCCGACCGACGCCGAGTCGAAGAACAGATCGCGATGGATCACACGGGCCTCGCCGGCGATGACCTCGACCCGGCCGGCGTCGATGGCGGTGACGCGCCCGGCGGCGATGACGCCGACGTTGGTGGCCAGCGCCGCCGCCCCCGCGGCCAGGCCGAACGACTTGCCCTGATCGTTGGCGGTGCCGGTCGGCAGCATGCCCATCGCCACCCGGTCGGCGTGGGCCGAGCCCAGCACGCCCTTGGCGACCTCGGCGAAGGTGCCGTCGCCCCCCATCGCGATGACCACCCGCGCGCCGTCGTCGTCGATGGCGCGGCGCACCACGTCGACGGTGCCGCCGGCCGGCGCGGTCGGCACGAACCGGTGCGGCACGCCGGCCGCGGCCAGGTGGGCCTCGGCGGCGCGGATGGCGTCGGCCGCGCGACCGCTCTGGGCGGTCGGGTTGGCGAACAGCACCGCAGGCGCGTCGCCGCGCCAGGCATCGATCGACGGCATGGCCGCGCAGTGTAGCGCACCGCAGGCGCGCGCCTGCGGTGCCGCGGATTCCCACCTGCACTGCCGGCACCAGCCCACACCGCGATGACATGCCGACGCCAGCTTGCGGGCCGGGCCGACGGGGGCGGCGGTGGCCCGCGCCTTGCTGCGGTGGCTGGTATGCGCGCGCACCTCCTCCACGTCGTCCTGGCCGTTTCCCTCGTCGGCTGCGTCGGTGCCGACGACGGCCCCTCCGACGAGGCCCTGGCCGCCGGTGCCGGCTGGGGTTCCGGCGACGGTTCGGGTCCGGGCTCGGCCACCTGCACGCCGGGGCTACCGCCGATCACTGACTGCGGCGAGGGCCACCCCTGCCCGTCGCCGTCGCCGTCGCCGTCGCCGTCGCCGTCGCCGTCGCCCACGCCCACGCCCACCGGCACGCCCTGGCCCAGCCCGTCGCCCACGCCCAGCCCGTCGCCCACCACCACCCCGTCACCCTTCGCGCGCGTCGGCACGTCGACGTCGACGCCCCAGCCCGCGCCTGGGCAGGCCATCTTCGACAGCCCGGGCTGCGACGGTTACCCCGACACGGTGTGCACCACGTATTGCTGCGCCAAGCACGACCGCTGCTACGACGCCAACAACTGCACGGCCGGCTCGTGGTGCGACCTCAAGGTCGACGCCTGCGACGGTTGCAACGCGGAGGTGGTCGGCTGCATCGCCACCTACGGCCTGTACGGGTGCAAGATCGACTGGCCCCTCGACGGGCAGCCCCGCGCCTGCGAGGCGTTCCCGTGCGGCTGCGACAAGCACGAGTGCTACGACGCGACGACCAAGCGCACCTACTGCGCGGCGAGCTGCTAGCGGGAGCGCACCGGGCGGCGGCGCGGCGCGGCGCGCGCGGGCCGCGGCGGCGGCGCGATCACCTCGTGGGCGGTCGCCACCAGCGCCGCGACCATGTCCCAGTCAGGCTCGGTGTCGAGCACGACCCCGAGCCAGCCTCTGCCGCCGACGTAGGGCGGCCGGAAGAAGCGCGCGGGGTCGCTGTCGATCAGCGCCGCCTGGGCCCCCGGCGGCGCCGCCAGGTGCACCGCCAGGTGCGCGCTGCCGTGGCTGTACGACGAGCACATCGCGAACAGCTTGCCGCCGACGCGCCAGGTCGGCTCGGCCCAGGCCTCCTGCTCGACCACGCCGGGCAGCGCCAGACACACCCGCCGCAGCCGCTCGATCAGCGCCAGCGTGGCGGCGGTCCGCACCTTGGGCGGGTGGGTACACACCGGCGGCGGCGTCGGCGAGCGGGGGCGGCGGGGCGCCGCGGCGCGCGGTCGGCGGGGAGCTGCCATGGCGCGATCCTAGCCCAGGTCGCGCGCGGCGTTAGATGCGCCCCGGCCCCGCGCGGTTACGCCGGACCGAGTACCTGCGGCCAACCCGGCCGCTGACTTCCCGCTCGGCCAGCGCCGCGGTAGAACGGCACCATGCCCGCTCTCCTCGATCGCCTGCTGCATCCGTCCGACGAGCACGCCATGCTCCGCGACACCGTCCGCCAGTGGGCGCGGTCCGAGGTCGAGGCCCAGGCGATGGCCCACGACGAGCAGGGCACGCTCAACGTCGCGCTGCTGCGCAAGGCCGGCGAGCTGGGGCTCCTGGGGGTGACCGTGCCCGAGGCCGACGGCGGCGCCGGCCTCGACGCGGTGGCCGCCGTCATCATCCACGAGGAGCTGGCCTACGCCGACCCGGGGTTCGCGCTGGCGTACCTGGCCCACGCGCTGCTCTTCGTGAACAACTTCTACTGGGCCAGCACGCCGGCCCAGCGCGCCCGCTACCTGCCGGCGGCGCTGTCCGGGCAAACCATCGGCGCCATGGGCATGACCGAGCCGGCCGCCGGCACCGACGTGCTGGGCATGCAGACGGTGGCGCGCCGGGACGGTGACCACTACGTGCTCGACGGCCGCAAGACCTTCATCACCAACGGCCCCGAGGCCGCCGTGTTCTGCGCCTACGCCAAGCTCGACGGCAAGATCACCACGTTCGTGATCGAGCGCGGGTTCCCCGGCTTCGCGACCAGCCCCAAGATCCCCAAGCTCGGCATGCGGGCCTCGACCATGAGCGAGCTCATCTTCGACGGCTGCCGCGTGCCGGCCGCCAACCTCCTGGGCAAGGAAGGCGGCGGCATCACCAACATGATGCGCAACCTGGAGATCGAGCGGCTGGGCCTGGCGGCGATGAGCCTGGGCATGGCCCAGCGTTGCCTCGACGCCATGGTCGCCTACAGCCAGGAGCGCCACGCGTTCGGCAAGCCGATCCACGCGCTGGGCCAGATCCAGCGCTACATCGGCGACAGCTACGCCAAGGTGGTGGCGATGCGGGCCATGGTCTACGGCGTGGCCGCCGCGTGCGGCCCCGACGCGCGCAACCGGCTGGGCACCGACGCCGCCAAGCTGTTCTGCGCCACCGCCGCCAAGGAGGTGGCCGACGCCGCGATCCAGGTGCTGGGCGGCTACGGCTACTGCACCGAGTACCGGGTCGAGCAGTTCTGGCGCGACGCCAAGCTCATCGAGATCGGCGGCGGCACCCTCGAGGCTCACCAGAAGAACATCACGCGCGACCTGACCGCGGCCTGAGCCGCGCGACCTCGGTCACGGCGTGGGAGGTCGGTGCGGTGCCCCGGCCTCGGCCGGTGGTACCCTGGGCCGATGAGCCGGATCGTCTTCGCGAGCTTTTCCCTGCTGGCCGCCAGCGCCGTCGGCGCCTGCGGCGGTGACCCAACCCCGATCGTCGACGCCGGTGTGGTCGACGCCCCGCTGCTCGACGGCGAGCTGATCGACGCCCCGGGGGCGACGGTGCGCATCACGGTCACCGACCACGGCGCGCCGGTGGCCGACGTCCCGGTGTACTTCCAGGACGCCGACGACAGCCTGGTGCTGGCCGCGACCACGTCGAGCACCGGCCAGGCCGAGACGGTCATGGCCGCCGGCGGGTCGGTGACCGCGCTCCTCGACAACGGCGCCAGCGTCCGCACCTATCGCGGGGTCAAGCCGGGCGACCGGCTCCAGCTCGAGGCCGGCACCGGCGGCACCTCGATCTCGTTCGACCTGGTGTTCCCGGCCAGCGACGTCGTGGCCAACTACCCGATCTACTCGACGTGCGGTGAGAACAACGCGTTCGTCAAGCAGGCCGCCGGCACGCCGGTCACCGCCACGGTGTTCCTGTACGACTGCCCGCCGCGAATCGACTTCTTGATCGTCGCCGACGACGGCGGCGGCGCCCCGACCGCCCTGTACGCGCCCGACGTCGCGGTCGCCGACGGCGTCGCGGTCACCCTGACCGGGAGCTACCAGCCGACCGCCCCGGCGACGGTGAGCGTCAGCAACCTGGACACCACCGGCTCGGTCGAGCTGACCCGGGCCCTGGCCACCCCGCGCGGCGTGCTGTGGCGCGGCCAGCAGACCGTCGACGTGGTCGCCGGGGCCGCGACCGCCACGTTCGCGGTGCCCGCGATCACCGCGGTGGGTGCCACGACCACCAAGCTCTACGGCCCGCTCTCGAATGGCACCGTGGCCGCGGCCCCGACCCCCGGCGACTACGCCCTCGACGCCGCCACCGCGTTCCTGCCGGCGTTCACCACGGTGCCCCAGTTCGATCAGGGGACCGCCACGGTGACGTGGACCGAGACCGCGGCCGGCGCCGCCCCCGACCTGGCGTACACCTCGCTCAGCATCTTCAGCGGCACCGAGAAGCGCGGCTGGAGCTGGCAGATCGTCGGGCCCCACGCTGGGCCCATGCTCACGCTACCGGTGGTGCCGACCGACCTGGTCGACGTCAACCCGGGCCCGGTCGACTCGGTCTCGATCGACTACACCCTCACCGCCAAGGGCCCCGGCGGCTACGACGCGCTGCGCCCGGTCGCGCTGTCGGTGTCCAGCCTCGAGGCGCTGGCCATCGCCCACCCTGGCCAGCTGGCGGTCGAAGAGTCGGCCCCGCAGTTCTTCAAGCGCCGGTAGCCCGCCGCCCGCCGGCGATCACCCACCAGCGCCACCGGTCGCCACCGGCAGATAGAGCGTGAAGGTGGTGCCGCGGCCCGGTTGGCTGGCCACCGTGATGGTGCCGCCGCTCTGGTTCAGCAGGCCGAACGCCATCGACAGCCCGAGGCCGGTGCCGAGGCCCTCGGGCTTGGTGGTGAAAAACGGCTCGAAGATCCGATCGCGGGTGTCGTCGCCCATGCCGACGCCAGTGTCGGACACCTCGAGGGCCAGGAACTCGCCGACCAGCGGCTCGGGCGGCGCGCCTGCCCGTCGCAACACCAGCCGCAGCTCCCCGCCGTCGGGCATGGCGTCGCGAGCGTTGATGGCGAGGTTCAGCAACACCAGCTCGAGCTGGTTGACGTCGACCAGGGTCGGCGGCAGCCCGTCGGCGACCTCGCACTGCACGTCGATCGACGCTGGCAGCGTGCGGCCGATCAGCGCGGTGACCGCGCGCACGACGCAGGCCAGATCGGACACCGTGGGCTCGAGAGCTTGCTGCCGCCCGAGCGCCAGCAGCTGGCGGGTCAGGACGGCGCCGCGGCGCGCCGCCGCGTGGATGTCGGCCAGGACGTCGGCGGCGGCCCCGGCCACGCCGCGCCGCTCGGCCAGCTGGACCGCGGCCTGGATGATCGTCAACAGCGTGTTGAAGTCGTGGGCGACCCCGGCCGCCAGGCGGCCCAGCGCGTCGAGGCGGCGGGCGTGCCACAGCTGCTCTTCCACCTGCCGGCGCGCGGTGACGTCGTGGACGATCGACAACAGCATCCGGCGGCCGCCGACCTCGAGCGGCCCGCTGTAGACCTCGACGTCGGCGACGGCGCCGGCCCGGGTCCGGTGCTTGAACCGAAAGCTGTTGCGGGCACGAGCGTGGGCGCGCGCCATCTCGGCGTCGATCTCGGCCCGCGGCAGCGTGTTGATGTCGTGGATGGTCTTGGCCTGGAGCTCGGCGCGCGACCACCCGTAGAACTGCTCGGCCGGGCGGTTGGCGTCGACGATGCGCCCGTCGGTCGGGTCGATGATGAACATCACCGCAGCGTTGACGTCGAACAACGCGCGGAACCCGGGGTCGTCGGCCTGCGCGCCGGTCGGGTACCACACCCGATGCAGCACGCCGTCGAGCTCGATGCCGGCGCCGCCGGTGACCGCGCCGACCGCCGCGACCGGTTGGCCGAGCCAGCCCTCGGGCGGCGAACCCGGGTGCGCCGCCAGCCCGGCGGTCACCGCGACGACGCGCCCGGCGCGCTCGATCACCGCGCCCCCCGGCGCCGCGGCCAGCACCTCGACGAGCTGGGCGAGCGCGGCACCGGGCGCGGGGATCGTCACCGCGCGAACATACCAGGGCCGGGTGTCGCCGCGCAGGGGCGGCGGTGCCGGCGCGCCACGGCCAACCCGCCGAAGCCACCTCGGCGGGACGATCTCGCGGCGCGGACCGGCGCGGGGTCGGACTTGGCCGACAACCTGCTAGCTTCGGCCGGTGCGCATCGACAAAGTCTATACCAAGGGTGGCGATCACGGCGAGACCTCGCTGATCGGCGGCGACCGCGTCAGCAAGGCCGCGCCGCGGATCGAGGCCTACGGCACCGTCGACGAGCTCAACGCGACGCTGGGCCTGGTCCGCACCGCGCTCGAGAGCTCGGCCGCCGGCGAACACCTCCTCCCCATCATCCACCGGGTGCAGAACGAGCTGTTCAACCTGGGCGCCGAGCTGGCCACCCCCGACCCCGAGCGGCGCGCCAAGCTGCCCCGGGTCGAGGCCCGCCACGTCGAGGCCCTCGAGCGCGACATCGACGCGCTCAACGACAGCCTGCCGGCGTTGACCAGCTTCGTCTTGCCGGGCGGCGGCGGCGCCAGCGCCCACTTCCACCTGGCCCGGACCGTGTGCCGGCGCAGCGAGCGGCTGCTGGTGGCGCTGGGCGAGCACGAGCCGCTGGGGGAGCTGCCGGTGGTCTACCTCAACCGGCTGTCCGACGCGCTGTTCGTGTTCGGGCGGTGGGCGGCGATGCGCGACGGCCGCGCCGAGCCGCTGTGGCAACCGTCGACCACCTAGGCCGGCCGGCGCGGGCGGTCAGCGCCCGCCGAACAACATCGCCACCACCCACACCAGCTGGGCGGTGCCCGCGGTCAACATGGCGCCGGCCTCGAGCCGCCAGGCCCAGCGCGCCGGCGGCCGGGCGTGGCGCAGCTCGTCGAGGGCGGCGGCCCGCACCGCGGCGGCCCGGGCCACGTCGACGTCGTGCGCCGGCAGCTGCGTGCGTAGCAGCTCGTCGAGATCGGTGTACTCAGTCACGGTTGCCTCCAGGGTAGCGCGCCAGGTCGCCCAGCGCCTGCTCGAGCTGACTCCGGGCTCGGGCCAGCCGCTGGCGCGCGGCCTCGCCGGAGATGCCCAGGATGGTGGCCGCCTCGCGCGGCGCCAGCCCCTCCACCGCGCACAGCAACACGATCTCGCGGTACGGCGGCGTCAGCGCCGCCAGCGCGCGCTCGAGCCGGGCCGAGGTCTGGTTGGACGCGGCATGCTCGAAGGGGCCGGCCGAGACCGGCTCGGGCGGCAAGAGATCGCCGGCCAGCTGCCGCGCCACCTGGGCCGAGCGCCACTGCGACACGTACAGGTTGCGCGCCACCGTGAACAGCCAGGCCGCGACGCGGGTGTCCTCGGCCAGCCGGGGCGCGTGGCGGGCCAGGCGCAGCCACGCCTCCTGGGCCAGGTCGTCGGCCAGGTCGCGCCGGCCGGTCATGCGCGCCAGGAAGCTCCACAGCCGCGGCCGCAGCGCCTGGTAGATCTCGTCGAACGCGCCAGGCTCGCCGCGCCGCAGGCGACCCACCAGCTCGCGATCGCGCGCCGCGTCCACCCGGGCATAACGCCTGACCGGCTGGGTCGTGACAAGGGCCGCGCGACCGTCACGCTCGCCGCGCTCGGGCGTTGTACGCTGCAAGGAGCCCTGCCATGCCCCACTATCTTCGCGCCGGTGGCTACACGACCTGGATCCTCTTGGTCCTGGGCCTGGTCCTCGTGGTCACCGCGATCCGCTTCGCCCGCAGCCCCAGCCCGCGCCGGCTGGCGTTCCTGCGGGCGCTGAGCGTGGCCTACGTGCTGTTCACGCTGGGCGGGGTCGCCACCAACCTGACCACCGTGTTCTACACGGTGGTGCGGACCCGCCCGCCGGGCGGGGCGCTCGACACCGACGCGCTGCTCTTCGGCCTGGGCGAGGCCATCACCCCGGCCGGCATGGGCCTCACCATCCTGGGCCTGACGTGGCTTTTGGTCGCGGTCGGCGTGCGCCGGGCGCACGAGCCCGACTGACCGCCGCGTCGTCGACGGCGGCCGCGGCCTGATTCCGCCCGCGCGGGCGAATGCCGCGCCCGTCGGTTGCCCCTGGCGGCGGCTTGGATACTCTCGGTGACCGTGTCGGAACCGGATAAACCAGCCCCCGCGAAGAAGAAGTCCGAGAGCGCCGAGCAGCTCGCCGCCACCGAGCAAGCCGCCCAGGCCAGGTTCGAGAAGGCGATGACCGAGCTGCGCGAGGGCGCGCACCGGTTCTCGTCGAAGATGCGCACCGAGACCGAGATCGATCTCGAAGAGCTGATCGATCCCGACGGCGACGTGGTCGGCAACAGCGCCGACGTCGAGGGCGACGCCGGGGCCATCGCGCTGGCGGTGCCGGTCGAGCTGCTCACCTTCGACACCTGGCTGTTCGGCCAGATCGGCGACAAGGACGAGCTCGACCTCAAGGACGAGACCCACTGGGACATCTGGTTCTCGTTCGGCGCCTGGATCGGCGAGACCCTGCGGCGCCGCCACGGCGGCCACTGGATCTTGTTCGGCGACGACCCGCACACCTGGCGCATCGGCTTCTCGAAGATCTTCCTCGAGATCGCCCCGTTCGTGTTCGGCGAGCAGCTGCTGCGGATGGGCTCGGGCGCGATCCGCAAGATGATCACCGAGATCGAGAAGATCCGCGAGCAGCACGCCGAGGCCGCGGCCGGCGATCCCCAGGCGGGACTCGACCGGTTCTTGCCGCAGCACTACCTGCGCCTGCACACCGTGCCGCTGGGCCAGTGGATGGCCATGGACTTCGCCACGGTCGCCAAGCTGTGGAACGAGGCGCCGACCCGCGACCTGATCGCCGCGGTGCGTGAGGGCGGCAAGCGCCTGCCGCCGCAGAACCAGCAGATCGTCGAGCGGGTGTGCGAGGCCCTGGCCCGCGGCAACCAGGACAAGCCGGTCAACGAGCAGACCGGCGACCGCGGCCTGTTCGAGGCGGTGGCCCAGATCGTCGGCATGCGCCGGGCCACCGCGCCCATCGCTATCGACATCCTCGAGCGGGTGGTGGTGCCGACCATGCACGTCGGCGTCCCCGAGGGCTTCCCGCCGCTCGACGACGACGACCTGGCCAACCTGCGCAAGGGCGTCGAGATGTTCGTGTTCTTCGTCGAGGTGGTGCCGCACAAGCACCAGGCCGACGACGAGGGCTTCCTCGGCTCGATCCCCCACGAGCACCTGTCGACGCCGTACGCCGACCGCAACACCCTCGAGATCGGCAAGGGCGACTGGGTGGTGGTCAACCCGGCCTACCTGGCGCCGATGCTGGCCGACTTCGACGCTGACAAGCTGCTCGACAAGTACGACGACTTCGTGAAGTACGTCGGGTCGCAGCCCGACGCGCCGCGCCGCCGCGACGACGGCCGGATGCTGGCCGAGACCGCCATCGCCGCGCTGGCCGACCTCAAGGCGTGCGCCGGGGTCGCCCTCGAGCACAACGACGCGCTGCTGTTCCGCCTGCTGCCGCCGCCGGGCTGAGCGCGGCGCGGGCGGCAGCGAGGGCCGCCGTCACCGGTTGCGCGGGTGGTGCTTGGCGGTGCGCTCGTTGCCGCGCCGGTAGTTCCCGGTGACCCGGGCCATCAGCTCCTGGCCGTCGGCGTCGCTGGCGCCGTCGACCTCGGCCAGGAACTCGGCGGCCGCGGCGCCGCGCAGGGTGGTCGCCAGGCGGCCCCGGTGGTGGATGACCACGGCGTCGCCGCGGCGGTCGTAGGTGAAACCCGACGGTGGCGGCACGCGCTGAGCCTACCCTGGCAGCCGGCGCGTGGCGCCCCAGCCGTCGTAGGTCCCGCCCAGTGGCAGGATCAGGTCGAGGATCTCGGTCACGAACTCGTCGGGGCGGCCGTCGACCAGCGCGTCGTCGCGGTGAAACTCCAGGCTCCACAGCTCGCGCGCGTCCGCCGGCGCGCCGGCGGCGTCGCCGCCGTGGGCACCATCCCCGTCGTCCCCGTCCTCCCCGACCTCGCCGTGGACCCCGTCGACGCCGTCGCACCGGAAGCCGGCGGCGGTCAGCGCGGCCTCGGCCGAGGTGGCGGCCTCGGCGGTCGGGAAGTAGGCCAGGTGATCGATCTCGCGCGGCACCGCCAGCTGGTCGCCGCCATCGGCGAACACCCGCACCAACCGGCGGTTCCAGATCGACTGACGCGCGTAGGCGTCGGGCTGCAGGAAGGCGTGGTGGTCCCACGCCGGATCGTCGTCGATCGACCAGCTCGGGGCGTAGCCGGGCGGTGGCTCGCCGGTCAGCGCCGGCAGCTCGGCCAGCTCGGCCTGGTGGTGGGCCGGCACGTACAGGTACAGGATGGTGGCCCCGTCGAACACGATGCGCCCGACGTAGATGGCGTCGACCTTGGTCTCGAGCCGCTCGACGAACTGATCCTCGAGCTGGCTGAGCGCGTCGAGCTCGGCGGCGGCGCGCAGGCCGTCGGGCCGCGGCGCCAGCATCGGCACGTGGATGCGCAGCAAGATCGGGTGGGTCGCCACCGGCGCGTGGACCGCCGCCGCCAGGTCGAACACGATCGACGCCGGCTTGGCGTCGATGCGCGCCATGTAGAAGTCGAAGTCCTGGGCCCAGCGCTCCATGACGCCAGGGTACCCCGCCTGGGCGGGCCGGCGCAGGCGCAGTCACCGCGGCCGCGCCGCCAGGATGGCCGAGGCCCGCACCATCACGGTCGCCTCGCCCAGCTGGTCGAGCTCGCGGTGCTGGACGGTCAGCTCGATGTCGCTCCACGCCAGGGCCTGGTAGCGCACGCCCCAGGTGAACACCCAGCGCGGCGTGGTGGCGGCCGCGGTCGGCCCCAGCTCCGGCACCCATTGCAGGTCGGCCGCCACGGTGGTGCGCGGGTAGATCGTCGGGGTCCACTCGAGCCCGGCCAGGGGACGGAGCGCGGCGCCGGCCCGGGTCCGCACCACGCCACCGTCGGCGCCGCGGTGCTCGGTGGCCCAGGCCGCCGCACCCAGGTGTACCCGGGCCAGGCCCAGGCGCAGGCCAGCCACCGTGAACACCTGCCCGACCCGCGCGTCGGGGCTGCCGGTGATGGGCACCCGCACGCCCACCGCCAGCGCGGCCGACCCGCGCGCCAGCCCCAGCTTCCAGCCAGCGGTGGTGGTCTGCACCGCCCGGGTGGCCCGCGCGGCCCCAGCGCACGGGTCGCAGCCGTGGACCAGGCTGTCGCCGCCGACGTCGACCTCGACCAGCCGCGCGTAGCTGGCGGTGGCCCGCACCTGCGAGCCCCGCCGGTGATCGACGCCGCCGCTCAGGTACAGGCTGGTCCCGGGCTGGACGAACGCGGTCGGCACGGTCAACACCGTCGGCGCGATCCGCGCGTCGGCGCCGGCGCGCCCGACCAGCGCGACCACCACGGCCAGGGACAGGACGACGCGCATGGCCTAGCGACGCGCGACGATCCGCTCGAAGCTGCGGTTGAGCAGCGTCAGCTGCCCGAAGATCTGAGCGTCGATCAGGTTGGCGTCGCCGATGTCCGGAACCCGGACACCCGACTGGAGCTGGGCCCAGCGGGTGAGGTCGTAGCGCACGCCCCACGACAGCACCGGGCGCAGCCGGGTCTGGTTGACCGCGCTGCACCCGAAGCAGAACTCCGGCACCCAGGCCAGGTCGACCAGGATGTCGGCGTCGTCGACGGCGCGCACCGCCACCCCGCCGCCGACCCGCACCTGCCGCCCCAGGCCCTGGTCGTGCAACGTGACCGGCCCGGCGGTGCCGGTCTCGACCGAGGCGTCCCAGAACGAGCCATTCAGGTGGATCGAGGTGCGCGGGCCCAGGTGCTTGGACGCGACCAGGTGCAGCTCGGCGACCCGGGCGCGGTGGCCCGAGCCCTCGTACTCGAACGACTTGCGGAAGCCGAGCACCACCGCCGGCTGGTGGCGGAACAGGCGATCCTCGGCCAGGCCCATGCGGAACGTCGCGGTGAACAGCGGGGCCAGCCGCTTCGGCGTCTGGTCGGACTGCTCGCGACCGCGGACCAGATCGGTGAGCGCCACGCCGAACTCCGCGACGTCGCCCAGGCCGAAGCGCAGGTCGCTCGACAGCCCGCCCGAGGTGTCGACGCCGGACCGCGAGTAGATGACCCCGGCCGGCAACATCGTCGCCGCCGGCGCCAGCAACAGCTCGGGCATGTCGACGCGGCGCCACGGCGCTGGGGGCTCCGGCAAGGTGGCGGCGGCGATGGCCTCGGTCGCCGTCGGTGGCGGCGGCGGCACCGGCGGCGGGTCGTCCTCGGGCTCGGGCGCCACGCCCACGCCGTCGGGCGGCGGCGCCGGCGGCTCGACCGGGTCCGGCGGCGCGGCGACCGGCGGCGGTGGCAACGGGATGGGCACCGGCAGCGGCTGCGCCGCGGCGACGCCGCCCAGCACCGCGACCGCGCAGGTGGTGATCACGACTCGAGACTTGGTAGACACGTCGATCCTCCTTGGTCGCGCACGGCGCGATCAGTCACAGAAGCCGCCGGTGACGCGGCAGGCGATGGCTCCCCACGGGATGAACACCTCGCCACCGAGGCGGATGTCCCACTGCACGATGGCGCCCGGGCCGTCAGCCGGCTGACCGCGCGCCACCTCGAGCTGGTACCCGACGCTGGCGTCGAGGGTGACCGCCGGCAGCGCGGCCCAGCGCACCCCGGCCCGGCCGAGCACGCCGTAGTCGACGCGCGGCGTCGGCGCCAGCGCCGGGTCGAAGCGAAACTGCGGGGCCAGGCCCAGCTCGGCCACCATCCGCGCGTGGGGCGCGGCGGCGACGTCGATGCCCAGCGATGGCAGCACCATCAGGCGGGTGACCGCCAGGTCGCCGGGCCGCGTGATCTTGGCCGACGACACCCGCGCGCCAGCGTGGATGGTGGCCCCGGCCAGCGGCCCGCGCAGCTGCAGCCGGCTCACCAGGTACAGGTCGGTCACGGCCTCATCGACCGGTTGTTCCGCGATGGTCTCGCGCCGCGGCACGCCGAGGCGAAACGCGATCGCCAGCGCCGGCACCCACGGGCGCTCGCGCAGCGGCGCTTGCAGCTGGACGCCGACCGCGGGCACTGGCGCGGTCAGGTGGCCGATGCCGATGGCGGTGGTGTGGCGGTACTCGATCTGAGCGATGTCGCCAAAGCCGACCGCGAGCACGCCGGCCGAGGTGAGCAGGCCGGTCTCCTGCAACAGGCTGCCATCCCCCGACGCGCTCAGCTGGTAGGCGCCGACCACGTCGGCCACCGGCATCGCGAACAGCCGGGGCGAGCGGAACGGCCCGGCGAAGATCTCGGCGGTGGTCGCGTCGCGGTGCCGAGGCGGGGTGCCTCCCGGCTCGTCGTCGGCGCCGGCGTCGACCACCAGGCCGGCGACCAGCGCAAACGAGAGCAGGGAGGGACCGCGCATCGAGCGAGCCGAAGCAATGCAAGCGGAGCGCCAGGTGTTTCGATGGTCCGGCCAATGAGATGTTCAACTGCCTGATTTTACTTGAGATGTTCTCGCTTTCGACCTCGATTCGGCTCGACCTCCGATGACCCGACCTGCGCAAGACTCGACGCATGCCTGACAGGGCGACGGACACTTCCCGTGCGTCGCCGCGGTGGCAGGTGGCGCGCGCCGGTGTCACCACGATCGACCGCCGCGCGACCGATTGCAGTTGCGAGGCGCCGGTGCAACCCCAACCTTGGCATCCATGATCCTCGCGTGCACAGGCTGCGACAGCCGGTACGACGTGTCGGGCTATCCCGCCGGCCAGCAGTTCCGGTGTCGGTGCGGCACCGTCACCTCCCTGGCGCGGGCCCGGGCAGAAGCCGGCCTGCTGGCGTGCCCACGCTGCGGTGCCGGCGTCTCGCCGGCCGACGCCCAGTGCGCCTACTGCCGAGCCGAGCTGTTGCTCAAGGCGTGCCCGCGCTGCCTGTCGCGCGTGTTCCACGGCCACAAGCACTGCCCCGAGTGCGGCACCACCATCGACCACGCCGCCCACGGCGACGCGCGTCCGGACGCGCCGTGCCCGCGGTGCGACCAACCACTGCACGGTCGCCTGGTGGACGACATCGTGATCGACGAGTGCCGCCAGTGCGCCGGCGTGTTCCTCGATCGGCTGGCCATCGAGCGGGTGGTGACCGACCGCCGGCAGGCCCGGGCCGACACCTTGCTCGGTGCCCTGACCCGCGCCGAGACCTCACCGCTGCCGGCCGGCGGGCGGATGTACGTCAAGTGCCCGACCTGCGCCAAGGTGATGAACCGCAAGCAGTTCGCCGTCGGCGCCCGGGTGGTGGTCGACGTCTGCCGCGAGCACGGCACGTTCTTCGACGCCGGCGAGCTGCCGCGCATCATCGAGTTCGTGATGGGCGGCGGCCTCGAGGCGGCCGAGCGCGTCGAGCTCCAGCGGCTGCGCGACGAGGTCAAGCGCGAGCGCCAGAACGTCCAGTACGCCGCCATCGTCGACAGCCGGGTGTCGAGCCGGGCCCGCGAGGGCGCCAGCAGCGGCCGCTCGGCGGCCATCGTCGCCGACCTGCTGCTCTCGCTGTTCCGGTGAGCCGCTGCGCTACCGCGGGAGCGTGAGGCGCACCAGCTCGAAGCCGGTGGCGTCGCCGCGCGCCATCACCACGCGTCCGGCGGCGTCGACCTGCCACGCGGTCGGCGCGGCCAGGCGCGACCCGGTCGTCAGCAGCCCCGGGACCGCGGCCAGGGCGACCTGGTGGCGGAGGCGCCCGTCGAAGCTGACCTCGGCCAGCGAGCCATCCACCACGCTGTAGTAGCGGTCGTCGGCGTCGGCGCCGACCATGAACACCAGGGCCTGGCCCAGCGCCGGCGGGGCCGCCACCCGCGCGGTGCCGTCGTCGGCCAGGGCGGCCGGCGTGAGCGCGGCGCCTCGGTTGGCGGCCAGCGCCAGCCGCGACCCCGGCGTCAGCGCGCGGGCGGCGCCCCGAGCGCCGGTCGCCAGATCCACCGGCACCAGCGCCGGCGCGGCTCCGTGCCGGACCGCGAACAGCTGGCCCGCGCCGTCGGCCACCAGCCGCACGAACGGCCCGTCGGTCAGCTCGGTCACCCGCGCCGCGCCGGTCGGCTCGACCACCGCCAACCGGGTGGCCGCCCCGCGCGCGCCCGGGGCGGTCTCGAGCAGCACCAGCGCGCCGCCGCGATCGATCCACACGTCGACCGGGCCGGCGCTGGCCGGCGGCCACGGCGACGGCGCGTGGTGCCACGCCGGCGCGCCACCGTCCACGATCGTGGTCCACGCCAGCTGGGCCGGGGCCGGGACGCCACCGTCGCGCAGGTTGACCACGCCGATCGCGCCGTCGAGGCCGAGCCGGATCGTCGGCAGCGCCGGCACCGGCGCCGCCGCCGGCAGCGCCAGATCGCCCCGCGGCGGCACCTCGACCAGGGTGTGCGGCACGTCGGCGCTCCACGCGAGCCGCGCGATGATCTCCAGGGTGGGGTGGTCCATGGGTTCCGTCTTTCCCGCGCCGGTGTGGCATCCCGCGAGCGCGAGCGCCAGCGCCGACGCTACCAGGCGCGGCGCGCGCGCCATCAACTCCACCGCGCCGACCAGAACAAGATAGGCCGGCCGGTCGACACCCGGGCCAGGGCCTCGATGGTGGTGCGCTCGACGTGGCGGTTGCTGGGCGTCCACAGGCTGATGACCTCGGCGTGCTGCTGCCCGCTGATCGCGTCGGTCACCATGTTCCCGGTGGCGATGCAGGCGTGGTTCGGGGCGTTCTCGAACACCACGATATCGCCCCGCAGCGGCCGCGGCGAGGTGGCGTCGCCCAGCCGGTAGGTGATCGGCGAGCCGCTGCGGCACTCCTGCTCGAAGGTGAGGCCGACGCTGCCGAACACGCGGTTGCGGACGTTTTCGACCGCGAGCTGGTAGATCGCGCGCAGGCGGGTCTCGGAGACCACGCCGGCGCGGTAGGCGCCGAACATCACCAGCTCCCAGCAGTTCATCTTGCCGGTCTGGGGATCCGGCGCGGCCTGGGCCGCCAGCAACCACTGGCTGAAGTTGTCGTCGAGCGCCATCGGGTCGGTGGCGGCCAGGCCGCTGTTGTACTGGACCCACTCGAGCTGGCCGACCAGCCCCTCGGCACCGCCGGCCGCGCCGCTCTGGGCCCGGGCCCGCGCCATGTAGGCCTGACCCTGGGTGGTGAGATCGACGGTGCGGCCCTGTTGCAGATCGCGGATGGCGAGGCGGATCGCCAGCTCGGCGTCGGCCGCCGTGTAGGCCGGCGCGCCGTAGGTGGCGTGCAGCGTGGTGTACTCGGCGGTGGCCTGGATCTGGGTCGTGGTCAGGCGGCCGGGATCGTTGGCGGCGACGGTGCCGTCGGCGTAGTTGCGGAAGCTCGCGGTCTGGGTCGGCTGCGGCGTCGGGGTGCAGCGCTGCAGCTGGACGCGGCTGGTCAGCGCCTCGACCGCCCGCGCCGCCAGCCCGCGCTGGGGCTTGCCCTCGAGGGCGCCGGCGGCCGCGAGGGTGGCCGCGTCGGCGTGCTCCTCGGCGGCGGCGGCCTCGGCGCCGATGGGCTGGGCCCGCGCGGCGGGATCGGCCGCGGCGTGGGCCTGCTGCGCCACGTGGGTCAGCTCGTGGGCCAGGAGCGCGTCGCCGGCGAGCGAGCCCGGCGCCGGCGCGGCCTGGCCCATCACGATGTTGGGGCCGACGGTGAACGCCAGCGCGTCGACCGCGGCGGCCTTGCGCGCGGCGACCGGGCCGGTGTGGACGCGGGCGTCGGGCAGCGCGACGCCGAGCGCGCTAGTCAGCCGGCTGGCGGTCGCGCCGTCGAGCGGCTGGCCCGGGCCCAGCTCGTGCTCGAGCGAGCCCAGGGTCTCGCGACCGTCGGCGCCCGCAGCGCGGTCGGGGCGCGGCCGCCACGCCGCCGGCGTCCTCGACCCCCGGCAGATCGGTCGGCGCGGCGCCGGTGTCGCGCCAGTGGCGCACGCCGGTGCGGACCCGCTCGACCACGGCGCTGATCATCGCCGTCGCCGCGGTCGCGGTGCGCGCCTCGGGCGCGTAGCGACGCAAGAGCGCCTCGACGTCGGCGGCCGAACGCGTCGCGTAGCGGCTGAAGTACTGATCGATGTACGGGCAGCCGATGGCCGAGTACACCGGCCCGAGCTCGGCGTCGGCCGCGGCGGTGACCTGGCTGCGCAGGGTCGCCATGAACGTGGTCTTGAGCATCTGGCCGGCGGCGACCGGGCCGTCTTCGACCACCAGCGTGCCGGGTCGGGCCACGCCGCCGGTGACCTCGGCGGCGACCCGATCGGCCTCGTGCTCGGCGGGCGAATCGGACGCGCCGACGGTGACCGCGCGCTGTGGACGCGGGGCGCCGGCCGCGCCCTGCTGGGCGACGTGGGTCAGCTCGTGGGCCATCAGGCCCAGATCGGTGGCCTGCTCGCCCGGCGCGAGGAAGACGTCGGCGCCGTAGGCGAAGGCGCGCGCGCCCATGGCCTGGGTCGCCTGTTGCGACAGCGGATCGGCGTGGACCCGCACGTCGGAGAAGTCGGCGCCCAGGTGGTTGCCGACCCGCCCCGCCACGCCGGCGTCGAGCGGCGCGCCGCCGCCCTTGCCCTCGACGGCGGCGGTGGCGGCGTCGTGGATCGACGCCTGATCGCCGCGCGCGCCGAGCGCCTGGGCCAGCGCCGGGTAGCGCGCCGCCACGCGGCTGCGCTTGCCGGCGACGCGGTCCTCGCCGGTCCGCTCCTCGGTCGGGCTCGTCCCCCGCGACGTGTCGCGCTCGCCGTCCATGCATCCAGCATACGAGTTTTTCCGGCAGGCACCATCACCCGGCTCCGGTGAGGGCGGTTGCGCCACCCCGCCGAAACCACGTCAGCGCGGCTGCGCGGCGACGGTGAGGAAGTGATCGACCGCGGTCAGCAGCTCGCGGTTGCCGTCCTGCTGGTAGCGGGCGACCGCGGCGGTCAGCTCGGGCAGCCGGGTCAAGAACGCCGTCAACACCGCCGGGTCGTCGAGGGACTCGGCGCTCATGCCGTAGCCCTCGCGCGCCAGGTAGCGGGCGTTCAAGATCTGCTCGAACTGGCCGGCCAGCGGGATGGCCAGCATCGGCTTGTGCAGATAGACCGCCTCGCCCATCAAGGTGAAGCCGCCGGCGGCGATGACCGCGGCGGCGCTGGCGAGGTCGTCGATGAAGCCGGCCTCGGAGAACGGCCGGAACCACAGGTCGCCGACGCGCTCGTCGGTGGTGAGCCCCGGGCGCATGCCGTAGATGCGGCACGGCCGGCCGCTGGCGGCCAGCGCCTCCTCCAGGGCGGCGTTGGCGCCGGCCTGGTAGACCAACAGGTGGTCGCCGGCGCGCGGGGTGGCCGCCAGGATCTCGGGCCGCAGGATCGGCGGGAACAGGTAGGTGTCGGGCTTGCGCACCGGCGGCCGGAAGAACGAGGTGATGTAGTAGGCGTCGCAGCCGGGCAGCTTGGACTTGATGAAGGCCTTGGTCAGCTGGAACGCCACGCCGTGCCCGTCGGTGATCTCCTCGGGCAGCGCGCAGCGGTGGATGATCTGCATGTTGTCGATCGACAAGATCGGCAGGCGGTGGTTCTTGGCGTAGAGGTAAGTCCACGACTCGAAGTCGCTGATCACCGCCTCGGGCTCGAAGCCGGCGATCAGGTCGAAGTAGGTGGCGATGTTGCCGGGCAGGCCCAGCGCGCCGCCGACCACGTTCGACCACAAGGTCTTGCCGCGCCGGACCCGGTTCTCCTCGAGGACCATGTGCAGGCCGTGGATGCGGTTGACGCCAAGGAACCGCTTGCCGAGGAACTCACAGGCCCGCCCCGAGGCCACGATCTCGACGTCGTGGCCGGCCGCGACCAGGTGTTCGAGCACGACCCGCGATCGCATCGCGTGGCCCATGCCTTCGCCGACCACGCCGTAGAGGATCCTCATCGCCCGCGATAGTATCGGCTGTGCGCCGCCGGGTCTGGTGCGAGACGCTGCCCTATGCCGAGGTCGGGCGCCCCGGGCTGGTCGCCCTCCTGCGGGCACGCCAGGTCGAGGTGCTGCTGGCGGTGCGCCCGTGGCAGCTGGCCGAGGTCGGCGCGACCGTGGCCAGCCTGGTCGACGGCGGGGTCGCGGTCGGGCTGTGGCCGATGGTGGCCGACGCCGACGGCCGCTGGGTCAGCGCCGGCACCGCCGCGGCGTGGGTGGCGTTCGCCGACCAGGCGCTGGCGGCCGCGCCCCGGGCCACCGAGCTGGTGCTCGACCTCGAACCGCCGCTGGCCCAGCTGGCGGCGTGGAAGGGGGGGCGGCTGACGCTGGCCGGGCGACCGACGCCGGCCGCCTACGCCGAGGCCCGCGCCGTCCTGGCCACCGCGGTCGAGCGCTGGCGCCTCGACCGCCGGGTGACCACCGCGCTCCTGCCCATGCTGGTGGCCGAGCTGGGCGGCGAGTGGCTGCAGCGGCTCCTGGGCACGCCGGCGTCGCGCCTGCCGGTCGATCGCCACAGCGTCATGGCCTACACCTCGCTGTATGAGGGTTGGTCGCGCGGGCTGGTGGGGCGGCGGCGGGCCGAGGCCCTGCTGGTCGCCACCGCCCGGCTGGCCCGGCTGCGCTTCGGCGGCGCGGCCGCGCTGTCGCTGGGCTGCGTCGACACCGGGGCGCTGGGCGACGAGCCGGCCTACCGCGACCCGGCCGAGCTGGCCCGCGACGTGGCCCTGGCCCGCCGGGTTGGCGTCGACGAGGTGACGGTGTTCGATCTCGGCGGCATGGTGCGCCGCGGCCCGGTCGAGCGCTGGCTCGACGCCTTCGCCGCCCGGTGAGCCAGCCGACGGCGAGCCGGCGGCAGCGCGGTCAGTCGTCGTCGAGCGCGTCGTCGAGCGCCTTGGCCAACCGCTCGGCGTCGCCCGGCGACAGCGGCGGCGGGTTGAACGCGCGATCGGCCTGGTCGACCAGCGCCATCACCCGCGCCTCCTCGACCGACATCGACGACTTGTCGTTCTGCAGCCACTCGTCGATCTCTTCGGTCAGCCGCTTCTTGCGAGCGTCGGCGCCGCGCGGGCCCTCGCCCGGCAGGTTGCGCCGGTACGACACGGTGCCGTAGGCGTTGGCCAGGTCGACCCGCAGCTCGGCCATGTTCTGGTAGCGACGGTCGGGGTCCTTGGCCATGCACTTGAGGATCAGCCGCTCGGCGCCCTCGGTGATCTCGCGGTGGGGCGCGAACTCGCGCGGCGACGGCACCGGCGCGTGGATGTGCTTCTGCAGCACCTCGTTGCCGGCCTCGGCTTCGAACGGCGGCCGCCCGCACAGCATGTCGAACAGCATCACGCCCACCGCGTAGACGTCGGTGCGCAGGTCGACGTCGTCGCCGCGGGCCGCCTCGGGGGACATGTACTCGGGCGTGCCGAACACCGCACCTTGGACGGTGTCCACACCTAGCTCGTCGGGCGCCAAGATCTTGGCGATGCCGAAGTCGAGGATCTTGACGAAGTCGTAGCTGCGCTCGCGCTCGGTGACGTAGCCCGACTGGCCGCCGCCGGTGGCCATCCGCACGATGTCGCGCCGACCCGGCCGCTCGAGCAGCATGATGTTGTCGGGCTTGAGGTCGCGGTGGATGACGCCCAGGTTGTGGGCGGCCTCGAGCGCGTACGACATCTGGTTGACGATGTTGAGCGCGCGGTGCAGCTCGACCGCGCCCGAGCGCTCGATGAGATCCTCGAGGCTCTTGCCCTCGAGGTACTCCATCACGAAGTACACCAGCCCGTCGGTCAGCACGCCGAAGTCGGTGACGTCGACGATGTTGGGGTGGTTGATCGACGACGCGGCCCGCGCCTCGCGCAAGAAGCGATTGACCGCGTCCTGGTAGCGGGCGAACTGCGGGTGGAGGATCTTCACCGCCACCGGCTTCTTGATATAGACGTGCTCGCCGCTGTAGACGGTGCCCATGCCGCCACGGCCCAGGATCTTGTCCAGGCGGTAGTTGCCGACGGCGCTGCCCAGGCGCGCGAGGTCCTGCTCCTCGACCAGCATGGACGAGTCGTGGAGGCAGAACCGCTCGCCGGTGGGGAAGCGGGTTTGGCAGCGCGGGCAGACGCGCACGGGGTGGGTGGCTCCTGGCTTTGGAGGGGGAGGAGGAGGAGGGCTGCCGGCCGGCGTCAGATGCGCAGGCGGCCGAAGAACAGGAGGAAGCGATCGTCGTAGAACTTGTCGGCCACGCCGTCGCCGTCGATGTCTTTGCCCTCGGGCAGCTTGAGGTTGCCGAAGCGGAACTCCATGCCGGCGTCGAGCTTGTTGTTGGGGCTGAGCTGGACCGCGGCCGAGGCCGGGACCACCACATTGTCGGCGCGGAAGTCGAAGTCGGGGATGATGAGGCTCGCCTTCAGGATGAGGGCGACGATCGGCACCGGCTGGACGACGATGCCGACGTTGGGCGTGGCGTCGGGCTTGCCGTCGAAGTCGATCGAGAACATCGTCTCGAACGCGGTCACCGCGACCTGCGGCTTGGGCGCGTAGCGGAACGGCACGCCGATGGGGATCGAAACCTTGGTGGTGCCGGCGTGGGCGACACGCAGCCCGGCCCGGAAGTCGACCAGGTCGTAGATGATCGAGCCCTCGAACGCGGCGTCGATCTGCCACTGCTCGAAGTTCTTGATTCCCGAGAACCCGGCGCGCAGCTCGACGTTGTCCTGCAAGCCGTAGCGGGCGTCGCCCGACAACCCGACGCTCTCGAACGCGGTCGCGTTGCTGATGTCGAAGCCCAGCCCGAGCCGCAGCTCGGTGATGTCCTTCGTCATGGTGAGCGGCCGCTGGATCTCGCCCTGGGGATACGTCTTGAGCGTGTACAGGCCACCCGCGGTGATCGGCGGCTGGTCCTCGTCCACCTCTTCTTCGTCGTCGGTGTCCTCGTCCCCGCCGCCGTCGTCGCTGTCGCCGCTGTCGTCGTCAGCGTCGTCGTCGTCGTCGTCGCCGGCCCACGCCAGCTTCGGGGTCAGCGACGTGATGACGGGAAAGACGCCAGCCGCCATCCCGGCGACCGCGACCATGGCGAGCCGCAAGGTACGAGTACGATCGAGCATTTTCCCTTCCTCCGTCGCGAGGTTAGCGCCGCGTCATGGCGCTTCGCAAGCCGCACCTCCGCGTTTCCACGGTCTGCCAGCCTGATGTGTGGCGGCTGCGCGCCATCGCGCCACGGCCGGCACCGGACCCGCCAGCGCGGCCGCGCCCACCCGCCGCGCGTTCCCGCCCGGCGCCGACGTCACCCCGTCCCGAAAGCACCGACGGCGCCGGAGAGCCGGCGCCGTCGATGTCCGTCGCGCCTGCGCGCGACGACTAGGCTAAGCGAGCCACCGGGCGAACCCGGCGCGCCCTACTTCTTCTTCTTGGCCGGCGCCTTCTTGGCCGGCGTCTTCTTGGCCGGCGTCTTCTTGGCCGGCGCCTTCTTGGCCGGCGCCTTCTTGGCCGGCGCCTTCTTGGCCGGCGCCTTCTTGGCCGGCGTCTTCTTGGCCGGCGCCTTCTTGGCCGCCGCCTTCTTGGCCGGCGCCTTCTTGCGCTTCGAGCCGCCGACCTGGCGGCCCTTGCGGGCGATGTCGCCGTCGCCGTCGACGAAGTACAGGTACTTGCCGTAGTCCATCTCGACGCCGGCCTTGACCAGCACCGAGGCCTTGCCCTTGGCCTGGCCCGGCTTCTTGCGCGGCACCTGCCAGATGTCCCCGTTCTTCACGTAGTACATCATGTCGTTGTCACGCTTGATACCGGCTTTGAAAACCTTCTCTGCAGCAGCCATTGTCAGTCCCTCCCGATAGGGTGGTGGTTCAGTGGTCCCTCGCCCGACCAGGGCTGGAGGGATTGCGCGGGACGCTACGGGAGGGGTCTGACAACGATCTTCGACGAGTCCTCGTCGAGCCGTCGGCGCGGCCCCGTCGACGAACCGGCCGCGGTCAAATCGTCGACGGTAAAGGGTTGTTTTCTCGACGAGAAACCGCCATGCCTGAACAGGCGCGCAGCGCTCCGTCGAGGAATCAAATTATCTCCGTCGAGGAACCCGCGCCGGCCGCGCGCACAGCAAGATCTGACTGTCCGACCCCGGCCCGAGGGGGCCGCCGGCGAAGTCGCCGTGGCGCTCGACGACGCGCAGCCCGCTGTGCGCCACCAGCGCCTCGAGCTCGGCCGGGTAGTACTTGCGCTGGCTGAGCAGCACCACCTCCTCGGGGCCGCCCGCGCACGGCTGGTAGTAGAGGCGGATGAGCACGATCTGGCTGACCGGATCGTAGTCGTGGTTGGTCGAGTACCAGGTCGGCACGCCGGTGACCGGGTGGGTGAAGCGGGTGCGGGCCCACCGCCGGTCGGGGTCGCGCGCGAGCCACGCCGGGTCGGGCAGCTGCACGTCGAACCCGAAGCAGCCGTCGACGGCCAGGTGGTGGCGGACCCGCCCCAGGCACGCCGCCAGCTCGACCCGGGTGTAGAGGTGCTCGAGGACGTTGAAGCCGGCGATGATCAGCCCGAAGCGCCGGCCGACGGCGAAGTCGCGCAGGTCGCCGCGCACCGGCTCGATACGGGCGGCCACCGCCGCCGGCAGCGCCCGCCGCCGCGCCGCGAGCCCCGCCAGCATGGTGGGCTCGGCGTCGAGGGCGACCACCCGGTGCCCGGCCCGGGCCAGGGCGGCGGTGATGCGGCCGGTGCCGCAGCCCAGCTCGAGGATGTCGCCCGGCCCGCCCAGGACCCGCTCGGCCAGCGCGACGTAGTAGGCCACGTCCTCGCGCCTGCGCCGGTATTCGTAGTCGTACAGGGCGACGTCGCGGTAGTGCTCGCGGGCGCCCAGCGCGACCGCCAGGCCGGCGTCGTGGACGACCTCGCCAGCGCGCCGCGCCGGCGGTACCGGCAGCGCACCTGGGCCGCGGCGGCCGCGGCTCACGACAGCGGGGCGACGGCCGGCCGCTCGTCCTCGGGACGCCGCCGCCGACCACCCCGCCGCCGCCGCCGCCGCTTGCGCCCGGCCTCGCTGTCGTCGTCGTCGTCGTCGGCCTCGCCGGCCGCCACCGCGGGGAGCTCGCCGCCGCGGGCCGCAGCCACGAGCTGGTCGAGCTGGACCGCGTCGTCGATCGACTCGCGCCCGCCGCCGCCGACCTCGATCGGCTGGTTCTTGGCCCGGGCCTGGGCCACTCGGCGCAGCCCCGACAGCGCGTAGCGCACCCGCTCGGCGTCGCGCCGGGCCACCGCCAGCTGGTCGAGCAGCGGCTGGGAGATCTCGATGACCGCCTGCATGGCCTCGCCGGTCCGCAGCGCCGGGGACGTCACCGTGTCGTACACGAAGGGCGCCAGCAACGCCGAGATGAGCAGGGCGTTGGCGGCCTCGGCCCCCCGCGCCACCAGCTGGTCGAGGCGGTCGAGGGTGGCCCAGGCCAGGTCGCGGCGGCGCTCGAGCTCGGCGGCGTCGGCCAGGAACGGCACCCGGACCGGCGGGCGGCGCGCCGGCACCGGCCGCTCGTCGAGCCACACCCGCCGCCAGGCGCGCTCCTCGGCGTCGAGCTCGGCGTCGAGGTCGGGCTCGTCCTCGGGCTCGCCGCCGCCGCCGTCGTACAGGCTGGCCAGGTACGGCGACAGCACGTCGAGCACCCCGGTCTCGAGGGCCAGCTCGAGCGAGCGCCGGGCGGCGGCGCCCTTGAGCAGCCGGTACACCTCCTCGACCACCCGCGGCGGCGCGCTCTTGCGGATCTCGCCGCGCTGTCGCAACAGCGCCTGGTAGGTGTCGGGCTCGATGGTGAGGTGGCACCGGGCCGCGAACTTGATGGCCCGGAGCATGCGCACCGGGTCCTCGCGGAAGCGCACGTCGGGGTCGCCGATGGTTCGGACCAAGCGGGCCTCGAGATCGGGCACGCCGCCGCAGTGGTCGATCACCGACTCCGACTCGAAGTCGTAGAACAGCCCGTTGATGGTGAAGTCGCGCCGCAGCGCGTCCTCGGTCTCGGTGCCGAACACGTTGTCGCGGCGGATGAGCAGGTCGCCCTCGTCGCCGTCGTCGTCATCGCGCGGGTTGGCGCGGAACGTCGCCACCTCGATGATCTTCTTGCCGAAGAACACGTGGGCCAGGCGGAACCGCCGCCCGATGATGCGGCAGTTGCGGAACTGGTCGCGCACCTCGTTGGGGGTGGCGCTGGTGGCGACGTCGAAGTCCTTGGGGGTCTGGCCGAGCAGGAGATCGCGGACGCAGCCGCCGACCAGGTACGCCGTGAAGCCTCCCTTGGTCAGGCGCCGCACGACCCGCTCGGCATCCCCATCGATCAGCGCATGGTCGAGCGCGGGCATCTTTTGCCGTGGGTAACACGGCGGCGGATCCAGGGGCAAGGAAGCGGCCCGGCCGCAGGGGATTCTGTGCAAAAAAGTCCCCGCGTTAGCGCGCGCTGGCGAGCGGACCGGCGGGCGGAGGCAAAAAAAAACCGCAGCGGCCGGGGGGACAGCCTGCTGCGGCGCCAGCGAACGCTTGAAGCGTGCGGCTGATCCTTAGTTAGAGGCGGATCGGCGCCGGCGCAAGCGAAAAGTTTTGCTAGAGCGGAAGATTCTTCTCAAGAACGCAATTCACGATACAAATCTGCGCGCTGTGGGACATATCGGCAATGCAATATCAATATGTTGCACGTCGCCTGACAATTCCAGTCATGCTGGAACCAAAGTGATGTCTGGGGTAGCCACCTACTGGCGGTCGATCCGGACCTCGCCCCAGGGGTCGAAGTACGGCGGCGTGTCGGCGGCCAGCGACAGGGCGCTGTCGCCGATCAGCGGGGCGTAGCCGTCGGCGGTCACCATGACCGTGTACGTGCCAGGCGCCGGCACCGGCTGCTTCAGGTAGACCTCGCCGCCCGCGCCCGACCGGCCCCACGCGATCACCTGGTCGTCGAGCCGGTTGACGTCCACGTTACGGGCGGCGACGCCTTCGCGCATGACCAGCAGCAGCGCGCCCGCGACCGGCTGGCCGTTGGCGGTGCCGACGATCTTGGTCGACAGCCGGATGCCCTCGGCCTCGGCCTCGATGGCGGTGGGCTCGAGCTCGATCGAGGTGTGGCCGTCGCGCGGCGTCCACCCGGCGCGGACGATGGCGAACAACGGACCGGCCTGGGTGATCGGCCGCACCAGGCCGGCCGACGTGGTCTGGACCACGGCGCCGCGCACCGCGGTCTGGACCCGGAACGCGCTGGCGATGCCGATCAGCGCGCCGGCGTCGTCGACCACCGGCCCGCCGGAGTTGCCGTGCGAGATCGGCGCGTCGGTCTTGACGTAGTCGTCGGCGGGGTTGGCCGGATCGGTCGACAGGCCGAGGATAGCCCCCTGCGCCAGGTCGAGCGCGCCGCCGGCCAGCTCGGGATAGCCCAGCACCCACACCCGCTGGCCCGGCACCAGCGGCGCGCCGCCGCGCGCGGTGACGGCCGGCCACGGCGCGGCCTGGGCCGGGGTCCACGGTCGGCCGTCGAGGTCGAGGTCGCACTTCACCAGCGCCAGGTCCAGCTCGGGCCACAGCTTCGACGCCGCGGGCCGCCCCGCGCACACCAGCTCGGGCGGCCGGTCGAGGCCGCGCGCCCGGGCCAGCAGGAACACCGGCCGCGGCCGGCCGTCGCGATCGACCAGGACGTGGTGGTTGGTGATGACCGAGCCGTCGCCGCCGACCACCGTGCCCGAGCCACCGCCGACGGCGCGCAGCTCGCCGTCGATCACCTCGGCGACCACCACCATGACCGCGCGATCGGCCACCGCCGCCACCGGGGCCGGCACCCGGCGATCGGTCCGCGACGCCACCGGCATGATCGGCATGCCGGTGAGCGACGCCACCCGCAAGGTCGGCTCGATGATCGCGGCCAGCCGGGCGATGGCGGCCTGCGAGCCGAACAGCGTCACCGCGTACAACCGCTCGCGATCGACGGTGGCCAGCTCGATGGCGCGGCCGATGCGCGGCTCGTCGCCCTTCCCCGGCGCGTAGGCGTAGCGGAAGCTGGTGCGCAGCCAGCTGTGGCGCCCCACCGTGCGCACCACGCTGCGATCGGCCGCGTACAGCTCGCCCCACCGGGTCCGACGATCGAGCTCGAGGCTGGCGACCACGTTGGACCACGGCGGCCGGTCCTCGATGCGCACCTCCATGCGCAGATCGGGATCGACCGACGAGGTGTACTCGACCCGGTACGGCAGCTCGCCGCGAGGGCCGGGCCGCGGCGCCGGCGCGCTCACCAGCCGCGGCGCGATGCGCGCGACCTCCTCGGGCGCCAACCAGGTGGCCGGCCGCACGAAGGTGAGCCCGCGGGTCTCGAACACCTCGACCGGCGGCTGGATCAAGCGGCGATGGCCGAAGCCGGCCGCGGCCACGACCGCCAGCGCCAGCGCGACCACGATGAAGTCGTGGCGGTGGTACGGCGACGCCGGCCCCAGCGCGTGGGCGACCTGGCGCGTGACGTCGGCGACCGCCGGCCCGATGGTCTGTGCGCGCCGCCACGCCCGCCCCGCCAGCGACTGATCGTCCTCGGCGTCAGTCGCCGCGTCGGCGTCGGCGCCGGTGGCGGCGTCGGAGCCGGCGTCGGAGCCGGCGTCGGCGTCAGAGCCGGCGTCAGAGCCGGCGTCGGCGTCGACGCCAGCCCCGGCGCCAGCCCCGACGCCCGCGCTGACGCCCGCGCCGCCCGCGCCCGCGTCCTCGTCGGCGCCGCTCACGACTCCTCCGACGGCCGGAACGGCGACGTGGCGAGCAGCCGCCGCACGAACAGCATCAGCACGCCGAACACCGCCGCCGCCAGCGCCGCGGCGTAGCCCAGCGCCTTCCACGGATGCGTCGCCAGGCCGCGGGTGGTGACCCACTCGACCACCAGCGTGAACTGCCCGTTGATCGCCGCGGCGCCCAGGAGCCCCAGGAACAACAAGACGCCGCGCGACACCGGCCCGCGCCGGGTGAACTTGGCGCGACCCAGGACGTAGCCCAGGAACCCGGCGAACGAGGCGTGGGCCAGCGTGGTGATGACCGCCTCGGCGGCGCCGGTCGACAGGTAGACGGTGCCGCCCAGGCCCTGCAGCCGGTGGTAGTTGATCCACACCGCCGCCCCGGTCCCGCACGCCATCATGTAGACCACCCCGTCCATCGGCTCGTCGAACTCGGTCGACGTGTAGATCGTGTAGCGGACGGCGACGTACTTGCACAGCTCCTGGGCCAACCCGACGATCAGCGTGGCGTGCACGACCCGGTCGAGGGAGAACGTGCGCAGCCCGTACTGCGCCAGCGGCTGCGGCGGCGCCAGCTGGTAGATCGCGAAGTCGGCCAGCGGCGCGGCCACCAGGCTGCCCAGCAGGAACACGCCGAACACGTAGTGCATGGGCTCGGGCTCGTGCCGGTCCTGGAGGTAGAAGAACGCCAGCCACAGGCTGGCCGGGACGCCCGCCACCACCAGCGCCAGTGGCGGCGCCAGGCGCAGCGGCGCGTCGAGCCCGAGCAGCGCCTCGACCAGCCACGCCAGCCCCACGAACGCCACCAGCCCGGCGACCAGCGCGAGCTTCGACCCGACCAGCAGGCGGGCGCGGCGCAGAGACCAGCGAGGGAGGTGCAGCTCCACGCCGGTATTCTAGTCGGCCCGCCGCCGGGCCGCGACTTTCCGCGCCATCCGGCCCCGCCGAGGCGGCGCGCCCGGCCTCCCGGGGAGGTGATAGACTGCCCGCCAGATGATCAAGAAGCCGGCTGCGCCAGCGCGCGGCAAGAAGTCCGAAGAAGGCCTGATGACGCTGCCGGAGCTCGCGGCGTATCTGCACCTCGACGACAAGACCGTGTACAAGCTGGTCACCACGGGGAAGCTGCCGTCGGTCGGCGGCGAGCGGTCGTGGCAGTTCCACAAGTCGGACGTCGACGCCTGGCTCGAGCGCGAGCTGCTGGGCGACGAGGAGCACTTCACCGAGATCCCCGACGGCATGAAGCTGCCGCTCGAGGACCTGCTGCCGGACTCGGCGATCATCATCGACCTCAAGGCCCGCACCGCGGTGGCGGTGATCGAGGAGCTGGCCGGCCGCGCCTACGCCAACGGTTGGCTGACCGACAAGCCGTGGTTCGTCGGCCACGTGGTCGAGCGCGAGTCGTTGGCGTCGACGGCGATGGAGGGCGGCGTCGCCTTCTTGCACACCCGCGCCAAGGACAAGGGCAAGATCCTGACCCCATTTTTGGTGTGCGGGCGGTCGTGGGAGGGTATCCCGTTCGGCGCGCCCGACGGCCGCAACACGTACCTCTACTTCCTGATGGGGCTCAAGTACGACCGGCTGCACCTGCCGATCTTGGGCCGCCTGGCCCGGGCCCTGCGCAACCCGCAGACCATCGCCAAGCTCCGCGCGATGTCGTCGCCCGACAAGCTGCGGGCGCTGCTGCTGCGCGAGGACGAGCTGGCCCGCAACGGCATCGTGCCCGACCCGCCGGCGCCGGGCGACTTCAAGCCCAAGCTCGACCGCACCATGCGGCTGCGTGCCATCCGCCGCATCGGCGCGGCCCAGAAGGCCGAGGCGGCCGCCGCCGCCGCGCCCAAGAAGAAGCCGCGGGCCAAGGCCAAGCCCAAGAAGCCCGCGTGACGTGACCCGCGGGTGACCTGCGGAGGCGTGGCGCAATGTGCGGCGTCGCCGCCGCGGCGCCGGCCCGAGGCTGTGGCAGACTCGACTGGATGACCAAGCTCGGAATCGTGTTCGCCATGTTCATCGGGGTCGGCGCGGGATGCGGCGGGTCCCAGAAGGCCGGCCCCCAGGCCCCGACCCAGGAGTCGCGCTGCACGGCGGCGACCGACCACATGGGCACGTGGATGGCGGCGACGCTGACCGCGGCCGGGGAGACCGCGGCGGCCGGCAAGGTGCCGGACATGACCGCGGGGATGTACCGCACGTGCGTCGCCGACGTGTGGTCGGACGCGGCGCTGACCTGCACCACCAGCGCCTCGAGCGATCATGAGATGGGCGCCTGCCAGCAACACTTCACCCAGGCCCAGCTCGACGCCATCAAGGCCAACATCGACGGGATCATGGGCGAGGCGACCGGCGCCGGCATGCAGTACAAGGGCGGCGAAGAAGAGGACACCTGGGAAGGCGGCGGCAGCCGCGGCGGTGACCCGTGCGGCGACGGCGCCGACCCCTGCGGCGGCGGCGAGTAGCGACCGGCGCGTGACGACGCGGCCGACGCACCAGGCCGGGGGCTGATCGCCGTGGAGGGCATCGTCGACGGCGCGATCTGTGACGATTGCTTCGTGTGCGGCGTGCTGTGGCCCGGCCTCGCGGCGTGCCCGCGCTGCGGCGGCCGGGCCCGCTGGCAGCCGGCGCGCATGGACCACGCCGCGGTCGACGGTGGCGACGTGTCCGACCTGGCCGCGCGCTGGCATCGCCGCGGTGACCTGGCCGCGCTGACCGCGCTGCTCGAGGCGCTCCACGCCGACCCGGCCGACGCCGACCCCGCCGCGAGCGGCCTCGATTTCGACCGGCTGCGCGCGGCGTGGCGGCGGCTGTGCCCGGCCCAGGCTCCGCCGGGGCCGACCGGCGACGATTGACAGTGCGTCGGCCGCGCGGTCTGCTCGACGGATGCGCGTTCGTTCCGTGTTCCTGGGCCTGCTTTTCGCGACCGCGGCCTGCAGCGACGACAGCCCGCCCGCAGATCCCGAGGTGGTGTTCGACCTCGACGCCGAGCTGACCGGCGCCCAGTTCTTCGACGCGCCGTTCCCCTCCGACGTCCGGATCGACGCCGACGGCACCCAGGCCTACGCCGGCTTCCCCGGCCCGGGCAACCCCGCCATCATCCGCGAGCTGGTGGCGATGTCCGAGGCCAAGCACGGCGCCTCGACCATGCCGGTGGCGTACTTCCGCTTCCGCGACGCGCTGCCGACCTTCCGCGCGACCGACGTGATCGCCGCTGATCCGGCGTCGCCGATCTTGTTGGTGGACGTCGATCCGGCGTCGCCCGAGCGCGGCCGCTTGGTGCCGGTGGTGGCCCAGAGCCTGTTCCCCGACGGCTACGCCGTGCCCTACCTGCTCGCGGTGGCGCCGCGGCCGGGCTTCGTGCTGCGCCCGTCGACGACGTACGCGGCGGTGGTGCGGACCAGCGCGGCCCCCGACCGGGCCCGACCGGCCGCCATCGTCGCGCTGGCCAGCGGCAAGGTGCCGACCGGCGCGCGCGGCGCGGCCACCGCCACCGCCTACGCCCCGCTGTGGACGACGCTCACCATGATCGGCGTGCCGGCCGACGACGTGCTGACCGCGACGGTGTTCACCACCGGCGACCAGGCCGCGCTCCTGTACGCCCGCAGCGAGCAGGTGCGCACCACCTACGACGCGGTCATCACCAACCTGCGGGTCAACCCCGACGGCGGCGTGCACACCGCTGACCCCGCGGTCGCGTACTGCGAGCTGATCGGCGAGGTCGCGCTGCCGCAGTTCCAGACCGGCACGCCGCCGTTCCTGGGCGGCGGCGGTGACATCCAGTTCGACGCCAGCGGCGCGCCCATCAAGCAGGGCGACGCGACGGTGCCGGTGACGATCACCATCCCGGCCGGCCCGATGCCGGCCGACGGCTGGCCGCTGTACCAGTTCTTCCACGGCTCGGGCGGCGTCTCGAGCGGGCTGGTCGATCTGGGCAAGACCCTGGTGCCCGACGGCGAGCCAGTGCGCGGCGAGGGCCCGGGCTACGTGGTGGCCCGCTACGGCATCGCCGCGGTGTCGGCGGCGCTGCCGGTCAACCCGGAGCGGGTCCCGGGCGCGTCCGACTATGCGTACCTGAACCTGCAGAACCTGACCGCGTTCCCCGGCACCTTCCAGCAGGGCATCTACGAGCAGAGGCTGTTGCTCGACGCCATGCTCGACCTGCAGATCCCAGCCGCGGTGCTCGCGCCGTGCCGCGGCGCCGACGCCACCGTGCACCACTTCGACGGCGCCAAGCTGGTGGCCGGCGGGCAGTCGATGGGCGGCATGTACACCAACCTGTACGGCGCGGTCGAGCCGCGGGTGCCGGTGCTGGTGCCGACCGGCGCCGGCGGGTTCTGGAGCATGATGATCTTGCAGACCGGCATCGTCGGCGGCGCCCGCGGCTTGCTGGCGACGCTGCTGCAGACCGAGGAGACCGAGCTGACGTTCATGCACCCCGGGCTGGCGGCGCTGGGGACCGCGTGGGAGATCGCCGAGCCGGGCGCGGCGATGGCGCGCCTGGGCCGCTACCCGCTGCCCGGCCACCCGGTCCACCATGTGTACGAGCCGGTCGGCAAAGACGACGTGTACTTCCCGATCCCGGTGTACGACGCGGCGGCGCTGGCCAACGGCAACCGCCAGGCGGGGGACGAGACCTGGCCGAGCATGCAGCCGGCGCTGGCGCTCGACGGCCTCGATGGCCTGGCCCCGTACCCGGTCCAGCGCAACGTCCGGGGGCCGGACGGCGCCGACTACACCCGGGTGGTGGTGCAGTACGAGGGCGACGGCATCGTCGACCCGCACTACCTGTACCGCCAGCTCGACGCGGTGAAGCACCAGTACGCGTGCTTCTTCGACACCTACCTGCGCACCGGCACGCCGGTGGTGGTCGCCCCGGGGCCGCTCACCGCGCCGTGCCAGTGACGCGCCGCCGCGCCGCCGCCTAACCTCGCCGGGCGGTGCCGGGTCAGTCCGGCATGCCCCGCCCCACCCCATCGTTCATCGCCTTCGCGTTGTGTGCCCTGGTCGGCCTGGCCGAGGCGCAGCCCGGCCCGGCCAGGCCACCAGCTCCGCACGGCCCCGACGCCCGGTCGACCGAGGGCCAAGGCCCCGGCGCCCGCGGTCCGCGCGCCGACCGCGCCGCGCGCGCCGGCCTGGCCGGCCGGTTGCCACCCGCGGTCAAGGCCCGCCTGCTGCGCCGCTTCGACCGCGACGGTGACGGCCGGCTCACCGGCGCCGAGCGCCGCGACGCCAAGGCGTTCCTGCGCCAGCTGCGCGACCAGCGCCGCGCGGTCCGGCAAGAGCGTCGCGCGGCCCGCGCGCGACGTGCCCCAGGCCAGCGCTAGCGGCGCCGGCGCCGGCGCGCGACCACCAGCGCCAGCCCCAGGCCCAACCCGGCCGCTGCGCCGGGCCCGCCGCCACCGCCGGCCGCGCACGTGCCGTCGTCGACCGGCGGCGGCAGGTCGATGACGGTGCACACCGACGAGCAGCTGTCGGAGTCGTCCTCGTTGCCGTCATCGCACTCCTCGAGGCTGTCGACGATGCCGTCGCCGCACTGGGCCAGCCGGCAGCTGGGCCGGCAGGCGTCCGGGCCGGTGCCGTTGGCGGCGCCGCGGTCGCACTGCTCGAAGGGCGACTTGACGCCGTCGCCGCACACCGACGCCGGGTTGGCGACCACGCACACGTCGTCGAGCTGCCAGCCGCCCAGCTGCAGCCCGCCGTCGGTGTTCAGCAACCACCGCACCACCACCGAGCCGTCGAAGATCCGCGAGCTGAGCGGCAGATCCTGGAACACCCAGGCCCGGTCCTGGTGGTGGGTGGTGTGGCTGGTGTCGCCCTGCGACGACAGGTTGGCCCAGGCCTGCTCGCCGTTGACCTCGATGGTGGCCTGGTCGTAGAAGCCGTCCTCGACCTGGAGCCAGCGCCGGAACTGCAGGCGCACGTCGGAGTAGGTGCCGACGTCGATGCGCGGCGTCTCGGCCCACATGGTGGCGTCGGCCGGGTAGCTGCCGTCGGCGAACGCCAGCCCGGTGCCGAAGATGCGGGTGCCGGAGTAGGCCCGGCCCGGGTCGCCGGCGTCGTGGCTGCCGCCGGGGATGCCCCACTGCCACGCGCTGGCGTCGGTGCCGCCGACCCGCCAGCCCTCGGTCAGCGGGTTGCGCTCGAAGTCGGTGCAGTACAGCGGCACCGCGTCGCCGTGGTACAGCTGGTACCACTGGTCGGCGCGGTTCTCGGGGTACACCTGCTCGCTGCCGTCGGCGAACTTGACCCGGAACCGGTACAGCACGACGTTGCCGACGGTCGGCAGCGGCAGCATGGCGGTGTAGCGATCGCCGTCGAGGGAGGCCTCGGCGTTGCCGGCCGAGATACCGCCGTCGCGGCCGCGCCACTCGGCCTTGACCGCGACGATGTCGTCGCCGCACCGGGTGTCGGCGCCGGTCACCGTGAGCCACACCGGCTGCGGCGCCTCGACCGCCGCCGGCACCAGGCCGGGCGCGCTGACGTCGCCGGCCAGGGTGCGCAGGCCGTGGCGCCCGAACGCCGCGCGGATGGTGCACTCGTGGGGCGTGCCGTTGGTCAGGTCGCCGTCGTCGTCGTCGGCGGCCAGGATCTCGATCAGCGTGGCCGGGATGCTCGAGGCCCGGCGCACCGCCGCGTAGAACAGGCGGTCGGCGATCTGCACCGCGGCGTCGTGGTCGCCCAGCTCGGCGATCAGGCCCTTGCGCAGGTCCCACATGGCGCCGCCAAAGATGATGCCGGTGTAGTGGATCTCGTCGATGTCGCGCGGCCAGACGTGCTCGCGATCGGTCGGGTCCAGCTCGCGCAGCGGCGAGTCGGACCGGAAGAAGCCGCGGCCCATGCCGCTGTCGTCGGTGATGGTGGCGGCCAGGTAGTCGGACAGGCCCTCGGAGAACGCGCCGTCGAAGTAGCCGACGCCGGGGATGATCGCGTGGTTGTGCAGCGAGTGCCCGTACTCGTGGTAGACCACGTCGGCGATGGTGCCGGTGTTCTCGCAGCGGTCGCTGGCGGCGAAGAAGTTGATCGAGGTGCCGTCGGAGAACGCGTTGCACTGGTCGGCGATGTTGACCCGCACCGGCAGCGGCTCGTCGAGGAACGGCAGGCCGGCCGCGAAGCGCCGGGCGTAGGCCCGGACGATGCCGGCGTGGACGAACGCCGACACCTGGGCGTCGACCGCCCGATCGTCGCCCGGCCGCCACACCAGCGTCCCGTCGGCGGCCAGGGTGCCATCGAGGGTGGCCAGCGCGCCGCCGCGGTTCTCGATGTTGATCTGCGAGCCGGTGGCGGTGAGCCGCACCATAACCGGGGCCGCGCCCGGCCAGCTGACGCCGCCGGCGGCGTCGGTCTCGCCGGCGGCGGCGCCGACGGTCGCGGTGAGCAACGGCGCCGGGTAGGTGCGCCGGGCCCGCCCGGGGTAGCGCTCGACCGCGTCGATCTGGATCTGGCCGACCGCCGACGGCGTGGTCGACCGCCGGACCAGCGGGGCGCCGGTGGCGGGATCGGCCCACACCCGCCAGCCGCCGGCGGCGCCGCCGTCGACGTCGACCACCGTCGCCACCCGGTAGCCCAGGACGCCGCCATCGCCGACCAGCGGCACGATCTCGAGCCCCGGGGCGACCCGGCTGGTCACCGCGGCGTGATCGAGCCCGAGGTCGGCGACGGTGGCGGCGGTGGCGAGCGCGGCGACCTCGGTGGCGAGCTTGGCCTGGCGCGGCCACGCCACGGTCACGTCGGGCAGCGCCTCGGAGCCGATCACGAACAGCCGGTCGCGCTTGAAGCGGAAGCTGACCTGGCCGCCGACGACCGCCAGGCCGCCGTGGCGCTGGACCAGGCCGATGGTGCGCTGATCGCCGTCGAAGTCGTTGGCGACCAGCTGGAAGTCGCTCACCGTCGAGCCCGGCGCCAGCAGCGCGAGGTTGGCGGCGAGCACCCGCCACGCCGCGGCGGCGGCGACGGCGGGGTCGGCGACGCTGCCGGGCACGTCGAGGCCGCGGCCCCAAATGCGCGACGGCACGCCGGTGGCGCGATCCCAGGTGGCCTCGCGCAGGCCCGGCGCGCTGGCGGTGAACGCGGCCCACGCCCGGCTGCGCCCGACCGGCACGGCCTGGTACGCCACGTCGACGCTGGCGCGCACCGGTTGGCCGGCGCGCGCCGCGGCGAACACCTCGACCGGAGCGGCGTGGCTGCGGCGGGCGCGGTCGGACGTCGGAGCGGCGGTGGCGGTGCTGGCGGCCAGGAGGACCACCACCGCGAGGCGGGGAGACAGCATCCCGGTATCTTGGCTGAAATCGCGCACCGCGGAAGCCGAGAACGCGCTGACAGCGCCCGGCAGCGCGGCGACCGCACCTCGCAGCGCCGCGCGGACGCCGTCGGCGCCGGCTCAGCCGACGACGATCGCCAGCGCCTCGGCGCGGCCGTGGGCGATGGCGTCGGCCAGGGCCAGCTGGCCCCGGGCCCGGACCAGGTTGTGGGCCCGACGCGATGGAAACCGCGCCGGATCCCACCCGAAGTAGCGGTCCTCGAAGACGTCGGTGGCGAACCGCGCCGCCAGCTCGACGGTCACCGTCTCGAGCCCGCCGACGATCGACGCCAGCTCGGCGTCGTCCACCCGGGCGCCCATGACCTGACGCCACCCGCCGATGGCCGCCGCGAAGATGCCGAGGTCGAAGCCGACCGCGCCGGCGTCCTCGCCGTGCGGGTTGCACCACGAGCGCATCGCGTCGCCCAGCTCGAAGGCCAGGGTCTGCTGGCCGAGCGTGTCGAGGTCGACCAGGCACACGCCGGCGACCGGCGCGGCCGCGGTGAACAACAGGTTCGAGATCTTGAGATCGCCGTGGCAGTGGCGCAGCGGGGTCGACGGCAGCGGCGCGAGCTGCGCGGCGCGGTCGAGGATGGCCCGGCCCAGCTCGATCGCCTCGGCCAGCGCGGGCCCGGCCGGGCCGGGCGCCGCCGCGACCGCCGCGCGCAGCCGGGCCAGGTGCGCCGCCGTGTCGTGGACGCCGGCCCGCGCGAACGCGTAGCGGTGGGCCAGGCCGTCGACGGCTCGGTGGAACCGCCCGACCAGCTCGCCGCCAGCGGCGGCGACGTCCAGCGACGGGACGCGCGCGTGGGCCACGCCGTCGACCCAGGTGAGCGCGCGCCACACCTGCCCGTCCACGACCAGCCAGGCGTCGCCGGCGGTGGTGCGGATCAGGCGCGGCGTCACCAGCCCGCGGGCCGCCAGGTGGGCGGTGACTCGCTCGAGGTCCAGGTTGACCTCGCCGGCGAAGATCGGGTGCAGCCGCTGCACGACGGCGATCGGCGCACCGTCGCGCCGCACGGCGTAGGTCGCGTTGATCAGGCCGCCGGTCAGCGCGGCCACCTCGACGGCCGCGTCCCACCCCCACGCGGCGCGCGCCGCGTCCGGCACCGTCGCGGTCACGGCGTCGGGCTCGGCGGCGTCAGCTGGACCTTGGGGCCGGTCACCACCGGCGTCCGCGGCGGCAGCACGTCGACCAGCTCCAGCTCGAACACCAGCGGCCCGGGCGGTCGCCCGGGCTCGTGGTTGAACGCCAGCTCGACCGGCACCCACACCCGGGCCCGATCGCCGGCGACCATCTGGGTCAGCGCTTCGATCCACCCGGGGATGAACTTGTCGACGGTGGCGACGATCGGCGTGCCGCCCGGGATCGAGCTGTCGAACAGGCGGCCGTCGGCGGTCCACCCGGTGAACCGCACCTCGACCCGGTCGCCTCGGCCGGGATGGACGGTGCCCTTGCCGGTCGCCAGCAGCTCGAACCGCACGCCGCCGGGCGTGGCGCGGGCGGTGGCCGGTGGCGTCGTCAGCTCGGCCAGCGGTGGCGCGGCCGGCGGGGCCGGCTGCGGCTTCACGCCCAACAGCTCGAGCTCGTAGCACAGCGTGCCGGCGGGCACGCCGGGCAGCGCGTGATCGACCAGCGCCGGCGGCAGCCAGGCCCGCCGCCGCTCACCCACCACCATCAACCCGAGCGCCTCCTCGACGCCGCGCCACTCGCGGAAGCCCATCGTCGTGGTCGGGCGATGGCGCACCACCGAGGAGTCGAACATCCGGCCGGTCGCGTCCCACGCGGTGTAATGGTAGGTGACCTCGTCCCACGGTCGCGGCCGCGCCGCGCCGGTCCCGGGCGTGAGCACCAGCGACCGCAGCCCCGACGCGGTGGCGGTGGCCGCGGCCGGCGGCGCACCGACGTCGGCCGGCACCGGCGGCGACGGCTCGAAGGCCACCAGCTCGATGGCGTAGACCGTCGGCTCGGGCACGCCCTGGGCCGGGCCGTTGTAGCCGAGCTCGGGAGGCAGCCACACCATGGCCCGCTCGCCGACCTGCATGGTCTCGACCGCGGCGGCGAACCCCGGCGCCACCATCGACAGGTGCTTCTGCACCGGCCGCTTGCGCGCGGTGGTGGTGATGAAGGTGTCGCCGGTGGTGCGCCAGCCGGTGAAGTTCACGCTCACCAGATCGTTGCGCCCCGGCCGTGGCCCGGCGCCGGCCACCAGCCGCTTGATCCGCACCACGGCGGTCGGGGCCGGGGCGACGCCGGTCACCGTCTCGGCGTCGGCTGGGATCGGCGCCAGCGGCAGCGGCGGCGGCTCCTGGAGGCGGGCCACCGGGGCGGCGTCGGTCGCCGCCCCGGCGTCGGCCGCGGCCGGCCGCGGGGTGGCCTTGCGCTGGCAGCCGGCGCCGAGGCCGAGGGCCACGGCCACGACCACGCCCAGGCGGCCGCTCACGCGGCCCACGCGGCGCGGGTGAGGTTGTCGACGCCGGTGGCGGTGACCACCAGGTTGTCCTCGATGCGGATGCCGCCGAACGGCCGCAGCGCCTCGATGGCGTGCCAGTCGAGCAGGCCGCGCCGGTCGTCGGCGCGCAGCGGATCGATCAGCGCGTCGATGACGTAGCAGCCGGGTTCGATGGTGAACACCTGGCCCGGCTCGATGGTGCTGGTGTTGCGGAGGAACGGGTTGTCCGCGCGGGGCGGGGTCAGCCGCAGGCCGACGTCGTGGACCTGGATGCCCAGGGAGTGGCCCAGCCCGTGCGGGAACAGGGCGCGGGTGACGCCGCGCTCGACGAGGTCGTCGGCGCCGCCCTGGCCGATCTCGAGGTCGATGAGCAGCACCGCCAGCAGGTCGTGGGCGTGATCGTGCAGCGTCTCGTAGGCCATGCCGACCTTGACCGCCGCGCACACCCGCTGCTGCAGCTGATCGAGGCCGTCGCGCAGCCTCCGGAACAGGTTGGCGCCGGGGGCGTCGCCGCGGATCCAGGTGCGGGTGATGTCGGCGCAGTAGCCGAGGTAGCGGGCGCCGGCGTCGATGAGCAGCGAGTCGACCGACAGCGGCCCGGGCCGGCCGTCGTTGGGCAGGCGCTGATCGTAGAGCACGTGGTGCAGCACCGCGGCGTGGCGGCCGCGGGCGACGATGTTCTGGTACGGGATGTCGCGCTCGGACTGCCCGCTAGCGGCCAGGTACGCCAGGTGCGTGGCCAGCTCGCTGACCTCGAACCGCTCGAACAGCTGCTCGACGTGGCGGTGGCCGGCCACGGCGCGGGCGCTGGCCTCGCGCAGGCACGCGACCTCGTAGGCCGACTTGCGCGTGCGCAGCGCCTCGACCGCCGCGACCAGCGCCGGCGGGTTGACCTCGGCGCCGGGCACCGCGGGCACGCGCTCGCCGATGAGCGCCACCCGGCCGCGCGGGAAGCGCGCCACCGCGTCGGCCACCGACGCCACCTCCTCGACGGCGAACCCGTCCCAGAAGTCGTCGACCTCGGCCACCGGCGCGGAGTCCCAGAAATCGGCGTGGACCACCCGCACCAGCCGCGGCGGGCCGGCGTCGGTGACGATCACGAACGCGTCGGGGGCCGGCAGCGGCAGCCAGTGCGCGAACGCCGGCGTCACCACGTGCGGCCAGAACTGGTCATCGAACTGGCTGCGACGCGCGGCCTGGCCCGAGCCGACCACGATGGCGTCGAGCTGGTGCGGGCCCAGCAGCTGGCGGTAACCGGAGACGAGTGACGCGACGTGGTCGAGGTAGGGCGTGGCGACGGGCATGCGTGCCGACGACCCTACCTCTGGGGTGATGGCGCGTCGAGGGCTCCAGCTGGTACCGTCAGGGCGTGGTCGACACCAAGGCATGCCGCCGATGACGTTCGCCCCTGAGCACGGCGACGGCGGCGCGGTGGTCGAGTCGGTCGCCTCCGGCACCACCAGCGGCCTGACCGCGGTCGATCGCGCCCGCGGCGGCGCCCGCGACGCGGTGCGGGTGGCGCTGGTGGCGCCGCCGGGGACCGCCATCGAGGTCGTGCTGCGCAGCGTAGGATTCCGCACCAGCAGCTGGCCGGTCGAGCCCGACACCCTGATCGAGGCGCTGGCCCACGCGGTGCCCCACGCCATCATCCTCGACGCATCGGCGGCCGGCGCCGACGAGGTGCTCGACCGCCTGCTCGAGGAGCGCATCCACCCACCGGTGATCGCGATCGGCCGCGCCGGCGGCGACCAGGCCGCCGATCACTGGCTGGCGGCCGGCGCCGACGACTTCCTGACCTTCGACCACCTGGTCCCGGCCATCGTCCGCCGAACCATCGAGTCGGCCATCGCCCGCGGCCGGGCCCGCGAGCTGCGGCAGCGGTACAGCGAGGTCGATCGGCTGGCGGCGATCGCCACCCTGGCGGCCGGCGTGGCCCACGAGGTCAACAACCCCGCGGCCTACGTGCTGATGAACCTGCGCACCAGCCGCGATCACCTGCGCGAGCTGCACCGGACCCTGGTCGACGACGCCGTCGGCGACGGCACCCCCAACCCCTACGCGCCGGCCCTCGACGAGATGATCGAGATGGTCGACGACAACATCCGCGGGGTCGAGCGCATCGTGGCGATCGTCCACGCGCTGCGGTCGTACGCCCGGCCGGAGCCCGATCGGCTCGAGCCGGTCGACCTGGCAGCGGTGTGCCGCCAGGCCCACGAGCTGCTCGGCAGCCAGCTCCGCCACCGGGCCCGGGTGACGGTCGAGCTGGCCCCGGTGCCGCCGGTCGACGCCGACCCGCGCAAGCTGCTCGAGGTGGTCATCAACCTGCTGGTCAACGCCGCCGAGGCGCTGCCGCCCGGCCCGGCCGACCACGAGATCCGCATGCGGCTGACCACCGTCGACGATCGGGTCGAGCTGACGGTGACCGACACCGGCCCGGGCCTGGCGCCCGACCAACGCGGCCGCATCTTCGAGCCGTTCTACACCACCCAGCTGCGGCTGGGCTCGAGCGGGCTGGGCCTGGCCACGGTGCGCGCGGTGGCCGAGCGCGTCGGCGGCCGGGTCGCGGTCCGCAGCCACCCCGACGCCGGCAGCGAGTTCGTGGTGTCGTTGCCGGTGCGCCCACAGGCGCGGGCCGGCGCGGCCCGGCGAGCCCGGGTGCTGATCATCGACGACGAGGTGCCGCTCACCAGCGCCATGCGTCGCCAGCTGCGCGGCCACCACGACGTCACCGTGATCAACGAGGCGTCGACGGCGATGGCCCGGCTCATCGAGCAAGACTTCGACGTCATCCTGTGCGACGTCATGATGCCGGGCACCGACGGGATGGCCCTGCTCGAGCGGCTGCGGCGCGAGCGGCCCGAGCTGGTGGCGCGGCTAGTGCTCATGACCGCCGGGGTGACCAACCCGATCCGCGATCTGGTCCGCGCCAAGGGGGGCCGGCTGGTCGAGAAGCCGGTGCCGGTCGAGCAGCTGCTGGCGTTGATCGACGAGCTGGCGACCCGCCGGACGTGAGTCAGCTCTTGGCCGGGGCCAGCGCGTCGGGCCGCCGCAGCTGGCTGGGCGACAGGTAGCTCAGGCGCCGGAACGCCGCGTCGGTCAGCCGGGTCGGCGTGATCGCCAGCAGGCCGAGCATGATGCGGCCGTACCACGGCGCGACGTAGCGGGCCGCGGGCCGCCGCCGGCGGATGGCCTTGTGGATCGCGCGGGCCACCACCTCGGGCCCCACCGCGGTGCGCTCCAGGCGCTGGCGCAGCTGATCGGCGCGGGCGATGGCCGGCGCGTAGGCGGTGTGCTGGTACTGCTGCACCGGCCCCAGCGCGGTGTCGCTGAACTTGGTGTGGATGGCGCCGGGCTCGATCAGCACCACGTCGATGCCGAACGCGCGCAGCTCGTACCGCAGCGCGTCCGACAGCGACTCCAGCGCGTACTTGGTCGAGTTGTACGCGCCCATGAACGGCAGCGTCATCTTGCCGCCCATGCTCGACACGTTGACGATGCGCCCGCGCCCGCGCGCGCGCATCGCCGGCACCAGCGCCCGGGTCACCGCCATCAGGCCGAACACGTTGGTGTCGTACTGGCGGCGCAGCTCGGCGTCGCTGATCTCGGTGACCGGCCCGGCCAGGCCGAAGCCGGCGTTGTTGATCAGCACGTCGACGCCGTGGCCGTCGGTCTGGCGATCGACCTCGGCCACCGCCGCCTCGATCGAGGCGGCCGAGGTCACGTCGAGCACCGCGGTCGACAAGGTCGCCGGCGCCTCGGCGCGCAGGGCGTCGAGCTCGGCGACGCGGCGCCCGGTGGCGATGACCCGGTAGCCGGCGGCCGCGAGGTGGAGCGCGGTGGTGCGGCCGATGCCGGAGGTGGCGCCGGTGATGAGGACGACCTGGCGAGCGAGCGGCGACAGCGACTGAGCAGACGAGGTGGACATGCTGGATCTCCTGGGGCGGTACGGCGTTTTGGAATGAATGTTCATTCTACGATGTGAGGATCAAGAGCGATGACGGATGGTTACCGCCATCGCCGGGAGCTAGCTGCGGATGGCTTCCCAGACGCACTGCTCGGCGGTGCGCCAGGCGGTGTCATCCAGCGCCCCGCCGCACTCGGCGGCGTAGCGGACCAGGCCGGTGAACGCGCCCATGACGATGCCGATGAGGACCATCGCCGGCGCCTGGCGGACCTCGCCCTTGCGCTGCGCCGCGGTGAGAAAGCCGATGCCGAAGTCGCGGATGCGCGCCTCGATCGCCCGGCTGTCGTCGTCGAGGTACGAGGCGTGGTTGTGGAGCTCGAGGAACGCGAAGCCGCGGGGCTCGGCGGCGACGTAGGCGGCCATCCGCAGCCACAGCGCGCGGAACTGCTCACGGGCCGGCGCGTCGACGGGGAAGTCGCGCAGCACCCGCCCGGTCAGGAGCTGCTTGTGGCGACGGTACAGCTCGTTGACCACCGCCTCCTTCGACACGAAGTGGCGGTAGATGGTGCCCGCGCCGACGCCGGCCCGGGCGGCGATCTCTGGCACCGCGGTGCCGTGGAAGCCGCGCTCGACGAACAGCTCGAGCGCCGCGTCGAGGATGGCCTCGCGCTTCTCGGCTACCCCGGCGCGGGGCGCGGCTCGATCGGCGAGGGCGGTAGGGAGTGACATCGGACGGCCTTGCAGAATGAATATTCATTCCCGGCCGGCGATGCAAGGCTCCCGTCCCGAAATCACACAAGCCGCCAGAACCAAACCGCCTGGCGCCTTGCCGGGGACACGTGGTCCCGGGCGCCACGGCAGCCTGCTCGCTCGCGCGGCGCGAGACGGGCGGCGGCCACGGGCCCGACCTGGGGTGAGGGTCGCCACCGATCGGCCCGACGTGACCGAGCGCGCACGCGGGCGCGGCGGCGGCCGTCGGCTGTCTCGGGCGGACGAAATCGAGGTACCGTCGCCACGCGGATGATCGGGACGCTCATGGGCAGCTATCGGGTGACGGGCGTCCTGGGCAGCGGGGGCATGGGCGACGTGTACCGGGCCGAGCACACGCTGATCGGACGGCCGGCCGCGATCAAGGTGCTCAACGCTGCCTACGCCAAGGACCGCGAGGTGGTGAACCGGTTCTTCAACGAGGCCCGCGCGGCCACCGCGATCCACCACCCGGGCATCGTCGAGGTGTTCGACTTCGGCTACCTGCCCGACGGCAACGCGTACATCGTGATGGAGTTCCTCCACGGTGAGTCGCTGGCGGCGCGGATCGCTTCGCGCGGGCAGCTGCTCGAGACCGAGGCGTTCGCGATCGCGCGCGGCATCGCCAGCGCGCTGGGCGCCGCGCACGCCGCCGGCATCATCCACCGCGACATCAAGCCCGACAACGTCTACCTGGTGCCCGACCCCGAGGCGGCCACCGGCGAGCGCGTCAAGCTGCTCGACTTCGGCATCGCCAAGCTGACCGACGGCGCGGGCGGCGACTGGTCGCAGACGCGCACCGGCGCGGTCCTGGGCACGCCGTCGTACATGTCGCCCGAGCAGTGCTCCGGGGCAGGCCGGGTGGACGCCCGGGCCGACTTGTACTCCCTGGGCTGCGTGCTGTTCGAGATGCTGGCTGGCCGCCCGCCGTTCGTCGGCCACGGCGCTGGCGAGGTCATCGGCGCCCACCAGTACCTGCCGGCGCCCCAGCTGCGCACGTTCGCCCCGGGCGCGTCGAACGACGCCGATCAGATCGTCGCGTGGCTCCTGGCCAAGCGGCCCGAGGAGCGGGTCCAGACCACCGCCGATCTGGTGCGGCTCTTGGGCGCGCGCGGTGGCGTCAAGTCGACCGGCAGCCACCACCTGATCGCCGTCGGCACCACCGGCGAGATCCACGCGACGACGACGCTCGGCGGCGCCGCGGCCGTGGCGCGCAGCCTCCACGCGCGCCCGCGCCGCTGGGGCCGGATCGCCGCGGCGACGCTGCTCGCGGGCGGCGGTGTCGTCGCCGCGGTGGCGCTTCTCGGCGGTGGGTCGGGCGCCGCGCCCGCTGCCACCACCGCAGCCCAGCCGGCTGCGGCGCCGACGGGACCCGACGCTGGCGTGGTCGACGCTGGCGTCGATGCCGCGGCGGTCTTGGTCGACGCCGGACCTGACGCGCCAGCGGCCGACGCGGCGATCGACGCGGCGCCGACCCGGCCCCGGCCCCGGCCCCGCCCCGCACCGCCGCCGTCGGGCGGGCTCCTGGAGATCCCATGACTGTCCGCGCCACGTTCGCCCTCGCGCTGGTCGCCATCGCCGCCGGCGCGGCCCCAGCGTCGGCCCAGCCAACACCACCCGGGGCGGCACCGACCGCAGACCCGCCCGCCAAGCTGCGGGCGCGCGCGCTGGTGTCCGAGGGAAATCGGCTGTCGGGCGCCGGTCGCAAGGCCGACGCGCTGTCGCTGTTCGAGGATGCGTTCCGCGAGTACCCGGATCCGATCATCCTCGTCAACATCGGCATCACCTTGCGCGAGCTGGGCCGCCTGGTGGACGCGGCCGAGGCGCTCCAGCGCTCGATCGACGATCCTACCGCTGCGCCCGAGATCGTCGCCCGCGCCACGGCCGAGCTGGCCCAAGTCGATCGGTCGCTGGGCCGGCTGGTGCTCGAGCCGGAGACGATGGCGGCGGCCCCCGTCGAGGTCGCGGTCGACGACGAGCCGTGGCGGCTGCTGCCGCCGAGCCGGACCTTGCACGTCTTGCCCGGCGCACGCCGCGTGCGTGCGCGGGGCGGCGGCGCCACCGTGGTCGTCGAGGTCGCGGTGGCGATCGCTGCCGGCGCCGAGCAGGCGGTCCCGCTCCGCCTGATCGACGAACCGCCGCCGCCACCGCCGCCGCCACCCGTCATCACGGTCGCGCCTGTCGCGGCGCGCCTGCCGGCGCCCGAACGCCCCGAACGCCCCGACGTAGCGGCGGGCCGGCCCGGCCGGTTCGGCGCCACGGTCGGCCTCGTGGTCGACCCGTCGACGCCGGGGGCCGCCGCGCTGATCGCGATCGCGATCGCCGCGCATCCCCGGCTCACGCTCGACCTCGGCGGACTGGTCGGCGGCAACAACGCGCTCCTGGTGTCCGCCACCGGCGCGGTGTCGACCGGTCGCCTGCGACCGACGGTCAGCGTCGGCGGTGTGGTGGCGTTCTATCGGGCAGACCGGCCGACGATGGTCCTGCCGCGCGAGGTCGCGCGGACGCTGGTCGGCGCCCGCGTGGCGGCCGGGCTCGAGTACTGGCGCACCGCTCGCCTCGGCCTGCGCCTCGAAGCGGCCGTCGAGTACTACCCGAGCGGCCAGCCCGACATCCACCCGCTGATCTTCACGCCGACGATCGCGGCCCGCGCCCGGCTGTGACCCGGCGCCGACGACGCGCCACCAGCACCGCTGCGACCAACCCCATCGGCCACGACGCGCCACCCCGGCCGGCGGCACATCCATAGAGGTCGCGGGCCGGCACGTCGAAAGCCTCGACGGTGATCGGGATCTGGACGTGGGGGAACACGTCGCCGTCGAGGTAGACGTCGACCATGTACGTGTGCGGGCCAGCGGTGTCGGCGGTGATGGTCAGGTCGTAGACCTCGGTGGCGCCGTTGCCCAGGGTGCGCGCGGCGGCGCCGATCACCGCCAGGTTGGCGCCGGGGCGGACCTCGATGTCGAACGGCTCGGCCGGCGTCGCGGCGTTGGTGGCGGTCAGCGCGTCGAGGCCGGGCTGGCCGTCGTCGAGCAGCTCGCTCAGCTTGACCGGCACGCCCACCGCCAGCTGCCGGCCGGGGGGGCCAGTCAGGGTCGCGGGGACGGTCACCGGGCGCGGCACCGAGCGACCGGACACGTCGACGACCACCATCGGGTTGCCGTCGTCGTCATTCATCAGGGTCAGGCTGCTGGAGTAGCTCTGGTAGGCCTCGTCGGCCGGGCGGAACTCGACGGTCACCGCCTGGCACACCGGCGCCGCGCCGGGGGCGCTGACGCCGGCCACGTTGAGCGACGACCCGCCCAGCACGTCGAACGGCGCCGCCGGATCGCTGATCATCGTCACGTTGAGCGGCGCCTCGCCGGTGTTGCACACCTGGATCTGCCGGCTGGCGCGGGGGTCGTCGGCCCGCGGGTTGCGGTAGACGTCGCCGAACGCGCCATCGGCGGTGACGTCGACGTGCTGGTCGATGCCGTAGCCGGTGACGATGACCTGCTGGCCCATGGCCTGCCGCACGCCGCTGGCGTCGAAGTAGCCGACCGCGTTCACCACCATGGTCTGCGACTCCGGCGTCGGCGACACCCGCTCGACCGACGGGTCGTAGGTGACCATCACCGTGGCCATCGCCCCGGGGGCCAAGGTGGCCGCCCCGCCGCCGGCGATGGTGAACGAACCCGACAGGCCGCTGGCGCCGGTCAGGTCGAGCGGCGCGTTGCCGGAGTTGGTGATGGTGAGGGGCAGGGTCTTGCCGCCGACCAGATCGACGTCGACGCCGCCGAAGTCCAGGGTCGCGCCCGGGGCCAGGGTGAGGCCCGGGCCGGTCGAGGTCACCGACAGGGTCAGCACCTTGACGTCGTTGGGCGCCGGCAACGTGGTGGTCGACGTCACCGTGGTGGTGAACGTGCCCAGCATGGTGTCGTTGGGATCGGCGGTGACAGTGAAGGTCCGGAACTGCCCGCTGCCGAGCACCGTGCCGTTCGGCGGCAGCCCGGTGACCGTGAAGTTGACCCCGGGGCTGGCCAGCACCGACGAGTTGATGGTGGCGGGCGCCCCGGCGATGTTCTTGATGCAGAACTGCTGGGTCGCGGTCGCGTTCCACACCACCTGCATGAAGTTGAAGCTGGTGATCGAGTTCGTGTCGCACACGCCCGCCGTGGCCCGGGTGTAGACCACGCCGCTGTCCTGGCCGTTGCCGGTCACGCTGAAGGCGACCGGGTTCCAGTCGGTGGTCAGGTTGACCGTGGTGGTGCCCTGGGTGGTCAGGGTCGGCAGGAACTGGATGCCCAGGGCCAGGTCGGTGTTGGGCATCACCACCGCCGGCAACGTCACCATCGGGGGCACGAAGGTGAAGCCCTGCGTGGCGCTGGCGAAGGCCAGCGCGCTGACGGTGACGGCGCGGTTGCCGTCGTTGCGCAGCGTCACCGTGGTCACCTTCGACTGCATCAGGAACGTGTCGCCGAAGTCGATCTGGTTGGGACCGCTGGCATACGCGACCGGGGTGGCGCTGACGACGAACAGGTGGCCGCGGGTGGCCGAGCAGATGACGCTCACGTCGACCGATGCATCGTTCGAGCTGTCGTTGTTGAAGGTGATCGTGGCGCTGCGAGTGCCCTGCGCCGTCGGCGCGCACTGCACGTTCCAGGTGACGTCAGCGCCACCCGAGGTGATCGAGGTCGACATGGGGCCCGTGACCACGAAGTCACCCGGGTTCGCGCCGCCCTTGGTCACCGAGGTCACCGACAGCGTGTCGGTGCCGGTGTTCCGGATGGTGATCGCCTGCATCGCCGACGCGGTCACCGGCGAGGTCACCGGCGTGTCCGCGAACGTGAGGCCGCCGCCGACCGTGGGCGGGGTGGTCGGCGTCGGCGTGACCAGGGACACCGTGGCGTCGATGCCGGTCCCACTGAGCGGGATGTTCACCGTCGACGTCGACACGTCGTTCGAGGTCACCGCGATGTTGCCGGTCCGGACGCCGACGGCGGTGGGCGTGAACCGCACCGTCACGGTCACGGTGGCGCCGCCGGGGTTGATCGTGCCGGTGCACGCCGCCACCGAACAGGTCCGGCTGAAGTCTCCGGTCGGCACGCCCACCGTCCACGTGAGCGGCGAGGTCGTCGTCCCGACGGGGTTCGAGATGGTGAACGTGCGAATCGTCGAGCTCAGCTGACCGACGCGCTGGGGGCCGAAGTCCGCCAGCGGCGCGCCGGCGATCTGCAGGTCCGGCGTGGTGCCGTTGCAGGTCAGGGCCACCGTCCGGTTGGGCGAGGCCGGGTCGTCGGTGGGGATGTTGAGCGTCCCGGTCTTGGCGCCGATCGTCGACGGATCACACCGCAGCGTGATGGTGGTGGTGTTGCCGGGGTTGATCGGGGCCAGGGCCGGGCACGACTGGCCGCTGGTGCACGCGCCGAACGCGAACGAGAAGGTGGCGCCGGGGTCGCCGGTGATGCTCATGGCGCCCACGTTGAGCGACACGCCGCCGGTGTTCTGCAGCCCGAGCGTGCGGGTCACCCCGCCGGCGGTGTTGATGTCGACGTCGCCAAAGGCGAGCGGGCTGGTCGCCGCCAGGGTCGACACGGCGCCGGTGCCGGTGACGGCGATGACCCGGGTCGCGTCGCCCGGGTCGGGATCGTTGGTCGTGACGGTGAGCGAGCCCGACCGGCCGCCGACCACCTGCGGCACGAAGCCCACCGTGATGGTCGCGCTACCGCCGGCGGCCACCATGCCCGCGCAGCCCGCGTGGGTCAGACACACCAGCGGGAACTCCACCGCCGACGAGGTCACCACCGCGTAGGTCAGCGGCGCGGCCCCGGCCGCGTTCGAGATGGTCACCGTCGCCGGCGGCGCCGGCGAGCCGACCCGGGTGTTGCCCGGGAAGTTCACCGCCGTCGGGTTGACCGTCAGGGTGGGCGGCACGCCGGTGCACGAGATGGTGGTGGGTTTGGTCGAGCTGGCCCCACCGCTGGTGGGGTCATCGCTGGTCACGGATAGCGTCGCGGTGCGGGTGCCGGCCGCCGACGGCGTGCACGTGACGTTGTAGGCGCGGGTCCCGCCGATCGCGACCGTCGCGGCGCCGCAGGTCTGGGCGGTGCAGCCGGCGTCGGTCAACACGAAGTCGGTCGCCTGGGCGCCGGTGATGGCGACGCCGCTGATGTTCAGCGACGCCGTCGCCGCCGCCCCGGTGTTGGTCACCGTGACCGCCCCTGCGATCCCGGTGCCTCGCGGCGTCGAGCCGAAGTTGTAGGTGCCGGAGCTGAACCCCTGGTTCGACGCCACGCCGTTGCCCGTCAGGTTGGCCGTCGGGGTCGCCGCGTTGGCCGCGCTGGCCGACATGCTCGTCGCCTTGGCACCGGGGCCGGCCGGGTCGAACGTCACGGTGATCACCGTCGAGCCGGCGATGGCCGGCAGGGTGAACGACGTCGACGACGCGGTGAAGCCCTGGCCCGCCGGCGCGAAGGCCACGCTGACGTTGGCGGCCTCCTCGCCAGTGTTGGTGATCGTGACGTCACGCGTCGCCGTCGTGAGGGTGTTCCAGCGCACGTCGCCGAAAGCGGTCGATGTCACCGGCGTGATCGCCAGGTTGGCCGCCGTGCCATCGCCGATCACCGTCATCACCCCGCCACTGGACGGACCGACCGGGGTGAGCACGCAGCTGTCGGCGGTGCGATCGCTCGGGTCGTAGGTGACGTTGACCGTCAGGGTCTCGCCGTTCGCGAGCGTCGCCGGCAGCGCTGGCGTCGTCGTGAACGAGAACTCGCTGCAGCCAGCAGCCGGCGTGATCGCCGTGATCGTCGTGGGGCCACCTCCGTTGGTCAGCACGAACGGGTGCGCCGCCGACGGGCCGCTCGCCACCGACACCAGGTCGAAGTCGAAGAAATCCGTCGCCGGGGACAGGGTGCCCGCGCGGGCCGACGACCGGCCCCAGGCAAGGAGCGTCACCCCGGCGACAAACCAGATCGCAACCCAACGAGCACGCATGGAGACTCCGCGACTGCGCCGCCGGAGCCCCGCGCCCGGTGCGTGTGCGGATGGTACTCGTAGGCGCACCGCCCCCGGTAGCCCCGGCGCACGACGACGTGCGCGGCGCGACGTCGATCACCCGGGCGGGATGACCCGTCGCGAGGTCCTGCGGGCTAGCGGTGGTCTTGCACGCGCGCGCGGCCGCGGTTCTCTCGGCGACCGCGGTCGTCGTGGGACTTCCAGGTCCCCTTGATCCAGACGTGGCCGCGGCCGCGGGCCTCCCAGCGACCTGGGACCCACTGGGCGTTGGCGCGAGCGCGCTCGTGGTGGCCATCGACCCACAGCCAGCGGTTGCCGCGGCGGTCCCAGTGGCCGTCGACCCAGATGTAGCCGGGCCGCACCACCACCACCTCGCGGCGTGGCGGCGGGGGCCGCTCCTCGACCACGACGACGCCTGGGGTCGAGACCCAGGCGTGACCGCGGACCGTGCATGCGGAGAGCGAGGTGGCCAAGGCCGCGCCCAGGAGGAGTCGGGTCAGGAGGCTTCGGGTCTGCATGGTTGCTCCAGTGTAGCAGTCGTCGTGCCACCGCGCGGTCGCGGCCAGGTCGTCGACATCGTGGCGTTCGGTGGCGTCGCCCAGCGACGAGCGTGACGCTGACGCACACCCGGGGCGTAGACGCGCGGTGACACGGACAGGTTAAGCGTGCCCCGGGTCAGACGCCGCCGGCGGCGAATGCTTCAACCTGGGCCGCGGCGCCGGTCAGAACCCGACGGGCAAGACGACCTTGCTCTCGCCGGTCGTCGCAGGAAAGGTCAGGGTACCAACGACCTGCTGGAGGCAGGTATCCACGGCACCTACCCCGCTGGGTGTCTTGAGCACCACGTTCTTCACGGTGCCGTCGGCGCGCACGGTGAACCGCACCACCGCCTGGCTGCCGGTCGCCTTGCCCTTGCCGCACGCGACCAGCTTGGCGCGGGCCGCCGCGACCGACGCCTCGAGCTGCCCCGGCGCCAGCGGCCCGCTGACGCTGCCCTGGGCAGCGGGCGCCGCGGTGGCGCCACCACCGGCAGGCGGGGCCGCCGCGACCGCCGCGCCCGAGAACGCGACCGCCAGCTGGTAGTTGACCGCGCCGATCGCCCCGGTTGGCTTGAGCCGGATGGCCGCGACCGCGCGCGCCACGCAGCCGTCGAGGCCCGCCCCGAGCTTCGACGCGACCACGATCCCGCCGATGCTGCCGTCGGGGGAGATCTTCATCTTGATCTGGGCCGGCCCGGCCTTGCCCGGCGCCTGCGCCTGGCAGGCCTTGATGGGGCCGCTGGCGGCGAGCAGCTGCTGCTGGATCGCCGTCGCCAGATCCGGAGCGGCCGGCTCGCCGACGCCGACGTCGACCTCGCCCTTCCACGGACCGCCGCCGATGGTCCACACCGCCAGGATGCCGGCCGCGCACTGCGCCGCCGGCCCGCGGGTCACCGCCGACGCGGTGACAGCGCCATCCTTGCCGACGGCGACCGCCACCCGCACCGGCCCGGTGGTCGGCGCCCGCCAGCACACCGCCATCGCCCGCGCGGCCTCGCCCAGGGCACCCTCGGCCAGGCCGCGTCCGGCGGCGCTGGGGCCGCCCTTGACGATGGTCACCTCGGCCGACGCGGCCACCGGCGCGCACAGCAACACAGCCGCGGCTGCGGCGACGACGCGGGTCATGGTGGGTAGGACGACGCCGGGGCGGATTTGTTCCATCGCAGGTCCGGATCTTTCAGGAGGTGAACGTCGCGGCCAGGCGGCCGCGCCGGAACAACCAGGTGGTGCCGGGGCTGGCGGCGGTCCAGGCCTCGTCGACGGTGAGCGGCATCGTGGCCACCACGGCGACGCGGTCCTTGGGGGTGGTGACGGCCGCGAAATCGACGGTGACGTCCTCGTCGGCCAAGGTGGCGCGCGCGAACGGCGCCTGGCGGATGAGGTAGTGGAGCTTGGTCGAGCACCGGGCCACCAGCTGCTGGCCATCGCCGAGCAGGAAGTTGAAGGTGCCGCCGGCGCCGATGCGCGCGCCGTGGCCGGCGATGGCCTCGGCCAGCGCGGTCGGCGATCGGGGGTAGCCGTCGAAGTCGTGGGCCACCGCGCCGAGCAGCGCGCAGAACGCGTACTCGCTGTCGGTGGTGCCGATCGGCTGGAACCTCCCGAGCGTCAGGCGACGCACGTGCTTCACGGTCCCGTTGTGGGCGAACACGAACTGGCGCCCCCACAGCTCGCGCACGAACGGGTGGGTGTTGACCAGGCTGACCGGGCCGCGGGTCTTCTGGCGCACGTGGGCGATGGCCAGGAGGGTCTTGATCGGATGCTGGCGGACGAACCTGGCCAGCGGCGAGTCGGCCGCCGCGGCCGGCTCGAGGAACAGCCGGGCCGCCTTGCCGTCGTACAGCGCCAGGCCCCAGCCGTCGGCGTGCGGACCACGGCGCCCGCCGCGGGCCGCCAGCCCGGCGAACGAGAACACGATGTCGGTCGGGACATTGCACTCCATCCCGAGCAGCTCGCACATGGCCGCGCATCATACGCGGGCGACGCCAACCTGTGCGACCATCGGCGCCGCGTGTCGCACGACTTCCGGCTCTACGCTCACCGCGGCTGCCCGGCCGAGCTGCCCGAGAACACCCTGCCGGCGTTCCAGCGCGCGGTCGACCTGGGCGTCGACGCGCTGGAGCTCGACGTCCACCTGACCCGCGACGGCCACCCGCTGGTGTCCCACGATCCCAGCGCGGCGCGGATGACCGGCCACCAGGTGGCGTGGCGGGCGCTCGACCTGCGCGACGCCCAGGCCCTCGACGCCGGCTGGGGCTACCAGGCCGCCGACGGCACCCGCCCCCACGCCGGGCGGGGCATCGTCGCACCCAGCTTCGAGGAGGTGTTGGTCACCTTCGGCTCGGTGCGGCTCAACGTCGACGTGAAGCAGTGGGACCCACCGATGGTGGCCCCGCTCCTGGCGCTGCTGCGGCGGCTGCGGGCCGAGGACCGGGTGACCCTGGCCAGCTTCCGGGCCCGCACGTTGCTGGCGATCCGTCGCCGCGGCTACGGCGGTGAGACCGCGCTGGCCCAGTCCGAGGTGGCGGCGTTCCTCGCGCTGCCGCGGGCCGTCATCCGCAACCTGCCGTTCATCGCCACCGCGGCCCAGGTGCCGCTGCGGGCCGGCCCGCTCCGGTTCGATCGGCGCGGGTTCATCGACCGCTGCCACGACCTGGGCCTGCGGGTCGACTACTGGACCGTCGACGATCCGGCCGAGGCTCGGCGGCTCATCGCGCTGGGCGCCGACGGCGTCATGACCGATGATCCGGCGCGGATGACCGCGGGCCTCGGCCGGGGCGCGGCCGCCGGGGCGCTGTAAGCGCGCGGCGCAGCCGGCGTTATTGCCCCGTGCGCGCGCTGATGCTGGTGATCGTGGCGGTGGTCGCCGGGTGCGGCGGGCCGAGCCGGGCCTACCCGCGGTGGTCGTTCGACGAGCGGGCCACCGGCACCGCCGGGTGCGTCGACGGCGAGGCGCTGGTGCGGGTGTCGGGCAAGGCCGGGGTCGGGGTGACGCTGGCGTTGCGGTCCCACCGCACCTGCGCGGTCCAGGTGACCCGCGCCGAGCTCGTCCTCGACGGCCAGCGCGTCAGCGCCGAGCTCCCCCCGGCGCAGACGCTGCCGGGCCGGTCGCTGGTGTACCTGTGGCTGCCGTTTCCGTTCGACAACGACGCGGCGTGGAACGCGGGGCGGCGCCGCGGCCGGTTCGAGTTTGAGCTGGTGGTCGACGGCGCGCCCGCGACCCGCTGGACCGTCGCGGCTCACCACGACTTCGTCGACGGCCGGTGGGCCCCGGTCACCCGAGGTGGCTGGTGAGCCGGCGCGTGGTCGCGGCGCTGGTCGCCCTGGGCGCGACCACGTCGGCCTGCACCGGGCTGCGCTACACGGCGCCGACCAACGCGCCGGGCGTCGTGGTGCTGGCGCCGCCGGCCCGCGAGGATGGCTCTCCCGACCTCTACGTCGAGCCGACCGATCCCGGCGAGCACGAGCTGTACTTCGGCCCTGGCCTGGTCGGCGGGCCGGCGCTGGGGCGGCACGCCACCAGCGACGGCAGCACCGGCGCGGAGCTCGGCGTGTACCTGCGCGTGGCCTACCAGACCCGCCGCCACAGCCACCGGCGTGACGACGTGCCGATGCCGGCCGTGGGCGGCTACGTGCTCAATGTGGGGTGGTCGCCGCTGCAGTACAACCGAGAGGCCGAGCTCGGCCCGGTGTGGGCCGAGCTCGAGCGGGCCTGGTTCGTCGCGTCGGTCGCCGTCGGCGTGGCGGTCTATCCCGACGACGGCAACGCCGGCATCCAGGCCACCGTCGCCGCCAAGCCCTACGGCGTGCGCGTGCGCTACCTGGCCGAGACCGGCTTCGAGGTGATGGGCGCGTTCCAGGTCGAGCTGCCCACCGCGTTCAGCTGGAGCCGCTGACGCCGACCGGCCGCGGGGTCACGGCGCCCCGCAGGCCAGCCACTGCCCCAACGTGACCCGCTCGGCCAGGGTCGGCTGGTCGCCGTCGGGCGGCATCGAGGTGTTGGTGGCGGCCGGCCCCGACGCGGTGGTCTCGTCGATGTGGGCCCGGACCGCCCGCACCCCGAACACCGTGTCGAAGTCGTGGAACGACGGCGCGCCGTGCCGGTCCGCGCCGGTCAGGGTGCTGGCGTGGCACCGCGTGCAGTACTGCGTCATGAACGCCTGCCCGAAGCTGTCCCAGGTCGGCCCCGGCGCCGGCGGGCACGCCGCCGCGGTGGGCGGGCCGAACAGGGCGCCGTCGTCGCCGCCGCACCCGCCGGCGACCGCGAGCGTGGCCACCAGGAGCGCCGCCGCCGACCCGGTCACAGCAGGCCGCTCCAGGTGATGGCGCCGTACAGCTCGACGTGGATGGTGACGTCGATCGGCGCGGTGCCGCTGTTGCGCAGGAGCAGGAACCAGTCGGCCTGCGCGCTGGGCAGGAACGCGTAGTCGACCACGCTCTGCTTGAAGGCCTCGGCGACGGTCTGGGTCCCGCTGCCGGCGTGGCCGTGGATGTTCCAGTCGAGGTCGGGCGCGCTGGCGGTGAGGTGCATGACCACGCGGTCGCCCGGGCCGCCGGTCATGGTGGCCTCGATGATCTCGCCGGCGCCCAGGGTGCGGGTGTCGTCGACCACCTGGCGCGGGGCGGCGTCGAGCGGGTCCCCGGCGTCGGCGCCAGCGTCGAGGGCCGGCGTGGTGCCGCCGTCGCCGCAGGCCGTGGTCGCCAGCGCGAGCGCGAGGCAGGTGGACAGCATGGTCGAAGTGCGCATGAGGATCCTTGGCGCCGGGCGCCGGCTAGAGCCTAGCTCAGTAGTGGTAGGCCAGCTCGAGCTGGCCGCGAGCGTGGTAGGGCGTGCCGACGACAGGCGCGGCGATCGACGCGACCGCGCGGTAGCGCCCGCGGGTGACCTCGACGCCGCCGCCCAGGACCACCCGGCGCTGGCCGTGGCCGAGCGGTTCGCCCAGCTGCGCGCTGGCCAGGGCGGCCAGCCACGCCGGCCCGGGCCGCGCCGCAGCGGCGAGGTCCGCGGTGACCTCCTCGGCGTTCATCGGGTCGATCAGCGGCCACAGCTCGGCGCCGTGGGCGTGGGCGGCGTGGGCGGCCCCGTCGCCCAGCGCCCGGGCGTACACCACGCTGCCGTCGAGGTGGAGCCGGCCCAGGCCGACGCCGAGGGCCGCGCCACCGGCGGCCATGACGTGGCCCATGCCGCGGCCGACGTCGGCGTCGCCGGTGGGCAGCGTGGCGCCGGCCACGACGCGGACCGCGACTGGCGCCGCCGCCGGGGTGACGCGCACCGCCACGGCGCCGCGTAGATCGTCGAGGCCGACGCCGGCGGCTTCGACCCGGTAGGCGCCGAGCCCGACCGTGGCGTTCACCCGCTGCCACGCCGCGCCGACGATCAGGTCGGCGCCCTGGTAGCTGCGGGTCAACGGCATGGTCGAGCCGGTGAGGTTGGGCACCTCGCCGACGCCGGCGATCCACCGGGTGGCGACGGTGACCGCGACCACGTGGCGCGGCGGATCGGTGGACGTCGCGGCCGGCTCGGGCGTGTCGACGTGGCAGTGCTGGGCGCGCGCGGCGGCGGCGCGGCCGGCGAGGATCGCCGTGGCCAGGCCGAGCGTGCGCAGGGTGCGAGACATGGTCACTCCGGGGCCCGCGCCGCGGCGAAGGGATCCGCCAAGGTGGGGTCGGTGAGGAAGGTGTCGTCGGTGAGGGCCCGCAGGAACGCCAGCAGGTCGACGCGCTCCTGATCGGTCAGGGTGAACCCACCGACCAACGCGCTCCGGTTGGGGTGCAGGTGGCCGTCGCCGGCGTCGGGGCCGGCGGTGATGAGGCGCCCGCCGCGCTCGTACATCGCGACCACCTCGTCGAGGGTAGCCACGCTGCCGTCGTGCATGTACGGGGCGGTGACCGCGACGTTGCGCAGCGTCGGCGGCCGGAACCGGCCGCGATCGGCGTCGTCGAACGTGAACTCCCACAGGCCCTGGTCGCTGGCCGGGTACGCCTGGTACAGCCCGGTGTTGAAGAAGTAGCTCTGCTGCGCGGGCAGGTTGGCGGTGTCGGTGGCGATGGTGAAGTTGAAGCCGCCGTGGCAGTGGTGGCACTCCAGCTCCTCGCTGAAGAACAGCGCCTGCCCGCGCTGCTCGCTGGCGGTCAAGGCGTCGGCCTGCCCCTGGCGGAAGCGGTCGACCCGCGAGTCGCCCGAGATCAGGCGCCGCTCGAACGCCGCGAGCGCCCGCACCACGTTGCCGAAGGTGATCGGCGCCGGCTGGTCGGGGAACGCCGCCGCGAACAGCGTCGGGTAGCGCGCGTCGGCGGACAGGCGCGCGAGGATCTCGGGCTCGTGGCCCGAGGCGCCCAGCTCGACGGGGTGCTTGCCGAAAAGCGGTACCAGCGCCTGCGCTTCGAGCGTGGTGAGCAGCGGGCTGGCCCAGGTGTAGCTCGGGTTGTAGGCGACGTTGGTGAGCGACATGGCGTTGCGACGCAGCGCCTCACCGGTCGAGCCCACCGCGGTGGCCCGGGCGTCGGTGAACGCCCGGGCCTGCTCGTGGCAACTGGCGCAGGCCTGGGTCCCGTTGGCCGACAGCCGCACGTCGTAAAACAGGTACCGACCGAGCTCGGCCAGCTCGGCGGTGAGCGCCTGGTCGGCGGGCAGCCGCGGCACCGGGAACCCCGCCGGCAGCGGGAATGGCCAGGTCACGGGCGGCGGCCCATCGAGCGCCGCGTCGACGACGACGGCGTCGGGTAGGCCGGCGTCGCCCGCCGTCGGGTCGGGCGCGCCGCAGGCCGGCGCGGCGACCGCGCCCACGATGACCAGGAGGTGCAGCGGGCGCATGGTCACTCGACGTGGAACAGGGTCTGGGCGCCGGCCGGCGCCGCGCCGTAGGCCAGGCCGAGGCGCGGGAAGATGATCTCGCACTCGGGGTCGCCCGGGAACGACATGCAGCCCGGCGCGGTGCCGGTCGTGTTGACGGTGAGGTCCGAGCTGGCCAGCACGGCGCCGACGTCGGCGACCACGGTGGCGGTGGCGGCGTCGAAGCCGGTCAGCGTGATGGTGGGGCGGTTCGGGTTCGCGCACGGCGCGTCCGGCGGCGCCATCGGATTCGAACCCGGACAACCGGTCGAGCCCAGGTGCAGGTTGAACCCGTTGCCGCCGACGACGCCGTCGGCCTTCACGAACTTGTGCCCGGCCTGCCACGCCCACAGCATGCCGGGGGCGTTGTACGGCGCGACCTCGAGGGCGGGGTCCAGGTGGTTCAGCGCGGCCGGGATGCCGAGGTCGTACTGCAGGCCGTCGTAGCTGCCGGCGGCGACGGTGCCGGTGAGCGTCGTGTAGGTGGCGGTGGTGCCGGTCTGGCAGGTGCCGGTGTTGTCCTCGAAGTCGAGCAGGGCCACGCCCTCGGCTGACTGGTTGTCGTTGACGGTGAGCGTGACCGGCACCGGCGCGCCGCCGCCGGTGGGGATGAGCGCGACGTTGGAGACGAAGAACCGGAAGTCGGCGCCGACGTAGGTGGCCGCGGTGGCGCCCTGGTTCGGGTAGCTCTGGCCGCAGGCGAAGGCGGCGCCACCGACCTTGGCGGCGAAGCGGATGGACACCGCCTGAGGACCGGGGGCGTCGATGGCGGCGTCGATCGCGGGGGCGGCATCGACGCCGACGTCGTCGCCGGAGCCGTTGTCGCCGCAGGCGACGGTCACGAGGGAGATGGAGAGGACCGAGACGAGGGTGCAGGACTTGAACGAACGCATGATGAACAACTCCGGGGACGGCGCGCGAAGATGCGCGCGCGCGGACGTGAGACGAGCGGACGCCGGCCACGCGGGCCGTCGCGCGTCGTCGGTGAGACGACTGCTGCGGTGATGCCGACGCGGTCGTGGCACGTCGCCGCCGTGGCCCACGCCTCGACCGGCGGTGGCGCACGCCACGACCGGCCTGGCTCACGCCACGCCGCGACGCACCTCGAGCCGCGCTAGCGTCGGGGCGGCGGCGGCGCGGGCGGCTCGGGGAGCCGCGACGCCACGCCAGCCACTGGGCCGGCGATGGCCGACGCCACGATGACGGTCAGGGACACCGCGACCGGCGGCGGCGCCAGGTCGACCGTGGCCAGCGCCACGTCGACGCCCTGCCCGCCGCACGCCTTGACCGACGGTCCCGCGGGCCCGCGCTGGTCGTCGCCGTGGTGACCGGCCGGGCAGTCGGGGCAGCCGCACGCATGGGCGGCGTCGTGCTCGCCGCAGCAGCACACGATGGTGGCCGCGGCCAGCGCCCGGGGCACCGTCACCACGCCCACCGCCAGCACCACCAGCACGACCAGCGTGCGGTGGATGGCGCGGAGCGCGGAACGAACGACCACGGTCCAGGTGTGCCGCGGATCGAGGGAGGGGTCAAGCGTGCGGCCCTGACTGCGACCAACCACCGCGCACGCCGACGCTGCCCGCGGCTCGCGCCGTCGTCGACGTTACGCCCCAACATGCTGATACAGTTGCGCATCGATGGACGACGCGGGCGATCCTCACCGCACGGCCGGCCGGTGGCCGCGCGTGGTCCCAGCGACCGCCGGGGGCGCCCCCGGGGCCGGCGTGGGCCAGGGCGGCACCCTCGAGCTGCCGCCCGACGACGTGGTGGCGCCACGTCCGCCATCGACGGCGCCCGCGCCCGGCGCGCGGATCGGTCGGTTCGTCGTCGGCGAGCGCCTGGGTGCCGGCGGGATGGGCGTGGTCTACGCCGCCCGCGACCCCGAGCTCGATCGCGCGGTCGCCATCAAGCTGGTCCGGGCCGACCGCAACTGGGACTCGGTGCGCGCCCGCCTGCTGCGCGAGGCCCGGGCCATGGCCCAGCTCGACCACCCCAACGTGGTCCGCGTCCACGAGCTGGGCGATCACGACGGCGCCGTGTACGTGGCGATGGAGCTGGTCGACGGCGTGGCCCTCGACGCATGGCTGGCGACGCCACGGCCGTGGCGCGACATCGTGCGGGTGTTCCTGCAAGCCGCCGACGGCCTCGCCGCGGTCCATCGCGCCGGCATGGTCCACCGCGACATCAAGCCGTCGAACATCCTGGTCGATCGCACCGGCCGGGCGCGCCTGGCAGATTTCGGGTTGGTGCGCGACGAGGCCAGCGACCTGCGGCTGACCGTCACCGGCGCCAGGGTCGGCACCCCGGGCTACATGGCCCCCGAGCAGGAACGCGACGGCGCGGTCGATGCCCGGGCCGACCAGTACAGCCTGGCGGTGGCCCTCGAGCGGGCGCTGGCGCGGGCGACCACGCCGCCGCCACCCGCGCTGCGCCGGGCCGTCGCCCGAGGCCGCGCCGCCGATCCCGGCGACCGGTTCGGCTCTATCGAAGATCTGGCCACCGCGATCGACCGTGCGATCCATCCGCGGCGCGGCCGGGTCGCGACCGCCCTGGCCGGCACCGCCGCCGTCGCCGTGGGCATCGCCGCGGCGGTCGCCCTGACCACCGACTGGCTGCGGCCGGCCCGCTCCCAGCCCGCGACGGTGGCGGCGGCGCCGGACCAGCCGCTCGCCGCGCCTGCCGTCGACGGCGGCTCGCCCGACGCCGCGCCCGCCACCGACGGCGGCTCACCCGACGCCGCGGCCCCGCTCGACGACGGCCGGTCGACCGTCGCGAGCCCCGCGCGTCCCGCCGCGCCCGCCGCGCCGCGCCTGACCACCGCGCCGCCGGCGCCGGCACCGCCCCCGCGCACACCGACCGCACCCGCCGACGCCACCGACCGCGAGACCTCTGAGGTCGAGGGGGTCGCGCTCCCCCGCCCAAGTCCGGCGCCGGCACCGGCGCCCCCCGTGTTGGCCACACGGATCACCGATCGCGCGCACCTGGCCGCCGCCCGCGTGGCGATCCGCGACCTCGGCTACATCGGCCTGCCCGTCGACGACCTGGACGCTGACCCCGCCGGCACCACCCGCGCGCTGCGCGCTCGTCGCGACGCGCTGGTGGCCGCGCGCGATCCCGGCGATCCCGAGCTGCCGATCGCCACCACCCGGCTGGGCCTGGCCGCGCGTCGCCGGGGCGACTGCGCGGAGGCGGCCGCGTTGTTGCGCCAGGCCGCGACCGAGTTCGCCGCCTACGACGTGGCGAAGCACCAGCTCCTGGCGCCGGCCTTGTGGCGGAGCCGGGCTGGGTTCGGCCTCGGGCTGTGCCAGCTCGGGCGCGGCGACCTGACCGGCGCCCGGGCGGCGATCCGGCAGGCCGACCTGAGCTGGATCCGGCCCGCGCAGGAGGCCGAGGTCGCCCAGCACCAGTTCGCGCTCGCCATCGTCTACTTCGAGCAAGGCGGCGCGGCCTACGGCCACACCCGGTGGATGGTGGACACCGCCGCGGGCGCGGCCCGCGGCAGCGGCCAGGCCGCCCTGGTCGACACGATGCTCGCCTGGGCCCGGGCGGTCGGCGTGCCGAGCCGGTAGGCTGTCCGCGGCGATGCAGACGCTGACCCAACCCGAGGACGACGTCCCGACCGCGGCCGCCCGGCGGGTCGACCACCTCTACCTCGCGCTCGGCGCCGGCGCTGCCGGCGGCGCCCGCTGGGCCCTCGACGGCATCGAGCGGATCGCGGTCGGCCGCGGCGACGCGCGCGCCGCCCGGCGCCGCGGCACCGAGCTCCACGTCACCTGCCCCGACCCGTGGATGTCGTCGGCCCACCTGACGCTGGTGCGCGAGCGCGGGCACTGGGTCGCCCTCGACGCCGGCTCGCGCAACGGCTTCCAGGTCAACGGCGCGCGCCAGACCCGCGCGGTGCTGCTGGCCGAGGACGTGCTCGAGGCCGGCCGCACGTTCTTCCTGGTGCGCACGGGCGAGCCGGCCGGCGCCCCGGTGGTCGAGCTGGGCGCCGCGACCGGGCCGGGCCTGGTCACGCTGGACCCGACCTTGGCCGAGGACCTCGACGAGCTGACCCGCATCGCCCGGGCCCGGGTGCCGGTGTTGATCGCCGGCCCCACCGGGGCTGGCAAGGAGCGCGTGGCGCGGGCCATCCACACCGGCTCGGGCCGGGCCGGCCCGCTGGTCGCGGTCAACTGCGGCGCGCTGCCGGCCGGCCTCGTCGAGAGCGAGCTGTTCGGCCACAAGAAGGGCGCCTTCTCGGGCGCGGTGGCCGACAGCGCCGGGCTGATCGTCGCCGCCAGCGGTGGCACCCTGTTTCTCGACGAGCTGGGCGACCTGCCGCCGCCGGCCCAGGCCGCGCTCCTGCGCGTGCTCGAGGAGCACGAGGTGCGCGCAGTAGGCGCGACCGCGGCCGCCGCGGTCGATCTGCGGCTGGTGTGCGCCACCCACCGCGACCTGGAGCAGGCCGTCGACGACGGGCGCTTCCGCGAAGACCTGCTGGCCCGCGTCGCCGGCTTCACGATCACCCTGCCGGCCCTGGCCGAGCGCCGGGTCGACCTGGGCCTCCTGGTCGGCGCGCTGGTGCCACCCACCACCGTGCTGGCTGCCTCGGCCGCGCGCGCGCTGTTCGCCTACGCCTGGCCTCGCAACGTGCGCGAGCTGGCGCGGGTGCTGGAGCGCGCGGTGGCCCTGGCCGACGGTGGCGAGCTGCGGCCGAGCCACCTCCCCGACGAGATCGCCCACGCGGCCTGGCCGGCGCCGGCGGTCGGCGACGCCCACGATGACCCGCGCCGGGCCCAGCTGGTCGAGCTGCTCGAGCGCCACCGCGGCAACGTGAGCCGGGTCGCCGCGGACATGGGCCGGGTCCGGCAGCAGGTGCAGCGATGGCTCAAGAGCTACGGCATCGATCCGGCCCGCTACCGCTGACGGCAGGCGCCGACGGGGGCGGCCCGATGCAGGTGCACCGCGTGGTGCACCTGGGTGCACCTGGTGCAGGTCGACGACGACGCCTGCGCGATCAAGCGCTTGCGCCGACGCGGCGCTGGCACGCCCGGTGCTCTAGGCGAGGCCAGCCGGGACCGGTCGTCGACCGTCGCCCCTAGCGATCTACCAGGAGCCCCAGATGAACCCGTCGTCGTTTCAGCCTGCCCCCGTCCCCACTCCGTCCACCCCCGCGGCGCCGATCGACAGCCGCACGCGGGCGATGTCGATCGTCTTGCTGGTGCTGGCGGCCCTGCTGCTGGTCGGCACCGTGTCGTCGAGCTGGTTCACCCCGTCGCGCGGCTCGGGCGGCGTCGGCCTCACCGGGGTCGAGGCGTGTCGCGGCGGCGAGTGTCGCAGCGTGTCGTGGGGCGATATGCCCAAGGCGCCCAAGGACCTCGCCGCGCTCGGCTGGTTTGGCCTGCTGGGCGGGCTGAGCGCCGTCGGGGTCACCGTCGCGGCCGGCGTCATGGGATTGACCGGCAAGGCCCAGCGCATCCCGTTCAAGCCGTTCTCGATCGTGTACGGCCTGGCCGCGTGCTCGATGACGATGTTCTTCATGCGCGTGCTCACCGAGTTCACGCGCGGGCTGTCGATCGGCTTCGCCGGCATCCTGGCGATCGGCGCGCTGATCGCCATCAGCGTGCTGGTCAAGCTGGTGAGCACCCCGACGGCAGCGCCGGCCCCGGCCTGGCCCGCCACGCCCGCGCGCTGACCGGGTGGGTACGGCGCGACCCGCGGCGCGGCCGGCGCGGGTCTGCCCGGACCCGTCGCGACGCGGCAAGCCCTCGCCACGTCGTCAAAGGTGGTTGGCGCGACGGTTGCTCAGGCGGCGAGCACCTCGAAAGGAAGCTCTCATGCCCGTCGCAGCGTTGGTCCTCGGAATCGTCGGTCTCGTCTTGTCGCTGGTGCCGTGTCTCGGCATGTACGCGATGCCGCTCACCCTGCTCGCCGCCATCTTCGGCTACCTGGGCATGAAGAAGCCCACCGGCCGCGGCATGGCCATCGCCGGCATGGTGTGCGGCATCATCGGCACCGCGATCGCCGCGTGGTGGATCTACGCCTACCTCACCGTGAAGAAGGCCGCCGAGGACGGCGCCCAGCAGCTCAAGGAGGACCTCGAGCAGCAGGCCAAGGACCAGGCCAACCAGCCGGCCGCGCCCACGCCCACCCCGTGAGCGCGCCGGACGCCACCACCGCCGCTGCCCGCCGGGCCTCGTACCGGTGGGCGTGCGCGATCGTCCTCGCCGCGCTGGCGATCATGACCGCCTGGGTCGCGCTGGGCCACGGCTTCCCGGGCGGATCGGTGTGGCGCCGCGCCACCGGCCGCGAGGGCCCCACCGGCGGGCTCACCACGGCGATGCGGTCGATGGTGCGTGGCGACCTGGCGGCCGGCGTCGCGCGGCACCCGGCGGCGGCGCCGATGTTCGCCTTCCTCGTCGCGCAGGTGACGTGGCGCGCCGTGATGACGACCTGGCCGCTCGATCCGCGGCGGGTGTGGGTCGGCGATCTGGTCGCCAGCCTGGCGTTGTTCGCGGCGGCGATCTACCTGCCGACCTGGCTGGCGTAGCCACGCCACCCGCGGCGCGCTACGCGCTCGGCGCCGCGGCGATCAGGTCGTCGCGCAGCCGCGTCAGCACGTTGCCCAAGAGGTTCAGGCCACGCCACCGTGTCGGATCGGTCGCCAGCGGGTGCGACGACGCCATGCCGATGCCCCAGATGCGATCCATCGGGCTGGCCTCGACCAGCGTGGTGCCCGCGGTGCCCCGGAGCGCGGCGAGCAGCGCCGGGTGCTGCGTGAACTTGGCATGGTTGCCGGCGTAGACGATTCCCTCGCGGGCCTGCTTCCACCGCCGGTCGTCGAACCCGCGCACCTTGCGGCCGAGCGCCTTGTGGCTGCGTGGGTCTGCGGCCGCAAGGATCTGCGCGGCCACCTCGGCGTCGTCGAACAGGACCGCCTTGCCGTGCATCATGAACTGCTCAGCGCAGCCGAACCGGCGCCCCTCGACGATGAACGTGCACGGGTGCCACTGCGAGAACGGCGAGTCGGGCCGCCAGAAGAACGTGTAGCCAGCGCGGGTCTCAGTCGGCATGATAGTGTCAATAGTACAATATCATCCTGCGAGCAAGCGGTTTCGTGCGCCCGGACCATGGGCCGACGGACGTCAGAGCGTCGTGCTACCGGCTGGCGATGGTCGACCTGCCGCCCGACGTCGCCGCCGTGCTGGGCGCGGTGTTCGGCCACCGCGGGTTCCGCGCCGGGCAAGATCAGGCGGTCGCCGCGGTCCTCGCCAGCAAGGATGCGCTGGTGGTGTTGCCCACCGGCGGCGGCAAATCGCTGTGCTACCAGGTGCCGGCGGTGGTGCTGGCGCGGCGGCGCCAGGGCACCACCGTGGTGGTGTCGCCGCTCATCGCGCTCATGGACGATCAGGTCGCGGCCCTGCGTGGCCGTGGCGTCGCCGCGGCCGCCATCCACAGCCACCAGGACGACGCGGCGCGGCTGGCGGTGCTGACCGCGCTGGGCCGCGGCGAGCTCGAGCTGGTGTACGTGTCCCCTGAGCGCGCGGCGCTCGACAGCTTCAAGCGCACCCTGGGCCGCATCGCCGTGGCGCTGATCGCCATCGACGAGGCCCACTGCGTGGCGCAGTGGGGCCACGACTTCCGCCCCGAGTACCTGCGCCTGCACGAGCTGCGCGAGGTGGTGAGCTGCCCGATGATCGCGCTCACCGCGACCGCGACGCCGCCGGTGGTGGCCGAGATCGTGCGCGCGCTCGAGCTGGTGCCGCCGGTCACCGTGCGCGGCGACTTCGCGCGGCCCAACCTGGCGTTCGCGGTGCAGCACCACGCCGGCGACCGCACCCGGCTGGCCGCCACCGTCGCCGCCTGCGAGGCGGCCGGCCTGCGCGGGGCCCACGGTGGCCGGGCCATCGTCTATTGCTCGACGCGCAAGAAGGCCGAGCTGGTGGCCGACGCCCTCAAACGGGCCGGCTTCGCGGCGGGCTACTACCACGCCGGTCGCACCGCCCTGGCGCGCGAGCGGGCCCAGCGCTCCTTCGCCGGCGGCCGCACCCGGATCCTGGTGGCGACCAGCGCGTTCGGCATGGGCATCGACTACGGTGACGTCCGCCTGGTGGTCCACTTCCAGGCGCCGGGCTCGGTCGAGGCGTACTACCAGGAGGCCGGGCGCGCCGGCCGCGACGGCGATCCATCGCGGTGCCTGCTCTTGTTCGGCCCGGCCGACCTCATGACCCAGCGGCGCATCCAGGGCACCGGGGGCAGCGCGGCCATGAAGGCGCGGCACGAGGCTGCGCTGGCGGCGGTCGCGGCGTACGCCCGGTCGGGCGCGTGCCGGCAGACCATCCTGTGCGCGCACTTCGCGCCCGACGACGCGCACCCGCCGTGCGGCCGGTGCGACCGCTGCGGCGGTGACGCCACCGACGAGCCAGTCGAGGAGGCGCCGCCGGCCGAGGCGCTCCACGGCGAGGCCCGGGCCACCATCGTCGCGGCGGCGGGCGCGCTGCGGCGTCCGGTCGGCGCCCGCACCCTGGCGATGGCGTTGCGCGGCAGCCGGGCCAAGCCGGTGGCCACCGCCGGCCTGTTTGACCTACCGCAGTACGGCGGCCTGGCCGACGTCGATGAGGACGCCATCGTCGCCACCATCGACGCGCTGGTGCGCGAGCGCGTGCTGGTGCGCAAAGGGCGCACGTACCCGACCATCGCCGTCGCCGCGACCGCCGCGCCGCGACCCTCGCGCGCGCCGACCGTGGGCCAGCTGTCGCTCGGCGCAGCGGCGGTGGCAGCGCCGGCGCTGGGCGCTACCGCCCCGCGGGCCGCGCGTCCCCGCACCGCGTCCCACACGCGGCCCGGTCGCCCGTCGAGCCCGCTGGCCCGCGAGCTCGATCGCTACCGCAAGCGCCAGGCCCGGGCCCTGTCGTGGAAGGCGTACATGGTGTTCCAGGAGCGGGTCATCAAGGCCCTCGACGAACAGCGCCCCCAGAGCCACGCCGCGCTGGCCCGCATCCCGGGCCTGGGGCCGGCCAAGATCGAGCGCTTCGGCGACGACCTGCTCGAGCTGGTGCGGCGCCACCCGTAGCGCGGCGGGCGGCGGGCCGGGAGGCACATCGGCGGGGCGCGGGCTTCCCGACCTGCCGCCGCCTGGATATGTTGGTGGTCCTATGATTCAGCGGCCACCGGCACCCGGGAAGACCTCGACGCATCGGCGCGGCGCCTGCCTGGTGTGCGTCCTCGCCGCGGCCGCGGCCTGCGGCGACAACCTGGCCGGCTCGCCCGACGTGGTCGACCTCCAGGTGTCACCGCTCCCGCTGACGCCGGCCTTCACCCCTGAGGTCACCGACTACTACCTGCGGTGTGCCGCCGGCGCCAACCCGGTCGAGCTGGCGATCACCGACGGCGCCGGGACCACCACGACCGCCCTGACGCTGGCCGAGGACCAGCTGGTGGCCGTGCGCGACCAGTACTTCATCCGGTGCCTGCCGGCCGACTTCCCGGCGCTGACGGTGGCCCACCACCCCGCGGCCGGCACGCCGACGCCGGGCTGGTACCTGGTCAACGGCGGCGCGTTCGCCGCGATCCTCGACGGCCACGGCACGCCGGTGTGGTACCGGCGCGGCACCCGGGTGGTCAACGTCAGCTCGCCGGCCCCCGGCACCGTCGCGTTCGTCCCCGACTCGATCGAGTTCCCCTACGGCGTCGGTGATGCCACCGCGTTCACGGTGCTCGACCTGGCCGCCGGCTCGGTGCGCGTGGTGCAGACCGTCGGCGTCCCCACCGACGTCCACGAGTTCGTGGCCCGGCCTGACGGCAACGTGGTGGTGCTGAGCTACCCGCTGGTGCCCCACGTCGACCTCACCGGCCTGGCCAGCTTCGGCGCCGACGAGACCATCGCCGACTGCGAGATCCAGGAGCTGGACCCGGGCGGCCAGCCGGTGTGGACCTGGCGCGCCAGCGATCACATCGACGCGGTCACCGAGTCGGTCGGCCCGCTGGTCAACGACGTCGCCGGCGTCGCCGTGGTCGACCCGTTCCACTGCAACGCGGTCGACGTCGACGCCAGCGGCGACCTGCTGGTGTCGATGCGCCACGCCGACGCGCTGTACTACGTCGACCGCGCCACCGGCCAGGTGGTGTGGAAGCTGGGCGGCACGCCGACCAACCGCGACGGCGCGGCCCACCTCGCGGTGGTCGACGATCCCCAGACCACCTTCGCGCGGCAGCACGACGCCCGCTTCCTCCCCGACGGCAACGTGCTGATGTACGACAACCACGGCGGCGCCGATCCCGGGGTCGCGCGCTGCGCCGAGTACGCGCTCGACGTCGCCGCCGGCACCGCCGCGCTGGTGTGGCAGGCCCAGGGCAGCGCGCCGTCGGGCCACCAAGGCAGCTGCCGCCGCGCCGCCGACGGCGCGACCCTCATCGGCTGGGGCTACGTCCCCGACGACCCGCGGGTGCTCACCGAGCTGTCCCCGACCGGCGCGCCCATGTTCGACGTCAGCCTCGGCGGCGCCGTGTCCTACCGGGCGGTCAAGGTGCCGCCATCCCAGTTCGACGTGGCGCTCCTGCGCGCTACCGCCGGCCAGTAGCCGCGGCGCAGGTCACCGCGGCGACGCCGCCGCTTGAGCGGCGACCTGGGCCCGCAGCGCCGCCGGCAGCTCGAGCTCGGCCAGCGCGCGCTCGACCTCGCCGCGGTAGGCCGCGTCGGCGGCCCAGCGCGTGGGCTCGAACCAGCGGATCGTGGCGTCCGCCGCGGTCCAGGCAGCGGCGCGCGCCAGCCACGCGGTCGCCGCCGGGGCCACCTGGTCGACCGCGGTCCAGGCCCCGGTCCAGCCGCGGTAGCCGTCGCGTCCCGCCAGCACGCCGGGCGCGAACCAGCGCTTCGACGACGCGACGTCGACGGGCCGCCGGTCGACCTCGACGCCAACCCGGGTGGTGACCAGCTCGGCCGTGGGGTCCCCGTCCGCGCGGTAGATCGCCGCGGCCCACAGCGCACCGTCGCGCTCCCACAGCGAGGCGTCGAACGAGAAGTCGCCGGACGCACCGCCGCAGGCCGGGCAGTCGTCGATCACCGACGAAGCCCGATCGGCGACGACGCGCACGTGGCCCGACGCCATCACCAGCAGCGTGGCCCGCACCACGCGGCTGGACGGCTCACCCCGGCGCCGGTAGGTCGCGCTGAGCCAGAACGCGCTGTCCGCCCCGACCGTGCACGCCGCGATCACCGTTGGCGCCGCGGTCGGGCGCCACCCCGCGCCGGCGCCGTGCATCGCGTGCGCCGTGTGCGCCGCCAGCCAGGCGACCAGGCGCGGCATCGCGGCGTGGATGGTCACCTCCGACGCGGCGGGACAGCGGCGATTGCCCACGATGCCGGCCAGCTCGGCGGGGTCAGGGCCGCGACCTGCCGCCGCACCGGCGGCGGCGGACCCCCACCCCGGTGGCGCGCCGGGCTCGTCCGCGCGTGGCAGCGCCTGCGCGAGCAACCGCTGGACGCGCACCGCTGGCGGCGTGGGCGGCGCCAGCCGGACCAGCGCGGCGCGCTCGGCACCGTCGAGGCCGAGCTCGAACAGCTGGGCGTCGAGGGCGTCACGGTCGAGCGCGGCCTCGTGCCCCGGCTCGGGTTGGCGGAGGCCGGCCAGGATCTGCGCGACCCGATCGGCGTGCCGCACTGGCGCGATCTCGCCACAGGCTTCGAGCGACCCCGCCGGCATCAGGCAGGTGTACGTGACGACGGACCGCCCGCGGTCGGCGTCCGCGCAGCGCAGCACCACCGGCGCGCCGGGCGCCCGGTGGGCCATCGCGACCTGCACCCCGCCGTGGCAGACGACGTCGCCGACCGCGGCCCGGCGCCGGGTCGCCGTGCGCCACAGCGACAGCGTCGAGGCCACCACCGCGGCCCCGCCCTCACCGACCTCGTCGTCGATCAGCGGATCGGCCTGGCCGTCGCCGTCGAGATCGACCAGCACGCGCGTGCTCACCGAGCGCGCCTCGACGTACTCGCCGACGTCGAGGATGGAGACGCCCACCCGCTGGGCCAGGACCGTGACAGGCGCGGTCGCGGTGGGCCCGGACAGCCGCAGCACCTGGGACACCCGCTCCTGCCGCGCGGGCGCGCCACGGCTGGCCCGCTCGAACGCCAGGTCGACGATGACCCCGCCCGGATCGACGCACCCGAAGCGCAGCGACGGCTCGTCGACCATCGTCGCCGTCCGGGCGATCCGCCGGGTCATCGCCGCGCGTTCGGCCGCGCTCGGCCGGCGACACGGCCCGAGCGCCAGGATCTCGTCGCCGATCTCGACCGGCTCGGCCGCGGTCAGCCGTGTCGCCAGCGCGGCGAGGCGCGTCCGCAACGCGGGCAGGTCCACCGTCGGCGCGGGCGCCGCCGCCGCGGGACCGCGGGCCCCCGGGACCTCCAGCACCGCGGGCGCCGGGTTCACCAGCGGCGTGCGCCGCCACGCGCGCAGCGCCGCGACGCCGCCCACCACCCCCGCGCCCAGGGCGCCCGCTGCAGCCGCCAGGGCGAGTTGTCGATACCGACCGGTCACCATCCTCGGGGCAACGCCCGCGCCGGTCGGGCTATTGCGCCGACCGGCCGCGCGATCACTCGGCGCCGTCCGAGCCCGACGCGCTGTAACGCGGCCACCAGGCGGCGAACTGCGGCGAGGCCAGGAAGCCCTGGTAGAGGGGCGCCCCGGCCATGGCCTCGCGATCGAACCGCATGCCGAACCCGGTCGTCAGGTGGTCGAGGGTGGCGACCACGCCATCGTAGTCCTGGCCGGTCAGCTGCACGGAGGCCAGGTTCATCCAGCTCTCCTGCTGATCTGGACGTGCCGCGATGAGGCGCCGCGCCGCCGCGGTCGCCGCTTCGACGTGGGCCGGGGTCGGCTCGAGCATGAGCGCCCCGATCCGCAGTTGATCGAGGAACGGGTCGCCGCCCACCCGCTGATCCAGCCGATCGATCGCCTCGAGCAGCGCCTGGACTTGCTTGCGCGCAAAGTACGCGTCGATCATCACGAAGTCGGACGCGGGATCGCCGGGAAAGGCCCGCGCGAAGCTGTCGAGGGTCGCGACGAGATCGGGCGCGTCGAGCGCGACGGCCGCGCCGATGTCCATCAGCCGGAACGCCTTGCCGAACCGGAGCGTGGGCGGCAGCGCGGCGATCCGGCGGCGGACCTCGGCGTAGTCGCCGCTGCGCTTGGCGGCGTTGAGCTGCTCCATGTTGGCCTCGACGCCGACACCGGCAACGGCGCCGGCCTGGTCGACCAGGTGGCCCAGCGTCTCGCTGAGGCGTTCGCCCGACAGGAAGATGTAGTAGTCGACCAGGCGCACCGCGCCGTCGCGCCGCGACGGGCTGGCGATGAGCTCGAAGTAGTTGATGCCGCCCTGCGCGCGCCCGCGCAGCACCGGCCGCAGGTGGCCGTCGACTTCGCGCACCCGTAGGAGCTCCCAGGCGGTTTCAGGAGCGAAGCCCTCGCACAGGCCCCCTCCACCGTCCAGCCGCTCGCGCATGCCCCGCAGGACGTCGTGCTTGGCGTCGCCGCTGAGCGTCGACACCACCAGCGCGCGCCGCGCCAGCTGCTCGACGTCGACCAGGGCCCTGAGCTTGACGGGGTCGCACGGCTGCGCCGCCGCGATGAACCGCTGGGCGATGTCCTCGGCCTGGGCCGCGGTGATGGGCCGCAGCGGATCCGGCGACGGCACGTCGGCTTTGCGACAGCCGCCCACCACGAGCGCCACCAGCACCACGACGACGTTCCACGGACGCTTCATGACAGAGAGCTATCATGACCAGGGTTGCGATAAACACGATTTATTTCTTCACTGCTCGATCATCCATCAAAAATAGCTCACTGTCGGACCGGCCACTCTGCGAGACGTCACACGACGGGACGCCAGCCCAGCGCTCGTGCCGCATCGCCCGGCCGTCGACCATAGCTGACAGAAGGCTGTCAAACGCTCGTGGTCGAGTGACGGCCATGACGCCCACGCCTCCGCCCACGCCCGCGCTGCCCGGTCGCGCCGACTTCGACTTCTTGATCGGCCGCTGGACCGTGGCCCACCGCCGCCTCGACCAGCGCCTGGTCGGCTGCACCGCCTGGACCCGCTTCGCCGGCACCTGCGAGGCGCGGACCCTGCTCGATGGCCAGGCCAACATCGACGACAACCTGCTCGAGCTGCCGACCGGGCCGTACCGCGCGGCGTCGCTGCGCACGTTCGACCCGGCCACCGGCCTGTGGTCGATCTGGTGGCTCGACAGCCGCACGCCGGACCGGCTCGATCCGCCGGTGGTGGGCCGCTTCGTCGATGGCACCGGCGAGTTCCTCACCGACGACACGTTCGCGGGCCGCCCCATCCGGGTGCGCTTCCGCTGGGTGCTCACCGACCCCGCGGCGCCGCGGTGGGACCAGGCCTTCTCCGACGACGGCGGCGCGACCTGGGAGCCCAACTGGGAGATGGTGTTCACCCGCGCGGCGTGACGACGGCCGCGGCAGGAGGCCGCGCCACCAAGCCAGCGACCGCCGGCGCGGCGCGCTACCCTGACGTCGCCGTCATGACGCCCGCCCCCACGAGCATCCTGTTTCTGTGCGTCGCCAACTCCGCCCGCAGCCAGCTGGCCGAGGGCCTGGCCCGCCAGCGGTTCGGCGATCGGATCCGGGTCCAGAGCGCCGGCAGCCGGCCGACCCAGGTGAATCCGTTCGCGATCGAGGTCGCGGCCGAGGTCGGCGTCGACCTGCGCTCTCACACCTCCAAGGCCGTCGCCACCATCGCGCCCGCCAGCGTCGACACCGTCATCACGCTGTGCGCCGAGGAGGAGTGTCCAGTCTTCCTCGGCGACGCCCGGCGGCTGGCCTGGCCCATCCCCGATCCGGCCAGCGACGATCCGGCGCTGTCGCGTGCGCAGCACCTCGAGCGCTTCCGGGCGGCCCGCGCCCAGATCGACGGGCGGCTGGCGGTGCTCGACGCGCTCCTCGCCGTGCCGCCCGGGCCGGCGGCAGCGGAGTTCCACGCCAGCGTCCGCGTGCGCGACCTGCCCGCCAGCGCCCGCTTCTACGCGTGGCTCTTGGGTGCGCCGCCCAAGGAGTGGACCCACCGCTACGCGACGTTCCTCCGCCCCGACCTCGCCGTGAACTTCGTCCTGGTGGTGTCCGACGGCAAGGACCTCCATCACGACACGCTCTACCACCTGGGCGTCGCCGTCGCCGACCGGGCCGCGGTGATCGACGCCCACGCGCGGGCGGTGGCGCTGGGCGCCGCGGTGATCAAGCCGCCTCGCACGACCTGGCGCGGCACGCCGCTGCACGAGCTGTGGCTCGAGGATCCCGACGGCAACCTGATCGAGATCTACGCGCGCCTGACGCCCGCCGAGTGGGCCGCCCGCCCGGCCGACCTCGAGCCGGTCTCGCTGACCACCGACCGCCCGCTGGCGGGCTGAGCCGCGCGCCTACTCTTCGGTCAGGCCCAGTCCTACTCTTCGGTCAGGCCCAGCGCCCGGGGCGGCGGCGGCGGCGGCTTGGGATCGCTCACGCCGACCACCTCGAACTCGTAGGCCAGGTCCTTGTCGGCCAGCGGGTGGACCAGCCGGACCTCGAGGTCGTCGCCGTCGATCTTCTCGATCTTGAGCACCACGTCGGTGCCGCCGGCCGCGCCCTTGGCGGTGAACTGGTCACCGGCCTTGAGCTTGGCATCCTTGGGGAACTCGGTGCGCTTCATCTTCTTGATGGGCGCCAGCTTCGGATCGCCGAAGGCGTCCTTGGCCTTGAGGGTGCCCTGCTTGGTGGCGCCCTTCTCCAGCCCGTCGAGCAAGCGCTCCAGGCCCGGCAACATCGCGCCGCCGCCGTGGATGAACTCGACCACGCTCTTCTCCAGCGTGTCCCCGCCAACCACCGAGAGGTGAACCTTCAGGCGTACCCGGACGCCGGCCGTGATCTTCACCGGACGACTGTACACCGGCCCGGCGCCACCCGGCCGCGGTCGTCGACGGGAATCGCGACAGCGCCGCCGGGATCTAGTGAATCGGCGTTGACGACCTGCGTCGAAGCACCGCACAAGTCCCCGCCAGGAAATCGCTTTTGGAAGCTTGCGCGTCGGCACGGATCCCGCATAAGAGTCAGGTCGCCACGATGTCACGCTCGCTCCTACATGTCGTCACGCTCGCCTGCGCGCTCACCCTGGGCGCGTGCGCCAGCGGCCACCAGCCGCAGTTCAAGGTGCTGTCCATCGAGAAGGCCTCCAGCCGGCCCGCGAGCGACATGGTGCTGTTCGTCGAGGTGGTCAACCGCGCCGAGCGCCCGCTCGAGCTGCAGCGCCTGCAGTACAGCTTCGCCCGCTCGGTCGAGGTGAAGGGCGTCGAGCCGATCCACGGCGACATCCGGCTGTCGCGGACGGTGGAGGCCGGGGCGGCGGTGGTGGTCGAGGTGCCGTTGCCGTACGACCAGAGCCTGCCGATCGGCGAAGAGTTGTTGCTGGCCGGGCGCCTGTACGCGACCCAGGACCGGCTCCAGCGCAGCTTCGACGTCCAGGCCCGGGTCACCCCGCCGCAGTAGCGCGGGTCGTCGCGGCGCACCGACCGCCGGCGGCGACGCGGCGGCAAGGTGGTGAAACCGACCGGGGAAGGTTTTCACCAGCCCGCTGGTGTAGTGTCCGCGCCGATGATCGAGTCTCGCTCTCGCTGGCATGACCTGGCCACCCGCGCGCTGGCCGGGGAGCTCCCGTCGCGCGCCGACGCCGCGGCGGTCCTGACCGCGCCCGGCCCCGAGCTGCTGGCGCTGCTCGACGCCGCCTATCAGGTGCGCCGTCACCACTGGGGCCAGCGGGTCCTGCTCCACGTGCTCGACAACGCCAAGGCCGGCGCGTGCCCCGAGGACTGCGGGTTCTGCTCGCAGTCGTCGCGCCACGGCTCGCCCGGCGGCGAAGAGGCCATGAAGTCGGTCGACGAGCTGGTCGAGGGCGCCCGCCGCGCCAGCGCGGCCCAGGCCCGGCGCTACTGCATGGTCACCGCCACCCGAGGCCCGTCGAGCCGGGACCTCGACACCATCTGCGAGGCGGCCCGGCGCATCAAGGCCGAGTCGCCCATCGAGCTGTGCGCGTCGCTGGGCCTGCTCACCCAGGCCAAGGCCGAGCGGCTGCGCGCCGCCGGCGTCGATCGCTTCAACCACAACCTCGAGACCAGCGAGCGGTACTACGACCAGATCGTGTCGACCCACAGCTGGGCCGACCGGGTCGAGACGGTGCGACTGGCGCGCGACGCCGGCATGCAGACCTGCGTCGGCGGCATCGTCGGGCTGGGCGAGCACGACGACGACCTGCTCGACCTGGCGTTCGCCCTGCGCGACCTCGACGTCGACTCGGTGCCGGTCAACTTCCTCGACCCGCGCCCCGGCACGCCGCTGGGCGAGCGCGGCCGCATCGAGCCGACCTACGCGCTGCGGGCCCTGTGCATGTTCCGGTTCGTGCACCCGCGCACCGACCTGCGCATCGCCGGCGGCCGCGAGGTGACGCTGCGGTCGATGCAGGTGATGGCGCTGTACCCGGCCAACTCGCTGTTCACCCAGGGCTACCTGACCACCACCGGCGCCACCCCGGCGGCGGATCACCAGATGATCCTCGACGCCGGCTTCACCCTCGAGCTCGAGGACGGCACCGAGGCGGCGGCCGATCCGGCCGCGGTCGCCGGGGCGCTGGCGCCGCGCAAGCCCGAGCCACGCCTGCTGCCGACGGTCTGACGGCGACGCCCGGCATGCCGTTCACCCTCCTCGGCACCGCGCCCGACTCCCGGGCGCGGCGCGGCCAGCTCACCCTGCGCGGCCGCGTCATCGAGACGCCGGCGTTCATGCCGGTGGGCACCCGCGGCTCGGTGCGGACCCAGCAGCCATCCGCGGTCGACCGCCTGGGCGTCGGGCTCATCCTGGCCAACACCTACCACCTGGTGCAGCAGCCCGGCCTCGAGGTGCTGCGCCGGGTCGGCGGGCTGGCCCGCTGGATCGGGTGGGACGGCGCCATCCTCACCGACTCGGGCGGCTTCCAGGTGTTCTCGCTGGCCCACGCCTGCACCATCGACGATCGCGGCGCGCGGTTCCGCCCGGTGGTCGACGGCCCGGTGGTGACGCTCACGCCGGAGAGCGCCATCGCCGCCCAGGAGATCATCGACAGCGACGTGATGATGGTGCTCGACCAGTGCGTCGACGCCACCAGCCCGCGGCCGCTGGCCCTCGAGGCGATGGCGCGCACCCACGCCTGGGCCGCGCGCTCGCTGGCGGCGCGGACCGACCCGGCCCGCGCGGTGTTCGCCATCGTCCAGGGCGCGGCCTACCCCGACCTGCGACGGCACAGCGCGGATGCGCTCCTGTCCCAGGGCGGCTTCGACGGCTACGCCATCGGCGGCCTGGCGGTGGGCGAGCCGCGCCAAGAGCGCGAGGACATCACCGAGCTGACCGCGGCGCTGCTGCCGGCCGATCGCCCGCGCTACCTGATGGGCGTCGGCACGCCGATCGATCTGCTCGAGGGCGTACACCGCGGGGTCGATCTGTTCGACTGCATCTTGCCCACCGCGCTGGCCCAGCAGGGCGTGGCGTTCACCAGCGCCGGCCGGGTCGAGCTGCGCCGCACCGCGTACCGCGACGACGACACCGCGCTGGATCCGACCTGCCCGTGCGAGGCGTGCGCCCGGGTGCCGCGGTCCTACCTCCACCACCTGATCAAGACGTCCGAGCCGGTGGCGTGGTCGCTGCTGTCGGCCCACAACCTGCGCTTCTACGTCACGCTGATGGCGCAGATCCGCGCCGCGCTCGACGCCGGCACCTTCGCGGCGTTCTACGCGGCGACCCGGCCGTGGCTCGACGCCGACGATCCGGCCCACCCCAAGGCCGCGCCGCCGCCGGCCAAGCGGGGCCGCGCCACCGCCCGCGGCGCGTTCGCGCTCCACCCCGGCGCCGACGGCAAGGCCAGCATCCGCCACGTCGCGTCGGGCGAGATCATGCACTCGGTCAACGATCCCGACATGGAGGCGCACCGGCTGTACGTCGCGCCGTCACCGGCGATCGCCGCCAACCGCGCCGGCGCGCCGCTGGTGGTGTGGGACGTCGGCCTGGGCGCCGGGCACAACGCGATGGCCCTGGTCGCGGCGCTGGCCGACGCGCCCGGGCACGGCCCGGTCGAGCTGGTCAGCTTCGAGCGTGACCTGGACGCGTTGCGCCTGGCGCTGGCGCACCCCGCGGCGTTCCCGCACCTGCGCCACCCGGGGCCACACCGGCTGGCGGCGATGGCCAGCTTCGCAGCGCCCGGCCTGCGCTGGACCCTGGTGACCGGCGACGTGCTCGACCACGTCGCGGCCCAGCCGGCCCCCGACGTCGTCTGGTGGGATCCGTTCTCGGCCAAGGTCGACGACGCCATGTGGACCCTGGCCGCGTTCACCCGGCTCGCGGCGACGCTGACGCGGCGGTGCGAGCTGTACACCTACTCGCGCTCGACGGCGGTGCGCACGGCGCTGCTGGCCACGGGGTTCCACGTCGCCCGCGGCGCCGCGACCGGGCCCAAGCCCGAGACCACCATCGCGCTGTGGCAGCCGACTGACGAAGATCGCGCGCGGTTCGAGCTGCTCGACGGCGCCTGGCTGGCCCAGCGCGCGCGCTCGACGGCGGCCTACCCGAGCGACGCCACCACGCCGGCGGCGCGGGCCGCGGTCGACCGGGCCCTGGCGACGCACCCGCAGTTCGCCTCGGGGTGAGGCGGGCGTCGGCCGACGTGAACCCGGCGCCCTGCCGCATGACAGCGGCGACGATCTCGACGACAATGGTGGCCTTACCATGCGTCGCGCGGGGCCTCCGGGCTGCGCCGCGGCCGCGAGCAGAGGGCCACACATGACCAAGCAGCAGGGGAAGAACGACGGAGGTGCGCGGCCGACGACGGCCGGCGCCAAGCCGCCAACCAAGGACGCGCCGAAGCCCGCCGCCAAGCCCGCCGCCGAGCCGCCCGCGGCCAAGCCGAGCCCGAAGGACGCGCCGAAGCCCGCCGCCAAGCCCGCCGAGCCGACGCCCGCCGCCACGCCGAGCCCCAAGGACGCGCTGAAGCCCGCGCCCGTGGCCAAGCCTGCGCCCGTCGCCAAGGCCGAGCCCGCGCCCGCCGCCACGCCGAGCCCCAAGGACGCGCCGAAGCCCGCGGCCAAGCCCGCCGAGCCGATGCCCACCGCCAAGGCCGAGCCCGCACCCACGAAGGCAGCGCCCACGCCCGCCAAGCCCGAGCCCGCCGCCAAGGCCGCCGCCGAGCCGCCCGCGGCCAAGCCGATCGACCTGGCCGTGCTGTTCGACAACGGCCGGCTGCCCAAGGGCGACGCCACCGCGCCGTGCCCGCCGATCGGCAAGGCCCCTCCCGGCGACGTGCGCTCGCTGCGCCGCAAGAACGCCGGCGGCGCGACCACCTTCGCGGTGGTCGGCCGCAAGGGCGTGGCGCTGATCGTCGGGCTCGGGGCCGTGGGCGAACGCGGCAAGTGGACCAGCGTGTCGTACCCGAACAAGGCCGCGGCCAGCCGGGCCTACGCCCGCAAGTGCTCGGCGTTGCTCGCCGACGGCTACAAAGACGTCACGCGCTGATCCGCACCGCCGCGTCGACGATGGGCTGATCGAGCGCGCGCGCGGTGGCGGCCCGGGCCGCGACCAGCGCCTGGCGCCCGGCCTCGAGCCGAAACGGCCCCGACCGCGGCAGCGCGTCGATGACCAGGCTCACCAGGTGCGGCCGGCGCGGCAACGCCAGCGCCGGGCTGCCGCGGCGGCGCCACGGCGAGCGCGACGCGATGTGGTGAAACAGCGTGCGCCCGGCCGGCATCCCGTCGAGGCCGGGGCGATCGAGGATGCCGCCATCCCACGCGCGGCGGCCGTCGACCTTGACCGGCTGGAACATGCCGGGCACCGCGCACGACGCGCGGATCGCCGTCGGCAGATCGCCGGTGCGCACCACCCGGGTCGCCCGCGTCGCGATGTCGAACACGCTGATGTGCGCCGGCATGGTGCACGCCTCGAACCGCGTCACCGGCAGCACCCGGCGCAGCAGCGCGTCGAACTTGCGCCCGGCCAAGAGGCCCAGCCCCGGCGCAGGATCCCAGAAGTCGCGCCGGTCGAGGCCGGTCAGCACGTCGGCCAGGTCGCCCGGCGGGACGCCCGCGGCCAGCGCGCCGGCCACCAGGGCGCCCGCGCTCGAACCGCCGACGTGGCTGGGGGTCAGCCCGCGCGCGGTCAGCTCGCTGACCATGCCGGTGTGCGCGAAGAACGAGAAGAAGCCGCTCGACATCGCCAGGCCGAAGGGCCCCTGGGCCAGCCAGTCACCGAGGGTGATCATGCCGCCGCATCCTACGCGGGAACCGGCGGCGCGCCCACCGGCTTGCCCGGGCCAGCCAGCTACGCGAACCTCGCGCCATGGCCGAGCTGACCCTGCGCGCGATCAGCGCCGACGAGCTGGTGGCGTTCTCCGACTGCGTGATGGACGTGTTCGGCGTCGACCCCGCGTTTGATCCGGCCGCGCAGGAGCGCCAGCGCGCCCTCCTGCCCGTCGAGCGCGCGGTCGCGGTGTTCGACGGCGCCACCGTGGTCGCCACCGCCGCGGCGTTCACCCTCGAGCTGGCCGTGTGCGGTGGCCGCGCGGCGATGGGCGGGCTGACCAACGTCACCGTGCGGCCGACCCACCGCCGGCGCGGGCTGCTGCGCCGGCTGATGGCCGCGCACCTGGCCGACGTGGCCGCGCGCGGCGAGCCGCTGTCGGGCCTGTACGCCTCCGAAGGCGGCATCTACCAGCGGTTCGGCTACGGGGTCGCCGCGCACAGCGACACCCTGGCGATCGCCGGCGGCGACGGCACCATCCCGCCCGGCCCGGGCGACGAGGTGCGCATGGTCGACGCCGCCACCGCGGCCACCCTGGCGCCGCCGGTGTACGCCGCCGCCACCGCCGACCGGCCCGGCACCTACCAGCGCACGCCGGCGTGGTGGACCTGGCGGCTGATCGCCGACCGCCCCAGCGGCCGGCGCGGCCGCGGCCCCCGGCGCTGGGTGGTGTGCGCCCGCGCCGGCGTCGTCACCGGCTACGCCGCGTACCGCCAGGCGCTGGGCTTCGTCGACGGGCGCGCCGACGGCGCGATCGACATCGACGAGCTGGTGGCGATCGATCCGCTGGCCGAGGCCACCCTGTGGCGCCACCTGACCGCCATCGATCTGTGCCCGCGGATCGTCGCCAACGACCAGCCGGTCGACAGCGCGCTGCCGTGGCTGGTCGCCAACCCGCGCGCCGTCAGCCACCGCGGCCGCGCCGACACGCTGTGGCTGCGGCTGCACGACGTGGCGGCGGCGTTGACCGCCCGGAGGTACCAGGCCGACGGCACCCTGGTCATCGCCGTCGACGATCCGCTGGCTCCGGCGCCGCGGGCCTGGCGCCTGGAGGTGGCCGGCGGCGGCGCCACCTGCGCGGCCACGACCGCCGCGCCCGACCTCACGCTGGCCCTGCCGGCGCTCGGCTCGATCTACCTGGCCGGGGTGTCGCCGACCCGCCTCCACCACGCCGGCCACGTCACCGGCAGCCCGGCCGCCATCGCGCTGGCCACGGCGATGTTCGCGTGGCCGGTCGCGCCGTGGTGCCCCGAGCAGTTCTGACCGCCCGCGCGCAGCCGGCCGGGGTCAGGTCGCGGTCGGCACGAAGGCGATGACGCTGTAGGCGATGGCCTCGTCGCGGCCGACGTTGTGGTAGGCGTGTCGCTGGTCACCACGGAAGACGACCACGTCGCCCACCGCCAGGGCGAAGGCCTCGCCGCCGACCAGGAGCTTCACGGCGCCGCGCTCGCAGGCGAGGTACTCGCGGGTGCCGGGCGCGTGCGGCACGCCGACCATCCGCGCGCCGGCCGGCAGCACCAGCCGCTCCAGGTCCAGGCCCGGCAAGGGCTCGGGCAAGAGCTTGCGGATGGTGACGGTGCCGCGCTGGCGCAGCGGCAGCTCGGCGGCCTTCAGGTGGCGGACCGGGGCCCGCGGCGACGCCAGCAGCTCGTCGAGCCGGACCTGCAGCGCCGCCGCCACCCGGGTCAACACGGTCAGGGTCGGGTTGCCGACGCCCGACTCCAGGTGCGACCAGGTCGCGCGCGGGACCCCGGCCAGCTTGGCGATCTGCTGCTGCGACAGGCCGCGCGCCTCGCGGATGGCGCGGACGTTGGCGGCGAGGTGTTCGCTGGCGCGCGGGGGCGGCATGGGCCGACCTTCGCACGCTCTCGGCGCTCGCCCGGCGCGGGTCGGCCCGCGACGTGCAATACCTGTCACCATGCAGATCAAGCGCCTCCTCCTGGCCACCGATTTCTCTCCGCAAGCTCGCCACGCACTCGGCTACGCGGCCGAGCTGTCGGCGCGGCTGGACGTGCCGCTGCTGTTGGTGGCGGCCTTCCAGATCCCTAGCTACCCGCTGCCCGAGGGAGCGATCATCGCCAGCCAGGACACCATCGCCAAGCTGCTCGAGCACACCAGCCGCGACCTGGCGGCCGAGGTCAAGCACGCGACCGAGCTGGGCGCCAAGGGCGTCGACTCGGTGGTGATCGAAGGCGTCGCCGCGCTCGAGATCGTGCGGCTGGCCAAGGAGCGGTCGATCGATCTGATCGTGATGGGCTCCCACGGCCGCGGCGGCCTGTCGCGGGCCATCCTGGGCTCGGTGGCCGACCGGGTGATGCGCAGCGCGCACTGCCCGGTGATGATCGTCACCCAGACCGACGACGCCTGACCGGCACGGCTTGCGCGCGCCGACCCCGGCGCGCAAGCGGTGCGCGTCACCGCTCGCAGGCGACGACCTCGCGCACGCACGCCGACCGGAGCTCGCACGGCGCCCGCGCGCACACTGCCAGCTCGTCGAGCTGGCGGTCGTCCAGGTCGCGCCACCGCGGCCCGCCGCAGTCGAGCGCATCCGGACAGGCCGGCGCGTTGGCGCACGCGAAGCGGAAGCCGCGGTAGGCCGGCGACGCGTCCACCGGCGCCGCCCGCCGCAGCTCGTCGCACCCCGGCGGCGCAGGCTGGACGCACCCGCTCGCCATCGCCATCGTCGTGACCAGCCCCATCCACCATCGCCGCCCCATGGCACGGCGGACTGCAGCCGGCGCGCCAGCGCCAAGCTGGCGAGCCCGCGTCGGCCGGCGTCCGAGGCCGGCCGGAACTCGGCCATCCTGCCCGGGCCCCGGCCACGCCCGGACAGGGCACGCCGTCCGGGCGTGCTACCGTCAGCGGTCGATGCCGCACCTCCAGCGCCATGTCTTCGTGTGCATGAACGAGCGCGCCGCCGACCATCCCCGCGGGTGTTGCAAGGCCCGCGGCGGCAGCGAGGTCAAGGATGCGCTGAAGAAGGCGGTCGCCGCCGCCGGCCTGGGCAGCCTGGTCCGGGCCAACGCCGCCGGGTGTCTCGATCAGTGCGAGCACGGCGTGGCGGTCGTGGTGTATCCGGAGCAGGTCTGGTACGGCGGGGTGACCGTCGACGACGTGCCGGAGATCGTCCGCCGCCACCTGGTGGGCGGCGAGCCGGTCGAGCGCCTGCGCATCCCCGACGCGCCGCCGGCCGAGCCGACGCCGTGACCACCCGGCGCTGCCTCGGCGCGCTGGCCGCGCTGGCCGCGCTCGGCGGCGGGCCGCGCGCGCGCGCCGACCAGCCGGCCGCCGCCGCGCTCGACGTGCCGGCCGGCGACGACGGCGTGCCGCCGATCAAGCCCGACCCGCTGGCGCTGGCCGCGGCGCGCGAGGCCAACATGCAGCCCACGTCGGTGCGCGAGGGGTTCGCCATCGGCGTGGCGCTGGGGCCGTCGGCGCAGTTCGGCCTGCAGATCGGCGACGCCACCGGGGCCGGCGGCGGCTTCGACCTGCGGCTCGGGACGGTGGCCTCGCCCCGGTGGGTGTGGTTGGCCGAGCTGGCGGCCACCACGGTCCTGCGCGCCGGCGTGGTCAACCAGAGCGCGGTGCTGACCTTCGGCGGCCAGCGCTACGTCAAGGACGCGCTGTGGCTGCGCGCCGGGGCGGGCTTCGCGACCTTCACCCGGAGCGGCGGCGCCATGGAGCTGGCGCGGTTCAGCGGCCTGGGCCTGCTGGGGGCCGGCGGCATCGACGTGTTCCGGCGCCGGGGCCTGGCGCTCTCGACCGAGGTCGCCGCGACCATGGCCCGGTACCGCGACGGCACCGTGTTGGGCGTGGCGCTCCAGCTGGGCGCGTCCTGGTACTGACCGCGGCCGGGCGGTGCGCCGGTCACTCGTCGTCGAGGAACCGGTCGAGCACGTCACCCCGGGTCGCGCCTTCGTCGCCCAGCAGGTGGTGCAGCCGCTCGCTGGCGTCGAGGAACGCCGGGTCGCGCTTGACCACCATCTCGAAGTAGTAGATCGCCTCGCGGGGATCGCCGAGCGCCTCGTACGACGTCCCGATCTCGTACAGCAAGGTCTGGCGCTCGCGGTCGGTGATCGACGACGCGTGGAGGCCGGCCTTGAACTGGTGGACCGCCTCCGACAGGTTGCCCTGCTCGCGCTGGCACAGGCCGATCATCATCCGGCTCTGGACCTCGCGCAGCGGCGAGGCGGTGACCTTGTCGAACGCCTTGATGGCCTCGTCGAACAGGCCCATCTCCTTGTAGGCCAGGCCCAGGTCGAAGTGGGTGTCGGCGTCGGAGTCCTCGACCGGCTGCTCGAGCACCACCGCCGGGCGCCGTGGCGCCGCCGGGTCGTGCCGGGCCGCCAGCACCTCCTGGGCCTCGTCGAACGCCGCCGCCAGGTCGTCGTCGGCCATGGCCTCGAGCTCCTCGGGCTCGAGCTCCTCGAGCTCGTCGACGTCGACGGTCTGGGTGCCGCCGGCGGCGCCGGCCAGGGCCGCCTCGACGTCGCGCACGCGCATCGACACCAGCGGGTGGCCGGGGTGCCGCACCAGCAGCTCCTGCAGCACCGCGTGGGCTTCGCGCAGGTGGCCCTGGGCGGCGTAGTCGTCGGCCTGCTCGAGCACGTCCTCGAGCGGCAGCTGCCCGAACCGGCCCGGACCGGCGAACGCCAGCGCGTCCTCGTCGATGGTGCGCCCGTCGTACCCGGCCGGCTCGGCGTAGGCCGGCTCGGCGTAGGCCGGCTCGGCATAGGCCGGCGGGTCCGCGTAGCCCGCGTAGGCCTGACCGGTCGCGGTCGGCGCGGCGAAGGTGCTCTCGAAGTGGGCCTCGACCATGGCCGGCGGCGGCCCGAACCGGGTCGCGCCCTCGCCGTCGAACCCGCTCACGCCGGGCTCGCTGGGACCGCCGGGGTCGAGCGTGGCCGGGTCGAGGCTGGCGGGATCGAACGTGGCCGGCTCGTCGAGGTTCGCCGGCGGCTGCCGCCGCATCACCGCGTCGAACGCCCGCGCCGCGGCCGGATCGAACGGCAGCTCGTCGTCGGGCACCGGGTAGGCCTCGGCGCCGGTCGCGGTGCTGGCGGCGAACCCGCCGACGCCGCCCAGCTCGGCGGCGACCTGCTGATCGATGTCCTCGGCGAGGGCGTCGTCGAGCTCGGCGTCGATGGCCGCCCGCATGGTCTGGGCGTCGACCATCGGCGCCGGCGCCCGGTCGCCCTGCCAGGTGTCGGGCACCCCGCCCGCCGTCGGCGCCAGGAACGGCGGCGGCGAGCCCAGCGCCACGTCGGCGGCGTCGTGGCCGCGGGTGCGCGCCACCAGGCCGGCCACCTCCGACGCGGCGACCTGGCGGGTGCTGTCGCTGGCCGACGGCGCGAACGCCTCGACCTCACCGCCGCTCCGGGGCCGCGCGGTGCCGGCCCGCCCGAACGGCTGGTTGCTGGGCGCGCGGTCGAACAGCGACGGGTCGATGCCGTCGAACGAGTCGGCTCGGGCCGGCGCGCGGGTGGTGGGGCCGTAGTCCAGCTGCTCGAGGGCGAACTCGTCCTCGACCGGCGCCACCGCGCCCCCGCCCAGCTCGCGGGGATCGAGCGAGAAGTCCGACGGCGCTCGCCGCTGCCCCACCTCGAGGTCGAAGCCGAACCGATCGACCAGCGCCAGCGCCGCGCGGTTGCTGCCGTCGAGGCCGAGCACCTCGCGCAGGTACCCCTCGGCCCGCTCGCTGTCGAAGCTGGCGGTGACCTCGGCCAGGTGCAGCAGCTCGGCGATGGCGTCGGCCTCGCGGCCCTGGGCCAGGTACACGTCGCGCAGGCGCTCGCGGGCCTCGACGTTCTCGGGGTCGAGCGCGAACACCCGGCGCAGGTGGTCGACCGCCTTCTGGTGCAGGCCGTACTTCACGTAGACGTCGGTCTCGGTCAGGATCTTGGCGATCTCGTCGGCGTGCTCCTCGCCGGCGGCCGAGCCGGCGCGGGCATCGCGATCGTCGACGGCGAAGTCGGCCGCGAAGTCGGCCGCGGCCCGTCCGGCCCGGCCCAGGCCCGAGCCCTCGTCGGGCTCCTCGATCAGCGCGATGTCGTCGAGCTCGTCGGTGGCGTAGGCCACCTCGCCGTCGTCCTCGGGCAGCGCGAACTCGGCGCCCAGGGCGCGCTCGTCGATGAGCGGCATCGCGCCGGTCATCCGTGGGTCGTTGGGCGCCCGCAGCGCCGGGACGTCGCCGGTGAGGTTGAGCTGCCCGCGCGCGGCCATGGCCGCCATCGCCGCCGGCGACGGCGCGGCCCCGGCCGGGGGTGGCATCGGCGCCGAGGCCGACGCCGACGGCGCGGCCCCCACCGGCACCGCGCCCCGGGCCGCACCACCGCCCAGGTAGGCCGCGGCGTCGGGGTCGCCCGGCGCGAACTGCAGGATCTTGCGGTAGACGTCCTCGGCCTTGGCCCGCTGCTTGGTCTCGTCGAGGATGCGGGCCAGCTCCTTGAGCACCGACACCGTCTTGGCGCGCTGATCGAGGGCCTGGAACGCCTGGGCCAACAGGCCCAGGGTCTCGACGTCGCGCGGGTCGGCCTTGAAGCAGATCTGCAGCTTCTGCAGCGCCCGGCGCGGATCGTTCTTGCGCAGGTACAGCCCGGCCAGCTCGCGGTTGAGCTCGCGCAGCTCGGGCCGGTGGAACAGCAGCCGCTCGGCCACCTTGATGAAATCGTCGAGGCGGTTCTGCCGGCGCAGCTGCTCGCACACCGCGGTGAACTCGGCCACCGCCTCCTCGTTCATCCCTTCCTTCGAGTACAGCTCGGCCAGCTTGATGCGGGTGGCGACGTTGGCGGGGTCGAGCTCGACCAGCTGCCGCACCGTGGCCAGCGCCTCGCGGGTCTTGCCCTCGCGGTGGAAGTGCGCCGCCACCTGCTCGAAGTGCTGCATGGCGTCGGACATGAGCCCGAGCTGCCGGTACAGCTCGGCCAGCTTGAGGTGCACCTCGACCAGGCGTCCGTCGAGCTTGAGGATCTGCTTGTAGACCGCGACGGCCTTGGTGAAGAACCCCTGGTCCTGGTAGAAGCGGGCCACCTTGAGGTAGGTGTCGGTGGCCTCGGGCTTCTGGCCCTTGCGAGCGTAGAGGTCGCCGATCTTGAGCCACACCCGGACGTCCTGCGGATCTTCGCGGACGACGCGGAGGTACTCCTTGACCGCGCGGTCGACCTGCCCCTTCTCGACGTACTTCCGCGCCGCGTCCATCACCTTCTCTTTGTTGAAGGCCATGGCGCTACGTCCCCCTAGCTGGCGAGCAGCCGCTGGGGCTCGAGCAGGACAAAGGTAGCAACGTCCCTAGCGTACGTGCGCGGCGTCACCGGGGTCAAGCCGGGGTTTCAATGATTCGGTAGTCTTACGATGTAGTCGTAGGACCTCATCAGACAACCGACCGGAACCCCATCTTGCGGGGCCCTGCGCGCCGCAGGTCAGGT
>JAWKQV010000013.1:0-229103 GCA_041389965.1 Kofleriaceae bacterium | reverse complement strand
CGGGGTCGACCGGATCGACGATGGGCCTGACCTCGTCGAGGATCTCGTCGACGAACCCGCGGTAGATCGGGTCGGCCTGGACGTTGAGGAGCGACATCCACGCGTTGGCGCCGGCCACGTCGGTCAGCGTCGCCGCGGCCCCCTTGCCGGTCGGGTGCAGCGTGGGTGCGTCGGCGAAGCTGGTCGCGGCGGTGGCCGTTGCGGCGTGGGTCCGCACCAGCCGCCGCGCCTCCTGGCGCTTGCCTAGCTCGACCAGCGCGTCCAGCTGGAGCAACGGATGGTCGGCGAGCGCGTGGGTCAGGCCGGTGATCCGCCACGGATCGAACGACGGGGGAACGTGGATGCGCGGGCCCATCATAGATTCGCTGATACTATCTCGCCGTGGGCATCATCGACATCAGCAAGCGCCTCGGCAAGCACGCCTGGCGGGTCCCCGGCATCGGCCAGGTCCTCGAGGCGGACTACCAGCGCAGCTTCGCCCGGCGGCCGCCGAACCGGTTCCGTGGCGTGTACCGCAGCTTCGCCGAGGCCGAGGCGTCGATCCCGGCGGGGCAGCCGGTCGGCTACGACCACGCCGAGCTGGCCGGCCTCTATCGGCACCGCATGGACAAGGCGTGCCAGAGCGACTACGCGGTCCTGTTGTGGATGCGCGAGATCCTGCGCGCGAACCCGACGGCGTTCGTGTTCGACGTGGGCGGCCACGTCGGCGTCAGCTACCACGGGTGGCGGAAGTACCTCGACTACCAGCCCGGGCTGCGCTGGCTGGTCGAGGACGTGCCGGCCATCGTCAAGGTCGGCGCCGAGCTGGCGGCCGAGCGCGCCGCCCCGGGGCTGGAGTTCACCAGCGACCTGGGGGCCGGGGCCGGCTGCGACGTGCTGTTGTCGGCCGGCGCGTTGCAGTACGTCGACCTGAGCGTGCCCGCGCTGTTGACCGCGGTCGGGTCGAAGCCGCGCCACCTGATCTTGAACAAGCTGCCAGTCTACGACGGCGAGACCTTCGTGACGGTGCAGTCGACCGGGCGGGCGTTCCACGCCTACCGCATCTATAACGCCACCGAGCTGGTCACCTCGATCACTGCGCTCGGCTACCGGCTGGTCGACGACTGGCAGAATCGCGAGCAGCACTGCGAGATCCCGTTCACCCGCGGCCGGGACATCGACGCGTACTCTGGCTACTACTTCGAGTTGGCGGCGTAGCGGCGGCGCGCGACCCGGCGCAGCAGGGTCCGGCGATCGATGCCCAGGATGCGGGCGGCGGCGCTGTGGTTGCCCCCGACGTGGGCCAGGACCGCCTCGACGTAGGCCTCCTCGTGATCGGCCAGGGTCGGCCAGGTGGACGCGGGCGGCGGCGCGTCGGGCCCGAGCGGGGCCAGCGGCAGGTCGCCGACGTCGATCACCTCACCCTGGGTGAGCGCGACGGCGTGCTCGAGGCAGTTGCGCAGCTCGCGCACGTTGCCGGGCCAGGCGTGCTGCGCCAGCCGCGCCAGCGCGGCGGGGGTGACGTCGCGGACCCGCTTGCCCTCCTGCCTCGCGGCCTGGGCCGTGAAGTGGCGTGCCAGCTCGGGCACGTCGGCGAGGCGGTCGCGCAGCGGCGGCAGGGCGACCCGCAGCACGTTCAGGCGGTAGTACAGATCGGCGCGGAACCGCGCCTGGTCGATGTCGGCGAGCAGGTCGCGGTGGGTCGCCGCGACGACCCGGACGTCGACCGCCACCTCGGCGCTCGCCCCCAGCGGCCGCAGGGTGCGCTCCTCGAGCGTGCGCAGCAGCTTGGGCTGGAGCGGGCGCGGCAGCTCGCCGATCTCGTCCAGAAAGATGGTGCCGCCGTGGGCCTGCGCGAACAGGCCCGGGTGGTCGGTGCGGGCGTCGGTGAACGCGCCGCGGACGTGGCCGAACAGCTCGCTCTCCAGCAGGCTCTCGGGCAGCGCCGCGCAGTTGATCGCCACGAACGGCCCCGCTGCCCGGCGGCCCTCGCGGTGGAGCGCGCGCGCGACCAGCTCCTTGCCGGTGCCGCTCTCGCCGGTGATCAGCACGCTCGCGCTCGACGGCGCGATCCGGGAGACCACCTCGCGCACGGCGGCCATGGCCGTGCTCGCGCCGCGCAACCCGTGGTGCGGCCCGGCGGCCGGCCCGCGGGACGGTGCGGTCCGCCCGTGCGTGGTGTCGGTGATGCGGCGGGCGAGGGCGTCGACCGTGAACGGCTTGCAGATGAAGTCGAGCGCGCCGGCGCGGACCGCGGCGACCGCGCGATCGATGGACACGCTGCCGCTCATGACCACGACGTCGAGCGCGGGCCAGCGCTGGATGAGCTCGGCGCACAGCCGGATGCCGTCGGCATCGGGCAGGTGCACGTCGAGCAGGACCAGCTCGACCTGGTGGTGCGCGAGGTGCGTCAGGGTGGCCTCGACCGTCACGGTGCACGCGGCGTCGAAGCCACGCCGGGACAGCCCGCTGGCGATGGCGTTGCCAAGGAGCTCGTCGTCGTCGACCACCAAGACCCTGACGCTCACCTCATGGTTGTCGCACCTGGGGCGAACTTGTTCAATTCCATCTGAGCGAAATCACGGCGCGCGTCATCGACGATGGCGCCACCGTGCCCCAGGGGGTGTGGCCGCGGCGCGCGATCTTCGGCGATTGCGCGTTGGCGCGGCGGGTGCACTACCCGGCGCCGGTATGGCGAAGGTGTTGATCGTCGATGGCGAGCTCGACCGTGGTGCCGCGCTGGCCGCCGCGCTCGGCCTGGCTGGCGTTCACCCCACCGTGGTGATGTCGACCCGCGCCGCGCTGCCCAGCCTCGAGGCGTCGGCCGTCGATGCCATCTTGCTCGCCGTCACGACCGTCGACCCGGTCGCCGCTCGGCTGGCCGACCTGCGCGGTCATCCCGTCGGTGCCGTCACGCCGGTCATCGCCGTGGCCGACCACGACCAGCCGGGGGCGCTCGCGGCGGCAGTGGCGACCGGGTACGACGACGTGCTGGTGCGTCCGTTGCGACCGGCCGAGGTCGGCGCCCGGCTGCGCCTCCAGGTCAGCGCGCGGCGCAAGCTGGCGGAGGCCATGGAGATCGCGGCCCGGGTCCGCGCGGAATGCGAGGAGGTGCGCGCCGCACGCAAGCTGGATGCGGCGCTCACCGAGTACCTCATCCATGATCTGCGCAGCCCGATCGCCGCGGTCGCGATGTACCTGCAGGAGCTCCTGGCGACCCCGGAGACCGCGCCCGTCGCTCACACCTTGCAGGCGTGCCTGGCCGCCACCGACACCATCGGCCGCATGGTGATGAACCACCTCGACGTCGCGGCAGGAGGTCCACGACCGGTCGCCGCGGTGGCGTGTGATCTCGCGGCGGCGCTCGCCGCGGCGGCGGCCCACTTTGCGCCGCGATGTGACGCCCGGGGGGTGACCCTGGTGCGCCGGCTCGCCGCGCCGCAGGTGTGGGCCGACCCGGAGCTGCTGCGGCGGATCATCGAGAACCTGCTCGACAATGCGCTGCGCTACGCGCCGGCCGGCACCGCGATCGAGGTCGAGTCGACCAGCGCAGGGCCACGGACCGTGCTCGCGGTCACGGACCGCGGTCCCGGCGTGCCGGCCGCAGATCGTGCGCGCGTGTTCGAGCACGCGGTCCAGCTCGATCCGCCACCGGGGTGCCGGGGCGGCCGCGGGTTGGGGCTGGCGTTCTGCAAGATGGCCACGGAGGCCCACGGCGGCGGCATCCAGATCGACGACGCCGCCGGCGGCGGGGCCCGCATCGAGGCGTGGTTTCCGGTCTGCGAGGCCCCGCTGTGGTGACCGACCGCGAGGTGATCGACTCGCTGTCGACCGGGGTCCTGATCGCCAACGACGACGAGGCGGTGTCGCACGCCAACCCGGCGGCGTGCCGCATGCTCCGGCGGGCGCGCCTGGAGTGCGTCGGCCAGCCGGTGCCGTTGGTGCTGGGCCTCAGCGCGTCGCTGCGTGAACACGGGCTCGACCACGGCAGCGCCGAGCGGCGGTTCGTGTTGAGCCTGCCGACCGGCCCGGCCGGCGTGACGGCGCGGACCGTCGGCGACCGCGGGTTCGTCTGCCTGTTCCGATCGTCCGACGCCGGCCGCGGGGCCGACGCGCTGCTGGTCGAGCACGAACGAGAGGCGGCGCTCGGCGCGATCCTGGCGGCCTTCGCGCACGAGGTGCGCAACCCGCTGGCGGCGCTCACCGCCGCGGTGGAGTTGCTGCGCGACGTGGTCGACAGCGCCGGCGACGCGCACCTGGGCATCATCGAGCGCCAGCTCCGGCGCCTGACCAACCTGGCCAGGGCGCCCATCGCGCTGGGCCAGCTATCGTCGACCCAGCGGGTCGCGTGTGTGGTCGACCAGCTGGTCGCGGACGCGGTCGCCGTGGTGGCGCTGGAGGCGACCCGCGGGCGGGTCGAGCTCCGCATCGTCGGCGCGCCCGCGGCGCTACCCCGGGTCGTGGTCGGCGAGCGCGAGGTGGTCGACGCGCTGGCCGAGCTGCTGGACAACGCCGTCGCGGCGTCACCGCCGGGCGCCGCGGTCGAGGTGTCGACCGCGCCGACCGAGGACCGTCGCCGGGTGGCGATCGAGATCGCCGACGCCGGGCCCGGCATGGACCACGCCCAGATCGGCGAGGCGCTCCGGGCGTTCTCGACCACCCGCGCGGGCGCGACCGGATCGGGGCTGGCGCTGGCGCATCGCTTCATCCGCGACTGCGGCGGTCGGCTGGCGCTGGAGTCGCCGGGCGGCGCCGGCATGGTCGCACGGGTCGAGTTGCCGATCGAGGAGGGGCCATGACCGAGGGCGAGCACTTCGTGGTGGTGGACGACGAAGAAGACCTGCTGCGGCCGCTGGCCGCGGCGCTGCGGCGGGCGCGCCCGGCCGCCGAGGTGATGGCGTTCAGCGACTCGACGCTGGCCGATGCCCACCTGGCCCAGGCGGCCCGGGTCGACGCGCTCATCACCGACATCCGCATGCCCAAGCTCGACGGCATCGAGCTGCTGGTGCGGGCCCGGCACCGCCGGCCGCGGCTGCCCGCGGTCATCATGACGGCGTTCCCGTCGCCGGTGGTGGTGTCCCAGGTGTCCACGTTCGGCACCGTCGAGTACCTCGACAAGCCGTTCTCGGTGGCGACCTTCACCGGCACCATCGATCGCCTGCTCCAGGCCCAGCCGGCCGGCTTCGACGGCGCGCTGGCGATCGACGGGCTGCCCGATCTGATCCAGCTGTGCGCGCTGTCGAACGCGACCAGCGCGCTGCGGGTGACCCGGGGCGGGTCGCGCGGCACGATCTGGTTCGAGCGCGGGCTGGTGGTGCACGCCCGGTGTGGCGCGGTGGTCGGCCTGCAGGCGTTCTACGAGATCGTCGGCTGGAAGGACGGGACGTTCGCCGTCGAGCGCGGCGCCCGGCCGGTCGATCGCACCATCGGGCAGCGCGCCACCGAGCTGTTGATCGAGGCGGTGCGCCAGCAGGACGAGATCGCGCGGGGCGGCGTGGGTGCGGACGACGACGACGATCTGGAGCTGTCGCTCACCGAGTTTGACGACGCTGACGCGCAGGCGGAGACCCCGGCGTCATCGGCATCCGAGGCAGTGGTCTCGACCAACCAAGAAGCGAAGGAGCACGACGAGATGGCGTCCAACATTCAAGGCAATCTGGAGCGGCTGCGTGGGATCGACGGGTACCTGGGGGCGGCCCTGGTCGACTCGGAGAGCGGGATGACCCTGGGCACCGACGGCGGCGGCGCGGCCCTCAACCTGGACCTGGCGGCGGCCGGCAACACCGACGTGGTCCGCGCCAAGCGCAAGACGATCAAGTCGCTCGGGCTCAAGGACGAGATCGAGGACATCCTGATCACGCTGGGGCGCCAGTACCACATCGTGCGGCCGCTGCGCGCGCGGCCGGGGGTGTTCTACTACGTCGTGATCGATCGCCAGAAGGCCAACCTGGCGATGGCCCGCATGGCGATCGCCGACGTCGAGAAGGCGCTCGAGCTGTGACTGGCGCGCGGGCGTCGGCGCGCGGTCACCGGGGGGCCAGGCCGAGGTCGTAGATCGCGCCGGCGTCACCGGCGGCGACCCGGTGCGCGTGGGCGGTGAGCCAGGCCGCGAGGTCGGCGTCGACCGGATGCTGGGCGACGTGGACGTAGTAGCGGGCGCCCCGGCGGGCGTAGTCGGCGATCGCGGCGCTGCCGGCCAGATCGCTCGGGACCACCCAGCCCCGGGTGCGCGACAACCAGAACACCCGCGGGTCCTGGAAGTTGTTCACCGTGTGCCACGCGCGGCTGTAGCCCTCGGCGCGGGCCCGCACCACCACCAGCGCGCCGGGCCGCGCCAGGGCCGCCAGCTGCTCCCCGAGGACCGTCTCGGGCTGGCGCGGCAGCGCGTCGACGAAGCGCACGGCGCGCGCGCCGAGGACGAGCCCGGCGGCGGCGACCAGCGCCAGCACGAGCCGTGGGCGCGGCAGGTGCGTGGCGGCGTGGGCGGTGAGCCACGCGCCGACCACCACGTGGGGCAGGTGGTAGTGGGTGCCGAAGGTCGACGACGTGTAGCGAAAGGCCACCAGCACCAGCACCTTGGCCGCCACCGCCAGCGCGAGCTCCTCGGCGGTGAGCCGGCGGGTGATCGCGAGGTACAGCGCCGCCGGGACCGCGAGCACGCCGACGCCCCAGATGATCGCGTAGCGGGCCAGCTCGCGCCAGGCGGTCACCGACGCCAGCGCGGCGGCGGTGGGGAGCTTGCTGTCGCCGCCTGACAGGACGCCGAAGGTGTTGCCGTAGTCGACGTACAGCGTGCGCGCGTAGAGCAAGTACCCGCCCACCGTCGCGAGCACCGCGGCCCACGCCAACCACAGCCGCGGCCGGCGCAGCAGCTCGCGCCGCGCCGCCGCCACGTAGACGACCTGGGCCAGCCCCAGCTCGAGGGTGGTCGGCTTGACCAACCCGGCGACCGCCGTGGCGATCACCCAGGTGGCCAGCGCGCGGCGCGTCGGCCGGGCCACGTCCTCGAGGAAGGCCAGCCACCCGATGGTGAAGGCCAGGAACGCCAGCGGGTCGGGCTGGATGGTGGTCGAGGCGACGATGGTGCCCTGCATCGACAACGCCGCGATCAAGCCGACCAGGCCGGGGCCGTCGCCGAACCGTCGCGCCAGCGCCCGCCACAGCAAGCCGCACGCGAGCACCACGCACGCCAGCGACACCAGCTGGCCCGGGCGCACCACGTCGCCGGTGACCCGGGCCATGGTGGCCACCAGCGCCGGGTACAGCTGGAGCTCGGTCTCGACGTAGCCGGGGCCGTCGCCGCGCCAGTCGATGCGCGGCCGCAGCGGATCGGCGTCCTCGTCGACGAAGTTGCGGGCGATGGCGGCGGTGTCGGCCTGGCGCCAGCCCTGCCAGTCGTCGGTGATGGCGTCGGTGCGGCGCGCCGTGAGCATGACCACCGCCCACGCCGCCAGGATGCCGTAGCCGGCCAGCCGCCACCCGCGCTCGGTCATGACTTCAGGGCCGACCACAGCCGGCGCAGGCGCGACGGTGGCTGCGGCGGCGTCGTGCCGGCCGGCGGGTGGCGCGGCGGCCCGGCCAGGGGCGGCGGGGCGGTCACGTCGTACTCGCGCGCCACCTGCTCCAGGGTCTGGAAGATGAACGCGCGCGGGCTGACCCGCTTGCCGGTGCGGGCCTCGAGCTTGGCGATGGCCGCCATGATCAGCAGCGAGTGGCCGCCGAGGTCGAGGAAGTTGTCGGCACGGCCGATCCGCTCGACGCCCAGCAGCTCGCGCCACACCGTCGCCACCAGCAGCTCGGCCGGCGTGGCGGGCGCGGCCAGCGGGCGCGGCGCGGCGGTGTCGGCGTCGCTGGGGGCCGGCAACGCGCGCCGATCGACCTTGCCGTTGGGGGTGAGCGGCAGCGCCGGCAGCGGCACGAACACCGTCGGGATCATGTAGTCGGGCAGGGTGGCGCGCAGGTGCGCGCGCAGGTCGGCAGCGGCGGGCGGCGCGCCGTCAGCGACCAGGTAGGCGATCAGCCGCGCCTCGCCACCGGGCCCGGGGCCGGCCACCACCACCGCCTGGGCGACCCCGGGGTGGCGCGCCAGCGCGGCCTCGATCTCGCCGAGCTCGATGCGGTAGCCGCGGACCTTGACCTGGAAGTCGAGGCGGCCGAGGTGCTGCAGCCGGCCGTCGGCGCGCCACCGGCCGAGATCGCCGGTGCGGTAGCGCCGGGCGTCGGGGCGGCGCGGGTCGGCGATGAAGCGGTCGGCGGTGAGCTCGGGCCGGTGGTGGTAGCCCAGCGCGACGCCGGCGCCGCCGATCACGAGCTCGCCGGGCACGCCGATCGGGACCGGCCGGCCGTGTCGGTCGAGGACGTCGACCGTGGTGCCGGCGATCGGCGTGCCGATGGTGACGTCCCCTTGGCCGGCGGTGATGCGGGCACAGGTCGACCACACCGTGGTCTCGGTCGGCCCGTACATGTTCCACAGCGCGTCGGTGCGCTCGAGCAGGGCCTCGGCCAGCTCGACCGGCAGCGCCTCGCCGCCACACAACGCGGTGAAGCCGGGCCCGCCGCGCCAGCCGGCCACGACCAGCATGCGCCAGGTGGCCGGGGTGGCCTGCATGACCGTCGCGCGGTGGGCCTCGAGCAGGCCGGCCAGGGCGTGGCCGTCGGTGGCCTGGTCGCGGCTGGCCAAGATGATCTCGGCGCCGACCGCGAGCGGCAACCACAGCTCGAGCACCGCGATGTCGAACGACAGCGTGGTGACCGCGCACAGCCGATCGGCCTCGGTCAGGCCCGGGCGCGCGGCCATCGCGGTGAGGAACGCGACCACCGCGCGGTGCGGGATGACCACGCCCTTGGGCGTGCCGGTCGAGCCCGAGGTGTAGATGAGGTAGGCCGGGTCGTCGGCGGTGGCGGCCGCGGTCGGGGCGGCGCCGTCGGGCAGCGGGCCCTGGTCGAGGCGGATCACGCGATCGGCGGTCACCCCGAGGTGCGCGACGTCGCCGTCGGCGACGATCAGCCTGGCGCCCGCGTCGGTGACCATGAACGCCAGCCGGTCGGCCGGGAAGTCGGGATCGAGCGGGAGGTAGGCCGCGCCCGCAGCGGCCACGCCGAGGAGCGCGGCCACCATCGCCGGGCCGCGCGCCAGGTGCAGGGCCACCACGTCACCAGGGCCGACCCCGCGGGCCGCCAGCGCGGCCGCCAGGCGATCGCGCGCGGTGGCCAGCTCGCCGAAGGTCGTGGTCGTGTCGAGGTAGCGGACCGCCACCCGCGCGCGGTGGGCGTCGAGCGCCGGCGCCACCAGCGCGGCCAGCGTGGGCGCGGCCGGGGCCGGCGCGTCGGCCTGGTTCCAGGCGTCGAGCTGGGCGCGATCGGCGGCGTCGAGGGCCAGCAGCTCGCCGATCGGTCGGTCGGGGGCGTCGGCGATCGCCGCCACCAGCGCCTGGAACCGCGCGGCCAGGCGCCGGGCGGTGTCGTCGGACAGGATGTCGGTGTTGTAGTTGAGGCCGCCGACCACGCCGTCGGCGCCGTCGAGGAACCACAGCGCCACGTCCTGGGCCGCCGCCGGCTGGAACACCGGCAGGTTGGTGTGGTCGAGGTTGCCCCACCGCGGCGGGCGTTGGCGGGCGTCCTGGTACGAGAAGAACGCCTGGTAGATCGGGAAGCGGGACTCGTCGCGGCGCTGGTCGAGCACGCGCACCAGGTGCTCGAACGGCACGTCCTGGGCCCCGAAGGCTTCGACGGTGTCGGCCCGGATCGCGCGGACCAGCTCGAGGAAGCTGCGGGCCGGATCGACCGCGATGCGAAGCGGCAGCGCGTTGACGAAGAACCCGGCGACCTGCTCGACGTCGGGCAGGTTCCGACCGCGCACCGGGGTGCCGACCACCAGCTCGGGCTGGCCGGTCTGCTGGTGGAGGAGGGCGGCCCACGCGCCGAGCAGCGTCATGAACAGGGTCGCGCTCTCGCGCAGGCCGGCCGCGCGCAGGCCGGCGGTGACCGCGGGCGGTAGGCGCAGCCACTCGGTCGCGCCCTCGCCGCTCATCGTCGGCGGGCGCGGAAAGTCGGTGGGGAGGTCGAGCGTGGTCGGGGCGCCGGCCAGGCGGGCCTTCCAGAAGCTGAGCTGGCGGTCGAGCTCGGGGCCGGTCATCCACGCGCGGTGCCACACCGCGAAGTCGGCGTAGGTCACCGGCGGTCGGGGCCGGGTCGGCGCGTCGCCGCGCACCAGCGCGCCGTAGAGATCTGCCATCTCCTCGTAGAACAGGTCGAACGACCAGCCGTCCCAGATCGCGTGGTGCGGCATGAAAAACAGCACGTGCTCGTCGTCGGCCAGGCGGAACAGCCGGGTCCGAAACAGCGGCGGCTGGGACAGCTCGAACGGCACCGCCACCAGCTCGGCCAGCCGGCGGGCGAGCGCCGCCTCGCGAGCATCGGTGGGCACCGCGGCCAGGTCCTCGAACGGCACGGTGACGTCGACCGCGTCGAGCACCACCTGCGCCGGATCGTCGCCGACCATGCGGATGACGGTGCGCAGCACGTCCTGGCGCTCGACCAGCATGGCCAGCGCGCGCTCGAGGGCGGCGCGGTCGAGGCGGCCGCGCAGGCGGTGCGCCGACGGCACGTTGAACACGGTGCGCCCGAGCTGGAGCTGCTCGAGGTACCAGACCCGCTGCTGCATGAGCGACAGCGGCGCCGGGCCGGTCTCGGTGCGCCGCGGGATGCGCGGCGGGGCGATCACCTCGGCCGGGCGCTGGCCGTCGAGCCACGCGGTGAGCCGGGCCACCGTGGGGTGCTCGAACACCACCCGCATCGGCACGGTCCGGCCCAGCTCCTTGCCGAGCCGCGCCGCCAGCTGCGCCACCAGCAGCGAGTGGCCGCCCAGCGCGAAGAAGTCGTCGTGGATCGACAGCCGCGCGACCGCCAGCGCCTCGGCGAAGGCCCGCGCCACCCGCTCCTCGAGGGGTGTCCGCGGCGCGACCGCCGGGCCGGCGTCGACCAGCGCCGGGCCCGACGGCATCGGCAGCGCCTGGCGATCGACCTTGCCGGAGCCGGTCAGCGGCAGCGCGGCCAGCGCCACGAACCGGACCGGGATCATGTACTCGGGCAGCGTGCGGGCCAGGTGCGCCCGCAGCTCGTCGTCGGCCGGCGCCGTCGCGCCGGGGCGCGCCACCAGGTACGCCACCAGGCGCACGTCGCCGGGGCGGTCCTCGCGGGTGATGACCGCGGCCTGGGCCACCGCGGCGTGCTGGGCCAGCGCGACCTCGATCTCGCCGAGCTCGATCCGGTAGCCGCGCAGCTTGACCTGGAAGTCGGTGCGGCCCAGGCACTCCAGCGCGCCGCCGTCGACGGTGGGCCGCCAGCGCGCCAGGTCGCCGGTGCGGTACAGCCGCGCGCCGGGCGTCACGCGGAACCGGTCGGGCACGAACCGCTCGGCGGTGAGCGCCGGCCGATCGAGGTAGCCCACGGTCACGCCGTCGCCGCCGATGTACAGCTCGCCGACCACGCCGATCGGCACCGGCTGCAGGTCGACGTCGAGCACGTGCAGCGTGGTGTTGGCGATGGGCCGGCCGATCAGGATCGGCCCGTCGTCGGTCACCCGGTGGAAGCTCGACCACACCGTGGTCTCGGTCGGCCCGTAGCCGTTCCACAGGGCGCCGACCCGCGGCCGCAGCGCGACGGCCAGGTCGCGCGGCATCGCCTCGCCGGTGCACACCGCGGTCACCCGGTCGGAGCCGGCCCAGCCAGCGGCGAGCAGCAGGCGCCAGGTGGCCGGGGTGGCGTCGATGAACGTGATCTGCTCGCGCTCGACCAGCGCGCGCAGGGCGTCGCCGTCGGTGACCTGGGCGCGATCGGCCAGGACGATGGTGCCGCCGACCGTGAGCGGCGCGATGAGCTCCGACACCGCGATGTCGAACGACGGCGTGGTGACCGCCAGGGCGACGGTGGCCTCGGTCAGGCCCGGCGCGCGGGCGATGCTGGTCAGCAGGTTCACCACCGAGCGGTGCGCGACCTGCACCCCCTTGGGCGTGCCGGTCGAGCCCGAGGTGTAGATGACGTAGGCCACCGCGTCGGCGGTGCCGACCTCGACCGTAGGCGCCGGGTGCGGCGGCAGCGCGTCGACCAGGACGGTGGTGCGCGGGCCGACGGCGACCCGCGCGGCTACGGCGGCGGTGGTGACCACCACGCCGACCTGCGCGTCGTCCAGCATGAACCGCAGGCGCTCGTCCGGAAAGCTGGGATCGAGCGGCACGTAGGCGGCTCCGGCGCCGAGGATGCCGAGCAGGCTCGGCACCAGGTGGCGGTCGCGATCGGCCAGCAGGCCGACGCGCGCGCCCGGCGCGACCCCGGCCGCGACCAGGCCGGCGGTGACGGCGTCGGCCGCCGCCGCCAGCTCGGCGTAGGTCAGGTCGCCGTCGGTGGCCCGCACCGCCAGCTTGCTCGGCCGCTGGCGGGCCGCGGCGGCGATCAGGGCCTCGATCCGGGTGGTGCGGGGGTAGGGCGCCTCGGCCTGGTTCCACGCCGCCAGCAGGCGCTGATCGTCGTCGGTGACCAGCGGCAGCCGGCCGATCGGCGCGTCGGGATCGGTCAGCGCGCCGCGCAGCAACACCTCGTAGCAGGCCAGCCACCGCCGGACCGTGGCCGGGTCGAACAGGTCGGCGTTGTACTGGCACTCGAGCCGCAAGCCGGCGCCGGTGTCGACCGCGTTGACGAACAGCTCGAAGGTCTCGTGGGTGCGCGGGTTGGACGCCAGCTCGAGGGCCAGCCCGGGCAGGGCGTTGGCCTCGCCGGCGAGCGCCTGGTCGATGTTGAAGATCACGCTGACCAGCGGCAGGCGGCTGGGGTCGCGGCTGATGGGCAGCACCTGCAGCAGCCGCCCGAAGGTGACGTCCTGGTGATCGTAGGCGTCGAGCATGCCGCCGCGCACGCGCTTGATGACGTCGCTCAGGCGATCGGTCCGCGCCAGCTGGGTGCGCACCGGCAGCATGCTGACGCAGTGCCCGACCAGGCCGCCCAGCTCGGTGGCGGCGCTCTGCCCGGCGGCCGGGATGCCGACCACCAGATCGGTGGCACCGGTCAGGCGGTGCAGCAGCACGTCCCACGCGGCGTACAGGGTGGCGAACGGGCTGGCGCCCAGGCGTGCGCCCAGCCGCTTGACGTCGCTCACCACGTCGGCCCCGATGAGATGATCCTCGCGGCCGGCGCGGGTGGTGCGGGTCGGCGGGCGGGGCCGATCGGTCGGCAGGTCGAGGGTGGGCCCACCGTCGGCGAACTGAGCCAGCCAGTAGCGCTCGTTGGCGACCACCTCGGCGGCGCCGGCGCGCGCGGCCTGGGCCTCGGCGTAGTCGGCGAACGACGGGGCCGGCGGCAGCGGGGCGGCGCGACTGCCGGTGGCCAGCCCGTACAGCGCGGCCAGGTCCTTGACCAGCACCCAGTACGACCACCCATCGAGGACGATGTGGTGGCCGGTGAACACCAGCGCGTGGTGGTCGGGCGCGAGCCGGACCAGCTCGGCGCGGATCAGCGGCCCGCGCGCCAGGTCGAACGGCTCGGTCACCGCGCGGCGGGTGAGCTCGGCCAGGGCGGCGTCACGCTCGACCGCCGGGTGCTCCGCCAGGTCGTGCAGCGGCACGTCGAGGGCCGGCGCGGCGGCGGCGATCCGCAGGGTCACGCCGTCGCTGTCGAAGCTGGCGCGGAACGCGTCGTGGCGGCGCGGCAGCTCGCGCACCGCGTGGCGCAGCGCGCCGACGTCGAGCTCGCCCCGCAGGTGCAGCGTCACCGACTCGTTGTAGGCCAGCGAGGCCTCGGGCCCGAGCGCCGATGCCAGCCACACCTCGCGCTGGGGTTCGGTCGACGGCGCCGTGCGCTCGTCGCCGGCGCCGGCCGTGGCCACCGCCGCCTTGGCCGGCGGGAAGAACCCCGACGCTTGCATCTCCAGGGCGGACGCCTTGTACGCGGCGACGATGGCCGCGCGATCCTCGGCCGTGTGGGCCGTGGTCAGGAAGCACGGGAAGTTGTCGAGGATGTGGATGCCGCGGTCGCGCAGCATGGTGTAGATGAGGTCGGCGTACGGCAGGTCCTCGGTGAAGTTGTTGCGCCACCACGAGGCGAAGGTCTTGAGCACCAGCGGCGCGCCGATCTCCTCCATGAAGGCGTTGATCTCGCCGACCATCGCCGCCGTGCGCTCGGTGAGGTCGGCCTGCAGCGCCGGGCCGGCCGCCTGCAGGTAGGCCAGCATGGCCTTGGTGGTGGCCAGCGCCAGGGGGTGGCGCACGAAGGTGCCGGCGAAGTAGGTGACGCCGACCGTGGGGATCGAGGCGTCGCCGAACTCCCAGTGGCCGCCGTCGAGGGCGTCCATGAACTCGCGCTTGCCGGCGATCACGCCGATCGAGAAGCCGCCGCCCACCACCTTGCCGTACGAGGCCAGGTCGGCGTCGATGTCGAACAGCCCCTGGATGCCGCGCGGGTGGGCCCGGAACCCGGTGACCACCTCGTCGAAGATCAGCAGCGAGCCGGTGGCGCGGGTCAGGGTGCGCAGCTCGCGCAGGAACTCGACCGGGCGGAAGTCGGGCCGGCGCGACTGCACCGGCTCGACCAGGATGGCGGCCAGCTCGTGGGCCCGCTCGCGCAAGATCGCCAGCGCCTCCGGCGTGCCGTAGTCGAGGACCAGGACGTTGGCCGAGGCCGACGGCATGATCCCGGGCGCGGCCGGGATGCTCTTGAGCTTGCGGGTGCCGCGGACGATGACCTCGTCGAAGATGCCGTGGTAGGCGCCGGTGAAGATGGCGATCAGTGAGCGGCCGGTGACGGTGCGGGCGATGCGCATGCAGCCCATCACCGCCTCGGATCCGGTGTTGCAGAACGCGGCGCGCTCGGCGCCGGTGACGTCGCAGAACAGCTCGGCGCACTCGCCGGCCAGGACGTGCTGCGGCCCGATCTCGTAGCCCTTCTCGACCTGGTCGTGGATGGCCGCGCGCAGGAAGTCGGGCTGCCACCCCAGGATGTTCATGCCGAACCCGTTGAGCACGTCGATGTACTCGTTGCCGTCGAGGTCCCACACCTTCGAGCCGCGCGAGCGCTCGATCACCAGCTGGTAGGTCAGCTCCTTGGTCAGCGGGCGGAAGCCGTTGACCACGCGGGGGTCGGCCATGCGCGCGCGGTGGGCCTGGGTGTAAGCCTTGGACGTCGCGGTGCGCGCGGTGTACCGGGCGATCAGCGCGTCGAGCCGAGCCCGCTGCTGCGGCGACAGCTCGTCGGTGGCGGTGTGGATGCGGGCGATCGCGCCGAACGCCTTCTTGACGTCGTACGTGAGCGGGCCGGCCGGCGGCTCGTCCTCGTTTCTGGCCGGCGCGATCGGTCGCGTCGTGACCGTCGCGGCCGCGGGTGCGCTGGCGGGCGGTGGGGCCGGCGTGGCGACCCCCGGCGCGGGGACCGCGTGGCCGCCGAGGACCGCCAGCTGCTGGGCCATGATCGCCAGCTGGGCGTCGATGACCTGGCGCACGTAGCCCGGCGTGTCGGCGCTGGCGGCCAGGGCCGCGGTCGGCGGCGCGGCGGTCGCCGGCGCGCCGACGCTGGCGGCCACCACCGGCGGGGCGGCGGGCGCGGGCGCCGCCTCGGCGGGCAGGACCTCGTCGAGGAAGTCGACCAGGCTGGCCATCGACGGGTAGCTCTCCATCACCTGGCGGAAGGTCACCTTGACCGCGTGGGCGCGCTGGACCGCGAGGGCCAGCTGGGTCAGGGTCAACGAGTCGAGCCCGAGCTCGAGCCACGGCGTGGCCGGGTCGGCGTCGGTGACGTCGGCGCCCGACACGTCCTCGACCAGCTCGCAGATCGACGCGAGCAGACGGTCACGGCGGGCAGGCGAGGGCGCAGCAGGTGAGGCCATGGCGGGTTCCGGTAGGGGCGCCGCGGCCGGCGCGAGCGGCGCGAGCGACGTGGTGGGGACGGTGGCGCGCGCGGCGGGGGCCGCGGCGGCGGGCGGGTCGATCCAGCAGCGCTGGCGCTGGAACGGGTACAGCGGCAGCGGCACGCGGCGGCGGCGCTCGTCGCCGCGGTAGCCACGCCAGTCGATGGTGGCGCCCAGCGTCCACAGCTGCCCGAGGGCGGCGGTGACGGCCTGGCTCTCGCGGTCGGCGCGGTCGCCCAGGCTGGGGATGGCCACCGGCAGGGCGCGCTTGCCGGGGACGGCCTGGCGCGCCAGCGCCGACAGGGTGGCGCGCGGGCCCACCTCGATCAGCACGCGGCGCGACTCGGCCAGCGCCACCGCCACCGCCGGCGCGAACCGGACCGGTCGCCGGAGGTGCTCGGCCCAGTAGCGCGGACTGGTGGCCTCGGCGTCGGTGAGCCAGGTGGCGGTCACTGTCGACACGATCGGGATGGTGGGCGGCGCCAGCCGGATGGTGGCCAGCCGCGCCGCCATCTGCGGCACCACCGGATCCATCATCGGCGAGTGGAACGCGTGGGAGGTGACCAGCCGCCGGGCCGCCACGCCGTCGGCGGTGAGCTGCGCCTCCAGCGCGGCGATCAGCTCGGTCGGGCCCGACGTCACGCACAGGCCGGGGCCGTTCTCGGCGGCGATCTCCAGGCCGTCGGGCAGCCGGGGCGCCAGCTCGGCGGCCGGCAAGCGCACCGACAGCATGCTGCCGGCCGGCAGCGCCTGCATGCGCCGCCCGCGCTCGACCACCAGGGCGATCGCGTCGGCCAGCGGCATGACCTCGGCCAGCGCCGCGCACACGAACTCGCCCACCGAGTGTCCCACCAGCACCGTCGGCGTGACGCCCCAGCTCATCCACAGCCGCGCCGTGGCGTACTCGAGGGAGAAGATCGCCGGCTGGGTGATGCTGGTCGCGACCAGCGCCTCCGGGTCTTCGGACCAGAAGGTGTCGCGCGGATCGTCGTCGAACAGCGGCGCCAGGAGCGCGCAGCACTCGTCGTAGGCGGCCCGGAACGCGGGCTCGGCCTGGTACAGGCCCCGCCCCATCTGGACGTACTGCGAGCCCTGGCCGGGGCACAGGAAGCCGAGGCTGGGCAGCTCGGCGCCGAGCTGGCGGGCGCCGGCCGCCGCGGGCTCGGGCGTGGTCAGGAGGCGCGCGGCCTCGGCGGCGTCGCTGGCTACCACGTAGCGTCGGTGGGCGAACCCGCGGCGACCGACCTGCAGGGTGTGGGCGACGTCGGCCAGCGGTGGGGCGCCGTCGGCGGCCAGGTGCTGGGCCAGCTCGGACGAGGCCTGGGCCAGCGCCGGGGCGGTGCGGGCCGACACCAGCACCAGCTCGGCCGGTCGCCCGGCCGGCGTGGTCGGCGGCGGCGGCGGCGCCTCCTCGACGACGACGTGGGCGTTGGTGCCACCGAACCCGAACGAGCTGACCCCGGCGCGGCGCGGGTTAGGCCCGGCCGGCCACGCGGCGCGCGTCGTCTGCACCCGGAACGGGCTGGCGGCGAAGTCGATGGCCGGGTTGGGCGCGGTGAAGTTGATCGACGGCGGCAGCACCTGCTCGTGCAGCGCCAGCGCGGTCTTGATCAGGCTGGCGGCGCCGGCGGCGATGACCATGTGGCCGACGTTGCTCTTGAGCGAGCCGATGGCGCAGAAGCCGCGGTCGGCGGTGTGGCGTCGGAAGGCCCGGGTCAGGCCCTCGATCTCGATCGGATCGCCCAGCGGCGTCGCGGTGCCGTGGGCCTCGATGTAGCTGACCGAGCGGGCGTCGATGCCGGCGGCGTCGAGGGCGGCGCCGATGACCGCGGCTTGGCCGTCGGGGCTGGGCGCGGTGAAGCTCGCGCGCTCGCTGCCGTCGTTGTTGACCGCGGCCCCGAGGAGCACGGCGTAGACGGTGTCGCCGTCGGCGACGGCGTCGGCCAGGCGCCGCAGCACCACCGCGGCCACGCCGTCGGAGAACACCGTCCCGCCGGCCTGGGCGTCGAAGGTGCGGGTGTGGCCGTCGGGCGACGCCATCGACCCCTCCTGGTAGGTATAGCCGCTGGCCGGCGGGCAGGTGATGGCGACGCCGCCGGCGACCGCCACGTCGCAGCTGCCGCTGCGCAGCGCGTCCATCGCCATCGCGGTGGCCACCAGCGAGGTCGAGCACGCGGTGTGGACGCTGACCGCCGGGCCGGTCAGGCCCAGCTTGTGGGCGACCCGGGTGGTGACGTAGTCCTTCTCGTTACCCAGCATGACCTGCAGCTCGCTGAGGCGGCCGGTCTGATCGGGCCGGGGCCACAGGTGCCGCTGGTAGTACGTGGCGTTGTACATCCCGCCGAAGATGCCGATCGGCCCGCCGCCGATCTCGGGCACGTGCCCGGCGTGCTCGAGGGCGTGCCACACCGTCTCGAGGAAGTGCCGGTGCTGGGGATCGGTCAGCGCGGCTTCGAGCGGCGAGATGCCGAAGAACCCGGCGTCGAACAGCTCGACGTCGTCGAGCACGCCGCGCGCGGCCACGTAGGCTGGGTCGGCGCGGACCGCCGGCGGGATCGACGGATCGAGCTCGTCGGCGGCGAAGTAGCGGATCGACTCGACCCCGTCGCACAGGTTGCGCCACAACGCGGCCACGTCGGCCGCGCCGGGGAACCGCCCGGCCATGCCGACGATGGCGATCGGCTCGGCGGCGTCGACCACGCCCCGACGACGAGTCGGCGCGGCGGCGCCACCGCCGTCCATCGCCCGCGCCAGCGCGGCCGGCGTCGGGGCCGCGAACAGGGTCGCGGTCGACACCTCGGGCAGCCCGGCTTCGCGCAGCCGCGCCAGGAGCGTGACCGCCATGAGCGAGTTGCCGCCCAGCTCGAACAGCCCGTCGAGGGTACCGACCTGGTCGAGCCCCAGCACGTCGGCGAACACCGCGCACACCGCCGCCTCGCGCGGGCCGGCCGGCGCGCGGTATGGCACCGCCAGATCGGGCCGCCCGCGGCCGGGGGCGGGCAGGGCGGCGCGGTCGAGCTTGCCGTTGGCGGTGACCGGCAGCGCGGCCAGCTCGACGTAGATCGCCGGCACCATGAAGTCGGGCAGGACCCGGCCCAGGGCGCTGCGCAGCTGCGGCGCGGCCAGCGCGGTCGCGCCGTCGCCGACCACGTACGCGACCAGCCGCTTGCCGGTGGGCCCGTCGGCGCGGACCACCACCGCGCACGCGGCCACCCCGGGCAGCTCGCCCAGGCGCGCCTCGATCTCGCCCAGCTCGATGCGGAAGCCGCGCAGCTTGACCTGGTGATCGACCCGGCCGACGAAGTCGAGCACGCCGTCGGCCAGCCAGCGCACGCGGTCGCCGGTGCGGTACAGGCGGCCGCCACCCCCGAACGGGTCGGCCACGAACCGCTCGGCGTCTAGCTCGGGGCGGGCCAGGTAGCCGCGCGCCACCCCTGCGCCGCCGACGTACAGCTCGCCCACCACGCCGACCGGGACCGGCCGCCCGTCGGCGGCCAGCACGTAGCAGCGGGTGTCGGCGATGGGGCGGCCGATCGGGATCGCCCGCAGCTCGGGGGCGAGCGCGCGCGGGATCGCGAAGGTGGTCGTGAACGTGGTGCACTCGGTCGGCCCGTAGCCGTTGTGCAGCTCGGTGTCGGGCAGGGCGGCCAGCGCGCGCCGCACGTGGCTCACCGACAGCGCCTCGCCGCCGGTGTACAGCTGGCGCAGGCCGGCCAGGTGGCGCGGGTCGTCGTCGACCACCGCGTTGAACAGCGCCGCGGTGAGCCACGCCGTGGTGACGCCGTGGGCGGCGATGGTCCGGGCCAGCCCCGGGCCGGTCGGCACCGCGTCGCGGTAGACCACGCAGGCGCCGCCGTTGAGCAGCGGTCCCCACAGCTCCAGCGTGGAGGCGTCGAACCCCAGCGGCGCGGCGTGCAGGAACCGGGTGTCGCCGTCGAGCCGGACGTAGCCGACGGCGTCGACCAGCCGGAGGATCGACCGGTGCTCGATCTGCACGCCCTTGGGCACCCCGGTCGAGCCCGAGGTGTACATGACGTAGGCGCGGGTGGCGGCGGTGGCCCGGGGCAGGCGGGCGCCGGGGCCGGCGCTGCCGGGGTCGTCGTCGATGCACACCGTGCGCGCGGCCAGGCCGGCCAGCGCGGCGGCGCGGGCTCGCTCGGTGATCACCACGGCGGCCCCGGCGTCGTCGATGGCGAACCGCTGGCGCGCCACGGGATGGTCGGGCTCGAGCGGCAGGTAGCAGCCGCCGGCCTTGAGGATCGCCAGCGCGGCGATCACCGCGCCCGGGGATCGCGGCAGGATCAGGGCCACCGGCTGATCGGCATCGACGCCGGCCGCGATCAAGCGCTCGGCGAGGGCGTCGCTGGCCTGGTCGAGCTCGGCGTAGGTCAGCGTGCCGTCGTCCCACACCAGCGCCGGCCGGGCCGGATGGGCCGCGGCCACGTCCCGGAACCGGCCGTGCACCGTGGCGTCGGCCGGGCACGTCCGCGCCGGTTGCTGCCACGCGATCAGCACCTGCTCGCGCTCGGCGGGCGTCAGCGGCGACGCCTCGGCCAGGTCGAGCGCGACCTCGAGCTGGGCCCACGCTTCGCGCCACAACGCGACCAGGCGCTCGACCGACGCCTGATCGACGCGCGCCGGCGCGTAGGCGACCGTGAGGCCGGTCTCGTCGAGCTGCCACGCCAGCGCCAGCGGCGGCGCCAGCTCGCCCCAGCCGCTGGCCACGACCAGGCCATCGACCGGCTGCGCCAGCGCCTGGTCGACCTCGCGCCGCCACGCCGCGACGGCGCCAGCCGCCGGCACCGGCACGCAGCGCGCCGCGCCCTGGTAGTGGACCCCGGCCGCCGACGTGCCGGCGATGCGCGCCAGCACCAGCGCCCACGCCGCGACCCCGGCCTGCGGCGCAGCCGCCAGCGCCACCTGGTGGTCCGCGGGCAACGCGACGACCACGCGGGCGAGCGGCAGGTCGGGGGCGGCGGCGGGGATCGCGAGGGCGTCGAACAGATCAGCGGTGGCGGTGGGGTTCACGGGATGGTGGCCTCGATGCGCTCGACGATGGCGCCGACGATGTCGATCGGGACGACCGCAGCGTTGAGCGCGGCGTCGGAGTTCCAGCCGTGGGTGCTCGGGCGGTCGAGCCAGGTGGCGGCGGGCAGGGCCGTCCGCAGCGCGCGCAGCGCGGCGGTGGGGGCGGTGGCGGTACAGACGACCGTGATGTGGTCGGCCCGGGGTGGCCGCGACGCCAGCTGGATCGCGGCCAGCTCGGCGGTGAGGGTCGGGGTGAGGGGGGCACCCAGCGCCTCGGTGCGCGGCGCGTCCGCGGCCGGCGGTCGCCAGCGCTCGCCCAGCTCGTCGCGCATGTAGGCGTCGTGCTGGGCGGCTAGCTCGTCGAGGTAGGCTCGGCCATCGACGACCGGATCCCACAGCACCAGGTGGCGCGGCACCACGGCGCCGCGCACCGTCGCCAGCGCGGCCAGGGTCGCCCCCAGCCGCAGCCCGACCAGCGCGACGCGGGGCACCCCGCTTTCGTGGCGCAGTTCGTCGGCCGCGGTGTCGACGTCGCGGACCCAACCGGCGACGGTCGCGTCGACGGCGGCGCCGCCGGAGTCACCGCAGTGGCCGAAGTCGAAGCGCAGCACCGGGTAGCCCGCGCGCTCGAGCTGCGTCGCCAGCACGCGGTACAGCCGGTGGGCCCGGGCGGCCTCTTCGCCGAACGGGTTGCACAGGACGATCCCGGCACCGCGGGGCCGCAGCCGGGATGGTAGGTGGAACGTCCCGAGCAGCGCCGCGTCGTCGCCGAAGAAGCGTACTTTCGCAGCCACGAAGGGGAGAGTACGCTCCGAATAACCATGAGAGCAACGCCGGCCGGGCCCAACGGTGTCCGCGATGAAGTCGTCGCCCTGCACGCAGATCGCAGCGTCGTCGCGATCTTGTCACGGGCCGCCGACGGCGCCCGCGATCGGCCCGCGGCGATCTTGCTCAACGCCGGCGTGCTGCACCGGGTCGGACCGCACCGCCTCCACGTCGAGCTGGGTCGCCGGCTGGCCGCGCGGGGCATCCCGACCTTGCGGGTGGACCTGGCGGGCGTCGGCGACAGCCCGCCCCGCAGCACCGAGCCGACCTTCCGTGCCAGCGCGGTCGTCGACGTCCGGGCAGCGATGACCGAGCTGACGGCGCTGACCGGTCGCGACCAGTTCATCCTGTTCGGGCTATGCTCCGGCGCTGACAACGCCATCGCCGCCGCGCTGGCCGACCGACGGGTCGCCGCGGTGGTGTTACTCGATCCACCAACCTACGCCACGCGACGGGCGCGGCTGCGCCAGGTGGCCGCCCGCGCCCGTGGCTTCGACGACGCCGGCGCCGCGCTGGCGTGGGCCGGGGCGCTGGCCGCCCGCCGGCTGCGCAGGCTGACCGCGGCGCCGCCCGCCGCCGACCCCAGCGACGGTGGCCAGCGTCGTGAGATCCCGTCGGCCGCCGCCCACGGAGCCGATCTCACCGCGCTGGTCGAGCGAGGTGTGCACGTCTTGGCCATCTACTCCGGCGTGCACCGTGAGCGCTACAACCACGCCGACCAGGTGTTCGAGATGTTCGCCGGGCTGCGCGGCCGCATCGAGCGGGCCTACTTCCCCGACGCCAACCACAGCTTCACCGCGCTGGCGGCCCGGGCGGCCATGACCGACACGGTGGTGGCCTGGGTGGCGCGACACTTCCACTAACGGGCAGACACACGCGCGCGCGGACGTGCCGCTTGCTGGCGCCGGGCCCGCGCGGTACACACCGGCCGTGCTGCGCGCCTCGACCAAGGCAATCGCCAAGCAGGTGCTGGTGCGGGCGACCCGCGGGCGCATGTTCTGGCACGGCCCGCGGACGCCGCGCCGGGCGGCCATCACGTTCGACGACGGGCCCAACGAGCAGACCGACGCCTACCTCGACGTGCTGGCCCACTACGGGGTGGCCGCCACGTTCTTCGTCATGGGCAACTACGTCGAGAGCCTGCCCGACGCGATGACCCACTACCGCCGGGGTGGCCACCAGGTCGCCGGCCACGGCTACTTCCACGAGCGGTTCACCAACCTAGGCGCGCTGGCGCTGCGCGCCGAGCTGGCGCGGATGGAGCGCGCGCTCGGGCCACAGCCGTTCGGCAAGTGGGTGCGGCCGCCGCACGGCTCGATCGGCGCGCGCGACGTGTCGGTGATGCTGGCCCTGGGCTACACCATCGCGATGTGGTCGTTCGACAGCCGCGACTACGACGGCGCCTCGGCCGACGTGCTGGTCGAGCGTTGCCGCCCCGCCAACGTCCGTCCCGGCGAGGTGTTGTTGTTCCACGAGGCGTCGGCGACGACCCTGGCGGCGCTGCCACGGATCATCGAGGGGCTGCAGGGCGACGGCTACGAGCTGGTGTCGATGGCCGACCTGATCGCCGGGTGAGCGTGGCCGCGGGCGCCCGTCGGCGTCACCGGCCGAAGCCGACCCCGAGCATCAACCCCAGCGTCCCCTGGCCGTTGGCCAGCACGCCGAAGCGCAGGCTGCCGGTCACCACCGCGCCCAGGAGGCTGCGCTCGACGCCGGCCGCGCCCCACGGCCCGACGTAGCTGCGGGTGCCGACGTCGAACACGGGCTCGTTGGTGCGCGCCAGCTGGGCGCCGCCGCCGACGAACAGCACGGTGGTGCGGCGCGGGCCGACCACCAGGCGCAGCCGGGCGCCCAGGTCGAACTCGACCATGCGCAGCTTGTCGGACACCGGGGCGCTGCCCGACAAGAAGTAGGTCCAGGTGATGGCCCAGTCGACGCCGAGGCCGATGGTCTGGGTCGGCCGCAGCGGCGCGTACCCGGCCTCGAAGCCGGCGGCGAAGCCGAGCCCGAGCCGACTGGACAGCGCGCCGGTGCCGGTCTTGCCGCCGAGCACCGCCCCGATCCGGCCGGTCGGTAGCGGCTCGGCCGTCGCGGCGCGGGGGCCCACCACCCCGGCGAGCACCAGCGCCGCGCACCACCGGGCCAGGTCGGCGCGCCGCACGTCAGAACTTCGAGGTCGTGGCCAGAAACGTCATCTTGTCGTTGGTGGCGCGCAGGCGCCGCGACAACGTGCGGACGAAGTTCCACAGCAGCTCGTAGGCCAGGTCGCGATCGACGAACAGCAGGTCCTCGAGGTCGCGCCGGTTCACCACGAACAGCCGGCATTTCTCGTGGCACAGCGCGGTGGCCGAGCGGGGCGCGTCGTCGATGAGCGACATCTCGCCGAAGTAGGCGCCGGGCCGCAGCACGGCCAGGGTCTCCTCGCCCATGCCGGGGACGAACCGGCTGATGCGGACCGCGCCCTCGAGGATCTGGTAGAACTTGTCGCCGGCCTCGCCCTCGGAGAACACCGTCGCGCCGGACTTGTATTGCTCCTCGACGCCGATGTCGACCACCCGCCGGAGGTGCATCGGCGGCAGCCCCGCGAAGATGTCGATCTGCCCGAGGATCTCGAGCGTGGACTTCCCGGCGAGGTCGAGCGGCGCGGGGCCGGCAGTCTCTTCCGACATGGACCGGTAGGGTCCCACGGCCAGGGCACCGTCGCAAGCGCACGACCGACCACGCGCCGGCGCCGAGCCTGCGCCGAAAACAGCGACGGCCGCCAGGGCGGCGGCCGTCTTGTTCGCTCCGTGCGTCCGGGCGAGGTCAGGGCTCGATCAGGCGATCTTGCCGAGCAGGAGGAACGCCACGATGAGGGCGTAGATGACGAGCGACTCGATGAGCGCGAGACCGAGAATCATCGGGCCGCGGATCTTGTCGGCCGCGCCGGGGTTGCGGGCGATGCCGTCGAGGGCGGTGGCCGCAGCGCGACCCTGGGCCAGGGCGCCGCCGAGCGCCGCCATGCCGAGGCCGAACGAGGCGCCGATGGCGATCAGACCGGAGTTGGCGGCGACGGCCATCTTGGCCGCGTCGTCGGCCGCGAGGGCGACGCCCGAGATGCAGATGACGACGAGGAAGGTGAGCAGCGAGACGAGCTTCTTGGCGGAACGGTGGGTCATGACTTTCTCCTTGGATTTCCAGACGCGCGGAGCGCGGGTTACCTAGCGTGATTCGTGGCGGCGGTGAAGGCGTGGCGACGACAAAAGCACCGAGATCGTCAGTGCTCCTCGTGCTCGACCGCCATGGACAGGTAGACCATCGTGAGCGTGCAGAACACGATGGCCTGGACCAGGCACACCAGGAGGCCGAGCAGCATGAACGGGACCGGCACCAGCACCGGGACCAGCATGAAGAACGAGAAGACCACCTTGTGGTCGGCGACCATGTTGCCCATGAGGCGCAGGGTCAGCGACAGCGGGCGGGCGATGTGGCTCACCAGCTCGATCGGCAGCATCAGCGGCGCCAACGCCGGCGACGGGCCGAGGAAGTGCTTGAAGTAGGCCAGTCCGTGCTCCTTGACGCCGTAGATGTGCGTGGCGAAGAACACCACGCCGGCCAGGGCCAGGTTGGTCTTGATGGTGTCGTTGGGGGACACGAAGCCGGGGATGAGGCCGATGAGGTTGCCGAACAGGATGAACAGCCACAGCGCGCCCACCAGCGGGAAGAACTTGGCCGCGTTGTGGGTGCCCATGGCGCCCTCGACCATGCCGTAGACGCCCTCGGCCATCATCTCGAAGAAGTTGCGCAGGCTCATGCGCCGCGGCGGCACCAGCCCGCCGTCGGCCGCGGCCAGGCCGCCCCGGAACTTCAGCGCGCCGAAGATCACGAAGCCGAGGACCACCAGGGTCACCAGCACGTGGGCGAGCGTGAAGTGGCTGTCCTGGAACACCAGGAGCATGGGCTTCTTGCGGCCCAGCAGGTTTTCCGCCTTCTCCGACAGGGTCTGCCAGAACGAGAAGCGGTTGAGGAAATCGAACCAGGTTCCGTGTTCACCCATGGGGCTAGCTCGAGGACGTGGGAGTGGTCGACTCGTCGGGAGACGAGTCAGGAGGCGACGGAGCCGGGCGCAGGACGCTGACGACCCCCTCGACGACGATGGACGCGATGAAGACGGAGTAACCGATCACGAAGAAGATCGGATCGATGGGGAGGAACGACAGGCTCAACACCACCGCGGCCATCAGCCCGATCATCTTGGGCATGATGAGGGCGATGCGGTTGGAGCCGGCGCCGTGGCCGCGCTTGGCGTCCTCGAGCCAGCGGCCGATCAGCCGCGACATGAACGCGAAGTTGAGGCAGGTGAGCGCCACGCCGACCGCGGCCCCCAGCGCCTGATCGCGCCGGGTGGTGAGCGCACAGACGATGACCAGCACGCCCCCGAACAGGTAGTTCAGGCGCTCGATGCGGGGCAGGCTGGCGGCGTTCAACACGAGCTGGCCTCTCCGGCAGGGGCCGTGCCGGCCTGCGCGTCGGCGGCGGCGTCCGCCTCGGCCCGCGCCGCGTCGCGGTCGGCCTGGAGGACGAAGCGCCACACCGAGCGGAGCCCAGCGGCGAAGCCCAGGCACAGCATCAAGATCATCAACCACGGCCCCGTACCGGCCTTGCCGTCGAGCCAGCGGCCCAAGAACATGCCCAGGATGACCGACACCGCCAGCTCGAGACCGACGGTCGAGGCCGACAGCGAGCGGTAGTAGTCGCGGGTACGGGCCGCGTAGGGCGCAGCGCGCCGGGTCCCGGTCGCCGACGCACGCGACACGTCGACCACCGCAGGGGGCTGCGGCGGATTGTCGCGGACGGTCGAGCTATCTTCGCGAAGTCCCATAGGAATCTGCGATCGGGCCGGGCGCCGTGTAACATGCGGCCATGCCGTGGTCAATCGCCATCGGCGGGCATCGCCAGGGCGATCTCTCACAGCGGGGGTGGGGGCCAGGCGCATCGCCCGTCTGATGCCCGCTGTCGCCTGCGCTGCGTGCGACCAACTGCCGCAGGGGGCGCCAGATCCGTCGACGCAACCATCCGGTCGTCCGACCGATACCCCGGCCATGACGAAGCAATCGAGGTTGGAAGGCACGCGATCGCGGTCCGGCGTGGGCGTGCAAGTCGCTGCGCTGGCGGCAGTTTCGATGGTGAGCGGTTGTACGCGCTGGACCCAGCGGCCGGCACCGGGGATCCCCGTGGAGCTGGCGCGGCGCTTGGTCGGGGTACCCCAGGTAGAGCAGACCACCACGTCGAGCGTGTCGGCGGGGATGTCGGTGGCTGGAGCTCGGCGCGGCCCGGGCGGCGTCGCGGTCGGCGGGCTGTCGGGGCGCAGCGGCACCGTCACGCGGACCCACTGCGTCCAGCCTGCCGAGATCGACTACGTCCAGGACGTGGCGTACACGCCCGAGCTCAAGGGGCGCACGCCCGATCTCATCGGCGGCGGCTTCCTCGTGGTGCTAGGGGTAAGCCTGCTGGCGTCGCGTCACGATGACTACGTCCGCGAGCGCGATCTGTATCGTCAGGCTCCGCTCGACCTGGTCGAGCCCAGCGCCCCGATCGGATCGTACCTTGTGAACGCGGCGATCGCCGCGGGCGGCGCTGCCCTCGGCATCCGGGCCTGGCGTGCATCGGGGCGCCCAGCTCCGCGCACCGAGCAGCGGCGTTGGACCGAGACCACGTTCGTCGAGGCCAGCGGGTGCGGGCTGGTGCCGGCGGATCTGGGCTCGACCGCGCCGACACCCACGCCGGGCCCGTCACCGCTGGTCCCGTCGACGACGGCGCCGGGGCCCGCCGCGGCGGCGCCGTGACTACGCCGCGCGCAAGGCCGCGGCCGCGGCGGTGACGATGGCGTCGATGTCGTCGTCGGTGTGGGCCAGCGACAGGAACATCGCCTCGAACTGCGATGGCGGCAGCGACACGCCGCGCTCCCGCATGCCGCGGAAGTACGACGCGAAGCGCGCCAGGTCGCAGGTCTTGGCGGTGGCGTAGTCGACCACCGGGGTGGCGGTGAAGAACAGCGTGATCATCGAGCCGACCCGCTGGACCGAGGCCGGCACGCCGGCGGCGCGGGCGGCGCCCAGCAGGCCGATCTCCAGGCGCGCCGACATCGACTCGAGCCGCTCGTAGGTACCCGGGCGCCGGAGCAGCTCGAGCATCTTGAGCCCGGCCGCCATCGCCAGCGGGTTCCCCGACAAGGTGCCGGCCTGGTACACCGGCCCCAGCGGCGCCAGCTGGTTCATCAGATCGGCGCGGCCGCCGAACGCCGCCGCCGGCAGCCCGCCGCCGACGATCTTGCCGACGCAGGTCAGGTCGGGCGTGACGCCGTACAGCCCCTGGGCGCCGCCGTAGGCGACCCGGAACCCGCTCATCACCTCGTCGATGATGAACACCACGCCGTGCTTGGTGGTCAGCTCGCGCAGGCCCTGGAGGTAGCCCGGCTTGGGCGGGACGCAGCCCATGTTGCCGGGCACGCCCTCGACGATGAGGGCGGCGATCTCGGCGCCGCGCTGGTCGAACAGCGCCTCGACCGCGGCCAGGTCATTGTGCGGCACGGTCAGGGTGTCGGCCGCGGAGCCGGCGGTGACCCCGGCCGAGCCGGGGATGCCCAGCGTCGCGGCACCCGAGCCGGCCGCCACCAAGAGCGAGTCGGAGTGGCCGTGGTAGGCGCCGTCGATCTTGACGATGACGGCGCGCCCGGTGGCGCCGCGGGCCAGGCGCAGCGCGCTCATCGTGGCCTCGGTGCCCGACGACACCGCGCGGACCCGCTCCATCGCCGGCATCGCCGCTCGCACGGCCTCGGCGAACTCGACCTCGATCGCGGTGGGCGCGCCGAAGCTGGTGCCGTTGGCCAGGGTGCGGGTGATGACCTCGAGCACCTCGGGGTGGGCGTGGCCGAGGATCATCGGGCCCCACGAGCCGATCAGGTCGAGGTAGCTGTTGCCGTCGAGGTCCCACACCCGGCCGCCCTCGCCGCGGGCGATGAACAGCGGCTCGCCGCCGACCTGGCGGCACGCGCGCACCGGCGAGTTGACCCCTCCCGGGATCACGGCCTGAGCGCGGGCGAACATCTCGGCGGACCTGGGCGTCGGGCGGTGCGTCATCGCCGCCGTGGTTACCACGGTGGTCAGCGAGCCGCGACCCCTGCGCCGCCGCGCGGGCGACCGCGCCGGCGGGACCTGCGCGCCCTCCGGCGCCGTGGGTGCCCCGCCGCCGGCCCCCGCCTAGAACCAGTTGAAGCCGACGCCGATCGAGCCCGACGACAGATCCTGTCCGCCGTCGTACGAGCCGACGATCATCCGGGCCTGGGCGTCGATGGAGAACGTGCGGGCGCTGAGCAGCTCGTAGCCGATGGCGCCCATCGCGGCGCCGCCTTCGGCCTGGGTGTCGCTCTGGGTGGTCGAGTAGCCGTCGTCGTAGCTGTAGCCGAGGTTGGCGCCGCCGAGGCCGCCCTTGATCCACAGCTGCGGCGTGAGCCAGTACTGCACCGCGACCATCGCGCTGGCCTGGACCAGGCTGGTGGCCCCGAACGCGTTCTCTTGGACGGTCTGGGCGTTGCCCTGGGCCTCGAACATGATGGCCAGCCGCTTGTTGAGCATGCCGCCGATGTGGAAGTCGAATTCGCCCGCGATCGGGTCGTAGTCACAGCCGCTGCAGGTCACGTCCTGATCGCCGACCTTCATGCCGCCGAGCCCGAGCGAGAAGCCGAGCATCAGGCGACCGCCGCGATCGTGGAAGCCGTCCGCCGTCGGCGGGTTGGGGTTCACCGGGGCGTAGCCCGGCTGGGCGACCATGGGCTGGGCGACGGCGAGGGCGGGTGCGAGGAGGGTCGCGGCGAGGGTGAGGGTGCTGAGCTTCATGGTGGTTCCCCTGTGAGTCGACAATGCTAGGTGCGTGCGGGATGTAGTTGCAAGCGTGGGCCCAACCCGAGCGCGCGCCAAGCGAAGATGCGATCTGCTATAGATTCTGTGCGGTTGTAGACAGGGGTTGGTTGGTCGAGCCAGCCGACTGTGAACATCCGTTGGGGGCAGGGTGACGCCCGCGCACGACTGGTTGGACGTGCCGGCCGCGGGGACGCGCGTCGCCGGCTCGGCTACGGTGCCGCGACCGCGGTGAGCGCGACGGTGCGTGTCGGTTCGAGTGTCAGCTCGATCGTCGTCCCCGGGGGGACCTCGAGCAAGGGAGCCGCCAGCAGTGCCCGCGCACCGCGGACGTCGTGGCCGTCGATGGCGACCACCACGTCGTCGGCCTTGAGGCCGGCCTTGGCCGCCGGCTGGCCGGGCGCGACCCGGCGGATCCGCAGCACCCGGGCGCGGGGATCGGCGCCAGGCGGATCCTCGACGAAATCTAGCCCGAGGGTGCCGGGCTCCTGGCCTGGCTGGGTGCGCCGCCGCACCACCGGTACGTCACCGACGTCGGTGGTCACGCGCGCGTCGACGACCGAGGCCGCGCTGCGCCAGGGGCCGGCGCCGCCGACCGGCAGGCTCCACAGGTAGGCTACCGCCGGCGCCACGTTGGCCACCGCCCAACGACCGTCCGCGCCGCTCACGTCCGTGCCGTCGTCCGCCGAAGGGTTCAAGAGCGCCATGACCTCGTCGCCGCCGGTGAGCGGCACCACCGTGGCCTTGAGCCCGGCGATCGGCGCGTCGGTGTCGAGGTCGACGAAGCGTCCGGTCACCCGCGTGTTGACGGCCAGCTCGATCGTGACGTGCTGCGCGTGCGCGCCGGCCGCGAGCTCCACGGTGGTCTCCCCGCGGGCGCCGGTGCCGGTCGCGACCAGCGTGTAGCTCCCCGCGGGCAGGTCGAGCAACGCGAAGGCGCCGCCGGTGCCGAAGAAGATCTCCTGGCGTTCGAACCCGGTGCCGGCGTCGGTCACGGTCAGCGTGAGCCGCGCCGGCAGCTGCCCGCGGGTCGCGACCACTGTCCCGGAGATGGCCCCGGGTGCGGCGATGGCCAGGCGCGCGTCGCGGGTACCGACCGCGACGTGCTCGCTGGCGGCCTCGCCGCCACCCTTGCGGAAGGCCCGGATGGTGTACCGGCCCGGCGCCAGCTGCTCGAGCCGGAACCCGCCGTCCTGGTCGGAGACCACGGGGCGGCGGCCGTCGTCGAAGCTCCACCGCGCCGAGCGCAGCGCCGCGCCGGGCACCGCGTCAGGTGCGTCGGACTCGCGCGCGGCCGACAGCCAGGCGTCGGCGACCGGGCGCTGGTGTTCGTCGACCACCACGCCTGCGATGGTCCCCGCCTCCGCCTCGACCTCGAGTCGCACGGTGGCCCGCTGACCGGCGACCACCGTGACCGACTCGCCTGGGCGATCGTCGCCGGTGGGGCCCGGCTTGCGCAGCAGCTCGCCGCGAGTGGCCGTCACTCGGCGCACGCCGGGCTCGACGCCGAGGAGGACAAAGCCGCCGTCGTCGTCGGTGATCGCGCGGCTGCCGCCCGGCCCCGCGGCCGACGTGGCCTGGACGGTGGCGCCTCGCACCGGCTGCCCGCTGGTGTCGACCACGGCGCCGGCGATCTCGCCGGTCGCCGCGAGCCGTACGTCGATGCTGGCGTCGCCGCCGGCCGGGACCTCGACGGTCGGGACCGGCTTGGGCGGGAACCTGCCGTCGACCATGACCGCGACGGCGTAGGTGCCAGCGCCGAGGCCGGTGACCGCGAAGCTCCCGTCAGCGGCGGTGGTCGTGGCGTGCTGGCCGCCGATTCCGCCGGCCGTGCGCTTGACGGCGTACACCATCACGGCGGCCTCCTCGACCGGGGCGCCGCTGGCGGTCGCCACGGTGCCGCGCAGCCGCGCCCCAGCGGCCACGGTCCAGGTGTGGCCGCCGACGTCGGCGTCGACCACGTCGATGGCGGGGTAGGGCGCCTCGCTGGTGAAGCCGGGGCAGTTGACCTGGACCCGGTAGTGCCCCGGCTGCAGCGCCGGGAAGACCACCCGCCCGGCCGCGTCGGAGGTGACCGTCGCGCCGAGGTGGGCGGTGCCGTCGGCCAGCTTCACGCGGGCCCGCGGGCACGGGGCCCCGGTGTCCGCGATCACCACCGCCCCGGTGACTTGAAACGCCAGGCCGACCAGGATCTCCAGGCCGTCGACCTGCTGCCCGAGCCCGAGGAGCGTGCTCGCGGGCGCCATGCCGAACCGGCCGGTGGCGGACGCGGTCGGCTTGTAGCGGCCCGGGCTGAGCCGGGCTAGTCGAAACCGCCCCTGGGCGTCCGTACGAGTGGTGGTCCAGGTGCCCTCGACGTCGTCGCGCGTCGAGACCTCGGCGTCGGCGACCGGGCGGCGGTCCTCGGCTGTGAGCACCACGCCGGCCAGGCTCGACGCCGGCGTCAGAAACACCCGCAGCGACGACGACGGCGCGACCGCCTCGGCCCCGCCGTCAGCGTAGCCCTCGGCCCACGCCGTGATGGCGGTGGTGCCGGGCCGGGTCCACAGGACGAAGCGCCCGTCGGCGTCGGTGGAGGAGGTGCCCCCGCCGCGGTGACGGGCGGACACCACCGCGCCCACGATCGGTCCACCGCTCACGTCCTCGACCGTGCCACGCAGCGCGACCCCACCCGGGCGCAAGGCGAGGTCGATCCCGGCCCGGTGCTCACCCGGCGCCAGCGTGACCGCGCCGTCCTCGCCGGCCGGCCCCCACGCGGTGGGCAGGTAGGTGGCCGCGCTGGCCGTGACGGTGTGACGGTCGGGCACCAGCTCGGCCAGCTGATACCGGCCCGCCGTGTCGGTGGTGGTGCAGCGGGGCAAGTCGGTGGTCTCGAAGATCGCGCCCTCGCGGATCACGCTGGCACACACCCGGGCATCCCGGATCGGCTGCCCGCCGAGATCGGTGATGGTGCCGGCGATGCTGGCGGTGGTGGGCTCGTGCGTCGCTGCCCCGCGGCCCGCCCCGTCACGGCCTGCCGCCGAGGTGGCCGGGGCCGCCGATCCAGGCGACCGCGAACGCGCGCGCCACCACCACCCGAGCCCGATTGCCACCGCCACGGCGACCAGCGCCGCGATCATCCTGTTCGGCATACATCCTCCTAGCCCGCGGACGCGCGGGTGAGAGTTATACCCGCCAGGCGCCCCGTGGTTCCCGCCCGCCTGACACTAGGACGTCATCGGCAGCAGCGGAAGCCGACGTTGGGGAAGAAGAACGTATCGTTGGCGGAGGTGAACGACTGGCCGCAGGTGATGCCCGTGCCCTCGTTGTTGGAGGCGCCGCCGCGCAGCGGGTTGACGCCGGGGAGGCGGGCCAGGGCCCACTCCTTGGCGTTGCCCGACAGGTCGTGGATCTGGTTGGCGCCGGTCCAGTTGGCGTAACAGCTGGCCCGGTCTCCGCCGACCAGCAGATCGTCCTGGTCGCCGGCCAGGCTGGTGTTGGTGTCGTAGTTGTCCTCGTTGCACACGCCGAGCTGGTACGTGGTGTTGTTGGTGGCGTAGGACCAGGTGGCGCCGGGGCCGCGGGTCTCGGTCGGTGGGGTAGTCGAGGCGGAACGGGTGACGACGATGGCGTCGACCTTGAGCCCATCCTCGTTCATCCACAGGCTGAGGTACTTGGTCCCCGTGGTGAGGGTAAACGCGGCCGACTGCTGCCACACCCACCCGCCGTTGGTCGCCGTGACCAGTTGCTGGGTCGGCGCGCCCGGGAGCGCCGCGTTGATGCCCACGCGCAGCGTGTCATCCGCGCCGCTGCCGCTGAACATCCGGACCCAGACGTAGTGGGCGCCGGCGGTCGTGATGTTGATCTGGTAGTCGAGCCGCGGCGACTGGGTCGGAGCGTTGGCCTGGCTGACGTTGGCGCCCAGGTTGGGCGAGTTGCGCATGGCCGAGATGCCCGAGAAGGTCGAGGTCGAGTCGGGCACCCAGGCGTGGACGGCCGCGCCGGGGCCGGTCGAGGTCGCGCTGGTGGTCGAGAAGTAGTCCTCGGCCTCGAGGTAGATGTAGCCGTTGTTGGCGGCGGGCTCGACCACGGGGAAGGTCGACTTGGTCACCACCGCGCAGGCGCGGTGCCAGTCCTGCTCGGTGCACAGGTCGGCGCCGATGGCCTGGCAGGCGGCGCGGGCGTCGCCGTAGGTGATGTTGGTCCACGGCAGGGCGCCGGCCTTCGAGCACGCCTTGGTCTCGACCGAGCCGGGGTCAGCGCCGGCCGCATCAGGGCGCGACGCCTCCCACTTCATCACCTCGCGGCCGCCGCCGATCGACACCCAGTCCTGGGCCGGGTTGTCGTCGACGATGCCGTTGCAGTTGTTGTCGAGGTTGTCGCACAGCTCGGCCGACGGCGTGCCGCCGGGCTGGGTCACGTTGCACGTCACCGGTCCGGTCGGGTTGCCGGCGTCGCACACGTAAGTGCCGCGGCCCTGGCACACGCCGACGCCGCTGTCGCCGCAGGCCTGGCCCTTGAGCGGGTGGCCTTCGTCGACCCGGCCGTCGCAGTCGTTGTCGATGTTGTCGCAGGCGACCTCGGGGATGATGTCGCCGCTGGCGTCGGTCGACACCCCGGCCCCGTAGACGCAGTCCCAGCCGGTCGCGGTGCAGGTCGCGACGGTGCCAGCGCAGGCGCCGGCCTGGGCGCAGATCGGCGGCGGCGTGAGGTCCTCGTCGATCCGGCCGTCGCAGTTGTCGTCGCGCTGGTTGCACGCCTCCTGGGCGCCCTGGAACTGGCAGTTGTACTCGCAGCCGTCGGCCGGGTTGCCGTTGACGTTCCAGTAGTCGGGGTCGCACGCCGCCACGGTGCAGCTGCTGGCGGCGCAGCCCTCGGTGGCGTGCGGCAGGTTGCACACGTTGTTGCAGGCCCCGCAGTTGCGGGGGTCGGTGGCGAGGTTGAAGCCGTTGGTGGGGTTGCCGTCGCAGTCCTGGTCGAGGGCATCGCACAACTCCAGCGTGGGCCCCTGGCCGCCGACACAGGTGGGCACACCGCCGACGCAGGTCAGGGTGCCGAACGAGCACTCCCCGACGTCGGTGGCGCCGCAGCTGCCCAGCGAGCCGAGGCCCTCGTCGAAGTTGCCGTCGCAGTCGTTGTCGCGACCGTCGCAGATCTCCGGGTTGCCGCCCGGCGTGCCGATGGCGCCGACGCACTCGACGACGCCGTTGGTACACACCGTGGTGCCGGCCACGCACTCGCCCAGGTCGGTGCCGCACGGGACGCCGCCCCCGGGGTTGCCCTCGTCGGCGGTGCCGTTGCAGTTGTTGTCGAGGTTGTCGCACACCTCGGGGTGGCCGCCGACGCCGGTGCAGCGCAGCGCGCCGCTCGCGCACTCGATGACGCCGGCGGTGCACTCGCCGGTGTCGGTGCCGCAGGCGTCGCCGACGGTGGCGACCTCCTCGTCGACCCGGCCGTCGCAGTCGTCGTCGAGCGCGTTGCACAGCTCGGCGCCGGTGGGGGTGCAGGCGTCGGGCGGGGAGCCGCCATCGTCGGCGTCGAGCGTGCCGTCGCCGTCGCCACCGTCGCCGGCCACGCCGGCGTCGACGCCGCAGTTGAGGCAGTAGTCGTTGACGCTGCAGCTGCCGGCCAGGGCGACCAGCGCCAGCGCCGCGGTCGCCGCCAGGGCGCGGACCGCCTTCACGAGCGACCTCCCGCGGTGCGCGCGGCGCGGGCACCCCGGCGCCGCCGCAGCAGCGCGGTCAGCGCGAGGGCCACCGCGGCCAGGCCGGCGCCGCCGCCCGGGCCAGACTGGCAACCGCCGCCGCCGCCGGTGGTGACGTACTCGGCCGGCGTGGTGCCGGCGTCGATCGGCGGGGGCGGCGTGAAGCAGGTGCCCTGCGCGCACACCTCGCCCGGGTTGGGGCAGGTCACGCCGAGGCACGGGTCCTGTTCGCACTGGCCGTTCTGCGGGTTGCACGCCTCGCCGGTCGGGCACGGCTGGCCCAGGCACGGGTTGTTCACGCACTGGCCGCTGGCGTCGTTGCACACGAAGCCGGTCGGGCAGCTCATGCCGCACGGGTCGGGCTCGCACGCGCCGCGGTCGCAGCGCTGGCCGGTCGGGCAGGTCACGCCGGTGCAGGTGCCGACGCAGGTGCCGGCCTGGCAGTACTCGCCGCTGCCGCAGGTCACGCCGGCGCACGGGTCGCTCACGCAGGTGCCGGCCACGCACTGCTCGGTGGCCGAGCAGCGATCGGGGAAGGTCAGGCAGTTGTCCGGGCGGCACTCGCCCAGCGGGCCGACGCACACCTCGGTGCCCGGACAGGTCACGCCGTCGCACGCCCGCACGCAGGTGCCGTCGTCGGGGTTGCACACGGTCATGTCGCCGTTGGGCAGCGGATCGCAGGTGACGTTGAAGCACAGGTCGCGCAGGCAGAAGTTGTCGACGCAGGTGCGGCCCTCGGGGCAGGGGAACTCGCCCGACGCGCACGGCTGCGCGCACTGGCAGGCGCCGGGGACGCAGGTCGCGCCCGGGCCGCACAGGCTGCCCTCATCGGTGTTGCCGTCGCAGTCGTTGTCGGTGCAGTCGCAGGCCTCGGGCATGGCCGGCTCGCCGCCCTGGCACACGTAGGTGCCGCCGACGCAGCGGAGCACACCGGGCATGCACAGCGGCTGGCCGTCGGGGGCGATCGTGCACGGGCCGTTGTCGGCCACGCCCTCGTCGACGTTGCCGTCGCAGTCGTCGTCGAAGTCGTTGCAGATCTCGGTGCCGCCGCTGGTGTTGCCCTCGCAGGTCAGCACGCCGTTGGTGCACACGGTCTGGCCGACGCCGCACGAGCTCGAGCAGTCGGCGCCGCCGGTGCTCTCGTCGACGCGGGTGTCGCAGTCGTTGTCGATGGTGTCGCACGCCTCGGTGGCGGGGCCGACCTCGCCGACGCAGGTGCCCCAGGTGCCGGTGGTGCAGGTCTGCATGCCGGGGTGGCACACGCCGGTGTCGGGGTTGCCGCCCGGCAAGTTCGAGCAGTCCTGGCTCATGCCGTCGACGACGCCGTCACAGTCGTTGTCGCGGTTGTCGCAGGTCTCGGGGGCGGGGCCGGTGCCGGAGCAGGCGCCCCACGCGCCGGCGCTGCAGGTCTGGGTGCCGGCGGTACACTCGCCGACGTCGGTGCCGCACCCGCGCACCAGCGACTCGTCGATGGTGCCGTCGCAGTCGTCGTCGAGGCCGTTGCACAGCTCGACACCGGAGCAGGTGCAGATCAGGCCCTCGTCGACCCGGTTGTCGCAGTCGTCGTCGAGGTTGTTGCAGGTCTCGGCCACCGGCGCGCCGCCCGGGTTGGTGATCTGGCAGGTGGTGCCGGTGCCGGCCACGTTGCACACGTAGGCGCCGGTGCCGCGGCAGCGCCCGAACAAGCCGTTGTCGCAGGCGCCGCCCTTGTTCGGGAAGTCCTCGTCGATCTGCGTGTCGCAGTCGTCGTCGAGGTTGTTGCACAGCTCGAACTTGACCGCGTCGGCCAAGATCGACGAGATCGCCACCTGGAGCTCCTCCTCGTTGGAGGCGTACAGGCCCTCGTTGACGCCGGCCACGTCGGGCGCACCGCCGGCGTGGGCCACGCCCTCGATCGACGCAGCGCCGGGGGTAACGCCGAAGCCGATGGCCTTGGTCTCGATCCGGTAGGTGCGGGTGTCGACCGTAGTGGTCAGCAGCGAGGTCGCGGCCGCGGTGGTGTTGTTGAAGGTGGTGCAGGTCTCGTCGCCGTCGGTGAGCGAGATGACGATGTACGGGCGGCACTGGCGGCCGCTGGGCAGGAACACGTTCTTGAGCGGATCGTTGCGGATGGGATCGAACCCGGGCGAGCCGCTGGGCCACAGCGTGGTGCCACCCACCGCCTGCAGGCCCTGCCAGTAGCGCTTGGCACCCTTGAGCGAGCCGGCGATCGGGGTCCACGCGTTGGCGTAGATGTCGGGGTTGAGCGCCACGTTGGTGCTGGTGCACGTCCCGGCGGTGAAGTCGTTCCAGGTCACCAGGTCGCTGTTGTTGCCGTCGAACAGGCCGACCAGCACCTCGAGCTGCGCGTCGGCGGTCATGGCCGTGGTGCAACCCGCGCCGGTCGAGTTGTTGCACGCGCTGCAGTCGACCGCGGCTGCCGTGGTGCAGCCGTTGGCGGGGTTGGTGTCGGTCGAGGTCTGGCGGAACTGGCCCAGGCCGAGGACCATGTCGCCGTAGGCGTTGGCGATGCCGTTGATCGCGCACTTGGCGTGATCGATGCGCGAGTCGATCGAGCCCGGGCAGCTCGGCGGGCCGAAGCCGGTGGCGGTGTTCATCGACCCGGAGCTGTCGACGATGAGGAAGACGTACGGCTTGAGCGGCTCGCCCGCCGTCGCCGGCGAACTGAGACCACACAGCGCGAGGACCGTGGCGACCCCTAGCCACGAATGGGAACGGCGCATAGAGCAAAATCTTATCGCGCCGTCGCGCGCGACCGATAGCTGATCGGGATCACGCCTACCCCACCGGCCACCCGCGGCAGGTGGGCAGACCTCCGACACGGCCGCGGGGGCCGCCCCGGTGTGGACGCTACTCGATGCCGTAGCGCTTGAGCTTGTCGTACAGGGTGCGCTCGGCGATGCCGAGCAGCTCGGCCGCCTTGCGGCGGTTGCCGGCGACCGAGGTCAGCGCCGACACGATCGCGTCGCGCTCGAGCTCGACCAGCGGGCGCGGTCCGGGCCCGCCTGCGGCCGGTGGGGCCACCGGGGCCGGCTCGGGGGTCGACGCGGGGGCGCCGGCCTCGAGCCAGATGTCGGCCGCGCTGATCACGTCGCGCTCAGCCAGGATCGCGGCCCGCTCGAGGGTGTTGCCCAGCTCGCGGACGTTGCCGGGCCAGTGCCAGGCGGTGAGCCGCGCCTCGGCCGCCGGGCCGAGCGTCAGGATGCGACCGCACACCGTCGGGCCGATCCGGGCCAGCAGCGCGCGGGCCAGCGGGATGAGGTCGGTCTTGCGCTCGCGCAGCGGCGGCAGCCGGATCGGGAACACGGCGAGGCGGTGGAACAGATCGTCGCGGAACGTGCCGGCCGCCATCATCGCGCCCAGATCGCGGTTGGTGGCGGCGATCCACCGGACGTCGACCTCCAGGCTGTGGGTGCCACCCAGCCGCTCGAACCGGCGCTCCTGCAGCACCCGCAGCAGCTTGGCCTGGAGCTCGCCCTTGAGCTCGCCGACCTCGTCGAGGAAGAAGCTGCCGCCGTCGGCCAGCTCGATCTTGCCGCGGCGGCGCTCGACCGCGCCGGTGAACGCGCCGCGCTCGTGGCCGAACAGCTCGCTCTCGAGGAGGTGCTCGGCCAGCGCCGCGCCGTTGACGGCCAGAAACGGGCGGGCCCGCCGGTCGCTCTTGGCGTGGATGGCCCGGGCCGCGACCTCCTTGCCGGTGCCGGTCTCGCCCAGCAACAACACGCTGGCGCTGGTGCGCGCGACCTTGTCGATGGCGGCCACCACCGGGGCCATGGCCGGGTCGCCGTAGGTCAGCGGCGGCAGGCCGTCGTCGTCGCCCAGGCTGGCCCGGGCGTCGAGCAGGCGGCGGCGCTCGAGGGCGCGCTCGACCACCAGGCGCAGCTCGTCGGGACCGCCCAGCGGCTTCTGGAGGTAGTCGAACGCGCCCAGCTTCATGGCCTCGACCGCGGTGTCGACCGCGCCGAACGCGGTCATCACGATGACCTCGACCTCGGGCTGCTCGGCCTTGACCTTGCGCAACAGGGCCACGCCGTCGAGGTGGGGCATCTTGAGGTCGGTCACCACCAGCTCGAACCGGTGCTCGGCCAGGAGCCCGGCCGCGATCCGGCCGTCGGCGGCCTCGACCACCTGGTGGCCGTCGTCGCGCAGCACGTCGCCCACGAACTCGCGCAGCCCGGGTTCGTCGTCGACGACCAGCACCCGGGCCATCAGCGCCGGCCTCCCCGGGGCAGCACGATGCGGAACCGGGCGCCGCCACCCTCGGCGTTGGCCGCGGAGATGGTGCCGCCGTGCAGCTCGACCAGGCGCTTGCACACCGCCAGGCCCAGGCCGGTGCCGCGGATGCGCTTGGTGAAGAATGGCTCGAACAGCCGGTCGTGCTCTCCCTCGGGCAGGCCCGGCCCGTGGTCGCGGATGTCGAACGTGAGCGTGGCGCCGGTGCCGGCGATGGTGGCTTCGATCGGGGACTCGCTCATCTCGGCGGCGTTCTCCAGCAGGTTGACGAGGACCTGGCGCACGCGCTCGGCGTCGAGCGGCCAGGTCCGGGGCGCGGCGGTGGCGTCGATGGTGATCCGGTCGGGGGCGACCGCCGCCGCCGCGTCGCGGACCAGCGCGGTGGGATCGGCGTCGCCGATGGTGATCTCGCCCGAGCGGGCGAACGCCAACAGGTCGTTGGTCAGGTGCTCGAGGCGCAGCGCCTCGTCGACGACCCGATCGGCCCTGGCGCGGCTGCGGTCGCCTTCGGGGAGGCCGCGCGCCAGCAGCTGGGCGTTGCCCTTGAGCGACGCCAGCGGGTTGCGGATCTCGTGGGCCAGCACCGCCGACATCTGGCCCAGGTTGGCCAGGTGGCGGGCCTGCTCGACGGCGCGCACGTTGGCCGCGCGGCCGAGCGACCAGCGCACCAGCACGATGGTCAGGCCCAGGAGGGTCACCGCGGCGGCGATGCCGATGCCCAGCGACCAGGTCGCGGCGGCGTCGAGATCGTCGACCCCGTCGGTGCCCAGCTCGAGGATCAGCTCGGGTGGCCCCCGGCGGGTCAGCGCGGGCGGGCCGCGCCGGCCGGGGCGCCGACCCGGGGCCCGGCGCAGCGCCACCCGGACCCGGTCGCCGAGCTCGACCGGCACGTCGGGCGGAGCGGTCGCGAACCACCGCACCAGCGCCGCAGCGGACGTGCTGCCCTGGCCGGCCTCGGCCACGACCTGGCCAGCCTCGATGACCGCGATGTAGCGGACGCCGGCGTCGCTGGTGGCGTCGAACGCCGCGGCCACCTTGGCCGCCGGTGGGCCGTCGGTCTCGACCATGGCGCGCTGGATCTGGGCGCCGGCCTCGGCCACCAGGCCCTTCAGCATGGTGGCGCGGGCGTCGACGACGCTGCGCTGGGTCACCCACACGATCGCGACCAGGGCGGCGCCGACCACCGCGATGGCGGCCACCAGCGCGATCCGGGACAAGTTGGGGAGCGAGCGCCTCGACACCGACGGGGTCACTGTAGCCCGAAGTTGCAACGCCCACGCCAGGCGACGGCCGCCGTGGATAGGCCCGGGCGGCCTCGGCGTGGGGCGATCTGCAGATCCTGCAGGACCGCGGCTGCGCGATCCGCAGCCCCGACGGCGGGCCCGACGTGATCGCGGCCGGTTGCCGCTGGCCCCGGGCGTGCACAGACGTCACGCGACCAAGGAGGCAACATGAACCGTTCGAAGATCTATTCGTCGCTGTCGCTCGCGGCGCTCGGCGTCACCGTGGCGCTCTCGTCCGCTTGTACCGAGGACGCCGGGCCGGCCACCCCGCAGACCACCGCGGCCGCGCGCGTCGACGACGGCGCTCGCGGTGGTCGTCATCCGGGGCCCGCCGTCGACACCGACGGCGACGGCGTGGTGTCCGATGCCGAGCGCGCCGCGGCGCGGGCGGCCCACGTCGACCAGCTGTTCGCGCGGCTGGACGCCGACGGTGACGGCGCGTTGACCGCCGCCGAGCTGGCGGCGGGACCCACCCGGAAGCGCGGCCCCGGCCTCGACCTGGCCCGCCTGGACGCCGACGGCGACGGGCAGGTCACCAAGGCCGAGCTGCTCGCGGCCGGCCCGCCGCCGGAGCACCGCGGTCGGGACCACCGCCGGCACGGGCCGCCGGCCGAGGTCCTGGCGGCGTTCGACGCCGACCACGACGGCACGCTATCGACCACCGAGCGCGCCGCCGCCCACGCCGCGCGGGTCGCCGACCTGCTGGCGCGGCTCGACGCCGACCACGACGGCAAGCTGTCGGCCGCCGAGCTGGCGGCCGAGGCGGGCCGCGGCCACCGCCGGGGGCCGGCGTTCGCAACCCTCGACGTCGACGGCGACGGCTTCGTGACCGCCGCTGAGCTGACCCAGGCGCGGCCGCCGGGCCGCGACGGCCGTGGCCCCGACGACGGCGCCAGCGGTGGGTCCGACGACGGCGACGTCGACTGACCGGCGCCGGCTACGCCCGGCCGCTCAGCAGCGCGCGCCCGACCACCTTGAGCGCCAGGATGGGGCGCACGCCCTCGAAGATCGGCAGCACCAGCGCGTCGACCACGTAGCGGCTGATCGGGTACTCCTCGGCGTAGCCCCAGCCGCCGTGGAGCACCTGGCCCAGCTGGGTGATCTCGACGGCGGCGTCGCACGCGAACAGCTTGGCCTGGGCCGCCAGCGGCGCGGCGGCGCGCTCGTCGCCGTCCATCGCCAGCGCCGCCTCGTAGGTGATGGCGCGGGCCGCGGCGAGCCGGCACGCCATGCGACCCAGCTGGTGCTGGGTCAGCGGGTAGTCGATGATGGGCTGGCCGAACTGCGCCCGCGCGGCGACGTAGGCCGCGGTGTGTTCGAGCGCGGCCTGGGCCAGCCCACAGGCGCGCCCGCCGGTCTGGAGCCGGCCGGCGGCGAACCCGGCCATCTGCAGGTAGAACCCGCGCCCGAGACCGGCGGCCTCGCCCACCAGGTTGGCGGCCGGGACGAACCAGTCGTCGAAGGCGAGGGTGAACGAGTGCATGCCGCGGTAGCCCGGCGTGCGGTCGGCCTTGCCGGTCAGCCGGCCGCCGGCGGGCTGGCTGGTCGCGAACTCGTGGCCGTCGAAGCGCGGCTTCTCGACGATGAACAGCGACAGCCCCTTGGCGCCCTTGGCCGGGTCGGGATCGGTCCGCGCCAGCAGGGCGATCACGTCGGCGCGGCCGGCGAAGGTGCACCACGCCTTGGCGCCGGTGATGGCGTACCCGGCGACGCCGTCGACGGTGGCCGGGGTGGCCCGGCACGCGACCGCGGCGACGTCGGAGCCGACGTTGGGCTCGGTGACCGAGATGGCGACCATGCGCTCGCCGCTGGCCAGGCGCGGCAGCCAGGCCTGCTTCTGGGCCTCGGTGCCACCGGCCAGGAGCGCCTTGGCCAGGATCTCTGGCCGGGTGATGAGCGAACCGGCGCTGGCCAACGACGCCCGCGACAGCTCCTCGGTGGTGAGGATCATGGCCAGGTTGCCCAGCTCGTGCCCGCCGTAGGCCTCGGGCACCGCGAGGCCGAAGTAGCCGAGCTCGGCCATCGCCGTGATGAAGCGCTCGGGCACCAGCGTGTCGTCGCGGTGGATGTGCTCGGCGTGAGGCGCCACCTCGCGGTCGGCGAACTGCCGCACGCTGGCGCGCACCTCGGCGAGCGTCTCGTCGAGGGGCCACGGGTTCTTGCCGGCGCTGGCGGCGACCTGGCGCCCGATGGCGCGCACGACGTCCTGGTGGCCGAGGCGCGCGAGCGCGGCGCGGGCGTCGGCGGGGAAGGCCGGCTCGGGCAGTTCCAGCTCGGCGGCCACCGGGTCGAGGCGTTCGCGGGCGGCGCGGGCCAGGTCGGCGATCGCTGCGTGCGCCGGGCCCCGGAAGTCGTCGCCGGCGCTCGGGTTGGCATCGAGCGCAGCCACGAGCGACCGCGCGACGCGGGCGTCGGTGGCCGCCGACGCGACGCGCTCGACCACGACCTGGTGGTCGTCGAGGTGCTCGCCGGCGGCGGTCAGCGTGGTCGCCGCGGCCACCGCGGCGGCGGCGTAGTGATCGAGCGCGGCCGCCACCGCGCGGGCATCGGCTTCGAGCGTAGTGGGGAGCGACATCGGCACGAGGGTACCTGGTCGCACCGGGCCGGGCAGCCGTTCGCTCGACGAACCGACGTCAGCCGGTGGGCGGCGGGGCGAGCCGATTTTGCCCGGCGGAGGTCAACCGCCAGGCCCCGTCGGGCATCCTCCCAGCCAACCGGGCTGAGTGGCCGCAGTCCCAGGAGAACGTGCGCATGTCCAAGCTAGCTTCGTTGATCGTCGGTTCGCTCTTGCTCGGCGCGGGCGCCGCCGCCGCCGAGCCCAGGTCCCACGTGGTGTCCGACGCCGGTCAGACCGCCACGCTGGACTGCGGCGACGGCGGCAAGGTCGCCATCCTGGGCGCCGACAACACCATCACCCTCACCGGCGGATGCGCCAAGGTCGCGATCAGCGGCAGCGGCAACCGGGTCACCATCGAGGCCGTCGACAAGCTGGGGATCACCGGCTCGAGCAACACGGTGACCTACCAGCGGGGCTACACCCGCAAGGCGCCGAAGGTGGGCAAGACCGGCGTCGGCAACAAGGTGAGTCGCGCCAAGTAGCGCGGCGGCGCGCGGGTCAACCGGGTGCTGGCAGCGAGGCCAGGAGCCCGCGGCACGCCGCCTCGCACAGGTCGAACACCTGATCGAACGCGGCCTGATCGCCATAGTACGGGTCGGGCACCTCGGCGTCGGCCGGCGCGGCCGGATCGTAGCTGCGCAACAGCCGGATCCGGGCCCGGGCGTCGTCGTCGGGGGCCAGCTCGCGCAGCGCCCGCGCGACCGGCCGATCGATCGCCAGGATGAGATCGAAGCGCGCGAAGTCGGCCCGGACGAACTGGCGGCCGACGCTGTCCAGCACGATGCCCCGGCGTCGGGCCGTCGCGACGGTCCGGCGGTCGGGCGGTTCGCCGACGTGCCATCGGCCGGTGCCAGCGCTGGCGACGGTGACGTCGGTGCGCCCCGCGGCCTGGAGGAGCTGGCGCATCACGCCTTCGGCGGTCGGCGAGCGGCAGATGTTGCCGAGGCACACGAACACGATGCGCGGCGAGGCGGGGCTGTGTATCATAGTTGACCGATGTTCAATACTGATGAGGCAAGCATCAGCATACCGTCGGCGCGCCGCGCCCGCTGGGGGAGCGGCGGCGGGCTCGCGGTCCTGGCGGCCGCCGTCGCGGGGTGCGCGTTCGAGCCCACCGGTACCAACGTGCTGGGCGGCCCCGGCCCGGACGCGGCCGCTGACGTCGACGCGGCGCCTCCGGACGCCGTGATCGACGCGCCGCCCGACGATATCCACCACGTCGCCGTGGCCCAAGAGTACGTCGGGGCCGACGACGTCACCATCGCCGAGTCGACCACGATCGATACGTCGGGCACCGGGGCCGTGACCGCGGGCGCGGCGGTCGGTCTGACGTTGTCGACCGCGCCGCAGGACCAGGCCGGGCCCGAGCTGATGATCGCGCGCGCGCGCGTCTTGACGGTCGCGGCGGGCGTGACCCTGCGCGTGGTCGGCGCGCGGCCGCTGGTGATCCTGGCCGATCGGATCGTCCTCGACGGGGTCATCGATGGCGGCGCGCGCGGCTCGACCGCCGGGCCCGGCGGCGCAGGCCCCGGGATGGGCCCGGGCGCTGGCGTCCGTGGTGAGCGCCACGGGTTGTACTTCGACACCGGCGGCGGCGGTGGCGGGTTCGGCGCCGCCGGCGGGCCCGGCGGCAACGACGATCCGGGCCGCCCCGATGGTGGCGGCGGCCCGGCCTCGGGCGAGCCCGGCCTGGCGACGCTCGAGGGCGGCTCGGGCGGCGGCGCGGCGGCCTCGAGCTGCGGTGAGCCGGCGCCGGGGGCCGGCGGCGGCGCGATCCAGCTGTACGCGCGGACCACCCTCACGATCACCGGCAGCGGCGGTGTCACCGTCGGTGGCGGCGGCGGCGGCCATGGCAACGGATGCGCGCTGCAGTACACCGCCGGCCGCGGGGGCGGCAGCGGCGGGGCCATCTACCTGCAGGCGCCGACCGTGATCCTCGACGGGGTGCTGGCCGCCCATGGCGGTGGCGGTGGCGGCGCCGCCGGGGCCAGCGACGGGGGCGACGGCGGGAACGGCGGGCTGTCCAGCACCGCGGCGGCCGGCGGCAGCAGCGGCGGCGCCACCTACGGCGCGCGCGGGGGCGACGGCGGCACCAGCGGCAGCGGCGAACCCGGCGTTGACAACGGCGGCGATGGCAACGGCGGCGGTGGCGGCGGCGGCGCGGGGCGCATCGTCATCCGGGCCCAGGCCCGCGCGGGCGGCGGCCAGACCAGCCCGCCCGCGGTCGAGGCCCCGTACTGATCGCGCCGTCTAAGGCGCGCCGAGGATCAGCTCTGGTCGAGCGATCCGGTCCAGTACAGATAGTCGCGCCAGGCGTCGGGCACGGAGCGCAGGCTGACGCGGATGGTCACCGCCGGCACCCAGCTGGGCTGGGTCGGGACCGCCCGCAGCTGCATGCCGGCCTGGCGTGGCGTGCGCCCGCCCTTGGTGCGGTTGCAGGTGTGGCAGCAGGTGACGATGTTGGTCCAGTCGGTGGCGCCGCCCTGGGACCGCGGCACCACGTGATCGTAGGTCAGCTCGGCTACGCCCAGCCGCACCCCGCAGTACTGGCAGGTGTAGCCGTCCCGGGCGTAGATGTTGACCCGCGAGAACTTCACCGGCTTGTGGTGCCGGCGAAACGCGCGCAGCAAGCGCACCACTGCCGGGATCTTGATGATGAACGACACCGAGCGGATGTCGCCCTGGTACTCCTCGATCACCTCGACCTTGCCCAGGAACAACAGGGTGATCGCGCGTTGCCACGAGATGACCTTGATCGGCTCGTAGCTCTGCGACAGGAGGAGTGTCGACGTGTGCGTTGCGACGGCCTCCATACGCCAGCGACTGTAGCATCCGGCCCGACCGCCGGCCCGAGCTGCGCGGGCAGGGGGCCTCGACGGCGCCAGGCGAACTTGAAAACTATTTTCAGTATTGCTACATGTCGCTAGATGTCCAGCCTCGCCGACGTGGCCCGCAACGTCCCGGTCGGGATCACCGCGGTCGACGGCGAGCGCGGCTTCCGGCGGCGGCTGCTCGAGCTCGGGCTCACGCCCGGCGCGACGGTGGTGATCCGCAACGTCGCGCCGCTGGGTGATCCGCTCGAGATCGAGGTGCGCGGCGGCCGGCTGTCGATCCGGCGTGACGAGGCCAAGCACATCCGCGTGAAGCGATGAGCGCACCCACCGCCACGGTCGCCCTGCTGGGGAACCCCAACACCGGCAAGACCTCGGTGTGGAACGGCCTCACCGGCGGCAACGCCAAGGTCGGCAACTACCCGGGCGTCACCGTCGAGCGGCGCGCCGCGGCCCTCAAGGGACACCCGAGCATCGACCTGGTCGACGTGCCCGGCGCCTACAGCCTGGTCGCGCGCTCGGCCGACGAGCAGGTCGCCCTCGACGTGGCTATCGGCCTGGCCGGCGAGCCGCGCCCGACCCTGGTGGTGGTGTGCGTCGACGCGACCCAGCTGGTGCGGAGCCTGTACCTGCTGGTGCAGCTCCAAGAGTTCGGCGTGCCGTGCCTGGTGGCGCTGACCATGGCCGACGAGGCCGGCCCGGCCGCGCCGGACCCGCGCGTGCTGGCCCACGAGCTGGGCTGCCCGGTGGTGCCGGTGGTCGGGCGCACCGGCGCCGGGCTGGCGGTGTTGACCCAGGCCATCGTCGCCGCGGTGGCCGCGCCGCCGACCCCTCCGGCCTGGCGCTGGCAGCCGTCGCCGGCCTTGGCGAGGCAGCTGACCGCGGTGGCGGCGGCGTTCCCCGCCGGCTGGCCGCCGTCCGACGCGCTCGCGCTGTGGGCCCTGCAGTGCGTGGGTGACGACGAGCTGGCCCGGGTCCCGCCGGCGGTGCGCGCCGCGGTGGCGGCGGCGGCGCCGACCGAGGCGGTCGACGACGAGGCCGTGCTCGGGCGCTACCGGTGGCTCGATGAGCGCGTGGCCCACCTGATGAAGGCGGCGGTGGACCGGCGGCGCACCGAGCGCGTCGACCGGGTGCTGCTGCACCGCGGCCTGGGCCTGGTGATCTTCGCCGGCGTCATGTTCGTCTTGTTCATGTCGTTGTTCGCGTGGTCGGCGCCAGCCATCGACGCGGTCGAGGCCGCGGTCGGCTGGCTGGGGCACCAGGTGCGCGCGATCTTGCCCGACGGCATCGTCGAGGACTTCGTGGTCGACGGGGTGATCGGCGGGGTGGGCTCGGTGGTGGTGTTCCTGCCGCAGATCCTGCTGTTGTTCTTCTTGCTGGGGCTGCTCGAGGACTTCGGCTACCTGGCCCGGGTCGCGTACCTGATGGACCGCATCATGCGCACGATGAGCCTGCACGGCCGCGCGTTCGTGCCGATGTTGTCGGGGTTCGCGTGCGCGGTGCCGGCGGTGATGGCCACCCGCACCATGGAGCGCCAGCGCGATCGCATCCTGACCATGCTGGTCATCCCGCTCATGACCTGCTCGGCCCGGCTGCCGGTCTACACGTTGATCATCGCCGCGCTGTTCCCCAGCACGACGTTCGGTGGCCTGTCGACCAAGGGCCTGTTGATGGTCGCGATGTACGCCTTCAGCATCGTCACCTCGCTGGCCGCGGCCTGGGTGATGGCGCGCACCGTCAAGCCGCTCAAGGCCAAGCGGCTGCCGTTCGTGATCGAGCTGCCGCCCTACCGGGCGCCGCGCCTGGTCGACGTGCTGCGCATGATGTGGCGCAAGACCTCGGCGTTCCTGCGCGAGGCCGGCACGGTGATCTTGGGGTGCACGATCGTGCTGTGGGCGCTTCTGTACTTTCCGCGCCACCCGGCGGCCGGCGCGCCCGACTTCGCGGCCGAGCTGGCCGCGGCCGACAGCCCCGCCGCCGAGGCCGCCGTGGCCCACGCCCGCGATCAGGCCCTGCTCGAGAACAGCTACGGGGCGCGCCTGGGCCGCGCCATCGAGCCGGCCATCGCGCCGCTCGGCTTCGACTGGAAGATCGGCGTCGGCATCATCGGCGCGTTCGCCGCGCGCGAGGTGTTCGTGTCGACGCTGGGGGTGATCCATGGCGTCGGCGACGACGAGGGCTCGCTGCAGGACAAGCTGCGCCGAGAGCGCAAGGCCGACGGCTCGCCACGCTACACGCCGCTGGTGGGCCTGTCGCTGATGGTGTTCTTCGCGCTGGCGTGTCAGTGCATGAGCACGCTGGCGGTCATCAAGCGCGAGACCGGCGGCTACCGCTGGCCGGTGTTCGTGTTCGCGTACATGACGGTGCTGGCCTGGGTCGCCAGCTTCCTGGTGTTCCAGGTCGGCTCGCTGTTGGCGTAGCCGCGCGCTACCGCTTGCGCGGCGGCGGCGTCAGCAGGTCGAGCGGCAGCAGCACGCCCTGCTGGGTGCAGGCGTCGATCGCCGGCTTGCGGCGGGTCGCCGGCAGCGAGGCGATGAGCTTGGCCGCGGCGCGGGCGTTGCGGGTCATGCAGGCGGCCTGCGCGCACGGCCCGAGGTAGCGCCCGTCGAGCGAGGCCTGGCCGGCGCACATCGCCTGGGCCCGGGGCCAGTCGCCGGCGCGGACCAGCGCCGCCAACGTGGCGCCTGAGAACGCCGTCGCCGGCGGTGGCGTCGCCGGCTGGAGCGGGTCGGGGCCGGCGGGCGTCGAGCCGACGTGGGCCACCGTCTTGGCCTTGCAGCCGGCCGCGGCGCGGGTCGCGGCCGCGGTGGCGTCGGTGCCCCAATCGGCCGCCGCCTCGGCCGCCACCGTGCGGGCGCGCATGCAGTCGCCGGCCTTGACCAGCTTGGCGACGTCGGCCGCGGCGGCGGCGAGCGCCAGCGGGCGGGCTTGCGCGACCAGCTCGTCGGCCCGCTCGCGGTCGGGATCGCCGACCAGCGTGAAGGCGTGGACCCGGTCGACCTCCACGCGGACCTCGTGGTAACGCCCGGCGGCCAGCGCCGCGGCCATGCCGTCGACGGCGTCGGCCACGGTCTTGCCGCGGTTGGCCTGATCGGTCATGGCCGCGGCCTGGGGATGCCCGGCGGCGGTCAGATCGCGCGCCAGCGCCACCGCGGTGTCCCAGCGCCGCTCGGCGAGGGCTTGCGCTGCCTGCGCGTAGAGCGCGTCGCCGGTGGCGTCGAGGGCGACGGCGGCGTCGCGCGGGACCATGGCGTCGGGCGGCGCCGCGTGGGAGGTGGCGCGACCGCTCGCGAGCAGCGTCGCGCCGCCGGCCAGGCCGGCAGCGCCGAGGAGCGCGGCGATCGCCAGCGGCCAGCGGCGTCGCGGCGAGGTCGGGGCGGACGTCGCCGCGATGTTGGCGGCCGGGGCCGCGGTGAGGGTGCCACCTGCCGGCGGCGCGGCCTCGGTCGACGCGCCGTGGGGCATGGTCGCCGCCGTGCCGACCGCCAGCACCGCCGCCGCGGCCTCGACCCGAGCCGACGCGCCCGGCGCGCCCAGCCGGCCCAGGGCCTGGGCTACGTCGTCCGCCGACGGCGGGCGGGCTGCAGGATCTTTGGCCAGGAGCTGGGCCACGAACGCCTCGAGCGCCGGCGGGGCGTCGGCCGCGACCGTGCGCAAAAGCGGCGCCGGCACGTGCTGGTGGGCGCCGAGGATGCCGCCCAGGCCGCCGCCCTCGAACGGCAACCGACCCCCCACCATCTGGAACAGGATGCAGCCGAGCGCGTAGAGGTCGGTGCGGTGGTCGACCGCGCGCGAGCCCTCGCACTGCTCGGGCGACATGTAGTACGGCGTGCCCATCAGCGCGCCGGTGGTGGTGCGCGCCAGGCTGCCGCCGTCGGCCATGAGCTTGGCGATGCCGAAGTCGAGCAGCTTGACCCGCTCGCCGGTGGTGACCTCGGGGTCCGGCACGAGGAAGATGTTGTCGGGCTTGAGGTCGCGGTGGACGATGCCGGCGGCGTGGGCCGCGGCCAGCGCGGTGGCGATCTGGCGCGCCACCACCAGCGCGGTGGCCACCGGCAGGCGGCCGGCCCGGGCCAGGCGCGCGGCCAGCGGCTCCCCGTCGAGCAGCTCCATGACGATGAACGCGGCGCCGCCGGACGACCACCCGAAGTCGTAGATCTCGACGATGCTCGGGTGACGGATCGCGGTGGCGGCCTTGGCCTCGTTGAAGAACCGCTGGACCGCGGCCTCGTCGTGCGACAGCGCGGGCAAGAGCACCTTGACCGCCGCGGCCCGGCCCAACAGCGTGTGGGTGGCGCGGTACACCGCGCCCATGCCGCCCCGCCCGAGCTCGCGCTCGAGGGTGTAGCTGCCCAGCGTCTCGCCGATCACCGGCCGACGATACCGCGCCGGCCCGGGCCGCGCCTACGGCGCCGGCTGCGGGATCGAGAGCACCACCGGCAGGTGGTCGCTGACCAGGGTCTCGTAGCGCGGGTACTGGCGATCGAGCGGCGGCACCACCGCCGCCGCGGCCCCCGCCGCCGCGTCCAGCTCCACGGTGGTGAGCAGGTGATCGATGGCCACCTGGGCCGGGATGAACGTGGCGTGGCCGTCGGCCACCGAGGCGGCGTCGCGGAACCGGTAGGCGTCGGTCGCCAGCAGCGGAGCCAGCACCGCCGCGCCGCTGCCGTCGAGGGTCTCGTTGTAGTCGCCCAGCACGATGACGTCGGGATCGCCGGCGCCGGCCCGCTGGGCCCGCAGGTACCCGTCGAGGATGCGGGCGGCGTCGGCGCGCCGGCTGGCGTCGGCCGGGGTGGTGCCGGCCTTGAGGTGGACGCCGATGACGTCGACGGTGAGCGTGCCGATGGTGAGCGGCACCCGCAGCGGCGGCCGCGGGAACGCCGTCGGGTTGGTCGGGAACAGCAGCTCGGGCTCGCCGGCGGTGACCGTGGCGGTCCGGTACAGGAGGCCGAGCTTCTGGTACGAGGTCGGCGTGTAGCGATGGGCCGACAGCACCGCCTGGTACGCCGGCAGGCGCGCCACCAGCTCGTCCCACGCGGCGACGTCGGCCACTTCCTCGATCATCACCGCGTCCAGATCGAGGCTGGTGATCAGGTCGGCGACGATGCCCGGGGTGGCCGGGGTGGCCGGAAAGTTCTCGATGTTCCAGCACGCGATGTCGAAGGTGGCGGCCGAGCCCACCGCCGGCACCACGCCCGCGTTGGGCGGCGGATAGCCGCCGTCGCTCGGCGGCGCGGCGTCGAGCGGGCTGCCGCCCTCGCGCAGGTCGCAGCCGCCCGCGACCAGCGCCAGCGTGGCCACGAGCACGGCGACGAGCGAGCGCATCCCTCCTGCTAGCACGCGCGCGGGTGGGTGTCAGCCGGCGACGATGGCGCGGGCGATGCGGATGCCGTCGAGGGCGGCCGACACGATGCCGCCCGCGTAGCCGGCGCCCTCGCCGGCGGGGTACAGGTTGGGGAGCTCCGGGCTGGCCAGGGTCGACGGATCGCGCGGCACCCGCACCGGGCTCGAGGTGCGCGACTCGACGCCGACCACCACCGCCTCGGCCGACACGTAGCCGCGCAGCTGCTGATCGAAGCGGGGCAGGGCGGCCCGCAGCCGCGCCGCCAGGTCGAGCCCCGAGGCCGCGAGCACCTCGCCGACGTCGGCGGCGGTGAGGCCGGGCACGTAGCTCGAGGCAGGCACCGTGGTCGAGCCGCGCCCGGCGACGAAGTCGCTGACCCGGGTGGCCGGGGCCCGCACGCGGCCGCCGCCGGCCGCGGCCGCTGCCTGCTCGATGCGGCGCTGCAACTCGACGCCGGCCAGCGGTCCGGTCAGGCCGAGGCGGGCCAGGTCGGCCAGCTCGACCGCCACCACCAGCCCGCTGTTGGCGTAAGGCGAGTCGCGCCGCGACAGGCTCATGCCGTTGACGACCAGGCCGGCGGCCTCGGTCGAGGCCGGCACGATCCACCCGCCCGGGCACATGCAGAACGAGAACACGCCGCGAGCTCCGTCGACGCCTGCGGTGGTGTGGGCCAGCCGGTACGGCGCCGCGGTCAGGCGCGGGTGGCCGGCGGCGGCGCCGTACTGGGCGCGATCGATCAGCGACTGGGGGTGCTCGATGCGCACGCCCACCGCGAACGGTTTGGCGGCCAGGCCGACGCCCACCGCGGCCAGCAGCGGCCACACGTCGCGCGCCGAGTGGCCGGTGGCGACCACCACCGCGCGACCGGTGAGCTGGCGTCCGTCGGCCAAGGCGACCCCGGCGACCCGCCGGGTCCCGGCGTGCGCGTCGACCAGGAACCCGGTGACCTTGGCCGGCAGCTCGAACCGCACGCCCAGCGCGGTCAACCGCTCGCGCATCGCGGTCAGCACCTTGGGCAGCCGGTTCGACCCGATGTGCGGCCGCGCGTCGACCAAGATCTCGGCGGGCGCGCCGTGGGCCGCCAAGATCTCGATGACGTCGCGCACGTCGCCGCGCTTGTGGGCGCGGGTGTAGAGCTTGCCGTCGGAGTAGGTCCCGGCGCCGCCCTCGCCGAAGCAGTAGTTGCTGTCGGGGTCGACGGTGCCGTGCTGGGTGAGGCCCTTGAGGTCGCGGCGGCGGGCCTGCACCAGCTTGCCGCGGTCGCACACGATCGACGCCACGCCGTGGCGGGCCAGCTCGTAGGCGCAGTACAGGCCGGCCGGCCCGGCGCCGACGATGATCACCGGGTCGCCGGTCACCGCGCGCGGCGGCGGCTCGGCCAGCGGGGCGGTGGTGGTGGTGGCGCGGGCGCCGACGGTCAGGTGGAAGCGCACCCGCCGGTGGCGGGCGTCGATGGCGCGCCGGCGCACCTCGAGGGGGGGCAGCTGGGTCGGGTCGACCGCCAGCTTGGCCGCCACCGCCGCCCGCACCTCGGCGCCGTCGCCGTCGAGGCTGGGGGCGTCGAGGGGCAGGTCGAGCTCGAGCTCGAGCTCGTCGTCCCACACTACCGGCTCGCTCATGGGCAGCGGGCTCCGCCGTCGTGGACGGTCACGGCGGCGAGGCCGAGCGTGCCGTCGAGAGTCCGGTAGCTGGCCCGCTCGCCGACGAACCAGTCGAGGTGTTGGCCGACGATGGCGCCGCCGGTGTCGGCCGCCACCACGCAGCCGTCGTGGACGAAGCCGCCCCACGGCGCCGGCCCCGGCACCGCCACGCCGTCGAGCTCGGCCAGCCACAGCGTGGTGCCGTAGGGGACCACGCGGGGATCGACCGCGATCGACCGGTACGGCACCAGCGGCCGGTCCATGACGCCGGTGCCCCAGGCGTGGTCGGCCGGTGCCTCGACGAAGCACGGCGACGCCGGGCAGCCGCACGGGCCGTCGACGTTGAGCAGCCGGCCATCGCGCAGCCGGCCGGTGCCCTCCACCGCCAGGCTGTCGGCGAACCCGCGCGGCACCGTGGCCAGCGCGGCGCACCCGGGGCTGTACAGCGCGGTGTCGGCGGCGCCGGCGAAGTCGGCCTCGGCGGTCACCCAGTAATAGGTCAGGGCGAAGCTGCCGCGCACCGGGCCCGGGTCCGGCCGGGGTGGCGCGTCGACGCCAGCGCCGTCGGGGGCGCCCGCGTCGACGTCGTCGGTCGCGTCGGGGCCGGTCGCCGCGCCGCCGCAGGCCACCACGAGCAAGAGCAACGGCAAGCCGGGTGCGCGCATCGCGGCGCATCCTGCCACAGCCGGCCCGGCGCGGGTCAGGCCTGGGGCGGGTCGAACAGCAGCTCGCCCCGGGCCACCGCCACCGCGGCGCCGGTCATCCGCACCCGGTCGCCGTCCACCTCGACGGTCATCGCCCCGCCGCGGCGGCTGAGCTGGCGGGCCTCGAGGCGATGCCGGCCCAGCCGCGCGGCCCACAGCGGCCCCAGCGTGCAGTGGGCCGAGCCGGTCACCGGATCTTCGTCGATGCCGTGCTGGGGCGTGAAGTAGCGCGACACGAAGTCGACCTCGCCGGTGCCGGGGGCCGTCACGATCAGCCCCTCGGTCGGCAGCGCCCCGACCTTGCGGAAGTCGGGCGCCAGCGCGGTGACGGCGGCGGCGTCGTCGACCAGCGCCACCAGGTTGCGCGAGCGCCACAGCGCCCGCACCGGCGCACCCAGCGCGCCGGCCACCGCCGCGGCCAGGGCGGGATCGTCGACGGCGACCGGGACCCGGGCCGGGAAGTCGAGGGTGGCGCCGGCGGCGGTGCGGGTCACGTCGAGCGGGCCGCTCTTGGTGTGGAAGCGCACCCGCGCGGGCCCGTCCGGCGCCAGGTGCATCAACACGAACGCCGTGGCCAGCGTGGCGTGGCCGCACAGGTCGACCTCGACGCTCGGCGTGAACCAGCGCAGCGCATGATCGTCGCCGTGGCGCACGCAGAACGCCGACTCCGACAGCGCCAGCTCGCGGGCGATGGCGGCCAGGGTCGCGTCGGGCAACCAGGCGTCGAGCAGGAACACCGCGGCCGGGTTGCCGTGGAACCGGCGATCGGTGAAGGCGTCGACGACGACGTAGGGCAGGGGCATGGCAGCTCCGGTCAGGCGGTGGCGCGGTGGGCGCGAGGGCCGCGGGCGGCGCCATCCTCGGCCAGGTGGGCGAGCAGATCGAGGGCGGCGGCCACCCGCGGCGTGAACGGCTGGCCGCACGACAGCCGCAGGCACGCGCTGAACCGCTGCTGGCGGGCCGAGAAGATCGGCCCCGGCGCGATCGCCACGCCGCGGGCCAGGGCGTGCTCTTGCAACACCAGGGTGTCGACCGCCCCGGGGAGCTCGACCCACAAGACGAAGCCGCCGCGCGGCGCCGACACCCGGGTCCCGTCGGGGAACCGCGCCACCACCTCGTCGCGGTAGCGCGCCACCTGGCCGGCGACCACGTGCCGCAGCCGGCGCAGGTGGCGGTCGTAGCCGCCCGACGCCAGCATCTCGGCCACCGCCATGCCCGGCAGCGTCGGGCACGCCAGCGACTGCGAGAACTTCAGCCGCTCGACGGCGTCTTGGTACCGGCCGGGCACGATCCACCCGACCCGGTAGCCCGGGGCCAACGTCTTGGACACCGAGCCGCACAGCAGCACGCGGCCGTCGCGATCGAACGCCTTGAGCGGGCGCGGCCGGGTGCCGTCGAAGCACAGCTCCCCGTAGACGTCGTCCTCGATGATCGGCACGTCGTGGCGGACCGCAAGGCGGTACAGCTCGGCCTTGGCCTCGTCGGGCATGATCGAGCCCAGCGGGTTGGCCGCCGTCGGCATGGTGACGATGGCGCGGATCGGCGTGGCGGTCAGCGCGTCGTCGAGCGCGGCCAGATCGATGCCGGTGCGCGGGTGGGCCGGCACCTCGACCACCCGCAGATCGAGGGCCTCGATGGTCTGCAGGATGCCGAAGTAGGTCGGCGACTCGACCACCACGGTGTCGCCGGCGCGGGTGACCGCGCGCAGCGCCAGTGTGATGGCCTCGGTGGCGCCGATGGTGGCGACGAAGTCGTCCTCGGTCAGCGGCGCGCCCCAGCTGACCGAGCGCCGGGCCAGCACCCGCCGCAGGGTCACCAGGCCGGGCGGGGTGTCGTCCTTGGCACCCAGCGTCGACACCTCGCGCGCCAGCGCGGCGGCGATGCGGTTGAGCGCGGCGACCTTGAGCGTCGACGGATCGAGGTACGCCGCCGCCAGCGGCACCGCGGTCGGGTCGCGCAGCGCGGTGATGAGGCGGGCGATGCCGTCAGACACCGCCGGGCGGGTGGCGGTCAGCGAGCGGCGCGGCGGCCGCGGCGGCGCCCCCTCGTCCTGGCGTCGGCGCACGAAGTAGCCCGACTTGGGGCGGGCCTCGATCAGGCCGGTGCCCTCGAGCCGCGCGTAGGCGGCGACCACGGTGGCGACCGACAGGTCGCGGTCCTCGGCCAGGCGGCGCACCGACGGCAGGCGGGCCCCGGGCCGGAGGGCGCCGCGCTCGATGGCGTCGCCCAGCTCGGCGGCCAGCTGCTCGTAGAGGAAGTCGCCGGGCATGGCGTGATTGTATTGCTCAGGCGCTCGATCGACCAGCACAGATGCCGGGGCCCAGCGCCAGCACACGGTGTGCCGGTCGCGCCGCCGCGCTCTGTCCCTGGGCGCGCGGCCGCGGCGTGCCACGCTGGCGACCACCATGACCCTGACCCCGGTCGCGCCGCCGTCGCCGTCGCCTCGCGCGCGCCTCACCCTCGCGCTGGCCGTGGTCTACGTGGTGTGGGGCTCGACCTACCTGGCGATGCGCGTGGCGGTCGAGACCCTGCCGCCGATGATGATGGGCGCCGCGCGCTTCGCGCTGGCCGGCGGGTTGTTGTTGGGGGCGGCGCGCGTCCGCGGCGGGGCCTGGCCGACCCGGCGCCACTGGCTGGCGGCGCTGCCGATCGGCACACTGATGTTCGTCGGCGGCAACGGCCTGGTGGCGGTGGCCGAGACCGAGGTCTCGTCGGGGGTCGCCGCGCTGGTGTGCGCGACCATGCCGCTGTGGATGGCGGTGTTCGCAGCGCTCGGTGGCGAGCGGCCCACCGCGCGCGAGTGGCTCGGCTTCGCGGTCGGCCTGGCCGGCGTGGTCCTCCTGGTGAGCGGCGCTGAGCTGTCGGCGACGCCGCGGGCGGCGCTCATCTTGTGCGCGTCCCCGGCGGCGTGGGCCCTGGGCTCGCTGTTGGCGCGGCGGCTGCCCAACGCGCCCGGGCTGGCCGGCCCGGGCGCGCATATGCTGGCCGGCGGGGTGGCGCTGGCCGTCGCCGCGGTGGCGCGGGGCGAGGGGTTGCCGGCGGCGCCGTCGGTCCGGTCGCTGGCGGCGTGGGTGTACCTGTTGGTGATCGGCTCGCTGGTGGCGTTCACCGCGTACGCGTGGCTGTTGCGCCACGCGCGACCGGCGGTGGCGACGAGCTACGCGTTCGTCAACCCGGTGCTGGCGGTGCTCCTGGGCGTGGCGCTGGCCGGCGAGCCGCTGACCGCGGCCACCGCGCTGGCGGCGCCGCTGGTGGTGATCGCGGTGGTGCTGGTGGTGGGGCGCCGACGGCGCTGACCCGCGCGCCTTACGCCCGCCGACGATCGAGGCGCCGCTGCACGGCGCGCGTCACCCGATCGCCCACCGCCGGCAGCCAGCGCGCCAGGCCCCACGCGGCCCACGCCTCGGGCCCGACCGGCCGCACCGCGGTGTCGGTGCCCAGCACGTCGACGATGGCGTCGGCCACCCGCGTCGGTGGCCAGCCCCGCTCGAACCGCTTGCCGACCTGGTCGCGCAGCCCGACGTGCGCCGGCGAGAAGCGGGTGTCGCCGACGATCGAGGTGGCGATCATCCCGGGACAGATCGCGGTGGCACGCACGCCGGTGTCGGCCAGCTCGTTGCGCATCGACAACGTCAGGCCCAGCACCGCGAACTTGGACGCCTGGTAGGCGACCACCCGCGGCGTCGGAAAGAAGCCGAGCATCGACGACACGTTGACCACGTGGCCGGTGCCGCGCGCGACCATCGCCGGCGTGAAGAAGTGGCAGCCGTACACCACGCCCATCAGGTTGACCCGCAGCGTGGTGTCCCAATCCGCCAGGCTGGTGTCGAGGATGCCGCCGGCCTGGCCGATGCCGGCGTTGTTGACCAACACGTCGACGCCGGGCTGGATGGCGTGGCAGGCGGCCGCCAACGCCTCGACCTGGGCGCGGTCGCCGACGTCGACCACCTGGCTGTGCACCACGGCGCCGCCCAGCTGGCCGGCCACCTCGGCCAGCCGCGCGCGGTCGAGATCGGCGATGACCACGCGCGCGCCGCGCGCGGCCAGGGCCGCCGCCGTGGCCCGGCCGATGCCCGCCCCGGCACCGGTGACCACCGCCAGCGCACCGGCCAGCCTCACGCCGCCGCCTCGGCCCGCGCCAGCTCGGCGCCCGCCTCGGCCGACTTGGCGAGGAGCGCCTCGGCCAGGTGGTAGTTGTCGTCTTGATCGGGGTGGAAGTCGCGCCGCAGGTACTGGCGGATGCCGCGCAGGAACACGCGGGTGACGATGGGCTCGCTGGGCGCCTGGCCGCGGAGCTGGCGCAGCTGGCGCACCGCTCGCCACGGGGTGATGCCGTCTTGCCACCACAGGTAGCTGGTGGCGGCCAGCCACATCGACGCCAGCAACGCCGTCGACATCGCCAGCCCAGCGACCCGCAGCGCGTAGGACGAGTTGACCGCCTGCAGCACGTCGAACGCCACCGACTTGTGCTCGAGCTCCTCGGCGGCGTGCCAGTACAGCAGCTGGCGCATCGCGGGGTGGGCTTGATCGAGCGGGACGTCGGCGGCGGCGCCGGCCGCCATGATCGCGGTGTAGTGCTCGGCGGCGGCGGTGGCGGCGAGCCGCAGGGCCGGCGGCGCGATGCGCTCGAGCAGCGTGAACGACAGCCACTGGTACAGCTCGAGGAAGCGATCGATGGCGTAGCCCTGGGCCCGCATCGTCGCGAAGTAGTCCTCGTGCGAGCGGGCGTGGCGGCCCTCCTGGCCGGCGAAGCCCTTGATGGCGGCCTTGAGCTGCGGATCGTCGATCCGGTCGAGGTAGTGGTAGACCGAGCGGACGAAGAACCGCTCGCCGGCCGGGAACAACAGGTTCACGCCGTTGGCGATCTGGGTCGGCACCGCCGCCCCACCCAGCCAGTGGCGCGGCACCGCCGCGAAGTCTCGTGGCCCGGGGCGCGGCTCGATCGCCGGCCGAGGCGTGGGCCTGGCCGAGCTTGAGGTCGAGGGGACGGTGGTGGATGCAAGGGTCGCGTTCATCATCTTGCTGACCCAGTATGATGCGCTATTGACCGCAAGTCAATAGAGAATGTGCGGGGGCCCGGCCGCGGCCGTGCGGCCAGCCCGGTCGCGCACCGCACCGTCCCCGGTTGCCACCGTGCCAGGGACCGCGGTACCCATGGTCCGTGACCGCGGCTCGCCCGATCCGTCGACGCACTGTCCGAGCCGCCGCAGGTGAACGCGCGGCGCGCCGGCCGCGGCGGCGCATCCGGCTCGACAACGACGCCCGCCGGGCCCAGCTGCTCGAGCTCGGGGTCAAGGCGTTCTCCGAGCGGACCTACGACGAGGTGTCGATCGACGACATCGCCAAGGCCGCCGGCATCTCGAAGGGCCTCCTGTACCACTACTTCCCGGCCAAGCGCGACCTGTACGTCGCCGGCCTATCAGCCACCGCAGCCGATCTGCTCGAGCGCACGGTCACCGCCGCGTCCCCGGCGTTGCCGCCGCTCGATCGCATCCGGGCCGGCCTCGACGCCTACCTCGACTTCGTCGTGGCCCACGCGCGCCCGTTCTCGGCGCTCCTGCGCGGCGGCATCGGCTCGGACCCCGAGGTCGCGGGCGTGGTCGAGCGGACCCGCACCACCTACGTCGATCGGCTACTCACCGACGCTGACGGCACGCCGCTGGCGGCGCTCGGCAGCGGCCAGGCGCCGATGGTGCGGATCGCCCTGCGTGGCTGGATCGGCTTCGTCGAGGCGTCGAGCCTGGAGTGGCTGGGCAGCGGGATGCCGGAGCGGGCCACGCTGCGCGACCTGCTGATCGACACCCTGCTGTCGACCCTGCGCACCGTGCTGGGCCCGTCGACGACCGGCGGCTGGTGAGCGGGCCCGCGCGGCGAGGCACCCATGGCGCTTGATCTGGTCTGGTTGGCGGTCGGGCTGGGCTTCCTCTACGTGGGGGCCGAGTGGCTGGTGGCGGGCGCCGCCGGCCTGGCCCGGTCGTTCGGCGTGTCGTCGCTGGTGGTCGGGCTGACGGTCGTCGCCTACGGCACCTCGGCGCCCGAGCTGGTGGTCGGCCTGCGCTCGGCCTCGAGCGGCCAGGGCGCGATCGCGCTCGGCAACGTGATCGGCTCGAACATCGCCAACCTCGGCTTGATCCTGGGCATGACCATGCTGGTGCTGCCAGGCTCGATCGATCGTGCGCTGGCGCGGCGCGAGCTGCCGATCCTGGTGCTGTCGGCGGCGGCGTTGCCCGTGATCTTGCGCGACGGCGTGGTCACCCCGTGGGAGGCGGCGCTGTTGCTGGCGGCCGCGGTCGGCTACTCGCTGTGGATGCTGATGGCGTCGATCGGCAACGGCGGCGCGGTCGGCGCGGTGGCCGAGGTCGAGGCCGAGGCCGAGGCGGCGGTCGGCCTGGCCCACCGCAACGCGCGCTGGCGCCTGGCGGCGCGCGCGGTGGCAGGCCTGGGATGCCTGGTGATCGGCGGCGATCGGCTGGTGCTGGGGGCGTCCGGGATCGCCAAGGCGGCCGGGCTGAGCGACCACCTGATCGGGGTCACGATCGTCGCGGTCGGTACGTCGTTGCCGGAGCTCGCGACCTCGATCGTCGCGGCCGTGCGCGGCCACTCCGATCTGGCGATCGGCAACGTGGTGGGGTCCAACATCTTCAACGTGCTGCTCATCGGCGGCGCGGCCGGGCTGGCCGGCCCGATCGGCGCGCCGCTGGCCTCGGTCACGGTCGACCTGATCGCCCTCGGAGGGCTGACGCTGTTCGCGGTGGCGGTCATGGCGACCCGGCCGCGGTTCGGCCGCCTGGCTGCGTCGGTGTTGGTGCTGGGCTACGTGGCGTTCTTGATCGCCTTGATCGCCGGGTAGGCGCCGAGGCGTGGCCCCAGTGACGGCGCGGCGCGGGGCCGGTATCATGGCGCGCCGGTCGCGGCGACAGTGGCCTGCGACCGACCGGGAGGTCACGGATGGAGACACAGATCGTCGCGGTCGATGAGTCGGTGAAGGCCAGCCCCGCGCTGGCCCGTCGGTTGGCCCTGCGGACCATGGACGCCGAGGGGTTCATCGAGGCCCACGCATCAGGGACGCTTAGGAAGAACAAGCGCCTCGGGATGGTGTGGCGTGAGCAGTACCTGGAGGAGCGTGTGGCCTACGAGTTCGGCTGGGAGTTCCAATGCCTCCCGCGTTCACGGGTGACGTTCGGCGACGCCTTCACCGAAGGTGACTGCCACGCCATCACGGAGGCGGGCTGGCACATCGAGCGCTACCTCGAGCTGTCGGTCTTCCCGGAGGATCGCTTCGAGACCAAGTACCTCAACGTCGAATACAAAGACGGCACGGTGCGCGAAGGCATCGGCATCATCACGCGCCAGACCTCGGCGGCGTGGGTGCCCGGCGGCCACATCGTGTTCGCGATCGTCGCGGTGTTCGATCCGGTGGGGAAGGCCTGGCGTGACGCGCACAACCCGCGTTGACGGGCCGAACCAGGCGGACCATCCGAGCCCGGCGGAGCGCCCGGGTCTGGCGGACCGCCCGGGCCTCGCGCCAATGAAGATCTTCGTGCTCGGCGCGAGCGCGACCGGCAAGACGCCGATGGCGACGGCGCTGGCGGCGGCGCTGGGGCTCGCCCACGTGCGCGCGTCGGCGTGGGTCCGCGAGCGCTTCCCGGGACGGGCGGCCGGCGCCGATGCGGGGTCACGCCAGGCCTTCGTCGAGGCGATCACGGCGTTCGCGACGCGGCGGCTGGTCGATGATCCGTGGGTGTCCGCGGTGGCGCTGCGCGACGCGGTCGCCGCGTCGGGCCCGTGCGTCATCGAGGGCATCCGTAACCCCCTCGACTTCGTACACCTCTACGACCCCCGCCGCGACGTGACGGTGTGGCTCGAACACCTGGCCAGCGAGTTGTCCCCGACCGCGTTCGAGCGCGGGCTCGACGTCATCGCCAGCTACCTCGACTGGCAGGCTGCCGCGGGGCTGGCCGACGCCGGGCCGACGCGACGGATGCGCTACCGCTTCCGGCACTTCCGGAGCGACGAGGCGGGCGCCCATCGCGGGGCCACGCTCGACGACGCCATCGCAGACGCGATCGCGCGACTGCGGCCCGAGGTCGAGCGGGCGATCGCTTGCCAGCCGCCCGCGGTCGCGCCGGTGCCGACGCCGGCACGCGTCCACGCCGAGATCCCGCCGGTGCGGACCCACGTCCGCGCCGAGTACCTCTACGGCATGGATCCGGATCGGGTCGGGCAGGTGGTCGCGTGCACGGCCTTCGCGGTGTCGAGCTACCCGGGGGAGGCGCCGACGTTTCAGGTGTTGCTCCCCGACGGCGCGGTGTTCTCGTACATCCCGCCGTCGGCGCTGATCGATCCCGAGCGTCGGCGCACCGCGTCGCTGCTCGAGCTCGGGCTCGACGAGCTGGTGTACTTCGACTGCCCCGACGAACAGGTGTGCGTGCACGCCCACGCCGCGCTCGCCGGCCGGGTCCAGGCCTACTTCAAGGGCCGGGACCTGTGGCTGGGCGGCGACTACCTGTTCACGATCGACTGGTGGACCGGCAACCACCTGGCCCACGCGGTCGCCCTCGACAACGGCCAGTTCGCGGTGTTGCCTCACCACAAGCTCAAGTTCGGGGACCACGGCCACACCGCGTTCGAGCCGTACAAGAAGCAGCGCAAGATCTGGCGGGTCGGCCCCGGGCACGGTTGATCGACGCGCGGTCGCGCCTGGCGCGATGGCGGGGGGGCGATCAGAACCTGCGGCGCACGAACGGCACCCGCACCTCGAGGTAGCGCTCGCCCAGGTAGCTGCGCGGCGCCAGCTCGATGTCGGGGAGTGCGAGCTCGAAGCGGTGACCGCCGGCCGCGATCTGCAGGTGGGCGTCGAACGCGGCGGCGCCGCCGCGCACGACGATGTCGCTGGCCAGCTGGAACGACACCAGCGGCGTGTCGCCCCGCAGACGCAGGTGGGCCCGGCGGGCCCGCACGTCGAGCCGCAGCTCGAGGGCGTCGAGCACGAGCGCCGGGCCGGCGCTGTCGACGCGGGGGATGTCTGCGGCGAGGTCGTCGCGGAACACCACTGTCGCCGTCGCCGGGGCAGCCACGGCGCGCGGCGCCGCGACCATGTCGGCGCGCGGTGGCGCCATACGCGCGCGGGACGCGCGGACGGTCGCCGTGGCGTCGCCGCGGCGCGGCGGGTCGGCGGCTGCACCGGCGGCAGCGCTCGCGACCGCGACGGCCGGGCCCACGAACCAGCGCCGCACGGTCATCGACACCACCGGATGACGATCGCGCGCGCTGGCTGGGTTCGTCAACGGAAACCGACGTCGGTGCCGGCGCGGGCACCGGCCGGCGCTGTGGCGCCGCCGGCCGATCCCGGGTCAGCGGGTGAACGTCGTCGTCGCGCCGCTGGCGCGGGCCAGGCTGGCGGCGACCTCGTCGACGCGGAAGTCGCTGGCCGCGAAGCCAGGGACGTCGGCCGCGGTCACGTCGAGGGTGACGGTGCCGGCGCCCAGCGGATCGGGCGCGATCGCCGGCAGCCGGAACGGGTGGACGCCGTCGAGGAGCGTCACGGTCCACGCCGCCGAGCCGCCGGTCGAGAAGTTGGCGTAGGCGACGGACGCGCCGGGCGCGGTGAACCCGAAGGTGCCGCCGCTGGTCGACAGCCCGGTCGGGGGCGCCAGCCAGCTGGGTAGGCTGGCGCTGGCCAGGTTGGCGACCGCGGTGAAGCTGGTCGAGTACGGCGCGGTGGCGGTGGCCGACGGCGTGGCCAGGCCGACCAGCCGGTAGCTGCCGGCGAAGGCGCCGCTGGGCGCCAGCACCTGGGTCGACCGCTGCGCCGACGTGACCGCCGGCAGCGGGAACACGATCTGGCCGGTGGCGCCGGTGTCGAGCATGGGGATGGCGAGCGCGGTGGGCAGACCGGGCGCGGCGCCGGGGAAGGTGACCGTCAGCGGCGTCTGGCTGGCGGCCGGTACCATCGTCAGGCTCTCGCCGGTCAGCTGCTGGCCGGCGGTGAGCGTGACCGGCGCGCCGGCGGCGTAGCCGATGAGGGTGTAGGTGTCGTCGGACGGGTCGGTGGTGCCGTGGGCGTTGCCGTCGACGATCACCGCGGTGTGGAGCTGCGGGCCGGTCCGGGTGACCAGCTGCCAGGCGCAGCTGTTGGACAAGCCAGTGTTGACGCAGGTGTTGAGCGGCGCGCCGTTGCCGTCGGTGGCCTGGGTCAGGCGGTTGTCCGCCGCGCCGACCTCCGCGGTGAACGAGTAGGTCACCAGGCCGAGCGTGTAGTGCCCGAACGCCGGCGCCGGCAGGTTGTTCCAGCCGGCGATGGTGCCTGAGGCGCGGGCGGTCGCGGGGCTGTCGGGCCGGCGCGCCAGCGGGATGGTGACGTTGCCGCCGGTCACGCCGATCCAGGTCGCGGCGGTGCGGCCGGCGGCGGTCGCGGTGACCGTCAGGCCGCCGGTCAGGCCGGCGTCGCGGAAGCTGGCCAGGCCGGTCGCGTCGGTGGTGGCGTCCTGCTGGAGCGCGTCGCCGGCCCCGCCGAGGTGGACCTGGGCGCCGGCGATCGGCGTCACGCCGCCCGGCTCGATCACGTAGACGTTGAGCGCGCCGGCCAGCGGCGCCGAGGTGACGCCGCCGCCCGGCACCAGGATGGGTGGCTGCACGCCGTCGGAGGGCGGCGCGTCGATCAGGTCGTCGTCGCCGGTGCCGCTGGGGCCACACGCGGCGACGAGCAGCGCCGCCAGGAGCAAGGTGCCGATGGTGTTCATGGAGCCTCGTGCTTGAGATTGCGCCCGACCTTGAGCAGCGTGCCCAGGCTGCCCCGGGTCTTGATCTTGCCGCGCAACAGCGCGCCCGGGATGCCGAGCTGACCTTCGCGCAGCTTGCGGAAGGTGCCAACCGCCATCGTGATGATGAAAGACGGTGTCGCGTGGGCGCCGCGGGCGACGTCGACCTGGCCGTCGCCCAGCACCAGGTTCCAGGTGCCGCCGCGGTCGCCGGTCAGCTCGATCTGGGCGACGGCCGGATCGCGCCCGACCTGGGCCCGGTAGGCCGGGTGGGCCGCGAGCTGGGCCGGGATCCACTCCATGAAGAACCGGTCGGGTTCGTCGAGGAACGGGTGGTCGACCGGGTCAGCCATCGCGGCGGGCCAGGACCCGGTAGGTGTTCGAGCGCTTGCCGCGGAGGATGAACGGCGTGATGACGCGGTCGACCACGATGCCCAGGACGATGAGCGGCGAGCCCAGGGTCCACACCACGCCGCGGCGGATCCGGGCCCAGGTCGAGCGCGGCCGCCACGGCTGGTGCGACGGCGGCGCCAGGCGCCCCAGCCACAGGAACGCCGCGAACAAGAAGTCGACCCGCTGGTGGGCCGAGCCGCGGTGCCAGGTGAGCGGCGTGAAGCCGGCCTCGCGCAGCAGGCGCTCGAGGTTGCCGACCGACAGCAGGTGCTGGTGCTGCGGCTGGAACCACGGCAGCCAGTAGGTGCCCAGCAGCTTGCCCAGCCCGAACGCGGGATCCGGCACCTCGATCAGCAGGTGGCCGCCCGGCGCCAGCGCGGTGTGGGCCGCGGCCAGCTCGTCGCGGGGCTCGCGGGTGTGCTCCAGGTAGTGGGCCATGCTCACCACCTGGTAGCCGCCGGCCAGCTCGGGCGCCTTGTCGGGGAACAGGCCGAGGAAGCCGTGATCGATCCAGCCCCGGCGCCGCGCCTCGTCGACGCTGGCGCTGAGGTCGAGGCCGTCGAACTGGGTGGTCGGCAGCTCGTCCTTGGCGGTCAGGCAGAAGTGGCCGTGGCCGCAGCCGACGTCGAGCCAGCGGGCCGGGGTGGTGACGTCCTTGACCATGCGCGCGCGCGCCAGGTAGCCGGCGCCCGACAGCCCGAAGATGAAGGAGATGCCGGCCTCGCCCAGCCCGTCGTAGAAGTCCTTGTAGTAGTAGTCCAGCCCGGCGATCGACAGCCGCGGGTTCTGGAAGATGTGGCCGCAGCCGCGGCAGCGCTCGAGGACGAAGCGGCCGGGCTTGTGCTGCAGCAGATCGCGGAACCGCAGGTGCACCGTCAGGTCGGGCTGGTCGCACACCGGGCAGGTGGTGCGGCGCGGCTCGAAGAAGGTGCCCGCCGTGGTGGCCAGCGTGGCGTAGGTCGGGCGGCGCACCTCGACGGGGTCGGGCCCGGTCGGTGGCTGCCACCGGCCGAGCAGGGTCCGGGCCAGCAGGTACAGCTCGACCGGCGCGCGCAGGACCGTCACCAGCAGCAGGTCGCGCGAGCGCACCTTGGTGCCGGCGATGGCGACCAGCGGCTGCAGGTGCCACAGCCCCAGGGCGACGCCGCCGGCGATTGGCTCGACCCACACCCCCAGCGCCATGATCGCGAAGAACAACGGCTGCAGGATGAGGGCGACCGGCGTCGACGGGCCGAGCAGCGCGCGCACCACCGCGCGGCGACGGCCGAGGTCCTCGCGGCGGGCCCGCGCGGCCGGCGCGACCACCAGATCGGTCGTGGCGGTGGCGTACTGCTTGAGGCGGGCCGCCAGCTTGAGCATGGCGACCTCGTCGGCGGGCTCCTCGAGCTGGGCCCGCTCGGCCACCTCGGTGGACACCAGCATGGCGTGGCCGGCGGTGCGGCCGATGGCCAGGCGGTCGGTGCGGAAACGCGGCAGGTCGACCAGCTGGGCCAGGCTCATGGCGGCGATGGTCGGCAGGTCGCCTGGGATCAGGTCGACCACGTCCTTGCGGTTGGCGGTGGCCCACGCGCTGGCGGCGCGGCGGGTGGCCTCGTCGAGGGTGACGCCTGGGCCGGTGATGAAGCGGTGGTCGGCGGCGACCGGCTGGTCGGACGGCGGCAGCGCGTCGAGGCTGGCCAGGCGGCCGCGCATGCGCACCGCGGCCAGGACGAACAGCGCGCACAGGGGCACCAGGATCCAGATCATGCGACGAGCTCCTCGAGCGCGGTGGCGGCGGCCGCCGCGCCACCGGCGGCGGTGAACGAGCGGGCGATGGTGGCGGCGGCGGTGCGGTAGCTGGCGTCGTCGAGCACCCGAGCGATGGCGGCGGCCAGCTCAGGCGGCTGGACCCGGCCGAACTTGACCCGGACCCCGGCGCCGGCCGCCACCACCTGCTCGGCGACGATGGGCTGGTCGTCCTTGATCGGCGCGACCACCAGCGGCAGCCCCTGGGCCAGCGCCTCGCACACGGTGTTGTGGCCGCCGTGGCACACCACCGCGTCGACCTCGCGCAGCAGCGCCAGCTGCGGCACGTAGGCCTGGCACAAGACGTTGGGCGGCAGCGCAGGCAGGCGCTCGGGCGGCGCCACCACGATGCCCTGGACCGGCAGCTCGGCCAGCGCCGCCACCGCCGCCTGGTAGAAGCGGGTCGCGGCGTCGACGTTGACGGTGCCCATGGTGACCAGCACCCGCGGGCGCGGCCGCGGCGCCAGCGCGGGCCACGGGAACGGCGTCGGCTCGGGGCGGTCGCTCACCGACGGGCCGACCAGGCGCACATGGTCCGGAAACCGGACGTCGGGGCCCATCAGCGCCGCGGTGGTGAACGCCACCACCCGGTGCGGCGACAGCTCGCCGCCCGGGCCCGCCGGGGCCACGCCGACCTCGCCCTCGAGCCCGGCGAACAGCTCGGCCAGCCAGCGCTTCACCTCGGGCAGGCCGGCCAGCGGATCGGTGAGCCCGGCCGAGGTGGTGGCGAAGCTGGCCCACGGCAGCCCGCGCAGCCGCGCCACCAGGCCGCCCGCCAGCGCTTGTTGATCGACCACCAGCAGATCGGGCCGCTCGGCGTCGACCGCGGCGAGCAGCGCCGGCACCATCGATCGGGCCAGCGGCACCAGGAAGTCCTCCCACAAGAACTTGAGCGCGGCGGCGCCCCGGGTGGCCCGGGCCTTGGCGGCGACGGCGGCGGCGTGGTCGGGCTCGATCAGCTCCGGCATGGCGATGATGCGCGCGTCGGCGGGCAGGAGTCGCGCGACGGTGCCGGGGTGAGCGGCCCACGCCACGTCGTGGCCGCGCGCGGCCAGCGTCCGCCCCACCGACACCGTCGGGTTGACGTGGCCGGTCAGCGGCGGCACCACGAACCAGATGCGGCTCATGGCCGGGGCTCCAGCCACGCCGTGACCCGATCGCGCACCAGCGCGGTGGCCTCCCACAAGATCGAGTGGGTGCAGCCGGGCACCACCTCGAGGGTCGCGGCCGGCAGCAACCGGGCCAGCGCCTCGCCGCGGTCGCGCACATCGGAGTGCTCGCCGTACAAGGCCAGGGTCGGCGCGGTGATGGTCGCCAGCGCGGCGTCGGTCAGCGGCGGCGACCCAGCCAGGTCGGCGATCAGCGTGGTGGCCTCGACCAGGGCGCGGGCCTGGCTGGCCAGGCGTGACCGCTTGCGCTCGCTGTTGCGGCCGAGCCAGGCCTGGAACGACGTGGCGATCTGGGCGTCGCGGGCGCTGCCCTCGAGCCCGAGCGTCGCGGCCATCTGCGCGCTCCACCCGGCGGTGCCGTCGTGGGCGTCGATCAGCACCAGCGACGCGACCCGCGCCGGGTGGGCGACCGCGAACGCCAGCGCGACCAGGCCGCCGAAGCTGTTGCCGATCACGTCGACCGCGGCGTCGGGCGCGACCAGGTCGACCAGCGCCGCCAGCTCGGCCACGAAGTCGGCCACGGCGTAGCCGGTCGGCGGCCGGTGCGAGCGCCCGTGGCCGCGCAGGTCGTACAGCACCACGGTCCGGTGGACCGCCGCCGGCGCCGCCAGCGTGAAGTAGAACGACGACAGGTTGTCCATCACCAGGCCGTGGACGAACACCGCCACCCGCGGGGCGGCGCCCAGGCGCTGCACGTGCAGCGTGCCGCCGCCGACCGCGAGGTCAGCCACCGAGGTGCTCCGCGATCGCCGCCGCCAGCGCGTCCTTGGCGTCGAGGTGGAGGTAGTGGCCGCCCGGCAGCACGACGAGGCGCGCCGCCGGCAGCGCCGCGGCCAGGCGTCGGCCGGCCGGCAGGCACGACGACCGATCGCCGTACGCGCACAGGGTCGGCGCCGCGAGCTGCCCCAGCGCGTCGTCGGCCAGGTCAGGCTCGGCGCGCAGGTCGGCCAGGAGCGTGGTGTCCTCGGCCAGCGCTCGCAGGTTGGCCAGCAGGCGCGCGGCCTGGCGCCGGCCCCCGGCCACCGCGTCGCGCAGCGGGGCCGGCAACGCCGCGACCAGGTGGTCGGGGCCGGCGGCGAACCACGCATCACCCTCGGCGACCTGCCCCGGCGGCAGCGGCGCCTCGACCACGACCAGGCGCCGGACCCGGGCCGGGAACCGCAGCGCGAAGCCGAGCGCGACCAGCGCGCCGTAGCTGTGGCCGACCAGATCGAACGGCGCGGTCAGGTCGGCGGTGAGCCCGGCCAGATCGTCGACCATCGTGGCGGTGTCGTAGCCGGTGGTCGGCCGATCGCTCTTGCCGTGGCCGCGCAGGTCGTAGAGCCGGACCCGGTGGGTGCGGGCCAGGACCGGGGCGGCGGTGAAGTACCACGACGCCAACGAGCCGACCAACAGGCCGTGGGCCATCACCACCGTCGGGCCGGCGCCCAGCTCGGCGGTGTGGAAGCGGATCTGGTTGGCGTGGGCGAAGGCCATGTCAGGTGGCGGCCGCGATGAACGCGACCAGGTCGCCGACGGTGAGCGCGATGATCTGATCGAGCTCCTTGGTGGAGATCCACTGCACGAAGTCGACCCGGGCGCCGTAGTGCGCGTGGAGCTGCTCGGCCAGCGCGACGAACTCGATGCTCTCCAGCTCGAGGTCGCCGCCGAACGAGGTGGCCAGGGTGATCGGCCCGGTCAGGGTCAGCTCGTCGCCGACCACCTCGATGAGCAGGCGCTCGACGGTGGCGAGGATCTCGGGGGTGGTGGCGTCGGTCATGGGGCAGGCTCCAGCCAGGTCCAGGCGACCATATGCTCGCGGTCGCGGCGGGTGTAGACGGTGACGCCGTCGATCGTCAGGCGATCGGCGGTGGCGGCCGTGACCGCCAGCCGGCGCGGGTCGGTGACCGCGGTGCCGCGGGCCTTGCCGACCGCCTCCTTGCCGGCCCAGGCCCGGGTCAGCCAGGCGTCGACCTCCTCGGCGGCGGGCCGGCGCGCGAGCTCGGCCGGCGTCATCGCCACCGCGACGAACGACGCCGGGCGCGGCTCGATCCGCTCGAGATCGATGCCGGGCGTGGTGCCGGCGGCGCCGACCAGCGCCACGGCTTGATCGTCTTTGTGCGCGACCGACACCGCCAGCGCGGCGCCGTCGGTGACCGTCACCCAAGGCCGGCCGTCGGCGTGGTTGCCGACCTCGACCTCGACTGGGAACAACGGCCCGGCGCCGGCGGCCCAGCGGTGCCGGCGGACCGCGTCCTTGATGGCGATGCGGCCGAGCAACCAGGCGCGCCGGCCGCGCGGACCCACCGCGTCGTGGTCGGCGCGCTCGCGGACGCCCAGGTAGCGGCGCATCACCAGCTCGCGCGAGGCCACGGTGCGCCAGTGCTCGGTGACCACCGCGTAGCCGTCGGCGGTCAGCTCGGCCAGCGCGTGGTGCTCGGGGTACTGCAGCACCTGCCACAGCACCTCGTCGCTGTCGAACCGGCGGTCCTCCCAGCCGTCGATGCGGCACCACACCCGGCCGTCGACGGTCAGCTCGTGGTCGGCGCGCACCGCCACCGCGGTGGTGTCGGTGAAGCGCACCCGGCAGCCGACCACGGTCCCGGCCGCGGGGTGATCGCCGAACAGCGCGATGCGGCCGATGCGGATCGGCATCGCCAGCCGGTCGATGCGCTCTCGCGCCATCACCCAGTAGCCCATCAGCTGGCCGCTGCAGTCGAGCAGCCCGCCGGTCGCCGCGGGCGTGGTGATCGCGCCGTCGATGCCGGCGTCGTCGAGCGGGCCCAGGGCGGTGACGCCAGCGTAGGCCGGGCCGTGGAACATCCACCGATCGGCGTACAGGCGGGCGGCATCGACCGGCGCCGGGCGAGGCGACGCCAGGTCGGCGGTGCGCGGCGGCGGCGGTGGCGGGTAGGCGGCGGCCAGGCGCACCGTGGCCCGGGCGTAGCCGACCAGCTCGACCTCGACGCGCTCGCCGGCGGCGTCGGCCGCCAGCCGGCAGCGCAGCTCGACCTCGACCGGCGGCGCCACCGCCAGCCAACGCAGCGCGGCCACGTCCTCGAGCGCGATCGCCACGCGGCCGGGGGCCAGGGCCAGCGCCGCGGCGCGCATGAGCTCGAGCATCATGGTCATCGGCACCACCGGGAAGCGGTCGGCCGGCTCGGGCCACCCCGGCGGCTGCCGGTAGAAGCAGTGGTCGAGCAGCGCCGGGTGGGTGTCGACGCCGAGGCGCAACCGGGTCACCGCCGGAGCCGACGGCGTCGGCGCGACCGCCGGTGGTGGTGACGGCGCCGCGGCGTAGGCGGCGACCACCGCCCGGCTGGCGTCGGTGGCCTCGCGCAGCACGTCGGCCAGCGCGGCGGCGATCGGCGCGGGCAGGCCGGCCAGGGGCGCGGCGACGTCGCCGCGGTCGCCCACCGCCAGCGGCGGGACGGCGCCGGCCAGGCGCACCAGCGGCACGCCGAGCGACAGGCGCGGCAGCGGGCGCACCGGCGCGGCCAGCGGTTGGTCCCAGCCCTCGACCCACAGCGCCGCGGCGACCCGGTCGAGCTGGGTCAGCTGAGCGTCGGCGTCGCCCTTGTCGGCGCTGGCCGCGATGGCCAGGTGGTCGACGCCGCGCAGCGTGTCGTCGACGAAGTTGACCAGGCTGCCGACGCCCAGCTGCACGAAGCCGCGCACGCCGGCGGCCACCAGGGCAAGCACCAGCTCGCGGAAGCGCACCGGCGTGACCAGGTGCAAGATGGCCAGGGCCCGCACCGCCGCCGGGTCGCGCGGGTAGGGCGCACACGAGGTGGCCGACCACACCGGCGTGCGCGGCGTCGCCAGCGGCAGGGCGCCCAGGTGCGCGCGGTGCGGCGCGAGGTAGTCGGTGAACAGCGGCGAGTGGAAGCCGGAGCGGAACGGCAGCACCTGCCCCAGCACGCCGCGCGCCGCCAGCCGCCGCACCACCTCGACCACGGCCTCGTGGCGACCGCACACGATGCTCTGGTGCGGACAGTTGTCGTGCGACACCGCCACGTCGGCCAGCCCGGCCAGCGCCGCGCCGGCGACCTCGGCGCCGCAGCCGACCGCGGCGAACACCACGTCGGGGACCTCGAGGCTGCCCGGGCGCAGGCCGCCCACGAAGTCGGCGGCGGCCGCGGGCGGGATGAGCCCGCTCGCCACCATCGCGGTCCACTCGCCGATGCTGTGCCCGGCGTACAGGGCCGGCGTCAGGCCACGGGCGCGCAGCGCGCCGTCGAGCAGCTGCCCGAGCGCGAACACCGCCAGGCCCTGGTGCTCGAGATCGCGCGGCGCGTCGGTCGGCGCCAGCGCGGGTGGCAGGGGGACCCCGAGCGCCGCAGCCACCGCGGTGAGATCCGGCGGCTGCACCACCTCGATGCCCGGGCACACGAACGCCAGCGTGCCGCCGGCGTGGGCCAGGCCGGCCGGCGTGAACCACAGCTCGTGGCGGCCGCGCCACGGCTTGCCGCGCTCGATCACCTTGCGCGCCAGCGCGCGCCGCTCGGCGGTGGGATCGAGGAGGGCCAGCCGGGCCGGCCCGGCGCCGGGGTCGCCGTCAGCCGGGGCGTCGTCGAGGCGCGCCAGCAGCGCCGCGACCGTCGGGGCCGCCAGCCGCAGCGTGGCCGGGGCGGTGGTCGGGCGCGGGCGGCGGCGCGGCGGCTGGGCGCCGGCGGCGGCCTCGACCACGACGTGGGCGTTGATGCCGCCGAAGCCGAACGCGCTGACGCCGGCCCGGCGCGGGAGGTCGCCCCACGGCGCGGCGGCGGCCCGCACCTGGAACCGCGTCGTCGCCACCTCGGGCCGCGGCTCGTCGCAGTGGAGCGACGGCGGCAGGGTGTCGTGATGCAGCGCCAGCGCCGTCTTGATCAGCCCGGCGATGCCGGCGGCCGGCATGGCGTGGCCGATCATCGACTTCACCGAGCCCAGGATCGGCGCCGGTCCGTTGACCGGGCCGCCGAAGAACTCGGCCAGCGCCGCCAGCTCGACGCCGTCACCGGCCGGGGTAGCGGTGCCGTGGGCCTCGATCATGCCGACCTCGCGCGGATCGCAGGCGGCCTCGCGCCAGGCCTGGGCCAGCGCCGCGACCTGTCCGCTCAAGCGCGGCCGCATCGGCGTCGCGGCCCGTCCATCGCTGGTGACCCCGACGCCGCGGATGACCGCGTAGATCCGATCACCGTCGCGCTCGGCGTCGGCGCGCCGCTTGAGCACCACCACCCCCGCGCCCTCGCCGATCAACAGCCCGTCGGCGCGGCGATCGAACGGGCGGATCTGCTGGGCCCGGCTCAGCGCGCCGAGCTGGGTGAAGACGCTCCAGAACGTCACGTCGTGGCAGACGTGGACGCCGCCGGCCAGGACCACGTCGCACCGGCCGCGCGCCAGCTCGGCGCAGGCCTGGTCGACCGCCACCAGCGAGCTGGCGCAGGCGGCGTCGACGGTGTAGGCCGGGCCGTGGAGGTCGAGGCGGTTGGCGATGCGCGACGCCGCCAGGTTGGGCACCAGGCCGATCGCCGCCTCGGGGCCGGGCTGGCCGGCCTGGGTAGCGAACGCGGCGCGGATGCCGGCGCGCACCGACGGCGCCAGGCCGGGGACCAGCTCGGCCAGCGTCGTGTCGAGCTGTTCGGCCGAGCGGACCCGTTGCGAGAGGCGCGCCATCCCGGCGGTGAGGTAGCCGCCGCGCCCGAGGATGACGCCGGTGCGTTCGCGCGGCAGGCGATCGGTCAACGCGGCGTCGGCCAGGGCCCGCCCCGCGACCTCGAGCGCCAGCAGCTGATCCGGCTCGGCGCCGTCGACCGCGACCGGCATCACGCCGTAGGCCACCGGATCGAACCCGGCGTGGCCGTCGATGAACCCGCCGCGGCGGCAGTAGAAGCGATCGACCGCGTCGGCGGCCGGGTCGTAGAACACCGGGTCCCACCGCGTCGCCGGCACGGTGGTGATGGCGTCGACGCCGCCCACCAGGTTGCGCCAGTAGGCGGCCGCGTCGGCCGCGCCCGGGAACACCGCGGCCAGGCCGACGATGGCGACGTCAGGCATGATCGACGGGGCGCGGCGCCAGCGCGCGCGGATCGCCGGCCACCAGCACCACCTCGGTGTCGCGGGCGTCGCTGGCCAGCTCGGCCAACAAGCGGTCGACGCCGGCGGCGGGATCGATCAGGCCCAGGCCGCGGCGCGCGTACTCGCGCTCGAGCTCGGGCGACACCATCCCGGTGCCCGCCCAGGGGCCCCAGTCGATGGCCACCACGCGGCCGGTGATGCGCGGCGCCAGCGCGGCGGCCAGCGAGGCCAGCGCCTGGTTGGCCGTGGCGTAGTCGACCTGGCCGCGGTTGCCGAGGGCGCCGGAGATGCTGGCGAAGAACACCACGAAGCGGGTGTCGCGGCGCAGCCGGGCCGCCAGCGTCAACGCGCCGGCCACCTTGGTGCCATAGACCCGGGCGAACGACGCCGCGGTCTTGTGCCGGATCAGCTTGTCCTCGAGCACGCCGGCGCCGTGGATGACGCCGTCGAGGCGACCGTGGCGGGCGTAGACGTCGTCGATGAGCGCCGCGAACGCCGGCGTGCGCACGTCGCAGCTGTGGTAGGTCACCGCCGCGCCGGTCGCGGCGAGCGCGGCCAGCGTCGCGCGGATCTCGCGGTCGGCTAGCTCGCGGCTGGCCCGGGCCTCGACCGCGGCCGGCTCGCTGGCCAGGCCGGCGGCGAGGATCGCCCGGCGCATCGTCGGCAGGTCGGTGGCCTCGGCCAGGGCCGGATCGATCGGGCCGGGGAGGGCCGAGCGGCCCACCAGCTCGATGCGGCACCGCCACCGCCGGGCCAGCTCGAGGGCGACCGTGGCGGTGATGCCGCGGGCCCCGCCGGTGAAAAGCACCACCGCGTCGGCGTCGAGCGTCAGCCCGGCCCCGCCGCTGGCGCCGGCGGTGGCGATCAGGGTGCGGGTCGAGCGCTCGCCGTGGGCGTGGCCGACCTCGAGCAGATCGTCGTCGCTGGCGAGCTCCGCGTGGATCAGCTCGGCCAGGCGCTCCGGCGGATCGTGCGGGTCGAGATCGAGGCGGCGGGCCCGCAGGCTCGGCCACTCGGCCGCGACGGTCTTGACCATCCCACCCGCGCCGTCGCCGCGTAGGGCGGCGTCACGCTGGGCGTCGCCGAAGCGGCCGCCCAGCCCGGTGGCGACCAGCAGGTTCGACGCGCCGCCCAGGACCGCGTCCTTGACGTGATCGAACATCGCCGCCATCGCGGTCGTGGCCGCGTCGCCGTCGTGGTCGCCGCCGCCGAGCCCGCTCAGGTGGATGAGGCCATGCAACTCCGGGCGGGCCAGCCGGGCGCCGGGGGCGACCACCTCGACGTCGGCGCCGTCGGCGGCCAGCCGCGCGGCCAGCCGGGGCGCGACGCCCAGGCCGTCGTCGACCACCACCAGGTTGCGGCCGGCGAAGGCGTTGGGCTGCGCCGTCGCCGGCGGTACCGGCACCCGCTCGAACACGTAGCGCCCGAGTGTCGGCGCGGTGATCACCGCTGACGGTGCGGCCGGCCCGGTCACCGCCGTCGACGCGGCCGCACCGCTCATGCGCGCGGTCAGCCACTCGACCAACGCCCGCAGCGTCTTGCGGGTGGCCAGCTCCTCGACCATCGCGTCGTCGCCGCCGCCGTCGACGGCCAGCCCGAGCCGGGCGGCCAGCTCGCCGATGATCTCGATGCGCTTGATCGAGTCGATGCTGAGGTCGGCCTCGAGATCGAGATCGGGGCCCAACGTCTCGGGCGGGTAGCCGGTCCGTTCGCTGACGATCGCCAGGACGATGGCCATCGGATCGGCCGGGGCGGGCGGGGCGACCGGCGGGGGCGCGACCGCCGCGAGCGCCACCGTCGGGGCCACGACCGGCTGGGCGGTGGCCTCGACCAGCCGGGGCGCGCGCCGCGCCAGCGGGGCATCGTCGACCACCGCGGCCGGCGCCTGGCCGAGGTAAGCCAGCACCACGTCACGCTGGGACGTGATGGCGGTGCGCACGTTGTGCAGGTACTCGAGGACGATCGCGTCGCGGTCGGTGACCACCGGAGCCTCCATCGGTGCGAGACGGGCGCGCGGCCCGAGCGTGGCCGGGCCCAGGTGATCGTGCTGGCCGACCACCGCGACGCCGGCCACTGGAGCGGCCGGGCCTGGCGGCGCGGCGTCCGCGGGCCACGCGGCGTGGCCGTCGACCAGCCACGGTGCCGCCGGCTGGGCGCGCCCCGGCGCCGGCACCAGGTCGAGCACGACCGCGTCGCGATCGGCGAACAGCGCGGCCGGCTCGACGGCGACGCCGTGGACGGCCAGAGTCGCCACCGCCCGCAACAGCGAGCGCAGGCTCGAGCCGCCCGGATCGCAGGCCACCGCCACGTGGGGGCGATCACCGAGGATCTCGCCGACCAGGCGGGTCAGCACCTGGCCCGGCCCGGTCTCGACGAACACCCGGGCGCCGGCCTGGTACATCGCCTCGATCTGCGGCGCGAAGCGCACCGGCTGCGCCACCTGCGCCGCCAGCAGCGCGCGGATCTCGTCGGGCCCGTCGGGGTAGGGCTCGGCGGTGACGTTCGACCACACCGGCACGCGCGGCGCGCGCACGTCGAGCTGGGCCAGCCGCGCGGCCAGCGCGTGCTGCGCGCCGGCCACCAGCGGGCTGTGGAACGCCGCCGCCACCGGGATGCGGCGGGTGGCGATGCGGGCGGCGGCCAGCGCGGCGACCGCGCGGTCGATGGCGGCGGTCGCGCCGGCGACCACGCTCTGGCGTGGGCTGTTGTGGTTGGCGACCACCACGCCGGCCACGTCGGCCAGCGCGCGGGCGACGGCCTCGGCGTCGGCCGCCGCGGCGACCATGGTGCCGGCCTCGCCGGCCGCGGCCGCGAGGATCGCCTCGCCGCGGAACGCCGACAGCGGCAGCAGGTCGTCGACGGTCAGCGCCCCGGCCACCGCCAGCGCCGCCAGCTCGCCGTAGCTGTGGCCGGCCACCATCGCTGGCGTCACGCCGATCGCGTCGAGCAGGTCGACCACCGCGAGGTCCGCCATGCCGAGGGCCGGCTGGGCCACCCGGGTGTCGGTCAGGGCCGCGGCCTGGGCCGCCCGCTCGTCGTCGGAGAACGCCGCCGGCGGCAGCATGGCGGGGGCCCAGCGGGCGCCGCGCTCGAGCAGGTGGTGCAGGCGCGGGAACGCCAGGAACAGCTCGGCCAGCATACCGGGCCGCTGGCTGCCTTGGCCGGGACACAGAAACGCCACCGGCCCACCGAGGGCGCCGGCCACGAACACGCCGCGATCGGCGCGGCCGGCGGCGACCGCGTCGAGCTTGCCGCGCAGGTCGGCCAGATCGTCGGCCACGACGGCCAGCCGCACCGGGCCGGCGCCGGCGGCGCACGCGGTCCGCGCCAGGTCGCGCAGCCGCGGCGGTGGGGTGGCGTCGAGCCGGGCTCGCACCATCGCCGCCAGCGCGGCGGCTTCGTCGGCGGTGCCGCCACGGAACAACAGCAGCTCGGCCGGCCAGGCCGGCAGCCCGCTGGCGGCCTGGTCGTGGCCGGCCAGGATGGCGTGGAAGTTGGTCCCCCCGAACCCGAACGCGCTGACCGCCGCCACCCGCCGCGCTGCCACCCACGGGCGGGCCGCGTCGAGGAACGCGAACGGGCTCGTCGCCGGGACCCACGCCGGGTTGGGCTGCTTGATGTTGAGCGTCGGCGGTAGCACGCCGTGGTGGATCGCCAGCGCGGCCTTGATGACCCCGGCCATGCCGGCGGCGCACTTGGTGTGGCCGATCTGCGACTTGACCGAGCCCAGCACGCAGGAGCCGGGCGCGCGCCCGGCCCGGGTGAACACGTCGGTCAGCGTCGCCAGCTCGGTGCGATCGCCAACCACGGTGCCGGTGCCGTGGGCCTCGACCAGGCCGACCTCGGCCGGCGACACCCCGGCCTGGCGGTAGGCGCGCTCCAGCGCGCGGACCTGGCCCTCCTTGCGCGGCGCGGTCAGGCCCAGGCTCTTGCCGTCGCTGGCCCCGGCCACGCCCTTGATGACGGCGTAAACGCGATCGCCGTCGCGCTCGGCGTCGGCCAGGCGCTTGAGCACCACCGCGGCGACGCCCTCACCCAGCACGATGCCGTCGGCGTGGGCGTCGAAGGTGTGGCACTGGCCGGTCGGCGACAGGGCGTGGACGCTGGCGAACAGGAGGTAGTCGTTGATGCTGTTGTGGAGGTCGGCGCCGCCGCACACCACGACGTCGCTGCCGCCGGTGCCCAGCTCCTTCACCGCCAGGTCGACCGCCGCCAGGGACGACGCGCACGCCGCGTCGACGGTGTAGTTGGCCCCGCCCAGATCCAGGCGGTTGGCGATGCGACCGGCGATGACGTTGGCCAGGACCCCCGGGAACGAGTCCTCGGTCAGCCGCGGCAGGGCCTGATCGAGCGCGGCGGGCAGCTCGCCCACGTAGTGCGGGAACATCGCGCGGAAGCCGTAGGCGCTCGACAGGTCGGTGCCGGCCTCGGCGCCGAACACCACCGCGGTGCGTTCGCGATCGAGCGGGCGGCCGTTGGTCGACGCCGCGTGGGCGTAGCCGGCGTCGTCGAGGGCGCGCCGCGCGACCTCGAGGCTGAGCAGCTGCACCGGCTCGATCGCCGGCAGCGACCGCGGAGGGATGCCGTAGGCCAGCGGGTCGAACGGCACCGGCGCCAGGAAGCCGCCCCACTTGCACGGGGTCTTGGTGCCGGCGCCAGCGCCGGTGGCGGCCGGATCGAAGTAGGCGTCGACGCTCCACCGGCTGGCCGGGACCTCGCGGATCGCGTTGGCGCCGCCGACGATGTTGGCCCAGAACCCGTCGGTGTCGGCCGCGCCGGGGAAGATGGCGGCCAAGCCGACGATGGCGACGTCGACCGGGGTGGCCGCGCCGGCCGGCGTCACCGCGCGCACCGTCGGCGCCTGCTGGGCCAGGTGGGCGGTCGCGCCGCGGCTGAGGTCGGCGTGGAGCTCGGCCACCGAGCAGGTGGTCCGGCGCAGCGCCGCGACCTGCCCGATCATGTACATGCCGTCGGCGGCCTGGGTGGCCGCGTCGACCTCGACCAGCTGGTCACCGTCGCGGCGCAGGCCCTTGGCGGCCAGGCGCAGGCGGCCCAGGTTGAGCTGCTCGAGCGCGGCCCACCGCTCCTGCGGGGTCGCGTCGGTGGCGGCCAGCCGCGCCTTCTCGGCGGCGAACGCGGCGGTGAACGGGGTGTCGGCGCAGCGGGTCGCGTGGCCGGGCGCGGTCTCGAGCAGGTAGGTGTCGCGGCACGCCACCGCCGCGGCCTGGAAGCCCGGCTGGATCGCACCCGACGCCACCGCCTCGTGGGTGAACAGGTACGCGGTCCCGGCCAGCACACCGATCTTGGCGCCGCGGGCGGCCAGCGGCGCGGCCATCGCCGCCACCATCGCCGCCGAGCGCGCGTCGTGGATGCCACCGGCGAACAGCACCGACACCTCGCCGACCGCGGGGTGGGCCAGGAGCCGCTCGAGCTGCAGCTCCCACAGCGCGAAGCTCGAGCGCGGCCCGACGTGGCCGCCGCACTCGCGCCCCTCGAACACGAACCGGCGGGCACCGTCTTTCAAGAACAGGTCGAGCAGGCCGGGCGAGGGCACGTGGAGGTAGGTCGCGATCCCGGCCGCCTCGAGCGGCGCGGCCTGGGACGGTCGGCCTCCGGCGATGAGCGCCACCGGCGGCTTGATCTCGCGCAGCACCGCCAGCTGCGCTTCGCGCAGCTCCGCCGGGACGAACCCGAGGATGCCCACGCCCCACGGTCGGTCGCCCAGCCGCGTGGCGGTAGCCTCCACCAAGGCCCGCACCTCGTCGCCGCTCATCAGCGACAGCGCCAGGAACGGCAGCCCGCCGGCGCCGGCCACCGCCTCGGCGAACGCCGCGCGGTCGCTCACCCGCGACATCGGCCCCTGGGCGATCGGGTAGCGCAGGCCGTGGGCCGCGGCCAGCGGTGACCCTGGCGCCAGCGGCGTGAGCGTCGCGGCCGTCTCGAGGTGCCGGCGGATCTCGGTCCGGATCCCGCGCACCGTCGCGGCGACCGTGCCGAACACCCGGGCGAAGGTCCGCGCGAACGCGCCGTCCTGACCGACCGGGACCAGCTGGTCGGCGAGGTCGTCGCCGCCCAGTCGTCGGGCGACCTCGTCGGTGGTGACGTCGCCCAGCGCCGCCACCGGCAGATCGGGACGCGTGAACACCCGGTGGCCGGCGACCAGCGTGGTCTCGCTGCCGTCCATCGCCAGGACGGCGGCCCGCACCGGCGCCGGCACCGACGACTCGCGACAGCCGACCAGCTGGTTGTCGAGCACGACGCCGGCGGCGCCGCCCGCGACGCACGCCGCCGCGGTGTGGAGCCCGACGCCGCCCTGGGCCCACACCGGCAGCTGGCCGGCGGCCACCAGCGCCTGGACCAACACGAACGTGGTCAGCTCGCCCACCCGGCCGCCGGCCTCGCTGCCCTTGGCGATGAGCCCGGCGGCGCCGGCCGCCGCCGCCGCGGCCGCTTCGGCCAGCGACGTGACCTGCACCAGCACCGCGTGCCCTGGGTAGCTGGCGACCGCGGCCGCGGTGGTCACCACCACCGCGTCGACCGCCTCGGGCAGCGCCGCCGCCAGCACCACACCGTCCGGAATCCGACCGCGAACCGATGCCGGCTGCGCGCCAGCATCGCCAGCGCGGCGGCGCGCGAGCTGGCTCGCGCGTCCCAGGTCCAGCACCCCCAGGGCGCCGGCGTCGGCCGCGGCCGCGACCACGGCCGGGTCAGGCCGCCCGAGCGGCGACAGGACCAGGATCGACGGGGGACGAGGGCGGTGGCGGACCATGACCGAGCTCCGACGGCCGCACGCTATCAGCTCTGCGGGGTGGAGATCGACTGGGGGAATGGATTCCGCAGTGTGCACGATCGTGCGCAGCCCACGGTCCGGCCGCTGGTCGCCGGGGCAGGTCGCCCGAGCGGGAGCGGGTGGTTGGCGCCGCGTCCTGCCGTGTACGCTCCCGCGCCATGAGCTCGCGACGTGCCTGGCCGGTGCTGCTGGTCCTGTTGGGTGCCTGCAAGCACCCCTCGGCGGGACCACCGGCGGATGCGGTGCGGGTGTCGGTGGCCTGGCGCGGCGCCTCGTCGGCCGAGGTGGAGCGGGACCTGCTCGAGCCGCTCGAGGCCGCCGCCGCGGCGCTGGCAGACGTCGTGGCGATGCGCGGCACCGCCGCGGCCCGGGCGCGCGACGCCCGAGCTGCGCGTCGGTCCGGGCGCGTCGATGCGCTCGCGGCGGCGGCGCGGGCGGCGGTGGCCGCGGTCGCGCCCCAGGTGCCGGTGGACGCCGAGCCGGCGGTGGTGGCGCGCGTGCGCCGTGACCGCGCCGTGGTGATCGCGACGATGTCGGCCGGCGACGTCAGCGCGGCCGACCTGGCCCCTCGCTTCGCCGCGCTGCGCGACCGCCTCGAAACCCTGCCCGGCGTGGACGCGGTCGACGTGTGTGGTGCCCAGGAACCTGCGGTCCGCATCACGCTCGACCCAGCGGCCGTGGTGGCCCGGGGCCTCGACGCCGCGGCGATCTGGGCGACGCTCCGCGCGAGCGCGTGGGATCTTCCGCGTGGCGGCCGGGCCGCGAGCGATGAGCTGGCGGTGGAGGTCGATGCGCTGACGCAGCGCCTGGTCGCGCCGGGCATCGCCGTCGGCGACGTCGGCGTGGTCAGCGTGGTGATGCCGTACGCGTGTGCTGCGGTCACCGCGGCCGGCGCGGGTGCCCTGATCGAGGTGGCGCTGCGCGACCGCGCCGCGGCCGCGGAGGTGCGCGCGGCGCTGCGCGCGGCCGGCGCCGTGCCGCTGGCGCGCCCGCCGACCGTGGGCGTGGGCGCCCTCGTGGGCGAGCCGCGCGAGGGCTTCGCCGCAACCCTGATCGCCGCCGGGGCCACCGTGGTCCGGATCGATCGCGCGACCAGCACGGTCGAGGTCGTGCTGGACGTCGACCTGGCGTCGCCGGCGGGCGAGGCCACGCTGGTGCAGGTCGAGGCGCTGGCGGCGCAGGAGGCCGCGACCGCCATCCGCTGGGCTGGCCCTGACGTGCGGGCGCTCGAGGCCGTCGTCGCCGCCCCGGCGTCCGCGCCGGCGGCGACGGCGCAGGTCGCGGCGCGCATCGCCGCCGAGGCGGGGACCTGGCCCGTGGTCACGCCGCGCGCGGTCGCATCCCGCGCGGTGACCATCGACCGCGCGCGGGCCGCCACGCTGGGATTGTCGGTGGCGGCCATCGCGCAGGTCCTCGGACTGGCCGGCGACGGCGAGCTCGTCGCGGTGGCGCCGGGCGACCGCGCGCGCCGGGAGGTCCGCCTCGCGTGGCCGGCGCTGGATGACGCCGCGCTCCTCGCGCTACCGATCCGGTCCGCCGCCGGCGAGCTGCGCCGGGTGGGCGACGTGGTCACCTTCACCTCGCAGGTCGAGCCCGACCGCATCCTCCGCGAGGACCGGCGCCGCGTCGAGATCTACTGGCTGCGCGTGCCGCGCGGTGCGTCGGTCGACGCCGCGCGCCAGCTCCTCCGCCGCGCGCTGCCGGACGCGCGGGTTCGTCCGGCCGAGCCGCCGGCGGGGAGGTGACGTCGGCCGGCCGGCGGCGCGGCCGTGGTCAGGCGGTCACTCGGTCGTCCCGCACGGCGGGCACAACAGCCCGATGAGGTCGACACCGCCGCCGACGAACGCGGCGAGGAGGTCGGCGTCGCCGGTGGTGGCCTGGACGCCCGTGGTCAGCAGGAAATGGTGGAGCGGCACGGCGGCGCCAGCCTCGAGCCCGAGCGCGCTGGCGTTGGCACCGGCGACGTCGGCGTGGCGCCACACGCCCCCCACGTACGGGACCACGAGCACGTCAGCGACGGGCGTGGTGCGCCCGTACCCGGCCATCACGTCGTGGTCAGAGAAGTTGGTGACGAAGACGTGGGGCGGCCGGGGCGCGATGAGTTCGAGGCCGACGGTGGTCTCGAGGCGATCCGCGCCGGTGGTGGCCTGGCCACGCACGGTGACGTAGCAGGCCGAGGTCGTGAGTCCGAGCGCGACAACCACCGGCAGCGATGACCGCATATGCGCCATCGTCCCATGAAGCGCCGTGGCTCGAACATCCCCGCGGCGCGCATCGCGGGGGCGCGCTGGGGGAGCGCGGGGTAGCGGCTCCGAGATCGGATGAGCCCACGCTATCGCGACCCCAGCACCCCGCGGCGCCGATCAGTTCTTGACCGCCTTGCCGTCCTTGAACTTCCAGCTCTGGCCGTCTTCGAGCGTGCCGACCGGGAAGCTGACGGTGCCGCCGGTGATGTCGCACGACTTCGCGGTCGAGTGGAACGTGTAGGTGGCGGTCGTGGAGCCACGCACCTCGATCGACTTCGAGCTGCCGCTGCACTTGAGCTCGATGGTGTGGGTCTTCGAGTCGCTGTTGTAGACGCGGATCGATCCGGCCCAGGCCGATCCGGCGGTGGCAACCACGAGCAGCGCAGCAATTCCAAGCTTGGTCATCGACAACCTCTCAGGGGCCGACGTGGCCCGGTGTTGCCTCCACCATACCTAGCGCCGGGCGCCGCCCGCACCCCTCACGAACCTCACGCTCCGGTACCGCTCGGGTACCGGCCCGCGCCGCGCGCGTGGGCTCAGTGCGCGGCCTGGGGATCGGCCGGCGGCAGCGTCTCGACCACCCGCCAGTCGAGCACGCCCGAGCCGTCGCGCAGGAACTCGTCGGGGTTGGCCACCACCAAGGCGATGCGCAGCACCTCGTCCATGTGCTTGACCGCGACCACGGTCAACTCGGCCAGCACCGCCGGCGGGATGTCCTTCAGGTCCTTGACGTTCTCCTCGGGGAACAACACCGTGGTCACCCCGGCTCGGTGCGCGGCCAGGATCTTCTCCTTGAGGCCGCCGATGGGCAGCACCCGCCCGCGCAGCGTGACCTCGCCGGTCATCGCGATGTTCTGGCGCACCGGCACCCGCATCAGCGCCGAGGCCATCGCGGTGGCCATGGTGATGCCGGCCGACGGGCCGTCCTTGGGGATGGCGCCCTCGGGGAAGTGGACGTGGATGTCGACCTTGTTCTGGAAGTCCTTGGGCAGCCCGAAGCTGTCGGCGCGGCTGCGCAGGTAGGTGATGGCGGCCTGGGCGCTCTCCTGCATGACGTCGCCCAGCTTGCCGGTCAGCGTGACCTTGCCCTTGCCCGGCACCACCGTCACCTCGGCCGGCAGCAGGTCACCGCCGACCATGGTCACCGCCAGGCCGTTGGCCAGCCCGATCTCGTCGGTGCCTTCGCGCCGGTTCTCGCGGTACTTCTCGGCGCCCAGGTAGCGGGTCAGGGTCTCGGTGTCGATGACGAAGGCGGCGTCGGCCGGCCGGCCGCCGGCCAGCCAGTCCTTGGCGACCTTGCGGCACACCGTGGCCACCTCACGCTCGAACGACCGCACGCCCGACTCCTTGGTGTAGCGGTGGACGATCCGGGTCAGCGCCTCGTCGGTCCACGTCACGCCCAGGCCGGCGATGCCGTTGGCCTCGGCCTGCTTGGGGATGAGGTACTGGCGGGCGATCGCCACCTTCTCCCACTCGGTGTAGCCGGGCAGCTCGATGATCTCGAGGCGGTCCTGCAACGGCAGCGGGATGGCGTGCTGGTTGTTGGCCGTCGTGATGAACATGACGTCCGACAGGTCGTAGTCGAGGTCGAGGTAGTGATCGTTGAACGTGGTGTTCTGCTCGGGGTCCAGCACCTCGAGCAGCGCGGCGGCCGGGTCGCCCCGGAAGTCCATCGCCATCTTGTCGATCTCGTCGAGGAGGAACACCGGGTTGTTGGTGCCGACCTTCTTGAGCGACTGGGCGATCTTGCCGGGCAGCGCGCCGATGTACGTGCGGCGGTGGCCGCGGATCTCTGCCTCGTCGCGCACCCCGCCCAGCGACTGCCGGACGAACTTGCGGCCGGTGGCGTGGGCGATCGAGCGCGCCAGCGAGGTCTTGCCGACGCCGGGCGGGCCCACCAGGCACAAGATCGGTCCGCGCATGTGGTCGACCAGCGAGCGCACCGCCAGGTACTCGAGGATGCGCTCCTTGACCTTGGTCAACCCGTAGTGCTCGGCGTCGAGGATGCGCTCGGCCTCGGCCAGGTCGTGGCGGTCCTCCGACTTCTCCTCCCACGGCAGCGCCAGGATCCAGTCCAGGTAGTTGCGGACCACCGTCGCCTCGGCCGACATCGGCGACATCATCTTGAGCTTCTTGAGCTCCTTGCCCGAGCGCTCCTTGGCCTCCTTCGACATCCGCTTGGCCTTGATCTTGGCCTCGAGCTCGGTGAGCTCGTTTTTGAACTCGTCGCGGTCACCCAGCTCCTTCTGGATGGCCTGCATCTGCTCGTTCAGGTAGTACTCCTTTTGCGACTTCTCCATCTGCTTCTTCACGCGGGTCCGGATCTTCTTCTCCACCTGGAGGATCTCGATCTCGGCCTGCATGAGCTCGTAGAGACGCTCGAGGCGGCGCGCGGCGGAGGTGGTCTCGAGGAGCTCCTGCTTGTCCTTCAGCTTCAGCGTGACGTGGGCGACGATGGTGTCGGCCAGGCGGCCGGGCTCGTCGATGGTCTGCACGCTCATCAGCATCTCGGGCGGGATGCGCTTGTTGAGCTTCACGTAGGTCTCGAACACGCCCTGCACCGAGCGCACCAGGGCGGCCAGCTCGACCGAGCGCTCGTCGGGCTCTGCCAGCGCCGACGCCTCGACCACGAAGTGCGGCGTGGACGACTCGAACCGGTGGATCGCGGCCCGGGCCTTGCCCTCGACCAGCACCTTCACGGTGCCATCGGGCAGCCGCAAGAGCTGGATGATGTGGCCGATGGTGCCGATCGCGAAGATGTCCTCCTCGCGGGGGTCGTTGGTCTTGGCCTTCTTCTGGGCCGCCAGCAAGAGCTCCTTGTCCGTCGCCATCGCCTCTTCCAGGGCGCTCACCGACTTTTCCCGACCCACGAACAAGGGGACCACCATGTGCGGAAACACAATGATGTCGCGCAGCGGGAGCAGGGGCAGCGTACGGACCGGGGACTTGCCGCTCATGGCGCTACTCTATGCCGCCGGTCGGGGGAGGCAAGTTCGCGGATCGGGCAGGGCGCCCGCTGCCAGCGATTGATCGAACGTGATCTTGGTAGCTTACGGAGTGTGGTATGGGAACCCAATCGATCGTGGTAAAAATACCCCGCTCGCCGCTCGAGGGTGGACGAGAACCGGTCGTGATCACTGTCACCCCGTCGCGTAGGGGCGATTCGGATTACCAACCGGCGCGACGGCATGGTCCGTGCTGCGGGTGGCGCCATGGAACCGCCGCGCCCGATCTTCCTCGTCGTCGATGGTGCACGGACCCAGGCCCTGACCCGCGCCTGGGAGCGGTTCGACGACGCCACCGTCCTCGAGGTGGACCTTTACTTCCGGGCGGCGACCGACGTGGCGCTGGTGGGAGTGCTGCTCGGGACCGCCAACGATCGCGGCCGCTGGATCGGCCGGGTGGTCGCCAGCGGGGTGGCGGTCATCGACCCCGCCCGGATGAGCGAGGGCGATCGCAAGGCGTTCTTCGCCAGCTACCTGGCCAGCTACGAGCGGGTCGCCGGCGGGTGTCCCGGCATCGCCGCGGCCATGACCGCGCTGCGCTGCTACAACCAGACCCCGCGCCCGGCGGCCAGCGGGACCGGCCCGCGCCCGGTGCTCGACGCCGCGCCGCCGCTGCCGCCACCGCCGACCCGCGGTGATCCCACGCGGGCGACCGTCTTGGGCCTGGGCGCCATCCGCGAGCCCCAGGTGCCCGAGCTCCCGTCGCTGGCGGCGGCCGGGGCGGACCTGGCGATGCCGGCGCGCACCCGCGCGCCCACGGTCAACCTACGCGGCCCGGTGGCCCCGACGCGGCCGCCGACCGAGCCCGGGGCGGCGACCCTGACGGTGCGGTTCCTGCGCGGGGGGCAGTGGTCGCCGGCGCGTCTGCGCTCGCTGTCGGCGCGCGGCGCGTACCTGGTGACCGGGGCGCCGGCCCGGCTGGGCGACGAGGTGTACGTCGCGCTCGATCTCGACGAGCGGACCGCGCTGATCCGCGGCGCGGTCTATCACGTCACCACCGCGCGCGACGCCTCGGCCACCGGCTCGTCGGGGTTCGCGGTGCGGTTCGCGGCCGAGGCCAGCCCGGCCCGGACCCGGTTGCTCGAGCTGCTGCAAGAGGCGCGGGCCCGGGGCGTCGTCATCAAGCCGCCGCCGGCCCGGACCGCGATGCGCTTCCCGGTGCGGTGGGCGGTCGAGGTGGCGGCGCTGCGCCCGGCCCACGTCGACGCGCTCGACCTGTCGCTGGGCGGGATGTTCTTGGCGGCGCCCAGCCTCACGCTGGCGACGCGCCTGCGGGTCACGGTGCCGGTCGACCTCGGCGACCCGCCGATCGAGTTGGCGGCGACGGTGGCGCGGGTGGTGACGCCGGGCGTCGCCGCCGCGCGTGGGCTGTCGGCCGGCGCCGGCCTGGCCATCACCGAGATGGGCGACGGCGATCGGGTGCGGTGGGCCCGCTTCCTGGCGCGGGTCGAGCGCCGGGCCACCCGCACCGTGGTGGTCGGCGCCGCGCTGCCCCGGCTCGAGGCGATCAGCCGGACGCTGACCGACGCTGGCTACGCGGTCACCGGCTGCGCCGATCCCGGGGCGCTCCTGGCCCACGCCGCGCAAGCCGCGCTGCCCGACGCCGCGGTCATCGACGACAGCCTCCTGGTCCAGGGCGTGGCGGCCGGCTGGCTCGAGCAGATGTTCACGGCCCGGCAGGTCCCGTGCATCACCCTGCGCGGCGAGGTCGACCGGGCCCGGCTGGTGGTCGATCGCCTGCTCGCGGTCGCGATCTGAGCGGCGGCGCGGCGGCGGCCCGCGGTCACACCAGCGAGCGGATCGTCTCGATGACCTGGCGCAGGCGCATCGGCTTGTCGATGAAGATGTTGGCGCCCGACGCCAGGGCCACCGCCCGCGCCGCCTCGCCGCCGGCCGACACCGCGATCACCGGCAGGTCGCGCAGGCCCAGCTGGTTGCGCACCTGGGCGATGACGTGGGCGCCGTCGATGACCGGCAGGTACACGTCGATGATCAGCGCGTCGTAGCGGGTGGACGCCAGGCGCTCGAGGGCGGCCAGGCCGTTGGTGGCGGTCTCGACCGCGAACGACACCTCGCCCGACCGGCGGCCCGACCCGGTGAGGCCCTCGCCGATGAACGCCGCGACGTGGGGGTTGTCCTCGACCACCAGCACCCGGACCACCCGCGCCATCACCCGCGGGTCGCGCGCCTTGATGCGCTCGATGATCTGCGCCAGGCGGCGCTGGCCGTCGCCGGCCAAGAACTCGATGCCGATGCCGGGCTCGTCGCCGGTGCGGCCCCAGCGCACCACGCCGTCGATGGCGATCGGCTCGACCAGCCCCGGGAACGACAGCGCCAGCCGCACCGCGCTGCCGGGATCGATGGCCCGGCTGGTCGCCACGAAGGTGCCGCCGCTCGACAGGTTGTCGGTGTAGTCCACCAGCAGCTCGTCGGCGCCTTCGTACTCGACCAGGAGGGTCACGTCGGCGCGGTGGTGCCGTCGCTTGTCGGCGGGATCGGAGGCGTCGGGCGGGTCAGGCGGGGACATCGGCGACGGTACCAGAAATTATCGTCGCCCGGGCGGGGCGATCGCGCAACTCTTGTGCGGACTCAGGCCGCCGGCGCCCGCGGCAGCGTGATGGTGAACACCGCGCCGCCGCCGGCGGCCGCCCCGACCGCGAGCTGCCCGCCGTGGTCCACCACGATCTGGTGGGTCAGGGCCAGGCCCAGGCCGGTGCCGCCGTCCTTGGTCGACACGAACGGGTCGAACAGCCGATCGCGCAGCTCGGCCGGGATGCCGGGCCCGTCGTCGGCCACCTCGATGGTGACGTGGGCGGCGGTGGCGGCGGTGCGGATCCACACGTGGCCGGCGCCGTCGAGCGCCTCGGCGGCGTTGCGCACCAGGTTGAGCAGCGACTGGCGGATCTGGCCTTCGTCGAGCCGGGCCGGCGGCAGCGCGGCGGCGTGCTCGACGATGATCTCGACGCCGCGGCCGGCCAGGTCGTCCTTGACGAAGCGCACCAGATCGTCGACCAGGGCGCTGACCGAGCCGCTGGCCAGGCGCGGCGTCGGCAGCCGCGCGAACGACAGGTACTCCTCGGTGATCGCGGCCAGCCGGTCGACCTCGCGGCCGATGGCCCGGCACAGCTGCTTGGCCTCGTCGCCGGCGGCTAGCTCGTCGAGCTCTTCCTCCAACAGCTCGGCGTTGAGGCCGATCGAGCTGAGCGGGTTGCGCACCTCGTGGGTGATCATCGCTGCCATCTTGCCGACCGCGGCGAGGCGCTCGGACCGGACCAGCTGCCGCTCGCGCTCCTCGACCGCCCGGCCCATGGCGTTGAACTCCCGCGCCAGGTCGGCCACCTCGTCGGGGCCACGCTCGTCGATGCGGCTGGCGTAGTCGCCGGCCGCGATGCGCCGGGCCGCGCTGCGCAGCCGGCCCAGCGGGCGCAACGACGCCACCACCCAGATGGTCACCAAGAGCCCCACCACCACCGCCAGGACGCCGACCACGCCGGTGAACCAGCGCAGCCGCGAGGCGTTGTACTCGAGGTTGCTGGCGATCTTCTCGGACCGGCCGCGCAGCAGGTCGGCCAGCTCGGTCAGCGACACGAACAGGCGGTTCTCGGAATCGAGCAGGCCGTCGCGGGCCTTGACCGCGAGCGCCAGCTTGGCCGGGTCGACCACCGGCGGATCGGCGTTGATCACCCGCTCGATCGGCGGGGCCGCCAGGAGCTCCTGGTAGCGCGGCGCCAGCACCGCCACCGAGCGCTCGAGCGCCGCCACCTTGTCGAGGTCCCGCAGCACGGCGGCCCCGTGCCCCCGCGGCATGCCGCGCAGGGTGCGCATCGTGGCGGTGAGCTGGGCCAGCAGGGCGTCGCGGTTGTCGCGCATGCGGGTCAGCCGGCGCTGCACCACCGTCGGCGTGCCGGCCCCCGGCATCTCTTCTTTCAGGTACGCGTAGAGGCCCTGCTGCTGGCTGGCCAGGTCCTTGGCGGTCAGGGTCAGCCGCAGGTAGCGGGTGCGGATGACCTCGATCTCCGAGCGAAGATCGTTCATGTACAGGACGATCCAGCCCATGGTGGCCGAGAACGCCAGGATCAGCGCGATGAACCCAGCCAGGATGCGCGAGGACAGAGTCCGGCCGATCGGGAACGCCACCGGCGCAGGCTACCAGGCCCGGGCCAGACCGCGCCAAAACCCGGCCGCGCCGTGTATACTCGGCGGGCTCGCCTTGGAGTCCGTACTTATGAAGCGTGTCCTCGTCGCACTGGTTACTCTTGCCACCTTGGCGGTCGCGCGCCCGGTCTTGGCCAAGCCGTCGGTCGCCGTCCTCGGCATCGAGGTCGTCGAGGACAGCGGCGATGCGCCGGACGCCAAGTCGGTGGCCTTCGCCGAGGCCCTGACCAACGCGCTGCGCAGCCGGGCCCGGCTCAGCACCGGCCCGTACGTCTTGGCGGCCGGGACCGACAAGAGCCTCATCGAGATGAAGCTCCTGTCCGGCTGCGACAACGAGGCGCCGGCCTGCATGGCGGGGGTCGGCAGCGAGCTGGTCGCGGACCGGCTCTTGTTCGGCCGGATCCAGAAGACCGGCGCCAACTACCAGATCACGCTCAAGCTCCTGAACGTCGACAGCAAGGCCCTCGAGCGCACCATCAGCGATCTCGCGCCGATCGACCAGACGTCGTCGGCTCAGGTGACCGCCCTGGGCAAGAAGCTCTACGCCAAGATCATCGGCATCTCCAACCAGGGCGGCGTGCTCATCCGCACCAACGTCGAGCAGGGCGAGGTGTTCCTCGACAACGACCAGCGCGGCACGCTCAAGGGCGGCAGCGTCCGCTTCGACGGCCTGTCGGCGGGTGACTACAAGGTCCGCATCGAGGCCGACTGCTACATGACCTACGAGGGCACCATCACCGTCGACGGCGGCAAGGACCGCACCGAGCAGATCGAGCTGGCCCGCAACGCGCTGGCCAAGAGCTGCGGCAAGAACGTCGACGACAAGCGCATCATCTCGGGCGGGGTGTCCGACGAGGGCGGGCGTGGCGGCGGCGGGTACCGGACGCTGTTCTGGGTGTCGGCCACCGCCGCGGTGGTCAGCACCGGTGGGTGGGGCTTCGCGAAGTTCAAGATGTCGGACCTGGCCGGGGACTGCATCCCCGGCACTCCGAACATGCCGGTAGACGGGCACCCCGACGCCTGCACGGACGGCGAGAGGTTCTCCAAGATCGCCTACGGCACGGGTGGCGCAGCGATCGTGTTTGGGGCCGCCTCGGCGTTCTTCTTCTACAAGGGCTACATCGCGACCAAGGAGCGGCGCGAGCGTCCCCTCACGGCTCGCGGTCAACGCCCGCGCGAGATCCTCGTCGCGCCGACGTTCACCGCCACCACCGTCGGCGGCGTGGTCAGCCTCGAGTTCTGACCGCGCCGGGTGGGGCGGCCCCGCGCTGGCTGGCGCGCCGCGGCTAGCGGGTCTCGGCGAACAGCCGGTCGAGCAGCTCACGCGACGAGCGTTCGCGCCCCGCGGCGATGGCGTGGACCAGCTCGACCACGCGCTGGTTGATGGGCGCCGCCAGGCCGTGCAGGGCCGCGCGGTCGACCACCTCGCCGTTCAAGAAGTCGACCGCCGGCACCCGTCCGCGCTCGATGGCGGCCAGCATCGAGCTGCGCATCTTGCGGTAGCGCAGGCCGACCGCCAGCAAGAGCGCGTGCTTGGCGGTGAGCCCGGCCGAGCCGACCGCGGTGCGCTCGCTGGGGGTCAGGGCCACCCAGTCCAGATCGAGCGTGCCGGCGACCTTCTCGAGCCGGACCTGCTCGGCGCGGGCCACGGCGACCACCTCGGTCATGATCTCGAGCGCCAGCCGCCGGTACCGGCGCACGCGCACCAGGGGGCCCAGCCGCTCGCCGGCCACGGTGCCCAAGGACGAGATGGCGCAGTTGAGCGCCAGCTTGCTCCACCGGGCGCCCAGCAGGTTGTCGGTGGTGGCGGTGGGGCCGACGGCCTCGAGCAGCCCGGCCACCCGGCGGCAGGCGTCGTCGGGCGGACCGGCCAGCCGACCGACGGTGAAGCCGCCAGCGGCGGTGCGCTCGTACCGACCCGGGGCCGGCATCGACGCGCCCCACGCGACGATGGCGCCGACCACCCGGTCGGCCCCGACGATGCGGGCGATGCGCTGCTCGCACAGGCCGTTGGGCAGGACCACGCACACGCCGGCGTCGGCCAGGACCGGCAGCGCGGTCCGGGCCGCGTCCTCGATCTGCGGCGGCTGGGTGGCCAGCACGACCACGTCGTAGCGGGCGTCGGGCGGCGGCGCATCGACCACCCGCAGCGGCACGGCGCGGGTGTCGCCGTCGTCGACGACGATGGCGCCGGCGGCCGCCACCGCCGCGCGGATGGCGGGGTTGGTCGACACCGCGGTGACGTCGGCCTCGGCGTCGGCCAGGGAGGCGGCGACGATGCCGCCGATGCCGCCGGCACCGACGACCAGGATGCGCGGGGGCGCCGGGTCGGGATCCATCGGCCGACCATGCCACGACGGACCGTGATCACGATACCGGTCGCGCCGCCGCGCCGGCGCACGTGGACGCTTCGTGCACAGCGCCGCCGCCTCGCGACATCGCCATGAAATCGTGTCGGATTCGCAAAACGCCGAGGAACCGAGCTAGAATTTCGCCAATGGAGATCACGTTCTGGGGGGTGCGGGGCAGCTACCCGGTGCCCGGCCCGGCCACGGTCCGCTACGGCGGCCAGACCTCGTGCGTCGAGGTCCGCACCAAGAGCGGTGCCGGCGTGATCCTCGACGCCGGCACCGGCCTGCGTGCGCTCGGGCAGAAGCTGGCGCGCGAGGCCCCGGGCGGCCCGCGCCAGTTCTCGATCCTTTTGTCCCACGTCCACTGGGATCACATCCAGGGCCTGCCGTTCTTCGAGCCGGCCTACGTGCCGGGCACGGTCATCGACGTCTACGCCTTGCTCACCGCCGCCGACGAGCTGCACCAGGTCATCGGCGGCATCACCCGCCACGAGTTCTTCCCGATCCCGCTCGAGGCCGTGCCGGCCGACTTCCAGTTCCACGAGGTCGATCCCGGCGTGCCGATGGCCATCGGCGACATGACCATCATGCCGATGGCGCTCAACCACCCGTACGGCGCGGTCGGCTACCGGGTCGACGCCGACGGCACCTCGGTGGCCTACGTCAGCGACACCGCGCCGTTCACCGACGTCTTGCACAAGCAGCACTTCCTGTCGGGGCTCGAGCTGCTCACCGACGACGATCGCGCCGCGCTGGCGCGGATGCGGGCCGAGCTGGTGGCAGCGCTGCGCGGCTGCGACACCGTCATCTACGACACCCACTACGTGCCCGACGAGTACGAGCGGTTCCCCCACTACGGCCACTCGACGCCGGACCACGCCCTCGAGCTGCTGGCCGGCAACGACGTGCGCCGGCTCATCCTGTACCACCACGCGCCGTCGCACGACGACGACCAGATGGATCAGATCGCCGCGGCCTACCGCGCCCGCGGCGCCGAGGTCGGCATCGACGTGATCACCGCGTGCGAGGGGATGGTGCTGACCGTCGGCGCCCAGCGGGGCGTGGCGGCGTGAAGGTCCGGTTCTGGGGCGTCCGCGGCTCGTTCGCGATGAGCGGCAAGGACTTCTTGCGCTACGGCGGCAACACCACCTCGGTCGAGCTGGTGACCGACGCCGGCTCGCGCCTGCTGATCGACCTGGGCACCGGCGCCACCGTCTACGCCAAGCACCTGATGGCCAGCGAGTTCGGGCGCGGCGAGGGCCGCCTGCCGGTGCTGCTCAGCCACACCCACCTCGATCACATCCAGGGCCTGCCGTTCTTCACGCCGTTTTTCATCAAGGGCAACCAGATCCGCATCCTGGGCGCCGACCCGGTCGGCAGCTCGCTCAACGAGACGCTGCAGAACCAGCTGGCCCCGCACTACAGCCCGCTCAACGGGCTCGAGAACCTGGCGGCCGGCGTGTCGATCGAGGCGTTCTTGCCCGGGGCCGAGCTGGCCATCGACGAGTTCGAGATCACCACCGCCGCCCTGCCGCACGGCACCATGTGGACCACCGGCTTCCGCATCAAGGCCGACGACAAGGTGGTGGCGTTTCTGTCCGACGTCGAGTACCCGGCGCCGCACCGGCCGACCCGCGAGGCGTTCGCGCTGGCGGCTGGCGCCGACCTGCTCATCCACGACGCCATGCACGACGACGACGCCTACGCCCAGGCCCGCGGCTGGGGCCACTCGCCGGTGTCGGCCGGGGTCCACCTCGCGCGCGCGGCCGGGGTCGGCAAGCTGGCGCTGTTCCACCACAGCCCCGACGCCACCGACGCCGCCATCGATCGCCTGGTGGTGACCGCCGCGGCCCGGGCCAGCGTGCCGGTGTTCGCGGCGGCCGAGGGCGAGTACCTCGAGGTGTGAGGTCGGGACGCCCGGCATCGACGTGTGGTGACGTCACCGGGCTGGTCGCTACGGCAGCGCGAACGTCGCCCGCACGGCGCTGAGACCGAAGCCGACCGAGACTGCGTCGAGGACGCCGTCGCCGTCGATGTCGATGTCGTCGGTCATCAGGCCGTTCACGGTCGTGGTCACCTCGGGGATGGTGATGGTGCAGTCGTTGTTCACGTCGAAGAGTCCGATAAGTTGTCCTCCGGCCGAACCCGGCGGGCATCCGCACATGGGGGGCGTGCGGTTGACGCCGCAAACGGCGACGACCTTGGCCATCGATGCCTCCTGGAACGCAGGGTGGAGGATCGCTTCGACGTCGCGGTGTGTGATTGCCCCGCCGCCTCGGCTGGGTGCCAGGTAGCCAGCGGGCGTGACCTCGGCGAGGTCGAGGCGGCCCCGCCGAATCGGTAGAAAAACGACGCGGTCGCCGATGGGATACGGCAGCACGAAGCGCCCGGGGCCGACGACCACGCGTCCGTCGTCGATCGTACCCTGCAGCGGCGGTGTCGTCGGCGTCACGTCGAACACGCCGGTGCCGGTCAGGTGTGCGCCGCAGCTGGGGATCGAGCAGGGCGCCGGGCGCGGGTTGGTGCCGGGCCCTATCCAGACGGTGGCCGGGCCGGTCACCCCGACGAGGCCTTCTGTCCGCAGATCAACCAAGAGTACCAGCTCACCGCGGCTCACCAACGTGGACGACATCGACGTGATCGCGTCGTTCGTCAACGAGCGGAAGGACACCATGAAGAGTGCCATCTGATTGTCGTTGGTTGCATCACCGTCGACATCGACAGCGAACTCACTCGCCTCGGCGTGCGTCGTCGGAAGCCTCATCTCGCTGGTTACGAACTGGAACTGCGGAAGCGCCGGCGCGTCGATCGCTGCGTCGACACTCGCACTCGCATCCCGGTCGCTCCACGAGCCTCCGGACCCACAACCGAACACGAGCGCCGTCGCGACTACCTGCCACCATGTACGCATGGTCCGATCATACACGCACAATGTCTCACTTCAATCACCCTGGTGGGTGGGCGAGGCTCGGCAAGGCAACGCCGGGGACGTCGCTTGTCAGAGGTCGCCTGGTACGTCGACGCTTTGGACCTCGCCAGACCGGGCCGCGGCCAGGCCGCGCACCACGGCGGGGGCGATGCCGAAGCGGGCGCACAGTTCGTCGAGGCGGGCCTGGGCGGCGCGGTCGAACTTCTGCACCCGGCGCGCGATGATGAGCTCGTTCTTGAGCGCGTGCTCCCAGCCGGCCAGCTCGGTGACGGTCACCTGGTAGCCGTTGGCCTCGAGGGCCAGCGCGCGCACGACGTTGGTCAGGTGCGAGCCGAACTCGCGCCGGTGCCAGGCGTGGGCCGACAAGGCGCCCAGGAGCGGATCGGCGGCGCGGCGCTCGCCCAGCTGGCGCGCGACCTCGGCCTGGCAGCACGGCACCACCGCGATCCAGTCGGCGCCCGCGCTGATGCCGCGGACCAGCGCCTCGTCGGTGGCGGTGTCGCACGCGTGCAGGGCGGTGACCAGGTGGACCCGCTCCGGCAGCGGCGCCGCGGCGATGGTGCCCTCGACGAAGGTCATCCGGGCGCAGCCGAAGCGGGCGGCCCGCGCGGCCCCGGCCGCCACCAGCTCGGGCCGGGCCTCGATCGACACCACCCGGGCCTGGGTCGCCGCCAGCCGCGCCACGTACATCAGGAAGCCCAGGTAGCTCTTGCCGGCGCCGCAGTCGACCACGGTGGCGACGTCCGGAAACCGGACGAGCAGATCGTCGAGGGCCGGGCCCAGGAGCGTCAGCAGGTGGCGGATCTGCTTGAGCTTGCGGCGGGCGTCGGCGTTGAGATCGCCGGCCCGGGTCAGGAGGTGCAGGTCCTGGAGCAGCTCGATCGGCGCCCCCGGCAACAGCTCGGCGGCGACGTCGCTGCGATCGACCTTGTGGCGCACCGGCGCACGGTAGCAGGTACCGGCGGGCCACGCCCGGGCGGCAGGTCGTCGGCGCGCGTCACCCGCTGCGGTCGAGGTCGACCCGGCCGCGGCCGCGCTGCACGCCGGCGACGCGCGGTCAGCAGGCCGGGCGAGCCGGGAGCCGTGGCGCGGGCTCGTCGGCGCACGCCCGACGGGCCGCCAGCTTGGCGCGGTGCGCGCGGGTCTTGACCGTCGCCATCGACAGGCCGGTCCGGCGCGCCACCTCGCGCTCCGACAGGCCCAGGCCGTAGCGGAGCGCGAACACCTCGCGGTAGCGCGGGCCGAGACGGTCGACGCCGGCGCAGGCGCGGCCCCAGGTCTGGTTGGCGGCGGCGGCGCGCTCGGGCGAGGCGTCGCGGGCCTCGAGCGCCTCGACCCACCGCCCGTCGTCGCCGGCCGGCGCCAACAGCTCGCCGGCGCGGCGGCGCTTGCGCCGCAGGTGCATGAGCGCGGCGGTGGTGGTGACCCGGTACAGCCAGGTCGAGAAGCGGGCGTCGCCGCGGTACGACGCCAGGTGGCGGTGGGCGAGCAGCATCGCGTCTTGCGCGATGTCATCGGCCGCGGTGACGTCGTCCTTCACGAAGCGGAGGGCGATCGCCAGAGCATAGGACCTCGCCTCGGCATCGAGTCGGGGCGTGTCCAGCGTGCGGGCGTTCATGGTGCGTCTCCTGTGTGGGTTCACACGAGGGCAGCGCAAGGACTGTTCCAGAATCAAGACCAAGCAATCCTGAATGCTTAGGTTGATCTTGTGGCGACAGGGCGTCTCGTCTGCTGTACACTGTCCAGCGTTGTGGACACCTTTGTCCGACCCCGCTGGACACGATGACGCTCGTCTTGATCCTCGATGATGACCCGCTCCAGGGGCGGCACATCGCGGACCTGGTCACCGAGTTTCCGGGCCTGTCCGCACAGCTGGTGACCGCGCCGGCCCGCTGGGCCTCGAGCGCCGGCACGAGCGCCGCCATCATCGGGCTCGGCTTCGGCGGCACCCCGCTGGCCGACCTGGTCGCGACCGCCCGGGCCGACGATCGCCACCGCGCGGTGCTGGTGGTCGTGGAAGCGGCCGACGGTGATGCGCGCGCCCAGGCCGCGGCCGAGGTCGGCCCGCTGGCGGTGGTGGCGCGGCCGGTGGTGCCCGGTGAGCTGCTGCCGCGGCTGACCGCGGCCATCGAGCAGGCCGCGCTGCGGCGCACCGTCGCCACGCTCCAGGTCGAGCTGGCGGCCCACCAGCGCGCGTTGGCGTCGAGCGAGGGGCAGGCCGCCCAGGTGACCGCCGCGCTGGCCTCCACCTCGACCGAGCTGGCCACGGCCACCGAGCGGCTGGTCGTCGCCGAGCAGCTGGCGGCGGTCGGCCGGGTGGTGTCGGGCATCGCCCACGAGCTGGGCCAGCAGCTGGCGCTGGTCGGCTACGCCGAGGCGCTCAAGGCGCGGGTCGCCGCGGATCCCGAGCTGGTCGAGCTGGCCGACGTGATCGTCGGGGCCCAGCGGCGACTCCTGGCGATGGTCGACGCCATCCGCGACTTCGCCGGCGGCGCCGACGGCGAGCTGGCGCGCGAGCCGGTCGACGTGGCGGCGGTGGTGGCGGACGCGCTGGCGCTTTTGCGCCACGACCCCGACGTGCGGCGGCGGCAGGTCACCGGCACCACCGCCGGCCACCCGCTGGGCCTGGCCCACCGCGGCAAGCTGGCCCAGGTCGTCATCAACCTGGTGCACAACGCGGCTCTGGCCTCGGCGCCGGGGCAGGCGGTCGAGGTCCGGGTGGCCGAGACCGCCGCCGGCGGCAGCCAGATCATCGTGCGCGACCACGGCGTCGGCATGCCGGCCGAGGTGGTGGCGCGGCTGGGCGAGCCGTTCTTCACCACCCGGGGCGCGCGCGGGTCGGGCCTCGGCGTCGGCATCTGCCGTCGCATCGTGCAGGACCACGGCGGCACGCTGACGTTCACGTCGAGCCCGGGCCAGGGCACCACCGCGACCATCGAGCTGCCGCCGCTGGCCGACCGCGAGGCCAGGTGAGCCGGCCCCGCAGCCAGGTGCTGGTGGTCGACGCTGAGCCGCACATCGCCCGGCTGGTGGCGCTCCAGCTGGGCGACGACTACCAGGTCACCGCGGCCGGCGACGCGACCGCGGCCGCGGCCCAGCTGCTCGACGTCCCGTTCGACGTGGTGCTGGTCGAGGTCGGGCCCGACGGCGACGCCCCGATCGAGCGGCTGCACGGCGCGGCGCCCGAGGTGCCGATCATCGCGCTTGCCGCGGCGCCGACGGTGGCCGCCACGGTCGCGGTCATGCGCGGCGGCGCGGTCGACGTGGTGCGCAAGTCGGCGGCGGCGGCCGAGCTGCGCGCGGCGGTGACCCGGGCGGTGGCCCACGGCTCGCTGGCGCGCGAGGTCCAGCGCCTGCGGCGCGAGGTCGACCGCGCCCGCGGGCTGGGCGAGATCGTGGGCCAGTCGGCGCCGATGCGCGCGCTCCTGGGCCTGGTCGAGCGGGTGGCGGCGGCCGACGCCACCGTGCTCATCCTGGGCGAGAGCGGCACCGGCAAGGAGCTGCTGGCGCGCACGCTGCATCGGATCGGGCCGCGGGCCCAGGCCCCGTTCGTCGCCTTCGACTGCTCGGCGCTGGCGCCGTCGCTCTTGGAGGCCGAGCTGTTCGGCCACGAGAAGGGCGCGTTCACCGGGGCCGGCCGGGCCCGCCGCGGGCTGTTCCGCGAGGCCCACCAGGGCACCATCTTCCTCGACGAGATCGGCGACATCGCGCCCAGCGTGCAGAACAAGCTGCTGCGGGTGCTGCAGGAGCGCGAGATCAAGCCGGTCGGCGGCGACCACGTGGTGGCGATCGACGTGCGGGTGGTGGCGGCGACCAACAAGGACTTGAAGGCGCTGGTGGCGCGCGGCGAGTTCCGCGAGGACCTGTACTGGCGCCTCGCGGTGGTGCCGATCCAGGTGCCGCCGCTGCGCGAGCGCCGCGAGGACATCCCGGCCCTGACGGCCCACATCCTGGCCCGGCGGCGCGGCGCGGCCAAGACCTCGTCGACGGCCGCCCGCTACCCGAGCGCCATCACCCAGGACGCGCTGGCCCGGCTGATGAGCTATCCCTGGCCCGGCAACATCCGCGAGCTCGAGAACGTGCTGTCGCGCGCTGCCATCTTGTGCGACGGCGAGCGCATCCGGGCCACCGATCTCGACCTGGCCGGGCTGACCCCGACGGGCGGGGCCGCGCCGGCCCGGGCCAGCGCCGGGCTGGCGCCGGGGCGCACGCTCAAGGACATCGTCGACGACGCCGCCCACGCGGTCGAGCGGGCTGCCATCGCCGAGGCCCTGGCCGAGGCCGGGCAGTCGCCGGCCCGGGCCGCGCGCCTGCTGGGCATCAGCCGCGCCAGCATCTACGCCAAGATGAAGGCCTACGGCCTGGGCCGGCCGTGATCGGCGGGGGTCACGCCGCCGGCTTGGCCTGGATCAGGTGCACGTCCCGCTGCGGGAACGGGATCGAGATGGCGTTGGCGTCGAGCGCGAGCTTGATCTGCTCGTGCAGATCGAAGTGCACGTCCCAGTAGTCGGCGGTGTTGCACCACGGCCGCACCACCAGATCGACGCTGGAGTCGCCCAGCGCGGTGACGGCGATCTTGGGCGCCGGCTCGGCCAGGACCTTGGCGTGGGCGGTGACCACGTCGAGCATCACCTGCTTGGCCTTGGCGATGTCGTCGCCGTAGCCGATGCCGATGACCATGTCGACCCGGCGGATCGGCTGGTCGGTCATGTTCTCGATGACGCCGCCGGTGACCTGGCCGTTGGGCACGATGATCTTGCGGTTGTCGGGCGTCAGCAGCTCGGTGTTGAACACCCGGATCGCCCGCACCACGCCGGTCTCGCCGGCCACCCGTACCAGATCGCCCACCTTGTACGGGCGGAAGCCGATCAGCATCACCCCCGACGCGAAGTTGCCGAGCGAGCCCTGCAGGGCCAGGCCGACGGCCAGGCCGGCCGCGCCCAGCACCGCCACCGCAGCGGTGGTCTCGACGCCCAGCTGCTGGAGCGAGGCGATCACGATGATCATGATCAGCACCGCGTTGAGCAGGTCGCACAGGAACTTGACCAGCGACTCCTCCAGCTTGGCCCGGGTCATGACCGTGCGGGCCAGCCCGACGACGACCCGGGCCACCATCCGACCGACCACGAACACCGCCAAGGCCACCACGATCCGGATCGCGAACGGCACCACGTAGGTGTCGGCCTGTGCTTTGAACCAGTCGACGCTGAACATCTCCATCGGAATCTCCTCGGCCACGGGGCAACCCATGCGATCGCGCGGACCAATCCACGCGCCGCGGACTGGCGCGCTGCCCATGACCCGACCAGGTGACGCCGCGATGTCCGCGGCACGCGCCACCCCTATCTGCCCGCGCCCACGCCGGCCTGTCAACCGCACGGCCCGGTCGCACGCCGATCTACGGGCGGCGCGGCCCCGATCCGCCCCCGACCGAGCTCGAACCTGCCGACAGCCGGTCCGCGTGCGTGACCGACGCGGACGTCCCGGCTCAGGTGTTGGCGCGGCGGCCGGCGGCGGCCTCTTCGCGCTCGAGCTCCTCGAACGGATCGGGCGCGTGCTCGAACTGCAGGATGCCCAGCTCGGCGAACCGGGCCCGCTGGCGATCCGACAGCAGGTCCATCTTCTTGATGGCCGGCACGATCTTGGCGAACAACAGCTGGCGGAACATGACCTGGCCCTGGTTGTGGAGCGCGATCTCCATGCACGCGGCCACCGGCAGCCCGGTCTTCTCCCACACCTCCTGGAACAGGAACCGGTCGCGCATCAAGCGGGCTGCCTCGAAGACAAAGTCCTCGCGCTCGCGCCGCACCGCCTCGGGCTGCTCGCGGTAGTAGTCGCGCAGGGACAGCACGCCGAACGCGACGTGGCGGGCCTCGTCGCCCATCACGTACGCCGTCAGCTCGCGCAGCAACGGATCCGGGGTGTTCATGCGGATCATCGCGAACGCCGCCAGCGCCAGGCCCTCGACCATGATCTGCATGCCGAGGAACTTCATGTCCCACCGGCTGTCCTTGAGGATCATGTCGAGCAGCGTCTTCAGGTGCGGGTTGACCGGGTAGGCGAAGCCGATCTTCTCGTGCAGGTAGCGGTTGTAGACGTCGACGTGGCGGGCCTCGTCGACCACCTGGGTGGCGCCGTACAGCTTGGAGTCCAGATCGGTGACCGAGTCGACCAGCTGGGCCGCCGCCAGGAGCGCGCCCTGCTCGCCGTGGAGGAACTGCGACAGCGTCCAGGCCGAGGTCTCGAGGTTGATGGCGGTCTGCGCGCGGGCGTCGAGCCGGTTCCAGATGTCCGAGCCGAACAAGGGCATCAGCTCGGGCGGCCCCATCGGCGCCTCGAGGTCGGGCGACAGGTGCCACGGCAGGACCAGCTCGGACTGCCACTGGGCCCGGGTCGCCTTGTCGTACAGGTCGCGCAGCTTGGCGCGGGTGTCCTGGTAGCCCCAGGTGTACGTCACGTTCAGGAGGGTCTCGAGGGTCTCGAGCGAGGGCGCGGACACTGCCGCGGACGTGAGCACGGGGGCGACCATGGGGTTCTCCAAAAGTGAATTCTATTTCAGTTTGGGCTTGGCCCCGGGCCTCGTCAAGGCGAAACTGAAGAGCCCATGGCCCGCGCCGCCTCGCGCTCCCCGGTCGCCGCGGCCGCCTCGCTGTTCGCCGATCCGCGGGCGCCGCAGTTCGCCCAGGCCCGGGCCCGCCGCACCTACGAGGCCCTGGTCGAGGCCGCGACCGAGGCGTTCGCCGATGCCGGCTACGACGCCACCGGCACGCCCGACATCGCCCGGCGGGCCGACGTGTCGGTCGGCTCGTTCTACCGGTACTTCGACGATAAGAAGCAGGTCTTCGTCGAGGTGTCGCGGCGTCACCTGGCGGCCGGGTACCAGCGGATCCTGGCCGGGCTCACGCCGGATCGCTTCGTCGGCATGGCCCGGCGGGCCACCATCGCCGAGGCGGTCGACGTGCTGTGCGCCCACGTGGCCCAGTTCCCGGCGCTGCAGCGGGTGTTCGTCGAGATGTCGCTGCGTGACCCCGACGTGGCGCGGCTGCGGCAGGCGTTCGACGATCTGGGCCGCCAGCGCCTGACCGAGCTGGTCGCGGCCATCACGCCGCGCACCACCGTGCCTGACCCCGCGGCCACCGCCTGGGTGCTCTACGTCGCCGCGGTCGAGACGGCGGCGGCGCTGGCCGGGCTCCACGGCCCGCCGTCGGTCGAGCCGACCGCGGCCCGGCGGGCGCTGGGCGCGATCATCGAGCGCGCGCTGTTCCCGGGGTGAACGTGGGCGGGCGGCGGGCGCGGCCTCAGCCGTCGACGATGACCTGGCCGGTCATCATGTCCATGCCGCACGCGAAGGTGATCTTGCCCGAGGCCGGCGCGGTCACCGCGACGTCGACCGGCTGGTTCATCGGCAGGTCGTACAGCTTGCCGTCACCGACCTTCACTTGGGCCCCGCACTCGGTGGCCTCGACCCGGGTGAAGCGCAAGATCAAGTGCTCGTTGGCCTTGGCCTGGAGCGCCGCGGGCTCGTAGCCCGCCTTCTTGACCGCGACCGGTACGGTGCGGGTGCCGTCGGCGGCGACCGTGCCCGAGGTGGCGGGCGCGGCGGCCGCGCCGGCGCGCGGCGCGTCCTTCTTGCAAGCAGCCAGCGCGAGGGCGACCGTGGCGACGACGGCGAGGCGGTTCATGGCGAGGTTATACCCCCGGCCGCGCGGCGTGGCCACGCCGTCGGCGCGACCCGACGGCAAGCGCCGCCGGTCAGCGCGCCAGCGCGAAGGTGTTGACGAAGCACGCCGGCACCGCGATGCCGTTTTGCTTGTAGGTCGTGAAGCGCCAGCTGCGGATCGCCTGGGTCAGCTTGGCCCCCACGTCATCGGACACCTTGTTGATGACGCTGGCGCTGGTCACGCCGCCGCTGGTGTCGATGCAGATCTTGGCGCTGACCGACGACGGCACGGTCTGGCCCGGGCGGGCGATGGTGGTGATGCGCGGCAGATCGCCGGCGGTGCGGCGGACCGCGTTGGGCGGCACCACCACCGGCTTGGTCACGACCGGCGGCGGCGGCGCCTTGACGACCACCGGCGGCTTCACCACGCCGGCGTCGATCGGCGGCGCGACCACCGGGGCGGTGCCGGCGACGGGCGCCTCGGGCACCGCCGGCTTGGGCGCGGTGGTGACCTTGGGGGCGCTGCCCGCGCCCGGCGGCGTCACCGTGCTGCCCGGCCCGGGCGGCGGTGGTGGCGGTGGTGGTGGCGGCTGGGCGACCCGGGTCGGCGGCGTCCGGCTGGCGGTGGCGTCCTGGGCCTCGCGGGCCTCGCGCTCGCGGCGCTTGACCTCGCTCATCGACGGGGCGAACTCGTAGGCGGTGCGCTCCTCGGCGACGAACCGTTGCCGCCACAAGATCTCGCCCGACTGCCGCAGCGCCACCAGGTGGGTGCCGGGATCGATCGGCATCTTGATCGGGGTCTTGTCGGGCAGCTCGTGCCCGTCGAGCAACACGGTCAGGCCCGGCGGGTCCGAGTCGAGCGACAGCGACGCCATCGTGGCCTCGGGCCCGGCCGGCGCCGGGGCCAGCACCACCCGCACGGTCTGGGTCTCGGCCGACGACAGCTCGATCGAGGTCTCCCACGACACGTACTCGGCGCGGCTGACCTTGACCTGCACCACCCCGGGGTCGAGCTGGATGGTCCACGGCGAGCCGCCGTGGGGCTCGACACCGGCGATCTTGATCTGGGCGTCCTCGGGCTCGACGATGAACTTGAGGGTGCCGGGGGGCGCCGCGGTCACCTCGGGCGTGCTGGGCGAGGTCGGCTTCGGCGTGCCGCGACCGAACGCGAGGTAGCCGGCGACCCCGAGGCCGGCCACGACCGCGAGGCCCAGGGCGATCTTGGCACCGGAGCCGCGGCGGGCCTCGACCAGGTTCGCGCCGAACGCGCTGCCGCCGAGCTCCGGGCTGGACGCGCGCGGGTTGCGCGCGGTGACGTCGCCGACCTCGTCGAGCGGGACCGCCACCGCGCCGCTGGTGCCGGTGGCGCGTCGGCGCGGCACCGCGTCGGCGCTGGAGCCGTGGGGGAAGGTCGAGGGCGCGGCGTGCGCGGCCGGCGCCATCATCCCGATGAGCGTGGCCGAGTCGGCGCCGTCAGCCTCGTCGGTGATCGTGCCCAGGCTGGCCGCGGCCGCCGGGTGGCGCGCGTAGTCGGGGACGTCGTCGACCACCACCGGCTGCCCCGAGTCGTGCTCCTGGCCGCCGCCCCACGCGACGTCGGCGGCCTCGTCGTCGTCCCCGGTCGCCGCGCGGATCTCGTCGGTGCGGCGCCGGGGCACCGGGGGGATGCCGGGCTGCGACGGCGCGCGCACCGCCGCCGGCAGCGGCGTGCGGCCGCTCACCGGCGACCGGGCCCCGGCCAGCGAGTCGGTCACCACCGCGCCGCTGAAGTTGCCGCCGGGCGCCTCGAGGCCGAACGCCCAGTCGCACCAGGCCTGCACCTCGCGGTTGGTGGCAGACAGCTGGTAGCGGATGCGGACCGCGTGCAGGTCGTCGCGCAGCTCGGCCGCCGAGCCGTAGCGGTGGTCGGGGTCCCGGGCCAGCGCGCGCAGCACGATGGCGTCGAGCTCGGGGGGCACCGCCTGGTTGAACGCCGACGGCGGCAAGATGTCCGACTTCTGCACGTTCAGCAGCGTCTGGTACTCGTTCTTCGACGCGAACAGCGGCCGCGCGGTGAGCAGCTCGTGAGCGATCACGCCCATCGAGAACAGGTCGGAGCGGGCGTCGAGCTCCTTGCCGGCGATGGCCTCGGGCGCCATGTAGGCCAGCTTGCCCTTGACCCGACCGGTCTGGGTCCGCAGCTGCTGGGACTGGGCCTTGGCGATGCCGAAGTCGATGACCTTGAGGTGCCCCGACCGGGTGACCATCAGGTTCGACGGCGACACGTCGCGGTGGACCAGGCCCAGCGGTTCGCCGTCCTCGGTGCACTTGGTGTGGGCGTACTCGAGCGCCTCGCAGGCCTGGATCAGCAGCGAGATGGTGACGTTGATGGTCGGCGGGCCCGACACCTTGCGGGCCTGGCGCAGGATGCGCCGGATGTCGCGCCCGTCGATGTACTCCATCGCGATGAAGTAGACGCCGGCGACCCGACCCAGCTCGAACAGCTGGACCACGTTGGCGTGCTGGAGCATCAACGCCAGCTTGGCCTCGCGGACGAACGACTTGATGAAGGTGGCGTCTTCGGCCAGGTGCGGCAGCAGCCGCTTGAGCGCGACCACCCGCTCGATCCCCTCGATGCCGTGCTGCTTGGCGCGATGGACCGTGGCCATGCCGCCGACCCCCAGTCGCTCGAACACGACGTAGGGGCCGAACTGCTCCTGGGAGAGCGGGGCCGATGGATCGATCGGTTGCGTCATGACGCGCCTCGTCGCGACATCATGGTGGCACGCACCCGTCACGAATGCGCGCTGAAAATCAGGAAAACGCCGGGGCGATCGTCGTCGGGCGGTGACCGCGCGTCACCCTACACGACCGCACAACGGCACCTCACGTCGAGGTCTGGGCGGCGGCCTCATCGGGAGCCAGCACGTCCATGGTCAGCGCGTGGATCGGGCCCTTGAGCTCCTCGGCCAGGATGCCGTTGACCACCCGGTGACGCTGCATGAGCGACTTGCCCGCGAACGCGCTCGAAACGATCCGCACCTGCCAGTGGTCCGACGTGCCGGTCAGGTCGGTCAGGTCGACCTGGGCGTCGGGCAGCGCGGCGCGGAGCTTGGCGGCGATCTGATCGGCGGTCACCCGCACGATGTATCACGCCGCGCGAGGGCGGCCAGCCGGCGGTGCTACGATGCGACGATGCGCCGCCTGGTCACGCTGGTCGTGCTCGTCGGAGGCCTCGGCGTCGCGGCCACCCCCAGCCGGGCCGACCGGGGGACCTGGTACGGCTGGCAGACGCTGGGCGTCGACGCGGTGGCCGACGTGACGATGGTCGGGGGGCTCGTCGAGGGCCGCCACGGCGTGGCCGTGGCGACGGTCGGCCTGGCGGTCTACGCGCTCGGCCCGCCGCTGGTGCACGCGGCGCATGGCAACTGGGGGCGCGGTGGCGTCAGCGTGGCGATGCGCGTGGGCGGGCCGCTGGTCGGGGGCCTGGTCGGCAGCGCGCTGTGCGTCGACCGCACCGGCTTCCTGCGGTGCCTCGGCTCGACGGTCATCGGCGTCGTGGCCGGGGCGGTGGTGGCCCAGGCGGTCGACGGCGCGGTGGTGGCGTACGAGGACGCTCCCAGCGCCCCGGTCCAGCTGGTGTCGCTGGGCGGGCGCTTCTGACGCTGGCGCGCGTCGGTCAGGCGCCGGCGCCCAGCACGCCCAGCTCGGCGCCGACCTCGGCGAAGGCGGCGATCGCGCGGTCGACGTCCTCGTCGGAGTGCGCCGCCGACAGCTGGACCCGGATGCGGGCGGCGCCCTTGGGCACCACCGGGAACGAGAAGCCGATGACGTAGATGCCGAGCTCGAGCAGGCGGGTCGCCATGGCGTTGGCCAGGCGGGCGTCACCCAGCATCACCGGGACGATCGGGTGGGTGCCCGGGCGGATGGCCAGCCCGGCGGCGGTCATCCCGGCGCGGAACCGGGTGGTGTTGTGCTCGAGCCGGTCGCGCAGCGCGGTCGAGTCGCTGATCAGCGCCAGCGCGGCCAGGCTGCCGGCGACGATCGGCGGCGCCAGGGTGTTGGAGAACAGGTACGGCCGGCTGCGGTTGCGCAGCAGGTCGATGATCTCGCGCTTGCCGCTGGTGAAGCCGCCCGAGGCGCCGCCCAGGGCCTTGCCCAGGGTCGAGGTGTAGACGTCGACGCGGTCCATGCAGCCGCGGTGCTCGGCGGTGCCGCGCCCGGTGGCGCCGACGAAGCCGGTGGCGTGGCTGTCGTCGACCATGACCAGCGCCTGGTAGCGGTCGGCCAGGTCGCAGATGGCGTCGAGGCGGGCGATGTCGCCGTCCATCGAGAACACGCCGTCGGTGGCGATCATCCGCACCCGCTTGCCCGCGGTGGCGGCGAGCTTGGCCTCGAGCTCGGCCAGGTCGTCGTGGGCGTAGCGGTGACGCTCGGCCTTGCACAGGCGGATGCCGTCGATGATCGACGCGTGGTTGAGGGCGTCGGAGATGATGGCGTCGTCCTCGCCCAGCAGGGTCTCGAACAGGCCGCCGTTGGCGTCGAAGCACGAGCCGTACAGGATCGTGTCGTCGGTGCCGAGGAAGCGCGACACCGCGGCCTCCAGCTCCTTGTGGCGGTCCTGGGTGCCGCAGATGAAGCGCACGCTCGACAGGCCGTAGCCGCGCTCGTCGAGGGCCGCCCGGGCCGCGGCGATGACGGTCGGGTGCGACGACAGGCCCAGGTAGTTGTTGGCGCAAAAGTTCACCACCGCGCGGCCGCCGGCGGTGATGTGCGCGGCCTGGGGCGAGGCGATGATGCGCTCGTGCTTCCACAGGCCGGCGGCTTCGATCTCGGCGAGGGCAGCGGCGAACACGTCCTTGGCGGCGGTGTACATGGCGGCGGTTATACGCCGGCCCCGGGCCGGTGCGATCGGGCGCGGTCGCGCTTGGACTGGGACGGCTCCTGGCCCAGGATCGGGGCGTGCGCATCACGCTCCTCATCGCGCTGGCCGGCGTGGCCCTGTGCCTGTCCGGGGTGTTCGCGCCGGCCGGGCAGCTCGATCCGGGCGGCCCGTTGTCCCGGCTCACCCGCACCCGGTCGCTGTACCAGCTCGGCAAGAGCACCGACGCCGCGCGCCAGTTCCTCGCCAGCTACCACGCCAGCGCCGCCAAGCGGGTCGGCGAGCGAGTGCTCGACAAGGTCGCGCCCAAGCTGCCGGGGCGCGTCGCCGGCCACGCCGCCGACGTGCAGGACGCGCTCTCCACGCTCGACCAGCTCCACGACGACGACGTGAAGACCGTCGGCACCATCGTCGCGGTCACGATGTGGAGCCTGGTCGGGGCCTGCGTGATCTTGCTGGTCCTGGTGTACGGCCTGGGCGTGACCTCGACCCGGGCCCGGGTGGCGGGCGCGGTGATCGTGGCGGTGGTGGTGGCGGCCATCGCGGTGGGGGTCTACCTGGTGCTGGCCCGGGTCGCGGTCGAGGCCAACGCCGAGCTGGGCCGGCCGATGATCTCGCTGCGTGGCGGCGCCTACCTGATGCCGATCGGCGCGCTGGTCGCGCTGGTCGGCACGGTCGCCAGCGCGGTGGCCTACGCGCGCCACCGGGCCGGGCTCCGGGCCGCGGCCGCGGCGCCGCTGGTGCGCTGACCTCGGTGGCCCCGGGATCGGCGCAGGGCTGGGCAGGCCGGGCGATCGCGGGCACGCTGGCGTGATGCAGGTGTTCGCGCTGGTCGGCAGTCTGCGGGCCTCGTCGTCGACGACCGCCCTGGCCCGGGCGCTGGGGCGGGTCGCCCCGGCCGGCGTGGCCGTCGAGATCTACGGCGACCTAGCGGCGCTACCGGCGTTTTGCCCCGACCTCGACGACGCGCCGCCGGACGCGGTGGTGGCGCTGCGGGCCGCGGTCGGTCGGGCCCAGGCGCTGGCGGTGGTGAGCCCCGAGTACGCACACGGGATGCCCGGCGCGCTCAAGAACGCGCTCGACTGGCTGGTGTCCGCGCTCGAGCCGCTCGGCAAGCCGGTGCTGCTGGTGTGCGCGTCGCCGGCCGGCGCGGTCCACGCCCACGCCCAGTTCGCCGAGGTGCTGCGCACGATGAGCCTGCCGCTGGTCGACGGCGGCGCCCACGTGTTCAACCGCGGCCGGCTCGACGCGGCCGGCGAGGTCGACGACGCGGCGCTCCTGGCCCACCTCGCGGGCGCGATGCAGGCCCTGGTGGTGGCGGGGACCAGCGCCACGCCCGACTGAGCTTGCGGCGGACATGCGTCCGTGATAGCAGATGGTCATGCGACCGCGCATCTTCGTCCCCGGCTGGGGCGGTTCAGGCCCCGATCACTGGCAGACCCGCTGGCAGGCGCAGCTCCGCGGCGCGCGGCGCGTCGAGATGCCCGACTGGTTCTCGCCCGAGCGCGGGCCGTGGATCGCCGCGATCGAGCGCACGGTGGCGGCGACCACCCGCGACGTGGGGCAGCCGCCGGTGCTCATCGCCCACTCGCTCGGGTGCATCGCGGTCGCGGCGTGGGCCGAGGTCTGCCCGCGCCTGGTGGCCGGCGCCCTCTTGGTGGCGCCGCCTGACCTCGACGCGCCCGGCACCACCGCCGAGCTGCGCAGCTTCGGGCCGATCCCACAGCGGCGGCTGCCGTTCCCCAGCAAGCTGATCGTGTCGGACAACGACCCGTACATCTCCGCCGCGCGGGCCGCGCGCCTGGCGGCTGCGTGGGGCAGCGACCTCGACGTCGTGCCGGGGGCGGGGCACCTCAACGTCGCGTCAGGCCACGGTGACTGGCCCGAGGGCTTGCTGATGCTGCGCCAGCTGGTCGCGTCGGCGGCGTGAACGCGGTCACGGCGTGCCCGGTGGCGTGGCCCCCAGCCCGACCGTGGCGCGGGCCGGCCGCGAGCGCCGGCCGAACTCGTCGACCCAGCTCAGCTCGACCCGCTGGCCAGCGACGAGCGGCGAGACGCCGTTGCCGGCGCAGCTCTTGTGCGCGTAGGTGGTGGACGCGAACCGCTGCTGGCCTGGCGCCGCCGGCCACGCCGCCTGGGGATAGCCGCCGGCGTCCACCAGCGCCACGGCCAGGTAGCGGACGCCGGCGGGCGCCGGGCGCGCCAGCGTCAGCGCCGTGGTCCCGCCCGGCACGCCGGGGAACGAACGGCTCACGCGGGCGGTGATGGTCGAGGTCAGGGCGCGCGCGCGGGGGCCGGCCAGCCGGGCCCCGCGCTGGGCGGTCCGCTCGACGGTGCCGACGCTGGCGCCGCTGGCGTCGACGATCTCCAGGCGGCCGCGCGCGGTCGGCGCGAGGACCCAGCGCTCGACGCCGCCGCCCAGGGCCTCGACGGTGACGGCCACCGCGGCCCCGTCGGCGCGCCGGATCGTCCAGGCGGCGCCGGCCCCGGTCCCGTCGTGGTCCATGGCGTGGCCGCGCTGCACCAGCAGCGCCCCGTCGGCGGGGATGGTCGCGCCGGGGGCCGTCAGCAGGGTCAGGGTGTCGACGGTCGGGGGCCGGCCCGGGCAGGCGTGCGCGGGGGCGGCGGCGTGGAGCGCGAGGGCGGCGGCGGTGGCGAGGGCCAGGGTGGCGGGCGTGCGCATCCAGCGTTGGACGCGCGACGGTCGCGCCGGGTCTGGCGACGCGGGCGATCGGCCGGGGCGGTCCCGGCTCAGTGCGCGAGCCGGGCGCCGGCGCCGAGCAGCGCGCGGATCTGCGGGATCAGCTCGTCGGTCATCTCGTCGAGGGTGTAGCGCGGCGCCCAGCCCCAGTCGCGTCGAGCGGCGGCGTCGTCGAGGGCGCGCGGCCAGGAGTCGAGGATGCCCTGGCGCAGCGGGTCGGGTTGGTAGGTGATGGTGACCCCGGGGACGGCCCGCGCCACCGAGGCCGCGATCTGGTCGGCGCGCGGCGAGAAGGCGGCGATGTTGTAGATGGCGCGGGTCAGGCTGGCCCGCGGCGCCGCCGCCAGCTCGAGCAAGGCGCGCACGCCATCGGGCATGTACATGAGCGGCACCCGGGTGTCGGCCCGCGCGAACGCCTGGTAGGCCCCGACCCGCACCCCGTCGACGTACATGAACAGCGCGTAGTCGGTCGAGCCGCCTCCGGGCAGGCTGGCGCTGATGAGGCCAGGGAAGCGCACGCCGCGGCAGTCGAGGTCGTAGCGGCGCGCGTAGTACTCGCACAGCATCTCGCCGGCGGCCTTGGTCACGCCGTACATGGTGGTCGGGCGCAGGCCGACGTCGTCGGGGGTCGGGTCGGGCAGCCCCGGCCCGAACACCGCGATCGACGAGCAGAACATCAGCTGCCGGACCCCGCGGGTGCGGCACGCCTCGAGCACGTTCCACGTGCCGGTCTGGTTGACCGCGTAGGCCAGGGCGGGGTTCTTCTCGCCGGTGGCCGACAGGATCGCGGCCAGGTGGTAGACCACGTCGGGGGCCGCGGCGGCGATGGCGTGATCGACCGCCGCGGCGTCGGTGACGTCGAGCGGGACCCAGGCCACCGTCGGCGTCGAGGCCCGCGGCGTCAGGTCGCTGGCGACCACCGCGTGGCCCTGGGCCACCAGGGCAGTGACGAGGTCGCTGCCGATCTGGCCACCGGCGCCGGTCAGGAAGATCTTCATGAGAGGCCTCGCTTCGTGCGCATCGGCGTGGCGCGCATCATAGACGCCGCGCCGGCACGGGCAATGCGAACGCGCGGCTAACGCTGGCCGGCGCCGGCCCAGGCGGCGGCGACGTCCAGCCCGCGGGCGGCGAACCGGGGCTGGTACTCGCGGGTCCAGGTGGCGGAGAGGATGCGGGCGTAGTCGGCCGGCGGCGCCAGGCCCCACGCGCGGTCGGCGTCGGTCAGCTCGACCGGGCCGGCCCCGGCGTCGCCGTAGTTGGCGTGGAGCTCGGCGAACAGGCGCGGCAGCTCGACCTCGGCCACCGCCGGCAGCAGCTCGGCCAGCGGCGTGGTGGCGGCCCAGTCCAGGCAGGCCCAGCCGAAGTCGCGGTGGCGCACCTCGTCGACGAGGATGCGATCGAGCGCGGCCCGGGCCACCGGCACCGTCGTGGTCGAGCGCAGGTGGGCGAACAGCGGCACCGCCACCGTCTCGTTGAGACAGAACACCTGGAGCGCGGCGGTCAGCAGGTCCTGCTCGAGGCTGACCTGGTCGCGTCGGGGCAGGCCCAGGGTCGCGCGATCGATCGCCGGCGGCGCGGCGCCAGCCGCGGCGGCGTAGACCTCGGCCGACAGCGCCGCGTGGGCCAGCTCGTCGGCGACGACGGCCAGGCCCAGCTCGAGGAGATCGGGGCTGGCGCCGACCTGCATCAGCCACAGCACGAAGTGCTGGGTGATGGCGGCCGACCCGTACTCCGCCGCGATCCGGTTGCGCCATTCGGCGCGCACGCGATCCGACGCCGGGGCGGTCACGACGGGCAGTCGACCGTCCGCGAGCGCGGCGGGTCGCACGCCGGGTTGGACGCGCAGCTGGTCGGCACCGGGAACACCAGCGTGCACGAACCGGCGGCGCGCTCCTCGATCTTGAGCGGCTTGTCCGCGGTCATGCCGACCGGGCAGGCGTCGAGGGCGCGGGGCGGGGGTGGGTTGCAAGTCGCCTTGGGGTTGCACACCACGTCGATGGCCGCGAAGCACTGCCCGCTGGTCTTGTTCTGGTAGACGGTCCAGGTGGTGAGCGGCTTCACCGGGGTGGGGCCCTGCTGCACCGTCTGTTGCTCTTGCGGCATGCGCGGCGCGGTGCCGGGGTCGGGCTGCGTCGGCGGCGCCGCGACCGGGGGCGGGTTGGTCGCCACGATCGGCCCGGGCGGCGTGGTCGTGGTGGTGGTGCCGCCGCTGGGGCCACCGGTGGTCGGCGGCGGGGCGCTGCCGGTGCGGACCACGCACGCCGGCGCGACCGCGAGGGTCAAGACCAGCGGCGCGGCGAAGCTCGTACGAACCTTGCGTGACATGCGGTGAACGTATGCGGAAGCGCACGGCGGCGCAACGACGCCGCGGGGCGGTCGTGGGATCGCGCACCGCGAGTGAATCGGGGCCCGGCCTGTCGCGTCTGATCCTGATCAGCCGCCGGCTTCGGGGCGCACCAGCAGGGCCAGGTTGCCGATCGCGGTGCGGGTGGCCAGCGCGTCCAGGCCGTCGGGCAGCGCCTCGAACGGCAGCACCTGCGACACCACCGGCTGGATCTTGCCCGCGGCGACCAGCGCGGTCAGCGCGGCGTGGGTGTCGACGATGACCTGGCGCTCGTGCTCGAAGTACGCGCCCCAGTGGAGGCCGACCACCGCGATGTTCTTGAGCAGCACCCGGTTGAGCTTGACCGCGGGCACGTCGCCGGAGGCGAACCCGATCACCAGGTGGCGCCCCTCCCACGCCAGCACCTTCAGCGCACGATCGGTGGTGGTCCCGCCGACCGGATCGTAGACCACGTCGACGCCGCGGCCCTCGGTGGCGTCGGTCACCGCCGCGACCAGATCCGCGGCGCGGTGATCGATGACCACGTCGGCGCCGGCCGCCGCGGCCGCGGCGACCTTGTCGGGACCGCCGGCCACCGCCAGCACCCGCGCGCCCAGGGCCTTGCCCAGCTGGATCGCGGCCAGGCCGGTGCCGCCGGCGGCGCCCAGCACCAGCAGCGTCTCGCCGGCCCGCAGCGCGGCGCGGCGCACCAGCCCGACGTAGCCGGTCTGGTAGGTGATGAGGAAGGCGGCGGCGGCGGCCGGCGCCAGGCCGTCGGGCCATGGCAGGAGCGCGTCGTCGGGCAGCGCCACCTGCTCGGCGAAGGTGCCCCACGACGCGAACGCCACGACCCGATCGCCGACCTGGTGGCGGCTGCCGGCGCCGACCGCGCGCACCACCCCGGCCGCCTCGAAGCCGGGCGAGAAGGGCAGCGGCGCGCGCACCTGGTACTGGCCGGCGATGGCCAGGAGGTCGGGGAAGTTGAGGCTGGCCGCGACCACGTCGACCACGACGCCACCGGGCGGCGGCTCCAGGTCGGGCACCTCCTCGAGGGTGAGGACGTCCCGGTACCGGCCGTATTCGTGGACTCGCCAGGCGCGCATGGGGGCCAGGATGCGCGGGCGCCGTCGCCGCCGCAAGCCGTGTAGGATGTCGACGATGATCCGGGTCGTCCTGGTGGCGGTGCTCGCCGCGCTCGTCCTCGACGGCTGCGGCCGTGACAGCTGCCTCGGCGGTGACTGCGAGGCGACCCAGCCGTGCGCCCCGCTGGCCTTCACCTGCGCGGCGCCGCTGCTGACGGTCGGCCCGGTGGCCGGGCTGCCGCCGGCGCTAGCGCTGGCGCGCGGGCAGGGCGCCGCCACCGACCTGGCGCTGTCCAACGGCGTGGTGACGGCGGTGATCAGCGCGCTCGACGCCCCGACCGATCTGGCGCCGACCGGCGGCAACCTGGTCGACCTGGGGGCCGCCGGCGGGGCCGACGATCTGACCATCCTGTACCAGCTGGCCGGGCTGCTCCCCGACGACGCCTTCGCCTACGACTCGCTCGAGGTGGTCGATCGCGCGCCGGCGTACGTGGCGGTCATCGCCCGCGGCCACCTGGCCGGCCGGCCGGCGGTGACGGTGGCCACCCGCTACGAGCTGCGGCCGTGCGATCCCGGCCTGCGGGTGCGCAGCGAGCTGCACAACGGCTCGCCCGATCGCCAGGTGTTCGTCATCGCCGACACCGCCCACTGGGGCCGGCGCCGCGTGCTGCCGTTCGCGCCGGCGCCGGGGCAGGGGTACCTGACGCCGACGCTGGACCTGCTGGAGCTCACCGCGCTGTGGCGCCCGTACCCGTACGTCGCGGCGGCGGCCCCGTCGCCCGATGGCCCCGGCTATGGCGTGGTGGCGTGCGATCGCGATCAGGTCCGCGGCGTCAACGACCTCGAGCTGTCGGCGCTGGGGACCGACCTCGAGGTGGTCGAGCCCGGGCGCGGCGTGGTGTACGAGCGGTTCGTGGTGGCGGCCGGCGAACCCGGGGGCGGCGGCGGCGGGACCCGGGCCGGCTCGGGGCCGGCCGCGGCGGTGGCGGTCCTGGCCGACGCCCGCCAGCAGCTCCGCGGCGGTGCCGCGCCGACGGTGGTCACCGGCCGGGTGCTGGCTGACGGGCTGCCGTTCGGCGGCGCCGCGCGGCGGGCGTCGCTCCTGGTGCGCGCCGACGACACCGCGCCGCTGACCGCGGTGGTGCCCGACGCCGAGGGGCGGTTCACCGTCGAGGTGCCCGCGACCGCGCCGCTGGCGTGGGAGCTGTGGAGCTTCGGCCGCCGCGAGCTGCGCGGGGCGGTGCCGCCGGGTGGTGACCTGGGCGACCTCACGGTCCCGGCGCCCGCGATGGTCACGCTGCACGTCACGCGCGCCGGCGCGCCGATCGAAGCGGTGGTGGTGGTCGAGCCGGCCGACGACGCCACCCGGGACGCGACGGCGGGCCGCTTCCACGGTCGCCTGCGCGCCTGCGCGCCGTGGCTGGGGCCGCCCGACGGCGCCTCGCCTGCGTGCAACCGGGTCCTGGTCGCGCCGGCCGGCGTCGACGTCGAGATCCCGGCCGGTCGCTACGTCCTGTTCGCCAGCGCCGGCCCCGACGCCACCGTGGCGCGGGTCGAGCTGCAGCTGGACCGCGGCGAGATCACCGGCGCCGCGCTCGACGTCTTGCCGGTCGCGGTCACGCCGCCGGGCTGGCTGGCGGCCGATCTCCACGTCCACGGCGCGGCCAGCTTCGACTCCGGGCTGCCCGACGCCGACCGGGTCCGCTCGTTCGTGGCCGCCGGCGTCGACGTCATCGCCGCGACCGACCACGACTACGTCACCGACTACGCGGCGACCATCGACGCCCTCGGCGTGAGCGATCGGGTCATGGTGCTGGGGGGCCTGGAGACCACGCCGCTCATCCCGTTCCTCGACGTGGCCGGGGCCGAGCTGCCGCGGGTGATCGGGCACTTCAACTTCTGGCCCATCACGCCGGTGCCGGGGGCGCCGCGCGGCGGCGCGCCGTGGGACGAGCTGCTCGAGCCAGGCGCGCTGTTCGATCGCCTGGACCCGCTGATCGGCGCCGACGGCGTGCGCATGATCAACCACCCGTGGGACGAGCCGCTGTTCGGCCGTGACCTGGGCTACCTGCGGGCGATCGGCTTCGCGCCGGGGCGGCCGGTGCCGGCGACCCCCGACGGCTCGGTCAACGCGGCCCTGGTGCGACGGCCGGCCGGCGGCCACGCCAACCTCGACTGGGACGCCATGGAGGTCGGCAACAGCGCCGGCGCCGAGGAGTGGCAGAAGGCGCGCCGGCTGTGGTTCGCGCTGGCCTCGGCGGGCTACCCGGTGGTGGGCACCGCCAACAGCGACTCGCACGGCCTGCGCGACAGCCAGCTCGGCTGGGCCCGCACCTGGGTCGACACCGGCACGGCGCTGGCCGCGACCACGCCGGCCGCGTTCGATCGCGCGCTCAAGGCCGGGCGGGTGGTGGCCGGCACCGGCGTGTTCATCGCGGTGACCATCGGGCCGCCGGGCGCGCCCCGGCGCGGCCTGGGGCTCGCGCCGGTGGTGCCGCAGCCGGGTGACGTGGTCACCGTCGAGGTGCGGGCGGCGCCGTGGATCCCGGTGACCGAGGTCCGCGCCGTCACCTCGCGCGGCGAGCGGGTGCTGGCGTCGGCGCTGGCCAACCCGGTCGATCCGTTCGGCGTCGACGGCGTGGTGCGGTGGCGCGGCGCGCTGCCGCTGGCCGACCTGGTCGGCCCGGCCGATGACTGGCTGGTGTTCGAGGCCGGCCTGCCGCCGCCGCCGTACGCCGACCTCGACGGCGACGGCGTGCCCGACACCGGCGACAACGACGGCGACGGCCGGGTCGACGGCGCCGACGTCGAGGCCGGCGAGGACACCGGGCCGATCGCCAACCCACCCGATCCCGAGGCACCCGACGACCCGCGCTACGTCATGACCCGCATCGTCCCCGACAGCTGGCCCTACGGGTTCACCAGCTTCCTGTTGATCGATCTGGCCGGCGACGGCTGGACCGCGCCGGGAGCCACGCCGTGAGCGGGCCACGCCGGGCGCTGATGGCTGCGCTGGTGATCGCGGCCGGGCCCGGCTCGGCCGCCGCCGGGCCGGCGTGCGATGACCCCATCGACGATCCGATCGCGGTGCCGTGGCGCGACGCCGGCTTCGACGGGGGCCGCGCCGCGTGCCTCGGCCCGGCGGTGAACCTCACGGTGCGGGGGCGGGCGCTGATCGATGCGCCGGCGTTCTACGGGACGCTGGGCGGCGACGCGGTGGTGGGGCTGCGCGTGCGGGAGGGCCGCCACGTCGAGTGGGGCCTGGCCGCCCGCGGGCTCGACCTGACGTTCCTCCAGAACGCGGTGTGGAAGGTGATCGAGCCGAGCTACGGGCCGCTGCTGGTGTCGAGCGCGGTCGGCGTCGAGCGCGCGCTGGCGGGGCGCCCGCTGGCGTTGGCGCTGGCGACCACCATCGAGCTGCCGTTCACCCGCTCGCAGCTCGGCGGCTCGACCGGCGCGGTCCAGCTGGCCGGCGTGGCCACCTGGCGAGCCCGGGCCCGGCTGCGCCTGCACGCCCGGGTGGCGCTCCTGGGTTGGTACGGCGCCGACGTCACCGGCGCCACCGTCCGCGGCGCGGCGGCGGCCAGCGTCGACGCCAGCGCGCGTGTCGTCCGATGGCTGGCGGTCGACGTCGGGCTCGACGCGCAGGCGGGGTGGTACGGGGTCACGCTCGATCACGTCGCGGTCCGGGTCGGTGCGCGCTGGCGCGTCAAGGGCCCCTGGCGGGCCGAGGTCGGGGCCGGCGCGCCGGTGGTCGGCCGCGAGCGTCAGGACCTGGTGGTCACCCTCGGCGTGGCCCGCGATCTCGACTGAGCGCGCGGCGATCGAGCGGGGGCCGCGGTCGTCGATCCGCGCTATAGTCGTCGCCGAGGTGCCCGCCCCCACCGAGCCCACCGCGGCGACGCTCGAGGCCCTGCTGGCGCAAGCCGAGGCCGGTGATCGCCGCGCGGCGCGGACGCTGTACGCGACTGGCCCCGACTGGTCGGACGCGCCGCTGGCGCTGCGGTTTCGGCTCGCGCTGGGCCAGCTGTGGTTCGTGCTCGAGCACCCCGCCGAATTTCCCGACGACGCGGCCCGCGAGCTGTACTCGGCGCTGCTCGACCGCCACGCCGACGAGCCCGCGCAGCTGGCCGAGGTCCAGGCCGCCGGCGCGCGCCTCCACCAGCTCGAGCACGACGGCGACCTGCCGCGCGCGATGGTCGTGCGGCGCCCGCGCCACCCCTGACCACGCGACCGCAGCCGAGGTGGCGTCATCGCATGGGGCCAGGCCCCGTCAACGGCGCCGCCCGAGACGGGCATTGCCATCCGGTCCAACCTCCGGGATGATCGACCGGTGAGTTCCGTGGACGGGCCCGTTGCGGCGCAGCTGGTCGAGGCCCTCGGCGATGGCGTCATCATCGTCGGCGCCGACGGCCGCATCGAGGCCGCCAACCCGTCCGCCGCCGAGCTGCTCGACACCACCGCGGCGGCGATGATCGGGATGCTGGGGACCGACCTGTACTTCGAGCCCGAGTTCGGGCGCGAGCGCGAGCTGGTCGACCGGGTCGGCGTCGACGGCCTGCCGACCCCGCGGGTGCTGCGCACGGCCGGCGGCGAGCGGCGGGTGTTGCTGGTCAGCGCGCGGGTGCTGGGCGACCGGATCGGGTTGGTCCTGCGCCGCCCGGGTGATCTCGATCAGGCGGTCGAGCGGCTGGTCCGCACCGCGGCGTCGTTCCGGGCGGTCATCGAGAACTCGCCCGACAGCGTCATCATCCACGCCCGCGGCAAGATCATCTACGCCAACCAGACCATGCTGCGGATGTGGCGCGGCACCCTCGAGCAGCTGGTGGGCCAGCCGGCCACGGTGTTGGTCCACCCCGACGATCACGCGACCGTGGCCGATCGCATGCGCCAGCTGGCGGACGGGGCTCAGGCGCTGCCGTTCATCGACGAGCGGCTGGTCCGCAGCGACGGCACCATCTTCTTGGCCCAGGTCGGCGCGGTGTCGGTGCCGTTCGACGGCGCGCCGGCGGTCCTGGTGGTGGCGCGGGACGTGACCGATCAGCGCCAGCGCGAGCTCCGCGGTGGCCAGATCGAGCGGATGGTGGCGCTCGGCACCCTGGCGGCGGGGGTGGCCCACGAGGTCGGCAACCCGCTCACCTACCTGCTGCTCCGGCTCGACGCCGCGGCGGTGCGCGCCGGCGAGCTGCGGGCGGTGATCCCTGGGGGCACCCCCTCGGCGCCGGTCCTCGACGAGCTGATCGGCCACCTGGGCGCGGTGGCCGACGGCGCGCGCCGGGTCCGGGCCATCGTCGGCGAGCTGCGTCAGTTCGCCCGGCCCGACGACGCCCCGGCGCCGCTCGACGTGACCTCCGCGATCGAGCGCGCCCTGAGCCTGGCGGCCCACGCGCTGGCCGGCATCCGCATCGATCGCGCCTACCAGCCGGCCGAGCCGGTGCTCATCTCGTCGGGCAAGCTGACCCAGGTCGTGCTCAACCTGCTGGTCAACGCCGGGCAGGCGGTGCGCGCCGCCGGCCCGGGCAGCCACGCCATCACCGTGCGGGTGTGGAGCGAGGCCGACCGCACCCTGTGCGCCATCCGCGACACCGGCGTCGGCATCGCGCCGACCGATCTCCCCAGCGTGTTCGATCCGTTCTACTCGACCCGCCCGGTCGGCGACGGCATCGGCCTGGGGCTGGCCACCGCCCACTCGATCGTCACCAGCGCCCGCGGCACCATCACCGTCGACAGCGCCCCCGGGGCCGGCGCCACCTTCACCGTGGCGTTCCCGGCGGTGCGGGACTGACCGGCGCCGACCGGCGCGGCGGGGGCGTTCGGGTCGCGCACCGGTAGCGAGCGTGGGCCGGCTGCGGTATACGCGGCCGGCGCCATGAGCCTGGTCGTCCTCGAAGACGTCACCCTGTTCTTCGCCGATCGGATGATCTTCGATGCGGCCGGGCTGCGCATCGGCAGCCACGACCGCATCGGCCTGGTCGGGCCCAACGGCTCCGGCAAGACCACGATGCTCAAGGTCATCGCCGGGGCGCAGGAGATCGACGACGGCAAGGTCACCGTGGCCCGCGGGGTCCGGGTCGGCTGGCTGCCGCAGGATCTGGCCCTGGCCGGCGGCCAGCCGCTGCTCGGCTTCGTCCTCGACAGCGTGCCGGGGCGCACCGACCTCGATCGCGATCTGGCGGCCGCCGAGACCGAGCTGGCGGCGCTGGCCGAGGACCCCGACGCCGGCGACCAGCTGATCGAGCTGGCCGAGCGGGTGGCCGAGCTGCACGAGCGCCAGGCCCACTTCGACCGGTTCTTCTCGACCCACGAGGCCCAGGCCATCCTGGCCGGCCTCGGCTTCGCCACCGCCGATCTCGAGCGCGACCTGGGCGAGTTCTCGGGCGGCTGGAAGATGCGCGCGGTCCTGGCCGGGCTTTTGTTCCAGCGGCCCGACGTGCTGCTCCTCGACGAGCCGACCAACCACCTCGACATGCCGTCGGTGGCGTGGTTCGGCGAGTTCCTCAAGCGCTACGATCGCGCGTTCGTGCTGATCAGCCACGACCGCGAGTTCCTCAACGAGCAGATCAGCCGGGTGGTGTCGCTCGAGCCCGAGGGCGTGCGCAGCTACCCCGGCAACTACGAGCGCTACGTCGAGGCCCGGCTCGAGGAGGAGACCATCCTGGCCGGCAAGGCCAAGAACCTCGAGCGCGAGCGCGAGCACCTGACCACGTTCATCAACCGGTTCCGGGCCCAGGCCAACAAGGCCAAGGCGGTGCAGTCGCGCATCAAGATGCTCGAGAAGATGGAGGACGTCGAGACCTTCCAGAAGCGCCACGTCATGCGGTTCGCGTTCGGCCCCACCGAGCGCACCGCGGCCGAGGTGCTCAAGCTCGACGGCGTGCGCAAGGCCTACGGCGACCACGTGGTGCTGCGCTCGGTGAACGTGGCGGTCAAGCGCGGCGAGAAGATCGGCATCATCGGCAAGAACGGCGCCGGCAAGACCACGCTGCTCAAGATGATCGCCGGCGAGCTACCCGACGACGGCGGCACCATCCGCCTGGGCCAGGGCGTCAAGGTCGGGTACTACGCGCAGCACCACGGCGACACCCTCGACATGACGGCGACGGTGGCCGAGGTCGTGCAGCGCGCCAACCCGGCGGCGCCCCAGGCCCGGGTCCGGTCGATCCTGGGCGCCTTCATGTTCTCGGGCGACGACGTCGACAAGCCGTGCAAGGTCCTGTCGGGCGGCGAGCGGTCGCGGGTGGCGCTGGCGCGGCTGCTGGTCAACCCCGGCAACCTGATCCTGATGGACGAGCCGACCAACCACCTCGATCTCGAGTCGGCCGACAGCCTGGCGCGATCGTTGACCACCTTCGACGGCACCCTGGTGTTCGTCAGCCACAGCCGCTCGCTCATCCGCACGCTGGCGACGCGGATCTGGAACGTCGAGGACGGCGGGGTCGAGACTTACCCGGGTGGCCTCGACGAATTCCTCTACTCGTGCAGCCTGCGGGCGCGCGAGGTGGCGGTGGCGCCGACGCCGACCACGGCGGTCGCGCCGACCGCGGCCGCGGCGCCCGCGCCGGCGGCGTCCCGCGAGGACGACAAGCAGCGCAAGCGGCGCGAGGCCGACCAGCGGCGCGAGCGCAACCGGGTGGTCGGGCCCCTCGAGAAGCAGGTCGCCGACCTCGAGGCGCGCATCACCACGATCGAGGTGGCCCAGGCCGAGCGCTCGGCCCAGCTGGCCGACCCCAGCGTGTACGCCGACGACGCCCGCCGCAACCAGCTGCTCGGCGCGTACGCCGCAGATCAGGAAAAGCTGGAGGAGCTGACCGGGCGATGGGAGATCGCGGCGGCGCAGCTCGAGGCGGCGCGCGCGCAGCTCGACACCTGACGCCCCTCTCACAACCGGCCGCGGCCATTGCAGCGCCGGCCGGCCAGGGGGATACTCCAGGCGTGTCAGGCCCGGTCGTTCTCGACGGCAAGTACGAGCTGGTCGAGATGGCCGGCGAGGGCGGCATGGCGTCGGTGTGGAAGGCCCAGGTCAAGGGCGCGGCCGGGTTCTCGCGCACCGTGGCGATCAAGAAGATCAAGAGCGAGTACCGCTCGATCAAGAACTACACCGAGATGTTCATCGAGGAGGCCCGGGTCGGGGCCGAGCTCGCACACCCGAACATCGTCCAGGTCTACGACTTCTGCGTCGACCCGCAGGGCACGTACTACATCGTCATGGAGTGGGTCGAGGGGCTCGACCTCGGCGGCTTCGTCAAGGCCGAGCGGGAGCACGGCGGGCAGATGCCGTGGCCGCTGGCGGTGGTGGCGGGCATCGGCACGCTGCGCGGCCTGGCCGCCGCCCACGAGCGGCGGCGCCCCGACGGCAGCCCCGCGCCGATCGTCCACCGCGACGTGTCGCCCCACAACATCCTGCTCGGCGTCAACGGCGCGGTGAAGCTCACCGACTTCGGCCTGGCCCGGGCCCGCGATCGGATGGTGAGCCTGACCGCGCCGGGCACCGTCAAGGGCAAGCTGTCGTACCTGTCGCCCGAGGTGGCGATGGGCGGGCAGGCCACGCCGGCGTCGGATCTGTTCGCCATGGGCGCGGTGCTGTGGGAGGCGCTGACCGGCGAGCGGCTGTTCGACGGGCGCTCCGACCTCGACGTGTTCAAGCTGATCCGGCAGTGCGTGGTGCGGCCGCTGTCGGCCTACCGCAGCGATCTGCCCGACGAGCTGGTCGCCACGATCTCGCGGGCGCTGGCCAAGGAGCCCGGCGATCGGTTCGGGTCGGCCGCGAGCTTCGCGTTCATGCTGGGCGAGGTGCTGCGCGAGGCGCCGCCCGGGGGCGATCCGCAGCAAGTGCTGGCCCAGCGGGTGGCCGAGCACCGGGCCCAGATCGGCGCGCGCCGGGCCCGCCAGCTGCTCACCAGCGACAACGTCCCGACCTGGACCTACCACGCCGAGCCGGAGCCGCCGGGGCCCTCGCTCGAGTCGGCCATCGACCTCGAGCTGGGCGAGCCCGAGGCGCTGGGCGACACCAGCGACCCGATCCCGCTGACCCGCAAGAAGCGCGAGTAGTCGGCGCCGCGCGGCTCACCCGGCCGGTGGTTCGAGCGCGGGCACCGTGGTCAGTCGCCGGCGATCGAGGTCGACCGCGGTGAGCCCGCCGCCCCACACGCAGGCGGAGTCGGTGGCGATCCACCGGTCGCCGAGCGCCGCGCCGTGGGCGGCCCAGTGGCCGAACACCACGGTGTGGTCGGCCAGCGCCGGGGGGGCGAGCTGGTACCACGGCACGGTCCCAGCCGGGGCGTCGGCCGGGGCGCCGTCGAAGTCGGTGACCGCGTCCCCGTCGGGGTCGCACATGCGGACCCGGACGAAGAAGCCGAGCAGGGCGCGGACCCGGGCGTCGCCGAGGAGCCCGGGCCGCCACGGCGGGGTCGGCCCGACGGTGTCGGCCAACCAGCGACGCCAGGCGTCGCCGCGCAGGCCGGCCTCGAGCTCGCGGGCGTAGCCCAGGGCCGCCGTCAACGTCCACGCGCGGTGCAGGCCGGCGTGGACCATGACCAGCCCGTCCTCGACGTGGACCAGCGGCTGGCGGCGCAGCCACTCGACCAGGGCGTCGCGGTCGGGCGCCGCCAGCACCGCGTCGAGGGTGTCGCGCTTCTTGGCCTTGGCCACGCCGGCGACCCGCGCCAGCAGGTGGAGGTCGTGGTTGCCGAGCACGACCCGGGCCCGGTCGCCCAGGTCGCGCACGAAGCGCAGCACCTCGAGGGAGCGCGGGCCACGGTTGACCAGATCGCCCACGAACCACAGCTGGTCGTGGGCCGGCTCGAACCCGATCGTCGCCAGCAAGCGCGCGAGCGTGTCCATGCAGCCCTGGACGTCACCGATCGCGTAGCGCGCCATGGCCGTTCATACCAAACCGGCGCCGTCGCCGGGGTCAGCCCAGCGACGCGGTGGCCTCGACGAAGCCGACCCGGGTCGAGCCGACCCGGACCCGGACCGTGCCGGCGCCGCGCACCAGCCACGAGCCGCGAGCGCTGGCGGCGTTGCCGTTGCTCCGCAGGTAGGCCAGCTCGTCGGCGCCGACGCCGACGCCGCGCCCCCAGCCGGCCAGGTGGCCCAGCTGGACCCGCACCCGGTCGGGCTCGACCAGGGCGCCGCCGTCGACGCTCAGCTCGCCGTACAGCGGCTCGTTCCACTCGAGCTGCCGGGCCGAGGCCAGCACGTAGGTCGGCAGGTAGCCGCGGTTGTCGACGACGACGTCGACCCGCGACAGGTCCTCGCCGAGCGGGGTCACGGTCAGCTGCCGGACCACCACCTCGGGCGCCAGCGCCGCCACCCGCAGGAAGCACGCGGCCTGCTGGGCGCACAGCTCGGGCAACAGCTCGGGCGGCGGGTTCCAGACGCCGATGCGCGGGTCGAGGCCGCCCAGCTCGACCGGGCCCAGCTGGGGGTGCTCGAACCGGCGCCACGGGCGCACCACCCGGCCGTGGTTGGTGGCGGCGTCCCACGCCGCCAGCTTGGTGGCGGCGGCCCGATCGAAGTTGTTGTAGTAGTCGACGAACTTCTTGGGCGCCGGCAGCTCGAGCCGCTTGAACAGGTCCCACAGCTCGACCACGTAGGCCAGGGCGCCGCGCTGGTTGTACGCGTAGTCGGTGAGGTCGCCGTGGAGCGGCTGGTCGGGCGCGTACAGGAACTCCTCGAACCCCGACACCACCGGGTAGCCGGTGAGCTCCTTGGCCCACACCTCGAGCTGGCGGAACACCGCCAGGTCGCGCTGGTCCATCTTGCTGTCGGGGCCGTGGCCGAGCGGACGGATGAACACCCCGCCGTAGCAGTGCAGGTTGAGCCAGGCGAAGATCTCCGGGTGCGCGCTGGTGAACTCCACCACCGCGCGGCTCTCCGGCTCGCTGGTGGGGAAGCGGCCGGCGCCGAGCTGCTCGTGGGTCGGCGCCCACGACCACGGGAAGTTGCGGTTGAGATCGACCGGGTTGTCGCCGACGAAGCTGGGCTCGGGGATGGTGAAGCCGTCCCAGCCGTCGATGGTGCCCTCGGGGTACACCCGGTAGAACGGGCCGACGTCGTCGAGCCGGCGCGCGCTCATCAGCGCCGGGAAGTCGGGGTTGGCAACGTAGTCGCCGGTCGGGTCCTCGACCCGCATCACCAGGGTCTGGCCGTCGCCGTCGACGTCGGACGCGCGCCAGCGGGGCGCCCCGCGCTCGGCCCGGTCGTCGCGCGGCACCGAGCGCACGTAGCGGCCCGAGGTCAGCACCGCCTCGGCGCCGTCGGGTGACATCCGCGGCAGGACGAACAGCCGCACCTCGCGCAGGCGCGCGCGCACCGGCGCCGGCAGGTCGCCGTGCCCGGGGTCGGCCAGGAGCGCCAGGAAGTCCTCGGCGATGGCCAGCGCGACGCTCGACCCGGCCAGCTCGCTGGCGTGCATGTTGCCGTCGACCCACGCCGTCGGTCGGGCCCGATCGGGCTCGACCCCGAGGGTGAGCAGCCACAGCTCGCGCCCTTCGGGGGTGGTGCCGAGCGAGGTCAGCCGGGTCAGGTCGGGGAACGCCGCGTGCCAGGCGTGGAGCTGCGCGGTGAGCGTGGCGTGGTCGAGGTACGTGCTGCGGAAGCCGCGCGATAGGCTGGCGAGATCGGGCATCGGCCCGAGCTTACCGCGGGTCACCGCGGCGTGGCCGGGACCGCCGCGCCGCGCCGCGCCACGTCACCGCGCGAACCGCAGCACGCCGTCGTCGATCGGTCCGCGCCCCAGCTGCCACAGGTCGAGCGGGTAGTTCTGGTACAGCCGCCACGGGGCGCGGTCGCCCTGGCGCGGCATCAACGCCCGGGCCCGCTGCACGTAGCCGCTGGTCAGGTCGAGCAGCGGCTCGGCCGGCAGGGCGGGGTCGTCCTGGATCGGCGTACACTGCCGGTAGCCGTGGGCCCGCATGTGCTCGAGCACGCGGCATGCGTACAGGCACGCCAGCTCGGCCTTGAGCGTCCACGACGCGTTGGTGTAGCCGACCGCCATCGCCAGGTTGGGCACGCCCGACAACATCGTGCCCTTGTAGTTCCAGGTCGTCGCCGGATCCACCGGCGCGCCGTCGACCTCGACGGTCATCCCGCCCAGGAACTGCAGCTCGAGACCGGTGGCGGTGACGATCAGGTCGGCGTCGAGGTGGCGGCCCGAGGCCAGCTGGACGCCGGTCTCGGTGAACGTGGCGATGTGGTCGGTGACCACCGCCGCGGTGCCGGCCTCTTCCGGCAGCCGCGAACAGATCGCTGTCGGGCACCAGGCACAGCCGTTGGTCCCCACGGCGCGTAGCGTGGAAGGGCGTCGACGTCGGTGGCTGCGCGACCTTCGCGCCGGACGCTGGCGGTGATCAACCAGCGCGCGCGATCGGGGAACCGGCGACAGAACTCGTAGAACGCGCGCCCGAGGAGGACGTTCTTCCAGCGGGTGGCGGCGTGGGCGGTGGCCGCCGGCGCGTGCCGGCGCAGCCAGGCGGCGATCGAACACCGCTGGCGGGTCACCATTACGATGACGGCGACCGCTGCAGCATCGTCACCTGCGCCCCGCGGGCGGCCAGCGCCGGCACCAGCGTCACCGCGGTGGCGCCGCTGCCGATGACCACCACGCGCCGTCCGCGCACGTCGTACGCCGCGGGCCAGAACTGCGGGTGGATGACGTCGCCCGCGAAGCGCGCGCGCCCGGGAAAGTCGGGCGCGTGGCCGCGGTCGTAGCGGTAGTAGCCGGCGCACACCATCAGGAAGCCGGCGGTCAAGCGGCGGGGCCCGTCGGCGGCGTCGACCTCGACGGTCCAGCGCCGCGCGGCGCTCGACCAGCTGGCGCGTCGGACCCGGTGGCCGAAGCGGATGTGACGATCGATCCCGTGGGCGCTCGCGGTGGCGCAGACGTAGTCGAGGATCGCCGGGCCGTCGGCCAGGGCGCGGTCGCTCGGCCACGGCGCGAAGGTGTAGCCCAGGGTGTACATGTCCGAGTCGGAGCGCACGCCGGGGTAGCGGAACAGGTCCCACGTGCCGCCGATGGCGTCGCGCGCTTCGAGGATCGCGTAGCGCTCGGTCGGGCAGCGGCGCTGCAAGTGGTATCCCGCGGCGATGCCTGACAGCCCGGCACCGATCACGATCACGTCGAGCGCGTCGGTCATCGGCCAAGAATAATCCGTCCGCGACTCGCGTAAGTGCTCGTACATCCGTCAGATCGTCCGAAGAATACTGATGGAATTTGTGGGAACCTCGGGTAGCTGCGGGTTATATTGCCAGGGACGCGCGGGGACGACGCCACGTGGGGTCGCCCGTCCGTGCGCTTCGGTGATGCGATGAGTGAACCCAACAACGGCAAGCACGGCACCTCGGACCCCTTCGATCAACCCACCGTGGTCATCGGAGGTCCGAGCATCGCCGCGGCCGCGGCCGCGGCCGCCAGCGCGTCACCCGGGCGCGCCGCACCCAGCGACCGCACCGTGATCGCGTCGTCGCGGTCGAGCGAGGCCGCGGGCTCGATCGAGCCACGCCCGGCCGCGGTGGCCCAGACCGTCATGAACGATCGTTCGGGCATGAACGATCGTTCGGGGCTGGCGGCCGGCACGCCCAGCCCGGCGCCGCGATCCGAGGCGTCGGAGGTCACCGGGCAGTGGGGCCCGGGGCAGATGCCGCGCCCCGGCAACCAGATCAACCAGTACGAGATCATCCGCGAGATCGGCGCCGGTGGCATGGGCGCGGTCTGGTATCTGGCGCGCGACACCAAGCTCGGCCGCAAGGTCGCCATCAAGATCCTGCACGAACCACCCCCGAGCCGGCTCCAGCGGTTCAATATCGAGGCGCGCGCCACTGCCTGCAGCCACGAGAACATCGTCATCATCTACGATATCGGCGAGTTCTCGCAGCAGCCGTACATGGTGGTTTCGAGTTCTTGCAGGGCACCACGCTGACCGAGCTGGTCACTGGCGGCGGCAGTGGCTGCCGCCGGCCCGGGTGGTTGAGCTGATGGTGCCGGGTGGTGCGCGCCCTGGTGGTCGCGCACGAGCAGGGCATCGTCCACCGCGACCTCAAGCCCGACAACATCTTCGTCACCGAGGCCGGCGGCATCAAGGTGCTCGACTTCGGCATCGCCAAGGTGCGCGATCAGGCCACCGAGCAGACCCCGGGGCAGTCGCCGTCGCAAGCCGCGCTGCGGCTGCCGACCGCGGCCGAGCTGGGCGACAACACCAACACCAACCTGACGCGCCAGGGCGTGATCATGGGGACCATGAAGTACATGTCCCCGGAGCAGTGGGGCATCGGGGTCGAGATCGATCACCGCACCGACATCTGGGCGGTCGGCGTGATCCTGTACCGGCTCCTGGCCGGCAAGCACCCGCTGTCGCCGCTGCAGGGCAACCAGCTGGTGGTCACCGCCATGCTCGACAAGGCGATGCCCAAGCTGCGCGAGGCGGTGTCGGACGTGCCGCAGGGCCTGTGCGACGTCGTCGATCGCTGCCTGCAGAAGCACAAGGAGTACCGCTTCGCCGACGCCCGCGAGCTGCTCAAGGCGCTCGAGCCGTTCCTGCCCGGGCGCTACTCGACGATGCAGCTGCAGCTCGACGAGAGCCCCTACGCCGGCCTGGCGTCGTTCCAGGAGACCGACGCCAACAAGTTCTTCGGCCGGGCCCGCGAGATCGCGGCGGCGGTCAACCGCATCCGCGACCGCCCGATCATGGGCGTCATCGGCCCGTCGGGCGTCGGCAAGTCGTCGTTCGTGCGGGCCGGCCTGGTGCCGGCGCTCAAGTCGTCGGGCGAGAACTGGGAGACCCTGGTCATCCGCCCCGGGCGCAACCCGCTCATGGCGGTGGCGGCGATGATGTCGCCGATGGTGAGCTCGACCTCGACCACCGTGGTCGACGATCTGCGCGAGCAGGCCGAGCTGGCCCACCGCCTGGCGATCGAGCCCGGCCAGATGGGCCAGGTGCTGCGGGCCCGGGCCCGGCGCGCCAACCGCAAGATCCTGCTGTTCGTCGATCAGTTCGAGGAGCTGTACACCCTGGTGCCCGACCCGGCCGAGCGGGCCGCGTTCGCCGCCTGCCTGGCCGGCGCCGCCGACGATCCGTCGACCCCGGTGCGGGTGGTGCTGTCTTTGCGCTCGGACTTCCTCGACCGGGTCGGCGAGGACCCGCACCTGATGAGCGAGGTCATGCAGGGGCTGTTCTTCCTCACCCCGCCGGGGCGAGACGGCCTGCGCGACGCGCTGGTGCAGCCGGCCGAGATGGCGGGCTACCACTTCCAGAACCCGGAGATGGTCGAGGAGATGCTGTCGCACCTCGAGACCACGCCGGGCGCGCTGCCGCTGCTCCAGTTCGCCGCGACCAAGCTGTGGGACGCCAAGGACACCACCCGCAAGCTGCTGACCCAGAACGCCTACAACGCGATGGGCGGCATCGCCGGCGCCCTGGCCAGCCACGCCGACGCGGTGCTGGCCGAGCTGGCGCCACAGTCGCAAGCGCTGGCCCGGCAGCTGTTCCTGCGGCTGATCACGCCGGAGCGGACCCGGGCCATCGTGTCGCTGGCCGAGCTCAACGAGCTGGCGGCCGACCACGCCGACGTCCAGCGCCTGGTCGATCACCTCACCTCGGCCCGTCTGCTGGTGACCCAGACCGCGGCCGACGGCTCGGCCCAGGGCTCGACGGTCGAGGTCGTCCACGAGTCGCTCATCCACTCGTGGCCAGCGCTGCGGCGCTGGCTCGACGAGACCCAAGAGGACTCCCAGTTCGTCGAGCAGCTGCGGGTCGCCACCAAGCAGTGGCAGACCAAGGGCCGCGACGCCGGCCTGTTGTGGCGGGGTGATACCGCCGACGAGGCCATCCGCTGGGTCAAGCGCAACAAGGCGCCGATCCCCGCCAGCCAGAAGGAGTTCCTCGACGCGGTGATCGCCGAGTCGACCCGGGCCGAGCGGCGCCGGCGCACCTTCACCATCGGCCTGGTCACGTTCCTGACGCTGCTGCTGGTCGCGGCGGCCGCGGCCCTGTTCACCATCCGCTCGAGCGAGCGCCAGGCCGCCAAGAGCGCGCTGGCCGCCGACGCCGCCGCCAAGGTGGCCCAGGCCAACGAGCAGAAGGCCAAGGCCGCCCTGCTCGAGGTCGAGGAGAAGGAGAAGCAGCGGGTGGCCGCCGAGCGTGACGCGGCGCGGGCCAAGGGCAAGGAGGCGTTCACCTACGACGAGCTGGTCAAGGAGAAGGCCAAGCTCGAGGTCAAGCAGACCGAGCTCGAGGCGTCGCTGGCTGAGACCACCGAGTCGCGCGAGCGGGCCAAGGCGGCCCAGGCTCGGGCGGAGGCGCTGGCGATCGAGGCCGAGCAGGCCGCCAAGGCGGCCCAGAGCGCCGAGGCCAAGGAGCGCGTCGCCAAGGAAGAAGCCCTCCGGCTGCGCACCGAGGCCGAGCTCAAGAACGCCGAGCTGGAAAAGCAGATCGGCAAGCTGATGACCGAGCTGCGCTGATCCACCGACGCCGCACCGCCCTTTCGCCACCGCCACTGAATCATCCGGGAGCCCTCATGTCTCGAGTCCGAGCCTCTATCTTGACCACTCTCGTCACGCTCGCGGCCGGCGCGGCGCTGGCCACGGCGCAGCCGGCCCCGCCGCCGACCCCGGCCCCGGCCCCGGCCCCGGGTGATCCCAAGGGGCCGCCCAAGAAGGTGACCGACGAGGACATGGCGACCGCGCACAGCGGCGACGAGCGGCCGTGGGCCGACGGGGTGAGCCAGGCCGAGCAGCAGACCGCGGTGGTGTTGTTCGGCGAGGGCAACAAGCTCTTGCGCGACTCGCTGTTCCCCAAGGCGGTGGCGAAGTACCAGGAGGCGCTGGGCCACTGGAAGCACCCGGCCATCTACTACAACCTGGCGCTGGCGCTGGTGAACCTGGACCAGCCGCTGCAGATCCTCGAGGCGCTCGACCACGCCATGGAGTACGGCGCGGCGCCGCTCGACGCCGACAAGTTCGACCGCGCCAAGGGCTACAAGCTCCTGGTCGAGAAGCAGATCGGCCAGGTCGAGTACACCCTCAGCGTGGCGGGCGCCAAGCTCGTGCTCGACGGCAAGGAGGTGTTCACCGGGCCTGGCACGTACTCGGCGCGGGTGCGCGCCGGAGAGCACACCGTGGTGGCGCGGGCCGAGGGCTACACCCCGGTGCCGCTCACGGTGAAGATCCTGGGTGGCACCACCTCGGCGATCACCATCCCGATGTACACCGACGCCGAGCTGACCCGCGAGTCGCGCAAGATGCCCAACTGGGTGCCGTACTCGGTGCTCGGCGCCGGCGTCGTCGTGGCGTCGGTCGGCGGCCTGCTGCACAACTCGGCCAAGGGCAACTTCGACAGCTACGACCAGGCGGTGTCGACCTGCGCCAGCACCGACCCCACCGGCGGGTGTTCGACCCTGCCGGGCGGCGTGGCGGCCATGAAGGCCAGCGCCGAGTCCAACCAGCGCCTGGCCTTCACCGCCTACGCGGTCGGCGGCGCCGCGGTGGTCGCCGGCGTGGTGCTGGTCATCCTCAACCGGCCGCACACCTATCGGATCGATCCGACCCGGGGCGCCGCCGATCTCGCGCTGACCCCGGTGGTCGGGCGCGACCTGTCAGGCCTCGCGCTGTCGGGGTCGTTCTAGGTTCTTTTCGCCAAGCCGGTGGTCGCCGCCCGCGCGCGGCGACCCCGGCGCTGTCTCCTTCTACGCTGGGATCTTCCATGCCGATCCGTTCTTCGCTTCGCCTCCTCACCCGCCACGCCATCACCGTCGCCCTCGCCGCGGCCGCAGCCGTGGCGCTGTCCGGCTGCTTCGAGAGCGCCACCACCGAATGCTCGAGCGGCGTGGTGTGCCCGGCCGGCTCGGTGTGCACCGCCGACGGCCTGGGCTGCCGGGTCGGCACCGACCTGTGCGGCAACGGCGCCGTCGATCCCGGGGAGCAGTGCGACGACGGCAACCAGGACGACGAGGACGACTGCCGGGCCGACTGCCAGTTCAACACCTGCGGCGACGGCAAGGTCGATCGGCAGGGGCCCGACGTCGAGGAGTGCGACGAGCTGGGCGGCGCCGACTCGCCCACCTGCGACAGCGACTGCACCCTGCCGGCGTGCGGCGACAACCACACCAACCCCAACTTCATCTCGCCCGGGGCGCCGCGCGGCGAGCGGTGTGACGACGGCAACACGGTGTCGGGCGACGGCTGCAGCGCCGACTGCGCGTCCGACGAGAGCTGCGGCGACGACTACGTCAACGCCGACCTGCCCAAGAACCGCACCGACAACCCGGAGTGCCTCGACGCCACCGCCACCGGCACCAACTGCGCCGAGGTGTGCGACGACGGCAACAACATCGCCGGCGATGGGTGCTCACCCAACTGCCTGTCGGAGGAGACCTGCCGCAACGGCATCCTCGACGCCGCCGGCGGCCCGTCCAACCCGCCCGAGCTGTGCGACGACGGCGACCTGATCGACACCAACGAGTGCCGCAACGACTGCCAATCGGGCTTCGGCTGCGGCAACGGCCGGGTCGACAACGACGGCCCGACCGGGCCCGGCTTCGACGAGCAGTGCGACAACGGCACCACCGCCGACAGCGCGACGTGCGACCTCGACTGCACCATCCCGGTGTGCGGCGACGGCCGCACCAACGGCTCGATCGTCTTGGGCGTCCCGCTCGAGCAGTGCGATCCCGGCGCGGTCGGCCGCGACGTCGCCGCCTGCGACTCCGACTGCACCGTGCCCAGCTGCGGCGACGGCCACGTCAACGCCACCTTCACCCCGGTCGGCGCGCCCGGCCCCGAGGCCTGCGACGACGGCAACACCACCGCCGGCGACGGCTGCTCGGCCACCTGCCAGATCGAGACCTGCGGCAACGGCGTGACCGAGACCATCAACGGCGAGGCGTGCGACGACGGCAACCTCAACGACCTCGACGCCTGCCGCAACACCTGCCAGCTGCCGCGCTGCGGCGACGGCGTGGCCAGCGTCAGCGAGACCTGCGACACCAACGGCAACTCGGCCACCTGCAACGCGGACTGCTCGGCGCCGGCGTGCGGCGACGGCAAGGTCAACCCGGCTTTCACGCCGCCAGGCGCCCCCGGCGTCGAGCGCTGCGATGACGGCAACACCACCGGCGGCGACGGCTGCTCGGCGCTGTGCCAGGTCGAGCCGTTCACCCTGGCGGTGGTCGCCGGCGGCACCGGCACCGGCACGGTGACCTCGGCGCCGGCCGGGATCAACTGCGGCGCCGACTGCAGCGAGCTGTACCCCAGCGGCGCCACCGTGACGTTGACGGCGACGCCGGCAGCCGGCTCGGTGTTCACCGGGTGGTCGGGGGCCGGCTGCACCGGCACCAGCACCTGCGTGGTGACGATGACCCAGGCCCGCAACGTGGTCGCGACCTTCGACCTCAACACCCTGACCGTGGTCAAGGCCGGCACCGGCGTCGGCACGGTCAGCTCGGCGCCGGCCGGGATCAACTGCGGCGCCGACTGCACCGAGAACTACAACGCCAACACCTCGGTCACCCTCACCACCTCGAACGGCGCCAACTCGACGTTCACCGGGTGGTCGGGCGGCGGCTGCTCCGGCACCGGCTCGTGCGTGACCACCATGGCCGGCGCCAAGACCATCACCGCCACCTTCACCCTCACCAACTTCACGCTGACGGTGACCAAGGCCGGCAACGGCACCGGCACCGTGACCTCGGTGCCGGCCGGCGTCGACTGCGGCGCCACCTGCAGCGCCGGGTTCGTGGCCGGGGAGCTGGTGACGCTGACCGCGGCGCCCGCCGGCAACACCACGTTCACCGGCTGGTCCGGCGCCGGCTGCAGCGGCACCGGGCTGTGCGTCGTGACCATGGACGCGGCCAAGGCCGTCACGGCGACCTTCACCCTCAACGTCCACCAGCTCAGCGTGGTCAAGGCCGGCAACGGCGGCGGCACGGTCAGCTCGTCGCCCAGCGGCATCGCGTGCGGCGCCGACTGCTCCGAGGGCTACAACGCCGGGACGTCGGTCACGCTCACCGCCGTCGCCGACGGGGTGTCCACCTTCACCGGCTGGACCGGCGGCGGCTGCTCGGGCACCGGCACCTGCGTGGTGACCGTCAACGCGGCGGCGTCGGTCACCGCGACCTTCACGCTCAACCAGTTCACGCTCAGCGTGTCGCGCACCGGCACCGGCTCGGGCTCGGTCAGCTCGGTGCCTAGCGGCATCTCCTGCGGCGGCACCTGCAGCGCCGGCTACAACGCCGGCAGCCTGGTCACGCTGACCCCGGTCGCCGGCGGCAACTCCGCCTTCACCGGCTGGTCGGGGGACTGCACCGGGCTCACCACGTGTACCGTGACCATGAACGCCGCCCGCTCGGTGGTGGCCAACTTCGATACCGACGTGCGCATCCTGACGGTGGCCAAGGCTGGCACCGGCAGCGGCACCGTGACCTCGGCCCCGGCCAGCCTCTCGTGCGGCACGACCTGCGCGGCGGCGTTCGCCCAGGGCTCGTCGGTGGTCTTGACCGCCGCCGCCGATCCGACCTCGAACTTCACCGGCTGGGCGGGTGGCGGCTGCTCGGGCACCGGCACCTGCACGGTCACCATGAACAACGCCACCACGGTCACCGCCACCTTCACGCTCAAGACGTTCACCATCACCGCGGTGGTCGACGGCGGCGTGACCGGCGGGTCCGGCACCGTCAGCTCGGTGCCCACCGCCATCACCTGTCCCGGCACCTGCAGCGCGTCGTTCTCGAACGGCCAGGTCGTCGGCCTGGTCGCCACCCCGGCGGCCAACTCGACCTTTACTGGGTGGAGCGGGGCCTGCACCGGGACCGGCGTGTGCATCATCACCGTCAGCGGCGCGGCCACGGCGACCGCGACCTTCGCCCGCAAGTCGTACGACCTGACCGTGGTGAAGGCCGGCGGCGGCGCCGGCACCGTGACCTCGGCCCCGGGCGGCATCTCGTGCGGCGCCAGCTGCAGTGCGGCCTTCACCGACGGTCAAGCGGTGACCCTGACCGCGGTGGCCACCTCGGGCTCGACCTTCCTCGGGTGGTCGGGCGGGGGCTGCTCGGGCACCGGCACCTGCGTGGTGACCATGGCGGCCGCGACCACCGTCACCGCGACCTTCGCGTTGACCACCCAGACGCTCACGGTCACCACCGCCGGCGCCGGCACCGGCACCGTGACGTCGAGCCCGACCGGGATCACCTGTCCGGGGACCTGCAGCGCGGCCTACACCACCGGCGCGCTGGTGCAGCTGACCGCGACGCCGAACGGCACCGACACGTTCTCGGGCTGGACCGGCGCCTGCACCGGCACCGGGACGTGCCTGGTGACGATGGACGCCGCCAAGGCGGTGACCGCGACCTTCGTGCCGTAGCCGGGGGGGCACCCGGGCGTGATCGGGCTCGCGCCGGCGGTGGCCGGCCGCCGATTGTCGCCCCGGGGCCGGCCGCGTCGTCCATACTGGTCCCATGGCCAGCATGCCGATGGCTCGGACCGTGAAGTACCGGGGCACCGTGGTCGCGCGCCCCGGGCGCTCAGTGCGCCAGCGCCTCGAGGAGCTCGACGGCCCGGCGCGCACCGTCGTGGCGGCGTGCATCGGCCTGTGGCCGGTGATCGCGATCTACGGCGTGGTGATGGCCCTGTGCTGGGCCGCCGCGGTCGGCAACGGTCCCTAGCGCCGCGTCGCCGCGTCGGTGCGGCGACGCCGACCTACTCGACGTCGGGGTGCGCGCGCAGGGTGCGCGGCAGATCGAGGATGGTCTCGTTGGGCGAGCCGACCAGCATCGCCGGGCTGACGTCCGACAGCCCCCACGGCTCGACCTGCCCGGCGGTGACCGCGAACGCGCCGCCGTCGATGCGGCCCACCACGCCGAAGCCGGACTTCATCGGTACGCGGGCGGTCTCGAGCACGCGGTCGGGCAGGTGGCTGACGTCGATCTCGACCAGCCCGCGCTCGCAGGTCAGCACCAGCCGGTAGCCCAGGACCCGCCGCTCGACGAGCAGGATGTTGCCCATCGGGGCGTTGAACACCGGCTGCCACCCATCGCGGGGCCCGGCCGCCGCCATCGTCGCGAAGTCGATGTGGAACAAGGCCGGCTCGCCGATGCGGCGGGCCAGCAGGCCCGAGGTGGTGACCACGGTGTCGACCAGGCCGCGGGCGTGCAGGTCGATGACCGGCGAGCGATGGTCCGCGGTCCACCACGAGCCGGGCTGGTGCGGCGTGCAGCCGAGGAAGACGTTCTTCGCGCTCGAGCCCTTGCACCACTCGGCGATGGCGCAGGCCACCTCGGGAGCGCTGCCGGTGTCGCCCAGGCGGCGATCGCCGTTCCACAGCACGGTGTCGCCCGGCAGGCGGTGAACCGCGTCGAAGTGGAAGTACCGGCCCTGCCACGGCGGCTCGAGCGACATCTTGTCGCCGACCCGGACGTTGGCGACGGCGTCGAGGTCCTCGGGGACCGCCAGGTAGGTCTCACCGCGCGGGTCGAGGGCCACGAACAGCAGGCCGCGCGGGGTCAGGCCCTTCTTGCGCAGCTCCTTGAGGCCCAAGATGACGGCGGCGGGATCACGGTAGTGGTAGACGCGGGTCGGCAGCAAGGCGGGCGGAAGCTAGCGCCTCCGGTCGCCATCGTCCACCTCGGTCGGACACCGCGCCGCGCGACGGGGGCACCCCGGGGCTGCGGCCGGTGAGGCGGCGTACCGCGCCGCGCCGGGGTGTCGACGGGCGGGCTACAGCAGGGTGCCGCTCAAGATCAGCGTCGCCAGCAAGAAGTAGATGATGAGGCCGGTGACGTCGACCAGGGTGGCCACGAACGGCGCCGACGCGCTAGCTGGGTCGGCGCCGATGCGGCGCAAGATGAACGGCAGCATGGCGCCGACGAAGGTGCCGAAGGTGACCACGCCGACCACCGAGAACGCCACGGTGGCGCCGATCAGCGCGTAGTGGGTGCCGTAGCTGCCGGCCGCGCCCCAGATCAGCACGCGGGCCATCGCCAGCACGCCGAGCCCGGCGCCCAGCGCCAGGCCGATGGTCAGCTCGCGGCGCATCACCCGCCACCAGTCGGCGGCGCGCACCTCGCCCAGCGCCATGGCCCGGATCACCAGGGTCGAGGCCTGGCTGCCGGCGTTGCCCCCGCTCGAGATGATGAGCGGGATGAACAGCGCCAGCACGGTGGCGTGGGCGATCTCGTGCTCGAAGAACGCCAGCGCGGTCGCGGTCAGCATCTCGCCGATTAGCAGCACCGCCAGCCAGCCGCCGCGCTTGCGCAGCATCTCGCGTCGGCGCGACTGCAGGTACGGCATGTCGAGCGCCTCCATGCCGCCGAACTTCTGGGCGTCCTCGGTGGCCTCCTCCTGGACCACGTCGACGATGTCGTCGACGGTGACGATGCCCTTCATCACCCCGGCGCTGTCGACGATCGGCATGACGGTGAGGTCGTGCTCGGCGAACAGCCGCGACAGCGCCTCCTGGTCGAGCTCGGGATCGGCCGACACCACGTCGGTCTCCATGAACTCGGCGACCCGCTGGTTGGGCCCGGCCGCGAACAGGTCGCGGAACGACACCACGCCCAGCAGGTGCTGGTCGGGGTCGAGCACGTAGGCGTAGTAGATGGTCTCGAGCTGGGCCCGGGCCTGGCGCCGGAGGTACAGCACGGCCTCGTCGGTGGTCATGTTGGGGCGCAGCCGGGCGTAGCGGGTGTTCATCAACCCGCCGGCGTCGTCCTCCTCGTAGGCCAGCAGCGCCTCGACCTCCTTGCGGGTCGGGCCGTCGAGCAAGGCCAGCAGCGCCAGGCGGGCGTCCTCAGGTGCGGCCTGCACCACGTCGGCCACGTCGTCGGGCTCGAGCAGGCGCATCCACGAGCGCCGCTCGCCGCGCCGCATCGCCAGCAACAGCTCGGCCTGGTCCGGCCCGAGCAGGCCCAGGAAGAAATCCTCGCCGTCCTCGCGCGGCAGCAGGTGCAGGCCGTCGACGCGCTCCTCGGTGTCGAGCACGGCCCAGGCGTCGCGCAGCTCGTCGACCGCCAGCGGCTCGTCGTCGGGCGCGGCCCGGCGCTCGGCGACGTCCGGCCCGTCGTCGTCCTCGACCGCCCAGCCGTCGTCGGCGCGGGCCTCGGCGATCTCGCGGATCTCGTGGGTGATGTCGGCGGCCGAGGCCGGATCGAACCGCGGCACGTCGTCGGTGTGGTCGTCGGGGTGCGGCGCGCCCGGGTGGTCGTCGGCCCGGCGATCGTCGCCCGCGGCCGGCACCGGCGCGCCCTGGGCCTGATCGTGATCGTCGGCCGACATGGAGCCACCCTGCCGAAGTTCACCGCCGAAAGAAAGCGACGGCCCGACGAATTCAGCGGACCAGCGCGACCTTGATCGGGACTTTGCAGCACGTGCGCAGGCCGTCGATGGTGCGGACCAGATCCGCCCACAGCAGGCCATCCCCCGGCACCACCCGGACCTGGGTCAGGCCGTACTCGGCCAGCGCCTTGGCCATCGCCTCGCGCACGAACGCGGCGCTGATGTGGCGGCGGTCGCTGCCCTCGACGCAGTAGGCCGCCTGAGTCCGCGGCGGCGACAGGCAGAACTTGCCCTTGCCGGTGGCGGTGACCCGCAGGCTCGGGCCGTCGTCCAGCTCGTCCTCGAGGGTGAACCGGCGCAGCACGTCGTGATCGCCGACCAGGAGCGCCGGCGCGTCCGGGCCCCGGGCCAGGGTCGCGATCTCGGCCCACGGCACGTCGACGTCGATGGCCAGCGCCGCCGGGCCGGGTGGCAGCGTCGGCGCCTGGCCCGGCATCACCACGACCCGGGGGACCCCGGCCGGGGCCGGCGAGGTGCCCATGGCCTGGGGCATGATCGCGGGGCCGACCTTGGCCTGGTTGCGGTTGTCGCAGCCGCCCAGCGCCAGGACCACGACCACGACGGCGAAGGACGGGCGCATCACCGCACTGTGCCGCGGATGTCGGCCGCTTTCAAACCGCTTCGGGCAGGGCCGTCCAGTCGATCCGGATCTCGCCCAGCGCCGCCGCCACGCTGGCGCGGGTCACCGGGTCGCGCCACCAGTCGACCGGGAGCGAGCCGACCAGCGTCAGGCACGCGCCGCCGCCGAGGGCGCCGTGCCGCTCGAGCAGGTGACCGAGGCCGGCCAGCCGGTCGGCCCACGCCGCGTCGCGCGGGGCACGGCCGATCAGCCGCCAGAACGTCTGGGCCGCCGAGCGGACCCGCCCGGCGCGCTCCAGCGCGACGACCTGCACCATCGAGGTGTCGAGCTCGAGCCGCCGAGCCTGGGCCAGCGCGGCGCGGGTGGGTTCGAGGTCGAGGCCCCGGCTCTCGGCCAGCGCCGCCTCGGCGTCGACCAGGCGGCCGATCAGCGCTGTGACCTCACCGACGTGGCGGGTCAGCGCGGCCAGCTGGGCCGCCGGCAACGGTCCGCGGGCCGCGTGGCGGCGCACCTCGCCGATCCGCGCCGCCAGCCGGGCCAGCTCGGCCGCCAGCGCGATCATCCGCCGGCGATGAAGTAGAGCGCGACCACGGTGGCGACCAGGGCCTCGCCTGCGATGAAGCCCGAGGCCAGCGGCACCATGAACTTGTCGTGGGACCGCTGGTCGGCGCGCTTCCAGCCGACCGCGACCAGGCCGCCGATGAACATGGTGGCGATGACGCTGAACGGCACCAGGATGCCGATGCCGATGCCGGTCGGCGACGGCACGAACTTGCGGAGGTTGGGCTTGGCCTCGAGGACGGTGAAGATCACGCCCAGCACCGAGAAGATCGCCAGCGCCCACAGCGCCGAGCTGGGCAGCGCGCTGGCGCCTTCCTTGAGGATGCGGGCGAAGCCGGCCCACTTGCGCGAGATGGGCGAACTCATGCAGTGGATGGTCTCGCAGCGCGCGTCGCCGGTGCCGTCGAGGCCGTAGGTCTTGACCAGCTGCGGGTAGATCCACGACACGCAGGCCGCGCCGATCGGCACCGACATCAGCTGGGCCCAGGTCATCGAGCGCGGCGTCGAGCCGATCAGGTGGCCGGCCTTGTAGTCCTGCATGATCGCCTCGGACGAGGTGGCGATGGTGCCGGTGGTGCCGGAGGCCACCATGTTGGCGGCGATGTGGCCCGGCGCCACCGCCGCGAACAGGCCCTGCATCATGTTCGACAGCGCGCTGATCGGGCCCCACGAGGTCTCGCCGAGGACGCGCAGGCCCACCAGCATCAGCGGCAGCGACAAGAGCGTCGCCGCCATGGTCATCCACACCGGGATGTCGAACATCAGGTACTGCACCAGGCACAGGAGCACCGTGCACACGCCGACGCCGATGCCGACCCACGCCAGCGGGAAGTCGACCCCGTCGATCTTCATGGTCTTCAGGCTGGTGAAGGTCTTCACCAGCAGCCGCCACTTGAGCGCCAGCGCGGTGAGCCCGCCGGCGACCAGCATGCCGGTGGCCGGCCACATCACCCAGAACAGGACCTGGGTGCGGGTGGCCTCGCTGGTGAACACGCCGCCGCCGGTCATGTGGGCGCCGTACTTGATGAGAAAGTACGGGGCCACGATCCACGCCAGCACGCCGCCGAGGATCATCGAGAAGTCGACCCGCAGGCCGATCAGCATGCCGGAGCCGATGCTGAGCAGGCCGTACGACACGCCGACGCCCATGTTGGCGACCGTCAGGCCGGCCAGGGTCCACCCCTTCGCGACCACCACGCCGGCAACGAGCACCTCGCCCGGCGGGGCCCAGCCCTCCTTGAGCCAGTTGATCACCTTGGCGTCCTCACGGATGAGCATGAGCAGGCCCGACAGGACCAGGCCGATCATCAGCGCCCACGCGGCCTGGGCCGCCATCTGCCGGCGATCGGCGGCGGCGTCCCTGGGCGGGTCGAGGACGATCAGGGTCTCGGCGGCGGCGATTCCGTCGGCGAACGGCAGCTTCTCGTCGACGATGAAGTGCCGGCGCAGCGGCACCGCCAGCAGCACGCCCAGCGTGCACGCGACGGTGAGCCACAAGAACGACTTGAGCGGGGTCAGCTCCAGCGTGAAGCCGACGTTCTCGTGCCGCAGCATGTCGAACGCCGCCAGCAGGACGCACATGAACGCGGTCTGGGCCGCGCTGGTGCCGGCGGTCTGGACGATGTTGTTCTGCCAGCGGTCGTAGGTCTTCCACGCCACGGCCTTGAGGATCACGAAGCCGAAGAACGCCGCGACCACGCTGACGTTGGGCCCGAACCCCAGCTTGAGCACCATGTACGGGTAGGACGCGCCCATGATGGCCGCGACCAACGCCGACGCGAGCAGCGCGGCCGGGGTCAGCTCGCCGCGCGGCGGCGGGGAGGCGACGATCTCGGGGGAGTCCGGGCTGGACGCGTGGGGTTCGCTCACCCCGATGGAATAGCCGGCATTGGCGCAGCCCCGCAATCGAAACAGACCAGCTTGTCGGCGCCCCGCGCTGTGGCCAGACTGACGCCGGCGTGCGCGTCTTCTACAGCGATCACCACCGGTCCCCGCTGCCGCCGGGGCACCGCTTCCCGATGGGCAAGTACGGCCGGCTGCGGGCGCGGCTCGTCGACGAAGGGGTGGTGCCGGCCGAGGCCCTGGCGCCGGCGCCGCTGGCGACCCCGGCCGAGCTGCGCCACGTGCACGGGCCGGCCTACGTCGAAGCGGTGCTGGCCGGCACCCTCGAGCCCACGGCGGTGCGTCGGCTGGGGCTGCCGTGGACGCCGGGCCTGGTGACCCGATCGCTGGCCTCGGTCGGCGGCACGTTGGCGGCGGCGCGGGCGGCGCTGGTCGACGGGCTGGCGGCCAACCTGGCCGGCGGCACCCACCACGCCCACCGCGACTTCGGCAGCGGCTTCTGCGTGTGGAACGACCTGGCGGTGACCGCCGCGGTGGTGCGCGCCGCCGGCCTGGCCGAGCGGGTGCTGGTGTTCGACGCCGACGTCCACCAGGGCGACGGCACCGCCGCGATCTTCGCCGATGAGCCGGACGTGTTCACTTGCTCGCTCCACGGCGCCCGCAACTTTCCGTTCGTGAAGCCGCCCAGCGACCTCGACCTGCCGCTGGCCGACGGCGCCGACGACGCCGCCGTGCTGGCGGCGGTCGACGCGGCGCTGGCCCAGGTGGCGGCGCGGTTCATGCCGGACCTGGTGCTGTACCAGGCCGGGGTCGACCCGCTGGCGGCCGACCAGCTCGGGCGGCTGGCCATGACCACCGCCGGCCTGGCCGAGCGCGATCGCCGGGTGCTGGCGCACTTCCGCGGCCGCGGCGTGCCGGTGGTGCTGACGCTGGGCGGCGGCTACGCCGATCCGATCGAGGCCACCATCGAAGCCCACCTCGGCACGTATCGCGTGGCCGCGGCCTTCGCGTAGGATGCCGCGGCATGCCGGTCTTCCGGCTCGACAAGCGCCTGGTGTTTCCTCCGGTCGAGCTGGCCGACGATGGCCTGCTCGCGGTCGGCGGAGATCTGTCGGTCGAGCGGCTGCTGGTGGCCTACAGCCAGGGCGTGTTCCCCTGGTACGGGCCCAACCTGCCGATCCTGTGGCACGCGCCCGACCCGCGCATGGTGCTGTTCCCCGACGAGCTGGTGGTCAACCGCAGCCTGCGCAAGACCATCCGACGTCAGCCCTACGCGCTGCGCATCGACACCGCGTTCGCCGAGGTGCTCGACGCGTGCGCCGCGGCGCCGCGGCCGGGCCAGGACGGGACCTGGCTCATCCCCGACATGGTGGTGGCGTACCGGACGCTGCACGCCCGCGGCTTCGCCCACTCGTTCGAGGCGTGGGCCGGCGATGAGCTGGTCGGCGGGCTGTACGGCGTGTCCCTCGGCAACTGCTTCTACGGCGAGTCGATGTTCGCGCGCGCGCCGGACGCCTCGAAGGTGGCGTTCGCGGCGGCGGTGGCGCAGCTGGGCGCGTGGGGCTTCGAGCTCATCGACTGCCAGGTCCACACCGACCACCTGGCGCGGTTCGGTGCCCGGGAGATCGCCCGCGCCGACTTCATGACCCGGCTGACCCACGCCCTCGATGCGCCGACCCGGCGCGGCCGGTGGGCCTTCGACCTGGACCTGGAGGCCTGGGCCGCGACCGGCGGGGTCGGCGCGGGCGGCTCCGCCGAAGCGTGATAAGAGGTCGGCGTGGATCCTCTACGTCTGCGCCAGCTCCTCGACGACGTGGCCGCCGGCCGGGTCGCCGTCGCCTCCGCCGCCAGCGAGTTGACCATCGGCCTCGGCGGCGGCGTCGACGGCGCGGTGCTCGACCGGGCCCGCGCTGCCCGCACCGGCGTCCCCGAGGTGGTGCTGGGCGAGTGGAAGACCGCCGAGCAGATCGCCGCCATCGTCGCCGCGCTGGCCGCCGACGGCGCCGGGGCTCTGGCGACCCGGGTCAGCCCCGACAAGGCGGTCGCGGTGCTGGCGGCGGTGCCGGGCGCCCGCTACGTCGAGCTGGCGCGCGCGGTGGTGGTCCCCGCGGCCGCGCCGCCGCCGGCGGTCGGCACCGTCGCGGTGGTGTGCGCCGGCACCAGCGATCTGCCGGTAGCCGAGGAGGCCGCGGTCACCGCCGAGTTCCTGGGCGCGACTGTGGTGCGGATGGCCGACGTCGGCGTCGCCGGGCTGCACCGGCTGCTGGCGCGGCTCGACGCCATCCGCGCGGTCGACGCGCTGGTCGTGGTGGCGGGGATGGAGGGCGCGCTGCCGTCGGTGGTGGCCGGGCTGGTCGACGTGCCGCTGTTCGCGGTGCCGACCAGCGTCGGCTACGGCGTCGGCGCCGGCGGCCTGGTGGCGCTGGCGGCGATGCTGTCGTCGTGCGCGCCGGGGGTGGCGGTGGTCAACATCGACAACGGTTTCGGGGCGGCGGTGGCCGCGGTCCGGGCGGCGCGGCGGATGCGGAGCGCGCCGTGACCGCGCCGGTCGACCTGCGCGGCCTGCACCTTCACCTGGACTGCGCCAGCGGCATCGCCGGCGACATGACGCTGGGCGCGCTGCTCGACCTGGGCGTGCCGGAGCAGGTGGTGCGCGACGCCATCGCTGCGGTCGGGCTCGCGCCCGGCCGGCTGTCGGTGCGACGTGTGGTGAAGGGCGGCATCGCCGCGGTGGACGTCAAGGTCGACACCGCTGGGGCCGGGTGGGGCGAGGCGGCGAACGCGCACAGCCACCGCCACGATCACGGCCACAGCCACGATCACAGCCACGATCACAGCCACGATCACAGCCACGATCACAGCCACGATCACAGCCACGATCACGGCCACGATCACGGCCACGGGCACAGCCACGATCACGGCCACGGCCGCGAGCACAGCCACGATCACGGCCACGATCACAGCCACGAGCACAGCCACGATCACGGCCACGATCACGGCCACGAGCACAGCCACGAGCACAGCCACGAGCACAGCCACGATCACGGCCACGATCACGGCCACGAGCATCATCACTACGGCGAGCTGCGGGCGCGCATCGTCGCGGCGCCGCTGCCCGAGGCGACCCGGGCCCGCGCCCTGGACATCTTCGACCGCGTCGCCGCCGCCGAGGCCGCGCTCCACGGCGTCGACGTGGCCACCGTGGCGTTCCACGAGGTCGGGGCCATCGACTCGGTCATCGACATCGTCGGCACCGCCGCCGCGCTGGCGTTCCTGGCGCCGGTCAGCGTGACCTGCGTCGAGGTCGCGATGGGCCACGGCACCATCCGCTGCGCGCACGGTGTGTTGCCGGTGCCGTCGCCGGCGGCCCTCGAGATCTTGCGCCGGGCCGGCGGGGTCATCACCGACGGTGGTCTCGCCCGAGAGCTGACCACGCCCACCGGTGCGGCCATCCTCGCCCACGCGGTGACCGCCTGGGCCCCGGCGCCGACCGGCGTCCCGGTCGCGGTGGGCTGGGGCGCCGGCGACGCCGACTTTCGCGACCGGCCCAACGTGACGCGCGCGATGGTGGTGGCGCCGGCGGGCGCGGCCGAGACCCTGTGGCAGCTCGACGCCAACCTCGACGACCTGAGCCCGGAGCTGGTGGCCCACGCCATCGATCACGCGCTGGCGGCCGGCGCCGTCGACGCCTGGCTGACGCCGATCACCATGAAGAAGGGGCGCGCCGCCGTCACCGTCTCGGCCCTGGTGAGCGGCGCGGCCCGGGCCGCGGTGGTCGACGCCTTGGTGCGCGAGACGTCGACCATCGGCGTGCGGTACCGCCCGGTCGAACGGACCGTCTTGGCGCGCGCGGTGGTCGAGGTCGACACCGAGCACGGGCCGATCCCGCTCAAGGTGGCGCGGGACACCGCCGGCGCGGTGGTCAACGTCGCGCCCGAGCACGACGCCTGCGTGGCGGTGGCGAACCGGGTGGGCGTCCCGCTCAAGCAGGTCTACCTCGCCGCGCTGGCGGCGTGGCATCGCCGCGGCGGCTGATCCCGGCCGGTCGGCGTTCGATCCCTTGGCGCCTGCCGGGCGCCGCGGGGGTGAGATATCCTGTCGCGAGTGTCGGGTCCGTCTCGCATCGCCGTAGTCGGAGGCAGCGATGCCGAGCGCGCCCGCGTGGTCGCGGCGCTGTCAAGCCACGACCTGCGGGCCGCCAGCTACGACCGGTTGGTCCTCGACGAGCCCGGCACCATGCCGGCGGTGGTGATCATCGTGGGCGAAGCGCCGGCCGTGCTGGTGGCCGAGGCCCGCTCCATCCCGCCGCTGGCCGACGTGCCGATCCTGGTCATCGCCGACGAGCGCGCCGACGCCGACGCGGTCCTGTCCGCTGGCGCGACCGACGTGGCGATGGTGACGCTGACGCCCCTGGGCCTGGCCAACCGGGTCCGCCTGCTGCAGGGCATGGGGCGCCTGCGCGGGCCGTGGACGCCGGGCTCGCTGGCGCCGGCGCTGGTCAAGGTCAACGACGTGCTGTCGGCCCGGGGCGACGACGCCGAGGCGCTGGTCGAGGTGCTGGAGCTGACCCGCGACTGCCTGGGCTTCGACCGGGCCTCGCTCATCGCCCACATCGAGGGCTCCGATCACGGCTTCGTGATCGCCGCCACCGACGACCCCGACCGGACCCAGTTCACCATCTCGATCGCCGACTACCCCGAGCTGGTGGCGGCGATCCGCACCGGCGAGCCGGTCCTGCTCGAGGACGCCCGGGAGCACCCCATGACCCGCGCCGCGGTGGCCCACCTGGCCGATCCCGCCGCCGGCGTCGCCGTGTTCCCGGTGGCGTGGCGCGGGCGCTCCCTGGGCGCGATGCTGCTGCGCAAGCAGACCCCGGGCGCCCGGCACGTGGTCGGTCGGGGCGAGGAGTTCGCGCGCCTGATCTCGTCGATCACCGCCGCCCACCTGCGCAACGGCGCGGTGCTCGAGAGCCTGCGCGACCAGACCCACCGCATCTCGCGGCACCGCTACGAGGCCGAGCGGCGCCTGCGCGGTATCGAGTCGCTGAAGGAGCACTTCGAGGCCGCCTCGGACGGCGTGGTGATCGTCGACGATGGCGGCCTGGTGCTGTTCGTCAACCGCGCGGCCGAGCGCATCACCGGGTTCGCCCGCGACGGCCTGCTGGGCCGGCCGCTGGTCGAGCTGCTGGTGGCCGAGGCGGCGCCGCTGGCGGCCGACGTGGTCGACAAGGTGTTGTCGGGCGAGAACCTCGACCCGTTCGACCTGGCGCTGGTCACGACCGCCGGTGGCCGGCTGATGGTGTCGGCGTCGACCTCGACGGTGCTGGCCGCCACCGGCGCCGCGGTGCTGACCTTCCGCGACGTCACCGCCCAGCGCGCCCTCGAGGGCGAGCTGCGGGCTACCAAGGACTTCCTCGAGCGGCTGATCGACTCCACGGTCGACGCCATCGTCGCCGCCGACCTGCGCGGCCACGTGGTGCTGTTCAACCGCGGCGCCGAGCGGCTGTACGGGTACCGCGCCGAGGAGGTCATCGGTCGGATCTCGGTGTGGGAGCTGTACGACGACGGCGTGCCGCGCCAGATCATGCGGATGCTGCGGTCGACCTCGCACGGCGGGGTCGGCTACCTCGAGCAGACCCGGCGCGAGATCAAGCGCAACGGCGGCGAGCTGGTGCCGGTCAACATGACCGCGTCGATCATCTACGAGGGCGGCCGCGAGGTCGCCACCGTCGGCATCTTCAGCGATCTGCGCGACCGGATCCGCATCGAGCAGCGCCTGCTGGCGGCCCAGGAGAAGCTGCAGATCACCGAGAAGCAGGCGCTGGTCGCCGAGCTGGCCGGCGCCGCCGCCCACGAGCTCAACCAGCCGCTGACCTCGATCCTCGGCTACGCCCAGCTCATCCAGCGCCAGAGCGACCCGGCCGCGAGCCACCTGCGCGCGGTCGGCGTGATCCGGTCCGAGGCCGAGCGGATGGCCGAGATCGTCAAGAAGATCGGCCGCATCACCAAGTACGAGACCATGCCGTACGTCGGCGGCGCGTCGATCCTCGACCTCGAGCGCTCGACGGCGGGGGAGCCGTCGTCGAGCGACGCCACCGGTGACGGGCTCGACGGCAAGCGGACCCAGGTGTTCCGTTCGATGCACCGCGAGGTCGCCGACGGCCTGGGCCTGGGCGGGCTGGTCGACGAGCCCGACGCCGGCGACAGCAGCACCGGTGAATCGGATCGCGAGCCGACCCACGTCGGCCGGGGGCCGCGGTCGTGACGCTGCCGGTGCCGGCGCCGGCCGAGGTCGCCACCGCGCTGCTCGAGCTGGGCGGCGAGGTGTTCCGCGATGTCGGCGAGGCTGAGCGCTGCGAGCGGTTCCTGGCGACGGTGGCCCGGCTGTTCCCCGAGCGCCGCCTGGCGGTGCGCGTGGTCGATCCGCGCACCCGGGAGCCGGCGCGGACCTACGTCGTCGGGGCCACCGCGCGGCCGTTCCTCGAGCACGAGCCCCTGACCATCAAGCCGTCGGCCATCGCCAAGACCCACCTGCACCCGGCGGTGGCTGCCAGCGCCCGCATCCGGCTGGCGCCGCGGTGGGACTCGCCGTTCTCTCACGTCGCGGTCGGCTTCGCGGTCCCGGTGGTGGCGGCCGGCGAGCTGTACGGCCTGGTCGACGTCGCCTACCCGCTGGGCACGCCGCTGCTCGACACCGACGAGGCGCTGATCATCCCGCTGGTCAACCAGCTGGCGTTGGCGCTGCGCGACCACCGGCTGTGGCGCGACGCCCAGGGGTTGCGCGACTTCCAGGCCCGCCTGATCGACCACGCCAACGCGCTGATCGTCGGCATCGACCCGCAGTGGCGGGTGACCGTGGTGAACCAGGCGCTGTTGACCCTGACCGGGTACCAGCGCGACGAGGTCATCGGCCGCGACCTGCGCGACTTCTTGCTGCCCGACGACCGGTCGCGCATCACCGCCCTGCTGACCGCCGCGCTGGCCGGCCAGAGCTTCGAGGCCGTCGAGATCCGGATCGGGTCGCGCCACCGCGGCAGCGTGCGCACCGCGTGGAGCATCGCCGCGGTGGGCGGCCCTGGCGACCGCGCGGCGCCCGAGGCGGTGGTGGCCATCGGCCAGGACCAGACCCGCCTGCGCGAGCTGCAAGACCAGGTGGTGCGGGCCGAGCGGCTGGCGACCCTGGGCCAGCTCGCGGCCGGCGTGGTCCACGAACTCAACAACCCGCTCACCTCGATCTCGATCTACGCCGACTACCTCGAGCGCAAGCACGCCGCCGCCGGCGGCGATCCGGCCGATCACGAGAAGCTGGTGCGCATCAGCCAGAGCGCCAGCCGCATCCAGCGGTTCGCCCGCGAGCTGGTGCAGTACGCCAAGCCGGTGGGCGACGAGGTCGACGTGATCGATCTGAACGCGGTGGTCCGGCAGTCGGCGTCGTTCTGCGAGCACCTGTTCGACGCCAGCGGGGTGGCCCTGACCCTGGCCCTCGACGAGCAGCTGCCGCCGCTGACGGCGATCCCGGGGCAGCTCGAGCAGGTGCTCATCAACCTCATCACCAACGCCGCCCACGCCGTCGAGGGTGGGCCGGCCGGCGCGGTCGAGGTGTCGACCTACGTGGACGCGCCCGACCGGGTGGCGGTGGCGGTGGCCGACAACGGCCCCGGCGTCGCGGCCGACGAGCGAGCCCGCATCTTCGAGCCGTTCTTCACCACCAAGGTCGACGGCAAGGGCACCGGCCTCGGGCTGCCGATCGCCCGCAACATCGTCGAGCAGCACCGCGGGGAGATCCGGGTCGAGGACGCCGCCGCCGGCGGGGCCCGGTTCGTGGTCTCGCTGCCGCGCGACCCGCGCTAGCGCGGCGCCCACGGTGGCCCCGAGGCGCGCCGGCCGGCAAGAAAAAGGTGGCGATCCCGCCCCCCACCGTGTCCGGGGATCGGACGGGGGATTGTTGGATCATTTCGATCGGTTGCGCGGCGAGGCGAGATCTCCGTCGACGATGCGCGCGATCTCGCCGATCGAATTGCGCACGTCCGGTGCTCGACTTCGCGATCATGCTTGTTAGTGTGAGGAGGCCATGAAGCCCGCTGTTGTCCTGGAGACGCTCGAAGACACCGCCGCCAAGCTGGGCGTGCGGGTCAGCTACGAGGCGCTGGCCACGTCGGGCCTCGGCGGCGCCGTGAACCACGGCGGCATGTGCCGCGTCCACGGCGAGCTGCGGGTCATCATCGACAAGCGGGCCACGCCGCAGGAGCGGGTGGCGACGTTGGCCAGCTCGCTGGCGCGGCTCGACACCTCGGCGATCGACATGTCGGCCAAGGTCCGCGAGCTGCTGCACTTCTACGCCGAGCGCCCGGCCCGCGCCGCCGCGCCCAAGCGCCCGACCGCGGCGTGGCGGGCACGGCCGGTCGCGCGCTCCGCCAGCTGACCGGCGTGGGGTTCGCCGCGGACGGCGGGCTGCGTGGGGTTCGCCGCGGACGGCGGGCTGCGTGGGTATCGCCGGCTCAGCGCTTACGCTTGGTGAGGCGGACCGACTCGATGGCGCGCTCGGACGCCGCCACCACCTCGATGTGGATCGCGCCCAGCGTGAGGTTGGCGCCGACCGGCGGGATCTTGCGGAACCGCTCGATCAGCAGGCCGGCGATGGTCTCGTAGTCGTCGCTCTCCGGCAGGGCCAGGTCGAGCTCCTGGTTGAGCTTGGCCACCGAGGTCTTGGCCTCGACCCGCCACACGCCGGGCTTCTCGGTCCGGATCGGCGAGGGCTCGTCGTCGTACTCGTCGTCGATGTCCCCGACGATGGTCTCCAGCAGATCCTCGACGGTGACGATGCCGATGGCCCCGCCGTATTCATCGACCACCACCGCGATCGGGTTGCTCGAGGCCTGCAGCTGCGCCAGCAGGTCGATGGCCTTCATGCTCTCGGGGATGTAGCTGACCGGGCGGGCCACCGCGGCCAGCGCGGTGCTCTTCTGGTCGGGGCCCGCGGCCAGGATGTCGAAGGCGTGGACGATGCCCACCACGTCGTCGACGCGACCCCGGAACACCGGCATGCGCGAGTGCTGCTTGTCGGCGACCTCGAGCGCGGCCTCGCCGATGGTGGCGTCCTCGGGCAACGCGGTCACCTCCGACAGCGGCACCATCAGATCGCCGACCGCGTACTCCGACAGCTCGAACACGTTGGCGATCATCTCGCGCTCGGCCGCGGTGATGCCGGGCTTGTCGCTGACCGGTTCGCTCTCGATCAGGAGCGCCAGCTCATCGCGGGTGATGAACGCCTTCTTCTTGTCGGTGCCGATGACCCGGGTGACCGCGGCCGCCACCGCCACCACCACCACCACCAGCGGGCGGAGCAGGTAGCCCAGCGGCACCGTCAGCAGCGCGGCCAGGCCGACCAGGCGGTCGGCGTGGCTGGTGGCGATGGCCCGCGGCACCAGCTGGCCGAGGACGAGGATCACCGGCGCCGCCACCGGCGCGGCCCAGTACCAGCCGTGGCCGCGGCCCAGGAAGTACATCGCGCACACCACCGCCAGGGCCAGGCCGGCCAGGCTGGTGCCGACCAGCACGGTGGCCGCGGTGCGCTCGGCGCGCGCCACCAGGCGCTCGGCGGCCCGGGCGGCGATGGCGCCGGCGGCGGCCCGCTGGCGCAGCCGCCCCCGATCGCACCCGGCCAGGGCGATCTCGGTGGTGACCAGGAGGCCGTGGACCGCGACGGCGACCACGCCGACGGTGATGACCGTGCCGAGGGTGATCATCGGCCACCTCCGGCCGACTCGTCGTCGGGCGCGGTGGGCGGCGTGTCGGCGGGCGGGGCCGCCGGCGCGGGGGTCAGCTCGTCGAGCCGCGGCACCGGCGTCGACTGATCGATCGACGGGATCGAGCCCGGCACCGGGGTCCGGCCGCCCCGCCCGCGTCGGCTGACCCGCTGGATCGACTCGCGCTCGTCGTGGATGTCGCCGAACAACAGCGCCAGCAGATCGTCCATGGTCACCAGGCCGAGCAGCTTGCCGTACTCGCTCACCACCAGCGCCATGTGGACCTTGCGCTGCTTCATGATGGTGAACAGCCGCGCCACCGGGGTGGTGCGCGGCACGTACAGCGGCTCGTGGAGCAGCTCGGACAGCGCCTTGGCCGGGGACTGGCCGGCGGTGGCCCGGACCAGGTCCTTGGTGTTGAGCATGCCGCGGATGTTGTCGAGCGAGCGCTGGTAGATGGGCACCCGCGAGAAGCCGCGGGCCGCGACCTCCTTGACCAGGCGCGCCATCGGCAGGTCGTAGGCCAGCGCGAACACCTTGTCGCGTGGGGTCATGACCTGGCCGACGTTCTTGTCCCCGAACTCGAACACCCGGTGGATCAGCCGGCGCTCGCGGGCGTCGACCTGGCCCTGGGCGCTGCCGGCGTCGACCAGCTTGCGGAACTCCTCCTCGGACAGGTCGGCGGCGTGGGGCCGGCCGGCGCCGCCCAACGGTCGCGCCAGCAGCTCGCTGACGCCGTGGATGACCCACCGCACCGGGGCGATCAGCAGCGCGAACGCGGTGAGCGGCTGGGCCACCCGGCGCGCCCACACGATCGGCTGTTGGATCGCCAAGGTCTTGGGCACCACCTCGGCCAAGAGGATGACCACCCCGGCCGACGCCACCACCGCGAGCGCGGCGATGGTCAGCGGCGCGGCGTCGGGCCATGCCGGCGCCCACAGGTACGTGGCGAGCGCGGCCAGGCTCATGTTGACGACCTCCGAGCCGATCAGCACCGACACCACCAGGCGCTTGGGCCTGGCGACCAGGGCCAGGACCAGGCTGTCGCCCGGGCGGCCCGAGTTGCCCAGCTGCTCGCGATCGACCCGCCGCAGGCCGAACAGCGCCACCTCGGAGCCCGAGAAGAACGCCGACGTCACCACCAGGGCGACCGCGATGCCGAGCAGCACCGCCAGCTCGGTGGCGGTCACGCCGCCACCCCGCCAGCGGGGAACGACGCCACGAAGGTGCTGCCGTGGCCCGGGGCCGAGTCGACCCACAGCCGACCGCCGTGGGCCTCGACGTAGGCCTTGGCCAGCGCCAGGCCGAGCCCGGTGCCGCCGTACTGCCGCGTCGACGAGGAGTCGACCTGGAAGAACGGCTCGAAGATGTGGGCCAGCTGCTCGCGCGGGATGCCGATGCCGTGGTCGCGGACCTCGACGTGGACGCCGAGGCGGCCGTCGGGGCGGGTGCCGCTGCCCGGCACCAGCGGCCCCGGCTGCACCGCGATCTCGACCTCCGACCCGTCGGCCGTGAACTTCACGGCGTTGGACACCAGGTGCCACACCACCTGGCGGATCTGCCGGCGATCGCCCAGCACCCGGAGCGGCGCGCAGCGCGGCACCAACGTCACGCCGCGCTTGGCGGCCTGGGGCGCGAAGCTGGCGATCACGCTGTCGACCACCTCGGCCATGGCCACGGGGGCGATGTCTCCGGTGGGGCTGGGTCCCTCGGCCCGCGACATGTCGAGGACGCTGGTGATGAGCTGCAAGAGTTGATCGGCCTTGCCGAGGATGGTCGTCACGTATTCGCTCTGGTCCGGGGTCAGGGGGCCGGCCAGGCCCTCGAGCAGCATCTCGGAGTAGCCGATCACCGAGGTCAGGGGCGTGCGCAGCTCGTGCGACATGGTCGCCAGGAAGTTCGACTTGACGCGATCGGCCTCGCGCAGGCGCCCGACCGCGGCCTCGAGGCTCTGGTTCTTGGCGGTCAGCTCGGTCACCGCCGAGGCGGTGGTGGCGGCGTGGACCAGGCCGGTGAGGTGGCGGGCGTGGGCGTGGTGGACCACCAGCTCGACGACCCGGGCCACGTGCGCCGCCAGGCGACGAGCGGGCTCGTCGTCGACCACCACCGTGGCGATCGCCTCGCCCTGGTAGCGCACTTCGGCGCGATCGCGGGCCGAGGCGTCGGCCGCCACCGCGGCGGCCAGGTGCCCGTCGCGATCGATGATGGCGACCCCGCAGCCGTGGGTGGCCGCGAAGGTCGCCACCAGCTCGTCGAGCTCAGCGCTCGCGAGCAGGCGACGGAGCTCGACCGGCTCGTCGAGCGGATCGGTGACCGGGGGGCCACCGGGAGGCCGGCTGTTCACACGGGGAGGGTATCACGTTCGTCGCCGCCCACATGCGCGCACACGGTCTTCACGAACGCCTCGCGGGCCAGGCCCAGGCGCTGCGCCAGCCGCATCGACGCGTCGAGCGTGTCCCACGCCGCCATCAGCGCCCCGAAGAACGTCGGCAAGACCCCGGTGCCGTCGACCGCGCTGGCGGGATAGATGGTCCGGGCCAGGTCGTCGAAGCGGTCGCAGTCGGCGAGGGCGACCGCGTCGGGCAGGTCGCGCTTGTTGTACTGGACGACCACCGGGACGTCGGCGAGCCCCAGGTCCGCCTTGGCTCGCACCAGGCCCTGCCAGGACTCGAGGTTGGCCTCGGCCTGGGCCGGGCACGAGTCGGCCACGAACACCACCGCGTCGGCGCCCTGCAGCACCACCCGGCGGGTGGCCTCGTGCATCGGCTGGCCCGGCACGGTGTAGACCTTGATCCGGAACGACAGCGCCGAGGTGCGGAAGAAGATCGGCAGCAGGTCGAAGAACAGCGTGCGGTCGTCCTTGGTGTCGAGGGTCATCAGGCGGCCACGGCCGGCGGCGTCGACCCGGCCGTGCAGCGCGCGCAGGTTGGTGGTCTTGCCCGACCGCGGCGGACCGAAATAGACCAGCTTCAGGGTCAGCTGCCGCTCGTGGAAATCGACCTGCGCCACCGGGGTTGACCCTACCGCCCCGGCGGCGGTGCTTCAATCGACGGGCCGGGTAGCGACCGGGGGGCGGCCGGTGCCGCAGGCAGGGCCGGGCGGCGCGCGCCGGTCGCCTGACGGTGGGTGCGGGCGACGTACGAGGCGTACACCGCGACCGCGCCCAGCGCGACCACGGCCACCGCGATCGCCACCCACGGCACCTTGCGCACGCCGCGGGCCGCGGTGGGCGGGCTGGCGGTGGCCACCAGGGCGGCCTGGGCGCGCCGGGCCAGCACGTCGAGCCGGGCCCGGGCCACGGCGTCGTCGGGCCGGGCCCGCAGCACGTGGCGGTAGCGGCCGGCGAGCCAGCCGTAGTCGCGGGTCTCGAGCGCGGTGGCGGCGGCGCGTTCGTGGACGGCGTCGTCGGTCCACGCCGCCTCGCACGCGGCCCACGCGGCGTCGAGCGCGGCGGTGGGGGCCACCGCCTGCACGGCCTGCCACGCCGCGGCCCGCGCCGGGGCCAGTCCGCACCGCGCGCACGGCCGCTGCTCGACCCACGGCGTGTCGCACTTGGGGCACCGCGGGGTCGGGTCGGGCGCGACGGTCGGCGTCGGAGCCGCCTCGACCACGGTGGTCGCGCCACACGCGCCGCAGGTCGCCGTGATGCCGGCCGGCGTGGTGGCCAGCGTGGCCGACGCCACCGACGCGCACGCAGGGCACTCGATCCGCATCGCCCGAACCTACAACGCCGGCCGCATCGGCACCGGGACGAACAGGAGCAAGAACAACACGACCATGGCCTGGGCCAGGCGGCGCCGGCCGGGTGACAGAGGCGGGCCGAACACCTCGGGGTGGTACTCGCCGCCGGCCATCCGGCGCATGACCAGGAGCGCCACCGCCCACACCACCCACGGCAGCACGCCCGACAGCGCGTAGGCGGCGGCGTCGACGACGCCGTGGTCGTACGCCCGCGCCTGCACGAACAGCACCGTCCCGGCGCACGCGCCGACCGCCAGCAGCGCCCAGTGGAACAGCCCCGACAGCCGCTCGTGGCGATCGCCCAGCCACGCGCGCATGACGTGGCCTCCGTCGAGCTGGCCGATGGGCACCAGGTTGATCATGGTGACCAGGAGGCCGTACCAGGCGGCGAACGCCATCGGGTGCAGCTGCACGTCGACGGTGCCGTGCGGCAACAGGCGCCCGAACAACGTCAGCTTGAACGCGCCGTACAGGAGCGACGTGCCCTCGAGCATCGAGCCCGGCGGGATCTCGCCGACCTGGCTGCGCGCCAGGCCGATGATCAGGCACGGCACCGCCACCACCAGCCCGGCCAGGGGGCCGGCGGCGCCGACCACCAGCAGCTGATCGCGATCGCGGATGGGTTGCCGCATGCGGATGATGGCGCCCAGCGTGCCCAGCGAGATCTGCGGGGGCAGCGGGATGAAGAACGGCGGCGAGACGTCGAGGCGGTAGCGCCGCGCGGCGACGTAGTGACCCATCTCGTGGCACAAAAGAATGCTCATCAGCGTCGCCGCGAACACCGGCCCGCCGGCCCAGGTGGTAGTGCCGCACGCCGCCACGAACAGCCCGACGTGGAGCGCCAGCTGGCGCGCGGTCAGCGGCGTCGGCCCTTGGGGCGAGGCCGCGTCGTCGTCGTCCGGGGCCGCTGCGGCGGCGGGCTCGGCCGGGCGTGCGCCGACGGGACGGTCCGAGGCGGCGTCGGCCATTGGGGACATGGTGGCAGACCCGGCCTGCGCCGGCTAGAAGCAGACCGGGCTGGTGCTGACGATGTGCGCGCAGTGGATCGCCGGGTCGGTCGCGGCCGCGGTGAGGTGGTACAGGCGGCACTCGAAGCTATCGCCGGCGACGTCGCCGCTGTCGAACGGCGGGTCGGCCGGGAACGTCCGGCACGCGGCCAGGCACTCATCGGTCGACGCGAAGGCCTGGAAGTCGCCGGTGCAGATCTCGTCGGCCAGCTGGCAGAACGACTCGCACTGGGTGCCGCACTGCTCGCCGCCGCCCGGGCCGGCCGCGGTGCACGTGGTGGCGCCGGTCAGCTCGGCGGCCGCCGCCTGGAACGTCCGGCACGCGACGGTGTTGCCGGTGGGCTGGGCCGGGTCGCCCAGCGGCATCGCCTCGCAGGTGCGCATGCAGGTCGACTGATCGGGGTACTGGGACAGGGCCGCGGTGCAGTGCACCTGGACCAGGGCGCAGTAGTCTTCGCACGCGCCGACCTGGGGATCTCCGGCGTCACCTCCACAGCTGGCAGCGATCGACACAAACAGCACGGCAGCCAAGGGCACGCGACGCATCGGCGCATCCTACCCCGGGGACGCCAGCGACGCGACCCGCGGCGTCGCCGAGGTGGCGTCGGTCACCGCGCGTCGACCCAGGGCAGGGGCGCCCGCGCGGGCGGCGGGCGTCGCTCGGCCGAGGCCGGTGGCACCAGGCCCAGGCCGTCGACGCTGGCGTCGCACAGGGCCAGCTGGGACGGCTGCGTCGTCGCCAGCGCCGCGCAGGCCGCGTGCTCGGCCGAGGCCGCGGCGACGTCGCCGGCCCGCGCCGCCACGAGCGCCAGGCGCGCGCGCACGACCAGCGCCTCGGCGGGACCGGCCTGGGGCAAGAGCGCGCGGTACGCCGCCGCCAGCCCGTCGGTGGTGTGCGCCGCGGGCGGTGCACCCTCGAGCCGGAGATCGAGGCGGCGTCGGGCCGCGGTCGCGGGCGGTGCGCTCTCGACCAGCGCCGTCAACGACGTCCCAGCGATGGGCGACCGCCGCCGTCGCGGGCACACGCCGTCGCCGACGTCGGCGTCGCACGAGGCCTGCCACGCCAGCTGCGCGAACCGATCGCGGGTGTCGGCCTCGACCCGGATGCGGGGCCCGACCTGGGGGACGTGGTCGGCGGCGAGGGTAGGCTCGGCCGCGGCCAGCCACGCGCGCCCTGCCGCCCGCTGACCGAGGGCCAGGTGCGCGCCGGCCAGGGCCACGAGCGCCGGCGCCGCCCCGGCGACCGCGCGGGTGCGGAAGCGAGCGGCCAGACGGTCGGCGAGGTCGAGGCGCCCCACCGTGGCCGCGAGCTCGACCGCCACCAGTCGATCGGCGTCGACGTCGACGTCGCGCGCGGCCAGCGCCGCTGCCTCGGCGAAGCGCCCGGTGTGCCAGGCCAGAGCCACGGCGGCCCGGCGCGGCGCACGGCCGGCGTCGAGGTCGGCCAGGGCGGCGTCGACGTCGCCGGTCGCGGCCAGGCACAGGCCGGCGTTGATCCGCGCGTCGATCACGTCGGGGCGGCCGGGATCGATCGCGACCGCGGCCAGGTAGCGGTCGTGGCACGCGGGATCCCCGGCGGCGGTCAGCGCCTCGGCCTCTCGGCGCGCGACGACGAAGGCCAGCGCGTCGAGGGTCTCGGCCACGTCGGGCGCGCGTGCACGGAACCCGGCGTCGGCGCGCAGCGCGACGACCCGCTGGGCCAGCGCCTCGTGTTGCCCAGCCGCCGCCAGCGCGTCGAGTAGCCGCAGGGCCGCGAACGGCGCCACGTCGGCGTCACGGTGGTGGTCGACCACGTCGGCCAGATCGGCGCGGGCGCCGTCGTCGTCCCCGGTGCGGGCCCGCGCCTCGGCCCGGCGGTACAGCACCTCGGCCCGCGCCGGGCCCGCCAGCGGCAGCGACGCGACGGCGCGCTCGAGCGCGGCCAGCTCCATCAGGTCGCGCGCGTGGTCCGCGCCGGCCGGGCGGGCCCGGGTGCCGATCCGGCGTCGCCGCACCTCGGCCCAGGCCAGGACCTCGGCCCAGGTGGCCTCGGCACGCTCGGCCGCGGTCACCGACGGCGACGTCGCGACGTCGGCGAAGGCGGCGGCCGCGGCCACCCACGCCTCGACGGCGCCCGGGCCGGTCGCGCGCTCGGCCGCCTGCCACGCGGCCTCGGCCGCTGCCAGGGCCGGTGCCGTCGAGGGTTGGCGAGCCGGCGCGGCCGGCGCGGCGGCGGCCGCCCCCGCACCCAGCGTCACCGCGGCGATCATGACGAGCTGCCAGCGCATGCCGGTCCGACACCGACCGGCCGCGTGGGTTCCCGCCGGGTTCACATCGGCAGCGACGGCTGCGCCGACCACCGCGCCAGGTAGGGCTTCATCCGCAGCTTCTTGACCGTGGCGTCCGAGGACATGTACCGGATCACGCCGAAGATCGATCGCTCGGGGGCCCACGGCCGATCGAACCGACCCAGCGTCCACGCGATGCCGCTGTACGAGTTGGGATCGCGGCCGTCGACGGCGTAGCGGTTGTTGAGCTCGATGAGCACCGCCAGCGCGGTGCGCGGCGACGGCGACCACTCGAGGATCTTCTTGCCCCACAGCATGCGCAGGTAGTTGTGGATGCGGCCCTCGGCGACCAGCTGGCGCTGGGCCGCGTTCCACACCGGATCGTGGGTGGCGGCCGCGGCCAGCTCGGGCAGCGTGTACACGTAGGGGCGCGGGTCGCCGGCGTGGGCGTCGAGGCTGGCCCGGGCCCAGTCGGGCAGGCCATCGTACTGGTCGAAGTCGGCCCGGTGCTGGCAAAAGCCATGGCCCAGCTCACGCCAGGTCACCAGCTCGTCGAGGAAGCCCTCGACCGACGCCGGCGCGCCCCACCAACCCTCGCGGCGACCGGTGGCGCGCTGGCCGATGACCCGGCTGGGGGCCCAGTCGGCGTGCCGCCACACCGCGCGCAGCACCTGGTGGGCGCCGACGTGGCCGAAGTGGAGGTACGGGGACAGCCCGCTGGCGCTGTCGGCCTCCGGCTGGTTGCGCTCGTGGTAGCGCGCGAGCCGGTCGTCGACGAACCTGGCCAGCACCGCCGCGGCCGCGTCGGCCCCGCCGCGGTCGGCCACCGGCGCGACGGTGTGATCGATCGGCAGGCGGGCCAGCCCGCGCCCGGTCAGCAGCGCCGCGGTGGCCGCCGGCCAGCGGCTGGCCACGCCGCGGGGCAGGTCGGCGTCCCGGACCGCGCGCGGGACCGCGGCCAGGGGGGCCGGGTCGGGGGCCTCGGTGAGGTGCGGCCCGACGACGCGCTGCCAGTGCCACCGGAACGCCGCCGCGGTCGGGAACGCGCGCCCGTGGGCCGCCAGCGGCAGCAGGCCGACGCCGTCGACCTCCTCGAGGCGCACGTCCAGGGCGGCGCCGGCCGCCGCGACCATGCGCGGCAGGAAGAAGCCGGGCGCGAGGTCGGTGACCACGACGGCGGCGCGGGCGGCCAGCGCCGCCAGCAGGCCGCGGCCGGCGCCCGGCGCGGGCTCGACGTACGGCAGGTAGGTGACGCCGGCGGCGCCGAACGCGGCGGCGTTGGCGGCCATCCCGTCGAGGACGAAGCGGTGCAGCCGCGCGCTGGCCCAGCGGTAGTCGACCCGGAGCGGCTCGAACACCAGCAGCGGCAGGTCCAGCGACCGCGCGTGCGCTAGCGCGTGATCGAGGGCGAAGTTGGCGTGGGGCCGACGCGCGCCGATCATCCAGTACAGGACGTGGTCGCGGTCGCGTCGGACCGGGCGGTCGACGACGACGCGGACGCGGCTGGCCGGGACGGGCATCTCGCTGTGACGCCCGCGCGGGCGCCCCGGTTACGCCCGGGCCGCGCCGGGGGGCGGCGCCAGCCCGGCGGCCGCCGTGGTCAACGCCGCCCGCGCCGCGGCGGCGTCGGTGATGATCGCGCCGTGGCCGGGGATCACCCGCGCCAGCGCCGGGCGCGCCGCCAGCCGGCGCAGGTGGGCCGCCAGCGCCGGCCGGTCCTTGACCAGGAACGTGCGCGCGGTCCAGGTGACCTTGGGGCCACCGGTCGAGCCGAGCAGCTTCACCACCGCGCCGCGCCAGCCCGGCAGGCGCGGCGGCAGGTTCATGAGCGCGTCGTTGAAGACCAGCGTCTCGCGGCCGTCGTCGGCGGTGTGGATGAACACCGCCTCGGCCGGGACGCCGTCGAGCGGTTCGTGGCCCACCGCGCCGTCGGGCAGGAGCGCGAACGTGCCCGCCACCGGCACCCGCCGAGCCACCCGCGGCGTCGCGGCGGCGGTGGCCACCACCGTGGCCTGCGGATAGCGCGCCAGGTACCGCGGCGCGTCCATGCCGTGGTAGCCGCTCGGCACCACGATCCATCGGACCGGCCCCAGGTGATCGATCGCCGCCATGGTGGCGTCGTCGGCCGCCACCGCGCTGTGCACCGCGAGGCTGCCGTCGCCGGTGCGCCACACCGTCATGCGCCGGCCGATCGGTAGCGTCGGCAGCTCGGCGTCGACAACCCACAGCCCGCTCGTGATCTGGGTGAGCGGACCGTGCGATGCTGCGCGCCATGTTCCGGGTGTCGACATGCCGGCTCCATGGTGGCCGAGGCTGGGTGATCGCGCTAGCCGCCGCCGGGCTGTTCGGCACCGCTGGCGCCGATGACGCCGCCGATGCCCGGGCGCGCTTCGGCTTGCCGTCACCGTCAGCGCCGACGTCGACGTCAGCGGCGGCCGCGCCGTCGCCGCGCGCGCAGTTCGGGTTGCCGACCCCAGCGCGAGCGCCGGCCACCTGCGCCGACGCCGCCCTGGTGCCGTGCCCGCGCCGGGACGGTGACGCGCCGGCCGCGGTCGCGCCGGTGATCACCCGGGCCTACCTCCGGCGCTTGCCGCTGGCCGACGCCGACCTCGGCGCGGCGGCGGGCCTGGTGGCCGGGGCCGGGCGCGACGACGCCGGCACGTTCTTCGGCGGCGCTACCGGCGTCGATACCCGCTACGCCGTCGATGGCGCGCCGATCGACGCGCCGTTCACCGGCGGCCTCGGGCTGACGGTGCCGATCGACTTCCTGGCGTCGCTGCGGATCGGGGTCGCGGGGCTGGGGGTGGCGAGCGGCGTCGGCGTGGGCGGCCAGGTCGACGGCGAGCTGCGCGCGGGCGGCGCGACCCATCAGGCCGAGGCGCGGGCCTGGCTGGGCGCGGGGGCGACGCCCGCGTGGCTCGGGCGCGGGCGCGGCGCCTATGTGCCGTTCCGTGGCCGCTACGCCGCGTACCGTGCCGCGGCGGCGGTGGCGGTCGTCGACGGCCCGGGGCCGCACGTCGCCGACGCCGCCACCTGGTACGTGCTCGGGGCGGCCCCCCGGCTCAGCGATGCCGGCCTGGTGCGCGACGGGTTCCGGCAGGTCGACGACGACGGCGACGGCGTACCCGATCACACCGGGGTCGGGCAGGTCACTCACGCGCTCCTGGCCTCGACCGCCCGCCCGGCCCTGGCCTACGACGTGCCGTTCCTGGCGCGGGCTGGGCTGCGCACCACCCACCACCAGCTGGCGGTGACGGCGCTAGGCGAGGCCGCGCGCACCACCCGCTGGCTGACGGTCGCCGAGGCGTCGGCCGCCGGCGTCGACCGCGCCACGGTGGCCGGCACGGCGATCGCCACGTGGCGCGCCACCTGGGATCACACCTCGCTCGTCCTGGGCGCCGCCTGGTACCGGTCGCAGCGCACCGACGCGCCCCACGCGGTCGGGGGCGACGCGCCCGCCATCGGCTTCGCCTACGTGCCGGGGGTGGCCGACGACGTCGCCGGTGACGATCGGCTGGTCCGCGCCGGGTGCACCGACGGCGGCGACGATCCCGCGCCGCGCCTGGCCAACTGCCCGCTGGCCGCTGGCTACTACTGGACCGGCGGCGCCGGACGCCTGGTCGATCTCACCATCGATCGGCCCAGCGTCCACTTCGACGTGGTCGACCAGCGCGGCGACCACCGGCTGGCGCTGGGCGTGCGCGGCGACGACGTGCGGGCCGCGGTGACCGAGCGGTACACCGGGGCCACCTTGCGCCAGCAGCTCGGCGACGGCCTGTTCATCGACTACCGCCTGGTCGAGCTGGGCGCGGGCGATCGCACGTGCGCCGGGCAAGCGTGCCGCTACCTCGATCGCGCGACCACCACCTACCGCACCCGCACGGTCGCGGCGTACCTGGCCGACACCTGGCGCCCGGCGCCGGTGGTCGCGGTCGAGTACGGCGCCCGCCTGCAGCGGAGCCAGCTGGGCACCGCGGTGATCACCGACGACGTCCAGCCGCGGGCCAGCGGCGCGTGGGACTTCCTCGGCGGTGGGCGCTCGCGGGCGTTCGTCGGCTGGGGCCGGTACGTCGACGCGCTGGTCGCCGGCACCGGCGACGTCATCTACGCCGGGCCGACCGTGCTGCAGACGCTCACCGTCGGGCCCGACGCCAGCGAGGCGCTGGGCGGCCGGGCTGGCGAGGCCGTGGCGGCGGCGGGCCACGGCACCCGCGTCGACGAGGTGCTGGCCGGCGTCGAGGTCGGTTGGCCCGACGTGGCACGCCTCGGCGTGCTGGCGCGCGATCGTCGGCTGGGCCGCGCCCTGGACGACCAGCGCGGCGAGCTCACCGTGGTCGGCAGCACGGCGGGGCCGGCGGCCACCCGCGGGTTCCAGGAGGTGGCGGCGTGGATCGACGGCGCGCCCACCGCGAAGCTCGGCGCGCGGCTCGGCTACGCGTGGTCGCGCCTGCGCGGCAACTGGCCCGGCCCGTACGATCCGGTCGAGGGCTACCAGCTGGGTGGCTCGTCGTCGTTCGACGGCGGGGACGACCCGGCGGGCGCCAACGCCACCGGTCGGCTCCCCGGCGATCAGCCGCACCGGTTGTTCGCCGAGCTGTCGCTGCGGGGGCGCTGGCGCGGCTTCGCCGTCGACGGCAGCGTGCGGGCCGTGGCGGCCTCGGGACGACCACGCAGCGCGCGGATCGGCACCGGCCAGGTGTTCGCGGTGCCGCGCGGCTCGATCGGCCGCCTGCCCACCACCAGCCAGGCCAACCTGCACCTGGCGGCCCGACGCGGGCGGCTGCAGGCCACGCTCGACGTGTTCAACCTGTTCGATCAGCGCGGGGTGCTGGCCGTCGACGAGCAGTTCGCCCGCGACGCCACCCCCATCGTCGGCGGGCAAGAGGCCGATCTGGTGTGGCTCAAGGACGACGTCGTCGACGGCGCGCCGGCGCTGCGCAACCGCAGCTACGGGGTCGCGACCCGGGTCCAGGCCCCGATCGCGATCGTCGTGGGCGTCGCGCTGACGCTATAGCCCGCCGCCGCCGCCGCCGCCGCCACCGCGTCCGCCACGCCGGCGCCGCCGGCCGCTGCCGCCACGGGGCCGCGGCGCCCCGGCCGGGTTGGGCGCGGCCGGGCGCGGGGTCGCCGGGCGCGGCGCCTCGGCGGCCCGCGGCCGGCTGGCGTCGGTGCGGACCGGATCTCGGCGCGGCTCGTCGCGGCGGTGATCACGGCGTCCGCCGCCACCGGTGCGGCGCAGCTCGTCGCGGCGCGCCTGCATCTGCGCCTGCGGCGACATCGCCACCCGCTCGCCGGGGCGCAGCGGCTGTGGCGCCCGATCCTCGAACGGGTGGCCTTCGATCACCGGGATCTTCATGCGGATGAGGCGCTCGATCGCCACCAACAGCTCGCGCTCGTCCGCCTCGCAGAACGACACCGCGTAGCCCGACGCGCCGGCGCGGGCGGTGCGGCCGATGCGGTGGACGTACTGCTCGGCCACCTCGGGCAGGTCGAAGTTGACCACGTGGGTGATCTCGTCGATGTCGATGCCGCGGGCCGCGATGTCGGTCGCCACCAGCACGCGGATCTTGCCGGCCTTGAAGTCGGCCAGGGCGCGCTCGCGGGCGCTCTGGCTCTTGTTGCCGTGGATAGCCGCGGCGCCGATGTCGCTCTGGTCGAGGTGGTCGGCGATCTTGTTGGCGCCGTGCTTGGTGCGCGAGAACACCAGCACCTTGCGCATCGCGGTGTCGCGCAACAACTCGATCAGCAGCGCGCGCTTGTCGCCCTTGTCGACGTAGGCCAGCTCCTGCTCGACCTTCTCGGCGGTCGACGACACCGGGGCCACCGCCACCCGCACCGGGTCCTTGAGCAGCTGGTCCGCCAGCTGCTGCGCCTCGGGCGGCATGGTGGCCGAGAAGAACAGCGTCTGCTTGCGCTCGGGCAACAGCCGGATCACCCGCCGCACGTCGTGGATGAACCCCATGTCGAGCATGCGGTCGGCTTCGTCGAGGACGAACACCTCGAGGTGCGGCAGGTGCAGGAAGCCCTGGCCGGCCAGGTCGAGCAGGCGACCTGGCGTCGCCACCAGCACGTCGAGCCCGGCCCGCAGGGCCTGCTTCTGAGGCTCCATGCCCACGCCACCGAAGATCACCACCGTCTTGAGCCGGAGGTACTTGCCGTAGGTGTCGAAGCTCTCCGCGATCTGGCTGGCCAGCTCGCGGGTGGGGGTCAGGATGAGCACCCGGATCGGGCGGGGCCCGCGGGACGCGGGCGGCGGCGCCGCGACCAGGCGCTGGATGATGGGCAGCGCGAACGCCGCGGTCTTGCCGGTGCCGGTCTGGGCCAGCCCCAGCAGGTCGCGGCCGTCGAGCAGGTGCGGGATGGCGCGGGCCTGGATGGGAGTGGGACGCTCGTAGCCTTGCTCTCGTACCGCGCGCGCGATCGGTTCGATAAGGCCGAGGTCGTCGAAGCGCTCGGGCAGAGGTTCTTTCACGGGTCGCGGACCTTGCCACGGTTATCCGGGGGGCGGGAGGCGCCCGGGCGCTTTTGGCCCACCCGGCCCGCGCCGCGCTGGGGCCGTCGTCAGCGCTTGTCGTCGCCGCGGCCGAGCAGGCCGCCGATGCGCGTGTCGGTGGCCGCCCCGTCGTCACCGAACAGCCGCACCCGCTTGCCGGCCCGGTTGTGGCCGATGGCGTACACCAGCCCCGCGATGCCGGACACCGGCAACACGACCATCAGCACCGGCATGAGCAGGAACATCGGGATGATCTTGGCGACGATGCTGGCGACGATGAGGTACAGCGTGGCGGCCGGGATGGTCTCGCGGAACGAGCCGGCGTAGAGCCAGCCCAGCGGGCCGAACAGAAAGGACAGCCCGGCCGACACCAGCCAGGACTTCTCGCCGGCGCCGGTCGGGCGCGCCAGCTCGGCCTTGACGTCGCCGGCCTTGCGGGCGAGGGCCACGGTGCGCTCGAGATCGCCCATGCCGCTCGCGCCGCGGTCCGGCCCGGGGCCGCGCCGCTTGCGGGTCACCAACTCGGCCTGGCGCTCGCGCAGGGCGGCGGCCTCGGCGCTGGCGGCGGCGCGCTGCGCGGCGACCCGCTCGCGGGCGGCTGCCTGCCGCTGGCGGTCGGCGGCGGCGGTGGCGCTGACCTCGGCCTCGAGTTCGCGCAGTCGCGCCCGCACCGTTTCGTCGTCGGCAGCCACGCTCGGACTATGGCATGATTCGGCCTCGGAACCATGGCCCGCATCGTCGCCGTCGCCCTCGTCGCGTCCCTGGCCTTCGCCTGTGGCGGGCCGTTGCCGCCTGAGGCGCGTCGCAGCAAGGCTCGGTCGGTCGAGCGCGCCGCCGAAGGTAAGACCGGGTCGGAGGCCACCCGCGATGACGCCGACGAGGACAAGGTGTCTGGCCGGGGCAAGCAGTGGGGCGGCTGGCGCTACACCGGCAGCCGCGATTCCTGCTTCTTCATGGTCGGGCGGGCGTGCTTCGAGTCCGAGAAAGACGCCTGCGAGGCCGCCAAGTGCGGCGCCAAGAAGTGCGTCGCCGACGGTGGAGGCCCGGCGACCATGCGATGCCGGTAGAGCGGCGTCTGGCCCTCGTCGCCGCGGTCGCCGGCCTGTATGCGGTGCCGTACGCGGGGTACCTGCTGTACCCGTTGCTCCTGGTCGCGACGTCGATCCATGAGCTGGCCCACGCCGTGGTCGCGGTGCTGACCGGGGGCACCGTCGCCACCATGACCGTGCGCGCCGACGGCAGCGGCCTCACCACGCACGTCGGCGGCGCCGCCGGCCCGATCGCCTTGGCCGGCCCCCTCGGTCCCGCCGTGGTCGGCGCGCTCCTGGTCGCCGTGGCCGCCCGGCCGGCGCGGGTGCGCGGGGTGCTGGTGGCCGTCGCCGCCGCCGTGCTCCTCGGCGCCTTGGCCTGGACCGGTGCCTCGGCCTCGGTCACCGGCGTCGCCATCGTCACCCCGGCCGGCCTGGCGGTCGTCACCTGGCGCTGGCCCGCGACCCAGGGGGAGGTCGCGGGCGCGGGCGGCGCGGCGCTCGGGCTGGCCTGGTTGGCCGGCCGCGAGGCGCTGTTCACGGCGACGGCGACGTCCGATACCAGCCAGCTGGCCGCCGCCTACGGTGGCCACCCCACCCACTGGGCGATCACCATCGGCGCGGCCTCCTCCGCCGCGCTCCTCCTGGCGGTCGTGGCCTCGCCGCGCGCGCGGCGCCCCCAACCGCGACGCCGATGAGACCGATCCTTTGCTGTGCGCGTGTGTGAATCTTGCGCCGATGTGGGCGTCTCAGCCTCACTGCACGACCCAACGAGGATCCCGATGAAGCTTCTCGCCATGCTCGCGATGACCAGCCTTTTGGGCATCGGTTGTTCGAAGACCGACGACCACGCCGCAACCAAGCCAGCGTCCGCCCCGGCCCCATCGGCGGCAGCACCCGCGGCGCCGGCAGAGCCCGTTGCACCGACCGCTGCCCCGACGCCAAAGCCGCTGTCCCACTATCTCGCCAGCGCCGCCACCGCCCAGGTGTTCGCCATCAAGCTCAAGCCCGGGGGCGGCGCCGACAAGACCGTGATCAAGACCCTCGACGCGGCCGCCACCAAGGCCTATCTCGCTGGCCTCGATCTGTCCCAGCTGGCCGACGGCCCGCTCGCGAGGTGCCCCAGCGACACCGTCGTCGAGTTCGCCGACGCCAGCGGCGCACCCCTTGGCACCATCGGCTTTTGCCAGGCCCAGGCTGCGTCGTTCAGCGCCACCGACGGCACCACCGGCGGCATCCGCGCTACCGCCCCCTGATCCCCTCGTCCAGCCTCCGCTGCCCCCGTCACGCCGACGGGCTCGCCCCGAGGACCCAAACCTCCCCAACAACTCAAATGAAGAAGTCGGGGATGAGCTTGGCGTCGGGGACCATCGCGTAGCCCGACAAGTCGGTGATGCCCTCGGCCGCCAGCACCTCATCGTCGACGAAGAAGTTGCCGGTGCAGGCCCGGCTGGGGCGGTTGAAGATGGCGTACGCGGCGTCGGCCATGATGTCGGGCGACCGCGAGCCCTTCATGGCCGCGTCGCCACCCAGCAGGTTCTTGACCGCGGCGGTGGCGATGGCGGTGCGCGGCCACAGCGCGTTGAACGCGATGCCGTCGCGCTTGAACTCCTCGGCCATGCCGAGCACGCACATGCTCATGCCGAACTTGGCCATGGTGTACGCCACGTGGGGCGCGAACCAGCGCGCCTCCATGTTGAGCGGCGGCGACAGGTTGAGCACGTGCGGGTTGGCGGCCTGCTTGAGGTGGGGCACGCACGCCTGCGAGCACACGAAGGTGCCGCGGGTGTTGATCTGGTGCATCAGGTCGTAGCGCTTCATCGGCGTCGACGTGGTGTTCGACAGGTGGATGGCCGAGGCGTTGTTGACCAGGATGTCGATGCCGCCGAAGGTCGCGACGGTCTTGGCCACCGCGGCCGCCACGGCCTCCTCGTTGCGGATGTCGACCACGCACGGCAGCGCCTTGCCGCCGGCGGCCTCGATCTCGGCCGCGGCGGTGAACACGGTGCCGGGCAGGCGCGGGTCGGGCTCGGCGGTCTTGGCGACCACCGCGACGTTGGCGCCGTCCTTGGCCGCGCGCAGCGCGATGGCGAGGCCGATGCCGCGGCTGGCGCCGGTGATGAACAGGGTCTTGCCTTGGAGGGACATGGTGGCTCGTTGGTATCAGGCCAGCGGCGCATCGACACCGGGATCGGCGTAGGGATCGTACTCGGGCGGGGCGAACGCCTTGGCCAGCATCTGGGCGCCAGCCACCGCCGCGACCACCGCCGCGCCGAACAGGAAGAACGGCCACGACGCGCCCAGCCCGACCCCAGCGGGCTTGATCGCGAGGAACACGCAGCCCAGCACCAGGCCCAGGCAGGCGGCGACGAGGCCGACGCTGGTGAGCGCCATCGGCTGGGTGATGAACCGGCCCTTGAGCCCGAGGATGCCGGCCGCCGCGAGGGCGGCCGCCGCCAGCAAGCACACCACCAGCGTGGCCAGCGCCACGTACGCGAACGCGGTGCCCGGCTTCTCGGGCAGCGGCATCCGCGCGTCGTCGTCGCCGTCGCGGCCGAACTCCTCGCGCAGCTGCTTGGCGCTCTCGTACTGTCGGGTCAGCTCGCGCGCCAGCTTCAGGTTCGACATCGACTCGCAGCCCGCGCACATCTTCGTCGAGAGCAGCGACATCGTGACGCTGCCGCGCCGGCTCTTGTTCTTGAGCCAGGGCAGGAACAACGAGCCAGCCAAGACCACCGCGGCGACGATGCACACGATGCTGGCGGTCTGCTTCTTCTTGGCGATCATCTCGGCCGCGCTGTCGTACATGTGGCGACGCTAGCAGAGGTCGGCGCCGGCCCGGGCCGCGCCCGCGCCCGGAATCGTCCCATCCGAAGTCATCCGCGCCCGACCGGCCGAGCCAGCGCGTCCGCCGCGCGCATCCGCAGTCGCGGGCCATCCCCGGCGCCGGTCAGTCGCGGGTCAAGGTCGACAGCACCTTGCCCATCTCGGCGTACTCGGCGTGAGCGCCGCTCCACAGATCGTCGACGGTCAGCTCGCGCCCCTCGCGGGCGGCGATGACCGCGGCCCGCACCACCGCGTTCTTGATGTAGCCGCCGGTCATCTGGAACCGCTCGGCCAGGCGATCGAACGGCACGTCGGTGAGGCCGGTCGCCGGCGGCAAGAGCTTCTGCCACAGCGCGGTGCGCTCGTCGACCTCGGGCTCGGGGAAGCGGACGCGGAAGTTGAGCCGGCGCTGCAGCGCCTGGTCGATCGAGCTCTCGAAGTTGGTGGTGAGCACACTGACGCCGTCGAAGCTCTCCATCCGCTGCAGGATGTAGTTGACCTCGAGGTTGGCGTGGCGGTCCTGCGCGCTCTTGACCTCGGTGCGCTTGCCGAACAGCGCGTCGGCCTCGTCGAACAGCAGCATGGCGTTGGCGTCGTGGGCGTCGTCGAAGATCCGGCCCAGGTTCTTCTCGGTCTCGCCCACCCACTTGGAGATGACCTGCGACAGGTCGATGCGGATGAGCTCGAGGCCCAGCTCCGACGCCACCACCGACGCTGCCATGGTCTTGCCGGTGCCGGGCTCGCCCGAGAACAGCGCGGACACCCCGCGCGAGATACCGAGGTGGCGCTGGTAGCCCCACCGCTCGAGGATGGTCGAGCGCTGGCGCACCATCGCGATCATGTCGTGCATCGACGCCACCACCTCCTCGGGCAGCACCATCTCGTCGAGCCGGGCCTTGCGGGCCAGGAGCGTCCCGTAGCTGCCCAGCCGGATCGACAGCCGTCGGCCGATGGCGTCCTCCAGCGCGCCGCGATCGACCACGCCGCCGCGGGCCTGGGCGAACCGCGCGGCCTCGGCGGTGACCTCGGCGATCGCGCCCGGGCCCAGCACGTAGCGCCCGGCCAGCTCGATCGCCTCGCTGGCGCCGATGGAGGTGGCCGCCAGCGCCTGCACCCAGGCCTGCTCGCGGTCGGCCAGATCGCCGCGCGGCATGCGCAGCACGTGGAACGGCCGGCCCAGGGACACGCTAGCCAGGCCCCGGCCGCTGGCGGCCAGGCACACCGTCGTCGGGCCGCGCCCGAGGGCGGCCAGCACCGCGCCGTCGTCGCCGTCGGCCGCCAGCGCGTCGGCGCCGGTGAACAGCGGCACCGCGTCGCGGAGGATCGCCTCGCCGAGCACCGCGCGCACCAGCCGGGTGCGGTCGGCGCCGGCGCGGGCCACGAGCTGGGCCAGGTCGGCGACGATCAGCGACCGGCCCTGGGCCCGGGCGATCCGCGCGGCGGCCGCCTGACGACCGCTGCCGCGCGCGCCCAGCAGCAACACCGCGATCGGCGCGCCGGCCGCGGCGATGCGGTGGGCGATCTGATCGGCCTCGCCGGCGGTGGCCGGCGCCAGCCACGCGCCGCCGTCGTGGTCGACCACCGCGGCCAGCTCGTCGAGCGGCGGCGGCAACCCGGCGTCGCCCAGGGCCCACGCCACCAGCCGCGGCGCGGCCCGGACCCGGCCGGTGTCGTCGTCGACGGTCAGCAGGCCGGTGTCCAGCAGCGGCGCGCGGGGGTGGATGGCCCGCGCCCGCGCCAGCGGATCGGCCAGCTCGGCCGACAGCTCGGCGCACACGTCGAGGTACAGGCCCGGTGCGCGGCGCCCGGCCATGGCGTGGCACAGCTCGCGGGTGTCGTCGTCGACCGCGGTGGCGATGGCGATGGCCGCCAGCGCGCAGTGCGCGGGCGGCAGCGCCAGGCGAGCCGCCAGGGCCGCCAGCGGCGAGGCGTCGGTGACCGCCAACGCCGCGGCGAGCGCGGCGTCGACCGCGGCCGCCGCCCGCTTGTGAGTGTCGCTCGGCCGCAGCGCCACCTGACCCAGGCGCGCCACGGCCGCCGGATCGCGCAGGTGGACCTGGGTCGGCGCGCGGGGGTCGGCGAACCCGGTGCCCCGGTTGAGCCGGGCCAGGAACGCCGCCTCGGCGCGCAGCCGCACCACCGCCACCATCGCCGCCAGCGTCACCCGGGGGCTCCCGCGTCGTCGTCGCCGCCTGGCGTGGCAGCGGCCGTGGGAGCTTGGGCGGCCGCTGCCGGAGCGGGCTCGGCGCCGACCGGGGCCTCGGCGTCGTCGTCGGCCGGGGCGTCATCGTCGTCATCGTCGGTGCCGTCGTCGTCGTCGTCGTCGGGCTTCTTGGCCTTGATCATCTGCTCGAGGAGGAGGCGGTTCTCCTCGGACTCTTCCTGCACGGTCAGCTGGTGGCGCAGCTCGTTAAGCTGCTCGCGCATCTGCTCGAACGAGGCGCCCAGCCGCTCGGTGCCCTGCATCGTGGCCACCGCCAGCACCGGCTGCAGCGTCGCCAGCACCTGGTTGAGCCGCTCCAACCGGACCTCGGCCAGGACCGAGCGCTGGCCGCGCCGCCCCGACACGATCTCGGGCATCACCTCGAGCGCGTCGCGCTCCTCGGCGGTCAGCGCGGTGAGCTGGTCGAGGTCGACCGTGCGGTGGTCGAGCATCGCGGTCACCGCCGCCACCACCTCGGCGTAGCGCGCCACCGCGTGAGGCAGCTCGTGGGCCACCTCCGCTTCTTCCTCGCGCTCCTTGGCCTGGGTGCCCTCGACCCGCTCGGCCTGCTGGAGCTGGTGCTCTTCTTCCTCGGTCAACCGGTCCGCGACGCGCACGCCGACATCATCGCCAAAACCTCTCCGAAAGCCCAGCCGGGACGCACGGTCGTGGCCGGCGTCGCGCCGGCTACTCGATCTTTTCCCACCACTGACACCACCAGTTGCCGCCCACCAGGACGCGGAGCTTGGGGTGCCAGCAGTAGGCGATCTTGTCGTCGGGATCGAGGTAGTACAGGCAGTTGTCGCAGCGCTCGTCGCCGTACGGCACGCCTTTGAGGACGTTGTCCTCGATCATGTGCCGGAGCTGCAGCGCCAGCTTCTCGTCGATCTCTTTGGGCTCGGGCTTGGGTAGGTCGTCGGCCATTGCCGGCAGGATAGCCGCGGAGCCTCGCCCTGCCCATCACCGGACGCGGGCGATTCGTCCGATCCAGGCCTGGCGCGCCGCGTCGTCCAGCGGCTCGGCCAGCGCGGCGGCCAGCGCATCGAGGAGCCGCGCCGCGTCCTGGGCGCGGTCACGGTTGGCCTTGGCGGCCGGCGCCAGCCGCCCGATCGCCTCCCACCGGGCCGCCGCCTCGGCGCGGGCGTCGTCGAGCTGGGCCAACACTTCGACCACGTCGGGCCCGGCGGGGGCGGCGCCGGCCGCGATCGCGGCGCGCACGCGGGCCTCGGCGTCGCTCACTCGACCTCGATCCGGTAGACCCGGCCGGCGGTCCGGGCCATCACGTACACCTCGCCGAAGCCGTCCACGCCGAAGCTGGCCAGCTGCTGGTAGAGCAAGCCACCGGGATCGACGTCGGCGGTGCGGTCCTGCTGCTCGGTGGCGGCCCCGCCGACGACCTTGAGCGTCTTGACCCGCCCCGAGCCGTAGTCGCCGTAGAAGAACGTCCCGGCGAAGTCCGGCATGCACGTGCCGCGGTACACCGCGCCGGCGATGATCGAGTTCTCGCCGTTGGTGCGGCGGTCGATCGCCACCAGCGGCTCGGTGTAGGCGCCCGGGTTGTCACAGCCGGCGTTCCCGTCGGCGTCGGCGGTGAAGCACATCGGCCCCTCGAACACCGCCCAGCCGAAGTTGGCGCCGGGCTGGCCGGCTGGGACCAGGTCCAGCTCTTCGTAGGCGCCCTGGCCGACGTCGCCGATGTAGAGGTCACCGCTGGCGCCGTCGATGGCGAACCGCCACGGGTTGCGCAGACCCCAGGCGTACATCTCGGGCACGCCGCCGCCGGCCGCCCACGGGTTGGTCGGCGGGATGCCGTAGGGGCTGCCGCTGTCGACGTCGATCCGCAGGATCTTCGACAGCCGCGACGCCGGGTTCTGCCCGTTGCCGAGGAAGTTGTCGGCCCCGCCGCCGTCGCCCATCGAGATGTACAGGAAGCCGTCGGGGCCGAACGCGACGGTGCCGCCGTTGTGGTTGCCGTACGGGTGGGGCTCGGACAGCAGCACGCGCGCGGTGGGGTTGGCGGTGTCGGCGCCAGCGGCGGCGGTAAACTCGGCGATGACGACCGCGCTGGCGTTGCCGGTGTACGCGACGTAGAACTTGCCGTTGTCGGCGAAGCGCGGGTGGAACGTCAGGCCCAAGAGACCCTGTTCCTCGTCGGTGGCGTTGACCTGTTCGGATAGATCGAGGAACGGCGCGGCCAGCAGGCTGCCGTCCTTGATCACCCGGATGCGCCCGGGTTGTTCGAGCACGAACTGGCGCGCGTCGCCGATCGGCGCGGCCAGGCCGACAGGCTGGCGGAGGCCACTGGCGATCTCCACCAGCTTGAGGCTGGTGCCGGGGGTCGGCTGGCAGTAGGGGGCAGGTGGAGCGTCGATGGTCGGGGCGTCGGTGGGCGAGCTGGCGTCGTCAGAGCCGGACTTGCCACCGCCGCACGCCACCAGGGACAGGGCGAGCAGGAGGGGAGTCTTCACCGGGGCAGGGTAGCCCAAGATCGCGAGGTCTCGGCCGTCGATCGCCGTTGCACCTGGCGCCGCGGCGCCGCAAGCTCGACCGATGACCTGCGCGCGGTGCTCGACGATCAATCCGCCTGGTACGGCGCTGTGCGCCAGCTGTGGTGCGCAGCTGGCTGCGCCGCCCGCCGGGTATGTCGTGGGCGGTCCGCCGCCGCCGGGGTACTACCCGCCGCCGGGCTACTATCCCTCCCAGGGTTACTACCCGCCGGTGATGGTCGCCTCGCGGACCTCGGGGATGGCGATCGCCGGCTTCGTGGTGGCCCTGGTGTTCTGCGGCCTGCTCGGCCTCATCTTCTCGATCATCGGCAACAACGAGATCAAGCGCTCGAACGGCGCGGTCGGCGGCGGCGGGCTGGCCGTCGCAGGCATCATCATCGGCAGCGTGCGGCTGGTCCTCGAGATCGCCTACATCCTGTTCGTGGTCGCGCTCGCGGGGTCCGTCACCCGGTACTGAGCAGGCGCGGCGGCCGACGTGACCCGGTTGGAAACGTTCGGCCATTGCAGGGACCGGGCCTCCAAGGCAAGCTGTCCCACGGAGGGTCTCGACGATGAACTGTCCCCGGTGTGCGACCATCAACCTCGACGGCAGCGCCGTCTGTGCGAGCTGCGGCGCCGCGTTGCCTGCGGCCGCGGCACCGCCAGCGGGTATGCCCGGCTATCCCCCGCCGGGCGCCCCGCCGCCGGGCTACCCACCGCCGGGCGCCGCAGGTGGATACCCGCCCGGGCCGCCGCCCGGCTACTACCCGCCGCCCTACGGCGTGCCGATGCACGTGGCGCCGACGGTGTCGGGCATGGCGATCGCCGGCTTCGTGCTGTCGTTTCTCTACTGCCTGGCGGTGCTCGGGCTCATCTTCTCGATCATCGGCTACAACGAGGTCAAGAAGTCCAACGGCATGAAGACCGGCGGCGGCCTGGCGCTGGCCGGCATCATCATCTCGTCTTGCTGGGCGCTCCTGTTCGTGATCGGGTTCGCCATTGGCTTCAGCAACGGCTACCGCTGACGTGGGGCGGGGCGGCGACCTGGCCGCCCGGGCCGCCGCGGCGCTGTGGATCGCGTGCATGACCGCCGGCCTGGCGGTCGGCGCCTTCGGGTCAGCGGCCCTCCGCGCCAGCGTGACCTCCGACGGACCCGGCTGCCCGTTCCGCGCGGCCACCACGCTGCCGTGCGCGTTCTGCGGCATGACCCACGCCACGGTCGCCCTGGGTCACGGCGACGTGCGCGAGGCGTTCGCGTACCACCCGCTGGCGCCGGTGGTGTTGCTGCTCATGTTCGCGGTGTGCGGCGCCATCGTCGTCGGCCGTAGCCCGGCCCTCACCCGCGGGCCGCGCCCCTACCTCATCCTCGCCGTCATCGCCGTCATCTGGATCGCCAACCTCGCGGCGTAGCCGGCGGCGGGCGCCGCCAGGTCAGGCCCGCGCGGCGAACCACGCCACCGTCTCGGCCATGCCGGCGGCGATGTCGTGGCTGGGCACGTAGCCCAGCGCGGCGCTGATCTTGTCGATGGCCGCCTGCGAGTGCGCGATGTCGCCCGGCCGCGGATCGGTGAACGTCGGCTCGGCGGCGGCGATCGCCGGCCGGGTCTTGGCCAGGTTGTCGCGCAAGAGCGCGAACAGCTCGCGCAGGTCGGTGCGTCCGTTGCACCCGACATTGTACACGGTGTTGGTGACCGCGCTCGGCGCGGTCGCCGCCAGGAGGTTGGCGGCCACCACGTTGTCGACGTAGCAGAAGTCGCGCGACGAAGAGCCGTCGCCGAAGATCACGCACGGGGTGCCGGCGATCAGGTGGGCGATCCAGCGTGGGATCACCGCGGCGTACTGGCCGTTGGGATCCTGGCGCCGACCGAACACGTTGAAGTAGCGCAGGCCCACCGGCTCGAGGCCGTACACGTCGCCGAACACCTGGGCGTAGATCTCGTTCATCCGCTTCGTGGCGGCGTAGGGCGACAGCGGCTTGCCCAGCTGATCCTCGACCTTGGGCAGGCCGGCGTGATCCCCGTAGACCGAGCTCGACGACGCGTAGACCAGCCGCTTGACCCCGGCGTCGCGCGCCGCCAGGGTCAGGTTGACGAAGCCGGTCACGTTGGTGTCGTGGTACGGCATCGGGTCCTTGATGGACCGGGGCACCGAGCCGATCGCGGCCTGGTGCAGCACCACGTCGACGTCGGTGACCGCGTCGCGGCACACCGCGGGGTCGCGCAGGTCGCCGGTGATCATCCGGAACCCCAGCTTGGCGTCGGTGTGGATGCCGAGCACGTCGTCGAGGTTGCGCTGGTGGCCGTTCGAGAAGTTGTCGAGGCCGGTCACGGTCTGGCCCAGATCGAGCAACCGCTCGAGCAGCGCCGAGCCGATGAAGCCGGCCACGCCGGTGACCAGCCACCGCCGGGGACGGTTGACCAGCTCCTCGCAGATCTGGGTGTAGCGATCGGTCACGCGGGCCCCCTGGTCGACGGCGTCACAGGCTCCAGTACCGCAGGCCGGCCGGGATGGCGGCCGGATCGAGCGCGCTCTTGACGTCGACCACCACGCCGCCCGGCTTGAGCCGGCCCAGCAGGTCGGCCCGGGCGTCGACGTAGGCCTGGTGGCTGACCGCGAAGATCAACACGTCCAGGTCGCGGAAGGCGTCCAGGTCGGTCAGCGTGAGGCCGTACTCGTGCTTGGCCTCGGCGGCGTCGCCCAGCGGGTCGTGGACCATGGCGGCGATGCCGTAGGTGGCCAGCTCGGCGATGATGTCGGGGATCTTCGAGTTGCGCAGATCGGGGACGTTCTCCTTGAACGTCAGGCCCAGCACGCCGACCCGGGCCGCCTTGAGCGGCAGGTCGCCAGCCGACAACATCTTCACGCACTTCTGCGCGATGTACGGGGCGACGTTGTTGTTGATGCGCCGCCCAGCCAGGATCACCTCGGGCAGATAGCCCAGCTCCTGCGCCTTGGTGGTCAGGTAGTACGGGTCGACGCCGATGCAGTGGCCGCCGACCAGGCCCGGCGTGAACCGCAGGAAGTTCCACTTGGTGCCGGCGGCCTCCAGCACGTCCTTGGTGCGGATGCCCATGCGGTCGAAGATGAAGGCCAGCTCGTTCATGAGCGCGATGTTCAGGTCGCGCTGGGTGTTCTCGATGACCTTGGCGGCCTCGGCCACCTTGATGGTCGCCGCGCGGTGGACGCCGGCGGTCACCACTGCGCCGTAGGCCCGGGCCACCCGCTCGAGGCTCTCCGGCGAGTCGCCCGACACCACCTTCACGATGCGCTCGAAGGTGTGCTCCTTGTCGCCGGGGTTGATGCGCTCGGGTGAGTAGCCCAGCGAGAAGTCGACGCCGGCCTTCATCCCCGACAGCTGCTCGAGGATGGGGCCGCACACCTCCTCGGTGACGCCCGGGTACACGGTCGACTCGTAGCAGACCAGGTCGCCCTGCTTGAGGTACGGGCCGACGGTCTTCGAGGCCGAGATCATCGGGCCCAGGTCGGGCCGGTTGTTGGCGTCGATCGGGGTCGGCACCGCGACGATGAAGAACGTGCACTCGCGCAGCTTGGCCGGGTCGGCGGTCAGCTCGATGGTCGAGCTGGTGAGGTCGGCGGTGGTGACCTCGGCGGTCTCGTCGTGGCCGCGCTTGAGCTCGTCGATGCGCTTCTGGCGGATGTCGAAGCCGACGGTGGGCAGCTTCTTGGCGAACGACAACGCGACGGGCAGGCCCACGTAGCCGAGGCCGATCACCGCGATCTTTTCCTGCGCAAGCGCGATCATGCGCGCAGGAAACCACGGCGGTCGTCCCCGGTGCAAGGGTCGGCGCCGGCCGCGCGCGGGGTGACCGCGGGGCGGTGACGGCGCGGCGCCACCGCCGTCGCGGGCGGGGCGCGGGCGGGGCCGGTCACCCGACCAAAAGCACGCCGAGGAACCGCTCGGGCGGCATCAGCTGGGCCAGCGCGCGCAGCTGCTCCTCGTCGGTGGCGCGGGCCCGCCCGACCAGCACCACCGCGTCCATGCAGGCGGCGGCGCTGGCGTGCTCGCCGATGAGCTCGAAGCCGGTCAGGTCGCACAGCATGTGGGTGAACAGCTGGGCGCCGTCGAGCAGCAGGCGCGCCAGGGCCGGCACCACCTCGCCGGCGCGCTCGACCTTGGCCGGGGTCAACAGCGCCAGAGATCCGGCCAGCCACCGGGTCGAGAACACCTCGCCGCCCTGGGGCGGGGTCGCCAGCTGCGCCAGGCCGGGGTAGCGCACGTTGGCGTCGACCACCGCCACGGTGCCCCCGGTCAGATCGCACAGCGCGCTGCCGATCTGGATGATCACCGGCGGCACCGCCACGGTGTCGTCGGTGGGGACGAAGCCGATGGCCGAGGCACCCTGGTCGTGCAGGCGGCGGGCCACCCGGATGCAGGCGGTGCGCACCTCGGGGTGCAGCGCGTCGGTCGCCAGCGGGATGCCGATCCGGGTCAGGGGATCGTCGGTCGGACGGGCGTCGGCGTCGGCCACGCGCCGAGTGTAGCCTGGGTTGCGCTGGCCCGCGTCGGCGCGGTACCGACGGACGTGATCATCGCCCACGTGCTGTCGTCGTTCGGGGTCGGAGGCCAGGAGCGGGTCGCGCTCGATCTGGCCGCGGCCCAGGTGGCCCGCGGCCACGCCGTGCTCGCCGTGTCGCTGGCGCCGCCGCCGGAGGGTGCCCTGGCCGCCGAGTTCCGCGCCATCGGCGCGACCGTGGTCGACGTGCCCAAGCGCACCGGCACCGATCCGACGCTGGTGCCGCGCCTCGCGTGGATGCTGCGGCGCCACCGCGTGCAGGTGGTGCACAGCCACAACCCGCTGCCGCTCATCTACGGCGCGCCGGCGGCGCGGCTGGTCGGCGCGGTCGCCATCCACACCAAGCACGGCGTGAACCCCGGCTCGCGCGGCCACCGCTTCTTGCGCCGCCAGGCCGCACGGCTGGTCAGCTCGTTCGCGTGCGTGTCGACGGTGACCGCCGAGCAGGCCCGGGCCCAGCACGATTGCGATCCGGGCCGCCTGGTGGTGATCCCCAACGGCATCCGCCTGGAGAAGTTCGCGCCCGACGCCGAGCTGCGGGCGGCGGTGCGCGCGGAGCTGGGCATCGCGGCCGCCGCGACGGTGGTCGGGACGGTGGGGCGCATCGACGAGTACAAGAACCAGGCGCTCCTGCTGACGGCGATCGCGCCGCGGCTGTCGCCGACGGTCCAGGTGGTGTTCGTGGGTGACGGGCCGACCCGGGCCGCGCTCGAGGCCGCGGTGGCGGCGCTGCCGGCGCCGCAGTTCGCCCACGTGCTGGGCCGGCGGATGGACGTGGCGCGGCTCCTGACCGGCTTCGACGTGTTCGCGCTGTCGTCGAAGAGCGAGGGCCTGCCGCTGGTGGTGCCCGAGGCGATGGCGGCCGGGCTGCCGGTGGTCACCACCGCGGTCGGCGGCCTGCCCAGCGTCATCGACGAGGGCGAGACCGGCTACCTGACCCCGGTCGAGCCAGCCGCGTTCGCGGCGGCCCTGGGCCGGCTGCTCGACGATCCCGCGGCGGCGCGGCGGATGGGGGCGACCGCGCGCACGGTGGCGCTGGCGCGCTACTCGGCCGAGCGGATGTGCGACGACTACCTGGCGCTGTACCGGCAGGCCGGCGTGGCCTGACCGCGAGCTGGGCCTGCGCGGCCGTCGTGGGCGGTCGCCATGTGCGATCGCGCAAGCCCGCTTCCCGCCGCTGCGCGGGTGTGTTATGTTGCAACGCAACATGCGTGCTCCGCCCCTGCCGTCGGTCGGCGTAATGTCGTTGGCCACCTACATCCCGACCCCGCGCATGACCGCGGCTGACCTGGCCGCGGCCACCGGCATCGGCGCCGACGTCATCGAGACCAAGTTCGGCATCCGGGCCAAGCCGGTGCCGGGGCCAGACGATCATCCGTGCGAGATGGGGGCGCGGGCGGCACGCACGGCGCTGGCGCGGGCCGAGGTCGACCCGCTGGAGATCGACGTCGTGATCTCGATCAGCGAGGAGTACAAGGAGCACCCGCTGATGGTGTCGGGCATCAAGCTGCAGCAGCTGGTCGGCGCCCGGAACGCGTGGGCGGTCGACGTCGCCCAGCGCTGCTGCACCACCATCGCCGGGCTGACCCTGGCCCGGGCGTTGATGCAGAGCGATCCGCGGGTGCGCACCGTGCTGCTGGCCGGCGGCTACCGCAACGGCGACCTCATCGACTACCGCAATCCGCGGGTGTCGTTCATGTACGCGCTGGCGGCCGGGGGAGGCGCCATCGTGTTGCGGCGCGACACGGGGCGCAACCAGCTGCTGGGCGGGGCGCTGGTGTCCGACGGCGACTTCGCCGACGACGTCAGCTGCGCCGCCGGTGGCACCCGCCAGCCGATCACGCCAGCGCTGGCCGGCACCGCCGCCACCCGGCTCGACGTCCACGACGTCGACGGCATGAAGGCCCGCCTGGCCGAGCGCAGCCACCCCAACTTCATGCGGGTCATCGGCGAGGCGGCGGCCGGGGCCGGGGCCAGCGCGCGCGCCATCGACTACCTGGCGCTCCTGCACATGAAGCCGTCGGCGCACCGCGCGGTGCTGGCCGAGCTGGGCATGACCGAGGCGCAGTCGACCTACCTGGCCGACTACGGCCACCTCGGCCAGTTCGATCCGATCCTGTCGATCGAGCTGGGCCTGGCCGAGGGGCGCATCAAGAAGGGTGACCTGATCGTCATGGCCAGCGCCGGCGTCAGCTACGCCTGGGGTGCTTACGCCCTGCGTTGGGGGTGAGCCGCCGGTCGGCTCGGCGAACCCGGGCTACCGCGTCGGCGGCGGCGCCGCCAGCGGCGAGTCACCCAGGGCGGCCCGGACCAGCTTCATGAAGCGCGGCCCCGGGTCGCCCTTCTGGTTGCCGTAGCCCTTTACCCGCTCGACGAACCACGGCGTACCCTTGAGCGCCGCGACCTCGTGGTGCCCGACCACCAGCTCGATGGGGTAGCGCGCGGCCAGGTCGCGGATCAGCGCGACGTCGGCCGCGACCTGGGCGTCGGTCAGCGGCCAGCGGGCCTCGTCGCCGACGTTCTCGACGCCGATGGCGACGTGGTTGACGCCGATGGCGTGGCGGCCCATGCGGGTCTCGGGGATGAGCCGGAAGATCGTGCCGTCGCGGTCGACCAGGAAGTGGGACACCACGTTGGCGGCGCCGCCCTTGCGCAGCGTGGCGCGGGCCTCCTCGAGGCGGGTCCGATCGAAGTAGCCGTGGGTGCCCTTGGCCGAGCCGCCGGCGGTGTAGTGCAGCACGATCATCCGGGGCTCGATCGTGAGGTCGGTCGCCGCGGGATCCGAGTGCTCGCGGCGGTAGGCGAGCATCAGGCGGTCGCGCTCGGCGGTCCACGCCACCGGCCAGTCGACGATGGTCGCCAGCGGGCCGGCGTCGATCGCGGCGTCGGGTGGCGGCGGCCCGGCGTCGGGGCTGCCGTCGGGGAGCGCGGCGGCGCGCGGGCCCGGCTCGCCGGCGCCGCTGGGGCTCGGCGCCGGCCATGGCAGCGGCTGCGCGGGTGACGGTTCACCGCGACCACAGGCGGCCGCGACCAGGCACAAGGACACGACCGCGGGACGCACCCGGTGGTGGTACCACGGCCGATCTTCACTTCCAGAACGATCGGCGCCTGGGCGGCGTCGGCGGCGCGCCGTCGGAGAGCTCGCGGAGCGCCGTGACGACCCGGGCCAGGGTCCGTGCCCACGCGCGGGTCGCCAGCGCCTGGGTCAGCTCCTCGATCAGCGGCGTGAGCTGGCCCGGCAGGTCCGGCACGGCGGCCGCGCGGGCGTCGTCGAGGAGCTCGGCCAGCCGCGCCAGGACGCGCGCGGCGGCTTCCTGCGGATCCGCGGCGCGCGTCGATGCGTCGAGGTCGTCGGCCAGGAGCCGCAGCCGCTGGCGGTACGCCTGCGTGTCGGGTGACGGCGCGGCGAACCCGGCGTGCGGCGCGCGGTCGCCGCGCATGGCCGTCGGCGGCGGCGGGGCCGTCGGCGGCACGCTCGGCGGCGGCGGTGCCGATCGGCTGCGGCTTGGTCCCGGGGCGTCTGCCTTGCTCGCTTCAGCCTTGAACGCAGGGCTGGTCGGCGACCGCGGAACCGGCGCCGGCGCCGCCGCCCACTTGTCCACCAGGCGCTCGTACTCGGCCTGGTGCGCCGGCGTGACGATGCCGCTCTGGGTGCGCATCTGCCCGAGCGCCGGGGGCATGCCCGTCGGTGCCGCCGCGGGCCGCTCGACGGGCTGCCGCACCTGGCGCGGTCGCCCACCGCCGACGACGGTGTGCGCGCCGTCGACGGCGACGAACGCCGTGAAGCGCGACAGCACCCGGTGGGCCTTGGACACCTGCACGATCTCCTCGCACAGCGCCGGATTGGTGTCGCCCGCCGCGTAGCGGTCTTCGAGATCGCGGATGCGCGCGCGGGCCCAGGTCGCCTCCAGGTCGACGGCGATCGCGGCGCGGGTGACCGGGATGGTGGCGTTCCACGGCGCGCCGTCGGGCAGGCGGCCGAACACGTCGACCGTCTGGCGCTCGGACGGGAGGCGGTGGTACCGCTGGTAGATGGTGACCGGTGCGCCCGCGAACACCGCCGGAGGGCGCCGCGGTGCCTGGAGCGTGGGCACCAGCGACGCGCCGGCCACCTCGAGCCGGGTCAGGACCGGCGTGGCGATGCGCTGGTGGATCGTCCCCATCGCCTCGTCGAGGCGGTCCTCGGACTCGACCAGCTCGCAGGCGCCGTCGCCGAAGCCGGCCAGGCGGCGGAGGAACGCCGCGTTGACCGCACGATCGATGCCCAGGGTGAACACCCGCAGCTCGCCGAGGCGCGCGCCGAACTGGGCCAGCACCTGATCCTCGTTGGCGATCTGGCCGTCGGTGATGAGCACCAGCACCTGATCGCGCCCCGGCGCCGGCGGCAGCGTCGCCAGGCCCTGGCCGAGCGCGTGGACCAGCTCCGTGCCGCCGCGGCTGTCGACGCGGGCCAGGAACTCGACCGCCGCGAACCGGTGGCGGTCGGTCGCGTCGACCAGCCCGGGCAGCGCCGGCGGGGTCTCGATCCGGTCGTCGAAGGCCAGCGCAGCGAAGCGATCGCGCGCGGTGAGGCTGTCGACCACCCGGGCCGCGGCGCGCCGAGCCGCCACCATCTTCCAGCCCTCCATGGAGCCCGATCGATCGAGCAGGATGACGACGTCGCGGGGGCGGCTCGCGCGGGCGCTGGCCAGGGGCGGCAAGATCGTCACCGCGAGCGTGGCGGCCGCGCCGTCGGCGTCAGGCGCCCACACCGCGCTGGTCGTCATGGCCGCGCCGCCGGCGTCCCACCGCAGGATCAGATCTTGATCGAGGCGCTGGCCCGGGCGCAGGACGACGCTCCAGCCGCCCGAAGTCTGGCGGGCGTCGAGCTCCGCCACCGACGCGCGCAGGTTGGCCACCGGCAGGCCGCCGCCGTCGATGGTGACCCGCACGCCGAGCCGGACCGGGCTGGGCATGCCGGGCAGTAGCACCGGCGGTGAGATGCGCGACGCATCGGGCGCCGCGTCGGTGTCGCCGACGATGCCCAGGCCGGCCTGCTCCCCCGGCAGCGGGGCGCCCGGGCAGTAGCGCGGGGCCACCACCAGGGGGAACGTCCAGGTCACCTCGCCGTCGTCGATCAGCACCGGCCCCGACATCGCCAGCGACACCGTGACCACCTCGCCGGGCCCGATGTTGCCGACCGTCATCGTGAACACGCCGGCGCGATCTTCTTCGGCCAACGCGGCGCGGTGGCCCTCGGCGATGGCCGCCTCGTAGGTGGCGCGGGCGGCGCCGCGCTCGTCGATGACGCCCTCGATGACCCGGTCGCCGACCACCATGCGGAGGCGCTGGACCGCGTGCCGATCGGGCAGCGGGAACACATAGGTCGCCTCGATGACGTCGGCGTGGTGGTTCACGAACGTCTGCCGCACCTCGGTGGTGCAGACGAGGCCGACGATCCGGGCCTCGACGTCGACCGCGGCCAGCGGCAGGCGCCCGCGGGCGGTGTCGAGGGCGCCCCAGCCTCCGGCGGGGCAGGCACGGTCGGGCAGAGAGTCAACGGGGATCGGGATCATGCGTGGCCTCCAGGGTGGGGACGTCGACGACCAGGTGACGGCGGTTGAGCTCGGCGATGAGCGGTGCGGCGGCGGCGATGAGCGCCGCCAGGTCCGCGTCGGTGATCGGGCGGGTGGGGGAGAGCGAGAGGCGAACGCCGGCGCCCAGGTCCAGCTCGGCGCGGAGGGTGACCGGCGGCGCGGCGGGGGCGGCGGGTGGCGGGGCGGGGGCCGCGGGCGGGGTCCGCCAGAAGTCGGCGCGCCCGCGCGCGCGCTGGCGAGGCACCAGCGGCACGCCCGACGCGCGGGTCAACGCCGCGTCGTCGAGCGTGGGCAAGGTCCGCTGGATCTCGGCCAGCGACTGACCGGCGGCCTGGGCCCGCTTGATGGCGACCAGCTGCGCCAGGTGCCGGGGGCCGTACAGCGCGGTGCGCCCGCGCAGGGGGGGACGGTCGAGCAGCCCGAGGGTCGTGTAGTAGCGGATGGCGCGCTCGTCGGGCACCGCCCGCACCCGCGCGCTGTCGGGCCCATCGTCGCCGTCCAGGGCCCGCGCGACCTGCGCCGCTAGCTCATGAATGGTCCACGACTCGCTCACGTCCGTAATGTGACACTGTCATATAACAGTGTCAAGAAAGATCGTGGCGCGGCCGCCAGCTCCGGGCACCTCTTGGGTTTCGCGGGCGCCGGGGGCCTCGCGCGGGCGCCGGGGCCTCGCGCGGGCGCCGGGGGTAGTTGTTCGGGAGTGACGTAGCGACAGGGGCGCGGGGCGCTTCCGGAGCGCCGCGGCGCGTGGGACAGCGGCCGCGGGGACGCCGTGATTCGCCCGATCGGCCACGCCGCGACGGCGCGTGCGGGGGGCACGCGCGACGGGGAGGGGCGGCGGGCTGGCGTCAGCCGGCGGCGACGGTGACGCGGGCGAAGCGGGCCAGCCAGTAGGTGCCGGCCGGGAAGACGGCGTCGAAGCCGGCCAGCCAGAGGTGGCGGGCGCGGCGGTAGGCGTCCAGGAAGATGGCGTCGCGCTGGCGGGCGGCGACGCGACGCCATTTGTCGCGGGTGGCGAACGTCGGGCGGAAGCCGCCCGGCCACGTGAACGTCGCCGGACGAGCGGTGACCGGCTGCCGCTTCACGCCGCGCCGGCCCAGGACGCGGCGCCCCGCCTTCCTCCGCCGCACGATGGCCGCCTCCTCGGCGGCGGCGACCCGCTCGCGCAGCTCGCGCCGGACCTCCTCCGGGTCGCCGAGCTCGGGCGGGATGACCAGGGTCAGCGTGACCTCCGCAGGCAGCACGCCCTCCTCGCGGAAGAAGTGCCGCGGCCGCTCGATGGTCAGCGTCCGCCCCGCCAGCAGGTCGCCCAGGCCGTTGACGCCGGGCCAGTGGTGGACTCGCTCGACCAAGTCCGCCTCGACCGGGTTCACCGCGGCGTACACCAGCTTGTCCATCACCGCCTCGCGCCCGTCGAGCTCGACGGTACACGGCGTGTCCGACGACCAGAAGTTCTCGCGGCGTCCGCGCAGCGCGTTCATCGACCGCGCCAGGAGCATGTGGAAGTACTCGCGGAACCGCACCTCGTTGCCGAAGCGGTCGAGGATCACGTCGTGGTGGTGGTTGGACATCGTCGACGGCAACAGCACGTCGATCTGGAACCGCTGGGCCGCCACCGCCAGGCAGTACAGGTAGGTCTGGTTGGTCGCCGCGTCGGGCCGCAGCAGGAACTCCTGCTGCGTGCAGCGCCGGTTCACCATCAGGAACCGGCCCGGATGGACCGCGCGCGGCAACGTCATCGCGCCCACCCACAGCAACCCGCGGGCCAGCCCGAACCCCGCGTCACGCCACGGTCGCGCTGTCCGGCTCTGGCCGGCATCCGGCCAGTCGTCCGAGATTCGGACAAATCCGCCGCAGCCCGGCCGCCGCCGTCCCACCGCCCGCGCGGGGCTACCGCCGGCTGGTGATCGAGCCTCGGGCCAGCTCGTCACAGCGCTCGTTCTCGGGCACCCCGGCGTGCCCCGGCACCTTGACGAACCGCGCGTTGGGGAAGCGCGCCAGCGCGTCGCGGATCTCGGCCACCAGCTCGACGTTGGCCTTGGCCTTCCAGCCCATCGACAGCACCCCGATCGCGTAGCTCGAGTCGGTGTAGATGAGCACCGGGCGCTGAGGGTCGCTGACCAGGTCGAGGCCGCGCAAGATGGCGGTCAGCTCGGCGATGTTGTTGGTGCCGTGCCCCAGGTACTCGGCGTGCTCACGCCGCTTGACTCCGTCGAGGACGACCACGCCGAGCCCGGCCGGGCCGGGGTTGCCAGTACAGGCGCCATCGGTCCACACGTGCACGGCGTCGGCCGGGAGGCGGTCGCTCAACGTGAACGCCTTGGCTTTCCCACCGCCACCGCCGCCGCCACCGCCGCCACCACCGCCGCCGCCGCCCTTGCTGCTCCGCGCTGGTGCCGGCGCGGTCCCCCCCGCCAGCTCCGGCTCGACGGTGGCCCCGGCGATCGCGCCCAGGTTGCGCGCGCCGGCGCGGTACTCCTTGGCGCCCGGCTCGCGCTTGTACACGATGGCGACGCGGCCGGCCTCGTCGGTGATCAGGGTCCCGGCGGCGTCGACCTCGGCCCACACCTCGGCATCACGGAGTCGGTGGCGCTTCCACGGCATCGCCGACGTATACACCGCCGAGTGCGTCGCTGTTGCAGCCCGGGACCCACGTGTTACAACGCGACGACCTTGGAGGATCTCATGATGATGGAACGCGGTCTGGTTCGTACGCTTTCGCAGTCGAAGTTCGCCCTGGTGGCGACCGTGGCCCTCGGGCTGGCCGCGTGTGACAAGGGCTCCAAGAGCGGCAGCAGCGCGGGCGGTAGCACCGCCGGCAAGGGCATGGCCGGCGCGTCCGCGGTGGCCCCCAAGGGCGGCCTGTCGCGCGCGCTGTCGATGATGCCGGTCAACTCCGAGATGGTGATCGCGCTGGACTTCAAGCAGGTCCGCGCCAGCGCCCTCTGGAAGAAGTACGAGGACAAGGTCATGGGCAAGATCGGCAAAGATCTTGAGGAGTTCAAGGCCATCTGCGGCTGGGACCCCATGGACAAGGCCGCCGGCGCGTTGATGGCCGGCCGCGGTCGCGAGATGGACGAGATGACCGTGTTCGTGAAGGGCTTCGACAAGCCGTCGGTCACCGAGTGCCTCAAGAAGGCCGAGGCCAAGGGCAAGGCCGACAACGACGGTCGCGCCTTGGTGGTCGACGGCGACTACTTCGAGATGACCAAGCCCGGCAAGGACCCGATCCGGTTCATGTTCGCCGACGCCGACACCATCGTGCTGCAGCGCGTACCGGGCTCGGACGACATGGCCGGCAAGGCCGCGCTCGAGAAGGTGCTGGCCGCCAAGGACGGCGAGGGCCTGATGAGCTCGCCGATGTTCAGCTCGCTCATCGACGCCACCGACACCAGCGCGGCGCTGTGGTTCGTCGTCAACGGCGCGGCGTCGTTCATGAAGGACTCGCCGATGCCGATGAAGCTGGTCGCGGTGTTCGGTTCGGTCAAGGCCAGCGATGGCATCGACGGCGCGGTCAAGCTGCGCCTGGGTAGCCCCGACGACGCCAAGGGCATGGTGTCGATGGCGGAGATGGGCATGGGGCAGCTCAAGGGGTCGCCGTTCGCGGACCTGGCCGACGGCGTCAAGATCTCGGCCAAGGGCAGCGACGTGGTGAGCACGTTCAAGTTCACCCAGGCCCAGCTCGACAAGATCGCTGGCCTGGCCGCGATGGGCGGCGGCTTCTGATCGTGACCCGGCCCCGCGCGACGTCGTCCTCGGTGCCGCGCGCCCTGGCGGCGCTGGTGCTGGTGGTCGGGCTGGTCGGGGTCGGGGGGTGCAAGAAGAAGCGCAGCGAGCCGGCGCCGCCGCCGGTGCCGCCACCGATCGCCGCGCTCGACGCCATCCCGGCGGACGCCCGGGTGGTGGTGGGGCTCGACCTCGCCCAGCTGGCGGACTCGGCGCTGGTGACCCGGACCCTGGCCCAGCTGTTCGGCTCCGATCCGGACCTGGCCGCCCGGTTCGCGCGGTTGGCCACGGAGTGCGGGGTCGACGTGACCCGGCAGATCAAGACCGTCCACTTGGCCCTCGGGCTCGATCAAGCGGGCCCGGTGCGCCGGGCGTTGCTGGTCGCCACCGGCCAGCTCGACGAGGTGGCCCTGTCGCGCTGCCTGCAAGCCGCCGTCGGCGCCGGCGGCGGCAGCGTCACCGACCAGCCGGTCGGCGGCCGGCGGCTGTACACGCTGGTCGAAGGTCGTCGGACGGTGTACTTCGCGTTCGGCCGCCCCGACACGGTGGTGATCGGTCCCGATCGGGCGTGGGTCGAGGCGGCTCTGGCGAGCGGCCCCAAGCTCAGCGGGTCGAGCCCGCTGGCGCCGTACCTGGCCGCGGTCGACACCACCCGCGCGCTGTGGTTCGCCGCGCTCATGGACCCGGAGCTCGGCACCGCGATGGTCCGGATCACCGACGGCAAGGTGGCGGCGCCGCCGCTCGCGGTGGCGGCCGAGCTGGACCCCGCCGAAGGGCTGGCGGGTCACGCGGCCTTCACCATGACCTCCGCGCCCGACGCCGCGGCCCTGGTCACCTACGCCAAGGGCGAGCTGGCGGTCGGCAGCCTGGCGGCCCAGGCGTGGGGCTTGGGACCGGTGGTCGGCAAGATCGAGGTGGCCCAGACCGGGCCGGTCGTCCATTTTCGCGTGCGGCTGACGGAGGCCGAGTTCAAAGACGTGCTGACGGCAGTTGACAGCGGGGGCGGGCGTGGCCAGGATGCCCCGCCCGCGGCCGACCCCGGTCCTGGACCCGGATCCGACGGCGGATCCAAGGCTGCGACCGACTGACCGCGCTACGACTGGAAGGCGACCATGGCTACCAAGACCCCGACCAAGACCACGAAGAAGACCACCAAGGCCAAGCCGGCCACCGGCCCGCTGAGCAAGGTGAAGGCGCTCCACGGCTCGAAGGAGAAGCTGGTCGCCAAGATCGCCGGGTCGCTGGTCCACGACGGCGCCGACGAGGGCACCGTCAAGGAGCGCCTGGCGACGGCGTCCAACGCGCAGCTGCTCCGCTTGGCCGAGGTGGCCGAGGCCGTCAAGAAGGCCTACGGCAACCGCGACAAGCTCATCGGCGCGCTGGCCAACGCCCAGGGCCGCGCCAAGGACAAGGACTACGTGGCGAAGCTGGGCACGTTCCCGCTGCCGCGCCTGTACGACCTGGCCAAGAGCGCCGAGCGCAAGGCCAAGGCCACCGCCAAGAAGGCGTGAAGCGGTGCCGGCCTCGGCCGGCACGCGCTGCTACGATCGAGCCATCGTGACGCGATGGGCTCTCGGCGCGCTGGTGGTGGCGGCGCTGGTCGTCAGTGCCCGCGCCGACGACCAGGATGATCCGGCGACCGGCGACGGCTCTCGCGCCGCAGGTGAGCCGCTGACCGGCCGCGTGCTGGTGGCGCCCGGCGCCCGCTGGGACGTCGCGTGGGCGGCCGGGCCCGCGCTGACCGCGGCGCTCGGCCCGACCGCGCTGGCCGCCCTCGACCACGTCGCGGGTGGGCCACCGCCTGCCAGCGTGTTCGGCGCCGCCCCGCCACCAGCCGGGTGGCCGCTGGCCCTGACCCCGACCGCGACCGGGCCGGCGCCGATCGGCCCGCTCGACTGCCGAGGCTGCGGGACCCGGCTCCCGGGGCGTGACGGCGAGCGGATCGCGGCGGTGTGGGCGGTGACCGCCTTCTCGTTGACCGCGGCCGATCGAGACCTGCGGGTGCTCGAGCTGCGTACGCGCTACCGGGACGGGCTGGCGGTGTGGCTCAACGGTGTGCCAGTGGTGCGACGGTCGCTGCCCGGCGCCGACCCCTTGGCGATCGCCGCGCGGCCCCACGGCCCCGAATGGGAGACGGTGTTCGTCCCCGTGGTGCCCGGCCTGCTGCGGGTCGGCACCAACCGGCTCGCCGTCGAGGTCCGCCCGGCCGGGCACACCCGCGCGCCCACCGTCGAGGTCGAGCTGGCCGGCCGGCCCCAGGCCCGGATCGTGCGCGGGCCGATGCTGGGGCAGGTCACGCCGTCCGCCGCGACGGTGGTGGTCGAGACCGACCTGCCGACCGCCGCCAGCCTGGCCTGGGGCACCGGCGCGCTCGACCGCGTGGCCGCGGCGCCGCCCGGGGTGCGCCGCCAGCACGTGTTCGCCCTGGCCGGCCTGCCGCCCGAGGCCACCATCACCTACCAGCTCACCATCGACGGCGTGGTGGGGCCGCCGGTGCGCTTCGCCACCGCACCCGGCCCGGGCGACGTGGTCCGCATCGGCATCTACGGCGACGTCCGCGGCGGCCACCGGGTCCACGCGGCGCTGGTCGACCGGCTCGTGGCCGAGGCCCCCGACGCGGTCCTGGCCTCGGGCGACCTGGTGCTGCGCGGCGCCGACGAGGCCGACTGGCAGCAGTTCTTCGCGGTCACCGCGCCGCTCATCGCGTCGATCCCGTACTACCCGGCGGTCGGCAACCACGACCTGGGCCGGGCCGGCGACCTGGCGCGTCGCTTCGTCGACCACTTCGCGTTGCCGCCCGGGCCGTCCGACCGGCCGCCGGGCGCGGCCTGGTACAGCTTCGAGCTGGGCGACGTCCACGTGGTGATGCTCGACTCCAACGCCTACGACGACGCCCGGCAGCGGGCCTGGCTCGAGGCCGATCTCCGGGCGGCGGATGGCGCCCGGGCCATCATCGCGGTCACCCACGACGGGCCGTTCTCGCGCGGCACCCACGGCGGCAACCAGCAGGCGGTGCGCGACTACGTGCCGATCCTCGTGCGCCACCGGGTGACGCTCTTGGTCAGCGGCCACGACCACCTGTACCAGCGCGGCCGCCAGGACGGCCTGGCGTGGGTGGTGTCGGGCGGCGGGGGCGCGCCGCTGTACCGGGTGCGGTGTGGGGTGGCGGGCCGGCCGCGGTGCGCGCGCCCCGACGGGCTGGTGCTGGCGGCCCGCGAGCACCACTACCTGCTGCTCACGGTGTTCCCCGCGCACGTCGAGGTGTGCCCGCGGCGCGCCGACGGCGCCGCCATCGAGCCGTGCTTCCAGCTGCCGACCCGCCGCTAGCCGCGCGGCCGACGCCGTCGTCTACTTCTTGACGAAGAACGTGGTGGTGGCGGCGGCGACGTTGCCGGCGGCGTCGGCGGCGCGCAGCGCGAGCGTGTGGGGGCCGGCGGCCAGCCCGGCCGGCACCGGCAGCCGCAGGTCCTCGGCCTCGGCGTCGAAGATGCCGTCGACCGAGGTGGCCAGCTGCCACGGCTCGTCGTCGATCGAGTACGCCAGCTCGCTCACCACCGACAGCGCGTCGACGATCCGGGCCTCGGCGCGATCGCCCTTGACCGCCAGGCCGGAGATGGCCGGCGGGGTGTTGTCGACGACGAACAGCGCGGAGGTCCGGCTGGTCTCCAGCGCGCGATCGGGCGAGTTGGCCGGCAGGTCCGAGCCGGTCACCCGCAGCCGGTACCAGCCGTCGGGGTAGGTCTCGGTGTTCCAGTCGAAGCTGGTCGTGGTCAGCGGTGCCTTGCCGGTGGGCAGCGCCCGCCAGTTGGCGTCGCCGTCCTTGCGCACCGCCAGCGTGTACGCGGTGGTGTCGCCGTCGGTGTTGTCGACCTTCCACTTCACCTTCATGATCGGGCTGCGCACCTTGCCGCCGGCGTCCTTGAGCGTCGGCTGGCTGTCGGTCGACGCCAGCTCGATGGTGACGTCCTCGATGGACGTGCCGGTGTTCTGCGGCAGGTAGTACGTCGACACCCGGCGCAGCGCGCCGTCGGCCGGCAGGCTGACCCGGAACTGCAGGTAGCGGCCGGCCGGGCTGGCGATGGCGCCGCCGGTGGTGCCGCCGCCGCTGGTCGATGGCTTGGCCGGGGCCGCCCAGGCGCTCCAGCCGACCCCGGGCTTGGCGGTGTTGCCGGTGCGGGTCTCGACCGTGAGCTTGCCGGTGCCCTGCCACACGATGCGCCCCCAGGCCGACGGGCTCTTGGCGTCGAACACGTCGCTGACGTACTTGGCGGCGGGGGCCCGGTCGCCGGTGCGGTACAGCGCCGCCGAGTCGTCGGTGGCGAACGCCAGGTGGGTGCCGTCCCAGAACACCTGGGCCACGGCGCGCTCGTCGACGTCGAACGCGGTGGCCACGGTGTCGTCGGGCTCGATCAGGTAGACCCGCCCCTTGTCGGCGGCGCCGGCGTAGATCGCACCGTCGGGGCTGACCGCCAGCGAGGTGAAGTAGGTCTGGGTCAGCGCGTGCAGCTGCTCGAGCTGGCCGGCCGGCCCGACGCGGAACAGCGCGCCCTTGCCCTTGCGCGCGCCCTTGCGCGGGGCGTCGGCGGTGATCGGCGTCTCCTTGTCGGCGCCCGGCTTCGACCCGACGTCGGGCAGCTTGGCGGCCTGGCCCTTGGGCTCGGTCGGCTTGTCGGCGGCCTTGACCGTGGTCGCGCTCTTGCTGGGGCCGGCCGGAGCGTCGGCCAGATCGTTGGCCGCCACCACCACGCCGTCGGCGACCTCGGCGATCGCCGCGATCTCGTTGCCGGCGAAGTCGGCCATGGCCCGGGTGATCTTGGTCTTGGGATCGTAGCGGAACACCAGCGCCCGATCGCTGGTGCCGAACCACACCGCGCCGTCGGAGGCGACGGTCACCGCGGTGATCCGCTTGTCCTCGGTGGCGAACAGCTCGCGGGCCTTGCCGGCCCGGTCGATGGCGAACAGCTTGCCGGTGGGACCGGTGCCGGCGTACAGCGTGCCGTCGGCGCCCGCCGCCAGCGCCCACACCGTCTCGACCTCGGCCGGCAGCTTGGCGAAGGCGGTCGGCTTGCCGCCGTCGAGCTTCCACACCGTCGCCGACGGCATGGCCCCGGCGTACAGCACGCCGCCGGCCTCGACCAGCGCCACGGTGGCGATGGTGTCGGGGATGGTGGCCAGCTTGCTGGGCTTGCCGCCGTCGACCTTGTACAGCGCGCCGCCGTCGTCGGTGCCGACCACGACCGCACCCGACGCCAACCGCACCGCCGACCACACGCCGTCGCCGGCCAGGTCGGTGCGGGTCGACGTCCAGCCCGGGCGCACCTCGCCCAGCGACGTGAGGAAGGCGTCGGCGGCGTCGCCGGCCTCGAACTGTCCGTAGGTCTCGACGGTCCAGGTCGCGGTGGTGCCGGCGGCGGCCGGGGCCGCGGTGGCGGCAGCGAGGGCGAGGGCGAAGCGCTTCACGGGGTCTCCTTGCACACGTCGTGGGCCGGGGCGACGTCGTCGTCGGCCACCCGGGCGATGATCGAGCCGTTGCCGCCGATGACCCGGCGGGCCCGCACCAGCGTCCGCGCCATCGGCCGGAACTGGGCGATGCGCTGCGAGGTGGTGACCGGGTGCAGCTTGTCGATGGCGCTGGCCGGCAGGTCGCGCACCAGGACGCCGCCCTTGGCCGCGCCCTCGTCGGGCAGGTACACCGACACCGCCCACTGGTCGCCCGGCAGCAGCTTGCCGAACGCCGCCAGCAGCGAGCGCAGGTCGACCGGCGGCGCGGCGTCGAGCTTGGCGGCGTCGCCGGCCGACACCTCGACGGTGACGATCGAGCCGGCTACCGACGCCGGCACGTCGAACGGCACGCACTCGGTGACCTCGGCGCCGGTGGCGGTGGCCAGCGTCACGTACAGCGCGTTGCGCCCGACGCGCAGCTCGGGGGCCCGCAGGCTGACCTCCTCGATGTCGCCGTAGTCGGCGGCGAACGCCAGGTCGATGTCGACCCGCAGGCGCTCGGCCTTGGCCGGGCCGAACGGGTTGAACGCCAGCGCCGCCAGGGCCCGCAGCGCCCGCGCTCCGCCCGCGACCGAGCCGGCGCCGTCGTTGGCGTACAGGTAGTCGACGAAGGTCAGCTCCTGCGCGCCCTTCACCTTGATCGAGCTCTTGATGCGGGCGGTGACGTGATCGCGATCGGGCGCGGCCATGGTCACCGCGTTCATCACCGCCGCGCCGGCCATCGACGGGGTCAGGAACTTGTCGTCGATCACCTCGACGTGGAAGGCCCGCTCGACGGTGGTCTTGGTGCCGGGAGCGAAGGTCTTGATGGTGATGTCGATCGGGATCATCGGGCTGCGCAGGTTGGTGTCGGCCATGATCATCGCCGAGCGGTCCTGCACCAGCGACCCCAGCTCGCGCGCCGGGGTGGCGATCACGTAGGGGAACTGGGCCGACGCCACCACGGTCTGCACCACCGAGCTGGCCACCGGCGCGTAGATCTCGCCGGCCTGGAACATCGGGTGGCCGAAGGCCAGCACCCGGTTGCCGTCGACGTACGACACCGTGCCGGTAGCCGCCGCCGACATGTCGCCGCGGATCAGCTGGACCGCGATCGAGCCGCCGCCGACGAACGCCGCCGGTCCGTCGACGGGGCCGGCGCCGCCGCCGCCGGTGCGCATCGGCGCCAGGGGGTAGTCGGCGAACAGCCGCTCGACCTCGGCGAACGCCGGGGCGGTGAACCCGCCCATCGCCAAGGGCACCGCGGCCGACATGGCGCCGTCGACGGTCGGCCGGGTGGGCGGCGTGGGCAGCGGCGCCGACAGCAGCCACGGCGTCGGGCTGTCGGTGGGCGCGAACAGGGCGTCGATGGTGCCGCCGGGCGTGAGCTTGTGCCACTGGGCCATCGTGCCGGGCGCGGTCGTGGCCGGGGCGATCACGCCGGGGCCGCTGCGCCGCTTGGTCTCGAAGCCCTCCTTGATCATGTACTCGAGCGGCGTGCAGCCGCCCATGACCACCTTGTTGAAGGCGAACCCGTACGAGAACGCGCACGCCAGCTTGTCGTCGATGTACAGCGGGCTGCCCGACATGCCGCGCCAGAAGCCCGACACCGCGAGCTTGGGGTCGCTCGACTGGACCAGGATGATGTCCAGGCCCGGCACAAAATTGCGCTGGATGTTGATGACCTCGAACTCGAACCGCTCCGGCACGGCGCCGGTGAACGTGGTCATCCCGTAGCCGGTCTGGCCTCGGTGGACCTTGGCGAGCGGGTAGATCTCGGCCGGTGCGGCCGCGGCGACCGAGGTCGCCGACGCCACGAGGGCGGCGACCCCGAGCAGGTGGTTTCGCAGCATCTGCTAGAAGATAGACCCGCGCCGGGGACCGCGCCAGCCGGCCGCCGGAGGTCTTTTCGTGCGTTTTCTTGTCACGTTCGGCCGCCCTCGGGCTCTACCAGGCTGACCGGGGGACGATTCCGCAAGAAGATCCTGCGCGCGGCACGTCAGTCGGTTGAAGCGAGGTAACCGATGAGCACGTACGTCGAGACCTGGAAGAGCATCGCGTCCACCCTCGGGCGCTCCGAGCGCTGGTGCCGGTACATGGCCCAGCGCCCCGCCGATCCGCTGCCGATCTTCAAGGTCGGCGGCATCGTCCGCATGAACCTGGCCGACCTCGAGCAGTGGCTCGGGCGCCAGCGGACCCGGACCCTGGCGCGGCCGGTGTCCGAGGCCCTGGGCTCCCCGCTCAAGCTGATCGCGTGAGCGCGGCAGGCGCCCGGCCCGCGGAACGCCGGGATCGCCCGGTCGGTGTGCTATAGAGCGCCGCCATGGCGTTGCCGCTCTCCGATCTGCGCGGGCCGATCCGCGCCCTGTTCTCCGACATCGACGGGACCCTCACGACCCACGGCCGCATCCAGGCGTCGACCTACTCGGCCCTCGAGCGGCTGAGCGAGGCCGGGGTGCCGGTGGTGCTGGTCACCGGCCGCCCCGCCGGCTGGGGCCAGGCCTTCATGAGCGTCGGCGGCGTGGCCGCGGTGGTGACCGAGAACGGCGGCGTGACCTGGGTGCGCGAGGGCAAGCGCCTGAGCCGCCTGTACGGCGTGCCGGCCAACTCGCTGCCCGAGTGGCGTCGCCGCATGCTCGAGCTGTACGGCGACGTGGTGGCCAAGGTCCCCGGGGCCCGCCTGTCGACCGACTCCAAGTACCGCGAGGTCGACCTGGCCATCGACTGGAACGAGGAAGCGTCGCTGTCGCCCGAGGCCGCCGACGAGGTGGTCGCGATGATCCGCAAGGCGGGCTTCACCGCGTCGCGGTCCAGCGTCCACGTCAACTTCGGGCCGCCCCACTTCGACAAGCTGTCGGCCTGCGTCACCGTCATCCGCCAGGTGCTGGGCGGCGACGGCAACCACCTCGACGGCTACGCGTTCGTGGGTGACGCCCTCAACGACGCGCCGATGTTCGGCGGCTTCCCCAAGTCGATCGGCGTGGCCAACGTGCGGGCGTGGTGGGACGAGCTGTCGTTCAAGCCGGCCTACCTGACCGAGCAGCCTGAGGGCGCCGGCATCCGCGAGGTCATCGACCACATCCTGAAGATCCACGCCGGCTGAGCCGCGCGGCTCGACGCCGGGCTCACGCCAGGAACGCGAAGTAGCGCTCGGGCAGATCGTCGAGGTCGGCTGGCGCGCCGCACCGCGGGCAGGCCAGGGTCGGCGCCACCAGCCGGTCGCCGTCTCGGGCGATGACCCCGACCTCGAGCAGGCGCTCGTCGTCGGTGCCGCACGCTTCGCAGTAGTACGGCGCGGCCAACGATCGGACGGTGCCGCCGGCCAGGACCAGGGGCACCATGGCCGCCTGGGTCACGAACGCGACCGAGCAGTGGCAGAAGCTGAGGCGGGCGTGGCCGAGCTTGCCGAGCAGCTCGCACCAGGCGCGCACGCCGGCCGAGCTGACGTAGCGCACCGCGCCCAGGTCGAAGCTGACGGTGTGGCTGCCGGCGAGCCGCGCCGCCAGCGGCGCGAAGCTGGTCATCTCGCTGAAGTCACCGTGGAGGCACACGGTGGTGACGCCGTCGGCGCTGTCGGTCAGGTCGTACGACGCCACCTGCTCGAGCGCCACCTGGGTGCCGACCGGGGGCGGCGCGAGCCAGCGCAGGCCGGCGGAGAACGGCGCGCCGGCGGCCGTGGGGGCGCACCACGCCACCGCCGCGGGTGCCGCCGGCCCGGGCACACCGTCGACGACCAGCCGCAGCGCGACCGTGTCCCCGGGCGTGAGCGGCTGCGCGGCGCGGATGCCGATGCCGCCCGGGGCGACGTTGACCAGCTCGGCGCCGTCGGCCAGGCCGGCCAGCTCGAGCGCGAGGTTGGCGTCGACCCGGCGGGTGCGCCGCAGCGGCACCGCCGACAGGCGGGTCAGGTGGGCGCAGAAGTCGTCGAACGACAGCGGCGGCGCCAGCACCTCGTCGCAGCCGGCCGCCGCCACCGCCGCCAGCGCGGCGCGATCGAGCCCGCCAGGCTCCACCACCAGCGCGACGCGGACGCCGGCGGTGGCCGGGTCGTCCTTCAGCCGTCGGCACGTCGCGAACGCTGCATCGCCGGCCAGCTCGACGTCGATGATGACGACCGCCGGCGGCGCGGCCCGCACGGCCGCGCGCAGCCCGACGAGATCGTCGACCAGGGCGGTCACCACCCCGGCCCGGGCCAGCGGCGCGGCGGCCAGGTGCGCCTGGAGCTCCGCGCGGACGGCGGCGACGACCCGGATCGCCTCGGTCATGAGGGGCGATGCTAACAGACCAGCCGCGGTGCTAGGCTGCCGGCGTGGCCCTGTTCGACGACGTGGTGACCGCGCTCGGAGCCGGCCGAGGCGTGGCCCTGGCGACGGTGATCGGCGTCGGCGGCTCGACGCCGCGCCACCTGGGCGCGCGGATGGCCATCGTCGACGACGGCCGCACCTTCGACACCATCGGCGGCGGGCGCATCGAGCTGGAGGTGTCGACGGTGGGTGCCGAGGTGGCCGCCGGCGCGCCGGCGCGCCGCGTGCGGCACCACCTGGTCCACGACCTCGGCATGTGCTGCGGCGGCTGGATGGAGCTGGTCATCGCGCCGGCCCAGGCCGACGTGCTGGCCGCGGTGGTCGCGGCGGCGCGCCCGCAGGTGCTGACCACGGCGCTGGCTGACGGCCACCAGCACCTCGAGGAGGCCGGCCCGACCGATGGCCGCGCGCCCCACGTCACCGCCACCCACCTGCGCGAGCTCATCGGGGTGACCGCGCGCGCGGTGGTGTTCGGGGCGGGTCACGTCGGGCGCGCGCTGGCGCCGCTGCTGGCCGGGCTCGGCTTCGAGGTCACGGTGTGCGACGACGATGACACCGGGGCGCTGGCCGCGCCGATCGCCGGCGCCACCCGGGTGGTGGACTCGTTCGCGGTGGCCGACGTCGAGCGGGCGCTGGGGCCGCTCGGCGCCGGCGATCACGTCCTGGTGGTGACCCGCGACCACGCCGTCGACGAGCGGCTGATGCTCGAGCTGTTGCCGCGGCCCCTGGGCTACCTCGGCATGATCGGCTCGCGCGGCAAGGTCGGGCGGTTCACCAAGCGCCTGGCGGCGCGCGGCATCGCGCCGGCGCGGTGGGCCGGCGTCCACGCGCCGATCGGCCTCGACCTGGGCGCCGAGACCCCGGCCGAGATCGCGGTGGCGATCGCGGCCGAGCTGGTGGCGCTGCGCCGCCGCGGCCACACCCGGATCGCGCCGTGGCAGGGGGCCGCGTGAGCCTGGGCGCGGTGGTGCTGGCAGCCGGCGCCGGGCGACGCCTGGGCGGCGTGGCCAAGGCGTTGCTCACCGTCGACGGCGTCGGGTTCCTGGCCCGCATCGTCGCCAGCGCGGGGCACGTCGGGGTCGCCGCCGCCGACGTGGTGGTGGTGGTGGGCCCGCCGTTCACCGCCGAGGTGACCGCGGCGGCGACCGCGCTCGGCGCGCGGGTCGTGATCAACCCGGCGCCGGCGCGGGGCATGGCCAGCTCGGTCGCGCGCGGCTTCGCGGCGCTGGCCGCGCACGTCGACGCCGCGTTCCTGTGGCCGGTCGATCATCCCCAGGTGGCGGTCGCCACGCTGGCCCAGCTCATCGCGCGGGGCGAGGGCGCGCCGCGCTACCGCGATCGCGGCGGCCATCCGCCGCTGGTCGGGCGCCGGTGGTTCGCGGCGCTGGCCGCGGCCGAGGCCCACCCCGACGGCGCGCGCGGCGTCCTGCGCGGGCGCCTGGCCGCGGTGCCGGTCGACGATCCCGGCGTGGTGCGCGACGTCGACACGCCGGCCGATCTGGCGGAGGCCGCGTGCGCCGGCTGAGCGCGCTGGCCGTGGCGCTGACGGTCGCCGGGTGTCCCGGTCGCGCGCCGTCGCGCCGGACCGCGCTGGTCGACTCGCTGGTGAGCGACCGCGGCGACCGCAGCGGCATCCTCAGCCGCGAGCTCGCGGACGCGGTGCGCCAGAGCTACGACGAGCCGGGGCTCGACGCCGCCGCCGCCGCCGCGGTGATCGATCCGTCGGTCGGGCTGGTGGCGTTCGGGATCGGCCCCACCGACGTGTCGGCCGGGCGCGCCCCGACCGCGCGGTGGCCGGTGTCGACGGTCGGTGACCGGCCGGTCCGGGTGGTGTCGCGGGCCCTCGAGGTCCACCTGTCGACCGACCAGCGGGTCGGGTGGGCCTTCGACGAGGCGTCGCTCGAGCTGCCGGTGTGCGGCCGCACCGCCAGCATCCCGATCCGCGTGTTCCAGGTCTACGTCCGCGACACCGAGCGGTGGACCCTGGTGGCCGAGCACCTGGCGTACCCGCAGGCGATGGGGCGGTGGCTCGACGCCGCGGTCGGGCCCGACGGCGCCCGGCTGCCCGAGTCGATCGAGCGGCAGCCCGAGGCGGTGGCCGCGCGCGCCGCCATCGCCGAGGCGATCGCGCCCGACGGTGATCGCGCCGCGACCTGGGACGCCAGCCCCGACGCGCTGGCGGTGTGGCCCGATCCGCTGCAGGTCATGCGCGGCGTGGCCACCCGGGTCGGGCCCAGCCTGGCGACCAGCCTCGAGGCCAGCAAGCTCGAGCTGGGCGGGCTGCGGTTGGCGCTGGGGCCGGGCCGCGCCACCGCCATCGCCTCGGCGACGCTCATCGGCCAGATCAACCGGGTCGATCGCACGGTGCCCATCCTGCTGCGGGCGACCCTGGTCCTCGAGCAGGCCGGCGCCACCTGGCGGGTGCGCGCGGCGATGGCGTCGGTGCCGATCACCGTCGGCGCGCTGGTCGGGCGTACGGTGGGCATCGCCGCGTCGACGCCGCAGGACGGCGTGGTCTCGGTGGCCTGTCGCTGAGCGCGCGCCGGGCGACGATCGGGTCCGGACCGCGGTCGGGTTGGTAGTAGGCTACCCCCGTGCAACGTCGCCGTCCGCTGGAGTCCTGGGTCGCCGTCGCGTCGCTGGTGGGCGCGCTCGGCGTGAGCGCGGTGATCGCCGGCTGCGGCGGCGACGACGGCGGGGTGATCGCCCTCGACGCGGCGCCGGCACCCGACGCCGGGCTCGACGCGGCGCCCGACGCCCGCCCCGACGCCGGCGTGGCCTGCGCGTCGCCCGACCCCTGCCCGTGGATCGACGACGAGCTGCGCACGCTGGTAGCGGTGCTGTCGGGGGCGCAGCCGACCCCGGCCGGCACCACGCTGGTGCGCCGGGCCTCGGCGGCCGAGCGCGCGGCGGCGCGCGACTACCTGGCCGGCGAGCTCGAGCGGCTGGGCCTGAACGTCGAGCGGCGCAGCTACGGGACCGGGGTCAACCTGGTGGTCCACCTGGCGTCGACCACCGGCGCCGACAGCGCGCCGCCCATCATCGTCGGCGGCCACTACGACGGGGTCGCCGCCAGCCCGGCGGCCGCCGACAACGCCACCGGCACCGCGGTCGCGGTGGTGGCCGCGGCCTACCTGGCCGGGCGCCCGCGCGCGGTCCCGATCGACGTCGTGCTGTTCGACCAGGAGGAGGCTGGGCTTATCGGCTCGGGCGCCTACGTGGCCGCGATGGGCACCACACCGATCCACAGCATGCACAACTTCGACATGATCAGCTTCGACGGCGACGGCGACCGCGTGGTCGAGCTGTGGTCGCCGGCCCCGGCGCTCGAGGCGCTGTACCGGGCCGAGGCGACCGGCCGCGGCTTGGCCATCGCGCCGGTCACCTTCGCGCTGTCCGATCACCAGTCGTTCGTCGAGCGCGGCCTGCCGGCGGTGGGCGTGGCCGAGGAATTCGTCGGCGGCGATCACACGCCGCACTACCACCGGGCCACCGACACGCTCGACAAGATCGACTTCGCCTACCTGGGCGCGGTGACTCGGCTCGGCCTGGCGGTCATCGAGACCGACGCCAACTGAGCCCGTCGGCGCGGCACGTGATCAGCCGTGGCTCGGGGCGGCGACGCCGGCGTAGCGGACCCCGGACAGGAGCGCCATCTCGTGCTTCCAGGTGGTCAGGTCGGCCGGCGAGAACTTGCCCAGGTGATCGTGGCCGCACGCGCGGGCCAGCACCTGCATCAGCTCGACGGTGGCGCCCAGGTAGCGGGCCAGGCGCTGGGCCGACTCGTCGACGCGCAGCCGGGCCCGCAGGTGGGGCTTTTGGGTGGCGATGCCGACCGGGCAGTTGTTGGTGTGGCACGCCCGCATCGCCAGGCAGCCGATGGCCTGGAGCGCGCTGTTGGCGATGGCCACCGCGTCGGCGCCCAGCGCCAGCGCCTTCACGAAGTCGCTCTCGGTGCGCAGGCCACCGGTGATCACCAGGGTGACGCCGAACGCGCCGCGGGCGTCCAGGTGGCGCCGGGCCCGGGCCAGCGCCGGCAGCGTGGGCACCGAGATGTTGTGCTTGAAGATCTCCGGCGCCGCGCCGGTGGCGCCGCCCCGCCCGTCGAGGATCACGTAGTCGGCGCCGGCGGCCAGCGCGAAGTCGAGATCGTCCTCGATGTGCTGGGCCGACATCTTCCAGCCGATCGGGATGCCGCCGGTGGCCTCGCGGACCTGATCGGACACCCGCCGGAAGTCGGCCGGGGTCTCGAGATCGGGGAACCGGGCCGGGCTGATCGCCGGCTGGCCCTCGGGCAGCTCGCGCACCGCGGCGATCTTGCCGGTCACCTTGGCGCCGGGCAGGTGGCCGCCGGTGCCGGTCTTGGCGCCCTGGCCGGCCTTCCAGTGCATGGCCTGGCAGCGGGCCACCTTGGCGAGGCTCCAGCCGAACCGCGCCGACGCCAGCTCGTAGAAGTAGCGGCTGCACGCGGCCTGCTCCTCGGGCAGCATGCCACCCTCGCCCGAGCAGATGCCGGTGCCGGCCAGCTCGGCGCCGCGGGCCAGCGCCAGCTTGGCCTCCTCGCTCAGCGCGCCGAAGCTCATGTCGCTCACGAAGATCGGGATGGCCAGGCGCAGCGGGCGGCGGGCGTTGGGGCCGATCACCACGTCGGTGCCGACGGCGACGTGGTCGAGCAGCGGGGCCCGCGCCAGCTGGGCGGTGACCAGCTGCAGATCGTCCCACGACGGCAACGCGGTGCGCGGCACGCCCATGGCCGAGACCACGCCGTGGTGGCCCAGGCGGCTCAGTCCGTCGCGGGCCAGCTGCTGGATGTAGCGGTTGGGCGCCTCCTCGGGCGTGCCGTGGACGTCGGCGTACTGGCCCAGGTACTGCTCGCGCCGGTACGGCTGCGGGTGCGCCGCGGCCCACGCCCGGATCTCGGCAGCGTCGACCACCACGGCGTCGGCGGCCAGGTCGACGTGCGCGGTGAAGCGCGCCAGCGCCTCCCGGTTGTCGTACTCGCTGACGCCGGTGTCGAGGCGGTAGTCCCAGCCGTGCAGCCCGCACACCAGGTTGGCGCCGTCGACGTGGCCGTCGGCCAACAGCGCGCCGCGGTGCAGGCACCGGCCGTACAGCACGCTGACCGCGTCGCCGAGCCGGACCACCACCAGGTCGACGCCCGCCACCAGCGCGGCGGTCGGCGCGCGCTCGGCCAGCGTGCTCCAGGTGGCGACCGGGGTCGGCTCGCGCGGCGGCCGGGGCGGGGCGACGTCTCCTCGAGTCGGTTCCATCGCGCGACCGTAGCACCGGCCCGGCGCCGACCGGGCGCTACACCAGCACGCCGGGGTTGAGCACGCCGGCGGGATCGAGCGCGCGCTTGGCGGCGGCCACCACGTCGCCGAACAGGGCCGGCCGCTCGCGCTGGTACCACGGGTGGTGGACCCGGCCGACCGCGTGGTGGTGGGTGATGGTGCCGCCGGCGGCGACGATGGCCTCGGCGGCGGCGGCCTTGACCGCTCGCCACACCGCCAGCTCGTCGCCCACGCGCGTCGGCGCGAGGAAGGTGTAGTAGGGCGCCGCCCCGTCGGGGTAGACGTGGGTCAACCGGCACGCCACCACGCCGCCGCCGACCGTGCGACGGAGGGCGTCGGTGGTCGCCGCCACGACCGCCTGGTGCAGCGCGGCGAACCGGTCCCAGGTGCACGCGGTCTCGAAGGTGTCGGCCAGCACGCCCAACGAAACCAGGGCGCTCTGCAGGTACGGCGCCTCGACGAAGGCCTGGCGCCACGCGCCGGCCTCGGCGGCCTGGCCCGGCCGGGCGTCGTCGCCGTCGGCGTAGCGCGGGCCGCTGGCGACGGTGCCGCCGGCGTCGGCGGTCAGCTCGAGCGCGCGGGCCAGCCACGGCTCGAGCGGATGGTCGGCCGACTCGAACCCCAGCACCAGGACCGCGGTGCCGTCCATCGCCACCTGGTGGATCATGCACTCGGCCGGATCGAGCAGCCGGCAGTTGCTGGGCGCCAGCCCCGACTGCGCCAGCGCGCGGCACGCGGCGGCGCCGGCGGCGAACGAGCGGAACTTCACCGTCGCGCTGGCCCGCCACCGCGGGCGCCGCTGCACCCGCATCCACGCCTCGGTGATCACGCCCAGCGCGCCCTCGGAGCCCAGCCACAGCCGCTCGGGTGCCGGGCCCGCGCCCGACGCCGGCACCCGACGGGTCGCGACCACGCCGCGCGGCGTCACCACCGTGAGCGCCTGGCAGAAGTCGTCGATGTGGGTCGGCCCGGTCGCGAAGTGGCCGCCGGCGCGGGTCGCCAGCCACCCACCCAGCGTCGAGAACTCGAACGACTGCGGGTAGTGGCGCAGCGTCAGGCCGTCGGCGGCCAGCGCGGCCTCGAGCGTCGGGCCGGTGGTGCCGGCGCCGATCCGGGCCGCCAGCGACGTGGCGTCGACCTCGTGTACGCCGGCGAGCCCGGCGAGATCGATCGACACCACGCCGGCGAAGCGGTCGCGCTCGGCCACCGGCAGCTCGACGCCACCGACCACGCTGGTCCCGCCGCCGTAGGGGATCGCCGCCAGCCCGGCGCTGCCGCACCAGTCGAGCACGGCGGCGACCTCGGCGGCGGTGGTGGGCCGGGCGATCAGATCCGGCGCCGCCGCGAAGTCGCCGGCGAAGCCGCGCACCAGATCGGGGTAGCCGCGCCCGTAGGCGTGGGCCGCTCGATCGCGCGGCTGATCGGACACCCGGCCGACCAGCGACGCCGGCGCCGCGACGGCGGTCACCCGACCGGCCGGGACCCGGGCGTCGTCGTCGCGCGGCAACGGCCGCAGGGTCGGGGCGGCGCCGCCGGTCAGGAGCCGCGCGGTGTCGGCCAGTCGGCGGCGGGCCGTGTCGTCGGGAAAGCGGGCCGCGTCACCCCAGGCCCACAGGCTCTTCGCGCTGGTCACCGGTCGGTGGTAGCACGAAGTCTGCGGCGCCCCCCTGGCGCGCGCCGCCTCGGGTAAGCTCGGCGCATGGCTGAGTTCGCATCTCTCGAAAGTCTCCTGACCGAGGCCGGCCTCCGCGACAAGGCCGAGCCGCACGGCGACGCCTTGTTCCGCCTCCACTGGGGCTCGGCCATCGTCATGGTCGGCGTGTCGGGCTCGGCCATCGTCGCCATCGCGCCGCTGTTCAAGGCGCCGCCGGCCGAGCGCCGCGAGGAGTTCTACCGGCGCCTGCTCGAGCACAACAGCTTCATGGGCGGGATGGCGGCGTTCGCGATCCAGCCCGACGGCTGGGTGGTGCTGCACGCCGGGCGCTCGCGCAAGGGCCTCGACGCCCACGAGTTCGCGACCCTGGTGTCGGGCGTGGGCCGCTTCGCCGACGACTTCGACGACAAGCTCATCGCTGAGTTCTTCGCGCCGCCGGCCGCCGAGCCCGCGGCGGAGTAGCCGATGCAGTGCCCCATCTGCGATCGCGACAACGCGCGCGACGCCCGCCGGTGCCGATCGTGCGGCGCCGACTTCGAAGACCCGGAGCTCGCGGCGCAGCTGCCGGCGCGAGCCGGCGCGGCCGACGACGACCTCAACCTCACCGGCGACCGCTACCTGGGCGTGCGGTGGATCGGCCTCGAGGTCGGCGGCGACCTGCGCCGGATCGCGCTCCTCGGCGGGCTGGCCTTCGCGCTGGCCGCGGCGCTGCCGCTGGCCCTCGACCTCCAGCGCGTGCGCGCGGCGTGGGCGGTGCTGGGCAGCGGCCCCACCTTCGCGCTGGCGGTGCCGATGGTGCTGGCGCTGGTGGGCATCGCGCTGGCGACGCCGCTCGGCAAGCTGGTGCCGGCCCCGGCGGTGGCTGGCGTGCTCGCCGCCGGCGGCGCCCTGGTCCTCGGCGGCGTGGTGCCCCGGCTGGCGCCGGCGGCCGGGCTAGGCGGACGGGCGTGGTGGGCGGTGTGGTTCGGGTTGGCCATCGGTGCGGCTGGCATCGTGCTGCGGGTGCTGCGTCGGCGTGACCCCTACACCCGGTGGATCATCGTGGCCGGGGCCGCCCTGGTGTTCATCGGCATGGTCGTGCCGTACACCGACGCGCGCACGCTGTTGCCGGCCGAGTACACGCTGTTCACCCGCGACGCCGAGCTCCTCGACAAGAGCATCGGCACCGCGTCGGTCGACGGCTTCGACGCCGCCGCCATGGTGCGGTTCATCTCGATGTGGCACCTGCTGGTGTTCCCGCTGGTCGGCGTGGCGGCCGGCTTCGCGCTCAAGGCCTCGACCGGGCCGTGGGACGGGCCGGCGCTGGTGCTGCGGCCCATCGGCTGGGCGATGACGTTCTGGCTGCCGGCCAGCATGGCCCTCTACACCCTCAACGTGATGGGCTGGCACGGCTTCGACTACGCCCGCTTCGACGGGCACTACCTCAACTTCGAGAAGTTCACCACCGCGCTGTTCGCCGGCCGCGGCAAGCTGCTGGTGACCACGGCGCCGGCGATGCTGTGGCTGGTCATCGGGCTGGCCGGTTTGTACGTGACGGTCGTCGCGCCGCGGCTGCCGGCCGCGACGCGCACCGGGCCGACGTAGCAGGTGCCGACGGGGCAGGTGCCGACGGGGCAGGTGCCGACGGGGCGCGCCGACCGATCGGCGCGGGCCTCGGCCAGCGAGGAGGTCGCGGCTACAGCCGGACCTGGGTGAACCGGGTCAGCTCGGTGAACGCGTCGAACCGGCGCTGGATCTGATCGCCGGTCAGCCCGCGCAGGCCGTCGACCGAGAACTGCTCGACGGCGAACGACGCCATCACGCTGCCGACGATCATCGCGGTGCGGATCGAGGCCGCCTCGAGGTCACCCGCGTAGGCCAGGTAGCCCATGAAGCCACCGGCGAAGCTGTCGCCGGCGCCGGTCGGGTCGCGCACGTCCTCGAGCGGCAGCGCCGGCACGCCGAAGGTGCCGTCCTTGTGGAACAGCAGTGCGCCGGCGTCGCCGCGCTTGATGACCACCGACGTCGGGCCCATCTTCAGGATCCCGGCGGCCGCCTTGCACAGGTTGTGCTCCTCGGCCAGCTGGCGGGCCTCCTCGTCGTTGAGCAGCAGCGTGTTGCACCGCTCGAGCATGCGCAGCAGCTCGGGCCGCTTGCCGCCGATCCAGAAGTTCATGGTGTCGGCGGCCACCAGCAGCGGCGCCGAGGTCTGGTCGACCACGTCGCGCTGCAGCGCCGGATCGATGTTGCCGAGGAACACGAGCGACGCCTCGCGCTGGACCGCCGACAGCCTGGGCTTGAAGTCGGCGAACACCCCGAGGCGGGTGTCGAGGGTCTCGCGGGTCGACAGATCGGGCGAGTACTTGCCGCTCCAGTGGAACGTCTCGCCGGCCTGGCGCTCGATGCCGCTGGTGTCGATGCCCAGCTCGATCATCTCGTCGATGTAGCGCTGCGGGAAGTCGTCGCCGACCACCGCCACCACCGCCACGTCGCGCGTGAAGTAGCTGGCCGCGCGGGCGATGAACGACGCCGAGCCGCCCAGCAGGTCGGGGTGGGCGCCGAACGGGCCGTCGATGTCATCGAGGGCGACCGATCCGACGATCAGGAGTGAACGGTGGGCGCTGCGGGTCTTCATCGCGTCGGCCGTGTACCATTGCCGGCGGTGGCGATCAACGACGACCGCGACGCGCTGACCCAGGCCGGGCGCCACGCCGACGCCGCGCGGGTGGCCGCCGCCGCCGGCGATCACGCCGAGGCGGCCCGGTTGTGGGAGCAGATCTGGCAGTTCGCGGCGGCCGCCGCCGCGTGGGACGCCGCGGGCGAGCCGGGGCGGGCCCTGGGGGCCGCGCTCGAGGCCAAGGACGCCGACCTGGTCGACGCGCTCCACCAGCGGCTGACCGCCACCGACGCCGGCGCGGCCATCGCCCTCGAGGTGTACGCGCGCCACCGACGTCACGGGCCGGCCGCCGAGCTGGCCGAGCGCCTGGGCCAGGTCGACCGCGCCATCGAGGGCTACCAGCGGGCCCACCGCGACCTCGACGCGGCCCGGCTCCTCGAGGTGGCCGGGCGCGACCGCGAGGCGATCCGGGTGCTGGAGCGCGCCCTCGAGCTGGCCCTGGGGGACGAGCGCGGCCAGGTCCAGCTGCGCCTGGGCCGCATCCTGGCCGCGCGCGCCAGCTACGATCTCGCGGTGCGCCACCTGCAGGACGCGGTGCGGGTGCCGGCGGTGGCGGTCGAGGCCCGGCGCCACCTGGTGGTCGGCCTGGCGGGCCTGGGGCTGAGCGACGCGGCCCGCGACGCCCTGCGCCGGCTGCGCGTCGACGATCCCAGCGTGACGCCCGAGCTGTCGGAGTTCCTGCGCGCCGCCACCGCCGCGCGCCCCGCCGCGGCCGGCCGCGACAAGGAGGTGGTGGCCAACCGCTACCGCCTCGACGGCCTGCTCGGCGCCGGCTCGGCCGGGCGGGTGTTCCGCGCCGTCGACGAGACCACCGGCAAGACCGTCGCCATCAAGATGTACTTCGCGGCGGGCGCCCGCGGCAGCGCCGCCTACGAGCGGTTCGTCCGCGAGACCCGGGTCACCGCCAGCCTGCGCCACCCGGCGCTGGTCGAGGTGCTCGACGCCTCGCTCGATCACGGCTTCCTGGTGATGGAGTACCTGCCGGGTGGATCGCTGGCGCAGCGGCTGGCCGGAGGCGAGCGGCTCGGCGGCGCGCAGGCGCGTCGGCTCGGGCTCGAGCTGTTGGGCGGCCTCGAGCTGGCCCACCACCGCGGCGTGGTCCACCGCGATCTCAAGCCGGCCAACGTGTTCTTCGACGGGCGCGGCTCGGCCAAGCTGGGCGACTTCGGCGTCGCCCACCTCATCGACCTGGGCCAGACCCAGACCGGTGGCCTGATCGGCTCGCTGGCGTACATGTCCCCGGAGCAGATCACCGGCGCGCCCATCACCATCGCCGCCGATCTATACGGCCTGGGCGTGACGCTGTTCGAGGCGTTGACTGGGCGCTTGCCGTTCCTGGGGCCCGACTTCGTGGCCCAGCACCTGGGCGAGCCGGCGCCGGCGCCGTCGACGGTGTGGCCCGACGTGGCGCCGGGCTGGGACCCCATCATCACGCGGCTCCTCGCCAAGAGCCCGACCGATCGGTTCGGCTCGATCGCCGAGGTCCGGACCGAGCTCGACGCGCTCGAGCTGGGCGCGCGCTCGGGCACCGCGCTGGCCGTGCCACGGCGGCGGCGCGACAGCCGGCCGCACTCGATCGCCGAGCTGGCCGCCGACGAGCCAGTGGTGGACGACAGCCGCTACCGGTTCGAGAGCCCGCTGGGCACCACCGGGTGGTCCAAGCTGGCGCGGGCGGTCGACGCCGCGCTCGATCGGTCGGTGGTGATCGAGCGCTACGACGACGGCGAGCGCGCCGACGCGGCCATCGCCTGGATGCAGCGCCTGGCCCGCGCCGCGACGCCGTTCGTGCAGCGCGCCCTGGCGTTCGAGCGGGCCACCCGCACCGCGGTGTTCGAGGCGCCGGCCGGAGCCCCGCTGGCCGGCCGCGGCGAGCCGCTCGACGCCACCGACGGGCTGCGTCTGCTGCGCCGCCTGGCCCGCGCCTGCGCCGCCATCCACGTCCTGGGCGCAGCCCACGGCGCCATCGGGCCGGCCACGGTGGTGGTCACCGACGGCGCCATCCCGACCGTGATGGTGGCCGGCGTCGAGCCGGCGCCGACGGCGACCGCCGCCGCCGACGTGCGGGCGGTGCTGGCGCTGGTGGTCGAGGCCATGACCGGTCGCCACGCGGCGGACGACCAGCTGGTCGCCGCCACGATCGCGGCGGTGGCCCCTGGCGCCGACCCCGGGCCGCTGACGCCGGCCAGCCTGGCCGACGGCGAGGCGTTGTTCGCGTGGACCGACGCCCTCGAGGTCGCGGCCGTGCGGGCCCGCGGGTAGCGCGCGCGGCGCGTCAGTGGTCGACCTGCACGCCGCCCAGCCAGCCGCCACCGCCGAACACCGGGCCGTCGTCGTCGTCGGACGACCGGCCGAGCGGCCCGGTGTCGAAGCGGATCACCTGGCCGTCGGTGACGAACGCGCTGCCGTCGGGCGCGACCGCGGCCTGGACCAGGCGGTGGGCCCACGGCTCGGGGAGAAACGCCTTGCGCGCCGGATCGTAGATCTGCCAGTCGAGGTAACACCCATCGCCGCAGCTGTGGCCGACGACCACGCGCCACAGCGCCGTGCCGGGGATGGCCTGGGCGTCGCCGCACAGGTCGGGCTCCTCGCATCCATCCGGCGGGACCTCGGCCACCCGCCCGGCGCTGGCCGCCGAGGCGTAGAGGCGGATGGTCCGGCCCGCGCCGCGGGCAGCCACGCGTCGCAGCTCCGCCGACCCTGGCAGCGCGGCCTTGGCGACCTCGGCGGCGAACGCCTCGCCCTGATCCCACAGGTCGAGGATCCCGCCGTCGCTGGTCAGCCGCGGCGTCGGGCCGAGCTCGACGACGATCCGCGGCAGGATGCTGTTGCTGTAGTCCAGGTCGGGCTCGGCGGCGTCGGGGTAGCGGATCGCGCACAGCGGCCCGCCCGCGCCCGATTCGGTGGGCAACCCGGTGGCTATCACCACCGGCTCGGGCGCGGGCTGGGCCGGCGCGGCCAGGTCGAGCATCCGCAGCTGGCTGGCGTCGGGGCTGCCGAACCACACCACCTCGGCGCGGTTGTCGACCAGCGCCCACGGCACCTCGCCGCCGACCAGCGTCTGGCTGCGCGCCCCGTCGGCCGAGATCGCGCGGAGCCCGTCGGGGCCGGGGACGATCGCCACCGCCAGGCCGGCGCCCACGTCGCGCGCGAGCGCCTGGCCCAGCGTCGCCTGACCGCCCGCGGTGTCGTTGTGCAGCGACGGAGCGGAGCCCTTGGGGCCACAGGCAGCGACCACGAGCACGACGGCGAGCGAGAGCTTCATGCGCAGAGCCTACCGCACCGCCGGGCGCGTCTTGGCCCGGTCGTGCTGGACCGGTGGCGAGCGCGCGGACCGCGTAGAGACGATCAGCGCGCGGCGGCGAGGATGAGCACGATCCAGTAGGCGCCGGGGCCGAGCTCGGGGTGCGGGCCCTGGGCGATGCCGATGCCGACCTGATCAGCCACGGTGTCGCCGACCAGCTCGCGCGCCTCGACGCCGTCGAGGTCGGTCACCGCGGTGACCACGCTGGCGGCCTGGCGGTAGCGGTTGGCCAGCGCATCGAGGTCGCGGCTGATGGCGCGCCGGGCCTGGTCGCGCGGCGTGCCGGCGGCCAGCGCGGTCGCGAAGGTGGCGGCGATGGCGTCGAGGGCAGGGTCGACCTCGAGGTGGGCGTCGGCGCGGAAGCGGCCGGCCAGGAGTCGGTGCGCCGCCACCGGATCGAGCGCGGGCGGGATGCGGATGAACACCTCGGTCACGTACAGCTCACGGCGCCCGGCCACCTCGTCGCCCAGCACCACGCCGATGCCGATGTGGGTGGCAGCGGTCGACAGCGCGTTGGCGCGGTGGCCGGGGCTGTTCATCAGGCCGGCCTGGGCCTCGGCGGGGCCGTAGGCGCGGGCGATGTTCTCGAGGACGACGCCGGACTTGATGCCGGCGGCGGCGACCCGGTCGGCGGCCGAGCCCGTGGTCGGCGAGATGTGGCCGACGAAGCCGTGGTCGCGCATGTCCTGGCTGTGGGCCCGGGCCACCGCGGCGACCTCGCTCACCATCACCAGCGGCGCCCGGCCGGCGGCGACGCGGTCGCGGTTGAGCAGGGTCAGCAGCCGCGCCTCGGCGGCGGCCGCCGAGGTGACCGGCGCAGCGTCGTCGGCGTCCACCGCGGCGGTGGCGGTGGCCGGCGGCGCCTGGCCGCACCACACCGGGAAGTTGGCGAGCACCGTCGAGCCGGTGTGGTCGTCGGCGGCCACCTCGACCTGCAGGCGACCGACTGCCGGGCCGCACCGCAGCGTGCCGGTGAACTGGCCGTCGGCGGTGGTGGTGAGGGCGAGGCGGGACACCTGCCCGTCGTCGCCGGTGACGAACGCCTCGGGCTCGGCGAAGCCGGCCGCGATCTGGCCCCGCAGCGGCGCGCTCGCGCCCAGCGCCAGGCTGCGCGGGATGGGCTGGGTGTCGACGAAGGACGCCTGCAGCATGACCACGATGGCGGCGCGGTCGCCGCGCTGGGCGGTGCCGATGCCGAACCGCCGCTGGGGTTCGCCGTGGAGGATCTCGGCCAGCCGCGGGCGCAGGTTGTCGGCCAGCAGCTGCGGGCGGTCGAGCGGGCCCCACACCACCAGCAGGTTGGGCGACGGCTCGACGATGCCGTGGTGCTGCAGCGCGAACTCGACCAGCGGGTACGGCAAGATGCCCTCGCTGGGCACCACCTCCGCCAGCGCCGAGGCCGCCGCGTACAGCCGGCCGTCGGCCACCGGCACTGCGCCCGGCGGGGCCAAAGCGATGATCTCCGCCGCCAGCGCGTCGCCCACGGGCGTCGACGGGGCGGCGGTGCGCGGCGGGTCGTTGTAGGCGGCGGTGGCCGCGGTTTTCGGCGCGACGGTCAGCGCGACCGCCGCCGGCGTCGGCGCGGGTGACGGGTCGGGCTCGCCCGGTTGCCGCCAGCTCGGCTGGCCGCCGACCTTGCGCGGCGGAGCGCTGCAGGCGGCCATGGCCAGGGCCAGCAGGCCGATGCGAAACTGGCCCGGGCGTCGCCGCGGCCCCGCGAGCGCGGTCACGGTGAGGACGGCACAGCCGGGGCCGGCGGGGTCGGGCTGGGCGCGCGGCGCGCGGCGCCGGGATCGGCGGCTGGCACCTTCGGCTTGGCGGGCGTGAGGACGGCGGCGCCGGTCGGCGCAGCCGTCGCTGCCGGCGCCGGCGGCGTCCCGGGCGCAGCAGCAGCCGGCGGAGTCCCGGGGGCAGCAGCCGGCGGCGTCCCGGGGGCAGCAGCCGGCGGCGTTCCGGGTGCGGCAGCCGGCGCCGTTCCGGGCGCGGCGGTCGTCGGCGCGGCGGTCGGCGGCGTCCCGGGCAGCACCACCGGCGGCGCGACCGTCGACCCGCTGGCGTCCGCGAACTGCACGGTCAGCAGCCGATCGATCGAGTGAAAGTCGCTGTAGCGGATCCGGTTCCAGGCGGCCGCCGCCGGGGTGCTGCCCTTGGGGTAGTCGACCCGCACCACGTTCAGCCGCCAGGTGTCGCCGGGCTGCGGCGGGAGGCGGACGGCCATCGCCGGGTCGAGCCCCTTCACCGCCGCCAGCGGGATGGCGATCTCGACGTCCCAGCCTTGATCGTCCTCGGCTCCACCGTTGAGCGTGCCGCGGATGTTCACCGCCGAGACCATGCCGGCGTTGAAGCTCTTGTCGTCGTTGGGCCGGCCGATGGGGTACCAGGTGTCGAACTGCACGTTGGCCGGGCTGACCTGCAGCTCGACGTAGCCCTTGCCGCTCTTGTCGGCGTCGATGAACACCTCGACCACGTCGGCCTTCCAGATCGGCTCGTCGGTCTGGGTGTAGGTCGACGCCACGTCGGTGTCGGTGACCGACGCGAACACGTACAGGTTTTGGTCGTCCCAGGTCAGCTTGGCGGCGGTGGCGCCCTTGGGCTCGGGCCCGCCCTCCGCGGTCTGGAAGTCCGAGGTCGACGCCGCGGTCTGCCAGGCCGGCTCGTCGGCCTTGCCGTCGATGGTGATGGCACCGGTGGCCTTGGGCAGCACCACGGTGCCCGGCGGTGGCGGCACCTTGCTCACGTCGATGTCGAACACCACGACCGAGACCGCGCCGTCGTTGGCGGGCGCGCCGGTGACGGTCAGGCGGTCGGTCACCTTGGGGCTGCCCTTCTTGTAGAGCCCCACCGACAGCCGGGCCTGCGTCGAGCGCCAGTCCTTGCGCAGGATGAACGTCTGGCGATCGCGGATGATCTCACCCGCGCTCCAGGTGTCGGGCGGGTGGCCCTTGCGCATGTCGGTGACGTCGACGTTGGAGAAGTCGCCCTGGTCGCCGACGAGGTGCGAGAACACCCGGTAGCCCTTGGGCGGCGGCTGGTTGACCTGCCAGTAGTGGACGACCGTGAGCTTGTCCCCTGGCACCAGCGGGCCGGGGTGGGGCGTCTCGACGGTGTTGCCCAGGTACACCACGCCGCCGCCGAACGCCGCGCCGATCCGGTTGGTGAGATCGGTGGGGGCGACGGGCAGCAGGTTCTCGGCCACCAGCGCCGGGTCGACCGGCGGCGGCGGCGGCGACTTGTCGACACACCCGGCCAGCGCGATCACCGCAGCCACCGACGTCAACGGCAGACGAAGCGTTCCCATGCGCGCGTTGTAACACGCCCCGCCGCGTCGGGCGCGCTCCCAGGCTGGCGCTGCCGCCGGGGTCACGTGCGCGGGCTAGAACGACAGGACGGTGGCGCCGCCGCTCATGCGCGGCGAGGTGTCCGGCAGCAACAGCCGGCCGGCGAGGGGCTGGTTCTGCTGGCTGCTGTTGTCGGCCAGCACCACGACGACGTAGACCCCGACGGCCGCCAGCACCCAGAACACCGGGCTCTTGTAGAACGGGCGGCTGGCCTTCTTGGGCTCGCGCGCGGGCGCGGTCGGCGCACCCGCGACCGGCTGGCCGGCCGCCGCCGTCGTGGGCGCGGGCAGCGGCGCCGCCGTGCGCATCGCGTTCAGATCCACCGCGGCGACGCGGTCGAGCTTGGCGTCGCCCGTGGGCATCGGCGCGGCCGGGCGGGTCGCGGCGGCGGCGGCCTGGTCGGCGGCGGCCTGGTCGGCGGCGGCCTGCGCGGCGGCAGCCTGGGCCGCGTCGGCGGCGGCCTGGGCGGCCGCGACCGCCGGCGCGAGCCGCGCGATCGACGCCTCGACCTCGGGCCGGTTGGTCGCGTTGGGCACCCGGTTCAGGTAGGCGCGGTAGGCCGCGGTGGCGGCGGCCGCGTCGCCCTTGCGGTCGAGCGCGAGGCCGATGTTGTAGTCGTTGACCGGCGACGGCGCGATCGCCTCGGCCGCGCGGAACTCGGCGACGGCCTCGTCGTACTGGGCGGCGTTGAACTTGGCCATGCCGGCCTGGTAGTGGGCCCGCGCCGCGACCATCGGATCGGGCTGGGCGCTGGCGGTGTGGACGCCGAACATCCCGAAGGCGACGACGACGACGGCGAGCAAGCGGAGCAGGGTGGGGCGCATGGACAACCTCGGGGCGGGAAGGGACGGAGCCTGCATCGTGCCAGAACCCGCGGTGGGTGCGTGGGCCTGGCCGACGCGGTGTGATCGCGGTTACCCCATGCAGTCGGGGTTGAGGGCATTGGCGGGGTCGGCGCAGTCGAGCTTGGGCGGCTTGGTGTTGCCGCCGCTGGGCTTGGCGTCGAGGAGGACCTTGACCTCCTCTTGCAGGCCGTCGACGGTGACGGTCTTGTCGAGGTAGCCGCTGGCCTTGATCTTCACCTCGTGGGTCGTCCCCGGCGTCACCTTGAGCACCTTGGGCGCGGCGCCGAGCTTCTTGCCGTCGACGTAGATGGTGGCGCGGCGCGCGTTGGTCGAGATCAGCACGACGACGTCGTTGGTCGGCACCGGGTCGACCACGGCGGCGGCGTCGGGCTCGAGCCCGGCGTCGACCTCCGCGACGGCGAGGCCCGCGGCCGCGTCGGGCGCCGGCGCGCCAGCGTCGATGGGATCGGCCTGCACCACGGCGCCGCTGCCGGCGTCGATCTCGGCCACCGGCGCCTCGCCGCCGTCGGACTTCTTGTCCTTGCCCAGCGTCAGCACCAGCGCGACGGCACCGCCGGCCACCACCAGCACCAGCAGCAGCACGGCGATCAGGCCGCCCTTGCCCTTCTTGGGCGGCGCCTCGCTCATCGCGAACTGCGACGAGTCCGGGTTGAAGTACGGCCCGCTGGCGGCCGGGTTGTACGGGCCGCTCGCGCCGGGGTCGTATCCACCCGCTGGCGGCGGGCCGCCGGGGTGTGGGCCGCTCGGCTGAGGATAGCCGCCGCTCGGCGCGCCGTAGGGCGGCTGGGGCGCGTACGGCGACGGGGTCGGCGCGGGGCCGTGCCCCATCCCCGGCGCGACCACCGTCCGCGCGGACGGCGGGCCGGCCACCAGCGTCGCCGGCATCGCCGCCGTCGCCGGCTTGAACGGCTCCATGAACGAGCTCATGCCGGCGCCGGCCTGGGCGCGGTAGACCTCGACCAGCCCGGCGACGAACTCGTCCATCGACCGGTAGCGCTTCTCGGGATCCTTGGCCATCGCCTTGGCCACGACCTCGGCCAGGCCGGGCGGCAGCGGGCGGCCGGCCTTGGCGGCGCGCTGGGCGATGGGCTCGGGCTCGGTGGTGATGTGCTGGGTCAGGATGCCCATGAACGACTCGCCCTGGAACGGCAGCGAGCCGGCGAACACCTCGTAACAGATGACGCCCATCGCGTAGATGTCGCAGCGGGCGTCGACGCCCTGACCCAGGGCCTGCTCGGGCGACATGTAAAACGGCGTCCCGAAAATCGTCCCGGTGCGGGTCAGGTTGTTCTGGCCGTCCTGGCCGGCCACCTTGGCGATGCCAAAGTCGAGCAGCTTGGGCACGTCCTCCCCACCCGGGCCGGTGGTGACGAAGATGTTCTCGGGCTTCATGTCGCGGTGGACGATGCCCTTGGCGTGCGCCGCGGCCAGGCCGTGGCCGGTCTGGATCAGGATGTTCAGCAGCCGGTCGACCGGCAGCGGCTCCTTGATCATGTCGTTGAGCGGCTGCCCGTCGAGCAGCTCCATGCACAGGTAGATGCGCCCGTCCTTGAGCTGGCCGAAGTCGTCGATGCCGATGATGTTGCGGTGGCCGATCGACGACGCGGAGCGGGCCTCCTGGCGGAAGCGGGTGACCGCCTCCTGGTTCGACACGATCTCCGGCCGCAGCAGCTTGATCGCGACCTTCTTCTCGATGTGGATGTGCTCGGCGGCGTAGACCTCGCCCATCCCGCCCTCGCCGAGCTTCTTGGTGACCCGGTAGCGGCCGTCGAGGACCTCGCCCACCAGCGATGGCTCGGCCGCCGGCAGCGAGGTCGACGAGCCCGCCGCGGGGAGGTCGCTGGAGGATCCGCCAGGACCCATGCGCGTGTTGCCACCGGAAGTCATGAGGCGCTGACTATATCGCGCCGAGGCCCATCGTGCCCTACGGCATCGGCGCCGGAGTGCACACCCCGACGCCCTGCGGGCCGGCCTCGGGATCCTGGTTGATGGTGCACACCTGGCCGGGCGGGCAGGGTTGCAGATCGTCGCGGCCGCAGGCGTCGTCCGGCAGCGGCGGAGGCGCGCTCGACGGCGGGGCCAGCTGGCACTGGCCCTCGACGCAACGCGGCCCAGCCGTCGGGTCGCAGGTGGTCACCTCGGGGCACGGGACCTGTCCAGGGTCGGCCGGGCACCCCAGCGCCGCCACGTGTGCGCCGGCCTGGTCCGTCGGCACGGCGGTGTCGCGGCCGCCTCGGGCGCACCCGCAGCAGTCGTCCGGGACCTGGACGCAGTCGGTGTCGAGGGCGCACGCAGCCGGCGCGGTCGTCGGCGCGCACGCGCACTGCAGGCAGCCGCTGGCGTCGGTGGCGAACCCGGCCGGGCAGGCCAGGTCGCACGTCGTCGGCGCGCACGCCACGACGCAGGCGCCGGCTTCGCACCGCGCGGCCAGCGGCGCACAGGTGCCGTTGGTCGGCGGTTGGCAGCCGACGTTGGCGCAGCTGTCGGCCCACCCGCTGGCCACCGACGTGGCGTAGGTCGGACAGTCGCAGCACGTCGGGCCGGCCAGCACGCAGTCGGTGTCTTCCAGGCATGCGCCGGCCGGCGCCAGGTCGTCGCCCGCGCCGGTCGCCTCGGCCGCGGTGAAGCACCCGGCGGTCGCCAGCAGACACACGAGGGAGGCGAGGACCGCGCGCACGCTGACCTAGCATGAGCAGCTTCCGTGCCTGGCGCAAGCTCCTAGAATCACGGTGCCCTCGCTCAGTTTTCTGAGATGCCGCGCGGCCCGGTCGCGAGGATCAGACCGATCGCATAGCCTCCGCGCCGTGGGTTCGAAGATCATCACCAAGACCGATCGCGCGATGGAAGACCGCCTGCTGGCGGTGTCGGGCGATCCCGAGCGCGCGGACACCCTGGCCAAGGCCCGCGCCTTCAAGCGCACCTGGCTCGAGCTGGCCGACGCCCTCGCCCGGGTCCAGAAGCACGAGTCGTGGCGCCGCTGGGGCTTCACCGACTTCGACGCGTACACCCGCAAAGAGCTGCACATGCGGTCGTCGACCGTCGCCAAGCTGCTCGGCAGCTACCGCTTCCTCGAGTCGAGCGCCCCCAACGTCCTCGAGCGGGCCCGGGCCATGCCCGAGGAGCCGATCCCGTCGATGGCGGCGGTCGAGTTCGTCCAGAAGGCCACCGACCGCGGCGCCGTCGACGAGGCCACCCTGGCCGACATGCGGCGGTTCGCCTTCGAGGAGGGCGCCGAGGCGCCCATGCTGTCGAAGAAGTACAAGGAGGTGGCGTTCCCGGAGGCCGACGACGAGAAGAAGGAGCGCGTCCGCGGCCAGCTGCTGGGCGCGGCCCGCCGGCTGTCGGCGCTCCTCGGCGAGGACGACCTGCCGATCGACAAGGAGCTGGCCGCGCGCGTCGACGCCGCGGTCGGCGAGCTGCTCGGCGTGCTCGAAGCCAACTGAGCGCCGGGCGCTGGGCCGGCCATGCTCGACGCGCGCTCCCACCAGGTCGCCGCCGCCCGCGCCGCGGTGATCGGCGGCGAGCTCCGCGGCGCGGCGCTGGTCGCCGCGATCCGCGCGGTGCCGCCGGCCGCGCGCGAGGCGTGGGTCGACGCGGTGCTCGGGATCGCCGCTGCGCCGCCCGATCAGGCGGACCTGCCGACGGGCGCGGTGCCGTACCTGCCGTGTCCGGTCGACGAGGTCCTCGCCGCGCTGGCGGCGGCCCCGGTCGCCGCGGCCGATCGGTTCGTCGACGTCGGCGCTGGCCTGGGCCGGGTGGTGGTCCTGGCCCACCTGGTGACCGGCGCCCGCGCCCACGGCGTCGAGCTGCAAGGCCAGCTGGGCGCGCGCGCGCGCGCCACCATCGCGGCCCTCGGCCTCGACCCGGCGGTGGTCGACGTCGTCGACGGTGACGCCGCCACCGCGGACCTCGACGGCTCGGTGGCGTTCCTCTACGCCCCGTGCAACGGCGCCCTGCTGCGGCGGGTGCTGGCCCGCCTCGCGCTGGTCGCGCGCCGCCGCGCGCTCACCGTGTGCGCGGTCGACTGCGTGCTGCCCGAGCTGCCGTGGCTGACGCCGCGGGCGCCGTCGACGCTGGCGCTCACGGTGTACGACGCCGCCGTGCCGTGAGCGCCGCGCCCGCCGTCGAGATCACGCCAGCTCGAAGCGGTCGGCGTCCATCACCTTGGCCCACGCGGCGACGAAGTCCCGCACGAACGTGGCCGCGGCGTCGGCGCTGGCGTAGACCTCGGCCAGCGCGCGCAGCTGGGCGTTCGAGCCGAACACCAGGTCGACCCGCGTGCCGGTCCACCGCACCTGGCCGGTCGCCCGATCGCGCCCCTCGAACCTGCCGGCCTCGGTCGGCACCCACCGGGTGCCCATGTCGAGCAGGTTGACGAAGAAGTCGTTGGTCAGCGTGCCCGGTCGCTGGGTGAACACCCCGTCCTTACTGTGGCCGACGTTGGCGTCGAGGGCGCGCAGGCCGCCGATCAGCACCGTCATCTCGGGCGCGCTCAGCCCCAGCAGCTGGGCGCGATCGACCAACAGCGTCTCGGCCGGCGCGGTGATGCCGGCCCGCAGGTAGTTGCGGAAGCCGTCGGCGAGCGGCTCGAGCGGCGCGAACCCGGCGACGTCGGTCTGGGCCGGCGACGCGTCGGTGCGCCCCGGGGTGAACGGCACCTGCACGTCGTGGCCGGCCCGCGCGGCTGCCTGCTCGATCGCCGCGCCGCCGGCGAGCACGATCAGGTCCGCCAGCGACGCCCGCGTGCCGTCGGTGCGGCTGGCGTTCCACGCCTGCTGGATGCCCTCGAGCACGCCCAGCACCTTGGCAAGCTGGGCCGGCTGGTTGGCCTCCCAGTCCCGCTGCGGCGCGAGGCGCACCCGGGCGCCGTTGGCGCCGCCGCGCTTGTCCGAGCCACGGTAGGTCGACGCCGACGCCCACGCCGTCGCCACCAGCTCGGGGATCGACAGCCCGGCGCCCAGGATGCTGGCCTTGAGCGCGGCGACGTCGGCGGCGTCGACCAGCGGGTGTGCGACGGGCGGGATGGGGTCTTGCCACAACAGCTCCTCGGTCGGCACCTCCGGGCCGAGGTAGCGCGCCCGCGGCCCGAGGTCGCGGTGGGTCAGCTTGAACCACGCCCGCGCGAAGGCGTCCGCGAACTGCGCGGGGTGCTGGTGGAACCGCCGCGAGATCGGCTCGTAGATCGGGTCCATGCGCAGCGCCAGATCGGCGGTGGTCATCATCGGCGCGTGACGGCGGGCCGGATCGTGGGCGTCGGGCACCAGCGTGGCCGCGGCCGGATCGGTCGGGACCCACTGCCAGGCGCCGGCCGGGCTCTTGACCAGCTGCCAGTCGTACCCGAACAGCATGTCGAAGTAGCCGTTGTCCCACGTGGTCGGGTTGGGCGTCCATGCGCCCTCGATGCCGCTCGACGTGGTGTCCCCGCCGACGCCGGTGCCCAGGGCGTTGCGCCAACCCAGGCCCTGCTCCTCGAGCCCGGCGCCCGCGGGCTCCCGGCCGACCAGCGCGGTGTCGCCGGCGCCGTGGCACTTGCCAAAGGTGTGACCTCCGGCCACCAGCGCCACGGTCTCCTCGTCGTCCATGGCCATCCGGGCGAAGGTCTCGCGGATGTCGCGCGCCGACGCCACCGGGTCGGGCGTGCCGTTGGGGCCCTCGGGGTTGACGTAGATGAGGCCCATCTGCACCGCGGCCAGCGGGTTGTCCAGCGCGCGATCGCCGCGGTGGCGCTGGTCACCGAGCCACGTGGTCTCGCTGCCCCAGTCGATGTCCTCCTCGGGCTCCCACACGTCCTCGCGGCCGCCGCCGAAGCCGAAGGTCGGCAGCCCCATCGACTCGAGCGCACAGTTGCCGGCCAGCACCATGAGGTCGGCCCACGAGATGCGGTGCCCGTACTTCTGCTTGATGGGCCACAGCAGGCGCCGGGCCTTGTCGAGGTTGACGTTGTCGGGCCAGCTGTCGAGCGGCGCGAAGCGCTGCGAACCCGAGGCGGCGCCGCCGCGCCCGTCGCCGATCCGGTAGGTGCCCGCGCTGTGCCACGCCATGCGGATGAACAGCGGCCCATAGTGGCCGTAGTCGGCCGGCCACCACGCCTGCGACGTCGTCATCAGCGCGTACAGGTCCTGCTTGACCGCCTTCAGGTCGAGCTGCTTGAACGCGTCGGCGTAGCGGAACCCCGGGCCCATCGGGTTCGACCGAGCCGAGTGCTGGTGCAAGATCTTCAGGTTGAGCTGGTGCGGCCACCAGTCGCGGTTGGTCTGCGCGGCGCCGGTCGCGTTGGCGCCGCGGCCGTGCATGACCGGGCACGTGCCGGCGGGGGTTGCGGGGGCGGCGGGCTGCTTGTCGTCACTCATCGGGGGCTCCTTCGTCGACGGCGCCGCGCGTCGTCAGCGCGCGCGCGGTGAAATCTGCGGCGTAATTCTTATTTGCAAATAATACGCAGATAGGAAGGTAGCGGCGACCCGGGGCGGTGTCAAACCCGCACCGCCGACCGCCCACGCGGCCGCCGTCACCACCCGACGTCGATGGTCTCGATCGAGCCGGGCGACGCGTAGCGGAACGGCACCAGGGAGTAGCCGACGCCGGCGGTGACGATGATGGTGGTGCGCCCCAGCTGGAACCGGCCGTCGACGTACGGCGTCTCGAGTCGGGCCAGCGGCACGTGCCACAGCCCGACCACCGGGTTGACCTGCCCGCCGTGGGTGTGCCCGGCCAAGATCAGATCGACCCGGTCCCGGGCCACCGCGGCGATGGCCCGGTCGAGCTGGTGGGTCACGAGGATCGCCACGTCGGCGTCGGCCAGCGCGGCGACCAGCCGCTCGACGGTGGCGGGCGTCGCCGGCGCCGGGTAGCTGTTGGTCAAAAATCCCACCGCGATCGAGCGGCCGTGGTGGGTGAAGCGGCGGACCTCGTCGCGGACCAGCTCGACGCCCTGTGCGCGCATCGCCTGGGCCACCGCGTCGACGCTGCGCCGCTGGTCGGTGTACGCGAAGTGCTCGTGGTCGCCGACTACCGAGAACGTGCCCAGCCGGCTGCGGAGCTGGCCAGCCGAGCGGGCCGCCGCGGCGATGTGGTCCGGACCCAGGTTGATCCAGTCGCCCCCGGCCAGCACCAGGTCGGGGTGCGTCGCGTCGAGGCGGGCGACGATGGCCGCGACCTCGGCGGCGTCGGTGTGGGCGTCTTGCTGAATGTCGGCGATGAAGGCGATCCGGAACGGGGGTGGGCGTTCGGCGCCGGCGTCGCCCCGGGCCTGCACCAGGTGGTGACGCCAGCGCAGATCGCCGCGCTCCCACACGATGCGCGCCGGCGTGTAGATCGCGAACCCCACCAGCGGCGCGAGCACCGCCAGCGCGCGGGCCCGGGTCATGGCGGTCGGCGCGGCCCACCACCGGCGGCGGACCTGGTGGACCGCCTCGATCACCAGCAGGTAGGGCAGCGCCTGCACGACCACCAGCACCGCCAGGAAGAACGGCAGCACCAGGCCCCAGGTGGCGACCGGTCCCTCGAACCCGCTCATGCGGCCGCGGCCCAGCACCAGCGACACCGCCACCGTCGCGAACACGATCACCGGGTACCCGAACAGCAACCACGGCACCAGCCAGCGCACCGCGGCCTGCCCGCGCCGGCCCAGGCCGAGCGCCGCCACCGCGGCGACCAGCCGACGGCGCACGTACAGCCCGGCGACCACGACCAGCGTCAGGCCCAGGCCCAGCCAGAGAAACCACATCGTGCCTTGCTAGCACCTCGCCGGCGTCTCGCCGAGGCGGCTCGGCGCCCGCGGGCCGATCGGCGCGTGCCCGGTGGACGTCGAGGGCCGCGGGCCGACCGCCGGCGGCGCGGCGCTGGCGCCGGCCGGGGTCACGCGGTCCCAGCCGCCGGCGCGCCAGGCGTAGACTTCGCCGGCCTCGTCGTCGAGCTGGCACAACGCCAGCCAGCCGTTGGTCACCAGGGCCCGGACGTGGGCGTGTCGAGCCAGGACGCCGTCGATGGCGGCGCGCGGCGCCTCGATCACCACGCACAGGCGCAGCGGCGTGTGGACCCAGCGCGTCCCGTCGTGCAGCGACTGCAGCGGCAGGCCGATCCGCAGGTCGCCGCCGTTGCCCTCGAACACGCCGAGGTGGCCGCCGACCACGTCGTGCAGGACCTTGGTCCCGCTGCCGTAGCGCAGGTTGTCGACGGTCGATGCGTAGTACTGGAAGTTGATCCAGTGGGCCACCACCATCGGCGCTGTCATGATCTGCTCGAGCACCGCGTAGCCCGCGTCCTCGCGGTGACGGTACTCGTGCAAGAACGCTCGCCCGGCCAGGTCCAGGTGCCGACAGTGCTCCCGCGGCGCGACGATCAAGGCGGCGTTGTTGGCCAGCCCCCACTCGGGGCGGACCTGGGCCCAGTCGGTGGCGCGGGCGCGGACGGCGCGGTCGCGGTTGCCGGGGGTGGCCTCGTCGAGCCCCAGCCGACGGGCCCGCTCGGCGCGAGCCTGGGCGCCGGCGTCGGCCAGCCAACCCCGCAGCGCGTCGACCGCGTCGCAGTGCGACGGCGGCAGCTCGTCCAGATCGAACAGCGTGACGTCGTCGGTGGTGGTGTCGTGCAGCGCGGCGACGAACCACGTCGCGGAGGGGACCATGATGCCCCGCGTCGCCAGCCCGGCCCGCACCTCGGGCTCGTTGAGCAGCGCGGCCGCGACCCGGGCGTTGACCTCGCCGCGCTGGCCTCCGCACGCGCCGCAGTCCAGCCCGGCGGCGTGCGGGTTGTTCGCGGTGGTGCTGCCGTGGCCCACCAACAGCACGACCGGGGCGAACCCGCGGGTGAGGCTCATGCCGCGCAGCATCGCCGCGGCGAGCTCGCAGCGCGCGTCGAGCTCGACCGGGGCCCCGGTCACCGCGCTGGCCAACCGTGGGCGCAGGCGGGCCGATCCGAGGCCGGCCGCGTCCTCCGATGGCCGCGGGCCCAGCCCCAGGCTGTCGGCGACAAGCGGCGCCAGCGCGGCCAGCCCGAGCGCTTCGACGTGCGTGAACGTCGACAGCGGGTCGCGCTTGAACGCGGCCCACGCCGCGGCGCGCTCGAGGTAGCCGCGCCGACGGCCGACCGCGGCGGCCTCGACCCCCGCGTCGGCGGCCCTCAGCCGCGGCGCCAGCAGGCCGGGCAGCTGCGGCCGACCGGCCGTCGCGCCGACCGGCACGTAGTCGAGGGGCAGGCCGAAGAAGCCGGCGAAGCCGAGGGTCTGCACCGACGGCGCGACCGCCTCGAGCCCGCGGCGGAACACCTCGGACCGCACGTCGATACAGAACACGGCCTGCGCCGACGGGGCCGCGTCGCGCGCCACCGCGAGGCCGGCCGGCAGCCCGCGCAGCACCGGCTCGCGCCAGCCCAGCTCCAGCGCAGCCTGGAACAGCCAGTCGTGGGGACGCGCCAGCGCCGCGGCCGCGTCGAGCTGCGGCCAGGCGGCCATCGCCAGCTGCCAGCGCCGGGCGACCGCGGCGCCGCCGTTGCCGAGCAGCATCCACTCCCACGCCAGCCGGATCGCCAGCAGGTCCTCGATGGCAGCGTCGTCATCGCCGGCCAGCCGCGCGACCCACCGCCGATACGCGCACCACGAGGCCCAGCCGTTCTGGTCGAGCAGCAGGCTCCACAGGTAGGTCTCCTGGTCACCCGGCGCGACCTCGAGCGCCGTCAGCGCCGCGTCGATCAACCCGGGTGCGGTGGCCGGCAGCGCGTCGGGCCGCAGCCGATCGAGCGCGACGCCGGTGCGCAGCGTGAAGCTGCGGTCGCGCGCCGCGAGGCGGCGCCAGCTCGGGTACAAGCCGCCGTCGCGGTCCGGGCCAACCTGGGCCTGGCCGTCATCGAAGAGCGCGGCGCAGCACTGGCTCACGAGGTCGGTGATCACCGCGCGGCAGGACTCGGGATAGGCCGGCGGTTGGCCGGCGTCGACCACGTCGACCACCCGGGCCCGGGTCGCCACCGGTGGCTCGGGTCGGTCGAGCAGCGCGATCAGCTCGGCCAGCGTCACCGGCGCGCCGCTGGCCGCCAGCGCGGCCTGCAGGTGAACGTCCCGCAGGTGGCCGTCGCGGTAGGCCTGCCGGTACCACGCGCGCGGCATCAGCAGCTGGGCACCAGACAGCGCGCGCAGGCGGGTGGCCACGTCGACGATGGGGGACTCGATCGAGCCCCACCACGGGTTCACCGCGATCGATCGGTCGAGCGGCCAGGTCGGCGCGATGCGTGCGCACGCCCGCGCGACGGCGTCAGCCACGGTCACGACCGCGCCTCCGCAGTCACCGCGAACGGCGAGACCGGCGCGCGGGGGCGGGGCAGCCGCGGCGGCCACCATCGGAACAGCAGTCGGGTGAACCGCGCGTCGAGGTAGCACCCCGCGGCCAGCCATGGGTACAGCGCCTGCGCCAGCCGGCCCCGGGGCTGCGCCAGCAAGGTCGCCTTCACCGCGAACAGCCCCACGAAGGCGGCGCCGACCAGGGCCCAGGCCAGCAGGTGGGGCGCCGCGGCCGGTGCCGGCACCAGCCGCGCGGCGGCGGCGTGCGCCCCGACGTACAGGAGCGCGACCACGCTCGCGCGGGCCCCGGCGACCACCGCGGACCGCGCGCTGGCGTCGCCGTGATCGAGGAGCGGCACCATCGACAAGCTGACCAGCGCGGCCATCACCGCGATCGCCAGGGCCTCGGTCGCCGCCGCGTCGACGACGGCGCAGGCGGCGACGGCGCCTACCACCGCCCCGACGCCGACGACGAGCGCCACGCTGCGGCCGCGCCGCGCCGGTGCCCGCTGCGTGACCGACCGCTGCCGCCACCCGGCGACGGTGCTGCCGGCGCGCAGGAAGGCGTGGGCCTTGTACAGCGAGTGCGCCACCAGGTGCAGCAACGCCAGGTGCCACAGGCCGAGGCCGCACTGCACGAGCAGAAAGCCCATCTGCGCGCAGGTCGACCACGCCAGCGTGACCTTGGCGCTGACCCGCGTCGTCATCACCAGCGCCGCGACGACGACCGACGCGAGCCCGACGCCTACCAACAGGAGCCGGGCGATGTCGGCCGCGCCGACCCACGGCGCCACCCGGATGAGCACGTAGCCGCCGATGTTGACGATGCCGGCGTGCAAGAGCGCCGACACCGGCGTCGGGGCCTCCATGACCTGGGTCAACCAGCCATGGAACGGCAGCTGGGCCGCCCGCAGCGCGACCGCCACCACCAGCAACACCGCCGCCGCGTGCATCGCCGGCGTGAGACCGGGGTGGGTCCCGGCCCACGCCGCGATCTGGTCGAGGTCGAAGCTGCCGACCTCGCGGTGGACCAGCGCCAGGCAGCCCAGCAGGCTGGCGTCGGCCAGCCGGCTGACCAGGAACTTCTTGTGCGCCGCGACCAGCGCCGCCGGGCGGTCGCGGTGGAACGTGAGCAGCTGGTGCAGCGCCAGGCTGGTCGCGGTCCACGCCACCGCCATGACCGCCAGGTTGTCGGCGACGACGAGGGTGGTCACCGCCGCCAGCGTCAGGCCCAACCAGCGCAGGTGCCGGGCCAGCCCAGGGTCGCCCTGCAGGTACGTGGTCGCGAAGCGCGCGACGATGGCGCCCAGCGTGGCGACCAGCGCCAGCATCGCGCAGGCGACCACGTCGAGCTTCACGCCGCTCGCCGCCGCGCCCGGGGCCAGCGCCTGGCCGAGGCAGACGGCCACGGCCAGCGCCGCTGCCACCACGCCAGCGCGGCCGAGCTGGCGCGGGGTCGCCAGCGCGGTCACGGCCCAGGTGAGAGGGATCGCCAGGGCCGCGCCCGCGGCGCCAGGAGGCCACGCATCGAGGAGGTTCATGCCCCGAGGTGTACGGCTAGCTGCCTGTTCTCGAAAAGTATATAATTGAGCGCGTGACGTTCTGTTTTGACGATCGATGCTGACCATTGAACACCTCAACCTCCACCATCTCCGCTACTTCTGGGCGGTGGCTCGGGACGGCAACCTCACCCGGACCGCGACCCGGTTGCGGGTGGCGCCGTCGGCGCTGTCGTCGCAGATCCGCCAGCTCGAGGACCAGCTGGGCGAGGCGCTGTTCCTCCGCGCCGGCCGCCAGCTCGAGCTGACCGAGGCCGGCGCCATCGCGCTGGCCTACGCCGACTCGATCTTCGCCGCCGGCACCGAGCTGCTGGCGACCCTGGCCCACGGCCGGCCGCGCGACCAGGTGCTGCGCCTCGGCGCGGTGGCGACCCTGTCTCGCAACTTCCAGGAGTCGTTTGTCCGGCCGGTGCTGGCGCAGGCCGGCGTGCGCTTGTGCCTCGAGTCCGGCGCGCTCGACGACCTGCTGGTCCGCCTCGAGCAGCACGCGCTCGACGTCATCCTGGCCAACCGGCCGCCAGCGCGAGCGCCGGGCCGCCGATTCCGCAGCCGCCGGGTGGCGCGGCAGCCGGTCAGCATCGTCGGTCCCCGCCGCCGCGGCCGCGGCCGCTTCCCGGCCGGGATCGCCGGCGCCCCGATGATCCTGCCGGGCCCGGCCAGCGAGATCCGCTCGGAGTTCGACGCGCTGTGCGCGCAGCACGGGCTCGTGGTCACCGTCCTGGCCGAGGTCGATGACATGGCGACGATGCGCCTGCTGGCGCGTGACGCCGGCGCCCTGGCGCTGGTCCCGTCGGTGGTCGTCCGGGACGAGCTGCGCGCGCGCACCTTGCACGAGCACTACGTCGTACCCGGCCTGTTCGAGACCTTCTACGCGATCACCGTCGAGCGCGGCTTCCCCCATCCCCTGCTGACGTCCTTGCTGGCGCGCGATCCCGACGAACTCCTGGCCGCGTCGGGCCGCGGCCGCGCCTCGTAGCCACGGTCGACCGTGCCGGGCGCTGTTCGAGCGCGGCGCCGGACGCATCGGACGTTCGTGGCGTGCTGGTGCTCGTGCTCCCACTGGCGGAGGAACACGCGAGGCCTACGCCGCCGCGAGCACCTTCTTGACGATCTCGTGCACGGTCGTGTCTGAGCGGAGGGCGATGCCCTCGGCGACCACCGCGCGCCGCTCGTTGCCGATCGGCAGCGACTTGAGCTTCACCATGTTCTCGTCGAGCTTCGTCCGCCACGTGGCGACGCTTGGAGCGGTCCACCAGAAACGCAGCACGTCCGCTCCCTTCACGACGGCGTGCCACAGATCAGCCTGAGCGTTGACGACATCACCGGCCCACTCAGGTTCGGCCATGTTCGTGCCGTGGAAAGCATCGAGGCGTTCCCATCGCTCGCCCAGGAGCATGGGCGCCACGTAGCGGTTCGCAGCGAAGCCGAGGAGCAGCGTCTCGCCAACATCGGCACAGGGGCCGAACGCGTGCAGCCGGGCGAGCGCCAGCCCGAACGCGCAGCCGACCTCCTCGCCGGCACACTGCTCGAACGCTGCGATGGCACCCCGGTCGTCGCCAACGTGCAGGTGTTCAACGCCGATGAGGTAGCGCACGCCTTGGTTGTCGTCAGGGTTCAGGATGAGGATGCGCTGGTGGATGGCGAGCGCCTCGGCCCACTTGCGCTGCGCCGCGAGAGCCAAGGCGAGGTTGCCGAGCGCACGGAGGTAGGGCCGGTTCTCGACGATGGCCCACGGCACCTGTGAGCCATCACGCTCGATGCGCTGCTCGCCGCCCTCGACGGCGGCCCGGAAGTGAAGCTCGGCATCCTTGCTTCTCCGGGCGCCGAGGCGCGCGATCCCGAGATGGTTGTGTGCATCGGCGTGCTGCGGGTCGAGCTTGATTGCGCGCCGGAAGTACGTGAGCGCCGCGCGGCGGTTGCCCTCCCACCAGAACTCCATGCCCTCGTCGAAGAGCTGGTCGGCGGACTGGAACGAAGCAGATGCGGTCGGGGACATGGTGGACGCCTTGCGTGACGGGACCGGGACCGGACGGTCCGGCGCGATTAGGCGTGCGAGCGAGTCGCGCAGCGCGAGCAGCGTCGGACGAGCACGCTCGACGAGCGCCACATCGGCGGCCTTCGCCAACGACAACGGCGCGAGCTCGACGACCAGCTCCGCTGCAAGCCGCTCGACCTTCTGGTTGCGGCGGTGCGTGGCACCTGCAGGGATGGACGCCCACGCCGCCAGCTCGGCGCGAAGCCGCTCGCGAATGGCGGGCCAGTCGAAGTCGACATTCTGCTCGCGCCAAGCGATGGCCTGGGTCCACGTCTTCCACGCGGCCGGCGCCAGGACCTGCTCGAGCTCTGCTGGCGAGGTGAAGCGGTGCAGTTCGCGCTGGCGAACCCGTGCCGTGCCGGGCGCCCGTTCATTATGGACCAGGAGTACCTGGCCACGCTTGCGTCGTACGAAGCTCATGTGGTGCCCGTACGTATCTCATGGGCACCACGCTGGTCAAGTGGCCTCAGCCAGGCTGGCAAGTCGCCCGGGCCATGGCCTCTCGGAGCAGATGCTGGAGCGCTGGCCAGCGGGACCAACGACCTCGCAGGGAATCGGCCCACGCGCGGGATGCCGGGTCGAGCTCGACGACGCAGCCGACGAGCAGCGCGGCGTGCTGGTAGTGACGACGGCGCTTCTCGCTGACCACTCCATCGGTGCGTTGCTCGGCCGCCACCCGCATCGCGTCCAGCATTGCCTGACGGTCAGAGGACGGGGTCCGCTTGGCGACGTCGGCGCGCTGCAGCACATCGAGGAGCGTCGGACGTGCCACCCCGACGGACACGACGACATGAAGGTGAGCGCGCTGATCGAGTTGCTGGAGGAGCAGGACCCGGACGCCGAGGTCCTCGTGATGATGCAGCAGAACTGGCCGTTCGAGTGCTCCTTGGCGGGCGTGACGACGCGCGAGGCGATGCTCAGCGCCGATCGCGACGAGGACGTCGATGGCGACGAAGACGAGGAGCCCCGCCTGGAGCGCGGCACCGCCAAGAGCGACGTCTTCGACCGGGTCGAGGTGCAGCCCTGGCTCGCAGCAGAGGGACGCTTCAGCTTCGTGACGAGCGACCCGCGCGCCATCGACCTCGCGTGCTCCGCGAGCCTCAAGCGCTGACGACCTGAACGACGACGCGCTCCATCACGGAGCGCAAGCCCACCACGCGAGCCACGGGCGCGCACGTGAAGGGCGACGTGTACCCAGCGCCCGACGAGGAGAGCAGTCATG
>JAWKQV010000012.1:0-256318 GCA_041389965.1 Kofleriaceae bacterium | reverse complement strand
CGGATAGCCGGGCGCCGGCGCCGGCTCGGGCGATGCTACGATGGGGGTCTATGTTCACGGACACTCGCCTACCGCTGGTTCGCTCGCTCCTCCTGGTCGCCGCGCTGGCGCTGCCGCTCGGCGGTTGCGGCCTGGTCGACTCCAACATCACCAACTTCGATCTGGCGCTGCCCGACAAGACCTTCACCATCGACGCCGCCAACTGGTCGCTGATGAACGCCGACCAGTTCGTCAGCCAGAGCTGCACGACCGCGCCTGACCCGTGCGCGGCGGCGGCGGCGCAGGCGTGCGCGTCGGGCACGTGCATCGGCATGTGCAACGCCACCTCGATGACCTGCGACCTGACCCTGTTCGTGTCGCTGTACACCGGGGTCGATCTGTTGACCGAAAAGCCGGAGCTGTCGTCGATCCAGGACGAGCCGGTCATCACGGTCACCATCGACGCCATCACCTACAGCGTCACCGAGAACGCGATGAACGTCGACACGCCCGAGATGAAGGTCTACGCCGCGCCGTCGACGGTGACCCGGGCCGGCGACCCGCTGGCGCGTGAGATCGGCACGGTCGCGCCGATCCCGGCCGGCACCACGCTGCCCGAGACCGCGGTGGTGTTGTCGCCCACCGGCAAGGCCACGCTGGCGGAGTTCATGGGCGACTTCAAGACCCCGTTCAACATCGTGGTCGGCTCGAGCCTGATGGTGTCGCAAGGCCAGCAGGTGCCGGCCGGCAAGCTGGTGGTGAAGGTCGCGGTCAAGGCCCACGCCGGCGTGTGATCGACGCGCCGGTGGCCGGTCGCCCCGGCCCCGGCGTGCTACACGCTCGACCGTGAGCGACGCCCGCGTACATGACGTCATCGTCGTCGGGGCCGGCCCGGCCGGCGCCGCGGTCGCGGCCCGCCTGCACCAGCACGGCGTGGCCGACGTGGTCGTGCTCGACCGCTACCCGTTCCCGCGCGACAAGCCGTGCGGCGGCGGCCTCACCGGCCACATCGACGAGGCCCTGGCCGCGCTCGACCTGCGCCTCACCGTGCCGGCGCTGGCGTCACCGTCGGCGACCGTGCGGTTCGGGCGGTTCACCCGCACCGTCACGATGGGGCGGCCGGTGCAGGTCATCCGCCGGATCGAGTTCGACGCCAGCTTGGTCGAGCAGATCCAGGCGCGGGGGATCGAGGTGCGCACCGGCGTCACCGTCGACGACGTGGCGGTCGCCTCGGATCGGGTGCGGCTGGCGCTGGGCGGCGGGGGCGAGCTGGCGGCGCGGGTGGTGGTCGGCGCCGACGGCGCCGCGTCGGTGGTCCGCAAGCACCTGACCGGCAACGCCAAGGCGCTGCCGCACCGCCTGTTCATGGCCGAGCTGCTGGGCGCCAAGGCCGACGACGCGATGGTCTACGACTTCACCCCGATGGTCGACGGGCTGCGCGGCTACCTGTGGCAGTTCCCGGTGGCCGGCGGTCGGCAGAACGTCGGCCTCATGCATTACCCGTCGTCGCGCCGGGGCGGCCCCGAGCTTCTGCGCCTGCTGGCCCGGCACCTCGAGCCCCACGGGGTGACGCTGCCGGCCAAGGGCGCGCGCGGGTGGCCGGTGTGGGGCTACCACCCCGCGGCGCCGGTGAGCGCGCCGCGGCTGGTCACCGTGGGCGACGCGGCCGGCATCGACGGCCTCACCGGCGAGGGCATCGCGGTGGCGATGGAGCAGGCCCAGGTCGCCGGTGACGCGGTGGCCCGGGCGCTCGCCACCGACGACGTCGCCTTCCACGGCTACCGCAAGGCGCTGCGCCGCGCCGTGGTCGGCCGCGAGCTGGCCCTCGACCGTCACCTGGCGCGCTTGCTGTACCAGGCCGGTCCGGGCTGGCAGCGCTGGCTGTCGCTGGTGCTGTTCGATCCCGACGTACTCGAGATGTACGCGGCGCGGGTGGCGGGCACCGAGGTCCTGGCCGACCAGAAGGTGCGGCTGTGGTCGGCCCTGGTCCGCCATGGCCTGGCGGCCGGCCGCCGGCGCCGCGAGCTCACCGCTGCCGCGCCAGGCTGACCGCACGCGCCGGCGGAACGCGCGGCAGGTTGACCGAACGCGCCGGCGGAACGCGCGGGAGGCTGACCGCACGCGCCGGCGTAACGCGCGGCAGGCTGACCGCACGCGCCGGCGTAACGCGCGGCCCGGGTCAGTCCGTCGCGTCGTGCCCGACGTCCTCGCTGTCGTCGTCGCCGCCGTCGTCCGCCTCGTCGGGGTCGCTGGCGTCGGCGCCCTCGAGCGGCGCGGTCGATCCGTTGATGTTCTCGCGCAGCTCCTTGCCGACCTTGAAGAACGGCAGGCGCTTGGCCTTCACGTGGACCGTCTCGCCGGTGCGCGGGTTGCGGCCCTCGTACGGCTTGTAGCTGCGCACCTCGAAGCTGCCGAACCCGCGGATCTCGATGCGCTCGCCGCGCTCGAGGGCGTCGCTCATGGCCTCGAACATGACGTTCACGACCTGTTCAGCTTTGCCCTTGGGCAGCTTCTGGGTCTCCGACAGTCGCTCGATGAGCTCGCTCTTGGTGATCGGCATGGTCCCCCCTGGGTGGAGCTGGCCCATACCGCCTGGCCGAGGCCCCGTCTCGATGTCCCCTGATGGAAGCGTGAAACCGGCGCCGGCGCAACCCGCGGCGTCACTCGCTGGCGGCGGCGGCGCGCAGATCCCGCGCGCTGCGCCACCCGACGAACTGCTTGGTGAACCGCGCCGGGTCAGGCGCCATCTCCGGAATCCGACATGACACCCGACCGACCCACATCGACATCTTGCGCCAGGGCAGCACCGCGGCCCGGGGCTGCTTCTTCCACCGCGGGCGTCCGGTCAGCACGTGCAGCGCCGCGGCCTCGCCGGCCAGCATGTACGAGTGCGCGGTATCCTTCGAGGGTGACCGCACCTCGAGCCGCCAGTCGTCCCGGGTCTCGCGCAGCGTGATGTCCACGTACCGGTCCCAGCTGGGCTGGCGCGCGGCCTCCCACGCGGCGCCGCCGGCCGGGGTCAGCCCGATCTGATCGGGGCGCCCCAGCACGTGCTCGGCGCGGCCCCGCCAGCGCAACAGGCCGCGCCCGACGTACTCCTCGAGCAGCTTGGCCAGCGCCTGGTCGTCGAGCCCGTGGCTGGGGCTGCCGAACTTCTCGGCGAAGCCGCGGTTGGACAGGGCCGGCACCGGGATGTCTTGATCGAACAGCGCGTCGGCGATGGCCAGGATCGCGCCGCGCAGGGGCGACGTCGACACCGGCAGGGCCAGCTGCCGACGGATCGGCGCGACCAGGGGCTTGGGCCGGGTGCGGGCGCCCATGGCGTCACAGGCTCCGGGTCGGCTGGTACTCGCCGAACACGCCGCGCAGCACGTCGGCGATCTCGCCGACGGTGGCCAGGGCCTTGACCGCGCCGACGATGGGCACCACCAGGTTGTCGCTGGCCCGGGCCGCGTCCCCCAGCGCGGTCAGCGCGGCGGCGTGGGCCCCGGCGGGGCGGCGGGCCCGCAGCCCGCGCACCCGCTCGACCTGGTCGCGCTCGAGGGCCGGATCGACCTTGGCCACCTCGACCGGCACCTCGTCGTCGACGGTGAAGTCGTTGACGCCCACCACGATCCGGGCGCGCTGCTCGACCGCGCGCTGGTGCTCGTAGGCGCGCCGCTCGATCTCGCGCTGCTGGTAGCCGTGCTCGATGGCGGCGATGACCCCGCCCTGGTCGGCGATGGCGGTCAGGTAGGCCTGGGCCCGGGTCTCGATCTCGCTGGTCAGCTGTTCGATCGCGTAGCTGCCGCCCAGCGCGTCGATGAAGTCGGCCACGCCGCTCTCGTGGGCGATGACCTGCTGGGTGCGCAGCGCGATGCGGGCGGCCTCCTCGGTGGGCAGGCCGAGCGCCTCGTCGAAGCTGTTGGTGTGGAGCGACTGGGTCCCGCCCAGCACCGCGGCCAGCGCCTGCAGTGTGACCCGCACGATGTTGACCAGCGGCTGCTGGGCCTGCAGGGTGACGCCCGCGGTCTGGGTGTGGAACCGGAGCTGCCAGCTCTTGGGGTTCTGGGCCCCGAACTGGTCGCGCATGATCCGCGCCCACATCCGCCGGGCGGCCCGGAACTTGGCGATCTCCTCGAGGAAGTTGTTGTGGCCGTTGAAGAAGAACGACAGCCGCGGCGCGAACTCGTCGACCGCCAGGCCCGCCGCCACCGCCGCCTCGACGTAGGCCACGCCGTCGGCCAGCGTGAACGCCACCTCCTGGACCGCGTCGGCCCCGGCCTCGCGGATGTGGTAGCCGCTGATCGACACCGTGTTCCACTGCGGCACCTCGCGCGCGCAGTAGGTGAACGTGTCGGTGATGAGCCGCATCGACGGGCGCGGCGGGTAGATGTACGTGCCGCGGGCGATGTACTCCTTGAGCACGTCGTTCTGGATGGTGCCGCGCAGCGCCGACCGGGCCACCCCCTGCTCGTCGCCGACCGCCACGTACAGCGCCAGGAGCGTCGCCGCGGTGGCGTTGATGGTCATCGAGGTCGACACCTCGCCCAGCGGGATGCCGTCGAACAAGACCCGCATGTCCTCGAGGGAGTCGATCGCCACCCCGACCCGGCCCACCTCGCCCGCGGCGGTGGGGTGGTCGGAGTCCTTGCCCATCTGGGTCGGCAGATCGAACGCCACCGACAGGCCCTTGCCGCCCTGGGCCAGGAGGTACTTGTAGCGCTGGTTGGATTCGGCCGCGGTGCCGAAGCCGGCGTACTGGCGCATGGTCCAGAACTGCCCGCGGTACATCGTGGCCTGGACCCCGCGGGTGAACGGGAACTGCCCGGGCTGGCCCAGGTCGGTCGCCGGATCGATCCCGGCCACGTCGGTGGGCCCGTAGGCACCCTTGATCTCGACGTCGGCGTCGGTGGCGAAGCGGGCCTTGCGCAGCGCGCGCGGCTTCTTGGCTGGCTTTCCGTCGGCAGGTTCGGACACGGCGCCGGCAGGCTACCGCGGCGCCGACCGACCGGGGAGCCCCACGCCGGCCTATCGACGCGCCGGCGCGGCGGTCACGCCACCGCGATCTCGGGCACGTCGGCGCCGGCGGCCAGCGGCGCGCCGGTGGCGGCCTGGATCTCGGCGACCGTCACGCCGGGCGCGCGCTCGCGCAAGGTCAGCCCGGCCGGCCCGACGTCGATCACCGCCAGCTCGGTGACGATGGTGTGGACGCAGCCCACGCCGGTCAGCGGCAGGGTGCAGGCCGGCAGGATCTTGGGCTCGCCGTGCTTGGTGGTGTGCTCCATCATCACGATGACGCGCTTGGAGCCGGCCACCAGGTCCATGGCGCCGCCCATGCCCTTGACCATCTTGCCGGGGATCATCCAGTTGGCCAGGTCGCCCGACGCCGACACCTCCATGGCGCCGAGGATCGACACGTCGACGTGGCCGCCGCGGATCATCGCGAAGCTCTCGGCCGAGTCGAAGAAGGCCGAGCCGGGGATGGCGGTGATGGTCTGCTTGCCGGCGTTGATGAGGTCGGCGTCCTCGTCGCCCTCCTCGGGGAACGGGCCGATGCCCAGCATGCCGTTCTCCGATTGCAGCACCACGTCGATCCCGGGCGGGATGAAGTTGGCGACCAGGGTCGGCATGCCGATGCCCAGGTTGACGTAGAAGCCGTCCTTGAGCTCGGCGGCGACCCGGCGGGCGATCTGATCTCGGTCGAGGGCCATGGCTCAGTCCTTCCGGCGGGGGCGGGTGGTGCGCTGCTCGATCGGCTTGGCGTAGGCGGTGCCGACGAAGATGCGCTGGACGTAGATCGACGGGGTATGCACGGCGTCGGGGTCAAGGGCGCCGACCGGCACCAGCTCCTCGACCTCGGCCACGGTGACCTTGGCGGCGGTGGCCATGAGCGGGTTGAAGTTGCGGGCGGTTTTGCGGAACACCAGGTTGCCCCAGGCGTCGCCCCGCCACGCCTTGACGATGGCGACGTCGCCGCGGATGGCGTGCTCGAGCACGCACCGCTTGCCGTTGATCTCGCGGGTGTCCTTGCCCTCGGCGATCGCGGTGCCGTACCCGGTCGGCGTGTAGAACGCCTCGATGCCGGCGCCGCCGGCGCGGATGCGCTCGGCCAGCGTGCCCTGGGGGCACAGCTCGACCTCGAGCTGGCCCGACAGGAACTGCTCGGCGAAGATCTTGTTCTCGCCGACGTACGACGAGATCATCTTTCTGACCTGGCCCTGGGCCAACAGCACGCCCAGCCCTTGATCGGTGGTGCCGCAGTTGTTGGACACGATGGTCAGGCCCATGACCTTGCGGCGCGCCAGCTCGCGGATGCAGTGCTCGGGGTTGCCCGACAACCCGAAGCCGCCGGACAGGATGACCGCGCCGTCGGCCACGTCGTGGAGCGCCGCCGCGGCGTCGGGGTAGACCTTGTTCATCGCCGGGGATCGTTAGGCCGCGGGTCCGCCGGTGTCAACCGCCGGGGTCAGGCCAGCGGCCGCGCCGTCGGTGCGCGCGCCGGCCGCGCCGTCGCCGCGGGTGGCCCACAGCGAGGTCACCACGCCGGCGGCGATGACGCCCAGCACCACGCCCATGACGTAGAAGTTGAAGGCGTCGCCCAGCCAGGCCTTGAGCCAGCCGTGGGCCAGCATCTTGGCGCCGATGATGACCAGCACCGCCGCCAGCGCCGGCTTGAGGTAGCGGAACCGATCGAGCATGCCGGCCAGCGCGAAGTACAGGCTGCGCAGGCCGAGGATGGCGAACACGTTCGACGTGAACACGATGAACGGGTCGGTGGTGATGGCGAAGATCGCCGGGATGGAGTCGACCGCGAAGATGAGGTCGGTCGCCTCGACCAGGATCAGCGCGACCAACAGCGGGGTGGCGAGCCGAGCGCCCCGGGCCGCCGCGGCCACCACCGGGTCGGGCGGTCCGTCGTCGGTGGTCGTCACGCCAGCCCGCACGATCATGCGCCGCCCGTGCAGGCGCTCGGTCACCGGGATGACCCGGCGGATCAGCCGGACCAGCCGGCTGTCGGCCACGTCGGCGGTGTCGTCGGAGGCCATCATCATCTTCACCCCCGTCACGATCAGGAAGCCGCCGAAGACGTAGATGATCCAGGCGAACCGGGTGATGAGCGCGGCGCCCAGCCCGATCATCAAGCCGCGCATCACCAGCGCGCCGAGGATGCCCCAGTACAACACCCGGTGCTGGTGTCGGGTCGGGATCTTGAGCCCGCCGAACACCATCGCGATGACGAAGATGTTGTCGATGGCCAGCGACTTCTCGACCAAAAACCCGGTCAGGTACTTGACCGCCGCGGTGCCGCCGGAGGTCTCACCGCCGGCCGTCGTGCCGAGCCCGAGCCACTGGTGGTGGTAGCCCAGGTAGATCACGCCGGAGAAGGCCAGGCCCAGGCTCACCCACAGCGCCGACCAGCCGAGGGCGGCCTTGACGCTGTCGACCCGGTCGCGCCGGTGCAGCACCCCCAGGTCGAGCGCGACCAGCGCGAGGATGAGGACGACGAACGCGAGGTAGGTGACGACCATGAGCGCCCACTGTGGTGACGGTGGGGCCCCACGACGAGTAGAATATTCGTCTCCAAGAGTTCGAGAAACTCGAAGCGAAGGACCGCCCCCGTGGAATGGCTCAATTACCACCACCGCCTGTACTTCTGGATCATCGCCCGGGAGGGTGGCCTGGCGCCGGCCGGCAAGCTCTTGCGGCTGTCGCATCCGACCTTGTCGGGACAGGTCAAGAAGCTCGAGGACGCGCTGGGCGTGGCGCTGTTCGAGAAGCGCGGTCGCAAGCTGGCGCTGACCGAGACCGGCAAGGTCGCGTACCGCTACGCAGGCGAGATCTTCGGGCTGGGCGCCGAGCTGCGCGAGGCCCTGCGCGGCCACCACCAGGGGACCCTGCGGCTGACCGTCGGGGTCGCCGACGCCGTGCCGAAGTACCTCGTGCGCCGGATGCTGGCGCCGGCCCTGGCTGGCCCCGGGCTGGTCACGCTGGTGTGCCGCGAGGACCGCTTCGATCGCCTCTTGGCCGATCTGGCGGCCCACGAGCTCGACGTGGTGATCGCCGACGCGCCGGTACCACCGGGCGCGGCGGTGCGTGCGTACAACCACCTCCTGGGCGAGTCCACGGTGACGGTGCTGGCGCCGCCCACCCTGGCCCGCGGTCTGCGCCGCGGCTTCCCGGCCAGCCTCGACGGCGCCCCCATGCTGCTGCCGCTGACCGGTTCGCCGTTGCGGCGCGCGCTGGGCGGCTGGTTCGCCCGCCACGGTGTCGTGCCGCGGGTGGTCGCGGAGGCCGAGGACAGCGCGCTGCTCAAGGCGTTCGCCGCCGACGGGATGGGCCTGGTGTTCGTGCCCACCGTCATCGCGGCCCAGGTCGCCCAGCGCTACGACCTGGTCGTCGTCGGGGAGGCCGACGTGCGCGAGCGGTTCTACGCGATCTCCGTCGAGCGACGCCTGGTGCATCCCGCGGTCCTCGCCATCCGGGACGGCGCCAAGGACGAGCTGTTCTCGCCGGCCTGACCCGGGCCAGCGTCTGCCGATGTGGCCCCGGTCACCCTTTTCGGGGGATCGCGGCACGTCATGGAAATCTGACGAGAAATTGTCGGTGTTGGACAGGGTGGGGCGGGGGGAATGTGACACCGGCGACAGCGACCACGACATCCGCGCCGCGGGTGCCAACGGAAATGTGAAGCCCAGGTCACGGTGGCCGGCCGGCCCAGGAGCGCAAACCGCCAAAATCACCCACGCCCGCGAACGGCGCCGGTTCGGCACCGACCTTGCTTCACTCCCGAGCAACTTCGATTTGCTTCGTCACGAACCAAGGAGTCAGTCCATGGCGCTCGGCATCGTTCGGCCTCAGCTTCCCACCTCGACGATCTCCACCGTGCTCGGCCGCGCGGCGTCAAACCCGGACGACCCGGCCCGCATCCGCGCCTCGATCGCGCGCGCCCCGCTGTTCGCGGCGCTGCCGATCTCGGCCATCGAGGATCTGTCGCAGCGCGTGGCGGTTCGGCGCATCGCCATCGGCGACGCCGTGGTGTCCCAGGACGAGCCGGGCGACACCGTGTTCGTGGTGATGAGCGGCCGGGTCAAGGTGGCGCTGTGCGGCGAGAGCGGCCGCGAGGTCACGCTGGCGATGCTGCGGCCGGGCGACTCGTTCGGCGAGATGTCCTTGTTCGACGGCGGCAGCCGCTCGGCCACCTGCGTGGCCCTCGAGCCGACCGCGGTGCTGGCGCTCTCGCGCGAGGATCTGATGCGGCACATCGCGGCCCACCCGCGCACCGCGATGAACCTGCTCGGTGAGATGGCGCGCCGGCTGCGCCGCGCCGACGAGACCATCGCCCAGCTCGCGCTGTGCGACGTCAACGAGCGGCTGATCCACCGGCTGGTCGGCCTGGCCCGCGAGGAGGGCACCAACAGCGCCGAGGGCATCGTGGTCCGGCGCCGCCCGACCCAGCAGGAGCTGGCCAACATGATCGGCTCGTGCCGCGAGACCATCTCGCGCGCGTTCAACCAGCTGGCCCGCGACGGCCTCATCATCGCCCGGGGCCGCGCGCTCATCGTCACCCCCGCGCTGATCGAGCGGTCCGAGCGCAAAAAGGCGGCGTGATCGCGGTCCCGAGATCGCGTGGAATCCCTCGCAGATCCAACTCGTTAAGTTGACAGGCGAGGCAACTCGCGCCAAGCCTCATACCGTGACGGAGTCGTCCGCCTTGTCGGTCGCCGCCGGGTCGTCCCACGCGACCGGCGCGGACATCCGTCCCACCGCGGTCGAGGTCGAGCTGGCCGCGGTCGTCGACAACGCCCGCACCATCGCCCAGTTCACCGGCACCCGGGTGTGCGCGGTGGTCAAGGCCGACGCTTACGGCCACGGCGCGCCGATGGTGGCGGCCGCGCTCGAGGACGCCGGCGTGGTCGATCGCTTCGCGGTCAGCCTGGTCGAGGAGGGGCTGCAGCTGCGCGAGGCCGGGCTGCGGGCGCCGGTCCTGGTCATGGGGCCATCGCAGGCCGGCGGCGTCGACGCGATGGTGGCGGCCGGGCTGACCCCGGTGATGTCGGCGGCGGCGGATCTCGGCGAGCTGGGCCAGGTGGCCAGCCGGCGCGGCCGTGCGATCGCTGTCCACCTCAAGGTCGACACCGGCATGAGCCGCATCGGGGTCCAGCCCGCCGAGGTGCCCGCGGTGGTCGAGCGTGCCCGCGCGTGCGGGGTGCGGGTGGTGGGCGCGATGACCCACCTGGCCGACGCCGACGTCGACGATCCCGCCGATCGCGACAGCCCGACCTGGCGCCAGCTGGCGGCGTTCGAGCCTGCCATCGCGGCCATGCGCGCGGCCGGCGCGCCGATCGAGGTGGTCCACGCCGCCAACAGCTCGGGCGCGATGCTGTTCCCACCGGCGCGCGGCGGCATGGTGCGGGTCGGCCTGGCGCTGTACGGCAACGGCAGCTGGGCCACCGACCACGGGCTGCCCCAGCCGCGGCGGCAGGCGCTGCGGTTCGTCACCCGCATCGTCCAGCTCCGGCGCGTCGAGGCCGGCGCCCGCATCGGCTACGGCGGCCTGTACACCACCACCCGGCCCAGCGTGCTGGGCGTGCTGCCGGTGGGGTACGCCGACGGGCTCCCGCGCCGGGTCACCGGCCACGGCCAGGTCATCGTCGCTGGGCGGCGGTGCCCGACGCTGGGCGCGGTGTCGATGGACATGGTGGTGGTCGACGTCACCGACCTGCCAGGGGTCGCGATCGGCGACGTGGCGGTGGTGCTGGGCTCCGGCCGCGGCCGCTACGGGCAAGACCACATCGCGGTGGCCGAGCTGGCGGCGTGGACCGGGCTGACCGAGTACGAGGTGACCTGCGGGATCTCCAAGCGGGTCCCGAGGCTGGCGACGTGAGCCGGGGCAGCTCGGTCGGCGCCGACGTGGTGGCCGGCGTCAAGGACGCCTTCGCGCCGGTGGTCCGGCTGGTCGATCGCTTCGGCGATCACGTCATCCTCATGGGCCGCGCCTTCGCCTGGCTGCCGCGGCGGCCGTTCCGGCCGGCCAACTACCTCGAGGCCTGCGAGTACGTCGGCGTCGGCAGCCTGCCCATCGTGCTGTTGGTCGGCCTGTTCACCGGGCTGGTCATGGGCCTGCAGGCGGTGTTCGCCTTCCGCCAGTTCCAGCTCGAGTCGTTCGCCGGCGGCACCACCGGCAAGGCGCTGGCGGTCGAGCTGGCCCCGGTGCTGTCGGCGCTGATGCTGGCCGGGCGCTCGGGCGCCGGCATCGCCACCGAGCTCGGCACCATGCGCATCACCGAACAGATCGACGCCCTCGAGTCGATGGCGGTGTCGCCGGTGCAGTTCCTGGTGCTGCCGCGACTGGTGGCCGGGATGCTGATGGCGCCGATCCTGTCGCTCCTGTTTTTCATCGTCGGCATGCTCGGCTGCTACTTCATCGCCGTCGTGGTCCAGCACGTCGACCACGGCCAGTTCGTCCTCCACACCCGCGACCTGCTGACCACCACCGACGTGATCCAGGGGATGCTCAAGTCGATCGTGTTCGGGCTGATCGTGATCTTGATCGGATGCTACCAGGGCTACAACGCCGCGGGCGGTGGGCGCGGCGTCGGGCTGGGCACCACGCGCGCGGTGGTGTATGCGTCGGTGGCGGTGCTGGTGTCCGACTACTTTCTGACCGACATCCTCCTGCGGGTGATGTCGAGCGACACCGGGTTGCGATGAACAGCGAGCTCGCGCAGCCCGACGGCCCGACCCCCGAGGCCGCCCCCGCGCCGCTGGCCGAGCGCGACCTGCGCTGGCACGTCCGGGTGCGCGGCCTGCGCAAGTCGTTCGGCCCCAAGCTGGTGCTCGACGGCATCGACCTCGACATCGAGCGCGGTAAGGTCAACGTCATCATCGGCGCCTCGGGCGCGGGCAAGAGCGTGCTCATCAAGCACTTCATGTGCCTGTTGCGCCCCGATCGCGGCTCGATCTGGGTCGACGGGACCGACGTGTTCGCGCTGGGCAGCCAGGCGCTGGCGCGGTTCCGCCGCAAGTTCGGCCTGGTGTTCCAGTTCGCCGCGCTGTTCGACTCGCTCACAGTCGAGGAGAACTGCGCGTTCCCCCTGCGCGAGCACACCAAGCTGGGCAAGGCCGCGATCAAGGAGATCGTGCGCGACCGGCTGGCGGCGCTCGGCCTCGACGGGTTCCAGGCGGCCTACCCGGGCTCGCTGTCGGGCGGGCAGCGCAAGCGGGTCGGGCTGGCCCGGGCCCTGGTGCTCGAGCCCGAGATCCTCATCTTCGACGAACCGACCACCGGCCTCGATCCGCTGGCCACCCGCAACGTCGACGAGATGATCCTGGGGGCGGTCGAGCGGTATAAGGTTACCTCGGTGGTCATCTCGCACGACATGGCGTCGGTGTTCCGCATCGCCGATCGCATCGCGATGCTGCACGAGCGGCGCATCCTGGCGGCCGGCACCGTCGACGAGATCAAGGCCTCTGCCATCCCCTACCTGCACGAGTTCATCCGCACCTCGGGCGTGGCCGCGGCCGGAGCCACCCCGTGAAGCCGATCGCCTCGGGGGTCAAGGTCGGCCTGCTGGTGCTGGCGCTCTTGGGCGGTGGCTACACCGTGTGGAAGAGCCTGGGCGCCGATCCGGCCGGCTCCAACAACATCACCCTGTGGGCCCGGTTCCGCGACGCCTCCGGCATGCCGGTCGGGTCCAAGGTGGTGGTGGCCGGCCTGCCGGTGGGCGAGATCACCAGCCTGCAGATCGACGGCCGCTACGCCAAGGTGCGGTTCAAGCTGCGGGCCGACGTGCCGGTGTGGTCGAGCGCGGTGGTGTTCAAGAAGGCGGCGTCGCTCCTCGGCGATCACTACCTGGAGATCGACCCCGGCAGCGCGGAAGGCGCGGCCGAGACCGGCGAGCTGGCCCCGGCCACCCGGCTCGGCAACGGCGACCAGATCGTGCGGGTGGTCGAGTCGACCTCGCCCGACGCGCTGCTGCGCCGCATCGACCAGAGCCTGCCCAACGTCGACGCGGTGCTGCTGTCGGTCAAGGACCTGTCCGAGGACATGCGCCGGCTGGTCAACGGCCCGATCGCGTCGGTGGCCAACCGGGTCGACGATCTGGTCCAGCGCGAGGCGCAGTCGGTCCACGACATCCTCGAGCGGGCCGACCGGGCGGTGGGCCGCATCGATCAGATCGCGGCCGACATCCGCAAGATCTCTGGCACCGCCGACGAGCGGGTCAAGGCCATCCTCGACAACCTCGACGCCGCCTCGGCCGAGGCCCGGGACCTGGTGGCCTCGGCCAAGCAGGAGGTGGCGGCCACCGGCGACAAGGTGCGCCAGAAGCTCGACCTGGTCGATCAGGTGATCGCCTCGACCGCGAGCATCGCCGACAAGATCGACCAGGACCGCGGCACCCTGGGGCGGCTGGTCAACGACCCCACCATCGCCGACAACGTCGAGACCATCACCGAGGACGCCAAGGGGTTCCTCGGCACGCTGTTCAAGGTGCAGACCTACGTCGGGCTGCGCAGCGAGTACAACGTGTTCGCCGGCGTGGCCCGCCACTACATCGCGCTGGAGCTGCACACCCGCCCGGACAAGTACTACCTCATCGAGATCGAGCGCGGGCCGCGCGGTGGGTACCCGGCCACCGAGCTCACCCTCGATCCCACCGTCGATCCCAACGCCTGGGTGCGCCGGACGACGATCAGCGACGCCTACCGCTTCACCTTCCAGTTCGCCAAGCGGATCGACTGGCTGACCTTGCGCTACGGCATCAAGGAGTCCAGCGGCGGCGTCGGCCTCGACGCCGACGTGCGGTGGTGGGGCCACGGCCTGCGGCTGTCGACCGACGTGTTCGACGCGTCGTTCGATCGCTACCCGCGGGTCAAGGTGGCCGCCGCGCTCGAGCTGTTCCGGGGCGTGTACCTGCTGGGCGGCATCGACGATGCGCTCAACGCGCCGGCCAGCCTGCCGGTGGTGTCGGGCGTGGGCGACGTCCCGGTCCAGCTCGATCACTACCGGTACGGCCGCGACGGCTTCTTGGGCGCGATGATCCGCTTCAACGATCACGACCTGGCCGCGCTCCTGGCCATCGGCGGCGGCGCGCTGTCGGGCCTCAGCAAGCAGTGACGCGAGGCCCCCCACGCTGGGGCCTCCCACGCCGGGGCCGGCCGGGCGTCGCGGGGGCGGTCAGCGACTCACGGTCGCCAGGAGGCCGAGGCTCACGCCGAGTCCGGTCATGAGCCACGGGTTCTCTCGGTTGGGTCAACCCGAGTCGCAGCCGTAGAAATAGTAGAACGCGAACCCGGCCAGGCCGCCGACCACGGCGCCGGCGATCGGCAGCCACGGGCGCGGCCGCAGGCGAGGGGGAGGGGCGGCGGGCTCATCCATCCCGTCAGGGTAGCCGGTCTGGTCAGGGTGGGTACAGCTCGCTGCAGGTGCCGACTTGGGCCGGCACCCCGGGCTCGGGCGTCATCGGCCCGGCGCCGCCGTACGCCTCGCGCTGGGCGGTGGTGAGGGTGCGGGCGCCGGCGATCTCGGCCAGCACGGTGGCGCCGGTGGTGGGCGAGCGCGCGAAGGTGGCGCGGTCGACCGCGTACAGGCCGAAGCGCGGCCCGAAGCCCTCGGCCCACTCGAAGTTGTCGCACAGGCTCCAGTGGTAGTAGCCGCGCACGTCCACCCCGGCGGCCCGGGCCTGATCGATCTGCTCGAGCACCCGCACGATGTTCTCGGCGCGGCGGGCGCCGACGGCGGTGGCGATGCCGGCCTCGGACACCACCAGCGGCACCGCGGGATAGCGCGCGCCCATCGCGGTGAGGATCTTGCCCAGGCCGGGCGCGTAGAACTCGTAGCCCATGTCCGGCACGCACAGGGTGGCGTCCTCGGGCGGCAGGCACGCCCCGAAGTCGAAGGCGCCGAAGCACGGGGTCAGGCCGAGCGCGCGGATGGCCTGGGTCTGGGCGGTGACGCCGGCCCGGAAGTAGTACTGCACGCCGAGCCAGTCGACCGTGCCGCGCCAGGTCGGGTGGGGCTCGTCGAGGACGCCGTCCAGGTCGGGGTCGAACCCGCCCTGGGTCAGCGCGTCGACCGCCAGGTAGTGGTAGAGGTACGTGACCTTGTCCCGGGCCGCCAGGTCGGCCGGCGCGGTAGACGGCGCGTTGCCGGCGCTGGCCTCCCAGTCGGCCACCGACAGCGTCAACCCGACCGCCGCGGCCACGCCGTCGCCGTCGGCGTCGATGGTGTCGTTGGCCTTGATGGCCGCGTACATCGCGGCGTGGGCCGACAGGTAGTCGCGCACCACCGGGACGAAGTCGGTGAACAAGGCGGTGATGGTGTTGCGGCCGGGCGGGAAGACGCCGATGCCGTAGGCCGCCAGCAGGTAGTTGATCGGCTCGTTGAGGGTGCCCCACTCGTCGACGCGGTCGCCGTAGCGCCGGGCCAGCTCACCCGCGTAGGCGGCCATGGCCTCGATCACCTGCGGCCCGCCGGCGCCGCCCAGGCCGCACAGGTTCTGGTCGGTGGGCTGGCCCGGCGTGGGGTTGTTCAGGCAGGTTGGGTCGCGGGGATCGGCCACCCACACCGGGTTGGAGAAGTGGTGCACGGTCAGCATCGGCCGCACCCCGGCCGCCACCAGCGCGTCGAGCACCTGGCCGTAGTGCGCGAACGCCGCCTCGTCCCACTGGCCGCGGGTCGGCTCGACCCGCGCCCACTCGACGCTCATCCGGTAGCTGTCGAGGTGGGTGGCGGTCAGGAGCGCCACGTCGTCCACGGCGCGGGTGTAGCCGCCGGCGGCGTCGCCGACGAAGGCGCGGCCGTGGCCGAGCCCACCGGCGGTGACCGGCTGGGTCCACAGGTACCAGTCGGTGGTCGGGTTGGCGTCCTCGATCTGGGTCGCGGCGCTGGCGGCGCCGAAGCGGAAGCCGCCGCGGCCGGCCGCCCCGGTGAGCGGACCCATGGCGGGGTAGGTCACCGGGCCCGGTGGCGTGGGGCCGCCGTCGTCGCCGCACGCGGTGACGCCCGCGATCAGGGCGAGGGCGATCGGGATTCTGCGCATGGCGTATCCTGCCAGCTCGTGCGCCGGATGTAACGGTGCGTAACTCCAGCCGTGATGAGCCTTGACTCCGGAGGTCCGGTCCATATACTCACCCGCCTCCCGAGGACCATCCGTCGTGCGCCAGCCGTCCACCCCCACCACGCCGTTCCAGATCGTGCTCCGCGAGCTGCCGGTGTCCCGCCACGTCGACGTCGAGCCGGCGTTCGTGGCCGGGCTGATGGCCGGCATGCCGCTGCGCGAGGCGCTCGGTGACGGCGGTGACGACGCGGGGGCCGCGAAGATCACCGACGGTGGCGAGGTCGACGTCGAGCTCAACGCCGACGGCGACTCGGTGTTCGCTCAGGGGGCGGTCCGCGGCACCATCGCCATGGCGTGCAGCCGGTGCGTGGCGCCGTTCGCGATCACCTTCGACGAGCGGTTCCAGGTCACCTTCGTGCCCGCCGCCGAGCTCGCTGCGTCACGCCCGGCCGGTGACGCGCGCGCGGCCGGTGACGACGACGACGGCGTCGAGCTGTCGAGCGACGAGCTCGACGTGCTGCCCTACGACGGCGACGTGGTCGATCTGACCCCGCTGGTCCGTGAGCAGTTCGTGCTGGCCGTGCCGTTCGCGCCGGTCTGCAAGGACGACTGCCTGGGGCTGTGCCCGCAGTGCGGCGCCGACCGAAACGTAACGTCTTGTACCTGTGCCCGTCCTGCCGACCCGCGCTTCGCCGCGCTGGCCGGCGTCAAGCTTCCGTCCTGAGACACCCCACGAGCCCGAGAGAGAGTCATGGCCCTTCAGAAGCGTCGCCGCGGTCCCGCCCGTACTGGTCATCAGCGTTCTGCGTGGATGCGCAAGTCCGGCATGAACCGGCCTGCCGTCAACGCCTGCCCGAACTGCTCGTCGCCCCGCATCCCGCACCGCGTGTGCATGGCGTGCGGCTTCTACGGCGGCGAGGCGATCGTCGCCGGCAAGTCCACCGAAGCCGGCGAGTAGTCGCCCACGCAGGAGGCGCGCCGCTCCGGCGCCTCCGCCGGAACCCACCCCGGGAGCGGTCGTCCGGCGCGCGCCTGGCCCATGCGGCCGGCGCGCCGCGTCGCGTCCGGACGCCGCCGCGCAGTCGGCGCCGCCAGCGCTGGCCGTCGGCGGCGCAGGTGCGGTAAGCACGCGGCCGTGGCCGCCACCGTGATCGCCATCGACGCGATGGGCTCCGACCGCGCGCCCGGACCCGACGTGGCCGGGGCGATCGCCGCGGTCCGCGAGGCGCCGATCGAGGTCCTGTTGGTCGGAGATCGCGCCCGGCTCGACGCCGAGCTGGCCCGGTGCGGCGCCCGCGGCGAGCGCGGCGTGACCGTGGTCCACGCCGCCGAGGTGGTCACCATGGACGACCACCCCGGCGCGGCGTTCCGCGACAAGCGCGGCAGCTCGATGCGGATCGCGGTCGACCGGGTCAAGGCCGGCGAGGCCGCGGCGTTGGTGTCAGCCGGCAACAGCGGCGCCGTCTTGGCCCACGCGCTGTTCGTCCTCGGCCGCAGCCCTGGCGTCGATCGCCCGGCGCTGGTGACCGTGTTCCCCACGCCGGCCGGGCCCCTCACGCTGTGCGACGTCGGCGCCAACGTCGAGCCCAAGCCCAGCGCGCTGGCCCAGTTCGGCGTCCTCGGCGCCGCGTACGATCGGGTGGTCCACCGGCGGGCCCGGCCGCGGGTCGGCCTGCTGGCCAACGGCACCGAGGCCACCAAGGGCACCGAGCTGACCCGGGCGGCGGCGCCGCTGTTGGCCGCGGCGGCGGTCCGGGGCGACTTCCAGTTCGTCGGCTACGTCGAGGGCTCGGGCATGTGGGCCGGCGCCGTCGACGTGGTGGCGACCGACGGCTTTACCGGCAACGTGGTCCTCAAGGCCTCCGAAGGCGTGGCCACCGCGCTGTTCGGGCTGGTACGCCAGCGCCTCGAGGGCAGTCCCCGGACCCGGCTGGGGGGCGCCCTGGTCGCGCCGGCCCTGCGCGATCTCGGGCGCCGCATCGACTTCGCCGAGACCGGCGGCGCGCTCCTGGCCGGGGTCGCCGGCGTCGTGGTGGTCGCCCACGGCAAGAGCGACACCACCGCCATGAAAAACGCGGTGCTGACGGCGGCCCGGTTCGCCCGCGACGGGGTGACCGCGGCGATCGCCGCGACGGTGGCCCGCACCGTCGACGCGAAGCGTTAACCGCCGCCGCGTACCACCGGTGGCGGTGCGCGGCGTTTTTCACGGGGCCGCGGCTTTCATCGGGCCCGGGCGTGTGCAAGAAAGCCCGCCATGCAGACCGCCCTCCTGTTCCCGGGCCAAGGCTCGCAGCGGGTCGGGATGGGCCGTGACCTGGCCCATCGCTTCGAGGTCGCGCGCCAGACCTACGCCGAGGCCGACGCCGCGCTCGGCTTCTCGATCTCGGCGCTGTGCTTCGAGGGACCCGAGGACGACCTGACCCTCACCCAGCACAGCCAGCCGGCCATCCTGGCGACCTCGATGGCGGTGTACCGGGTGCTGGTGGCCGAGCACGGGCTGACCTACGACGCGGTGGCCGGCCACTCGCTGGGCGAGTGGACCGCGCTGTGCGCCGCCGGGGCCCTGACGTTCGCCGACGCCGTGCGCCTGGTTCACCTGCGCGGCCAGTACATGCAGGCGGCGGTGCCGGTGGGTGTCGGCGCCATGGCCGCGCTCATGGGCCTCGAGCTGGCCGCGACCGAGGCGCTGTGCGCCGAGGCCAGCGCGGCCGGCGAGCCGTGCGAGCCCGCCAACCTCAACGGCGGCGGGCAGATCGTCATCTCGGGCCACGGCGCCGCCATCGACCGCGCGGTGGCTGCCGCCAAGGGCAAGGGCGCCAAGCGCGCCGTCAAGCTCACCGTCAGCGCGCCGTTCCACTGCTCGCTCATGGCGCCGGCCGCGGCCCAGCTGGCGGCGGCCCTGGCCGACGTCGAGATCAAGCCTCCCGTGGTTCCGGTGTTCTGCAACGTCACCGCGGCGCCGACCCAGGACCCGACGACCATCCGGCGGCTCTTGGTCGAGCAGGTGACCGGCGCGGTGCGCTGGGAGGCCTCGATCCAGGCGCTGGCCGCCGCCGGGGTGACCCGGGCCTACGAGCTGGGCGCCGGCAGCGTGCTGCGCGGGCTGGTCAAGCGCATCGCCGACAGCATCACCGTGACCACCATCGGCGAGCCCCACGAGGTCGACGCCTTCCCCACCGGAGCAGCCTGACATGACGATTACCGATCGCGCCCTCGTCGGCAAGGTGGCCCTGGTGACCGGCGGGTCGCGCGGCATCGGCCGCGCCATCTGCGTGGCGCTGGCCAGCCGGGGCGCCACCGTGGTCATCAACTATGCCAGCCGACGCGACGCCGCCGACGAGACCGCGGCGCTGGTGACCGCGGCCGGCGGCACCGCCGCGGTGGCTGGCTTCGACGTGGCCGACGCCGCCGCGGTGGCCGAGGCGGTCAAGCAGCTGGGCAAGGACCACGGCGGGCTCGACATCCTGGTCAACAACGCCGGGGTCGCCATCAACGGCCTGGTGATGCGGTACAAGGACGAGCAGTGGCACCGGACCATGCAGGTCAACCTGGCCGGCGCGTTCCACTGCGCCCGGGCCGCGGCGTCGCTGCTGCTGCGCGCCAAGGACGCCGGCCGCATCGTCAACATCACGTCGGTGGTGGGCGAGAACGGCAACGCCGGCCAGGCCGCCTACGCCGCGTCCAAGGCCGGCCTGATCGGCCTCACCACGTCGCTGGCCAAGGAGTTCGCCAGCCGCGGCGTGACGGTCAACGCGGTGTCGCCCGGCTTCATCGACACCGACATGACCGCCGAGCACCTGCCCGAGGCCGCCCGGGCCAAGCTGCTCGAACAGATCCCGCTGGCCCGCATCGGCGCCGCCGACGACATCGCCCACGCGGTGGCGTTCCTGGCCGGCCCCGAAGCAGGCTACATCACCGGCCAGGTGCTGCGCGTCAACGGCGGCTTGCTGGTGTGAGTTGAAGCCGCCCGCTGTTTCGTACTAAGAGAACCCGTCGAAAGGATCCCCGATGAGCGACATCGAGAAGAAGGTCACCGAAATCATCAGCGAGCAGCTCGAGGTCTCGCCCGACAAGCTCAAGCCCGAGGCGTCGTTCATCGACGATCTCAAGGCCGACTCCCTGGCGGTGGTCGAGCTGGTGCTGGCGCTGGAGCAGGCGTTCGGCCTGGAGATCCCCGAGGAGGACACCGAGCGGATCAAGACCGTCGGTGACGCCATCAACTACATCAAGGCCAACGCCAAGGCCTGAACCCGCAGGCGCCGCTTGCCTGTGGCCCGGCGTCGGCCGCCGCGCGGTCTCGCCGCCGCGGCTCGGCCGGCGCCGTTCGTGTATCGGCGCGCGCCCAGGTCGGCGCGCCCGCGCCCGCAGCACCGCGGAGGCCTCGGGCGGAGGCCGCCAACACCCTGCTAGGAGCACCCCCATGCGCCGCGTCGTCATCACTGGTATCGGCCTCATCACCCCGATCGGCATCGGCATCGACGACACCTGGGCCGCGCTCCTGGCGGGCCAGAGCGGCGCCGGGCCCATCACCCAGTTCGACTGCACCGGCTACGCCTCGCAGTTCGCGTGCGAGGTGAAGGGCTGGGACGCCGCCGCGCCGACCTGGTTCGAGAAGCGCGACCTGCGGCACTACGATCGCTTCCTCCAGTTCGGCGTGGCCGCGGCCATGCTGGCCATGGACGACGCCGGCTATCCCGATCGCAAGGTCCCGGCCGGCGAGGAGGAGCGCTGGGGCTGCTACATCGGCGCCGGCCTGGGCGGCGTGAAGTCGATCGAGAACACCCACGACACCGGCCGCGCCAAGGGGCCCCGCTACGGCTTCTCGCCGTACTTCGTCACCGACATCATCATCAACATGATCCCGGGGCTGGTGACCATCCGCACCGGCGCCCAGGGGCCCAACTTCTCGCACGTGTCGGCCTGCTCGTCGGGGGCCCACTCGATCGGCGAGGCGATGCGCGCCATCCGCCACGGCTACGCCGACTGCATGATCGCCGGCGGGGCCGAGGCCACCATCAGCATGCTGGGCGTGGGCGGGTTCAACGCGATGCGCGCGATGTCGACCCGCAACGACGACCCGGCCCGGGCCTCGCGCCCGTTCGACAAGGACCGCGACGGCTTCGTCATCGGCGAGGGCGCCGGCGTGGTGGTGCTCGAGGAGCTCGAGCACGCGCGGGCCCGCGGCGCCAAGATCTACGGCGAGGTCAAGGGCTACGCCGCCGGCTCCGACGCCCACCACGTCACCGCGCCGGCGCCCGACGGCATCGGCGCCCAGCGCTGCATGCGCGCGGCCCTGGCCGACGCCGGCCTGGCCCCGACCGCCATCGGCTACATCAACGCCCACGGCACCTCGACCGACGCCAACGACAAGAACGAGACCGCGGCCATCAAGGCGGTGTTCGGCGACCACGCCCGGGCCCTGGCGGTGTCGTCGACCAAGTCGATGACCGGCCACATGCTGGGCGCCGCCGGCTCGGTCGAGTGCGGCATCTCGGCCCTGGTGCTCGACCGCGACGTGCTGCCGCCGACCATCAACTACACCACGCCGGACCCCGACTGCGACCTCGACTACGTGCCCAACCAGCCCCGGGCCGCGCGGGTCGACAACGTCCTGTCCAACTCGTTCGGCTTCGGCGGCACCAACGCCTGCCTCATCATCGGGCGGGTGTAGGCGTGCGTTGGTTCGTCGGCTCCGACCACGCCGGCTACGCGCTCAAGCGCCACCTGGCCGACGTGCTGCGCACCCTGGGCGACGAGGTCGCCGACCTGGGCACCGACAGCGAGCAGTCGGTCGACTACCCCGACTACGGCGCGGCGGTGGGCCGCGCGGTGGCGTCGGCGCGCACGCCGACCCTCGGCCTCATCATCTGCGGCACCGGGGTCGGCATCAGCATCGCCGCCAACAAGGTGCCGGGCGTGCGCTGCGCGCTGTGTACCGAGGCGTTCACCGCCACCGCCAGCCGGGCCCACAACGACGCCAACGTCATCGCGCTGGGGGCCCGGGTCATCGGCGCCGGCGTGGCCGAGGCGTGCGTGCGGGCGTTCCGTGACACCGCGTTCGAGGGTGGCCGCCACGGCCGCCGGGTGGCCAAGCTGACCACGCTCGACGACGCCACCCGGTAGCCGCCATGCGCTGTCCGTTCTGCGCCGCCGACGAAGACAAGGTGAACGACTCGCGCCAGTCCAAGGACGCGCGCGAGATCCGACGCCGGCGCGAGTGCCTCAAGTGCGGGCGGCGCTTCACCACCTACGAGCGCATCGAGGAGTCGATGCCGGTGGTGGTCAAGCTCGATGGCCGGCGCGAGCCGTTCGATCGCCGCAAGATCGAGCGCGGGGTCGGCTTCGCGGTGATCAAGCGACGGGTCGCCGCCGAGCACGTCCGGCGCATCGCCGAGGAGATCGAGCGCGAGGTCAGCGAGCTGGGCGTCGACGAGATCCCGTCGCGGGCCATCGGCGAGCGGGTGCTGCCCCGACTCAGGGCGCTCGATCAGATCGCCTACGTCCGGTTCGCGTCGATCTACCGCGACTTCCGCGACCTCGGCGAGTTCGCCCGCGAGCTCGAGGCGATGCAGGGCGGCGAGTGAGCGACGCCGACCAGCGCTGGATGGCCCGGTGCCTGGCGCTGGCGGCGCGCGGCGGGCGCACGTCGCCCAACCCCGCGGTGGGCTGCGTGATCGTGTCGGCCCGGGGCCGCATGCTGGCCGAGGGCTGGCACCGCGGCCCCGGCACGCCGCACGCCGAGGTCGACGCCCTGGCCAAGCTGGGCGGCCGGGCGCCCGGCGCCACCCTGTACGTCAACCTCGAGCCGTGCAACCACCACGGCCGCACGCCGCCGTGCGCGCCGGCGGTGATCGCCGCCGGGGTGGCCCGGGTGGTCATCGGCGCGATGGACCCGATCCGCGGCCACGCCGGCGGCGCGCGCCGCATCGCCCGGGCCGGCATCGTCGTCGACCGCGGGGTGTCGGTCGGGCGTGCGAGGCCGCCAACCGCGGCTTCTACACCTGGGCCCGGTTCGCCCGGCCGTGGTTCACGCTCAAGGCGGCGATGACCCTCGACGGCCGCATCGCCACTGCCAGCGGCGAGGCGCGCTGGATCACTGGCCCGGCGGCGCGCGCGGAGGTCCACGCGCTGCGGGCCAGCCACGACGCGGTGCTGGTCGGTCGTGGCACCGTCGTGGCCGACGATCCACGGCTCGACGTGCGCGACGCGCCCGGCACCTCGCCAGCGCGGGTGGTGGTCGACTCGCGGCTGCGGATGCCGGCGACCGCGACGATGCTGGCCACGCCCGGCCGCACCATCGTCGTCGGGGTGGCCCCGGTGCCGCCGCGCCGGCGCCGCGCCCTCGAGCGAGCCGGGGCCGAGGTGTGGGAGGTGCCAGGGGAGGGCGACGGCCGCGTCGACCTGGCGGCGCTGGCGACCGCGCTGGCCGCCGCCGGGCTGACCTCGGTCCTGGTCGAGGGCGGCGGCGACGTCCACGCCGCGTGCCTCGCCGCCGGCCTGTGCGACCAGCTGCACCTCCACGTCGCGCCAGTCGCGCTAGGCGGACGCCGCGGCGGCCCGGCCTGGCTGGGCGGCGTCGAGGTGCCACGGCTGGCCGACGCGCGCCGGTTCGTGATCGGCGCGACCCGCCTCACCGCCGATGGCGACCTGGTGGTGACGCTCGCGCCGGCGCCCCGGCCGCCACGGCGTCGACGTCGGACCCGCTGACCGCCCGGTGGGCATGTCAGGTCGACGCCGACATCGGGGTGTTGCCTCCCACCGCCGGGGCGGGCGTACCGTCCGACATCGTTTGAACCCAAAACAATCCGATCGGGAGGGGTCTTCGTGAACGCACGTATTTCAATGGCGATGGCGACGGTGGTGGCTGGGCTGGCGGCGGCCTGTGGCTCGAGCCCCGAGGTGCTCACCTACGAGCAGTTCAAGGCCCACGCGTACCAGGAGCCGGACACGGGGGTGTTCGTGCTCAACGGCGACGAGGTGGTCGAGGACGAGGCCGGCATGCGCGCGCAGTACGATCGCTACCTGGACTCGGTCGGCGACGCCGCGGATCGCGCCGACGGGCTCGGCGTGGTGGCGTCGAACCTCATCGTCAACCAGGTCCGCGGCAGCGACGACCGCTGGTCGACCTCGGCGGCGCAGCGCATCACCTACTGCGTGAGCCAGTCGAGCTTCGGGTCGCGCTACGCGACGGTGGTGTCGGCGATGGACGCGGCCACCGCCGCTTGGGAGGCCACCGCCAACGTCAACTTCGTGCACGACACCAGCCAAGACGGTAACTGCACCTCGCGCAACAAGAACGTCGTGTTCGACGTGCGCCAGGTGACGACCAACCAGTACCTGGCCCGGGCGTTCTTTCCCAGCACCTCACGTCGCAGCCGCGAGGTGCTGATCGCGACATCGTCGTTTGGCAACATCTCGCCGTGGACGCTCACCGGCGTGCTCCGCCACGAGCTGGGGCACACCATCGGCTTCCGGCACGAGCACACCCGCCCCGAGAGCGGGACCTGCTTCGAGGACAACAGCTGGCGCGCCCTGACCGCGTACGATTCGTCGTCGGTCATGCACTACCCGCAGTGCAACGGCACCCAGAATGGTGACCTGGTCCTGACCAACCTGGACAAGCAAGGCGCCCGCGCGCTGTACCCGTGACCGCGCCAGCGCCGGGCTGGGGCGGGTGACGGCAGGGCGGCGGGCCGCGCCGCGGCGCCCGAAAATAGTGAACCCCGAGGCTGTATCCGGCCTCGGGGTTCGAACTGTGCGGAGTCCCCGCACAGGTGCCGTGTTCACACGCCAACGGCAGTCGCGATCGTGTCAGGTTTTCGTGCCCGCGACCTACCATTGGTCGACGCTTACGAAGGCAGGCGTATCGGGCCTGGGCGGACCAGGCGTGGAGTAAGCGACCGGATTCGAACCGGCAACCTCGGGCTAGTGCACGATCGTCGGAGAGATGGCGAGTTCGGCTGGTTGAGGTTGGGAGAGAGTCTCAGCTTGTGACAGCCGGCCCGACAGACCGCGCTGAGCGGCCCGCGTCTACCAGTTTCGCCACGGGCACAGGTCGAACGACGGTGGCCCGTCGGTGTGTCCGGGAGGATTCGAACCTCCACGCCTGGTCGGCTGTTCGGTTAGCTTGATCTTGAGGCTCAGCTTGTCTCCCTCTCGGGAATCGGTGGCCCTCCTGGGGCGGGGCGCGGATCGCCGCGCGGGGTGGATGGCGGTGGGCGCGATCGGGACGGCCCCGAGCGCGTCGTCCGCCGTAGCTAGGTCAGGTCACGGCGCCGGCCTGGCGTGGGTCACGGCCCCAGCAGATAGGCGAGCACGTCGGCGCCGTACTTGTGCTCGGTCACCTCGATGGCGTTGGCCTGCTCGCGGGCGAACTTGACCGCGTTGGACAGCCGCTCGATGCGCGCCAGCAGCTGCTTCTTGCGCGGGGCCGGGATGGCGCCCGAGTGCTTGACCGTCACCCACTGCCCGGCGATCACGTCCTCGGTGATGAGCTGGGTCTGGGCCGGGTGGTGCTCGGTGGCGTCGTACAGCACGATCGCGCGCTGCACCTTCTTGGTGCGCTGGGTCGCCGATGGTTCGGTGCGGAACAGCCCGGTCGACGGATCGACCGACCAGTCGCTGCCGGGATCGAGCTCGGCCATCTTGGCGACGAAGGTCGACAGGTCCGAGAGCTGCTTCTCCAAGAACAGCAGGTAGGTCGCCGGCACGTCCCGCAGCAGCACGCGGCCCTCGACGGTGACGTCGGCCTTGGCCGCGCAGTTGGCCCAGTCCTTGGTCGCGGTGATGTCGAACAGCTCGGCCAGGATGACGGCCACCCGGTCGAACACGTCGGCCGCGTTGTGCTGCACCTTCTGCGACTCGGGCGGGTAGGTCTCGCCGTCCTCGTCGCGCGGCTGGTACGACTTGTGGAAGCCGTTCATCAGGCCGGGCTTCTGGGTGGCGTTGTGGAGCTCGGTGAACTCCGCGTACACCCGGGTCTTTAGGCCCTTCTCGATGGCCAGGATCTGGTTCAGTTTCGCCATGACACGTCCCTCACGTCGACGGCGGAGCAAATTGCGGCCCGCGCAGACTCGACAGGCCTACGTCTATGCCAGGGGCCCCGCGCCGGCGCAAGCACGAAGCGCACGCCGGGTCGGTCGGACGACGACAGCGGGGCCTTCCATCCCACCTGGACGGCCGCGCTACCGTCGCGCCGGATCTCGCACCACAACCCGGTCATCTGGAGGACTCTGTGAGCACACGCTTCTCGATGGGAATGGCGATCGCTGCGCTCGGGCTCTCGGCGGCGTGCGGGGGTAGCCCCGACGCGCTGACCTACGATCAGTTCAAGGCGCAGGCCTACCAAGAACCCGACACCGGCGTCTTCGTCGTCAACGGCGACGAGGTGATCGAGGACGAGGCCGGCATGCGCGCGCAGTATGAGCGGTACCTCGCGTCGGTCGGCGACGCCATCGACCGCGCCGACGGCCTGGCGGTCGCCGAGTCCGACCTGATCGTGAACCGCGTCGGTGGCGCCGACGACAAGTGGTCGGCGACCGCGGCCCAGAACATCTCCTACTGTGTCAGCCAGTCGAGCTTCGGCAGCCGGTACGCGGCGGTGGTGGCGGCGATGAACGCCGCGACCGCGGCGTGGGAGGCGGTCGGCAACGTCAACTTCGTCCACGCCAGCGCCCAGGACGGCAACTGCACCTCGCGCAACAACAACGTGGTGTTCGACGTCCGGCAGGTCAGCACGACGCAGTACCTGGCGCGGGCGTTCTTCCCCAGCTCGAGCCGCCGCAGCCGCGAGGTGCTGATCTCCTCGTCGTCGTTCGGCAACATCGCGCCGTGGACGCTGACCGGCGTGTTGCGTCACGAGCTGGGCCACACCCTCGGCTTCCGCCACGAACACACCCGGCCCGAGAGCGGCACCTGCTTCGAGGACAACAACTGGCGGGCGTTGACCGCCTACGACGCCGCGTCGGTCATGCACTACCCGCAGTGCAACGGCACCCAGACCGGCGATCTGGTGCTCACCACCCGCGACGCCCAGGGCGCCGCCGCGCTCTATCCCTGATCGCAGCCGACGCCGCGGCCCGGCTCAGCTGCCGCCGCGGCGGAGCGCTCGCTTGAGCTGGGCCACGAAGTCGAGCGCCATCGGCCGCGCGAAGACGAAGGTGGCGGGGACGTAGGCCAGCACGCCGACGACGATCTCGATGGGCGTCAGCAGGCGCGGGTGGGTGAGGCCCAGCGCGGTCAAGCCGACCCGGGCGCCCAGCACCGCGCCGCCCATCGCCGCGCACGCCAGCAGCGGCCGCACGAACGCCGCGAGCATCGGCCCGGCCGGGATGCCGTCGAGCTTGATCACCAGCCCGATGGTGAGCAGCGACTGGAACCCGAAGGCGATGCCGACCGAGCCAGCGGCCCAGTGCGGTCCCAGGTGAGCGAACGCGAAGATGCACGCGAACAGGAGCACCACCTTGGCGGCCTCGAGGATCATCATCGTGCGGTTGCGACCGTAGCTGGCCAGGTACGAGTTGACCGCCCAGGCCATGGGGCGCACCACCGACAATACCGACAGGATGGTCAGCAGCGGCGCCACCCCCTGCCACTCGGGCGACAAGATCGCGGCGATCAGCGAGTCCGACACCGCGCCCAGGCCGACCGCGAGCGGGAACACCGCCAGCGCCATCAACCCGGTCGAGCGCACCACCGCCGCCTTGCGCTGCTCGGGCGACAGGCTCGACATCGCCGGCAACAGCACGCCGGTCATCTGCTCGCCGACCTGCACCGCCGGGATGTCGGCCAGGTTGTAGGCCATGTTGTACAAACCGGTGACGCCGGTCCCGAAGAAGTGGCTGAAGGCCAGGTTGTCCCAGTAGCGCGACGCGAAGTTGAACACCTGGGCGACGCCGACCGGGATGCCGAACCGCATGATCGCCCGGAACCGGTCCCACTCCCACCGGCTGCGCTGGAACCAGCCGAAGCCGGTCGCGCGGATGATGAGCCCGGTGGTGATGATCGACTGGACGATGTTGCCGACGACGATGGCGTGGCCGCCCAGATGGGTGGTGCCGGCCAGCGTCAGCGCGGTCGCCGTGAACGCCAGCTCGCCGGCGCCGTTGGCGATGGCCAGCTCGCGGAACCGCAGCTCGCGGGCCAGGATCTTGTCGGGCACCGCGCCGAAACGACGGATGAACACCGCCAGCACCAGGCCGGGCAGGTAGCTGGGCAGCTCCGGCGCCTGGAACCACGGCGCCAGGGCCGGCCCCGACGCGGCCGCGATGGACAGGCCCACCACCGCGAACGCCCAGTTGGTCATCGCCGCGTGGTAGGTCGCCGACGGACTCTCGGGCCCGCGCACGATCATGTAGTGGTTGAAGCCCCAGTTCGACAGCCAGTTGGCCGACTGGGCCAGGACCATGGCCGCCGACACCTCGCCGACCACCTCGGGGGCCAGCAGGCGCGTCATGTACAGGGTGCCGATCAGCCCGACGATGCGGGCCCCCACCGACGACGCCACGCTCCACAGGGCGCCGGCCGCGGCGCGCTTACCGACCGACATGGCGAGTCACACCGGGCCGGAGAAAGACATCTCAGGCATCTTCGCACGGGGCGACCGAGCGGTCACGCCCGGGCGGCGCGGAGCGACCGGACGATCTTCAGGTGGGTGGGGATGACCACCGCCAGGGTGACCACCGCGCCGACCGACAGGGCGACGAAGCCGATCTCGGGCAGGTGGAAAAGCGCCAGCACCAGCACCCCCAGGTCGATGAAGTCGCGCCGGATGATCTGCGCGGCCGCGTCGCTGATGATCGCGCCCAGCGAGCGAGGTCCGTCGCCGCGGACCCCCGGCCCGATCTGCAACGCCTTGGTGTAGTCCTGGTTGTTGCTCGAGTGGATGACGAAGATGCAGTACCAGTAGATCAGCACCAGCGACGCCACGGTCATGGCGACCGCCGCCGCGGTGATGGTCAGCGCCGGCCAGCTCGGGTGCAGGTGCGAGACGTGGACGCCGATGCCGATGACCAGCGCCAGCCGGGCCAGGTCGTCGCCCATCGCGTCGAGCCAGGCCCCGGCCTTGGACATCTCCAGCCGCAGGCGCGCCACCTCGCCGTCGTTGGCGTCGACCACGCCGCCGACCACCAGGATCGCCAGGCCGACGATGTGCTCGAGCCGGGACGGCCCGGCCGCGATGGCGCAGCCCGCCAGCGACAAGATGATCGACAGCACGCTGATGATGTTGGGCGTCAGCGGCGAGCGCAGGAACAGCTTGGTCAGCGGGCGGGCCAGCGGCCGGTAGAAGTAGCGGCACAGCCAGGAGTCGAGCGGCTTGTCGACCAGCTCGTACTGCCAGGCGTCGGCGGCGCGGACCGCGGCGCGGTCGGGCACCGGGAAGCGCGCGCGGCGCCCGACCGGCACCGGCGTCGCGGCCCCGGCGCCCCGGGCCGCCGCCAGGCCCGCGGCGCGATCGGCCGCCAGCGCGGCGACCACGGCGGCGGCGTCGTCGTCGTCGACCACCAGCGCGCCGGCGTCGGCGTCGCCCCGGGCGGGATCGATCGCGGCCCGCGCGCCGGGGCTGGCCAGGTCGAGGGCCTCGAGGAGCGGCCCGGCCACGACCTGGGCCTGGGCGTCGACGACCAGCAGCGCGCCGGTCAGCCGCGGCGCCGCGGCGGTCAGCTCGGCGTCGGTGCGGATCACGACGACACGGTCGGGTGGGAACCCGGCTTGCGCCACGACCCGCCGCGCGCGCTCACCCAGCGTCAAGCCGGTGACGATCCGACGATCGTCGGAGGGCGGCGCCAGCACCAGCGCCGTACGCACGACGGCCTCCACGCCGGTCAGCTGCGCGGGCCCTGCGCCATCACGGCCAGGGCACGGTGCACGGCGTCGGCCACCCGCTCCATCTCGAGGCCGATGGTGATGCGGACGTACCCGGGGAAGCGCGCGCTGATGTCGCGCACGTAGATGTGGTCGTCCTCGAGGCGCTGGCACAGCTCGGCGGTGCGGCCGTCGGGCACCCGCACGCAGACGAAGTTGCCGGCGCCGCCCGAGCGGACGTCGATGCCGCGCCCGGCCAGGTCGCGCACGAACGCGACCCGCGCCTCGTGGGTGGCCTCGATGTACGGGCGGTAATAGGCGTCGAACTCGCGCAGCGCCGCGGTGGCGGCCACCTGGGCCAGCTGGTTGACGCTCTTGGGGTTGTAGTACGGGCGCAGCGCGTCGAGCGTCGCCGGGTGGGCGATGACGTAGCCGCACCGCACCGACGCCAGGCAAAACGCCTTGGAGAAGGTCCGGGTCACCACCACGTTGCGCATGCTGGTGGCCAGCTCGGCGCACGACAGCGGCTTGCCGGTGCGCAGGTCGATGCTCGCGAACTCGTGGTAGGCCTCGTCGACGACGAAGGTGACCTCGGGGAACCGCAGCGCCAGGCTGCGGACCTCCTCGGTGGCCCACTGGATGCCGGTCGGGTTGTTGGGCGACACCAGGTACACCAGCGACGGCCGGTGGTAGGCGATGCCGGCCGCCAGCGCGTCGGGGTCCGCCTTGAAGGCGTCGTCGAGGTCGAAGCGGATGAGCTCGGCGCCGGTGCCGACCACGTTGACGCAGAAGTGCTCGTAGGTCGGGGTCGGCGCCAGGGCCGACCGGCCGGCGCCCAGCATGCCGTGGCACAACAGGATGAGCGCGTCGTCGGAGCCGTTGGTGATGAGCAGGTTCTCGGTGCCGACGCCACAGTACGCCGCGAGCTCCTGCTGGAGCGCCTCACCGCCCGACAGGTTCGGGTACCACTTGAGGAAGGCGCCGCCCGCCGACTGGATGTACTCGACCATCGCGGCCGACACGCTCGCCGGCGGCGCGATCGTCCCCTCGTTCCAGTCCAGCTTCTGCACCAGCGCCGGAGACTGCTGGCTGCGCAGGATCTTCTCGAGCGAGGTCGTGGGGTTGTAGCGGGGCAGGGGCGCCGCCTCCCGGGCCGCGTGGGCCTCCCGGACCCGGGCCAGGTCGACCACGTCGTGGTCGTTAGAGTCCGGAACGACTGCCAGCTGTGCGCGAGACGGGGCCATCGTGCCCGGACTATGCAAACTCAGGACCGTCGCGGGTTTCGCGGTGTTAGGCCTGATCGTGTCGGCTTTTCACCACTTCTTGACGGGTGTCTGACAGTCGGGTGACGGCTGGAAGTCAGGGAGGTGGCGGCGCCGGGCCTCGTGCCAGCCCGACGGTGGCGGGATCGGCTCACCGCTGCCACAGCCCATGGTTTGACACAGCGGCACTGATTTCGCTATCTCGCGGCGGATGTCGAATGTCCCAGACGCGGTCGTGGTGGTGCCGGCGCGCGCGCTCGACCGGCTGGCCGTCCCGGTCGCCGGGGTGCCGCAGCTGGTGCGGCTGCTGTTGACCCTGGGGCGCGGTGGGGTCGCGGCGGTGACGGTGGCTGTCGTCGGTGACGACAGGGCCGTGGCAGACCTGGTGGCCGCGGCGCCTGCGGTAGCCAGGGCGCGGCTGGCGGTCACGGTGGTGTCGGCGGCGGACGAGGCCGCGGCGCTGGTGGCCGCGGCGCCCACCGATCGGCGGTTCATCGTCGCCACGCCGCTGGTCGTGTTCGAGCCCGGGCTGGTGAAGCGCCTGGCAGCGAGCGACGGCGCCGGCGCCGCGGCGTGGCTCGCGACCTCGGCCGACCCCGGCGGGCGCGGCGGTGTGGCGATCACGACCGCCGGCGATCGGATCAGCCAGGTGGGCGCCGGCGCGGGGGCCGCGGTCGGCGTCGCGATCGCCGGGCGCGAGCTGGTCGACGCCGCCGGCGCGGCGCCGGGCGCGACCCTGATCGAGCTGCTGGGGAGCCTGGCCCAGGCCGGTCGGTTGGGGGCGGTCGAGGTCGGCGCGGCGCTGTGGCAGCCGGTCGAGGACGCCGCCGGCCGCGCCGCGGCGCGCACCCGCCTGCTCGGGTCGCTGACCAAGCCCACCGACGGCGTGGTGGCGCGGCTGGTGAACCGCCGGCTGAGCCGCGTGGTCACCGGCGTGCTGTTGGGCACCGGCGTGACGCCCAACCAGATGACGTTGTTCGCGGCGGTGTTCGGCGTGGTCGGCATCGCGCTGGTGGCCCAGGCGTCCTGGCTGACGCTGGCGATCGGCGCGGTGTTGATCCAGGTGCAGTCGATCCTCGACGGGTGCGACGGCGAGCTGGCGCGGCTCAAGTTCCAGGGCTCGGTCCTGGGCGAGTGGCTCGACAACGGCATCGACGACGCGATGAACGTGGCGTACCCGCTGGCGCTCGGCCACGCGGCGACCACGCTGCTGGGCTGGTCGGGCTGGTGGTGGGCCGGCGTGATCGCCGCGGCCGGCTTCGCCACCCACAGCGCGGTGGTCTACCTCGACATCGCCCGGCGCCACGGCAGCGGCAACCCGTTCCTGTTCCGCTGGTGGTTCCAGCAGGGCGACGCCTACCTCCAGCAGGCGCTGGCGGCGCCCGACGGCGGCGTGAACCTGCTCGGCGCGTTCCACGCGCTGGGGCGGCGCGACCTGTTCCTGTTCGCGTTCATGGGGTGCGGGCTGGTCGGGCTGCCCCAGGTCGCGGTCACCTGGTACGCGGTGATCGCCGTGGTCAACGGCGGGATGGCTATCGCCCACGCGCTGGCCGGCGGGCTTCGGGTCGACCGGGCCTGACCGGGCGCGGTCAGCCGACGTCCAGCTCGCGGATCCGGCGGTCGGCGCGCACCACGTCGCCGGTGCGCACGACGATCATGATGAGCAGCTGCGCGACCTGGGTGCCGGCCAGCACCCACACCGCCAGCGGCAGCTGGTCGATCACCAACGCCAGGCCCAGCCAGAACCACAGGTCGACCTCCTCGAACCGCCACACCCGGCTGGCCATGGTCAGGCCCCACCGCAGCCACTGGCCGCCGGTCCGCGTCGGCGGCGGCGCGATCACGATGGGCCGGGTGCGGGCGGCCACCGCCGCCACCGGGTCGGCCTTGGCCTCGAGCCACCGGACCCGCTCGGCCTCGGCGTGGGCCAGCCACTTCATGTAGCCGCAGGTGTTCATCCCGGTCACGCCAGCCAGCGCCAGCGCCAGGTAGTACGGCTCGCCCTCGGCGCGCGCCGCCTGCCACCCGGCGGCGCCCATGATGGCGGCCCAGGTCACCATGTCGCTGACCTTGTCGTAGAACGAGCCCAGCTTGGTGAACGCGCGGCGGTAGCGCGCCAGCGTGCCGTCCATGTGATCGAACAGCACCCCGACCTGCAGCAGCGCGGCCGCCGCGCCCCAGTGCGCGGGCGTCAAGATGAGCGCCGCGGCCCCCAGCTTGGCCAGGTTGCCGACGGTGGTGCACCGGTTGGGCGTGACCCAGCGCCAGTCGGCGCACACCCACAAGACCGCGATGGTCAGCGGCCGGATGATCAGCGCCGCGTACCACTCGGTCGACTGGAAGTTGCGCAGGCGCGCCAGCCGCTCGCGATCCATCGCGGCTACCGGCGCTCGGCGGCCAGGCGGGCCAGCTCGGCGTCGGCCCGGGTCCGGGCGCCCGGGGTGTCGACGTCTTGCCAGAACGCGGCGCCGATGTCGGCGACCCGGGCCCGGCCGCCGGCGGCCAGGCGGCGCACGCCGTCGGACAGCGAGAAGTCGCCGCGCGCCGCCTGCTCGGCGGCCAGGGCGTCGAGCAGCGCGTCGCCGATGGCGAACATGCCACAGTCGACGCAGTCGAACACCGGCAGCTCCTTGCCGATGTCGACGATGCGGCCGTCGACGGTCCGCACCTTGGTGGCGTCGTCCATGTCGTAGACTTCGTCGAGCCGGCGGTCGACGCACAGCACCAGGTCGGCGGTCGTCATGTCGGCGCCAGCGGCGACCCGGGCCACCTCGACGTCGTAGACGTGATCCGACATCGACAGGATGAACGGGCCCGGCACCACGCCGCGCGCCACCAGCACCGACAGGCCCAGGCCGCCGGCGTAGGCCGGGTTGAAGATGGTGTGGATGGCGAGCCCGGCGGCGGCGAACTCGGCGGCCCAGGCGGCCAGCGCGGCGCGCACCTCATCGGCGCGGTGGCCCACCACCACCCAGGCGTCGCGCACGCCGACCGCGGCCATCGCCGCCAGGCTGCGGTGGAGCAGGGGCTCGCCCCCGACCTCGCGCAGCGGCTTGGGGAGGTCGACGCCGGGCTCGCGCAACCGCGTGCCGAGGCCCGCTGCCAGGATCACCGCGCGCTCGATCATGGCCGGGGCGATACCACGCAGCCCGCCGACGGTGCAAACCCGGGCGATTGGTCAGGTGCGCCGGCCGCCGGCGCGACCTAACCGTGTACCCTGCATGGCCGGCGCGATGGGTGAGTCTCCCGAGATCAAGCACGACGTCAACCGGGGCCTGGCGTGGATCGGCCTGGCCAGCTCGCTGGTGGGCGTCCTCGACTTCCTGGCGATCCTGCTGCTTTTGGCGTTCTGGATCACCCCCGACCAGTACGGCACCGCGACCCTGGCGGTGGCGCTGTTCCCCATCCTTGATCAGCTGACCGATCTGGGCCTGTCGGCGGCGGTCATCCAGCGCGAGCGCAAGGACCCCGACATCATCTCGTCGGTGTTCTGGATCAACCTGATCATCGCCGGCACGCTGTTCGTGCTGCTGTGGTTCCTGGCGCCGATCTTGGCAGTGCGCCTGTACCACGCCGAGGTGATCGGCTGGATGCTCATCGCCTACGGCACCAAGCTGCTGTGGCAGAACGTCTACTTCATCCCGGTCGCCCTGATGAAGCGCGAGCTCCGCTTCAAGGAGCTGTCGGTCATCCGCATCATCGCCAACCTGACCGAGTTCGGTGGCAAGATCGGCTTCGCCGCGGCCGGGTTCGGCCTGTGGGCGTTCGTGCTGGGGCCGATGGGCCGGGTCCTGGTCACCGGCGTCGGCGCGCAGCTGTGCCACCCGTGGCGCCCGCGCTTCGTGCTCAAGCTGCGCGAGACCTGGGACCACGCCTCGTTCGGGCTCAAGGCCTCGGCGTCGCAGATCCTGTTCTCGATCTACACCAACGCCGACTACCTGGTGATCGGCTACTACTTCGACAAGACCTCGGTCGGCATCTACCGCCTGGCCTACGAGATCGTCCTCGAGCCGGTGCGCATGATCTCGAACGTCGTGGTCGACATCGCGTTCCCGACGTTCGCCAAGCTGCGGCTGCACCGGGCCCAGCTCATCGCCCAGTTCGTCTCGTTCACCCGGCTCAACCTGGTGACGGTGATGCTGTACTCGGCCATCGTGCTGGTGGCGGCCGAGGAGGTGGTGGCGCTGTTCTTCCCGTCCTACGGGTTGGCCCCGGTCGACTCGGTGCGCATCCTGATCGGGGTGGCGGTCTTGCGCTCGCTGTCGTACGTGCTGCCGCCGCTCCTCGACGGGGTCGGCAAGCCCAACCGCACGCTGGTGTACATGGTGGTGGCCTCGGTGGTGTTGCCCCTGTTGTTCGTCTTGTTCGCCAAGTACCTGGGGCCGCGGCTCGGGGTCGAGTCGGTGGCGGTGGCCTGGGCGGTGGGCTACCCGATCGCGTTCGTGGTGTTGCTGCTCTTGGTCACCTACACGCTCGATCTGGCGGTGGTCGACTTCCTGCGCAGCACCGTCGGCGTGCCGCTGTGCATCGGCGCCGCGGCGGTGGTCGGCTTCGGCGTCAAGCAGCTGGTGCTGGGCCTGTCGCTGGGCGTGCGGATGGCCAGCGTGACCGTGGCCATCGTCGCGGTGGCCGGGGTCTTGCTGGCCTACACCCAGGGCCTGAGCCCGCGCCAGGCCCGCGCCGCGTTGCGCGGCAAGCCGACCGAGCCGCCCGCCGGGGCGCCGCCGGCCGCGTAGCCTTTAGCCGCGCGCGCGCAGCATGGCGTCGGCGCGGGCGAGATCCTCGACGTTGTCGATCTCGGTGACCGAGCAGTCGTGCACGTCGACGATGTCGAACCGCACCGCGCCGCGGGCGATCAGCTGGTAGTAGCCGTACTCGTAGTACTCGCCGGTTCGGCCGGCGTCCTTCATCGCGTGCAGCTCGGCGAACACCTGGGCCGCCACCGTCGGCGCCAGCCGCGAGATGCCGATGTACTCGCCGGCGCACGCCGCCGCCGGCAGCTGCTTGGACAGCCCGATCACCGCCCCGGACGCGTCGAGCTGCGCCTTCATGGTCTCGTCGTCGAGCTCGGGCCGGCAGTCGACCGCCAGCACCGCCTCGCCCGGCGCCGCCAGCACCCGCGGCAGCAGGCGCTCGTCGAGGAGCACGTCGCCGTCGAACTGCAAGACGCCGTGGTCGCCCACCGCCGGGGCGGCCACCGCCAGCGACCAGAAGTTGTTCCACGGCTCGTACATCGGGTTGTCGACCACCACCACCTCGCCGAACCCGCCGGCGGCCAGGCCGGCCCGCAGCACGTCGGCCTTGTAGCCGGCGACGATCACCACGTCGGCCAGCGCCCAGCCGACCGCGCGCAGCTGGTCGAGCTGGCGGAACAGGATCGGGCGACCGCCGACCTCGACCAGGCACTTGGGCCGATCGTTGGTCAGCGGCGCGAGCCGCGAGCCCATGCCCGCGGCGAGGATGACGGCCTTCATCGGGGCGTCGGTGGGCGGCGAGCTGGCTTGCACCGGCGGACCATCACGCGGGCGCGGCCGGCCGTCAAGGTTCGCCGGGCGCTTGCCGGGCGCCGACGGCTGTGGCACTACGCGGCCCGCGTGCCGTCCGCCTTCGTCGCCTTCGCCGAGCACGCCGCGGTGGCGCGCTGGCCGCTGGGCGGCATGTCGATCCTCGAGCGGGTGGCGCGCGAGGCGATCGGCGCCGGCGCCGGCGAGGTGATCGTCGCGCTGCCCGAGGCCGACCGCCCGGCGCTGCCGCCGCTGGCGGCGCCGGTGCGCTTCGTGGCGGCGGGCACGCCACCGCCCGCCGAGGCCACGCGGCTCGTCGGCAACCGGGTCGCCGGCGTCGACGTGGTCGACCGCGCCAGCCGGCGCCGGGCCGAGCGCGCCTTGCTCGAGGCGTGCCGCCGAGCCTACGACGGGCTCGGCGACACCTACGTGATCCGGCCGGTGTCGCTGCGCCTGACCCGTGGCTGGCGCGCTGGGGGCTCACGCCCAACCAGGTCACCGTCGCCAACGCCGTGCTGGGCCTGGCCGCCGCCGCGTTGGTCGCCACCGGCAGCCGGGGCGCGGTGGCCGCCGGCGGGCTCGCCATCTTCGCCTCGGTGGTGCTCGACTCGTGCGACGGCGAGCTGGCCCGCATCCGCCATCTGTACAGCGCCTTCGGGCGCACGCTCGACAACGTGTCCGACGACGTCATCGACATCGCCATGACCGTGGCGCTGGCGGTGGCCCTCGGCGGCTGGTGGGTGCCGGTCGCGCTCGTGGCCGCCGCCGCGCGCGCGTCGTGCGCGGCGATGATCTTTCGCGCGGTGGCCCGGGCCGGCAAGCCGGGCGACGTGCTGGCGTTCCGCTGGTTCTTCGATCGGGCCGACAGCGAGCTGACCGAGCGGTTCGCGCGTCGGGTCACGCCGCTGGCGCTGGTGCGCGCGCTGGGACGGCGCGACGCCTACGTGCTGGTGTGGACGCTGGCCTGCCTGACCGGCGTGCTGGCGCCGGGCCTGATCGTGGGCCTGGCCGTGGCCTACGGGTACTTTGGACTTTCGTTGGCTCACCGGGTGGTGCGCGCCCGGCGCGCGCCGGCCGACCGCGCCGGCATGTGACGCCGGGCTCTTGCCTGGATCGTGGCGGCGCGGTAAGTGCCGGAACAATGCCTTTGCCCAGTGCCGCTGATGTGAAGCCTGCGTCCGGCAAGCTCGGAATCCTCCTGCCCGGCATGGGCGCTGTCGCCACCACCTTCGTCGCTGGCGTGATGGCCATCCGGCGCGGGCTGGCCAAGCCGATCGGCTCGCTGACCCAGATGGGCACCATCCGGCTCGGCAAGCGCACCGACGGTCGCGCGCCGATGATCAAGGACTACGTCCCGCTGGCCGACCTGGCGCAGATCGAGTTCGGCGGCTGGGACATCTTCCCGGACAACGCCTACGAGGCGGCGGTCCGGGCCGGCGTGCTCGACACGCGGCTGCTCGACAAGATCAAGGACGAGCTCGAGCAGGTCGTGCCGATGCCCGCCGTGTTCGAGCAGGCCTGGGTCAAGAAGCTGACCGGGCCCAACGTCAAGACCGGCACCTCGAAGATGGATCTGGCCGAGCAGCTCATGGCCGACATCCAGCGGTTCAAGGCCGAGCGCGGCTGCGAGCGCCTGGTCGCGGTGTGGTGCGGCTCGACCGAGGTCTACCGCCAGCCGACCGAGGTCCACGCCACCGTCGCCTCGTTCGAGGCCGGCCTGCGGGCGTCGTCCGACGCGATCGCGCCGTCGCAGATCTACGCTTACGCCTGCCTCAAGCTGGGCGTGCCGTTCTGCAACGGCGCGCCGAACATGGCGCTCGACTTCCCGGCCGCGCTCGAGCTGGCCCGGCTGCACCGGGTGCCCATCGGCGGCAAGGACTTCAAGACCGGCCAGACCCTGATGAAGACCATCCTGGCGCCCGGGTTCAAGGCCCGGCTGCTCGGCGTCGAGGGGTGGTACTCGACCAACATCCTGGGCAACCGCGACGGCGAGGTGCTCGACGATCCCGAGTCGTTCAAATCCAAGGAGGTCACCAAGCTGGGGGTGCTCGATCACATCCTCCAGCCGGACCTGTATCCGGACCTGTACGGCAACATGTCCCACGTCGTGCGCATCAACTACTACCCGCCGCGCGGCGACAACAAGGAAGGCTGGGACAACATCGACATCGTCGGGTGGCTCGGCTACCCGATGCAGATCAAGGTCAACTTCCTGTGCCGCGACTCGATCCTGGCGGCGCCGATCGTCCTCGATCTGGCGCTGTTCACGGACTTCGCGGCCCGGGCCGGGATGCACGGCGTCCAGGAGTGGCTGTCGTTTTACTGGAAGAGCCCGATGACGCCCAAGGCCGATCTCTACCCGGAGCACGACCTGTTCATCCAGCTCATGAAGCTGAAGAACACGCTGCGCCACGTCCGCGGCGACGAGGTCATCACCCACCTCGGGGCCGAGTACTACGATTGAGCCACCGGCCCGCCGCGGCGGCGGTGGGGCGTGCTACACGACGCGGGTGTTCACCGGTCTCATCGAAGATCTCGGCACGGTGGCGCGGGCCGACCGCCGGTCCGACGCGCTGGTCCTGACGGTGCGCCCCGCGGCGCTGCCGGTGGCCGAGCTGGGCCTGGGCGATTCGGTCGCGCACGACGGCGTGTGCCTGACCGTCACCGCGGTCGGCGCCGACACCTACCAGGTGCTGGCCGGCGCCGAGACCCTGGCCAAGACCACGCTGGGCGAGCGGCGGGTCGGCGATCGCCTGCACCTCGAGCGGGCGCTGGCGCTGGGGGCGCGGCTGGGCGGCCACCTGGTGGCTGGTCACGTCGACGGCGTCGGCGAGCTGGTGGCGCGAGAGGACCGCGGCGCCAACGTCGTGCTGCGCTTCCGACCGCCGGGCGAGCTGCTCCGCTACGTCATCAGCAAGGGCTCGATCGCCATCGACGGGGTCAGCCTCACGGTCAACACCGTCGACGACGACAGCTTCGCGGTCGCCATCATCCCGCACACCGTCACCGCCACCCACCTGGCCCAGCGCCGTCCCGGCGCCCGGGTCAACCTCGAGGTCGACCTCATCGGCAAGTACGTCGAGCGGCTGGTCGCGCCCTTACCGGGGCGGCCCCGGCGCTGGCCCTGATCACAAGGAGCACTCCTGATGCGTCTCGCCACCCCGTCTGCGCGCGTCGAAGCCGCGCTGGCCGCCATCCGCGCGGGCCAGATGGTCATCATGGTCGACGACGAGGACCGTGAGAACGAGGGCGACCTGGTGCTGGCCGCCGACAAGGTCACGCCCGAGGCCATCAACTTCATGGCCACCCACGCCCGCGGGCTCATCTGCCTGGCCATGGACGGCGCGTTCATCGACAAGCTCGAGCTGCCGATGATGGTGCGCGACAACCAGGCCAGCCTGGGCACCGCGTTCACGGTGTCGATCGAGGCCCGCCATGGGGTGTCGACCGGCATCTCGGCCAAGGATCGCGCCACCACCGTGCGCGCCGCCATCGCCGACGACGCCCGGCCCGGTGACCTGGTGTCGCCCGGCCACATCTTCCCGCTGCGGGCGCGGCGGGGTGGGGTGCTGGTGCGCACCGGCCAGACCGAGGGCTCGGTCGACCTGGCGCGGCTGGCGGGGTGCAAGCCGGCCGGGGTGATCTGCGAGATCATGAAGGACGATGGCGAGATGGCGCGCATGCCCGACCTCGAGGTGTTCGCCGCCGCTCATGGCCTGGTGATTTGCTCGGTGGCGGACCTCATCGCGTTCCGCCTCGAGCGCGAGCAGATCGTGCGCCGCAAGAGCGAGCACGGACTCCGGCCGGGCCTCCTGGGTCCGGGCGAGCCCTGGCGGGCCTACGTCTACGACACCGAGGTCGAGGACACCGAGTACCTGGCGCTGGTGCGGGGCGAACCCACCGCCGCCAGTGGGCCGGTGCTGTGCCGGGTCGCGGCCCTCGACCCGGTGGCCGACCCGTTGGCGATCAGGCCTGACGTCGAGGCGGCGCTGCGCGCCATCGACGACGCCGGCTGCGGGGTGTTCCTGTACGTCTACAGCCGGTCGCGGACCAGCCTGGCCCGGAGCTTCGCCAAGCTGGTGGCGGGCGCGCCGGCCGCGGCCGGGACCGACGCCCGGCTCGAGGCCTCGAGCGAGGCCTTGCGCGATTTCGGCCTGGGAGCCCAGGTGCTGGCCGATCTCGGCCTCGCCAAGATCCGGCTGTTGTCCAACAGCGATCGCAAGATCGTCGGCATCGAGGGGTTCGGCATCGAGGTCGTCGAGCGGGTCACGCTGCCCGGCCGGACCGCGGCGCGTGGCGAGCCGGCCGCGACCCGATCCACCCCGCGCTGAGCGGCGCCGGACCGGACGCCGCGCGGACTCTGAGGTAGATTGCGCGCCATGCCGACCGTCCTCGAGGGCTCGCTGTCTGCCGCGGGCCTCCGCATCGCCATCGTCGCCAGCCGGTTCAACGGCCTCATCGTCGAGCCGCTGGTGGCCGGCGCCGTCGACGCCATCGTGCGGACCGGCGGCAGCGCCGACGCGATCACCATCGTCAGGTGCCCGGGCGCCTTCGAGCTGCCGCAGGTGGTGCGGCGGGTGCTGGCCCAAGGCGGCGTCGACGCGGTGGTGGTGGTCGGCGCGGTGATCCGCGGCTCGACCCCGCACTTCGACTACGTCGCCGGCGAGGCGGCCAAGGGCGTGGCGTCGGCCGCGGCCGGGGCCGAGGTCCCGGTGGTGTTCGGCGTGCTCACCACCGACACCATCGAGCAGGCGCTCGAGCGGGCCGGCACCAAGGCCGGCAACAAGGGCTACGACGCGGCGCTGGCGGCGATCGAGATGGTCGGCTTGTTCCGCGCGATCGCGGGGCCAGCGTGACCGACTCGCTCACCACCCGTCGCCGGGCCCGGGCCCTGGCGCTGCAGATCCTGTTCGGGCTCGACGACGGCGTCGACCCCGGCGTGGTCGGCGACGCGGTCGCGACCTGGGGCGACCGCTTCGAGCTCGAGGTCGACGTCGACAGCCTTGCGCTGGCGAAGACGCTGGTCGAGGCGGCCGCGGCCGACGATGATCGTCGCGGTCGCATCGACGAGGTCATCGCCGCCGGGTCGCGCAACTGGCGGCTCGAGCGGATGGCCCGGGTCGACCGCAACATCTTGCGGTTGGCGGTCGGCGAGCTGCTCCACACCCCGGCGACCCCGGTGCGGGTGGTCATCAACGAGGCGGTCGAGCTGGCCAAGCGCTTCGGCACCGCCGAGTCGTCGGCGTTCGTCAACGGCGTGCTCGATCGGATCGCCGCCAACCTGGGGCGACGCGACGAGGGTGGGCCGGCCGCGGCGACCCCATGAAGCTGTCGCTGCTCCCGCTCGATCTGGCCAAGTGGGAGGAGACCCCGCGCGAGGCGCTGCTGTTGCCGGTGTTCGCCGACGCCCGCCCGCTGCGCGGCGCCGCCGGCCTGTGCGACTGGCGGCTGTGTGGTCGGCTGACCCGGCTGTGCAAGGCCGGCCGGATGGTGGGCACCCGCGGCGAGACCGTGATGCTTCCGCCCGGGCGCCGGCTGCCATTCCGCCGGCTGTTCCTGTTCGGCCTGGGCCCGTCGACGGGCTACCGCGACGACCGCCTGCGAGAAGACCTGGTGTGGATGCGCACGGTCGCGGCCACCGCCGGCGTCAAGGACTTCGCCCTCGAAGCGCCTGGTCGCTCGACCGGCGTCATCGGCGCGCGCCGGGCGCTCGAGGTCGTCCTCGAGGAGACCGACCGCGGCGACGGCGCGGTGTGGCTCATCGACGGGCCGGCCGGGCACAAGGACATGGCCGAGCTGCTCCGCATCCAGGGGCGGCGCGACTGAGTTTATGGGGAGGTTTCTCGCGAAACCTCCCCTCAGCTGGGGTCACGCCCCAGCTGAGCCTCCTCCAAGACGGCCCGTCCGCGGGGCGTTGCGGTGACGTCAGGCGGTCGGGCGGTGCTCGGGCGTGAACCTGAGACCTGAACGACGGTGTTCCAACGCCGCCTCGGAGTTCATGGGGAGGTTTCTCGAAACCTCCTCAAGCGATTTATGGGGAGGTTTCTCGCGAAACCTCCCCTAGCTGGGGTCACGCCCCCAGCTGAGCCTCCCCTCCAAGACGGCCCGTCCGCGGGGCGTTGGTGGTGACGTCAGGCGGTCGGGCGGGTGCTCGGGGCGGGTACCTGAGCGGCGGGCGGGTGCTCGGGGCGGGTACCTGAGCCGCGGGGGGACCTGCGCGGTGGGCGCGTGAAGCGACGGCCCGTGCACGGGGCGGGTACCTGAGCCGCGGGGGCGCTAGCGGGCCCGTGAAGTGACGGACCGTCCGTGGGACGTTGGTGGAGACGTCACGCGGGCGGGCGGGTCATTCGGCGGCGGGGTCGTATTGCATGGCGCCGAACACGTTGCCGTCGGGGTCTTGGAAGAACATCAGCGTGCCGACGCCGACGATGACCGACCGCGCCATGATGACGGTGCCGCCGGCGGCCTTGATCGCGGCCTCGGTCTTGTCGATCGACGGCACGGCGATGGTGCACTCGAAGCCGACGGTGCGCTGGCCGGCGACGAGGTGCCGGCGGCTCTGGAGCGCGCCGAGCACCTGCGAGCCTGGTGCCTCGATCTGGTAGAAGCCGGGCGGGCCCCAGGCGTGGAACTGCCAGCCAAACACGTCGGCGTAGAACCTGCGTGCGCGCTCGACGTCGTCGGCGTTGATCGAGAAGTGGGCGAGGGTGTTGTTGTTGGGCGGCAGCGCGACGTTCATGCCCCCTCTATAGCGCCGAGGTGCGATGGCGGCGTTACGATAATCTGTCACACGGTGTCGAAAAAGCGCCATCTCCCTGACGGCCCGGTCTGGGTGCGGACCCACCCGGTGACGTACTTGCACGACCGGCGCGAGGCGCACCGCCACGACTGGCACCAGCTCACCTACGCGCTGCGCGGGCAGCTCGAGCTGGTCACCGCCGACGCCCGCCGCGTGGTCCCGGCCGATCGCGCGGTGTGGGTGCCGGCCGGCACCGCCCACGTCGAGGTGATCCGCGCGCCGCTGTCGATGCGGTCGCTGTACGTTGCGCCGGGCGCGCTGCCGGCGGCGCCACCGCTGCGCACGGTCGAGGTCGCCCCGCTCCTGCGCGAGGTCATCCTGCACGTCACCCGGCTGGGCGCGCTCGACCGGCGCCGGCCGTCCGAGGGCCGGCTCGCGCTGGTCTTGTTCGATCTGATCGCGGCGGCGCCGGACGTAGCGCTGGAGCTGCCGCTGCCGCGCGACCCGCGGGCGCGCGCCTTCGCCGAGCTGGTCGCCGATGGCCCGGGCGACGTCGCCTCGATCGCCCAGCTGGCCCGGCGCGCCGGCGCCAGCGTGCGCACGCTCGAGCGCCTGTTCCTGGCCGAGACCGGCGTGGCGGTCGGGGTGTGGCGTCGGCGGATGCGCCTGTTCCACGCGCTGCGCTTGCTCGAGGCGGGGCGCCCGGTCACCGCCGTCGCGCTCGAGGTCGGCTACGCCACCACCAGCGCCTTCACCGCCGCGTTCACGCGCGCGTTCGGCCGGACGCCGACCGGGAGGCGGCGCGACGCTCGATGACGAGGATCCGCGGCGGGTCGCGGGCAGTCAGTTCCGCGCCAGCATGACCGCGGTCTGGGCGAAGCGGGTGGCGGCCCAGTAGGAGCGCAGCGCGCCCAGCTGCTCGGCGAGGTCGCCGGCCGCCTGGGTCCGGGCGATCTGGTAGTGGAGCTGGGTCTGGACCGGGATGGCGCCGGTGGCGACCAGCGCGGCGCGGGCCTGCTCGCGGGTGCGGCGCTCGGCCCACGCGAGGATGTGGGCGAACGCCTCGGGATGCTCGACCCCGGTGACGGTGCCGTCGGGGCCGTACTCGACCTGGAGCGAGTAGTACTCGCTGATGAGCGCCGAGGTGTCGGCGAACGACAGCTCGCCGGCGGCCAGCGTGAACAGGCCCCACGCGATCGAGTCCTCGCCCCACGCTGCCTTGAGCTCGGCCGGGAAGCCGCTCATGGCGCCGACGTTGGCGGTGATCATCGCCACCAGGTAGCCTGGCTCGCGGTTGGCGAAGGCCAGCTTGGCCTGGTCGAGCGTGACGCTCAGCGCCTCCGCCAGCTGGGCCACGAACAGCGCGTCGAGGTACGCCAGGTTCGACGCGGCCGCGGCCTTGTACGACGTGGCCAGCCGCCGCACGTTGGGCAGCGAGCACGAGTAGTCGAGCGAGGTCGCGGCCTCGACCTCGAGCGCGGTGGCGGCCTGGCCGCTGGCCACGATCGAGCGCGCGACCGCGGCCACCGCCGGCAGCACCGCGCCCGTGACCTCGCCGATCGTGGCCGGAGCGACGCGCAGCACCGGGGTCAGCTGGCCCACGCTGGCCAGCGCGGCGCGGGCCTGCGGCAGGAGCGAGCTCGACGCCAGCGAGCGGAAGCCCCACCCGGTCAGGGTCCGCTCGAACGCGCTGACCAGCTCGAGGTGGTCGCCCATCGTCTTTGGCTTGACCTCGCCGAGCGCGCGGATGGCGTCGTCGGTCACCGCGGCCAGCCCCTCGAACTCGTCGAGGCGGGCGATCGCTCCGGGCACGTCACCGGCCCGCACCAGGGCCAGCACCTCGTCGGTCGACGCCGCCGTCGCGCCGCCGAACCACGCCCGCGCCAGCAAGCGCACCGCCGCGGCGCCGGCGCCGGCCGCGTGCAGGCGCTCCCCCGCGGCCAGGTCGGCGATGGCGCCCTGGGCCAGGGTGCGGACCGCGGGCGGCACGGCCGGCGACGCCGCCAGCTCGAGGACCCGCGGCCACGCCCCGGCCAGCATGTCGTGCCAGTGCTCGTACTCCTTGGTCAGCGCCGTCGCCACCGGCGCCGGCACCGCCATCATCTCCTCGGTCACCGGCACCGGCCGCGCCAGCTGGTGGCCGGTCAGCAGCGTCAGCGCAGCGTACACGTCGGCGACCTCGACGGCGGTGGCGCCGTGGGCCCGGGCCAGCTCCTCGAGATCGACGGTCTCGCCCGTCGCCAGGTCGACCGACTGCCGCATGCCCAGCGGGTAGCCCAGCCGCTTCTTGCCCTTGGCGATGGCGGCCAGAAACTTCTGCGGGATGCCACCGACCGGCCCGAACGTGCCGTCGGGGTTGATGGTCCCGGTCATGGTGGCGTCGGTCGCGATCGGCTGGCCCAGGAGCGCGGCCAGGTAGCCGGCCGTCATCAGCCCTGACGCCGACGCGCCGTCGACGCGGCCCGACGCCGACGCCGTGAACGTGAGGTCGGTGAGATCCTTGCCCAGCACGTCGGCGGCGACCAGCGACGCGGTCCACACGCCGGCGCGCCAGCTGGGGCCCAGCCCGCCCGACACGTCCTCGAAGATGCCGACCCGGACCTGGCCGGCGCTCGACGTCGCCGCGGTCAGCTCGACCGCCCCCATGCCACCGGTCGGGGCGCCGGCGCCGCCGGTCACGAAGTACAGCGAGTCGACGCTCACGCGCTGCTCGCCCTGGGCCAGCGGCACCACGGTCGAGCCGCCCCGCTCGTCGGTGCCGAGGATCAGCGCCGCATCGCCGCGCTTGGCGTCGGCGGCGAACGCCAGGGGCCGCACCGCGGTGGTGCCGCCGGCCACCGGCCTGGGACCAGGCGCGGGCGCCGCCGGCGGCGTCGGTGCGGACGAGCAAGCCACGAGACCCAGGACGACCACCGATGCGCGCATCATGTCCGACCAGTTTGCCATATGCGCGGTGCCGGCGGGAAGTTGCCCGGGCCGGCCAGCCACGGTTCCATCGGCCGATGGCCCGCACCCTCGACCTGGATCGCGCGGTCGACCTGTACCTCGATCACTGCAAGGTCGAGCGTGGGCTGGCCGCCAACACGCTCGATGGCTACAGCCGGGACCTGGCCCGCCTCCTCGAGTTTCTGAGCGCACGAGGCCGGGCCATCGTCGACGACATCACCGGCGCCGACGTCGCCGAGCACCTGGCGGGCCTGGCCGCGGGTGGGCTGGGCGCGCGCTCGCGGGCCCGGGCCCTGGTGGCCGTGCGCGGCCTGTGTCGGTACCTGGTGGCGGAGAAGTGGCTCGACGCCGATCCGAGCGAGCTGGTCGACGCGCCCAAGCTGGCGCCGCGGTCGCCGGTGGTGATCGGCGAGGACGCGGTGGCGCGGATCCTGGCGGCGCCGGTGCGCACGACGCCGCGCGGCCTGCGCGACGCCGCGATGCTCGAGCTGGTGTACGCGACGGGGCTGCGGGTGTCGGAGCTGGTCGGCGTGCCGCTGGCGGACGTCAACCTGCGCGCCGGCTACGTGCGCGTCACCGGCAAGGGCAACAAGACCCGGCTCGTGCCGATGGGGGGCGCCGCCCGCGACGCCGTCGAGGCCTACCTGACCACGGTCCGGCCCGGCTGGCTGCGGGACCCGGCGCAGCCGGCCATGTTCTTGACCGAGCGCGGTCGGCCGATGACGCGGCAAGGCTTCTGGAAGCTGCTCGGGACCTACGTGCGCGCCGCCGGGGTGCGCGCGGTGGGCGGCGCGGTGTCGCCCCACAAGCTGCGGCACTCGTTCGCCACCCACCTGCTCGAGCGCGGCGCCGACCTGCGCGCGGTCCAGGCCATGCTCGGCCACGCCGACATCGCCACGACCCAGATCTACACCCACGTGAGCCGGGCCCGGCTGGTCGAGCAGTACCGCGCGGCCCACCCGCGGGCGCGCTGACGCGACGCGCGCGCCCGGCCGGTCACAGGCTTGCGGGCCCGGCGCCGGCCGTCCATAGTCCGGCCGATGAACGTCGAGATCACGCCCGAGCGCATCCAGCTCCTGGTGCAAGGGCTCATCATGTTCATCGGGTGCGTGGCGGTCCACGAGTTCGGTCACGCCTGGATGGCCGATCGCCTCGGCGACGGCCTGCCGCGACGCCAAGGGCGGGTGACCCTCAACCCCCTGGTCCACGCCGATCCCATCGGCACCGTGCTCCTCCCGGCGTTCTTCATCCTGTCGACCGGCGGCATCGGCTTCGCCTGGGGCAAGCCGGTGATGCACACCACCCTCGAGCGCAAGCGGCGGCTGCTCATCGCCTTCGCGGGCCCGGCCATGAACGTCTTGTTGGCCGCGTTGGTCGCGGTGGTCTTGGTGGTGCTCATCAAGGTCGGCAGCGTGACGGTGGGCGACCGGGTCTGGCTGTCGCTTCTGACCGCGGTGCAGCTCAACTTCATCCTGTTCTTCTTCAACCTGATCCCGGCCGAGCCGCTCGATGGCGGCTCGGTGGCGCGCGGGCTGATCCCGCACGGGTGGGTCCGTGCCTTCGACGAGTACGCCAAGTACGGCCCGTTCGTGATCCTCGCGGTGATGCTCGTCCCCAAGGTCGGGCGGGTGGTGTTGTGGCCGGCCAACTACATGACCAAGCACCTGTACGACAACCTGATGACGCTGGCGGGCCTGGGCTGATGACCCTCCTCGGCAGCAACTACCAGGTCGAACTCGACGTGTTCGAGGGGCCGCTCGACCTGCTCTTGCACCTGGTCAAGAAGCACGAGCTCGAGATCCTCGAGATCCCGATCGCGTTCATCACCCAGAAGTACCTCGAGTACCTCGACGCCATGCAGCGCCTCGACATCGACGTCGCCGGCGAGTACCTGGTGATGGCGGCGACCCTGTGCCACCTGAAGTCGCGCGAGCTGTTGCCCAACCCGGAGCCCGAGCCGGTCGAGGACACCGACGAGGACGGCCCGCTGGAAGAGATCGACACCCGGGCCGAGCTGATCAAGCGGCTGCTCGAGTACCAGAAGTACAAGGAGGCCGCGAACCAGCTGGGCGACCGCCCGGTGGTCGGCCGCAACGTATGGGGCCGCGGCACGTCCCTCGAAGACGCGGTGGCCGAAGGCCTCGACGCCGGCGCCGTCGCGCCGCTGGCGCCGTTCCCGGTGCACAAGCTGATCGAGGCGCTCGAGCGGTTGATGAAGACCGCCAAGGTCAAGATCACGCACAACGTGCTGATCGACCGGCTGAGCGTCAGCCAGCGGATCAGCGAGCTGACCGACCGGCTCGAGCGCGAAGGCACGTTCACGTTCACGTCGATGTTCCGCTTCGCCCAGCCCGACGTCGAGATGACCTACGCCGAGATAAAGCACGAGGCGGTGGTGACGCTCCTGGCGGTTTTGGAGATGGCCAAGCTGCGGCTGATCTCGATCCGCCAGGACGAGGGTGACCAGGAGATCATGATCTCGCGGGTGGCCGACGACCTGCGGGAGGCGGTGGCGCGGACCGTGGCCGGCTCCGACGAGTACCGGTAGCGGCGGGCCGGTCCGACGCCCGCGGCTGGTAGCGCGCGCGGGGGCCTCCGAGTCCCGACGAGGGGCGGCCGACGGCCGTTTGCGGCTGGCGCCCGGTTTGAGCCGCAGTTGGGGGTTTCGCAACGCACCGCAAGTGCGCTAAAAGCGCGGCCGAACCGTGAGCCGGACGAAGAAGCGCAAGTCCCGTGGGAAGGCCGAGCGAGACGCCCTCGCGTCGGTCGCTGCTGGCGCAGGCGTGGAGATCACCGCCGGCGAGGACAGCGAGGTGCCCGGCGACGGCGTGCCCGCGACGGGCGATGACGCCGCGGCGGAACCCGGTGATCCCGGCGACGCCAGCGTCGACGGTAGCGCGGCTGGCTCCGATGGCGCCACGGCGAGCGAAGCGGGCGGGGACGGCCTCGATGACGCGCACGCGGGGGAGCGTGGTGACGAAGGCGAGGCGCCCGTGGGCGTCGAGCCAGCCGGCGGCGACCCGGCCGCCGCGGCCAGCGACGACGACGCGCTGGCCGCGCCGAGTGACGGCGAGCTGGGCGACGGCGAGCTGGGCGACGGCGAGCTGGGCGACGGCGAGCGGGGCGAGGGCGAGCTGGGTGACGGCGAGCTGGACGACGGCGAGCTGGACGACGGCGAGCTGGGCGAGGGCGAGCTGGGCGAGGGCGAGAGCGACGCCGACGACGACGAGCTCGTCGGCGACGACACCCACCTCCCCATCGCCATCCCCGCGGTGCAGCTCGACGACGATCGGTTTCGGTCGCTGATCGAGGCGCTCCTGTTCGCGTCGGACAAGCCCCTGACGGTCGCGCGCCTGCGCCAGCTCACCCGGGTGTCCGACACCCGGCGCATCCAGGCCGCCCTCGACGCGCTGATCGCCGCCCACGCCGAGACCGGCATCGTGGTGTCGTCGATCTCGGGCGGGTACTCGCTGCGGACCCACTCGGCCTACTCGCCGTGGGTCCAGCAGCTCATCGCCGGCCGCCCGGTGCGGCTGTCACGCGCGCAGCTCGAGACCCTGGCCATCGTCGCCTATCGTCAACCCATCACCCGCCCCGAGATCGATCAGATCCGCGGCGTCGACTCGGGCGCCACGCTCAAGCTCTTGCTCGACCGCAGCCTGATCCGCATCCTCGGCAAGCGCGAGGAGGTCGGCCGGCCGCTGCTGTACGGCACGACCAAGGAGTTCCTCGACTTCTTCAGCCTCAACGAGCTGCGCGAGCTGCCCACCTTGCGGGAGTACAGCGAGCTGTCCGAGGAGAGCCGCGGCGTGGTGGCCAAGCTCGGCCTCGAGGTCCCGGCGCCGGCGTCGACCAGCGGCTCGAGCGACGCCGAGCTGGCGGCGGCCATGGAGGTCCCCGACGAGGCGAGCCCCACCGACGAGGCGAGCCCCACCGACGAGGCGAGCCCCACCGACGAGGCGAGCCTCACCGACGAGGCGACCGACGACCACCAGGTGGCTGCGGCCGGCCCCGATGGCGAAGCGCCGGCGGTCGAGCCGGAGCCTGCGGGTGCGCCGGCCGAGGCGTCGACCCCGTCGGACTTGGGGCTGGAGTCGGAGTCTGACCCCGACCCAGAGCTGGATCCCGCCCCGGACCCGGAGCCGGAGCCGGCCCCCGAGCCAGAGCTGGACCCCGAGCCGGAGCCGGACCCGGACCCGGACCCGGAGCCGGACCCGGAGCCGGACCCGGACCCGGAGCCGGACCCGGAGCCGGACCCGGAGCCGGAGCCGGACCCGGAGCCGGACCCCGAGCCGGACCCCGAGCCGGACCCCGAGCCGGAGCCGGAGCCGGAGCCCGACTCCGAACTGGACCCCGAGCCGGCCTCCGAGCCCGCGCTCGACACCAGCGCCGCCGACGAGACCTACCCCGACGACGAGGCGGGCGCCCTCGACGCCGCCGGTGGTTCCGTCCTGGGCGACGTCGGCGAACCCGATGTCGCCGACACCGAGCCGGCAAACGTGCTACTCGAGGCGACCCACGACGGCGTGCTCGGGAGCCCGGATCCCGACGACGCGATCGTCGACACCCCTGACGACGAGAGCTACTGATGTCCGCCCAACCAACGCTCGTGCGCCTGCAGCGCTTCATCGCCCAGGCCGGCATCGCCGCGCGCCGCAAGGCCGAGGACCTCATCACGTCGGGCCGGGTCACCGTCGACGGCGTGGTGGTCACCGAGCTGGGCACCAAGGTCGACCCGGCGACCGCGAACGTCCAGGTGGACGGCGCGCCGGTGGCCCCGCAGGACCACTTCTATATCGTCTTCAACAAGCCCAAGGGCTGCATCACCGCGGTGTCTGACGACCGCGGTCGCCTGACCGTGATGGAGTACCTGCCCAACCTGCCGGTCACCGTCGCCCCGGTCGGGCGCCTCGACTTCTACAGCGAGGGCGTGCTGCTGCTGACCAACGACGGCGAGCTGGCGGCCAAGCTCCTGGCGCCCGGCTCCCACGTGCCCAAGACCTACCACGTCAAGGTCGACGGCGACGTCTCGGCGGCCGACCTCGAGCGGCTGCGCACCGGGGTCACCCTCGACGACGGCACCACGACCGCCCCCGCCGAGGTGTCGACCTTGCCCGCCGACAGCCGCCACGTGTGGCTGGCGATCACGTTGTACGAGGGCAAGTCGCGCCAGATCCACCGCATGCTCGAGGCCCTCGGCCACCGGGTCATCAAGCTGCAGCGGGTGGCGTTCGCCAACCTTACCTTCCACGGCCTCCGGGTCGGCGACGCCCGGGAGCTGGCCCAGGCCGAGCTCAACGACCTGCGCGAGCTGGTCGGGCTCGATCGCCGCGCGGCGGCGCGCGGTCGCTGGTCGGCCACCCGCGAGGCCACCGACCGGTCGCGGGCGGTGCGGGCCCAGAAGGCCGCCGAGGCCGCCGAAGCCGCCGCGCTGGCTGGGGGCCACCCTGACCTCGACGGCGACGACGAGGAGGCGCTGGAGCGCGCCCTCGAGGCTCGGACGACCGGTGGGCGCGGCGCTGGCCGCCCGGCGCCCGGCGCCCGACCGTCGACGCGGCCGGTGAGCGGCGCGCGGCCATCGGCGCGGCCGGTGAGCGGTGCGCGGCCATCGGCGCGACCGGTGAGCGGCGCGCGGCCGGTGAGCGGCGCGCGGCCGTCGACGCGGCCGGTGAGCGGCGCGCGGCCGTCCGGCGTCGCGGCCGAGCGTCCCGCGCGTAGCGATCGCCCGGCTCCTCGCGGTGAGCGCTCAGCTCCGCGTGGTGATCGTCCGGCCCCCAGGTCCAGCGGCGAGCGTTCCGTCGGCGGCGGCTACGGCGGTCGTCCCGCCAGCGGCGGTGGTCGCCCGGCGCCTGGCGGCGATCGGCCCGCGCGCGGCGGCTACGGCGGTCGTCCCGCCAGCGGCGGCGGTCGTCCCGCCAGCGGCGGTGGTCGCCCGGCGCCTGGCGGCGATCGGCCCGCGCGCGGCGGCTTCGGCGGTCGTCCGGCCACCGGCGGCGGTCGTCCGGCGCCTGGCGGCGATCGGCCCGCGCGCGGTGGCTTCGGCGGTCGTCCGGCCAGCGGCGGTGGTCGCCCGGCGCCTGGCGGCGACCGGCCCGCGCGCGGTGGCTTCGGCGGTCGTCCGGCCAGCGGCGGCGGTCGCCCGACCAAGAGCACCGGCCCGCGCCGCGGCGCCTCGCGCCCCGTCGGTGGCAAGCCCGGTGGGCGCAAGGGCCCGCCGCGCCGCTGACCGCCGACCATCGGCCGTGCTAGCGTGGCGCCCCCATGGAGCTGCGCGCGCTGACCATCCTCGACTCGCTCCAGCCTCAGCTCACCGGCTTCTTGCAGACGGTGTGCGCCGGCTTCATGCCCAAGGAGTACGAGGCGGCGATGTTCCTGGAGATCGCGCCTGGCATCGCGATCAACCAGCTCACCGACGTCGCGCTCAAGTCGACCACGTGCCGGCCCGGCATGCAGATCGTCGAGCGCGCCTACGGCATGCTCGAGCTGCACGACAGCGACAAGGGCCAGGTCGAGGCGGCGGTCGACGCCATCACCACCCAGATGGGCGTGCGCCGCGAGGACGCGCTCAAGCCGCGCATCGTGTCGTCGCAGATCATCACCGGCATCGACGGCCACCAGAGCCAGCTCATCAACCGGATGCGCCACGGCGACATGATCGTGGCCGGCCAGAGCCTGTACATCCTCGAGGTCCACCCAGCCGCGTACGCCTCGCTGGCCGCCAACGAGGCCGAGAAAGCCGCGCCCATTCGCCTGCTCGAGATGATCTCTTTCGGCGCGTTCGGGCGGTTGTGGTTGGGCGGCGGCGAGGCCGAGATCGCCGCGGCCGCCGCCGCGGCCGAGGCCGCGCTCCAGGGCGTGGTCGGGCGCGACAACAAGTAGCGCGCGGCGCAGCGGTTGCGGGCGCGGCGACGAGCGCGGGTGACCGGCGCCGACTATAGTGACGCACTATGCCCACCCACGCGCCCCCCGAGCTGACCGCGCCGTTTGCGCCCGGCGGCGAGGCCGCCATCGACGCCGTCTTGGCCCAGCGCCTGTTGTCGCTGGCGCTGGAGTCGGGCGGCGACGCTGCCGACTTGTACTTCGAGTTCCGGGTCACCGCCGACTACGCCTTGCAAGAAGAGAAGGTCAAGAGCGTCGGGCGCGGCGTCACCCTGGGCCTGGGCGTGCGGGTCACCAAGGGCGACGCCACCGGCTACGCCTTCACCGAAGACATGGCGTGGGAGCGCATGGCCCACGCCGCCCGCATCGCCGGCCAGATCGCCACCAGCGGCGGCCACGCCCAGGCGGTCGCGGCCCACCCGATCAGCTTGCCCGACTACTACCCGGTGGCGCGGCTGTCGCTCATCGAGCCGCCGGCCGACAAGCTCGCGCTCCTGTACGCCGCCGATCGGGCGGCGCGGGCCTACGACCCCCGCATCGTCAAGGTCGAGGCCTCGCTGGTCGAGCAGATCAAAGAAGTGCTGGTGGTCAGCTCCGACGGCCGCATGGCGCGCGACGTCCAGCCGCTGATGCGGTTCGGCGTGTCGGCGGTCGCCGAGGACGGGGCCAAGCGCCAGTCGGGCAGCTCGGGCGGCGGTGGCCGCTACGGCCTCGACTACTTCGGCCAGGCCGACAAGGACGCGGTCAGCCACGGCCGCGAGGCGGCCCGGGTCGCCATCGCCATGCTCGACGCCCAGGACGCGCCGGCCGGCGAGATGCCGGTGGTGCTGGCGCCGGGCGACTCCGGCATCTTGCTCCACGAGGCGGTGGGCCACGGCCTCGAGGCCGACTTCAACCGCAAGGAGACCTCGAACTACTCCGGGCAGCTCGGCAAGCAGGTGGCGTCGCCGCTGTGCACGGTGGTCGACGACGGCACCATCGGCTCGTCGCGCGGCTCGATCAACGTCGACGACGAGGGCTTCGTGGCCGGTCGCCACACCCTCATCGAGCACGGCATCCTGGTCGGCTACATGCACGACCGCATGAGCGCGCGCCACTTCGGCGTCGACCCCGGCGGCAACGGCCGGCGCGAGTCGTTCCGGTCGATGCCGCTGCCGCGCATGACCAACACCCTCTTGATGCCGGGGCCGCACGCGCCCGAGGAGATCATCGCCTCGGTCAAGCGCGGCATCTACGCCAAGCGCTTCAGCGGCGGCCAGGTCAACATCTCCAACGGCGACTTCGTGTTCAGCCTGACCGAGAGCTACCTCATCGAGGACGGCAAGCTGACCGCGCCGCTCAAGGGCGTGAACCTCATCGGCAACGGCCCCGAGGCCATGCGCAAGGTCGACATGCTCGGGACTGACTACGCCTTGTCAGACGGCATCTGGACCTGCGGCAAGGACGGCCAGTCGGTGCCGGTCGGCGTCGGCACGCCGTCGGTTCGGATCTCCGGTATCACCGTCGGCGGGACCCAGGCATCATGAGCGCACACATCTCCGAAGCGAACGTCCGTGAGTTGCTCGACGCTGCCCAGCAGGCGGTCGAGCTGTGCAAGCGGGCCGGCGCCGACGCCGCCGAGGTCCTGGTCCGCGACGGCTCCGAGCTGTCGGTCAAGGTCCGCCTGGGCGAGCCCGAGCTGGTCCAGGAGGCCGGCAGCCGCGCGCTCGGCCTGCGGGTGTTCAAGGACGGCCGGCGCGCGGTGACCTACACCTCGGACCTCCGCGACCGGCCGCTGGCCAGCTTCGTCGCCGAGAGCGTCGCGTTGGCGGCCTTGTCCGAGCCCGACGAGTTCGCCGCCGCGCCCGATCCGTCCGAGCTGGCCACCGAGTTCCCCGACCTCGATCTGTACGACGAGCGGGTCGGCGAGGTCGACGCGGCGTGGGCGCTCAAGCAGTGCGTGGCGGGCGAGGCCGCGGCCCGCGCCGCCGACGCGCGGGTCACCAACTCCGACGGCGCCAGCTGGTCCCGGGTCATCGGCGCCACCGCGTTCGCCACCTCGGGCGGCTTCGCCGGCGCCTACCGCGGGTCGTACGCGTCGTTCTACGTCGAGCCCATCTGCGACGACGACAGCGAGGCCACGCCCAAGAAGCGCAACGGCTACTGGTGGACAGCGGACCGGTTCCTGGCCCGGCTCGACGACCCCGAGGCGGTCGGCCGCGAGGCGGCCCGTCGCACCGCGGCCCAGCTCGGCTCGCGCAAGATCCCGACCCAGGAGTGCCCGGTGGTGTTCGACCCCGAGGTCGCGCGCTCGCTGGTGGGCACGGTGTTCTCGGTCGCCAACGGCTCGTCGTTCTGGCGCAAGTCGACCTACCTGCTCGGCCGCGAGGGGACGCTCATCGCCTCGCCGCTGGTGACCATCGTCGATCGCCCCCACCTGCCGCGGGCCCCCGGCTCGCGCCCCTTCGACGGCGACGGCCTGGCCACCCGCGACAACACCCTGGTACGGGCCGGCATCCTCGACACCGTCTTGTGCGACACCTACAGCGCCCGCAAGCTGGGGCGGCGCAGCACCGGCTCGTCGGGGCGCGGCATCGGCGGCAACCCGGGCCCGACCACGTCGAACCTGATCCTCGAGGCCGGCGCGACCTCCCGGGCCGAGCTGCTCCGCTCGACCGGCCGCGGCCTGTACGTCACCTCGATGATGGGCTTCGGCTTCAACCCGGTCACCGGCGACTTCTCGCGAGGTGCGTCGGGCTTCTGGATCGAGAACGGCGAGCTCACCTTTCCGGTGTCCGAGATCACCGTGTCGTGCAACTTCGATCAGCTGCTGCAGCGCATCGACTGCGTCGGCGACGATCTCGACATGCGGTCGTCGACGGCGGCGCCCACCGTGCGGGTGTCGGCGATGACCATCGCCGGCAGCGCGGCGTAGCCCGGACCGGGCGCGGAGGTCGGCGTCGCTACGGCGCCGGATCGAAGCCGGAGGCGTGGAGGCAGGCTGCCCGGATCGTATTCTTCGCCGTCACGGTGGCCCGCTCGTAGTAGGTCTTGGCCTTGGCGCGCTGGCGCGCCCGGCAGGCTGACAACGCGGCCACGCTGACAGCGCGCTGCGCGTCCGCCTTGGACGGCTTGGCCTGCAACGCTTTTTCGGCCAGGGCGAGCGCGCGCTGGTACTGGCTGTTCATCGCGGCGGATTGGGCCGCGATAATCAGGTCCCGTGCGGTCTGGCCCGGCGGCGGCGCGGCGGTGTCGGCGGGCGGCGCGGGGCGAGGCTTCTCCGCGGCGACGGTGCGACGGGGGCGCGGCGCGGCGGCAGGCGCCTGGTCGTCGGGCGCGTCATCTGGATCGTGTGCCGCCGGCGCGTCGGTCTCGGCCTCGTCCTCGGTCGGCGCGAACACGAACGGGTAGGTCACCTCGACCTGGCCGCCGTCGCCCAGCGGCGGCAGCACCATGGCCTCGAGGGTCGCGCCCAGGCACTCACGGAAGTCCGCCGACTGGCCCAGCACACCTGGGATGTCGAGGTCACCGGCGGTCACCACCGTGCCGATGTCGGCGGCGCTGTCGATGGTGAAGTGGACAGTCACGGTGGACCGGCCCAGGGCCGGGTCGCGCGCCAGCTCCGCGTCGAAGCACTCGCCCAGCATCGGCGCCACGTCCTTCACGCCGGCGCGGATGTCGTCTTTTGACAGCGCCACCGGCGCCGCCGCGGGCGCCGCGCCACCGATCGTCGCTGCGGTCACGCCACCGCCCATCGGCCGCGGTCGCACCCGCGAGGCGGCGATGGCGCGGGCCACCTCGTCGCGGCGGGCCTGGTTGCGCTCGGCGCGGGCCACGGTGACCACCGGCGGCGGCGGCGGCGGGTCGCCGGCCGACAGCGTCACCTGGTTGCCGGCGGCGATGGTCTGCGGCGCGGCGCCGGCCGGCGTGGCCGTGACCCGGCCTTCGTAGACCGACACCACCACCAGGGTCGCGATGGCAGCGCCGGCGGCGCCGATGGCGAGTTCTCGCTTCATGGGAACCTCCACACGGAAGGTGGCGTGGTCGCTCGCGAGCACGCCGGCAGGGGTTGTGACCGTCAGGGCGACGTCGCCGGTCTGACGATAGGTGACGGTGCCCGCCGCGTGATCCACGCGGGTCAGGCCGTGTGCGGTGTCCCAGGCGAACTCGACGCCGGCTTCGGCCAGCGCGTCGGTGCCGTCCGCGAGCTGGGTCGCCGTCGGCGCCGTCGTGGTCAGCCGGCCGGCGCTGCGCGGGGGCGTGCGCGGCCACACCGCCACCACGATGCCGGCCGCGGCGATCACCGCGCCGCCGACCACGGCGGCCTGCCACGCCCGCAGCCGGGGCGGGCGCGGCGCCACCTCGACCGGCCGGCCTCGCACCGTGGTCAGCACGCGATCGACCAGCGCCGGCGGCACCGGCGGCGCCGCCCAGCCGTCGAGGTCGAGACGGTCGTCGTCGGTCATGGCACGACTCCTTCGGCGATGAGGCGGGTCCGGACCGCGGCCCGGGCCCGGGACAGCCGCGACTTCACGGTGCCGAGGTCGAGCTCCAGCGCCAGCGCGATCTCTTCGTAGTCCAGGTCGAACACGTCGCGGAGCAGCAGCACCGCGCGAGCCCCGGAGGGGAGCAGGCCCACGGCCGCCGCGATGCGGTCGCCGGCCTCACGGCTCTCGCGGGCCCGCCGCGGCGAGGGCGCCAGGGCGATCAGCTCCAGGGCGTCGTCGGCGCCGGCCGGCTCGGGCCGGGCCCGGCGCAGCTCGTTGAGCGTGAGCCGCAGCGCGATCGTGAAGATCCAGGTCGACAGCTTGGCCGGGCCGCGCAGGTCGAACGAGGGCAGGGCGCGAAACACCCGGACGAAGGTGTCCTGGGTCAGGTCCTCGGCCCGGTGGCCCAGCCCGACCGGCGCGGTCAGCCGCCAGCAGGCGTCCCAGATCGGGCGCTGGTAGCGGACCACCAGGGCCCGGAACGCCTGCTCATCGCCAGCCTGGGCCCGGCGCAGGGTCACGTCGTCGAGCTCGCTGTCGCGGCGCGGGCGACGGGCCGGTGCTCGGGCGGTCATCACAGCAGGTTTCACCCGGCGGCCCGCGGTTGGTTCCCGAGGGGCATCATTTTCATGCGCGACCAGACCGCCCGGGCCGCTACCGGCGGGGGAACAGGTCGGCCAGCCTGGCCAGGCTGGCGGCGTGGACGTGGCCGTTGGACGCCACCAGGCCGCGAGGGCGCGCCAGGTCGGGCTCGTCGTAGCGCACCGGGTCACCGACGGTGTCGGTCAGCTGCCCGCCGGCGGCGACCAGGATCGCCTCGGGCGCGCAGGTGTCCCACGCCTTGCACTTGGGGAACGGGTTCACGTACAGGTCGCGCTCGCCCAGCGCGATCAGCGCCAGCTTGAGGCCGACCGAGCCGATGTTGAGCTCGTCCTCGATGCCCAGCCGGCGCTTCACGTCATCGATCACCGGCGACCGGTGCGAGCGCGACGCCACCAGGCGGATCGCGCCCACGTCGGCGATGGTCGACACCGCCAGCCGGACCGCCGGCGCGTCGCCCGCGCGCATCCAGGCGCCGCCGGCGGGATCCGCGGTGACCAGCCGATCGCGGGTCGGCTGGTACACCACGCCGACCACCGGCCGGGCGTCGACGCACAGGCCGATCATCACCGCGAAGCCGTCGCTGCCGCGGATGAAGTCCTTGGTGCCGTCGATGGGATCGACGTACCACACCCGGCGCGCGGTCAGCCGGTCCAGATCGTCGGCGGCCTCCTCGCTGACGATGACGTCGTCGGGAAACCCGCGGCGCAGCCCGGCGATGATCAGGTCGGACGCGGCCCGGTCGGCCACCGTCACCGGCTCGTCGCCGGCCTTGTGCTCGACGCCCAGGGCGGCGGGGCCGCGGTCGCGGATCGCCACCGCCAGCGCGCCGGCCTCGCGGGCCAGCGCCGCCGCGACCTCGAGCTCGCGCGGATATGCGGTCATGCCGCCACCCTAGCGCGGGTCAGGGGTTGGCGCCGCCGCTTGGCCACAGCAGCGCCCGGGTCTCGTCGAGCGACGCCACCGACCGGCCCGACAGCTTGACCATGCCGGCGGCGGCCGCGACCAGATCTCCGTTGGAGGTCGCCATGGTGCCGTCGGGCAGGTAGAAGTTGTCCTCGAGACCGACCCGGACGTCGCCGCCCAGGCCCAGCGCCGCCATCGCCAGCGGCCACTGCTCGCGGCTGATGCCGATGACCTTCCAGCGAGCGTCGGCCGGGATGTTGTCGGCCTGGAACGCGAGGTGGCGTGGCGTGGCGGCGATCCCGCCCAGCACGCCCATGATGAACGAGAAGTGGTACGGGCGCTCGATCAGGCCCAGGCTCTCGAGGACGGTGTGTGAGCGGGCGTGGCCGGTGTCGAAGCACTCCATCTCCGGCTTGATGCCGAGCTCCTTCATCCGCGTCGCGAACGCGATCAGATCTTCGAACGGGTTGGCGAAGACGAACTTGAACGCGAAGTCGCGCTTGGCGTCGCTCCACTTGGCGTAGTTCATCGAGCCCATGTTGAGCGCGGCGATCTGCGGCCGCTGGGCCAGGTGCGCCACCCGCTCGGACATCGGGCCGGCGCCGCCGGTCGACCAGTTGATGAGCACCGGGCAGCGCGCCTTCACCTCGGCCATGATCTGCGCGAAGACCGCGGCGTCCCAGGTCGGCGCCCCGGCGTCGGTCCGCGCATGGATGTGGACGATGGTGGCGCCGGCCTCGTAGGCGCGGCGGGCCTCCTCGGCGATCTCCACCGGGGTGTACGGGATGGCCGGGCAGTGCTGCTTGGTGGTCACCGCGCCGGTCAGCGCGCACGACAGGATCACCTTGTCCGAGGAGCTCATCGTCGGCAGGGTGCCAGCCGCGCCCGGCGCTATCAAGCGCCGGCGGGGCGGGGAAAGTCGATGAAATCCATCACCGCGGCCAGCTCGTCGAAGGCGGCGGCCCGCGGGCCGAGGGTCGCCAGGTACGAAAGCTCGTAGGGCGGCGTGTGCGGGCCCCGCACCAGGCCGACCCGCGCGCCCAGCGCCGCCGGCAGGCTGAGGTCCAGCTCGAAGATGTCGCCGATGACCGTGACCCGCGAGAAGTCCCCGGCGCACAGCTCGGCCAGGATGTCGTGGTAGCGCCGGCGCCGGCGGAGGATCGGGCGGGCCAGGCCGGGCAGGCTCAGATCGTCGGGGCCGGCGGTCCAGCTGTCGTCGATCCGGAACTTGCCGGCGTCGCCGCGGACACGGTCGGTCAGCCAGCCGACGCCGCCGTGGACCCGATCGAGGTCGGCGATCTTGCCGCGCACGTGGGCGGTGCCCGAGTTGGTGACCACCCAGACGTCGAGGTCGTCCCGCCGGCCCAGCGCCGCCAGCAGCGCACCGGCGCCACGGCGAAACACCGGGTGGTGGACCGTGCCCAGGTAGTGGTGGCTGTACAGCACGCTGCCGACGCGGTCGCGGTCGCCGGGGTCGCGCAAGACCCCGAACTGGTCGTAGATGCGGCGCGCGATGGGGGTCATCCGCAGGTAGGGATCGACCACCGCCGGCGCCACCGCGCGGGGTGGGTCGCCGAACTCGGCCGCGAAGGCCGCCGGGTCGGCGAACATCTCGGCGCGGATGCCCTCGGCGATGGCACGGATGGTCGCCAGCGGTTGGCCGGTCAGGGTCGCGAGGTCGGCCAGGTAGCCGTCGAAGAACGGCGCGCCTTCGGCCTCGGCGTCGGTCATGGTGCCGTCGAAGTCGAGGACGACGACCGGGCGAGCAGCGGACATGGCGTGAGCCTTCCACGGACCTCGGGCCGTCGTCACGGCGCGGCCCGGCAAAACGTCACTTCGCGCGCTGGTCGTACACGCCGTCCCAGTCGGGCGGCGGTGGCGTCGCCGCCAGGTCGCGGGCCCGCGCCGCCAGGACGGCGACCGCGCCGTCGTCGGGCGTGTCGGCGGCCAGCTCGGCGAACGCGGCGGCGGCCTCGTCGAAGCGGCGCGCGTGGTACGCGGCCAGGGCGCGGTCCCAGGCGGCCCGGGCGCCGGCGGCGGGGACGCCGGGATCGCCGGTGCGCCCGCACAGCTGGTAGATGCGCGCCGCGCGATCTTTGCCCTTGGTGCGGACCCGGCCCAGCTCGCGGAACACGAAGCCGCGCGCGGCGTCGGCGGTGGCCTCGCCGACCAGGATGTCGACCCCGTACTCCTTGGTCAACGGCTCCAGCCGCGCCGCCAGGTTGACCGCGTCGCCCAGCACCGTGTAGTCGAACCGCGCCTCGGAGCCCATGTTGCCGACCGACATCGGCCCGGTGTTGATGCCGACGCCGATGCGCACCGCCGGCAGTCCGCGCGCCGCCCAGCGTCGGTTGAGCGGCGCCAGGGCGGCCTGCATCGCCAGCGCCGCGCCGCACGCCCGGCTGGCGTGGTCGCTCACCTCCAGCGGCGCGTTCCACAGCGCCATGACCGCGTCGCCGATGTACTTGTCGAGCGTGCCGTCGCTGTCGTGGACGATGGCGGTCATCGGCGTCAGGTACTCGTTCAGGAAGTCGGCCAGCTCCTCGGGCGGCAGCTCCTCGGCGATGCGCGAGAAGCCGCGGATGTCGGAGAACAGCACGGTCAGGTCACGCCGCTCGCCGCCCAAGCGGGCCGCCGCGGGGTTGGCGACGATCCGCTCCACCAGCGACTTCGACACGTACTGCGCGAACGCGCCGCGCAGGCGGGCCTTCTCCCGGCCCTCGGTGGCCAGGGTGGCGACGGTCGCCGCCAGCGTGGTCAGCGCGAACACCAGGGCCGGCCCCACCAGCGGCACCACCAGGCCGCGCGCGAACAACGCCTGCCCGATCGCCACCCAGGCGGCGATGGCCCCCACGGCGACCACCAGCGGCAGCCACAACCGGCGCCGCACCCGCGGCAGCTGCACCGCGACAGCCAGCGCGACGAACGCCGCCAGCGCGGCCAGGCCGAGTCCAGGGCCGGCGTCGGTGAGCAGCTCGTCGTGCAGCAAGTTGTGGAGCAACGTGGCGTGCAGCTCGACCCCGTCGGCGACCGGATCGAACGGCGTGGGCACCTTGTCGTAGGCGGCGTGGGTAAAGCCGACGATGACCAGCTTGTGGCGGAGCTGCGCTGCGCCGACCGTGCCGTCGAGGACGTCGGCCGCCGACACCCGCGGGAACGGCCGGCCCAGGAAGTTCAGGCGCGCGGTGAGCGGGAGGCGGCGGGGGCCCAGCGCGACCTCGCGGCGGGCGGTGAACACCCGGGTCGGCTGCCCGGTCGCCAGCGCGGCCAGGGTGAGGCCCAGGCTCTGGTAATAGCGGCCGCCGTACTCGATGACCAGCGGCACCCGCCGGGCCACGCCGTCGTCGTCCCGGTAGTGGTTCACCGCGCCGGCGCGCGCGGCCCCCGCGGCCAGCGCCGGCATGGTGGCGGCCACGTCCCACGCGCTGGGGACCGTGGCGGCGCCGCCGACCGACTCGCTGACCTCGGCTCCCTCGACGCCCGGGCGGGTCGGCACCGGGCCGGTGGGGCGGTCCTCGGCCCGATCGATGAGGCGAAACAGCGCGCCCAGCACGACCACGCGGGCGTCACGGATCGCGGCGGCCAGCGCGTCGTCGCCGTGGAGCGAGGCCACCACCTCGGCCAGCGCGGCGCCGGCTGCGCGCAGCGCCGGCGATGGCTCCGCCTCGGCCTGGGCCAGCGCGGCGGCGGCCTCGACCTTGGCCGCCAGGGCCGGGGGCAGGATGATCTCTGGGCTCGAGAAGAACAGATCGAGCGCGATGGCGTCGGGCTCGGCCTGCCCCAGCGCGGTGATCAGGCGGGCCCAGCCGCGGCGGGTCTGGAACACGTCGGGCGCGGCCCGGCGGGTGTCGTCGTCGAGCCCGACCACTACGATGCGATCGTCGGCCAGCGGCCGGGCGCCGCGGGTCTTGAACCGCCAGTCGAGCGACCGCTGTTCGAGCCCCTCGAGGCCGGGCAGGTGGTAGAGCGTGCCGTGGCCGGCGACCAGCGCCGACAGCGTGATCGCCACCACGGCGGCGACCACCAACGGCAGGTTTCTCGGCGCGCGCGTGCCCCGGGCCATGGCCTCGCAGGGTAGCAGACGGGTCGCGGGCGGTTGTGGCGACCGGGCCGCCGGCGTACCCTCGGGGAAGACTTCGTCTCGGGGGAGACTATGACTTCGACTCGGCACTGGCGCGGCCTCGCGGTCGCCACGCTCACGCTCCTGCTCGCCGCCTGCGGCGACAACCTCAAGCCACCGGCCGAGGACGCCGACGCCGCGGTCGACGCCGCCGCCGGGGTGTGCGGCAACGGCACCGTCGAGGCGGGCGAAGACTGCGACGACGGCGACCAGGTCGCCGACGCGGTGTGCGACGCCGCCTGCCACTTCACCTGCGGCGACGGGATCGTCCAGGCCGAGTTCGGCGAGCTGTGCGACCCCGGCGCCGCCGGCGCCGGCGCCTGCCCGACCGCGTGCGACGACGGCATGGCGTGCACCGCCGACGTCCTGGCCGGCAGCGGCTGCCAGGCCGCGTGCATGAGCTCGGCCATCACCGTGGCCGTCGACGGCGACGGCTGCTGCCCGATCGGCGCCACCGCGGCCACCGACAGCGACTGCGCGCCGGGCTGCGGCAACGGCGTCGTCGACGCCGGCGAGACCTGCGATACCGCCATCGCCAGCGGCGCCGGCGCGTGCCCGACGACCTGCAACGACGGCCAGGCCTGCACCACCGACGCACTGGTGGCCGGCGGCACCTGCCAGGCGGCGTGCACCGCCACACCCATCACCACGCCCGTGAACGGCGACGGCTGTTGCCCCACCGGCGCGACCCCGGCCACCGACACCGACTGTGTGCCGGGCTGCGGCAACGGCATCGTCGACCCCGGCGAGACCTGCGACCGCGCCATCCCGGTCGGCCCGGGCGCGTGCCCGACCACCTGCTCCGACGGCATGGCGTGCACCCGCGACGTCCTGACCGGCGGGGGAACCTGCACCGCGGCCTGCACCTTCCCGCCCATCACCATGCCGGCCAACGGCGACGGCTGCTGCCCGGCCGGCGCCAACAACACCACCGACAGCGACTGCGCGCCCCGCTGCGGCAACGGCGTCGTCGAGACCGGCGAGCAGTGCGACGACGGCAACATGAACAACACCGACGCCTGCAGCAACACCTGCACGCTCACCTCGGCCACGCCGACCGCGTTCCGGTTCCGCGACCTCGACCTGCGCGACCCCCATGTGTTCGTGAACGTCGTCGTTTGTCGTGACATGACCGACACAGGACTTCTGACCTTTCCTGGCGTAAACCCCCTAATCCAGACCAATATTCAGACCGACGGCGCCGATGCCAACACCCTGCTCGATCTGTCGATCGTGACGCTGTTCCGGCCGCTCAACCAGGCCACCTCGGCGTCGACGCCGCTCGAGATCCACTTCCCTGGGTGTACCTCGCCGATCGGCGCAACCGTATGTAGCCGTACCCCGCCAGCCTCGCCAGCCGTCCCGACGATGAGCACCAATGGTGTCGCGCCTTGCCTGGGCCCCGTCCCTGGGTCGACAGGTGGATACATGCCGGCGATCACGCAGCCGGTCGCGCCGTGCTACGCGTCAGCCGCCACCACGGTCACCATCGACGTCGCAGGCATCCCCGTCACGTTGACCGACGCGCGCGTCGCCGCGACGTACGTTGGGAACCCGGCGACGTCGACTGTGAACGGACTGCTCGTCGGCTTCATCAGCGAGGCACAGGCGAACATGACGGTACTGCCCATGTCGCTGCCGCTGGTCGGCGGACAGCCGCTCTCGTCGATCCTGGCCGGCGGCGCAGGCAATTGCTCGAATCGGAATGACAAGGACGTCAACAACGGCGTGCCGGGCTGGTGGTTCTACATGAACTTCACCGCCGACCGGGTCACCTGGATCGACAACTGAGGAGAGCATGAAACTCTCCTTGCTGTTGCTGTTCGCCAGCGTTGCTTGCCAATTCGATCGTCCAGCCGACGTTCGTTCTCCAGACGCGCGACCGGTTGATGCGAACGTTCCTGGGCTCGAGATCGTACCGATCCCTGCAACGTGGGTTCGCCTCGATGGTGAGACGACCATTTCCGTCGTGCTGAGCCGCGACCCCGCCGTGGCGCCCGCCTCGGTGCATGTCAGCGTCGAGACCCTGGCGCCAGGAATCGTCGCCGAGCCGTTGGTCATCGGACCTGAGTCGTCTCAGGGAGAACTCGTGGTTCGTGCCCTGTCGGCTCAAGGCGCGGTCGCCACCCAGGGGCTTCCGCTGCGCGTTATCGCGGCTTCCGCGACGGGCGTCGCCGACGCAAGCGTGGATCTGGCGATTGCCGGACCGGCGGGGAGCGTCGATGAACAATTCGGCGCCGCCGGCCTCGCTGCGCTCGGTGTCGGTGACGGCGGCGGCATGTTTCGCCACGCGAACGGGTTGGTCGTTGTGGGGAGCGATCGCTTGTCGCACTTCGATCGCAGCGGGCGAATCGACGCGGCCTTCGCAGATGGTGGTACGTACACGCCGATTTTCTCTGGCATAGTTGGCCCAGCCAGGGTATTTGCTGCGTCGCTCTCGACTGGGGCAATCATCGTGGTCGGCAACGGCAATGGTGAGTCCGTCGGTACGCCTCGCGATGACATCTTTCTGCAACGGCTCACTCCAAGTGGACTGCGCGATCCAACGTTTTCGGAGACCCGAGAGAGACTCCTTGAGTCGTTTCGAGTGAGCTTCGTCTCGCCGGGCGAAAATGGAGCATTTTTCGTTGGCGGAATTGCGTGGGGCGACGTTGGCAATTCACTCGTGATAAGAAAATTTGACGTGCGGGGCACTCTCGATCAGTCCTTCGGGACCGATGGGAGTATTCAATTGTCATCAGCCGCGCAGTACACGCTCGATGCAATGATCGTGTTGCCAGACGACCGTCTGTTGGTTGCATGGACTCAGAATGACGAAGTGCTTCGAGTAACACGCTGGACAGCGTCGGGTGCGCTGGATCTTGGCTTTGCCGAAGGGGGCAGCTTTCAGCTCAACGCTCACGTGTCCACGACTCCGGTGTTTGCGCGTGCGTTTGGCCTCGGCGTCGACGCGTCAGGTCAGCCGTTGATCGCTGGGTGGTTCGCGCCCGCCGCGACGTTCGATTTTAGGCCGTACCTCGTCAGGCTGACGGTAGACGGAGCGCCGGACAGTTCTTGGGATGGAGATGGGACGTGGTCGCCGCCCGGGTTGGGGGTCAACGCTGCAGCATCGGCGACGTCTCTGGGAGATGGTTCGCTTCTCGTAGCTGGCGCCACGGCGCCGACGGCGGGCGGTCCGCTCAGCGCACAACTTTATCACCTCAGCGACGATGGAGTTGCGATTCCCGACTTTGGTCCTGAAGGGACGGCTGACTTGGACTTCCCGTTCTCTCCGAGCGGACAGGCGTTCGTTGATTCCACGACCCGCGGCTGGTTCGTGGGCGGGACGTCGGCGGGGCGTCCGGCGGTCGTGCGCCTCTGGTACTAGTGCCTGCTATTGGCACGGGGCCCTAACCCGCGCGGCGCGCTACAGCGTCAGCATGACGGTGTAGCTGCCGTCGCCCGAGGTCGCGGTGCCGGTGACGGTGGTGGTGCCGGGCTGGCGGACGGTGGCCCCGCCGCCGGCGTCTTGGAGCATGCCGGCCATGGTCAGGTCCAGGGTGACGTCGCCCTCGAGGGCGCCGGCCAGGTGGTAGGTGCCGGTCAGCGTCCCGGTGAATGTTCCGGTCGGGATGTCGCGCAGCCCGAGCTGGAGGTAGGGCTGGGTCGTCACGTCGGCGTCGGTCGCGTAGCTGATGCTGATGGTCTCGTCGTCAGGGCCGACCCCGAACGGGCCGTCGTCGTAGGCGACCATCCCGACCCGGAGCCGCATGCCCTTGTTGGCCGACGAGCCCTGGTCGACCTGGCCGGTGATGGTCAGCGTCCCGGCGGCGTCGCCCGTGGTCATCTGCGGCGGGATGTTGGCGCTCGACGCCGCGTTGAAGCCGTCGAAGCCCAGGGCCAGCGACTTGGCGACCGAGCCGTCCAGGCCCAGGTAGGCCCGGCGCGCGGCCTCGTCGGAGTCGATCGCTTGGTCGTCGGCGCAGGCGGCCAGCGTCGTCATGGTCAGCGCGGCGAACATGAGTCGGTGCATGGCTGTTGGTCGCGCCGCGCCCCACCGCGGTCGCAACATTCGGCGGCCGGCTGGGGGAGCTGCCGGGTTGCGACGCCGGGTCCCGGTGGTCTCGCGCTCGGGGAGGGGTTAGATTCCACCGCGAGATGTCCAAGCCCAAGCTCAAGGTCGGAGTCCTCGGCGCCACCGGCATGGTCGGTCAGCGCTTCGTGGCGTTGCTCGCCGAGCACCCCTGGTTCGAGGTGGTCGCGGTCGCCGCCAGCCCCAGCTCCGCCGGCAAGCCGTACGGCGCCGCGGTCGAGGGCCGGTGGGCGATGCCCAGCCCGGTGCCGGCGGCTGCCGCGGGGCTGACGGTGCTCGACGCCAGCGACGTGGCGACCGTCGCGGGTCAGGTCGACTTCGTGTTCTGCGCGGTCGACATGGCCAAGGACGCCACCGCCGCGCTGGAGGACGCCTACGCCCGGGCCGAGACGCCGCTGGTGTCGAACAACTCGGCCCACCGGTGGACCCCGGACGTGCCGATGATGATCCCGGAGATCAACGACGATCACGCCGGCGTGATCGAAGCCCAGCGCCGGCGCCACGGCGTGCGCCGCGGCTTCGTCGCGGTCAAGCCCAACTGCTCGATCCAGAGCTACGTGCCGGCCATCCACCCGCTCAAGGCGTTCGGCCCGACCCGGCTCGCCGTGTGCACCTACCAGGCCATCTCGGGCGCCGGCAAGACCTTCGCGACCTGGCCCGAGATGGTCGACAACGTCATCCCCTACATCAAGGGCGAGGAGGAGAAGAGCGAGCAGGAGCCGCGCAAGATCTGGGGCGCCATCGTCGACGGCCGCATCGTGGCCGCCGACGCGCCCACCATCACCGCGCAGTGCATCCGGGTGCCGGTGTCCGACGGCCACCTGGCCGCGGTGTTCGTCGAGTTCGCCCGCAAGCCCGGCAAGGACGAGATCCTGGCGGCGTGGCGTGGCTACGCCGGCAAGCCGCAGCGCCTGGCGCTGCCCAGCGCGCCGTCGCCCTTCCTGCAGTACTTCGAGGACGACGACCGCCCCCAGACCCGGCTGGATCGCGACGCGGGCGCCGGCCAGGCCGTGACCTTGGGCCGCCTGCGGCCCGACGCGGTGTTCGACTGGCGCTTCATCGCGCTGTCTCACAACACCGTGCGCGGCGCGGCCGGTGGCGCGGTCCTGACCGCCGAGCTGCTGACGGCCGACGGCTGGATCACGGCGAAGTAGCCCGGCGACGGCGCGCTCAGCCCGCGGTCTGTAGCCCGGCCGCGATGCCGCTGATGGTGGTGAAGATCGCGGCCCGCAGGCGCTCGACGACGTCGGCGGCGTCGCCGGCCGCCTCGGCGGTGCGGATCCGGCGCAGCAGCTCGATCTGCGCGTGCGACAGGATGTCGATGTACGGGTTGCGCCGGCGCACCGACTCGGCCAGGTAGGGACGGTCGGCCAGGCTCAGGTCGACGCCGGCCAGCTCGGCGAGGGCGCGGCGGGTGCGGTGGTACTCCTCCTCGATGAGCGCGAACAGCGTGGCGTCGGCCGGGTCGGCCAGGGCGGCGTACTCGCGGGCCACGTCGATGTCGGCGCGGATCATCGCCAGCTCTCCGTTGCGCACCAGGGCCCGGAAGAACCGCGACGCGCGCACCAGCGCCGGCACCTGGTCGGCGCCGACCACCGCGGCCAGCCCCTCCAGGGCGCTGCCCAGCCCGAACCACCCGGGCAGGCCGTGGCGGCTCTGGTTCCACGAGAAGACCCACGGGATGGCGCGCAGATCGTCGAGGGAGAAGCCGGCCTTGCGCGAGGCGGGGCGCGAGCCCAGGGGCAGGTTGCCGACCTGGCGGATCGGCGTGGCCGACAGCGTGTAGCGGGCCAGGCGGTCGCGATCGCTGGTGAGGCGCTGGTAGGCGGTGAGCGAGGTGGCCGCCGCGGCGTCGAGCACCGGATCGGCGTCGAGGGCGGCGCCGCGGTGGAGGTCCGCCGCCGAGCGCAGGATCGCGCCCAGGGTCAACTCGAGGTCGCGGTGCGCGATCTCGGGCCGGGCGTAGCGCGCGGTGACGGTCTCGCCCTGCTCGGTCACCCGGATGCGGCCACGCAGGGCCGCCACCGGCTGCGCCCGGATCGCGTCGCTGGCCGGCCCGCCGCCGCGGCCGATGGCGCCGCCGCGGCCGTGGAACACCGTCAACAGCACGCCGGCGGCTTGCGCCACGCTGGCGAGCTCGAGCTGGGCTCGCTGCAGCGCCACCGCTGACGCCACGTAGCCGACCTGCTTGCCGGAGTCGGAGTAGCCGACCATCACCTCCAGGTCGTCACCGATCTCGCCGCGGATGACCGGGTTGGCCAGCATCGCCTGGGCCAGCTGGCCTGCGTGCCCGAGATCCTCGAGCTGCTCGAGCAGCGGCACCGGGCGGACCTCGCCGGGGGCCAGGCCGGCGGCGCGGGTCAGGAACACCACCTCGAGCAGGTCAGACAGCTGGCTGGTGAAGCTCACCACGTAGCGCTCGCAGGCGCGGCGACCCAGCTCGCGGCAGGCGCGGCCGACCATGTCGAGCGTGCCCAGAAGATCTTGCGCGGCGTCGGACAGGCCGGTCCGCTCGGTGGTCGGCGCCATCGGCCGTGCCAGCACCTCGCCCAGCAGCAGCACCCGGCCGGCCTCGTCGAGCGCCAGGTAGCCGGGGCGGCCGTGGGCGACCAGCAGCTCGTCGACCACCCGCTCGTGGACCGCCGAGTGCTGGCGGATGTCGACCGTGGCCAGGTGGAACCCGAACACCTCGGCGCGGCGCTGGCACCGCCGCACGAGCCCGCGGGCCAGGCGCCCGAAGCCGGCCTGGTCGAGGGCGCGCTCGAGCAGCGCGAGATCGCGACGGTAGGCGCCGACGTCGACGTAGCTGCCGTCGGTGCGATCGCGGGTCGCTCGCAGCCGGGCCGCCATGTACCAGAGCTTCTCCCGCCACGGCTCGAAGCGCGCGCGGTCCTGGGCCCGGGCGGCGACCTCGGGCATCCGGGTCCGGTCGCGCACCAGGCTGGCCTCGAGCTCGGCGACGCCGGCGGGGTCGAGGCCGCGCCGCGCCGACACCGACAGCGAGCGGCCCAGCGCCGCCACGTCTTCCAGGTAGCGGTCGAGGATCACCGTGCGCTGGCGCTCGAACACCGCGCGGGTGATGTGGGCGCGGACGTTGGGGTTGCCGTCGCGATCGCCGCCCACCCACGTGCCCCAGCGGAAGAACGTCGGCACCCGCCAGCTGCGCTCGGGGTAGACCGTCGCCAGCGCGTCCTCGAGGTCGTCGTAGACGTCGGCGGTCACCTCGAACAGGGTGCGCCGGAACACCTCGAGCGCAGCCTCCAGCTCGTCGGCCGGGGTCGGCTTGCGGGTGCGCGACTCCTCGGTGCCCAGCAGCGCCAGCACCTCGGCGATCACGTCGAGCGTGGCGTCGCGTTGGGCCGGCCCGCCCAGCGGCCGCTCGAGCAGATCCAGGAGGCCCGCGACCTCGCTCAGGTGGTCGAGCACCGAGCGCCGCCGGGCCTCGGTCGGGTGCGCGGTGAGCACCGGCATGACCAGCGCTCGCTCGAACAGCGCCGCCACGTCGTCCGCGGTCATCCCGGCGTCGCGCATCGCGCGCACCGCCGGCAACACGCCGTCGGGCGCGTCGTCGCGGCTGCGCAGCACCCGGATGCGCTGCTGCTCCTCGGCGGTGTTCATCAGGTGGCACCAGTGGGTGAACACCCGCCCGACGTCCTCCAGGTCGTCCAGGTCCAGCTCGCGCAGCCGCGCGGTCAGCGCCGCCTGGCCCGCGGCCGTGGGGGTGGTCCGCTGCGCGATCGCCTGGTCCCGGAGGCCTTCGATGAGCTCGAGGGTGCGGCCACCGGACAGCTCGCCGGCGGCGGTCGAGAGCGCGGCCGCCAGGCGGGCCAGGTCAGCGTCGAGGAGGGCGGCGGTCGGGTGCACCGCGGCGTTGTATCATCCGACGCACAGGTGCGCAGGCTCGGGGCCGCCCCGACGACCACGCCGGGAAGTGGCCCGCGTCGACGGGGCAGGGTAGGTTGATCGGTGTGCGACGCTGCCCGACATGCTTGATCACGCTGATGGTCCTGGCCGGGGCCGCGCGCGCCGATGACGACGCCGCCGGCGGCGTCAGCCTGACCACGCTGGGCTGGGCCCCCGCCACGCAGTCGGTGAGCGCCGGCCGGTCGTCCAAGATCTGGGCCGCGCCGCGGCGGCAGCGCGTCGTCGGCGCCCTGGCCCGCGACGCCCGCGTGGCGTGGACCGCCATCATCCCCGGCGACCGACGCTGCCGCGCCTGGCTCGCGCTGGCGCCGCGGGGCTTCGTGTGCGCCACCGACGTCCGGCCCAGCGAGCTCGCGCCGACCGCGACCGTCGACGTGCCGCTCGGGCGCTACGCCGACGTGCGCAACCCGGGCGCTGACGTCTACGCCACCGTCGCCGCGGTGCGCGCCGGAACGCCGACCTCGAACGTGCCCGGCACGACGTTCGTGGCAGTGCGTGACGCCCAGGTCACCGTCGACGGCGTGACCTACCGCAAGACCGATCAGGGCTACATCGCGGCGCGCGATCTCATCGGCAAGACCCCGACCACCTGGCGTGGCTTCGATCCGCGCGTCGAGCCGCCGCCGCAGTGGCCCTTCGCCTGGGTCGTCCCCGAGGCCAAGCAGCGCGACGTCCCGGTGCGCGCGACCCCGGCGCGGCGGGGCGCGGTCGTGCGGCGGCTCGATCGACGGGCGCTGGTCCCGGTGCTCGAGCCGGGGCGGCGGTGGACCCGGATCGGCGTCGACGAGTGGGTCGAGACCGCGCGCCTGCGCGTCGCCACCCGGACCGCCCCGCCGGCCGGGGTGGCCGCCGACGCGCGCTGGATCGACGTCGACCTCGACCACCAGGTGCTGGTCGCTTACGAGGGCACCACGCCGGTGTACGCGACGCTGGTATCGACCGGCCGCAAGAAGTACCGCACCCCCATCGGCGTCTATCTCATCCGCGACAAGCAGGTCCGGACCCGGATGCGCAGCCCCGTCACCTCGGCCCAGCACTGGGACGTCGCCGACGTGCCGTGGTCGATGGGCTTCCGCAAGAACTTCGCCCTCCACGGAGCCTACTGGCATGACGGCTTCGGCGGCCCGCGCAGCCACGGCTGCGTGAACCTGGCGCCGGCCGATGCCCAGGCCTTGTACGACTGGACCGGCCCGGCCGTCCCCGCCGGCTGGCACACGCGCCAGGTCGACGTCGCCGACCCCAGCGACGCCGCCGCGGCCACCGTCGTGCGCCTGCGCGACCGCCGCGACCAGGATCCGCCGTGGCGCGACTTCGACGGCACGGTCTTGCCAGCGCGGCCGTGACCGCTGCCGGCCGCGGCCTTACCCGAGCGGCGTGCCGTCGTCGGGTGCGTCGGTCACCGCGTCGTCGCTCGGCCCGACATCGTCGGGCTGGACCGCCGCTCCACGGTCGCGCACCGGCAGGAGCACGGGCGACGCTCCCGGCGGTGGCACCTCGAGGACCAGCTGACCGTCGTCGCCGACAAAGAGCGGATCCGTGATGTTGCCGCATCGGCGGCCGTCCCGGTCCACCGGGATCAGCAGGTACGCACCGGGCCGGCCGCCGACCGCGCGCTCGAACGCCGCGACCGACACCGACACCGAGCAACTCACCCGCACCGGCACGCCGGCCGTCATCAGCCGCTGCCACAGGGCGCCATCGGCGCGCTGGTAGCTGATCTCGAACCCGGCCAACCGTCCGGCGCCCACCGTCCGACTCGGGCGCCAGGGCTTGCCGTCGGCGCGTAGCTGCGCCCTCAGCCGAGGCTCCTGCATCCCCGGATGGTCCAGCGTTCGCTGCGTGGGGTCAAGGCGCCGCAGGCAACCCCGTGAGTGGGGGCGGCCTGGCGGGGGAGCGGCCGCGCGCTGATCGCCGGCGCTTGCCCCGGCGGGCTCAGGTCACCACGGTCGACGTGCCGGGCTCGAAGACGACGGCGCGGACGTCGGGCACCTCCGCGAACGCCGCGACGATCAGCGGCTTCACCTCCGCCCAGTCCAGGCCGCCGTTGCCGCAGCCGAGGGGTGGCACCGCGATCGAGCGAATCCGCAGCGTCTGGATCTGCAGGATCAGGTCACGCAAGCCGTCACGCACGTAGGCGAGCTGCGACGGCCTCCGCCAGTGCTCCTTGGTCGGGAAGTTCACGATGATGCGCGGCGACGCCTGGCGCTGCACGATGTGCATGCGCCCAACCACGACCTCGCCGACCTTGCAGGCCTGCGCGTACACCGTGAACGCCTCGGGGAACGCCTCGCGAAACTGCAGGGCCAGCCCCTTGCCCATGACTCCGACGGTGTTGACGGGGTTTACCAGCGCCTCGACGTCGGCAGTCAACAGGTTCCCGTGGCCTCGCTCGATGCCCATGCCGATCGCGTGATGCCACCACGCGGCGGAACGTGTCAACGCGTTTGAGACAGTGGGCGTGTGACTTCTATGCGGCGACCGCGGCCGCTGCCACGCCGCTCGATGCTGGATGGCCAACGACAGCGACGGCCTCGACCACCACGGGGTTGATGTTGACGACCGCCGGCGGCATGCGGACGCGCGGTGGCTCGTTCGGGAATCGCGCCGGGTTCGCGGCGTACGCCGCATCGAGCGCGACCTGTCGAATGGCGGCGATGGTGACGACGCGGCCATCGAACACCTCGGCGGGCGTGAACAGCGCGAGGCTCGAGTGGTGGTGGTCGTCGTTGTGCCAGGCGAAGAACGAGCTGAGCCAGGCGCGGGCGTGGAGTGATGACTCGAAGCGGCCCGGGTAGTCGGGCTGGTACTTGAGGGTCTTGAACTGGGCCTCGCTGAACGGGTTGTCGTTGGAGACGCGCGGCCGGCTGAAGGTGCGCGAGGCACCGAGCGAGTCGAGCAGCTGCGCGAGGGTGTCGCTCTTCATCGCGGAGCCGCGGTCGGAGTGAACGTGGAGGCCGGGCTCGACGCCGTGACGCGCGATGGTCTCGGCGAAGAGCTGAGCCGCGAGGTGCTTGCTCTCCTTGGTCGCGACCATCCAGCCGACGACGAAGCGGCTGAGCACCTGCGTCCGCTGATGGACGAGTTCTTCACCTGGGTGTGCAGCGCCCGGGACGCCACCCCCGGCCGCAATCTCGCCACCAGGGCGCTCGGCTACGCGTCCAACCAGGAAGCCGAGCTGCGCCGCGTCCTCGACGACGGCGACGTCCCTCTCGACAACACCCGCGCTGAGCGCGCCTTGCGCAAGATCGTCGTCGGCCGCAAGAACTGGCTGTTCTACGGCAGCGACACCCACGCCGAGGCCGCCGCCGCGCTCTTCAGCCTGCTCGCCTCGTGCCGGCTCCACGGCATCGAGCCGTTCGCCTACCTCGACGAGGTTCTGCGCGTGCTGCCCTACTGGCCGCGTGAGCGCTACCTCGAGCTCGCCCCCGCGCACTGGCGCGCCACCCGCGCCCGGCTCAATCAAGACGAGCTCGACCAGCCGATTGCGAGCTTCGAGGTGCCGCCGGCGCTCGATCCGCCTGCTCCCCCGCAGGCCTGACCGCCGAGCGCCTACCGCATGGCCCGGCGCGGCGCTACGTGGGGTTCACACATCGCTTACGATCTTCTGATCGCCAAGCTGACGACCATGCTCCCGAAGGACGACCCGGCGCCGCCGGCGGCGGCCCCGGCACGGTCGCCCATGGCGCCCATGCGGATCGCATTCGTGGCGCCTCCGGTTGCTCCGGCTGGTCGCGGGTCGGGTGGGAGGCGGCAGTGATTCGCTCCGCCCGTCACCACGCGCGTCAGGGCGGCGATGATGCGCGCGCCGCCCGGGCTTCGCGTAGCGCCATCGCGAGCGTGATCGCCGAAACGACCGCGACCAGCCCGCACATGACAAGGCACGTCCACGCCACGAACGGGGTCAGCGACCGACCGATCACCGCCGCGCTGCCCTGCGCTTCGGGCGGCGGATGTGACGGGTGGATTACGAACCACGACATGAACGCGCCGAGCAAGGCCAGGGCGCCGAGCACGCCAGCAACCACCATGCGCACCGGACGCACACGCGGCGGGGCAACCTCGAGTTCTTCGTCGTCACCGTCCGTCGCCACGTGCCCGAGCGTACCACGGCGCGATCGGCGCCAGCGCGCGAGGGTGTGCGCCGCGGGGGAGGCGGCGATGATCGGCCTTGTCGGTGCGGGCGCGTTGTCTTACATTCACGTGCATGGAGAGGGACGCCTCGCTGACGATCCGGTTGCCGAAGGCGGTCAAGGCCGCGCTCGAGCGGGCGGCCGAGGCCGACGCGCGGTCGGTGTCCTCCTTCACCACGATCGTGCTCATGCACCACCTGGGGCTGCGCGATGAAGCGCCACCCCGACCCGGTGTCAGCCGCTCAGCTGGTCGACGACCCGCCGCCGGCCGCGGTACCGGCCGACGATCGCGACCGGCGCGACAGTGAGCTGGTCGCGTACCTGATCGAGCTGGCCTGGGAGCTTCACACCAGGCCGCAGCAATCGAGCGAGAGCCCACGGGGCGAGGAGTAGGGACATGCATCCGAAGGTCGTGACGGGACGGGTCGCCATCTACGCGCGGTACTCGTCCGAGCTGCAGAGCGAGGCGAGCATCGAGGACTAGGCGCGGCGGGCGCGCGAGGCGATCAAGCGGGCTGGCGGCGACCCGACACGGGCTGCGGTGTTCGCCGGCTACGCGATGTCGGGCGCCAGCATGGCGCGGCCGGGGCTCGAGTCGATGATGCAGGCGGTGGAGGCCGGAAGCATCGACGTCATCATCACGGAGGACGTGTCGCGGCTGTCGCGCGACATGGGTGACGCCGCGCACATCTTCAAGCGGCTGCAGTTCGCCGGCGTGCCGCTGGTGAGCCTCGCCGACGGCATCGACACCAGCGCCAAGCACGCGAAGCTGAACTTCGCGGTCAAGAGCATGCTGGCCGACATGTACCTCGACGACCTGCGCGACAAGACGCTGCGCGGGCTGGAGGGCAGGGCGCTCGCCGGCAAGGCCACCGGTGGCGTGCCGTTCGGTTTCTGCACCCGCCCCGAGGTGGACGCCCACGGCCGAGCCATCGGCAACACCATCGCGATCGAGCCGGCCGAGGCCGCGATCGTGCGGCGCATCTTCGAGGACTACCGCCAGGGCGGTGCGCTCAACCGGATCGCCCGCGCGCTCAACGTCGAGGGCATCCCTTCGCCGCGCGCCGGGTCGCGCCACAAGCGCTTCGGCTGGGGCCTGTCGACCATCCGCGCGATGCTGTACAACGAGCGCTACGCGGGGACCTGGCGCTTCAAGGAGCGGCAGTGGGTGAAGGTGCCAGGCACCAACAAGCGCCGGCCCCGCGCCCGCGCTGCCGAGGACGTGATCACCGTGGAGCGCCCCGAGCTGCGCATCATCGACGCCGAGACCTGGGCCGAGGTCCAGACCCGGCTGCGCGCGGTGCACCGCAAGTACACCAAGCGCGGCGACGGCGCCCCCGAGCGCGTGGTGACGCCGCGCCGCTGCACGTACCTGCTGTCGGGGCTCCTGTACTGCGACGAGTGCGGCGGGCCGATGACGATCTACGGCGGCCGACAGCGCTGGTACCGCTGCGGCACGCACCACAGCAAGGGCACCTGCGCCAACGACCTGAAGGCGCGCGAGCCTGACCTGCGCACCGTGGTGCTCGACGCGATCCGCGGGCAGATCCAGAGCCCGGCGCGCATCGCCGAGGTGCGCCGCACGATCGCCGAGCGGCTGCGCGACTACTCCAAGGGCATGGACGCCGAGCTGAAGGATCGGCGCGATCGGCTCAAGCGGACCGAGGAACGGCTGAAGGGCCTGGTCGGGTTCATCGCCGACGGCGACCGCTCCGAATACGTCGTCTCCACCCTGCGCGACCTGGAGGTCCAGGCGAAGTCCGAGCGGGCGGCGATCGAGCGGCTGCACCGGGAGGCGCAGGAGCCGCTCCGGCTGCCGAGCCTCGACGAGATCACCGCGGCGGTCTTCCGCCTGGACAAGCTCCTGGCCGGCGATCCCGAGGAGGGCCAGGCGCGGCTACGCCGCTGGCTCAAGGACGGCGAGATCCGCGTGGCCCGGCGCGCCGGCGGCGGGTTCGAGCTCCGCGGGGCGGTCGCTCCTCTGGCTCTGGTCGCCGAAAACCAAAATGCCAAGTTAAATCAAGAACTTGGCATCCCGGAGACTATCGTTCGTAGCGGGGGTAGGATTTGAACCTACGACCTTCGGGTTATGAGCCCGACGAGCTACCAGGCTGCTCCACCCCGCATCAGGGTGCGTCAGCTGTCTGACGTGGAGGGGTATTTGCCACAGGTAGGTGGCGGCGTCAAGTGGGTGGTGGCGAAGTCTCGCGATCGGTCGGGGGGCGACTGAGCGGGGCGGTGAGGGCGCGAATCTTCCACGACAGGGCGAGGAGGGCGCGGGTGTGGCGGCGCTGGGATGCGGTGAGGAAGCCGGCCATGGCGCCGGCGACGATGACCAGGACGACGGCGACGAAGACGAGGCCGGCGTAGGTGGCCACGGGCTCGGTGGCGACGACGTGGGAGTCGATGGCGACCCGGCCGGCGACGACGCGGGTGGTCTGGTGGAGCCAGCCGAGCTGTTCGAGGGCGAAGGTGCCGACGACGGGGATGGCGAAGGTGCCGACGACGAGGGCGGACCGCGGGTGGCGCGGGAAGAACATGACGGCCATGGTGGCCAGCGCGGCCTGGGCCGGTGCGTTGACGAACGGGCCGTAGGTCTGGGCGTAGAGGGTGAGGATGGCGGCGGCGCCGAGCATGGGCGGCCAGGTGAAGACGTGGGGGCCGCGCCGCTGCCAGCGGATGGCCCACACCAGCATGACGCCGGTCATGACGGTGATGAGGGCGGCGGTCACCGGCGAGCGCACGCCCTGGATGAGCATCAGCGGGGCGTACAGAAAGAACGCGCCGAACGCGGCGATCATGCCGACGCCGATGCGCTGGATGACGCGCTCGTCGCTGCGGGCGACGGCGGCTGCCGCCGCCGGCGGGAGCGGGTCGGGCAGCTCGACCAACAGGCGGGCCACGATGGCGGCGGCGTCATCGGACCGGGGGTCGAGGGCGAGGGCGCGCCGGGCCAGGCGCAGGGCCTGCTCCTGGTTGGCGCCGCCCAGGGCGACGGCGGCCTTGGCGGTGGTGGTGAGCTGGGCGGCCATGACGGCGCGCAGGGCCAGATCTCGCTCGCCGTCGAGGTAGTCGTTGACGCGGGCGATCATGACCGCGACCGCCGGGGCATCGTGGGCGGCGTCGAGCAGCGCGGCCAGCTCGGGCGCGGCGTCGCGGTCGTCGCCGAGGACCAGCTCGAGCAGCTCGACCAGGGCCGCGCGATCGTCGTCGATGGTGGGCTGGCGCGCGGCCACGGCGGCGCCGAGATCGGCCTGGGCGATCGGGCCGTCGGGTTCGACGGTGGCGTGATCCCACCCGCCGACCCGAGGCTCGCCACCCTCGCCGAGATCGACGACCTCCGCGGTCAGGGTGCCGTGCACGACGCCGAGCCGGTGGGCGTGCGCGATGGCGCGGCACACGTCGACGAAGGCCGACAGTCGGCGGCCGAGGGTGGGCGGGCCGTCGGGGCCGGCGCCGCGGCACCACGCCGCGAGGGGCACGGTCCGGCGGCGCGGCTCGACGAAGAACCCGTGGCCGTCGTCGTCGACGCCCAGGGCCAGGATGCACGGCACGCCGGGGTGCTCGAGCCGGCCGGCGATGCGCGCGCCGCGCAGGAACCGCGCCACGCCGTCGGGCGACAGCGGGCGGGCGCTGCGGGTGACCGCGACCGGACGATCGAGGCGGCGGTCGAGCGCGTCGAGGTGGTCGCGCTCGCCGTCGCGGCGCGGCCGGCTGGCGACGAAGCGCGGGCCATCGTCGGGCAGGAGCGCCGGGCCGGTGTCGACCTCGGCGGTGGCCGCCATCATCGTCGCGTCGTCGATCACGTCGCGCCGCCTCCGCGGGCCGACGCGCCGACCAGCTGCTCGAGGTGCCACACCTGGGCCGCCAGCTGGCGTCGGGCGGCGTGGGCGGGGGCGGCGACCAGGTGGCCGATGGCCGCGCCGACCAGCTGGATGGAGACGGCGATGACGAGCAGGGTCCACAGCGTGGTCGTCGGGCCGACCGCCGACACCGCCGAGCCCAGGGTGATGCCGTCGGCCGTGACCGCCAGGGTCCGCGACCATGCGCCGGTCCACTCCAGCAGCAGCGCCACCAGCGCCGGCGCGGCGAGCAGCGGCACGACCAGGGCCACCTTGCCGATGCGGGGGTGCAGCAGCGCGCCGGCGCACGCCAGTGCGCCGATCGCCGGGGCGATCGTGAACGGCCCCAGGTAGCGCGCGTAGAGCGTCGATTGGACGACCAACAGCCCGACGCTCCACCACGGCCACGCCCGCGGCCCGCGCCCGCGAGCGGCCGCGAGCGCCAGCCCCTCGAGCGCCGCCCACGAGGCGAGGGTGGCCAGGACGATGGTCGGCGAGGCGCCGCCCTGGAGCAGCAGCGCGACCGGGAACAACAGGAAGCCGAGGTGCGACCACGCCGCCGCGCGGGCGACGCGGCGATCGGTCTGGTCGTTGATCGCGGCCAGCTCGGCCTCGGCACCGGGCGACAGGTCGTCGCCCGCGAGCAGATCTCGCACCAGCGCGACGACGTCGGCGTCGTCAGGCGCCAGCGCCAAGGCGCGGCCGGCTTCGGCCAGCGCGACCGCGCGGCGGGTTGGATCCCGGGCCGCCTCGCGGGCCCGCTGGTGGTGGGCCTCGGCCCGCGCGGTCTGGGCGGCCAGGTCGCGGGTCCGGTCGATCCAGTCGGTGAGGTCGTCGGCCAGCGCGGCGGCCTGGGGGTAACGGTCGGCCGGCGCCTGGTGGGTCGCGCGCTCGCAGATGCGGTCGAGGGCCGGCGGGATGCCGGCGTCCGGGGCCCGCTGGGACGGCCGCCGATCGACCGCGCCGCGCAGGACCGACTGCAGGAGCCCGTCGCCGCGCGGGTGCAACGGCTCGCCGGCCAGGATCTCGAACAGGATGCAGCCCAGCGCGTACACGTCGGCGCGCCCGTCGAGGGCGACGGTCGCGTCGAGCTGCTCGGGCGCCATGTAGCCGAGGGTGCCGCCGGCGCGGCGCTGGCTGCCGTCGGTGCCGTCGCCGAAGGTGGTCGCGACGCCCCAGTCGATGACGTACACGCGGTCGTCGTCGTCGAGCATGATGTTGCCCGGCTTGAGGTCGCAGTGGGCGACCCCGCGCTGGTGGGCATGGTCGACGGCGTGGCACACCGAGACGAACGCGCGCAGCAACCGCTCGACCACGCGGTCGAGGCCCAGCCGCGCCGCGTCCCGGCGCCGGTTGGCAAGATGCTGTCCCAGGGTCGCGCCGGTCACCCGCCGCATCGCGAAGGCCGGGCGCCCGTCGACGACGCCCAGGTCGTACACCGGGGGGATCGCCGGGTGGTCGAGGCGGCCCTGCAGGCGGGCCTCGGCGATGAGGATGCGGCGTTGGCCAGGCGGCGTGTTTTCGGCGACCTGCTTGATGGCGACGGGCCGCCCCACCTCCTGGTCGACCGCGGCCCGGACCTCGCCCATGCCGCCGACGCCGATCACCGCGCCCGGGTCGAACCGGTCGCCCAGGTTGTTGCCCGGGCCGATCCCCGTCCCGTCCGGGGTGCCGGCGAGCAAGATCGTCCGAGGATTGCTGGAGTCGGCCACGCCCTTCGACAGTAGCGCCGCGTGCGGCCCCGCGGGTGATCGCGCCCGGCAGCAGTGAGGTAAGCGCGGCGGCGGCGTGACGATTTCGGCGCTGGTGGGTGACTTTGGGGTATGCGTGGGCTACCGAATATGTTCACATCGCGGCTCATCCCAGCCTAACGAGGTCCAACGTGAAGCCCGTTTCTCAGCTCATGAAGTTTGTCTCCACCCCCGGACTGTTGGCCCTGGCGTTCGGCGCCGTGGCGGCCGGTGCGTGTGGTCCTTCGGCGGGGGGCAACGGTGACGACGACGACACCCCGCGGGTCGACGCCGCGACCATCGAGATCGACGCGCCGCCGCAGAACTGTCCGAACCCGATGCCCGAGGTCTGCAACAACGGCATCGACGACGACTGCGACGGCATCGGCGACTGCGACGACTCGGACTGCTCGGCGGACATGCACTGCTCGAACCCGAACTGCGGCCAGCTGCAGAACGTCGAGGGGCAGCCGCTGCCGCTGCCCGACGGCGCGTGCGACGCGACCGGGACCTGCGCCGGGTACGAGAACTCGATCAACTTCACCGGGTTCACCCCTGGCCAGACGCTGACCGACATCACCAAGCTCCTCGGCGTGTGCGTGACCATGGAGCACTCGTGGCTGCGCGACCTGACGGTGGCGCTGCGCTGCCCCAACGGCACCACCATCGCGCTGTCGGGCTTCCAGGGCCGCACCGGCGGTGAGGTGTACGTCGGCGAGGCCAACGACTCCGACACCAGCGCGGTCCCGGTGCCGGGCACCGGGTGGGACTACTGCTGGGCGCCGACGGCGACCTGGGAGCCGTGGATCACCTTCGCCAACAACCACCCCACCCAGCTCGTGCCGGTGGGCACCCACGTCGCGCTGCCCTCGGGCGACTACAGCACCAGCGACCCCATGTCGAACTTGCTCGGCTGCCCGCTCAACGGCGACTGGACCATCCGGGTCGAGGACCGCTGGGGCATCGACAACGGGTACATCTTCAAGTGGTCGGTGCGCTTCGATCCGAGCCTGGTCGAAGACTGCTCGATGTGGCCGGGCTGATCGCCCCGAGCTGCTAGCGCTGGTACCGCCGACGCCGTCCGCGTCGGCGGCCTGGTTTTCGGGCCGAGCGCGGGCGTTGAGCGCGCAGCTACCGGGGCCGGCGCCGACGGCGATCGAGGTCGACCACTGCCAGGGCCCGGGCCTGGGCGGCTCGCTTGGCCGACAGCTCGACGCCGATCGCGTCGAGGCCCGCGGCGTTGGCCACCGCCAGCATGGTGCCGACCCCGCAGAACGGATCGATCACGGTCCGGCAGGCGGTGTGGTCGACCAGGAAGCGGGCCACGGCGGTGCAGGCGTCGGCGCCCATGGCTCGCGCCCAGGGCATGGCGCCCAGCGTCGGCAGCACGTCGGCCGAGGCCTGGCCGGTGGCGAGGCGCAGCCCCCGACTGACGCAGATCAGGTGGGCGTAGGCGGGGCGGCCGAACGTCACCGTCCCGGCCGGCGCCCGGCACACGATCTTGTGCCACAGCAGGTGGCTCTTGGCCTCGTCGGCGCCGCGCTGGACCAGGTAGCCCTTGTCGATCCACCGACCATCGTGCTTGACGTCGGTCTGGAAGAACACCGCCACCGCGTCGTCGGCGACCGCCCGGCACGCCGCGGCCACCGTCGCCACGAACCAGGTCCGCCAGCCGTCGACGCCCAGGCCGGGCAGCTCCGAGTGGTCGGGCAGCGAGGTGACGATGGCGGCGTCGGCCGGCAGCGGCGTGGCCAAAAACGCGACGCCGTCACCGCAGTGGACCGTGCGGGTCGGGCTCACGCGTCGCCGACGTCGTCGACCCGGACGTCAATGGTCAGCGTCTCGAGGCCGCCGCCGACGTAGATCGTGCCCGAGGTCGGCGTGGCGTCGAGGTAGTTGCGCCCGACCGCGACGCGGACGTGCTCGGTCTGGGTCAGGATGCCGTTGGTGGGGTCGAAGCCCTTCCAGCCGACCTCGGGCAGGTACAGCTGGACCCAGGCGTGGGACGCCTCGCTCTGGGCGGCGTTGGCGCGGGCGGCGTCGGAGGTGGCGCGCGGGCCGCAGTAGACGTAGCCGCACACGTAGCGGGCCGGCACGCCCAGCAGGCGGGCCAGGCAGATGAACAGGTTGGTGAAGTCTTGGCACACGCCGCGGCGGTTGACGTAGACGTCGAACGGCGTGGTCGCCAACGTGGTGGTGCCCTGGCGGTAGGCGTACTCGGTGAAGATGGTGGCGTTGATGTCGAGCAGCGTGTCGAGCAGGTCGAAGTCGTTGCGCTTGACGAACGTCATCGCGTACTCGGTCAGCTCGTCGAGCTGGGTCTCGGGCAGCTCGGGCGGCAGCAGGTAGGGCGCCATGATCTGGCGTTGCCACGGCATCCACACCAGCGGGATGGTCGAGCGATCCTTGAGCGCGCGGAAGTCGAGCGGCGACACGTCGGACACTCGCACCGTCGACACCGCCTCGATCACCATCTCGGTCCACGGGGTGTCGAGGTGGAGCCGGCGGACCCGGTTGTCGAACACGTCGTCAAAGTCGATGGCCTGACCCGGCACCGACACCGACAGATTGTAGGCCAAGAGCTCCTGGCGGCGATCGTGGCGCGGGGTGACCCGCAGCAGGTGGGTCGAGCGCTCGATCGGCTTGTCGTACCGGTACGTCGTGCGGTGGCGGACCTGGAACACCCGGGGCTGGGCCAGCTTGATCCGGGCGCTGGCGGCGCGACTGAGCACCGCCGGCGCGACCAGGTTGGTGCGGGCGGCCGCGGCGGGCGCCGTCGGGTCGGGCGGCGTGTCGGGCGTGGCCGCCGGCGGCGCGTCGTGCTGGGCGATGACCGCGCCCTGGCGGATGACCAGCAGCGTGCCGGGCGGGACCTGGGTCCAGGTGATGGCGGCCGGCTCGCCGCTGCCGTCGCCCGACGGCGTCGCCGCCATCGGGGTCGACGACACGATGACGCCCTTGCGGCTCTTGGTGCCGCGGGCGCCCAGGTCGAGCACGACGTCGTCGTCGCCGAACGCGGCGCGGTCGTAGGGCGGGGCGATGGTGCCCAGGTACAGCGTGCCGGGCACGTCGCGATCGGCGTAGACCACCAGGTCGCGGCCGTCGGCGAGGGCCACCGTCAGGCCGCCGTCGTCGAGCGCGTCGAGCCAGCCCCGCACCAGCGCCAGATCGACCTCGGCCAGGCTCTTCCAGCCGCGCTCGGCGAACCGGCTGAGCAGGGTGCAGAACAGCTGCTCGGTGTCGGTCGACCCGACCGGCTCGAACCGGCCGCCCTCGTCGGGAGGGCGCCTGGTCAGGCTGCCCGAGTGGCAGAACAGCCAGTCGCGCCGACCCCAGGTCCGCATGAACGGCTGGGTGTTGGCGTCGCTGATGGCGCCCCAGGTGGCGGCGCGGATGTGCATCAGCAAGAGCGAGGATTCGAGGTGCTCCCAGGCCCGGGCCAGCTGGCTGCGGATGGAGTCCTGCGGCGGGGCCGGCTCCTTGAGCACGACCGCCGACGGCTCGCCGCCCGGGTAGAAGCCGAACCCCCAGCCGTCGGGCAGCGTCCGCCCCGGGGCGAGGCAGCGCAGGTCGAACGAAGGCGCCAGCTCGCCCTCGAACGACATGGCCAGGAGGTTGGGCACGGCGGCACTCTACGCGATCACTCGTCGGCGGCGGGCAGGATGGTGAGCTCGATGCGGCTCGGGTGATCGCCCCCGCTGTGGATCTGCTGGGTCGCCTTGACGTAGTCGGCGGCGGTGGCCGCGAAGATGGAGGGCACGAAGGTCTGCGGGTTGCGGTCGACGAACGGGAACCAGCTCGACTGGATCTGGATCATCACGCGGTGGCCGCGGCCGAAGGTGTAGAGCACGTCGTTCATGGTGAACCGGACCGTGGTCGGCTGGCCCGGCACGAACGGGGTCGGGGTCTGGTTGCCGTCGCGGTAGCGGCCGCGCATCGGCTCGCCCCGCACCAGCAGCTCCAGGCCGGCGCGCGCGCCGGGCTCGTCAGCGGTCTGGCCCGGCAGGATCGCCGGCGCCACGTCGACCAGCTTGACCACCCAATCGGCGTCGGTGCCGGTGGTCGCCACGGTCAGCTCCACGGTGATCGGCCCGGCCACGGTCAGGTCGCGCTCGAGGGGCGCGCCAGTGAAGGTCACCACGTCGGGGCGGCGCGACATCGGCCGCTGGTCCTCGGCCATGAAGCCCGCGGTCATCCAGGTGGTGGTGAGCGCCGACGTGTACGGCACCGGGTGGGCTGGATCGGCCAGGTATTCGTCGACGCCGGCGACCGCCGGTGGCGCGTCGGCCAGGCCGCCGCCGGGCTGGAGGTAGAGGGTGTGCGGGCGCGCGCCGGGCGGCGGCCAGCTGGAGAACTGTCGCCACCGGTTGGCGCCGGCCTCGAACACGATGGCCTCGGCCAGCTTGGGATCGGGCGCGCCCTTCAGGTTGTGCTCGAAGAAGGCCAGGATGGTCGGCGGGTAGATGGTCGAGGTGTCGAAGCCGAAATCGGCGTCGCCCAGCGTGGCCGACGGGCCGCGGTCCCAGCCGTGGTGTCGCCACGGTCCGATCAGCATGGTGTTGGCGCCGCGGGCCCGGCCGGCCTCGATGGCGCGGTAGGTGTTGAGCGCGCCGTAGGCGTTCTCCGCGTCGTAGAAGCCGCCGACGGTGAGCACCGCCGGCGTCACCCCGGTCAGGTACGGGCTGTGGTTGCGGGCCTGCCAGAATGCGTCGTAGTTGGGGTGCGCGACCAGGTCGCGCCAGAACGGCACCTCGCCGCCCAGGACCGAGGCGTCGACGGCAGCCAGCGGGCCGAGCCGGAGGAAGTAGGCGTAGGGATCCGGCGTGCCCCACGGAAACGGCGGCCACACCGCGGCGCCCTCGGCCGCGCTGGGCCCGTTGCGGGTGCGGCCGAAGCGCGAGAAGAACGTGAACGCCTCTTGCAGCGCGAAGGCGCCGTGGCGGTGCATGTCGTCGCCGAGCCACCAGTCGAGGCACGGGGCCTGGGGCGACACCGCCGCCAGCGCCGGGTGGGCGTCGATGGCGGCGGCCGCGGCGTAGAACCCGGGATACGAGATGCCCCACATCCCGGCCTTGCCGTTGTGCTCGGGCACGTGGGCCAATAGCCAGGCGATGGTGTCGTAGGCGTCGGATGACTCGTCGGTCTGGGTGCCGCGCTTGGCGGCGATGTGCGGCCGCATGTCGACGAAGTCGCCCTCGGACAGGCCCTTGCCGCGCACGTCTTGCTGGACGAAGATATAGCCGGCCCGCTCGAGGTCGATGGCCGGCGCGAGGCTGTCGGGGTAGCGGTCGCTGCCGTAGGGGGCCACGGTGTACGGCGTGCGCGTGATCAGAAGCGGGTAGCGCTTGCCCGGGCCGGCGTCGATCGGCACGAACACCTGGGTGAACAGGTGGACCCCGTCGCGCATCGGCACCCGGTACTCGTGCTTGCGGTAGCGGGTGCGGATGAACCCGGCGCGCGGATCGGCCTCGGGGCCGGTCGTCGCCGTGGCGGGCGGCGGTGGCGGGGGCGCGGCGGTCGGCTCGGCCAGGGTGGCGACCGTCGGCGGCGCGGCCCAGCCCGGGGGGTGGCGGTCGTCAGCGCAACTCGCCAGGCCGACCGCGAGCACGACCAGGGAGGAGCGGAGGGGGGCGAGGTCCATAGCCGAGCAGCTCCTTGCCGAGCGAGTCGCAAGCGTCGTGGATGGCGTCGACCACCTCGGTCAGGAGCCGGTGGACCGCTGGGCCGCGCAGCTCGTCGTCGAGACCGGCCACCCGCGCGTCGAGCGCGGCCAGCCGCGCCAGGGTCACGCCGCCGGGGAGATCGGTGGCCGTCGGCGGCCGGATCGCCGCTAGCCGTTGGTGGGCGGCATGGACGCAGTAGGCGATCGAGCGCGGGAACCGGGTCTCGCGTACCAGGAAGCGGGCCACCGCCGCGGCGTCGACCCGGCCCTGGTTCTGTTTCATGAACGGCTCGAACCCGGACAGCGAGCGGAGCAGCGACAGCCACAGGCCGGTCTCGACCACCTCGTGGCGGTTGGCCACCGAGGTGAAGGCGTGGTGCTGGACGTCGAGGATGCGGGCGGTCTGGCTGACCCGCTCGAGCATCACGCCCAGCCAGATGAAGTCGAGCGGCTCGTCGTGCAGCATCGTCGACCGCATCAGGCCGAGCACCAGCTGGGTGGCGTCGCGGACGTGGCGGTAGTAGCCGTAGCGGCCGTCGGCGAACGCCCGCGCGGCCTCGGGGCTGCCGGCCCAAAGGTACAGCGCGTTGACCGCCTCCCACGTCTCGAGCGACACCACCTCGCGGATCGACCGGGCGTTGTCGCGGGCCGCCGCGATCGAGCGGGCGATCGAGGCAGCCACCGTCGGATCGGTGGCCAGGAACCGCTCGATGCGATCGCCGTCCCCCCACGCCGCGGCGTCGTCGGCGGTGCGCTCGGCGTAGGTCGGCTCCTCCCCCGACACCACCACCACCGGGCGCCAGCACGCGGCCGGATCGAGCTCGGCGTCGAGCGCGAGCGAGCGGGTGGTGGCCAGGAGCCGGGCGGTCGACTCGGCCCGCTCGACGTAGCGGCCCAGCCAGAAGGCGTGATCGGCGACGCGCGAGATCATAGCGAGCCTCCTCCCTTGAGCACCCAGGTGTCCTTGGAGCCGCCGCCCTGGCTGGAGTTGACGACGTAGCTGCCCTCGACCAGGGCGACCCGGGTCAGGCCGCCCGGCAGCACCCACGGGCCGGCCGGGCTGGTGAGGATGTACGGGCGCAGATCGACCCGGCGCGGCGCCAGCGCCCGCTGGTCGCCGATCCAGGTCGGGCAGGTCGACAGCTCGACCCGGTGCTGGGCGATGTAGCGGCGCGGGCTGGCGGTGATGCGGGCCCGGAACGAGGTCAGCTCGTCGGCCGACGCCTGCGGGCCCATCAGCATGCCGTAGCCTCCGGCCTCGTCGACCGCCTTGACCACCAGCTGGTCGAGGTGGTCGAGCACGTACCGGCGATCGTCGTCGCGGGCGCACACGAAGGTTGGCAGCTGGGCCAGGATCGGCTCCTCGCCCAGGTAGTAGCGGATCATGTCCGGCACGAACGGGTAGACCGCCTTGTCGTCGGCGATGCCGTTGCCCGGCGCGTTGGCCAGCGCCACGTTGCCGGCGGCGTAGGCCCGCATCAGGCCGCGCACGCCCAGCACCGAGTCGGGCCGGAACACCTCGGGATCGAGGAAGGTCTCGTCGGTGCGCCGGTAGATGACGTCGATCCGGCGCGGGCCGCGGGTGGTCTTGCAGTAGACCACGTCGCCGTCGACGAATAGGTCGGGCGCGGTGACCAGCTCGAGCCCCATCGTGCGGGCCAGGAAGCTGTGCTCGAAGTACGCCGAGTTGTACGGGCCGGGCGTCAGCACCACGGCCTGGGTGTCGGGGCCGGGGCGGGGCGACGCGGCACGCAAGGTCTCGGCCAGCTTGGTCGGGTAGTGATCGACCCGGTGGACCCGGGCCTGGTCGAGGATGTGCGGGATGACCCGCTTGGAGATGGTGCGGTTCTCGACCACGTACGACACGCCCGACGGGGTCCGCAGGTTGTCTTCGAGGACGCACCAGGTGCCGGCGTGATCGCGGATGAGATCGACCCCGGCGATGTGGATGCGGACGCCGCCCGGCGCCTTGATGCCGCGCAGGGTCGGCTGGTAGCCGGCGGCGCCCAGCACCAGGTCGGCCGGGACCACGCCGGCGGCGATGATGCGCTGGTCGCCGTAGATGTCGTCCAGGAACAGCCCCAGCGCGCGCAGCCGCTGGGTCAGGCCGCGGTCGAGGTGCGCGAAGTCGGCCGCGGCCACCAGCCGGGGCACCAAGCAGAACGGGAAGATCTTTTCGGTGCCGCGCTGATCGGCGTAGACCGAGAACGTGACGCCCTGGTTGAGCAGCGCCTGCTCGGCCAGCGCCTGGTAGCGAGCCAGCTCGTCGGGCGTCATGCGCGCCAGCGCGTCGAGCACGCGCGCGAACGGCGGGCGCGGGCCGGCCGGGCCCAGGATCTCGTCGAAGCTGCCAGGCAGCGGGGCGTAACCAGCCAGGGTGGTCATGGGGTCTCCTCGCGCCAGGCGCGGACGTCGACGGTGTCGGTCGGGGTGACGACGCGGGGCGGCCACGGCGGCGCGGTCGGCAGGGGGCGCACCACGACGCGGGCGGCGCGCCGGGCCGCGGCCTCGGCCGCGTCGGCCGGCAGCCCGGGGTAGCCGCCGCCGTCGGGGCGCCACGCGTACACGGCGAGCTCGAGCCCGCCACGATCGTCGCCCACCGTGATCCGCAGCGGCTCGTCGGCCGGCACCGTCGGCAGCAGGCCCCGGCTCGGCACGAACTGGCGGCGGCGGATGCCGACCCGGTAGCGGCCGGGCGTCCGCGCCGCCAGCGCCACGCCGCGGCCGGCCACGACGATGCGCGGCGCCGGGGCGTCGGCGTCGGTGACGACGGCCAGCTCGAGGCGCTCGCTCGACGGATCGACGGTGCGGGCGGTGGCGCGCTCCTGCGACGCCACGTCGCCGACCAGGGGCCAGAACTCGATGGCGTTGCGCAGGGTGACGTGGAGCGCGGCGTGGACCTGGTGGTCGACCAGCGGCGCGGCGCGGTACTGCGCCAGGTCGGCGGCCAGCACGCCGAGGTCCAGCCCGTGCGCGGCCAGATCTGCCACCACCTCGTCGAGGTCGGCCGCCAGCTCGCTCGGCAGCGCCCACCGGTGGTGCAGCGCGTTGCCCCAGTCGTGCCACGGGGCCTGGTACGGCGCGACCGCGCACCGCACGGTCACGGCGCGGACCAGCGCTGCCGCTGCGACCATGGCCTCGACCGAGGGCGCCATGCGGAACGCGCGCCACTCGACCAGGCCGAGGCAGCCGCGGTCACCGCCGTCGGGGTTCCACAGCTTCTCGACGTTGAGCTCGGCGCGGTGGGCGTTGCCTGCGGCGTCGCACAGCATCGGCGCCACGGTCTGCCACTGCAGCGCGGGCGTGCTCGCGCCGGTGGCGGCCAGGTGTTCGAGCTCCGCGCAGGCCAGCGGTAGCTCGTCGGCGCGTTCGCGCACGCCCTCGTCGGGCCGCGGCGCCTGGCCAGCCGAGCCGGCGTACTCGCCGAGGAACCAGTACGACAGCGCCGGGTGGTTGTGGACGTAGCGCAGCAACCGCGGCAGGAGCGCCGGGTGGGTGAACAGCGGGCTGGTCGCCGCGGTGGGCCCGCCGATGGTGAGCTGGCCACCGCCGCCCGAATCGGTGGCGTCGCCGTTGAACCGGAACCGCCCGGCGGCGAGGCCGGCCTGCGCCGCGGCGCGATCGATGACCGCCAGCTGGCCGGCGAAGGCCACCAGCGTCGGACACGGCGCCATGTTGACCTCGACCACGCCGGGATCCGGCGTCACGGTGAGCGCGAGGCTGGCCGGCGGCCCGCCCGGCGCCGCCGCGAGCAGCGCCATCACCTGGGGATCGTCGGGCGCCAGCGGCGTGGCCGCCGTGATGGCCACGTCGGCGACCGCGAAGCAGAACCGCGGCGCCGGCTCGTCCGGGAAGTGGCGACCGCCGGCGGCCATCGCGACCCCGCCGCTGCCGCGCGCCAAGGCCACCGCGACCTGCGCCGCGCGCCCGCGCTTGTCGTCGCCGTCGTCGGCGGTGTGGCGCCACGGCGCCGCGGTCGACGCCGCGACGGTGTAGGTCGGCTCGCCGCCGATCCACACCTCGACGCCGAGGCGCTGGGTGGCGTCGTCGAGGGCCGCCGCTGCGGCCAGCCGCGCGGCGTCGATCACCGGCCGGCCTCGCCGTAAGGCCCGGCCCAGTCCCGCGCCCACGGCAGCGGCCGATCGAGGTCGAGCCGGCACAGGTCGAGCGTGCAGGTGCGATCCGGGTCGGGCGGCGCCGCCCGGAGCGGGGCGGGGGTCGGCGGCAGTCCGTCGCGGGTGAAGCGCTGGCTGCGGCGGGCGGTCGCCTCGAACCGGGTGAGCGGCGGCGTCGCGAAGGCCCGGCCCTCGGGATGCCACACGTGGTAGGTGCCGGCAGCCAGGGCCCGACGGTCGGTCCGATCGATCAGCGCGACCGCCAAGGGATGGTGGACGCCCAGGTGCGGCAGGCGGCCGTGTGGTGGGCACCAGGCGCGGAACCGCACGCCGGCGACGTGGACGCCGGCGGTCGAGGTGGGCCAAAGCGGCAGCTCGACGCCGTTGACGGTGACCGCGTGGCGCGTCGGCACGAGCCCGTGGGTGCGGATCTCGATCCGCTCGAGCGCGCTGTCGACGTAGCGGGCCGTGCCGGTCGCGGTGGTCTCCTGCCCGAGCACCGGCCACGGCTCGAGGGCGGTGCGTAGCTCGACGGTGACCTCGTCGGCGGAGAACCGGCCGGCCAGCGGGCAGCGCAGCTCGACGAACGGGGCCAGCGCAGCCGCCGGCAGCGCGACGCCGCGCTCGGCCAGGACCGCCAGCACCCGTTCGAGATCGGCCGCGAGGAAGTACGGCAGCAGGTAGCGATCGTGGAGCTCGGCGCCCCAGCGCACCAGCGGCCGGTGGTACGGCGCCTGCGCGAACGCCGCGACCAGCGCGCGCACCAGGATGACCTGGGCCGCGGCCAGCCGCGGGTGGGGCGGCATCTCGAACGCGCGCAGCTCGACCAGTCCCTGTCGGCCGAACGGCGTGCCCGGATCGCACAGCTTGTCGATCGACAGCTCGGTGCGGTGGGTCGAGCCGGTGGCGTCGCACAGGTAGTGGCGCAGGAGCGCGTCGACCAGCCACGGCGGCGTGGGGCCGGCGCCCAGCCGCGCCAGCGCGAGCTCGAGATCGCCCAGGCACTCGGGCCGGGCCTCGTCGACGCGCGGCGCCTGCGACGTGGCGCCGATGAACATGCCGGTGAACAGGTACGACAGCGCCGGGTGGTGCTGGCACGCGGTGACCAAAGACGCCAGCAGGTCGGGGCGCGCGAACCACGGCGAGCGGGCCGGGGTGGGCCCGCCGATGGTGATGTGGTGGCCGCCGCCCGAGCCGACCAGGCGGCCGTCGAGTAGGTACTTTTCGGCGGTGAGGCCCGCGGCCAGCGCCGCCTCGAACGTGGTCGCCAACAGCTCGGCGTGGGCGCGCCCGCCGATGGCCGGCGGCAGGTTCACCTCGAGCACGCCGGGATCGGGCGTCACCGCGAAGCGGGTGAGCTCCGGGTCGCTCGGCGGCGGGTACCCCTCGAGGCGGATCGCGACGCCGGCGGCGACCCGGGCCTGGTCGACGGCGGCGACCAGCGCGAGCCAGTCGGCGAAGCTCGCCACCGGCGGCAAGAACACCCACAGCTCGCCGCTGCGGGCCTCGACTACCAGCGCGGTCCGGATCCCGGACGACACCGCCGGCGCCGACGGCGGCGCGACCAACCCCAGGCGGGCCCGCGCCCGATCGCTGGCGTCGAGCCGGAGCTGGGCTCGCGCGGCCGCCCGCGGATCGTCGTCGACCTCGGGCTCGGCCTCGAGCTGGCGGGGATCGAGGCCCAGCTCGACCAGCGGCACCGGCGGCGGCGCGCCCGGCGCGAGGCTGGCCAGCGGCAGCCGCAGGCCGGCCGGCGCGTCGCCCGGCAGCAGGAACAGGCGCGCGCGGCGGGTGGTCCACGCCTCCGTCACCCAGCCGGTGCGGTCGGCCCGCCGGGCCAGCGGCAGCACGTAGCCGACCTCGCCGTCGTCGCCGCCGTCGAGCGCGCGGGCCAGGCGGGCTCGGCTGGCGCCGTCGCGCAGCGCCGCCGTCGACGGATCGGCGGCGGGCGGGGCGCGATCGATCGGCAGCGCCGCTTCGCCGGCCAGCAGCGGCCACGGGTCCTCGAACAGCGGCTGCGCCGTCGCTGGCACGGCGAGCGCGCCGGCCAGGGCGGCGGCCAACCGGGCGGCAGCCGCGGCGGACCCATCGACCGGCAGCGCCCGCGCCGGCCACACCGCGACCTGGTCGACCCGGCCGCACACGTCGAGCGACCAGCGCGGCAGCGGCTCGTCGGGGTACTGCTTGCCCAGGCGGTGCAGCACCGCCGCGCCCGGGGCCAGGCGGGCGGTCAGCTCGTCGACCAGCCGCAGGCCGAGGCGCCACTTCGACGGCCCCAGCGCGGCGCTGGTCCACTCGGCGGCCCCGGCCTCGTCGCGGGCGACGAAGGTCGGCTCGCCGCCGGAGGTGACCTCCAGGCCGGCCGCCGCCAGCGCGGCGTCAGCACGATCGGCGGCGGTCAGCAGCTCCTCCCACACGTCGTCGGGGTAGGGCGCGGTTGGCCGCGGCTCGTGGCCCAGCCGGGTCACCGACGTCGCGAAGCTGACCTGGTCGGCGACCACGTCGCTCGTGCCCTCGATGGGCGCCGCCGCGGCCGGGCTGGCGGTGGCCGCCAGCGCCACGTGCCCCTCGCCGGCCATCAGCCCCGAGGTCGCGTCGAGGCCAACCCACCCCGCGCCGGGGATGAACACCTCGGCCCAGGCGTGGAGGTCGACCACGTCGCGGTCCAGGCCGCGCGGTTGATCCGGCAGCATGCCCTCGTCGGACAGCTGCACCAGGTAGCCCGACACGAAGCGCGCCGCCAGACCGCGCGCGCGCAGCGCGGCCACCAGGAGCACGGCGCTGTCGCGGCAGCTGCCCCGGCCGTGGCGCAGGGTCTCCTCGGGCGTCCACACGCCCGGCTCTTCGCGGACCACGTAGCGGACCCGCTCGGCGACCTGCCGGTTGATCTCGACCACCAGGTCGACCACGTCCCCGGCCACGGGCAGCGCGGCGAGGAAGGCGGCGGTGGCGGGGCCACCCGCGTAGGCCGCGTCGCCGCGATCGCGAAACGCGGCCAGCTCCCCGGCCAGCTCGGGCGGGTAGGTGAACGGCACTTGCCGGCAGCGCGGATCGACCAGAAAGTCGAACGGGTTGATGGCGCGCACGTCGAGAGCGAGCTCGACCTGAACGTCGAGCGCCGCCACGGTCTGGCCGACCCTCGTGGTGAGCCGGGCGACGTGGTTGCCGTGGGGATCGCGCTGCCAGTGCACCTGGTGATCGGGGCCGACGGTGAGCTGGTAGCTCTCGACCTCGACCTTGACGTGATCACACGGGCGCAGCCGGATGACCTGCGGCCCCAGCGCCGCCGGCCGAGGGTAGCGATAGGTGCTGCGGTGCCGGACCAGGAGGCGCATCGACGGAGATCGTGCCCGGCCCGTGGTCGCGTGCGCAAGCGCGGCGGGGGCCTACCGCGCGCCGAGCGCCGCTCACGTCGGCCGGCGGTGCACCAGCACGGCCGACCACAGCGTGGCCGGGCAGAAGAACACGATGCTGGCCAGGCGTGCGTCGCGGTAAGGATGCTCGAGCCACGCCACCCGCACGTCGGCGCCCGCCGGCGGGCGGGCGACCCCGACCGCCGAGCACACCGCGCCGACGTCGAGCCACTCGCCGGCCGACTGGCGGAGCAGGAAGTCCGGGAACGCGTCGAAGCGGTGCTCGGTCACCAGCGCGCCGCAGTGGTGGGCGATCGCGTCGATGGCGATCGCGCCGGTGGGGTGCGGGACCGTGGCCGCCGCGCGCACCGAGCCGCTGGCGTCGTCGGGCGCGGCGCCGGCGCCGCTCGCCGCGGGCCACCCGCTGACCGGCGGTGGGAGGTCGTCGAGCTGCGCGTGCAAGGTGGGCCGCGAGCCAGCGTCGACCACCGCGGCGGGCACACCGTCGGGGCGCGGCGCGATCTGGGTGTGACCCGAGTGGCCGCTGGCGGCGCGGCGGGCCTGGGCCGCGGCGTACATCGCGGCGTGGCGGTCGAGATCCGCCAGCGCGGCGGCGACCTCCTGCATCGACTGCGGCCGCGCCTCTTTGTGGATCTCGAGCATTCGCAAGCACAGCGCCTCCCACGCCGGCGGGATCGACGGGTTGCGGGTGCGCGGCGGTGGCGCCGGCTGTCGCAGGTGGGCCAGGAGGATGTCGCGGATGTCGCCGTCGAACGGCACCGTGCCGGTCAACATCTCGTACAGGACCACGCCCAGCGAGTAGACGTCCGAGCGGTGGTCGATGGCGCCCTTGCCCTCGCACTGCTCCGGACTCATGTAGGCCGGGGTGCCGAGCACGATGCCCAGCTGGGTCTTGCGGGCGTTGGCGTCAGGCGTGGTCAGCTTGGCGATGCCGAAGTCGAGGACCTTGACGAAGATCGGGTCGAACGGGTGGTGGCACAGGAAGATGTTGGCGGGCTTGAGGTCGCGGTGGATGATGCCCTTGCCGTGGCTGGCGGTGAGCGCGGCCGCGCACTGGCTCATCACGTGGTGGATGTCGGCCAGGCCCAGGCCGCCGGCGTGGATGCGCTTGTCCAGGCTGTCGCCGTCGAGCGCCTCCATCATGATGTAGGCGCGCTGGCCCTGCGGCGTGGCCACGTACCCGGCGTCGATGATGACGATGATGTTGGGGTGGCCGATCTCGGCGGCCGAGCGCGCCTCCTGGAAGAACCGGTCGACCTGCTCGGGATCGAGGGACTGCTCGTCGTGAAGGACCTTGACGGCGACCTGACGATCGATCAGCGTGTGCTGGCACAGGTACACCGTGCCCATCCCTCCGGCGCCGAGCCTTCGCTGTGCGACGTAGCTTCCGAACCGCCAGCCGATCAGGTCCACCCGACGACCATACCGCAGCGGCGGTGGCGGCGCCGACGTGGTGCCGCCCGGTGCAGATCCTGGTGGCGGCGGCCGTGGCGGTGGCCGGGTGCGGGCCGGCGCCGGGCGACGGGGTGGCCGATGCCAGCGCGCGCGACGGGGCGACGCCGGCCTACCCGCCCTGGACGCTGGTGGTGTTGCCCGACACCCAGGTGTACCTGGACCGCATCCCCGGCATCTGGGACGTGCAGACCGCGTGGGTCGCAGCCCACGCCGGCGCCGAGGGCGTGCGCCTGACCATCCACGTCGGCGACGTGACCGAGTGGAACTCGCCCGACGAGTGGCGCCGCGCCGCCGCCGGCTTCGCGCAGCTCGAGCGCGCAGCCCCGCTGGTGGTGGTGCCCGGCAACCACGATTACGACCCCGCCCAGCCGCGGGTGTCGGGCCTGGCCCAGGCGTGGTCAGCCGACCACCTGATCGGCACGCCGACGTTCGGCGGGCTGTTCGAGGCCGGGCGACCGGACAACCACTACCAGCTGCTCGACATCAACGGCCAGCGCTGGCTGGTGCTGGCGCTCGAGTGGGCGCCGCGTCCGGTGGTGCTGCGCTGGGCCGCCCAGATCCTCGACGCCGTGCCGGCCGACCACGTCATCGTGGTGACCCACGCGTTCCTCTACAACGACGATCGGCCGTACGACTGGCAGCGCTTCGCCGGCAGCCAGGCGTTCTCGCCCCACAGCTACGTCGGCCCGGCCTGGCCGCTGGTCACCGACGGCGCCGAGCTGTGGAACCAGGTCCTGGCCGGGCGCGCCAACGTCGATCTGGTGGTCAGCGGGCACGTCGCGGTCGACGGGGTGGGGCGGGCTGCCACCCGCACCACCACCGGCCACCTGGTCCACCAGGTGCTGCAGGACTACCAGGGCGACGCCGACGGCGGCGCCGGCTACCTCCGCCTGTTCCGGTTCTTCGGCGATCGGATCGAGGTCGAGACGTACTCGCCGTGGCTCGATCGCGCGCTGACCGATGCGCGCAACCGCTTCACCCTGCCGTGGTCGCCATGACCGGCGCGCTGGTGGTGTTCGTCCTGACCTACCTGGTGATCTCGTCGACCCAGCTGGCCTGGCTCGGCCTCGATCGCCCGACCGGGGCGCTGGTGGGCGCGGTGGCGATGGTCGCGGTCGGCGCGCTCACCTTCGACGCCGCTTTGGCGGCGATCGACCTGCCGGTGCTGACGCTCCTGCTCGGCATGCTGATCCTGGCGGCGTACCTCGAGGACGCGCGGTTCTTCCGCTACACCGCGTTCGTGGTGCTGACCCGGGCCGGCTCGGCCCGCACGCTGTTGTGGGGGCTGACCTTCACCGCCGGCGGGCTGTCGGCGCTGTTGCTCAACGACACGGTGTGCCTGCTCCTCACGCCGCTGGTAGTGGCGGTCGCCCTCGAGGCCCGGCTGCCGGTGTTGCCGTTCCTGCTGGCGCTGGCCTCGTCGGCCAACATCGGCGGCGTGGTGGCGCTGTCGGGCAACCCGCAGAACATGATCGTCGCCCGCGCGGCCCACGGCGCGCTGGGGTTCGCCAGCTACCTGGCCATCGCCCTGCCGGTCGGCGTGGCGTGCCTGGCGGCCAACGCGGCGGTCCTGACGTGGCTGTTCCGGGCCCAGCTGCCCCGGGGGCCGCTGATCGAGCGCGATCCGCCGCGGCCGGCGTTCGATCGGGTGCTGGCGGCCAAGGCGCTGGGGGGCCTGGCGCTGTTCCTGGTCCTGGCGCTGGCCGGGGTCGAGCTGGCCGGCGCGGCAATCTTCGCCGCGGCGGTGGTCATCGTCGTCGCGCGGGTGCCGCCACGCAAGATCCTGGCCCAGGTTGACTGGTCAATCCTGGTGTTCTTCGTCGGGTTGTTCGTGGTGGTGGCCGGCCTGCGCGCGACCGGCCTCATCGAGCACGCCTTCGCCGCGCTGCGCCCGGCCATCGGCCGCGACGACGTACTGGGCGACCTGGCGCTGGTCGCGGTGGTGGTGGTCGGCTCCAACGTGGTGTCGAACGTGCCCTTGGTCGTGATCGCCGTCGATTGGATCCCGGGCTTGGCCCACCCGGGCTGGAGCTTCCTGCTGCTGGCGATGGCCTCGACCCTGGCCGGCAACTTGACCCTGCTCGGCTCGGCGGCCAACGTGATCGTCCTCGAGAGCGCAGGCCCGCGCGGCGAGATCGGGTTCTGGCGCTTCGCCCGCTACGGCGCGGTCCTGACCGGCGCCAGCCTGGTGGTGGCCGCGGCCATCCTGGCGCTGGCCCGGGTCACCGGCTACGCCGGCTGGCTCGGCCTGTGAGGCCGCCGCGCCACGATCACGCACGCGGTATAGGGGATGCGGAGATGCCCGATGACCGGCGTCACGGTGACCTCGGCGAAGCCGGCCGCCAGGAGCCGGGCGTAGCCGTCAGGGCTGCGCACGTGCTGCCCGCGATCGCGCTCGATGAGGAAGCGCGCGAGCCGGCCGGTGGCCGCTGACAGCGCCGGGTCATAGGTCACCAGCGCGCCGTCGTCGTCGAGGGCCGCCGCCGCCAGCGCGACCAGCCCGCCGGCCTCGGCGTCGTCGAGGTGGTGCAGCACGCCGACCGCGGTGGCGCGGGCGAAGCTGCCGCCGGCCAGGCGCGGCGCCTCGGCCACCGACGCCTGCCAGAACTGGCCGCGGTCGCCCCACCGGGCGCGGGCCGCCGCCACGTAGCGCGGGCTCAGATCGAAGCCGTGGTAGGCCACGTCGGCCGCGACGTGCTCGACCAGGGCGCCGGTGCCGCAGCCGATGTCGAGCAGGCGCGACCCCGGCGGCGGCGCCACGAAGTCACGGATGAACCTCCGCTGGAACCGACGCCCGCCCAGCAGGTCCTGCAGGCCCTGGTAGATCGCGGCGCTCGACAGCACCGCGCGCAGGCCGGTGGTTCGCTGGCTCATAGGCCCACCGCGTATACCGCGATCCACTGGCGCCCGTCGGCGCTGGTCGCCGCGAACACCGCGCGGCCGGGCGCGGTCGGCGGCGGCGCCGCGTGGCGCTCCAGGTGGGCGTACACCACCAGGCCGCGGGCGATGGAGGCGGGGTCGTCGACCAGGTGGAAGCGCGGGCGGCGGTAGCCGTCGAGCAGCGCCAGCACGCGGTCGGTGTAGTGCGCTGGCCGCGGCCCGCGCGCCACGTACACCGGCGTGTCGGGCGGCGCGGCGGCCGCGATCGCGACCGCGGCCTGGCGCACCACGTCGACGCGAAAGCGCCCGTGCTGCGGGCGGCCGGCCACCAGGCCGAGGGCGGTGGTCGCCACCAGCGCGACCAGCCAGCTGCGCCGGCGGCGCGCCGACGCCTCGGCCAGGGCCGCGGTCACGCCGACGGCGCCGACCGCGATCACCAGCGGCGTCACCTGCAACAAATAGCGTTGGGTCCAGGCGCCCCACCGCAGCACATGCACCAGCAGCGCCAGCTGGACCGCGCCGACCAAGATCACGTCGTGGCGCAGCCGGGCCGGGACCGCACCGCGGCGCAGCCACGCCACGCCGAAGCCCGCCGCGACCAGCAGCCCGACGCCGAGCGCCTGGTGGTAGGTGAGGTACAGGCCCAGGCGCACCAGGTTGTGCGGGAACGGCCGCGCCACCGCGGCTGCCTCGAGGCCGGCCTGGCGCCCGAGCCACGCCCGTACGTAGTAGGTGGGGTCGCCCATCGCCCGCCACCAGTACGCGCACGCGGCCAGCTGCACCAGCGCGACGCCGAGGAGCAACCACAGCGCGCCGCGGTCCAGGCGCCGCGCCCGCCACGATCGCACCGCGCCCGCCACCACCAGCGCCGCCACCAGGATGGCGGCGCTCTCTTTGACGTACTGCAGGTAGCCAAAGGCCAAGCCCGCCACCAGCCACCACCGCGGTTGGTCGCGCCGCACCGCCCACGCTGCGGCGGCCATCGCCGTGGCCAGCCCAGTGGCCCACAGGGTGTCCTGCAGGAAGATGGTGGCCTGCCACACGTCGACCGGCGTCACCGCCGCGAGCGCCGCGGCCAGCGTCGCCGCCCGCCGATCGCCCAGCGCGCCGGCCCACAGCGCGCACGCCAGGATGCCTAGCAGCGACTCGATCAGGGTGGCGGCCGCGAACGTCCGCTCGCTGGGCCCGGCCACCGTGGCGGCGATCGCCAGCGGCAGGTTGACGCCGACCCGGCGCGCGTTGACGGTGTACGCGCTGCCCGGGCCGTCGGGCATCGCGTGCTCGATGGGGTCGTGCCACAGGTGGGTCGCGGCCCACGCGTGGGTCAGGTCATCCGAGCCGATGCTGCCGGTCCAGCTGGCCAGCCGCAGGGCCAGCCCGACGACGATCGCCAGGCCGACGGCGAGGGCGGTGGCGCGGCGCGACGGCACGGCGCACGGTACACCGGGCCAGCGCTTGAGCCGAAGCGGGGGGCGTGGTGAATTCGGACGACGTGCAGCGCGTCCTGGTCACCGGCGGAGCCGGCTTCATCGGCTCCAACTTCGTCCGCCACCTGCTGGCGGCCCGGCCCGACGTGCAGGTCGTCACGTTCGATGCGCTGACCTACGCCGGCAGCCTGGCCAACCTCGGCGACCTGCCCGATCCGGCGCGCCACCACTTCGTCCACGCCGACGTCACCGATCGCGCCGCGGTCGATCGGGCGCTGACGACCCACGCCATCGACACCGTGGTGCACTTCGCCGCCGAGTCCCACGTCGATCGTTCGATCACCGGGCCGGGCGCCTTCGTCCACACCAACGTGGTGGGCACCTTCACGCTGCTCGAGGCAGCGCGGGCGGCCTGGGCCGGGCGAGACCCGGCGCAGGTGCGCTTCCACCACGTCTCGACCGACGAGGTCTACGGCGCGCTGGCGCCGGATCAGCCGGCGGTGGCCGAGGGGGCGCCCTACGCGCCGCGGTCGCCGTACGCCGCGTCGAAGGCCGCGTCCGATCACCTGGTGCGCGCCTACGCGACCACCTACCAGCTGCCGGTCACGGTGTCATCGTGCTCCAACAACTACGGGCCGTACCAGTTCCCCGAGAAGCTGGTGCCCCTGATGATCGTCCACGGCGTGCTGGGCAAGCCGCTGCCGGTCTACGGCGACGGCCAGCAGATCCGCGACTGGCTCCACGTCGACGATCACTGCGCGGCGATCCTCGCCATCCTCGAGCGAGGCCGGGCCGGCGCCACCTACCACGTCGGCGGCGGCAACCAGCCGACCAACCTGGCCCTGGTCGAGACCCTGTGCCACCTGCTCGACGCCGCGCTGCCGGCCTCGCCGCACCGCCCCCACCGCCAGCTCATCACCCACGTGGCCGACCGACCCGGGCACGACCGCCGCTACGACCTCGACTGCGCCTTGATCGCCACCGAGCTGGGCTGGCGACCGCGCTACGATCTGGCGGCCGGCCTGGCGGCGACGGTGGCGTGGTACGTCGGCGCCGGGGCGTGGCTGGCCGCCATCCGCGACAGCGACGACTTCCGGCGGTGGATGGCGATCAACTACCAGGGCCGCGGGCCCGAGGCGGCACCATGAAGGGCATCATCCTGGCCGGCGGCCGCGGCACGCGCCTCTACCCGATCACCCGGGCGGTGTCCAAGCAGCTGCTGCCGGTCTACGACAAGCCGATGATCTACTACCCGCTGTCGGTGCTGATGCTGGCCGGCATCCGCGACGTGTTGATCATCTCGACGCCGGACGATCTGCCGGCCTACCAGCGGCTCCTCGACGACGGCGGTCGGTGGGGCATGCGGTTCCAGTACCGGGTCCAGGCCGAGCCGCGCGGCTTGGCCGACGCGTTCGTGGTCGGGCGCGACTTCGTCGATGGCGACCGCTGCGCGTTGGTCCTGGGCGACAACATCTTCTACGGTTCGCGGCTGCAAGAGACCGTGCAGCGGGCGGCCGCCACCGTCGACGGCGCGGTGGTGTTCGCCTACCCGGTGCGCGATCCGCACCGCTACGGCATCGTCGAGCTGGGGCCGCTGCCGGCGCGCGCGGTGCTGTCGCTCGAGGAGAAGCCGGCCCAGCCCCGGTCCAACCTGGCGGTGCCGGGGATGTACTTCTACGACGCCCAGGTGTGCGAGCTGGCGGCCCAGGTTCGGCCGTCGCCCCGGGGCGAGCTGGAGATCACCGACCTCAACCGGCTGTACCTCGAGCGCGGCCAGCTGCGGGTCGAGGTGTTCGGTCGCGGCACCGCCTGGCTCGACGCCGGCACCCACGGGTCGCTGCTCGAGGCGGCGAGCTTCGTGCACGCCATCCAGCACCGCACCGGCATGATGATCGCCTGCCCCGAGGAGATCGCCTGGCGCATGGGCTACATCGATCAGGCGGCGCTGGTCGACCTGGCGGCCGGGTTGCCCGACGAGTACGGCGAGTACTTGCAGCAGCTGGCGGCTACGGGACGAACGAGCTGACCGCGGCGACGACCCGGTCGACGTCAGCCGACGTCAGATCGGCGTACAGCGGCAGGCGCACCAGGGTGTCGGCGGCTGCCTCGGTGATCGGGCAGTCCCCGACCGTGCCCCCGCCGCGGCGGCCGACCTCCGACAGGTGCAGCGGCTGGTAGTGGAACGTGGCGCCGACGCCGTGATCGGCCAGGTGGGCCAGCAGCCGGGTCCGGGTCGCCAGGTCGGCCACCCGCAGCCAGTAGATGTGGGCCGGGTGGGCCGCGCCGTCGGGCAGGTGGGGCTGCTGGACGCCGTGGCGGTCGGCCCACGGCGCCAGCTCGGCGTGGTAGCGCGCCCACACCGCGTGGCGGGCCGCCTGGATCGCGTCGGCGCCCTCGAGCTGCGCGGCCAGCACGGCGGCCAACAGGTCCGACGGCAGGTAGCTCGAGCCGACGTCGACCCAGGTGTACTTGTCGACCTGGCCGCGGAAGAACCGGGCGCGGTTGGTGCCCTTCTCGCGCAGCACCTCGGCGCGCTCGACCAGGCCGCGGTCGTTGAGCACCAGCGCCCCGGCCTCGCCGCAGCCGATGTTCTTGGTGTCGTGGAAGCTCTGGGTCGCCAGCGCGCCGAAGCTGCCCAGCGGCCGCCCGCGCCACGCCCCGAACAGGCCGTGGGCGTTGTCCTCGACGAGCGTCGGCCCCAGCCCGGTCAGCGCGTCGAGGTCGCACGCCACGCCCGCGTAGTGCACCGCGACGATGGCCCGGGTCCGCGGCGTGACCTTGGCCGCCGCCGCGATCGGATCGAGGTTGAGCGTGCGCGGACAGACGTCGGCGAAGACCACCGTGGCGCCGCGCAGGGCGAAGGCGCTGGCGCTGGACACAAACGTGAACGCCGGGACGATCACCTCGTCGCCCGGGCCGCAGTCGAGCAGCAGGGCCGCCAGCTCGAGGGCGTGGGTACACGAGGTGGTGAGCAGGACCGGCGCGCCGGCCAGCCGGGCCGACAGCAGGGCCGTGGCCGACCGGGTGAACGGGCCGTCGCCGCGCCAGTGGTCGCTGGCCAGGGCCTGGCTCAGGTAGCCGGCCTCGCGCCCGGTGCGGTGCGGACGGTTGAACGGGATCGGCGGCGCCATCGACGGGAAAGAAGTAGCATGCCCCGCCATGGCCGCGCTCGACCCAGTGCCCGTGTCGGTGGACGGCGTCACCGTGCGGTGGCGGCCGACGCCGTGGGACGCCCGCGGGCTTGCGGTGGCCGCGACCGTCGAGCTGGTGGCGATCGACGACGGCGCCCCGGCGGCGTTGGCGGCGGCGCTGGCGGCGGTCGACCGCGCCGTGGCCCCCACCGGCGCGGCGTTGGCGACGACTCGGGTCGGGGCCGAGCGCACCGGCGTGCGCGCCGCCCTGGCCGCCGCCGGCTACCTGCACGTCGAGACCTCCCACGCGCTCACGCTCGATGTGCGCACCCACGATCCGCGGGCGGTGTACCGGCGCGCGGTGGCGGTCGAGGATGCCGGGCCGGCCGACGCCGCGGCGCTGGCCGAGCTGGTCGCGACCAGCTTCGCCTACTCGCGGTTCCACGAAGACCCGCGCATCCACCGCAGCCGCGCGGTGGCCCGCTACCGTCGCTGGATCGTCGCCAGCCTCACCGGCGACGACCGCGTGTGGATCCACCGCCACCGGGGCCAGCTGGCCGCGGTGATGAGCTTCCGCCGCGACGGCGCCCGGGTCCAGCTGTACCTGGGCGGGACCCAGGCGGCGCTGGGGCCGCTCGCGCCGATGTTCTGGGCCGGCGTGCTGGGGCGGATGCGCGACGAGGGGGTGGCCGAGGTGTCGACCCGGGTGTCGCTGGCCAACCAGCCGGCGCTGCGCCTGCACCAGGCGTTCGGGTTCACGCTCGCCAGCGAAGACGTCGGCTATACGCGGCTCTACGATCCGCCGTCGCTGGCCGGGCCGGTGGCCGCGCCCGAGGTGGGGCCTGGCGAGCCGGCTGCGCCGCCGCGCACCGCCGAGCGCACCTGATACGGCGGCCGGTCGAGCAGCCGGAAGTGGGCCCGGCCCAGGTACTCGCCGATGATGCCCAGGCACAGGAGCTGCGCGCCCGAGAACACCGCGATGATGCAGGCCAGAAACGGAAAACCCGGGGCGCTGCCCCCGTCGACGGCGTAGCGCACCAGCACGTACGCGAGGATCAACACGCCGAAGCCGGTCAGGGCGAACCCGACCCAGCTCGCCAGCTGCAGCGGGATGGTCGAGAACCCGGTCATCATGTTGATGGCGTGGGTGACCAGCTTGCGGAAGGTGTAGTTCGAGGTGCCGATGGTGCGCGGATCGTGGCGCACGGTGACGTGGGTGAAGCGCTGGGTGCCCCAGGTGAGCAGGACGTCGATCGACACGAAGCCGCCGCGGAACTGGCTGAACGCGTCACGCAGCTGGGTGCGGAACACCCGCCACGCCGACGCCTTGCCGGCGGTGGCCGCGCCCATCGCGCCCTGCAGCACCCACTTGGTGATGCGCGACGCCGCGCCGCGCATGAGGCCGTGGGGCTCGGCGGCCGGGCTGCCGTACACCACGTCGACCTCGTCGGTCAGGGCGGCGAGCAGCCGCGGCAGCTCGGCCGGCGGGTGCTGGAGGTCGTCGTCCATCGTCACCACCACGTCGAACCGGGCGGCGCGGATCCCGCACAACAGCGCGGCGTGCTGCCCGTAGTTGCGCATGAGCGACAGCGCCGCCACCGTCGGGTGGGTCCGGGCCAGCTCGGCGATCACCGCGCCGGTGCGGTCGCGCGAGGCGTCGTCGACCAGGATGATCTCGTGGGCCGGCGCGTGCGCGGCCAACAGCGGCAGCAGCGCCTCGACCACCAGCGCGATCGAACCCTCGCTGTGGTAGCAGGGGATCACCACCGACAGGCCGCGGGGCAGCGGGGCAGGGGGAGACTCGGCGGTCACCCTGGGTGTGTACCAGCTCTGGCGGCCGGGCCGAAGTTCCCGCGCGCCGGTCGGGTCCGCCGGCGACCGCGCCGGCCGGGGTCAGCGGACCGGGATAGTGAACGTCACCGTCGTGCCGCGGCCGATCTCGCTGGCGATGCGGAACGAGCCGCCGGCCTTGCCGACCAGCCGCTGGCACTGGGCGATACCCAGGCCGGTGCCCTTGCTCTTGGTGGTGAAAAACGGGGTGCCGATCTTCTGCAGCACCTCGGGCGGGATGCCTCCGCCGTTATCGCTGATCATGAAGCGGATCTGATCGTCGCCCGGCTCGGCCCGCACGATGACGTTGCCGCCGTCGCCGGTCCGGTCGGACAGCGACTGGGCGGCGTTGGTCACCACGTTGATCAGCACCTGGGTCAGCTCGGTCGAGCTCATCCGCACCGCCGGCAGGGTCTCGGGGCCGTCGTAGCGCAAGAACCCCCGGGCCCGCACCGCCACGTCCTGGCACACGCCGAGCGCGTGCTTGATGACCGGCACCGGCGGCGTCGCCAGGTCGGTCTCGCGGCGGGTGCCGCGCAGGAACTGGTGCAGGTCGGCGGTCATGCCGCGCATGTGCTCGCTCGACTGGCGCAGCTCGTCGACGATCTCCGGCAGCTCGGTCATCAGGTCGGCGACGTGGGTGCGCTCCTTCTCGGACAGCGCGGCGCCGTCGACCAGCGGGGTCAGGATGGGCAGCGCGCGCGCCAGGTACTGCAGGCGCTCGCAGTTCATCAGCATGCTGGCCACCGGCTGGTTCAGGTCGTGCACCACCGAGCCGACGATGCTGCCCAGGGTGGCCAGGCGCTCGGTCTCGAGGAGCCGGTGCTGGAGCGCGGCCGAGTCGCGCGAGAACTGCCAGGCGGCGATGGCCCACCGCAGCAGCTGGTCGAGCTCTTCGCGGTTCCACGGCTTGACGATGTAGCGGGCCACCAGGCCCTCGTTGATGGCCGCCAAGATCGGCTCGATGTCCGAGTACGCGGTGACCACCATGCGCACCACGTCGGCGTGGTCGCGCTTGACGATGCGCAGCAGCTCGTCGCCGCTCATGCCGGGCATGCGCTGATCGGTCAGCAGCACGGCGACCGGTTCGCGCTTGAGGATCTCGAGGGCGGCGTCGCCGTCGCTGGCCGTGACCACGCGATACCTCGGCGCGAAGGACTTCTCGAACACTACCCGGTTGGCGCGCTCATCATCGACGTACAGCACCAGGGGACCGGCAGGCTCGGGCAGAGACGTCATCTAGGGACCTCGACAGCGGTGGGGAGTTCGATCACGAACAGGCTTCGGTCATTCCGGACCTTGATGCCCAGTGTACCTCCGTGGCGGACGATTAGGTCACGCGCGGTGGCCAGACCGAGGCCGGTACCCTGGCCGGGGGGCTTGGTGGTGAAGAACGGCTCGAACACGCGCTCGCGCAGGTCGGGTGGGACACCGGGGCCACTGTCGGATATCTCGATCGCGACCGCGCCGGGCCGCGCGCTGGTGGCGACCTCGATCCACCCGCCGGGGCCGGCGGCCTGGGCGCCGTTCTCGAGGAGGTTGACCATGACCTGGGCCAGCAGCGGCGCGGCGCACTTGATGTCGCCCTTGAACTCGTAGCGGGTGTTCACCGTGACCGGTTGCAGCGCGGCCGAGGCGCTGGCCAACGCCCGGCCGATGACCTCGACGATCGGGGCCCGGCGCAACTCCAGTTCACCCGAGCGGCGGAACCCGAGCAGCTGCTTGGACACGTAGGCCACCTGCTCGGCGCACTGCTGCATGACGTCGATCAGATCGCCGACGCCGGTCTCGGGATCGAGCGCCTCGGGCGGCAGCAGCTCCCGCAGCGGGGCGATGGCGTTGACGATGCCGTTGGCGGGGTTGCGCAGCTCGTGGGCCAATCCCGACGACAGCGAGCCCAGCGCCGCCAGCTTCTCGGTCCGAAACAACTTCTCGGCCAGCGCCCGGTAGGCCAGCTGGGCCCGGACGCGGGCCCGCAGCTCGGACGGATCGAACGGCTTGGTGAGGTAGTCGACCGCGCCGGCCGCGAAGCCGGCCAGCCGGTCGCCCAGCTTGGCCCGGGCGCTCATGATGAGCACCGGCGTGACGGTGTCGCCGGGCAACGCCTGGATCTCGCGGGCCAGCTCGAGCCCGTCGAGGCCGGGCATCTCGATGTCGGTGACCACCAGGTCGAACCTGGTGCGCTGGGCCGCGGCCAGCGCCTCGACCCCGTCGGCCACCGTGGTCACCGCGTAGTGCTCGCTCAACAGCTCGGCGATGGCCTGGGCCAGCCCGGGATCGTCCTCGGCGACCAACAGCGTGCCCTGGCTGATGCCGGGCGGGGTGGTCGTGGTCGGGCGCGCGGCGCTGGCCAGGCCGTAGTCGGTCGGGCGCAGGCGGCCCGGCGTGACGGCGCGGACGCTCTCCGCGGTGGAGGTGGTCAGCCCGAACCCGAACTCGGTGCCGGGGCCGTCGGGGTTGGGGCCGACCGTGACGTCGGCACCGTGGGCCCGCACCAGCTCGCGGGCGATCGACAGCCCGATGCCACTGCCGGCCCGCAGCGCGCGGCCCCCGGCGCCCTGCTCGAAGCGCCCGAACAGCCGGCCCTTGAGGTCATCGTCGATGCCGATGCCGGTGTCGCGGATCGTCACCCGGGTCGTGGTCGGGCCTGGGGTCACCGTCAGGACGACCTGCCCGCCGGCCGGCGTGAACTTGATCGCGTTCGACAAGAAGTTGGCGAGGACGCGCTCGAGCGCGACCACGTCGGCCAGGACCGGGGCCGCCGTCGGCACCACCACCTGCAGCATCAGGTCGGCCTCGTGGGCCGCCAACACCCAGCCCTCGGTGAGCCCGGGCAGCACCTGGGCCAGATCGATCGGCTCGAGCTTGACCTGCAGATCGCGCTCCTCGCCCGAGGCCAGCAGCAGCAGCTCGTCGACCAGCCGCACCAGCTTGCGGGTGCTGACCGTGATCGCGTCGAGCTGGGCCAGGGCCCGCGGCGTCAGCTCGCGACGGTGGTGCGTGAGCACGCCATCGACCAGCAGCAGCACCAGCGCCAGCGGGGTGCGGATCTCGTGGCTGATGTTGTGGAACAGCTTCTCGCGCGACGTCTTGGCCTCCTCGAGGCGGGTGACGGTCGCGGTCAGCTCGTCGCGGGCGTGGGTCAGCTCGGCGGTGCGCTCGGCGACCCGCTGCTCCAGGCCGGCCTGGTACGAGGCCAGGGCGCGCTGATCGAGCGCCTTCTGGACCACCAGCGCCACGGTCGGGAGCAGGCTCTCGACCATGGCCAGATCGGCATCGGCACCGACCTCGACGTGCCCGATCGCCAGGGTCGCGCTGGTGAGGGCCCAGCGCCGCGCCGCCGGCCGCGGGTCGGTGCCCGGCGTCGCGTCGGCGAGATCGTCGACCACCAGCCGCAGATCGGACCTGCCGGCCTGCGCCGCCAGGGCGGAACGTACGGCTGCGACCATCTCGGTCGGCGTGCGGGAGCCCAGCGCCAGCTCAGCGATCTGGTTGGCCGCGGCCAGCTGGCGCGCCTGGGTGTCGAGCTTGGTGCGCGCGGCTTCGAGTTCGATGACGCGCTCCTGCAGCGTCTCGTGAGCCTCCTTGAGCTCCCGCGCCGCAGCCCGGGCCGTGAACGGCCAGATCACCGCGCGCTTGATCTTGGAGAACAACGGCGTGCGCTGGGGGACGATGATCCGGTAGCGCGCGCCGTTGGCGATCGGCGCCACCTCGACGCCGGCCCGCGGACCGCCCACCAGGCGGGGCATCTCCTCGAAGTTTCCGGCGCTGATCACGAAGAAGTCCCAGCACGGCGCGTGGTCCCCGGTCACCGTCAGGTCGACCTCGAGCTCCCGTGCGGATAGCTCGCGATGGGTCGGCACGATGCAGGTGAACATCTGGTTGCCGATGCCATCGCGCGGCTTGTTGATCCAGCGGTAGAAGTCCATCGGCGTGAACATCAGGCGGGCCACCACCGACGCGAATCGCAGCACCGGGGCCTGCATGTAGGAGCGGCCGATCACGCGGTACTCGTCGTCGGTGAAGTGCGGACGCAAGTTGGCCATCACCGCGACGAACTGCCCCCAGTCGACCCGGGCCTTGCGGTTGCGGAGGTGTGCCAGCGACACGTCGACGCCCGCCGTCAACGTCTCCGGCGGGAGCCCCTTCTTGGCGAGCGGTCGAAAGAAGATGCTGAACACGCCGCACGAGACCTCGTTCACAGCTGGCCTCCCCAGCGCAGCACGGTCGCGCCGTAGGTCATGCCGGTGCCGCCCGCGAACAGCACCACCTCGGCGCCTGACGTCAGCAGCCCGCGGTCCCAGGCCAAGCGGAGATCGAGCGGGACGCTGGCCGCGCCGATGTGAGCGGTGTCGGCGTAGCTGTCCACGGTAGCGGCCTTGACCAGCCCGGCGTGCTCCCGGGTCAGCGCTTGCAGCCACGCGGCGCCCTGGTGGGCCAGGAACACGTCGACCGCGGCGGCGGGCAGGGCGGCCTGGGCCAGCGCAGCGGCGACCACCTCGCAGCCGCGATCGACCGTGTCGAGGAGCAGCCGCCGCATCGCCATCGGATCAGGGACGGTCATCTGGACCGGGCCGGCATCGTACCATCGGCCGCTGGCGGTGGTCGCCACCAGCGTGTGCGGGGTGGCCCCGTCGGTGCGGTGGGCGGCGCTGCGCAGGCCGAACCCGTCGGCGACCGCTCCCACGACCACCGCCGTGGCGGCATCGCCGAATCGTCCCGACAGCGGATCCGTCGGGTGGTTCAAGCGCGAGCCGAGCGCGGACTGCACCAACAGCGCGGTGGTGGCCGCGCCGGCTGTGATCATCGCGTGGGCCACCGCGAGCTGCGCCAAGAACGCGTAGCCGGCGGCGGTGACCTCGAGCGACGGCGCCGTGGCGCGGAGGCCGAGGCGGTGGTGCAGTTCGCAGGCGGGGTTGCCGTGCAGCACCGCCGGCACCGGCGAGTGCGCCAACACCAGATCGACCTGGGCCGGCGTGCAGCCGGCGTGGTCGAGCGCGGCGCGCGCGGCAAGCTCCTCCATGTCGATCGCATCGAACTCCGGGGCCAGGACATGGCGTGCGCGCACCCCGGCGAACGGATCTGGATCGGCGGCCATTGCCTGCGCGATCGCGCGGCCGGCCGCGGTGGTCGGCGCGGGCGGCGGCGGCCCGGGCGGCGGCGGCCGGTGCCAGGCGGCGACGACCTCGGCCGGCCACCACCCGTTGGGGCGGCGGGTCGGCGGCAGGTGGACTCCCACCCCGAGGATGCCCACGGCGCGTGGTGGCATCAGTTCGCCAGCTTCGGGCTGCGCGGCGGCGCGCCGGGATCGACGGTGACCAGCCGGTCCTTGGTCGGCATGCGCACGTCGGGGTCGATCAGCACGTCGATCACCAGCGGCCGGTCGAGGTGGGCCAGGCGCGAGCGCAGCGACAGGATGTCGCCGGGACGCTCGGCCCGCGCGAAGTCGGCGCCCAGCCCGCGGGCCAGATCGCCGACGTCCATGGCGATGGGGTAGCTGGCGTCGCGCCCGTACACCGCGGCGTGCCCGTGCTCGACCATGCCGAGGCGGCGATCGTTGAAGACGAACAGCGCCAGCGGGATGCGCTCGCTGGCGGCGGTGGCGATCTCGAAGCCGTTCATCGCGAAGCAGCCGTCCCCGCAGATGGCCGCGACCGCTCGATCGGGGCGCGCCAGCTTGGCGCCGATGGCGCCGCCGATGCTCTGCCCCATCGAGCCCAGGCCGGTCATGACGATGTAGCTGTCAGGGTAGCTCAGCTCGAGGAAGTGGGTGGCGAACAGGAAGTGGTCACCCGAGTCGACCGTGTAGATGGTGTTGCGCGGCAGCACCTCCTGGATCTCGGCGATGGCGTCGTGGGGGGCCAGCCGATCGCCAGCGCTCGGCACCAAGCGGTGGCGCGCCACGCCGCTGCCGACCAGGCGCGGCACCTGGGTCGGGGGCCGCTCGAGGAGCGCGGCCAGGAACACCGCGGACGGCGCGACCAGCGCGTGGGTCGGCTGGTAGCTGCGACCGATCTGCTGGCCGTCGATGTCGACGTGGACGAAGGCCCGCCGTGCGTTGAGCAGCGGGCTCCACCCCTCGGTCGCAACGTCGCCCAGGCTCGAGCCGACCACCACCAGCACGTCGAGGCCGCGCTCGGCGTAGGCCCGCGCCGACGGGTGCCCCCCCAGGCCGAACACCCCGACCGCCAGCGGGTGGTCCTCCGGGAACACCCCCTTGGCCTTGGGCGTGGTCGCCACCGGGCACTGGTAGCGCTCGGCCACCGCCCGCAACAGCGCCGGCGCAGACGGGCCGCGCACGCCCGAGCCCGCCAGGATGAGCGGGCGTGCGGCCACCGACACCAGCGCGGCGATCTCGTCGATCGAGCGCGGCGACACCGCGAACTCGAGCCCGACCTGCGACGACACCCGCGGGGCCGGGCCCAGGGCCAGCGCCACGTCCATCGGCACGGTCACCACGACCGGACCGCGTCGCCCAGACAACGCGGTCGCGATGGCGCGGTGGAGCACCATCGGTGCGTTGGACGGCTCGGTCAGCTCGATGGCCAGCTTGGTGACGTGGCGGGTCATGCCGATCACGTTGAGGCCGTGGCTCGAGCCGTCTTGCAGCGCGCCCTTGCCCTGGTTCTTGCGCGGCACCTCGCCGACCAGGAGCAGCACGGGCAGACCGTCGCAGTGGGCCGAGGCCAGGCCGGTCATGGCGTTGAGGATGCCGGGGCCCGAGGTCACCGCGGCCACGCCGAGGCGGCCGGTGGCGTGGGCGTAGCCTGCGGCCGCGAACAGCGCGCCGCTCTCGTGGCGTGTCGTGACGTGGCGGATCTTGCCCGACGCCAACAGCGCGTCGTGGATCGGCGAGATCGGCCCCCCCGGCAGGCCGAACATGACGTCGATGCCGGCGTCGACCAGGACCTCGATCAGCACATCGGCTGTTCGACGCTGATTCGGGTCTTGATCAGGCGTCGCGGAGACAGTGGGTGCCGGGAGGTCGCTGGTGGACAAGGGACTCCTATTTGCCCGGGGCTGGTATCCCCAGCCCGAGCTCGTCGATCACGGCCGTGACGTCGACCGGCTTGCGCAACACGCGCCGCGCCCCCGCGGCCCGGGCTGCCTGTTCGAGCTCGCTGGTCAAGCGGCCGCTGGTCACGATGATGGCCAGGTCCTTGGTCGCCGCGTTGGCCTTGAGCCGACGACACACCTCGATGCCGTCGAGGCCGGGCAAGAACACGTCGATCAACAGCCCGTGCGGGCGCGTCGCGCCGACCTCGACCAGGGCGTCGACGCCGTTGTCGACCAGGGTCACCTCGAGCTTGTCGGCCCACCGCTTGAACGAGCGACCGAGCGCCCGCAGCTGGGTGACGTCGTCGTCGACGGCGACGATGCGACGCTTGCCGGCGTGCTCGAGCTGGCGCGGCACCGGGATCTGGTGCTGGTCGAGGAACGCGACGAGATCGACGGCGCGAATCCGGCGATGGCCGCCCGGCGTGCGGAAGGCTACGATGTGGCCGTCATTGACCCACTTCTTCACCGAGCTGGGATTGACCTGCAGGAGGTTCCCAACCTGGGTAGAGGTGAGCAGCGAGTCGGGGTCGATGGTTTCCGGTGTCACGCTTTTCTCAATAACGGCGATTCAGGGGTCGTGTCAAACGCCAACGCTGTTGGAGCAGAAAACGACCACCCTCCCACGTAATCACGGTGCCTCGCTCTCGGCAATCACCCGAGTTCGGTGATCCGAAAAGCCAGGACTCCGTCGACGTGGGCCGGGGCGTTCGCTCGCCGGCGTGGCGCCGTGGGGTGTGTGGGCGTCTGCACCCATGTCGGCCGTATCATCCTCGGCGGGTGGTGGCCGGAGCGCCCGACCGATGGCGACCGCTGGTGCGCCGATGCGGCGGTGGTCTTTGGCGCGGCGCGTGGCCCGGTGGGCCAACGGGGCGTGCTGGTCCGCGAGCGGGTCGAGCCGCACCGCCAGGCCGCGAGCGTGCCGTCGCTGGCGCGCGGCCGTCGCTCAGCGGATGACGCGCATGGTGCCGCGGGTGACGCCGAACTGCTCGACGGCCGCGGCGGTGCGCAGCACCTCGTCCGCGCGCTGCCGCCCGGCCGCCAGGTCGCGGTAGGCGCGGAACACGCGGGCGGCGTCGGCGGCCGGCTCCCGCACGAACTCGACCCGCAGCCGCGCCACGCCGCGGGTGACCAGCCCGGGCACGAGCGAGGCCGCGCTCTGGGCCTGCGCGCCGAACACGGTGTTGCGGCAACCGACGTCGACGACCACAGGGTGCACCAGCGCCGTGCGGTCGCGCAGCGCCACCTGGTGGGCCTCGCACGGGCGGCCGCAGGTACGGTAGTCGCGGCCGGCCGACAGGAGGTGGGCGTAGACGCAGTGCTCGGTGTGGAACGTCGGGATGTGGTGGTGGACGGTGACCGCTAGCTGGCCCGGGCGGGCCGCGGCCAGCAGCGCGTCGAGCTGGGTTGCGTCGAGGTCGTGGGCGGCGGTGACCGTGGTGAGCCCGAGCCCGAGCGCGAAGCCGGCGGTGATGGCGTTCACCACGTTGAGCGAGAAGTCGCCGTGGAGCGGCACGCCGCGCTCGGCCAGCGCGGCGACCGCGGCCCAGCACCGCACCAGCAGCGCGTCGGGCTCGAGCCGCAACAGGTGGCCCAGGATCCGCTCTTCGCCCGGCTTGATGACCCGCGGCGTGGCGACCACCACCGTGGCCCCGGCGGCCCGGGCCCGGGCCACGGCACGGCCCAGGCCCACCAGCTCCATCCAGTCGAGTTCGACCTCGGTGGCGCCGGCCGCCAGCACCGCGTCGAGCTGGGCGTCGTCGCGGCACAGCGGCACGACGTCCGGAATTCGGACCTCGGCCGCGGGCTGGCCGGCCCACGCGGCGGCGCGCACGGCGTCGACCACCGCGCCCGCGGCGAGCGTGCGATCGACTCGGTCGAGGGCGAGGTCGAGCGCGGCCACCAGCTGCCGGCGCAGGTCCTTGAGCGCCGACACCGGCAGGTGCAGGCCCGGGGCCAGGTCGCTCAGGTCGAGCTCGGCCAGGCGATAGCGCGTCCCGCCCAGGCTGGCCAGCTTGTCGCGCACCAGCGCCTCGTCGAGGCCGGCGCCGCGCGCCGCGGTGAGCGTCGCCGTCGAGGCTGCGTCGGCGGCCACCGCGCCGACACGAGCGGTCACCACCAACGGACGTTGGGCCGCGCCCGCCAGCGACAGCGAGACTGGCACGCGACCGTCGACGCTGCCCTGGTCAGCTGCTCGACCGCGCGATGGTGCGCCGGGTCCGAGGTCACCCACAGCCGCGTGCCGACCGCGATCGCGCGGAGGTCGGGTCCCGGCGAGCCGAAGCCGAGGAGCCAGCGGTCGTCCGCCAGCTCGGTGACCGAAAAGATCGGGCCGCCGGCCTCGGCAGCCTCGGGATGCCCGTCGTCGAACACCACGCCCTGGCCGGGACGCGGCGCGACCGGGGTTGGCCGGGGCGCCGGCACCCGGTCCGGGGCCGCCACCGCCGCCGCCGGGCGCGCGGGCAGGGCCAGCCCGCCGGTCCAGGCGCGGCCGTCGTCGTCGCGCACCACCTCGACGGTGCGGGCCCCGATCGCGACCACCCGGCCCAGGTAGGCGCCGCGGTGCTTGGGGGCGCGCCCGACCACCAGCCGCTGATGGTCGACACCGCCGAGAAATCCAAGCGACGCGCCCCGGCTGTAGGCCAGCGTCATCGCCGCCAGGTCCTCGCCGAGGGCCGCGGGATCGGCGGCGTCGGCCAGCACCGCGTCGCGCCACCGGCGGTAGCCGTCGACGGTGGTGGCCACATAGGCGGCGCTCTTCTGGCGCCCCTCGATCTTGAGCGAGGCCACCCCGGCGGCCATCAGGTCGGCCACCGCTGGCGCCCCGGCCAGGTCCTGCGGCGACAGCAGGTACGTCACGTCGCCCAGGTCACGGCGCTCGCCGTCGACCACCAGGTCGTAGGGCAGGCGGCAGCTCTGGGCGCACTGGCCGCGGTTGGCCGAGCGGCCGCCCCACGACTCCGAGGTCAGGCACTGGCCGCTCCACGACACGCACAGCGCGCCGTGCACGAACACCTCGAGCTCGATGGGCGAGGCCTGGGCGAACGCTCGGATCTCGTCGACAGACAGCTCGCGCGGCACCACGATGCGGGTGATGCCCAGGCGCGCGGCCACCGCCGCCGCCTCGGGCGACGACAGCGTCATCTGGGTCGAGGCGTGGAGCTCGAGCGCCGGGCACACCGCGCGCGCGATCAGGGCCACCGCGGGGTCCTGGACGATCAGCGCGTCGACCCCGGCCGCGGCGGCGGCGCGGATCAGCCGCTCGACCGGGGCCAGCTCGGCCTCGAACACCAGCGTGTTGAGGGTCAGGTAGCCCCGGGCCCCGGCCCGGTGGATCTGGCGCATCGTCGCCGGCAGCTCGTCGAGCCGGAAGTTGTCGGCCCGGGCCCGGGCGTTCCAGCCGTCGTCGAGGCCGAAGTAGACTGCGTCGGCGCCAGCGGCGAGCGCTGCCGCCAGGGCCTCCGCGCTGCCGGCCGGGGCCAGGATCTCGGAGCGGCGCATCCTGCCCCCAGTAGCACGAATATCACATTCAAAGTTGAGGATCCGGCGCGGCGCGCAACGAAGTGGCGGATCGCTTGCGCGGCGCAAGCCACCTCCCTATAAAGCCGCCACGAAACGTCCTTCCCTGAGGTGATTCCAATGCTTGCAATTCTTCAAGCCGCAGCCGCCCAGGCTGCGGCGCCGCACGGCGGTGGACACATGATCCACTCCGAAGCGGACCTGGTACTTCCCAACTTGCACACCGGTGTCCCCGCGGGGGGCACCGGCATGGTCAAGTTCCTCGGCCTGTCGGGCTGGTCGATCTTGGCGGCCGGCTTGGTGGTCTGCGCGATCGCCATCCTGTTCGGCATGTCGATCTACCGGCAGCTCAAGAACATGCCCGTGCACAAGTCGATGCGCGAGGTGTCCGAGCTCATCTACGCCACCTGCAAGACCTACCTCGAGACCCAGGGCAAGTTCATCGCGCTCCTGTGGCTCTTCGTCGGCACCATCATCGTCGTGTACTTCGGCGCCCTCGAGAAGGTGCCGGCCGGCAAGGTCGCCGCCATCGCCGCGTTCTCGGTGGTCGGCATCCTGGGCAGCTACGGCGTCGCCTGGTTCGGCATCCGGGTCAACACCTTCGCCAACAGCCGCGCCGCCTTCGCGTCGCTGCGCGGCAAGCCGTACCCGACCTACGCCATCCCGCTCAAGGCCGGCATGTCGATCGGCACGATGCTCATCGCCATCGAGCTGGTGCTGATGCTCGCCATCATGCTGTTCCTCCCCGGTGACTACGCCGGCCCGTGCTTCATCGGCTTCGCGGTCGGTGAGTCGCTCGGCGCCGCCGCCCTGCGCATCGCCGGCGGCATCTTCACCAAGATCGCCGACATCGGCTCCGACCTGATGAAGATCGTCTTCAACATCAAGGAAGACGACGCCCGCAACCCCGGCGTCATCGCCGACTGCACCGGCGACAACGCCGGCGACTCGGTCGGCCCCACCGCTGACGGCTTCGAGACCTACGGCGTCACCGGCGTCGCGCTCATCACCTTCATCCTGATCGCCCTGTCCCAGGTCACCGAGCTGCAGACCATCCTCCTGGTGTGGATCTTCGCCATGCGCATCGCCATGGTGGTCGCCGCCATCGGCAGCTACCTCATCAACGAGCACCTGCTGACCAAGCCCAAGTACCAGGACGCCGACAAGATGGACTTCGAGCACCCGCTCACGGTCCTGGTGTGGCTGACCTCGCTGGTGGCGGTGGGGCTGACCTTCCTCATCTCGTACTTCCTGATCGGCCCGGGCGCCGGCAAGATGTTCGAACTCAACCAGACCGGCACCATCGGCACCTACCTGGGCTACGGCCTGTGGTGGAAGCTGTCGGTCATCATCTCGTGCGGCACCCTGGCCGGCGCGATCATCCCCGAGACGGTCAAGGTGTTCACCTCGACCCGCTCGGCCCACGTCAAGGAAGTCGTCACCGCCTCGCGCCAGGGCGGCGCCTCGCTCAACGTCCTGGCCGGCCTCACCGCCGGTAACTTCTCGGGCTACTGGATGGGCGTGGCCATCGTCGCGCTCATGGGCATCGCCTACGGCGTGTCGACCACCCCCGGCCTGCAGGAGCTGATCACCGCCGGCTCGCACCACAACATCGCCGGCTTCGCCGCCAGCTCGGCCGCCGCGGTGTTCTCGTTCGGCCTGGTCGCGTTCGGCTTCCTCGGCATGGGCCCGGTCACCATCGCGGTCGACTCGTACGGCCCGGTGACCGACAACGCCCAGTCGGTCTACGAGCTGTCGGTCATCGAGACCCTGCCCGGCATCGAGGAGGAGATCGAGAAGGACTTCGGGTTCAAGCCGAACTGGGAGAAGGGCAAGCACTTCCTCGAGGAGAACGACGGCGCCGGCAACACCTTCAAGGCCACCGCCAAGCCGGTCCTCATCGGCACCGCCGTGGTCGGCGCGACCACGATGATCTTCGCCATCGTGATGCTGCTCACCGAGGGCCTCAAGCCCGAGCTGGTGGCCAACCTGTCGATGCTGCACCCGCCGTTCCTGCTGGGCCTCATCACCGGCGGCGCGGTCATCTACTGGTTCACCGGGGCCTCGACCCAGGCGGTGTCGACCGGCGCGTACCGCGCGGTCGAGTTCATCAAGGCCAACATCAAGCTCGACTCGGGCGCCGACAAGGCCTCGATCGAGGACTCCAAGAAGGTCGTCGAGATCTGCACCAAGTACGCGCAGAAGGGGATGATCAACATCTTCTTCGTGCTGTTCTTCTCGACCCTGGCCTTCGCCTGTCTCGAGCCGTACTTCTTCATCGGCTACCTGATCTCGATGGCGCTGTTCGGGCTGTACCAGGCCATCTTCATGGCCAACGCGGGCGGCGCCTGGGACAACGCCAAGAAGGTGGTCGAGGTCGAGCTCAAGGAGAAGGGCACCGAGCTGCACGCGGCCGCGGTCGTGGGCGACACCGTCGGCGACCCGTTCAAGGATACCTCGTCGGTGGCGCTCAACCCGGTGATCAAGTTCACCACGCTGTTCGGCGTCCTCGCCGTCGGCCTGTCGCTCAAGCTGTCGGCCACCACCAACCACGTCATCGCCGGCGTCGGCTTCGCGATCTCGGCGTTCTTCGTGTGGCGCTCCTTCTACGGGATGCGCATCGACGACTCGAAGTCGTGATCGTCGACGGCCGGGGCTGACCTCGGCCGCGTGTTCTCGACGGGCGCCCCGACCACCGGCGGCGCCCGTCGCGTTTTCGGGCGTCGGCGCGGGGCCGGTGCGGGTGATCAGGCGCCGGTGCGGGTCCGGCCGCGGCCCGGGGCGGGCGCGTCGGCCGGGTCCGCCGCGGTGTCAGGCCGCACCTTGCGGCCGGCCCGGCGCAGCGCCTCGCGCAGCAGGAACTCGATCTGGCCGTTGACGCTGCGCAGGTCGTCGGCCGCCCACGCCTCGACCGCCGTGAGCACGGCCGGGTCGAGCCGGACCAGGAAGGGCTTGCGGGCCATCAGCCGCGCCTAGCCTTGGTGCAGGGTGCCGGTGTTGATGACTGGCTGGGTGGCGCGCTCGCCGCACAGCACCACCAGCAGGTTCGACACCATCGCGGCCTTGCGCTCCTCGTCGAGCTCGACCACGTGGTTGCGGGCCAGCTGGGCCAGGGCCATCTCGACCATGCCGACCGCGCCCTCGACGATGCGCTGCCGCGCGGCGATGATGGCGCCGGCCTGCTGGCGCTGCAGCATGGCCTGGGCGATCTCGGGGGCGTAGGCGAGGTGGGCGATCTTGGCGTCGATGACCTCGATGCCGGCGTGCTTGCAGTGGGTCGAGATCTCCCGCTGGAGCTGCTCGGACACCGCGTCGGTGTGGCCGCGCAACGACACCGCGTTCTCGTCGTGGCCGTCGTAGGGGTGGTGCATGGCCAGGTTGCGCAGCGCGGCCTCCGACTGGACCCGCACGAACGACGCGTAGTCGTCGACCACGAAGCACGCGGCGGCGGTGTCGACCACCTTCCACACCACGATCGCGGCGATCTCGATGGGGTTGCCCTCGACGTCGTTGACCTTGATGATCGGGGTCTCGAAGCTGCGCATGCGCAGCGACATGGGGCGCTTCGAGTAGAACGGGCTCACCCAGCGCCAGCCCTCATCGCGGGCGGTGCCGACGTAGCGGCCGAACAGCTGCAGCACCCGGGCCTGGTTGGGGCCGATGGTGAACATGCCGATCAGCAGCAGCAGGGCCACCAGCCCGAACAACGATGCGCCGATGACGGTGGCGGCGACCCGCGGGCCGGCGCCGGCCGCGCCGGGGTGGGCCGGAAGCTGTGTGGCGAGGATGGCGATGCCAGCGCCGATCGACGCCAGGAACAGGGCGAAGGCCAGGGGGCCGGGGAGGGTGGAGACCCGACGCTCGTGCATGGTGGTCTGCGGGGTGGTCATGACATCAATGTGATATCACTTTGATAGAAGTCAAGGCCGCGCGGGTCGCGGCCAGGGCCGGTTCGTGCGACGGTCACGCCGATGCCTCCCTCGTCACCGACCGCGCTGGTCACCGGCGGCGCCTCGGGCATTGGCCTGGCCATCGTGGCGGGGCTGGCGCGCGCGAGGTGGCGGGTGGTCGTGGCCAGCCGCGATCCCAGCCGGGGCGGATCTCCGTCCCAGGCCGGCGAGCCCTGGTCGGTCGATCTGTCCGAGATCCGGACGGTCCGTGCGCTGGCGGCGCGGGTCCGTCGAGAGCTGCCGCCGCTCGACGCGGTGGTCGCGTGCGCCGGCGTGTGGCCGGCCCGGCGGATCGTGACCGCGGCCGGCCTCGAGCTCGGCTGGGCGGTCAACCACGTGGGCCACGCGGCGCTGGTCGACGCCCTGGGGCCGGCGCTCGCCCCGGCCGCGCGGATCGTGGTGCTGTCGTCCGGACTCCACGCCGGGGCCCGCATCCACTGGGACGACCCATCGCTGGCGCGCGGCTTCGACGCGCGGGCTGCCTACGGCCAGAGCAAGCTGGCCAACCTGATGTACGCGCTGGCCCTGGCGCGGCGCCAGCCCACCTGGCGAGTCAACGCCATCCACCCGGGCGTGGCCCAAACCGGGCTCCACGCCAGCCCACCAGCCGGCGCCATCTCGCCGGCCGCGGCGGCCAAGGGCCCGCTGGCCTTGCTGCTCGACCCGCGCCACGCCGCCACCACCGGCCGCTACTTCGACCAGCTCAGCGTGCGACGGCCGGCGCCGCACGCGCTCGATCGGGCCAGCCAGGAGCGGCTGTGGGGCATGACCATGGCGGCGATCGGCCGACGGTGACGCCGGCGAGGCGCCGCGCGGTCACGGCTCGAGGCTGATCAGCACCGAGGCGATCGGTCGCGACGCGTGGAGCGCCACCAGCGGGATCTGCACCACCGCCCGGATCCAGTCGCGCACCGGCCGGGTCGACGCGCCCGAAAACGCGACGCACACCAGCCGCCGGTCGGGATCGGGGCACGTCACGTCGAGCGCCGGGTGGAGCGACCACACCGCCTGGCGGGCCAGGCCAAAGTCGGCGGCTGACAGCGGCGCCACCTGCACCCAGATGTGGACGGTGCGCTCGGTCTCGCTCGGGACCCGGTTGTCGGACGACTCGCCGACCGGGAACGGCAGCGTGCGGATCCAGCCCGGCTCGTCGCCGCCGTCGACGGGCGGGGTGGCCGGCCGGTCGCCGCGCAGGTGGCGGACCGCGCCGATGCCTGCGAGTTGCTCCAGATCGGGCGAGTGCGGCGTCAGCATGGGGGCGGAGCCTCGACGATACGCTGCCGGAGGCGCTCGTGGCGATAGGCGACGAAGCCCGATCGACGGTAGGTCGGTAGCGCGGCCGGCCCGTCGAGGGAGCAGGTGTGGACCCACAGCCGGGCCAGGGCGGGATCTCGCCACGCGGCGGCGACGGTGTGGGCGAGAAACCAGCGGCCCAGGCCGCGGCCGGCCGCCTCGGGCACCAGGCCGAAATAGACCAGCTCGCAGGCCCCGGCGGTGCGGCGGTCGAGCTCGGCGTAGCCGACCGGGGTGCCGGCGTGGTGCACCACCGCCACCTCGACGCCGGGCGCCGCCAGGTGCGCGGCGAGCTCGGCGTCGCTCCAGCGCTTGCGATCGTACCAGTGCCACGGCGCGCCGACCGCGTCGTACAGGTAGCGGTAGTAGCGCACCGACGGTCGCGTCGGCACCACCACCACGTCGGCCGGCGCTGGCGGCACCGGCGCGGGCGGGCGGGCGGTCAGCTCGAGCCACACGATCACCACCTCGACCGTGCGGTCGACGCCGACCATGCCGGCCGGAACCGGGTCTTCCACCGGCAGCGCGGCGGTCGGCGCGACCGCCACGACCTCGAAGGCGCCGCCCCGAGGCGTGCCCTCGACCCGGACCTGTCGACCGGCCAGCGCGGCGCGTTCGTCGTCGGTGCGCTCGACCAGGTCGTGGATCACACCGCCGGCATCGACCACGGCCGAGGTCCACGGCCGATCGGGGCCATGGTCGCGGCACTCGTAGCGCCCGGTGAGCGTGACGGTCGACACCGCGCGATGATGCCACGCCGGTGCGGTGCTCACCGCCGCGACGGTCAGGTCGCCTCGCCGGCGATGATCACCTGGGCCGGGCGCTGGGCGCCGTAGTGGTAGGCCACGGCCGCGGGGTGGTCGCAGTCCCAGACGCACAGGTCGGCACGGGCGCCCGGCGCCAGCCGTCCGCGATCGGCCAGGCCCAGCGCGCGCGCGGCGTGGCGGGTGACACCCAGCCAGGCCTCCTCGACAGTCATCCCGAAGTGCGTCGTGGCCAGCCACAGCTGCAGCGGCAGGTTCTCGGTGTTGCTCGAGCCCGGGTTCAGATCGGTGGCGGTGGCCCTCGCCACCCCGGCCGCCCGCAGCGCCGCGACCGGCGGCACTGGCAGCCGCAGCTGGACGCACGCGCCCGGCAGCATGACGGCGACGGTGCCGGCCGCCGCCACCGCGGCGATACCGGCGGCGCTGATCTGCTCGACGTGGTCGATCGAGCGCCCCCCGAGCGCCGCGACCAGCTGGGCCGCGCCGAGGTCGGCGAACTGCCCGACGTGGGCGCGCACCGCCAGGCCGGCGGCGCGGGCGGCGCCCAGGATCGCCTCGGCCTCGGCCAGGGTGAACGCCCCGTCGTCGCAGTAGACGTCGACCGAGGCGGCCCGGCCGACCGCCGCCGGGATGAGCTGGCGGCACAGCTCGTCGACGTACGTGGCACGGTCGGCGTGGCGCTCGCGCGGGATGAGGTGACACAACAGCGTGGGCACCACGGTGGTCGGCACCGCCCGCGCCAGCTGGGCGATCACGTCGAGCAGGCGCAGCTCGCCGGGCACGGTGAGGTCGTAGCCGGTCTTGACCTCCAGGGTCGTGGTGCCGAACCCGCGGGCGCGCTCGACGCGGGCCTGGGCCAGCTCGACCAAGCGGCTGGTCGCGGCGGCTCGGGTCGGGCCGGTCGTTGCCGCGATCCCGCCGCCGGCGGCGGCGATCTCGAGGTAGCCGGCGCCGGCGGCGCGCCGGGCGAACTCGTCTGCGCGGTCGCCCGCGAACACCGCGTGGGTGTGGCAGTCGATGAGCCCCGGCGTGACCAGGCGACCGCCCAGGTCCTGGTGATCGTCGATCGCCAGCCCGAGCGCGCGGGCGGCGGCGGTGGCGTCGTGGGTCGGCCCGACCCAGGCCAGCCGGTCGCCGTCGACCAGGACCGCACCGTCGGCGACCTCGCCGAGCGCGTCGTCGGGCGGGCCGGCGCAGGTGATCACGTGGGCGCGGGTGTAGAGCGTCGCCATGGCCGCAGCCTACCGCGAGCGCCGCGGCGGCGGCCCGCCGCCGTGGTCACGCCGCGACGGCCCGGGGCAGCGCCGGCGCGAAGGTCCGGCGCCGGCCCCGCGCGCGCACGACCGCCCGGGCAGCGCGACCCAGGGCGCGGTCGATCGCCGTGGGCAGCGCGTCGGCCGCGGCCTCGATCACCACCGGCGGCAGCTGGTCACCGTGGACCTGCACCCGGCACTGCTTGTCGATTCCCCCGCGTGGACCGTTGACGTCGGCCAGCGTGATCTCGAGTTCGCGGATCGCGGTGCCGAGGCGGGCCATGGCGAACCCGACGCGGCGCTCGATCTGAGCGCGCAACGCGGGGGTGAGGTCGACCGAGCGGGTGCGGATGGTGAGCTGCATCGTCGTCTCCTGGTGGTTGGTGTTCGTACACGGTAGGCATCCGAGACGTGCTCGTCTATTCGTAAGTTTCCCGCTTTATGTTTGAGAAAATCAAACTATGGTAGCGTGCCGGTCGTGCCTCCAATCACCGCCGCTCTCCGCCTCGCGCCCGTCGAGACCGCACCGTGAGCCGCGGCGCGGCCGTCGCCGTGACCATCCACGGCCTGGCGGCCGGCGGCGACGGTGTCGGTAAGGACCCCGACGGGCGCACCGTGTTCGTCGCCGCCACCGCCCCCGACGAGGAGGTCCAAGCCCGGGTGGTGGAGCATCACGCCCGGTGGGCACGCGCCGAGCTGATCTCGATCACCCGGGCCGGGCCGGCGCGGATCGCTCCGGCCTGCGCGCTGTTCGCGGCCCGCACCTGCGGCGGCTGCGACTGGGCCCACGTCGACGCGGCGGCCCAGCGCCACGCCAAGCAGGCGCTGGTCGGCGCCGCGGTGCGGCGGCTGGTGGCCGCGGGCGCGACGGTCGCGCCGCTGGCGACGCCCGAGCCGGCCTGGGGCTGGCGGCGGCGGGCCCGCCTGACCTCCGTCGGCGGCGCGCTCGGCTTCCACGGCCCGCGCAGCCAGACCGTGGTCGACGTCGCGCAGTGCCCGCAGCTCACCCCGACGGTGGCCGCCGCGCTGGCCGCGGTGCGGGCCGACCTGGCCGCGCTGGCGCTCGGTCCGGGCGAGGTCCACTTCGTCGGCGGCCCGGCCGGCGCCCACGTGGTCATCGCGGCGCGCTGCCAGGCCGACGCCGCGCGGGCGCTGGTCGGGCGGGGTGGCATCGTCGGCGTGTCGTGGCCCGCCGGCGCCGCCGGCGCTGCCACGGTCGCCCTCGACGACGGGCTGGCGGTGCGGGCCGACGAGTTCGCCCAGGCCGGTGCGGCCGGCAACGCCGCGCTACGCCATGCGGTGGCCGCGGCCGCCGCGATCAGCCCCGGCCACCGGGTGCTCGAGCTGTACGCGGGCAACGGCAACTTCACCCGGGACCTGCTGGCGGCCGGCGCGGTGGTCACCGCGACCGACGCGGTGGCGTCGACGCAGCCGGCGGTGGCCGGGGTGCGCGTCGAGATCGGGCCAGCGGCGGCGGTGGTTAGCGCCCTGGTGACCGCCGGCGCGCGGTTCGACACCATCGTGCTCGACCCGCCGCGCACCGGCGCCAAGGACGTGGCCGGCCAGCTGGCCGCCACCGGCGCCACCCGCGTCGTCTACGTGTCGTGCGACCCGGCCACCTTCGCCCGCGACGCCGACGTCCTGGTCGCGGCCGGCTTCCGGCCGATCGCCATCGCCCCATTCGACCTGATGCCGCAGACCGCCCACGTCGAGCTGGTGGCGACCTTCACGCGCGACCGCTGAGGTCGGTCAGCTGGCCGGCACCAGCGCGCGGGCGGCGGCCTCGACCAGCGGCCGGTCGGCCGGGCTGGCGGCCAGCACGATGATGGTGGTGGTGCGAAACAGGAGCGCCCGCACCGCGACCACCTCGTCGCCGGCCGGGCCGCGCCGCCGGAGCACCACGTCGACGGTGGGCACCGCGGCGACCCCGGTGCGAGAGGTGGCGCGGGTCAGGACCTTGGCGCCGGGCGCCGCCGCCAGCCCGGCGACGATCGCCTCGACGTGGGCGGCGCGGGTCCGCTCGCGCCAGGCCTCGAGGTTGGGCACGTCGTAGCGGACCAGCGCCAACCGGGCGTCGCCGTGGGTCGCGGTGGCCTGCCCGTCGACCGCGACCGCCGCCCAGCCGTCGTCGAGCGCCAGGCCGGCCGGGCCGAGCACCAGCGGCGCCGCCGTGGCCGGGGCGGCGACGACCACCGCCACCGCCACCAGCGCGGCCCTCACGACGGGGTCAGCTCGTCGAGGATCCGGCGTTGATCGATCTCGCTGGCGAACCAGTCGCGCGGGAACGTGTAGGCGCGACCGGCGGCCTCGATCACCAGCACCGGGGCGGCCTGGGTCCACGGCACCGCCCGGCGCAGGAAGTACACCGCCGACACGTCGGCGCGCGCCACCGTCACCGCGCGGCCGCGGGCCGGGCCGCGCGGCAGCTCGACCCGGGCGTCGTCGACGACGATCGTCCCGGTCGGGTTGCGCAGGCCGCGCCCCAGGAGCCACGCGTTCCAGCCGCCCAGCGCGACCAGCCCCACGCCGACCACCTTGCCGAGGGTGCCCAGCCCGTAGACGCACAGCCCGCCGATCACCAGGCCGATCAGCACCCAGCGCAGGTGCTGGCCGCGCGCCGAGACCAGGTCGACGGCCAGCCGGGTGGGCGAGGTAGAAGCGGGCTCGGGGGTGCCAGTCACGGTGCGCACATCGCAGTCACGTTCAAGCTTGCCAGGGCGCGTCAAGCTTGCCAGTCATGGGTGAGGGCCGAGACCCGCTCGCGGATGTCGGCGAGGGAGACCTGGGTGAGCCGGCCGCGTTCGACGACCAGCCGTCCATCTACCACGACGTCGGTGATGGCGCGAGGCGACAGCGCGTAGACCAGGTTCTTGGCCAGCGGGCCCTCCGGCCACAGCGACGGATCGTCGAGGTCCACCGTGACCAGGTCGCAGCGCAGGCCGGGCGCGAGGTCGCCGACCGGCAGATCCAGCAGCTGGGCGCCCCCGACGGTGCCCATGGCCCACACCTGCTCGGCGGAGATGGCCTGGCCGTCGGTGCGGGCCACCTTCTGCAACAGCGCGCACGCCCGCATCTCGTCGAACACGCTGACCCGGTTGTTGGAGCAGCCGCCGTCGGTGCCCAGGCCGATCGGGACCCCCCGCGCGGCCAGCTCGACCACGTCGGTGATGCCGTCGCCCAAGAACATGTTCGAGCCCGGGCAGTAGGCCAGGCGGCCGCCGCGCTCGGCCAGGAGCGCCCGCTCGTCGGCGTCGAACCAGCAGGCGTGCACCACGTTCATCGCCGCGAGGTCGACGTCGAGGCCGGCCACCGCCGCCAGCGGGCGCCGCCCGAACCGCGCCAGCGACTGCTCGACCTGGTAGGCCTCCTCGGCCAGGTGGATGTGCCACGGCACGCCGGCGTCTCTGGCGCAGCCGGCCCCGGCCTCGATCATCGCCGGCGTCGCGCCGTGCTGGCTGTGCGGCGCGGGCTGGACGCTGACCAGGTGGCGGGCCCGGTCGTGGTAGCGGCGGTGCAGCGCCTCGAAGTTGGTCACCGCCTGGGGGATGGTCTCGCGGTAGCTGGCGGGCGCCCCGTCCCAGTCGTAGAAGCACCGCGCTAGCACGACGCGCATGCCCAGGCGGCGGGCCGCCTCGATGGTGGCGCTGGCGTGATCGTTGCCGCCCGCGTTCAGGTAGTAAAAGTCGCACACGGTGGTGACGCCGTGGAGCAGCATCTCGCCGAACGCGAACAAGGCCGCGGTGGCCATGCCGTCGGCGTCGAGGCGCGGGGAGTAGCGGTACAGCGCGCGCTCGCGCCAGGCCAGGAACGGTAGGTCGTCGCCGATGCCGCGCAAGAGCGACTGGAAGCTGTGGTTGTGGGCGTTGACGGTGCCCGGGACCATCGCCTTGCGCGCCCACGTCACGCGCGCGGCGCCGGCGGCGCGGGGATCGGCGGCCACCTCGGCCGGTGCTCCCACCGCGACGATGACGCCGTCATCTTCGAGCAGCGCGGTCGGCCCGCGCGCCACCCCGCCTACCACCGCGCGATCGGCCTGGTACAGAGTCGCCATGGCCTTACGCGACCACGGATGCCCCGGGCCCCGCAAGCCGGTGTAGCCTGCCGCGGTGAGCGATCCGATCGCGGCCGCGGCGGCCGGCAAGCTGGACCCGATCTACGTGGTCGCCAGCGATCATCCGATCCTGGTCGATCGGTTGCTGGCCGCGGTGCGCGACGCGGCGGTGCCGCCGGCGATGCGGGCGTGGAACTACGACGTCATCGAGGGCAAGGCCACCGCCACCCGCATCCTCAACGCGTGCCAGACGCTGCCGATGATGGGCGCGCGCCGGATGGTGTTCGTGCGCGACCTGGCGCCGATGGCCGCCGACGAGTTGACCGGGCTCATCCCGTACCTGACCGCGCCGTCACCGTCGACCGTGCTGTTCGCGGTCACCGGCAAGCTCGACAAGCGGCTCAAGTTCTACAGCACCGCCGCCAAGCGCGGCGTGATCCACGAGCTGGTGGCGCCCAAGCGGGTCGACGGGTGGATCCGGACCGAGGCCGAGGCCCGCGGGGTGCGGCTGGCCGCCGACGCGGTGGGCCGGCTGGCCGACGCCATCGGCGGCGACCTGTCGCGGCTGGCCCTGACCATCGAGCAGCTGGCGCTGTACGCCGGCGCGCGGCCGGTCACCGCCGACGACGTCGACGACCTGGTGACCGACACCCGCGAGCGCTCGGTGTTCGAGCTGACCGATGCCATCGGCGCCGGCGACGGGCCGGCGGCGCTGGTGGCGGTGGCGTCGTTGGCCGAGCAGCGGCAGAGCGCGATCGGCGTGCTGGCCATGCTGGGGCGCCACCTCCGCCAGCTCGAGCTGGTCCACGTGGCGCGGGCCGAGGGCGTCGGCCCGCGCGAGCTGCCGCAGCGGCTGGGCGTGCCGCCGTTCGTGGTCGACCGCCTGACGCGCTCGGCCCGTCGCTACCATCCCGACGCGCTGGCCCGCGCCATCGAGCTGGTGGCCGCCGCCGACTGGGCGATGAAGGGCCACCCCGATCCGGGCGTGACCGGCCTGGTCACCGACGGGGCCGGCACCGGCGCGGCCCAGAAGACCCTCGGGCGCGGCCTGGGCGAGCGGGTGCTCCTCGAGCGCCTGGCCCTGCAGCTGGTCGCGCTGGGCAGCTGACGCCGCCGCCGGCGCGATCAGCGCTCGAGGTGGTCGACGATGGCCTGGGCCACCGCCGCCGGCTGGTGGCGCTGGAGCATGTGGCCAGCGTCGGCGATGGTGACGCGATCGGCGACCGGGAAGCACGCCAGGCGCCGGGCCAGCTCGGGCTCGGGCAACCGCAGCGTGGAGGCGGCACCGTCGACGTAGCGCACCGGCGCGGTCACGGCGCGCCAGTAGGTGGCAGCGGCGTCGACCCGAAACGGGTAGGGCCCCTGGGTCAGGTGCAACGGATCGTGCTTCCACGCGACGCCGCCGGCGACCGACCGGGTGCCGTGGCCGGCCAGGACCAGGGCCTGCTCGGCGTCGAGGCGGGCGTCGTGGCGGCGCAGGCGGGTCGCGGCGTCGGCCTCCGAGGCCATCACCCGGTGGGTCCGGGCCGTGGTGGTCCAGGTGTCGATCCAACCGCGGGTCCGCGCCGGTAGATCGGCGCCGGCCTCGGGCGGCCCCAGCCCCTCGAGCAAGACCACCCGGTGGGCCCGCGACGGGCGGGTGCCGGCCCAGTAGGCGGTGATGGTGCCGCCCATCGAGTGACCGACCACCGAGACCGTGGCCCGGCCGGTCCGCGCGATCACCTGATCGAGGTCGGCGACGTAGTCGAAGAAGTGGTAGTAGCCGCCGGGGCCGACCCAGTCGGAGTCGCCGTGGCCGCGCAGATCGGGCGCGACCACGTGGAACCGCTCGGCCAGCCGTGCGGCCACGCCGGCCCAGCCCCAGCCCAGGTCGAGGAACCCGTGGACCAACACGACGGTGTGGTCGCCGTCGCCCCACTCGAGCAGGCGGTAGGTGAGCCCGGTGGCCAGCGCGACGCGACGGCTGCGCGGGATCATCGCGCGACGATGCGCCGGACCCGGCCGTCGTGGCTCACCAGGTACAGCTCGCCGGTGGCGTCGGCGTGGATGTGGGTGACGCCGCCGTCGGCGGTCAGGCGCAGCTGGTCGTCGACCGCCGCGCCGCCGCTGATGCGCAGGCTCCAGATCTCGTTGGTGTAGTAGTCGCTGTAGAAGTACGTCCCGACCAGGTCGGGGAAGCACGCGCCGCGGTAGACCTGCCCGCCGATCACCGAGTGCCAGCCGTCCCCAGCGCTGTGCTCCGAGACCGGGTCGGTACGGCCGGCGGTGGCGCAGCCGTTCATCGGCTGGAAGCAGTGCGCCCCCTCGCGATCGCGCCAGCCCCAGTTGACGCTGGGCACGTTGGGCGACCAGTCGATCTCTTCCCAGGCCCCCTGGCCGACGTCGCCCAGGTAGATGTCGCCGGTGCCGCGGTCGAACGAGAAGCGGAACGGGTTGCGCAGGCCCTTGTGCCAGATCTCGGGGCGGGGGTCGCCCGGGCCGTCGGCGCTGCCGGCGTGCGGGTTGTCGGCCGGGATGCCGTAGCCCTTGCTGCCGGTGCGGGCGTCGACGTCGATGCGCAGCAGCTTGCCGAGCAACTCGGTGTCGTCCTGGGCCCGGCCGTCGGGGTCGCCGCCCGAGCCGCCGTCGCCCATCGCGATGTACAGCTTGCCGTCGAGGCCGAACTCCAGCCAGCCGGCGTTGTGGTTGGCGAACGGCTGGGGGATGACCAGCACGTCGCGGCGCGAGCTGGCGTCGATCGCGTCGGCGGCGGGATCGACCGTGAACTCGGCGATGACGGTGGCGCCGTCGGGCTTGCGGGTGAAGTCGACGTAGAGCTTGCCGTTGGTGCGGAACTGGGGATGGAACGCCAGCCCCAGCAGGCCGCGCTCGCCGCCGGCCAGCACCGGGCCGGCGCCGCCGCCCAGGTTCAGGTACGGTGCGGTCACCAGCGCGCCGTCCTTGATGAGACGGATGGCGCCGCTCTGCTGGACCACGAACACCCGGGGATCACCGTCGGGGCCGGTCAGCCCGACCGGGACGTCGAGCCCATCGGCCACCGGCTCGAGCGCCAGCGTGGTGCCGGCCTGGGGGGTGCAGTTCGCGGCCAGCGCGTCGATCGCCGGCCCATCGGTCGCGGGCCCGTCGGCCGCGGCGTCGTCGACGGTGCCGGCCGCGTCGATCGAAGATTTGCCGCCGCCGCAGGCGAGCGCGGCGCACGATAGGGTGGCGAGCCAGGGGGTGCTGCGCATGGCCGGCACTATACGCCGACCGCGGGCGGCGTCACGTCGTCGGCGGCGCACCGTCGCGGGCCCGCGCGGCGGCCTCGGACCGCCGGGCCCAGCGCGCCACCAGGATCATCACCAGCCCGGCCAGCGCCAGCGGGAACAGGAACACCCAGCCGAGGAACTCGGTGCCGTCAGACTTGCCGTACACGTACAGCGCGATCACCATGCCGACCAGCATCACGCCCGCGGCCGCCAGGTAGCCGAGCATCTCGATCTTGCGGCGGTTGATGCTGGCCTCGAGGAGGACCACCAGCTCGGCGGCCTTGTCGGGCGGGAGGTTGCCGATGGCGTCCTCGATCCGCTGGCGGAACGCGGGATCGTTGAGGCGCTCGGCCAGCTCGGCCGGCTTGATGTCGGTCGGCAGCGTGGCGGCGGCCGGGGAGGCGGCAGACGGCTTGGCCATGGCCGCGCCAGCCTACTCGATCCGGCCCGGCTTGCGCGCGCGCCCGCAGTCACGGCAAGGTCGCCGTCGATGCAACGCCTCCGCGATGATCTCGGCCGCGACGTGTGCCTGGTGCGCCCCCCGCGCCGGGTGGTGTCGCTGGTGCCGAGCGACACGTACACCTTGTTCGCGCTCGGCTGCGGCGACCGCGTGGTGGGCCGCACCACCTACTGCGACCTGCCGGCCGCCGCCGCGGCGATCCCGACGGTGGGCGGCACAAAAGACGTCGACGTCGACGCGGTGCTGGCGCTGGCGCCGGAGCTGGTCATCGCCAACCAGGAGGAGAACAGCCGCCCGGTGCTCGAGCGGCTAGCCGGGCGCGTGCCGCTCCTGGTGTCGATGCCGCGGCGCGTGGCCGACGGGGTGGCCCACGTGGCACGCCTGGCCCGCTGCCTGGGCGTGGCCGACGCGCCGGCCGCGGTCGAGCTGATCCGGGCCGGCTATGCGCTGTGCGCGGCGCCGGCGCCGGCGGTGCGGGCCCGCGCGTTCGCCCCGATCTGGATGGATCCGCTCATGACCGCGAACGGCGACACCTTCGGCGCCGACGTGCTGGCGATGGTCGGGATCGGCAACGTCTTCGACGACCGGCTGCGCCTGTACCCGCTGGCGGCCGACCTGGGCAAGGCCGCGGCGGTCGATCCCGGCGGCCGCGATCAGCGCTATCCCCGGGTCACGCTCGCCGAGGTCGCGGCGCGCGGCCCGGCGCTGGTGGTGCTGCCTGACGAGCCGCACGCCTTCACCGCGGCGGATCGGGCGGCGCTGGCGGCGGCGCTGCCGGCGGCGCGCCAGGTCGACGTCAGCGGCCGCGACCTGTTCTGGTACGGGGCGTGGACCATCGAGGCCGTGCCGCGCCTGCGCGCGGCGGCGGCGAGCTGGTAGGGTGCCGCCGATGGAGCGCCTCCACATCGTCGACGGCCACGGCTACATCTTCCGGGCCCACTTCGGCCTGATGAACGCGTCGTCGCGCAGCGAGCGGCGCGAGGTGCGGCTGTCGACGCGCGACGGCATGCCGACCGGCGCGCTGTACGTGTTCGCGCGCATGCTGCTGCGCCTGCACGAGGACGTCGGCCCCGCGCGGATCGCGGTGGTGTTCGACGCCGGCCGCCAGAGCTTCCGCACCGAGATCTACCCGGCGTACAAGGCCAACCGGCCGCCGGCGCCCGAGGATCTCGCGGTGCAGATGCCGCGGTTCGCGCCGCTGGTCGAGGCGCTGGGCTGGCCGGTGCTGGCGGTGCCGGGGGTCGAGGCCGACGACGTGGTCGCCACCCTGGCGACCCAGGCCGCGGCCCGGGGCTGGGAGTGCACGATCTATTCGGCCGACAAAGACCTGATGCAGCTGGTCGGCGAACACACCGCGGTGATCGACGCGATGCGCGCGCAAACCTACACCCGCGACGCCGTGATCGAGAAGTTCGGGGTGCCGCCCGAGCGCATCGCCGACTTCCTGGCGCTGCGCGGCGACACCAGCGACAACATCCCCGGGGTTGCGGGCGTCGGCGACAAGACCGCGGCCGAGCTCATCAACGGCTACCCCAACCTCGACGCGATGATCGCCGCCAACCCCAAGGTGCGCGGCAAGTTTCCGCTGGCCGATCCCGAGCAGCTCGAGCGCCTGCGGGTGTCGCGGCGCCTGGTCGAGCTCGATCGCGAGGTGGCGCTGCCCACGCCCATCGAGCAGCTGGTGGCGCGGCCGTGGGATCGCCCGACGCTGGTCGGGGTGTTCACCGAACTGGAGTTCGCCAACCTGGTCGAGAAGATCGAGCGGACGCCCGACGGCGACGCCGGGCCGACGCCGGTCGCGCCGCCGGTGGCCGTGGCGCCGGCCGAGCTGGGGCCGGCTCCGGTGGTGGCCGACAGCGCGGCGACGATCGCCGCCGTGGTGGCCGCGGCGCGCGCGGCCGGCCGGCTGGCGCTGGCGGTCGAGACCGTCGGCCGGTTCGACCGGGCCACGGTGGTGGGCGTGTGCGTGGCCGTCGCCGATCAGGCGCCGGCCTACGTGCCGATGGCGCACCGTTCGCTCGCGGCCGGGCCGCCGCCGGCGGACGCGGCGCTGGCGCCGCTGAAGGCGCTCCTGGCCGACGCCACGGTGGCCAAGGTCAGCTTCGACAGCAAGCACGCCGAGCGCAGCCTGGCCGGCCGCGGCTGGGCCCTGGCCGGCGTGGTCGAAGACCCGATGCTGGCGCAGTTCCTCCTCGAGGCCAGCGCCGATCCGACGATCGAGGCGGTGGCGGCGGCGGTCGGCGCCACGCTCACCGGCTACGGCGCCGTGGTCGGCAAGGCCGGCTCGTTCGAGGCGGCGGCGCCGGCCGAGGCCGCGGCCTGGCTCGGCATCGCGGCGGCGGCGGCGCTGGCGGCGGCGCCCCGCCTGCGAGCGCAGCTCGACGCCCGCGGCGTGACCGCGCTGTACGACGACCTCGAGCTGCCCATCGCCCGGCTGCTCACCCAGGTCGAGCGCACCGGCATCTGCCTCGATCGCGCCCACTTCGCGGCGATGTCGGCCACGGTCGCCGCGCACATCACCGCGCTCGAGGCCCAGATCGCCAGCCACGGCGGCGCCGGCGTCAACGTCGGCTCGCCCAAGCAGCTGGCCCAGCTGTTGTTCGAGACCCTGGGCCTCCAGGCCGAGCGCATGAAGAAGACCAAGACCGGCTTCTCGGTGGACCACGACGTCCTCGAGAGCATGGTCGAGGCCCACCCGATCATCGCGCCCATCCTCGAGCACCGCGAGCTGACCAAGCTGCGCGGCACCTACCTCGACGCGCTGCCGCCGCTGGTCAACCCGAAGACCGGCCGACTGCACACGCTGTTCAACCAGGTGGTCGCCGCCACCGGGCGCATCTCGTCGCAAGACCCCAACCTGCAGAACATCCCGATCCGCACCGAGGTCGGCCGCGAGATCCGGCGCGGCTTCGTCGCGGCGCCGGGCAAGGTGTTGCTGGCGGCCGACTACTCGCAGATCGAGCTGCGGATCATGGCGCACCTGTCGGGCGATCCGGTGCTGACCCGGGCGTTCCGCGACCGGGTCGACGTCCACGCCCAGACCGCGTCCGAGGTGCTCGAGCTGCCGCTCGACAAGATCACCGCCACCGAGCGTCGGATCGCCAAGGCGGTCAACTACGGGCTCATCTACGGCCAGTCCGATTTCGGCCTGGCCCGGGCGCTGGGCATCTCCAAGCGCGACGCCAAGGACTACATCGACCGCTACTTCGCGCGGCTGCCGACGGTGCGGCGCTTCATGGATCAGCTGGTGGCCGACGCCAAGCGGGCCGGCGGGGCCCGCACCGTGCTGGGCCGGTGGCGGCCCATCCCCGAGCTGGCCTCGCGCAGCCCGGTAGCGCGGCGGGCCGCCGAGCGGGTGGCGCAGAACACCCCGCTGCAGGGCTCCGGTGCCGACATCCTCAAGCGGGCGATGGTGGCGTGCGCGCGGCGGATCGAGGCCGCGGCGCTGCCGGCCACCATGCTGCTCACGGTCCACGACGAGCTGGTGTTCGAGATCGATCCGGAGCGCCAAACCGAGATCGCGCAGGCGGTACGCGAGGAGATGGAGGGCGCGTTCACCCTGGCGGTGCCGCTCGAGGTCGACATCGGCATCGCGGCGACGTGGGCCGACGCCTGACGAGCGCGACGGCGCGGGACCCGCTATGCTCCGGCCGATGGTGCCTCGCGCCTCGGTCTTGATCGCGCTGGCCGCGGCGGCGTGCGGCGGCGATCGTCGCGACCCGCCGTCGCCGGCGCCGACCGGCCCGGCCATGCCGGCGCCGGTCCAGGCCGCCACGACCACGATGCACGCCGACGCCAGCGCCGGCGGCCCGCTGGTGGGCACCTGCGGCGCGGCCACCGCCCCGCTGCCCGGGCGCGACGCCGCGCGCGACGAGGCGGCCGCCCGGGTCGACGCCATGCTCGACCAGGCCAACCAGTTGCTCGTCGACGGCGCCTGGGCCGACGCCTACACCTGCGCCGACATGGTGGCCGACCGGGTGCCCCGCTCGGTCGATGCCCACCACCTGCGCGGCGCGGCCCTGGCCGGGGCCGGCCGTGACCACGAGGCGGCGCTGGCCTTCGATCTGGCGCTGGCGATCGATCCCGAGGACCCCGAGACCCTGCGGGCGGTGGCCGACTTCTACGTCAACACCATCGCCGCCAAGTCGAAGGACACCACCGCGCTCGGCCTGGAGCTGGCCCGCCGCGGCAGCGCCCGGGCCGCCGCGCGGCGCCGCGGCCAGGCCGACCTGCGGGCGGAGCTGGCGTTGCTCGAGGCCCAGGCCCACAACGATCTGGGCCAAGCCGACGAGGCGGCCGAGCGCGCGGCCGCCGCGGTTGCGCTCGACCCGACCCTGACCGACGCCACCCACGAGCACGGCGTGGCGCAGTTCAACCTGGGGCGGTTCGCCGAGGCGCGGGCCGATCTCGAGCAGGTGCTGGCGGCCCGCCCCGACGAGCCCTACGCCCACCACATGCTGGGGCTGGCCCTCGAGCAGCTGGGCCAGGGCGCGGCCGCCGCCGCCCACCTGGCCCGGGCCGAGGCGCTGGCGCCGGCCGAGTTCCCGCCGGCGATCGCCATCACCGCGGGCGAGATGCAGCACGAGCTCGAGCAGGTGATCGCCGGGCTGCCGCCCGCGCAGCAGCTCCGGGCCCGGCAGGTGCCGATCACCGTCGCCGACCTGCCGGACCCCGAGGACCTGCGCGCCAGCGATCCGCCGTTCCCGCCGACCATCCTCGGCTTGTTCCGCGGCCTCCCGCTGGGAGCCAGCCCCGAGCCGGGCGAGACCCCACCGCCGCGGGCGATCGTGTTGTATCGCCTGAACCTGGCCCGGGCGGTCCGCACCCGCGCCGAGCTGTCCGAGCAGATCGCGCGCACGCTGCTCCACGAGCTGGGCCACCTCGACGGGCTCGACGAAGACGATCTGCGGCGCCGCGATCTCGAGTGACCGCGGGCGCGGTCGGCGCCGATCGGCCGGGCGATCGGTGGCGGGTCGTGTACCATCGGTCCGCGATGGCCGACCCCACGGCGCCGCTGCCCGGCACCCCCGCAGACGAGCGGGCTGCGCTCGTCGCCGAGCTGTCGCAGGAGCGCAAGAAGCTCGAGCTGGTGACCGAGGTCGGCGCGGCGCTGTCGAGCACGACCGACCTCGACCAGCTGCTCGCGCTGCTGATCGACAAGGTCACCGAGCTGATGGACGCCGATCGGTCGACCTTGTACCTGCTGTCCGAAGACGGACGCGAGCTGTGGTCCAAGGTGGTGGCCGGGCGCGACACGCTCGAGATCCGGCTGGCGGTGGGCGAGGGCATCGCCGGCTGGGTGGCGGCCTCGGGCGAGGTGGTCAACATCGCCGACGCCTACCGCGACACCCGGTTCCAACCCGCGGTCGACCTGCGCAGCGGGTACCGCACCCGGTCGATCCTGTGCGTGCCGATGCGCAACCGGGCCGGGGCCGTGGTCGGGGTGGTCCAGGTCCTCAACAAGCGCGCGACCGCCGCCCAGCAGGCCACCGCCAACGACGACATCAGCGCCACCTACACGCTGTTCTCGTCGTTCTCGCGGACTGACGAGGAGCTGCTGCTGGCGCTGGCCAGCCAGGCCGCGGTGGTGATCGACAACTCCAAGCTGTACCTGTCGGTGGTGGCCAAGAACGCCGAGCTGGCGCGGGCCACGGCGCTCCTGGCGGCGCGCTCCAACGAGCTGAACGTGCTGTACGAGGTCGAGAAGGAGCTGTCGGCGGTGGGCGACCTCGACGAGCTGTTGGCCCGCCTGCTGGGCCGCGCGGTGGCGCTGCTCGGCGCCGAGGCCGGCACCATCGCGCTGCTCACGCCCAGCGGCGACGCGCTCGAGCTGCGCACGGTGCAAGGCCGGGCGGCGGCGCAGCTGCGCGGCGCGCGCATGGCGCTCGGGCACGGCTTCCTGGGCTGGACCGTGGCCCGACGCGAGCCGGTCATCTCCAACCAGGCGGCCGCCGACAGCCGGCACGCCGTCGAGTTCGCCCAGGCCCACGGCGTGACCGCGCGCTCGCTGATGGCGGCCCCGGTGGTCGACGGCGATCGGGTGGCGGGCGGGATCGAGATCCTCGACAAGACCCACGGCGAGTTCGACGACGCCGACCTGCGCCTGCTGGTGCTGGTGGCCGGCCAGGTCGGGCACGCGCTGGGGCTGGCCCGCAGCCGCGACGAGTCGCGCGACCAAGATCGGCTGGCGTCGATCGGCCGGCTGATGGCCGGGGTGCTGCACGATCTCAAGACCCCGATGACGGTGATCTCCGGCTACGCCCAGCTCATGGCCGGGTGCGACGACGGCGGCCAGCGCGAGCGCTACGTCGAGAGCATCCTGCGCCAGTTCGACATCATGAGCGGCATGACCCGCGAGGTGCTGGCGTTCGCCCGCGGCGATCGCGACCTGATGATCCGCCGGGTCTACATGCACAAGTTCATCGAGGAGGTGGTGACCCAGCTGCGCCACGCCTTCGCCGGGCGGCCGATCACGCTGGAGGTCGACCTGGGCTACGACGGGGTGGCCCACTTCGACGAGCAGAAGCTCCTGCGCGTGTTGCACAACCTGGCCCGCAACAGCGCCGAGGCCATGGCCGGCGACGGCCACTTCTGGGTCCGCACGCGGCTGGAGGGCGAGCACCTGGTCATCGAGGCGGCCGACGACGGCCCCGGCATCCCGGCCGAGCTGCGCGGCCGGCTGTTCGAGCTGTTCGCGTCGGGCAAGAAGGGCGGGACCGGGCTGGGCTTGGCCATCGTCAAGAAGATCGTCGACGATCACGGCGGCACGATCGACTACCGCAGCGACGAGCGTGGCACCACCTTCGCGATCCGCCTGCCGCACCGGTCGACCCGGACCGGCGAGTTCGCGCCGATCCGGTGACGGGCCCAGCCGTGACGATGGCGCGACCCGAGCCGGTGGTGGAGGTGGCCGGCGTGACCCGACGCTACGGTCGGCGGATCGCGATCGACGACGTCAGCTTCACGGTCGGGGCCGGCGAGCTGGTCGGGCTGGTCGGCGGCAACGGCGCCGGCAAGACCACGCTGGTGCGGCTGGTGGCCGGCTACCTCGACGCCGACCGCGGGCGCGTCGCGATCGCCGGCCGCGACGTGGCGACCGCGCCGCGCGCCGCGGCCGCCTGCCGCGGCTACCTGCTCGAGGGCGCGCCGCTGCCGCCCGAGCTGTCGGTGCGCGGCTACCTGGCGGCGCGCGCGCGCCTGCGGCGGCTGACCGCGACGGATCTCGCGGCGGCCCTGGCTGAGGTCGGCCTGGGCGATCGCGCCGACGACGCCATCGGCACCCTGTCGAAGGGCCAGCGCCAGCGGGTGGCGTGGGTCGAGGCCACGCTGGGCCGGCCGCCGGCGCTGTTGCTCGACGAGCCGGCGGCCGGGCTCGACGAGGCCGAGCGCTGGGCGGTGCGCGAGCGGCTGGCCGCGGCGCGCGGCACCTGCGCAGTGGTGTGGGCCAGCCACGAGCTGGCCGACGTCGAGGCGGTGGCCGATCGCGTGGTCGTCCTGGTGCGCGGCGTCGCGCGCGCGGTCGGGACCATGGCCGAGGTGCGGGCCGCGGCTGGCCTCGGAGGCGACGCTACCCTCGGCGCGTGCGTGGCCGCCCTGGGAGCGTCGACGTGACCGCGGCCTGGGCGGTGGCCCGGCTGCAGCTGGCGATCGCGGTGCGCTCGCCGCTGGCGTGGCTGACCGCGGTGGGCTTCCTGGTGCTGCAGGGGGTGTCGTTCGCGGCGCTGGTCGCGGTGCTGTCGGATCCGGCGCGGCCGGCGCCGCTGGGCGCGGTCCTCGAGAGTCACTTCGGCGGCACGCTCTTGTCGTGGTCGCTGCAGCTGACGGTGCTGGCCGCGCTGGCCGCGCGCGCCGCCGACGATCGGCGCACCGGCCAGTGGGAGGCGCTGGTCGCGGCGCCGGTGAGCGAGCTGGCGGTGGTGACCGGCACCTGGCTGGCTGCGCTGGCGATGTACGCGCTGGTGTGGCTGCCCACCGGCTTGTACCTGGTGATCCTGGTGGTGGCCTCGCCGGCCGGGGCCCACATCGATCCCGGCCCGGTGGTGGCCGGCTACCTGGGCGAGCTGGCCGTGGGCGGGGCGGCGCTCGCCGTGGCGACCGCGGCCGGGGCGGTGGCGCGCCACGCGGTGGTGGCGACGGTGGCCGGCTTCTGCGCGTTGCTGGCGTGGCTGGTGCTCGGCGAGCTGCCGACGCTCGTGCCCGGGCTGGGCGACGATCACCCCGCGCTCGTCGCCGCGCTGGCGCGCTACGCGCCGCGGCCGCTGGTGACCGGGTTCGCGCGCGGCGCCGTGGCTCCGGCGGCGATCGTGTGGCTGGCCGGGCTCACCGCCGCGACCCTGGCGCTGACCGCCGCGCTGGCTGGGATCGGCCGGCGCCGCCGGGCAGACCTGCTCCTGGCCGGCTACCGCGCGGTGCTCGTCGGCGTGGCGGCGGCGCTGGCCGCCGTGGTGGTCGAGCGGGCGGCGCCCACGCTGGACGTGAGCCGGACCCGACGCAACTCGCTGGCGCCGGGGACCACCCGCGCCCTGGCGCAGCTCGACGGCCCGGTCACCGCCACCGTCATCCGTCCAGGCATCGCCGCCGTCGAGCCGCTGTTCGACGAGACCGAGCGCGTCCTGGCGCTGATGGCCCGGCGCCAGCCGGCGCTCACCATCGCCCGGTGGGATCCGGCCCGGGACCCCGCCGCCGCGGCCTCGGCGGCGGCCGCCGCGGCGCTCGATCAGCGCGAGCTGGTGCGCGGCGGCGGCGTGCTGCTGGTGCGGGGCCAGCGGGCCCGGGTGATCGCGCTGCTCGACCTGGCCGAGGTCGGGCGCGACGCCATCGCCGCGCCAGCCTTCACCCGGCTGACCATCGAGCAGGCGCTGACCCGGGCCGTCACCGAGCTGGGCGACGACGCGCCCCGCACGCTGTGTGTCACCGCCGGCCACGGCGAGCTGCCGCTGGCCACGCCGGGGGTCGCGGCCGTGGTGGCGCGCTTGGCCGAGGACGGGATCGCGGTCGAGGTGATCGACGGCCTCGCCCCGGTGCCCGGCCGGTGCAGCGCGGTGGCGGTGCTCGGCGCCATCACGCCGCTGCCAGCGGCTGACCAGCGCGGGCTCGCTAGCTACCTGGCCGACGGCGGGGGCCTGGTCGCGGTGGTGGCGGGCGGCGCCGGCGACGCGCCGGCGACGTCGGGCGTCGACGACGTGCTGGCGGGGTGGGGCGTGGTGGTCGGCGCCGGCTGGCTCGACGATCCGGCGGGAGCCGTCGAGCTGGCGCGCGGGTTCCGGGTGGTCGACGGCTACCGTGCGCATCCGATCGTCGCTGGGTTCCGCGGCCGGCGGGTCACGGTGTGGCAGGCGGCCCGGCCGCTGCGCCTGGCGCCGCCGGCCGAGCCGCTGATCGAGACCTCGGCGGCGGCCCGCGTGATCGACGGCCCGGCCCCCGGCGCGGCGCCGTTCGCGGTGGCCGCGGCGGCGACCCGCGGCGACGGTCGGGTGGTGGTCATCGCCGGCGCCGATGCGCTGGCCCTCGATCCGGCCGTGCGCGGGGCCGGCACGGATCTGGTGGTGGCCCGCGCGGTGGCGTGGCTGGTCGGGCGCACCCCCGACGCGGCGGTGCCGGCGACCGCGGTCGATCCGCTCCGCCTGGTGCTGACCGGCGGCGAGCGCCGGCTGGTGGCAGGCGTCGCGGTGGTCGGGATCCCGGCCCTGGTGCTCGCGCTGCTCGCGCTGGTCGGCCGGAGGCGGCGTCGGTGACCCGCGCGGCGCGGTCGACGCTGGCGTGGACGGCGACGGTGGCGGTGCTGGCGGCGCTGGTCGTCCTGACCCGGCCGGCGCCGGTGGTGGTCGCGCGGCCGGCGCTGGTGCCCGGGCTGGTGCCGCACCAGGTGACCGCGCTGACCGCGCGCCGCGGTGATCGCGAGGTCGTCGTCGCCGCCGTCCCGGGGGGCTGGCGGGTGGTGGCGCCGACGGCTGGCGCCGCCGATGCCGGCGCGGTGCTCGACCTGCTCTCCACGGTGGCCAGCGCCCGCGCCGATCGGCGCGCGCGCCACCCGATCGCGGCGCCGCGGGCGACCGTGACGGTGACGGCCGGGGCCACCACCGCCGTGCTCGTGGTCGGAGAGGACGTGCCGGCGACCGGGCAGGTGTGGATCGGCACCGGTGGCGACCGCGCGGCGTTGGTGCCGGGGTGGGTCGGCCGGGCGCTCCTCGGTGACCCCGAGCGGCTGCGGGCCCGCGCGCTGGTGCCACCGGGCGTCGCCCCGGTCGGCCTCGAGCTTCACGCCGACGGGGTCGACCTGGTGCTGGCCGGCGCGTCGCTGGTGCGGCGCGACGGCGGCGGCGTCACGGTGCGCCTGGCGCCGGCGGTGCTCGCCGAGCTGCTGACGGCGGTGGCGGACCTGCGGTTCACCAGCTGGCCGGCCCCGCCGCCGTCGCTCGAGACGCCGGGCGGCGCGCTCAGGCTCATCACCGGCGGCGGCGACGTCGAGCTGGCGTGGGCGGGCTCGTGCGTGAGCCCGGCGACGCGGTGGGTGGTCGCCGAGACCGGCACCGGGTGCGTCGACCAGGCGGCGCTGGCGCGGGTCATCTCCGCCGGGCGGGCGGCCACGGGCATCGCCGCCATCGCCCCGACGCCGTGGACCTCGACCGCCCGGCTGGCGCGCCTGACCGCCGGGGCGACCGCGCTGGTCCGCGACGGTGGCGGCTGGCGCCTCACCGTCGGCGCCACCACCGTCGACGCCGACGCCGAGACGGTCGCGGCGCTCGAGGCCGCGCTGGCCGCGCCGGCCACGCCACGTGCGCGCACCCCAGCCGACGTCGTCGGCGCCGCCCGGTGGGACCTCGTCGACGCGGACGGCGCCGCCGAGACCTGGTCGGTGGGGACCGATCGCCTGGTGCGCGGGGACGAGCCGGTCGCGCTCGCGCTGGGCCCCGCGGCCCAGGCCGCGGTCGCCACCGTGGGCGTCGGCTTGCGCGGTCGCCAGCTGGCGCGCCTCGATCCCGATCGGGTCGACGCGGTGGTCGCCACCGGCGCCGCGCCGGCGACGGTCACCCGCGGCGCGGTGGTCGGCGAATGGCTGGCCGCCTCGGGCACCGCGACCGACGCGGTCGCCGCGCTGGTCCGCGCGGTCGCTGCCGGCCGGGCCGACGCGGTCGTCCCCCACGCCCGCCTGGGCCGGGTGCGCCGCGCGCTGACGCTCACCACCGCCGGCGAGCCGCCGCTCACGGTGCAGGTCGGCGCGGCGGATGCCACCGGCTGCTACCTCGCGACCGATCCGTTGTCCGCGTACCACGTCTCCGCCGCCCTGTGCGCCGCGCTGCTCGCGCCGCTGCACCGCTGACCGGGCCTGGCCGGTCGCCCATCGGCCCGTCGCCGGTCAGTGCGGCGGCGGCGCCTTGGTGATGTCCGGCAGCGCGTTGGGATCGACCGCCGGGCTCTCCCACTGCTGGGTGATGTTGTTCATGCGACCGTAGACCAGCAGGCCCTCGGTGTTGTTCTCGCCGTGCGGCGACGCGGTCGACCAGTTGCCGGTCACCAGGACCTCATCGCCGACCTTGTACGGCGGCACGGCCGGCCAGGCGGTGATGACCTCCTTGGGGAGGTTCTTCTTCTCGATGGCGGTCGGCTCGCGCGGGATCTCGACGACCCACACCGAGCGCTCGACCGGGGTGTCGGGGCTGTCGCCCAGGTAGAACGCCGGGCGGCGGCACACCGTCGGGTCGGCCTCGATGCGCTTCTTGACGGCCTCGTCATCCTCGCTGGGCTGGCGGACCGCGGTGGCGCAGTCGTAGGCCCACACGATGTAGCCCTTCACCGAGATCTCGGTCTTGAGATACTTCTGCCCGAGCACGCGCAGCTCCTTGATCGAGTGGGAGCCGTCGGGGTAGGGCTTGGGCATCTCGAAGTTCGGCACCGCCGGAACGGTCACCTTGATCTGGCCCTGCTGCACCTCGGCCTTGGCGCCCTTGAGCTGGTCTTCCTTGCAACCGACCGCGGTGAGCGCCATGGTTCCGACCGCGAGCGCCACGGCGCCCCGCGTCGTCAGCCACGTGGTCACACCGGATGAATCAGAGGTCGCGAGCGCGCGCGAGTTCGCCATGGCCGGCGTCATAACATGAGCCCACAGCCCCCTCAAGCGAGCCGGCGGCAACCTGTCGCGGCCCGCCTCGGCGTCGCCGCCCTCCTGGTAGCGGCCGTGGCGGCGTGCGACGGCGCGCCGCCGCGCGTCAAGCCGTGGCGCCACGAGCCCGATCCGTTGGCGCTGGCCCAGTCGGCGCCGCGGTCGGCGGCGCTGGCAAAGGACGACGACGACCAGTCGGTGCGCGAGCGACGCGGCCACACGCTGCGCATCCACATGGACGCCGAGCCACGCTCGCTCCACCCGCTGCTCGCGCCGTCGGTGTGGAGCCGCCGCATCCTGGCCGGGCCGGTGTTCGAGCCGCTGGTGCGCTACGCCCCGCCGGCGGCCGGCGCGGGCTCCGGGCCGGGCAGCTACCTGCCGGGCCTGGCGCGGTCGTGGCGCATCCAGCTGTCGTCGACCGAGATCATCGTCGAGCTCGACCCGGCCGCGCGCTGGCACGACGGCCGGCCGGTGACCTCGGTCGACGTGCAGTTCACCCTCGACACCGTGCGCGACCCGGCCCGGCGCCTCGACCACCTGCGCGGCTACCTGGCCAGCGTCGAGGCGGTCGAGCTGGTGAACCCGCGCATGGTGCGCATCCGGCTGCGCCAGCCCGATGGTTGGGTGCTGCGCGGTCTCGCCGAGATCCCGATCATCCCGTACCAGGTCTACCAGGGCGACCTGGCGGCGGGCGGGCGGCTGGTGGGCTCGGGCCCGTACCGGGTCACCTCTGTCGACGGCGGGGTGGTCCACCTGACCCGGTGGGACGACTACCGGGGCGCGCGCCCGGCCATCCCCGACGTGGAGTTCGTCTACAACCCGGACGCCGCCGCGGCGCTGATGGCGGCAAAGCGCGGCGAGATCGACATCATCGGCGCGCTGGCGCCGGAGCACTGGCCCGAGCAGCCGTCGGCGCCGGGCCTGGCCGCCACGTTCGGTCCGCTCGAGCTGCGACCGCCGCGCTTCCGGTACGCCCTGTTCGGCGCCGCCACCACGCCCACCGACGACGCCCGCGTCCGTCGCGCGCTGGGCCTGCTCATCGATCGGCAGGCCATCGCCCAGGAGATCGACCACGGCCTGGCGCGGCCGATCGCCGGGCCGATCTGGCCGGGCGGCCCCGGCGACGGGCCGGCCCCCGCCGCGCCGCCGCTCGATCCCGGCGCGGCCGGGCGGCTCCTCGACGAGGCCGGCTGGATCGACACCGACGGCGACGGCGTGCGCGAGCGCGGCGGGCTCAAGCTGCGGCTCGACGTCCTGGCGCTCGAGGCGGCGGCGGGCAAGCCCACCCCCGAGGTGGCCCGCCTCCTCGACGGCCTGCGCCGGGCCGGCATCGGCATCGAGCTGCGCCTGGGCACTGACGCGGTGCTGCGCAACCGCCTGCGCGACGGCCAGGCCAACCTGGCGTTCCTCGAGTGGACCGGCGCGGTCGACAGCGACCTGGCCCGGCTGGTCGGCACCGGCGGGGCCGACAACCTGGGCGGGTTCTCGTCGCGCCGGGTCGATCACGCGCTGGCGGCGCTGGGCGCGGCGTGGGAGCCAGCGTCGCGCGGCCCGCTCATGGGCGAGCTGGCCGCGGCCCTCGCTGACGAGGCGCCCATCGCCGGCATCGTCGCGGTCGCGCCGCAGGGGCTGGTCCATCGCCGGGTGCGGGGGCTGGTGCCGTGGGACGGCTGGTTCGAGCTCGCCGCGTTGTCGCTGGCGCCCGACCCGACGGCGGATCCGCGCTGACCTCGGCGGCGCGGACCGCGCGGCCGGCGCGTCCGCGGGGGTAGACTCGGGTCGTCATGGTGCGCCTCGGGATCTTGGTCGCGCTCGCCGCCGCCACCGCCGCATGTTTCGAGCGGGGCGGGGCGCGCGAGGCGCCGGCGCCGGCCGCCGCGGCGTTGCCGAGCACCGCGACCGGCTGGCGTACCGCTGACCCGCCGGGAGTGCCCGACCCGACCGCGACCGTCCGGTTGGCCCTCGAGGCCGAGCCGGCCACCCTCGACCCGTTCGCCACCCTCGACGCGGCGTCGGGCCGCGTGCTGGCCGGCGTGGTCGAGGGGCTGTGGTGCCCGACCGGCGACGGCGGCGTCGAGCCGTGCGTGGCCGCCAGCTACCAGCGCCTCGGCCAACGCTACATCTTCCACCTCGACCCGGCGCGCCGCTTCAGCGACGGGGCGGCGGTGACCGCGGCCGACGTGGTGGCCAGCCTCGACGCCAGCCGCGGCGTCGGGCACGCGCCCGGGCCGCTGGCCGGCGTCCTCGACGACGCCGTCGCGATCACCGCGGTCGATCCGGCCACGGTCGCGCTCGAGGTGCGCGGCGACCGCGCGACCCGGCTGCGCGACCTGGCGCTGGTGCCGATCGTGCCGGCCCGGCAGCTGGCCTCGCCCAGCCTGGCCTCCGCGCCGATCGGCACCGGTCCGCTGGCCATCGCGAGCTGGACCCGGGGCGAGGCCATCCGGCTGCGGCGCGTCGACGGCGCGGCCCGGCGCGCCGGCGCGGCCGCGGTTGCGTGGGTGGTGGTGGCTGACCGCGCCGACGCGATCCGCCGGCTGGCGGCCGGTCAGCTCGACGTGGTGACCCAGGTGCCGATCGCCGAGGCGGTCGCGGCCACCGCGGCCCACCCGCGGCTGGCGCGCTTCCGCTACGCCCAGCCGGCGATGCTGGTGGCGGTCTACAACTGCCGCCGGCCGGCGCTGGCCGACCCGGCCGTGCGCCGCGACCTGACCGCCACGCTCGATCGCGCCGGCATCGCCCGGACCATCCTGGGCGGCGCCGCCACCGTGACCGGCCCGTGGCTCCCCGACGACCCGCGCGCCGATCCGACGGTAGCCCCGATCCCGTTCGCCCGCGCCCGCGCCGCCCATCCACCCGCGCTGGCCGTGCTGGTCCCGGCCGGCTCGACCACGACCGCGCGCATCGCCGACATCTGGGCCCAGGACGCCCGGGGACGGTTCGCGCTCACCGTCGAGACTGCGCCGTTCGCCGACGTGCTGGCGCGGTTGGCGGCGGGCGACTTCGACGTGGCCATCACGTCGATCTCGGCCGGGCCGGAGGTCGATCCCGGCGCCCGGTTGACCAGCGCCGCACCGCCGGACCAGGCCTGGCCGGGCCTGCGCGACGCGGCGCTGGATCGAGCGCTGGCCGCGCTGGCGGCGGCGCCCGACGCCGGGGCCCAGATCGCGGCCGGGCGCGAGGTGCATCGCCTCGTCGCCGCGCTCGCGCCGATGGCGTTCATCGCCGTCGACACCCGGGCCGGCCTGGCGGCGGCGACCGTCGGCGGCCTGGGCGCCGCGCCGGGCGCGCCGGAGGCGTGGCGGTTGTGGCAGGCGCGGTGAGCGCCGCGGCGCGGGTCGCGGCGCGGGTGATCGCGGCGTGGCTCCTGACCTGGTTGTGTGGCTGGATCCTCGTCGAGCTGGCCGCGGAGCCGCCGGCGCGCCTGGCGGCCCGCGCGGCCGGGCGGCTGCCCCCCGACGACGCCCCGGTCGCAGCGCGCGACGAGGTCATCGCGGCGCAGGCCCGGGGCTTCGGGCTCGACGGTGGCCCGGCCGCGCGCACGGCCCGGGTCGTCGGCCGCGCGCTGGCGCTGGCCCCGGGGCCGGGGTGGCGCGACGGTCGACCGGCTGGCGTCATCGCCCGGCACCTCGCCGGCGCCACCTTGGCCCGCGTCGCGGCGGCGCTGGCGGTGGCGATCGCGGCGGGCGCGCTGGCGGCCCTGGCGCTGGCCCGGCGGCGGCGCGGCGGCGCGGCCTTGGCGGTGGGGGCGGCGCTGGCCATCGCGATGCCGACGGTGTGGCTGTGCCAGCTGTTGCTAACCGCCAGCCCTGGCGCGGCGCTGTCGTCGACCGCCGCGGTGGCCATCCTGGCGGTCGCGCCGGCCGCGGTGGTCGCGCTCCACGTCGGGACCGCGCTGGCCGCCCTCGACGCGTCGCCGCTGGCGATCGCGGTGGCCGCGCGGGGAGCCAGCCGCCGCCGGTGGCACGCCGTCCATGGCCTCGCGCTGATCGCCCCGGGCCTGGCGCCGCTTTTCGGGTCGACCGTCGGCTTCACGCTGGCCGCCAGCCCGGTGGTCGAGCGCGCCCTGGCCCTGCCAGGCGCCGGCCGGACGTTGGTGGCTGCGGCCGCCGTCGGCGACGTGCCGGTCGTGCTCACCCTGGCAGCTGGCGCCGCCGCGCTGGTCGCGCTGGTCGCCGGCCTGGCCGACCTGGTGGCGCGCCGGCTCGATCCCCGCATCGCCGAGGCCGCGTGACGCGGCGCCTCGCGCTGGCGTGGCTGGGGCTGGTCGCGGCGGTGGCGTTGTTCGCCGATCTCGTGGCGTCGGACCGCGCCATCATCGCCTCGATCGACGGTCACTGGCGGTGGCGCCCGGCCGCGCCTGGCGCCACGCTGCGCCCGACGCTCAGCGCCGACGACTGGGCGGTGTGGCCGCCGATCGAGGCAGATCCCGCCGAGGTGCGGACCGCGGGCGTGCTGGCGCCGCTGGCCGCACCCGGGCCCCGCCACCTGCTCGGGACCGACGACCGCGGCCGCGACGTCGCGGCGCGGTTGGTCCACGGCGCCCGCACCAGCGCGGTGGTGGCGGGCGTGGCCGCCCTCTTGGCCACGCTCGCCGCTGGCCTCATCGCCCTGGGCGTGGCGCTCGGGCCCCGATCCCTGCGCGCCGTCGGGTTGGCCACCCTCGACGCGGTGGCCAGCGCTCCGGCGCTGGTGATCACGGTGGCCGCGGCGGCGCTGGTCGGGCGCAGCGGCCTGGCCGTCCTGGCGGCGCTGGTGGCGCTGCCGCGCGCCGCCGACACCGCCCGGCTCCTGACCGCCCAGCTCGACCGCGAGCTGGCCGCGCCCTACGTGGCCGCGGCCCGGGCGCTGGGGGCGTCGCCGCGGCGGGTGCTGCGCCGGCACGCCCTGCCGGCGCTGGTGCCGACCCTCGTCACCGCCGGCGCCATCACCGCGGCGGTGGCGGTCCTGGCCGAGGCCGCGCTCACCTTCCTCGGGCTGGGCGCGCCGCCGCCGACCTCGTCGTGGGGTGAGCTGTTGGCCCAGGCGACCCAGCACGATCTGGCGTGGTGGTTGTCGATCCCGGCCGGGCTCGCGACCACCGCCACGGCGGCGGCGCTGTTCGTGCTGGCGCTGGCTCCTGGCCGCGCTTCGCGGTAGGAACGCGCGTGGCCCGCCGGACCGAGGACGACGAAGTGCCCCGCTTGCCGCGGGGGCGGGGCCTGCGGTTCTCGTTCGGCGAGCTGGTGCGCATCCTGATGGTCGCCACCGCGCTCATCGCGCTCTTGGTGCTGCAGAAGCCGTGCGCGCGCTCGGTGTCGCAGTTCGTGACCGGGTTCGGCTCCGTCGACGCCGGGCCACCGATCGACGCCGGGCCCGCCACGCCACCACCGGGGGTCCGGCTGCGCGCCGACATGACCCCGGCCGAGCTCGAGGCGGCCATCGCCGCGGCCCGGGCCGGCGCGTCGGCCGGCGGCGCGGACGCGGGCGTACTCGACGCCCCGGCCAGCGTCGACGCCGGGCGGTAGCGGCGCGCTACGCCGACGCGACCGCGACCTCGACCGGCTCGTCGGCGGTGACCGCGTGGGCCGAGCACGGCATGTTGCGCCGGGTCGAGGCGATCAGCGCGGGATCGACCGCCACCACGATGACGCCCTCGCCGTCGGCGTGATCGGCCACCACGGTGCCCCACGGATCGACGCCGAGGGCGTGGCCGAACGACGCCCGCTTGGGGTTGTGCTGGCCGCCCTGGGCCGCGGCGATCACGTAGGCCTGGTTCTCCACCGCGCGGGCCCGCAACAGCAGGTGCCAGTGCGCCGCGCCAGTGTGGGCGGTGAACGCCGCCGGGACCAGCATCACGTCGGCGCCGGCGCGCCACAACCGGCGGTACAGCTCGGGGAAGCGCACGTCGTAGCAGATGGTGATCCCCAGCCCGAGGCCGTGGGTCCGCACCACCAGCCCGCTGCTGCCGGCGGCGGTGGCGTCCGACTCGCGCAGGGTGGCCCCGCCGGGGATGTCTACGTCGAACAGGTGGATCTTCCGGTACCGGGCGACCAGCTCGCCGCCGGGTCCGACCACCAACGCGGTGTTGTACGCGCGGCGGCTGTCTCCGGCGACCTGCTCCGGCATCCCGCCGCCGACGACCACCGCCCGGTGGTCGGCCGCGATCTCCAGCAAGGTCTCGACGATCGGCCCGGGGTGGGCCGGGTCGATGGTCTCGGCCACCGCCATCTTGTCGCCCTCGCGGCTGCCGAGAAACGCGAAGCACTCCGGCAGCACGATGATCTGCGCCCCGGCGGCGGCGGCCCGCGCTGCCAGCGCCCGGCACGTCGCCAGGTTGCGCACGAGGTCGTCGGTCGAACACATCTGGACTGCGGCCACCAGGACCGGCGCGGGAGCCATGGCCGATTCCTACCAGAGAACTCCCCCCTTGCGAGATTCCTGGGCCGGTGGTAAGCGTCTGCCACTTCGCGTTTCCGTGAGGTGGGCGTCCGGCCCACCTTTTTTTTGGTCCCGCGTCGGATCCCCGCCCCGCTTTGATTGGTTCATCCCTGACCTCCGAGACTCTCACGATCGCACCCACGATCGCGCGTGCACCCATGACGACTCCTCTCCACCCCCAAGCCCTGCGCCAGCGCGTGTGGTCGGTCATCGAGCCGGCCTGTCGCCACGCCGGCTACGACGTGGTCGACGTGCGGTTCACCCTCGAGCAGGGCGGGTGGGTGCTGCGGGTGTTCATCGACCGCGACCCGGCCACCGCCGGTCCGGAGGGCGCGCCTGCCACCTCTGCAAAGGCCGGCACCGCCGCGGAGACCGGCACCGCCGCACAGGCCGGCACCGCCGCGGAGACCGCCGCGGGGCCCGAGGGCTTCGCCGCGGACCTGGTCGACCTCAACGACTGCGAGCGGGTGTCGCGCGAGCTGTCGGCGGTGCTCGACGTCGAGGACCCCATCCCGCAGGCCTACAGCCTCGAGGTCAGCTCGCCCGGGATCGACCGGCCGCTGGTCACCGTGGCGCACTTCCAGCGCTTCGTGGGCGCCGAGATCAAGGTCACCCTCGAGCGCGGTGTGCGCACGCCCCAGGGCAGCGATCGCCGCAACTTCCGCGGCATCCTCGACGGGGTCGAGATCGACGGCGATCCCACCCACGCCCAGGCGCGGATCATCGTCGACGGGCAGCCCTGGCGGTTCCCCATCGCCGACGTCGACGTCGCCAAGATCGTGCCCGACTGGGACGCGGTCATGAAGGGCGACCGCGGCCAGCTCCGCCCAGCGGCGGCGCCGGCACCAGCTCGTACTCACCCAGGCCAGGCGGGCGCTGCCCCCACCGGCAAGCCGGCGAAGCCGGGCCGTTCCACCCCGGGCAAGCGCCCTCGCACCTAGTCCGCGCGCAGCCACGACGGAGACATCACGATGGACGCCAACCTCAGCATGGTCATCGACCAGGTCGGTCGAGACAAGAACATTGACCGGACGGTGCTCGTCCAGGCCCTCGAGCAGGCGATCCTGACCGCGGCCAAGCGCGCGTTCGGGATGAACCGCGACATGGAGGCCAAGTACAACGCCGAGACCGGCGGGGTCGATCTGCACCTGATCATCAACGTCGTCGAGGACGACGCGATCGAGGGTCGCGAGATCACGGTCGAAGACGCCAAGAAGTACGGCCTCGAGGCCGAGCTGGGCGACGAGCTGTTGTTCCAGATCTTTTACCGCCCCGAAGAGGCGGAGCGCGCCGCCGAGCAGGACGCCAAGTTCGGTGACATCATCGATCTCAAGGCGGCCCACAAGAAGTTCGGCCGCATCGCCGCCCAGACCGCCAAGCAGGTCATCAGCCAGCGCGTGCGCGAGGCCGAGCGCGACAACGTCTATAACGAGTACAAGGACCGCAAGGGCGAGATCGTCACCGGCATCGTCCGGCGCTTCGAGCGCGGCAACCTGGTGGTCGAGATCGGCAAGTCCGAGGCGCTCTTGCCGATGCGCGAGCAGGCCCCGCGCGAGTCGTTCCGGGTCGGCGACACGATGAAGGCGCTCCTCCTGGACATCGATCGGATGGCGCGCGGCCCGCAGCTCATCCTGTCGCGGGCCCACAAGGGCTTCCTGGAGAAGCTGTTCGAGCAGGAGGTGCCGGAGATCTTCGAGAAGATCGTCCGCATCGAGTCGAGCGCCCGCGAGCCGGGCGCCCGCGCCAAGATCGCGGTGTCCTCGCGCGACCGCGACGTCGATCCGGTCGGCGCCTGCGTCGGCATGAAGGGCTCGCGGGTCCAGGCCGTGGTGCAGGAGCTGCGCGGCGAGAAGATCGACATCGTCCCCTACGACGACGATCCGGCCCGGTTCGTGTGCAACGCCATCGCCCCCGCCGAGGTGTCGCGCGTCATCATCGACGCCGAGGGCCACCGGATGGAGCTGGTGGTGCCCGACGAGAAGCTGTCGCTGGCCATCGGCAAGAAGGGCCAGAACGTCCGGCTGGCCAGCCAGCTCACCGGCTGGCGCATCGACATCCACTCGGAGTCGAAGATCTACGAGCTCGAGCGGCGCGCCAAGGAGCAGATCGGCTCGATCCCCGGCGTGTCGATCGACCTGGCCGACAGCCTGTTCAAGCTCGGCTGGCGCGCGGTCAGCGAGCTGGCCCGGGCCGTGCCCGAGGAGCTGGCCCAGGTGCCCGGGGTCGGCGGCGTCGACGCGGCCCGCAAGATCGTGGCCGGCGCCGGCGAGTACCTGACCCAGTCGCGGCGGCGGCCCGACGAGCTGCGCCGCGAGTCGGAGCGGCGGGCCTCGCTGTCGGGCGAGGAGCAGCTGCTCGAGGTGCCCGGCGTCAACGACGAGGTGCTGGAGATCTTGGCCCAGGCCAACGTCCGCTCGCCGGAAGAGCTGGTCAAGGCGCCGATCGAGCACATCGCGTCGGTCACCGGCATCGACATGAGCGACCTGGCCAAGCTGCGCCAGCGCGTCATCTCGTACCTGGCCTCGGGGAGCGAGCCCTGACCACCGCGCCCGCGACCACCGCCGCTGGCCCGATGCGCACCTGCGTCGGCTGTCGGGCGGTCGTGCCCCAGGCCCAGCTGCTGCGGGTCGCGGCGGTCGACGCGCGCTTGATCGCGGACCCCCGGCGGCGGGCCGGGGGCCGGGGCGCCTACGTCCACCACACGCCGAGCTGCCTGCGGGCCGCCGGCAAGGGCGGGTTGGCTCGGTCGCTGCGTCGCAGCGTGTCCCGGGCCGACCTCGATGCGATCGCTCGGGTCGCGTCGGACGCCACGCTAGCTAGCCAAGGGGGCCCGGACGCTGTAGAACGCGACCGGCACCCTCGATCCCGATCTGCCGCGGCTGACGCTGGCCCGGCTGACTCTACCGACCGAGCGAGACACGGAGCCCACGGAGACTAGATGCGCGTCTACGAGATTGCGAAAGAGGTCGGTATTCCCAACAAAGAACTCTTGGCGAAGATCCGTTCGCTTGGGCTCGAGGTGAACAACCACATGTCGTCGCTCAACGCGGATGACGTGGCGCGTATCAAGAAGTCCCTGGAACGTGATCGCACGTCGGGTGGTGCCCCCGCCGAGACCCAGAAGGTCGTGGCCGCGGGGACCGTCATCCGGCGGCGCTCGAGCCGGTCGGACGACGACGTTCCCGCGCCGGCGCCCGCGCCCGCGCCGGTGGTCCGCCGCCGGGCGGTCGAGGAGCCGGTCGAGGTCGCGCCCGCGCCCGCCCCGGAGCCGGTGGTCCGCCGCCGCGTCGCCGAGGAGCCGGTCGAGGCCGCGCCGCCGGCCCCTGTGGTCGCCCCGCCGCCCGCGCCCGCGCCGATCGCCGTCAAGGCGACGCCGGTCGAGCCGGCGCCCGCGCCCATCGAGGTCGAAGACCGGACCGCCCAGGTCCCACGCGCCACGCCGCCGGTGGCCGCCGAGGTCGCGCCGCCGGCGCCGCCCAAGCCCAAGCCCGAGCCGCGGACCCGGGTGTTCGTCGCCGGTCCGTCGATCGGCGGCACGTCCAGCGCGGGCACGTCCAGCGCGGGCCCGGCGAGCGCCGGCCCGTCGAGCGCGGGCCCGGCCATGTCGGCCGGCTCCGCCACCCCCGCGGTCACCGGCCCCCGGCCGACCGTGATCGTGCGGCCGCGCGAGAGCGTGCCCACCGAGCCGCCCCCGGTCGAGGGACCGTCGACGGTGGCCGAGGTCGAGGAGAACGCGCGCTCGCGGTTCGAGCTCGAGCTCGAGCGGGCCCGGGCCCGGTCGGCCGAGCGCGCCGCCGAGAAGCCGGCCGAGACCGCGCCGCCGCCGGTGGTGGAAGAGCCAGCCGCGCCACGCGATCCCGGGCGGCCGGCGGTCGGCACCGTCATCAAGCTGCCGACTCGCATCCAGATCACCGAGCGCCCCGGCGTCGGTGGACGGCCTGGCCCGCGCACGCCGCCCGGCCAGCAGATCCGGGGCCGGTTCGCCGAGCAGCAGGCCCGTGGCGGCCCGCGCGGCGGGCCCGGTGGCCGCGACTTCGGCAAGAAGAAGCTGCCGTTCTCGTCGTCGAAGGGCAAGGGGTTGCCGACCCTGCGCACCACGCCGGCCGAGCACAAGCGCGTCATCCGCATGGAGGAGACGATCGCCATCCCCGATCTCGCCCGCGGCATGGGCGTGAAGGCGACCGAGGTCCTCAAGAAGCTGTGGGCGATGGGCATGGCCGGCGTCAACATCAACGCCTCCATCGACTTCGAGACCGCCCAGATCCTCGCCAGCGAGTTCGGCTACGAGGTGCAAAACGTCGCCTTCAAGGAAGAGGACATCTTCACCGAGGCGCCCGACGACGCGGACAAGCTCCAGCACCGGGCCCCGGTGGTCACGGTCATGGGCCACGTCGACCACGGCAAGACCTCGCTCCTCGACAAGATCCGCAACGCCAAGGTGGCGTCGGGCGAGGCCGGCGGCATCACCCAGCACATCGCGGCGTACAAGGTCCCGGCCGGTGACAACCACGGCGAGATCGTGTTCCTCGACACGCCCGGTCACGAGGCGTTCACCGAGATGCGTGCCCGCGGTGCCCAGGCCACCGACATCGTCATCTTGGTGGTCGCGGCCAACGACGGCGTCATGCCGCAGACCCTCGAGGCCCTGGCCCACGCCAAGGACGCCAAGGTGCCGATCATCGTGGCGGTCAACAAGATCGACCTCCCCGACGCGCAGCCCGATCGCATCCGGCAGCAGCTCGCCGATCACGGCCTCATCCCCGAGGAGTGGGGCGGCGAGACCCAGTACGTCAACGTGTCGGCGCTCAAGGGCGAGAACATCGAGAAGCTGCTCGAGACCATCGCCCTCATCGCCGAGGTGGCCGAGCTCAAGGCCAACCCGGACAAGCCGGCCTCCGGCCTGGTGATCGAGGCGCGCCTCGACCGCAACCGCGGCCCGATGGGCACCATCTTGGTCCAGGAGGGCACGCTCCGGGTCGGCGACATCCTGGTGGCCGGCCGGACCTACGGCAAGGTCCGCGCGATGCTCGACGCCCGCGGCCAGACCTTGAAGGAGGTCGGCCCGTCGACCCCGGTCGAGATCCTCGGCCTGGACGGCGTGCCCGAGGCCGGCGATCAGGTCAACGTCGCCGAGGACGACAAGGCCGCCAAGCAGGTGGTCGAGCACCGGCGCCAGCAGTGGCGCAAGCGCGAGCTGTCGGTCACCTCCAAGGTCTCGCTCGAGAACCTGATGGAGCGGATGAACGAGGCCGAGTCGAAGGAGCTCAAGATCGTCCTCAAGGCCGACGTGCAGGGCTCGGCCGAGGCCCTCAAGGCCGCGCTGGTCAAGCAGTCGACCGAGAAGGTCAAGGTCAACGTCATCGCCACCGGCGTCGGCGGCATCACCGAGAGCGACGTCAACCTGGCCAAGGCCGGCGGCGCGATCATCCTGGGCTTCCACGTCCGCCCGGCCGGCAAGAGCAACAAGCTGGCCGAGCAGGAAGGCGTCCAGATCCGCCTGTACGACATCATCTACGACGCCCTCGACGAGGTGAAGTCGGCGATGGCCGGCCTGCTGGCGCCGATCAAGCGCGAGCAGACCATGGGCAAGCTCGAGGTCCGCGACACCTTCACCGTGCCCAAGATCGGCATGGTGGCTGGTTGCCGCGTCACCGAGGGCAAGATCACCCGCAAGGCCCTGCTCCGCATCGTGCGCGACGCGGTGCAGGTCTACGAGGGTCGGGTCGGCTCGCTGCGGCGCTTCAAGGACGACGTCAGCGAGGTCGCGACCGGCTACGAGTGCGGCGTGATGGTCGCCGGCTACAACGATCTCAAGGTCGGCGACGTGATCGAGACCTACGAGGTCGTCGAGGAAGCGGCGACGCTGTGAGCCGGGGCCGGCGCTAACGAGCCCGATGTTCGTCGGCGTCGCCCGGGTCAGTCTGCTCATCGCGCACAGCCACTCCCTCAAGGAGAAGCGGGCGGTGCTGCGGCGGCTGCGTGATCGCGTGGCCAACGAGGCCGGCGTGACGCTGCGCGAGGTCGGCAGCGCCGACGCGTGGCAGCGCGCCGATCTCGGCTTCGCCGTGGTCGGCCACGATCGCGACGACGCCGAGGCTCGGGTCCGCCGCGTGGTGGGCCTGGTGATCGCGCACGGGCAGGGCGAGGTGGCCGCCGTGCGCCACGAGGTGCTGGCGTTCGGCGACGACTGGTTCGCCGCCGCCACCCCCTATGGCAAGCCGGCGCCGGACAGCGCCGACGCAGGCTGGGCCCCCGCGGCCTGGCTCGACGAGGAGGATCGCGATGAGTCGTAAAGATCGAGTCGAGCACGCCATGCGCGACGAGCTGGCCCAGCTGATCGCCCGCGAGGTCCACGATCCGCGGGTGACCGCGGCGGGCGTGGTCGGCGTGGCCAAGGTCGAGTGTACGCCGGACTTCTCGGTGGCCAGGGTCTACGTGTCCATCTACGCCGACGACGCCGCCGCGGCCAAGGCGATGGCGGGTCTCAAGGCCGCCGCCGGGTTCCTGCGCGGGCCGCTGGGCCGCCGGCTCCACCTGGGCCGGCCCCCCGAGCTGCGGTTCCTCCACGATCGCTCGGCCGAGATCGCCGAGCAGCTGACCGCGGTGGTCCGGGAGGACGCGGCCAAGGCCGCCGCCGCCGGGCGCGCCGACGAGGTGCCGCCACCGGGTCCGCCACGGCCGCCGCGGCCGACCGCGCCGGACGCAGACGACGCCGACGCCGACGCCGACGGTCCCGGTGCCGATGGCGCCGGCGCGGCTGCACCCGACGGCGACGACGCCTGACCGCGCCCGCGGCCGCGCCCCGGGCTGCGAACCGGTGCTAGCATCCGGCCGTGCGTACCTCTCTCGTCAGTCTGGTCGCCGCCCTGACCCTCGGCGCGTGCGGTGACAACACCGGCGCCGGCCCCGACGCCCAGGCCGCCGACGCCCCTGGCGTGGACGCCGCGCTCGACGCGCCGGTCGACGCGCCCATCGACGCTGGCTACGTCCCGCCGACGCTCCTGTCCCAGACCGGGTTGTACAGCGACATCGCGACCAAGACGGTGGCCCCGGGCGTGGTCCCGTACACGCCGCGCTGGCAGCTGTGGTCGGACGGCGCCGCCAAGGCTCGCTGGATCTGGCTGCCGCCAGGCACCCAGATCGACACTAGCGACATGGACCACTGGGTGTTCCCGACCGGCACCAAGCTGTGGAAGGAGTTCGCGCGCGGCGGTCGCCGGGTCGAGACCCGGCTGCTCGAGAAGATCGGCCCATCCGACGACTGGGCCGACTGGTACGCGGTGTCGTTCCAGTGGGACGCCGGCGAGAGCGAGGGCACCGCGGTGCCGGCCGGCGTGGTCGACGACCCGGGCCACGACGACATCCCCAGCCGCTCGGACTGCCGCAAGTGCCACGTCGACACCCGGGTGCCCTCGGTGGCGATCGGCTTCTCGGCGCTGCAGCTGGACGTGCCCGACGCCGATCCGGCGGTCATGAACCTGGGCCGGCTGGTGGCCGATGGGCGGCTCACCGCACCGCCGCCGGCGCCGGTGGCCGGGACGTACTTCCCGCTGCCGCCGGGCGACCTCGAGCGGACCGCGCTGGGCTACCTGCACGCCAACTGCGGCAACTGCCACAACGCGCGCTCGGACGTGCAGGGCGTCGCCGCGTTGGTGCTGCGCCAGGACGTCGGCCACCTGGGCGGGACCTGGGCCGACACGCTGCCGATGACCACGACCGTGAACGTGGACGCGATGCTCTCGCCCGGGCAGAAGCTGGTCGCCCCGACGATGCCGGCGGCCAGCGTGTTGTACCAGCGCATCACCATCACCAGCGGTCAACGCATGCCGCCGGTCGGGCGCGAGCTGGTCGACCTGGTCGGCACCGAAGACGTCCGCATGTGGATCGCGGCGCTGCCGTGAGCGGGCATGGGCCAGCGGCGACCTGATCGCATCCACGGCATCCTGGTCGTCGACAAGCCGGCCGGCATCTCGTCGCAGGACCTGGTGACCGAGGTGCGGGTGCAGCTGGGCGTCCGCTCGGCCGGCCACACCGGCACGCTCGATCCTCTGGCCACCGGCGTGCTGCCGATCTGTCTGGGCCAGGCGACCAAGATCGTCCAGTGGCTCATCGCCGACGACAAGGCCTACACCTGCACGGCGCGGCTGGGCGTCACGTCGCCGACCCTGGACGTCGACGGCGCGCTGACCCACCAGGCCGACGTCACCGCCATCGACCCCGGCCAGCTCGAGCGGGCCCTGGCCCCCCTGCGTGGCGCGATCGCCCAGCTGCCGCCGATGTTCTCGGCGATCCAGCAAGGCGGGCAGCGCCTGCACGAGCTGGCCCGGGCCGGGGTCGAGGTGACGCGGGTGGCCCGGGCTGTCCGCGTCGATCGGCTCGAGGTGGTCGCGGTCGAGCCGCCGCACGTGCGGCTGGCGATCGCGTGCTCGAAGGGCACCTACGTGCGCGCGCTGGTGCGGGACCTTGGCGCGGCCCTGGGCACCGGCGCGGTGGTGGCGGCGCTGCGGCGCACCGCGAGCGGCCGGTTCACGCTGGCCGACGCCGTGGATCCGCGGGCCCTCGATCGCCCGACCGTGGCCGCGCGGCTCATCCCGATCCGGGTCGCGCTGGGCCTGCCCGAGGTCGCGGTGACCGAGGCCGACCGGGCCGACGTCCGCAACGGGCGCCCCGATCGGCTGGCCCGGTTCACGGCCGGCTTCGGTGAGGGGGAGCGGTTCCAGCTGGTGGCGCCGGGCGGCGACACCCTGGCGGTGTGCGAGGCGCGGGCCGGCCAGACCTTCATCCACCGTGGGTTGTCGTACCCGCCGCCGCGGGGGCTTGACGCGCGGCGCGTCGTGCCGCAATCTCCGGCGCCAAACCAAGGCCGAGAGTCGGGTCCGGATTGACCGGGCGCGCTCTCTGGCGACGAGGATCCCCATGCCTGTTTCGACCGTCCGCAAGCAAGAGACCATCTCCAAGCACCGCACCCACGAGAGCGACACCGGGTCGCCCGAGGTGCAGGTCGCGCTCCTGACCGAGCGCATCTCGCACCTGACCGAGCACCTGAAGCAGAACCACAAGGACCACCACTCGCGGCGTGGCCTGCTCAAGATGGTCGGCCAGCGCCGCAGCCTGCTCGACTACCTGAAGCGCAAGAACGTCGAGCGCTACCGCGCGCTCATCGAGACCCTCGCGCTGCGGCGTTAGTGGGAGAGGGGTTTTCGAAACAAACCCTCGTTCCGACGGTCCGGGGCCCACGCCCGGGCGGGTCGGGAGACCACGGGATGTGACAACGGCCCAAAGCGGTGAGCTCGGGGCCGTCTCTGTTTCCGGAGCGGGGAGCGGCTCCGGTTGGGACTCCGGCTCCGGTTGGGGCTCCGGTTCCGGCTACATGGTGGCGGCGTCGACGGGGGCGTCGACCCCGGCGTCGACGGTGGCGCCGCCGGTGTCGATGTGCAGCGTGTAGGCCGACTCGACGGCGGGCGTGAAGCCCTTGACCTCGAGGAGGTAGGTGCCGTTGGTGATGGGCGGGCAGGGGGTGCCGCCCGGGCACATGACGGTCTCGCTGTCGCCGGAGGTCTTCGAGTCGTCGAGCACGCTGCCGCCGTTGGCGGTCAGCAGGCGCAGATCGAGGTCGCCAGCCCCGCCGCGGTTCATGAACGTGATGGTGGCGGTGATCGGCTGGTTGTCGACCAGCGCCACGGCGTACAGGTCGACGTCGCCGTTGCCGCAGATCGCGCCGCTGATGTCGACGCCAGCCCACGCGGTGGCGGTGCCGGGCAGGTCGTTGGGCTCGTTGACCGCGCACTGCTCGGCCGACACCGGGCCGTCGATGGGCATCGCGTCGACCTGCTGGTCGAAGTCGAGCACCAGCGAACAGCCTCCGGCCCCGAGCAGGCCGACGACGCTCGCGGCCGCCGTGAGCCAGCGCGGCCCAGCCGCCACGCGGCCCGCGCGCGCGCCAGCAGCCGACCGGCGCGAGCCGGCGTTTCGCGCGTTGATGGCGCGCACGGACGACGCTCCCCTGAGCATCCGCTGACGGTACCCATGCCATTGCCGATCGTCAAGAGATCGCAAGGGGTTAGCTGCTTGACCGGGGCGATTTTCGCGCGGTACGGTCCGCGCCTTCACCGCCCGGAACGGGCCGGAACTCCCATGTACCTACAAGACCTGATCTTCACGCTCCAGCGCTTCTGGGCTGATCACGGCTGCGTCATCGAGCAGCCGGTCGACGTCGAGGTCGGCGCCGGCACCTTCCACCCGGCGACGTTCCTGCGGGTGCTGGGGCCCGAGCCGTGGAACGCGGCGTTCGCGCAGTTCTGTCGGCGCCCCAGCGACGGTCGCTACGGCGAGAACCCCAACCGGCTGGGCGCCTACTACCAGTTCCAGGTCGGGCTCAAGCCGTCGCCGCCCGACGTCCAGGATCTGTACCTGGCGTCGCTGCGCAAGATCGGCCTCGATCCCGCGGCCCACGATCTGCGCTTCGTCGAGGACGACTGGGAATCGCCGACGCTGGGCGCGTGGGGCCTGGGCTGGGAGGTGTGGGCCGACGGCATGGAGGTGACCCAGTTCACCTACTTCCAGCAGGCCGGCGGCATCGATCTGCTGCCGGTGACCGCCGAGCTGACCTACGGCATCGAGCGCATCGCGATGTACCTGCAGAACGTCGACAGCATCTTCGACATCAAGTGGGACAAGCACGTGACCTACGGGCAGATCCGCCACCCCTGGGAGGTCGAGTACTCGCACTTCCACTTCGAGGAGACCGAGCCGGCGCTGTACTTCGAGCTGTTCGACAAGTACGAGGCGATCTGCCAGCGGCTCCTCGAGCGCGGCCTGACCTTGCCGGCCTACGAGCACTGCATGAAGTCGTCCCACGCGTTCAACATGCTCGACGCGCGCGGCGCCATCAGCGTCACCGAGCGGGCCCGCTTCATCGGCCGGGTCCGCGCCATGGCCCGGGCCTGCGCCGAGGCCTACGTGCGCAGCCGCGCCAAGCTCGGCTTCCCGCTGCTCACCGGCGACGATCGCGCCAAGGCGGCGGCGGCGTTCGCCGCGGCCGAGGAGGGTGGCATCAACGCCGCGGCGCTGGCCGCGGCCCGCGCGGTGTCGCCGCTGACGACGGAGGTGGCCCGTGGCCAGTGATCTGCTGTTCGAGCTCGGCACCGAGGAGATCCCGTCGCGCATGCTGGCCAAGGCGCTGGCGGACCTGCCCGCGCTGGTCCGCGCGCGCCTGGACGCCGCCCGCTTGACCTACGGCGAGGTGACCGCGCTGGGGACGCCACGCCGGCTGGCCGTGATGGTCCACGGGCTGGCCGATCGCCAGCCCGATCTCGACGAGCGCGTGGTCGGCCCGCCGGTCGGCGCGGCCTTCGCCGCCGACGGCAGCGTGACCAAGGCCGGGCAGGGCTTCGCCGCCAAGAACGGCGTCGATCCGGCCACCCTCGAGCGGGCCGAGGTGCCCGGCAAGAAGGGCCTGTACGTCGTGGCCACCCGGCACGTCGCCGGTCAGCCGACGCTGGCGGTCTTGCCGGCGCTGCTCACCGACCTCATCACGGCCATCCCGTGGCCGAAGTCGATGCGCTGGGGTTGGCGCGAGGCGGCGTTCGTGCGGCCGCTGCACTGGCTGGTCGCGCTGTACGACGGCTGTGTGGTGCCGGTCCGGTTCGGCGACGTGGTGGCCGGGCGCGCGACCCGGGGCCACCGCTTCCTGGCGCCGGGCGCGATCGAGCTGGCGCGGGCGGCCGACTACGTCGACGCGCTGCGCGCGGCGTTCGTGATCGTCGATCCGGTCGCGCGGCGGCGCTTGATCGAGGCCGAGCTGGCGCGGCTCGCGGGCGAGACCGGCTGCACGGTGCGCCCGGATGACGATCTGCTCGACGAGGTCACCGGCCTGTGCGAGTACCCGGTCGGCATCGCCGGCACCTTCGATCCGGCCTTCCTCGAGGTGCCCGAGGAGGTGCTGGTGACGACGATGCGCAACCACCAGCGCTACTTCGCGCTCGAGCACGGCGGCGCGCTGGCGCCGCGCTTCGCCACCATCGCGGCCACCATCACCAAGGACCCGGCGGTGGTGCAGGCCGGCAACCAGCGCGTGCTGGCGGCCCGCCTGTCCGACGCCCGGTTCTTCTTCGCCGAGGATCGCAAGAAGGACCTCGACGCCCTGACCGCGCGCCTCGACGACGTGGTGTTCCAGGCCAAGCTGGGCACGGCGCGGTCGACCGGCGCCAAGGTCCGCCGCATCGTCGGCATCGTCGACGCGCTGGCCGAGCGGGTTGGGTTCGAGCGCCCCGACGGCGCCGCGGTGGCCCACCGCGCCGCCCAGCTGTGCAAGGCCGATCTGCTGACCGGCGTGGTCGGCGAGCTGCCGGAGCTGCAGGGCGTGATGGGCATGCACTACGCGCGCCGCCAGGTGGCGGCCGACCCGGCCACCGCCGGCATCGCCGACGCGGTGGGGCAGGCCATCACCGAGCACTACATGCCCCGCGGCGCGGGCGGCGCGCTGCCGGCGTCGATCGCCGGGGCCCTGGTCGGCATCGCCGATCGCATCGACACCCTGGTCGGCTGCTTCGGCACCGGCCTCGAGCCGACCGGCTCGGCGGACCCCTACGGGCTGCGGCGAGCGGCCAACGCGATCCTCGCCATCAACCTGGATCTCGGCCCGGGCGGCGCGCGCCACGACGACCTCGGCAAGGGCCGCGGCTTTCCGGTCCGGCTCGACACGCTCATCGAGATCGCGGCCCACCAGTTCGACGGCGCCATCGAGATCACCGACACCGACTGCGGCGAGCTGCACGAGTTCTTCCGCGGGCGGCTGCGGACCCTGCTCATCGATCTGGGCCTGGCCGGCGCCGACGTCGACGCGGCGCTGGGCGCGGGCTTCGACGACGTGTGCGACGCCCGGCTGCGGGCTCAGGCCCTGGCCGTCGTGCCGGCGCCGGCCCGCGAGGTGTTCAAGCGCATCGCCAACATCCTCGACGACGCCCACGCCAAGGGCGTGGCCATCTCGGGCGAGGTCAAGCCGGCGCTGTTCGTCGCCGCCGGCAACACCGAGCACCAGCTGTGGGACGCGTTCACCGCGGCCGGGACCCGGCTGACCCAGGCCGCCGCCGGCCAGGACTACGTCGACATGCTGGCGGCCCTGGTCGCGCTGCAGCCGACCGTGGCGGCCTTCTTCGACAAGGGCGGCGTGATGGTCATGGATCCCGATCCCGCGCTGCGCGAGAACCGGCTGTCGCTGCTGCAGCGGGTCCTGGCGCCGTTCGCCGCCATCGCCGACTTCCGGGTGGCGTCGCAGGGGAGCGCCTCGTGAACCGCTGGCTGTACACCTTCGGGTGTGACCCGGCCAGCGCGGTGCCCCCGGCGCGGGTGCCCGATCGGGCCGCCGCCAAGCAGCTGCTCGGCGGCAAGGGCGCCGGCCTGGTCGAGATGACCCAGCTCGGCCTGCCGGTGCCGCCCGGCTTCACGCTCACCACCGAGGTGGCACGCCACCGCAGCCAGACCGGCGCGGCGCCGGCCGGCCTCGACGCCGAGATCGCCGCCGCCATCGCCGCGGTCGGCGCCGCCACCGGCACCGCGTTCGGCGACGGTGACCGCCCGCTCCTGGTCAGCGTGCGCTCGGGCGCGCCGGTGTCGATGCCCGGCATGATGGACACCATCTTGAACCTGGGCCTCAACCCGGTGACCGTGGCCGGCCTGGCCGCGCGCACCGGCGACGCCCGCTTCGCGTGGGACTGCTACCGGCGGTTCCTGGCGATGTACAGCGAGGTGGTGCTCGGTGTCGGCGCCGACGCCGACGACCACGACGAGAGCGTGTTCGAGCGCCTGCTGGCCGATCGCAAGTACGCGGCCGGCGTCAGCAAGGACTCCGAGCTGCCGGCGGCCGAGCTCGAGCAGCTGTGCGCCGCCTACCACGCCGCGGTGCTGGCCGCGACCGGCGCGCCGTTTCCCGACGACGTGCAGGTCCAGCTGGCCGGCGCGATCGACGCGGTGTTCCGGTCGTGGGACAACCCGCGGGCCGAGGCCTACCGGCAGATGCAGGGCATCTCGGCCGCCATGGGCACCGGCGTCACCGTGCAGGCGATGGTGTTCGGCAACCTGGGCGACAGCTCGGCCACCGGCGTCGCGTTCACCCGCGATCCGTCGACCGGCGCCGCCGCGCTGTACGGGGAGTACCTGATCAACGCCCAGGGTGAGGACGTGGTCGCCGGCGTGCGCACGCCCGAGCACATCGACGGGCTGGCCCGCGACTTCCCCGAGGCCCACGCCGCCCTGGTCGACGTGTGCGCGCGGCTCGAGGCCCACCACGCCGACATGCAGGATCTGGAGTTCACGGTCCAGGACCGCCAGCTGTGGATGCTGCAGAGCCGCACCGGCAAGCGCACCGGGCGCGCCATGGTGAAGATCGCGGTCGATCTGGTGCGCGAAGGGCGCATCGACCAGGCCACCGCCATCCGCCGCATCGAGCCGCCCAAGCTCGACGAGCTGCTGCACCCGACGCTCGATCCCAAGGCTCGCCCGGCCGCGGCGCTGGCCAAGGGCTTGCCGGCCTCCCCCGGTGCGGCCATCGGCGCGGTGGTGTTCACGGCGGCCGAGGCCGCGGCGGCCGCCGGCAAGGGCGAGCGCGTGCTGCTGGTGCGCACCGAGACCTCGCCCGAGGACATCGTCGGCATGAAGGCCGCGGTCGGCATCCTGACCGCCCGGGGCGGCATGACGTCGCACGCGGCGGTGGTGGCCCGCGGCATGGGCAAGCCGTGCATCACCGGCGCGTCCGGGGTGCGGGTCGAGGCGGCCCGGGGCCAAGTGACCATCGCCGGCAAGGGCGGGGCGCCCGATCAGGTGTTCCGGCGCGGCGACGTGTTGACCCTCGACGGCGGCACCGGCGAGGTGTTCGCCGGGCCGCTGCCGCTGGCGCCGGCGGCGCTGTCGCCCGAACTGGCCGAGCTGATGGCGTGGGTCGACGCCACCCGCACGCTGAAGGTGCGGACCAACGCCGACACGCCGACCGACGCTCGCACCGCGCGGGCCTTCGGGGCCGAGGGCATCGGCCTGTGCCGGACCGAGCACATGTTCTTCGCCGCCGACCGCATCCTCGCGGTGCGCGAGATGATCCTGGCCGACGACGAGGCCGGCCGCCGCGCCGCGCTGGCCAAGATCTTGCCGATGCAGCAGGCCGACTTCACCGAGATCTTCACGGCGATGGACGGGCTGCCGGTGACCATCCGCCTGCTCGACCCGCCGCTCCACGAGTTCCTGCCCCACCGCGGGGCCGAGGTCGCCTCGGTCGCGGCGTCGCTGGGCCTGACCCCGGAGGCCGTGACCGCCAAGGTGGCGGGGCTGACCGAGGCCAACCCCATGCTGGGGCACCGCGGCTGTCGCCTGGCGATCACCTTCCCGGAGATCTACGAGGTCCAGGCCGTGGCGATCGCGCGCGCGGCGCTGGCGGCCCGGGCCGCCGGGGCCGACGTGCACCCCGAGATCATGATCCCGTTCGTGATCGTGCCCGAGGAGCTGGCCCGCCTGCGCGCGCTGGTCGAGGCCACGGTCGAGCGCGAGCTGACGAGCGCCGGCCAGGCGCTGCGCTACACCATCGGCACCATGATCGAGCTGCCCCGCGCCTGCCTGGTCGCCGACCAGATCGCGGCCCACGCGGACTTCTTTTCGTTCGGCACCAACGACCTGACCCAGACCACGCTGGGCCTGTCGCGCGACGACGTGGCCAGCTTCCTGCCGAGCTACCTCGAGGCCGGCCTGCTCGCCGCCGATCCGTTCGTGACCCTCGACGTCGCCGGGGTCGGGCAGCTGGTCGCCACCGCGGTGGCCCGGGGCCGCCAGGCCAAGCCCGGCCTCAAGCTCGGCGTGTGCGGCGAGCACGGCGGCGATCCCGCGTCGGTCGCCGCGTTCCACCGGCTGGGCCTCGACTACGTCTCCTGTTCTCCGTTCCGTGTCCCGATCGCGCGCGTCGCCGCGGCGCAGGCCGCGCTGGCCAAGGATCCGTCATGACTGTGACTTACGTCGCCCGGGCCGAGGCAACCCTGGACCGGCCCGCCCGGTCCTACCCGGTTGCGATGCACCTGACCCGCTGGCTCGCGGTCGCCTCTCTGCTCGCGGCCTGCACGGCCCCGGAGTCTGAGGTGCGCCCGGAGCCCGACACGATCTTCTATCCCACCGCGCTGACGGTGGCCCCCGATGACTCGGTCGCCTTCGTGGTGTCCGGCAACTCCGACCTCCGCTACGACTCCGGGACCGTCCAGGTCATGGACCTGGCAGCGGTCGAGCAGGCGGTGGTGGCCTGGCGGGCCAACCGGACCGTCCCGGCGGGCTGCGCGGCGGACATCGATCAGCCGGCGACCTTGGCCTGCGGCGAAGCCGACTTTCTCATCGACGACGCCGGCGTGCGGGTCGGCAACTTCGCGACCGCGATCGCCGCCCAGGACCTGGGCGGCGGCCGGCTGCGCTTGCTGGTCCCGGTCCGCGGCGATCCGTCGCTGACCTGGGCCGACTGGGACCCGGCCACCCGCAAGCTGCAGTGCTCGACCGCCCAGGGCTTCGCGGTGTGCGACGACGACCACCGCCTGGTCAAGCTGCGCGGTGACGACGACCTGCCGACCCTGGCCACGGAGCCCTACGCGGTGTTCGCCGACTCGCTGGGGCAGTTCGCCGTGGTCAGCCACTTCGCCAGCGGCGGCGTGGTGTCGCTCATCGACTCGCCGCGCGACGGCGTGCCGGTCCTGGCCGACTTCGTCGGCGTCGGCACCTCCGGGCGGTTGTCGGGGGTGGCCGGGCGCCGCGAGGGCGACGACGATCTCATCTACGTGCAGAGCCGGGACGACGACCGGGTCTTCCTGCTCACCGTGGCGCGCCAGGGCGACCGCCCGCCGTTCTTGGTCAGCGGTGGCTCGTTCCGGCAAAACGGCGTCGGCAACGGCACCGGCGGTACCTCGGCCGACTCGCGCGGCATCGTGTTCCGCGACGACGGCGACCGGGCCTACCTCATCAACCGATCGCCGCCCAGCCTGCAGGAATTCGACACCAGCGCCGACGCCACCGGGGTGCCGGCCAACCGGCTCACCGCCAGCACCGACATCTGCCGTGACGCCACCGCGGTGGCCGCGACCGACACCGGCCTGGGCGAGCGGGCCTACATCACGTGCTACGGCGACGGCGCGGTCAACGTGGTCGACCCGCGCGCCGGCGGCATGATCGAGACCACCGCCCTGGTCGGCCGGGGCCCCATCGCGGTGGCCGCGGTGCCGAGCCGGCGGATGGTGCTGGTGGCCAACTTCCTCGACGACTCGGTCGTCGTCCTCGACGTCGACCCGGCCTCGGCGCTGTTCAACCGCGTGGTGCTCCGCATCGGAGGCAAGTCGTGACCCCTCGCTTCCGTGTCGCCGGCCTGGAGGCCGGCCTCTGTCTCGCGCTGGTCGCCGGCGGCCTGGTCGCTGGCTGCGGCGCCACCGGCACCGAGACCGCCGTGCAGCGCAGCTACGACCGCCCGGTCGACGTGGCCTTCGGCTGTTTCGGGCGCATGCACAAAAACGGCGATCCGGCCGACGCCGAGAACGCGTTCTCGCCGATGCCGCTGTGGACCTGCGGCATCCGCGGCGGCGGCCCCGGCGACACCGCGTCGGTCGGCTCGCCGCCGGCGCCGGACTTCCTGCCCGACGGCCAGGAGGCGGTCGGCAACGACAGCGTGTTCTGGTACGTGATGGCGGTCCAGCCCACCGACGGCACCATGACGGTGGCCACCAGCCGGGTGCACGGCCCATCGGACGGTGACAACGACGCCGGCTACGCCGCCGGTTCGTTCTCGGTCAAAGACGGCGATCCGCTCATCCCCGGCCACAACGGCCTGGTGGTGGGCTCGACCCCGGTGGCCATCGCCACCGACACCGCCGGCTGCCAGATCCTCACCGCCAACGCCGGCACCTGCGACCTGTCGATCATCGATCTCACCCACATCGCGCTGGGTGATGGCGAGCCCGCGGTCAACGCCCTGCCGATCACCGCCGGCGGGGCGCCGCTGGCCGCGCGCCCGGCCGCCCTGGCCACGGTCGACCTCGACTCGCCGGTGGGCGAGGCGTGCCCGGCGACGCCGGCCGGCCTGGCCTACGTCGCGTTCCCCGAGTGCCACGCGGTGGCCGCGGTCGACGGCACCGGCGCGGTCGTCGCGTCGATCCGCTTCGCGGCCGATGGCACGGCCACTCTCGGCGACGGCAACCTGAGCTGTCCGCGCGAGTGCGGCGCCCGCGAGCCCATCACCGACGGCGCCCGCCCGGTCGCGCTCGACATCGTCAAGGATCGACGGGTCGGCTTCCAGAAGCTGGCCATCGCCCTGGCCAACCGGCCGGTGGTGACCGTGGTCGACCTCGACGCCGCCGGCAAGCCGGCCGCGGTCAAGCAGGTCGAGCTCGACGGTGACATCGGCACCACCGACGTCGCGATCTCGCAGCAGATCACCATGGGCGGCACCAGCGGCCTCAACGACGGCGACGCCGGCACCGACGCCGAGTTCGTCTACGCGGTGGCCACCGACGGCACCGTCCGGGTGGCCGAGGTGCTCACCGACGACGTCGAGTGCGACACCCAGGTCGACCCGCGGTACCTGGCCGCCGAGCGCAACTCCGATCGCTTCATCTGTCTGGCGGTGGGCGACGTCGCCACGCCGCCCCGCCGCGCCGGCGCCCGCGGGCCCGGTATCGCCATGCCCGGGCCGGCCCGGCCGGTGGCGGTGGCCATCGGCACGTCGGACAACCGGCTGGCCAGCCGCGCCGATCCTTCGCCCGATCTGCTGGCCGGGCACTTCGCCTACGTGGCGCTGTCGACCGGGTTCACCATCGTCGTCAACATCGACGACGACAACTACCCCGACGTGCCGATCGCGTCGGCGCCGCTCACCTCGCAGCTGGCGCTGGCGATGCCCCACACCGTGCGCGACAGCGGCCTCGATCGCGGCGCCACCAACCTCAACGACGGCGTGCGGGTGTGCGGCGCCACCCAGCCCAGCACCGCCGGCAGCGACAGCCGCATCCACGGCGGGCCGCGGATCGACAGCGACCCGCTGCGGGTCATCGTGCTCGATCAGATCGTCGAGGCCAAGGGCTACGCGCTGCCGTACGTGCACCAGGAGCTGTGCACTGGCGACGACACGACCACCCCGGTCGCGGTCGGCAGCTTCGCGTCGAGCGTGGACGCCCGCCTCACCACCTTCCCGGACTGGCGCGCGCCGGCCATCGAGGAGAACTGGTACTTCACCTGGGAGGGCGTGCTGTCCCAGGACCCGACCGACGGCTCGGCCACCATCGACGGCCCCACCGTGCGCACCGGGGTGGTCGACATCGCCGGCGGCGGCATCGCGGTCCGCGACGCCTCGGCGCCGTACTGCGCGGCCGGCGTCGAGCCGCGCGACATCATCACCTTCCGCGGCTGCGATCCGGCCCGGGGCGACGCCCAGTGCGGCGCCGGCGAGACCTGCTACGTCCACCCCGACGCCACCGTGGCCAGCGGCGCGTGCCTGCCGACCGCCCAGCTCGACGAGCTGTCCGGCTTGTGCCGCGACTACCTGGTCACCCAGCGGCGCTTCGCGGTGGTCGACGCCTTCGCCGATCGGCTGACCCTGCGCGAGCGCAAGCGCGAGCTGCGCACGACCCCGATCTCCGGCTGTACCTCGACCGCGCAGTGCCAGACCCTGGCCGCCTACGAGGCGACCCTGACCTCGGCCGACCATCCGGTGGACGACACCTCCGCGGCGCCGGCGTACACCTACGCCTGCGAGGCCGACCCGACCCGGGCCGTGGCGCCCGATCGCTGCGTGATGACCTGCGCCAGCGACGATCAGTGCGCCGACGGCACGGTGTGCCGCGCCGGCCACTGCCTCGAGGGCATCGTGCCGCTGCCGGCGTGCATGGCCGGGCTCCAGCGCTACGACGTGCGGGGCGCCGACGCCTTCGTGGCCATCGGCCAGCGCACCGGCTACCTGCACCCGATCGTGGCCGATCCCGGCACCGGCCGGTGCGTGAAGGATCCCACCGCCAGCCGGCTGCTGATCGGGCGGTTGCCGCTGGTGGCGCCGCCGTGCACCGGCGCCGCCGACGAGCCCAACCCGTGCCAGACCACGGTCGACCAGACCGAGGAGGTGCCCGACTACCGCGCCGGCAGCTGCACGCTGGCGAGCACGACCGACAAGATCGTGACCCGCCAGGCCCAGGCGCTGAAGTTCGCCAACCCGATGATGACCATCGACGTGGTCGACCCGACCTACCCGGGGGACGCCATGTGCCGGCACGACCGGGGCGGGACGCTGGTCGATGTGCCGACGGTGTTCACCGGCATGGTGCTGCGGTTCCACGTCGGGGCCGGGGCCGGCGTGCGCATCCTGGGCAGCCTGGTCGGCACCCCGCAGGTGGTGCAGCCCGCCAACGTGGTGGTCGCGCCCGATCGCTCGGTGTGGATCGTCGACGCCGGTGACATCGACGACAACATCGCCGCCACGCCCAACCTGCGGGGCCAGCTGGTCCGGGCCGCGCCGACCGACCCCGAGTCGACGCTGCAGATCCAGTAGGCGCGGTCGGGCGACGCCGTCGGAAAACTTGCCCGGCGCGCCGACCTGGGCAAGCGTCAGGGCAGGAGCTGCCCATGGCCGGAAGTGACTCGGAGCTGTACAAAGACAAGATCGAGGTGAGCCTCGACGGCCGCCAGATCTTCTACCTGTTCTTCGGCGGTGCGGTGGTGGCGTGCCTGGTGTTCGTCCTGGGCGTCATGGTCGGCCGGCGGCTCGAGGCCCGCGGCCACGTCGATCGGGTCGCGGCCACCTCGTCGGCGCGCGACCCGCTGGCGGCCCTCGACAAGCTCGACGGAGCCGGCCGCATGACCTACCCGAGCGCGCTGGGTGCCGGCGGGACCACCGCCACCGCCGAGGTCGACCGCGAGATCGCGGCGATGGCCGCGCGCCGGGGCAACGCTCCCAAGGCGCCCCCGGCCGCCGAGCCCGAGGCGGCCCCGACCCCGGCGCTCGACGCCAAGGCCGCCAAGGCCGCCGAGGCCAAGGCCGCCGCCGAGGCCAAGGCCAGCGCTGCCAAGGCGGCGAAGGAAGCTGAGGCCAAGGCCGCCGCCGAGGCCAAGGCCGCCGCCGAGGCCAAGGCCGCCGCCGCCAAGGCCAAGTTCACGCTGCAGCTGTCGGCGTTTCAGGACCGCAGTGAGGCCGACGCCTTCCTGGCCACGGTCAAGAACGCCGGCTATCCGGCCTATGTGACCTCCGCCGACGTCGACGGCAAGACCTTCTTCCGGGTGCGGTTGGGCAACTACGCCACCTACGACGACGCGGTGGCGGCCAAGGCCGAGTTCGAGAAGAAGGTGCCCAAGATCGCCTACGTCACCCGGCTGTAGCCGGCCGCGGTCGCGCGGCCCCCGCCGACCCAGCGTCAGGGCGATCGGCTATACGCGGACGTCGTGGCTCGCGCGTCCGCCTCTCCCGCCAACACGCCGCTCATGCGGCAGTTCCTCGACGTCAAGGACCGCCACCCTGACGCCATCGTGTTCTTCCGGCTGGGTGACTTCTACGAGATGTTCTTCGAGGACGCGGTGGTCGCCGCCGGCCTCCTCGATCTGACGCTGACCAGCCGGGACAAGGGCAAGGTCGACGCGGTGCCGATGTGCGGCGTCCCGCACCACGCCGCCCGGGGCTACGTGGCCAGGCTGACCGAGCTGGGCCACAAGGTGGTCATCTGCGAGCAGGTCGAGGACCCCAAGGCGGCCAAGGGCCTGGTGCGGCGCGACGTGGTCCGCATCGTCACGCCCGGGGTGGTGGTCGACGAGGAGGCGCTCGACCCCAAGGCGGCGCGCTACGTCGCCGCGCTGGTGGTCGGCCCGACCCCGGCGGCCGTCCCCGCCCAACCCGCCGGCCGCGCTGGCCGGGCCTCGGCCGCGCCGGCCGGCCCCGCCGAGCCAGCCTGGGGCCTGGCCTACCTGGATGTCACCACCGGGGAGTTCCGGGCCACCGAGCTGGCCAGCGCCGGCGCCGCCAGTGACGAGCTGGCCCGGGTCGCCCCGCGCGAGGTGCTGACCGACGGCGCGGCGCTCGACCCCGGCGGCGCGGCGGCGCCCGGCACGGCCGTGCGCCGGTACCGCGCGGCGTGGGGACCGGTCGAGGTGCCCGAGCTCGACGGCGCGGTGGCGGCCCTCGAGCTGGCCCTGGCCGCGCCGGTGGCGGCCCTCGCGGCCGAGCGGCCGTTGGCCATCCGGGCCGCGGCCGCGGTCCTGGCCTACGCCCGCGCCACCCAGCCGGCCGGCGCGCTGCCGGTGGCGCGGCTGGCGGTGTACGCGCCGGGCGCGACCATGCTCCTCGACGAGGCCGCCATCGCCAACCTGGAGCTGTGCCAGACCCTGGTCGGCGGGCGCCGCCAGGGCTCGCTGCTCGACGTGCTCGACGAGACCGCGACCTCGCCGGGGGCGCGGCTGCTGCGCCGATGGCTTCTATATCCGCTTACCGAACGGGCGGCGATCCGGGCCCGCCTCGACGCGGTCGAGGACCTGGTCGCCGCTGGCGAGCTGCGGCGCGAGCTGCGGCGCGAGCTGCGCACCACCAGCGATCTCGAGCGGCTGGCCGGCAAGGCCACGCTCGGCGTGGCCGGGCCGCGCGATCTGGGCCGGCTGCGCGACACGCTGTTGGCGCTGCCGGGCCTGGCGGCCCGGGTGGCCTCGGCCCCGCGGCTCGACGGGCCGGTGCCGCTGCTCGACCTGGCGTCGGTGGTGACCCCGGCGCTGGTCGCGCTGGGGGCGGCCCTCGATCGCGCGCTGGTCGAGCAGCCGGCGGCGCTGGTCAAAGACGGCGGCTTCATCCGCCCCGGCTTCGATCCGACCGTCGACGAATGCCGCGGCCTGGCCGACGGCGGCAAGGACGCCATCGCCGCCATCGAGACCCGCGAGCGCGAGCGCACCGGCATCGCCAGTCTCAAGGTCCGCTACAACCGGGTGTTCGGCTACTACATCGAGATCACCAAGAGCCAGCTGTCGCGCGTGCCCGACGGCTACTTGCGCAAACAGACCGTCGCCGGTGGCGAGCGCTTCGTGACGCCGGAGCTGGCCGAACTCGAGGCCAAGGTGCTGGCGGCCCAGGACACCCTGGCCAGCCGCGAGGCCGAGCTGCACCACGCGCTGGTGGCCGAGGTCGCCGCGCACTGCGAGGGGCTCATGGCCGCCGGCGCCGCGGTGGCCACCGTCGACGTGTGCGTGACCTTGGCCGACGTCGCCGAGCGCCGCGGTTGGACCCGGCCGACCGTCGACGACGGCGTGGTGCTCGACATCAAGGACGGCCGCCACCCGGTGATCGAGGCGCTGGCGCCGGCCGGCAGCTTCGTCCCCAACGACGCCCGCCTCGACGCCGATCGCGAGCAGGTGGTGCTGGTGACCGGGCCCAACATGGCGGGCAAGTCGACCTTCATGCGCCAGGTCGCGCACATCGTCGTGCTGGCGCAGATGGGCAGCTTCGTGCCCGCCGCGGCCGCGTCGATCGGCGTGTGCGATCGGGTGTTCACCCGGGTCGGCGCCACCGACAACCTGGCCCGCGGCGACTCGACGTCCATGGTCGAGATGCGCGAGACCGCGGCCATCCTGGCCGGCGCGACCCGGCGCTCGCTGGTGATCCTCGACGAGGTCGGCCGGGGCACCTCGACCTTCGACGGGGTGTCGATCGCGTGGGCGGTGGCCGAGTACCTGCACGACGCCATCGGCGCGCGGACACTGTTCGCGACCCACTACCACGAGCTGGTGGCGCTGGCCGACGACCGACCGCGGGTCCACAACGTGTCGGCGCGGGTGCGCGAGCAGGGCGGGGAGGTGGTGTTTTTGCGCCGCATCGTCCCCGGCGCCGCGTCGCGCAGCTACGGCATCGACGTCGCGCGCCTGGCCGGCCTGCCGCGCTCGGTCATCGCCCGGGCCCGCGATATCCTGGCGCGGCTCGAGGGCGACGGCGGCGCCAGCTCCGGCCGTCGACTGGCGGCCCACCCGCCGGCCCAGCTGTCGCTCCTGGCCGGCGCGCTCGGGGCGGAGACGGCGGGGCGCGGCGCGGCGCCCCCAGGGCCCCCGGCGGCCCCGGCGGCCTCGGTCGAGCCTGGGGCGGCCGCGGTGCTGGCCCGCCTGCGCGGGCTCGATCTCGACCGCACCACCCCGATCGCGGCCCTCACCGCACTATCGGAGATGCGCGCCCTGTTGCGATAATCACCCCGCGTGGGGGAACGATCCGACAAGCCCAGCGCGCCAGGTTCGGCGCGGATTGGCCCGGCGCACGTCGACGCCGAGCAGTCGACGGTGCTGCCCGGCGGCCTCACCACCGACGCGTCCACCGAGGACAGCTCGCTCGACCCGCTGCTGGCCGCGGTGGCGGCGACGCCCGGCGGCGAGACCGCGCGGCTCGTCCCAGGCACGGTCCTGGGCGACGGCTTCCGCATCGAGGGGCGCCTGGGCGCTGGCGGGATGGGCGTGGTGTACCTGGCCCGCGATCTGTCGCTCGATCGTCCGGTGGCGGTGAAGGTGCACCGCGGCGGCACCGGCGCCGATCGGCTGACGCGCGAGGCCACCGCGATGGCCCGGCTGGCTCACCCCAACGTGGTGACCGTACACGCCGTCGGCCAGTACCGCGGCGACGTGTTCGTGGCGATGGAGTACCTGGCCGGCGGCACGCTGCGCGACTGGCTGCGCGCGGCGCCGCGCTCGTGGCGCGACGTGCTGGCCCGGTGCCGGGCCGCCGGCGAGGGCCTGGCCGCCGCCCACGCCGCCGGGCTAGTCCATCGTGACTTCAAGCCCGACAACGTGCTGTTCACCGAGGCCGGGGTGCCCAAGGTGGGCGATTTCGGCTTGGCCCGGGCCCAGGGCGACGCCAGCGCCAGCCAGCCCGAGCTGGCCGTGGCCGACGCGCACGTGACGCCGAGCGAGCGGCCCGATTTCATCTCCGACCGGCTGACCCGCACCGGCGCCGCGGTGGGCACGCCGGCGTACATGGCGCCCGAGCAGTTCCGCGGCAGCATCGACGCCCGCGCCGATCAGTTCGCGCTGGCGGTGGTCGTGTGGGAGGCCCTGTTCGGCAAGCGCCCGTACGCCGGCAAGGACGCGGCCGCCCTCGAGCTCGCGGTCAGCGCCGGGCCACCGTCGACACCAAAGGGCGGGCGGGTCCCACCGGCGGTGACCGCGGTGGTGCGGCGCGCGCTGGCGCCGGATCCCGCGCAGCGCTTCGCCTCGGTCCGGGCCTTCCTCGACGCGCTCGATCACGCGGCCGGGGCCCGGCGGCGGCTGGCCTGGCTGGGGGGCGGGGCCGCGGTGGTGGCGGCGGGGATCGCGGTGGCGCTGCTGGGCCGGATGCGGTCCCCGGCCGATCCGTGCCGGGCCGCGGCCGCCCGCGTCGATCGCCTGGTGCCCGGGCTGCTGTTGGCCCGCGTCGACGCCGCGCTCGACGTGGCGCCTGGCCTCGACGCCGCGCGGGCGCGGCGGCGGGTCGCCCAGCTGGTCGACGGGCTGCGCACCGCGGCGACGACGTCGTGCGCGGCCACGGCGCGCGAGCGCTCGATGGCCCCCGAGCTGGGCGCCAAGAGCATGGCGTGCGTCGAGCATCGGGCCCGGGTGACCGCGGTGATCCTCGACGACGCCGCGCTCCTGGCCCGGGACCCCGCCGCCTACCTGCGGCGCCTGCGCGGGGCCCCGACCACGTCGGCCTGCCTCGATCCAGTGGCGCTGGCGGCCAACCCGGCGCTGCCGGTGGCCGACGCCGCCGTGGCCCGGGCCGACCTCGAGCTGGCCGCGCTCGACCTCGAGGTCGATCAGCTCGACGAGGCGGCCGAGCTCATCGACCAGGCCACGGGCAAGGTCAGCGCCGACCGCGCGGTGATCGCCCTGGCGGCGAGCGTGCGCGGCCAGCTGGCGGTGGCCCGCGGTGACTTCGACGCCGCCGAGCGGCTGCTGACCGACGCCTACTACGGCGGACAAGCCGTCGACGACGCCGAGGTGTACCTGCCGGCGCTGGCCGCGCTGGTCCGGTTGGCTGGCGATGTCCAGGCCGACCCGCGCAAGGCCGCCCCGTGGGTGCGGGCGGCGGAGGCCGCGGTCGATCGCGATCGCCGCCGGGCGCCGGCGCAGGTCGCGTCGGTGATGCTGGCTCTGGTGGCGGTCGACGAGCGGCAGGGCGACGGGGCCGGCGCGGTGCGGTGGGCCGAGTCGGCCCGCGCGCTGATCGGGCCGGGCGCAGACGCCTTCACGCAGCTGGCCATCGAGCAGGCGCTGTCGAGCGCGACCGCCGCCGCTGGCGACCTGCGGGCCGCGGTGACCCACGCCCAGGCCGCGGTGGCGGCCTGCGTCGACGCGCTGGGCGCGGCGCACCCGAGCTGCGTGTCGCACCGGGCCGACCTGGCCACCGCGCTGGTCGACGACGACCGCGAGGTCGAGGCGGTGGTCGAGGCCCGGGCGGCACGCGCCGCGCTGGCGACGTCGCGTGGCACCACCTTGTCGGATCGTGCCACGGCGCTGCTGTCCATCGGCGCGGTCCTCCTCGACGAACCCGCCGACCGCGCCGCCGCCGCCGCCGGCTTCGCCGAGGCCCGCGATCTGCTGGTCGCGCTGCACGGCCCCAACCACCCCGACGTGGCCACCGCCGAGCAAGACCTGGCGGTGGTGGCCATGAAGCGGCGGGCGTGGCCGGCGGCCGAGGCCGCGCTGGCGCGGGCGGTGGAGATCCAGGAGCGCTACCTGGGCCGCGATCACGTCGACGTCGCCGCCACGCTGTTCAACCTGGCCACCACCCGGCTGCGCCGGGGTGAGCTCGAGGCGGCGCTGGTCGACGCCGAGCGCGTGGTCGTCACGCTGTCCGCGGCCGCGCCCACCTCGTCGCGCATGGCCTACGCGCTGCGGCTGCAGGCGGAGATCTTGATCCGCAGCGGCCGCCTGGTCGAGGGCGCGGAGGTGGCGCGCCGGGGCCTGGCGCTGGCCAACCAGCTCGACGGCCCCGCGTACTTCGATCTGTCGATCGAGGTGGCCCGGGCCGACATCGCCGCCGGCCGGGGCCTGCGCGAGGCGGCCCGCCTGTTGGCCGAGGCGCGCCCGCAGTTCGCCAAGTTTCCCGAGACCTTCGCGTGGCAGCTCCAGGAGATCGAGACGCTCCTGGCGCGCCTGCAGTAAGCTGCCGGCGTGGACGACGCTCTGGATCGCGCCGCGCGCGAGGCCCCGATCCGCGCGCTGCTCGGCGCGGCGCAGCTGCGCGACGCCGCCACCGCGACCCTCGAGCTCTACGGCGACGAGGTGTGCGGCTACCTCCACGCGGTGGCCCGCGACGACGACCTCGCCGGCGAAGGCTTCGCCGGCTTCTGCGAGGCGCTGTGGCGCGGGCTGGCCGGCTTCCGCTGGGAGTCGTCGCTGCGGACCTGGTGCTACGCGCTGGCCCGCAACGCGTTGTGGCGCCAGCGCCAGCGCGGGCCGCGCGGCAAGCGCGAGGTGCCTCTCGAGGACGACGCGCTGCACGGCCTGGCCGTGCAGATCCGGACCGCCACCCTCCAGTACCTGCGGACCGAGGTCAAAGACGGGTTCCGGCAGCTCCGCGATGAGCTGACCGTCGAGGATCTCGAGCTGTTGGTCCTCCGGGTCGATCGCAAGCTGTCGTGGCGGGACGTGGCGCGGGCGGTCCCCGCGGATGGGGCCACGCTCGAGCAGCGGGCGGCCGCGCTCCGCAAGCGGTTCGAGCGCATCAAGGGGCGGTTGCGGGAGCTGGCGGCCGCGCGCGGACTGCTCGCGCAGGACCTGTAGCGGGCCGGGCGGGTCAGGGGAGAACCGGGGGCGGCTGCCCCCTCCCGCAGCGGCGCTGGGGGGCGCTGAGCACCTGTTTCGCGTCGTTCTTTCCAATAAAATCAGATTCTTGGATGTGGCGCACCTCGTGCATATAAGCATCCGCATGAGGAGGCCCGTCGTGAACCGAATCAACTCTGGCATCGCGCTCAGCGTCGCACTCGCCGCTGCTGCTGCCTGTGGGGGCGACGACTCGTCCGGTCCGCTCGACCGCGTCGACTCGATCGTGTTCTTGCAGCGCACCCCCCGCAACGAGATGGGTGACATCTTCCAGTACCGGTCGTACCGGCCGGGCGGGCGCATCGTGAAGCTGTCGCCGCCCACCGCCGACGGCAAGCTCGAGGAGCTGTGCTGCTCGGGCGCCGGCGCCGAGTTCGCCGACATCGACATCCAGAACTACGACCTGTCGTTCGACGCCCAGGCCACCCCGCCCAAGGGCGAGATCGTGTTCTCGGGGCGTCTCAACGAGAGCCAGAGCTACGGCCTGTTCATCCTCCACCTGGAGACCGGCGCGGTCGAGCAGCTACCGACCGACCCGATGCACGACTACACCAGCCCGGTGTTCCTGCCCGGCGACAAGATCCTGTTCACCACCAACAAGTCGGTGGAGGAGGGCGCGCCCCAGCACCGCGACGAGTACGAGCGCGGCGAGACGCTGCAGGTCGGCGTGATGAACCGTGACGGCACCGGCGAGGTGCTCGGCCCGCGCAACCTGTCGCACCGGGTGTTCCCGACCTTGACCTCCGAAGGTCGCGTGCTCATGACCCAGTGGGACCACCTGGGCATGATGAACGCCGGGCACCTGATGATCATGAACCCTGACATGACAACCCTGCGCGAGGCGTTCGGCAAGGAGTCGACCGGGGTCACCAACTCGTACCTGAAGGCGCGGGAGATCTCGCCGGGCCGCTTCATCGCCATCGGCACCGCGCGCGATCGCACCATCCAGTCGGGCGCCCTGCTCGATATCCGCCTGGGGCTGCCGACCACCGACAAGGGCGTGGTCCGGGCTGACACCGAGATGTCCGAGGCCAACGCCTCGGCCCGGATCCTGACGCCGGACGTGCCGCTGGGCCGCGAGCCGTCGTCCAACACCATCGGCCGGTACTACGACGCGTTCCCCCTCGACGCCGCCGACTATCCGCAGCTGCTGGTCAGCTGGGCCGACGGCACCGTCGAGTCGGGCACCCTCGGCGCCGCGGGCATGTCCGCCCAGTTCGGCCTGTACGTCTACGACTCCAAGGCCAAGGCCCGCCGGCCGCTGTACGACGACCCGGACCGCTGGGACATCCTGGCCCGCCCGCTGGCCCCGCGCCAGGCGCCGCCGCAGATCCCGGCCAGCGGCACCCACCAGTACGATCAGGACACCACGCTCATCGGCTCGATGGACGTCTACCAGTCGAGCGTGGCGACCCTGCCGGCCGGCTCGGTGTTCGGCGTCCGGGTCATCGAGGGCTTCTCGACCGAGGAGGGCATCCCGCGTGACTTCGGGCTGACCGAGCACGAGGGCGCCGCGGTGCTCGGCGTCGCGCCGGTGCAGAGCGACGGCTCGTGGGCGGCGCTGGTGCCGGCCAACGTGCCGGTCCACCTCCAGCCCATCGACGTGTTCGGCATGGCGGTCGTCAACGAGCCGGTGTGGTTCTCGGGCGCCAAGGGCGAGTCGCGCTTCTGCGGTGGCTGCCACGAGAACCGCTCGGCGGCCACGGTCATCCAGCCGGGCGTCACCCAGGCCATCGGCCGCGGGCCGTCGACGTTGCTGGCGACCACCCCGCGCAGCGGCCGGAAGTCGACCACGTTCACCAAGGCCGGCGCCATCGGGGTGCCGTGGGACCAGGCGCTGCAGCCCATCTTCGACGCCAAGTGCGTCAGCTGCCACAACGGCACGCCGGGCCCCGCCAACCCCAGCTGGACCATCAGCGACCCGGCGACCGGCGCGTCGTTCACCTGGACCTTCGATCTGCGCGGCGGCCCCGCCAGCTACGGCGTCGGCGACGAGATGCTGTCGGCGCCGTCGGCCTCGCACCTGTCGCTGGTGGGCCCGTCGATGCGCGACCTCGAGCGCGCCGACCTGGTCGTGGTGGGTGACCTCAAGATCTACGTCGAGCCGGGTGACGCCCACGGCTCGGAGCTGATGAAGGTGCTCAACCCGCCCCAGCAGTTCCCGTCGGTGGACATGAACCACCGCGCGTTCACCGGCATGCCGGCCCACGCCCGGGATCTGGGCGTCGAGCTGACCGCCGACGAGTACTACCTGCTGGTGCTCATGGCCGACAACGGCGGCCAGTTCTACTCGCGCGAGAACGCGCCGCTGTAGGCCCGGCCCACCTTCCTTCTCGTCCGCTCTCTGGAGGACACCATGCGCACGCACCTTCGTCTCGCCACCATCATCTCCGCCGGGGTCGCCACGGTCGTGCTCGGCCTGGCCGCGCCGGCCTCGGCCGGCCGCGGTGGCTCGGCCACCAAGATCGAAGCGGCCGCCCGGTCCGGCTCGGTCGACGCCATCGTCGCCGAGGTCGAGCGCGCCGAGCGCCTGACCTGTGACGCCTGCACCCCGATCGTGATGGAGCTGCTCGATCACGATCGCTACGAGGTCCGCGAGGTCGCGGCCTGGTGGTTCGCCCGCCGCGCCAAGCTCCGCGTCGAACTGGCCGAGCGCGCCACCACCGATCTGGCCGGCACCGACAGCCGGCTGGCCCGCAACGGCGCCGACCTGCTCGGGGCCTTCATGCACCCCGCCGCCATCCCGGCGCTGACCGGCGCCATCGGCCGCGCCGACCTGGCGCCCGAGGCGCGGCTGGCCGCGGCGCGCGCCCTGGGTATGATCGGACATCCCAACGGCCGGGCCGGCCTGACCACCGCCCTGGGCGACGCCGACGCGTCGGTCCGGCTCGAGGCGGTCAACGCCTGGATCCGGCTGCGCACCGTGACCGACGCCGCGCCGGTGGTGGCGCTGGTCGCCGACGCCGACGCCCGGGTCCGGGCCGCCGCCGCCGGCGCAGTGGGAACGCCGTGACGCCAACGGCCGCGCCGCCCTCGAGCGGCCCTGGCCAGCGACGCCGATCCGACGGTCCGCCGCAACGCGGCCTGGGCGCATCGACGGATCGGCGACCCCGGCTCGCGCCCGGCGCTGGTGGCGGCGACCACCGACGCGTCGTCGCTGGTGCGGGCCACCGCGAAGGCCGCGCTGTTCGCGCTGCGGTGACGGTTTCCCGTCGAGCCCACCGTGCGCCGCCGCTGGCGGCGACGGGTATTTTCGGCGCCACATCCGACGACGAGGCGCCCTGCCGCTGGAGTAGACTGATGACCATGCGACCCCAGGTGTTCGTGGCGATCGCGGTGGTGGCGGCGGCGGCGTGCGGTGGTGATCCGCCGCCCGGCCGGACCTACTACCAACGCACCATCGAGCCCATCTTGGTGCAGTCGTGCGCCGGCAACACCAGCGGGTGCCACCGGACCAATCCCGAGGACACCCACGACTTTGCGGCGGGCAACCTCGACGTCACCTCGTTCGAGCGCATCCAGAAGCGGCGCGATCTGCTGGCGCCGTTCGGCCCGTACCAGGTGCCGCTGTTGCTGGTGAAGTCGGTCGGCGCCGGGCAACTCCAGGTCGCCTACGGCGACGCCTTCAAGGACCTCCAGGTGCTCCACGCCGGCGGCCCGATCCTGCAGGTCGGCAGCGACGCGTACCTGACGCTGCTCACCTGGATGGAGAACGGCGCCACCTCCAACGGCTTGCCGCCGCCCACGCCGGCGGTGACGGGCGACGGCGCGTGCTCGACCGCGGTGCCGTCCGGCTTCGACCCCACCAGCTACCTGGCCAACCCCAACTTCGCCGAGTTCCGCACCCAGGTGCAGCCGGTCCTGGCCGGCTGCAACAGCGCCAGCTGCCACGGCGCGCCGCAGTCGGACTTCTACATGACGTGCGGCGCCGACGACACCCAGCTGGCGTTCAACATGAGCCAGGCCTGGGCCTTCGTCGACAACCCGGTCGACGAGTCGCAGTTCCTGCGGGTGCCGCTGGCCCGCGATCAAGGCGGCGGGCCCCACACCGGCGGCGATCAGCTGGCCTCGCGCGACAGCGCCGCCTACGTGACGCTGCGGACCTGGGCCGAGAAGGTCGGCCGCATCGACTTCGGCATGGGCGACGCCGGCCGCACCTTCTTCGCCGAGCAGGTGCAGCCGCTGATGCTGGTGCGCGGCTGCGCCTTCGAGGCGTGCCACTCGCCGGCCGCGGCCAACGACTTCAAGCTGCGCTCCGGCAGCCAGGGCTTCTTCTCGGCGGTGTCGCTCGAGCGCAACTACCTCTTGTTGCGCGATGACTTCATGGCGCTCGAGGTGCCCGACGCCCGCCGCGGCCGCGCGGTCGCCAAGGCCATCCTCGAGGTCGATGGCGGCATCGGCCACCGCGGCGGGCCGGTGCTGGGCGGCGCCCGCCCCGGCGACTGCCCCGGCGTGTTCGACCCGGCCACCGCGTCGCCCTACTGCGTGATCCAGGAGTGGGTGCGTATCGAGCGCGCCGCGATGATCAGCGCCGGCGCGGTCGACGACTTCGCCGGCGGCACCAGCCGCCCGCTGGTCTACGTCGAGCGCGCCGCCACCCACGTGGCCGGCCCGCTCGAGTTCGACACCTACCAGGGCGGGGCCGATCTGCGGATGGCGCCGCTGGCGCTCGACGCCACCGGCGCGGTGACCGGGGCCGGCGCGTCGACCTCGCTGCTGACCGGCTGCGCCGGGGTCAACCCGGCCACCGCCGACGTCCGGGCACCGGACATCCGGTACGACGGCACCACGGTGGTGTTCGCCATGCGCACCGGCGCCGCCGACCCGCTCGGCCTGTGGATCGTCAACACCGACGGCACCGGCTGCGCGCGGTTGACCCCGCCCGACCCCGATCGCAACGGCCTCAAGGTCCCGCTTCGATCCCGCGTGGTCGCCCGACGGCGAGTGGATCGTGTTCGCCTCGACCCGCGGCACCGCCGCGGTGGGGCCGACCCGCTCGCGCAAGCAGTTCCTGCCGCAATCCGACATCTGGCGGATGCGGCGCGATAACTCAGGCCTCGAGCAGGTCACCTACCTGACCGGCTCGGAGATCTCGCCGCAGATGATGCGCGAAGGGCGCATCATCATGACCTCACCGAGAAGGTGTCAGGCGACCTCTACCAGCTGGCCGGGCGGCGCATCAACTGGGACCGCACCGACTACCACCCGCTGTTGGCGCAGCGCGCCACCTCGCGCTTCGTCACCCCTGACGATCTGACCGACACCCATCCGTCGGTCGGGTACAGCCAGGCCACCGACATCCGCGAGGGGCTCGACGGCAACTTCCTCGCCATCTTCTCCGACGTCGGCGCCCGGGGCGGCGCCGGGACGCTGGCCATCTTCAACCGCAGCATCGGCCCGTTCGAGGCCGGCCGGCGGGCCGAGGACCCTGGCTTCCTCGAGTCGGTGCACCTGGTCGATCCGGCGGCCACCGGTCGGGTCGGGTCGCCCACCAACGGCGCCTACCGCAACCCGTCGGAGCTGCCCGACGGCCGCATCCTGGCATCCTACGCGGGCGTCACCGGCGACCTCGCCACGGTCACCAGCCTCGACTGGGACGTGGTGGCGATCGATCCGCGCACCGGCGCGCGCACCACGCTCATCGGCGGCGCCGGCGCCCAGGTCGACGCGGTGCTGGGGCTGCGGTCGCCGCCGCGGGCGCTGTATCAGAACCGCCGGCAGCTGGTGTTCGGCGGCCGGGTCGACGAGGGCGCCACCGGCGCTGGCCGCGCCATCGTGCACATGCCCGACGCCCCGATGGTGTTCACGCTGCTCACCGGTAACCTGCGGCGTGGCCGGCCCATCGACGCGTTCCGGGCGGCGACGCAGCTGGCGGTGTTCGAGGAGGCGGTCGCCCCGGCCGGGACCACCTCGGGCTCGGGCCCGGGCGGTATCTTCGAGCAACGCACGCTGCTCGGCCGGGTGCCGCTGCGCGACGACGGCTCGCTGCGGATGAACGTGCCGGCCGGCAAGCCGGTGGTCCTCGAGCTGCAAGACGGCAGCGGCCGCGCCATCGCCAACCTCGGCGAGGAGCACCAGCTGGCGCCCGGCGAGACCATCAGCCTGGGCATCAGCGAGGACCTGTTCGACGCCGTGTGCGGCGGCTGCCATGGCTCGGTCACCGGCAGCGAGCTCGACGTGGCCATCACCGCCGACGCCCTCACCGGCGCGTCGATGTCGCTGTCGGCCAACGCCGATCCGGTCCGGATCGGGCCGTAGCGTCGCAGCCGGCGCCCGGCCGAGGCCGGCCTGGCGTGGGAGCCGGATCTCGCACCGGACCCGGGGCCGTGTCGGTCAGGGGTTGATTGCGGCCGCGGGCGGGCGCTGGTGGTGAACAAGGTCGATGGCGAGCACACAACCGACGGCGGCGGTCGTGCCTGGGCCCGCGCCAGCGCGGGCAAGCTGCAGCGGCTGATCAAGAAGATCTGGTGGTTCCACAGCCTGTTCGCGCTGTCGTTCGGGGTCGGCGTGATGCTGTTCGCGCGGCACGGCCTGGCCTACGCCGACAAGCTGCTGATGGTCCTGTTCCTGTCGTGGCTGATCATGTTCGTCGCGCTGCGGTTCATCGTCGGCCCGGCCAACCGCAGCGACGACGAGCGCTTCCTGCGCAAGGGGCTCCGGCTGGGACCAACTACATCATCAAGCAGCTGTACCAGCAGATGTTCTTCTTCCTGGTGCCGCTGTACGGGGCCAGCGCGACCTGGTCGCTGTCGTCGGTGAACTGGTGGCTGGCGCCGGTGCTCCTGGCGTGCGCGGTGGTGTCGACCATGGACCTGGTGTTCGACAACATCATCATGGAGCGGCGGTGGCTGGCGTCGACCATGTACGGCCTGGCCATGTTCGGCGTGCTCAACGTGATCTTGCCGCTGGCGTTCGGGTTCACCCACAAGACCGGGCTCCTGATCGCGGCGGTGGCGACGCCGCCGGCGGTGGCGCTGCTGACGTTCTCGGCGCGCGCCGTGCTGTCGCCCAAGGGCCTGACGGCGACGCTCCTGGCGACCGGCGGCCTGTTCGGCGCGGTGTACTACGGCCGCCGCGCCATCCCGCCGGCGCCGTTGTCGATGCCGGAGACCGCGGTGGGTCACGGCACCGTCGGCAGCGAGGAGTGCCTGCCGCCGTCCAAGCACGTGCTGCGCAAGAACCGGCTGCCCGGCCTGCGGTGCGGGTCGCTCTTGGTCGAGCCCGGCGGCGTGAAGGAGGGCGTGGTCCACGTCTGGCGCCACGGCGCGACCCGGGTGCGGGTGACGCCGGCCCGGCGCGCGTGCGACGGCGACGGCGTGGTCTACGTGAGCGAGTTCCCGCTCGATCAGCTGCCGGCGCGGCCCGAGGGGCGCTGGACGTGCACCACCGAGACCGTCGGCGGCCAGCTGGTGGGCCAGCGCGGCTTCACCATCGTCGACGAGTTCGGCCACCTGCCGTCGGCGCCGGTCGACGCCGGGGCGGCGGGCGACGGCGGACCGTCGGATGCCGGCCCCGCCGTGGACAGCCCCGACGCCGCGCCGTCCCCCGACGCCGCGCCGTCCCCCGACGCCGCGCCGTCCTCCGATGCGGCGCCATCCCCCGACGCGCCGCCCGCGGTCGACGCCGGGGCGCCCGCGGCCGACGCCGGCGGCGCCTGACCCCGCCGCCGGTCAGATGCGGACCGCGAGGGCCGCGGTCAGGTGGAACGAGTTGCCGGCCTCGTCGAGGCGGTCGAAGCCGGTGACCCCGATCAGGTCGACCCGCCGGCGCGGGGTCCACTGCAGCTGGACCCGCAGCGCCGACGCCGCGTCGCGGGTCGAGAAGTCGCTCATGGTGAAGCCGAAGCGCCCGGTGAGCGCCAGGTCGGGCTCGAGCTGGTACACCGCGCCGAAGTCGAACCGCAGGTAGCCGTCGGGGCTGATGGTGTTGTCGCCCAGCGCGTCGACCAGCACCTCGTTGGTGCGCTCGCTGTCGATGGTCGGCAGGAACTTCTTGCCCTGGAACTTGAAGCCGACCACCTCCTCGAAGCCGACCAGCGCGAACCGATCGCCGAAGCGGAACTTCACCGGCGCGCCCAGCACCAGGCCGATGGCGAACGGGTCGACGTACATCGGCACCGCGATGCGCGGCGCGACCCAGTCTTGTGCCAGGAAGGTGAAGTTGATCTCGACCGCCTTGCCGGTGTTCCAGCTGGTCTTGCCGCGCTTGCCGTCGTTGTACAGGCCGCCGATGCCGTACCCGACGCCGATCTGCGCCTGGCGGGTGATGCCGTACCGGGCCCGGAAGGCGACCTCGAGGTCGAACGGCGACGGGTACGTGGCCGCGTCGAGCCGCAGCTCGGAGGTGAAGTCGGGCAGGGTCAGCGGCCGCAGCACCTCGTTGACCGGGTAGCCGGTGGCCCGCGCTGACGGCGCGATCGGCGCCGCCGGATCGGGCTCGCCGATCAGGCGCGGCGCGTCGGGGTTCTCGTCGGTGTCGCCGGCGTCGGTCGCGGGCGGCGGATCGTCGTCGAGCTCGATCTCGCTGCCGGCGCCGCCGTCCGAGTCGTCGGGGATGACCTGGGCTGCCGCCGGGGCGGCGACCAGCCCGAGCAGGGACGCGAACACGAAGAATCGAACCATGCGCGGACCATACACCGACCGCCGGGGCGCGCGCTGCGAGCACCCAACGCGATCGGCGGGGGCGCCGCCGGCCACCGCGCCGGCCGCGGCCGGGGTCAGGCGTGGCCGATCCAGCGGGTCTTGCCGTGCCAGCGATCGCTGCGCCGTTCCGGCAGCAGGCGGTCGCGCGGCACCAGCACCGCGGCCAACGCCGTGGCCAGGGTGCCGCCGAGCAAGCCCCGCCGCGACAGGCGGCGCGGCGGACGAACCTCTGGGAGCGGGGTGGTGGTCATGGCGGGGGCACGTCTCCGTCGTAGCCGTCGACCAGGTTCTCGAGCTTCAGGTGCAGGTCGGGCGGTGGCGGCGGCGGCTCGGCCACGTACCCGAAGTCGCCGGCGGTGTCCTCGTTGTCGTCGATGGCGCGCTCGGTCGGCGTGACCGCGGCGCCGACCGGGGCGTGCGAGGCGTTGGCGTACTCGATGAACCGCAGCGGGTGGTAGTGGTAGACGATGCCGTTGGCCGGCAAGCCGAGCTGGCGGGCGACCTCGTCGGTCCACCACAGAAACGGCACCAGCTGCTCCTCGACCATCGCGTCGATGTCGTAGTCGTCGTCGTCTTTGTCGAGCTTGGTCACCCGCCCGCGCGGCCCGCTGCCGCGGCGGAACTGCGAGGCGGCGGCCTTGAGCGACTCGGCCCAGTCGGGCTCGGCGATCCACTCGGTGGTGTGCAGCGTGATGAGGTCGCGGACCTGGGCCTTGTCGCCGGCGCCGTAGAAGTCGGCCAGCTCCACCCGCGACAGCCGGCCGTCGCGATCGCGGTCGATCAGCTCGTCGAGGTGCGGGTCCTCGCAGAACCGCCCGGTGGCCGAGCCGTCGATCAGCGTGAACGGCGAGCTCGTCGCGGCCGGATCGTCGGCCCGCGCCTCGAACCAGCGCCGGGTCGAGAAGATCTCGAAGTGGATCTGGGGGGCCGACAGGCCGTCGGGGCCGACCGTGCCGACGTGGCCGATCACCGTGCCGGCGTCGGCCACCACGTCGTAGCCCTTGACCGACACCGAGCCGTCGAGGTCGGTGCTCGGCGCCGCCATCCACCCCGGCGCGTCGGCGGCGCCCGCCTCGTCGGCCAGGTGCATGTAGAGCGAGTAGACCCGCACCGCCTGCGACGCCACCGACAGATCGTGGCGCATCAGCACGAAGTTGTTGGAGCCGATGGGCGTGGTCTGGCCCATGCGGGCGGCGATGATGCGGCCGGCCAGGGGCGCGTAGACCGGCGAGCGCTCGGGGGCCGGCAGGTGCACGCCCCCGTGCCAGAGGCGGGTGCCGCCCCACGGCCCGACCGGGAAGAACCCCCCGGCGGCGGTCAGCTCGTTGGCGTCGTAGTACGGCTGGACCGCGGCCGCCAAGGCCTTGGGATCGTCGGGGATGACCGGCCGGCCGTCGCCGTCGCCGCCGACGATGGCCCCCGCCACCTTCACCGGGAACACCCGGCGGCCGCGCAGCTTATCGATCCACTTCTTGAAGTCGAACGGGCCGGGGTCCCACTTGCGGGTGGTGAGGTGGTAGTGGCCCAGGAACCCAGCGAACGACGAGGCCGGGAAGCTGTCACCCAGGGCGTCGACCGGCCCCAGCGTGCCCCAGGCCGCCTGGGTCGGCAGGCCGGGGTCGCGCGGGTACTCGAGGGCCAGGTTGGGCAGCGCCTTCACCAGCAGCTGCGCCAGCTCGTAGAACGACTCGTACTGCGCCTCGGTGAAGTCGAACGACCGCATCTTGTGGCCGTTGATGGCGTACTCGTCGGAGATCGGGTGCGGGTTGGGCGAACCCGCGTAGTAGTCGGGGCGGTCGAGGATGCCGCGGTTGCAGAACTCGACGCCGATCGAGTCGACGTTGTACTTGGCCGCGTGGAAGCCCATCAGGGCCAGGTCGAGCGTCTGGAAGATGGTGCCGTCGTTGTCGATGAGGAAGTGGCAGGACAGGCCGCGCTCGTTCTGGAGCACGTTCCAACACACCTGCGACGACGACACCCCGTCGTGGTGCAGCACGAACTTGCGGATGACCGCCTGGGCCCCGTCCAGGGTCGGGTTCAGGTTCTGGCGGCGCAGCGCCGGCCGGGTGCTGTAGCGCCGCAGGCCGGTGTTCTTGGCGTTGGCGCCGGACGCGCCCCTGCCCGGGGTCCGCCCGTAGATGGGGTTGGCGCCGTCGACCAGGCCCTCGAACGTCGCGTCCCAGCCGGTCTCGTGCCAGTTGCGGAACTTGGGCCCGAGGTCACCCTGTTCCTTGCCGGCGATGATGAGGTGTCCCATGCGGTCGATGCCTCCCTGGCGCTCAGGCCTGCCAGAAGCGTAGCTCGGTCGAGCCGAGACGCAGGGTCATGCCGGGGAACAGCCGCACCGTGCTGATGCGGTTGCCGTTGGCGAAGCTGCCGTTGGTCGAGTCGAGATCGGTCAGGTTCCAGGCCTGGCCGTCGAAGGTGAGCTGGGCGTGGTGGCCCGACGCCGTGGGATCGTGGGCCAGCGACAGGTGGGCGTCGGCGGCCTTGCCGACCAGGAGCCCGTGGTGCAGCGGGACCTGCTGGCCGGCGGCGGGGCCCGACATCACGATCAGCACCGGCGTGCCGGGGGCGATGACCGGCGGTGCGACCGGCGCGGCCGGGCTGGGCATCGCCGGGGCGAACCCGGCGGCCGGCGCCAGCGGCGGGCCGGCCAGCCGCGGCCCGCGCGCGCGGCGATCGAGCAACGCGCGACCGCCGAGGCCAACCACCAGCAGCCCGGCCAGGATGCCGACGCCCCACAGCAAGACCCGCCACACCGTGCGGCCGGGCTGGTGGCGTCGGGCCACGCACTGGTCGCGTACGCAGTAGGCGTCGGCCTCGCAGCTGTCGCGCCCGCACCGCGGCGGCGGCAGCCGGGTCGACGGGGCGCTCAGCGTGTCACCGGCGTTGGCGATCGACACCGCCAGCGAGCGACCGGCCGCGCCGTCGAGCGGCGTCAGCGCGGTCAGCACGTACTGGTTGGTGAGCTGGTCGGCCAGCTGGGTGAGGGCGGTCGACCAGCCCTCCATCGACTGCACCCAGCGGAAGGTGCCGCCCGACTGCTTGGCCAGCTCGCCCAGGGTGAGCAGCGGGCGACGCGCGCTGTCGGGCGAGTAGGCCAGCGCGTGGATACGGACGCCCTTGCGCCCTGCCTCCACGCCGAGCGCGGTGATGTCGGCCCGGTGGTACTCGTCGATGCCCGCGCCATCGGACACCACGATGAGCATGGGCCGCTGGATCGCGCCGGCCAGCTTGGGCCGGGGCCGGGTGACCATGGCCAGGCCCGAGCGGATGGCGTCGATCAGCGCCACCTGGGTGGTGATGTCGTCGACCTCGAGCGAGCGCAGCGCGGCCCGGGCCTGGGGCAGGGCGGCCAGGCGCTTCTGCCCGATGGTGTTCTCGCCGTAGCCGATGACCGCCACCTGCAGCTTGGTCGGGCCCAGCTTCTCGATGGGCCCCAGGAGGTCAGCGTCGAGCGCGTCGCGGATGCCGTCGAGGCTGCCGGCGAAGGTGTCGGTGGTGGAGATGATCAGGACCGCGTCGACCTCGACCTCGGCCTGAGCCGATACACCGAGCACGAACGGCGCCTTGCTCCCGCCCACCTTGAGGGTGAGGTTGGGCGCGCCGTCCTGCGGGATGCGGGCGCCGCGCAGCTCGGTGGCCGACACCAGCGCGCGGATCCGGGCCAGTCCGTTGAGCCGCGAGGGCTCGAGGTCGATCCGATCGACGATGACCTTGTCGAGGTCGTCGGCGCGCGCCGCGGCGGCCACCGTCAACGCGATGCCCACGATCGCCAGCGCAGAACGGACGGCCGACACCATCGCCGCTACGGTAGCGGGCAACCGCGGACGGTGCAATCGCGGGCCGAGGCCGACCGGCGCGGCCGGCCTTGGCACAGCGCGCCGGGGCCGGCCGGCTCCGGTACCGGTGGGTGAACGGCACCCAGGCCAACAGATCCATCTCGGCCGTGACGGTGCCGTCGGTCCAGTTGTTGATGATCAACGGCAGCCCGCTGGCGCCGCGCCGGTCCGACACGATGCCGATGTGATCGGGGCCGGAGCGCGCCGGGAACGTGTCGAACAAGACCACGTCGCCTGGACGCCAGGGATCGCGCGGATCGTCGAGGGCGACGGTGTGGGCCGCGAAGTGGCGCCGGAAGTACGGGGCGAGGGTCTTGACCCGGCGGTGGTCGATGTTGGCGTCGCCGGCGCCGCGGACCATCGGGTAGGCCTTCGGCGCGCGGGCGATGTCCTGGTGTACCTCGACCTGCAGGTCGAGCCCGGCGTTGCGCAGGGCGCGCACGACGACGTCGGTGCACACGCCGTGATCGCGCGCCACGTCGCCCCCCGGGTAGCTCAGCCGCTCGTACCCCCCCTGGTAGGCGTCGGCGTTGACCACCGCCTTGCGCGCGCCGAGCAGCACGTCGAGGGTGTCGGGGATGCCGTCGCCGTCGCGATCGTCGGCGGCGCGGCCCGCCTCGATGGCCTCGGCGCGCAACAGCGGCGCCAGCTCGGCCCGGTCGCCCGCGCGGAGCGCCAGCTGGTGTGGGCCGATGGCCAGCCGCGCGTCGCCGGTCAGCGGGTAGGGCTTGACCGGCCAGCCGTCGACCGCCACCAGCAGCAGGCCGTGGGGCCGGTCGACCACCGCGCTCACCCGGTCCGGGGTCAACCCCGCCGGCAGCGCCAGCTGGACCTGGGGCGCCAGGTCGTTCCAGATGCCGCGGTCGTCGACACCGACGCAGGTCTCGGCCGGGATCGGTGGGAGCGCGCGAGCTGGCACGGTGGCTGGCGCCGCCGGCGTGGCCGCGCCGCGCACGCCCTGGTCGGCGTGGCCCTGCCGGCACCCGGTCGCCGCGGCCCCTGCCAGGGCCAGCGGCACCAACGAGCGCGCGGCCACCGAAATCCGGGAACCCCCCGCCGCGCGCGGTGTCACAGGGGCTTGGTTCCCTGACCGCTGCGCGGCCGGGCGACCGCTCGAGGCATGACACCACATGACCACTAGCAACGAACGACGCGGCCGTCGGGTGTATTTCCCGTCGCGCTGTGACGTTGACCCGTGGCAGCCTTGGAACTACCGTACCGGCCGGGAGAAACCATGAACGAGTACAGCAACTTCTCGTCGCTCGCCCCCCAGGACGAAGCGTCGTTCGTCGTGTTCGAGCGGACCACCCGCGAGAACCTCCACAAGTCGTTTGTCATCGCCGCCATCTGCTCGGGCGTGTTCGGCGTGGTGATGGTGGCCATCTACTTCGCGTTCCCGCCGCCGGAGAAAAAGCACGCCGCCGACGACGAGAAGGCCCAGGTCAAGACCGCCAAGCCGGCGGCCGAGGCCGCCCCGACGCCCGACAAGTGATGCGTCAGGAGTGATGCGCAGGGCCGCGGCGCTCGCGGCGGTGTTGGTGGTGGCCGGTGCCTGCGGCGGCCCGCCACCACCGGCGGCCGCGCCGGCGCTGCGCCTCGCGCTGACCGAGCGGTCCCCGGTCGGGGCCCGCCTGGTGCTGGTCGACGAACACGGCGACCGCTGGGCGGTGCTCGGCCGCGGCGCCCTCGACGATCGTGACGAGCAGGCGGCGTTCTCCCCGGACGGCCGGTGGCTCGCCTTCGTCTCGACCCGCGGCCGTGGCGACCGCGGCACCAGCCTGTGGGTGATGCCGGCCGGCGTCGGCGCCACGGCGGTGCGGCTGACCGACGGTACCGGGACCGACGTCGACCCGACGTGGACCGCCGACGGTCGCGCCGTGGTGTTCGCGCGACGGCGCGACGCCTGGTTCGAGCTGTGGCAGGTCGAGGTCCGAGGCGCGGACGCCGGCCTGGCCGTCGGCACCCCGCGCCAGCTGTCGGCCGGCCGCGGCCACCGGGTGTCACCGTCGGTGTCGGCCGACGGCGATATCGCCTACCAGGAGATCGATCGCGGCGTCAGCCGCATCGCCATCCTCGGCCGGGACGGGGCCACGGTGTTTGCCACCGACGGCCCGGCCGACGTCACGCCGGCCTGGCGGCCCGGCACCGCGGCGCTGGCGTTCGCCCGCCGCACCCCGCGCGGCGGCCTCGACCTGTGGCTGCTCGAGGGCGACGGCGCCGCCCGCTCGCTGGCGGAGCTGCCCGACACCGACGACAGCGGGCCGCGCTGGTCGCGCGACGGACGGTGGCTGTTCGCGACCGCGACCAGCCGCGACCCCGACGACGACTTCGCCGCGGTGGTGTACCTCGACGCCGCCGATCCGGCGGCGCCGCCGCGGATGCTTCGCGATCGGGTCGGCGCGATCCCACGGCAAGGCCCGGCGCCGGCGGCGGTCGACCTCGACGCCCGGGCCCTGGCCGCCGGCCCGGCGTTCACGCCCGCGGTCGCCGAGGCGCGGCGCGAGCGGGCCCGCGAGCGCGAACGCGCCCGCGAGCGGGCGGCGGCGGCTGACCGGCTGGCCGACGCTGGCGTCGACGGAGCGCTATAGTGGCACCCATGCGAGCTCGCCCAGCAGCGCTGACGGTGATGGTAGCCCTGGCGGCGTGCGGCACCACGCCCCGCTTCTCGCCGGCGCAGCCGGTGGTCGCCGCGCTCGAGCTCGACGCGCCGTACCGCGGCGGCGCGGCCGCGATGTCGGCGGCCGCGGATGCGCAGATGGTGGCGATCCCCGCCAGCCGATCGATCGCCGGCTCGACTCCCGAGGAGCGAGCCCAGGCCGTCGACGACTGGGCCGCGGGGGCCGGGCGCGACGGCGCCCCAGCCCGCTCGTGGTTCGAGCAGGAGGAAGACCGCCACATCGTCGAAGTCCCGGGGTTCCGCATCGATCTCTTGCCGGTGACCAACGCCGCCTACGCCGAGTTCGTCGCCGACGGTGGCGCCCCGGCGCCGAGCATGGACGCCGAGACCTGGAAGCGGCAGGGCTTCCAGCAGGACTGGGCCACCCAGGTCGCGCGCTTCGTGTGGCCGGAGGGACGTCCGCCCCCGGGGCGCGAGGACCATCCGGTGGTCCTGGTGTCCTGGGACGACGCGGCGCGCTACTGCGCCTGGCGCGGCCACGTGGTCGGCGCAGCTCGCCGGCTGCCATCGGCCCACGAGTTCGAGAAGGCCGCCCGCGGTGACGCTGGCCTTGCGTACCCCTGGGGCCAGGCGTGGTCGGCCGAGCGGGTCAACAGCGCCGTCGGCGGTCCCGGCGACACCGTCGCGGTCGGCAGCAACCCGGGCGCGATCAGCCCGACCGGCGTCCTGGATCTGGCCGGCAACGTGTTCCAGTGGACCGGCACGCCCTGGCCCCCGGACCAGCGCGCCACGGCGAAGATGACCGTCAAGGGGTCCGCCTGGGACGACTACCCCGGCCTCGGTCGGGGCGCGTCGTGGCACGGTCGCCCGCGCGGCGCGCGCCACGTCATCGTCGGGTTCCGCTGCGCCGGTCCGATGTAGCCAGCGCCGGTCCGATGTAGCTCGCGCTACATGAAGAACGTGAAGCGCTTGCTCTGGTTGGCCTTGGGGCGGAGCTTGCCCTCGAGCGCGTTGGCCGCCTCGATCGCCTCCGTGACCTTCTTGCGCAGCGCCGCCAGGCGCTTGTTGTAGAGCACTTCGGCGGCGGTGCCTTCGTTGCCGCGGGCCAGCGCGTCGAACACCGGGGTCGGCGAGATGACCAGCACCTTGCCGGGCGCGATCGCCGCGCCGGCCGAGGTGTTGCCGGCCAGCGCGAAGTCACCGCGCTGCCAGGCGCCACCCGGCGCGGTCCGGTACGACAGGGTCTCGAACGCGCCGTCGGGGCAGGTGCCGCTGCTCGACAGCTTGCCGTCTTGGCAGTACGGCGGGCCGATCTCGACCAGCTGCGCGCCGAACGGCGAGGCCTGGGTGCGGCCCTCGTCGTTGGCGACGAGCACGCCCATCCGCACGCCGATGGCGCCGGCGAACTCCGGCGGCGGCGTCATCTTCTCGGTGGCGGCGCGGGCGTCGCCCAGCGCCTTCTCGTCGGTCCGGGCCGCCGCGATGTGGTCCTCCGCCATGAGCTTGATCTCGGCGGCGGTCGCGTAGAACCGGTTGATCTCCGAGCGGAGCGCGCCGTCGAGCGTGTTGCTCTTGGCACCGAACACCACGGTCTCCTTGAAGTCGAAGCGCTCGATGAGCGCCGCGAACTCCTTGTCGGTCAGCTTCTTCGAGCTGCCGAGCGACTCGTTGATGGTCGCCAGCGACTTCTTGACGTTCTTCACGTCGTTGACCACGAACTTGGCGTCGTCGATGCCGGCGTTGAAGTACGCCGCCGCCTTGCCCATGCTGCCGATGCCGGCACCCAGAAACAGCGGCACCAGCGCGATGCCGGCGTACTTGGCGATCGTGGCCCCGCGTGACTTGGCGCTCACGCTCTCGACCGGGCGGCCGTCGTTGACGATGACGATCTCGGGGGCGCGTTGCGCGGTCCCGATCTGCGCCATCGCGTTCATGGCGCCGAACGGATCTTGCGATGCGTCAGGGACCACGGGTTGGGGGGGCGCGGCGGGGGCAGCGGGCTCGGCGCCTGGCGGCGGCGGCACCGCCAGACCCGGCGGCGGCACGACCGCAGGCATCCCTGCGGTGCGGCTACCCACGGGCGCGGGCGACGTGCCCTTCTTGAGCCCGAGGCGCGCCTTCAGGTCGTTAATGTCGCGACTTCCCGACTTCTTGGGGGGCTGCTGGCTCACGGTAAGGGGCCTCCAATCGGCGAGGGGACTCTAGGGAGGACACCCTTGGACTGTCAAGCATTGCAGAGGAGTTCGGCCTACTTCGCCCCGGAAATCGGTCGAGGTGGGTGCGCCCGTGCCGCTGGCGCACGGCGATCGTGAAGGCGTGTTCACGGGATCGTCGGCGTGCCGCCCTGGTGTGGCGGTTAACCCATCGAGATGTTGCGGTTCCTACGAGTGCCACCCCGCCGCCCAGGGCGCCGATGCGCTGGCGCGCGAGGTGCAAGGTAAACCGTTTGCCGCCGTTGTACGTCCGAACAACGAACGCCCCCGCCCCAAGGAGTCCCACCGTGATCCGCACCCGCCGCATCGCCATCCTCATCGCCGGCACCGCGCTCATCGCCGGCGCCCAGGCCGCCTCGGCCGATATCCGTGTCCGCATCGGCGGTAGCGCCCGCATCCACGTCGGCGGTTCGGTCCAGGTCCGCGCACCCCGCGCCCACTGGGTGCGGCGCCACACCGGCGTCCACATCGGTGGCTCCATCTGGGTCGGGGGTGGCTACTACCGGCCCTTCGCCCAGCCGCCGCCGCCGCCGCCCCCGGCCGTCGATTGCAACTGCGGCCAGACCTACTACCCGCCCATCGCCCCCGCGCCGGTCACGTACGCGGTCGCCACCGTCCAGGCGCCCGCGCCGCCACCCCTGGCCCGGTTCGGCCTCGGCGCCTACCTCGGCGGCGTGGCCGTCGACGGCCAGCACGAGGGCAAGGACGTCGGCTTGGTGGGCCAGTTTCGACTGACCCGCGGCCTCATCGCCGAGGCCGAGATCGCCAAGAACGAGCTCGACAACGGCGCTCGGATCGACCGCCGCCTGATGGCGGGCCTCCAGTTCGAGCTGCGGCCGTACAGCCGGCTGTCGCCGTACCTGGCCGGCGCCATCGGCACCTCGCAGGTCGAGGTCGGGCAGGCGTGGCAAGACCAGCAGGCCTTGGCTGAGGTCGGTGCCGGCCTGCGCTACCGCCTGAGCGATCGCATCTCGCTGTTCGGCGACTTCCGCGTCGGCCAGCGCCAGCTCTCGGATCAGGCGACCGCGCAGCCGATCGACGCCGCCACCGCCCGCATCGTCCCCGCCTCGGACGAGAGCTACACGCGCGCGCGGCTCGGCGGGATGATCACGTTCTAAGAAGAGGGTTCTCCCCCGGCGCACGCCGGAGCCCAGGGCGGCGGCGGGGTGCGAGGGACGCTAGCCGTCACCGGCGGGTCCATCGCTCGAGGGGGCCGGTGGCGTGGTCGACCTGGAGGACATCGAAGGCAGGTGGGGCGCGGTTGCCGAGGCCGTGGTAGGTGACGACCCGGGTGCCCGCCGGGCGGGCGAGCAGGCGCTCGCGGGTGGCGCGGACGTTGGCGAAGAAGGCCTGCGGGTCGCGGCCGAAGGTGTGGTCCAGCGGCGGCGCGCCCTGGTGCGACTGCTCGCCGAACGGGTTGAACAGGTAGAAGGCCTGGTAGTCGTCCCAGTCGATGGCCAGGGCCTCGCCGACGAGAAACCGGGTGTTGGCGGCGCCCAGCTGGTGGGCCAGGTCGCGGGCCAGGTCGACCAGCGCGGGGCGTTGCTCGACGCCGACGAAGGTGACCTCGGGGTACGCCAGGGCGGCGACGATGCAGAACTTGCCGACGCCGGCGCCGACGTCGAGCACCTGGGCGCCGGGTGCCGGCGCGAGCAGCCGCGCCGCCAGATCGGCCACCCCGACGGGCGTGAAGTGGACCCGCGCGACCGCCCACAGCGACGCCGGCAGCAGGGCGTCGAACTCGTCGTCGGTGAGCGGCGGCGGACCGGCCGGCGGTGGCGCGTCGAACGGCCCCGCGGTCGACGCGGTCAGCGTGGCACCAGCACGGTCACCGACGCCGCCGGGACGTCGACCCGAAAGGCGTTGGTGGCCGTGGTCGGCACCGACGCGCCGGCGGTGATGGTGGCCGCGCCGCCCGCGAGCACCCACCGCTCCAGGTGGTCGAGGGTGCGCGGCGCCGCCACGGTGACGCCGACGGTGCGTGGCGCGGTGGCCTTGTTGATGACCACGATGACCTGGTGGGCGCCGAAGTCGTCGTCGGAGGCGTAGGCGGTGACCTGGGCGACGTCGGAGCTGGTGGCGGCGACGCTGGTGCCGGCGAACCCGGCGCCGGCGCCGTCGTAGTTGGTGAACACCCGGAGCCCCGCGAGGAGGAACTGCTCCTGGCTCGCCGGGCGCAAGAGCCACAGGGTGGCCAGGCCGACCCCGGTCCGCCCGAACACGCCCAGGACGTCGGCGGTGGCGATGGCGCCGCTGATGTGGTCGCCGCCGCCGTAGTTCCACTCCGAGAACGCCAGCTTGGTGCCCGGCGCGTGGGCGTCGATCTGCTGCTGCAGCCAGGGCAGGAGGGCGATCGGGCCGTGGAGCACGTCGTTGGCGATCCAGCTGTCCTCGACGTAGCTCGGGTCCCACAGCGAGCGCGGCGCCTGGACCCGGGCCGCGGCGCCGGCCGCCCCGGCCACGTCGCTGATGCGCTGGCAGTCGCCGCGGGCCTCGGGGTACCAGTGCAGATCGAGGTAATCGATCAACCGGTGGCCGGCGGTGGCCTGGGCCGCGGTGATGGCGTCGAGCAAGGTCGGGATGAACGGCCGGCCGCCGCCGTCGGGCGCGCCCTGGAGCGTGGTGTAGCCGGCGTAGCCGTAGCTCACGAAGCCCAGCGTCTCGGCGGCCGGCCAGGCGTCCTTGACCGCGGCGGCGTACGTCAGCGTGCGCTCGATCAGCTCGGCGTACGTCACCGGCATCGGATGGATGCGGGCGTGGGTCGACGACCACAGGTCGGGCTCGTTGTCGAGGTCGACCAGGACCCGGACGTCGCCCCAGGTGCGCCGGAGGTAGTCGATCGCCTCGTCCTGGTAGACGTCGGCGTCGCCCAGGTCGGGCGTGGTGGCGAACGCGGTCCCCTTGCGGGCGTGGTTGGCGCGGAAGCGCGTGGTCAGAAAGTCGGCGCCCGAGCGCGCCACGTCGCCGACGCAGGCCGGCGGCCCCTGGCCACCGTCGCCGCGATCGTCGTGATCGGCGGCGACGTGATCGACGATGGGCACGGTCACGAGCGCGGCGGTGCCGCGGGCCCGGGCGTCGTCGAGCAGGCCGCGGTAGGCCGCCGCCGGCGGCGAGCCGGGGCCGCCGAAGGTGGCGTCGTTCTGGAAGCAGTAGTCGCTGCCCGCGTTCGACGCGTTGTTCTCCCAGTTGTAGGCGGTCAGGCGGTTGCCGCCCGCGCGCTGGACCCGCGGGCGATCGCGGGCCACGTCGGCGCCGCCGTTGACGCCGTAGATGAGCGGCGAGATGGCGGCGCGGTCGCGATCGACCCGCACGTCGACCCGCACGTCCACCGCGCCGGGATCGCCGGGCTCGACGATGGTCCCCAGGTCGCCGTCGACGCCGGCGTCGGCAGGCGCTCCGTCGAGGGGCGCGCCGCCGTCGGGGCCGCCACACCCGGCGGCGACGCCGGCCAGGATGAACCACGGCGCGACCCAGCGATGACAGCGCATGGCGTGACTATACGTCGTGGCTGCGCCGATCGGCGCGGCGCCGGCGCGCGCCGACGCGCGGGCTGCACTACGATGGCGCGATGGTACCGGGCCTGGTCCACGTGTCGTTCGCCGCCGGCGACGGCACCCGCATCGGCTACCAGGACCGCGCCGCGGCGCCCGGCGCGCCGGTGGTCGTCCTGGCCAACGGCCTGGGCGGCACCTACCAGGCGTACCGCCACCTGTACGCCGCGCTGCCGGGATACCGGGTGCTGTGCTGGGACTACCGCGGGCTCTACGCGTCGGCGGCGCCGGCCGATGTCGCGACGCTGACGGTGCCGCACCAGGTGGGCGACCTCGTCGCGCTCCTCGACCACGTCGGCGTCGACCAGGCGGTCGTCGTCGGCTGGTCGATGGGGGTCCAGGTCGCGCTCGAGCTGTGGCGCCAGGCGCCAGCGCGGGTGGCCGGGCTGATGGCGATCAACGGCACCAGCGGCCGACCGTTCCGCACGGTGTTCGGGACGCAGCTGGTCGAGCAGATCATCCCGGTGCTGCTCAAGGTCGTCCGGGCCCAGGCGACGCTGGCCGGCAAGGTGGCCGAGCGGGTGGCCGGGTCCGACGCGCTGGTGACCGCGATGCAGCGCCTCGGGCTGTTGGCGCCCACCCTCGACCTCGAGGCGTTCCGGGCGGTGGCGGCCGGCTTCCGGACGCTCGACTGGCGCATCTACAGCGAGCTGCTGCTGCGGCTCAACGACCACGACGCCGAGGACGTGCTGCCGACCATCGCCGTGCCGACCGCGATCGTCACCGGCGACAAGGACGGCCTGACCCCGCCGGCCACCGCGGCCCGGCTGCAACAGGCCATCCCCGGCGCGGTCCTGACGGTCATCCCCGGCGGGACCCACTACACCCCGATGGAGTACCCGGCGATCGTCTGTTCCGCGCTGCACGCGCTGCTTGCGCGCGTCCCCGGGTGGCAGCCCGACCCCGCCCGCGAGTAGACTGGCCCAGCCCGATGCCTTCCTGCCAGACCTGCCAGGCCGAGGTGCTCGACATCGACGTCAAGTGCCCGAGCTGTGGCGCCAACCTGACGCCGACCGGCGCCCACCGGCTGATCGGCGAGACCGTGCTCGGCCAGTACCGCATCGTCGACGTGCTGGGGCAGGGCGGCATGAGCGTGGTCTACCGCGGCCGGCACACGCTGACCGACCAGGACGTCGCCCTCAAGGTGCTGCCGCCGGAGCTGGCGGCGTACAGCCAGGTCAAGTCGCGCTTCGTCGAGGAGGCCAAGGCCCTGGCCCAGCTCGATCACCCCAACATCGTCCACCTCTACAACTTCGGCCAGGAGAACGGCAGCTTCGTCCTGGCCATGCAGTTCGTCCAGGGCGCCACCTGGGAACGGCTGATCGTCGAGAGCGACGGCCAGGCCTGGCCCACCGCCACCCGCATCGCCATCGACGTGCTGCGCGGCCTGGAGTTCGCCCACGGCCGCGGCGTGGTCCACCGCGACATGAAGCCGTCGAACGTGCTGGTCCGCGAGGACGATGGCACCGCCACCGTGATGGATTTCGGCATCGCCAAGATGACCACGTCGACCCGGCTGACCGCGACCGGCCAGACCATGGGCACGGTCCGCTACATGTCGCCCGAGCAGGTCCGCGGCCAGGACGTCGACGCCCGCTCGGACATCTACTCGCTGGGCGCCACGCTGTACGAGGCGCTGGTCGGCGACACGCCGTTCGACGGCAACACCCACTTCGAGATCATGAGCAAGCACCTCACCGAGGCCGCGCCGACGCTGGCGTCGCGCGGGGTGGCGGTGCCGCCAGTGCTCGAGGCGGCTGTGCTCAAGTCGCTGTCGAAGAAGGTCGAGGATCGCTTCGCCACCGCCCGGGACTTCCGCAAGGAGCTGGAGGAGGCGCTCAAGGAGGCCCACGATGGCTTCTCCGAAACCCAGCGCCTGTCGCGCGAGACCGTGGCCAAGGCCCGCAGCGGCCTGGTCGCCGCGCCGGTCGCGCCGACGCCGGCGGGGGTCGGGACCCGCGCCCCTCCGTCGATCACCCTGCCGGGGTCGCGCGCGGCGGGGGCCGGCCTGGCCACCGAGCCCCCGACGCCGGTGGCGGCCGCGGTGTCGCTGGCCGATCAGCTCGAGCCCGAGCTGGCAGCGCCGGCGGCGCGCCGGACCTGGCCGTGGCTGTGGTTGGGCCTCGGCGCGCTGGTCCTGGCCGCGGCCGCGGCCGTCGCCTGGCGCCTCCAGCGATCGCCGGCGGCGGCGCCGGCCGTCGCCGCCGCGCCCAAGGGCATCCCGCTGCCGACGCTGGCCTGGCAGCCCACGCTCGAGGCCGACGGCGTCACCGTCCGGGTGGTCACCGCGTCGCGCTGGCGGCCGGCCCAGATCGCCGCGACCGTGGCGCGGGTCCGCGCCGCCATGCCGGCCCTGTTCGAGGCCCGCGGCGTGACGCCGCCGACCACCCACCCTCCGCTCACGGTGGCCGTGATCCCCAAGGAGGCGCTGTGCGCGCCCGGGGTCATCGATAGCGCGGCGGGCACCTGCGGCGACATCGGCACGTTCTACCGTCTGCAGGAGAAGACCCTCTTGGTGGTCGACACCGACGACCAGGAGCTCCTCGATCGCCAGCTGGCCGAGGGGCTGGGCGAAGTGGCGTGTCTGTACACCGAGGTCACGCCGTGCTTCGCCGCCGAGCTCAAGGCCGCGGTCGGGGGCCACCCGTGAGCGCCTGGCCAGGCGGCGCGGGCTGGTCGGTGCCCCCGGTGATTGACATATTGATTCGCAGGCTTGGATAATCGCCCCGAGGCTGGAGGCCACATGTCACGCACCGTTATCGGGGGCATCGTCGCGGCGCTGATCGCCACGTTGACCGCCATCCTGTTCATCCTAGTCAGCGGCAGCCTCGGCAAACCGCTCCAGCGCGAGGCCCGCGCGCTCATCAAGCGGGCGCCCGAGCAGGCGCTCAACAACGCCACGCTCAACGCGCTCGACACGTACAACAAGGTCGAGATCCTCAGCCACGATCCCGGGATCGTCGCCGCGGTGCGCACCAACCTGCCCGACGAGCGCAACCGCGCAGCCAACCTGGCCTTCCAGCAGTTCCGCGCCAAGCGCGAGCGCGACGGCCGGGCGCCCGACCTGCTCGCGTTGGTCGACGCGACCGGCGCCATCGTCGCCATGGACGGCGTCGCCAACCCGGTCGCCGGCGAGTTCAAGAAGAACGACCAGGTGGTGTGGCGGGGGCTGGCCCTGGCGCTGGCCCAGCCCACGCTGCTGTCGGAGATCTGGAACTACCCCGGCAAGGGCGTGATGCGCGTCGGCATCGGCACCGTGGTCGATCCCGAGCAGCTCGACACCGACGGCAAGCCCAAGCGGCTCGGCGCGGTGGTGCTGGCCTACGCGTTCACGTCGAAGGCCGCCCGCGAGCAGCAGGGCATCCTCGGCGCTCACGTCGCGTACTTCGACGCCGGCCAGGTGTTCGCCACCAGCTTCACCCGCGGCGACAACACCGAGGACACCGGCATGCAAGGCGCGCTGGCGCCGGTGCTGGCCAAGGGCGACCTGGTGCCGACCGCGCTGGCCAAGGGCCAGGCCGGCAAGTTCATCGCGACCGGCGCCGCCGGTCACCAGTTCCTGGTCTCGGCGGTGCGGCTGCCCCGGCTGTCGCTCGAGGCGCTGCCGGAGGGCTACCCCGAGGCGACCGCCGGCGTCCTGGTGTTGACCGACGCCAAGCCGGGCGCGCCCGAGACCGGCCGCGCCGGGGTCCTGTTGATCGTGCTCGGCGTGGTGGCAGGCATCCTGGCCATCGGCGGCATCTTCCTCGCCACCCAGCGCATCCTCGACCAGGTCGACCAGGTCGAGCTCGGGGTGGCCGAGATCATCAACGGCAACCTCGAGCGCACGTTCCGGCCGGTCGGCGACGATCTCGACGGCCTGTCCAACGGGCTCAACGTGATGATGGCGCGCCTGCTGGGGCGGCCCGAGCCGGGTGACGAGGAGTTCGACGAGGACGGCAACCCGATCGTGACCGGCCGGGTCGAGTTCGACGAGGACGAGCCGCGGCCGGCCGCCGATCCCGATCTGGCGGCGCTGGCCCAGGAGCCCGAGCCCGATTACTACAAGCGGGTCTACACCGAGTACGTCGACGCCCGGAAGGCGTCGGGCACCCCCGACGAGGTCAGCTTCGAGGGCTTCATCGCCAAGCTGCGGGTCAACGAGGGTCGCCTCAAGGCGCAGTACCAGTGCCGGGCGGTGCGGTTCCGGGTCGTCACCAAGGACGGCAAGGTGTCGCTCAAGCCCGTCCCGATCCTGTGATGGCCCGCGTCGCCTCGGGCCTGGCCCAGCTGCTGGCCGACGACCGGCTCCTGCGCGGCCGGCGCGTCGGGCTCATCGCCAACCCGACCGCGGTCGACGCCGAGCTGCGCCACGCCGCGGACCTGCTGGCGGCGCGGTCGCACCTGACCCTGGCCGCGCTGTTCGGGCCCGAGCACGGCGTCCGCGGCGACGCCCAGGACATGATCGGCGTCGACACCGAGCACGATCCGCGCACCGGCGCGCCGGTGTTCAGCCTGTACGGCCACGAGCTGGCGTCGCTGTCGCCGACGCCGGCCATGCTCGACGCGATCGACGTGATGGTGTTCGACGTGGCCGACATCGGCAGCCGCTACTACACGTTCGTGTGGACCATGGTGCTGGCGATGCGGGCGTGCGCGGCCGCCGGCAAGGCGTTCGTGGTGCTCGATCGCCCCAACCCCATCGGCGGGGTCGAGGTCGAGGGTGGCGCTATCGCGCCGGGCTTCGACTCGTTCGTGGGGCTGGTGTCGTGTCCCAACCGCCACGGCCTGACCGCCGGCGAGATCGCGCGCTGGCGCGCGGCGGAGGAGGGGCTCGACCTCGACCTCACGGTGATCCCCGCGGCCGGCTGGCGGCGCGACATGCTGTTCGCCGACACCGGCCTGCCGTGGGTGATGCCGTCGCCCAACATGCCGACCGTCGACACCGCGCTGGTGTACCCCGGCATGTGCTTGGTGGAGGGCACCGAGCTGTCCGAGGGCCGGGGCACCACCCGGCCGTTCGAGCTGGCCGGCGCGCCGTACCTCGATCCCGATCGGCTGGCCGCGGCCCTCGAGGCCGAGCAGCTGCCTGGCGTGCGGTTCCGGCCGGTGACGTTCCGGCCCACGTTCCACAAGCACGCCGGCCAGCCGTGCGGCGGGGTCCAGCAGCACGTCACCGACGTCCGGGCCTATCGCCCGTACGCGACCGGCGTCGCCTTCCTGCGGGCGGCCTGGCAGGTCGCCGACGGCGCCGCGGCGTGGCGCCGCAAGGCCTACGAGTTCGTCGACGCCATCCCGGCGATCGACCTCTTGACCGGCGACGCCCGGGTCCGCGGCCTGATCGAGGCGGGCGCGCCCCTGGCCGAGCTGGTGGCGACCTGGGCCGACGCCGAGCAGGCGTTTTGCGCCGCGCGCCGGCCGTACCTGCTGTACCCGGAATCGGCGTGACGACGATCGGTCTCCTGGGCGGCAGCTTCAACCCGCCGCACGTGGCCCACGCCCTGGTCGGCCTGTACGTCCTCGAGACCATGCCGATCGATCGGCTGTGGCTGGTGCCGACCTGGCGCCACGCCTTCGGCAAGGACCTGGCGTCCTACGACGACCGCGTGGCGATGTGCGCCGCGCTGGCGTCCGCGCTGGGCCCGCGGGCCGAGGTGTCCACCGTCGAGCAAGAGGTCGCCGCCGTGCGCGGCGGGGAGAGCCGGACCTTGCACACCCTCGAGCACCTGGCGGCGACCCGCCCCGAGCTGGACTTCCGCCTGGTGATCGGCGCCGACATCCTGGCCGAGACCAGCAGCTGGTTGGCGTGGGACGAGGTATGCCGGCGCGCGCCGCCCATCGTCGTCGGCCGCGGTGGCGTGACCCCGCCGGCGGGCGCCCGGGTCAGCGAGGTCACCATGCCGGCGGTGTCGTCGACCGAGATCCGGCGCCGGCTGGCGGCGCAAGAGCCGGTCGGGGACCTGTTGCCGTCGGCGGTTTTTCGCTATATCGCCGCTCGAGGACTCTACCGGTGACCGCACGCTCCCCCAACACCTTCATCGTCGGCGCCGGCACCGTCGCCACCACGCTGGCCGGCGCCCTCCGTCAGGCCGGGGTGCCGGTGCTCGGGCTGTGGGCCCGCCGCCCCGACGCCGCGCGCGCGGCCGCCGCCATCGCCGGCGTCGCCGCGTTCTCGCCGGCGCCGCCCGACCTGCTGCTCGAGGCCGAGGTCGTCATCCTGGCCGTCAACGACGACGCCATCGCGGAGGTGGCGGCCCGGCTGTGCGCCACCGGCCTGGTCGGCGGCCGCCACGTGCTCTTGCACTGCGCCGGCACCACCAGCGCGGCCGACGCCTTCGCCGGCGTGCGCGACCGGGTGGGGGGCATCGGCACGTTCCATCCGCTCCGGGCCATCGCCTCGGCCGCCGAGCTGGTCCGGGCCCGGGGCGCCCTCAAGGGGACGGTGATCGGCATCGAAGGCGACGCCCGGGGCGTGGCCGCCGCCACCCGCCTGGCCCAGGCCGTGGGCGGCACGCCGCTGCCGCTCGACGGCGCGGCCATGGCCCGCTACCACGCCGCCGCGTCGATCGCCGCCAACTTCACCGTCGCGGTGATGGACGCCGCGGTCGAGGTGCTGGCCTCGGCCGGGGTCGCGCGCGACGCCGCGTTGGCGGCGCTGGTGCCGCTGGCCCAGGGCGCCCTGGCCAACGCCGGCGCGCGCGGGCTCCACGACGGGCTGACCGGTCCGATCCGCCGGGGCGACGCGGGCACCGTCGAGCGGCACCTGGTCGCGCTGGCCGCCGACCCCGAGCTGGCGCGGCTGTACCGCGTGCTCGGGCGCCGCACCTTGGCGCTGGCCCAGCCCGGGCTCGACGCGGCGGCGGCGGCGGCCCTGGCCGCGTTGCTGGCCGACTGACCCGCGCGAGGCTCGACCGCGGGGCGTTCGCGCTGGTCGGCGGTGAACAATTGCGGGTAGCATGCGTCCCATCTCTCGGCTGCCCCCGCGGTGGTCACCTGTCGCCACGCCTGCCTCCTTCGGAAGGACCCCCATGCGCCGTACGATCGCCCCGTTGTTTGTGATGTTCGCCCTCGTGCTGGCGTGGACGGCGCCCACAGCCCAGGCCGGCGGCGGACCCGACAAGGTCTTCGCAGGCAAGATCCTCACCAGCGACAAGAAGTTCCCGTCGTCGGCCAAGAGCGCCAGCGCCTACGTCAGCGCGCTCAAGAAGCAGAACAAGAGCAACTTCTGGGAGGACAAAGACAAGCAGACCTGGAAGATCTACTTCGCGGCCTTCTTCAAGCAGGGGCTCACCGACATCGAGGTCGTCGTCAAGCTGTACGACGTGTCCAGCCGGCAGCGCGTGCTCCTGGCCAGCTTCGAGCAGTACGTCGACCAGCGCGGCCAGAAGGCGCTGTTGTCGCAGTTCACCCTCGACCGTAAGCTGGTCGGCGTGAACAAGCAGGTGCTGATGGTGCTCGAGGTCAGCGGTCGACCGGTGGCCTCTGGCAAGTTCAAGATCCTCGGCCAGGAGGAGCGGGCGTCGGGCAAGGTCGACTTCACCGAGGAAGACACCAAGCGCAACGACGACGACTGAGCCAGCGGAACCGGCGGGGGCGGAAAACCGGCGGCGTGGGCGCGGTGGGAGCGGCGGCGCAGGCCCGGAGCAGGGGGCGGCCACCGGGATCGCCGTCGTCACCTGCGCCGCAGGTGGCGGCGATGTGCTGATTCCGCCCACAGCGCTTGATCTCCCGAGCCTGGTGGCTACGCTGCGAGCCGTCGGTGCGCCCACCGGCAGGGGAACCCATGCCCGTACCTCGTCTCGCTCTGCTCCTCGTGTGCGGCCTCGCCGCCACGGCCACCGCCCAGCCGGCCCGGACCGCTCGTCCCGGCGCCGCGCGTGCCGGCAAGGCCGCCAAGATCGATCTCGCGGCCACCAGCGCCGCGCTGGTCGGCACCGACGTGGCCGCCGCCGCCAAGGCCGCGGCGACGCTCGGCGGGTCCAAGGACGCGGCCTTCCACGAGCCGCTGCGGGACCTGCTCGCGACCGGCGCCCACCCCGACGTCGTCGTGGCCGGCCTGACCGCGCTGGCCGCCACCGCGCAGCCGGCCGACGTGGCCCTGGCCGCGCTGTACCAGGACGCCCGCCACCCGCAGGTGCGCGCGGCTGCGCTCCGGATCGTCTTGGCCACCAAGCCCGACCCAGCTGTGGTCATGACCGCGCTGCGCTCGTTCGACGAGCCGGTCCGCGCCATCGGCGCCGACGCCGCGGGGGCCGCCGGGCTGCGCGAGGCGGTGCCGGCGCTGCTGGTGCTGCTCGACAAGGGCGAGCTGCCGGCGGCAAGGGCGCTGGCCAAGCTGCCCGACGAGACGCTGGCCAAGACCATCGCGGCTCGTTTCGGGATCGCGCCGGACGCGGCGCTGGCGGTGGCGTTGGGCGGGATGCTGGTGCAGCCCAGCTTCAGCGCCGAGCCGGCCCGGCTCGAGGTGGTGCGGACCTTGACCAAGCTGTCCGGGATCGAGCCGCTCGCCGCGCTCGAGGCCTACGTGAAGGCCACCCCGGCGACGCCGCCGACCCAGTCGCGGCGTGAAGCCGACGGCCACCTGAAGTCACGCCAGACGGGAGATCGCTAGATGTCGTCGCTTCGCTCGTTCGCCGTCATCGCCGCGACCGCGGCCGCGATCGGGTGCGGACCCAACGCGGTGTTCCGCCTGTCATCCGACGACAACAACCCCGCCAAGCTCGAGGCCGCGCTGGCGATACGCCAGGTCGCGACCACCATCCGCCCGGCCAACGGCCTGGGCAAGCCGCTGGTGTTCGCGGTGGTGAGCGGCACCCCGCGGACCCTGATCGCCTACGACGTCGAGGCCGCCGCGCCGCTGTGGTCGATCCAGGCCGACGTCCAGTCCCGGGTCGTGGTGGCCGGCGACGTGCTGGTGGTGCGCGAAGGCGCCGCCGTCGTGGTGCGCACCGTCGCGACCGGCGCCGAGCGCGCCAAGCTGGCCATCGACGGCGAGCTGGTCGGCGCGACCACCGACGGCGAGCGCGTGTTCCTCGTCACCCAGACCGGCACGGCGACCAAGCCGCTGTGGGTGCTCGCGGCGTACTCGCCGGACGGCAGCCCGCTGTGGCGCAACGAGTCGGCCGGGGCGCTCGGCGCGCCGGCGGCCCAGGGTGGCCTGGTGCTGTCGCCCTTCCTCAAGCAGTGGCTGTCGATCATCGACGCCCGCACCGGCGCGCAGCTGACCCGCATCCGGGGCATCGACGAGGAGATCAGCGTCCTGCGGGTCACCAGCGACGCCGCGTTCTTCGGCTCGAAGAAGGGCGCCATCCGCCTCGACGCTGCCGCCGCGGCCGGGACCCGGGCCGGCACCACCTACGGCACGGTCACGCTGCCGGCCCAGCTGGCCGCGGCCGACTTCGGCGTCGACGCCTTCGATCCGGTGCAGCTCGGCTACACCGCGTTCGACCGCAAGCGCGTGCTGTGGCGGGCCCAGCCCACCACCAGCGGGCCGATGACGTTTCAGGACGACCTGATCGGCGTACACGTGTTTCGCTTCGTGTTTGGCCTGACCCCGGCCGGCGAGTTCCGCTGGGCCTACAGCCAACCGCGGGTGCCCTTGGTCGCCAGCGCCCACGCCGGGCCGGTGCTGGCGGCGCTGTCGCGCGACGGGGATCTGGTCGCGCTCGACCCGGTGACCGGGGCGGTGCGGGCCAACCTGCACATCGACGTGGCGGGGCCGGTGCTGGGCGCCACCCTCGACTGTGACGGCTGGGCGCCGACCAGCGACGCGCCGGCGCCGTCGACGGTGGCGGCCCTGGCCACCATCGCCCGCGATCGCGACGCCAGCTTCGAGGACATCAAGCAGTACGCGGTGAGCATCTTCGCCAGCCTGCAGGGCGCCGACGTCACCCGCGATCTGTTGGCCATCGTGGTCGACCCGCGCACCCCGACCAAGCTGCACGATCAGGTCGCGGCGCTGTTGATCGCGCGGCGCGACCCGGCCGGGTTGCCGGCCCTGCTCGGCGCCCTGGCGGTCCACCCCGACTTCATCACCGGCGCCCAGCCGGTCGGCACGGTCGAGGTGGCCCAGGCCATCGCCGCGCTCGGCACCGTCCAGCTCGACCCGGCGGCAGCGGCGCAGGCGGTCACCGTGATCGGCGACCTGGCGTTCGACCCGGCGCTGGCGCCGGCGCCGCGGCTCGAGCTGGTCCGCGCGCTGGTGGCCATCGGCCACGGCAGCGAGCGCGGGCGGCTGCGCCAGGCGCTGGTGCTGTCGCGGGCCGACCCGGCGTTCGCCGCCGAGACCGATCTCGTCACCGTGATGGCCGCCGCGGTGGCCGCCGGTGGACCCGAGGATCGCGAGCTGGTCCGGTGGCTCGCCGACGACGCGCGGACCGCTCCGGCAGTGGCGGCCGCAGCTCGGGCCGCGCTGGCGCCGTGAGCGCCCGGTAGCGATCGGTCAGCGACGGGGATGCTGGGCGGGCGGTCGGTTGACACGCCGACGGCTGGGGGTCACGCTGTCCCCGGTGTCGTCGCGCCGCTTTCGCATCGTGGTGTGTCGCGGACCGGACTGCGGTGATCGTCGAGACGCCGCCGCCGTGCACGCGGCGTTCGAGCGAGCGCTGGCCCAGCGCAGCGACCCGGCCGCGGTCGAGCTCGACTGGCAGAGCTGCTTCGGTCGGTGCTCGCAGGGCCCCAACGTGCTGGTCCGCGAGGTGGTCGCCGGGCCGGTCCGGGTCGGCCTGGCCGAGCTGCCCGCGCGCCTCGGCGGCGGCCCACGCGCGGCCACCGCCTTGTACAACGGCGTCACGCCGGCCGACGTCCCCGAGCTGGTGGGGCAGCACGTCGGCGCCGGGGTCGTGGTCCGCCGGCTGATCCAGACCATCGGCCCGGCGGGGCCCGTGCTGGCCACCTCGCCCGTCGCCAAGCGCCAGCCGTAGTCGTCGTGGCGCCCCCTGTCATGATCCTCCTGCCGTGATCCTCCTGGCTACCGTGTCCCTACCGGTGCAACCCGCCGTGCGTGAGCTCGGCCCGGCACCCTCTGCCCCCGAGGTCGTTCGTGAAGATGTCGAAGCTACCTGAGTCGTCCCTGCTGATCATCGGAGTCGTCGTCGGCGCTGCCGTCGGTGCAGGCTGCAAGGGCACCACCACGGTCAAGGACAACCCCGAGACCGCGGCCAACCTGGCCGCGTGCTCCACCAAGCTGGCCGACAAGGACAAGCTGATCTCGACCTACGAGGCCGAGCTGGCGCGGCTCAAGCTGGCCAGCGCCAACTCCAACGAGTGGGTGGTCACCATCGATGGCGATGCCCTGGCCATCAAGGCCCGGCCCACCGGCTCGGGCGCCCCGCCGGTCGACGACAAGGTGGCGATCGAGCTGTCGCAGAAGTTTATCGAGCTGGTGCGCAAGTCGCGCGGCAGCATCCAGAAGTGCTACGAGCAGGCCCTCAAGAAGAACACCTCGATCCAGGCCCGGACCATCTCGCTCACCGTCAGCGCCAAGTACAACGGCAGCGGCGACGTGGCCGGCTCCAACTTCCGGCCCGACTCGCTGGGCAGCGCGTTCGACAGCTGCATGCAGGCGGTGGCCAAGGGGTGGAAGCTACCGGCCACGGCCGCCGGGATGAGCTTCCAGAGCACGGTGTCGCTGTCGCCGTCGTGACGACCGCGACCAGTTCGCGGTAGCCGCGCCGCCAGGCCTCGGCGATTTCGGGCTACGCTCATGGCCAGTCGACGCCATGACGCTCAAGCGCCCGATCCGCGACCTCGAGCGGCAGCTTCGCCGGGAGCCCGACAACCTCGCGCTCCGGCTCACGCTGGCCGCTGGCTACCGCGACGCCGAGCGCGCGGTGGAGGCGCTGGCGTTGTACCGCTCGGTGGCGTTGGCGTACGCCGAGCAGGGACGCGGCGCCCAGGCCGCGGCGGTGTGCCGGTCGGCCCTCGAGCTGGCGCCCGAGGACGGCGAGCTGTTCTCGTTGCTCAAGCACCTGGAGCGCGCCGGCTCCAGCACGACCCCACCGCCGGTGCGGCCGGCCGAGGCGCCGGTGGCGGCCGCGCCGACCCCGCTGCCGGCCGCGCCGACGCCGGTGGCCCGGTTCCAGACCGCCGAGCCGCCGCACCGGCCGGCCGCGGCCCGGCTCGAGCCGCCGCCGGCCCGGGCCGACAACCCGATGCTGGCCACGGTCAAGCGAGTGCCGCCGCCGCCGCCGCGGCCGCTGCCGGCCGTGCGCGCCAGCTCGGCCGACCTCGACACGCCGCTGCCGCCCCCGCTGCCGCTCCACGACGCCGCCCGCGACAGCCTGGTCGAGGTGCCGCCCCGGTCGCCCGAGCCCCCACGTCCGCCGTCGGCGCCGACCGACGAGCCCGACACGGTCATCCCGCTGACCCAGGTGCGGCGTGACCGACCGTCCCGGGCCGACTTCGCCGCGGAGATGGTGACCCGCCGGCGGCCCAAGCTGTCGGACGCCGACCTGGCGCTTCTGGAGCTGTCCAGCTCCGACGCGGTGGCGACCGAGCCTCGGGCCGCGTTGCCCGAGCTGGGCGGCGACGACGACGAGCCGACCACGCCGCCGGCGGACGGCGCCCGGCGCGCGACCGATTTCGGCGAGCGCGGCGCGACGTTCGAGCGCTCGTTCGACGCCACCTTGGCCCAGCTCGACCCCGACGGCGCGGTGGTCGACGGGCCGCTCGGCGCCTTCGCCGGCTTGCCGCCCGAAGCGACCGCGGAGCTGGCGCGCCGCGCGGTGGTCAAGTCGTACGACGCCGGTGAGGTCGTCATCCGCGAGGGCGATGTCGGCGACGCCTGCTACATCGTGGTCCACGGCGAGTTGATCGTGCGCAAGCGGCTGGCCGGCGGCGGCGAGGCCGAGCTGGCGCGGCTGGGCGATGGCGCCCTGTTCGGCGAGTTCGCGCTGTTGGCGGATCGGCGCCGGCACGCCACGGTGGTGGCGGCGTCGCCGTGCGAGCTGTACGAGATCCCGCGGACGTTATTGCGCGAGCTGGCGGCGGCGTTTGCGCCGGTGGGGCCCGCGCTCGAGGCCTTCTACCGGCAGCGCCTCTTGTCCAACCTGCTGGTCACCACGCCGCTGTTCTCGCTGGTGCCGGCCGACGAGCGCGCCGGGTTGCTGGCGCGGTTCGAGCCCATCCAGGCGGCGTCGGGCGCCGCGCTGGTCCGCCAGGGCGAGCGGGCCGGCGGGCTCTACCTGGTGGTGCTGGGCGCGGTCGAGGTGGTGCGCGATCTCGGGAGGCGCTCGGCGGCGGTGCTGGCCACCCTCGGGGAGGGCAGCTACTTCGGCGAGATGTCGCTGTTGTCGGGCGACGTGGCGTCGGCCAGCGTGGTCGCGGTCGGCCCGTGCGAGCTGGCCATGCTGCCGCCGCGCGACTTCTACGACGTGGTGTCGGGCAACCCGGTCCTGTGGACGGCGATGCGCGGCGAGGCCGCGAGCCGACGGCTGGCCAACGCCCAGATCCTGGCCGGCCGCACCGGCGTGGTGTGAGCGTCTGATACAGTCCCAGGCGATGGACCTCGGGGTCGCCACGTGATCCGGTGGCTGCGGCTGGCTGCCAAGGCGACGGCGACCTTGGCGTTCGTGGCGCTGGGCATCCTCATCGGGTTGTTCCTGGTCGCCAACGGCAGCTGGGTCCCCGTCGACGTGCCGCCGTGGCTGGCCGAGCTGGCGCCCCAGCCGCGGGTGCAGGTGTGGCTGCCCGCGCTGATCGCCGGCTGGTTGGTGGCGACGCTGGCGTTGGCGGCGCTGTTGCTCGGGAGCATGTACTACGTGTGGCGGCGCCGGCAGTACGAGGCGCTGGTCGGGCAGCTCGAGCGCGAGCTGGCGCGGCTGCGCAACCTGCCGTTGACCGAGCCGTCGCCCCTCGAGGACCTGCCCGAGGCGCCCAGCCCCGGCACCGCCGCGGTGCTGGCGGCGATCGATCGGGCGGTGGCGCTCGACGACGACGCCGAGGCGGCGCCGTGAGGAGCGGTGCGTGGCGGCCCTGATCATCCTGCTCTTGGTGCTGGGGGCCCTGGCCGCCGGCGTGCTGGTCGGGCGCTACTACGTGCCCGACGATCGTGGCCTCAAGCGGAGGGCCCGCCACGGCCAGGCCTACCTGCGCGCGCTGACCCACCACATCGCTCGCGACCCCGCCACCGTCATCGCCGAGCTGCGGGCGGTGGTCGACGACAACGTCGCCGACAGCGAGCCGTACTTCGCGCTGGCGGCGCTGTTCCGCAGCGGGGGCGACCACGAGCGCGCCATCCGGGTCCACCAGGCGCTGGCGGTGCGCGAAGGCGCCACCGGGCGTCTCCGGCAGCAGGCGCTCTACGAGCTGGGCCTGGACTTCCGCGCCGCCGGCATGCCGCGCCGCGCGGTCAAAGCGATGGAGCAGGTGCTCGGCGACGACAGCGGCCACGAGGGCGCGCTGCGGGCGCTGTGCGGGCTGTACGAGGAGCAGGGCCGGTTCGCCGAGGCGGCCGGGGCGTGGGCCCGGCTGGCCAAGGTGCGCGGCGAGCCGGTGCCGCGCCGGCACCACCACCTCCTGTGTGCGGCGGCCCAGCAGGCCATCGCCGCGGGCGATCTCGACAGCGCCAAGCTGCTGCTGCGCGAGGCCAAGGGCGCGGCGGCCTCGCCCCACTTCTTCGCCATCGCCGCCGAGCTGGCCGCGGCCCGGGGCAACCCGCACGGCGCCCGCGAGCGATTGGTGCAGGCGCTGACCGCGGCGCCCGCGCTGGCGCCGTACCTGGTGCCCGGCCTGGTGGCAGCCGAGCGCGCCCTGGCTGACGCGACGCCCGCGCGCGCGGCGCTGGCCGCCGCCGGCGAGGACGTCGACCCCGACGCGACCCCGCCGCTGGCGCCGCCCGAGGCGCCCACCGTCGCTGGTCTGGCGGCGGCCGGACAGCCGACCGTCGCCGACGCCGTGGCCCCGACGCGCCCGCCGCTGGTCGCGACGTTGCTCGACCTGGCCGAGGCCACCGGGTCGGCGGCGGTCCGGGTCGCCGCCGCGCGCCAGCTGGCGCCGGCCGATGGGCCGGCGGTCGATCGCGCGGCCGCCGCGCAGCTCCTGGCCGCGGTCGACGCCAGCGCGCCAGCCTTCGTGCCGGCCCGGCTCCTGGCGGCGCGGGCCGCGCTGGCCGACGGCGATCCGGCGGCCATCCAGGCGGCGCTGGCCGCGCTGGTCGAAGCCCTGGCCTGGGCCGACGGCAGCTCGTGGCGGTGCACCCACTGCGGCCACCGCAGCGAGCAGTTCGGCTGGCGCTGCGCCGGCTGTCGGCGCTGGGCCTGCGCCGCGCCCGAGCTCGGCCGCGAGCGCGTCGAGGTCGTCGCCGCGGCGCCCCGCGAGCGGCGCGGCGAGCGGCGGCCCAGCGCCCTTCTCGGCGAGCGCGCCGACGGCAGCCTGCCCGGCCAGGCGGTCGAGCACGGCCTGACCGGCGTGGAGGTGGCGGCGCGGGCCCAGCGCCGCTCGCTGCTCGGCCGGGTCGGCGGTTGGATCTCGGGCGCCTGGTCGGGTGTGCGCCGCGGCGATCGGTCGTAGACTGGCCGCCGATGGCAGCCGACCCACCGCCTCCGGTCGATCCGTTCCAGACCGGACCCATCGCGGTGCCGGGGCGCGACGTGTTCGGTCCGGGCGGGCCGGTGCGGCGGGTGCTGCGGCGCTGGGGCTTCCCGGTGTTCGTGCTGCTGGTCGCGTACCTGGGCCGACGGGTGCTGCTGCCGTTCGTGTTCGCGTCGCTGGTGGCCTACATCCTGGCCCCGGTGGTGCGGTGGATGGCCGAGCGCAAGGACGGGACCCGGCGCATGCCGCGCGGGCTGGCCATCATCTCCTGCTACCTGGTGTTCATCGGCGCCATCGTCACGTTCTTCGTGGTGTTCGTGCCGCGCCTGTCGAAGGACGTGGCCCGCATCGGCAAGGAGGCGCCGGCCCTGTACACCCGCGCCAACGAGCGCTGGATTCCGGAGCTGGCCAAGCGCCTCGAGCAACGGTTCCCGTCGCTGGCGGTCAAGCGGGTCGAGCCCGAGGCCGCGCCGCTGGTGCCCGAGGTGCCACTGCCGCCGGGCACCGCGCTGGTCATCACGCCGTTGCCCGACGGCACGTTCGCGGCCCAGGTGCCGCCCAGCGGCATCCTGATCAAGCCCGAGGCCGGCGGCGGCTACCGCGTGGTGTCGGCCGAGCAGCCGCCCGAGCCGCAGGCCCTCGAGGACAAGCTGCGCAGCTACCTGCAAAAGGGCGTGGCCGGGCTGCAGTCGCAGGTCGACGACCTGGTGCGGTTCGGGCAGGCGCTGGTCGGCGGCGTCATCAAGGGCATCTTCACGTTCTTCCTGGTGCTGATGATCGGCGCCTTCATGTTGATCGACATGGAGAAGGTCCACACGTTTCTGCGCAACCTGTTCCCGCCCAACGTGCGCGACGACTACGACGTCATCATCGCCGGCATCGATCGCGGGCTGTCCGGGGTCATCCGCGGCCAGCTGCTGATCTGCCTCATCAACGGCATCCTGACCTACGTCGGGCTGCTGATCTTCGACGTGAAGTACGCGCTCATCCTGGCCTTCGTGGCCGCGGCCATGAGCCTCATCCCGATCTTCGGCTCGATCCTGTCGACCATCCCGATCGTGCTGGCGGCGCTGGTGTCGGGTGACGAGGGCATCGACGTCATCCGCGGCGTGGTGATGGTCGGCTGGATTGTCGGCATCCACTTCATCGAGGCCAACTTCCTCAACCCGAAGATCATCGGCACCGCCGCCAAGATCCACCCGGTGCTGGTGATCTTCTCGCTGATCCTGGGCGAGCAGAGCTACGGGCTCATCGGCGCGCTGTTCGCGGTGCCGGTCTTGTCGATGATCTCGGTGGTGTTCATGTTCTTTTACCGCAAGAGCTGGAAGGTCCCGGGGGCCCCGACCGCGCCGATGCCGTGATCGCCCGGGCCGGTCGGCGTGACCAGGATCGCGTCGGGTTGTGTCGCGCGCCGGTCCGCCGGCATACTCGGGCCGTGCGGAGCTCCCTCGTCGTCGCGTCGCTCGTGGTCGGCATCCCGCTGGCCGCGGCCCAGCCGGTCGATCCCTACGCCGACGACGCGCCGGCGCCGGTGGTCGACCGCGACCTCGACGACGCCGTCGCCACCGGCTTGCGAGACCGCGCGGCCCAGCTGATCGCCGCGGACGACCTCGCCGGCGCCCGCATGCTGCTCACCGAGGCGCTGGCGCGGCGCCCGTCGCCCGCGGTCGAGGACGGGGTCACCGCGCTGTTGGCCGAGGTCGACGCGAAGCTCGCGGCCCGGCTGCCGCCGACGGTGCCGCTGCCGATCCCGCGCGGCCCGATCGAGGACGCCCAGGTGCCGCTGCCGCGCCCGCTCGAAGACGCGCCCCCGTCCGTCGCGCCGCAGCGGGGCGCGGGCCGGCGCGTGATGGCCGGGTACGGCGTGGCGGCCGGCCTTGCGGTCGGCGCCGCCATCGCCGGCGACGGCACCGAGGTCGTGGGCGCCGGCATCGCCGGGGCGGCCGGCGGCTTGATCGGCTTCGGCTTGGCGCGCCGCCTCGACCTCGACCGGACCCGCGCCCACCTCATCGGCAGCGGGGTGGTGTGGGGCGGCGTGGCCGGCGGGCTGTTCGCCGACGTCGTCACCGGCCTCGACAGCCCGACCACCCACCAGACGCTCGCCGGCGCAGCCGTGGGCTCCCTGGCCGGCGGCGCCCTCGCCCTGGCGCTGCCGGTCGACGGCCTGACCAGCGGCGACGTCGCGGTCATCGACGCCGGAGCCGGGTTCGGCGTCCTGGCGGGGTTCCAGGTGGGCCTGGTCATGGACCCGCCCACCCGCGAGGCGTACATGCTCAACGCCACCCTGGGCGCGCTCGGCGGGTACCTGATCGGCCACCTCGCCGCGCGCCGGCTCGACGCGTCGCCGGGTCGCGTCGCCAAGGTCAGCGCGGTCGGCGTGGCCGGCGCCGCCGCCCCGTGGCTCTTGTGGCTGGCCGCCAACGACGACACCACGCGCACCGACGAGCAAGTCGTCGGGTTGCTGTCGATCGTCGGCCTGGGCGGCGGGCTGTACCTGGGCGCGCGGTGGACCCACGACGACCGATCGGTCGGTGGCGCCGACGATGCCCCGCTGGCGCTGTGGCGCCGGCGGGCCGACGGCGGCTGGGCGCTGGGCGGTCCCGCCGTGGCGCCCGCGGCGTCCGGTCGCGGCGCCACGCTCACCGTGGTCGCCGGCGCCTGGTAACGTCGGACGACGATGTTCACCCGTCCGTCCGTGGATCCTCATCTCCTCCCGATCCTGGTGTGCCCGCGCTGCCAGCAGGTCGGCGGGTTCACGGGCGGCCGGACCCTGCGCTGCGCGTGCGGCGTCACCATCGAAGCCAAGCCGGGCTACCTCGATCTGCTGGCGGCGGCCGGGCAGGGCGAGCCGACCGCGGCGTCGTCGGAGCAGCGGCTGATGGAGAGCGCGATGGTGGCGCGGTTGTACGAGCGGGTGTGGCGGCCGACCTTCGTGCGCGTGCTGGCCGGGCGTGGCGCGGGCGCGGCGGTCGGCGGCTTCGCCGGGGAGCTGTTCATCCACAAGGGCGCGCTGGCCCTCGAGGCCACCGCCGGGCCGTGGCTCGATCTCTCCTGCGGCCCGGGCCTGTTCACCCGGGCCCTGGCAGCGGCGGCACCCGACGCGCTGGTGGTCGGCCTCGACATCTCGCGCGCGATGCTCGAGGTCGCCGCCGGCCGCTCGCGCGGCTACGGCAACGTCGTGCTAGTGCGCGGCGACGCCCACAAGCTGCCGTTCGCCGATGGCGCCTTCGCCGGGGTCAACAACGCCGGCGCGCTGCACGCGTACGACGACGCCGAGCAGGCCCTGCGCGAGGTGCGGCGCGTGCTCCGGCCAGGCGGCGTGTTCGTCGGCTCGACCTTCGCGCAGGCGCCGACCCTCCTGGGCCGGGTGGCGGCCCGGGTGGCTGGCATCCGCCGCTACGATCCCGGGGAGCTCCGGGCCCAGCTGTCGCGCCTGGGCTTCGGCGACTACGAAGAGCTGCGGCTGGGCGGCGCGTTCGTGTTCCGCGCGCGCCGACCGTAGCGTCGGGCCGGCGCACCACACCGGCCCGGCCCGGGCCACGACGGCACCGACGCGCCGGTCCGGCTCAGTCGAACAGCCCGAGGTGCTCGTTGCCGAGGGCCTTCTTCAGCTTGCCCAGCGCCGAGTTCTGGATCTGGCGGATGCGCTCCCGCGACAGGTGGTACTGGTCGCCGATCTCGCGGAAGGTCCGCTCCTCGTCGTCGCCGAGCCCGAACCGCTTGCGGATCACGTCGGCCTCGATCGGCGACAGCTCGCCCATGAGCGACCGGACCTGCTTGGACAGCGCGGCGGTGGTGATGTCCTCGGCCGGGTTGGCGTCCTCGGTCATCGGGTCGGCCAGCATGTCGCCCAGGGCGCGCTCGTCGTCGTCGTGCACCGGCCGGTCGAGGCTGAGCGGCTGCCCCATCAGGTAGCGGTGCATCTGGTTGAGCTTGGCCAGCGGCACGCGGGCGGCCTTGGCCACCTCCTGCGGCGTCGGCTGCCGCCCGAGCTCGCGGACCAGACCCTGGCGCACCTTCTCCAGCTGCTGCTGGGCCTCGAGCATGTGCACCGGGATGCGCACCGCGCGCGCCTTGTCGGCCAGGGCGCGACCGATGGCGTGACGGATCCACCAGCACGCGTAGGTCGAGAACCGCAGCCCGCGCCGGTAGTCGAAGCGGCTGACCGCGTGCATCAGGCCCAGGTTGCCTTCCTGGATCAGGTCGCCCAGCGGCATGCCGCCGCGGTCGTAGCGGCGCGCCATGGTGACCACCAAGCGCAGGTTGCACTTGACGAACTCCTCGCGCAGCGACGACGCGCCCCGGTAGGCCTCGTCGATGCCGGCCAGGTACGAGGCGAAGGCCGGCGTGCCGGCGGCGAAGCCGACCTGGTCCGCGGCCTTGCCGGCTGCGGCGAGCCCCCGGGCCCGCACCAGCTCGCGCCGGACGGCGTCGACGTGCAGCCGGTCCAGATCCTGGGCGCGCAGGCCCTCGGCCAGCTCGCGCGCGCACCCGGTCAGGCGGGCGACCGCCCGCCGGTCGGTCTTCTTGGCCCGCACGGCCTCGCACGCCTTCAGATACTTCTGCGGCTTGAGCGGCTCCTCGAGCTTGCCCTCGAGCATGGCCACGACCTCCGGTCCGACGTCGGGGCGGGCCAGCACGCGCTCCCAGGTGAGGATCTCCTGATCCTCGATGCCCTGGGACAGCTCGCGCTCCTGCTCGGGCCCGAGCAGATCGTGCTCGGCCAGGTCGCGGAAGTAGGTCGACAGGTGATCGTCCACGTCGCCGCGCATCACCCGCGGATCGGTGCGGGGCTTGGCGGGCGCGGCCTTGGTGACCGTCGCCGCCGCCGCGGTACCCGTCGCGGCGCGAGCCGGCGCGCCGGCGCGGCCGTGGGGCGCGCGGGTGGAGGTACGGGTCTTGGTGCGGATGGGCTTGGTCATGGACGTTCTCCTCGCGTTTCGGCCAGGTGGGTGCCGATCGCGCTTGTTCATTCCGACGCTCGCCCGGCCAAAATCGTTGCGCGGGATCCGCTGGGCACACCCAGGAGGGGGCGTCGATGGGTACTACGAGCGAGAACCGGCCCGGTATCGGATCGATTCCCGGTCAACGTGGTCACGCCCAGGAGCCGCCGCAATGGGCGGCTCGCTGCTTTTTACACCATAGCAAGAACTGCCCGATCGGCCAGGCCCCTGCGAAAAGCGTATTCGTTTCAAAGGGTAGCCCGCCGCTCTCGGCAGGCACGTCGCGATCTCGGCCGCGCGCGCGTCGAAGGTCCCGGACGTGATCTCAGGTGGTTGGGACATCCTGTCGGGCGACGATCACCGCGAAAAAAACACCGATCGCGGGGCGATCGCATCCCGGATGTCGCTGCTCGACTAGCCGGCGAGCTCTCCCAGGGTCTCCTGCATGAAGGTCAACATGCGGTCGAGGAACACCGCCTGATCGGGATGGATGATCCGCCGAGCCCGCGTCACCTCGATGAACTCGGCCTTGTCGACTTCCCACGAGGCGCACCGCGGGTTGGCGTCGCCGGGGGCGGCGCCGATGAACCCGTACACGCGCTTGCGCGACCGCGTGTAGTCGACGAAGCCGCCCGCGACGAGGTCGCCGGCGGTCACGCCGGTCTCTTCCATCGTCTCCCGGCGGGCCGCATCCTCGAGCGCCTCGCCGGGGTTGGGCTGGCCCTTCGGGATACCCCACGGCGCGCGCCGGTTGTAGGCGCCGGCGGGGTGGACGAGCAGCACCTCGATCTCGTCCCCCTGTCGTCGAAACAGCACCGTCCCGGCTGATTCGCGCGACCTGACTTCACCGCGGCTCATGCTTGCACCTTGCGCAAAGAACGTCGCGCGCGCAACCTCGGACCTCGATCGATTGGCCACCACGGGTGGCCGTGTGGGATGGGCACCTCCCCGCGTGGTGACATCGCTACCCCGAACCGACCCGCGGGTCACGCCGCGCGCGTGATACGCTCTGGTGATGTCCATCGACGCTCGACAGCGCTGGTTTGCGACGATGATGGAGTCGGGGCTGACGCAGGAGATCTTCGGCCCGGCGGATGTGCTCCGCCACGCCACCCCCGAGGTGTTGGCGACCAACCTGCCGCCCGAGCTCCTCTCCAAGGTGCTGGCCAGCTCGCTCGCGGCCGGCAGCATGACCCCCGAGCGCGTCCTCGAGACCGTCACGCCGGAGCTGCTGGCGCGCCACCTCCCGCACGACGTGCTGTGGGAGTGCATCGCGGCGGCCGCCGAGCGGGCCGGGATCGTCGGGGGGCGCTGACCGTGTCGGTCTCGCCGCAGCCGACTCCGTCGGCGTCCGCTCCATCGACGGCACCGTCGTCGACGCCGGCCAGCGCGCACGTGACCGCGCACCTCCGCGCGTTCTTCACCGCGACCATCGCCAAGGCGCTCGAGGTGGGGGTGGCCACCCCGGCCGACGTCGTCGCTCACGCGACGCCGGAGGTCCTGGCCCAGCACCTGCCGCGGCCGGAATGGACCAAGCTGTTGGCCGCGTGCCTGGGCGCGGCTCGCACCGACCCGGCGCTGGTGGTCGACACCGTGACCGTGCCCGTGCTGTGTGAGCACGTGCCGCCGACGATCTTGTGGGCGTGCGTGGCCAAGCTCGCCAACCGCGCGCTGGGGCGGGGGCTGGTCGCGCCGCCGCCGGCGGTCGCGGTGATGACGCCGGTCGCGGCCGCAGTGCCGGTCGTGGCGTCGGCCCCGGTCGCGGCCCCGGCCGCCGTCGCAGCGCCCGCGCCGGTCGCCGCCTCGTCGAGCGGTCCGGTCGCCGCGCCCGCGCGGGCCGGCACCTCCGACGAGCGCACCGCCGACGCCGGCCGCGGCGCACCGTCGCGCGGCTCGACGGTCGACGTGCCGCGGGTCGCGCGCATCCCGGAGCCAGCCCCGCTGGGCGATCCACCCTCGGCGCCGCGGGCGGGATCTCGCACCGGGCTGGGTGCGCGCCGGCCGCAAGCCGCCGCGCCGGTGCCGCCGCCGAGCCGGGCGCCCGAGCCCCGCACCTCGCGCGCGTCGACCGCGACCGACTTCGAGGTCGAGGCCGATCTCGGCGGCTGGAAAAAAGATCTCGAGCAGGTCGACGACGATCAGCTCATCGACTGGTCGCAGTCCGAAGAGACCGTGACCAGCGGCGAGCGCCTCGACCGGAAGCGCTGACCGTCGCAGGCGTCGACGCGCCCCGGCTGCCCAGGGGGCGAGCCGACGACGACAACGGACAGACCCGCCGGAACCTGGTGGGCCCGATGATCTGGTGGGCCCGATGATCTAGTGGGCCCGATGATCTAGTGGGCCCGATGATCTAGTGGGCCCGATGATCTAGTGGGCGCTGTAGGGATCGAACCTACGACTTTCACCGTGTGAAGGTGACACTCTCCCGCTGAGTTAAGCGCCCGAGAGACGTCGCCGTATTTACCCGCGGGTGTGGCGCCTGTCAACGGGGCACGGTGTCACAACCGAAGCCGGTCGACATCGGCAGATCATCCAGGCACGATCGCCGCCATGTCCGCACTTCGACCGCTGTTTTTCGTCCTGTGCGTATGGGGCGTCGCCGCCTGCGGCTCGACCGCCGACGACGTCCCCGTCGACCCGACCGGCTCCCTGGTGGTGACCCCGGCGACCGCGCAGCTCGAGATCCAAAACGGCGTCCCCGGGACCCAGGCGTTCACCGTGGCGTTCGTCGACGACGCCACCGGCGCGACCACCGACGTCACCAGCCAGGTGACCTGGCAGGTCGCCGACATCCGCGTCGGCAGCTTCGGCGGCGCCACCTTCACCGCGGCGGGTGGCGGCAAGACCGCCGTGCGCGCCACGCTCGCCACGGCGACCGGCGACGCCCAGGTCGAGGTCACCATCAAGGGCCGCCGGGTCGACGCCGACGTCCCCGCCAACGCCCCCGACCTGTTCGATGCCGCGACCGAGGACGCCGCGACGGCGCCGACCATCGTGTACCCGGCCGACCAGGTCATCGTCCCCGCCAACATCGGCGACTTCGAGACCCACTGGACCGACGGCCACGGCCACGATCTGTTCGAGGTGCGCCTGGAGGGCGACCACGTCGACCTGCGCGCGTACGTGCGCGGCGGCGCCACCGCGTGGACCGCGTTCACGGCGGCGGAGTGGGAGACCGCGGCGCTGTCGGGGCCGCAGCTCGCGGTGCGGGTGCGCGGCCTGACCGAGGCCAGCCCCGCCACGGTCGGGTCGGCCACGCCGCTCACCGTGTTCCACACCCGCGAGGACCTGCAGGGTGGGTTGTACTACTGGGCGGCCTCGGCCCAGGGCGGACGCCCGTACGGCATCCTCCGCTACGACTTCGGCGCCGTCGGCCAGCCGGCCGAGGAGTTCTTCACCAACACCCAGGCCGGGCGCTGCGTCGCGTGCCACGCGCTGTCGCGTGACGGCACCAAGATGGCGGTGACCTACGACGGCGGCAACGGCAGCTCGACCATCGTCGACGTGGCGACCCGCACCCCGATGATCGCGCCGACCACGGAGTACTGGAACTTCGCCACGTACTCGCCCGACGGCACCCGGCTGGTGACCAGCCACCAGGGCACGCTGACGGTGCGCGACGGCGCGACCGGCGCAGCCCAGGGCACGGTGCCCGTCGCCGGCTACGCCAGCCACCCCGACTTCGCGCCCAGCGGCGACGCGCTGGTCTACGTCGCGGTGGCCACCCCCGGCGCCGACTGGCACTTCACCGGCGGCACGATCACGACCATCGCGTTCGACCCGGTCGCCGGGACCTGGGGCACGCCGGCCGCGCTGGTCACCGGCAGCGGCAACAACTACTACCCGTCGTACTCGCCCGACGGTCAGTGGATCTTGTTCAACCGCTCCACCGAGGACGCCTACGACGACCAGAGCGCGGAGCTGTGGGTGGTCAAGGCCGACGGGACCGAGCCGCCGCGCAAGCTGGACCTGGCCAACCAGGCGGCGGGGCTGACCAACTCGTGGGCGCGCTGGGCCCCGTTCCGCAACACCTTCGACGGCGGCGCGGTGCCCGAGGAGCTGTACTGGATCACGTTCTCGACCAAGCGGCAGTTCGGGGTGCGCCTGCCCGGCGGCCAGCCGCAGCTGTGGATGGCGCCGTTCTTTCCCGGCCGCGTCGCGGTGGGCGGCGATCCCACCGCGCCGGCGTTCCGCCTGCCGTTCCAGGACATCAACTCCAACAACCACATCGCCCAGTGGACCGAGACGGTGGTGCCGATCGGTCGCATGACGACCACGCCGTGAGCCGACGCGGCGCCCGTGGTACCAACGGGCATGCGCACCGTCATCGCCACTGACCGCGCGCCCGCCGCGATCGGCCCGTACTCGCAGGCCATCCGCGCGGGCGCGCTCGTGTTCACGTCGGGTCAGATCCCGCTCGATCCCGCCACCGGCCAGCTGGTGACCGGCGACATCGGCAAGGAGACCGCCCAGGTGCTCGACAACCTGGCGCAGGTCCTGGCCGCCGCCGGGGTCGGCTTCGGCGACGTGGTCAAGTCCACCATCTTCCTGACCGACCTGGGTGACTTCGCGGCGGTCAACGCCGTGTACGCCGAGCGCTTCGCCGGCGCGCCGCCGGCCCGCTCGACGGTCCAGGTCGCGCGGCTGCCCAAGGACGCGCGGGTCGAGATCGAGATGGTCGCCGTCGCGGGAGGGGCGGCGTGAGCGACGCCATCCAGTCGGTCCTGGTCGAAGACCGGGTGTTCGCGCCGCCGGCGGCCTTCGCTGCCGGCGCTACCGTCGGCAGCATGGCGGCCTACGACGCGCTGGTCGCGCGGGCCCGCGCCAACCCCGACGAGTTCTGGGCCGACGTCGCCCGCGAGCTGACCTGGGCCACGCCGTGGCAGCAGGTGCTCGACTGGCAGCTGCCCGACGCCCGGTGGTTCGTCGGCGCCACCACCAACGTCAGCGTCAACTGCCTCGACCGCCACCTGACCGGACCCCGCAAGAACAAGGCGGCGCTGGTGTTCGAGGGCGAGCCCGGCGACACCAAGGTCTACACCTACCACCAGCTGCACCGCGCGGTGTGCCAGGCCGCCAACGCGCTCCACGCGCTGGGCATCCGCGCCGGCGACTTCGTGGCCATCTACCTGCCGATGATCCCCGAGGCCGTCATCGCGATGCTGGCGTGCGCCCGGATCGGGGCGCCTCACACCGTGGTGTTCGGCGGCTTCTCGGCCGACGCGCTGGCCGATCGGGTGCGCGACGCCAAGGCCCGCCTCATCATCACCGCCGACGGCGGCTGGCGCCGCGGCGCGGTGGTCCCGCTCAAGGCCAACGTCGACGCCGCGCTGACCCACGGCGGCGGCTGTCCGTCGGTCGAGCACGTGCTGGTGGTGCGGCGGACCGGCACCGACATCGACCTGCGCGTGAACCGCGACGTGTGGTGGCACGAGACCGTCGAGCGGGCCGCGGCCCGCCACGTCGCCCCGGCCCACGACGCCGAGCACCCGCTGTTCTCGCTGTACACCAGCGGCACCACCGGCAAGCCCAAGGGCATCGTCCACACCACCGGCGGCTACCAGGTCGGGGCGTACTACTCGTCGAAGCTGGTGTTCGATCTCAAGGACGACGACATCTTCTGGTGTACCGCAGACATCGGCTGGGTCACCGGCCACTCCTACGTGGTCTACGGGCCGCTCATGAACGGCGCCACCGTGATGATGTACGAGGGCGCGCCCAACCAGCCGGCGCCCGATCGGTTCTGGGACATCATCGCGCGCTGGGGCGTGACCATCTTCTACACCGCGCCCACCGCCATCCGCGCCTTCATGCGGTGGGGCGACGAGTACCCGGCCCGGCACGATCTGTCCTCGCTGCGCCTGCTGGGCTCGGTCGGCGAGCCGATCAACCCCGAGGCGTGGATGTGGTACCGCAAGACCATCGGCGGCGATCGCTGCCCGGTGGTCGACACCTGGTGGCAGACCGAGACCGGCTCCATCATGATCGCCCCGCTGCCGGGCGCGACCCCGACCAAGCCGGGCTCGGCCACCAAGCCGCTGCCCGGCATCGAGGTCGACGTCGTCGACAAGGACGGCGTCCGCTGCGGCGACAACCAGGGCGGGTTCCTGGTGATCACCCGACCGTGGCCGTCGATGCTGCGCACCATCCACGGCGATCACGCCCGCTTCGCCAAGACCTACTTCGCCGACATCCCCGGCGCGTACTTCGCCGGCGACGGCGCCCGCCGGGACGCCGACGGGTACTTCTGGATCATGGGGCGCGTCGACGACGTCATCAACGTCGCCGGTCATCGGCTGTCGACCATGGAGGTCGAGAGCGCGCTGGTGTCGCATCCCAAGGTGGCCGAGGCGGCGGTCGTGGGCCGCCCCGACGACCTCAAGGGCCAGGCCATCGTCGCGTTCGTCACGCCGCGCGCCGGGGTCACCGCCGACGACGCGCTGGCCCAGGAGCTGCGCGCCCACGTCGCCACCCAGATCGGCGCGCTGGCCCGCCCCGAGGAGCTGCGCTTCGCCGACGCGCTGCCCAAGACCCGCTCGGGCAAGATCATGCGGCGGCTGTTGCGCGAGGTCGCCAGCGGCTCGACCGCCCGCGGCGACACCACCACCCTCGAAGATCAAGCCGTGCTCGAGAGCCTGGCCCAGCGCTACGCCAGCGAGGACTGAACGGCGGCGCTCACCGGCGCGCGGCGGGGGGGCGCGCGTCGGCGCGTGGGGCGCGGGGCTGCTCGTGGCAGCGGCAGCGGGCGGCGCGCGGCACGTCGCCGAGCACCTGCTCGACGTGCATGCCGCAACCGGCGAAGGTGGGCTTGGCGCACTGGGGACACTCGACACGACGACACATGGTGGGCTCCTCGGTGATCCCGCCGGGGCGGGCTGAGCGATGACCTGAGCACGGCGCGTGCCAGCGCTGGGGGCGCGCCGCCGCGCGATCCGCCGCGCGTCGCCCACCGCCGGCGCGTGGCCCGCAACCGATCATGTTGCAGCCGACGTTGCAGGCGGTTGCGTGGACGCTCAGGCCGGCGGCCGCCACGGCGCTCCGGTCGCGGCGTCGACGTGGGCCAGGGCCAGGCCCTTGGGGCCGAGGCTCATCGTGCCGTACACGATGGGCAGGTCGAAGCGGCGCGGGCCGACCGAGCCGGGGTTGAACACCGCCAGCCCGCGGTCGCGGCCGATGAAGGGGACGTGCGAGTGCCCGCACACCACCAGGTGGGCCCCGACCCGGGCCGCGTGGCGGGCGACCTCGGCCCGCAGGCGGGGCCCGGCCACCCCGATGTGGACCACCAGGATGCGCAGCGCGCCGCCGCCGGTGACGTCGATGGTCAGCGCGTCGGGCAGGGCCGAGCGCTCGTCGATGTTGCCGCGCACGGCGTGGACCGGCGCCACCGCCGCCAGCTCGTCGAGCACGGCGTGGTCGCCGATGTCGCCAGCGTGGATGATGGCGGCCGGGCCCCACGCCCGCAGGTGATCGATCGCCCCGGGGTGGAGGCGCGAATGGGTATCGGCGACCACCGCCACCCGCAGGCGGCCGTCGGGCCCGATGGCCAGGGAGGTCGACTGCGCGCGGGGCGACGCCACCCACACCATCTACCGCGGCCGCCCGCGCGCTGCACGGGCCCGGCGTGGCAGGATGCGCCATGGTGCCTGTACGCGACCGTCCCGCCGCGATCGTCCTGGCCGGGGCCTCGGCCCTGGGGGCCTACCAGGCCGGCGTGCTCCGCTACGTGGTGCGCCAGGTCGCGCGCGACCTGCCGACGCGGTTCCGCTTCGAGCTCTTGTCGGGGACCTCGGCCGGCAGCATCAACGCGGTGGCGCTGGCGGCGCTGGCCAGCGACCCGGTCGACGCCGTCGAGCAGGTGTGTCGGGCCTGGCGCGCGCTCGACCTGCGGGCGGTGCTGCGCCCGTCGGCGATCGAGGTGCTGGCGATGGCCGCCGATCTGGCTGGCGTGCCGGGGCGCCTGATGCGTGCGCTGCGGGCCCACGGCGCCCGCGGCGGGCTGCTCGACCCGCGGCCGTTCGAGCGCATCCTGGCTGCGGCGGTGTCGCCGTCGGCGATCGCCGCCAACCTGGCCGCCGGCCACCTGCGCGGCCTGGCGGTGTCGACCACCCACGTCGCCACCGGGCGCGCCGTGGTGTTTCACCAGGGGGTGGGGCAGCCGCGCAGCGGGGGCGGGCCGGGCACCATGCGGCCAGCCACCATCGGGGTGCGCCACGCGCTGGCCTCGGCGGCGATCCCGCTGTTGTTCCCGGCGGTGTCGATCGACGACGACCTGTACTGCGATGGCGGGCTGCGCCAGATGGTGCCGCTGTCGCCCGCGCTCAACCTGGGTGCGCGGCGGGTGCTGATGGTGAACCCCGGCGGCGGCGAGCGGGCCGCGAGCGGGGCCACCGCGGCGGCGCGCCGTGCGGCCTCCGGGTCGCCGCTGTACCTGGCGGGCAAGGCGCTCAACGCGCTGTTCGTCGACGGGCTCGACGGCGACCTCGACCGGCTGCTGAAGATCAACCAGGTCATCGCCGCCGGCACCGCCCGCTACGGGGCGGCGTTCGAGGCCGACCTCGCGGCCGATCTGGAGGCCAGCGGTGCAGCCCCGCTGGCGCAGGTCGACGTGGTGCACCTCGAGCCGTCGGTCGACGTCGGCCTCCTGGCGGCCCAGCACGTGGCCGCGGCCGGCTTCGCCTCCGGGCGCGGCGCGCCAGGGCGGGCGCTGCGCTGGCTGGCCGACGGCGACCCCTACCGCGCGGGCGACCTGCTGGCGTACCTGCTGTTCGACGGGGCCTTCGCCGCCGCGCTGATCGAGCAGGGCGAAGCCGACGCCCGGGGCCGCCACGCCGACCTGGTCGCGCTCCTGGCCTGAGCGGCGCGGCCGCCTACTCGTCGCTGTCGCCGGCGGCCGGCCCGGCGCCGTCGTCGAGCTCGTCGGGGGTGCCGGCCGATTCGTCAGGGGCGACCGAGGGATCGGCGGTGGTGTCGAGGTCTTCCGGCGGCAGATCGTTCAGGTAGCGATCGAGCTGGTTGAGGATGCGCTCGTGGGCGGCGCGGACCCCGAGCTTGTAGCGGTTGGCGTGGCCGTTGGTGACCAGCGAGAAGGCCAGGGTGCGCCCGCGCGGCCCCTCGAGGACGCCCGACAGCGCGATCACGCCGGTCAGCGTCCCGGTCTTGGCGTGGACCCGGCCGCGCAGCGGCGAGCGGAACCGGCCGCGCAGGGTGCCGTCGACGCCGCCGACCGCGAGCGACCGACGCAGGGCCTCGCCCGCGGCGGCCTCGGCCGGGTCGTCGGCGGTGGCCGCGCCGGTGGCGACCCGGACCACCTTCACCAGCTGGCGGGCCGACAGCTCGGTCCGGTACGACAACCCGGAGCCGGTGTCGAGCACGGCCTTGCTCCGGTCGATGCCGGCCCGCCGCGCCAGCCATTGGTACATGGCGTCGACGCCGTCGGCCATGGTCGGCACGCCACCGCGGGTCAACGCCGTCGTCGTGGTCAGGACCCGGTCGGCTAGCCAGTTGATGCTGCGCTTGTTGACGCGCGCCACCACGTCCGCGAGGGGCTGCGACAGGTGGCGGCCCAGCTCGACCGGCAGATGCCCGGTCGCGGCGGTCGCGGCCACGAAGTCCTCGAGCGACGCCAGGCGGACCTGGCCGGTCACCGTCACCCCGGCCTTGCGCAGGGCCTGCCGCAGCACGTGGGCGGTGAACAGGCCGCGCTGCTTGGGCGCGACCCACCGGGCCACGGTCTTGCCCTTGCCGACGGCGCCGGTGATGGTCAGCTGCAGGCGGGGCTGGCCGTCCCGCTCGATCATGGCGGCGGCCACGCTGACGCCGCCGCGCTTGACCTTGGCCCGCTTGCTGGTGGTGGCGCGGTTGACGACCTCGACGAAATCGGTGGCCGGGCTGACCTCGACGCCGGGCGCGGTGCCGGGGGCGCCGGCGGTGACCGCGACGTTGATCGACGCGCGGTAGATGGCGTCGCGGGTGGGCTGCAGCCCGGCGACGACATCGCCGGTGATGACCCGCACGCCGCCGGCGGCGACCGCGGCGGCCAGGTCGTCGAGGCCGGCCACGCCCAGGGTCGGATCGAAGCTGCCGTGCAGGTACAGCGACCCGGCGACGGTGCCGGCCGCGTCGGGCGCGACGCCCAGGGCGCGGGTGGCGTAGCGGAAGTCCGGGCCGACGTTGTCGAGCGCGGTGGCGGTGGCGATGAGCTTGACGTTGGAGGCCGGGTTCAGCGGATCGTCCGGGTGCACCGAGAACAGCTCGGCCCCGGTGGCCGCGTCGACCACGTACAGGCCGGTGGTGCCGTAGCGCAGCGGCCCGCGCAGGATCTCGTCGATCGCGTCCGCGGTGCGCTCGGCGGCGGTGACCACGCCGTCGGGGCGGCGGCCGACCGGCTCGCCGCCGGCGCGGGGCAGGCCGGCGATGGACACCCGGGCGACGGTGCGGGGCCGAGGGGCCACCGCGCCGCGTGTCCGACCGCCGCGGGTGGCCGCGGTGCGGGTGGCGGGCGCGCGCGTGCGGGTGGCGGTAGGCTTGGCGGCCGGCTTGCGCTTCGCGCTCGCGCGCTTGGCGACGGTGGTGCGCTTGCCGACGGCGGTGCGCTTGCCGACGGCGGTGCGCTTGCCGACGGCGGCGCGCTTCGCCGCGCTCGGCGTCGACGACGCGGGCCCGGACGGCTTGGCGGCGGCGGTGCTCGCCCCCAGGAAGCTGGCCAGGACCACGAGCAGCGCCAGCCGGCCGGTCGACACGCGCGTCACGGCCGCACCATGACGTAGCTGGCGCCGGCGCCGCCGTCGCGAGGATGGGCCGGGGCCAGGGCGTGGATCAGCCCCGAGGCCGGGCCGGTCAGGTGGGCCAGGACGAACTGCCGGAGCACGCCGACCCCGTCGGAGTGCAGGCCCTTGCCGTGGATGATGAGCACGCAGCGCCGACGGCAGCGGACCGACTCCAGCAGGAACCGATCGAGCGCCAGCGCCGCCGCGGCGGTGGTCAGCCCGTGCAGGTCGAGCGTCGCCTCGGCGCGCACCAGCCCGCGGCGCAGCTCCGCGATCTGGGCGCGGTTGACGCCCGGGGCCCGGGCCACCACGTCATCCTCGGTGCCATCGAGGGCCAGGTCCTGGCGCGGCGGCAGCGCCTCGACCGGGACCAGCTTGGTCTTGACCGGCACCGGCGGCACCCGGTCGCGGCCGGTCAGCGGCGTAGCGCCCGCGATGGCCCCCATGAACAGCGCCTCGTCTTCCGGGCTCACCCGGGGGCGGGGCGGCTTGGGCGTCCGTGCGCGCGCGGCCATGACTCAACCCTAAGGGAAGTGCTCGATCATGGCCAGAAACTTCCCGCGAGGTCGAGGCGACACTTCGCGCCGGCCCGGCCATCGGGTGTGAGGTGGCGGCGCGCACCGCCCGCGCGAGGTCGCCGTACAGTCAGCACCGATGAAGCCATACCTCGCTTGGACGCTCGGGCTCGGGGCCGCGCTCGCTGGCTGCGGCGGCGGCGACGGCGGCCTGGTCCCGCTCGACGCCAGCATCGACGCGCCGATCCCCAACGGCCCCGGCCGCTACGACAGCCCGGCCGACTTCGATCGCGCCGGGTGTGTGCCGGGCAGCCTGGCCGGCCTCGATCCCCAGGGCATCTATCACATCCAGATCGCCTTCGAGGGGTTCACCTCGACCACCGCCTTCCGCTTCGACGTGCTGGCGCCGGGGCAGTGGGGTGGGGTGCTGGCCGGGCGCGACGCCACCGCCGGCCTGGCCACCGGCGACGACATCTTCCTGTACCGGGAGATCGACGCGACCAACTCGCGCTCGCTGGATCTGTGCGCGGCGGCCGACGGGGTGGTGACCGGCACCTACGCGTTCTGCAACGACCAGGGCTGCCTGCTCGGCGCGGTGCGCGGCAAGAAGGTCGAGCGCCTCCCCGAGGCCGCGGCGTCAGGGCTGACGCTCCTCGGCGAGTACCAGGGCACGACCTGGGCGCCGGGCATCGGCGTCAACGTCCGGGTCGACGGCGACCTGGCCTACCTGGCGCGCTACCAGGACGGCCTGCGCATCCTCGACATCTCGGATCCCGCGCACATCACCGAGGCGGGCCACGCGCCCACCGAGGACGCCACCGGGCGCGAGATCTACAACGACGTCAAGATCGCCCACGCCAACGGCCGCACCTACGCGCTCATGGCATCCAACCGCGCCGGCGCGGTGGTCTACGACGTGACCACGCCGGCCACGCCGGTCCTGGTGGCGCGGATGGGCACCGCGCCCAACGCCGGGGCCATCGACATCCACACCATCTTCGTCGACAGCGGCAAGGCGTACCTGGCCAACATCGACACCGGCCTCGAGATCTACGACATCGCCGATCCGGCGGCGCCGGTGCGCCTGGGGGCGCTCGCCAACCCGGCCGGCGCCGGCGACATCTTCCTGCACGACCTGTACATCGACGGGGCCCGCGCCTACCTGAACTTCTGGGCCGCCGGCATGGTCGTGGCCGACGTGAGCAACCCGGCCGCGCCGGTGGTGGTCGGGACCTTCGCAGACTATGGCGAGACGTCGAGCCACTCGAGCTGGGTCACCCAGATCGGCGCCCGCAAGATCGCCGCCCACGGCGACGAGCAGTGGGGTTCGCACCTGCGCTTCGTCGACGTGACCGAGGGCACCGCTGGCTTCACGCGCCAGACCAGCGAGTGGAAGACCCGGGACGAGGTCAGCGCGCACAACATCATGGCGTTCGGGGACGTGGTCTATGCGGCCTATTACCAGGACGGCGTGCGCATGATCGATCTGGCCGACCCCGAGCATCCCCAGGTGCTGGCCTGGTTCAACACCTGGCCCGGGTACGACCGCGCCTACGGGTACTCGTTCTTCGAGGGGGCGGTCGGCATCGACGTCGATCGCGCGCGGCGGCGAGTGTACGTGGCCGACTCCAACCGCAGCCTGCTGGTCCTGTCGGACACCACCGGCCGGTAGCTCGACCGACCGCGGCCGCGGTCGGGTTTGGCCACGCCGTTGCGTTTGGCAACGGCGGTCACCGCGGAATCGGCGGGGCGCATGGCTTGATCGGGCCGGCGCAGGCGTTGCATCGTGCGGCGACGATGTTCGCCAGTGATCCGCCGGTCCACCCCACGGTCGCCTACTTCTGCATGGAGTACGGCCTCGACGCCCGCTTCACGATCTATTCGGGCGGCCTGGGCATCCTGGCCGGCGATCACATGAAGTCGGCCAGCGACCTGCGGCTGCCGGTGATCGGCATCGGGCTGTTGTGGGACCACGGCTACGTCGATCAGCGCCTCGACGAGCACGGCCAGCCGGTCGACCGCTACCTGGCGACCGATCGGGCCCACCTCGAGGAGGTGTCGCTGCCGCCGTTCGGCGTCGAGGTCACCGTGCGCGGCGAGACCGTGCCGCTCATCGCCTGGCGGGTCACCCGCTACCTCGAGGGCGAGCTGTACCTGCTCGAGCCCGCCAAGCCCGAGCACCGCTGGATCACCGCGCGCCTGTACGGCGGCGGCTCCGACGATCGGCTGGCCCAGGAGATCGTGCTCGGCGTGGGCGGGGTCCGCCTGTTGGCCGCGATGGGCAAGCGCCCCGACGTGTTCCACTGGAACGAGGGCCACGCGGTGTTCGCCGGCCTCGAGCTGCTGCGCGCCAATCGGTTCGGCGGCGGGGCGCTGCCCGAGCGGATGGCCCGGCTGCGGCCGCACTGCGTGTTCACCACCCACACCCCGGTGGCGGCCGGCAACGAGATCCACGACCTGCCGACCATGCGGCGCATGGGCGCCGACCTGGGCTTCACCGACGCCGAGCTGACCACCATCGGCGGCGCGCCGTTCTCGATGACCGTGGCCGGCCTGCGCCTGGCCCGCCTGGCCAACGCGGTGGCCCAGCTCCACGGCGAGACCGCGCGCGCCATGTGGAAGGGCGTCGACGGGGCCGCGCCGATCATCGCCATCACCAACGGGGTCCACGTGCCGACCTGGCAGGATCCGCGGATCCGCGCGGCGCTGGCGCCGGGCAAGCCCGAGGCGGCCCAGGCCCAGGCGCTGTGGGCGGCCCACCGGACGCTGCGGGCCGAGCTGATGCACCTGGTCCACGAGCGGACCGGCGTCACCCTCGACCCCGACAAGCTGATCATCGGGTTCGCGCGCCGCGCCGCTGGCTACAAGCGGGCCGACCTGATCCTCGGCGACGACGCCCAGCTGGGGCGGCTGCTCGAGCAGGCCCAGATCGTCTACGCCGGCAAGGCCCACCCGCGCGACGCCGTCGGCAAGGCGCTGGTGTCGCGCCTGGCCGCGGCCACCCGTCGCTGGCCCGGCAAGGTGGTCTTCCTCGAGAGCTACGACATGACGCTGGGCGCGGCCCTGACCCGCGGCTGCGACGTGTGGCTCAACAACCCGCGCCGCCCGCTCGAGGCCTCGGGCACCTCCGGCATGAAGGCGGCCATGAACGGCGTTCCCAACGTCAGCATCCTCGACGGCTGGTGGCCCGAGGGCTGCGAGCACGGGGTCACCGGCTGGAAGATCGGCGACCCCGAGCCGGGCGACGACGCGGTCGACGAGGCCCACGTGGCGGCGGTCGACGTGCGCGACCGGGCCCGGCTGTACCAGGTCCTCGAGCGCGAGGTCCTGCCGACCTTCGCCGACCGCGCGGCGTGGGTCCAGGTGATGCGCGCGTCGATCGCCATGTCGGCCTGGCGGTTCTCCTCGGACCGGATGGTCGAGGAGTACTTCGCCCGGGTCTACACGCCGTAGCGCCCGCGCCCGGCCGCTACTTGTTGTCGTCGAGCATCGGGTAGACCAGGCCGGCCGCCGCGGCGCCGATGCCGGGGCCGATCAGGAACAGCCAGATCTGCTTGAAGTAGCCCCACTCGCCGCCGAAGCCGGCGAAGATCGCCTGGCTGATGGAGCGGGCCGGGTTCACCGAGGTGTTGGTGACCGGGATGCTGATCAGGTGGATCAGCGCGAGGCCCAGGCCGATGGCCAGCGGCGCGAAGCCGGCCGGCGCCCGCTTGGACGTCGCGCCCATGATGATGAACAGGAAGAAGAACGTCATCACCGCCTCGGTCGCCAGCGCCGCCACCATCTTGTAGTGGAGCGGGCTGTGCTCGCCGAAGCCGTTGGCGGCGAACCCGCCGAGCTTGCCCCCGTCGTGGCCCGACTTGACGATGAGCGCGATCACCGCGGCGCCGGCCAGGCCGCCGGCGATCTGGGCGGCGATGTACGGGCCCAGCTCCTTGCCGTCGAACCGCTTGCCCATGAACAGGCCGATCGACACCGCCGGGTTCAGGTGACACCCCGAGATGTGGCCGATGGCGAACGCCATCGTCACCACCGTCAGGCCGAAGGCGAGGGAGATGCCGACGAGGCCCACCCCTTCGCCAGCCAAGATCGCCGTGCCACAGCCGCCGATGACCAGCCAGGCCGTGCCGATTGCTTCCGCCGCGAGCTTCTTTCCGAGCGACATAGTTCCTCCTGCGGGTTGTCCGCGCCCGCAGGGTAGTGCGACGCGGGCGCGCCGCGGGGCCGAATCGGTCGGCTCCTACCCGTCACCTCGCCCGGCCGCTCCCCGCCGCTCCCGCACGCAACCCGGTCGCTACCCGTCGCTACGCCGTCGCGGCGGCCGCGACCGCAGCCCGCACCGCGGCCATCGCCTCGGGCAGCTTGCTGGCGTCCTTGCCGCCACCCTGCGCCAGGTCGGGCTTGCCGCCGCCCTTGCCGCCCAGGTGTTCGGCGGCGATGGCCAGGAGCTTGCCGGCGTGGTGCGTCCCGAGGAGGTCCTTGGTCACCATCGCCAGGAGCATCACCTTGTCGGCGCCGACCCCGGCCAGCATCAAGACGCCGGAGCCGAGCTTGTCGCGCAGCTTGTCGCCGGTCTCCCGCAGCACCTTGGCGTCGTCGACGTCGAGGGTGGCCGCCAGGAGCCGGACGCCGGCCACGTCGACCGCCTCGGCCAGCAGGTCGCGCCCGCCGGCGCCGCTGGCCAGCCGGCCCTTCAGCTGATCGACCTCCTTGGCCAGCGCCTTGGCCGACGCCAAGGTCCGCTCGACCTTGTCCGCCACCTCGAACATCGGCGCCTTGAGCCGCTCGCCGGCCCGGCCTAGCTCGGCCTCCAGCTTGCGCAGGTAGTCGAGCGCGCCGGCGCCGGTCACCGCCTCGATGCGGCGGACGCCCTGGGCCACGCCGGCCTCGGACAGGATCTTCAGAAGGCCGATGTCGCCGGCCCGGCCCACGTGGGTGCCGCCGCAGAACTCCAACGAGTCGTGGCCGATGCGGACGATGCGCACCACCTCGCCGTACTTCTCGCCGAACATGGCCACGGCGCCGCGCTCCTTGGCCTCGGCCAGCGGCAACACCTCGATGGTCGACGCCAGGTTGCGGCGGATCTCGGCGTTGACCCGGTCCTCGACCTCGCGCACCTGGTCCGGTGTCATCGGCGCGAAGTGGGCAAAGTCGAAGCGCAGGCGATCGGGCGCGACCAGCGAGCCCTTCTGGGCCACGTGGTCGCCGAGGACTTCGTGCAGCGCGTGGTTGAGCAGGTGGGTGGCGGAGTGGTTGGCGCGGATGCGATCACGGCGGTCGGCGTCGACCGCGGCGGTCACCGCGTCGCCGACCGTGATCGCCCCGGCCTCGACCACCCCGCGGTGGACGAACAGGTCAGGCACCGGCTTGTCGGTCTGGGCGATCGCGATCCGGGCGCCGCCGGCGGTGGTCAGGGTGCCGGCGTCGCCGATCTGCCCGCCACTCTCGCCGTAGAACGGGGTGCGATCGAGCACGACCTCGACCTGGGCGCCGATCGACGCGCGCTCGACCCGCTCACCGTCGACCAAGAGCGCGCGCACGGTGCCGGTCCCGGTGGTGCCGTCGTAGCCGAGGAACTCGGTCGGCCCCAGCTCGGTCGCGAGCTGGTGGTAGGCGGCGCCGACGCCGCCCTGGCCCGAGCCGGCGAACCCCGAGCGCCGGCGGGCCTCCTCGAGCTCGGCCGCGAAGCCGGCGCGATCGACCGTGAAGCCGCGCTCCTCGGCGATGATCTCGGTGAGGTCGGTGGGGAAGCCGTGGGTGTCGTACAGCGTGAAGGTGACCTTGCCCCCGACCGTGGCCTCGCCCGCCGCGCGCATGCGGGCGAACTCGTCCTCGAGCAGGCCCAGGCCCTGGTCGAGGGTCTTGCGGAAGCCACGCTCTTCGCTCTGCGCCACCTGCTCGATGGTGGCGGCCCGCTCGCGCAGCTCGGGGTAGACGTCGCCCATCTCGGCCACCACCCGGGCGCACACCGCGTGCATGAACGGTTGCTCGATGCCCAGCCGCTTGCCGTGACGGACCGCGCGCCGGAAGATGCGCCGCAGCACGTACTCGCGGTTGGTCTTGTCGGGGAAGACCCCGTCGGCGATGAGGAACGCGCTGGCCCGGGCGTGATCGGCGATGACCCGCAGCGACGTGTCGGTGTCTGGGTCGGCGCCGTAGCGCACCCCGGCCAGCTCGGCGGCGGTGGCCAGGATCCCGGTGAACAGGTCGGTGTCGTAGTTGGACTTCACGCCCTGCAGCACCGACGCCATGCGCTCGAGCCCGGCGCCAGTGTCGATCGACGGCGCCGGCAGCGGCGTCAGCGGGCCGTCGGCGACCTTGCTCTCGAACTGCATGAACACCAGGTTCCAGATCTCCAGCCAGCCCTGCCACGTCGCCGGGGCGGTGGTCGGCCAGACCCCGGGCGCGCCGTCCATGTTGTAGTGGATCTCGGAGCACGGGCCGCACGGGCCGACGTCCCCGGCCGACCAGAAGTTGTCCTTCTTGCCCAGGCCGATGATGCGGTCGTCGCCGAACCCGGTGACTCGCTTCCAGATGGCGCGGGCCTCGTCGTCGGGGCCGAGCTTGCCTTCGCCACCGAACACTGTGATCACCAGGCGGTCGGGATCGATCTGATAGATCCCGGTCAGCAGCTCCCAGGCCCACGCGATGGCGTCGTCCTTGAAGTAGTCGCCGAACGAGAAGTTGCCGAGCATCTCGAAGAACGTGTGGTGGCGCGGGGTCTTGCCGACCTCATCGAGATCGTTCTGCTTGCCACCCGCGCGCACGCACTTCTGGCTGGTGGTGGCGCGGGTGTAGGGCCGGTGCTCGTGGCCGGTGAACACGTCCTTGAACTGGACCATGCCGGCCACCGTGAACAGGAGCGTCGGATCGTTGGCCGGCACCAGCGCGCTGGAGGCCACCCGGGCGTGGCCGCGCTGGGCGAAGAAGTCGAGGAAGCGAGAGCGAACATCGGCGGCCTTCATGATCGCCGGAAGCTAGCAAAGAACGTCCCGGGTCGGCAGGGCCTTGGTCCACCCGCGCAACACTGCGTTCCCGGCACCGCGCGCGGGAAGCTGGCCCCCGCCGAGGCGGCCCGGTAGAGTCCGGCGCCATGAAGCACGCGCTCCTGCTCCCCCTCCTGGTCGCCGCCGCCTGCGGCTCGTCCTCCAAGCCGTCGACCGGCGGCCCGGCCACCGACCCGGTCACCTGGAAGGACATGAACGGCGATCAGCGGCACGCATTCATGGAGTCGACCGTGCTTCCGCACATGAAGGAGAAGTTCGTGGCGTTCGACGCCGCGGATTTCGGCGAGATGAACTGCAAGACCTGCCACGGCGAGGGGGCCGAGGACGGCTCGTTCGAGATGCCCAACCCGGGCATCAAGCCGCTCGACTTCGGCCACATGGATCAGCTCGACGAGCACGAGCAGAAGGTCGCCGCCTGGATGCACGAGGTGGTGGTGCCGGAGATGGCGGCGCTCCTCGGCGAGCAGCCGTACGACCCCGCCACCCAGCAGGGCTTCGGCTGCCTCGGCTGCCACACCATGGTCACCTCGAAGTAGCTGCGGCCGGTCGCCGGCCCGCCGGGCCGATCAGAACTGGTACGCGGCGCCGGCCGACCCGCCGAAGTAGGTGTCGCGCGCGCCCGACACGTCGATGGTGGCGGCGTTGCCGTCGCGGTTGTTGGTCAGCGCGCCGTTGCCCTTGAACGCGTAGCCGATGGTCGCCAGCCCGACCCCGACCCGGACCACCACCTTGGGCGCCACCTGGTAGTCGAAGCTGGCGGCCGCGTCGACGCCGGTCACGGTCGACGCCCCGTACTGATCAGGGGACTGCATCTCGCCGGTGTTGGTGATGAGCAGAAACCGCAGGTCGGCCCCGAGCACCATCTTGGGCCCGAGCCGGTAGCCGACGCCGAGCCCGGGATCGACGTAGGTGTAGTCGGTGTTGGGGATGTCGACCGCGTCGGCCGGCACGCCGGCCTTGTCGATGGCGAACTTGCGCTTGTTGTAGCGGAGCGAGCCCTCGACGGTCAGCACCGCCGACAGCGGGTGGCGGTAGACCACGCCGATGGCCAGGTGCTGCTCGGTCGTCGGCAGCGTGTAGGTCATCCCGGCGGTGGCCAGCTGCGAAGAGATCTTGATGGCCCGATCGAACAGCGCAGTGACCCCCAGGTTGCGGGTGAAGCTCTTGTTCCGCTTGTTCATCGCCAGAGGAAACACGTCGGCGCTGATGCGGATGCCCGGCACCGGGGCGCCGTCGTAGCCCTGGGGCGCGTTGGCGGCCAGGTTGGTGGTGAAGCCGAGCTTGCGGCCGGTGAACGACAGGCCGGCCGAGACGTCGACCGCGGCTGGGCCGCCTGCCGCGGCGGTGTCCTGGTCGCCGGCGTCGCGGTCGTCCTCGCCGTCGTCGCCGTCATCGCCGCGGTCGCGGTCGTCGCGGCTGGCGACACGCCGTCGATCATCGCCGTCACGGTCGTCCTCGTCGTCGTCCTCGTCCTCGGCGTCCTCGTCCTCGTCGCCGCGCGACTTGCCCTTGGCCTTGCTCTTGCCGCGGGCCGACCGGTCCTCGTCCTCGGCGTCCTCGTCCTCGTCGCCGCGCGACTTGCCCTTGGTCTTGGCCTTGCCCTTGGCCTTGCTCTTGCCACGGGCCGACCGGTCCTCGTCCTCGTCGTCGGCCGCGCCGGCCCGGCTCGTGCGGCCCCAGCCCGTCCGGCCGCTGTCGTCCTCGTCGTCGTCCTCGTCCTCGTCGTCGTCGCGGGCCTTGCTCACCGCCTTGCCTTTGCCTTTGCCCTTGCTCTTGGGCGGGGCCGGCTCGGCGTCTTCGTCCTCGGTGTCCTCGTCCTCGGCGTCGGCGAAGCCTGGCGCGGTCAGATCGTCGACGAACGGCAGCAGCTGCTCGTCGATGTCGCCCTTGCCGTCGGGGCCGAGGCCCGGGCTGCGCTCGACCAGGTCGACCTTCTTGACGCTCTTGCCGGTGGCGCCAGCGTAGAGCGTGAGGTGAGCGTAGTAGCGCGAGCCGCGCTTCTCGACCTTGCCGGCGATGACGCCATCGAGGTGCAGCTCGGCGGCCACCCGCTTGATGTTCGCGGCCGACAGCTTGGTCGCGCCCAGGTCGTCGGCGGCGTTGTCCCACTTGGCCGTGGGCACGACCGAGTGGCGTTTCTTCAGGTGCTTCTGCAGGTCGGCCTGGAAGTCATCGGCCTTGGGCCCGCTGAACTCCAGCACGACCAGACGCTTGCGGGCGTGGGCCTGGCCTGGCCACGCGACGATCACCGCGACCACCAGGGCGGCCAGCGCCCAGGCCAGCGCGCTACTTGCCGAAGCGATCGATCGAGAACTCTTCATGGGTTCCTCCGGTTACGTCGACGGAGTTGCCGCCGGTGGTGCCGCCCGACACGCCCCGGAACAGCAGGGCGAAGTCGGACGGGCTGCTCGAGTGCTTGACGGCTTCCTCGTAGGTGACCAGGCGCTGCTTGACCAGCTCAGCCAAGCTCTGGTCGAAGGTGACCATGCCGTAGGGGTGGAGCCCCTGGGCGATGGCGTCGCGGATCTCGCGGGTGCGCTGGGGGTCCTCGATGAGCTCCCGCACCCGCTCGGTGTTGATGAGGATCTCCAGCGCCGGCACCATGCCCTTGCCGTCGGCCCGCGGCAGCAGGCGCTGCGAGATCACGCCGCGCAGCACCGAGGCCAAGGTCAGCCGGGCCTGGGCCTGCTGGTGGCTGGGGTACATCGAGATGATGCGGTTGACCGTCTCGGTGGCGTCCGAGGTGTGCAGCGTCGACAGCACGAGGTGGCCGGTCTCGGCCGCGGTCATGGCGATGGCGGCGGTCTCGTTGTCGCGCATCTCGCCCACCAGCACCACGTCGGGATCCTGGCGCAGCGCCGCGCGCAGGGCCCGCGAGAACGACTGGGTGTCGAACCCGATCTCGCGCTGGTTCACCACCGAGCGCTTGTCGCGGAACGTGTACTCGATCGGGTCTTCGATCGTCACGATGTGGTAGGCGTTCTGGGTGTTGATGTAGTCGACCATCGCCGCCAGCGTGGTCGACTTGCCCGAGCCGGTGACGCCGGTCACCAGAATGACGCCGCGCGAGTGCTCGGTGAGATCGAGGACCGTCTTGGGCAGGTTGAGGCGATCGAACGGCGGCACCTCGGGGGGGATGAGCCGCAGCACCATCCCGACCGCGCCGCGCTGCTGGAACACGTTGGCGCGGTACCTGACCCCGTCGGGTGTGCCGTAGGCCAGGTCGATGTCGAGCGCCTCCTCGAAGTGGGCCCTCTGCTTGTCGCTCATCATGTGGGTGGCGAACCCGGCGATGGCTTCGCGGGTGAGCGCCGGCACGTCGCGGACCGTCCGCAGCTCACCCTTGATGCGGAAGATGGGCGGCAGCCCGGCTTTGAGGTGGACGTCCGACGCGCCCAGCTGGCGGGCCGCGGACAGCACCCGGTCGAGGATCTGGCTCATCGAGGAGCGCCAGCGTACCACGCCGGCCTCGTCGGCGACGGACGGTTGCGTGCCCGGGCGGCGGCAGGAACATGGCGCCGCTCGCGGTTCCGCGTTACGCTGCGCGCGCATGTTTTGTCCGGGCTGTGGCGCGGCCAACGTCGACGGCGCGAAGTTCTGCGGCGCGTGCGGTGGTCGCATCGAGGCTGCGCCCAGCGCGGCGACGTCGCCCACCCTGGTGCGGGTGCCGCGTGAACCGGGCCCTGGCTCGCTGTCGCTGCCGGCCAAGCCCGGGCTCAGCGGTCGGGCCAAGGGCGTCCTCGCGGCTGACGTGGCCCTGGTCGTGGTCGGCGTGATCCTGTGGACCCGGGACGGAGGGGCGGTTCGCCGCGGTCGCCGGACGAGCGGGCGCAGGTCGCGGGCGTGCCGGCCGGCGGCGACGGCGTGGTCGCGCCGCCAGCGCCGCCAGCGCCGCCAGCCACCGGCGGGGTGGGGCCGGGGCGTCGCCAGCGGCGGCCACGGGCCGAGCGGCGAGGGCGCGCCGGGCGCGGCTCGACCGCGCCGGCGGCGCGGCCGGAGCGTCGACGAGTGGTGGGGCTGGCAGCGGCTCCGGCACGGGGGCCGGGTCCGCCTGGCTCCGGGCGGGAACCGGCTCCGGCCCGGGCGGGCCCGGCACCGGCTCGGGTCCGGGTCCGCCTGGCTCCGGCTCCGGCACCGGCTCCGGCTCCGGCTCCGGCTCCGGTTCCAGTTCGTTCCGGCTCCGCGACGCCGATCGACGCGGGCGTGCCGGTCGCGGACGCCGCCATCCCGCTGCCGGTCGCGATCGACGCCGCCGAGCCCGCACCGGAGGCCACGCCGCGGCCAACCCCGACGATACTGGCCGCCGAGATCGAAGGTCAGTTCAACCACCACCTGGCGGTGATCCGCAGTCCCGGTTCTCGCGCTGCTACCAGACCGCCACCAAGGCCCTGTCGCCTGACCTGGCCTCGCCGGAGAAGTGGACATCGAGGTCATGCCTACTGGTCGGACCGAACGTGCAGATCGATCGCAACACAACCGGCTCCCAGACCTCGCCAACCGTGCAGGGTGTGGTCGCGTCGTTCCCGTTCACGCCGCACAGCGGCAGCGGGCCGGGCTGCGGTTCTCACGTCAGTTCCGGTTCGGGCCAGGCATGACCACCCGCGGCGAGCTGTCGGGCGCGCGCCCACCACCCCGGTCCGCGATCCGTGTGGGCCCAGGTGCTGGTGTTCGATGGGATGTTCGCATCCACGCGGGCATCACCGAGCTCCTCACCGCCGCCAGCCTTCGGTAACGTCACCTGCGTGGTCGATCCCGAGCAAGGCCAGGTCGAGCCGGGCCGGCATCACCGGTCATCTTGGTCGACCTCGACACCCTGACGCCGGGGGCCGGGCTCGAGTTCATCCGCACCGTGCGCAGCACCTCGCCGACCTGATGGTGATCGGGCTGACGCCGCGGCGGTCGTTCGACGACGCGGTGGCGGCGATCCGCGCCGGCGCGATCGACCTCATCCCTGACGCCCGGAGTCGGTGGCGTACCTCGCTGACCGACCGGGTCCTCGACGCGGCCAGCCGCTCGGTCGGGCGGCGCCAGGTCGACGCGGTGCTGCTCGACGTGCGCAGCGCACGAGGAGTTCCTGCAGCGGTTCCGCGATGCCGAGCGCCGGCCCAGGACGCCGCTGACCGGGTGGCCGCCGATCCCGGCGGTCGGGATGGATCTCGAGGCGTTCGCGGTGCTGGTGGTCGACGAGTGTCGACTCGCTGGTCGACGAGCTGGGCCAGGCGCCGGCCGGGTTCCGCTTCGTCCACGCGATGAGCGGCGGCGAAGCGCTCGATCGCATCTCCAGCGACACGTTCCACTACACGCTGATCTCCGACGAGCTGTCCGACCTCCCGGCGTCGATGGTCATCCAGACCGTGCGCAGCCAGAGCCCCGAGACGGTGGCCATGGTCTTCCGGGGGCCAGGTCCGGGTGGCTACGTCAACCTGGTCGAGGTCGCCGGCCAGCGGCCGGTGCTGCAGCCCTTCGCCGACGCCAACCAGCTGGCCGGGCGGCTCGACGAGCTGGCCGAGGCGTTCCGAGCCAAGACCCGCGAGCGCCGGTACACCCAGAGCTTCCGCGAGAAGCACTACGACTTTCTGCGCCGCTACGTCGACATCAAGCTGAAGATCGACCGCGCCCTGGCCGACGCCGGCTGAGCGCGCCGGGCCCGGCGGGTTGGCCGCGACCGGCAGACGCAGTCCGGAAAGAGAAGGGCAGGGGCGTCGCGGTGCGGCGTGCGCGAGTTCCGCGTAGGCTGGCGGGTATGCACCGGTTTCCCGTGGCTCGCACCTTGTTCCCTGTGGCCCTGGCGCTGGCGGCGTGCGCCGACCCGAGCCCGCCGCCGTCGAGCGGCGCCGCGACGCACGCGCTGGCGATGTCGCCGCGGCTGTGGCTGGGCGGCGCCACCCGGCCCAGCGCCGATCCGGTCGCCACCGCGGTCACCCACGTGGCGGGCCTGGCCAAGGCATGGTCGGGGGCGGCCGGCACGGCGCAGCTGGCGCCGATCGCGACGGTGCCGGTGGCGGCCGGCGCCGTGGTGCGCCTGGCCCAGACCCTCGACGGGGTCCCGCTCGACGGCGGCGAGGTGCGGGTCCTGATCGGCACCGACGGCGCCGCGGTCGCCGCCAGCGGCGACCTGGTCGATCCCGGGTTGCCCCGGACCGCCGCGATCCGGCTCGATGCCGCGGCCGCGCTGGCGGCGGCGCTCGACGCCACGGTGGGGCGGCCGGTGCCGACGGTTCCGACGCCCGCGCCGGGCCGCTCCGCCCGGGCCACCGGCGCGTGGTTCAGCGGCGGGGCGACCGCCCCCGGCGAGCCGACCCTGTCGCGGGCCCGGGTCCAGCAGGTGTGGGCTCGCGCCGGCCTCGGCCTCGAGGCGGCCTGGGTGGTCGAGGCGTTCACCAGCGCCGACGGCACCGCGACCACCGGCGAGGCCTACCGCACGGTGGTGTCGGCCGTCGACGGCCGCGTCCTGTCCCGGCGCAACCTCACCGCCGACGCCGGCTTCCAGTACCGGGTGTGGGCCGACCCGGCCGGTGATCAGCGCCCCGGCGACGGGCCGATCGCCGACTTCACGCCGCACCCGACCGGCACGCCGACCGGCGTCCGGCCGCCGTTCGTGCCGCCGGCGCTGGTCAGCGTCGACGGCCGCAACGTCAACCCGGGCGGCACCTTCGATCCGTGGCTGCCGGCCGGCGCCACCGAGTCGAACGGCAACAACGTCGACGCCTACGTCGACGTGAACGCGCCCGATGGGCTGTCGGCCGGCGACTTCCGGGCCACGGTGACCGCGCCGGGCGTGTTCGATCGGACCTACGATCTGGGCGCCGAGCCGCTGTCGAGCACCGCGCAGCAGATGGCCGCGGTGACCAGCCTGTTCTACACCATCAACTGGCTGCACGACGACTGGTACGACAGCGGCTTCACCGAGGCCGCCGGCAACGCCCAGGCCGACAACTTCGGGCGCGGTGGCATGGACGGCGACGTGCTGCGCGCCGAGGCCCAGGACAACGCGCTGGGCGGTTCGCGCAACAACGCCAACATGTCGACGCCCAGCGACGGCTTCTCGCCGCGCATGCAGATGTTCCTGTGGAGCGCCGGCAGCGACTCGAGCCTGACCCTGACCCCGGGTGGGACGCCGGCGACGCGCGGCGCGGCGTTCGGCCCGGGGAACTTGACCTGACCGGCGAGGTGGTGGCTGGCACCGACGGCTCCGGCACCCGACCGACGGCTGCCAGCCGTCACCAACGCTGTCGCCGGCAAGATCGTCCTGCTCGATCGTGGGTCGCACCTTCGGAGCGCAAGGTCGCAAACGCCGCAGGCCGGCGCCATCGGCGCGGTGCTCGCCAACAACACCGGCACCAGCCCGATGAACATGACCGACGACGCCAACACCACCGGCGTGACCATCCCGGCGCTGTCGATGGGCCTGGCGGGCGGGCGCCGCCCTGCGCACGTCGCTCGCGGCGGGCCCGGTCAGCGCGGCTTATGCATTGAACCATCGATGCCGAGATCGCCGACCTGGACGCGCTGGTGGTGGCCCACGAGTTCGGCCATTACGTGTCCACCACTGCCTGTCGCTGTGCGGCACCGCGATGTGCGGCGCGATGAGCGAGGGTGGGTGACTTCATCGCGCTGCACTTCACCGCCCGCGCTCGGCGACGACCTCACCGGCACGTACGGGCTGTCGAACTACGCCGCGGCCAACAGCGACTCGTACTTCGGCATCCGCCGCTTCCCGTACACCGTCGACACCACCTGCAACGGCCTGACGTTCGGGGCCATGATGACAGCGCGGCCTTGCCCGACCAGCCGCGCAGCGACAACGGCGCTCCGGAACTCCGAGGTCCACAACGCCGGCGAGGCCACCATGCCGTGGAGGTCATGTGGCGCCCAACAGGCCAACCCGGCGTGCCGTTCGACGAGCTGCGTCGGCGGATGGGCCAGGGTACGTCGTGACCGCTCCTGCTGGCCCGCCCGACGCCACCGCACCGAGGTGCGCGACGCGCTCTGGTGGCGGCGCGGGCCACCAACGCCGCCGATCAGGCGACCCTGGCCGCGGCCTTCGCCCGGCGCGGCCGGCAGCTGCGCCGTCTCGCCTCGCGCGACTCCGACACCTTCGAGGGCATCGTCGAGAGAGCTTCAGTAGGTCCAGGGCAACGCGGTGATCGTCGAGCTGACCCTGACCTCACCGAGGACTGCGACGGCGACGGCGTGCTCGACGTCGGAGGATCGCGGCACGCTGACGGTGCCGGTCGACAACGTCGGCGCGCTGGGGCCTGACCGCCGACGGTGTCGGCCGCCCGGCTTGGCCGCCCGGCCTCACCGTCACCGGCGGGCCCATCGCGGTGGCCAGCCTCGACGCGGCGGCCTCGACCACCGCCACCTTCGAGGTCACCCTCGCCAGCGGTGGCGGCGAGGCCATCGCCGGCGAGGTCGAGCTGGCGGTCGACGCCGCCGGCAGCTGCGTCGAGCACCTGACCGTGCCGGTGCCGCTGCGCCTCAACGTCGACGACGTGCCGGCGGCGTCGGCCACCGATCACTTCGACGCGATCCCCTCGGTGTGGAGCCTCGACGGCGGCGGCGCCGACCACGTGTGGCGCCAGGAGGCGCAGTCGGCGCTCGACCGCGCCTGGCACGGGCGCGACGTCGGCAGCGGCAGCGACACCGCGCTGGTGTCACCGCCGCTCCGGGCCGGCTCCGGGGCGGTCACCATCGCGTTCGACCACCGCTTCGAGTTCGAGTCGTCGCTGCAGCCTGGCGGCGTCGTCAACTTCGACGGCGGCGTGATCGAGGTGACCACCGACGGCGGCGCCACCTGGGACGACATCTCGACCGTGGCCGCCCCGGGCTACACCGGGACCATCACCGATCAGTCGGACAACCCGTTGCCGGGCCGCGACGCCTACGTCGCGCAGAACCCGTCGGCCCCGGGCACCGACCGCGTCACCCTCGATCTGGGCACGCGCCTGTCCGGCAAGACGTTCCAGCTGCGCTTCCGCATCGTCACCGACGGTGGGGTCGGCGCCCTGGGCTGGATCATCGACGACGTGGTGACCACCGGCGTCGGCAAGCCGTTCCCCGAGCAGGTCGGCGACGTCCAGTGCGAGGGCGGCCCGGGCGCGGGCAGCGACACCGGCGGGTGCTGCAGCACCGGGACCACCCCGGGCCGCGACGGCGGGGCCGCGGCGCTTTTGGGGCTCGGCGTGCTGGCCGCGGTGGCCGGCCGGCGCCGGCGCCGGCGCTAGCGCGCTACATCAGCACGCCGCCGGTCGGCAGGGTCGAGCGCGCGTCGACCGGCACCCCGGCGTCGACCGGTTGCTCGGCCGGGCCCGGCTCGACCGGCAACGCCACGCCGGCGGGCGCCAGCGGACGGGACGGCGCCGTCGGGACCGAGGCCGGCTGGCCGTCGGGGCCGGCCACCAGCGTGTCGGCCACGGCGCGGGCGAAGGCGGCCCAGCGGCCGGGATCCGCGGCGTGGCGCGGGCGCTGCGCCGCGGCGGCGTCGAAGTCAGTGGCCGCCTGGGCCAGGGTGGCGGCGGCCGCCTTGAGCTTGGCGGTCGCGCGCCAGTAGGTGACGTCGCCGCGCAGCCGCTCGAGCTCCTTGCGCAGGTCGCGGCGCTCGGGCGAGCGCGCCAGGAGCAGGGCCTGCTCGAGCTCGCGCTCGGCCCGATCGAGATCGCCCGGGCCGTCGCCCGACAACTTGCGGGTGGCCTGCTCGGTCAGGTGGGTCAGAAACCATCCCTCGAGCTCGGCCGGATCGCCGGTCTCGTGCGCGGTACATTCGGCGTCGGGCGGGATCGCGATCGGCTGCCAGGCCGGGCCGCCCAGGCGCTGCCAGCCCCAGGGTGGGAAGCTCCGGCCCCGCTCGGCGACGACCTCCTTGGCGTGGCACCGCAGCGCGTAGCGCTGGGCGTGGAGCTTGCCCAGCACGATCAGCACCGCGACCAGCGTGATGACCGTACCGCCCGCAGCCAAGAGCGCCGGCCAGCGGCGCGACCGGCGCGGTCCATCGAGGTCGGGCGCGGTGGCGGTCCGGGGCGGGCGCGGCGCCAGCGGCCCGTCGAGGCTGGCCCGCAGCTCGGCGTCGGTCGTCGGCGGCGCGGTCGGCCACGCCGGCCCAGCGGCGCCGTCATCGTCGCCGGCGGTGGTGTCGTCGGCCTGGGCGGCGGCGGCCGGCGCGGTGTCGCCATCGCCCCGCGGACGCGCCGGCGTCAGCGCGTCGTCGCCGGTGCGGCTCGGGGCGGCCCCCGCGTCGGCCTCGGTCCCGAGCGCGTCCGTGTCGGTGGGCGGCGGGGCGGCAGCGGTCATGCGCCCGCGACGTAGCCGAGGTAGGGCAGGTTGCGGTAGCGCTGGGACACGTCGAGGCCGTAGCCGACGACGAACTTGTTGGGGATGGTGAAGCCGAGGTAGTCGATGGCGACCTCGCGCTCGCTGCGCTCGGGCTTGTGCAACAGCGAACACAGCTTGACCGAGGCCGGGCCGCGGGTGCGCAGGTTGGCCAGCAGGTAGGTCAGCGTGTGGCCGGTATCGACGATGTCCTCGACCACCAGCACGTGCTTGCCGGCGATGGGGCGGGTCAGGTCCTGGGTGATCTGCACCACGCCCGACGACTCGGTGGCGTCGCCGTACGAGGCCACGCCGATGAAGTCCAGCGTCACCGGCAGGGCGATCTGGCGCACCAGGTCGGCCATGAACAGCACCGAGCCCTTGAGCACGCCCAGCACCACCACGTCGTCGCCGACGCCGGCGGCCCGGTAGTCCGCGGTGATGGCGGCGCCCAGCTCGGCCACGCGGGCGGCCAGCGCGGCCGCCGAGATCAGCTCGACGAAGGGGTCGGGGGAGCGGTTCCAGTCGGGGTACGCCGTCTCGGCCATGGCGCGATGGTAGCGCACGCCGGCCAGCGTCACCGGGTCGGCCGGGGCGGGATCCGGAGCGGTCCCGCCCCGGGTCTTCGGTGCGGTGGCCAGCGCCGGGCGGCGCACCGGCGCCGCAGCCAGGTCCGGCCTGCTAGACTCGCACCGGATGCCCGCACCGCACGACCTCGAGGCCCAGCTCCGCGCCGTGGTCGCCGAGTCCCCGACCGAGATCGACGTCGCTCGCCGCCGGCGAGTGTTCTGCAACCGCAACCTGCGCATGGACCAGGTCGAGCTGATCGGCTTCGACATGGACTACACGCTGGCGCTGTACCACCAGGACAAGCTCGAGCAGCTGTCGATCGAGCTGACCCTCGGCAAGCTGTGCGACAAGCACGGCTACCCCGACGAGATCCGCCGCCTGACCTACGAGCCGGCGCGGGCGATCCGCGGCCTGATGGTCGACCGCAAGCTGGGCAACGTCTTCAAGATGGACCGGCACAGCCACGTCGGCCGCTGCTACCACGGGTTCCGCATGCTGGCCTCGGAGGAGCGCCGCGCGCTGTACCGCAACGAGCGGGTCAACCTGTCGAGCGAGCGCTACGAGTGGATCGACACGCTGTTCGGGCTGCCCGAGGCGGTGATGTACCTGACCCTGGTCGACTGGTTCGAGCAGCGCCTCGCCGTCGGCGGCCCGCCGATCGACTTCGCCAAGCTGTTCGACGACATCCGGCTGTCGATCGACGAGGCCCACCGCGACGACACGCTGAAGTCGGTGATCAAGGCCGACCTCGCGGCCTACATCGTCAAGGATCCCGAGCTGCCCGAGACCCTGCACAAGCTGCGCAGCTCCGGCAAGAAGCTGTTCCTGCTCACCAACTCGCTGTACGACTACACCGACGCGGTCATGCGGTTCCTCCTCGAGGACAGCCCGCTGCCGTACCCGTCGTGGCGCCACTACTTCGACTGGGTCATGGTCGGCGGGGCCAAGCCGGCCTTCTTCAACGAGCACCGGCCGTTCGTCGCGCTCGATCCCGCCACCGGCGGCGTCGTGCCGGGCGAGGTCACCCACCTCCAGCGCGACCGGGTCTACCAGGGCGGCAACGTCGAGGCCTTCGAGGCCATGATCGACATCCGCGGCGAGAACGTCCTGTACATCGGCGATCACATCTACGGCGACATCCTGCGGCTGCGCAAGCAGCACATGTGGCGCACCGCGATGATCATCCAGGAGCTGGATCGCGAGATCGCGGTGGCCGACCGGCTGGAGAACCAGATCGACGACCTCGAGCTGCTCGACCGACGTCGCCGCAACCTCGAGTCGGAGATCGACTTCCAGGCGCTGCGGCTCAAGCGGGTCCAGCGGCTGTACGAGGACGCATCGGCGCTGCACGCCGCCGGGACCATCAGCCCGGGCGTCCCGTCGGTGGCCGCGGTGGTGGCCGGCGCCACCGCGATGATCGACGCCGAGCCGCGCGGCGGCGTGGCCGCGACGCTGGCATCGGCGCACGTCGCCGCCGAGCGGGCCGCGGCGGCCCAGCCTGGCGCGTTCGGCTTGCCGGGGCCGGTGCGCGGCGCGGCCGAGCCCGGGCGGACGCCCGAGCTGCCGGCCATCCCGGCCGACCTGGTGGCGCGGCTCGATCAGACCCGCCGCCAGATCAAGGCCAGCCTCGATCGGCTGCGCGACCGGGCCCGGCTGATGGCCGAGGAGGTCGAGTCCCTCGAGGGGGCCACCGAGCACGCGTTCAACCCGTACTGGGGGTCGGTGTTGCGCGAGGGCAACGAGAACTCGCGGTTCGGTGAGCAGGTCGGTGACTACGCCGACCTGTACACGTCGCGGGTGTCGAACTTCCTGTCGTACTCGCCCTTGCGCTACTTCCGGGCGCCGCGGCGGGCCATGCCGCACGACCTGTAGCCCGCGGGCGCCGCGGCGCGCGCCTGGTCAGGTGCCGACCGGCTCGACCGAGCCCGACGGCATCACCCGCATGCGGTAGCCGAAGCCGCGCCGCGACTCGATCAGGTTGCCGATGCCGGCCTGCTCGAGCGCCTTCCGGACCCGCCGCACCAGCTGCTTGAGGTGGTTCTCCGACGGCGCGTGGGTGTCCCACGGCAGATCGGCGATCAGCTGGCCGGTCGGCACGAAGCCCCGCACCACCTCGGGCACCGTGGCCTCGCTGGCCATGCGGCGCGCCATCATCAACAGCATCTCGAACTGGGTGTCGGTGAGCTGGACCCGCCGGGTCCGCACCTCGAGGTAGCCGCCACCACCGCTGGGCGCTTCGAGGAAGCGCAGCTCGACCGCCGGCATGCCCGAGTAGGTGTCTTCGTCGGGGTCGCTGCGCTCGACCAGGCCGGGCAGGGCGGCCTCGGGGCGCACCGTGACCGACGCGACCTCCTCGGGCGACGCGTCGGGCAGGTCGCCGTCGTCGCGGACGAAGTACAGGCCGACCGCGCCGAAGGTCAGGCGGTCTCCCGACGCCAGCGTGACCACCTCGGTCACCACCTGGTCGTTGCGCCGGGTGCCGTTGGATGAGCCGCCGTCGACCAGCCGCCACGAGCCATCCTGGTGCCGGTTGATCTCGGCGTGCTGGCGCGACACCACGCCGTGCATGATGGCCACGCCTCGCGCGCTGGGGACGCGGCCGATGGTGGTCGACGCCTCCAGGCGATGGACGCGCCCCCACCGATCGACCAGCGCGGCGTCGCGCGGCTTCACGGCGGTCGAGAGGATCTGTTCAGCTACGAACGCCGGCGGCGTGTCGAGGTCGTCGGAACACGACTCACACAGGTTGGTCTCGGCCGGAACTCGGCAAACCACACAGGACCTCATCACCTCTGCACACTATCCGAACCCGGCCTAGCGGGGCTGAGGTGATCGGGTCACCTACCCGTCGCGTCACTCTCCTGTGCGCGTCCTCGCAGGATTTGCGCGAACTTGGGGAGGTCGGGCGGAGTCCGTAGCGCACGTGGGCCGAAACGACCCGCGCCCGGCGGACGGCCGGGCGCGGTGGGGACGGGGCGGTCTAGCTGGGAAAACCCGTCACGGGCTGCACACGCCAGCCTGGCAGGTGGTGCCGGCGGCGCACGCCAGCACGCCCGCGGCCACCAGCGGATCGGTGCAGGCGACACCCGAGGCGATGGTCCCCCGGACGTTCAGGTTGAACGCGTTGGGGGTGGCCGAGCCGTAGGTGTCCACCACGATGGCGTAGTTGCCCGCGGCGACGTTGGTCAGGTTGATGAGCGACGACAGCGCCGGCGTGGTGCCGCTGTCGTCGTCGCAGGCGATCGGCGGCAGCCCGCAGGTCGGCCCGGTCACCATCAGGATGGTGTCGGTCAGCGTCGAGTTCTCGGTGTCGACCCGCAGCGTCGCGACCGGCACGGTGAGCGACAGGAAGTAGACCCGGTCGCCCAGCGAGCTGGACTGGCAGGTCGGCGTAAAGTTGTTGGCTGCGCCGACGGTGGTGCCGGTGGTCAGTGGCGCGGTCACCGTGCCGAGCGGATCGGTCTCGACCGCGCACGCGACCTCGGTGGTGCCCGAGGCGGCCGAGCAGCCGAAGTCCATCGGGTAGTCGGTCAGGCCGTCGCCGTCATCGTCCGCGCCGTTGCTGCACACCGGGCAGTTCGGGCCGGTCGGGCAGTCGTCGGTCTCGTCGTTGTCGTTGGGGCCGGTGCAGCCGGGGTCGGTCGGGTAGCCCGGGAAGCCGTCGCCGTCGGCGTCGATGGCGTCGTTGCAGGCGGCCGGGGTGCAGACCTCGCTGCCGGCCGGGCCGGCGCAGGCGTAGCCGCTGGGGCACGTCAGCACGCCGGCGGCGACCAGCGGGTCGGCGCAGCTGCCGTTGGGCGCCAGGGTGCCAGCCAGGTTCAGCGTGTAGGTGCCGCTGCCGGAGCTCCAGCCGTCGACCGAGATGGCGTACCGGCCCGGGGCCATGTTGGTGCGGGTGAAGCTGTTGGGGTCCGAGCACTGCAGCGTGCTGCCGCAGGTCCCGTCGAGGATCGAGGTCGCCGCGTCGAAGCTGGACGTGAGGTTCACGGTCAGCGACGACACCGGCACCGCCAGGTCGAGCAGGTGGACCCGCTCGGGGGCGGTCTGGGTGACCGACGAGCCGCAGGTCGGGATGAGGCTGTTCGAGGCGCCGACGGTGGTGCCCGACGTGGCCGGCCCGGTGATGAAGGTGACGTCGTCGGTCTCGGCGCCGCAGCCCAGCTCCGTGTTGTCCGACGCCGCCACGCACGAGGTGTCAGTCGGGTAGTCGGTCTGGCCGTCGCCGTCGTCGTCGAGGCCGTTGCTGCACTGCGGGCAGCCGGGGCCCGAGGGGCAGTTGTCAGCCTCGTCGTTGTCCGAGCTGTTGACGCAGCCCGGATCGGCCGGGTAGTCGGTGCGGCCGTCGCCGTCGTTGTCCATGCCGTCGGCGCAGGCCGCCATCTGGCAGGTCCGGGTGCCGGCCGGGCCCGAGCACGCGAACGAGGTCGGGCACGAGATGACCCCGGCGGCGACCAGCGGGTCCTCGCACGAGTCGCCGGCGTTGAGCGTCGCGCTGACGTTCAGCGTGTACGTGCCGCTGCCGGTGCCCCAGCCGTCGACGATGATCCCGTAGGTGCCCGCGGCGAGGTTGGTGCGGGTGAAGCTGTTGGGGTCCGAGCACTGGATGGTGGTGCCGCAGGTGGCGTCGGTGAGCGACGTCGCGGCGTCGAAGCTCGACGTCAGGTTCACCGCCAACGTCCGCACCGGGATCCGCAGGCTCAGCATGTGCGCCCGCTCCGGAGCGGTGTGGCTCGACGAACCGCAGGTCGGCGTCAGGCTGTTGGACGCGCCGACCGTGGTGCCCGAGGTGGCCGGGGCGGTGATCTGGATGAGCGGGTCGGTCTCGATGGCGCAGCCGACCTCGGTGGTGCCGCTGGCGGCCGAGCAGCCCAGGTCCGTGGGGTAGTCGGTCTGGCCGTCGCCGTCGTCGTCGATGCCGTTGCTGCACACCGGGCAGGTGGGGCCGCTCGGGCAGTCGTCGGTCTCGTCGGGATCGGACGGGCTGGTGCAGCCCGGGTCGTTGGGATAGTCGATGAGCCCGTCGCCGTCGTCGTCGGTGCCGTCGTTGCAGCCGGCCGGCTGGCAGGTCCGGCTGCCGGCGGTGCCCTGGCACGCGTAGCCCGAGGGGCACAGCAGGACGCCGGACGCGACCAGCGGGTCCTCGCAATCGGCCCCGGCGGTCAGGTCGCCGCGGATGGTCATCGTGTACGCGCCCGAGCCGGTGCCCCAGCCGTCCATCACGATGCCATAGGCGCCGGGGGCGACCGCGGTCAGCGTCAGGGTGTTGGGATCGGCGCAGGCCAGGCTGGTGCCGCAGGTCGAGTCGAGGACCGAGATGGCCGAGTCCCAGGTGTTGACCGTGGTGATGGTCAGCGTCTGGACCGGCACCTGGAGATCGATGTAGTGCACCACGTCAGGCGCGGTGTTGGTCGTCGAGCCGCAGGTCGGCCGGTGGTCGTTGGTCGCGCCGACCGTGGTGCCGGTGTAGACCGGCTGGGTCACCATCACCAGCGGGTCGGTCTCGGTGACGCAGTCGATCTCGCTGTCGCCCGACGCCGACTGGCAGCCGATGTCGTCCGGGAAGTCGGTGAAGCCGTCGCCGTCGTTGTCGACGCCGTCGCCGCAGGCCGGGCAGCCGGCGCCGGGGCAGGTGTCGGTCTCGTCGCTGTCGTCGGCGTCGGTGCAGCCGGGGTCGTTCGGGAAATCGGTCAGGCCGTCGCCGTCGTCGTCGCGGCCGTCGCTGCACACCGGCCGCTCGCAGGTGGTGGTGGTCGACGGCGGCACCGCGCGGCACAGGTAGCCGGGGGCGCACTCGGACATGTCGGCGCAGGTCTCGCCGGCGCCGACATAGAAGTTGACCTTCAAGACGAACGCGCCCGACGAGGCCAGGTCCCGTCCGTCGACGACCAGGAAGTACACGCCCGGGGTCAGGTCGACCGTCAGGGTCGAGCGGGTGTTGGACGGGCTGATGTCGTCGTTGCACGCCCGCTCGGTGGCCTCGTTGCGGCACGACGACCGCAGGTAGAGCACCGAGTTGAACATGGTGCCCGGGTTGTCGGTGGTGGCCACCATCGTGACCGGGCGATCGATCTGGACCACGTAGACCGACTCCTTGCCGCGGCCGCCGCAGGTCGGCGAGGTCAGCCCCGACACGCCGGTGCCGATGGTGCCCGACACCATGCCGTCGGCCGGCAGGAACGCCACCGGCGTGCCCACGCCGCACGCGCTGGTGTCGAGGATGAACTCGTCGTCATCGGCGGCGGTCGCGCAGCCGGTGTCGTTGGGGAAGTCGGTGCGGTCGTCGCCGTCGTTGTCGACGCCGTCGGAGCACTGCGGGCAGTTGGGCCCGTCGGGGCAGTCGTCGGCCTCGCTCTCCTGGTTGGCGTTGAGGCAGCCCGGGTCGTTGGGGTAGTCGATGCGGCCGTCGCCGTCGTTGTCGACGCCGTCGTTGCACGCCGGCGGGCCGGGGTTGAACTCGTCGTCGTCCTCGGCGCCGGTGCAGCCCGGGTCGGCGCCGTCGATCAGGCCGTCGCCGTCGTTGTCGAGGCCGTCGACGCAGGCCTTCACCGGGTCCTCGGCTTCGCGCGTCGCGCCGGCGATGCACGCCGGGTCGAGCTCATCGATCAGCAGGTCGCCGTCGTTGTCGAGGCCGTCTTCGCACTCGGAGAGGCCGGTGCCGCCTCCGCCCGAGCAGCCCGACAGGGCGATGCCACCGGCGCAGAAGAAAGCCAGGGCCAGAACAGACCGGAGGGCGAGGCGAGAAACACGCATAGAGTGACTTCGTAGCGGAGGTGGGCAGAGGTGGTCAACCGTGAACTAGCGCGGGCGGGTCGATCGTGCCGGGCGAGTGTCACCTGGGGCACGGCCGCGAGATTGAGAGATCGCGACGGTTGACACGGCGGCGAACAGCGCTTTCAGATACCGCCCCTCCGGGAAGCCTGGCAGCGTGGGGTGGTCCGGCTCGGGGCCCCGGCTGTCGATGACCAGGACCGGGCGCGCGGCCGCGGTCGCGACCGCCGCCAGGACCCCACGCAGATCGGGCTCGGTGATGTGGCTCGAGCACGACGCCGCGACCAGCAGTCCGCCGGGGGCCGTCACGGCCAGCGCAGCCCGGTTGAGGCGCTGGTAGGCGGCCAGGGCGCTGGGCCGGGCTGCTTCGCTGGCGGCGAAGCTGGGTGGGTCGACCACCACCACGTCCCAGGCCCGGCCGGCGGCGGCCGCGGCCGCCAGGAACTCGAAGCAATCGGCGGTCACCGCCTCGTGGCTCGCCGGTGCCAGCCCGTTGGCCCGCCAGTGGCGGTCGGCCGCCGCGACCGCAGCCGGCGCCAGGTCGACGCTGGTGACCGCGCGGGCGCCCGCCAACCCTGCGGCGACCGAGAAGCCGCCGGTGTACGCGAACAGGTTCAAGACCCGGGCGTCGCCGGCCAGGGCGGCGACCCGGGCGCGGTTGCCGCGCTGGTCGAGGAAGAAGCCGGTCTTCTGGCCGGCGTGCACGTCGACGGTGTACCCGGCCGCGCCTTCGCGGATCTGCACCTGGGGACCGCCGTCACCCGCGCCGCCGCCGCGGGTCCCACGCACGCCGCGGATCCAGCGCCGAGCGACGGCGACGCCACCGTCGCTCAGCCCGGCGATGACGTGGTCGAGCCGGGGCCGCCAGAACGCCGCGGCGGCGGCGCCGTCGAACACCACGACCGCGGTCCCGGCGTAGACGTCGATGGTCAGGCCGGGCAGGCCGTCGTTCTCGCCGTGGACCGCGCGCACGGCGTCGGTCTCGGCCAGGGCGGGCTGGCCGCGGCGGCGCGACGCGGCGGCGCGACCCCGGGCGCTGGCCCAGGGGCCGTCGAGGGGGGCGTCGGGGTCGGCGTCGAGGATGCGGACGCGGATGGGCGCGTCGGGATCGACGAAGCCACAGCCCAGGGCGGCCTCGGCCCAGACGACCACGACCTCGCCCGGGGCGGCCGTCGTGGCTCCGACCGCGCGATCGTAGATCCACGGGTGCCCGCGCCGCACCGCGCGCGCCACGCGCTCGAGGTGGGCCGGCGCCAGCCGCACCGTCGGGCGGGTCACGCCCGGATCACTGCACGGTGACGTCGGTCAGGACGAACATCTGGCCGAAGCTGTTGATGACCTGCACCACGCCGACCTTGTCGGCGACGTACAGGTAGCTGACCTGGGGCGGGATCACCTTCAGCGGGGCCGGCGGCTCCGGCGTGATGGTCACCACGATGGTGTTCTCGATGCCGAGCTTGGTCGCCTTCCACTGGCCGGCCTTGCTCGACACCAGCTCCGACGGCAGGGTCACCACCCGGCGGGTCACCGAGAGGGTCCCGCTGCGCATCGGCGGGGCGGCCTTGGCGGTCGCCGCGTGCTTCCAGGTCGCGGTCATGTCGTCGTGCCACTCGGGCTCGTTGGCCAGCTTGCCGCCGGCGAGAAACAGCGTCTTGCCGGGCCGGGCCACGTCACCCAGCTCGAGCCCGAACGTCGTGCCGGGCTCGCCGTTGAACCAGAACGAGTCGGGCGCGACCTGGAAGCCGCCGGCGCGGGTACAGGTGACCCACGTCGAGTGGACCCGTCCGTCGGAGTCCTCGGACAGGGTGACCTTGGTCGTGTCGCCGGTGGTCTCGACGGCGGTCACCTTGATGACCAGCTTGGCCGGCGGGAACGGCGTGAACCGGACCGCGGCGGGGCTGAGCTGGAACTCCGGCGGCGCCTGGACCTGCTCGTAGGTCCAGCTGTTGCCGACCGACAGCGGGATCGCCGAGACGTTGCAGGCGCGCTCGACCTTGGGCTTGGGCTGCGCGGCGGCGCTGCGAGCGCTCCCGCCGATGACCGCGAGACCAAGGCCGACCGCGAAGGGGGCCAGGGAAGACAGGAACGCGCGGCGACTCACGGCCCCGGTTGTACGGTACCGCCGGGCGTCGCACAAGCGCCGCGGCCTGGCGCGTGCTGACCAGGGTGCGACCGCAGACGACCTCCGCCAGCCGCACGGCCGACGGTCAGGCGAACCGGGGCCGCCGATCTCGACCGGGGTCGGCGCCCCCGCGCCCGGCCGACCCGCGCCGGGCCGACCCGCGCCGGGCCGACCCGCGCGGTCGGGTCAGCGCGACGGAAAGCACTCGGTCTG
>JAWKQV010000011.1:0-270429 GCA_041389965.1 Kofleriaceae bacterium | reverse complement strand
GGCGCCCCTGGCGCGAGGTCGGCGGCGACGGTGGTTCGGTGCGGGGGCGCTTGGCGGTCGGGGATCGGCGGCGACGGTGGTTCGGAGGCGATTGGGGGCGGGGATCGGAGGCTGGTCAGGGAGCGGCGGGCGCCAGGGTGAGGGCGAGGCCGACGCGCAGTTGGTGGTCGACGAGCTCGACGCGGGTCGTGCGGGTGGTGACGGCCCGGCCTGCGATGGTGAGATTGACCTGGGCAGCGTGCCGGCGGCTCTGATCGATCGAGCCGACCAGGGCGTACTTGGCCCGGGCTGCGAGTTCGAGCACGGGTGACGCGATGGCGCGCTCGAGCTGGCGGTCTTGCGCGGTGACGCGGAGCTGGTCGTTCGCGAACTGGATCGAGATCCTGACGCCGACGCGGAAGTAGGAGCAGCCGCCGCGTTCTTGGAGGACGTGGACCTTCCAGGGATGGTCGAGGTCGGAGGCGACGTAGTCGAAGCGCGGCCGGAACTGGCCGGTCGGGGTCGGGGTCAGGCTGCGATCGTACCAGCGCGGCGCCGGCCCCTCGGCGACCGCCCAGTTGGCGAGTTCGGCGACGGCGCTGGCGGCGATCGTGACGTCGATGTCGTCGGCGACCGGGCCCGCGGGGCCCAAGCCATGCCGGATCGGCAGGCCGGTCCGCAGCTCGACCAGCACGGCCGCCGGGGTGGTCGTCGAGCGGAGCTGGACGTCGGCGATGGGGACGTCGGGCAGGCGCAGCCGCAGGCGGGTCGCCTCGCCCAGGCGGCGCAGCAGCGTCGCGCGCAGGCCCTGGTAGGCGGCACCGGTAAGGTAGGTGGCGAGCTCGCCGGCCGCGGCGGCGATGAGGGCCGGTGGGACACGTGCCCGCACGGCCGGCGGCAGCCATCGCGCCACCGCGGCTCCCAGCGCGGCGGTGGCACCGTCGCCCAGGGTCGGGCTGAGCGCGACCAGATCCGCTGGGCGGAGGCCGACCTCGAGGGCGACGGTGCCGTCGCTACGCACCACCTCGGGGGCGACCTCGGCGACGACCGCGAGCGTCACCAGCGGTACAGCCGCGTCGACGATCTCCACCTCGATGGCGAACCGGATCCGGTCGGCGGGGCCCGGGCGAAGCTCGACGGCGCGCGCCCGGGCGGTGAGGTCGCGGGGCAGCTGCAGCGGGATGGGGCCCAGGGCCGGGAGCGTCAGCGGGATGGCCAGCGGCGCGCTGGCGAGCAGCTCGGCGATGAGGGCGTTGGCCCGGGCCAACGGCAGCGTGACGCGGACGTCGGGGCTGGGCGCGGTCGCCACCGGTCGCGCGGCCAGCGCGGCGCGGGCAGTCTGCACCTTGGCGCATCGCTCGCCGCAACCGGTGACCAGCACGGCCACCCCGACCGCGACCACCAGGTTCGCCCGCATCGGGGCAGCATACCGCGGCAGCGTGCGGTCTGCCCGGGCCGGTTGGCGGTCCGCTGGCGCCGGTGCGCAGGGGCATGCGCCGCGCCGCTCGTCCACCACGCCGCCCACCGCGAAGACGGGTCAGGGCTCGAGGGGCTGGACGCCGAGGAGGACGCCGTCGGCGCACGGATCGAGCCACACCAGGAGGCGCTGGGGCGCGGCGTTGGGGATGTCGATCTCCAGGACGCGGCGGACCGGGCTCGACGAGGCGGCGCGCGCCAGGTCAGCCTCGAGGCTCTTCCACGCGGTGGCCAGCGGCGTCGAGGCCAGGGGCAGGCCCTCGATCTCCACGACCATGCCCATGACGAAGCGGGCGCACGCCGGGTTGGCGACCAGGATGATGCCGTCGCGGGAGATGAGGGCCAGCGGCAGGCGACAGGCGTCGAGCGCGCGGGCCGCCAGGGCGTCGCGTTCGTTCTTGCTGCGCTCGATGACGACGCGCTTGCCGGGGCCGCGGCGGCGGTGGCCAAAGCCGAGCATGTCCATGACGGTGCGCAGCTCGTAGATGAACGCCGCCATGTCCTTGTGGCGATCGGCCGGGGTCTTGGCGAGGGCCCGCATGATCAGGGTCTCGAGCGCCGGGTCGAGACCAGCGACGAGCTGGGACGGCGGGGCGGGCTGCTGGTCCAGGTGGCCGGCCAGGATGGTCGACACCGCGCCGTCCCACGGCACGGCGCCGGTGATGAGCTCGTAGAACAAGATGCCCAGGGCGTACAGATCCGACGACGGCGTGGCGGCGTCGCCGCGGATGCGCTCGGGCGAGACGTAGTGCGGCGTGCCCGACAGCGGGCCCGAGCTGCGCCCGCCGGTGAGCGACCGGGCCAGGCCGAAGTCGAGCAGCTTGACGACGAGCTGGCGGCGTTTGGTGCCGGGCTGCTCGGTCAGCAGGATGTTCTCGGTCTTGATGTCGCAGTGGACGATGCCCTGGCTGTGGACGTAGTGCAGGGCGTCGGCGACCTGCAAGATGATCTCGCACGCCATGCGCACGCCGAGGCGGGTCTCGCGGCGCAGCACGCGATGGATGGGCTCACCCTCGACGAACTCCATCACCATGAACGCGCCGACGTCGGGGTCCTCGCCGAAGTCGACGACGGAGGTGATGTTGGGGTGGTTGACGGCGCTGGCCAGCCGGGCCTCGCGGTAAAACAGCTCGCGGGCCTCGTCGGTGTCGGCCAGGTTCTCGCCGATGACCTTGAGGGCGAAGGTCTTGGACAGCTGGGTGTGGCTGACCTTGTAGACCTTGCCCATGCCGCCGACGCCGATGCGATCGAGGATCTTGTAGCGGCCGGCGATGATGCGGCCCGGGCTGGCCGGGGTGCGCGCGCGCGCGCTCGGTTGTGCGTCAGGCGCGGCTGGCGAGCGCGGCGGCGTGGCCGGCGGCGGCGGCTCGACGGTCGGCGCCGCCCGGGCCGGGCGCGCCAGGCGGGGTAGCGGGTGGCCGCTCGACGGCGTAGGCGCGGCCGGGCGCAACGGCAGGCGGGCCGGGGCGGCGGCGCGCGCGGCGACCGCGGGGAGCGGCGGCAGCCTGGGCGGCGCTGGCTCGGGCGGGCCCGGCAGGCGCGGCGGGTCGGCCTCGGGCAACCGGGGCACCGGCGCGCTCTCGTCGGCGGTGAGCGGCAGGCGGCGCGCGCTCTTGACGCCGGCGATGGTGCGGCGATCGGCGCGCTGGGCCGCCGCCAACGCCTCGGGCACCGCCACGTCTCCGCTGCGATCCTCGTCGGTGGGGTCGTCGAGCTCCCACGGCGTCACCGGTAGCACCGGCACGGCGCGCGCGGTGTGGTCCGACACCAGGCCGCTCATGCGCACCCGGCTGATCGGCTCGTCGCCGTCGGCCGCCGGCGGCGGCAACGGCAGGTTCACGCCACGGGGCCGGCTCCGCACGTCGTCAGCCACGGCGGGCCCCGGCGCCCACCGTCGAGCGGGGGCGGGTACATCCAGGCGGGGCGACGACGAGGGGGGCTGCCACGGGAGCGCGCGAGTCGATCGGCGGCGATTGTACACCCGCGCCGCGCGCCGGTCCGGCTATTGTGGTCACGGCGGTCCATGTCGCCCCTGCTCGACGCCGACAACTACGTGCTGCGCCTGGTCGGCCTGCCCTTCCTGGTGGCGGCGAGCGCGCTGGGGGCGGTGTTCGTGTACGCGCTGGTGATGCGCGGCGCGCCGCGCTTCCGCATCCCGATCTTGCTGTTCACCGGCGCCATGCTCCCGTACGTGGTGGCGTTCGGGCTGGCGGTGGCGGCGCCCACCGACGCGGCCGCGGCGGCGTTCTTCCGCCTCGGCACGGCGTTCGTCCCGCTGGCGTCGACCGCGGCGATGGTCTTCGAGCTGGCCCTGGCCGATCGGCTGCGGGCGTACCGACCGGTGGTCGTGGTGTCGGCCGTGGTGTCGGCTGGGTTCTTGGTGCTCGGGCTGGCCACCGCCGCGGCGGTCGATCACGTGATCGTCACGCCGTCGGGGCTCCGGTTCTTCGCCGCCGGGCCGCTGGTGCCGCCGGCGGTGGCGGTCATCACCCTGGCCTCGGTCGCCGCGTTCGTCGAGGCGCTGCGCGCCGCCCGGGCCGCGACGGTGCCGGCCCGGCGCCGGCAGCTGTGGGGCGGCCTGACCGCGCTGGCGTGCTCGTTCCTCGGCATGGTCGACATCGGCCTGGCCTACGGCGTCGGCTACGCGCCGGTGAGCTGGGTGTTCGTGACGCTGGGCGCGCTCCTGGCGTTGCGCTCGATCTTCCAGGACGACCTGCTGCGCACGCGCTCGCTCGACAGCCGGGCGCCGGTGGCGTTCCTCGGTTGGTCCCTCGGCGGCGTCGGGGCGTGGCTGGTGGCGGCGGTGGTCGTGGACGGCTGGCCGTGGTGGGTGGTCGCGCTGGCGCTGGCGCTCGTCGGGCTGGGGGCGCGCCTCGCGGTCGCCCTGGTGTCGCGCGGCTGGTCGATCCGCCTGCCCGGCGAGGGGCCGCTCGACCGGCTGCTGGCGCAGTACGCGATCCGGGTGCGGGAGGTGGGCGCGGTCGACGCCGTGGGCCAGCTGACCGCCGAGGTGTGCCAGGTCGGGCTGGGCGACCAGGTGCGGCTGATCGTCCCGGCCGCCGACGACTGGTCGTGGCGGTGGGCCGACGGGGTGCCGCTGCCCGAGGCGCAGACGCCCGATCCGCTGTTGGGGCCGTGGTTGGCCGATCGGCGCCGACCGCTGGCGCTGGCCGACCTGGCCGAGCCCGACCTGGCCGACCTACGGGCCTCGGCCACCGCGCTGCTGGCGGCCTTCCCGGCCGACGCGGTGGTGCCGCTGGTGAGCCACGACGAGCTGGTCGGCCTGCTGGTGGTCGTGCGCGGCGGGCGCCGCGGGCCGCGCCCGGTGGAGCTGGCGTTCCTCGAGGCGATCGCCGCTCGGGCGGCGGCGGCGCTCGACTACGTGCGCATCGCGGCCGAGGTCGAGACCCGGGCGGCGCTGGTCCGCGACGTCGCCCTGGCGGCGACGGTCCAGGCCGGGTTCGTGCCGGGGCCGGAGCCCAGCTCGCACCAGCACATCACCGTGGTCGGCTCGTGGCAGCCCGCCAGCGAGTGCGGCGGCGACTGGTGGTCGCGCTACGCGCTGGCCGACGGCCAGACGTTGATCGTCATCGGCGACGTCACCGGCTCGGGCGTCGCGGCGGCCATGGTGACGGCGGCGACCCGCGGGGCGTGCGACGCGGTCGTGGCGGCGGCCACCGGCCCGGTCGACCTGTCGCAGCTGCTCGAGCAGCTCGATCGCGCGGTGCGCCAGGTCGGCGCCGGTCGGTTCCACCTGACCTGCTTCGTGGCGCTGCTCGATCCAAGCGCGCGCGCGGTGCACTTCGCCAACGCTGGCCACGTGTCGCCCTACGTGTGCCGGCCGCGCGCCGCGCCGGGCGGCGACCCCATCGAGCTGTCGGCGCTGGTGGCCCGCGGCAACCCGCTGGGCGCAGGTGCGGAGGTGGTGGCCAAGGTCGCGACCCGCCCGTTGCTTCCCGGCGACGTCGTGGTCTGGTACACCGATGGCTTGGTCGAGTGCCATGGCGCAGACGGCAAGCAGTTCGGCGATCGGCGGTTGCAGCGCGTCCTCAAGCGGCTGGCCGACGACGAGCGCGACCCGGTCGCGGTGCAGCGGCGGTTGGCGGGTGAGCTGGCCGCGCACCTCGGCGGCCTGCCGATCGGTGACGACATGACGCTGGTCGTCGCGAGGTTCGATCCGGGAGCCGCCGCGTGAAGGTCCGGGTCGTCACCTACAACATCCACAAGTGCATCGGCGGCGTCGACCGGCGCTACGATCCCGGCCGCACCATCGCCTGCCTCGAGCACTTCGCCGCCGACGTGATCCTGCTGCAAGAGGTGGACGCCGGGGTCAAGCGCTCGAACGGCGATCACCAGGCCAGCCTGCTGGCCGACGGCCTGGGCCTACGCCACTACGCGTGGTTTCCCAACGTCACGGTGCGCGGCGGCGGCACCTACGGCAACGCGGTGCTGAGCCGGTTTCCGCTCGACGAGATGCGCAACATCGACCTGACGGTGCCGCCCAAGAAGCGGCGCAGCGCGCTCCACGTCGCGTGCCGCATCCGCGATCACGGCCGGGCCCACACGCTGCACGTGTTCAACATGCACCTGGGGCTGGCCCAGTACGAGCGCCGCATCCAGGTCGCCAACTTCATCGAGAGTCACCCGCTGTACGGCCTCCACCACGACACGCCGGTCGTGATCGGCGGCGACCTCAACGACGTGTGGGGCTCGCTGGCGACCTGGTTGTCGCCCCACGGCTTCGCCGGCAGCGAGCCCCGGCCCCGCACCTTCCCGGCGTGGGCGCCGCTGCGCGCCCTCGACGGCATCTACGTGCGCGGCGCGGCTCGCCTCGATGGCATCACCCGGGGCGAGACGCTGTTGTCACGGCAAGCCAGCGATCACCGACCCCTGGTCGCCGACCTGGTCATCGAGTAGCCACTCAGGGCGCGGGCGTCGGCGCGGGCGCGGGCGTCGGCGCGACGCCGCTGCCGGTGGTGCGGACCTGGCGCAGGGCTGCCTCGCCGGCCTCGCGGAACCGCACCGGGTCCTGGCGCGGGTCGATCCCGGACCGGACGCCGGCGGCCAGGTGGCGCTGGTACAGCTCGAGGCGGAGGGCCTCCCAGCTCGGGCACGCGCCGCCGCTCTGCTCGCACGCCGCCAGCGCCTGGTCGGCGAACGCCAGGCCGTCTTTGGGCTCGAAGCGGTCGACGTGGGCGATGGCCACCGCCAGCAGGGCCCGCCACCGCATCGGCGCGGTCGGCGCCGCCGCCGCCGCGGCCGCCGCGGCCTGGACCGCCCAGTCCGACTGCTTGGCCTCGGTCAGCCGCCGGGCCAGGTCGTACACGGCGTCGCCGTCGCCCGGCCGCGCCACGACTCGCGCCTCGGCGAACGCCAGCGCGGTGCGCCCGGTGTCATCGACCTTCGGCACCGCCTGGGCCGCGAGCGGGCGCGGCGGCAGGAACAACACCACCGCCACCACGATGACGACGACGATGTCGGTGAGCGAGACGAACCGGCTGATCTTCACCGAGCAACTCTGACACCGGCCAAGCCCCGAAGTTCCCGCCGGTGTGACGATCGTGGCATTTCGCCTCGGGCCGCGGCGCTGTGCCCCGATCTGCCACCCGGGAGAATCCCGATCGAGCCATCAATTCCAGCAACTTCCATGAGTGGATCCGTCCTTGCATAAAGGCCCACCGAAACTCTATTCCCACCGCGCACGTCGCTCGGTACCTGGAGGCAAGACGACCATGTTGCAGACGATTTCTTCCGCGTTCCACGAAGGCGGATGGGGCATGTGGCCCATCCTCATCTCCTCGATCGTGATCATCGGCATCATCGTGGAGCGGGCGGTCTATCTGTTCAAGGCGTCGGTCGACAAGGACAAGCTCCTGGCGCTGCTCAAGAGCCAGGTCATGGCCGGCAACGTCCAGGGCGCCATCAAGGTGTGCTCCGGCAACCCGACCCCGATGACCCGCATCGTCCAGGCCGGCCTCATGAAGTTCAACAAGAGCGACGAGGAGGTCCAGGCGGCGATGGACGAGGCGGCGCTCCGCGAGCTGCCCAAGGTCAACGCCCGCACCCCGTACCTGGCGATGCTCTCGAACTTCGCCGTTATGGCCGGTCTCCTCGGCACCATCACCGGCATGATCAAGGCCTTCAAGACGGTCGGCGCCGACGACGGTGGCAACAAGGCCACCGAGCTCGCCGGCTCGATCTCGGAGGCCCTGAACTGCACCGCGTTCGGTATCGGCACCTCGCTCATCGGCCTCCTCGGGTACTCGCTCCTCCAGGGCAAGACCACCCAGGTGTCCGACGACATCAACGAGGTGACGGTCCAGGTGGTGAACCTGGTCGTCAACCACCGCGCGTCGATGCAGCAGCCCCAGGGCTGATTCATCCCTCGTCGTTGTGAGACCCACCCGGGTCGGCGCGCGCGCCGGCACGGGCTTTCACGGAGGACCCGATGGGTGCCGCGATAGATACCGGGGACAAGAAGAGCTTGAACGTCGAGCTCAACATCGTCCCCTTCATCGACCTGATGAGCTGCCTCACGGCGTTCTTGCTCGTGACCGCAGTGTGGAGCGAGATCTCCCGCATCACGATCCAGCCCAAGGGCAAGGCTCGCTCCAACGAGCCGCCGCCCGACGAGATCCCGCCGAAGATCTCCGTCTTGATCCAGCCCGACATGATCTACATCGGCGTCAGCTCGGCGGCGATCGATCCGGTCGTCGCCAAGAAGGTCGAGAAGGAATACGACTGGGAGCTGGTCAAGAAGACCCTGGCGTCGCTGCGCAAGGACCCGATCTTCGATAACAAGAACGACATCGAGATCGCGGCCGAGAGCACCACCCAGAACCCGGTGGCGTACAAGGACATCATCCACGCCATGGACCTCGCGTCCGAGAATGGCTTCGACGGGGTGGGGCTCTCCGAGCCGTCCAGCCTGTCGTGGCGCCCGACCCTGTAACGGAGCCAACGCCATGCCCGTCCACAAAGCAGGATCCCGCCTCTACCACTCGGTGCCGTTCAAGCACCTGGCCAAGGGTGGAGCCGGGGCCACCGCGCGGTCGTCGAACGTGTCGCTCAACCTGACGCCGTTCGTCGACATGATGACCATCTTGGTCACCTTCCTCCTGATCGTGTTCTCGACCAGCGGCGAGCTGATCAAGGCGCAGAAGAACCTGGAGCTGCCCACGGCCGACACCAAGGAGCAGCTGCAGGAGGCGCCGATCATCACGATCACGCGCAGCGATCTGTCGTTCCAGGGAAACCTGGTGGCGACCGTCGAGGGGTTGCTCAAGGATGAGAACCCGCAGATGAAGATCGAGGCGCTGTTCCTCAAGCTCGACGCCTTCGGCAAGAAGACCAAGGAGGCCCTGGCCCTCGGCGGCAAGGGCTTCGACAAGAAGGCGAAGAAGGCTTGTGACGATGCCAAGGCCGGCATCATCCACAAGGAGTTTCTGTGCCCCGAAGGCCTGGTCATCCTCCAGGCCGACGAGGACACCGACGCGCGCATCATCACGATGGTGGTGACCACCGCGAAGTACGCCAACTTCGACAACGTCATGTTCGCGGTGAAGAAGAAGTAGCCGCGTCGCCCCGCGGGGGGCCGGCACCCAAGCCCGTTCGTCGGACGACCTCCGGCCGACGGGCTTTCTTATGGTCCGGCCGCGCGCCCGTTCGCTCTCGACCAGTTTGATGACCGCGCGCGCGCGGTGGCCTCTGGCGGTTTGCTATCGTACCGCCGCTCTCGAAAGGACCGTCCCATGACCAAGCGGATCCAGACCCTGGCGTTCGTGCTCCTCGCGGGCACCGCCGCGGTGACGCAGTCGGCCTGCACCGACGACCAGTTCAGCTACAAGACCTGGACCAAGAAGCTCAGCGACTCGAAGCAGACCGAGCGCGCGGTGACCGAGCTCGAGCGCCTGGGTGATCCCAACGCCATCCCGGCCCTCGGCAAGGCGTGGGAGAAGCAAGGCCGCCCCGAGCGCATCCTGCAGGTCATCATCGAGCTGGCCAAGCCGCTGACCCAGCAGCAGGCCCGGGAGCAGTACAAGAACCACAAGGGCGACGACTACCAGGCCCGCGCGGCGTCGTGGGACAAGGCGCTGCCCATCCTGATCAAGGCGGTCGAGGACGTCGATCCGGTCAACCCGCGCTCGGTCGAGAGCGCCCGCCTGGCGGCCGAGGCGATGGGCTCGGCCAAGCTCGACGACGCGCTCGAGCCCCTGATCAAGGCCGCCACGTCGAGCGAGGCCAAGCCGGTCCGAGGCCAGGCCATCCTGTCGCTGGGTGAGCTGGGCAAGCCGGCCGCGGTACCGACCCTGGCCAACATCCTGCGCGAGGAGTTCGACCCCAAGAACCCGGCCATGCCCGGCGCGGCCATCATCGCGCTCGGCAAGATCAAGAGCCCGGAGGCGGTGCCGGTCCTCGTCGAGACGATGTACCGCCTGCCGTTCTTCTTCCGCCAGGTGCGGCGCGCGCTGGTGGCCTCGGGCCCGACCGTGACCGGCCGGATCAAGGCCGCCCTCGACGGCACCGACAGCGAGCTGAACGCGCAGTTCAAGGAGAAGCACCTCGACGTGTACTGCGGCGACTTCGGCAAGGAGCAGCGGCCGCTGGCCGACTGCCAGCCGGTGTCGGCCATGGACTACTACGCCTCGATCATCGCCGGGGATCTGTACGACCCGAGCCTGGTGCCGTCGCTCCTGACCGCGCTGGGCCGCGAGGCCAAGCCGTCGTACTACCTCGACGACGCCCCGGGGCCGCCGGCCCAGAACGGCGTGCTCGACGCGCTCCGCAAGATCGGCTCGCCCGCCGCGGCCCAGCCGGTCCTCGACCTGGCGGTCAACAGCAAGGACCCGAACATGCGGCCGATGGCGTTCGAGGTCTACTCGTTCGTGTCGCCCGACGGCGCGGAGAAGTCCGGCACCACCACCGGGCTCGACGCGCTGGCCAAGATCGTGTCCGACACCACCACCGACTTCACGGTCCGGCTGTCGGCGGCGACCGCGTACGCGCGGCTGGCGCGCACCGCCGATCGCATGAAGATCCTGCAGGACCAGGCCAAGAAGTTCGAGGCCGGCTCCAAGGAAGAGCGCGCCAAGGCGGACGGCGCCCCGAAGGCGGCGCTGGCCGCGGCCCAGGTGCCGTACGACGCCGCCCGCGCGGCCGCCAAGAAGGCCAAGGACGCCGCCACCCGGGCCGGCGGCGGCAAGCTCGAGAAGGCGCCGGCCGACCTGATCACCGCGGTGACCGAGACCAAGCTCGCCCTCGACAAGGTCACGCCGGCGTACCAGGCCGCCAAGGCCGCGTACGACACCGCCGACAACAAGGCCAAGAACTACCGCGCGTCCCAGCGGGTGTTCGAGACCCACATCGCCCGCATCGAGATCGCGCTCCGCTGCGGCAGCGACCCGGCGTGCTACGCCGGGACCCTCAAGGCCACCTTCGACGACATCAAGGGGCCGCTGGGCAAGTACATCAGCGGGCTCGACGGGATGAACCAGAACGAGAAGGACGAGATCGTCGCGGCGCAGATCGAGCGCGCCATGCTCGAGCTCGGCAAGATGGGGTCGAAGGCGAAGGGCCAGACCGACGCGCTCCTCGACGCGATCAAGAGCGACGACCGCATCGTCCGCCAGAGCATCAGCCTCGCGCTGCCCAAGATCGCTGGGAAGGACTGCACCCAGTGCGGGCCCAAGCTGGACGCGGCCATCGCCGCCGGTGAGGGCAAGACCACCTTGGGCGACTTGAACTACGAGACCCAGGTGCTGCGGAGCTACTGGGGTGACGCCCCGGGCGACGGCGCGGCGCCGGCGGCCGAGTGAATCGGGTTCCCCTGCCGGGGTGACCGCGGACGTTCTCCGGCAGGGGGCTATGGACGGCCGGCTGGAATTCGGCTACAAGCCGACCATGCGGTGGATGTAGCTCAATCGGTAGAGCACCAGATTGTGGTTCTGGGTGTCGTGGGTTCGATCCCCATCATCCACCCCAGGCGGCGCCCCTCACCGGGCGCCGCGGTACTTTTCGGCGGCGCCCCTCGCCGGGCGCCGCGGTACGTTTCGGCGCGCGGCGGCGGATGCGTCGGAGCGTGAACCGGAGCGTGAAACCGTCCCTGCGGCGGGCCGATCTTTCTCCCGCTCGCCGCACCGGGTAGCATCAGCAGCGACCATGTCGGGCACCAAGGACGCCTCGTTGGCCGCGCTGGCGGCCCTGCGTGATCAGCTCCCCGCCGGGCCCGCGCCGGCGCCCGCGGCCGCGCCGCCGCCTCCCAAGGGCCCAGCCCGCGCCGTGGTCCGCATGGAGCGCAAGGGCCGCGGCGGCAAGGAGGCGACCATCATCGACAAGCTGGCCCTGCCGCCGGCCGAGCTCGAGCGATGGTGCAAGGAGCTCAAGAGCGCGCTCGGCTGCGGCGGCAGCGTCGACGGTGAGCTCATCGTGCTGCAGGGCGATCTGCGCCCGCGCCTCGAGGCCGTGCTGCTCAAGCGCGGCGTGCGCAAGGTGACGATCGCCTGAGCCCGGGCCGGACCGCAGGCTGGCGCGCCCAAGAGGACTCGAACCTCTGACCCTCGGCTTAGAAGGCCGATGCTCTATCCAGCTGAGCTATGGGCGCCGACCGCCGCCCGGGTGAGCGGCCGCGTATGGTCGTGACGTCGGGCGATCGAGAATCCAGTGTCGGGGTGAGAGGATTCGAACCTCCGGCTCCCTGCTCCCAAAACAGGTGCGCTACCAGGCTGCGCTACACCCCGGATCGCGGTTGCGACCGGTGCTAGGAGTACCGTCTCGCCCGCGCGCGCGCAAGTGGCGTCGCCGCCGTGGCGTCACCCCGCGTCGGCCGGGCCCAGGTACGCGGTGAGCTCAGGCAACAGCGCCGCCATGGCGCGGCCCCGGTGCGACACCTGGCTCTTGGCGGCGACGCCGGCCTCGGCGAAGGTCTGCCCCAGCTCCGGGCACAGGAACAGAGGGTCGTAGCCGAACCCGCCGATCCCGCGCGGTGCGTCGAGGATGGTGCCGCGGACGATGCCCTCGGCGGTGATGACCCGGCTGCCGAGGAGCCCGGCCGGATCGGCCAGCGCCAGGACGCAGCGGAACTGCGCGGTGCGCTGGGGTGGGGCGACCGCCGCCAGCGCCGCCAGGAGCTTGGCGTTGTTGGCGCCGTCGTCGCCGTGGCCGCCAGCGTACCGGGCCGAGTACACCCCGGGCGCGCCGCCCAGGGCGTCGACCTCGAGGCCGCTGTCGTCGGCCAGGGCCGGCCAGCCGGTGGCCGCGGCCACCTCGCGCGCCTTCTTGGTGGCGTTGCCGGCGAAGGTCGGCGCGTCCTCGACGGTGTCGGGCGGCACCCGGCCCTGGCGGCGGCCGACCTCGTCGAGGTCGATCACCTCGAGGCCGCGGTCGACCAGGAGCGCGCGCAGCTCGAACAGCTTGCCGCGGTTGCGGGTGGCGAACACCAGCGGGCGCATCAGCCGACGATCCGGCGCTGGGCGGCGGTGAGGGTGCCGATGCCGTGCTCGGCCAGGTCGAGCATGGCGGCGAGCTGGCTGCGCGAGAAGGTGGCGCCCTCGGCGGTGCCCTGGACCTCGATCAGCGCGCCGCCCTCGGCCATGACCACGTTCATGTCGACCTCGGCCCGGGAGTCCTCGACGTACGGCAGGTCGAGCACGACCTCGCCGTCGACGATGCCGACCGACACCGCCGCCACCGGCGGCTTGAGCGCGGCCAGGTCGGGCAGCGCGCCCTTGGCGACCAGCCGCTGCATCGCCAGGGCGATAGCGATCCACGCGCCGGTGATCGAGGTGACGCGGGTGCCGCCGTCGGCGCACAGCACGTCGCAGTCGACGGTCAGCGTGCGCTCGCCCAGCTGGGCCAGGTCGACCGCCTGCCGCAACGACCGCCCGATCAGCCGCTGGATCTCCTTGCCGCGGCCGCCGGGGTCGCGCTTGGTGCGGGTGTGGGTCGAGCGCGGCAGCATGGCGTACTCGGCGGTGATCCAGCCCTGGCCCTTGCCGGCCAGAAACGGCGGGACCCGCTCTTCGACCGAGCAGGCGCACAGCACCCAGGTGTCGCCCAGCTTCACCAGGGCGGAGCCCTCGGCGTGCTTCTGGAAGCCGGGGATGATCTCGAGGGAGCGGAGCTCGTCGTGGCGTCGGCCGTCTGGGCGCATGAGCCGGACCCTACCAGGGCCGCCACCGGGTCGCATGATCCGCCGCCGCGATGTCCGCGGCGATCGCGCCGGGCGTCACCGCCGGCTGGTCGGGCAGGCCGCCACGATGGCTCGCGCCAGCGCGCCGGCGATGGCGTCCTGGGTGGCGGGGACGGCCAGCTCGCGGCCTTCGATGGGGTGATCGATGAAGCCGATCTCGACCAGCACCGCGGGCATGGTGGCGCCCAGCAGCACGTGGTGGGCGTCCTGGCGCACGCCGCGATCGCCGGCGGCGCCGCGCACCCCGCGCAGCTCGCGCTGGATCGCGCCGGCCAGGTCGGCCGCCTCCCACTGCGCAGCGCCGCGCTCGAGATCGTCGAGCACCAGCGCGGTCTCGGCGTCGACGCCGTGGCGCGGGGTGCCGGTCTCGGAGCGGAGCGCGCGACCGTCGATGTCGACGCCGGCGGCGGTCAGCACGTAGGTCTCGTAGCCGCGCTGGACCCGCTCGGGCGAGGCGTTGGCGTGGATGGACACGAACACGTCGGCGGCGTGCTGGTTGGCCAGCGCGGCGCGTTGGCGCAGGGTGAGGGTGGCGTCGCGGTCGCGGGTGAGCCGAACGTCGACGCCGTCGGCGACCAGCAGGTCGCGGACCCGCCGCGCCACCGCGAGCGTGAGCTGCTTCTCGAGCAGGCCGGCGACGGTGCCGGTGGCGCCGCTGTTGGAGCCGCCGTGGCCGGCGTCGAGCACGACCAGCGGCCGAGACGCGGGGGCGGCGACCGCCGCGGCCTGGGCCCGGGCGGCCACCGGGGTGGCGAGCGCCAGGACCAAGGAGGCGACGACGGTCAGCGGAGTGTTCACGACATGTAGGATATATGGAACCTATGTGGTCGTGGCCACTATTTCCCCCACGGCTTGACGCAACTACTTAAGGAGGCTACGTTTTTTCCTTCGATGGACGCGCTCAGCCAGACGCGCCGGGCGATGGAGCGGACGCTGCTCTTCGCTGTGACGGTGGAAGCGCTCGTCGGGCGGGTGATCGTCAAGGGCCTCGAGAAGAAGCCCCAGATGATCAAGGGGGTCCCGCAGAAGCTGGTGCCCCCCACCTGGTTTGTCGCGCTCGACTACGCGGCCCTGTTCCTTTTGTACTTCGCCACGGTGCTGGGCGTCCTGACCCTGGTGGTGGGGCGGCTCGAGGCCCGCGCGGGTCGCCCGACCGGGTTCGGCGATCGCGCGCGGCAGCTGGTCGCGGCCGCGGTCACGCTGGTGCTGTGCGTGGGCGTGTTGGGCGGCGCCATCAACCGACCGGGCCCGGCCTGGATGCCGGTGGCGGGCTTGGCCGGTGTCGCCGTGTACGCGGCCGCGGCGGCGTGGCGGCGGCGCGTCGGCATCGCCAGCGCCCTGGGCGTGACGTTGGTGGCCGCGCCGATCGTGGTGTTCGCGGTGGCCGCCCTCCTGGCGCGGCACCTGTGGAACGAGGAGCAGATCTTCGCCGGCGACGCCCGGGCCCGCTTCGAGGCGTGGACCCGCGCGGCGCTGCTGGTGGCGGCCATGGGCTCGCCGTACCTGCTCGCGCCACGACCGTTCGCGCGCACGGTGACCCGGGTCGTCCCGTTCGTGGTGGCGCTCGCTGTCGCGACCATCGGCGCCACCATGCTGCGCCTCGACTACCTGGCCACCATCGCCGCGGTCAACCGGGTGTTCGGGCTCGACCTCGAGCCGCGCGCGGTGGCCGACGTGGTGTCGCTGTACCTTTTGGCCTTCGCGACGATGGTGTGGACGATCACCGCGTGCCTCGTCGTCGGGGGCGAGAGCCGTCGTCGGGTCGGCGTGGCGCTGGGCTTGGTGGTCCTGGCCGGCCTGGGCTTCCCGTGGCCGATGAACTTCGCGGTGGTCGGCGTCGGCCTGATGGCGCTGACCCAGGCGGTCGAGGACGCCGTCGGCGAGGAGCGCGCCGCCGGTGGCCCGGTGACGCCGCCCATCGACGACGACGCCTGGCAGGGCTTCGTGGCCCTGCTGGTGGCCGAGCTGCGCGCCGACGGCGGCGAGGTCAGCGCGGTGTCGGTGCGCGGCGAGCACAGCCAGACCGCGACCATCATCTTGTGCCAGCGGCGCGACGTGCCGGTGCGGGTGTGCCTGACCCGGCTGCTCGACGCGGTGATCAGCGTCGACGTGATCTGCGGGCGCGAGCGCGCGGGCGCGCCGACCTGGACCCTGGCCGCCCGCCACCGCGGCCACCCGGCGCCGCCGGCGGTGGCGCCCGCGATCGGGCTCGGCGACGCCGCGCTCGACGCGCAGTTCGAGGCGCGCGGCGCGTCGCCGGACCTGGCGGCGGCCCTCGCCGGCGCGCCCCGCGCGATGCTGGCCGACGACGTCGACGGCTGGTTCGCCGGGTGGCGCGGCGAGTCGGTCCGGCACCGGGTCTATCCCGGCTTCGGCACCTCGGTCGACCGGTTGTTGCCGCTGACCGAGCTGGCGGCCCGGCGGGCGGCGTCGCCGGCCGCGGTGGCGCGGGTGGTGGGGCGGATCGAGCTGTGCGCGGCCCTGGCGGTGACGACGGTGGGCGTGGCGACCGAGGTGGTCGACGAGGCCAGCGCGTGAGGGCGACGCCGCTTTTCGGGCTGGCGCTGGCGGTCGGCGCGTGCCGGCCGGCGCCGTCGTCGGTGGGGGCGCCCGTGCCGCCGGTCGAGCCGGTCGTCGCCGTGGCGTCCGCGCCGCCGACGCCGCTGGCGGATGCGTACCGCGCGGTCGCCGGCCAGATCCTCGCCCACGCCCGCGCCGATCGTGGGGCGTTCGCCAAGCTGGCCCAGCTGACCGACGGCATCGGCAATCGGCTGTCGGGCACCGCCAACCTCGACGCCGCGGTAGCGTGGGCCCAGGCCGCCCTGGCGGCCGATGGCCACCCGGTCCACCTCGAGCCGGTGCTGGTGCCGCGCTGGGTGCGCGGCGCCGAGTCGGCGGCGTTGGTGAGCCCGATCAAGCGCGATCTGGTCATGCTGGGGCTGGGCGGCTCGGTGGGCACGCCGGTCGGGGGCGTGACCGCCCGGCTGGTCGTCGTCCGTGGCTGGGACGAGCTGGCCGCGCGCGCCGACGAGGTCCGCGGCGCGATCGTGTTGTTCGACGTGAAGATGCCGGCGTGGACGCCGGCGACCACCGGCTACGGCGACGTGGTCGGGTTCCGCGGCGGCGGCGCCAGCGCGGCGGCGCGGCTAGGTGCGGTCGGCATGCTCATGCGCAGCGTGACCGCCCACAGCCTGCGCACGCCCCACACCGGCGCGATGCGCTACGCCGAGGACGCACCCAAGATCCCGGCCGCCGCGGTCACCACCGAGGACGCCGACCTGTTGGTCCGGCTGGCCGCGGCCGGTCCTGTGCAGGTCCGCCTGACGATGGGCGCGACGACCCTGCCCGACGCGCCGTCGGCCAACGTGATCGCCGAGCTGCCGGGGCGCGAGCGGCCCGACGAGGTGGTGGTGATCGGCGCCCACCTCGACTCGTGGGACGTCGGCCAGGGCGCGCACGACGACGGCGCCGGCGTGGTCCACGTGATGCAAGCGTTGACCACGTTGCGGGCGCTGGGCCTTACCCCGCGCCGGACCATCCGGGTGGTGTTGTTCACCAACGAGGAGAACGGGCTGCGCGGCGGGCGCGCGTACGCCGCCGCCCACGGCGACGACCACCACGTGGCCGCGCTCGAGACCGACTCCGGCGGGTTCGCGCCGGTGGGCTTTCGCGTCTCCACCCACGGCGACGCGGCGCTGGCGGCCCGCCTGGCCGACGCCGCGACGTTGCTCGCGCCCCTGGGCGCGACACAGCTCACCGAGGACGAGGGCGGCGCGGACATCTCGCCGCTGGTCGACGCCGGCGTGCTCGGCCTGGGCCTGGCCGTCGACACCCGCACCTACTTCGACATCCACCACACGCCGGCCGACACCCTCGACAAGGTCGACCCGGCCGCCCTGGCCGACGGCGTGGCGGCGGTCGCCGTGATGGCCTACGTGCTGGCCGACGCGACGCCGGCGCTGGTGCCGTCGGCCGCGTCCACGACGCCGTGATCCGGCGGCGGATCGTCGACGCGCTGGTGCGGCCGCTGGCCACCGGTCGGGCGATCGCCGCCGGCGCGACGGCCTGGCCGCGGCGCGACGCCATCGTGATCCTGGGCGCGCCGTTGACGCCGGGCGGCGAGGTCAGCGAGCTGTTGGCCGAGCGGCTGGCGGTGGGCCTGGCGCTGTGGCGCGCCGGCGCGGCGGCGACGGTGGTCGTCACCGGCGGCCTGACCCGCGGCGCGCGGCGTGCCGAGGCGGAGGCGATGGCCGAGGTCGTCCGGGCCGCCGGGATCGAGCCGGTGGTCGAGGCCCGCTCGCGCTCGACCGCGGCCAACGCGGCGGAGGTGCGGGCGCTGGCGCCGCAGCTGCGCACGGTGTGGCTGGCGACCCAGCGGTTCCACGCTCGGCGGTCCGCGTACCTGTTCGCGCGGCACGGCTTCGACGCGGTCGCGGTCCACGCTGCGGGCGGGCTCGAGGCCCACGAGCTGGTGCGCCCCGCGCGGCTGGCCGTGCGCGAGTACGCGGCCTGGATCCGCGCGTTGGTCGGCTAGCGAACGCTGCGCGGCGGGAGCGGGGGCTGGTTCACGGCTCCAGCTCCGGTTCACGGCTCCGGCAGCGTCTAGGGCAGCGCCGTGGCCGGGGGCGGAGGCGACGGCTGGGTGGCCGCGCCGCTCGGCTGGGTGGCTGCGCCGCTCGGCTGGGTGGCTGCGCCGCTCGGCTGGGTGGCTGCGCCGCTCGGCTGGGTGGCTGCGCCGCTCGGCTGGGTGGCCGCGCCGCTCGGCTGGGTGGCCGCGCCGCTCGGCTGGGTGGCCGCGCCGCTCGGCGACACCACGGTCCCCGACTGGTCTTGGACGAGCAGGTGGAACTCGATCCGCCGGTTCTGGGCCCGGCCCTTCGACGTCTTGTTGGGCGCCCGCGGCAGATCGGGGCCATGGCCGATCGTCTCGATCCGGTCGGCCGCGATGCCCTGATCGACCAGGTACCACTTCACCGCGTCGGCCCGCTTGCGCGACAGCTCGAGGTTGGTGTCGCGCTTGCCTCGGTCGTCGGTGTGGCCCTCGATACGGATCCGCAGCGCCGCGTACTCGCGCAGGATCTTGGCGGCGGCGTTGAGCTTCTTCTTCGACGTGGGCCGGATGCGGGCCTTGCCGAAGTCGAAGGTGATGCCGTCGATGACGCCGGTGTACTGCTTGACGATCTTGGGCACCTCGTCGGGGCAGCCGTCCTCGTCGTCGAAGCCGTTGTAGGTCTCGGGCTCCATCGGGCAGACGTCGGTGGTGTCGGGCTTGCCGTCGCCGTCGTTGTCGAGATCGGGGCAGCCGTCCTCGTCCTGGAACCGGTCGAAGTCCTCGGCGTTCTGCGGGCACTGATCCTGCGAGCCGACCAGACCGTCGCCGTCGTCGTCGTTCTCGGGACAGCCGTCGTCGTCGTCGATGCCGTTTCGGGTCTCGGGCTCGTCGACGCACTGGTCGTCGGGGTCGAGGATCCCGTCGCCGTCGCGGTCGGCCACGTCGGGGCAGCCGTCCTTGTCGCGGAAGCCGTTGATGGTCTCGGGCTCGGTCGGGCAGTCGTCGTCGCGGTCGAGGATGCCGTCGCCGTCGGTGTCGACCGGCGGCGGCGCCACCGCTGGCGTGCGCGCGCCGGGCGCCAGGTCCCAGCCGGTGGCCAGGCCGAACTGGACCTCGACGGTCGACACCACGGCGCTGGTGCGGCCGGCGGTGAGCCCGTGGCGCAGGTCGACCCGGGCGCTCAGCCGATCGGTCAGCTTCCACGACACCCCCGGGCCCCAGTAGAACGCCGCGTCGGTGTCGTCGCTCATGAACGGCGACCCGGTCAGGACGCTCTCGCCGCCACCGCCGATGACCAGGTGAGGCGTCAGCACGTAGCTCGACGCCAGCCGGATCAGGGCATGCAGGCGCCAGCCGAGCACCGGCGCGAAGTAGGAGGCGCGGCCGCCCTCGGTGGCCTCGCCGGTCGACGCCAGCGCCAGCTTGGCCTCGGCCTCGACGCCGATCTGGAGATCGAGGCTCGACGACGGCAGCAGGTCGGGCAGGGCGATGAAGCCGGCCCGGCCGCCCAGCATGAGCGCGGTGCCGGGGATTTGCTCGGGGGCCCACGAGTTCCCCAGCTCGATGTCGTCGCCGAAGTAGTTGAGTCCCAAGAAGCCGCCCACCTCGATGCGGCGGCGCGGGCCGGTCGCGGCTGGCGCGGCGGGGACGTCTGGCCGCGCCGCCGGCGCGGCGGCCGCGTCGTCGGGCGTCGGTGCGTCGGGGGCCGGCGCGGTCGCGGACGGCCCGGCCGCGGTCGGCGCGGCGGTCGTCGTCGGGACGGCGGTCGTCCCCGGGTCGTCGCCGGCTTGCGGTTGAGCGGACGCCAGCGGGACGAGCACGAACGTGGCCGCGAGGCACGCGGGGGCGAAGCGGACGGGGGGCACGGGCGTTGAGTGTATCGCAGGCGCTGGCGCGGTGGCAGGCTGGGCGCCACCCGTCGGACCACCCCTAAGGGGTTGCGTCACGCACCTCCCACCGGCAAGCTCCCTCGCGCACCGAGGCCGATGATGCTCCAGTTCAGCACCGATCCCGACATCGCCGAGCAGCAGATGAACGCCATCATCTTCTACCTGACGGCGTTCGGGTACATCGACGGCGAGTTCGATCCGACCGAGAAGACCTTCGTCAAGATCTACATCCGCCAGCTGGTGTCGGCGCGGACCGCGGCGGCCATGCCCGCGGCCAGCGCCGCCGAGCGGGCCGAGGTCACCAAGCGCTTCGTCACCCACTTCCACGAGGTGTTCGAGCAGATCGACCAGCAGGTGCGGGCGCTGTTCGAGGAAGCGGTGGCCGACGCCGAGGCGCCCGAGGCGTTCGTCTACGCCAAGCTCAAGCTGCGCTGCTACGAGATCTTCCACGAGTTCGACCCGGCCAACCGCGGCGAGCTGCTGGCCACCGTCGACGATCTGATCTACGCCGACGGCAGCGTCCACCCGGCCGAGGCCAAGTTCCGGGCCGAGCTCGAGGCGCTGTTGCACGCGCCGCCCCCGGCCAGCTATGCCGACGAGGTGCTCGACGTCGAGCTCGAGGCGCCCGCGGTCGAGATCACCGCGGCCCAGGCGGTGCGGCCGCGCGTCGACGACCACCCGTTCTTCGGGCGGTTCGAGCAGCACTACTCGGCCGACCCCGACACCCTGCGCCGCCAGGCCGAGGCCGATCTCAAGCTGATGGCCAAGGTGACCGCGGCCCTGGCCGAGCAGCGCGCCGCCGGCGCCGGCAAGCTGGCCGGCAAGCACACCGTCGCCGAGTTCGCGGGCGAGGCCCCGTTCCTCGACGGTCACACCTACGTCCACCCGGTGGCGCCGGGCCAGCGCTACGAGCTCACCGTCTTGGGCGACCTCCACGGCTGCTACTCGTGCCTGAAGGGCGCGCTGATGCAGTCGGACTTCTTCGCGAAGGTCGAGGCGTTCAAGCAGGACCCGACCCGGCCCAACCCAAAGCTTGTGCTCCTGGGCGACTACATCGATCGCGGCCGGTTCTCGTACAACGGCATCTTGCGCACCGTGATGCAGATGTTCGTCGCGGCCCCCGAGCACGTGTTCGTGCTGCGCGGCAACCACGAGTACTACATCGAGTACCGCGGGCGTATCTACGGCGGGGTCAAGCCGGCCGAGGCCATCAACACCCTGGTCGGCCACATGCCGGGCGAGATGTTCCAGGCCTACATGCACTTCTTCGACGAGCTGCCCAACGTGCTGTTGTTCGATCGCACGATGTTCGTCCACGCCGGCATCCCGCGCGACCAGGCCATCGACGACCACTACGTCGACCTGGCCTCGCTCAACCACCCCGACCTCCGCTTCCAGATGTTGTGGAGCGATCCGTCGAGCTCCGACTACATCCCCGACGACCTGCAGGAGGCCAACGCGCGCTTCCCGTTCGGCCGGCTGCAGTTCGAGCGCTTCATGCACCGGCTAGGCGTGACCATGATGGTGCGCGGCCACGAGAAGATCGACGAGGGCTTCCGCGAGGTCTACCCCGGCAACCCCATCACGCTGCTCAACCTGTTCTCGGCCGGCGGGGCCGACAACGACGACCTGCCCGCGACGTCGAGCTACCGCTCGGTCACGCCGATGGCATGCACCATCCACGTCGGCGCCGGCACCGCCCGGGTCGAGCCGTGGGTCATCGACTACAAGCGCTACAACGATCCCAGCCGCAACCGGTTCTTCGCCACCGCGCCCGAGATCGAGCACAAGGTCGGCTGACCGCGGCGGCCCGGCGGGCTCACGCCTCGCGCTTGATCAAGAAGTGGGCGTTGGCGGTGGCCACCGGCTGGGCGCGGGTGGCCTGCCACGCCTCGACCCGCACCGCCGCTACCCGGCGTCCGAGGCGGGTCACGATGCCGCACGCGCTGGTGTCGTGCGGGCCCGCAGAGCGCAGGTAGTCGACGGTGATGGTGATGGTCTTGGGCAGGAGCGCGGTCTCGGCCGCCCACAACAGCGAGAACACCGCGGCCGACTCGAGCAGCGCGCCCAGGGTGCCGCCGTGGATGGCCGGCAGCGCCGGGTTGCCGACCAGGTGTGGCGCGTAGCGCATGGTGGTGATGAGCTGGCCGTCGACCAACGCCGCCGACAGGCCCAGGAACTGCGCGTAGGGGATGGCCGCCAGCAGGCGCTGGGGGTCGCCGTCGGCGCGGGCGGCGTCGATGTGCGCGAGCATGGTCATGCGCCGCCTCGCGCCGCGCGGTTGGTGCCCAGCTTGGTGCCGATCATGAACGTGCCGACCGCGGTGGCGATCGGCGCCTCGTCGTCGGCGTGGAACGCCAGCGCGCGCACGAACGCGACGTGCTTGCTGGTGTGGTGGCAGGTGGCCTCGGCCACCACGTCGCGGCCAGGCTCGGCTGGGCGCAGGTAGTCGATGCGCAGGTCGAGCGTGGCGATCGGCTGCAGCTCGGTCAGGGTCGCGAACACCGCGGCCCCGGCGCACCCGTCGAGGAGCGAGGTGATGGCGCCGCCGTGGAGGACGCCGGTGGCCGGGTTGCCGATGAGCTTGGGGTGGTAGGGCAGCCGGAACCGGGCGGTGCGGTCGCGCAGCGCCTCGACGACCAGGCCGAGCGCCTGGTTGTGGGGGACCTGCTCGGTGAACCGCCGGGCTAACGCCAGGCGGCGCTCGATCGGATCCGGGTCGGTGGTCATGGCGGCGAGGGTAGCGCAGCGGCGGCCAGCGGGTTGCCCGGCGCGAGGTCGGCCAGCGTGCCCCAGGTCGTGGCGTGCCAGGCGGTGCGGTGGGCCAGGTACAGGCCGGCGGCGTCGCGCAGGTAGCGCACGACCAGGGCGGCGTCGCCGGCGCGGTCGTGCTCCTCGTCGGGATCGGCCACCACGTCGTACAGGTGCTGGCGACCGTCGTAGTCCGCGACCAGGTGCCAGCGGCCGGCCCGCAGCGCGTAGCTGCGACCGTACTCGCTGGCCACCACCGACGGCTGCGCTACCGCCGCGGCCGCCACCGGCACCAGGCTCTGGCCCTGCATGCGCGGGTCGGGCGGCAGGCCGACCAGCGCCAGGACGGTCGGCGCCAGGTCGAGGTTGGACGTGGGCACCGTGACCCGCGCCGGGCCGACGCCACCGACGATGATGAGCGGCGTCGCCACCAGCTCGCGGTTCAGGCTGTAGGCGTGGCCGCCGCGGCCGCCGCGCTCGCCCTGGCCCTCGCCGTGGTCGGACGCGACGACGATGGCGGTCGCGTCCAGCAGGCCGGCCGCGCGCAGGCCGTCCTCGAGCACGCCGAAGCACGCGTCGACGTGGGTCACCTCGCCGTCGTACAGCGCGCGCAGCCGGGCCCAGTCGTCGGCGGTCAGCTTCATCGACCTGAGCCGGCCCAGGTGCGCCCCGGTCACCTTCTTGGCGAACGGCTTGGGCCACGGCCCGGGCCAGTAGCGGTCGGTCACGCCGTCGTGGAAGCGGTAGGCGACGTGGGGCTCGATCGGCAGGAGCGAGATGAAGAACCGGCGGCCCGCGGCGTGGGCCGCGGTGGCCCGGGCCAGCGCCTCGTCGACGATGGGCCGGCAGTCCTTGCCGTGGGCGTAGTACGGCGTGGTGAACGTGTCCCACCGCCCGGGCTGCTTGAAGCGGCTCATGGCGAAGTCGTTGTTGCCGGCGTAGGACGTCGCGAAGCCGGCCGCCGACAGGATTGCCGACAGGATCGGCGTGGTGGCCCCCAGGGTGCCGTCGTCACCGACGATGCCGTGGACCCGGGGGATCTGGCCGGTGTGGATGGTGGCGTGGGACGGCGGCGACGACGGCGCCATCGACTGGTGGCGCAAGAACACCGCGCCGCGCTCGGCGGCGGCGGTCAGCCGCGGGGTCTCGACCCGGGTCGGCCCGTAGGCCGCCAGCCGGTCGGCGCGCAGGGTGTCGACCACCACCAGCACCACGTTGTCGACCTGGCGCGGCGGCGGGGGCGCGGGCGGCGCGGCGGTGACGCCGACCACCGCGCCGTCCCAGCGGGCGCACCCGCCGGGCGCGACCAGGTCCAGGCGGACCACCTGGTCGGGCGCCGCCGGCAACGCGATCGGCGCGGTCAGGCCAGCGGCCGGGCCGGCGTAGGCGACGGTGGTGACGCCGGCCTCGTCGGTGACGCGGACCTCGACCGCGGCGGCGCCGGCTGGTGCCGCCTGCAGGTGGGCGTCGGCCGGCAGCTCGGTGTACAGCGACACCCGGCTCCACTGCCCCGGCGGGCACGCGGTCGCGCCCGCTGGCGCCAGCTCGACGGTCTGCCAGGCTGCGGCGGCGCCGCCGTCGACGGTGAGCGTGTGCTCGCCGGCGGCGAGGCGACCGGCGGCGATGGTGGTGGTGAGGTGGTCGCCGGCGTCGACCAGCGCGGGCAGGCGCGCGCCGTCGACGGCGAGCCGGGCGCGCCCCAGGCCGCGGCCGCGCACGATCACGGTGACCTCGCCGGCGCCGTCCTCGGCCAGCCAGGGAAACGTCAGCGTGGCCTTGCCGCGGGCGGTGCGGGACGCGTCGGTGCCGGCGCCACGCACCGGGCTCCACGGGGAGCGGTACGCCTGGTCGTACTTGCGCAGGCCCTCGGTGGCGATCGGGATCACCAGGCCGCGGTCGTAGAGGTGCCAGCGCGGGCGGTTGGCGTCGAGGTCGAGGCGCGGTGACGGCAGCAGCGGCGGCGGCGACGGCGGCGACCCCACCGCCGGCGCGCGTGGCCCACCGGCCGGCGGGGTGACCGGGGCGAGGGCGACGGTGTCGCGGGTGGTGGGAGGCGGCGTCGCGCCGTGGCTGCCGCAGCCGACGCTGGCGACGAAGACGAGCGCGGACACGGTGCGGCGCATCCGCTGGTGGTGCCACGCCGCACCACGGGCGCGCACCTTTTCGGCGGTCACGTCACTCGGCGCTGTACGCCGCGAGATCCATGCGGATGTCGCCGTAGTCGGTGTGGGCCACCAGCCGCAGCGGGACCCGGTCGGCGTCGTCGGACACCCAGATCGAGAACTTGCGGCGGTCCGACGCCGGATCTTCGCTGCCGTCGCGGCGCAAGCGCACCCCCGAGCCGTCGACCCGGACCGCCGCCAGGTCGCCCAGCACCGTGGTCGTGGTCTCGTGACCACCGACGGTGAAGTCGGCCCGCCACGCGGTGCGGCTGCGCATGATGTCGAGAGTGGCCCGGGCCCCGACGTCGGCGTCCCAGCCGCGCACGAAGGTCAGCACCGACGGAATGTCGTAGGCGTCGTGCAGCACCACCTGCTCCTCGTCGAGGCGCTCGCCGTCACGCATCACCTCGACCTTGAACGCGCCGGGCGCGAACCACACCTGGGTATCTTCCACGGCGTCGCTCTTGGCCGACGCCATCTCGTGGGCGGTGAACTTCACCGGTCGGCCGGTCTCCAGATCGATCCAGCTGGCCAAGGTGTCGTCGACCTTGTGGAACAAGGTCAACAGGGGCGAGCTGACCGCGTGGGTCTGGACCGGGATCGTGGTGGTGCCGTTCAGGTCGACCGCCGCGCCGACGGTCACCGTGAACTCCGCCACGTCGATGCCGTGGAGGCTGATGCGGTAGATCATCTGCTCGCCGGGCCGTGCCACCACCTCGATCGGCGGCGCGACGATGGGCGCGGTCGGATCCGGCGCCGGGAGGGTGCCCGGCGTGGTCACGCCGGCAGCGGGGGCGCCACAGCTTGCGGCACAGCAGAGGACGGCGACGAGCGATGCGCGGAGCACGCGCAGGAGCCTAACACCGGCGCCGACGCGCGGCGGTCACGGACAGCCGTGGACCGTGCAGGTGCCCCGGTCGGAGCAGCCGTACACGTTGCAGGCGCCGATCGGGCTGCTCCAGCAGCCGTGGACGTTGCACCCGCCCAGGTGCGACCAGCAGCCGTAGACGTTGCACCCGCCGCCGGCGTCCCAGCACCCGTGGACGTTGCAGCCGCCCGGGCCGTCGGGGTCGTAGCCGAGCACGTCGGGGAGGTCGGCCTCGGCCACGCACACCCGCTGGGGGCGCACCCGGCCCGTCGGGCAGCCGTGCACGTTGCATTCGCCCACGTCGGTACAGCCGTAGACGTTGCAGCTGCCGCGGGGGCCGCTCCAGCAGCCGTGGACGTTGCACCCGCCGCCGTTCTTGAAGCATCCGTAGACGTTGCAGCCGGCGGCGCGGGGCGCCACCCAGCAGGCGTCGCCGTCGACGTAGCGGATGTCCTTGAGGGAGCGCGGCAGGGGCGTCCCGGGACGGGCGCTGGCCAGGCCGAGGCCCAGGCCCAGCAGGCCGAGGACGAGCGCGAAGGGGAGTGCGTGGCGGGCGGTCATGGTGGGAATACGTGCGAGCGCGCCCCGTGTTCTAGGGGGTCAGCGCGCGGCAGCTGACAGGCGCTAACCGCACCGGCGCCGCTGGTTCACCTCGACAAAGGCAACGACATGTGTAGTATCCCCGCCATGCGCAAGGTTCTCCTCTCGATCGCGGCCATCACCCTCGCGGTCGGCTGCCAGCAAGACAAGCAAGCCCCAGGTTGGTCCAAGGGCAACGCCGGCCCGGGCGCCTCGCCGCCCATGGGCGGCGGCAGCCACGGCGACGTCGACGCCCGGGTCGCCCGCCTCGAGAAGAAGCTCGACAAGATCTCGGCCTTCCTCAAGCAGGCCGTGCCGCCCGAGCTCGACACCAACCAGGTCTACGCGGTGCCGGTCGAGGCCGGCGACTCGGTGGTCGGGGCCAAGGACGCCAAGGTCACCATCGTCGAGGCCTTCGAGTTCTTGTGTCCGTACTGCAAGATGATGGCGCCGACCATGGAGCAGCTGGTCGCCGCGTACCCCAACGACGTTCGCGTCGTCCCGAAGTACATGGTCATCCACGGCCCGCCGGCGATGCCGCCGGGGCTCGCGTTGTGCGCGGCCGGCAAGCAGGGCAAGGGCGGCGAGATGGAGAAGGCGCTGTGGGAGGCGATCTGGCCGGCCGGCCCGGGCAACGCCCAGCGTGACAAGGCCACCCCCGAGGCGATCGAGGCGATGGCGGGCACCCTCGGGCTGAACATGGAGCAGTTCAAGACCGACATGAACGGCCCCGAGTGCCAGGCGTGGCTGCAGCAGAGCGGCCGCACCTTGCAGAAGTTCGGCGTCGGCGGCACCCCGTCGTTCTTCGTCAACGGCAAGCCGGTCAAGGCCGGCGACCTCGACTCGTTCAAGAAGGTCGTCGAGGCCGAGATCAAGGCCGCCAACGAGTCGGGGATCCCGGCCGCTTCCTATTACGACCAGGCGGTGCTCGCCAAGGGTAAGAAGGAAGCCGTCATGATCTCGCCGTTTGATGACTGAGTTGATGGGGAGGTTTGTCGCCAAACCTCGTTGATGGGGAGGTTTGTCGCCAAACCTCCCCTCAGCCGGGGTCACGCCCCCGGCTGAGCCTCCCCTCCAAGACGGCCAGTCCACGGGCGTTGCGGAGTGGTCTCGGGACGTCCGGGCGGGTGCTCGTGGCGTGTACCTGCGGTGGCCGGTGGTCGCGGCGTTGGGCGACGTGCGCGGCGGGGTCAGAGGTCTTCGAGGATCTCGAGGAAGAATGTCCAGCCGTTGTCGGGCCCGTGGGCGGTGAACGCGGCGCGGACGTCGTCGAGGGGGACCTGCTCTTCGCGCACGGCGGTGTAGCGGACGAAGCACGCCAGGGCGTCATCGAGGGTCGCGAAGCTGTTGTGGTCTTCCATCGCGCCACCCTCGTCGTGGCACCAGCTCCGCACCGCGCCGTCGGCGCACAGCAGCCAGTAGTTGCCCGCGCCATCGTTGGCGAGCGCGAACGTGTCCGCGGCGACGCCCGGCAACGCGGCGACGTCGCGCCCCCACTCGAGGTTGACGTCCCACAGCTCCGGGAAGCGGCCGGCCGCGAGCCGGTCGATGAGGGCCGCGACCGCCGCGCGCGCCCCGTCGGGCAAGCTGGCCATGAAGGCCGCCGGCGGCGGCGCCACCTCCTGCGGTGGCAGCACCTTCCCGGCCAGCCAGGTGGCCAGGTCTGACTCGAGCCGACCGTCGGTGATGTAGCCTGTCGAAGCTCCTGCTTGGAATGGTTGCATGCACGAGTAGTCGGCGGCCGGGCGAGGATGCTCCGGGAATTCGCCGGCCGCGCGAGGCGAACGTTGTCGCCCGGCAGACGACCGCTGCGCGGATGGTGGCATGTCATGCTCGGGGCATGAACGTCGGTGCGCTGATGACGCTGGCCGCGATCGCGATGGGCGGGGTGGTGGTCTGGTCGATGTTGTTCAACAAGACGGCGCGGATCCGGCGCGCGATCAAGCGGGTGGTGCCGACCACGATCGCCCAGGCGGCCGAGGGCGTGCCGATCCGGATCGCCGGCGTGGTCCAGCCCGGGGAGACCCTGACCGCGCCGTTGACCGGACGGGTGTGCGTGCTGTTCGAGATGGTCGTCGAGGAGCACGTCTCGAACGGCAAGTCGGGCAGCTGGCGCCAGCGCGCGCGAGAGGTCCACGGGGTGCCGTTCGCGGTCGTCGACGGCACCGGCCGGGCGCTGATCGATCCGCGCGCGGCCCAGCTCGACGTGCACATCGACACGACCACCAAGTCGGGGTCGTTCGATGATCCCACGCCGGCCGAGCGTGCGGTGCTCGCGCGCTACCAGGTCGCCGGGCAGGGCTGGGTGTTCAACAAGAAGCTGCGCTACCGCGAGGGGGTGTTCGAGGTCGGCGAGCGGGTGACCATCACGGGCGTCGCGGTGCGCGAGCCCGATCCCGAGGGCGTCGGGCAGATGGCGGGCTACCGCGGCGCCAGTCCGACCCGGCTGCGGGTCGGTGGCCGCCCGGACGCGCCGCTGATGATCAGCGACGACGTCGACCTCCACCGCTGATGCTGCGGCCGGCGCAGCTCACGGCGTCGGCGTCGGCGGGCTCGGCGGCGGTGCGGTCGGGGCGGGGGCGTCGCGGGGGACGAGGATGGCGATACCGGCGGCCTCGAGCGCGGCCTTGAGCTCGTCCCAGGTCCCCTGGCGGGCGTCGCCAGCGACGATGACGTCGGCCCGGCCGGCCTTGCGGCAGGCGTCGACCGCGGCGGTCACGTCGAGCAGGTTGTCGTCGAGGCTGATGCCGCGCGCGTCGACGCGGAGCTGGCACCGCGCGATCGCCGCGGCCGGCTGGGGCGCGGTCGGCGGCGTGGTGGAGGTGGCCTCGCCACCCTTGCCCTTGTCCTTGCCCTCGCCCAGGCCGAAGCCGCCGCCGCAGCGGATGAGCAAGAGCGCCAGGGCCAGGGCCGCCAGGACGACGAGCCAGAACAGTCGTCGACGGCGACGCTGCCGTCGCTGGGCGCGCTCGGACGCGGACTCGGGCGGCGGGGTCGTGGCGGCCTTCGCTGTTGCGGCGGCGGTGGTCTCGGCAGCGGCGGCAGCCGCGGTCGCGGTCTTGCTGGTCGCCGACGAGGCGGCGGTCTTGGCCGCGGCGGCGGCCGCAGTCGCGGTCTCGCTGGTCGCCGACGAGGCGGCGGCCTTGGCGTCGGTCGCGGCGGTCTTGGCAGCGTCGGTGGGCTTGCTCGAATCGGTCATGGTGTCTCCGGGGTGGTCGACGGCGCGAGCGCGCCGGGTTCGACGATGATGGCCAGCGCGTCGTGCTCGCGGTGGCAGCGGTTGACGTCGCGCGCCAGGCCGCGCACCAGCGCCACCGGCAGCTCGGCCAGCGGCACCTCGGGGGCGATGACGACGACGTGGCCGGCGAGGGTCGGCGCCGTCAGCACGCGGGCGATCCGGGGGCACAGCGCCAGCGTCGGGTCGAGGTCGGCGCCGTAGCGCAGGCCGATGTCCGGGTTGGTGTCGGGCACCACCAGGCGCTGGCCAACCGGCCGCACCCCGCCGGCGTCCTCCACGTCGACCAGGGTGCCGTCGGCGCCCACCCGCGCGACCGCCAGCGGTGCGCTCGACACCTGCGCGGTCACGGCGGCGGTGGCGGCCGAGCGCAGCGCCACCAGCGACGCGGGCGGGGCCGGCGGCGTCGGCGCGGGTGGTGGCGGTGGTGGCGCTGGCTCGGCCGCCTGGGTCCGGGCCGTCGCCTGCACCAGCGAGGCGAACACCAGGATGAACAGCACGTCGAGCAGCGACGTCAACGAGCCGGTCGGAATGGCGCGCCGCTTCACGCCTCGTGCCTGGCGCGCCGGCGGGTGTCCCACGCCTCGAGGTTCTTCTCGCACGCGTCGACCCACGCGGTCAGGCGCATGCCGTACACGCTGGTGAGCACGATCGAGAAGCCGAGGCCGGCGATGGTGGTCCACACCGCCAGCGCCAGCGGGCCCAGCAGCGCGCCGGGCTCGCCCTTGGCGACCGCCAGCGACAGGCCCAAGCCCAAGACGGTGCCCAGCAGGCCGAGCTGGCGCAACAAGTCGACCCAGAACGCCAGCGACGGCTCGAGCCGCAGGGTGCGCATCTGCCACGACCGCACCTGCTTCTGCGCCCAGGCCGGGTCGGCCGCGGTCCACACCGCGTGGGCATCGTCGCGGATGGCCTCGACGTCGAGGCCGCCGCCCCGCCGCGACGCCGGATCGCCGACCAGCTCGGCGCCCAGGTAGTCGGTCAGCGCGCGGACCCAGCGCAGTTCGCCGGCCAGGTGGAGCAGCGCGCCGGCGAACACCAGCGTGATGACCACCAGCATGAGCGCAGTGAGGCCCCAGCCCTGGACGAATCCGATCATGTGCCGGCGAGGTATACCACCTGCGCACCGGCCTCGCGGGCGACTGCTACCCGCGCGCTACCGGGACCACCAGCACCGGGCAGCCGGCGTCGCGCACGACGTGATCGGTGTGAGACCCCAGCAGCGCGTCGAGGACGCCGTCGTGGCCGTGGCTGGGCATGACGACCAGGCACGGATCGATGGAGCGCACCGCGGCGGCGATGGCGCGCTCGAGGTCGCCGTCGGCGCGGCGCAGCGTCACGCCGGCCTCGACGGTGAGCGGGCTGTCGCCGACGTGCAGCACGGTGACGGCCACCGGCGCGGCGCCGATCAGCGCCGCCAGCGCCCGGGTCGCGGCCAGGCCGGCCGCCAGCTCGGCCGGGTCGCCCGCCGGCAGCAACACCCGCTCCAGCACGATCGCGCCGGTGGTGTCGTCGACGAACGGGCGGCCCTGGTTGGGGATGACCAGGGTCGGCACGGTCAGGTTGCGCGCCACCGCCATGCTGACCGAGCCGCGCATGATCGCGGCCAGGCCGTGGCGGGCGTGGGTCCCGGTCACCACCAGCTGCGGCTGGAGCTGGGTGAGCGCGTCGAGCAAGGTGTCGGTCACGTCGTCGCAGCACTCGTGGCAGCGCCGCTCGTGGGTGATGGCGCGGCCCCACCGCGCCGCCAGCGGGGCCACGTCGGGCAGTCGTTCGGCCTGATCGGCCGGCGCGTTGCCGTGCACGCTCACCAGCCGCGCGGCGCTGGCCGCGGCCAGGGCGCTGGCGTGGATGAACGCGCTGCGATCGTCGCCGGTCAGGTCGGTGGCGTGGGCGATGATGGTCATGCGCGCTCCGCGGGCGGGGTCGGCTCGCCGAGCTCGTTGGCCGGGCGCAAGAAGTTGAGCGGCGTCGCCAGGTAGCGGTGGCCGTTGGCGTGGGGCGGCGGCAGCCGGCCCGCGTCGATGTTGACCTGGACACTGGGAAACAACAGCCGGGGCGCCGCCAGCGTGGCGTCGCGGGCCCGGCGCATCGCCACGAACGCGGCGCGGGTGGTGGTGGCTGCCAGCTGCGGGTTGTGCGCCTTCGAGGCGCCGATGGTGGTCTCCCACCGCACCGCGCGGCCGCCCGGCTGGTAGTCGTGGCCGACGAAGACCCGGGTCGCGTCGGGCAGCTGGTACAGGCGCTGGATCGAGTCGAACAGCGCCTCGGCGCTGCCGCGCGGGAAGTCGCACCGGCCGGTGCCGTAGTCTTCGGTGAACAGGGCGTCGCCGGTGAACACCGCGTCGCCGATCTTGAACGACAGGCAGGCCGGCGTGTGGCCCGGCGTGGCCAGCACCTCGATCGCCAGGGTGCCGGCGGTCACCACCTCGCCATCGCGCAGCAGCCGGTCGAACTGGCTACCGTCGGTGGCGAACGACGACGGCAGGTCGAACACCGGCTTGAAGGTCTCCTGGACCTCGCGGATGCGCTCGCCGATCGCCACCTGGGCTTCGCACCGCTTGCGCAAGAGCTGCGAGCCCGACAGGTGGTCGGCGTGGGCGTGGGTCTCGAGGACGAAGTGCAGCCGGAGCCCGTGCGCCCGCAGGTAGTCGGTCACCCGGTCGACCGACGCGGTCGAGGTGGTGGCGCTGCCGGGGTCGTAGTCGAGCACGGGGTCGATGACCACCGCGTCCTTGCTGACGAGGTCGGCGACCACGAAGGTCAGGGTGAAGGTGGCGGGGTCGTAGAACGGCTCGACGTGGAAGCTGGACATGGGGTCCTCCTCACCGCCGCTCGACCGGCAGGCCGGCGGCGTTGACGGCGAGCATCCCGCCCGCCATGTTCATGACCCGGGTGAAGCCGCGGGCGACCAGCGCCTCCGCGGCCCGACCCGAGCGGTTGCCCGAGCGGCAGATCAAGATCAGGTCGCGGTCCTTGGGCCAGGCCGCGGCGGCGTCGACGACGGTCGCCAACGGCACCAGCTCGGAGGTGGCCAGGTGGCCCAGCTCGCCATCGAACTCGGCCGGCTCGCGCACGTCGATCAGGCGGATCGCGCCGGTGGCGGCCACGGTGGCGTGCACGGAGATGTCGCGGTAGCCGCCGGGGCGCGGCTCGCCGCCCTCGAAGGGGCTGGTCGGGGTGGTCGGGGTAGTAGTCATCGGCGTGGTCTCGAAGGTCATGGTGTGGGCACTCCCTGGCCGCAGGCGCGGTTGGCGGGCACTGCCGTGGCGAGCTGCTTGGGCGGCGGCAGGCCGAGCTGGTTCATCAGCGTGATGAAGTCGGCGCGGCTGCGGCCAGCCAGCCGCGGGTTCCACTGCTTCTCCTCGCCGATGGTCGACACCGTGCGGCCGCGGTAGTCGTGGCCGGGGTAGACCGTCGTCGGGTCGGGCAGCGTGAACAGCTTGCCGGTGATGCTGTCGTAGAGCGCGCCGGGGTCGCCGTTCTGGAAGTCGGCCCGGCCGCAGCCGCGGATGAGCAGCGTGTCGCCGGTGAACACCGCGCCGTCGGCGACCAGGCACAGGCTGTCGTCGGTGTGGCCCGGAGTGGCCACCGCGGTGAGCGTCACGTCGCCGATCTGCACGACCTGGCCGTCGGTCAGCGGCTGATCGACGCACGGGGCGCCGGCGCCGCTGGCGTAGGTGCGGGCGCCGGTGCGCTCGCGCAGCTTGCCGGCCGCGGTGACGTGGTCGGCGTGGACGTGGGTGTCGAGCACGGCGGTCAGGCGCAGGCCGAGCTGGGCGACCAGCTCCAGGTCACGGTCGACCTGCTCGAGGACGGGATCGATCAGCGCGGCCTCCCCCGTGGCCCGGTCGGCCACCAGGTAGGTGTAGGTCGAGCTGGCAGGGTCAAACAGCTGGCGGACGAACATGACCCTAGTGAATGCACGGGCGGTGCCAGGGGGCGTGGCCACCCGGGGGCGCTGTGGCGGCGATCGCGAGCCCGTGTGAAACGCGGTGAAACGTCCCGGCCGGGGCCACCACCGTCGAGGTGTTGCGGGGCGTTGCGGCCCCGTCGTGGAATGTCGCGCCGGGCCTCCGAAAACGTCGGGACCGCGCCCCAGCCGGACGCGGTCCGCGCGGCCACCGCGTGGGGCGCTACATCCGCCCGCGCAGCATCCCGTTCCAGTACAGCTCGGGCAGGCCTTGGGTCTTGAGCGCCCACATGCTGTACCGCTCCTTGGACTGGTCGAACGGGAACGACTCGGCTGGCTTCCCGTCGTAGTCGAACTCGGCCAGGATCAGCTTGCCGTAGCCGGTCACCAGCGGGCACGAGGCGTAGCCGTCGTAGCTGGCCAGCAGCGGGGTGCCGGCGCGGTGGGCCAGGAGGTTGGCCGCCAGCACCGGGGCCTGCTTGCGGATGGCCGCGCCGGTGCGCGACGCCGGCAGGCTCGAGCAGTCTCCCAGGGACCAGACGTCCGGAAACCGGACGTGCTGGAGGGTGTGCTTGTGGACCTCCACCCAGCCCAGCGGGTCGGCGCTGGCCAGCGGGCTCTGCTTGATGACGTCGGGCGCGCTCTGCGGCGGCACCACGTGCAGCATGCCGTAGCCGAGCACCGTCTCGGCGCCGTCGTCGAGGTTGCGGAACACCGCCTCCTTGGCGGCCGGGCGCACCGCGACCAGCTCGGTGCGGAACCGGGTGTCGATGCCCTTGGCCGCGACGATGGCCCGCAGCGACTTGGCGTAGCGTTCGACGCCGAAGATGCCCTTGCCCGCCGAGGCGAAGATCACCGGGACCTGGTCGCGCACGCCGCGGCGGCGCAGGTGCTCGTCGGCCAGGTACATGATCTTCTGGGGCGCGCCGGCGCACTTGATGGGCGTCGACGGGAACGTGAAGATGGCGTTGCCGGTGGTGACGCTGTCGAGGGTGCGCCAGGTGGAGTCGACCAGGTCGTAGCGGTAGTTCGAGCAGACGCCGCCCTGGCCCAGGTGGTCGGCCAGCCCGTCGATCTTGTGCCAGTCGAGCTGGATGCCCAGGGCGACCACCAGCTGCTCGTAGCCGATCCGCTCGCCGCCGGCGGTGACCACCTGGTGGCGGTCGGGCTCGAAGCTGGCGACCCGGTCGCGGATCCAGACCGCGCCGTCGGGGATGTAGTCGGCCTCGGGCCGGGCGGTGGTCTCCTTGGTGACCACGCCCCCGCCGACCAGGGTCCACAGCGGCTGGTAGTAGTGGTGCTCGGACGGCTCGAGGATGGCGACCGAGCCGGCTGGCATCACCGCGGCCAGGCGCGCGGCCACGGACAGGCCGCCGGTGCCGCCTCCGACGACGACGATGGGGAAGGAGCGGGTCGCGGTCGCGGTCATGGGGCCTCCAGGAGCTTGGTGGTCGGTGCCTCGAGGCGTTCCCGGCAGGCGTCCACGTCGCCGGTGGCCAGGTGTTTGCCGAACGTGCGGGCGATGGCCATCGCGAACCCGAGCGCGCGCTGGACGTCGGGGTCGCGCAGGGCCTTGAGCATCCCCCAGGTGCCGACGGGCTGGTAGGTCCCGGGCTCGGCCAGCGCCGCGGCCAGCTGGCTCACGACCGCGAGGGCGCTGGGCTCGAGCAGCCGCGACTCGACCAGCGACGCCAGGCCGTGGACCGCCCGCGGCGCGGTGGCCACCTCGACGGCCCGGCCGATCGAGCGCATGCGCTCGTCGAGGTCGATGCCCCGGGCCCCCATCCGGGCGGCGGCGTCGTCGAACGTATCGACCGCGGCGGCGATGGCTCCGGGGAGCGTGGGGGTGAGCGCGACCAGCGGCGCCAGCGCGGTCGTGACCTCCTCGACGGCGGCCAGCCGGCGTTCGATGCGCTCGAGCGCGGCCAGGATCGGATCGGGCGCCGGCGTGGGGGCGCGGCTGACGGGGGTAGGTGCGGTGACGGACATGGAGCCTCCTGGTTCGAGGCTCTTTCAAGGGCCGTGCCGTGGCTCGCAGCGGGGCAGGCGGCGCACGGGCCCCGGCGAGGTCGGTGGTGAAACCGTCTGCAACACGCCACCGCCGTCGTGAAACGCCGCGCGACCGGCGCGCGCCGACTACAGCAGCTCTTTGGACAGGACCAGCGCCGCCATGAGCAGCACGAACACCCCGAACGCGCGGCGCAGCGTCGCCGGCTGCACCCGCCTGGCCATCGCCACGCCGACGAAGGAGCCGGCGATCGCGGCGGCCGTGACGCCCAGCGTGATCGGCCAGTCGACCTGGACGTGGCCCAGGTGCTTGAAGAAGCCGGAGAACGACTGCATCGAGATGACCAGCAGCGACGTCCCGACCGCGCGATCCATCGGCAGGCCGCCCAAGAGCACCAGCGCGGGCACGATCAAGAAGCCACCGCCGGCGCCGACCAGGCCGGCCACCACGCCGACGCCGATGCCCAGCAGCAGGATCTGGAGGATGGGCAACGCGGTGGGCGCGGCTCGGTCGCCGGGACCCCGGCGGCCGCGCAGCATCGCGATCGCCGCTGCCACCATCACCGCCGCGAACAGCACCATCAGCGTCCGACCGCTCAGGTAGCGACCCAGCGCGCCGCCGACCTGGGCGCCGATCATGCCGGCGACGCCGAACACCAGCCCGATGCGCCACTGCACCCGCCCCGCGCGGGCGTGGGACACGGTGCTGACGGCGCTGGTCACCGCGACCACGAACAGCGACGCCGCGATCGCGGCCTTGGTCTCGAGGCCCGCCACGTAGGTGAGGATGGGCAACGTCAAGATCGAGCCGCCACCGCCGAGGAGCCCCAAGGTGATGCCGATGAGCAGAGACAACGCGAACGCAGCGACGACCATGGGCTCCGTGTATTCAAGCATGATGCCAGCGCCACGCGGAGGTGGCCCGCCCGTCGTTGTGGTCGGCGCCGGTGCTGGCCCCGCGCGCAGGGCGCGCCAGGGCCGTCACGCGGCCCGCGGGCGGCCGCCGAGCTCACGGTGACTCGACATCCGACGCCGGCGGTGGCCCGGGCGAAACGTCCTGCAACGGGCGGTGCAACCGCGCGCGTTTCAGCGTGGGCGGCCGAGGTCAGCACGCTCCCGAGGCGGACGCCTCGCCGCGGCGATCGCGCAGGTCGTGCGCCTGGCATCCGCAGTGCAATGCACCTGGACGATGCAGTCTTCGTGGATGTACGCCCTCGCCGGCGGCGGGCTGATCGGCCTCGCGTCGGCGCTGTTGTTTCTCTCGCACGGTCGGATCGCCGGGATCAGCGGGCTGCTCGGTTCGCTGCTGCCGCCGCAGCCGATCGACCGGAGCTGGCGCCTGGCGTTCTTCGTCGGCCTCGGCCTCGCCGGCGTCGTCGCGGCGGCGGTCGCGCCGACCGCGGTCGGCGCCTCGGTGCGTTCCTCGACCACGGTCGCCATCGCCGGCCTCTTGGTCGGCTTCGGCACGCGCCTGGGCAGCGGCTGCACCAGCGGCCACGGGGTGTGCGGGCTGTCGCGCCTGTCGCCGCGGTCGATGGTAGCGGTGGCCACGTTCATGGCCACCGGCGCGCTCACCGCGTCGCTGGTGGGAGGTGGCTCGTGAGCGCCACCGTCACCGGCTGTGGCGCTCGCTGCGGCGTGGCGTCGGCGCTGCTGGCCGGGCTGGTCGGCGCCATCTTCGGCGCCGGCTTGCTGCTCGGCGGCATGACCGACCCCGCCAAGGTGGTCGGCTTCCTCGACCTGGGCGGCGCGTGGGATCCCAGCCTGGCGTTCGTCATGGGCGGCGCCATCGCGGTGTACGCGCCGTTGCTGGCGCTGGTGCGCCGCCGCCGGCAGATGCCGTGGGTCGACACCACCTTCCACCTGCCGACCCGGCGCGACGTCGACGTGGGGCTGGTGCTGGGCGCGGCCATCTTCGGCGTCGGCTGGGGCCTCGGCGGCCTGTGCCCGGGGCCCGGCCTGGTCAGCGCGGCGGCCGGTCACACGTCGGCCATCGTGTTCGTGCTGGCCATGGTGATCGGGATGGCGGGCCAGCACGTGTGGGCGCGACGCGGCGGCTGATCGAGCGGCGCGAGCGTGGCAAGCTCGCCGGGTGACCGATGCCTACCGCGCTGGCGGGTTCGCGTGTCCGGTGTGCCCGGCCGCGGCGTTGCGAGAGTTCGCCGGCCGGTTGGTGTGCGACGCCTGCGGCGGCATGTTGATCGCGGTCGACGATCTCGCCGCGTCCATCGGCGAGGTGGCCGACGCTGCCGCCGACGCTGCCGACGCGGTCCGGTTTGCCGACGACGCCCCCGCGGCGCGCGGCTGCCCGCGGTGTCAGGCGCCGCTGTGCGCGAGCGCGGTCACGCTGGCCGGGCTGCGGTCCCCCGAGCGCCTGCTGCGGTGCGCGCACCACGGCGTCTGGCTGCCACGGGACACCATGGTGGCTGTGTTCGCGCGGCTCGGTCGGCGCGCCGGCGGTCGGTTCAGGGCGCTCGGTGTCGGCGGGGCCGGTGGGCGGGCGGGCACCAGCGGCGTCGGCGGCGCGATGGAGGCGATCGGCGCGGCCTTCGGCAGCGGCGGCCAGCTCGCGATCAGTCGTCAGCGCCTGCGTCGTCCGCGCGTGCACACCTTGTTCGTGAGCGCCTTCCACGGCCAACGCCTGGGTTGTCCTGCCTGCGCCGACGCCGCGCTCGGCTGCCAGGGCGATCGCTGGGTGTGCGCGCGGTGCGCCGGCTGCTTCGTCGAGGACGCCGCCCTGGTCGCGATGGTGACGGCGATGGCGTCGGCGCCGTGGGACCTGCCGCCGGTCGCCGGCCCGCCCGGTCTGCGCCCCTGCCCGGTGTGCGCGACGGCCATGATGACCGAGCGGCTCGAGGGGGTCGCCATCGATCGCTGCGCCGCCCACGGCGTGTGGTTCGACGACGCCGAGCTCCAGGCCGCCCTGCTGCACGTCGGCGCTGAGCCACCTGGCCTCGGCGGGTGGCTCAAGCGCCTGTTCGGCCGCGGCGCGTCGACCGCGCGGTGATCGGGCCGCTACTCCTCGATGCCCAGCGCGCGCATCCGCCGCCACAGGGTCACGCGCGACAGGCCCAGCAGCCGGGCCGCGCGATCGCGGTTGCCGCCGGTGCGGGCCAGCGCGTCGCGGATGCGGCGGACCTCGGGCGGGCCGTCGCCCGGCCCGGCCGCGGCGGCCACCACGGTGACCTCCGGCGGCGGCGCGACCGGCGCCTGCAGCTCGTCGGGCAGGTCGCGCAGCTCGAGCACCGGACCGTCGCCGATCGCGAAGGCGTAGGCCAGCACGTTGCGCAGCTCGCGCACGTTGCCCGGCCAGCCGTGGCGCTCGAGGGCGGCGGCGGCGGCCGGGGCCACCGAGTCGACCTGGCGGCGACCACGGGCGTTGAACTCGACCACCAGCTTGTCGGTCAGGAGCCGCACGTCGGTGGGCCGATCGCGCAGCGGCGGCAGCCGCACCGGGATGACCCGCAGCCGGTACATCAGATCGGCGCGGAACCGGCCGGCCTCGACCTCGACCCGCAGCGCGCGGTGGGTCGCTGACACGATGCGGACGTCGACCGGGATCGGCTCGCGGCCACCCACCGGCAGCACGGTGCGGCTCTCGAGCACCCGCAACAGCTTGGCCTGGAGCTCGAGCGGCAGCTCGGCGACCTCGTCGAGGAACAGGGTCCCGCCGTCGGCCAGCTGGACGTGCCCGGGCGTGTCCTTGATGGCCCCGGTGAACGCGCCCTTGGCGTGCCCGAACAGCTCGCTCTCGAGCAGGTTGGCCGGCAGCGCGGCGCAGTTGAGCGCGCGGAACGGGCCGGCGCGGCGCGGCGACAGCGCGTGGAGCGCCTTGGCCACCAGCTCCTTGCCCGAGCCGGTCTCGCCGCGCACCAGCACCGTCTCGTCGGTGGCCGCCACCCGCTCGACGATGCGGAACAGCTCCTTCATCCGCGCGTCGCGGGTCCACATGCCGTGGAACTGCACCTCGTCGCCCTCGCCGCCGCCGACCACCGCCAGGTAGACGATCCACCCACGGGGCACGTCGTCGTCAGGGCCGGCGATGGGCACCGAACGTACCCGGACCTGGGCGTCGCCGTGGCCGGGGTGCGGGATGAGCGCCTGGAACGGCACCCCCTCGGCCAGCGCCTCGGCGAACGGGCGCTTGGGTCGGTCGCCACACAAAAGCGTCGCCGCCGACGCGCCGATCGGCAGCGCCGAGCCCAGGGCGGCCTCGGCCGCGGGCGTCACCAGGCGCACGCGCAGCGCGTGATCGAGCACCAGGGCCGCGCCGACCAGATCGTCGAGCACCTGGGCGACCAGGCCGCGGTCACCGTCGGTGACATCGCGCTTGCTGGTGGCGCTCATCGCGCCACGGTAGCCGACGTCGGGGCCACGGCCGTGGCGCTCACCGGTAGCGGACCGCGTAGATCGGCGGCAGGTGGTTGGCCACCGCGTGCCACTGCTCGCCCTGGTCGTCGGTGACCCACAGGTTGCCGGTGGTGGAGCCGAACGCCAGCTGGTCGCCGTCGTCGGCGATGGCCAGCGCGTGGCGGTAGACCAGATCGTAGGCGTGGCGCTGGGGCAGGCCGGCGCGCAGCGAGGTGAACGTGCGGCCGCCGTCGCGGGTCCGGTTGACCACCACCGCGCCGTCGAGCAGCGTCCGCTTCTGGTCGGAGTGGGCCGGCACGAACCACGCGGTGTCGGCCTCGCGCGGGTGGACCACCACCGGAAAGCCGAAGCTTGACGGCTCGGCCTGGAGTTGGCTCCAGCTGGCCAGGTCGTCGGTCGAGCGCCAGATGCCCATGTGGTGCTGGCACCAGAACACCGTCGGGTCGGACGGCGCCTGCACCACGCAGTGCGGGTCCTGGTGCTCGGGCCACTCGGCCTGCTCGGGCGGCACGTAGCCGGCCTTCATCCCGACGGTGTGCGGGGTCCAGGTGGCGCCCAGGTCGGCGCTGCGCCACACCCCGCCGCTCGACACCGCGACCACCAGCTGGCGCGGGTCGCGCGGGTCCACGCAGATCGAGTGGATGGCGGCGTGGTCGGCGCCGCCGCCGTTCCACTTGACCCGCTTCGGGTGGTTCCACAGCGCCTCGCACAGCGTCCACGACGCCCCGCGATCGGTCGACCGGAACAGCCCGCCCGGCAGCGTGCCGCACCACAGCGCGCCGTCGGCGTCGAGCGCCGGCGTCAGCGCCCAGATGCCCTTGGTGGCCCACTCGCGCTCGCGGCCCCACATGTCCTTGTCGACGAAGGCCTCTGGCTTGGGCGGGTAGGCCGGGGTGGCGATCTCGGTCCAGGTCGCCCCGCCGTCGTCGGAGCGGTGCAGCTTCACGCCGAAGTGACCGTGGTCGAGGACCGCGTACCAGGCGCCGTCGCGACGGTCGACCATCGCCAGCGTGACGTTGTCACCGACGAAGTGGGTCTCGGCGACCTTGGCGGAGGCGCCGGTCCCCTCGACGACGAACAGGCCCTTGCGGGTCGACACGAGCAGCGTGGACATGACGATCTCTAGCCTCCTGACAGCGCTTGCATGACGTAGACCTCCGAGCCGGGACCGACCGGATCGGACTGGCGGAGCCGATCGACCAGCTGGGCGCCGTCGACGAACACCACCATGTGCTTGCGGAGCACGCCTTGCTCGTCGAGCACGTACCCGCGCAGCCGCGGGTTGTCGACGAACACCTGGGCCAGCACCTCGGCCACGGTCGCCCCCGATACCTCGCGGGGCGGGCACGGCACGTGGCGGGCCAGGTTGGGCGTGAACACCACGGTCGCCATGTCGGCGAACCTACCGCGGCCGCGCGTGGGGCGTCCACGCCACCGCCGCTCGATCCGGCGGCCGGGACCTGGCACACCACCACCATGCACCGCACGTCCTTCGAGGTCGCCACCCGCGGCCGCGGCACCTACGACATCACCGCCCAGGTCAGCGCCGCCCTGGGCCCGGCCACCGGCGACGGCCTGGCCCACGTGTTCTGTCACCACACCAGCGCGTCGCTCATCGTGTGCGAGAACGCCGACGCCACCGTCCGCGCGGACCTCGAGCGCTTCTTCGCGCGCCTGGTCCCCGACGGCGACCCGCTGTTCGTTCACACCGACGAGGGCGCGGACGACATGCCGGCCCACGTGCGCGCCATCCTCACCCAGCCCACCCTCACGATCCCGATCGCCCGGGGCCGCCTCGATCTGGGCACCTGGCAGGGCCTGTACCTGTGGGAGCACCGCACCGGCCACCACCGCCGCCGCCTGACAGTCGTGACCCTCACCTGACCGGGGGCGCGGCCGCGCGGGCCGCCGCGGCCGCCGCCTCGCGCAGCTTGTCCTTCTTGCTCCGGCGCTTGCCCTTGATGCCGCCGTGCGGGTCGCGCACCGGCGTGGCGAGGTCGACCGGCTCGAACCCCTCGATCTGCTCGCGCTCCAGGCGCAGCTGGTGGCGCTTCTCGATGAGCCGGAAGTGGGCCTCGGTGTCGACGGTGATGAAGCTGACCGCGGTCCCGGCCGCGCCGGCGCGGCCGGTGCGCCCGATGCGGTGCAGGTAGTCCACCGTCGAGCGCGGCAGGTCGTAGTTCACCACCGCCGCCAGCTGTGCGATGTCGAGGCCGCGGGCGGCGACGTCGGTCGCGACCAGCACCTGGACCCGCCCGGCCTTGAGGTCGGCCAGCGCCTGCGAGCGCGCGCCCTGGCTCAGCTCGCCGTGCAGCGCCGCCGCGGTGATGCCGTTGCGCCGCAGCTTCTCGGCCACGTGATCGGCGGCGTAGCGGCTGGCGACGAACACCAGGACCTGGGGCCAGGCGTGGGTCGCCACCAGGTGCCGGAGCAACATCGTGCGGCGGGCCTGATCGACCTGGATCGCCCGCTGCTGGATCAGCGCCTGGGTCGCGCCGAGCGGGACGCCGGGATCGATGGCGATCCGCAGCGGCGACTGCAGCAGCTGCTCGGCCAGGGCGCGGACCTTGGGCGGGAACGTCGCCGACAACAGCAGGTTCTGGCGCCGCGCCGGCAACAGCGCCAGCACCTGGGCCAGCTCGTCGGCGAAGCCGAGCGCGAACAACCGGTCGGCCTCGTCGAGCACCAGGTGGGCGACGGCGTCGAGCTGCAGTCCCCGCTGGGCCACCAGATCGAGCAGGCGCCCAGGCGTCGCGATGACGATGTCGGCGCCGCCGCGGAGCGCCAGCAGCTGCGGGTTGATCGCCAGGCCGCCGATGACCACGCGGGTCCGCGGCCGCGGCGCGAGGTAGCGGCCGTACCGGTCGATGGCCTCGCCCAGCTGCGCGGCGAGCTCGCGGGTCGGCACGACCACCAGGCAGCGCACCGGTCGCCGCCCGCCGGCCACGACGACGTTGTTCCCGGGGCGCGTCAACAGCTCGAGCAGCGGCAGCGCGAACGCCGCGGTCTTGCCCGAGCCGGTCCGCGCAGATGCCCAGACGTCGCGGCCGGTCAGGATCGCGGGGATCGCCTCGCGCTGGATCGGCGTCGGCTCGGCGTAGTCGAGCTCGGCGAGGGCCCGCAGGAGCGGAGGCGAGAGACCGAGGCGGGCGAACGTCATCGTGGGGGACCGGTCCGCGACCGTACCGCACGGACGCCGCAGCCGGGGCGCCGCGCGGCGACCAGGCGGTCGAATCCCAGCGCCGTCTGCCGCGCCGGGCGGGCCGTGAACCGGGCAGAGAACGTCGCACCGTGGAGCAGCGCGCCGCCCATGTCCCAGAAGCGCCGCGTGGGCGTCGCGGCGGTGCCGTCGACCACGCCGCTCGGGGGCCCTGGACGGTGGCGGTCGCCGGCGCTACTGCGGGCGGGTGGCGCGGGCCGCGGCGACCAGCTCGGCTTCGTCGGCGAAGATCTCGTCGACGGCCTCGTGGTCGACCAGCAGCTCGATCAACGCCTCGCCGAGGGCCGGGGCGACGGCGCCCGCCTGGTCGTGGGTCTCGAGCAGCGCGGCGATGCGGCGGAGCGGCAAGGGCGCGCCGGTGGTGGCGAGCTGCTCGGACGCGGACAGCGTGTCGACGAGCGCGCTGGCCCACCGCTCATGCAGCGGGCTGAGCGTGGGCTTCGCGGCGCCCTTGCGCTTGAGCGGCATCGCGCCACCGCCCATCGGGATCGCGGGCGGCGGCGGCGGCGGGAACACGTCCTCGGCGCAGGCCAGCGCCAGGTCGCGCGCGGCGATCGCCTCGTCGAGCGCGGGCGCGTCGTCGTCGGACCTGCTCACGCGCCACTCAGCCAGCAACGCGGCCATCTGCCCCGACAGGTCGACCTGGGCGGACGCGGGCACGGTGTAGCGCCGCGACGACGGCGCCTCGCCGGGAGCGCCCAGGGGCAGGCCCACCTCGATCACCGTGAGCGGGCCGCCCAGCGCGGCTTGCACCGCCGCGATCACCTTGGCCGGCGCGTCGATCAGGTCGACCCAGGCCAGGCCGTTGCGCTCCGCGGGCTCGTACGTGCCGGGGCGCGCGCGCGCGAGGGCGGCCACCAGCTGGGCTTCGGGGACGCCGCCGATCAGCGAGAGCTTCATGGGCCGTTGGTACAGCAAAACCGACGCGCGTGGCGGGTTCTCGTGGCACCGCCGCCCCTCGCTCGCTCGCCCTGGCGGACGCCTGCCTCAGCCGACCGGCGCGCACGCGCTGGACGAGGTGGCCCGGTGCATCGTCTCCGATGCCCCCGCCACGTCGCGGGGTGACGGGGCGGAGCGCCCGGCTGCGGTGGGGCGAGGGGCGTGCCGACCATCGGCTCTTCGCCATCCCGCTGGGCGGGTACGTCGACGAGAGCGGCGGGCTGGGCGCCGAGGAGGAAGCGTTGGGCGTCGACGATGCCGAAGTGACGCTCGCGCCACCGGGCGAGGCTGTCGGCGAGCCTGGCGCGGGGAACGCGGTCGCGATCACGTGTAGCTAACTCGCGTCTGCCCGGTCATGGCGTCGCCGCCGGACCGGTGGGATCGGCCACGATCCGATCGACGGTGAAGGTCCGCCCGTGGAGGCGGCCGGCGATCACCACGTCGTGCGACGAGTAGCGCAGCGCGAGCTTGCCGTTGGCGAAGTGATCGTCGCGATCGAGGTGAGGCTCGGCGGCCCGCGGGTCCAGGCCCACGAGCTCAACGCCGGTGCCAGGCCGGAGGGGGGCGGTCTCGTGCAGGCCTCCCGACAGGGTGTAGCTTCCCGCGACCTCGGTCAGGGTGCCGCTGAGCAGCACCGGTTGATCCTGGATGGCGTCGACGTCGAGGCCGTCGACGGCGAGCACACGTTGTGCTGCCACCGCGGAGGGCGTCGCCGGCGTCCCTGCCGTGGGCGACGCGCCGGCCGCAGGAGCCGCTGGGCCGGACGCTGCGCGCCCCGGCTCGTGGCCGCAGCCGAGCAACAAGGCCGCGATGACGAAGAGTGTTGTCTGCATGACCCATGAGACGCTCGACCCCGCCTGACGATGTATTCCCCTGGGGTGCGCGCCAACCCGCAAGAATGACTGTCCATTCTCGAGGTGCTGGGACTGTGACTCCGCATCAGACCGCGCGCGGCGCCGGTGCGTTGTGGACGCCGCCGAGCGCCGGCGAACGGCCGCGGCGCTTCGAGGGCTGGGCCCGCGGGCTACTCGGCGACGATGACGGCGCTCCAGTAGTGGTTGCTCGCGGCGTAGCCGGCGGAGATGCGGAGGCCGGGGGTGGCGGCGGCGGGGGCGGTGGTGTAGTCGGAGGTGGCGAGGCGCTCGAGGGTGGTGAAGGCGGCGGCGGGGATGGTGGGCTTGGCGACGGAGAGGAGGCGGGCGACGTCGGCGGGAGCGACGGTGGCTGGGTAGGTGGAGTCGATCATCATGGAGACGGCGGTGACGCGATTGCGCTTGGAGCTCCAGTCGACCGTGCAGTTGATTCCGCCCTGGAGCTTGGTGCGGTCGGGTTCGAAGTAGTAGGTCAGCGAGTCCTCGAAGCCGTAGTCCTTGACGACGACCTCGCTAGTCGGCACGTCGGCGCAGGCGGCGACCCAGGCGATGCGCTCTTGCTCGCTCCAGGTGGAGGTCCAAGGGCTCTTGTCGGACTTGCAGGCGGCGACGAGCATGAGCAGGGAGAGGACGGCGATGGCGCGGGTCATGGGGCACCGGGCGTGGTGGGGGGTGGTGGGTCGACAAAGGGCACGTCGGTGATGTCGTGTGAGCATCGCCGACGACGGGCTACTCGGCGACGATGGTCGCGCCCCAGTCCGTGTTGCCGGCAGCGTAGCCAGCGGAGATGCGGAGACCCTCGGTGACGACGGACGGCGAGCGGAGGGCGTCGCCAGTAGAGAGCTTTTCGAGCGTGGCGTAGGCAGCGGGGGGAATGGCCGATTTGGCCAGGGCCATGAGGCGCGTGACCTCTGCGGGGGCGACGGCGGTGCCGTCGGTGGTGTCGATCGCCATGGTCATGGAGGCAACGCGGCCGGTGGAACGGTTCCAGCGGACGGAGCAGGTGAGGCCGCCCCGGTGGTCACCGGCGCGGTCGTACTCGAACCAGTAGCGGACGTCGTCGTCGAGCTGCTGAGTGGTGACCTGCGAGGGGGAGACGTCGGCGCAGGCGGCGACCCAGGCGATGCGCTCTTGCTCGCTCCAGTTGGAGGTCCAGGGGCTCTTGTCGGACTTGCAGGCGGCGACGAGCATGAGCAGGGAGAGGATGGCGATGGCGCGGGTCATGGGGCACCTGGCGTGGTGAGGTCGGTGGGGTCGACCAGAGGCACGTCTGCGATGTCGTCCTGGGGTCTCACGGTGGGAGCATCGCCGACGACGGGCTCGAACTGGGGGGCGATCCAGCGGACGAAGGTGCCACGCATGACGGAGGCGCGGGCGCCGATGGGCTGGCCGCTGAGCGCCGCCTCGGTGGGGCTGGGGACGCCCTGGTCGGCGGCGACGAGGGCCAAGCGGACGCGGCCGTCGGGGCGTGGAATGCGGACGGCGCGGTAGGTTCCGCGGAGCTGGCCCGGGAAGCCGCCGGGGTGGACGCCGCTGGCGTCGTGGCCGATGGGGTCGATCTGCTGGCCGTAGGCCGCTACCAGCGCGTGCAGGCGGGCCGCGAGGAGCTCTGTGGAGATTCCATTCAACGCCTTGATGGCCGTGCGCAGCTCGTTGTCATCGAGCTTGGCGGCGTCAGCGCTGACGCCCTCGAGGGCCGCGGTCATGGCGCTGGTCAGGGCCTCCAACATGGTGGCGGTGTCCTGGCCTTCGACATGGTCTGCAGGAACCTGAGCTTTTCCGATCTTGAGGGCCAGGCTGAGGCCGAGCATGGCGATGGGGGCAGCGCCCGTGGCGCGGGTGGCCATGGTGAACAGGTCGCCGATGAGGTCGAGGACGAGCTTCTGACCTGCTTGGCGTGCGCCGATGAGCTTGGCGAGCCGCGCGCGCTGGTCGCCAGCGACCCTCTCGAAGCGGGAGACGACGTGAATGGCCGCGGTGCCGAGCTCCGCCCGCAAGCCCACGCGCTCGGCGTCGGGCAAGCTGCACTGGTCGGGACGCTCGGTGTCGGCGCCGGTGGGGCAGGCCTCGAAGGCGAAGCGGGCGCGCTGCGCGTCGGCGACCGTCGACGGCGCGGTCCAGCCCAGGGGCTGTCCCATGGTCTGCAAGGTGGCGAGGAGGCCGGTGAGGTTGGCGACGGCCTGGTCGTCACGGCGCAGGTCGGGCGGGCGTGCAGCGCGGGTGAGGGCGCCGCCGAGGAGGAGGTCTTGCTGGCGGTGAGGCTCGACGAGCTGCAGGGCGACGCGGGCGATGTTGGTGAGGGCGTCGTGGACGGCGGGGCGGTAGCGCTGGGCCTCGGCGGCGGCATGGGTGTCGTGGGCGGTGGTGTCGTCGGTGGCGAGGGCGTGGAGGTCGACCAGCACGGCGTCGATGACGACGGCGAGGCGCGAGGCGGCCGCGTCCAGGGTGACGCCGCCGGCGCGCCAGTCGGCCAGGACGCGCTGGGCCCGGGTCTTGGCGTCCTCGATGTGGGTGACGTGGCGGTAGGTGCCGGCGGTAGCCTCGGTGGGGGCGAGCTGGGCGGCGGCGATGCCGGCCAGCTGGTCGGCGCTGGCGCCCTTGCGCTGGATAGCGCTTGTTCCGGTGGCGCCGGCGGTGGCGGTGCCGGGGCCGAGGAGCCCCGAGGCGTCGCGGCCGGCGACGACGGCGTCGGCGATGGCGTCGGCGTGCTGTTCGTGGGCGTCGCCGACCTGGCCGATGCCGCCGGCGAGGCTGACGCCGCGGCGCTGCTGGATGATGTGGGCGGCCTCGTGGGCGGCGGTGTGGACATCGGGCGTCGCGGCGAAGGCGACGTGGTCGCCGGTGGCGTAGGCGGCGGCGCCGAGCTGGTCCGCCGCGGCGACGGCCGGCCCGCCGACGTGGGCGTGGACGCCGGTGACGTCGTGGTCGGGGCCGAAGGCCTGCTGGATGCGCCGCAGGTGAGGCAGCGGTTGGGCCGCGCCGGTGATGCCGCCGGCGGCGATGGCGTGGAGCTCGGACGGATCGCTGCTGTCGTCGGTGGGACCGGTGGCGCGGCGCTGGATGGCGCGGGCGCCGGAGGTGTCGGCGGACGCGGCGGCGGACGTGGTGGCGCGGAGGTCGTCGAGGAAGTCGAACGGGGCGAACGCGGCCATGGGGCGGCCGCGCCGGGGTGACACGACGTCCGCATCGTGCGGGTCGGGGGGCGGGCGTGAAGACGCGGCGACGGCGGCGCGCTGGAGCCTGGGCATAGGTGAGAGGCTGCGGGTGGTGGGACCGGCGCCGGCGCGGTCGACGCGGGGGTGCGGCTGGGGCGGCTGGGGGGCGTGGCGGTGGTCGCGATCGTGGTCAGACATGGGGCCCTCGGGGGAAGCGATCTTTGCTCCCAACTACGAGGTGGCCAGTGCATGTCTTCCTGATTACAGGGAAGGTTGTCTGGAACGGAGTTTGACCTGTAATTCCGGCGTGACGGCTGTCGTTGAATCAACAGGTTGGGCCCGCGCGTTACAGGGAAGGCTGGCTAAAACGAGCTTTGACCTTCAATGGAGATCGGCTGCATTTCCCGGGCGCAGCCGGGGCGGGCGGCTCCGAGTCGGGCGCTGGGGCGGGCTCCGGCGCCGGCGCCGGCGCGGGCTCCGGCTCCGAGGCGGGCTCCGGCTCCGGGCCGGGCTCCGGCTCCGGGCGTACCGCCACGGATCGTCCGGAAGTTCCGTATCGTTGCGCCCGGGGCGAGACGCCTGCTCGCCCAAGACGTCCTCCGCGGGCAAAGGGCGTCGCCCGGCGCCGACGCCTTGGCCAACGGCTGGGCCAGCGCTGGCACTCGCTCGGCCGTGCCGGTCGCTCGACAGACAGGGGCCGGCGTGCGGCGGTTGCTCCTGCACACAAAGCAGAACATGCTGGACGACATGCAGGCGATCTGGGACCACGAGCCAGCCGACCAGCGCTCGAGGCGGCACTGGAAGCACTCGTTGCTGGTCGTCGCTGGCGCGCGCAACCACCACGTGGTGGCCGCCGCGAGTGCCTCGCCACTGGACTGGCTCGGTTCCCGGTGCGGTCGCTCGAAAGCGCGTGCCCGCTGGCGTGTCCAGGGCCTCGGCCGTTGCCGGGCCTTGTCTCGCCAGTGCCTGGCCTGGCTCGTTCGCGCCATCGCGTTGTGTTGTGTCGGGTTGCTGCTTGGGTGTGGTGTGGCCGTTCGGGCACGCCCGCCCACGACGCCGGACGTCGTCGCGTCCAGCGGCACGTTGGATGCGCAGGGGCTCCTGGTCGACTATGCAACCGTCATCGCAAACGAAGGGTTAGCCAACGCGGTCGTCGTTGGCGCCGTTGTGCTCGCACGCAGTGAGCACGGGGCGATCGTCCGGTTTGATGACCGAGGGCCCCCGGCCAGGCGCGACTACTGGCCCCCGGTTGCCGGCATTGCGCAAGATCGCCAGCAAGTCGTCTACGTCGCACTCACCGACGGCACGATCGGGCGCCTCGACGTCGCGAGCCTCGGAGTGGAGCCCCTCGCCCGCGTCGCAGGGAAGGTTCTGTGGCTCGGCGCCGGCGCGGACCATGCCCTCATCGTGGTCGCTGTCGACGGCGACGACGTGGTTGCATACGTCGTCGCACACGAAGGCAGCCGGGGATGGCGCGTCACGCAGCGACGGCAGATGCCGCCGGCCGAGGTGCCGGTCTTCGGGACGCGGTTTCTGGTCGATCGGTCGAATCGCCTATGGTTCGGTCATGATGGCGGGGAGTGGGGCGGCGAGGCGGGTAATATCGATTTGGCGACGGGGCATGTGACGAAGTTTCCAATTGTCACCCTGCCGGTTCGCGGGTTCATGGACGTCGGCACGCCAGAGTCGCCAAGCGTGGTCATCTTCGGCGGGCTGATGCACCTTTCGAGTGCATGGACATACTTGCTCGCGGTGGATGGGGCGACGACGACGCCGACGATGTGGCGTGAGAGAAGCCTCGTCAGCGTCGAGTCTCAAGCTCCGACAGATCTGTATACGCCGGATGCGCTCGCGTCTGGCGGTGACGCCGAGTTCATGGCCGTCGTCAAGGGATCTCTGTATCGTGTCGACCGCTCGTTCCAGTTCTGGTCAGCGCCGGTACCCCTGCCGTCGTCTCGGGGCGCGGGCGAATATCCGTCCGCGAACGAGCTCGTGGTCATCGGGCCCAGCGATGTGCTCGTCGTTTCTCGCCAAGATGGGTGTTACCGCGTGCGCGGCGAGGCTGTCACACATTACGAACTCCCGTCGCTGCAGCTGCCGGAGGTGCCAGGCGATGCCAAGGGGCCGGCCGAGGTCCTCGACCGCGGGTGGCGCTGGCGCACCGAGGGCACGGCCATCTCGGTCAGCGCACCCGATGGTCGCCGGTTTCAGATTCCATTGTCACGCGCCTTGGTCAACGCGGCCATCGAGGGACTGCATGCGCTTCCCGGCGGCGCGAAAGGCGCCATTGCGCGTGTTGGCCCACGCTGGATTCGACTGACCATCCATGACTCCGACGGCCCTCCAGAGCAGCCTACTGCCGTTCGCCACTGAAGTACGCAAGCGCATCACGCAGAACGTTTCCTTTTCGAGGCAAATTGTTCCTTGTCGAAACGCCATCCGGCATTCGTGGTACTGCCCGATGTAGATACTTTGAGTCAATCGCGTAGATGACAAGAGAATTCATCTTCGCAGATCCGATGTCCACGTCGGAGACGCCTGCCCGAAGGAGGCGGATGCGACTTTTGCTCGAATATCCCAATGCCGTGCTTGATGTGTTGATGAGCGGGTCCAGTAGGTAATGTGTATGAATCGTGCCGATCACGCGACGTGCCGGATCTCCTCCCATGTCGGCTGGCAACGTCTTCTTCCTTTTGTCACCTCGAACCTCGCCCAGGCTATACGTTGCATGGAAGTTGGACGTCTGCGCGTCGCGCGCCTCAACCAGTTTGAGCGAGGCGTCGATTACGTCGAGCACAAAATAGGCGACTTGTTCCTGTGCGTCTTGTGGCTTTGTGGCATGGCTTCGGGCTGACGCCTGTGCCTTTTCAAAGAGAATGTTGATGTCTTTCCACTGTGATTCTTCGGTCTGGATCGACAGCCGTTTGCTTGCGGCGACTAGGTCGTGCACCATGGTTGCGTCGAAATCTTGGGTGAGGAGTCCTGTGGCGACGCCAGTCTCGTTGCGACCTCGTATGGCCACGGCATAATCGGAAGATGTGGCTTGCGTTCGACTCCTTGCCGCTTGGCGAGCGGCAACGTAGCTAGCCTTGTCGATCAGGTACACGGCCGGCACTTCACTCTGGTGGGGCCAGGATCCAAGATGCCGGATCTCCTCTCGATCGAAAAACGCAGCGGGCGCGGCGGGCTTCCGCTTTGCCCCCACAGGTGGCCGGGCCTGACGGGCTTGGCCCGCAACTCCAGTGCCTGTGCCTCTGTTCTCGGTTCCGCGATGGTACAGTGTCGTTCCGCGATTGTAGGGTCCAATAAGGCGACTGCTTGGTTCGTTGGGATCGTCGGGCATAGGCGTATCCACGCTATTCTAATATGGGTGTGCCGGTCAATTCTTCTGACGCCTGCCGCTGCCCCTCGGTGCCAACGTGAATGAGGCAGTTCGGGAGCCGGCACTGGGACCGGGCTGGGGCCGCTTCGGCTCGACACCGTCACAACGGAGCGTCGATGCGCGGCCCCCGACGTCGCCGAGGCCGGGGGGCGCTACCGCGGCGGTTGCGGCGGCGGCAGCAGCGGCGCGGCGAAGTCGGTGAAGAGCTTGCGCTTGGTGACGAACTCCTCGCTGCGCGCGGTCGCCAGCGAGTCGGTGAGCTGGAAGTACACGCCGCCCGACAGCTCGCGCACGACCGCGGGCGCGACCGCCGCGCAGATCGCGCCGACGCCCCCTAGCTGCGCGACGTGCTCGTGGCTCACCAGCGTGCCCCAGCGCGGGAACCGCATGTAGCGCGTGCCCATGTGCTCGCTGTTGAGGCCGCGCATCCGCGCGAGCTGCTTGGGGTACGGGTGCTGCACCTGACCGTTGTTCGAGATGGTACACCCGCTGCACTCGGACACGACCTCCTCGCGCGCCCCCATTGCGACGATCACGCCGGTGCCGCCGCCGACACGGTCGAAGAACGTCACGACCTCGTCGACCCAGCTTTGCGCGTCATCGCGAAGCGGACGTCCACCGTGGGTCATCCCAAACTCGGTGTGCGCCACTCGTCGCTCGAAATCCAGGTGTCGCGAATCAGGCCTGGTCTCTCTCGAAGTCATCGTCGTGAACGAGTCGACCGCCTCCGCCTGGAGGGCCTGGTCGGCGACCTCACGCAGCGCCTTCGCCGGGATCATGCCAGGCCTGCGCCACAGCTTGTGTCCTGGCGTCGCGGTCGAGAGGAAGTAGCGCAACTCTCCGCCCCACGCCGGCGACATGAGCAAGTGGAGCGCCGCCTCGCGGGCCGCGTCGTCGCGGTCGAGCCTCCGGGCGTGGAGGACGGTGAAGCCCATCGCCTCAGTCATCGGAGTCGGTGTCGGCGACGAACGCGGGCACGGGCTCCAAGAGCTTGTCGGCCGTCATCCCCTCGCAGAAGTCGTAGGTCTCGACAGCAACCGCGAGGACGAGCTGGGTCTTGTCGCTGTTCAGACATTGCTCGAAGTACGCCATCCCTGATTGCTTGAACATATCCATCTTCAGCCGGCCGAACTTCTTGTGGAGGGCCGCCTCGTAGGCCTTGGCCTGCCTGTCTCATGAGCCGGGACGCAGCCGATCGGATCGGTGGGATCGGATCGGCGGATCCTACCGCGGCGGTTGCGGCGGCGGCAGCAGCGGCGCGGCGAAGTCGGTGAAGAGCTTGCGCTTGGTGACGAACTCCTCGCTGCGCGCGGTCGCCAGCGAGTCGGTGAGCTGGAAGTACACGCCGCCCGACAGCTCACGCACGACCGCGGGCGCGACCGCCGCCGAGATCGCGCCGACGCCGCCGAGCTGCGCGACGTGCTCGTGGCTGACCAGCGTGCCCCAGCGCGGGAACCGCATGTAGCGCGTGCCCATGTGTTCGCTGTTGAGGCCGCGCATCCGCGCGAGCTGCTTGGGGTACGGGTGCTGCACCTGACCGTTGTTCGAGATCGTGGCCTCGCCGCACTCGGACACGACCTCGTCCGACGTCCACAACGCGACCACGACGCCGGCGCTTCCACCGACCTGATCGAAGAACGTCAGCACCGCCTCGAGCCACGCCTGCGTCCCCTCGCCCGTCATCGGCCGTTCGCCGTACGTGAGCGAGAAGCGCTCGCTGTGCTGCGCATGGCGGATGAACTTCAGGCCGCGCGAGTCGGGTCTGGTGTCCCTCGCCGTGGTCAGCCCGAACGTGCTCACGCTGTCGTGCTGGAACGCGCGATCGACGACCTCCGACACGTTCTTGGCGGGGATCATCCCCGGCGGCCGCCACGGCTCGTGGCCGGGCGTCGTGGTCGCTCTGAAGTAACGCGGCGCGCCGTCCCAACTCGGCGACATGACCAGGGCGAGAGCCGATGCGCGCGCACCAGCGTCGTCGGCAAACCGCCGCTCGTGAAGCACCGCGAAGCCGAGGGCGAGCTCAGTCATCGGAGTCCGTGTCAGCGGCGAACGTGGGCACCGGCTCGACGAGCGTCTCGGCGGTCATGCCTTCGCAGAAGTCGTAGGTTTTAGGGCCAGCGCGAAGGCTGCGATCAGCCAGTGCACGCGGCCGCGAACTCGTTGGATCAATCGCATCCTGTGCCTCCTCGTCCTCGAGGCAGCTATAGCACGGGCGGCTACGCCCCCGGGCGTCAGCAAGGTCGGAACGTGAGCGCGTGCGCGTGATTCGGGTCGCCGGCGGCCGTGGCGCCGGGGCGAGCCGATCGGTTGCCACTCGGATCAAGAATCCTCGTCAATGAGGATCGGAAGCGCCTTCGTCCGTCCCTTTGTCGCGACGGAATCTGCCAAGAGCTTCGCGACATCGGACAGTACTTGCAGTGCCGCTTCAAAATCGTGTGGAGCGCGAGTCGACATAGCACGCGTGCCCTTCCAAACAACGACGAAGCTTCGCGCTCGATTCCCGTGCAGCCCTTCCCATAGTGAATCGGCAAGTGCATCCCAGCTGTGCGATCCAATGAGCGGCGGATCCAACGGCAGTGTTCCCCGAACGGCCTCGAAGAACGAGGAGCGATCGACGATCCCCGCGGCCGGCAGAACGAACACAGTAGAGCCTGCCTGCTCCGCCTTGAGTCGCACGGCATCGACATCAGCGCCCCCGATACGTTGAAGTACATGGTCAATTCTCATGGTGGCTACATCGTGTCGGGGCCGGTGCGGGGCCGGCTCCGGCTCAGTCTCGACGGCAATTCGGGAAGTCGCGCACGCGCCAGTCGCCCCGGAGGTGGGTCGCATCGCGGGCGATGATCGCGAGGCGCAGGTCGCCGCTCGGGAATCGCTCCCGGAACTCGGCGTGGCCATCGGCGAGCATGCGGGCGTACGGAGGAGCGTCGGCGCCATGGGTGAACGCGATGGCGTAGGACGTGCGCGGTTGCTCGTGTGCGAGCTTCCGACAATCGGCGATGAAGCCGCGGGTCAGGGCGCCGACGTCCGACGACTGGGGCTCCATTGTTCGCGCCGCGTGCCACATCTTGAACTCGATGCCGGCTGCCAGCGCCCGCTGCTCGGCTTTCGTCCACTCGCGGAGGCGGACGCGACGCGGTTCGTCCTTGTTGACGACCGTGAGATGGTCGTGGGCCTCAACGAACGAGCGCTCGAGGATCGCAAAGTCGAGGGAGCCGACGCCGCCGCGCTCCGTTCCGGATAGGTCGGCGCGCCGGTCGAATCGCTTCGTCTCCCGGCTGGGGCGATACCTCCCGATCGTGTTGTACTCGTGCCGGAACAGGTGGACCGGCGCGCTCGCCTCCCTCGGCGTCGCGCGCCCGAATGCTTGCCGGCACGCAGCGTAGAACTCGGCGTGGAGTTCGTGCTCGGAGAAGAATTCATACGGGGAGGCCACGAACGCGTGGGCGAGGTCGCACACGCGCCGCTCGAGGCGCGAGGTGACATCATCGACCAGTCCAGCCCCGGCTGCGCCGGGGCCGGCCGCGGCGTCCATCACGCCGCCCACTCGGCGGCCATCAGCTCGGCCTGCTTGAGGACGGTCTCGACGGCGCGCTCGGCCTTGTCGGGCGGGTAGCCGTGCTGGCGGAGCTTGCGGCGCACCAGCACGCGCAGGCGCGCCCGCACGGCCTCCTTGGCGGTCCAGTCGATCGTCACGGACTCGCGGATCTGCAGGGTCAGCTCGCGGGCGATCTGGCTGAGGACCTCGTCACCCAGCACGGCCACGGCCGAGTCGTTGGCGCCGAGGGCGTCGTAGAACGCCAGCTCGTCCTCGGTCAGGCCCAGGGTGTCGCCGCGCGCCGTCGCCTTGGCCATCTCCTTGGCCAACGCCAACAACTTCTTCGATGACATCCACCGTCTCGATGGCACGGTTGCGGTAGCGGAGGATGGTCTTCTCGAGCTTGTCCGAGAAGGCCTCGGCCTGGACCACGTTCTTCTTGCGCCGGCCCTTGAGGTCGTCGCTCAGCAGCCGGCGCAGCAGCTCGGCCGCAAGGTTCTTGTGCGGCATCTCCTTGACCTCGGCCAGGAAGGCCTCGGACAGGACGCTCACGTCGGGCTTCTTCAGCCCCGCCGCCTCGAAGATGTCGATCACGCCCTCGGCGATCAGCGCCTTGGACACGAGCTGGCGCAGCGCGGTCTCGACGTCGAGCTGGGTGCCGCCGCTGGCGCCGACGGTCGACTTGACGATCATCGCCTTGACGGTCTGGAAGAACGCCACCTCGTCGCGCACCGCCAGCGCCTCGTCGCGGGCGCCGCACAGCCCGAACGACTTCTCGAGGGCCCCGACGATGTCGACGAAGCGATCGCGCCCGTCGTCCTGGCCGAGCACGTGGTTCTGGGCTGGCGCCAGCAGCAGCACGCGCTCGAGCCGGTTGCCGGTCATGAACGTGTCGTAGGCGAAGCCGTGGAAGAAGTCGCGGGCGACCTCGAGCTTCTCCAGGAACACCGCGACCGCCTCGTCGAGATCGACCGCGGCCGCGCCCTGGCCGCCGGCCTGGGTGTAGGTGGACAGGGCCCGGCGCAGGTTCTCGGCCAGCCCCAGGTAGTCGACCACCAGGCCGCCGGGTTTGTCGCCGTACACCCGGTTGACCCGGGCGATGGCCTGCATGAGGCCGTGGCCCTGCATCGGCTTGTCGACGTAGAGCGTGTGCATCGAGGGCGCGTCGAAGCCGGTCAGCCACATGTCCCGGACGATGACGAGCTTGAACGGGTCGGCAGGGTCGCGGAACCGGTCGGCCAGGCGCCCGAGTCGAGCCTTGGACCGGATGTGCTCCTGCCAGGGCAGGTCGTCCGACGCCGATCCGGTCATGACGACCTTGAGCTGGCCGCGCTCGTCGTCTTCGTCGCGCCAGGCCGGCCGCAGCGCCACCAGCGCGTCGTGCATGGCCACGCAGATGCGCCGCGACATGCACACGATCATGGCCTTGCCTTCGAGCGCTGCCCGGCGGTTCTCGAAGTGCCGGACGATATCCTCGGCGATGAGGCGGATCCGCTTGGCGTCGCCGACCACCGCCTCGAGCGCGGCCCACTTCGACTTCAGCCGCTCGCGCCGGGTCTCCTCCTCGGCCTCGGTGACCTCTTCGAACTCGTCGTCGATGACCGCGCGCTGGTCGGGATCCAGGCTCAGCTTGGCCAGGCGGCTCTCGTAGTAGATCGGCACCGTCGCGCGATCCTCGACCGCCCGCTGGATGTCGTAGACCGAGATGTAGTCGCCGAACACGGAGCGGGTGTTCTTGTCGGTCAGCTCGATCGGCGTGCCGGTGAACCCGATGAACGAGGCGTTCGGCAGGGCGTCGCGCATGTGCTTCGCGAAGCCGGGTACCAGCACGGCGCCGTCGGCCTGGCGCACCAGCTTCGACTTGAACCCGTACTGGCTGCGGTGGGCCTCGTCGGCGATCACCACGACGTTGCGTCGGTCGGACAGCATCGGAAATCGCTCGCCGGCCTCGGCTGGCAGGAACTTCTGGATGGTCGTGAACACCACGCCGCCCGAGGCCACCTGCAACAGTCGTCGCAGCTCGTCGCGGTCGCCGGCCTGGACCGGGGTCTGGCGCAGCAGCTCCTGGCAGTGCGAGAACGTGCCGAACAGCTGGTCGTCCAGGTCGTTGCGGTCGGTGATCACCACGACCGTGGGGTTCGCCATCGCCGGTTCGTCGATGAGCCGCCCGGCGTAGAACGCCATGGTCAGGGACTTGCCGCTGCCCTGCGTGTGCCAGACCACGCCAACCTTGCGGTCGCCGCCGGGCCGGGTCGCCCGCACCGTCTGGCCCACCGCCTCGCGCACCGCGCCGACCTGGTGGTAGCCGGCCAGCTTCTTGACGACGCCCTTCGACGTGTCCTCGAACACCACGAAGCTCCGGGCCAGCTCCAGGAAGCGTGCCTTGTCGAACATGCCCTGGAGCAGGGTGATGAGCTCGAGCGTGCCCGGCGCTACCACCTGCTGGCCGTCGACCGTGCGCCACGGGGCGAACCGCTCGAACCCCGAGCTGAGCGTCCCGACCCTGGCCTCGGCGTCGGCGATGACCAGGAGCTCATTGTACGTGAAGAGCGACGGGATCTGCTTCTGGTAGGTCTGGAGCTGCTTGAAGGCTTCCTTGAGCGACGCGGTCTCGTCCCCCGGGTTCTTCAGCTCCATGACCGCCAGGGGCAGGCCATTGACCATGACGATCACGTCGGGGCGCCGGTTGAAGTGGCCCTCGATGATGGTGAACTGGTTGACCGCGACCCAATCGTTCTGGTCGACGTCGTCGAAGTCGAACAGGCGGAGGCGCACCGTCGCGACCTGGCCCGGGTCCGTCGTGACCTCCACCTCGACGCCATCCCTGACCATGCGGTGGAACGCCCGGTTGTTCTGCAGCACCGTGGCCGACTCGGTCGTGAGCACCCGCCGCAGCGCGTCGGCGCGGGCGGCGGCCGGCGCTTCGGGGTTGAGGCGGTACAGGGCCTCTTCGAGGCGGCCACGCAGCACGACCTCGCCGAAGCTGGTCCGCTCGGCTGCTGGTTCGTCCGGGGCGATGTCGGGGCCGTGGATGCACTCGTACCCGAGCTGCGCGAGCTGGAGCAGCGCCAGCTCTTCCAGGTCCGACTCGGCGACCTTGCGGGTGCTCGCGGAGGGCGGGCTCATGGCGCGTACGCGCCGGTCCGCGCTGCGCGCGCCGCGTTCGGACGGTCAGGGTCCCCCACAGCCCGTCATGGTATCCCAAGGGCTCGCTGGTGTCGCGCGACCTGGCCCCGTCGGCCCGCGGCACCTCCGGCCACCCCAGCAGGGTGACTGAGCGCGTGTCGAAAACGGAGGCAGTCCCAGGCCAGGCGGGATGAAAGGCGTCATCGGCGCGGCTTCCGCGGGCGGCGCTTGGCGAGGGCTTCAACGTCGCGCACGGCGGCGGCGAAGTGATCGTCGACCGGCGAGGGCAGCGCGTCCTGGGCCCGGCGGAACTGGTCGAACTCGCGCTGGGCCTTGGCGGCGGCGTCGGCGTGCGAGACCGCGCCGGCGCCGCGCAGCACCTCGCGCTCGGACAGCGCGAGATACTCGTCGAGCTTGCGGGTCCAGTCGGCCATGTGCATCGCCTTGCGGCTCAGGGCCTGGAGCTCGGCGAACTCGAGGTACGCGGTGACGATGCGGTTCAAGGCTTCCAGCTCGTCGGCGGCGAGGTAGTTCTTGGCGACCAGCGCGTCGGTGCGGCGCGGCCGGGCGCCGGTCCACGACGTGAGGCCCATGTTCGGCTTCTCGGCGTCGGCGCGCGCGGCGATGACCTCGGCGGCGGTCTGGCCGTGGACCGCGTAGTGCAGCTTGTTCTGGACCGTGGCGAAGAACCGCTGGGACGCCTCGGCGCTGGGGTCGTAGTCGACGCTGGTGGCGTAGATCTCGAGCACCTTCCTGTAGAACACCTTCTCCGACGACCGGATGTCGCGGATGCGCGCGAGCAGCTCGTCGAAGTAGTCGGTGCCGCCGGCGCCGCTCGGGTTCTTCAGGCGCTCGTCGTCCAGCGTGAAGCCCTTGACCAGGTACTCGGACAGCCGGGCGGTGGCCCACTGGCGAAACTGGGTGCCCCGCGGCGACCGGACGCGGTACCCGACCGCGAGCACGACGGGCAGCGCGTAGTGATCGACCAGGCGAGAAACCGAGCGATTTCCTTCGGTTCGAACTGTTAAGTAGCGCTTAATAGTTGCCCCGGGGTCGACCTCCCCCTCGCCAAAGACCTGGCGAAGGTGCTGGCTCACGGCGGCGGTCGTCACCTGATACAGGTCAGCCAGGTCGCGCTGGGTCAGCCACACGACGCCCTCGTGCAGCCGGACCTGCACGCGCGCGAGGCCGTCGTCGGTCTGGTACAGGACGAACTCGGTCCCGGTCGCCGCCGCCACCGACCCACCACCCTCGCCCCCGCTCCGCTTGCGTCGCGCCATCAGATCACCGCCTCCACCGCCTTCTCTGCGTCCCGTATACGCAGCTCCCCTGACAACAGCTTCGGCAGCAGCAGGTCGCGCAACTCGGCGAGTGTGCGGGACTCGGCTTGGTTGGTCTCGAGCTTCGCGCCCATAGGTGCGACCATCTGGGCAAATGTCTCGACGATCGCGCGAGGCGGAGCCAGGACCGGGTAGTCGGGGAAGTCCCGCAGCAAGATGCGATCCACCGTCGAGCCCGGGTTCTTGTGCGCCTGCAAGTGAGCCTGGAACGGCGAGCCAATGAACCAGTGGAAGAGGTAGTTACCATCCAGGCGCAACGCCCGAGGCCGGACGAGCGCCGTCCTTCTGCCGAGGCAACAACGGACCCCTACCGGGACTACCCCAAAATAGCCAAGCGTCGCCTCGTACGTGAAGACAATGTCACCAGCAGTCGGCGTTACTCGTCTTGTCCAAGCGGGCCAATCCGACTCGGCGATGTGTTTCACTTCGGTGAAGTCGAGGCCCGTCGGCCTGAAGTTCCTGATCCCGAGGAATATCGGCCCTGAGGTGGCATCAGGAGGTGTCGCGTGGGGGCCATCATACACGCCCTCGACGACGTCACGAATTGGAAGAACGGACCAACCACTGGGGACATCAGGTTGCTGTGTCCATCCTACACCGGCAAGCGTCGCTGGGAACAGCGCGGCGGTGGCGGCGTTCATGCCGAACGGGGCGCGGCCGGCCATCTTGGCGCGGACGGGGTCGAAGTCGACGAACCAGCTCTTGAACAGCGCCCGCGCCATCGCCTCCAGCGTCTCGTTCATCTGCCGGTTCAGCTCGATCTTCGAGTCGAGTACGGACAGGACTTGAGTGATCTGTCGCTGCACCGAGAGCGGCGGCAATCGCACGCGCGCCTCATGAAGATGATTGCGATTGAGGCCCGGGACCGCGGCCTTGTCTGAGTAGGCGGAGAAATCGAGTGAGCGCAGGAAGTAGCTGATGAAATGCGGGTCGTTTCCCTTGAAGTCGCGAACGTACAGGGTCGTATTCAGCGGCCAGTAGTCCTGCTCCAAGTAAAAGACAAGGCCCAGGGTACCGTATCGACCGGTAACGACGCCCGGGGCCACAACCTTTGGTTCGTCGTGGGTACCCGAAATGCCGCCGGATGACACGATCGGCACGGTTCCGGGGCGTCGCTCTCGATCTGGCAGATCGTAGCCACGCTTGAGTTCGAGGACATCGCCAAGCGAGCACTCGCGCCATTCAGTCGACATGCGCGAAGCCTCGAAGCAGATCGGAAATATGGCGTTCAAGCCCGCGGCCCGCCGCGAACTGCTCCTCCAGCTTCGCCACCAGCTTCGGGAAGCGCACCTCGAACGGCTCGCCGTCGTCCTCGACTTCCTCGGCGCCGACGTAGCGGCCGGGCGTCAGCACGTGCTGGTGGCCGCGCACCTCCTCGAGGGTGGCGCTCTTGCAGAAGCCGGCGACATCCGCGTACGCGGCGGCGTCTTTGTCGCCGCGCCAGGCGTGGTAACATCCGGCGATCTTCGCGATGTCGTCGTCGCCCAGCTCGCGCTGGGTGCGGTCGATCATCGTGCCCAGCTTGCGCGCGTCGATGAACAGCACGCTGCCGCGGCGGTCGCGGAAGCCGCGGGCCTTCTTGTCGCGGGTCAGGAACCACAGGCAGACCGGGATCTGGGTCGAGTAGAAGAGCTGGCCGGGCAGGGCGATCATGCAGTCGACCAGGTCGGCCTCGACGATGGCCTTGCGGATGTCGCCCTCGCCCGACTGGTTCGAGGACATCGAGCCGTTGGCCAGGACGAAGCCGGCGAAGCCAGCGGGCGCGAGGTGGTGGATGAAGTGCTGGACCCAGGCGAAGTTGGCGTTGCCGGCCGGCGGCGTGCCGAACTTCCAGCGGACGTCGTCGGCCAGGCGGTCCTGGCCCCAGTCGCTGTCGTTGAACGGCGGGTTGGCCAGGATGTAGTCGGCCTTGAGGTCCGGGTGCTGATCGCGGTGGAAGGTGTCGGCGTGCTCGGCGCCGAGGTTGGCCTCGATGCCGCGGATCGCCAGGTTCATGCGCGCCAGCTTCCAGGTGGTCTCGTTGGACTCCTGGCCGTAGACGCTGATCGCGCCGATGCGGCCGCCGTGCTCCTCGACGAACTTCTCCGACTGCACGAACATGCCGCCCGAGCCGCAGCACGGGTCGTAGACCCGGCCCTGGTACGGGGCCAGCATCTCGACCAGCACCCGCACCACCGAGCGCGGCGTGTAGAACTGGCCGCCCTTCTTGCCCTCGGCCAGCGCGAACTCCGACAGGAAGTATTCGTAGACCCGGCCCAGCACGTCCTTGGACTGCTGCTCCTTGGTGCCCAGGCCGATCGTGCCGATCAGATCGACCAGCTCGCCCAGGCGCTGCTTGTCGAGCCCCGAGCGGCCGTAGTTCTTGGGCAGCGCGCCCTTGAGCGACGGGTTGTCGCGCTCGATCGCCACCATCGCGTCGTCGATGAGCTGGCCGATCGTCGGCTGCTTGGCGCTGGCCTGGATCGCGGTCCAGCGCGCGGCCTTGGGCACCCAGAACACGTTCTCGCCGCGGTACTCGTCGCGGTCCTCTGGGTCGCAACCGGTGGCAGGCTCCTCGGCCACCAGGCGCGCGTGCAGCTCCTCGAACGCGTCGGAGATGTACTTGAGGAAGATGAGGCCCAGGACGACGTGCTTGTACTCGGCCGCGTCCATGTTGTTGCGCAGCTTGTCGGCCGCCTGCCACAGGGTCGCCTCGAAGCCCAGGTCGCCGCCGCCCTTCTTGGCCGCGCCGCGCTTGGCCTTGGCTGCCTTGGCTGGCGCCGGCGCGTCGTCCGCGTCACGCTCGACCGCCGCCTCGGGCTCGGGCGCGAGCCCCAGCAGCCGGGCCACGATCGGCGCCTTCTCCTTGCCGCTGTCCTCGAGGTCGAGCCCTCGGCACAGGTCCTTCAGGCGCGCCCGCGGGTACGCGGCCAGCGGCTCGTCCAGCTTCACCCGGTGGGCCCGCGCCAGCGCCTCCACCATCCCGTCCTTCGCGCGCCGGTCGCTCACCTCCAGCTCGAACCGATCCACCAGCCCGCGCAGCTCCTCCGCGGTCAACAGCTCCAGGATCTCTCGCTTGCGGCTCATGTACGGCAGGGCTCCTCGTGCGTCACCCGGCGCTCAGGTCGCCGGCGGGCACAGGGTACCGCGGGGAGCGATCGGCTGTCCCGCCGGCGCGCGCCAGGTCGGCACGCACCGCGGCGCCGCTCGGGGAGCGCGGGGAGCTGGTCGGCGCCGTCGGGCGTCAGTCCGCGGGGGGCTCGATAGCCGGGGCGCCGCCACGGTCGACCAGGGTCCAGGTTCCTCGGGGTAGGACAAACTGGCCGGTCTCGAGCCATCGAAGCAGTCGCGCGTGGGCGTCGGGGGACCGGGATGACGGGTGCCAGCACCCAGGTGGGGGCGTCCAGCCGCCTTGTGCCACGTTGGTCCATGACCCAGGCGGCCGTCCGAGGTACGCCGCGAGTTCGCGCGCGGCGGTGGCGACGCTGTCATAGTGGGTTCGAAATGTGATCTCGCCTTCGTCGAACAGCTCGCCGGTTTCGAAGTTGAACCAGTTGAACCGAATCTCCGCCAGACCCCTGCGAAGTAGCCATGATTCCACCACGCAGCCGTGGTAGGCGGGAAACGGCCGCACGTCGACGAGCAAGCCCCATCGCCCCAGGTTCGCCACCGACTCGATTTCTTCTGGCGTCATGTGATTCTCCGTGTCCGCGACGGCGTGGCGGACGGTGATGCCGTCGGGGGTCTCGGTGGCCTGGAGGTCGGGGAGGTCGGTGGTGAGGCGGAGGATGGCGGCGCCGTGCGCGGCGGGTCAAGTCGGCCAACTCTCGTGGAAGCCGCGGAGTGAACTCTGGGGCTCTGGGGCCGGTTCCGGGTCCGGGGCGGGTCCGGGGCGGGGTCCGGGTCCGGCTCCGGCTCGGGCTCCGGGTCCGGGGCGGGCTCCGGTTCCGGTTCCGGGTCGGGGTCCGGGTCCGGCTCGGGTTCCGGTTGCGCGGGGATCGTCGACGAGCGGGTCGTGGCTTGGCCGAGGCCGAGAGGCCGCGCTATTGGGCGGGCGCTAGGCAGGTGGCGATGGCGCGGACGTCGGCGGGGCCGCTGCCGGCGTCGTTGCGCCAGGTGCAGTACCAGCCCTGGGGAGTGGTCGCGCCGACGACGGTGTACGGATACGACTGAACCAGAACCATCTTGCCGGCGGAGTTGTCGAGCGTGATCTCGCAGCCGCCGCTCAACAGAACTTCGTTGGTCTGGCACTGCGCGAGGGCGTTGTCACCGGCGTTTGGCGCGATGGTGTTGGTATCCGTTGCAACGTGAATTCTCCCGGTCGTGATCGGGGGTTCTGCCGCGGGGCAGTCGCACACAGCGGCGTCGGCATCGCCCGGTGAGTCGTCACTGCAAGCGACGACGACGAGCGCTCCTGCGAGCGCAGATGCGATGGCGACGGGTACGATTTTCATGGGTAGGTCTCCGCGCTGGTCCAGAGAAGAGCAGGTGAAAGGCTGCGTGCGGCGTTGAGGAGCGAATCGCTGGGGTTGGGACCGGCGATTGGCGAGATGAACGTTGACGGGGCGGACAGCCAATCGAGGCGCATCGACCGTCCGTTGGTGGTCTGCAACTCTACCGTCGCCGAGGCCAGGGATCGATACTGGCGGTAGTTCTGGACGCGGGTGCAGCGGACGCCGCCGGGGATGGCGACGAAGGTGATGCACGCCTGGACGGTGGGTGCGCCGGGGGTGGCGATGGCGGTGTAGCCATCGATCATGGTGGGGGTGCCGGCGACGTCGAGGGCGAGGCTGGGCAACTGGGCAAAACCAAGGACGATCTCGTGCTGGGTGCCGGGGTCGAAGCGGAAGGTATCGGGGGCGCAGCCCACGCAGGGGGTCTCCGCGACGCCGACGGCGCCCGCACTGTAGGGGTGAACGCGGAGGCTGGGTGTCCACGCGCCGGGGGCGATGGGCTGGTTGGTGACAGTGGCCACGGGATCGGGGGCTGGGTCGTAGTCGCCGCACAGGCGAGGCGGGTTGGGGTCGGCGTCGAGGCAGGAGACGGAGACGGTGGCCTGGGTGGTGGGCCGCAGGTAGGTGCGGAGGGTCTTGCTGTAGCGAGGGGCGGGGACCTCGGGGGGCAGCACGGTGACGAAGGCGGGGTCGCCGGTGGGGTTGGCGACGCGGACGCTGAGGACGCCGCCGGTGGCGGTGCCGGTGAGCAGGTCGGAGGTGGGGCCGGGGTTGGCGTCGAGCTTGTAGTAGTCGAGGGTGCGGATGAAGTTGCTGGGGTCGGGGGCGGCGGCCTGGCCGGGGCGGGTGACCTGGAGCGGCGGGCCCAGGGGCGCGTAGGTGAAGCAGCGCGCGACGGTGGCGGCGCGGCCCAGGCGATCGCGGGTGGTGAAGGCGACGGTGAAGGTGCCGGCCTCGACGGCGGCGGGCGCGCCGATGGGCGGGACGGCGGTGGGGCCGCTGCGGCGGAGGTCGGCGGTGGCGTCGTAGCTGCCGGGCGCGCCGCTGACGGCGACGAGGCCCAGCGCGAAGGGGCCGAAGGTGGCGCCGCCGGGCGCGGTGACGGTGTAGCTGGCGCCGGCGAGGTCGAGGCCGACGCCGCCGTCGCTGGTGCGGACGCGGAGCGCGACGGGGTTGGCGGTGGTCTCGGCGCCGACCGGGCTGGCGTCGGTGAGGTAGGCGTACTTGTAGACGGTGGGGCACGCGGCCGACGTGCCGAGGGTGACGGCGCCGGTGGTGGCGTGGGTGTGCAGCGGCGCGGCGGCGGGGAAGGTGATGGTGTCCTTGCGCTCGTCGGCGACGACGGTGGCCTGGGGATCGAGGCTGGGCGCGGTGGCGTCGACGCGGACGGCGGGGGAGGTGGCGGCGGTGTCGGCCGACGGGTTGCCGAGGGCGTCGGTGGCGCGGACGACGACGGTGACCGGGGCGGCTTCGGAGAAGCTGGCGGCGGGGAGCGCGAGGTCCCACGGGGCGCCGCTGGCGACGGTGGTGGTGGCGATGGGGGTGCCGGCGACGGTGGCCTGGACGGTGATGGGGCCGTGGGCGTCGGTGGCGGTGCCGGTGAGGTGCGGGGCGGCGGCGCCGGTCCACCAGGTGGAGCCGTCGACGAGGAAGCCGGCGCTGGCGACGGTGAGCGCGGGGGCGGTGTTGTCCACGTCGACGGTGCGGGTGCCGTCGGCGACGTTGCCGGCGCTGTCGACGGCGCGGGCGGTGAACGCGCGCGGGCCGTCGGGGGAGAGCGTGGTGTCGACGGTGGCGGCGGCGCTGGCCGGGGCGCCGTCGGTGTCGACCAGGCCGCCCAGCCAGGTGACCACCGGGGCCGGGTCGACGTTGTCGGTGGCGGTGACGGTGAGGCTGAGGGTGCCGCGGACGGCGGCGCCGTCGACGGGCGACGCGCCCCAGGTGAGCGTCGGCGCGACGGTGTCCACCCCCTCGGCGTCGATGCAGGCGTCGCCGAACAGGATGGGGTCGGCGTTGGCGGCGATGGCGCGCACGAAGGCCAGGGTGTCGGCGGTGGTGAGGCCGGTGTGGTTGCGGGCGGGGTCGTTGATGACGGCGGCGACGGCGGTGGCCAGGACGGTGCGCGGGGTGTTGGCGTAGGCGTCGCACGGCGAGCGGCATTGGCCCAGGTCGCAGGCGCCGGTGGGGGTACACGTGTCCTCGGGGGGCGGGCACGCGCCGAGCTGGACGCCGGTGCCGCTGGCGCGGGCGTTGCCGTCGTTGCCGTCGAAGGGCGGCGCGCCGAGGTCGTCGCCCAGGCCCACGGCCAGCGTGTACGGGTTGACGGCTTGCACCGTCGAGCCGGCGGCCTGGGCCAGGTCGCGGGCCAGGTACGACCACGCGGCCAGGATGAACGCGGCGCGGACGTCGTCGGTGGGGCTGGGCGCGGCGACGGCCAGGTCGCCGACGGCGGTGCGCTCCCAGTGCAGCCCGCCGAAGTGGGCGTCGAGGTGGGCGTCGGCCAGGGCGTGCGCGTCGATCAGCGAGGCGTCGGCGCCGGCGGCGGTGCGGGCGACGATGAGCCGGTGCGCCAGGTAGGAGATGGGCGTGACCAGGCCGGTGGTGAGCGGCTCCTGGTAGTCGGTGTAGAGGATGGTGGTCAGCGCGCGGGTGTCGTCGAGGACGACGGTGGCGCCGGTGGCGTAGTCGCGGAACTGGCCGCCGTGGGTGGTGACGAGGAAGTAGCCGCTGTCGAGGTTGACGGCGATCTGGAAGTAGCCGGTGGCGTCGGTGACGACGTCGCCGACGTGGGACCGGACGACCGGCGTGGCGGCCTGGTACTCGAGGTGGTCGATGGACACCCGGGCGCCGACCAGCGGCCCGTCGAGCGTCATGAGCACGTGGCCGCCGACCAGGCCGGCGCCATCGCCGCCGACGACCTGGGGGATGTCGTCGGCGACGCAGGCGGTGAGGCCGCAGGCGAGGGCGGCGGCGACGAGGACGGCGCGGCGGCGCGCGGGGACGGTGGCGTGGGCGGTGCGGAGCATGGGGGCGTCCCTCCTTGCAGGCGGCGGGGGCGGCGGGCGGCGGCGCCGACGAGCCGCGGGGTGCGGCGCGGTCACCACGTGGGCCCCCAGATGCGGGGGTACCAGGCGCGCGAGACGGTCACGGTGAGGCCGACGGTGGCCAGGCCGGCGCCGCCGAAGACGGGGCGCGCGCGGGTGGCCTCGACGGCGAGGCCGACCAGCAGGTGGGCGCCGAGGCGGCGCTCGAGGCCGAGGCCGACGGTGGCCGCCGCGTCGACGTCGAGCCGGGCCGGGATCTGGCCGCCGCCGTCGACGGTGACGCCGCTGCGGTGCCGGAGCTGGGGCCCGACGGCGAGGCGCAGGGTGGGGATCCAGCGGGTGCCGAGGCGCAGCTGGGCCCCGAGCTGGAGCGCGATGGTGCGGGTGCGGCGGGTGAGATCGGCGCGGACCGGGCGGCCGGCGACGGTGGTGTCGACGGCGGCGAAGGTGGCGGGCGCGACGAGGGCGCCGGCCAGCTGGACGTCCCAGGCGAGGCGATCGCGCCAGGCGTGGGACAGGCGGGCCGAGGCGCCGACGGTGGTGGCGGTGGCGGTGGTGGCGGCGCCTTCCTGGGCGACCTGGGCCAGGCCGCCGCCGGCGGTGGCGTGGAGGGAGGCCTCGTAGCGATCGGCGCGGGCCGCGGGGGCGGCGAGGAGGAGTGCGGCGGCGGCGCGGGCGGCGACGAGCGCGCGGCGCGGGCGGGGCGGCGCGGGGGCGGGGCGGCGGCTCACGGGAGGCCCAGGTCGGCGACGGTGATGGAGGCCCCGGAGGCGGTGCGCACGACGAGGGTGGCGGCGGGGCGCAGCGTGGCGGCGGCCGGGACGAACACCACGGCGCGCAGCTTGCCGCCGTCGAGGAGGGGGCGGGCGCCACCGACGAAGTCGACGGCGGCGGCGCGATCGCGGCCGTCTTGTCGCAGCTCGATGGCGCGCACCTGGACGGTGGCGCCGCTGTGGTTCTCGAGCTCGACGTTGACCAGGACGTCGTCGCCCAGGTAGACGGCGCGGAGGACCCAGGCGATGAGCCCGGCGTCGTTGCGGGCGACGGCGTTGAGGCCGACGACGTCGAGGCGGGCGGCGGCGCGGGTGAGGATGGCGGCGTCGAGCTGGGCGCGGATCTGGCGGGCCTGGTCGGCCCGGAGGGCGGCGACCTGGGCGGCGAGGGCGGCGGTGCGGGCGGTGACGGCCTCGTCGATGGCGCGCTGGCGGGCCTCTTCCTCGGTGGTGGGCTTGAAGGTGACGATGGCGCAGGCGTCCTGGGGCGTGTCGACGGTGCGCAGGTTGACGCTGACGCGGACGGCGCCGGTGGTGAGGTTGATGTTGGCGGGCGCCGCCTGGTCGAGCTTGGGGCGGATGAGCAGGCCGCGATCTCCGTCGGGGCGGATGTCGTAGTCGGACAGGTCCGAGGTCTTGGCGCTGCCGAGCTTCTCCGGGAACTGGATGGCGGTGAGGTAGGCGCGGTGGATGGCGATCTCGAAGGAGCCACCCGACGGGGGCAACAGGAAGTCGCAGGCCTTCTGGGCTGCGGCGGCGCGGGCGCGGAGGAGCGCGACGGCGACGACGGCGACGGTGACCAGCGAGCGGAGGATGGGTGGGCGCGGGCGCATAGGATCCGGTCAGGGGGTGGAGCGCGGGGCTGGGGTGAGCACGTCGCGGACGCCGCGGACGCCGGTCACGTCGGGCGCGCCCGGGGCGGACGTGGGGGCGGTTCGCGCGCGGCCGCGGCGCGTGGGTTCGATGGGGCCAGCGTCCTGGGGGAGGCCGGCGTCGAGGGAGAGGCCAGCGTCGAGGGAGAGGCCGACGGTGAGCGCGTCGGCGGCGGCTGTGGCGGGTGTGGCGGCGGCGGGTGGCGCGGCGGCGGCGGGTGTGGCGGCGGGTGTGGCGGCGGGTGGTGTGACGGCGGGTGGCGCGGCGGCGGATGGCGCGTCGGTGGAGCTGTCGTCGTGGGTGGCGACGAGTAGCGCGACCAGGCCGACGCCGGCCGCGGCGGCCGTGGCGACGATGAGGCCGCGGCGCGACCCCGGCGCGGTGGGCGAGCCGACCACCACCGCGGCGTGGGGCGTGATGGTCGGCGCGGCGTGGGAGCCGGGTTGCTGCTCGGTGCTGGGGCCGACCTGGAGGCGCGCGGTGGTGGTCGCGGTGGGCGCGGCGAGCTCGGGCGCGTAGACGTCGAGCAGCGCGGTGCCGGCGGGCAGCCCGGCGCCGGCGGGGACCTCGGCCGCGAGGGCCCGCGCGAAGGCGGCCACCGACGGCCAGCGATCGGCCGGGTCGCGCTTGAGCGCGCGGGCCACGACGTGGGCGAGGCGCCGCGGCAGGGCCGGGTTGCGGGCGCGCGGATCGGGCGTGGGCTCGTGCATCATGCGACCGTGCAGCTCGGCGAAGGTGGTGTTGCCCCAGGGCACGACGCCGGTGAGCAGCTCGAAGGCCAGGGCGCCCATGGAGTAGACGTCGGCGCGGTGATCGACGTCGCGGGCCGACACCAGCTGCTCGGGCGCCATGTAGGCCGGGGTGCCGAGGGCGACCTGGGTGCCGGTGCCGCCGCGAGGATCTTGGAGGCGATCGTCGACGAGCTTGGCGATGCCGAAATCGAGGACCTTGACGAACAGGTCGGCGGGCAGGCGGGCCTGATCGAGCCGCGGGGCCAGCTCGCGCGGGGCGCGCACCAGGAACAGGTTGTCGGGCTTGATGTCGCGGTGGACGATGCCCTGGCTGTGGGCGTAGGACAGGGCGTTGGCGGCCTGGCCGACGATGAGGGCGACGTGCTGCGGGGAGGTGACGGGCGCGACGGCGCGCCGGCGATCGAGCCAGTCGCGCAGGGACTCGCCGTGGAGGTACTCGAGGGCGAGGAACGGGATGCCGTGCTGGTCGGTCGCGGCGTCGTGGACGACGACGATGTTGCGGTGGGTGAGGCGGGCGGCGGCGCGGGCCTCGACCAGGAAGCGGCGGACGACCTGCGGATCGCCGGCCAGCGCCGGCAGGATGCGCTTCACCACGACGTCGCGGTCGAGCACGGTGTGGCGCGCGACGTAGACGCGGCCCATGCCGCCCTCGCCGAGGAAGCGCAGGAGCTGATAGTTGCCGATTGTCTCGGATACTGACATCGCGTGTCCGGCCCGGCGCCCGACAGACGCCCTGATTGGTTCTAAGGTGCACGGGCAGGAAGGGTCAACTGGAAAACGTCATTTAGGGGATGGTGGGGACAGGCCGGACGGAGGCATTACAGGGACGATCGCGATTTTTGCGTTGGGACCTGTAATTGGGACGGTAAGTCCGCGAATGCTGGCAGTGCGATTACAGGCCGAACCACGGATCTTGCGAGGGGTGTCTACAATGGGGCGAAAAAAGATGCCGACTCGCGTAAGCAGAAAGAGAGATGCACCAGGGCAGCGATACACCGCAGTCGACAGATCAACAGCCGCGGGCGCTGGGGCCGCGCGCCGAAGACGCCGAGGCGCCGTCGCCGCCGGTGCAGCTGCGGGTGATGGGGGACGACGTGGTGCTGCCGCTGGACGCGGGGACGGAGCTGTTCTGGTTGGGCTCGGGGCCCGACGTCCACCTGCACCTGCCGCGGCGCTACGTGTCGCGGCGGCACGCCTCGCTGCGCCGGCTGCGCGGCAAGCTGGACGTGGCCAACCACTCGTCGAACGGGACGCGGGTGGACGGGCAGAGCATCGGCGACGCGATCCTGGGGGCGGCGGACACGTTCGAGGTGGGGGCGACGACGCTGCTGATCCTCGACGAGCCGATGGTGCGGCTGCGCGGCGTGCTGGCGCGGGCGATCGGGTTCGGCGCGCACGCCGAGGTCGACCGGGCGCTGGTGCTGGCGATGCGGCAGATCCACGTTCCGCTGATCCTGACCGGGCCGCGCGGCGCGGAGTCGGAGCGGCTGGCGGCGGCGATCCACCAGGCCACGCCGCGGCGGTCGCGGCCGTTCCAGGTGATCGACGCGTGCGGGCCGGGCGCGGCGGTGGCGGCGCGGCTGCGGGCGGCCACCGGCGGCACGGTGTTCGTCGACGTGCGGCCGCTGCAGAACAAGCCGGCCGCGAAGAGCCTGGTGACGCTCCTGGGTGACCCGACGTTCCGGACGCGGCTGATCATCGGCGCGACGACCAGCCAGCAGGTGCGGCGCGCGTTCGATCACGACGTGTCGAAGCTGGGGGAGATCCGTACGCCGCCGGTGCTGGCGCGGGTGCCGGAGATCCCGGCGCTCCTGGACGCGTACCTGGCGGAGGCCGGCAGCCCGCACAGCATCGAGGAGCTGCCCGACGATCGGGTCGAGGCGCTGCGGCAGTTTGCCTGGCCGGAGAACCTGGAGGAGATCCGCCGGGCGGCCGAGCGGCTGGCGGCGTTCTTCGAGTGCGACAAGAACATCAGCGCGACGGCGCGGCAGCTGGGCCTGTCCCCGCAGACGCTGAGCGAGTGGTTCGATCGGGTCGGCGTGGTGCCGCGCCAGCGCCGACGGTGAGCGAGCTGCCCGGCGTCGGCCGGGCGTGAGGAGCGGACGATGATGAGGAAGCGAGTGACGACGATGGCGCCGACGCTGGCGCGGGCGGCGCTGATCCAGTTGAGCCGCGCCGACCTGGCGGGGGTGCTGGGGTACGCCGAGGGGCTGGGCCTGGTGGCGGCGGCGCTGGGGGTGTGGGGCGACCCGGCGACGGTGGTGCGGACGGTGTGCCTGGCGACGGTGGCGGGGGCCACGCCGTGGGATGCCGAGCGCACCAGTCTGCCCGAGCACCTGCGCGACGCGGTGTGGCAGCAGGTGGAGACGCGGATCCACCGGGTGGCGCTGGCGCAGCGCGCGCACGCGCCGTCGACCGACGTGGTGCGGCTGTCGGCGGTGCAGCTGGGCAGCCTCGACGGCGTGATCCGCGCCGCGCGGTGGGCGGCGACGCGCCTGGCCGACGACCGCCGCACCGACCGCGAGGTGCTGGAGCTGGCCGACTTGATGCTGCGCGAGGTCCACCGCGAGCTGCAGGTCATCATCCAGCGGGCCGAGGCGGCGAGCGAGGACACCGCCCCGATCGTGCGGGTGGTCCGGGACGACCGCGGCGACGGTGGCGACGGCGCGGTGAACTGACGACCGCCGGGCGGGCCGTCAACGCCGCGCGTCGCGCCGGGCGGCGGCGCGCACCAGCACGAGGGCGATGTCGTCGGGGAGCGCGCCCGACGGGAGCCGTGCCAGGGCGACCAAGGCGTCGGCGGCGTCGGTGAATCGATCGCGCGCGGCGGGTGTCATGGTCACGGTTGGCGGTAGGGTCAGGGCCATGGCGTCCACATCGATGGTTCGTGTCCTCGGCGCGGTCGGTCTCGGTACGGCGGCGCTGGCGTGCGGCGGTGGGCCGCGTCCGGTCTCCTCGGTGTCCGCGCCCGCGGCGACGCCGACCGCGATCGGGGTGGCGACGTTCGCGGTGACGGTGGATCCGTCGCGCACGCTGACGGCGGCGGTGTGGTACCCGACGGCCGACGCGACGTCGCCCACGGTGCGCTACCTCGACGTCATCCCCGGGCAGGCGCACGCCGACGCGCCGGCGCTGGCGGGGCCGCGGCTGCCGGTGGTGATGATGTCGCACGGCTGGGGCGGGAAGAAGGAGCACGCAGCGTACCTGGCGGAGCGGCTGGCGGCGGCGGGGTACCTGGTGGCCGCGGTGGACCACGGCGTGGACAGCCAGGCCACGGCGTTCCTGCGGCCGCGCGACCTGTCGGCGCTGCTCGACGCGCTGGCAGATCCGGCCAAGGTCCCGGCCGGCGTCGCGGCGCGGGCCGACCTGGAGCGCGTCGCGGTGTACGGCCACTCGTTCGGCGGCTTCACCGCCCTGGCGGTGGGCGGCGCGGCGTTCGGGCCCAACCCGCAGTGGGACGCGCACTGCGCCACCGGCGAGCCGGCGCTCGACTGTCCGGCGCCGCCGGCCGGGGCGATGCCGACGCTGGAGATGGGCGATCCGCGGGTCGACCTGGTGATGGCCGCGGCGCCGGCGGGCTACTTCATCTTCGGCGATGCCGGGCTGGGCAAGGTGGCGGTGCCGTCGCTGATCATCGCCGCCGGCGACGACGACGTGGTGCCGTTCGCACAGCAGATCGCGCCGATGGCCGCGGCGCTGGGGGCGCGCAACCTGACGGTCGAGCTGACCGACGCCACGCACATGACGTTCGCCGACATGTGCCCGCTGATCGCCGGGAAGGACGACGCAGAGGTGGGGCCGCAGTGCGCCGGCACCGGGCCGCTGGCGATGGGCGCCGCGCACGCGCTGGTGGGTGACCTGATCGTGGCCGAGCTGGCCCACGTGTTCGCCGACGGACCGGCGCCCGAGCCGGCGGCGTTGGCGGCGGCCCGTCGCGTGGCGATCACGCCGCACCGGTAGCGCGAGCCGGTGGCGATGGGGCGATCATTGGCACCCGCATGAGGCCGGGGCCAAGCGCCGCGCGCTCGCGGCGCTGATGCCCGCCCTCCTCGTCGGAGCGCTGGGGCCGCCGGTCAGCTGACGAGGCTGAGCAGGCCGAGGGCGATGGCGATGTGGGCGACCATGGTGACCAGCATGACCATGGAGAACGGGATGTGGACGCGCTTCCACGCCTTGAGCAGGGCCTTGGAGCGCGGCGCCAGCACCTTGCGGCGCTCGTAGAACACGACGCGGTCGACCGCCTTGACCAGGCGGCGGACCACGGCGCGCGGGGCGTCGGCGCGCAGGGCGCGGCGCAGCTTCCAGCGGGCGCCGTAGCGGCGGAGGTCGTCGACGAAGACCCAGCCGAGCAGCATCACGAGGCCGATGTTCCAGGAGCGCTCGGCGCGGCCGACCTCGGCCTCCATGGCGGCGTGGGCGGTGGCCGCGGCGGCCGGGTAGTCGGGCGCGAGGTCGCTGACCTGGCGGCGGTGGGCCAGGATGGCCAGGTCGTGCTTGCTGGTGAGCGACGGCACCAGCGTGTAGAGGTAGCGACCGAGGAGCCCCGACGCGACGACGGCGGTCATGCTCCAAAACGGGATGGACACCCAGGTGGTCAGGCGCAGCGCGGAGTGCAGGGCGATGAACAGCGGCCCGACGAGGCCGGTCATGATGTGGACGTCGAGCCAGAACTGGTTGGTGGCAGTGCGGCTGAACCAGCCGAGGCGGCGCTGGATGACGTAGGCCATCGACAGCACCATGAGCGCGGTGCCCAGGTAGCCGCAGGTCAGGGCGAGCTTGGAGCCGGCCAGGTAGCTGACGTTCATCGCCGCGATCTCGGGCTCGAGGCCGTCGAGGCGGTTGAGTCGGTAGCTGACCGACAGGGTGGGCGCGTAGCGGCGCAGCAGCACCTCGGCCAGGACCGCGGCGAACGCGCCGAGGCCGAGGAACCACAACAGGAAGCTGAGCTTGCGGGCCTTGACCCGGGCGTCGCCGGAGTCGGTGACGTCGATGCCGTCGGTGAACGGCGCCGACGGCAGCACGGCGAGGGCCTTGCGGCGCTTGCCGGCCGGGAGCACCGGGCGCTCCTGGAACAGCGCGGCCGGGGCCAGCTCGATCAGCGCGCCGGTCGGGCAGGCGGCGACGCAGGCCTGCTCGGCGAAGCCGTCGCAGTGATCGCACTTGTTGGCGATGCGGCGGGCCGGCGCGCTGCGGCCTTTGCCGGCGCCGAACGCGAGCTTGCCGCCGGCGTCGAGGCGGGCCTTGAACACCGGGTTGTAGGACGGCATGTCCGGCTCGGCGACGTTGACCATGTCGATGGCGCCGTAGGGGCACGACAGGGCGCACAGGCTGCAGCCGATGCAGCGGTCCTCGTTGATCTGCACCTCGCCGGTGGCCGGGTTGCGCTTGATGGCGTCGTGCTCGCACGGCGACAGGCAGCGGGCGTCGGCGCAGGTGCGGCACGAGAACACGAAGTCGAGGACGCCCAGCTCGAAGCCGCCCAGGGTCAGGCGGCGGGCGCCGTGGCGCGCCTCGCAGGCGTCCTCGCACTGCTTGCAGTCGATGCACTTGTCGAGCTGGCGGATGCGCACCGACGGGCCGGCCACCGACAGGCCGTTGCGCAGGTAGAAGTCGAGGATCTCCTGGCGCACGCCGACCAGGGCGGCCAGCCGCTTGCCGGTGTGGGCGATGGCCTCGCCCAGGGCCTGCTCGACCGACGGCGCCACCGCGGCCAGCTCGGCGAGGGCGGCGGCGGTCAGCTGCACGACGGTGGCCGGGGCCAGCGAGAACGCGGCGATGGCGTCGTCGCCGCTGGCCGGCATGGCGGTGGGGTTGAACGCCTCGCCGACGCCGAACAGCGCGAGGTTGCGCAGGGCGACCTGGGCCATCGGCTTGGGCGGCAGCAGGGTGCCGTCCTTCTCGCCGAGGGCGGCGTCGCGCTGGCGCTCGCGCATGCGGTGCGACAGCGTGAGGCGGTCGAACAGCCCGAGGGCGACCTGGCCGTCGAGGACGACGCACAGGGCGCGCTGATCGCCGCCGATGGTGATCACCACGTCGCGCGGCACGGCGGTCAGCACCAGCTCGCCGCGAGCGAGCAGGTCGCGCAGCAGCGCGGCGGGGACGCCGGCGAACACCGCGGCGGCGCTGAGGGTGGCCAGGGCCAGCTGGGGATCGGGGGGGCGAGCGGCCGGGGTGCCGGTGGCCGCGACGGCGGCGCTCACGCGGGCCTCACGAGTCGACCTCGGCCAGGCGCTCGAGGGCGGCGTCTTCGTCGGTCCAGGCCGGGCCGCCGACGACGGGCACGCCGAAGGGCCGGGTCGGGGCGCCGACCGAGGCCCGGCGGGCCGGCGCGCGGCGGGTGGGAGCCCCCGCGGGGCCGAGCGCCATCACGGCGCCGGTGGCGTTGTCGAGGCGGCGGTGGGCGCCGGTGCCGTCGCGGGCCGGCGCGGCGTGGAGCACCGCCAGCACGCTGTGCTCGGTGACGGTGGCGGCCGGGGCGGTGCGGTCGATCTCGCGGTTGGTGCGGGCCCGGCGCTTGGGCTTGGCCTCGGCGATGGGGTTCAGGCGGTCGAGCGCGGCCAGCATGTCGTCGTCGCCCCAGTCGAGGCTGGCGCCGGACTCGGTCCCGACGCGGCGGTGACGCGGCTCGGGCAGCGGGATGTTGACCGCGGTGCCGACCTCGGTCCACACGTCGTGGACCGCCTCGTCGACGCGCGACAGCACCTCGCCGACGACGGTGCGCAGGCGGCCGGGGCGGGCCGGCTTGGCGGCGGTGGTGGGCTGGCCGCGCAGCTGGGCGATGGCGCCGGCGGCAGAGCGCGGGCACTGGGTGGCGGTGGGGACCACGCGGCGGACCGCGTCCTCGGAGCCGCCCAGCGCGTAGAGGTGCGGGCGCTCGACGAAGCGGACGCCGAGTCCCTCGAGCCAGGCCACCGGGGTGTCGGCGCCGATCAGCACGAAGGCCTGGTGGTTGGGGATGGTGCGCTCGGTGCCATCGGCCAGCTTGACGGTGACCTCGGTCGGCGTGAACGCCTTGACGTTGGACTTGAACCACACCGTGAGCCGGCCGGCCCGCTCGAGCTCGGCCACCCGCTTCTGGTTGGCCTGCTTGGCGCGGCTGAAGCTGTCGCTGCGGTAGGACAGCGTCACGGTGGCGCCGGCGTCGACCAGCGAGGTGGCGGCCTCGAGCGCCGAGTCGCCGCCGCCGACCACCAGCGCGTGCTGGCCGGCGAAGGCGTCGGGATCGTCGAGGCGCGACTGGACCTTCTCGAGGTTGGCGCCGGGGACGGTCAGCAGGCGCGGCTTGCCGCGCAGGCCGGTCGACAGGACGACGGTGCGGGCCCGGTACACGCCGACCGTCGACGTCACGGTGAACACGCCGTCGTCGCCGCGCTTGATCGACTCGACGGCCTCGCCGCGCTTGATGGGGAGCTGGACCGCGTCGACCACCTGCTGCCACGCGGCGACCAGCTCCTCCTTGGAGGCGTCGAACACCGGCAGGTAGGACAGGTTGGGCGCCATCGACGGCTCGGCCATGAAGTGCTTGCCCTTGGGGTAGCGGGCGACCGTGGCGGAGATGACGTGCTCTTTCTCGAGGATCACGCTGCGCAGGCCGCGCATGTGGGCGGTGAGGCCGGCCGACAGGCCCGACGGGCCCGACCCGACGATCAGGACGTCGAACAGCGCGGGGTCGGCGCTGGGCTGGCCCAGGTCGTTGGCGATGTGCTCGACCACCGCCCGGCCCAGGTTGGCGGCGTTCTTGACCAGCGGCTTACCGGCGACCTCGCCGATCAGGTACTGGCCGGGGACGCCGGTCTGGAAGTGCTCGTCGAGCTCGGGGACGGTCAGCGTCGAGGGAACCGTGCCCTCGCGGTACATCACCAGGGCCGTGGTCGGGCACTTGTTGGCGCACTGCTCGCACTGCACGCAGTCGCTGAAGCGGGCGACGATGACCTTGTGGTTGAGCAGCTCGAGGACGTTGGTCGGGCACACCGCCACGCACGCCTCGCAGCCGATGCACCGATCGTCGTTGATCGAGTGGAGCAGCGGCAGCTCGACCCGCGGCGCCACCACGGTCTGGAAGTGGCGCCGGCGGTTCTTGCGATCGTCGTAGAGCGCTCCCAGGATCAGGAACAGCCCGGCCGAGACCGCGATGGCGAGGAACGTCGAGACGTGCATCGGCGCGCTTACGGGTGGACGCGGAAGCCTTCAGTGTGGCAACCGGAACGATTGCAGGTTCCGTCGGCCGAGGCCAGCGCGGCCTGCATGGGGATCACGTCGGGGCAGGTGGCGATGAAGGCGACGGCGGGCGCGGCGACGGGGTCGGTGCCCCAGAAGTTGCCGTTGGTGGCGGTGACCGCGACGGCATCGCCGCCGGCGCCGTCCTTGATGTGGATGGTGATCCCCGGCGCCGGGGCGGTGCCGCCCTGGTCGGTGTAGAGCGTGCCGCCGAACGTGAACGGGGTTCCGTCGCCGCCCTGCCGGTGGCACGACAGGCAATCCTCGCCCGGGCGGTGGTGGCCGTCGCCGGCGGTGGCGACATCGGCGCAGTCCGGGGGAGGGACCTCGTTGAGCAGCGGGTTCTCGGTCGACGAGTCCTCATCGAGTATGCCGCCGCACGCGACGGTCCCGAGCAGAAGGCAGATGGCCACGCGCACGCCGAGGTGTCGTGCACCGGGAATGCCAAGCCCGCCACCGCGTGTCTTGGTGATGAAGCCGCACGATCTTCGCCGCGACCTGCTCGTGTTGTGCACACAGGGGTGGGGACGTGCACACCCCGAGGGCGACACGACCAGGCAAGTAGTGGACCCCGCGTCCCTCGGCAGTTGGAGCGGACACTGCATTGCGCCCGGGCAGTGTCTGTCCGCCGGTTAGCTTCGTTCGTATGCGCTCTTACGCTCGCCGGTGTCGCCGTCGCAGCGGCCGAAACCGGCGTGGCCAAGACGGCGTTGACCCTGCGCGCCAAGCCGGGTGAGAACCAGGACCCGGCTGGTACCGTAGCGGCGGGCGCGACGCTGGAGATCCTGGAGGTCAGCGGCCGGTGGTTGCGGGTCAAGGCGGGGGACGTGACGGGCTGGACGCCGCGGACCACGCTGGTCGAGGCGACCGACCAGGTGGTCGAGTTCGCGCCACTCGCGCCGCGCAAGCTGTCGGTGGTGGTGACCAACCCGGCGGCCCAGCTGCGCGAGGCGGCGGACGCGGGCGCGGCGGTGGTGGGCCCGATCGCGGTGGGCACGCAGCTGACCATCGAGGACGGAACGGTCGCGGGCTGGTTGCGGGTGCGCGACGGCGCGCGGGTCGGATGGATCGCCGAGGCCGACATCACCGAGGCCGACCGGCCGGTGAACGCGGTGACCGACCGGCCGACGCGCGCGGTGGTGCGGCGGGCGCCGCGGCGCTGGCTCGAGGTGGCGGCGACGCTGGGCTACCGGACGCTGTCGCAGCGCTTCACGTCCGACGCGACCGGCGGGCTGGCCGACTACCGGGTGGTGTCCGACGCGAGCGTGGCCCAGGGCGACGTGGTCGCGCGGCGCGATCTGCCGGGCCACCTGGTGGTCGGCGTCGACGGCCAGGTGCGGGGCACGTACTCGTCGCCGGGCATCGACTACCCGGGGCCGACGCTGGCGCCCGGCAAGATCCCGTTCACGATGTTCGAGGCCGGCGGCGGCGCGCGGGTCGGCTACCGGCGCGGGCCGGTCGAGGCGGCGGCGCGGCTGGGCGGCTTCTACGGGGCGTTTTTGGCCGACGACGTGGACAACGCTGGGCGCATCCCGCGCGAGCGCCTGCTGGCCGGCACGGTCGGGCTACGGCTGACCATCGCGCCGGCGGCGACCCCGGTGCGCATCGACGCCGCGGGCGACCTGACGATCGTCGGCGCGCGCAGCCAGACGCCGGGCCTGCGCGACGGCGACGTCGACGCGGCGACGGCGTGGTGGCTCCAGCTTGGCGTGTCGGTGCCGGTGGCGCGCCGGCTGCTGCTGATCGGCTCGTTCGCCGTCGAGCGGGCGACGACCCGGTGGTCGGGCATGTCGCAGCGGTGGGCCGACGTCACCAGCGCCAGCCGCGACGACCAGGGGCTGTTGTTCCAGCTGGGCGTGGGGACCGGCCTGTGAGCCTGCGCGCGGTCGCGGTGGCGGTCGTGGTGGCCGCGGTCGCCCTGTGCGCCCGGGCGGCGGTGGCGCGGGCCGACGATTTTCTGACCTCGTCGCCGGGCGCGCTGGCCCAGAGCCACGCCAGCCTCGACAACCCGGCCGGGTGCGCGTCGTGCCACGAGCCGGATCGGTCGATCTCGCCGAAGAAGTGCCTGGGTTGCCACGACCACAGCGACCTGGGCGCGCGCATCGCCGCCGGCAAGGGCTTCCACGCCTCGCCCAAGGCGGCCGGGCGCAACTGCAAGCTGTGCCACCAGGAGCACCGCGGGCGCGGCTTCGACCTGATGGGGTGGCGCGCGGTCGGCGGCCAGCAAGGCTTCGACCACAGCCAGACCGGGTGGAAGCTGCAGGGCAAGCACGCGTCGGTGGCGTGCGAGAGCTGCCACAAGAGCAAGGACCGCCAGGGGCTGCGCACGTTCCTCGGCGCCGACCGGACCTGCGGCGGCTGCCACACGAACCAGCCGCACGGCGACCTGCGGCCGGCGCTCAAGGCGTGCGACCGCTGCCACACCGAGAACGCCTGGGCGCCGCAGAAGTCGAACCAGCAGTTCGACCACGACGACAAGGCCGACGCGGCGATGCCGCTGCTGGGGAACCACGCCGACGTGGCGTGCTCGAAGTGCCACGCCAAGGCCAAGTTCAAGCTGCCGGCGTGGAAAGGCGACTGCGTGACCTGCCACGCCAGCCCCCACGACGGTGATCTGTTCGGTACCAAGAAGTGCGCGCTGTGCCACAGCCCGGCGGCGCGCTCGCTGGCGGTGGTCGAGTTCGATCACAAGAAGAACGCCGGCTACGCGCTCCTGGGCAAGCACGGCCAGCTGCCGTGCGCGCAGTGCCACACCAAGAGCCTGGGCAAGCGCAAGCCGTCCGACGGCTGCGAGGGGTGCCACGCCAGCGACAACAAGCACGGCGATCGGTTCAACGCCTTCGGCAACCCGCCGGCGTGCACGACCTGCCACACCCAGCGCAGCTGGCGCAAGCCGTGGGTGTTCAACCACGACAAGGCGACCGCGTTCACGCTGACCGGCAAGCACGCGACGCTGGAGTGCCGCAGCTGCCACCGCGGCAGCAAGCCGTCGGAGTTCGAGGCGTTCAAGATCGCCAATGGCTGCATGAGCTGCCACCAGCACAAGCAGGCCCACGGCGGCAAGTTCAAGAACAACGAGTGCCTGAGCTGCCACGTCGAGCCCGGCAACAAGCGCATGCAGGACGCGTCGATCGACAAGTTCCACGGGCCCGACTCGAAGTGGCCGCTGACCAACGCCCACGCCAAGGTCGACTGCCAGCGCTGCCACGCCAACGACGTCTACCAGGCGACGCCGACCGAGTGCGGGGTGAGCTGCCACGAGGACTCGCTGCACCACGGCACGCTGGGCGACACCTGCACCCGGTGCCACGAGCCCGGCAAGTGGGAGCCGCTGCGCTTCGACCACGCCGAGGACACCGACTACAAGCTCGAGGGCAAGCACGCGGCGGTCACCGACTGCGCCAAGTGCCACCCGACGCGGGCCTACGCCCAGACGCCGCGGACCTGCGCCGGCGCCGGCTGCCACAAGCAGGACGACGTCCACGCCGGCCAGCTGGGCGACCAGTGCGAGCGGTGTCACCGGGTCGACGGCGCGCTGACCTTCAACCACAACCGCGACGCCCGCTTCAAGCTCGACGGCGCGCACGCCAAGGTGCTGTGCGCGCGGTGCCACCAGACCACGACGTTCAAGCCGACCCCGGCCACCTGCGTCGGCTGCCACGCCGAGCCGGCGGTCCACAAGGGCCGCTACGGCGTCGACTGCGTGCGGTGCCACTCGACCACCACCTGGACCAGCGTGGCGGCGCTGCACGACGTCGGCGACTTCTCGCTGACCGGGGCCCACGACCAGGTCGGCTGCAAGCGGTGCCACCCCAACGGCGAGAGCCTGCGCGGCGCGGGCAACCTGTGCATCAGCTGCCACCGCGCCGACGACATCCACGGCGGGGCGCTGTCGCCGCGCTGCGGGCAGTGCCACGGCCAGCAGGCGTTCACGCCGGCCCGGTTCGATCACCTGCAGGTCGGCTGCAACCTCATCGGCCAGCACCGCACGCTGCCGTGCGCCGACTGTCACCAGAACGGCAACTTCGGCGCGGTGTCGCCGCTGTGCGTGAGCTGTCACCGGCGCGACGCCGCCGCGGTGACCAACCCCGACCACGGCAACCTGCTCGACTGCGGGCGCTGCCACAACCCCGAGGCGTGGGTGCCGGCCCGGGCGCTGGGAGGGCAGAGCCTGTGTCGCTGAGGCGGTGCCTGCGGGGCGCGGTGGTGGCTGGCTCGTTGCTGGCCGGCTCATTGCTGGCGGTGGGCCAGGCCCGCGCGCAGTTCGTCGATCGCACGATCGTGGTCGACCAGGCCGCCGCGCCGGCGCCGGCGGCGACGGCCGACGATCGGCCCGAGACCCTGGCCACCACCGACGGCGAGCCGGTCCCGGTCGAGGCCCGGCTGACGCTGTCGTCGTTCTTGTACCGAGAGAGCGCGGCGGCCGCGACGCCGCTGGTCGCCAACGGCGCGGCGCCGGCCGGGGCCAGCGCGGCGCGCCGGCTGTTCGGCGACCTGCGCGGCGAGCTGACCGTGACCGGCGTCGGCGGCGGGGCGCTGCACGCCGACGGCCGGGTCCGCCAGACCACCGCCGCGCGCTACCAGTCGGGCGCGGTCGGCGGCGACGAGTACGAGGTGCGCGAGCTGACCTACGCCCGGGCGCTGGGCAAGCTCGAGCTGCGGTTGGGGCGGCAGATCGTCGACGCGGTCGGCGCCACCAAGATCGACGGCGTGGCGCTGGCGGTGCCGGTCGGGCGGTTCACCGGCACGGTGTTCGGCGGCGCCTACCCGGTGCGCGGCTCGCGCTCGGTGGCGACCGATTATCAGACGGCGCCCAGCGTCGCGGGCGGGACCACGCCGGTGGTGCCGCTGGTGGCTGGCGGCGGCGTGGCCTACCAGCGGCCGACGCTCCACGGCGACCTGGGGCTGGCCGGGGTGATCGCGCCGTGGGACGTGGCCGGCACCACCGCGGCGGATCGCCAGCGGGTGTTCGTCACCACCGGCGGCTACTGGCGACCGCACCCGTCGGTCGACCTGTACCAGCACGGCGTGGTCGACGTGGTGGCCAGCGACGGGCCGCGGGTGACCGAGGCCAGCGTCGGCCTGGACGTGTGGCCGACGTCGACGGTGACGCTGTCGCTGTCGGGCAACCACGTGTCGAACGAGCTGTATACGCTGGCGGCGCGCGACCTGCTGGCGGAGCCCGATCCGGCGGCGACCGGGCAGGTCGAGAACGGCACGACGATCGTGCGGGTGGCGCAGGACAGCGCGCGCGCCAGCGCCAGCCTGGCCGTGGCCCAGGCCCGGTTCCAGCTCACCGCCGGGGTCGGGCTGCACCGTCGCCCGGGCACGACGGTGATCGCCACCGGCGGCGCCGCGGTCGAGTTCCCCAGCGCGGCGATGGGCGAGCTGACGGTGGCGGCGGTCGATCGCCGCTCGCTGGGCGGCACCCGGGTCGAGGCCTCGGCCACCGCGCTGACCCCGGTGGGCACCGCCGCGGCGACCCGCTCGCGCGGCGTGTCGGCCCGGCTGGCGGTCACCCGGGCCCGGCGCAGCCACGAGCTGACGCTCGACCTGACCGCCGACCGCTTCGTCGACCTGGGCGACGGCGACGGCTGCACCACGCTCGATCTGATGCGCTGCTTCGGCACCGCCACCACCCGCGGCCTGGGCGCCGGGGGCCAGCTGAGCCTGGGCGCGGGCCGCGACTGGCTGGTGCTGTTCGATCTCCGCGGTGGCGTGCGCGCCACCGACGCTCGGTTCGCGATGGCCGACCAGGCCTGGCCCAGCCTCCTGTGGGGCTCGGCGTTTGCTCGCTTGCAGTGGAGGTATCGATGACCCCGACGCACACACCGCACCACCGCACGTTCTTCGCCGCGCTCGCGCTGGCGGGGCTCGCCCTGGCAGGCTGTGATCTGCGGACCTTCACCGAGGACGACGGCGGCATCCCGTCGGTGCAGTCGTCGTCGTGCGCCGCCGGGTGCCACGGCAGCGGCGGCCAGGCGGCGCCGCCCAAGGACACCACCGGGCAGCTCGAGACGTCGGCCCGCGGCGTCGGCGCGCACCGCGCGCACCTGGGCAGCTCGGCCTGGCACAAGAGCCTCGAGTGCGCGACCTGCCACGTGGTGCCGACCGAGATCGGCGCGGCCGGCCACCTCGACACGCCGCTGCCGGCGGAGCTGACCTTCACCGGCCTGGGCGAGAACAGCGCGTGGAACGACGCCGACGGCACCTGCACCAGCTACTGCCACGGCGCCGGCCTGACCGGCGGCGCGACGACGCAGCCGCTGTGGACCAAGGTCGACGGCAGCCAGAGCCAGTGCGGCAGCTGCCACGGCGCGCCGCCGCCGGCGCCGCACCCCAACAACGACGACTGCGGCCAGTGCCACCCAACGATGACCCCGGGCGATCGCACGACCATCGCGTACCCCGAGCTGCACATCAACGGCCACGTCGAGGTCAACCAGGTCACCGCGTGCGACTCGTGCCACGGCGAGAGCGGCCACAGCGAGCCGCCCAAGGACACCACCGGCGGCACCGCAACCAGCCTGCGCGGCGTCGGGGCCCACGCAGTCCACATGGCCGCGACCTCGACCTGGCGCGCGCCGATCGCGTGCAGCGAGTGTCACCGGGTGCCGGGCGCGACCAACGACCTGGGCCACATCGACACGCCGCTGCCGGCCGAGCTGACGTTCGGGCCGTTGGCCGGCGTGGCGGCGGCGTGGAACGGCACGACCTGCACCAACAGCTACTGCCACGGCGACGTCGCGGCCATCACCGGGGGCCAGAAGACCAAGCCCACCTGGACGCTCGTCGACGGCAGCCAGTCGACCTGCACCAGCTGCCACGCCATGCCGCCGCCGGCGCCGCACCCGGCCGGCAGCGACTGCGGGCAGTGTCACCCGACGATGAACCCGGGCGCCGGCACGACCATCGCGTACCCGGCCCAGCACATCGACGGCACGGTCCAGACCATCGGCGGCCAGGCCTGCGACTCGTGCCACGGCTCGGGCGGCAACGCGGCGCCGCCCAAGGACACGCTCAACAACACCGCGACCACGGCGCGCGGCGTCGGCGCCCACCGCCGGCACCTGGACCCGTCGACCTGGCGCAAGGCCATCGAGTGCAGCGCGTGCCACCTGGTGCCGGGCGGCGTGACCGCGGTCGGCCACGTCGACACCCCGCTGCCGGCCGAGCTGACGTTCGCGGCGATCGCCGGCAACGCGACCTGGAACGGCACCACCTGCAACAACACCTACTGCCACGGGTCGACGCTGACCGGCGGCACCCACACCAACCCGGTGTGGACCCAGGTCGACGGGGCCCAGGGCCAGTGCGGGTCGTGCCACGGCACGCCGCCGCCGGCGCCGCACCCGGCCAACGCCGACTGCGGCACCTGCCACGACACCATGACGCCCGGCGGCGGCCTGGTCATCACCGACCCCAGCCGGCACATCGACGGCAACCTCGACGTCACCGGCGGCCAGGCCTGCGATAGCTGCCACGGCTCGGGCGGCCAGTCGGCCCCGCCGCGCGACACCACCGGCGCCACCGCGACCACGGCGCGCGGCGTCGGCGCCCACCGGGCGCACCTGACCGGCGGCGCCTGGCACAAGCCGGTGGCGTGCGCCGACTGCCACCGGGTCCCGACCGCGGTGTCGTCGACCGGCCACACCGACACCCCGCTGCCGGCGGAGCTGACCTTCAGCGCGCTGGCCGGGACCGGCACCACCTGGAACGGCACCCGGTGCTCGAACAACTACTGCCACGGCGCCACGCTGGGCGCGGGCGGGACAGCGACCACGCCGACCTGGACGCTGGTCAATGGCAGCCAGTCGGCGTGCGGCTCGTGCCACGGGCTGCCGCCGCCTGCGCCGCACCCGGCCAACCCGGATTGCGGCCAGTGCCACCCCACGATGACGCCGGGCAACACGACGACGATCACCGACCCCAGCCGCCACATCGACGGCAACGTCGACGTGACCGGCGCGCTGGCGTGCGACAGCTGCCACGGCTCGGGCGGCAACCCGGCGCCGCCGCAGTCGACCGCCGGCGGCACCGCGACCACGCTGCGCGGCGTGGGGGCCCACCGCCAGCACCTCGGCGTGTCGACCACGCACAAGGAGATCCAGTGCGCGGCCTGCCACCGGGTGCCCGCCACCGTCGGCGCGGTCGGCCACAACGATACGCCGCTGCCGGCCGAGCTGACGTTCACGTCGCTGGCGGTGGGCACCACCTGGAACGGCACCGCGTGCTCGAACAGCTACTGCCACGGCGCCACGCTGGGCGCCGGCGGCACCGCGACCACGCCGACCTGGACCGTGGTCAACGGCTCCCAGGCCACGTGCACCTCGTGCCACGGCTTCCCGCCGCCGGCGCCGCACCCGGCCGACTCGAACTGCCAGAGCTGCCACGCCCCGGTGGCCGGCCCTGGGATGACCATCGCCACGCCGGCCCAGCACGTCGACGGCGTGCTGCAGGTGACCAGCGTCCACCCGCCCGGGTGGGCCCAGGCGACCATGCACGGCGCGGCGTTCAACACCCAGGGTCCGGCGACCTGCGCCACCGCGGCCTGCCACGGCACCGCGCTCACCGGCGGCGCGTCGATGGTCTCGTGCAATGGGTGCCACGCCAACTGGCAGACCAACTGCGTGTTCTGCCACGGCGGCACCCAGAACATGACCGGCGCGCCGCCGGCCAGCGTGGCCGGGTTGACCGCGGTGAGCGATCGCCACGTCGGCGCCCACACCACTCACGTGGTGGCGTCGGCCAACCACCCGGCCTACGCCTGCAGCGCGTGCCACACCACGCCGTCGAACGCGCTGACGCCGGGCCACATCGACGGCGACGGCCAGGCCGAGGTGCGGTACGCGAGCCTGAACTCGGCCGGGACCTACTCGACCACCACCGCCGGGTGCGGGTCGCTGTACTGCCACGGCAACGGGCGGACCGCGGCCGGCACCGCGACCTGGACCTCGGCCACGGCGATGACCTGCAAGTCGTGCCACGCCGACGGCACCACGGTCACCGGGATGTCGATCGAGCACGACCGCCACGTGCGCGACAAGAACCTGCGCTGCGACCAGTGCCACCGCTCGGTGGTCAGCGGTGGTGGCCGGGGCGGCCCGGGCACGATCATCAACGCGGCGCTGCACGTCGACGGCACCAAGCAGGTGCAGATGGCCCAGGGCACCTACAACCCGACCAACAAGAGCTGCACCAACATCGGGTGCCACGGGACCCAGCGCTGGCGGTGAGGAGTCGGTGAGATGTGGGGGATGGCGCGGCTGGTCATGATGGGCGGTATGAAGCTCACCTCCATCGCCGTCGCCTTCCCCGTCCTGTTCGCCGCCGCGCCCGCGCTGGCCGCGAGCCAGCCCAACCTGTCGGTGGCGCTGACCGCCCCCAGCGTGCACGTCTACGAGGACGGCACCTTCACGGTCCGGGTGCAGAACACCGGCAACCGGAACGCCACCGGGGTGGTGTTGACCATCGGGCTGCCTGCCACCCACACCAGCCCCCAGGTCTACCCGATGGGCGACGTGGCCAACCTCGACGGGCGCTGCGCCCGGTCCGGCCTGACGATCACGTGCGCGCTGGGCCAGATCAACCGCTCGGGCGGGTACACCGACGTGGCGTTCGACATGGCGCTGCCCTACAGCACCGCGGCGCTCAACTTCAGCTTCGCCGCCTACGGCACCAACGGCGACTCGAACCCGAGCAACAACACGCTGGCCTTCACCGCGACGCCCGCGTTGTACGCCCAGCCGATCACCGCGCCGCACAGCTTCCAGCTGGACCATTGCACCGGCACCAACCTCACGTCGTTCTTCGAGTGCGCGCTGTTCCCGAGCTCGATCACCGGCTTCGGCGCCGACTTCGCCAACAACGGGACGCTGACCATCCCGATCGCGCCTGGCTACGGCGGGACCTGGGACCAGAACGGCGGCCCGGACCACCTGTTCGTCTCGCTGAGCGACGGCACCTCGACGGTCGGCACCATCGACGCGCGCGGCGTGGGGAACGGCTGCTTCGAGGGGCCGATGACCTTCATCCCGGCCAGCTCGTACGTCGCGCTCTACCGCATCTGCCCGTGACCCGGCGCGGGCCTGGCCCTGCCGCCGGCGTCAGCGATCGCGGCGCGGCGGCGGGGTGGCCCAGGCGGCGGTGGCGTCGGCCACCAGCCGGTCGGGCGGGGCGTCGAACGCGGACACGTCCCACCGACGCACCTCGCCGTCCCAGCCGGCTGACCACAGCGCGCCGGCGGTGAACGCGATCCACGCCACCCGGGCCTGGTGGCCGCGCAGGTGGGCGACCCGGTGACCGGTCTGGGTCGACCACACCTCGACGGTGCCGGCGCCGGTGCCGGCCGCGATCCACCGCTCGTCGGGGGACACCGCGACGTCGAACGCCTGGTCGGGCACCGCGTCCAGCGGCAAGGCCAGCCGGCCGTCGACGCGGTACACGGCGATCATGCCAGGGGTGACCACGACGACGCCGTGGTCGCCGGCCAGGGGCGCCAGGGCGGTCGCGCCGTGGACGACGAAGCGCGGGGCCATCGGCTGGTCGTCGCCGCGGAACACCTCGCCGGCCCGCCCGAGGAGCCACAGCGCCGCGCGGTCTGGGGTGGGCTCGGCGTCGGCTAGCTCGGCGGTGGCGACGGTGGTCCAGGCGCCGTCGACGGACCGGCGGTACATCGCGGCCAGGTAGGGCAGCACGAACACCGTGCCGTCGGCGAGGCGGCCGACCCGGTGGCTGGCGCGCAGGCCCGGGACCGGCGTGGCCCGGCCGGACTCCAGATCGAGCTCGGTCACGCCCGGGGTGGCGGCGACCGCCGCCAGCGCGGTGCGGCCGTCGGGCGCGAGGTCGATGCGCTTGACGACGCCGGCGCCGAGCGAGACCTCGCCGGCCCAGGCGCCGCGGCGCCACCAGGTGACGCGGCCGTCGCCGCGGGCGGCGATCACGGTGTCCTGATCGACCGCGGCGCCGCTGAGGCCGGACGGCACCTGGTACTGGCGCGCCGGCGGGGCCGCCGGCAGGCGCCACTGCCACCAGCTGGTCGCGCCGCTCAGGAGCGCCTCGCCGACCACCTCGAAGCGGTTGCCGGCGCGCTCGGGCAGCCGCACCAGCTCGGTGTCGAGGCCGCGCCCCCACACGTGGATGCCGGGGCGCTCGCCGGCGACCGCGACCAGCGCGCCGACCAGGCGGATCGTGCGCACCGGCTCGGTCAGCACGCGCTTGTGCACGACCAGCTCGGGGCGGTCGGGGACGAACAGCGCGAGGCTCCCGTCGAGGCCGCCGATCCACACGCCGCCGGTGGCGGGATCGCTGGCCGCCGCGCTGGCCGGCAGGTTGGCCCCGCCGTACGGGACCTGGCCGAGCCGCCGCGCCGGTCCGACGAGGGGCTGCTCGATCACGTGGCCGTCGTCGCACGCGGCGATCAGCCGGGCGTCGTCGAGCACCAGGCCGCCGAACTTGGTCGGCTCGCACGGCCGGAACGGTCCGGACACGACCCCGGTGGCCGGCGCGATCACGATCGCCGCGCGCTGGCTGTGGACCGCGACCCGCGCGTGGCGGCGATCGACCGTGAGCGTGTCGGCCAGCGACGGCGCCGGGTACGTAGCGAGCCGGGCGCCGGTGGCGCCGTCGAGGACGTCGACCGAGGCGCCGCGGGTCAGGGCGAACACCCAGCGCCCGTCGAGGCTGGCGAACTGCGAGGCCTGGGTGTCGACCTCCCACCGCGGCGTCGCCTGGCCGACCTCCCACAGGGCCAGGCGATGGCCGGTCCGGCACAAAAAACGGCGCGCGTCGTCGGGCACGACCTCGTCGCAGCCGGCCACGTCGATGCGGTCGGCGGTGCGTGGACGGCCGCCGGCGCGGGTCGCGGCCAGGACGCCGCGGGCCTCGATCGACTCGCCGTAGGTCAGGGCCTGGGCGGCGGCGGCCTCGGCTTCGGCGATGTCACCGCTGAGCAGCGACGCCACCGCGCTGCGGTCGAGGGCCCAGGCCAGCGCCGAGCGGGCGTCGTCGAGGGCGGCGCTGGCGTGGTGCTCGGCGGCCACGGCGCGGCGCTGCTCGCCGGTGATGCGCGACCAGGTCAGCCCGAGGACGGTCCCGCCGGCGACCAGCGCGGCCAGGGTGGCCGCGACCTGCCAGCGCCAGGCGTGGATCAGCCGCCGGGCCAGCTCGGAGGTCGAGTAGGCGTGGGCGCCGACGCGGCGGCCGTCGAGGTAGGCCGACAGATCGTCGGCCAGGCTGCCGGCGTCGGGGTAGCGGTCGGCCACCGCCCAGGCCAGCGCCTTGTCGGCGATCGCGGTCAGCTCGGGCGGGCTGCCGGCCGGCCAGGCCCGCGGCGGTGGGGCGTCGCTGGCCAGGCGGGCCAGGATCTCGAGCCGCCCCAGGGGTGGGGTGGCGGCGCCGTCGACGAGCTCGGCCAGGATGGCGCCCAGCGCCCACACGTCGCTGGCCGGGCCGGCGACCTCGCCGCGCGCGCGCTCGGGCGACAGGTACGCCGGGGTGCCAGCCAGGGACTGATCGTCGGGTTCGTCGACGGTGCGGGCCAGGCCCCAGTCGACCACGTGGACCTCGCCGAACGCGCCGAGCATGATGTTGGCCGGCTTGAGGTCGCGGTGGATGACCCCGCGGCTGTGGGCGTACGCCATGGCCTGGCACACGGCGAGGAACGGCCGCACCAGGGCCAGGCGGGCGTCGGCGTCGGCGGTGGACGCCAGCCGATCGGCCAGCGACTGGCCACGGATCAGCCGCATCGCGTAGTACGCGCGCCCGTCGGCGTCGGTGCCCGCGTCGTAGATCGGTACGATGCCGGGGTGCTCGAGGCGCGCGGTGATCGCCGCCTCACGCTCGAGGCGTGGGCCGGCGTCCGGGCCGCCGGCGTCGACGGCGACGCGCTTCACCGCGACCTCGCGGTCGAGGCGCCGATCGTGCGCGATCATCACCGTGCCCATCGCGCCGGCGCCGGCCAGCTCGACGTCGACGTAGCGGTGCTCGGCCGCGACCGCGGGCCGGCCCGGCCGCGCCGGCCGCGTCGGGGGTTCGCTCCAGCCGGCCTCGGAGCCGCCGGCCCGGCGATCAGGTCCGGTCGTCAACCTCGTCTCCGTCGTACAGCTCGAGGGACAGCTGGCCGGCCCCGACCGATCGCACCAGGTCGCGGACGTCGAGCTCGCGCAGACGCGCGCGCAGGCGGCCGAGCGCGACGTCCCAGCGGTGGCGCAACGCGGTGGTGTCGGCCTCGTCGGACCACACCCCGCGGGCCAGCACCTCCCAGCTGGTGGGGCCCTGGCAGGCCACCAGCTCGCTGACGATGCGCGCGCTGGTGCCGCCCAGCGTCGCCAGCTCGCGGTTGCGACGGTGGATCTGCACGGTGTCGTAGTAGGCCACCAGGCGGAGCGGCTCGGCGGTGGCGCCGGCGCCCTGGGTGGCGTGGGGGCCGGCCTGGCCGATCGGCACGGTGACCAGCGTGAACGACACGCCGTCGACGTCGAAGCTGGCGCCGGGTCCGACCGCCTCGTCGGGGTGGCCGCGGCGCCGCAGCCGCCAGGCGTCGCCGATCGACCACAGCTGGGCGTGGGCGTCGAGCTCGACGCGGGCGACGATGCGCGGCGGATGATCGACGATGCTCACCACCTGGGACAGGTGGCGCAGCGGCTGCCCCGGCGTGCGCAAGGCGACCACCTCGGTCGGGGTGGCGACCGCGGTGACGGTGACGGCCAGCTCGTCGGCGATGCCGATCACCTGGCCGGGACACAGCACCACGTCGTTGCGAGGTCGCCCATCGACGACGATCAACCGACGCAGCGACAGCAGGTGGAGCTCGCCGTGGCGCAGGCTGACGAAGGCGTGGGCCTCGGACACGCGCGGATCGTCGATCACCACCGCCGCGGTGGGCGTGCGGCCGAGCAGATCGCCCGGTCCGACCTCGACCAGACGGCCCCCCGGAAGCCTCAGCGTCGCACAGGGTCGCATCTGACCCATTGTCGCACGACGCCCGCCCGGCAACCGGTGTCACCCCCGCGCCGTCGGTCTAGCCGCTTGGAATTCCAAGCCCGGAGCCACCCTCACACCAACCTCACACCGCCCGGCGTCAGCGTCCGCTCGTGCGGAAGTACTCGAGCAGCAAGCCGGCCAGCTTGTGCGCCTCGTCGATCGTGCCGCTCATGCGCGCGCCGTTGGGCAACACGAGATCGACCCGGTCGCCGTGATCCTCGATGGTCAGGCGCTCGTGGCCGAACCGGATGGTCTGGCTGCGCAGCAGCGGCGGCAACTCCGGCGGGGTGAGCTCCGGCGCGCTGCCAGCCGCGACCCGCACCGGCGGCGTCGGGATCGTCGGGGCGTCCCGGCGGACCAGCGGCCGTTCCACCGCGATCCGCTCGCGCGATCGGATCCGGTACTGGGTGTCGTTGTCAGGGTCGTCCGCCACCCCAACGGTATGGGCCCAACCGTGGGGTACCGTCCATGCCCGGTCGGTCAGCGTTGAGGTAGCGGCTCCGCTAGCGACTGAGGCGCACCGTGGCGGTGAACAGCGACAGGGCGAGGAGACCAGCGAGGACGTTTCCGATGACGGCGATCATGTGGGATATCGATCGTAGACAGGGCCGGGAGCCCGGGTAAAGAAAACGGCGATCGGCGCGGTTCTAGCCGGCGCTGCACGCCGGGGTCAAGGCGTGGTGCCGCCGTTCGCCAGCACGCCCAGGCGGCCGAGATCGTACGGACCGTCGGGGCCGACCATGGGGTCCGAGGAGGAGCCCTCGACGCTGTACAGGAAGTACGCCGGAGCGGCGCCAGCGTCGTCGATGCGTTGGACCACGGCGGGGCCGAGCTCGTGGCCGTGATCGAGGAACGCAGACACCCGGTCGACCACCGGACCGTAGGGCCACGGCACCAGCGCGCCGGGGGCGTCGATCGCCGCGGCAGCGTAGCCGATGGAGTAGTTAGGCGGGATCGCCACGTCCATGCCGAACTGGCGGGAGTCGGCGCTCTCCTGGCCGAACCCGCTGAACCACAGGCGCAGCGACGGGCCGTCGGGACCGGTGGTGACGGCGGCGTGCGGGCTGCGCAGGGCGACCACGTCGGCCCAAAACGGCGCCTGCGGGGCACCCGGCGGCACCGTGACGGCGGCCGGGGTGAGCGCGACGCCGTGGCCGGTCAGCGCCGCACCCGGGGCACCGCTGGCCCACTCGAGGTTGGCGCCGCGCTGGAAGTACACGGCGACGGTGCCGTCGGGCAGGGCCACCGCGCTGGGCGCGTGGATCGCCGTGGGGCCGACCCCGCCGGCCAGCACCACCTGGGGCGCGTCGAAGCTGACGCCGTCGGCCGAGGTGGCGACCTTGATGGCGGCGCCGTCGCCGGCCTCGTAGTACAGGGCCCAGCCGGCGTCGAGCTCGACCAGGGACGGCGCGTGGGCGGCCCCCGCGTCCTCGAGCACCGGGCGGGCCGGGTCGAAGCGGAACCGCACGCCGTCGGCCGAGGTGGCGCGCCAGATCGAGCGGCGATCGGGTTGGAGCGCGTCGCCGACCTCCAGGTAGAGGATGACCTTGGCGACCCCGGCGGCGGCGACCGCGAACGGCTCGGTCACCAGGCGCGGCACGCGCTGGACGTGGCACCGCTCGGTCGACGCGCACTCGCCGTCGACCGCGCAGTCGTCGGTGATGCAGAAGTTCCGGCTCGAGCACACCTCGCCGGTCTGGCACTCGGCGCTGGTGTCGCAGCGGCCGCGGCAGGTCCCGTTCGTGCACTCCTCGCCGGGCGCGCACGCGGTGGCGTCGCCGCACGGGACGTCGCAGCGATGCTGGGCGAAGGTGCAGACCCGCCCGGCCGGGCAGTCCGACGCGGTGGCGCAGTAGGCGATGGTGCAGCGACCGCAGGTACACTGCTCGCGCGAGCCGCACTCGGCGTCGGTGGTGCACGGCGCCTCGACCACGCTGCGGCCGAAGCAGAAGCCGCCAGCCGGGGTGCCGGGCGGGCCGAGGAACTCGTTGCCCAGGCACACCGGCGCGGGGCCCAGGTCGCGCCACGGGGCGATGCCGTCGCCGGTGCGGGCGCCGCTCAGGCGCTCCTCGGGCGCGAAGCCGCAGGCGGCGACGGCCAGCGCGGCCAGGGCGGCGGCGCGCATCAGAACCTCACCGTCGCGGTGACGCCGGCGTGGAGCAGGTCGCCGCCCGACGAGAACGCCTGGCCCGGGAACTGATCGACGTGCTTGGTGGTCAAGCGATCCTCCAGGTGGTGCCACTGGACGCCGAGGTCGACGTCGATCGGCTTGGTCAACCACGGCCGGCCGTCGGCGATCGCCAGGCCGACGCCGGCGGCCAGCACCAGGCGGTCGCCGTCGGCGTAGCTGGTGAGCCCGACCTGGGGCGGCACCGGCGACGGGATGAAGGCGGCCCCGGCGCGGGTGGTCACGCCGAGGCGGCCGCCGCGACGCTGGTAGGCGAGGCCGACGCGGACCGTGGTGGTGTCGGCGAAGCCAGGCGCTGGCGCGGTGGTCGACACCAGCGGTGGGGTGATGTCGAGCGCGACCAGCACGTCGATCGCCGGCGGCGCCGGGTAGGCCGACCAGCGGCTCCAGGTCAGCTCGGTGTCGACGGTGAGGCCGGCGGCGACGTCGACCGCGATCGCGCCGGTCAGCCGGGCCGGCGTGAAGTAGTCGCTGGCGCGCAGGGCCACCAGCACGTCGCCGGTGACCACCCCGGCCACCTGCACGTTGGCGAGGATGTCGAGCGCCAGGTCGAGCGACAGCTGGCCGCGGTAGGTCACGCCGGCGCGCACCCGCGGGTGCGGGCGCAGCCACAGGCCGACCAGCGGGGCCACCCGGGGCGGCAAGTCGACGTCGAGGCGGGCCGCGCCGACCTTGGCGCCGGCGACCACGCCGACGTCGAAGTCGATCGCGTTGGAGCGGGCGTCGGCCAGGAGCGAGGCGCCGACGCCGAGGCCGAGCTTGTCCTGGTAGGCCACGGCGGCCACCGGCTCGACCACGATGCGGGCGTCGTTGTCGAGCAGCACGAACCGCGGCTCGGTAATCGGCGCGATGCGGATCCGCGCGAGGTACTGATCGGGCAGGTACAGCGCCAGGCCGGCGCCCAGCCGCACGTCGTCGGACACCGCCACCGGGATGGCCAGGCCCAGCGAGGTGCCGTGGACCGCCTCGACGCCGGCGTCGCGCCCGTCGAGGGTGAGGCCCATCCAGCCGGCGGCCCAGCCGATCACCACCTCGGGATCGCGGGCCAGCGCCAGCGCGCCGGGCTGGTGGTGGGCGGCGGTCGCGCCGACGGCGGTGGCGGTGACCGCGCCGGCCTGGCCACCGGCGGCGCCGCCCAGGCCGAACTGATCGAACGGATCGGCGGCGGCGGTCGGCGCCGCCAGCGCGAGCGCCACCAGCGTCGCGGGCGCGGCCCACCTCACAGCCCGACCTCGAGGGTGAGGCCGCCGGAGAACACCTGGCCGTGCGACTCGAGGGTCGGGTAGCCGGGGTTGGAGATCTGGGCGCCCTGGGTGGCCGGATCCTGCGGATCGTCGGTGACCTCGTCGCGCAGGCCGTCGAAGGTGCCGCCGGGGTCGCCGGCGGCCAGGATGCGCTTGGTCAGCGTGCGCGCGCCGACCAGCTGGGCCTGGCCGTGGACCGACAGGGTCACCGGCTTGCCGGCCACCGCGCGGGGCCAGGTGATCGACGCGCCCAGGGCCACGGTGTGCTTGGGCCCGTCGAGGAGGTTGGTGACGCCGGGCTGGTCGGCCGGCACCGGCGAGGTCTCGAAGCCGTAGCCGGCGCGGCCGACGACGGTCGAGCCCAGGTCCACGTCGCCGCCGACGCGGACCGCGACGGTGTCGTGCCACGGGACCGCGGGCAGCTCGGCCGCCAGCGGGCCGACCAGGGGCAGCGCGCTCGACACCGCGACGAACGGCCCGGGGTAGGTCGACCAGCGCGCGTAGCCGAGGTCGAGGTGCAGCGCGCCGCCGGGCGGCCGCCAGGTGGCGCCGAGCGCGACCTGGTGCGGCGAGAACTGCGCCGACGCGGCCAGGTCGAGATCGATCGGCTCGCCGGCGACCTCGGTGTGGGCGGTGGTGTCGAACGGGACCTCGAACCGCTGGCGGTAGACCGCGGCCACGGCGAGCTGGCGCGGCAGCGCCCAGCGCACCCCGACGATGAGCCGCGCCACCGCCGGCACCACCTCGTCGACGCGGGCCTCGAGCGCGCGGGTCGCGCCCTCGCCGGCGGTGATGTCGCCGCCGAGGCCGGCCAGCACGTTGGCGGCGACGCCGACCGCGATCGCGTCGGTCACGCGGACCCCCAGGCCCGGCACCACCACCAGGCGCTCGCTGCGGCCCTGGTAGAACGGGAACAGCGGCTGGTCGGGGAACACCGCGGTGATGCGCACCACCGAGGTGGGCAGGACGAACATGCCGAGGCCCAGGCCGATGCGCCCGGCCAGTGGCCCGCCCAGCGGCGCGGGGACCGTGACGCCGAACAGACCGCCGCCGGGCTGGGACAGCGGCGAGCGGCGATCGTCGATGCGCAGGTTCGACACCGCGCCCAGGAAGCCGGTGGTCAGGGTGCGGCGGCCGGCGGCCAGGCCGGCCGGGTTCATCCACGTCGCGGCCATGTCGTCGACGTCGGCGATGCCGGCGCCGGCGTGGGCCCCGTGGCGGCTGCCGAACCCGAACAGCTCGACGGGGTTGGCGCGCGCGGCGGGCGCACCGAGCCCGGCAGCGCTGACCGCGCATGCGAGGGCGGCGCAGGTCACCCGGCTCATCGCGGGTTCGATATCACCACCCGGGCCGGCCGTGCCAGTGTGATCGGCGTCGGCGACGCGGCCGCCCCGCTGGTGGTAGCGTGGGGCGATGTCGCGTCGCGTCCTGTCCGTAGCTGCCTGGGCCTGTGTCGGGTTGGTGGTCGCCTGCGGGCCCACCACCGGCGGCGGTTCGGTCGACGCCCGGGTTTTCGGCGAGCAGTGCCAGCCGGGCGGCAGCTTCACCCTCGACGGCCGGGCCGCGGTGCTGGGCACCCTCAACGTCCACGTCAACGCCTCGGGCCTGGTCGAGGTCGACACCACCGCCGAGCTGCTCATCGCGCTGGACATCGACCAGACCGGCACCGCCGTGGCGGTCCGGGCCGAGGCGTGCGCGATCGAGATCCCGGCCATCCCGATCGCCGGCCAGAACCGGCCGATCCGGTTCGAGGTGCCCGAGGCCACGGTCGCGTCGGTCGCCGGCGTCACCGGCACCGGCACGCTGTCGTCGGCCAGCGACACCTGCGCGACGCTCGAGACCCAGCGCTTCACGCTGGTGCTTGGGGCCAAGTTCGACGAGGCGACCCAGGCCACCGCGCCGCTGCCCGAGGCCGACGCCGCCGGCCAGTTCCGGTTCTGCTCGCCGTCGGCCGACACCACCTGCGCGCAGGCGATCGGCGACAACTGCGCGTGCGACCAGGAGGCCGACGGCAAGGCCGGCGCCACCCTGCGCGCCTACGACGTGCCGGCGGTCGATCTCGACGAGGTCTACGTCAGCCTGCGCACTCAGTTCGCGCTGACCGGCGAGGTGTTCTCGTCGGACTTGATCCTGGGCGAGATCGACGCGTCGATCGAGCAGGGCATCCTGGGCTGCCACCTGGCGAGCGGCGGGGCATGCAGCGCGTCGCAGGTCGGCGCGGTCAAGAACCTCAACCCGGTCATCACCCAGCAGCCGGGCACGCCGTCGACGTTCCGGGCGGTCCGGGTTTCGGACAGTACCACGTGCGCCCAGGTCATCGCCGACCGCGACACGTTGTTCCCGCGCTGAGCGCGGCCGGCGCGCCGGGTGGCGCGGGCTACTTGGCGAACGGGTTGACGAAGGCGTCGTCGGTGGTGGCGCGGCGGCCACCGCGCGCGGGCAGCTTGACCAGCGCGACGTCGTGGGTGGTAGCGGTGGTCGGCGTCACCTCGAGCAGCTGCGACCGGTAGCCCGCGCGCTCGAGCCGGAGCGCCACCGGCGCGTCGCCGACCGGCAGCTCGACGGTCAGCGGCGTGAGCCCGGCCCGGCGCTTGCCGAGGTACACCGCGGCGCCGGCCGGGCGGGTGGTCACCGCGATCGCGACCGTGGCCGGCGCCGATGGCGGGGCGGGCGTCGCCTCGGTGGTCGGCGCGGCCGGGGCCGGAGCCGCCGCGGGCGGCGCGACGGCTGGCGTGGGCGTGGGCGCATCGCCCGGCGTTGGACGCGCCGCAGCGGCAGCGCCTGGCGGGCTGGCCGCGGGACCGCGCTCGCTCGAGCGGGCCAGCACCGCGGCGGCGATGATCGCCGCGGCCGCCGCGGCGGCACCCAGCCACAGCAGCCGGCGGCGTGGGCGCGGCGGCGCCGGCGACAGCTCGATGGCCGGCGCCATCGACGCGTCGGTGTGCAGCGCGGCGACGGCCGGCCGCGACGTGTCGGCGGGCGAGCGGGCCGGCCCGGCCGGCGGCAACGGCCCGACGCGCCACGGCTCCGGCCGCTCGCCGTACACCTGGTGCATGAACCGCGCGACGGCGCGCTGCGACGTCACCAGGCCGGCGCTCTCGGCGAAGGCTTCGAGCGCGTCGCCCAGCGCGGCCGCGGTCTGGTACCGGCGATCGCGATCGATCGCCATGGCCCGGGCCACGATCGCCGCCAGCGGCGCGGGATAGCCCGGGCACACCTGGGCTGGTGGCGTCACGTCGCCACCGACGATGCGGGTCATGGTCTCGAAGTCGCTGGGCGCCTTGAACGCGCGGGTCTGGGTGGTCAGCTCATAGAGGACGATGCCGAGCGAGAACACGTCGGCGCGGCGATCGACCGGCTGGGCCCGGCACTGCTCAGGCGCCATGTACGCGTACTTGCCCTTGACCACGCCGCTGACGGTCTCGCTGGTGCGCTCGTTGGCGCGGGCGATGCCGAAATCGAGCACCTTGACGCCGCCGTCGTAGCCGACCATCACGTTGGACGGCGATACGTCGCGGTGGACGATGCCGAGCGGGGCGCCGTCGACGCCACGGCACCCGTGGGCGTGGTCAAGCGCGGTGGCGGCGGCGATGACGATGCCGACCGCGATGTCGAGCGGGATGCGGATCTTGGTCTGGCCGCAGTGCTCGAGCAGCGCGCGTACCGTGTCGCCGTGGACGTACTCCATCGCGTAGAAGTACTCGCCGGCCTCCTCGCCTACCTCGTACACCTGCGCGACGTTGGCGTGGTGCAGGCCGGCCGCCAGCCGGGCCTCGTCGAGGAACATCCGCACGAACTGGGCGTCGCCCTGGCGCTCGCCGAGGATGACCTTGAGGACCACGTAGCGCTCGAACGCGCCGATGCCCTCGGCCCGGGCCAGGTAGATCTCGGCCATGCCGCCGGTGGCCAGGTGGCGCACCAGTTGGTACCGCCCCAGCCGCTCGCCGACCGGGATGGCGGCCGTCCTCATCGCGGCCAGGATCCCGCCCGCCCCGACGCGAGTCAAGCCGGATCACCGATCGCGGCCGGCCGGTTGAGGTAGGCTCTAGGCGATGCGTCGCTGCCTCGGGCTGGTCGCCGCCATGGTCTCCGTCACGACGCTGGCGGGGACCGCCGCCGCCGACGATCCGGCTGCCCGGCAGGCCGTGGCGGCCGCCCTGGTCGACGCCGCGAGCGCGGCCCAGGCGCGCGGGGACTACCCCGCGGCGATCGAGGCCCTCCACGCGGCCTACGCTCTCATCCCGCACCCGGAGCTGCTGTACAACCTGGGCCAGGCGCACCGCCTCGCCGACGAGCCGTGGGCGGCGATCGACGAGTACGAGCGCTACCTGTCGGTCGAGCCGAAAGGCCGGTTCGCGGCCAAGGCCCGCCAGTACCTGGCGGCGCTCGCGAAGCAGACCGCCGGCCAGTCGCGGCCGGTCGAGCCACCACCGCCACCACCACCCGCACCGCCGCTGCCAGCACCGCCCGCCCCGCCAGTCGCGGCGGTGAGGCCGGACGACGCGGTGGCCGCGCCCCTCGACGAGCCGGCCCCGCGGTCGTCGGCGCGCTGGCGCCGGCCGACGGCGCTCGCCCTGGGCGCGGTCGGTCTGGCCGGCGTCGGCCTCGGCGCCTACGCCGGCCTGCGCGCGCGCTCGATCAGCGACGAGCTGTCGGCCAACCGCGGGCCGTGGACCGACGCGCTCCTGGCCACGCAGGCCGACGGCGAACGGGCCGAGCGCCGCGCCATCGTCGGCCTCACCGTCGGTGGCGCGCTGGTGGTCACTGGCGTGGTGCTGTGGGTGACCGGGCGCGGTCGCGGCGAGCGCGCGGTCGCGGTGGCGCCGGTGGTCGACCCGCGCGGCGCCGGGGTGGTGGTGGGTGGCGCGTTCTAGCGCTGGCCTGGCGTGGGTCGTCGCGGTCGCCGCCGTGGGCTGCTACGCCCCTGCCTTCGAGCCGGGGCTGCCGTGCAGCGCGTCGGGCGCGTGCCCGGCCGGCCAGGCGTGCGACCTGACGGTCGCGCCGCCGGTGTGCCGGGGGATGACGGCGGCTGTCGATGCCGCCGGCGAGCCCGACGCGGCGCTCGACGGCGACGGGGATGGCGACGGCGTGGTCGACCGCGTCGACAACTGCCCGGCCGTCTCCAACGTCGACCAGCGCGACCACGACCGCGACCAGGTCGGCGACGCCTGCGACAACTGCCCGACGGTGCCCAACCTCGACCAGGCCAGCGGTGACGGCGACGCGGTGGGTGACCCGTGCGATCCGTGGCCGGCGCAGGGCGGTGACCGCATCGCGCTGTTCGACGACCTCGACCAGCTGTCCCCACGCTGGTCGACCTACGGCGCGACGTTCGCGCCCGGCACGGTCATCCTCGCCGACGCGGACCCGCCGGGCTACGGCGGGATGACGTGGGACGACGGGTTCCCCCGGGCCACCCGCGTCGCGGTGGAGTACCTCCACCAGGTGACGGCGCAGTCCTCGACCATCATGTACCTGTCGATCCGCGGGAACCTCGACATCTCGACGAGGGTGATCGCCGGCCAAGATCAGCTGAGCGACTTCGAGTGTGGCCTGACCCAGATCCAGGGCAGCCCGCCCGCGGGCGCGGATCTCATCGAGGTCCACGACAGCCACTACGCGTCGGTCGACGGCCGCGCATTTGCGGTACCGGCGGGCGCGCTGCGGACCGCGGTGGCCTACGATCGCGCCGCGCAGGCCCTGACCTGCGTGGTCGAGTCGGTCGACGATCGGGCGATGCTGGCGGCCCAGGTGACCGCGAACCCGCCGGGCCCGCTCGGCGTCACCGCGGCCGGCCTGCGCACCATCGTCGACGCGGTGGTCATCTACGCCAACGACGCCCCGTAGCGCGAGCCTCGTCGAGGCCGGCCGGTCGGCTCAGTACCAGGACCGGATCCCCAGCAGGTAGCGCAACGCGCCGACCGGCTCGGTCTCGAGGCCGAGGGTGGCGGACCACTGGGCCGGATCGTCGATGGCCTGGGTCGCGGTGGCCACCACGCGCACGCCGATCATGTAGCGCGAGCTGCCGTGGGTCGGGTGCATCAGGTCCCACGGCGCGCGGTAGCCGTAGGCCAGGGCGGCGGTCCGGCGTTCACCGTCGGTGCCGACCCGGGCGATGAGGACGCCCTCGCCCTCGTAGAAGAACAGGTCGAGCTTGCGGGGGGCCGCCGCCAGCATCAGCTCACCGCCGATGAAGGTGCCGCTGTTGCGCAGCTCGAGCCACGGGCCGATACGGACGTCGCCGCGCCGGCCGATGGGCAGGGTGACGTCGGCGCCACCAGCGGCCTCCCACGCCGACGGCCCCGTCCGGTCGACCGACACCAGGCGGGCCTGGGCGACGGCGGCGTCGGACTGACCGCCGTACGCGACCCGGAGCCAGGTCGACCACTCCACGACCGCGCGGCGCGGCGCCGCCGGCTCGTCGTCGGGCGGCGGCGGCGGGTGGGCCAGGGCGACCCCCGTCAGGGTGAGCGGGGCGACCGCAGCCACCAGGGACGAGACGCGCGTGTGCATCCTGGCCCTAGACGCGCGACGGACCGGCGCGATCTGTTCGAGCGTGCACGGGTCAGTCGCGGTTGGCCGGCCGGACGATCTGAGCGGTCGGTGAGCCGGCGCTGGTCGTCCCCTGGAGCTGGTAGGTCACCGAAACCCCATCGCAATCGAGGTCGCCGGTGGCCGTCGCGGTGTACGTGGTGACCCCGCCGGTGTAGCTGTACTGGTAATAGAACGGCTTCACCATCTCGAAGTCGAGGTCGACCCAGGCCGGCGCGGTCCAGTCGGCCGCGACCACCGCGCACTTGTGGGCGGCGCCCACGTTCTGGGTGCAGCAGCCGACCGCGGGGGAGTCCGCCGCTGAGGTGGTCACGTATCCCGAGTTCTCGTGGAATCCTCGAATGTTGGCCTTCTCGATGGCCGCGAGGTTCAGGTAGGCCTCGCCGGACTTCGAGCGCTTCATGTAGTCGAGGAACTGGGGGATGGCGACCGCCGCCAGGATGCCGATGATGGCCACCACGATCATCAGTTCGATCAGCGTGAAGCCGCCAGTCCGGCGGGCGAGCGAACGACGACGGTGACAGGACACGCATCGGGAGTGTGCACTGCCTGTGCCAGCGATTTCCTGGTCCTCCACGCTCCTAACCTACCGGATCTTGTCTGTCCAGAAATGTAAGGAACGTTGCGCATGGGGACGAAAGGCCGCATTTCGCCCCACCGGTGACGCTTTTGGTCACCGCAAGGAACTCGCCGGGCCGCTGGGAGCGCGCTACGGCGCTGTCGGCGGCGGGAGCTCGCCGACGTCATCGGCCAGCGGGGGCAGCGGTTCGATCGGCTCCACGAACGCGACGTCGGGCGCTGACAGATCGGCCGGATCGAACCAGGGGCGGATCGGCGGGCCCACGACCGCAAACATCGCCGCCGACAGCTCCGGGCGCTCGGCCTGCCACCGGGTCTCGAAGCGCACCCGCTCGACGTCGAGCTCGTAGGCCAGGGTCTCGGAGCTGACCTGGGTCAGCTTGGCCAGCTTGGCGACCAGCTTGGCGCGCGCGTTGGCGTCCGAGGTGTAGAGCACCAGCTCCCGCAGGTCGCGGATGGCCTTGTCGCGCTGGCCGAGCTCGGTCTGCAGGTGCGCGACGTAGGTGCCGAGCGACCGGGGCGCGCCGGGCAGGTGGACCGCGCGGGACAACAGCTCGGTGCCCTTCACCTTGAAGGCGCGCTGCTCGGCCGGGTCGTCGCTGCGCATGCGCATGACGTAGATCTCACCGGCGCGCTGGGCGAGCTTGTAGTTCTGGGGGAAGCGCACCGCCGCTGCCTCGAGCAGCGTCAGGATGTTGCGGTAGTCGTCCTGGCTGACCTCCATCGTGGCGCTCCACATGGCCAGCGCGCCCCAGCTCATGGGCTCTTCGAAGCCGGGATCGAGCGCGGCGATGGCGCCGACCAGGTGCTGCACGCCGGGCGAGGTCGCGCCGTCGTCGCCGCCGAAGTACGCCAGGGCCCGGACGTAGAGCCAGTCGGCGAGCGCCTCGCGGTAGCCGAGCGACACCAGCGGCGCGGCCGTCGCCGACGGCGCGTACGGCTCGTCGGCGTCCTTGGGCCACTGCTTGCGCTGCGCGTTGGCCGACGCGCCGACCTGCTGGGCGCCGACGATGAGCGCCAGCGCGGCGAGCGGAGCGGCGAGGGCGGTCAGGCGCACGCCGCGATCATACTGCACGTGGCCGGCGCCCGCGCGGTGAGTGGGCGCGCGGGCGCGGCGTCGGGCGCCCGAAAATGGCGACGGCCGCCCGATGGCGGCCGCGGCGGTCAGGCGAGGAGCGCGGGGGCTCAGTCGCGGTTGGTGGGCTTGGTGATGGTCGAGGAGGGCGAGCCGCCCGAGAGCGTGCCGGTGAGGGTGTAGGTGACGGTGGTGCCGTCGCAGTCGAGGTCGCCGGTGGCGGTGGCGGTGAAGCTGGCGCCGCCGACGACGCCGGCGTAGCCGTACTGGAAGTAGAAGGGCTTGGTCATCTCGAAGTCGAGGGCGTCCCAGGTGGCGACGCCGCCCCAGTCGGCGGCGACGACGGCGCACTTCTTCTGGCCGCCGGTGTTCTGGGTGCAGCAGTTGACGGCGGGGGTGTCGGCCTGGCTGGAGGCGACGTAGCCGGCGTTCTCGGAGTACTCGCGGATGTTGGCCTTGTCGATGGCGTTGAGGTTGAGCTCGGCCTCGCCCTTCTTGGAGCGCTTCATGTAGTCGAGGAACTGCGGGATGGCGACGGCGGCCAGGATGCCGATGATCGCGACGACGATCATGAGCTCGATGAGGGTAAAGCCGCGCTGGATCTTCTTGATGGAGGTCTTCATGGTGTCCGTGGTCCTTGGTCGAGGGTGAGTGGCCGCTGGGGCCCGTGGTTGCCCGGGCCACCCACGTGGCTGCCGGTAGAAAAGCGAGGGTTGGTCAGTAGCCTTCGTTCTGCTTCTGGACGCGGGTGTCGCCGCTCCACGAGAAGTAGTAGCTGTCCCTGGCCGCGCTCCCGTCGATGTCGCAGTGGGCCAGCAGGTAGTACCAGTCGGTCGCCGGCGCGGCGGTCAAGCCGAACTCGCCGGCCTTGGTGCCCAGCCCGGTGGCGTCGCCGGCCCGGCCGGCGATGGTGACGTAGCCGCAGTAGAGCTTGTCCGAGGTGAGCCGCAGCTTGAGCGTCGTCCACGACGCCGGCGGCGAGGACACGTCCTGGGCGCGCTTGCCCGGAGTGGCCGGGAACGTGTCGGTCTCGGCGGTGCCCGACGAGAAGTAGACCCCGTTGGCCAGGTGGTACTCTTCCTGGCGCTGGCGCAGCTCGGCGAACACCGCGTTGACCTCCGAGCCCTTGGCCTTGCGCGTGGTGCGGGTGAACTGCGGGATTGCGACGGCGGCGATGACCCCGACGATGGCGACCGCCACCATCAGTTCGATCAGCGTGAAGCCGGCGCGATGCACGCCGGTGGGTAGTGCAGCCGATGTGCCAGCGGGGTCACAAACGCAACCGCTCGGATCTACGCCAACGGACCTGCGCTGGTAACCCCCGAGGGACCAAACGCGGCGCCTGGGTGCCGCAAATTGTCACCCGAAACTGTAGTTTTCCCGAGGGGTTGTGCTGGGGTACCGGCGAGAGGCCGGCCTCCGCCCGCGGCGCTGCCGGGTGAGCGCGCCGCAGCCGACGATCAGGGCGCCGCGATCACGCGCAGCGCGCGCACCGGCGACAGGTGTGGCTGCGGATCCCCGGGGCGGCGCAGCCGGCCGCCCTGGCCGTGGTAGTCGGGGAACGGCTGGCCGGGGTCGAGCACGGTGACGACGACGTCGCCGCGCCGCGTGAAGAACAGCACGGGGACCAGCGTGGCGTCGGGCGTCGGGCGGGCCAGCTTGAGGATCATGTCGCCGGCGCCGACCGCCTCGAGCGCGTGTCCGGGTTGGTCGAAGGCCGGCAGCAGCGTGGTGAGCTTCCAGGCACGGCGCTCGGTGTCGGCGAAGTCGGCCGGGGTCGCGCCGAGGCGCGCCGCGTCGATGGGCGGTGCGGCGACGCCGTCGATGGTCACCGGGATCGACAGGTCGGCCGGGAGGTCGACGGTCTTCGGCGGCGGCGCGGTGGGCGCGCGCTTGTTCTTGCTCTCGTCGCTGGCCTTGGAGCACGCGGCGGCGGTCGCCACCACGAGGCCGAGCCAGAGCGAAGCGCGCATCTAGCGGGGAGTGTAGCGCGCCGACGCCGAAAATGGCGACGGCCGCCCGAGGGCGGCCGCGACGGTCAGGCGAGGAGCGCGCGGGCTCAGTCGCGGTTGGTCGGCTTGGTGATGGCCGACGACGGCGAGCCGCCCGAGAGCGTGCCGGTGAGGGTGTAGGTGACGGTGGTGCCGTCGCAGTCGAGGTCGCCGGTGGCGGTGGCGGTGAAGCTGGCGCCGCCGACGACACCGGCGTAGCCGTACTGGAAGTAGAAGGGCTTGGTCATCTCGAAGTCGAGGGCGTCCCAGGTGGCGACGCCGCCCCAGTCGGCGGCGACGACGGCGCACTTCTTCTGGCCGCCGGCGTTCTGGGTGCAGCAGTTGACGGCGGGGGTGTCGGCCTGGCTGGAGGCGACGTAGCCGGCGTTCTCGGAGTACTCCCGGATGTTGGCCTTGTCGATGGCGTTGAGGTTGAGCTCGGCCTCGCCCTTCTTGGAGCGCTTCATGTAGTCGAGGAACTGCGGGATGGCGACGGCGGCCAGGATGCCGATGATCGCGACGACGATCATGAGCTCGATGAGGGTAAAGCCGCGCTGGATCTTCTTGATGGAGGTCTTCATGACCAGACGACGAGTGCAGCCGATGTGCCAACCGCCTCGCGTGCCTGGGGCTTGAAAAATTCGTGCTGCGGAGCCGTGCGATGACCCGGCAGGGACCAAATGCGGCGCTCCGGGTGACGCAAAAAGTCACCGGAAACCATAATTGTCACAAGGGGTTGCGGCGGGGTAGCGGTGTCTTTTGGGGTAGCGCTGGTCGCCCCATCGGGAGGTCCCGCACCGCCCGCCGCTGGCCCTCGCGGTGGCGGTCAGGGACAGGTGACGACCGCGTCGAGCGCGAGGGTGTCCCAGAAAAAGGACGTCTCGAGCGAGATGTCGTTGGTCGAGCGCACGCGCAGCCGCACGGTCTGGCCGGCGTGCGGGCTGGCGAAGGTGAAGGTGAACGGCGTGTAGGTGGTGGCGACGGTGGTGTTGGACAGCGCCTGGGCCGTCTCGAGGACCACGCCGGCGCTCGACACCAGCTCGGTGGCGGCGCTGTCGTAGACGGTGGTCCCGCTCTCGCCGGTCAAGACCGCGTACATCCCGTGGAGGACCAGCTGGGTGGTGCCCGGGGGGATGGTCACGGTCTGCTCGGCGCTGTCGCTGCCGCTGACGATGCCGCCGAGCCACAGGTGGTTGGGCGCCGAGTGGGGCGGCAGGGCGGCGAGGGCGTCGGCGGTGATGAGCGGGTACATCGCGTCGATCGGGGTCTGGGCCCAGCCGGTGCCGATCGGCGTGCCGTCGAGGTTGGCGTTGACCAGCAGCTGGGTGGTGCCGGGCGTGCAGCCGGCGCCGTCGATCGGCGGCGCGTCGGTCGCGGGGGGCGCGTCGGTCGGCGGCGCGTCGGTCGCGGGGGGCGCGTCGGTCATCGCCGCGTCCGGCGTGGCGGCGTCGATCGGTGCGGCGTCGGGCGTGGCGGCGTCGATCAGCGCGGCGTCGGGGACCGGCGCGTCGATCAGGGCCGCGTCAGGGGGGGCCGCGTCGGGCTGGGGCACGCGCGCATCCACGACGTCGTCGTCACCGACGCCGCCCTGGCCAGACGCGCACGCGCTGGTCAGGCTTGCCAGCACCAAGACCACCGAAGCGACACGTTGCGACATGCGCGGCATCGTCGCGCTGGCGTCGCTCAAACGCAACGATCAGCGCGCGCCCGTGGCGCCCCGCACAGCGGGTGCTCGTGCCGGGAGTCGGACTCGAACCGACACTCCCGCGAGGGAAGGGGCTTTTGAGACCCCCGAGTCTACCATTTCTCCATCCCGGCTCCGACGAGGACTCGTCGGCCGCGGCTGAGCGAGCCGCGATGAAATCTGACCCCGGGCGGACCCGGTGTCACCGGTCGGCGAGCCGCCAAGGCGGCCCACGTCGCGGTAGATCGGTCAGGACGACCGATCTAGCGGCTCACATGCCGCAGGGGTTGGCGTCGCCGCAGGGGTTGGCGTCGCCACACGGGTTCGCCATGCCGTCGCCGCACGGGTTGGCCGCGCCGTAGGCGTCGCCGCCCATGCTGTGGTCCATGGTGTCGGTGTTGGCGGCGGGGGTGGTGTCCGCCTTCTTCTTCGAGCAGGCGGTGGCGCCGACGGCCAGGGCAACGGTGACGATGATCATCGCGAACTTCTTCATGGGATTCTCCTTGGGACACTAGAAACGTGCGCGGTTGGCCGCGCGCTTACCGGCTACGCCGGAACTGTCAGTACCCGCACGGATCGCCGTCGGGTGAGACCGGCTCGACGCCGGCGGGTGGGACCGGCTCATCGCCGGCAGGGGGCACCGCCGCGGAGGCGTCGCCGTAGGTCGCGCCGCCGGCGGCGCTCGCGGGCGCGGACGGGGGCGGGCGATGGGTGCATGCGGCCCAGAGCAGGGCCGCGACGGTTGCCCCGACGTGGATCATGCGGCGGGTCACGGGACCTCCGCGAGGGCGGTCTCGAGCTCGCCCCGGGCGTGGCTGTCGCCCGCGGCCGCGGCGGCGGCGATGCCGCGCTCGAACAGGGCCCGGGCGTGATCCCGGTCGCCGAGCTTGGCTGCCACGCCACCTGCCATGAGGTAGCTGGGCACGTAGGCCGGGAACGCGGCGATCAGCTCCTCGAACGCCGCCAGCGAGGACGTCAGGTCGTCGCGGCTCTTGAACTCCATAGCGAGGCCGTACCGCGGGAATGGGTCCTGCGGAGCCTTGGAGATGAGCGCCCGGAGGGTCGCGATGCGATCGAGAGCCATGGTGCCGGCGGCGATAGAACGCCGCTTCGGGGCCGTGCTTACACCGGGACCATGGCTTTTGTCACGTCAGCGGACGGCCCTTATGATCACGCGGATCTCGCGCCGCGACCGAGGGCCGAGCGTGGCGATTCCGGCCCAAACCAGCTAGAACCGATCGCATGGCCCGGCGCTTCACCAGCTTCATCGGGGTCGACCTGGGAGGTGCCCGGGGCAAGACCACCGCCGTGACGCATGTGGTCGCGGGGGAGCGTGGGGCCCGGGTGCAGTCGGTATCTACCCGACATCAGGGCAAACCCTGGATCGACCAGACGTTGCTCGACTTCGTGACCGGCCTGGGGGACGACCTGGTCATCGCCATCAACGCCCCGCTCACCGCGCCCGCGTGTGCCCGCTGCGTGGTGCCGGCGTGCCCCGGGGTGGAGGCCTGCGTCGACCCGGCGGTGGTGTGGCTGCGCACCGAGGGCCGGGCCCTGGCCGAGGACACCACCGTGACCGCCGCGGCCCAGGGCGCCAGCCGGGAGTTGACCGTGGTGCGAGAGCCCGCGCGGCCGCGGCCGCGGCTCCAGCCGTACGCGCACCGCGCCACCGAGGTGGTGCTGTGCCACGCACGCGGGCTCTTGCCGACGACCCAACTCGGCGCGGCGGTGGGGTTGGTCGCGGCCCGCGCGACGCACCTGCGGCGACGGCTGGTGCGGGCCGGGTTCGCGCTGCACCAGAACCTGCTGGAGGTGTCACCGGCGGCGACGATCGCGGCGCTGTTCGACCGCCGCAAGGCCCGGGGCTACAAGCGCGACGCCGACCCCTGGCAGACCCGGGCCGGGATCATCGAGCAGCTGGGCGACCTGGAGTTCGCGCCGGTGAGCCGGATGGCGCGCGAGGACGCGCTGTCGAATGACCACTGCTTCGACTCGCTGGTCGCGGCGTACACCGCGTACCTGTGGGCCCGCGACGAGTGGACCATGCCCGAGGCCGGCGCCCCGTTCGTCGAGGACGGCTGGATCTGGGCGCCGCCGTCGCGGTAGGCCGGGCGATCGGTGCCGCGGGCGTGGGTCAGGCCGCGTCGGAGCGGCCGCCGGCGCGGGGCGGCTCGTGGGCGTCGTCGCGGTCGTCGTCGCGGGCCCGGTCGTCGCGATCGTGGCCGTCGCGGGCGTCCTGGGCGCGGGCCTTCAGGAACTCGAGGAAGGCGATCGCGCTAGCCAGATCGAGGGCAGGGATGCTCTCGATCAGCTCCCGGGCCCGGCGGCGCAGGGCCTCGCCGGGCGGCTCGGTGCCGTGGCTGATGGGCTTGCCCTCGACCAGCGGCAGCTCGGGCGGCGGCCGCACGTCGCCCCAGGGTGGCGGTGCGCTGCCGCTGATGTGGTGGCTGGCGAGCCAGTTGTGGATGTGCCAGTGCAGCAGCTCGGCCCGGTACGAGAACCACCGCTCGCGCTCGGCCGGGAAGCCGAGCAGCACGTCCTTGAAGCGGCGGAACGCGCCCTTGCCGTCGATCGACATGATCAGCCGCTCGCGCAGGCTCTCGTCGACGACCGAGCCGACGAACTTCTCCATCCACCGGTACTGCTCGCGCGACGACGCCGGCTCGACCCGCAGGTAGGCGCGGGGGGCGTCCTGGACCTGCTGCCGCCGCAGCGGGGCCTCGACCTCGCCGGCGGCGATGGTGAGGACCTTGCCGGTCGTCAGGTCGAGGAAGCTCTCGGTGTCGGTGGCGTTGCGCTCGACGGCGATCTCGAGGCCGTCCCAGTCGAGCTCGAGCACGCGCTCGGTCGGACCGCTGGCGGACGCGGGCGCCTGGGTCGCCCCGGCGTGGGAGGCCGCGGTCGACGTGACAGCGACGGAGGATGGGAGCCGGGCGCTCATCTGGGTGCCTGCGAATCCGACGCTCGCCACACGGCACCAACCGCGCGCCAGCGTCTACTACCTTACTGTAGCCGTCCGGGCGGCGCCTGTCGAGGCGCTTGACACCTGGTCCTCGACGGATACACTCCGCGGTCAATGGCTCGCGTAACCGTCGAAGACTGTCTGGAGAAGGTTCACAACCGCTTCGCCCTGGTCGTGCTCGCGGCCGAGCGGGCCCGGCAGCTCTCGCGCGGCGCCACCCCGCTGGTCGAGTGCGACAACAAGCCGGCGGTCACCTCGCTGCGCGAGATCGCCGATGGCTACGTCTCGTTCCGTGAGGACGTGACCGGGGTGGTGAACGAGTACATCAACGAGCGCCGCAAGGGCGGCTACGTCTGAATCGACGGACGGTCCGCTGACGTCCGCGGAACGGACGAGCGAGGCGGGTGGCGACGGCGGGGGCCGACGGTAGCCGGCGGGTCGGTGAAAAGTTGCCCGGGATCGGCGGCGGCCCCTAGATGAGGGCATGCCGCTTGGGGTCGAGACGATCGCGCGTGGTGGCCTGGCCCGCCTGCTGTATCGGCTTGGGCGCAACGAGGCCACCGGCATCCTGACGCTGACCGACGCGCGGGGCCACGCCGAGGTGCTGGTCCTGCGGCGCGGCTCGTTGTGCGCCGACGACGCCCGGGCGGGGCTGGCCCGCCTGGCGCGGCTGGCTGCGGCCGGCGCGCTCGAGGCGCGCTGGGACGGCGGCGTGCATGCACACCCGCCGGTGCCGGCCAGCCGCACGGTGCCGCTGGCCGCGTGGGCCCGCCGCCACCTCGAGGCCCAGCTCGACGCCAGCCGCGCCGACGCGCTGACCCGAGAGCTGGCCGCGGTGCGGGTGGCGCTCCGGTCGTCGCTGGCGCCGCCCGCGGCGATGCTCGACGAGGCCGACCGGCGCATCCTGGCGGCGCTGGACCGCCCGCGCCGGCTCGATCAGCTGTGGTCCCAGGCCCGCACGCCGCGGTTCCGCCTGCTGGGCTTCCTGTACTTCCTGCGCCAGGTCGGGGCGCTCGACGAGGTCGGCGTCGGCGCGTTCGACTCCGGGCCGCACCGGGCGCCGATCGATCCGCGCCGCCAGGCCGCCGCCATGGTGCTGGGCGTGAGCGCCACCGACGATCGCCACGCGATCAAGCGGGCCTACCGCGAGCTGGCCCGCGGCCTCCACCCCGATCTGCAGCCGGGCCTGGCGCCGGCCGAGCGGCGCGCGCTCGAGGGCCGCCTGGCCGACGTGACCGCCGCCGCGGCGACGCTGCTCGGGTAGGCCGGGGCCGTCAGCCGGCGCTGGCGACGGCGCGCACCACGTAGCCGTCGGCGTCGATGGTGACCGCGCGCTCCTTGAGGAGCCGGCCCACCGCGCGCTTGAACGCCTTCTTGCTCAGGCCGAACCGGGCGCGGATCTCGTCGGGGCTCGACTTGTCGCCGACCCGGGGCGGGCGGGGCCCGGCCAGCGCGGCGAGCACCAGCGCGGCGTCGTTGTCGAGCTCGTGGTGGGCGTGGCCGCGCAACGACAGGACCAGCTTGCCGTCGGGCAGGATGGCGGCGACCCGGAACCGCGCGGCCTCGCCTCGGGCCAGCCGGTGCGGCTCGTCGGCCGGCACCAGGCCGAGGTAGGCGCGCTCGAGGATGACGAACAGGCCGATGGCCGGATCGTCGCGCCAGGCCTCGCCCTCGACCCACTCGTCGAGCGCGAAGTCGCCGCCCTCGACCAGCATCGGCCCGACGTGCATGGTGGCCGCCAGGCGCTGGGTCTTGTCGAGGTACAGGCCGAACGGCTGGCGGGCGCCGACGTACAGCTCGCGGCTCTGCTCGGCGAACGGCACGAACAGCTCTTTGCCCAGGCCCCAGTCGACGTAGGCGCCGTGGTCGGTGCACGCGGTCACCGTCAGGAACGCGACCTCGCCCAGCGTCAGCCGCGGCTGGGCGGTGGTGCCGACGATCTCCTCGTCGCTGTCGCGGTAGACGAACACCTCGACCTCGGCGTCGACGGCGGCGTCGGCTGGCAGCTCCTTGGCCGGCACCCGCAGCTCGGGTGCGGCGGGGTCGTCGGCGACGGCCAGCCAGCCGGAGGTGGCGTCGCGGTGGCGCACCCGCAGGGTCACGCGCTGGCCCAGCAGGCCTTCGAGGGTCATGGGCCGATCTACTCTCGATGCCGCCGCCGATCAACGGCGGCGTGCGCCCGACGGCCGGCGCGCCTGACGTCCTGGCCCAGATGTCCTACGCTGCACCGGTGGAACCCGAACCCCGCGAGCGCGCCGCCTGGATCGACGCCGAGGTCACCGCGCTGGTGGCGTCGTTGCCGACGCTGCCCGGCCCACGGCTGGCCACCATCCGCGCCGAGGCGTTGGCGCTGGCGGCGGAGCTCGACGGCCGGGCGGCGACGGTGGCCACCACGCTGGCGGCGGTGCTGGCCGAGTACGAGGCCGGTCGGGCGGTGCTCGAGGGCTGGGGCCTGGTGGCCACCGCAGCCCACGCGCTGACCCGGGCGGTCGCCGGCGCCATCGGCGGCCTGGCGGCGGTGCAGTTCGAGCTGGAGACGCTGCTGCCGGTGCAGGCGGCGGCGCCGCGGCCGCCGACCACGCCCGACGTCCCGCTGGCGGCCCTGGCCCGGCGTCGCTAGCACCGCCGCGCCGGCGCGTGCTAAGCACCCCCCCGCGATGGCTGCCCTCGACAATCGGTCCTATTACGACGACTTCGCTGGCTGGTACGAGCGCGAGCGCGGCAAGGGCTACCACCGCATGCTCGACGACCTGGAGGTCGGCCTGGTCGAGCGCTACGGGACCGGCAAGGACGTGCTGGAGGTCGGCTGCGGCACCGGGCTCATCCTCGAGCGCGTCGGCCAGTTCGCCCGGAGCGCGGTCGGCATCGACCTGTCGGGCGGGATGCTGGCCAAGGCCAGCGCCCGCGGGCTGGCGGTGGCCCAGGCCTCGGCCACCGTGCTGCCGGTGGCGACCGCGTCGGTCGACGTCGCGTACTCGTTCAAGGTGCTGGCCCACATCGCCGACATCGGCACGGCCATGCGCGAGATGGCGCGGGTGGTGCGGCCGGGCGGCTGGGTGCTGGCCGAGTTCTACAACGCGCGCTCGATCCGTCGGCTGGTGAAGGCACTCAAGCCGGCGTCGGCGGTGTCGGCGGCGACCAACGACGAGGCGGTCTACACCCGCTACGACTCCAAGCGCGACATCGCCGGCTACCTGCCGCCCGAGCTCGAGTGGGTCACCACCCGGGGCATCCGGATCGTCACGCCGGTGTCGTACGTCCACCAGATCCCGGTGGTCGGGGCGGTGGTGCGCAAGGCCGAGGACCTGCTGGCCGATCGGCCGATCGCCCGGGACCTGGGGGGCTTTCTGGTGGTGGTGGCGCGGCGCCGCTGAGGTTGGTCGGCGCGCGGTCGCGGCGACGCGACCGGGCCTGGTACACTGCACGCTATGGGACGAGTGCTCGTCGTCGACGACGAAGCGTCGATGCGCGACTTCCTGGCCATCTGCCTGCGGCGGGCGGGCCACGAGGTCGAGCTGGCCAGCGACGGCGTCGCCGCGGCGGCCGCGCTGGCGGCGCGCCCGGCCGACGTGGTGGTGTCGGACCTGCGGATGCCGGGCGCCCTCGACGGGCTGGGCCTGCTGCGGGCGGTGCGGGCCGCCCACCCCGACACCGAGGTGATCTTGGTGACGGCGTTCGCCAGCGCCGACACCGCGCTGGCGGCGATGAAGGAGGGCGCCTACGACTACCTGACCAAGCCGTTCAAGGTCGACGAGATCAACGCGGTCATCGGCCGGGCGCTGGAGAAGCGGGCCCTGGTCGCCGAGAACGCCGCGCTGCGCGATCAGGTGGCGGGCCGGGTGCGGATGGCCCAGCTCCTGGGCCGGTCGCGGGCGATGCAGCGGCTGTTCGACCTGATCACCAAGATCCACTCGAGCCGCACCAGCGTGCTCATCACCGGCGAGAGCGGCACCGGCAAGGAGCTGGTGGCGCGCGCGCTGCACAGCGAGGGCAACCGCGCGGGCGGCAAGTTCGTCGCGGTCAACTGCGGGGCCATCCCCGAGGAGCTGATGGAGTCCGAGCTGTTCGGGCACGTCAAGGGCTCGTTCACCGGTGCGGTCGGCGATCGGCCAGGTCTGGTGCGCGAGGCCGACGGCGGCACGCTGTTCCTCGACGAGATCGGCGAGCTGCCGCTCGGCCTGCAGGTCAAGCTGCTGCGGGTGCTGCAGGAGCGCAAGGTCAAGCCGGTGGGCGGCGCGGCCGAGCTGGACGTCGACGTGCGGGTGGTGGCCGCCACCAACCGCGAGCTGGAGGACGAGGTGGCCCGCGGCGCGTTCCGCCAGGACCTGTACTACCGGCTCAACGTCATCGAGGTGCGCATCCCGCCGCTGCGGCAGCGGCGCGAGGACGTGCCGCTGCTGGTCGAGCACTTCTTGCGCCGCCACAGCAAGGACGCCGGCCGGACCCTGACGGTGTCGCCGGCGGCGATGAAGCTGCTCGAGGACTACGACTTCCCCGGCAACGTGCGCGAGCTCGAGAACGTGATCGAGCGGGCCGCCGCGCTGGCCGGCGCCGACGAGCTGGGCGTCGACGATCTGCCGCGGCTGCGCACCACCGCGGTGCGGGCGGTGGTCGAGGCCGCGGCCACGGTCGAGTTCCCCGAGGACGGCGTCGATCTCGATCGGCTGGTGGCCGACTACGAGCGGGCCTGGGTCGGCCGCGCGCTCGAGCGCACCGGCGGCGTGCGCAAGAAGGCGGCGGCGCTGTTGGGCATCAGCTTCCGGTCGATGCGCTACCGCCTGGCCAAGCTCGGGTTCGACAAGGACGCCGCCGACGACGAGCTGGGCTGACCGTCAGGCCGGGGCCCACCACGCGGCCGGGCGCCCGGCGGCGTCGAGCACCAGCGGCGTGGCGCCGGCCGGTGGCGCGCCGTCGAGGCCGAGGGTGATCGGCCGGCCCAGGTGCTCGGCCCAGGCCCGCGCCACCATCCCGAAGGTCAGGCGCGCGTTGATCTCGCACAGCGGGTGGAAGCCGTCGGCGTGGACGAAGGCGTCGACGACGAACGGGCCGCGGTAGCCGGTCGCGCCCAGGCGGTGGGCCACGGCGGCGGCGGCCTGGGCCAGCGCGGCGCGGTGCGGCCCGGCCAGGGCGGCGCCGTCGTCGACGGTCAGGGCGCGGACCACGCCGGCGCCGTCGCACGCCGCGCGGTGCGGCGGCAGGAGCAGGGCCTGGCCGGGGCCCAGCACCACGCCGCCCTGGCCGACGTCGAGGCGCCGCTCCATCCACGGCTCGACCACCAGCGCCTGGTGGCGGGCCAAGAGCCGCTCGAGCCGCACCGCGGTGGCGGCGTCGATGGCCGGCCCGCGCCGGCGGACGCGGTCGCGCCCGGCCGCGGTCAGCACCGCCTTGGCGACCCAGGTCCCGGTCGGGCTGGCGGCGGCGCCACCGGCGGCCAGGTGGTCGCGCAGCTCGGCGACCGAGGCGATGACCTGCGCCCCCGGCAGCGCGGTGCCCAGGTCGGCGGCGACGGCCAGGGCCAGGCGGCGGTCGTTGGCGGCCCGGGCCAGCGCGACCGTCGCCACCGGCAGCGTCCGCACCGCGGCCTGCCAGGTGCCCGCGTCGACCGAGGCGGCCGGCCCGGGTGGTCGCGCGTCGAGCGCGGCGTCGGCACCCCACGCCACGACCGGCTGGTCGGCGGGCGCCACCGGGCCGGTCACCAGCCTCGGCCGCGGCCCGCCCGGCGGCACCGCGGCGTCGGCGACCGGGCCGGGCAGCCACAGGGTGTCGGCGTCGGTCGCCAGCGCGCGCAGCGTGGTGGCGAGCCGGGCCAGGCGGTCGCCCACCGCGGCTGGCACCGGCGGGCCGCCGGCCCACGCCACCTCGCAGGCGAGGTTGCCGACCAGGTAGCTCACGCGCGGTCGCGCGCGCGGGGGCCGCCGCCGGGGCGGGTCGGTGCGGCCGCGGCCAGGGCCGCGATGAACTCCTCGTCGAGGCCAGCCCGCCGGCGGGCCGCGACGTCGAGCTCGACCCCGCGGGCCCGGCTGGGCCCGAGCGGGAAGGTCACCTCGGCCAGGTACGTGGCCAGCTGCGAGCGATCGGGCGCCAGCTTGCGCACCCAGGTCGCGGCGAACCGCACGTGATCGACCTCGTCGGCGGCGACCTCGTCGAGGAGCGCCGCGGTCTCAGGGTCCCCGGCGGCGCGGGCCGCGGCGGCGTAGGCCTGGGCCAGGTCGAGGTTGGCGTTCTCGAAGGTCAGCCCCATCGTGCACACGAACCCGAGCGGGGTGCCCAGCCGCGCGCGCTGGTTCCAGAAGTGTCCGGACACCGGACAGTCGAGGGGGCCGCGGCCCAGGGCCTGGGCCCGCGCGAAGTAGGCGCGGGCGTGGCGCTGCTCGTCGGCCATGATCTTCCACAGCCCGGTGCGGAACGAGCGGGGCTGGTCGGCGAAGCCGCACAGGGCCCAGGCGAACAGCTCGGCGGCCTGCAGCTCGTGGTTGCCCAGCGCGTGCAGGATGCGGGCGCGCTGGTCGGGATCGCGCATGCCCTCGATCGGCGGCACCGACACGTCGCGGCCGCGGCGCATCGTCAGCGCCGGCGGGCGGCCGGGCCCGGCCAGCCACTCCGGGGCCTGGCCGTCGGCCGCCACCGCGCAGCCAGCCGGCGGCGGTGCCAGCTTGACGGCGAGGTCGTCGCTCAGCACCACCCGCCGCGCGTAGGCGTGGGCGTCGTCCATCGCTAGGCCGCGCGGCGCCGCCGGCGCAGGACCACCGCCGACAGCACCAGGCCCACGCCGATCGGCAGGGTCGGCGCGCTGCCGCCGTCGCTGGCGCAGCCGCAGGCGCCGGGGTCGCTGGGCCAGCACAGGCCGCCGCCACCGGTGGTGACGCAGTCGAAGCCGTCACCGCAGCTGCTCGACGCGCTGGGGTCGCACGCCTCGACGCAGTGGTTCTCGCCGCCGCGGGTGGCGCACTGCCCCGACAGGCACTCCTCGGGGGTGTCGCACGCGGCGCCCAGGCCGCCCGGCACGCCGGCGCCCGGCACGCAGATGCCGCTCACGCACACGAAGCCCTCGCCGATGGTGGCGCAGTCGGGGGTGGTGGTGCACCGGCCGCCCTGGGTGGCGCGGATGGTGACGCTGGCGTCGGCGCCCAGGGTGTCGGTGGCGTGGACGGTGATCATGTGCGGGCCGTCGGCCAGGGTCAGCGGCGCGTTGAACACGTAGGGCGCGCTGGTCACGGTCTGCACCAGCGCGCCGTCGATCGACAGCTCGGCCGAGGCCACCCCGTTGGCGTCGACGATGGAGGCCCGCACCGGGAAGCCGGCGTCGACCACGGCGTTGTTGTCCGGGGAGGTGATGGTGATCTCGGGCGGCGTCGGCGGCGCGGTGCCGAAGATGGCCAGCAGCTCCCGGAACGAGTTCTGCTCGGTCGGCCCGCACTGGCACTCCTGCGACGGCTGGCAGCAGCCCTGGGTGCCGACGCACGCGGTCTGGTCCAGGAAGCGCTTGCGCGGCGGGTTGGGCATGTAGGTCATCGCGTCGCCGCCCAGCATCTCGTGCGACAGGCCGAAGTTGTGGGCTGACTCCTGCGAGATGGTCCAGCAGGCGTCGAGCACGTCGGTCGGGTTCAGGTTCAAGAACGAGAACGAGATGGCGTTGGGGATGATCCCGCACGAGAACGACGCCACCCCGGCGGTCGACGTCGAGAAGCCCAGCTCGGTGGGCCGGCCGGCGGCCATCGCCTCGAAGTACGAGGTGGTCGACGCCGGCTCGGTGGTGACCACCTGGATGTCGAACGGCGCGTAGTTCTCGCGCACGCACTGGATGATCGCGTCCCAGGTGGCCTGGCTGCCGGTGAACGCCGACAGGGTGCGGGGCCCGGTGCCGCGGACGATCGACGACACGTTGGTGCGCGAGTCGTCGGGGCGCGAGAAGTTGCCGGGGGTGAGCTGGCAGCCGTTGGGCTTGCAGTCGTTGACGTACAGGACCCGCGACGGCGGCGCGGCCGCGGCGGGCGCCGCCATCTCCGGCAGGTCGACCCGGATGAAGCCGCGGCCGCCGCCGTCGAATGACTCGTACAGTGGCGCGCCCAGCGGCGCGGCCGGCGCGGACGAGGCCGGCCCGGCGGTCTGGGCGACGGCGGTGGCGGGCGCGGCGGCCAGCGCGGCGACGGCGGCGAGGGTGACAAGCTTCATACAGACTCCATAGCGGTTCGCGCGGGGGTTGAGCCATCGGCCCGGTCTGGCACCGGCTCACGGCCTGAGTCGTGACCGCCGCACGTCCGCCCACGGTACCGCGAACCGCGGCCGGGAGGGGCAGCGGTGGGGCAGCTCACAGCACGCTGGCCGCGACGAGGAAGGCCACGTAGGCCCCGACCAACATGCCGCCCTCGAGCCGGCTGATGCGGCGCCGGCCGCGCAGCACCACGATGCCCAGGAGGGTGATCACCACCAGGCCGATGGCGTCGACCGCGTGGAGCCGGGCCCCGACCTCGACCGGGTGCAACAGCGCGACCGTGCCGAGCACCAGGAAGACGTTGAGCAGGTTGGAGCCGACCACCGTGCCGATGGCGATGGCGCCCTGGCCGCGCAGCGAGGTGGTGACCGCGGTCAACAGCTCGGGCAGCGACGTGCCCAGCGCGACCAGCGTCATGCCCAGCATGCGGTCGCTCATGCCGATCCGCCCGGCGGCGGATCGGGCGCCGCCGATGAACAGCTCGCTGCCGAACACCAACATCAACACGCCGAGGCCGCTGACCACCAGCGCCGACAGCCGCGAGGGTTGCTCGCCTTCCACCGGGGCCAGCAGGACCTCGTCGTCGATGCTGCGGCCGGCGAACGCCAGCGAGGCGATGGTGAAGATCACCGCGCAGGCGACCAGGATGCCGCCCTCGAGCTGGGTGATCTTGCCGTCGGCCAGGGTGATGGGCACCGCGATCACCGAGGCCAGCAAGATCGGGACCTCGCGGCGGATCAGCTGGCCGTCGACGCGGGGCGGGGCGATCAGGGCGGTGAGGCCGAGGATGAGGCTGATGTTGGCGACGCACGCGCCGATCACCGTGCCCAGCGCGATCGGCGTGAGGTGATCGGCCGCGGCCTCGGTCGACACCGCCAGCTCGGGGGCCGACGTGCCGTAGGCGGCGACGGTGAGGCCGATGACGAGCTGGGGCACGCCGAGGGTGCGCGCCAGGGTTTCGGAGCCGCGGCCCAGCCACAGCGCGCCGATGAACAGCAGCAGGACGCCGAGGAGCAGCCGGCCCAGGCCCAGGGCGACGTCGAGGCTCACGTGGGGCAGGCTCCGACCACGTCGGCAGTTTCCGGCCGGGCCCGGGCCGGGGTCAACACGCCCCGCCGCCTGTTCGGTGGCGGGCCGCCGGGGGTCACGGCCGCGGCGGGTGGTGGATCAGCCAGCGCGCCTGCCGCATGAGGGTCTCGATGCGGCCCCAGTCGTCGGAGTCGTAGTACCCGCGCAGGTGACCGCGCTGGTCGACCAGCACGAAGTGGCCGCTGTGGGAGATGTTGGGGGCGCCCGAGGGCAGCGTGCCGATGGTGTCGAAGCCGATGGCCATGCCGCGCTCGACCAGCGCGCGGATGGCGCCGGTGTCGCCGGTGAGGAATCGCCACCGGGTCGGGTCGGCGCCGGCCTTGGCGGCGTAGGCGGCCAGCACCGCCGGCGTGTCGAACGCGGGGTCGACCGAGATCGACACCAGCTTGATCGACGGCTCGTCGCCGGTGCGATCGGCCACGGTCCGCATCTTCATGGTGGTCACCGGGCACACGGTGTCGCACCGGGTGAAGATGAAGTTGACGATCGACACGTGGCCCAGGAGCTCGGCGCGGGTGAACGTGGCGCCGGTGTGGTCGATGAACGCGAAGTCCGGGATCGGCTGATCTTCGGGGAACGTCGGCGCCTTGGGTGGGAAGAACACCGTCGGCACCACCACGGTCGGGATGATGAGCAGCACCACCACGCCGACCATGATCAGCAGCAGGTGGCGCCCGCGCAGGCGGGCGCGTCCAGGGACGGCGGGGCTGGCCATGCCCAACGTGTAGCATCCCGGGCGGCGGTCGGCGGGCCCACGGTGTCGCAGCGCAGCCCGACCCTGGCCGGCCCGGCCCGCGGCGGGGTCAGTCGCGGCCGAGCGCGGCGGCCACCGCGCGCGGCGTCTTCGAGCTGCGGTAGGCGGCGGCCAGCGCCGGGTCGCGCAGGCGCGCGGCCTTGGCGTCGATCTCGGCGGCGGCGCGGGCGAAGACGGCCTTGGCGTCGGCGACGCGGCCGGCCGCGGCCAGGGTCAGCCCGTGCCAGTACAGGATGTGCTCGTGGCCTTCGGGCCGGGTCTGCTGATCCTGCAGCGCGACCGCCTCGGTGGTGGCGGCGACGGCGGCGGCGTGGTCGGCCCGTCGCATGTGGGCCAGCCCGGACACCGCCAGCCCGTAGATGACGCCGACCATCATGGGCATCTTGCGGGCCAGCTCGGTGGCCGAGCGGGCCAGTTCGAGGGCGCCGGCGGCGTCCTGGCCCGCCTCGAGCTGGGCCAGCGCGATGTACTCGAGCGCGCGGATCTCCTGGAACCGCTCGCGGTTGCTGCTGGCCAGCTCGCGGCCACGCTCGAGCAGGTCGAGCGCGCCGGCCAGGTCGCCGCGGGCCAGCTTGGCCTGGCCCCACGAGATGGCGGCGTCGGCCATGCTCGACGGATCGCCGGTCTGCTCACCCAGCTTCCAGGCCTTGGCCAGGTAGCTCTCGGCGCGATCGAGATCACCGAGGTCGGCGTAGGCCTGGCCGATGTTGCCCAGCTTGAGCGCGACGCCCGAACGATCGCCCAGCTGCTGGTCGAGCTTGAGGCTCGACTTGTAGTGGGCCAGGGCCTCCTCGTACTCGCCCAGGCTCGAGAACACGATGCCCATGTTGTTGAGCGCGCGCGCCTCTTGCCGCGGCAGGTTGAGCGCGCGGTAGATGACCAGCGCCTCGGCGTACGACTCGATGGCGGCCTCGAGGCGGCCCATGTTCCACAGCGTGGTGCCCTGGTCGTTGAGGATCTGGGCCCGGGTGGACAGCGCCGGCACCCCGTCGCCGGCCTCGCCGCACAGCGCCAGCGCCTGCGCGCACAGGCGGCTGGACTCGTCGTTGGACCCGACCAGGCGGGCGATCGCCGAGCGCAGCCGCAGGGCATCGGCCTCGGCCAGCTTGTCGCCGGCGTCGCGCGCGAACTGCAAGGCCGGCGCGACCGCTCGCTGCGCGGCCGGCGCCTTGCCGACGTCGATGTAGAACTGCGCGGTCAGCGCGTGGGCCAGGGCCTGCTTCTGCGGATCGCCCAGGGCCTCGGCCTCCTTGCGCAGCGCCGCCAGCTCGCGCAGCTGCTGGGGCCGCCGGGCCAGCCGACGCAGGATCTCTTCGCGCTGGCGTCGGGCCTGGAAGCGCCGGGCGTGGTCGCCGGGCGGCAACAGCTTGAGCGCGCGGGTCAGCTGGCGGAACGCGTCGGCGTTGCCGCCGACGTCGATGGCGTGGGTGGCGGCGCGCAGGTAGCGCTCGGCCGACGCCACGTGGTCGCCGGCCAGCTCGAGGTGGCGGGCGATGTGGGCGTCGTCGCCGCCCGGGCGGTAGCCGGGCCCGGTGGCGATGCGGTCGGCGATCTGGCGGTGCAGCCGCTGCTTGTGCTCGGCCGGCACCAGGCTGTAGGCGACCGACATGATCGTGTCGTTCTTGAAGCGGAACTCGCCCTCGTGGGGGACCAGCAGGCCGCGGCGGGTCAGCTCGTCGAGGTCGGTCTTGATCTGGCGGCCCACCAGCGCCGCGACCACCGGCGGCGCGACGATGCGGCCCAGCACCGACGCGCACAGCAAGGTCTGCTTGTCGCGCTCGGGCAGGCGATCGATGCGGGTGATCAGCAGGTCCTCGACCGAGGTCGGCACCTGGATGGCGGCGTCGCGCTGGGTCCACCGGAACCGCCCCGGCTGGTCGGTGGCCGGCGTGATGATCTCGCGCTCGGCCAGGGCGTCGAGCTGCTCGAGGATGAAAAACGGGTTGCCGCCGGCCCGGGCCAGGATCTGCTCGGCCAGGTCGGCCACGTCCTCGTCGTCGGCGAACCGGCTGGCGACCAGCGCGCGGCGGGCGTCGTCGTCGAGCTCGTCGAGCTGCAGCACCTCGCCGCCGCCGGCGCCGACCGCGTCGAGGATGCGCTTGTCGGGCCGGGTGGTGATGATGCCCAGGACCGGTCGCGCCGACGGGACGCGCAGCAGCGCGGCGAACAGGTCGAGGCTCTCCTGGTCGCTCCAGTGGACGTCCTCGCCGACGATGATCAGCGGCTTGTCGGGCTCGAGGCGCTGCTCGACCCGGGTCACCAGCGCCAGCAGCTGCTGGCGCCGCTCGCCGGGATCGCCGTCGGCCGCCTCGGGGCCGCGCACGCCCAGCAGCACCGACGCCGCGGCCAGGGCCGACCGCGCCTCGCGGCTGTCTTCCTCGCCGGGGAACACCAGCGGCACCGCCAGGTTGAGGCGGCGCTGGATCTCGTGCGGCTCGGCGCCGCTGGCCAGGCCCAGCAGCTCGCGCGACAGGTCGGCCACCACGCCGTACGGGGTCATCGCGGTGCCGACCCGGGTGGTGGTGCGCAAGACGCTGGCCTCGCCGGCCGGCAGGCTGGCCAGGAACGCCGCCACCAGCGAGCGCTTGCCGATGCCGTGGTCGCCGGCGATGGCGATGTGGCGCTTGCGGCGGGTGACCAGCGTGTCGCGGTAGGCGTCGCGCAGGCGCTTCTGCTCGAGCTCGCGGCCGAGCAGCGCGTCGCCCTTGGCCCGCTCGCGCAGCGCCGCGCCGCGATCGCGGGCGCCGCGCAGGCGGTAGACCCGGGCCCGCCGGATGCCGGGCTCGGTGTCCTCGTCGACGCGGCCGTGGCCGCCGTCGGTGTTGGCCGGCAGGTCGATCGCCGCCAGCGCCTCGAAGGTCCACTCGGCGCGGGCGCTGCGGAACACCCGGCCGCCGACCAGGATCTCGGCCGGGCCGGCGACCCGGGCCAGGTGGGCGGCGAAGCCGGCGGTGGTGGCCTCGATCTCGAAGCTGTGGGCCGCGCCCTTGCGGATCACGGTGGCGGCGCCGCGCTGGATGCCGACCGCCAGGCGCAGCTCGGGCTCGACGTCGGAGCCGATGCCGTCGAGGGCGTCGACCAAGGCCAGCGCCAGCCGGATGGTGCGGCCGGCGTCGTCCTCGCTGGCCAGCGGCAGCCCGACCACCAGGCGCAGGCTGTCGAGGTCGCGCTCGCCGCGATCTTCGAGGGCGTCGTGCTTGAACGCGATGTCGCGGGCGACCCGGCGGAACTCGTCGACGACCTTGGTGGCGCCGGCCGGGCCCAGCCGGCGCTCGAGCGCGGTCACGCCGCGCAGCACGCCTTCGACGACGTACAGGTACTTGCGCTCGCGCAGCTCGTGGGGGCGCGGCGGCTCGGCGGACCGGCCGTCGCCGAGCGAGCCGAGCGAGCCCAGCGAGCCGGTGGTCGGCCCGGTCGGCGTGCCGGTGCTGCTGCCGCGGCCGCCCGCTGGCCGGGCCCGCGGCGCCCGGCGCTCGGCCGGCACCACCGTGGCCAGGAACGTCGCCAGCGCGGTCGAGTCGACCAGCTCGCCCGAGGCGTGGCCCCACTCGAGCTGGAAGCGGCCCAGGTCGGCCTGGAGCTCGCGTGCGCTGGGGTAGCGATCGGCCTTGTTGAACGCCAGAGCCCGGGTGACCACCCGCTCGAGCGTGGCCGGCACGTCGGGCGCGGCCTCGCGCAGCGGCGGGACGGCGCCGGACTTGACGTGCTCGAGCGCCTCCTTGCCGCGGGCGGCGAACAGCGGGCGGCCGGTGATGAGCTCGTGCAACACCACGCCGGCGCTCCACACGTCGGCCCGGCAGTCGACCGGCTCGCCGCGGGCCTGCTCGGGTGACATGTACGCGAACTTGCCCTTGATGACCCCTTCGTCCTCGGTGACGTGGCGGGCGCGGGCGATGCCGAAGTCGACGATCTTGACCGCGCCGTCCCACGACACCAGCACGTTCTGGGGCGAGATGTCGCGGTGGACGATGCCCAGCGCCTCGCCGAACTCGTCGGTCTTCTTGTGGGCGTAGTCGAGGCCCTTGGCCAGCTGCTGGACGATGTACGCGGCCAGGCCGTAGGGCAGGCGGCGGCGCTCGCGCGCGCAGTCCTGCAGCAGCCGCAGCAGGTCCATCCCCTCGACGTTCTCCATCGCCAGGAAGTACGTCTCGCCGACGGCGCCGAAGTCGAACACCTGCACGATGTTCGGGTGGTTGAGGCCGAGCGCGATCTTGGCCTCGTCGACGAACATCGCCACGAACTGCCGGCTCTTGGCGTAGGCCGGGTGAATCTTCTTGATGACGAGCGTCTTGGCCAGGCCCTGGGCCACGGTGGTGCGCGCGAGGTAGACCTCGGCCATCCCACCGGTGCCGATCTTCGAGACCAGCGCGTATTTGCCGAACTGCTCCATCTGCAGGCGAGCGCACAGGATAGCGGATCCCACCGCCGGCCGCCCCGCTCGCTACTCAGGTTCGCGCGGCGGCCGCGCGATCCGCCGGGCGATCTCGGCTGCGCCTACAGCCGGCGGATGACCAGGTTGTCGAAGTAGGTATCGGTCTCCCAGTTGCCGAAGCCGAAATACTCGTGGCCGGGGCCGCGCAGGGGCTCGCTGTCGACGAAGCGCAGAAACGGCGTGGTCAGGTCGTCGATGAACCACTCGAGGGTGCCGCCGCGCCGGACGATCCGCCAGTGGTAGCGTTGGTTGGCGACCACCCGCTTGTCGGCGCGCGCCACCACGTCCTTGGCGTGCTCGTCCATGCGGGCGATGATCGAGCGGCTGTTTTTCCACGCGCCGAACACCAGCACGTAGCTGGTGGCCAGGTAGCGGTTGCCGTCGGGATCGAACGAGCGGCCGTCGCCGAACACCTCGACCTTGATGTCGCCGTCGGGCGAGGTGGACCAGGCGTCGAGGTCGATCTGGACGTCGCCGGCGGGCAGCTTGCGCGCCAGCCACAGCGGCCGGTTGTGGGCGCCCTGGGCGTTGAGGGCGCCGTCGGCGATGCGGAAGCCGGTGCCGGTCTGGTTGTAGTCGGGCCCGATGCTGGCCCGATCGAAGGTGTCGGCGTAGCTCTGCTCGATGGGGGGCAACTCGCGCACCTTGCAGGCGCACAGGGCGAGGGCGACAAGGGCCAAGCGCATCGCCGCGGACTATGGCCCGCGGTCGGTCCCGGGCGCAATCGGCCGCCCCGGGCGCGATCCAGCCGATCGAAACTGTTGGGCATTTCCGGAATCGGGTGCAAGTGTGCGCAATCGCTGTCAGAGGTGCCGGGTAGGGTCCGATCCAAGCGATGCGAAGCGAGACCTTGCCCCTGTTCGGCGCCGCCTGGGCGACGCCGACGCCCCGGCCCGAGCCGGTACGCGTCGAGCCGCCGGTCGCCGTCACGGCCCAGCCCCGGGCCAAGGCCGCGACGCGGCCGGGCAAGCGCAAGGTCCGCCCGGCGGTGGTCGAGGCCGCCGTCGAGGCCGCCGCGGCGGTCGCGCCGCGGCCGATGTTGCTGCGCGAGGCGCCGGCGGTGGTCGAGGCGCCGGCGGTGGTCGAGGCGCCGGCGGTGGTCGAGGCGCCGGCGGTGGTCGAGGCGCCGGCGGTGACGGTGCGCCCGGAGCGTGGGCTGATCGTGTTCGACGTCGAGACCACCGGCACCGACCGCCGGCGCGACCAGGTCATCGAGCTGTGCGTGCAGTTCGGGCTGGCCGAAGGCTCGTCCAGCCGTACCTGGCGCATCAAGCCCGACGTCGCCATCTCCCCCGGGGCCCAGGCGGTCCACGGCATCTCGATGGACGACCTCGCCGACTGCCCGCGGTTCGGCGATGTCGTCGAGGAGATCGCCGCGGTGTTCGCCGCCGCGGAGGTGGTGGTCGGCTATAACTTGGTGTTCGACATCGACATGGTGTCGGCCGAGTTCGAGCGGCTGGGCCGCCCGCTGCCCGACTGGAGCAGCAAGACGGTGGTCGACCCGTTCCGGCTGTGGCAGCAGTGCGAGCCGCGCAGCCTGTCGCACGCCCACCTGCGCTTCGTCGGCACCGGGTTCGAGTCGGCGCACTCGGCCGAGGCCGACGTGGCGGCGACCGGGCGCGTCCTGGGCGGCATGCTCAAGTCGTTCGGCCTCGAAGATCACGACTGGCGCGGCGTCGCCGGCGTGTGTGATCCGGCGCGGCCCAACTGGGTCGGTCCGTCGCGGCACCTGCAGTGGCAGGGCGAGCGGGTCATCCTGGCGTTCGGCAAGCACAGCGGCACCCCGCTGTCGGCGATCGACCCGGGCTACCTCCGCTGGATGGCTGACAAGGACTTCCCCGGCCACGTCACCGAGCTGTGCCGCAAGGCCGCCGAGCTGGCCGAGCCCGAGTTCCTGGCCTGGGTGCGGCAGACCCACGGCGGTCCGCCGGCGGCGAACCCGTAGCGGCGACGGCGGTCGGGCGGGGCACGCGGCGCGCGGACGGTCGCGCCGGAGGCGGCGTCGGCCACCCAGGTGGGGCCGTGCGCTCCGCTGGTGTGACCCGTGGGTAGCGAGCCCCAGCGCGGGCGCAGGCCGCGATCACCGTCGATCCGCTTGATCTTTCGATCGCTTGGCGGTGGCACGCGTCCTGCTTTTGCTCGGGACATCGGGCGGAGTCGCCGCCCAGCCCCAGGTCACCCGCCAACCCCCGCCAGGAAAACCAGCCATGCCCACCACCAAGGACACCTTCGCCACCATCGACCCCGCCGCCCTCGCCACCGTCGCCGGCGGCCGCCGCGCCGCCGCCTCCACGTCGAGCCGCGCCGACTTCGAGGACCGCATGATGGACATGCTCAACGGCATCGAGAGCGCCATCAAGGACCTCGGCCGCAACCAGAACAACAACAACGACGCGATGAGCCAGCTCATGCCGATCCTCGCGCTGTCGATGCTCAACCAGCCGGCGGCCGCGCCGCAGGTCATCTGCCGCGGCAAGGGCAAGAAGGGCTGGTGAGTGGGCGGTCGCGGTAGGCTGCCGGCGTGCCTGCGTCTGTCGCCCCGCTCGACGCCCCGCCTCACCCGCCGGCCACGCGCTGGCTCGCGCGGATGATCGGGGAGCCGTTCCACCGCGACGACGAGGGGCGGCTCCTGCGCGAGTGTCGGACCCCGGCGCCGTACCTGCGGCCCGACGATCTGGAGCACAAGGTCTGCCCGTACGCTGGCTCGCGGCGTGGGCACCCGCTGCCGATGAACGTCGCCGCGCTGCGCCAGGTCGGGGCCCACTGGGACGCGCTGGTCGACACGCTGGCGCTGGTCCGCCAGGGCTACGTCGCGGTCCGCGGCCCGGGCCCGCTCGACGTGATGGACCTGTGGCGCGTGAGCCAGCTGGGCTCGGCGCTGCCGTGGTTCTTCATTCTGCGCCCGAGCGGTGGCGGCGTCGCGCCGGCGTTCGCGGCGGCGTTGGCCAAGGCGACCCAGGGCGTCGGCGTGTGGGCCCAGCGGGTGCTGGTCGAGCGCGTCGCCGGCGGCGGCGCGGTGCCGGTGTTGACCGCAGCGGACATCGTGGCGTCGAGCGAGGCCACCGGTACGCTCGTCGGCGAAACCGAGGTGTGCGCCGGCTCCGAGGCGATGCTCGCGCGGTTCTTCGAGGCGCTGGTGGCCGGCGCGCCGACGCTGACCGCGGCCCCGGTGCGCGCGCTGGCCGAGCAGCTGCCCGCGGTGCTGCGCTTCGGCGCCCACTACGCCAACCTCAAGCTGGTGCTGTGGCTGCACTCGCTGGCGCGGCTGTTCGTGTACGCCGATCTGGCGGCGGCGCTGGGCCCGACCCACCCGCTGGCGCCGGACGTGGCGGCGCTGCTCGAGGCCGGCTGCGAGCCGTCGGACTTCTTCACCGTCGGCCCGCCCGACCTGGCCGCGGTGCCGCCGCCGGCGCGGGCCGCCTGGCTGGGCGCGCTGGCGCGGCTGGTGGTGCCGATGGCGCCCGACGGCAGCGACCGCCCGCTGGGGCTGGCGGCCCAGGCGATCGCCCGGGCCGGCGGGGTGGTCGACGGCGGCGCGGCGCTGGTGGACGAGGTCGCGGCGGCGGGGGTGGACCCGGCGGGCGCGGCGCGGGCGGCGCGGGCGGTCGCGAGCGCGGTCGAGCTCGATCGCGTGCTGGCGATCGCGGCGGAGGTGGTCGAGGCCGGCCTGCGCGGCACCGATCCCGACGGCGGTCACCCGCCGGGGTTCGGCCCGGCCGAGCGCGATCGCCTGCTGGCGGCGCCGCCTCGCGCGGTGCTGGCCCGGGTGGCGCCGGTCACCTTCGCCGCCGCGTCGGCGCCCGGGTGACGTATCCTCGCGGCATGCGCTGCGCTCACCTGCTCGTCGCTCTGGCCGTGATCGCGTGCTCGTCGTCGGACGACGTCGGGGATCAGCCCGACGCGCCGGGCGGGCTCGACGGCGGCAGCCCGGACGCGGCGGCCGACGGCGGCGGCGCGCTGGTCTTGCCGCCGGTCAACGCCGGCCTCGACTACCAGCTGGGTGGGGCGTATCCACCGCCGGCCGGCGTCCAGATCGTGTCGCGCGACCGCGCGGCAGCCCCGGCCGTGGGCCTCTACAACATCTGCTACGTCAACGGCTTCCAGATCCAGCCCGACGAGGAGTCATTCTGGCAGACCAACCATCCGGAGCTGATCTTGCGCGACGGCAGCGGCAACCCGGTGATCGATCCCGACTGGAACGAGATGTTGATCGACGTGTCGACGCCGGCCAAGCGGACCGCGGTGGCGGCCATCGTCGGCGGCTGGATCACCGGCTGCCAGGCGGCCGGCTTCGACGCGATCGAGATCGACAACCTCGACACGTTCTCGCGCTCGGGCGGCCGCCTCACCGAGGCCGACGCGGTGGCGCAGATGCGGCTGTTCGCCGACGTCGCCCACGGCGCCGGGCTGCCCATCGCGCAGAAGAACGCCGCCGAGCTGGTCGGGCGCAAGGCCGACCTGGGCACCGACTTCGTCGTGACCGAGGAGTGCAGCCGGTTCCAGGAGTGCGACGTCTACACCGGCGCCTACGGCGACCACGTGCTGGCGATCGAGTACCGGCGCCAGGACTTCACGGCTGGCTGCGCGGCGTGGGGCAGCCGGCTGTCCATCGTGCTGCGCGACGTGAACCTGGTGCCCAGCGGCCAGGGCGGCTACGTCTTCGACGGTTGCTGACGAGAACCGGTGGCGGTGCCGGCGGGCGCCCCCGGCCAGCTGGTACCATCGCCGCCTGATGCATTCGCCAGGCGCAGCGCCCTGTGGGTGATCGCCAGAGCACGGTGACCACCTGGGTGCTCGAGCGGAGCCTGGCCACCGGCACCCGCACGTGGGCGCCGGTGGTGGCGCCCGAGCTGTGCGCGGCGGGCGATGGCCCGGCGGCCCTCGAGGAGGTGCGGGTGTTCCTGGCCGAGCACCTGGCCACCGCCCCGGCGGCGCTGGCGGCGCGCTACTTCCTGCCGGCCGGCGTCGAGGTGCGGCTGGTGCCGGTCGCCCTCGAACCGGGCGTGGTCACCCGTCCGCGCGGGCCGCGGACCGTCGACGTGGTGTGCGTGCTGGTCCCGCACGGCGCCGAGGGCCGCGATCGGTTCGGGCTGGTGCCGGCGCTGGGCGCGGCGTTCTTCGTCGATCGCCGGGAGTCGGTCGACGAGGTGGCGGCCCGCGAGGTCGCGCGGCTGTGCGCCGCCAGCGATCTCGACGGCGGCGCCTGGCGCCGGCTGCTGCCGCCGCTGGAGGCGACCGTGGTGCCGCTCGAGGTGCCGGTGCGGTTCGCCCCGGTCGAGCACGCCACCGTGGCCCGGGTCGCGGCCGAGGAGCGCCGGCGGGCCCACGAGCTGCTCGACGAGCACGCCACCGCGGTGGCCGCGCGGGTCGGCGGCGGCGCGCCGGCCCTGGTGGCCCGCGAGCGCGAGCTGGCGTCGTTGACCGCGCTCCTGGGCGGGCGCGAACGCCTGGCGGTGGTGCTGTGCGGCGAGGTCGGGGTCGGCAAGAGCGCGCTGTTCGAGGCGTGGGCACGGGCCCACCCGGCGCGCGCGGCCTGGGTGGTGTCGGTGGCGCGGGTGGTGGCCGGGGCGTCGGGGTTCGGCGAGGCCGAGGCGCGGCTGACGGCGCTGTGCGCCGCCGCCGAGCGGCTCGACGCGGTCTTGTACTTCGAAGACTTTGGCAGCCTGTTCCGGGAGCGCGTGGAGGACGGCGGGCTGGCGCTGGGCGGGATCGTGCGGCGGTTCGTCGTCGAGGCCCGGGTCCGGGTGGTGGCCGAGATCGCGCCGGCCGCGCTCGACCTGGCCGAGCGGCGCGACGTGGCGTTGGTCGGCGCGATGACGAGGTTGGTCGTGGCGGCGACCACGCCGGCGGTGACCGTCGAGGTGGTCGCCGCGCAGGTGGCGCACTGGCACCGCGCCGAGCCGCGGCGACCCCGGGTGGCGCCGGCGGCGATCCCGGTGGCGGTCGAGCTGGCCCGCCGCTACCTGCCGTACCGAGCGTTCCCTGGCAAGGCGGTGGCGGTGCTCGAGGAGCTGCGGGCTGCCGCCGACGGTGAGGTCGACCCCGATGGCCGCCCGCGCACGCTCGGCGTCGACGCGGTGTACGACGGCTTCGCGCTGGCCACCGGGGTGCCGGCGTTCTTGTTGCGCGACGACCAGCCGCTGGTGCGCGACGAGCTGATCGCCCGGCTGGGCCAACGGATGATCGGCCAGCGAGCGGCGGTGGCCCGGGTCGCCGAGACGTTGTGCACGGTCAAAGCCCAGCTGCAGCCGGCCGACAAGCCGCTGGCGACGTTCCTGTTCGTCGGCCCCACCGGCGTCGGCAAGACCGAGCTGGCCAAGCGGCTGGCCCACCTGCTGTTCGGCGCCGAGGAGCGGCTCGCGCGGTTCGACATGAGCGAGTACGCCGACCCGTGGGCGGCCGAGCGCCTGATCCGCGGCAACGACCGTGGCGACGGGCTGTTGACCGCGCGCATCCGGCAGCAGCCGTTCGTGGTGTTGTTGCTCGACGAGATCGAGAAGGCGCACCCGGCGGTCCACGATCTGCTCTTGCAGGTGGCGGGCGAAGGTCGCCTCACCGACGCCCGCGGCCGCACTGCGTACTTCCACAACGCCATCGTCATCATGACGTCGAACCTGGGCGCCACCCGCACCGGGGCCCGCCTCGGGCTGGCCGCGCCCGACGACGACGAGCCGCAGGCGCGGGAGCTGGCCCGCTACCGCGCGGCGGTGACCGAGGCGTTCCGGCCCGAGATGCTCAACCGGCTCGACGCCATCATCGCGTTCCACCGGCTCGACGCCGACGAGATCGCCGCGGTGACCCGCCTGGCGCTGGCGCAGCTGGCGACCCGGCGCGGGCTGGTGGCGCAGGGGCAGGACCTCGACGTCAGCGCGGCGGCGATCGCGGCCCTGGCCGCCGGTGGGTACGCGCCGGCCTACGGCGTGCGGGCGCTGCGCCGCCACCTGGAGCAGGCGGTGGTGACCCCGGTGGCGCGGCTGGTGGCGCGGCTGGGCGCGACCGCGGCTGGCGCGCTGGTGACGGTGCGCGCCGTCGACGAGCCGGCGGCGATCGACCTCCCGGCGGGCGCCCACCTGGGGTCCGAGCCGGCGACCGGCGGCGTGGTGGTGGCGGCCTGGCGGCGCGGCGGCGGCGGCGGCCGGCGCGACCTGCGCGGACCGCACCTGGCGGGCGACGCCCGGCGTCACGCCGACGCCTGGCTGCGGCGCGACGTGGCGACCGACGTCGCGACCCAGCTCGACTGGCTCAAGGCGCAGCTGGCGCGCGGCGATCGTCAGGGCAGCGCCCGGGCCACGGCCAAGGCGGCGCTGGCGTCGACCCAGCTGCAGCAGATGGCCATCGAGCGGGCCCGGTTGGAGCACGCGTGGCAGGCGGCGGTGACGGCCAAGGACGAGCTGACCGTGGTCGAAGACCTGGTGCTGGCGGCGCCGCTCGGCTCCGACGACGTGGCCGCCGCGGTGGCGCTGGTCGAGCCCATGGTCCGCGCCTTCGAGCACGCGATGTTCTGGCTGGCGGTCGCGCGCCGCGAGGCCCGCGACGAGATCACGCTGGCCCTGTCGGCGCCCGAGCACCACGCCGGGTTGAGCCGGTGGGTCAGCGGCCTGCTGGGTGCGTGCGGCGCTCGGGGCTGGGCGATCACCGCCCACGCGACCGCGGCCCGCGACCCGGATCCGCTGCGGGTCGACGTCGGCGGCTGGGGCCGGGCCCGCGACCGCGCCTGGCTGGCCGAGCAGGTCGCCGCCGGCGCGCTGCGCACGGTGCTGCTGCGGGTGCGCGGCCCGGGCGCGGCGTGTCTGCTGGGGCTCGAGGCCGGCGCCCACCGCTTCGTCGGCATCGCGCCGACCACGCCGTGCCACCTGGTGATCCGCCGGGTCGCGCTGGCCACCGAGTTCACCGCGCCGCAGTGGGCGCGGCTGGCCGCCACCGCCGCGCCGGCCGCGGTGCCGCGCGGGGCGGTCGAGCGCGAGCATCCCGACGAGCGCGCGGTGGTCGTGCGCGGGGCGCGGCTCGAGCTGCCGTGGCCGGCGTACTTCGCGCGGCTCGAGCAGGTCGGCCTGGCGGTGCTCGACGGCGAACTGGCGAGCGGCCGCGCCATCGACGAGCTGTACCCGGTCGAGCTGGTCGATCCCGACGACGCCGAGGCCGACGACGCCGGAGCGGCGCCGTGAGGCGGGCGTTCGCGATCACCGTGTACGAGCGCCGGGTCGACGACGGCCTGGCGTGGACGCCGCTGGTCCCGGCCGGGGTGGCCGGCGCGTTGCGCGGCAAGAGCGAGCTCCGCCTGCGCGAGCAGCTGGGCAAGCAGATCGCGGCCGCGGTCGACCGGCTCGAGCCGATCGACCAAGAGCGGCTGGAGACCCCGCCGGGCACTCGGCTGCACCACGTGTCGCTCGACCTCACGTTGCCGGGGCGGGCCGGGCGCATCGGCGGAAGGTTCCCCCTGGTGCTCGAGCCGCGCTGGTTCACCCAGGCCGAGCAGCGGCTGATCGCCTACCACCCCGACCAACCCGACGCCTGGTTCGACGGCGCCGACGCCGTGGAGATCGAACGGCTGGCGCCGCACTTCGCGCGCCGGGTGTGGGCCACCGACGACGTCGAGGCGATCGAGGCGCGCAAGCGCGCGGCCAAGGAGCGCCTGGTGACGGTCACCTTCGAGCTGACGCCGCGCACGCTGCTCGACCGCGCGCAGGCCGCCACCGGCGGGCGCCAGCGCGCCGGCGCCGGGCGCGTCGTGACCCACCGCCTGGCCCAGCTGGGTGTCGATCAGACCGCCCGGGCCATCGACGGCACGCTGCCGGTGGGGGTGGTGCGGCCGGGGTACCGCGCCCACCTGGCGCGGCTCTTGGGCGGCAGCCCGGCCCGCTCGACCATCGTGGTCGGACGTCCGGGATCCGGACGCAAGACGCTGGTGCAGCGGTGGATCGCCGATCGGCTCGAGGCCGACGGGTGGTACCTGCACCGCAACCTGGACCGGGTGTGGCGGGTGTGGCGCCTGGCCGGCCAACGGCTGGTGGCCGGCATGCAGTACTTCGGCGACTGGGAGGAGCGCCTGCTCGACCTGACGACCGACGCCCAGCGCCACAAGGGCATCCTGTGGTTCGACGACCTCGCCAGCTTCGGTCGCTTGGGGGTGACCCGGCAGTCGGAGCGATCGTTCGCCGACTTCTTCCGCGGGCCGGTTCAGCGCGGCGAGCTGACGCTGGTGGGCGTCGCCACCCGGGAGCAGCTGGCCCGGCTCGAGGACGACGCGCCGGAGTTCGCGCAGCTGTTCGCGCGGGTCGCGGTCGAGGCGACCACCGCCGGCGAGACCGCGGCGCTGGTGCAGGCCGAGGTGCGCGCGCTCGAGGCGACGCACCCGGTCGAGTTCCATCCGTCGACCGCGCGCACCGTGATCGAGCTGGCCCACGGCCTGTACCCGTGGGTGGCGACGCCGGGGGCGCCGATCGACCTGCTGCGCAAGGTGGCGTTCGCCGGCGGCGACGGTGGGGCCGGGGCCCGGGCGGTGATCGAGCCGCGCCACGCCATCGCGCTGGTGGCTCGCGACACCGGGCTGCACCCCGCCCTGCTCACGCTCGACCGACCGCTCGACCCGGCGGCGGTCGCGGCCCACTTCGCGGCGCGGGTGGTGGGCCAGGACGAGGCGATCGAGATCGCCACCGACGTGGTGGTCAAGGTGCGGGCCGGGCTGGCCGACCCGGGCCGGCCGCTCGGGGTCTACCTGTTCACCGGCCCGACCGGCACCGGCAAGACCGAGCTGGCCACCGCGCTGGCCGAGTACCTCTACGGCGAGCGGCGCCGGCTGGTGCGCTTCGACATGAGCGAGCTGGCCGGCCCCGACGCGGTGGCGCGGCTGATCGGCGACCGGTTCGTACCCGACGGCTTGCTCACCACACGCATCCGCGAGCAGCCGTTCGCGGTGGTCCTGCTCGACGAGATCGAGAAGGCCCACCCGTCGGTGCTGGGGCTGTTGTTGCAGCTGTTCGACGAGGGCCGGCTGACCGACGCCGCCGGCGACGTGGTGTCGTTCACCCACGCGGTGGTGGTCATGACCTCCAACCTCGGGGCGCGGGTGCAGGCGCCGATCGGCTTCGGCGACGGCGTCGACGCGGTGCTGGGGCACATCGACCGCGCGGTGCGTGACTACTTCCCGCCCGAGCTGTGGAACCGGATCGATCGGGTGGCGCGGTTCCGGCCGCTGTCGGCCGAGGTGGCGGCGCGGGTGGTCGACAAGGAGCTGGCCAAGCTGTTGCGGCGGCGCGGGCTGCGCGAGCGCGACGTGTTCGTCTACGCCGGCCGCGCGGTGCGGGCGCGGGCGGTGGCCGAGGCGTTCGACCCGCGGTTCGGCGCGCGCACCGTCAAGCGCTGGCTCGAGGACCACGTGGCCGGCGCGCTGGCCGACGCGCTGGCGGCAGCGCCGGCGGCGCGCATGACGGTGGCCCGGCTGCGGGTCGACGGCGGCGCGATCGCGGTCGACCTCGAGGCGGTGGCCGAGGCCGCGCCGGTGCCGGGTGACTACCCACTGGTCGAGGCGCGCGAGCTGTCGGCGGCGGCGTTGACGCCGTTGGCCGAGGCCATGGCCGACCGCATCGACGCGGTCCTGGCCACCGGGCCGGTCGAGCGGGCGCTGGCCGTGCTGCGGGCCCGGCCCGACGGCGATCGCATCCGCTACTTCGTCGAGGGCTATGCCGACGAGCTGAGCGCGCTGCGGGCCACGCTGGTCGGCGGCCGGCCAGCGGGTGGGGCGGACGCGGCCGGCGCAGGGTGGGAGCAGGCGCCCGGGCACGCCGCGATCGGCCGCCCGACCCGGCGCTACCAGGCCCGCCCAGGGCCGGCCGCCCGCCGGCCCCAGGCGAGCCAACCGGCGTTGCTGGCGGCGCTGGCCCGCGCCGCGCTGTTGGTGGCCCACGTCGACGAGCTGGCCGAGCCCGACGCCCACGCGGTCACGGTGCTGGTGTCGCCGGTGGGCGCGGTCGGCGGGGGAGCCCGGGCGATGGGGTGGGGGCTAGTCGAGGCGCTGCACGCGGTGGCCGACCAGGCGATGGCGCGCAGCCGCGACGGGCGCATCGAGGCCTACCGCGGCCCGGCGGTGGGGCACGTGCAGCGCGGGTTCGTCATCCGCGATCGCTTCGCGCGGGCGGCCTTCGCGCCCGAGCACGGCACCCACTTCTTCCAGTCGCTCACCGACGAGCCCGAGGTGTACCGGGTCGACGTGCGCGCCGACGTCGACGATCTGGCGGCGCTGCTGGCGGCGCACGCCGAGGCGGTGGCCCGCTTCGAAGCCGCGGTGGCCGCGGGCGGCGCGGCGCCGGCCAACCCCGAGGCGCTCTTGCCGGCGGTGCGCACCATCACCTACGCGGCCGGGGCCCGCCCGGGGGAAGGCTTCGTCGCCGACGTCGAGGACTTCGGGCTGGGGCTGGCGACCCGGATCCGCGCCGCCGGGCTGGCCGAGGTGGTGCAGGCGGTGTGGCAGCTGCGCTGGAGTCGGCGGTGAAGCCGAGCTTCCGGGTGTTCTTCACCGAGCACGACGGCGGCAAGCTGGTCGGCACGCTGATGCGCCGGCGCGAGCGGCTGTTCGACCCGCCCGCGCCGTCGGCGTGGGGCGACACGGTCGACGAGGTGTTGGCGGCGCTCGAGGCCGGGCTGCTGGCGGCCGCCGCCGACGGCGAGCTGGCGCGCTACCAGTTCACCGAGGAGGTCGAGCTGCGGCGGGTGGCCATCGACGTGCGGCCGCGGGTGGCGGCCGGGGCGGTGTGGGTGGTCGGCAGCCGCACGGTGCCGATCCGCGTCGGCTACGGCGCCTACCGCGAGGGCGCCAGCTGGCGCGCGCTGGTGCCGCGGTTCGGGTGGGCGCTGGCGCTGGAGTCGCTCGACGACGCCGCCGACGTGATCCGGGCCGCGGTGTTCGCCGCCACGCTGGGCGCCGCCGCCCGCGACGTGCTCGACGTGCGGGCCGGCGTGCGCGAGTGGATCGAGGCGTGGGCGCCGGCGCGGTTCGACGACGATCGCGCGGTCGCCGGCGAGGAGGCGGCCGCGCCGACGACGGTGGCGGCGGTGGCCGAGGACTGGACCGGCAAGCTGGCGCGCAAGCTGCTGCCGGCGCCGGTCGGCGAGCTGCCGGAGCTGGCCGAGCTGTGCGCGCTGGTCGATCGCACGCCGCCGCGCTCGATCGTGCTGGTCGGCCCGCCCGGCGTCGGCAAGACCGCGCGCGTGCGGCGGCTGGCCAAGCACCTGGGCGAGCGGCGCGACGGCCAGCGGCGGCGGCTGTGGGCCACGTCGGCGACCCAGCTGACCGCCGGCATGATCTACCTGGGCATGTGGCAGGAGCGGTGCCTGGCCGTGGCCCAGGAGCTGGCGGCCACCAGCGACTGGCTGTTCGCCGACCGGCTGGTCGACCTGTGCGCGCCGCAGAGCGACGGCACCACCATCGCCAGCCTGTGGCAACCGGCGATCGCCGCCGGCGAGCTGGCCGTGGTGGTCGAGGCGTCGGAGGCCGAGCTGGCGCAGTGCCGCCGCCGTGACGCGGCGCTGGTCGACGCGTTGGTCGTGGTCCGCGTCGACGAGCCGGGCCCTGATCAGGTGGGGCCGCTGGCGATCGCCTACCAGCGCAAGCGCGACCCGACGGTCGAGCTGCACCCGACCGCGGTGCGGCGGTTGCTGATGCTGTGCGCGGCGTTCCGGCGCGACCTGTGCTTTCCCGGCAAGGCGCTGGGCTTCCTCGACTGGTGGAACCAGGATGCCCAGCCGCCGCCGGCGCTGGTGATGGCCCGCGACGTCGCCGCCGGCTTCGCCCGATGGTCCGGGCTGCCGGTCGAGCTCATCGCGGACGAGCAGCCGGCCGGCCGCGCGACCATCGCCGCGGCGCTGGCGGCTGGGGTCATCGGCCAGCCCGAGGCGTGCGACGTGGTGGCCCGGGCGCTGGCGCGGTTCAAGGTCGGGCTCGACGATCCCGAGCGGCCGGTGGCCTCGCTGTTGTTCGCCGGGCCCACCGGCGTGGGCAAGACCGAGCTGGCCAAGCAGATCGCGCGCTACCTGTTCGGCGCCGCCGACCGCCTGATCCGCGTCGACCTGTCGGAGTACATGACGCCCGGCTCGGCGGCGCGGCTGCTCGACGCCGGCGGCAGCGCGCTGGCCGCCGCGGTCCGGCGCCAGCCGCTGTCGGTGGTGCTGCTCGACGAGCTGGAGAAGGCCCACGCCGAGGTGTTCGACCTGCTCCTGGCCATCCTGGGCGAGGGCCGGCTGACCGACGCCCACGGCCGGCTGGTGGATCTGCGGATGTGCGTCATCGTCATGACCTCGAACCTCGGCGTGACGAGCCGCGCCGGGGTCGGCTTCGGCGGCGACGCCGGGCCCGACTACGGGCAGGCGGTGCGGGCCCACTTTCGCCCCGAGTTCACCGCGCGGATCGATCACGTGGTCGCGTTCCGCCGGCTGGGCGCCGAGGCGATCGCCGCCATCGTCGAGCTCGAGCTGGCCAAGCTGCGCCAGCGCCCGGGCCTGATCGGCCGTGGCCTGACGGTGTGGGCGTCGGCCGCGGCGCGGGCCCAGCTGGCGGCGCGCGGCGTCGACCCGGCGCTGGGCGCGCGGCCGCTGCGGCGGCTGATCGAGGAAGTGGTGGTGGCGCCGCTGGCGGTGCGCATGGCGGCCGAGCCCGGGCTGCGCGATCGGGCGATCGGCGTGGTCACCGCCGCCGAGGCCGCCGGCGCCGGGGCCGACGTCGAGGTGATCGCGTTGCCGTCGTGACGGCGCCCGCGCCGCGGGTACACTGGCGCGGTGAGCGACGACACCCCGACCCGGCCGCTCGCGGCGGTGCCGCTCGAGCAGCTCGAGAGCGGCGAGACCCTCCCGGCCGAACCACCCGAGCTGACCTTGGCGTCGCCGGCGGCGCGGCTGGGCAGCCGGGTCGGGCGCTACCTGCTCGAGGACGAGCTGGGCCGCGGCGGCATGGGCGTGGTCTACGCGGCGTTCGATCCCGAGCTCGACCGCCGCATCGCGATCAAGGTGCTGCGCAGCCGCAGCGCCGAGGGCACCGAGGGCCGGGCCCGGCTCCAGCGCGAGGCCCAGGCCCTGGCCAAGCTCGACCACCCCAACGTGGTCGCGGTGTACGACGTCGGCGCCGTCGGCAGCGACGTGTTCGTGGCGATGGAGCTGGCCACCGGTGGCACGCTGCGCAGCTTCCAGCGCGGCCGGCCGTGGCGCGAGATCGTGCGGGCGTACATCGCCGCCGGGCGGGGGTTGGCGGCGGCCCACGCCGCGGGCCTGATCCACCGCGACTTCAAGCCCGACAACGTGCTGGTCGGAGGCGACGGGGGCATGCGGGTCACCGACTTCGGCCTGGTGCGGTCGGCCGACCGGCTCGAGGCCGCGCCGCTGGCGAGCACCGGCCCGGCCGCGGCGGCGCCCGGTCCGGGCTCGACGCTGACCGAGGCCGGCGCGGTCATGGGCACGCCGATCTACATGGCGCCCGAGCAGATGGTGGCTGGCCCGATCGGGCCGGCCGTCGATCAGTTCGCGTTCGCGGTGGCGCTGTGGCAGGCGCTCCACCGGGAGACGCCGTTCGCCGCCGCCGACCTGCCGACCCGGCATCGCCAGATCGTCGCCGGCGAGCTGCGCCCGGCCCGGGCGCGTGAGGTGACGCCGCGGGTGCAGCGGGCGCTGGTGCGCGCGCTGGCGGCCGATCCGTCGGCGCGGTGGCCGACGCTGACCGGGTTGCTCGACGAGCTCGAGGCCGCGGTGGCCCGTCGGCGGCCGGGCGCGGCGATCGTCGTCGGCGGCGCCGCCGTCACCTTGGCCGGCGTGGCCGCGGCAGCGCTGTGGGGCCGGGCCGCGGCGGCGCCGTGCGCGGGGGCCGACGCGGCCGGCGTCGGCCTGTGGTCGACCCGACGTGCTGCGGTCGAGCGGGCCTTCGCCGCCACCGGCGCGCCGTACGCCGCGGCCAGCTTCGGGTTCCTCGATCAGCGGTTGGCCGACCTCGAGCGCACCTGGCGGCTGGCGGCGCGAGCCAGCTGCGCGGACACCCGGGTCCACCACACCCAGTCGCCGGCGTTGCGCGACCAGCGCGACGCGTGCCTGGCGGTACGGCGGCAGCGGGCGGTCGCGGTGATCGAGCGGCTGACCAAGGTGGAACCGGCCGCGGTGGCCGACGTGGCGAGCCTGGCCCGCGAGGTGCCGCGCCTCGACGACTGCACCGATCCCGAGGTCCTGGCCGGGCTCGCCCCGCGCCCGCGCGAGCCTGCGGCGGCCGCGGCCCTGACCGCGCTCGAGGCCCGCCTGGTGACGCTCGACGACGCCCGCGCGGCCGCCGCCGACGTCGACGCCGCGGTCGACGAGGGCGCCCGGCTGGCCTATCCGCCCGTGCAGGCCGAGGCCCTGATGGTGCGCGCGCGTCACGCGATCGGCGCGGGCGAGTTCACCCGGGCGCGCAAGGACCTGGTCGACGCCGCGGCCGCCGCCACCCGCGGCGGTGATCGGGCGCGCCTGGCCGACGCCTACCTGGAGCTGTTGGCTCTCGACGGTGACGAGCGGGGCGACCTCGACGCCGCGGCGTCGTGGAGCGAGCTGGCGGCCGCTGCGGTCGACGCCCTCGGCCGGCCGCCCGGCAAGCGAGCCCAGCTCGCGCTCAGCCAGGCGGCGCTGGCGCGCGCCAAGGGCGACCCGGGGCCGGCGATCGACCAGCTGCAGGGCGCCCTCGCCCTGGCCGACGTCGACGCCGACACCCGGCGCGCGCTCACCGTCGAGCTGGCCGTGGCGCTGACCGACGCCGGCGACTACGCCCAGGCCGACGCGACGTTGGCGGCGCTCGAGCCCGAGGTCGCGGCGACGCTCGGCGCCGACCACCCGTCGACGCTGACGGTCCGCTACAACCGGGCCCGGCTCAACTATCTGCGCGGCGACTACGCCACCGGCATCACCGCGCTGACCGACGTGCTGGCGGCGCGCGAGCGGGTGCTGGGGCCCGACCACCCGGCGGTGGCCTCGACGCTCGAGGCGCTGGCCGCGTGCGAGAACAAGTCGGGCCGCAGCCAGGCTGCCCTCGGGCACTTCCAGCGCGCGGTCGACATCCTCCGCGCGCAGCGCGGGCCAGAGCACCCCGACACGCTGAGCGCCCTGTCGGACCTGGCCGGCGCGTACTCGCACCTCAACGACCACGGCCGCGCGCTGACCATCAACCAGGAGCTCCTCGCGGTCCGCGAGCGCACCCTGGGCGCCGACCACATCGACGTCGGCGTGTCGCTGGTCAACACCGCGATCGAGGCCAAGCACGCCGGGCAGCTCGACCTGGCCACGACGTACCAGGCGCGCGCGCTGGCGATCTTCGAGCAGGCGCTGGGCGCCGATCACCCCAACGTCGCCGTCACGCTGATCAACTACGGCGAGACCCTGCGGGCGGCCGACCGTCTGGCCGAGGCCGACGCGGCGTTCGTGCGCGCCGGCGAGATCCTCGACCGGGCGTTCGGCTCGGACCATATCCTCTTGGCCCACGTGTGGTACGGGCGCGGCATGGTCGCCCTCGCCGCCGGGCGCGCGGCGGCGGCGGTCGGCTGGCTCGAGCGGGCGGTGGCGCGGCGCGCCGGGGACGGACAGGATCCCAACGAGCAGGCCGAGGCCGAGCTGGGCCTGGCCAAGGCGCTGGTGGCGGCGCGCCGCGACCGCGCGCGCGCCGTCGAGCTGGCCCGCCACGCCATCGCGACCTGGGGTGCGGCCGGCTCCGGCTTCGACCGCGAGCGCGCCGCGGCCGAGGCGTGGTTGGCCACGGCTGGTCGGTGAGCGGCGGCGCGGCCGTCAGGTGGCGCCGAGCGCGATGGCCTGATCGCGCAGCGCGATGGCCTCGGCCAGCGCGCGCGCGGTGGTGGGCCGGCCCGCGGCGTCGGGGTCGCCCAGCCGATCGAGGTGCGCCTGCAGCGCCGCCACCAGCGCGGGCGGCGGCGCGTCGATGAGCGTCGGCAGCCGGAAGTCGTCCTTGCCGCGCGCGCCGGCCAGCAGCTGCTCGCGCGGCCACGGGTGGCGTCCGGCGAGCATCTCGAACAGCACCACCGCGGCGGCGTACAGGTCGTCGGCCGGCACCGGCGCCTCGCCCCGGCGCTGGGCCGGGCTCATGTACGCCAGCGTGCCGACCGCCTCGCGCTGCGCGCGCGGATCGGCGCGGTCGTCGGTCGCCTCGGGCAGCTGCGCCACGCCGAAGTCGCCCAGCATGATCTCGACCCCGGGCAGGTCGGGGTCGCGCCGGAACATCAGGTTGCCGGGCTTGACGTCGCGGTGGACCACGCCGCGGTGGTGCGCTGCGGCCAGCGCGGCCAGCAGCTGGACGTGCCGGTCGATGGCGCGCGAGGCGGTGCGCGGGCCGCGGTCGCGCAACAGCTCGCGCAAGGTGCCGCCGGCGGCCAGCTCGAGCACCAGGCGCCGCGCGCGCTCCTCGACGTCGAGCACCGCGACCACGTTGGGGTGGCGCAGCGACGCCATCAGGCGGGCCTCGTGGAAGAAGCGCTCGAGGGCGGCCGCGCGGTCGGTGGCCGCCAGGTGCGGGTGCAACAGCTTCACCGCCACGTCGCGCTCGAGCTCGGCGTCGCGCGCCAGGTACACCACGCCGGTGGCGCCGCGCCCCAGCTCGCGCACCAGCCGGTAGCGGGCGCCGGTGCCCACGCCGACGACGTCGGCCCCGGCGATGGTCTCGCCGGCCGACGGCGCCGCCAGGCCTCGCGCCACGCGCAGGCGCTCGACGCGGGCTCGCACGTTGGGATAGTCGACGTCGCGCGCCAGCACCGCCTCGTAGTGACGCAGCGCCACCAGCTCGTCGCCCAGCTGGCGGTGGTGCTCGGCCAGCAGGTAGTGGGCGCGGGCGCCGTGGGCGTCGGTGGTGGCCAGGGCCGCCAGGTGATCGAGGCCGCGCGCCAGCTCGCGGCGCGCGTCGAGCCACTCGACCAGGCGCGCCCGCAGCGGGGTGAGCGCCGCGGCCGGCACCTCCGGGACCGCGAGGAGCTTCTCGAGCCATTCGGTCGCGAGGCGCTCGTGGCCGCGCTGCCACAGGCCGTCGAGGTGGGCCATGGTGTCGGCGCTCGCCAGCTCATCGAGGCGGCGGCCCTCGCCGGCCGCGGCGGTCAAGGCGTCGAGCCAGGCGTCGTCTTCGTCGCGCAGCACCACCGGCTCGGGCGCCGGCGGCGGCGGTGGCGGCGGGCGCCGACCGAACCAGCGCGACCAGAAGCTCACGCGGTCACGTCGACGGTGACGTCGTCCCACGCCACCACGTCGCCGACGATGAGCTGGACCCGACCGGCGCTGATGCGATCGCCGCCCAGCGCGAAGGGGCCGCTGGCGCGCGCGAGCCACGGCGCGCCGTCCTCGAACACCAACGTCGCGTCGAGGCCGAACGGGGCCAGGTCGATCGGCTGGCCCGGCCGCGCGACCACCAGCTGGCGGTCGCGGTCGAGGCCGGTGGCGACGCGGACGGCGAGCACCGGCGGTGCGCCGTCGACCTGGTACGCGAGCCGGCAGTCCTCGCCCAGCTCGACCTCGCCGGACCCGGCCAGCGGCACCCGGCCCACGACCGGGAGCCCGCCGATCAGCGTGCCGTTGCGCGACCCGCTGTCGGCCAGCGTGAAGCCGGTCGCGGTGACCTCGAGCTCGGCGTGGCGGCGCGACACCCCGCCGGTGCGCAGCGGCAGCTCGCACACCGCGTCGCGGCCGAGCACGACCCGCGGCCGGGCGGTGACGATCACGGGCTCGCCGCCGCGGCGCCGCAGTTCGACCCGGCCGCCGGAGATCAGCTCGGCCGCCAGCGCGTCGAGCAGGCGCTGGCGATCGTCGGACGGCTCGGCCTCGAGCGAGCGGGCCAGCGCGCGGTGGGCCTGGCTGCGACGGCCAAGTCGCAGGTGCAGCTGGTAGTCGGCGAACGCATCGCGGGCAGCTCGCTCCGCGGCCGAGCGCTGGTGCTCGTCGGCCAGGGTCCGCTCGACGCGATCGATCAGGCCGGCGTCGGAGAAGGCGTGGGCGGCCTCGGCGAGGTCGTCGATGGCCTGGTAGGCCTCGCCAGCCTCGCGGAACGCGCGGCCGACGCTGAGCAGCTTGGCAGCCTCGCGCACGCGCTCGCGATCGCGGGCGGTGGCGATGCCCTCGGCCTTGAGCTTGGCGTACAGCGCCCGGCCCAGCGCCGCCGACGCCCGCTCGACCAGCGCCGCCTCGTCGCCGGCCCAGTGCAGGGCGTCGCGCAAGGCCGCCACCTCGCCGGCGCGGTCGGGGGCGCGCGCGGCGCGCGCCAGGTGCATGCGGACGGCGCCCTCGCGGTCGCCGGCCAGCCCGTAGTGGGTCGCGGCGGTGTCCGGATCGCCCGCGGCCTCGGCGGCCTGGGCGGTCCGCAGATCGGGCGAGAACAGGCGGCTGAAGAAGCCCACGGCGGCGAGAGTATAGCGCCCCGACCTGAGCGGGCTCGGGGTGTGGGATGCGGTTCGAGCGGGAGGGTCCGGGGCCGGGGCCGGGTCGGGGTCCGGGTCGGGGTCCGGGTCGGGTTCCGGGTCGGGGTCGGGCTCCGGGTCGGGGTCCGGGTCCGGCTCCGGGTCCGGGTCGGGGGCCGTGTCCGGCTCCGGGGCCGGGTCGGGTTGACGGCTCCAGTGGCGCGGTGGGTTCCTCGTCGAGGGCGTGTCTGTGCTCGCGTGTGTCTCCGTCGGTTGGGGGTGCCCGCGCGGCCCTGCGCGCATCGAACCGCGCCGACGACCAGGATGCGGTGCGTCCTCACTCGAAACCTGAGGTGCGGGCCGCGAGGGACGAGGCTTGGTCGTCGTCACGGTTCGTGCGCGCGTGGCCGCGGTCGGGCGAACCCCCAACCGACGGAGATCATCATGCTCGACGCACAGACGCTGGTCCTTCAACTCATCCGGCTGCTGCGGCCCCTGGTCGCGGAGATCAACCGCTCGAGCCCGGGGCTGGGTGACCAGCTGCGGCGCGCTGCGACGAGCGTGGCCTTGAACCTGGCCGAGGGCACGCGGCGGATCGGCGCCGACAAGCGCCGGGTGTACCGGATCGCGGCGGCCGAGGCCCAGGAGCTGAAGGCCGCGCTGGCGGTGGCGGTGGCGGTGGCCTGGGGCTACCTCGACGACCGTGCGACCACGTCGGCGATGGAGCTGGCCGAGCGGGTCGGCGCCACGACGTACCGGCTGGCGCGGTGAGAGGGACGCCGGGTCCGGCTCCGGCTCCGGCTCCGGCTCCGGCTCCGGGTCCGGCGCCGGCTCTGGGTCAGGGGCCGGATCTGGTTCACGGTTCTGGTGGCCGTGGCGGGTTCCTCGTCGAGGATCCGGCGCCGGCTGCCGCGCTCGTCGGGGTTACGGCAGGACCTTGCCGAAGCGCTGTTGGTACTCGACGGCGAGGGCGGCGCGGCCGGGGCCGTCTTTGACACGATCGAGGGCCTTGGCCAGGGTGCGGTAGGCCTGGGCCAGCGTGGGATCGGCGGCGATGGCTGCACGCAAGGCGGTGATGGCCGGTGGGAGCTTGTTGCGCTGGGCCAGCATGACGCCCCGCAGGTACTGGGCCCAGGCAGCGCCGCTCCACGCCGCGATCGCGCGATCGCACAGCCCCATGGCCTGCGCGGTCGCCTTCTGCCGCAAGGCCAGATCGCACCGCGCCGCCAACAGCCCCGGGGCGCCCGGCCAGCGCTTGTCGGCGGCGGCGGCCAGGCGCTTGGCGTCGGCGAACTTGTCGGCGTAGATCGCGTCGAGCAGGCCGCGCACGGCCGCGACGTAGGCGGCTTCGTCGGCCACGTCGATCTTCCAGCGCGGGCCGTCGGGCGGCAGGCCGTAGCGGCCGCGGGTGCGCTGCGCCCACGCGGCGGTGTCCGCGCCCGCGCCGGGCGTCAGCTGGTCGAGGCGGGCCGCGGCGGCCTCGGCCGGCGTCACCAGGCCCTGCGCCATGTACAGCTCGGCCAGGGCCTGCCACACCTCGCCGCGATCGCCGGCGACCGCCTCGACCGCCGCCAGCCGGGCCAGCGCTGCGGTCGGCTGGTCGGTCGCGAACAACGCGACCGCCAGGGCCAGGTGTGGCCGCGGATCGGCGGCGTCGAGGTCGAGCACGCGCTGGCACGCCGCGAGGGTGCCGTCGGCGCCGGGGCCGTCGAGGCCGACCTTCACCTCGCAGATGGCCTGGCGCACGTCGACGGTCGCGGGATACGCCGCCGCCAACGCCTCGAGCTCGGCCAGGGCCGCAGGCAGCTTGCCGGCGCGCGCCAGCTGCCGGGCCCGCACCAGCTGCTCGAGCGCCGGCCCGGTCAGGCCGCCGCCGGCGTGGCCCGCGGCCTTGCTGCCCTCGGCGACGGCCACCCGCAAGTCGGCCAGCACGTGGTCCTTGTCGTCGGCCTCCCAGCCGCCCCACGGGTTCGACTCGAAGTAGCCGACCAGTCGCGCCGCCAGGGCCGCGCGGTCGAACGCGGCGCGTGGCTGCAGCCAGGTCTCGAGCGCCAGCTGGGCCAGCTCGCGGCTGGGGCGCGACAGCGTCGCCATGGTCGGCGCGTAGCGCGCCGCCATGATCCACGTCCCCTCGGTCTCGTGTGGCGCGCCCAGGGTATGGGCCAGCGCGTGCATCAGCACCACTGTCTGCTTGTGCCGGCGCCGCGCCGCGAGCACCCGGTCGCGGTCGGCGGCCGGCGCGTCGGGGAACGCCTCGGCGAACGCCTCGGCCTCGAGCTCGTCGGGGCCACCGCGCACCACGACATGGCGGCCGAGCGGCCGGGCCGCGCTCAGCGCGTCGAAGCTGCCCTCGACCGCGGGCAGCGCCGCGGCGTAGCCGATGACCCACTCGACGTCGTCGCCGGGATCGAGCGCCACCAGGGCGGCCAGCACGTCGGGGAGCGGCAGCCCGGCGCTGTGGGCGGACCACGGCTGGATGTCCTTGGCCACCAGCCGCAGCCCGACCGCGGGCGTCAGGAACTGGTTGGCCTCGTCGAGTTGCTCGTCGAGCTGCGCGCGCCACTGCGGGTGCTGGGCCCGGTAGTCGTCGTCGACCCACACCCGCACCCGTGCGGTCCGGGCCGTCCCGGGCAGGGGATCGCCGACCTCGAGCGTGGCCGGCAACGCGCGTTCGAGCGCGCCGGCCTGGCCCCGCGGCGAGCCGGCGGTGCCCGACGACACGGTGGTGTGACAGGCGCCGATCAGGGCGGCGCAGGCGAGGGCGAGGGCGGCGCGCATCGCCGCCAGGCTACCACCGCGCTGCGATCACGCCGCCAGCTTGGTGAGCGCCGGGCCGGCCGCCAGCGAGTTGCCGTGGCGCAGCATCACCGGCGCCCCCGACCACGCGAAGCCGAGGAGGTAGTCGTCGCCGTCTTCGCGCATCCACGCGACGGTGGCGCGGAACCGGTAGGTCAGCCCCAGGTCGACGTCGTCGATCACCACCTCGACCGCGGTGCCGACCTCGGCGTAGGGCGCGCCGCCGCACACCATGCCGCCGGGGCCGATGTCGTCGACGGTGACTGCGTCGTGGAGCTTGCCACCGCGCAGCACCGCCGGCAGGGCCACCCGCTGGCGCCGGAAGCGTCGACCGTCGGCCGCGGGCCCGACGTCGTCGGCGAAGGCCGCCTCGAGCGCGGTGAGCGCCTCGATCTCGTCGAACGACAAGCCCACCCCCGACGCCGCCTTCCCCAGCAACAGCCGGTACTGGTACACGTGGTCGAGCGCGGTCATGGGTGTGGATAAAGCAAGGGCGGTGCCACGCTGCGGGCCGTCGCCTGCACTCGATAACGACACGAGATCACAGATCGCGTCCCCCCTGCTGGCGGATCGGGTGGCCGGGTTTGGCGTCACCAGGGTGTTGCGACCCCGCCTCATTGACACGCCGCGCCGGGACCGCGATCGTCGCGGCGCCGCCGTGGATCTGTTCGCTCACAACGCCGCCGCCCGTCGGGTCGGCCAGCCCCTCGCCGAGCGCATGCGCCCGCGATCGCTGGCGGAGTTCGTCGGCCAGGACCACCTGCTCGCGCCCGGCAAGCTCCTCGGCCAGCTGGCCGCCGGCCGGACCATCCCCTCGATCCTGCTGTGGGGGCCACCTGGGACTGGAAAGACCACCCTGGCGCGGCTGGTCGCCGAGGCGGTGCGGGCCCACCTGGTGGTCTTGTCGGCGGTCGAGGCCGGGGTGAAAGACGTGCGCGAGGCCATCGCTGCGGCGGCCGAGCGGCGCGACCAGCACGGCCGCCGCACCGTGTTGTTCATCGACGAGATCCACCGCTTCTCCAAGACCCAGCAGGACGCGCTGTTGCCCCACGTCGAGGCTGGCACCGTCACGCTGGTGGGCGCCACCACCGAGAACCCGTCGTTCGGCGTGGTCGGGGCGCTGTTGTCGCGGTGCCGGGTGGTGCGGCTCGAGGCGCTGACCGACGCCACCATCGCCACCATCGTTCGGCGGGCGGTGGCCGACGCCGACCGTGGCCTGGGTGCCCTCGATGTCCGGATCTCGGACGAGACCATCGACGAGCTGGTCGCGCTGGCCGGCGGCGACGCCCGCCGCGCGCTGGGCATCCTCGAGGCCGCCGCCGGGCTGGCCGGGACCGAGCCGCCGGTGACCATCACCCGCGACCAGGTCGGCGAGGCGGCCCAGGGGCGGGCGCTGTCGTACGATCGGGCCGGCGATCAGCACTACGCGGTGGTGAGCGCGCTCATCAAGAGCATGCGGGGGTCAGACCCCGACGCCGCGGCGTACTGGATGACCCGCATGCTCGAGGCCGGCGAGGACCCGCGCTTCGTGCTGCGCCGGCTGGTCATCTTCGCGTCGGAGGACGTCGGCAACGCGGATCCCCAGGCCCTCGGCGTGGCGGTCGCGGCGCTGCAAGCGTTCGAGCTGGTCGGCCTGCCCGAGGGTGCGCTGTGCCTGACCCAGGCCGCGGTGTACCTGGCGTGTGCGCCCAAGTCGAACACCGCGCTCACCACCTACGCCGCCGCCCGCAAGGCGGTGCGCGAGCACGGCGCGCTGCCGGTGCCGCCCGAGCTGCGGCCGGCCTCGACCGCGCTCGACAAGGCCATGGGTCACGGCCGCGGCTACAAGTACCCGCACGACTTCGACGGCGCCTACGTGCCCGCCGAGTACCTGCCGGTGGAGCTGCGCGGCACGCCGATCTACCAGCCGACGCGGTCGGGGTTCGAGGCCGAGCTGGCCGATCGGCTGGCGGCGCTGGCGGCGCGCAAGCGCGGCGGTTGACGCCACCGCTCGGGCCACCTGGGGTACGTTCGCCGGCGGTGACGCCGCTCCTCCGAACAATCCTCCTGAGCGCCGGCGCCGCGACCGTGGCGGCCTGCGCGGTCCCCGACGATCGCCCGGCCGACTGGGCCTACGTGCACGCTGCCATCCTCGAGCCGAGCTGCGCCACCGCCGCCTGCCACGCCAAGCTGACCGCCCGCGCCGGCGTCGATCTGTCGACCCAGGTCGCCGCCTACGCCGTGCTGGTGGGGCGGGTGTGCGGCGCGCCGGTGACGCCGGGCGATCCGATCGGCAACTTCGTGGTGCCGGGCCGCCCCGAGAGCTCGCGGCTGATGTACCAGCTGCGCGGCGATCGCACCGCCACCATGCCGCCCGATCGGCCGCTGCCCGACGCCGAGATCGCGATCATCGAGCGGTGGATCCTCGAGGGTGCCACGTGCGAATGAGGCTCGCCGTGCTCGCGCTGGTGCTGGTGGCGGGCCTGGGCACCGCCGCCGCCTACCCGCAATTCCAGTTCACCACCGGCGCCAGCCGGTGCGGCGAGTGTCACGTCGCGCCCGGCGGCGGTGGGCTGCTGACCGACTACGGCCGCGACGAGGCTGGCGACACCATCAGCGGCCGCGGCGATGGCCGCCTCTTGCACGGCGCGTGGACGCCGCCGGCGTGGCTGGCCCTGGGCGGCGACCTCCGGTTCGCCGCCGGCGGCAAGCAGCTCGACGGTGAGCGCGTCACCGGCCTGGCGTTCCCGATGCAAGGCGACCTGCGGGTCCGGGTGGCCGCTGGGCCTTTCTCACTCAACCTCACCGCCGGCGTCAACGGCGCCGCCCGGGGTCGGCCGGCCGGCGCCGCGCCCACCAGCTACGTCGTGTCGCGCGAGCACTTCGTGGCGTTCCACCAGCCCGGCGCCGCGTGGTCGGTGCGGGCCGGGCGGTTCTTCCCGACGCTAGGCCTGCGCACGGTCGATCACACCGCGTACATCCGGCGCGATCTCGACATGTACCTGCTGCAGGAGCCCTACGCCGTCGAGGGCCAGGTGGTGCGAGGGCCGTGGGAGGTGTTCGTCGCCGCCTTCGTGCCCAACCCGATCCCCGACACCGGCGCCGGCCGCCGCTCGACCGGGGCCACCGCGATGGCCGAGCGGCTGATCGCCGACGGGCAGGGCGCGGTCGCCGGCCAGGTCCGGGTGGCGGTCAGCGACGCCGACCGCCGCTACCTGGTCGGCGCGGTCGGCAAGCGCTGGCTCGAGGGGCCCAAGCTGCTGCTGGCGGCCGAGCTCGACGTGCAGCGCCAGGCCATCGTCGGCGACGGCTTCGCCCGCTGGCAGCTGGTCGGCTACGCCAGCGCCACCCGCGTGATGTTGCCGGGCTACCTGATCGGCGTCGGCGTCCACCGCTACGCGCCAGACCTGACGTTGCGCGGTGCGACCCGCAACGCGCTCGAGCTCGAGGCCCACGCGTTCCCGTGGGCCCACGTCGAAGCCCAGGCGACGCTGCGGGCCGAGGCCACCGGTGGCGACACCGCCCACCCCAACTGGCTGGCCCTGGCCCAGCTCCACTACTACCTGTGAGGTCGTCCATGCTCGCTCGCCGCGTCTCGGTCGCGCTGGTCTTGGCGCTGGCGCCGGCGGCGTGCGCCGTCGACGCGGTGCCGGACCAACCCAGCTGGCAGCTCGACGTGATGCCGGTCCTGGCCGCCAACTGCGTGCGGTGCCACAGCTACCCCACCAACGGCTACGCTACCGCCGGGTTCCGTCTCGACGCCTACGGCGCGATGACCGTGGTCGGCGGTGGCGTCATCCGTGGCGCCAGCGACAACGCCACGACGGTGGCTCGCCGGACCCGGGCGGCGTTCCGCGCGCCGGGGGAGCTGGCCATGCCGCCCGGGCGCGAGCTGGGCGACGACGAGGTCGCGGTCCTGCGCAACTGGGCCGGCCTGGTCGATGGCTCGCTCAAGGCGCCACGCGGCGCCGGTCGGGTCGACAACCACCCACCGACCATCACCGTCGTCGAGGTCGCCCGGGTCGGCGCGGTGATCACGTTCGCGATCGAGGTGGCCGACGCCGATCGCGATCTGGTGGTGGGCACCGTGGTAGGCCCGACGCTCAACACCCAGGGACTGGTCGAGCCCGGACCGATCGCCGACGTGGTAGCCGGTCGGGCCCAGGTGGCGTGGGACACCACCGGGTTGCCGGCGGGCAGCTACGACCTGGTGGCCCGGCTCGACGACGGCGCCGACGTCGACGGCCCCGACGGCACCGCGGACTTCGTCGAGATCGCGCTGGGCCCGGTCGACGTGGTCGCCGCCGCGAGGGCGCGGTGAGCCGCGCCGTGAGGAGCGCCGCGCTGGTGGCGGCCGCGCTGGTGGCCGGCTGCACCGACGCGGTCGACGCGCCGCCGCTGGGCGACTACACCAGCTGGTACCGGGTCGACGTGGCGGTGCCAGCGCCCGGCCACGGCGACACCTACCGCATCATCTACGTCAACGACGTGGCCCGGACCTCGGGCACCACCGAGCGGGACGCCGTGCTGGTCAAGGAGATCCGCGACGACGACGGCGGCAGCCCCGGTGCGCTGCGCTACGTGGCGATCATGCGCAAGCTGGTGGCCGGCCCGGCGCCCGAGGACGAGGGCGGCTGGTTGTTCTCGAGGTCGGCCACGCCGGGCGGGGCCGAGGTGCACAGCGAGCTGTGCTGGAACCGGTGCCACGCGGCCGCGCCGTTGGCCGGTGTGTGGCTCGACTATCCGCGCCTGCCGGACTGACCACGGCGCGGTCGCGCGCTGACGATCGAACCTGGCCGCGGTGGGCTCGGCGCGGCCGCGCGCCGACGATCGAAGATCTGGCCGATCGGACCGAAGCCCACGCCCTGGTGGCCCCGGCCGGCTCGGCGTACCACCGCTGGATGGACACCCTCTACGATGTCGTCATCGTCGGCGCCGGCCCGGCCGGGCTGTCGGCCGCGTTGGCCCTGGGCCGCGCCCGCAAGCGCACGCTGGTGTGCGACGCCGGCCCCCGGCGCAACGCCGCCGCCAGCCACCTCCACAACTTCGTCACCCGCGACGGCACCCCGCCGCAGGAGTTCCGGGACGTCGCCGTGGCCCAGCTGGCCGCCTATCCCCACGTCGAGACCCGGGCCACCGCGGTCACCGCCATCACCGGCGCGCGGGGGGCGTTCGCCGTCGAGCTGGCGACCGGCGCGGTGACCGCCCGGCGCGTGCTGCTGTGCGTGGGGATGATCGACGAGCTCCCGCCGATCGACGGGTTCCACGCCCTGTGGGGAACCTCGATCTTTCAGTGCCCGTACTGTCACGGCTGGGAGGCGCGCGACCGACGATGGGGCTACCTGGCCACCCGGGCCGACCACCTGGCGATGCCGCTGCTGTTGCGCGGATGGACCCGGGAGGTGGTGGTGTTCGTCGGGGCGGAGCTGGAGGTGCCGGGCGACCTCGCCGCCGGGTTCGCCGGCGCCGGGATCACGGTCGAGCGGCGGCCGGTGGCGCGGCTGATCGCCGCCGACGGGCGCCTGGCCCAGGTCGAGCTGGCCGACGGCGCGCGGGTCCCGTGCGACGCGCTGTTCGCCCATCCGCCGCAGCGGCCGGTCGAGCTGGTTCGTGCGCTCGGCCTCGACGTCGACGACCATGGCTTGGTCCTGGTCGATCCGCACACCCGCGCCACCTCGGTGCCGGGCATCTACGCCGCCGGCGACGCGCTGACCCGGATGCAGGGCGCGGTCATCGCCGCGGCGTCGGGCGGGCACGCGGCGGCGACGCTGAACCACGAGCTGACCGTCGAGCTTGCGGGCCGCGGGGAGCTGTCGCTGGCGTGAGCGTCGAGCCGGCGCCGCCGGTGTGGGCGGTCCGCCACGCGGCCGGCGTGACGCCGTGGGCGCGCCGGAACGTGCGGATGAAGTGGGTGGCGTCGGCGTACCCGACCCGCTCGGCCACGACGTCGATCGGCTCGTCGGCGTGGAGCAAGCGGCGCCGGGCCTCGGCCATCCGCCCGGTGGTGATCCACGCGCCCGCGCTGCGGCCGGTGGCGCGGGTCAGCGCCGTCGTCACGTGGGCTGGACTGCGCCCGACCGCGGCGGCCACGTCCACGACGGTGAGCCGGCCCAGGCAGTTGCGCTCGATGTAGCGCAGGCTGTCGACCACCACGCCGGCCCGGGCGCCGACTGGCCGGTGCGGCGCGGCCGCGCGATCGATCTCGTGGAGGATCAACGTCACCAGGCTGCGCTCGACCGCGGCGCCGACCGCGGCGGCCGGCTCGCCGCCAGCGGCCAGCTCGCGGAACAGCCCGGTCAAGAACGCGCGACGCGCGGCCGGGATGCGCACCACGGCGGCGGCGCCATCGCGGACCCGCTCGAACGGCTCGAGCAGCGCGGCGGCGCCATCGGCGATCAGGCACGGCGCACACAGCGCCAGGCCCCACGCCTCGGCCCGCGCTGGCGTCAGCGCTCGGTGGGGCTGCCCGGCCGGCACCAGCATCACGTCACCGGCCTCGAGCCGCCACGCGCCAGCTTGCTCGACGTGGGCGCTGCCGCTGACCAGGAACGACAGGGCGGCGTAGGCGTGGGTGACCGGCCGGCGGGGGACCGCCGTGGTGGCGTCACTCGACCACCGGCCGACCGCCACGGCACGCTGGTCGTCGACCTGCGGGGCGACGCGCCGGGCGCACGGCGCCGCCGGGCCGGTGCTCACGCCCGCAGGATGCCGGCCAGCGGGCCGGTGCCGTTGTCGCCGAACGTCGGCAGGTCGAGGCCCAGGCCGCTCATGAGGGCGATCATCAGGTCGGCCACCGGCTGGCCGGCGTAGCGACGGTGGAGCCCGGTGGCGAGCGTGCCGCCGCCGGCGCCGACCACCACCACCGGCATGTTGGTGTGGCGGTGGGCGTTGCCGTCTTCGATCTCCGACGAGCAGAACACCGCGGTGTTGTCGAGCGCGGTCTGGCCGTTGCCGTCGTCGATGGCCGCCAGCTTGCTGGCGAGGTAGGCCAGCTCGCCGACCTCCCAGGTGTTGATCGCGGTCAGCTTGTCCAGGTTGGCCTGGACGTCCATGTGGTGGGACAGCTCGTGGTGCGACTCGGTCACGCCGATCTGCGGGTGGGTGTTGCTCGAGCCAGCGTTGCCCAGCATGAACGTCACCACCCGGGTCAGGTCGCAGGTGAAGGCGATGGCCATCAGGTCGATCATCGCCCGCGACCGCGCCGGGAACGACAGGCCGGCGCCGGGCCGCTCGCCGGGCTGGCACACCACCGCGGGCTGGGCGACGCGGATCTCGACCTCGCGCACCGACGCCATGTACTCGTCGAGCTTGGCCTGATCGGTCTTGCCCAGCTGGGTGCGCAGCGCGGCGGCCTGATCGAGCGAGGCGTCCAGCACGCTGGTGCGGTAGCGCTGGCGCTTGGCCAGCTCGGCGGCGGTGGCCGTGGGATCGTAGCCGGCGAACATCCGGTCGAACACCGCGGCCGGGCTGGTCTGCTTGGGCAACGGCGTGGTGGGCCCGGCCCAGGCGATGGTGCGGGCGTACGCGCAGCTGTAGCCGGTGTCGCAGTCGCCGACCGCGGCGCCGCCGTCGGTGCCGAGCTCGAGCGAGGGGTAGGGTAGGCCCTCGCTGAGGATCGGGGCCAGCAGCTGATCGACCGAGATGCCGTTGTGGATGTCGGCGCCCGTGGTCTTGCGCACGTGGGTGCAGGTCAGGAACGCGCCGGTGCCGGCGGCGTGATCGCCGCCGCCGTCCGACCGCCCCGGGGTGTTGTCGAGCCCGGTCAGCACCAGGGTGTGGGCGCGGTAGGGATCGAGCGGGGCCAGGATCGGCGAGGTCCAGGCGGCGCCCTCGGCGGCCGGGGTCCAGTCGACCATGTTGATGCCGCACGGCAGGTAGAAGCCGACGAAGCGCTTGCGCTGGGCCGGGGCGGCGCCGCGCGCGCGCCGCGGTGCCAGCGAGGTGAGGTAGGGCAGGGCCAACATGGCGCCCGCGCCACCCAGGAACCGGCGACGGTTGATCTTCATGGCTCACCTCGGCGCGCGACAAACGCGGGGGACGTCACCAGGTCGACGATCAGATCGCTCAGCACGTAGCCGTGGTCGATGAAGCGCCGGGTCAGCGCGTCGATCTGCTCGCTGGCCTCGATGCGGAACGGCGACCGGCCGGTGTAGGTGTAGAGCTTCTCGACCATGCAGCGGTAGACCGCCGGGTCGTTGGCCAGGAGCTGCACCAGCTCGCGGCCGTCGGCGAACGGCTGGCCGTCGAGGTCGCCCGAGGCGTCGACCGGGAAGCCGCCGTCCTCGGTGCGGAAGTGGCCGATGGCGTCGAACTGATCGAGGCCGAAGCCGAGCGGATCCATCACCCGGTGGCAGCTGGCGCACACCGGGTTGGTGCGGTGGGCCTCGAGCCGATCGCGCACCGAGCCGGCGCTCGACACCTCGGGCAGGCCCTCGACGCCGGGCGGCGGCGGCCGCGGCGGCGTACACAGCAGGTTGTCGAGGATCCACTTGCCGCGCAGGACCGGCGACGTGCGCTTGGGCCGCGACGTGACCCGCAGGAAGCTGCCCTGCATCAGGAAGCCCCGGCGCGGGGTGTCGGCCAAAGACACCTTGACCAGCTGGTCGGTGCCGACCGACGGCAGCCCGTAGTGGGTCGCCAGGCGATCATTGACGTAGGTGAAGTCCGCCACCAGGAACTGATCCATGGGGATGTCCTCGGTGAGGAACGCCTGGAAGTAGCGGCGGGTCTCGGCCCGCATCGCGTCCTCGAGGGACTGGTCGTACGCGGGGAACAGCTCGTAGTCGGGGTCCTGGTTGCCGAGCGCCCGGGTGAACAGCCACTGGCCGGCGAAGTTGTCGGTCAGCGCGATCGCCTTGGGATCGGCCAGCATCCGTCGGGTCTGGCGCTCGAGCTCGGCCGGGTCCGACAGCGTCCCGGCAGCAGCCGCGGCGAACAGCTCGGCGTCGGGCATCGTGCTCCACAGGAAGTACGACAGCCGGGTGGCCAGCTCCCAGTCGGTGAGCGGGTGGGGCAGCAGCGAGCCGGGGTCGGGATCGGTCTCGACCCGGAACAAGAAGTGCGGAGACACCAGGACCTGCTGGAGCGCCAGGCGCAGGCCGGTCTCGGCGTCGTCGCCCTCGGCCAGCGCGCTGTCGACCAGCGCCAGCAGGCTGGTGATCTCACCCGGCGCCGGAGGCCGGCGCCACGCGCGCTGCGCGAATCCGGTGAGGATCTGGGTCTGGCAAGCGCGGTCGTCGAGCTGGGCGCACACCAGCAGCCGACCGCGGCGCTCGCCGTCGATCACCGGCCCGTCGAGCGGCCCCTCGACGGTGACGTCGTCGATCCACAGGTTGCGGTCGGCCATGGTGGCCGCGTCGTAGTAGTCGTTGACGAAGCCCACCGTGACCTGGACCGTGCCGGCCGGCAGCGGGGCGGTGATCTCGTAGGTGGCCGGGCTGGCGGCGACGGCGGTCACGTCGATGATGGTGGCCGGCTGGTTGGGCACCTCGATCGACATCCGCGCCGGGTCGGGCCCGGCCTGCTGGCCGTAGGCGCGGACCGCGATGCGGTAGGTGGCCGCGATCGGGGTCGGCACGTTGATCGACGCGGTGCCGTTGGTGAACAGCAGCCAGCCGGTGCCCGACGCCGCTCCCACCGCGGCGTCGGAGGTGACCTCGAAGGTCTGGGTGGTCGACCCGGTCGACACCGCCAGGGTGTCGTCGATCAGGGCCTCCGCCGCGGTCTGGTACAGCTCCACCGCCAGCGGCGACGTCCGCAGCACCTCGGCGACGTTGTCGAAGCCGTAGCCGCGGTCGTCGGCCGGAAAGTCGTTGGCCGGGGTCAACGCCGTGCCCAGGAGATCCCGGACGGTGTTGTTGTACTCGGCGTTGTTGAGCCGGTGCAGGGTGACGCGCCCGGGGTCCTGGTCCCCGGTGTCACCCGCACAAGCGGCCAGTCCGAGCGCTCCGACGCTCGCAAGCAAGAGCCAGCGCATGGCGCCGACTGTACCAGGCCGGCCGGCGCCAGCGGCGGTCGATTGTGGTGGGCGTCGCTGGCGCGGGACGTGTCGGCCCGACCTGTGATACCCATTACGTCGATGTCTGCCCTCGACGCTAACCAGGAAGAGCTGTTCCTCGGCATCGCCTACGCGCTCTTCATGAACCGACTCCACGTCCTCCGGCTCACCGAGGTCGTGCGGTTGGGCATCCGGCCCAACAGCGAGGACGGCAACATGGACGTGCCCGATCCCCTCGACGCCGAGCTGACCCAGCAGGCGGTCGAGTACGTGATCAAGTGCTTCCCCCAGTCGTTCGCCAAGCGGCTGCGGGCCGCGTCGGACCACTGGGTCGCGCTGTCGTAGCGGCGCCACCGACTCGCCCATGGCGCGGAGGCCCCCGCGTCCGGTCAGTGACCGACGAACTGCCGCCGGAGCAGCGCGACCGCGCGCGGCCCGAGCGTCTCGCCGCGCCACGCCAGCGCGCGCGACACCACGATGGCCTTGTCGGCCGAGCGGATGCACGGCCGCTCGGCGAACAGCCGCGGCCCGGCGTCGGCGATCTTGTCGAGGATGCGGCTGCCACCGTGCCACATGAGCGCCAGCTCGACGGCGAGATCGGCGCCGACCACGTCGACCAGCGGGCGGGCCCGCTCGAGCAGCGCCCGGGTGCGCGCGACCTGGTAGCGCACCATCGCGCCCACCGCCGGGGTGGCGCGGCGCGCCTCGATGTCGGCCTCGCTGACGCCGAAGTGGCGCAGGTCTTCTTGCGGCACGTAGATGCGACCCCGGGCCAGATCCGACGGCATGTCCTGGATGAGGCGCGCGAAGGCCAGGCCGGTGGCCAGGTCGTCGGCGTAGGCGTGCAGCGCCGGGGCGCGGTAGCCGCCGATGTAGAGCAGCAGGTGACCGACCGGCTCGGCCGCCTCGCGGGTGTAGGCGCGCAGATCGTTCCAGGTGGCGTAGCGCCGGGTCTCGAGGTCGGTCCGAAACCCGGACAAGAGCTGGGAGAACTCGGTGATCGGCAGCGCCAGCGTCTTGATGGTCGCCGCCAGCGCCACGAACACCGGGTGCTCGGGTGGCCGCCCGAAGTAGGTCTGGTGCAGGAGCTCTTCCCACCGGTCGAGCTCGCGGGCGCGCCGTCCCTCGAAGGCCGGCTCGTCGGCGAAGTCGTCGGCGACCCGGGCGAAGGCGAAGATGGCGAAGATGTGCTGGCGCAGGTTCGAGCGCGCGAAGATCGACGCCACCGGGAAGTTGTGCCGGTGGGCTCGGCACAGCGCCTCGCAGTAGCGGTAGCAGGCGTCGAGCTCCAGCTGCGGGGGCAGCGGGACGGCCTGGGCGGTGGCGCGGCGGTCGCCGATACGATGGATCACGTGGGCCTCACCGGCAGGGTAGCACCCTCGCCCGCGAGCTGGGCCACGATGGCGGCGGCGGTGGCGGGCCGGAAGTCGCCGGCCGCCACCAGCTCGGCGGCCACCGCGTCGAGCTGGCTGCCGGTGGCGCCGGCGGCGCGGGCCACGGCGCGGGCGTGGAGCGCCATGTGCCCGCGCTGGATGCCGTCGGTGGCCAGGGCCCGCAGCGCGGCGAGGTTGCACGCCAGGCCGGCGGCGGCGGCCAGCGCGGCCAGCCGGGGCGCCGCGCTCACGCCAGCCAAGGCCAGGGCCGCGCGCGCGCCACGGTGGACGTGGAGTGCACCGCCGACCGTGCCGACCGCGAGGGGCAGCTCGAGGGTGCCGGCCAGGTGGGCGTCGGCGTCGCGCCAGGTCGCCAGCGGGGCGTAGCGGCCGGTGCGGGCGGCCCAGGCGTGGGCGCCGGCCTCGACCGCGCGCCAGTCCTGGCCGGTGGCGACCAGCACCGCGTCGACGCCGTTCATGATGCCCTTGTTGTGGGTCGCGGCGCGGTACGGATCGGCCTCGGCGAACCGCGACGCGGCGGCGACGCCCGCGGCCACGGTGGCGCCGTCGGTGCGCGCATCGCCGAGGGCCGCGTGAGGGATGCGGCAGGTCACCCGCGCGGTACGCTGATCGGTGAGGTTGGTGAGGATGCGCAGCCCGACCTGGCCGTCGACCAGCGCCGCCAGCTCTGGCGCCATCAGCTCGCACACGGTGTTCACCAGGTTGGCCCCCATCGCGTCGCAGCAGTCAACGTCGACGTGGACCACCGCGACGCCGCCGTCGGGACCGGGGCCGGTCGCCAGCACCCGGGCGGTCACCGCCAGCGGTCCGCCGCCGCGGGCCACCAGCCGTGGCACCAGCGCGCGGGCCCGGGCCAACAGCGCCGGCGCCGCCGCGGTCAAGCGAGCCACCGCCGCCGCCGGATCGGCCAGCTGCACCAGCTGGACCTGGCCGGTCACCACCGCCGGCGCGACGGTGGTGGTGAAGCCGCCACCCGCGCGCGCCATCCGCGCGGCGTTGGACGCCGCCGCCACGATCGACGGCTCCTCGACCGCCATCGGCACCAGCGCGTCGGCGCCGTCGACGATGAAGTTGGTGGCCACCGCCAGCGGCAGCGCGTAGCGGCCGACCACGTTCTCGATCATCCCGGCGGCGTCGTCGAGCCCCAGGCCGCCGTCGAGGTCGGCCAGGTCGACCCCGCGCGCGGCCAGCACGGCGCGGCGCTCGTCGACGGACAGGGCGTGGAAGCCGGGCAGGCGAGACGTCACGTCGCGGGAACTTACGCACCGCCGGTGGTGATGTCCACCCCGGTCGGATCGAGCGCGAGCGGCAACTGCCATAACCCGGCTTCGACGATCGCGCGGGCGATCGCGTTACGCGGCACCGCGGGCGGACGGGCCACCACCACGATGTCGCCGCCGCCGGCCCCCGTGGTCTTGGCCACGGCGCCGAGCGCCGCCACCCGCCGTTGCAGGTCGCGCACCGCCGGGGGCACCAGCGGCACGCCGGTGGCATCGGCCAGCTGGGCGGTGGCGGTGGCGGCGGCCGCGAACCCGGTCAGCGCCGCGGCCACGTCGTCGGCGGCGGCCACGTCGTCGGCGGCAGCGGCGATCGCCACCAGGGCCGCGCGCACGCCGGGGCGACCCGCGCCCGCGCCGATCGCGCTGACCAGCGTCGCGGTGTCGGCCGCGGAGCGCGTCCACGCGAAGTCGAGGGCCAGCCCGGCGGGCAGCGTCAGCGGCGCGACCTGGGCCTGCCGGAACGCCAGCGCGCCGCCCCAGGTCGACGCGGCGATGTCGGCGCCGCTGCCGGGCGCGCCCCGGCGACCCTGGGCCAGCGCGTGGGCGGCGCGGGCCAGCGCGCCGACCCGGGCCCGATCGAACTGCCCGACGGCGTGCAGCGCGGCGCCGACCGCGGCCACGGTGGCCGCCGCCGACGAGCCGAGGCCGAGCTTGACCCCGTCGTGGCGCAGCGGCTCGGTGTCGATGCGGAGGGTGGCCAGCGCCGCGGCGGCGGCGGGGCCGGCCTCGGTCCGCAGCACCTCGGCAGCGGCAGCCACGAACTCCGACGGCGCGACCGGGGCGGCCTGCGGCGCGGCCCGGGCCCGGCGGTCGACCGCGATCACGATGGCGGTGCCGCCGTCGAGCACCGCGTACTCGCCGGCGAGGATGACCTTGCCGGGCGCCGAGACCGACCAGCTCACATAAGCTCCGCGCCGGACCCGGCCGCGGCGGTGGCCACCGCGGTCACGCCCGGCACCGCCTGCAGCGCGGCCGCCACCCTCGGCGCGTCGGCGGCCGTGGTCAACACCTTGACGTGCGGGCCGGCGTCCATCGTCGCCCACGCGGCGACGCCGTCGGCGCGCGCCGCGCGCACCGCCGCCAGCGCGGCCAGGGTCGGCGGCTGCCAGTACAGGACGGTCGGCCGGGACGCGATCGCGGCGGCGTGCATCGCCAGGGCGCTGCCCTCGGTGATGGCGCCCAGCGCCGGCAGGTCGGCGGCGGCGATGGCCGCCTCGGCGGCCGCCAGATCGGCCGGGACGCAGGCCACCCACGCGGCGTACAGCGGCGAGGTCGCGGCGCAGTGGTCCATCGCGTCGCGCGAGCCGTGGGTCTTGGGCGCGCCGCCGCCGACCTCGGCGATGACCATCCGCAGCGATCCCAGCCACGCCGGGTCGACTGCGATCGGGTGGGCGATGGCGTCGGCGCCGTCGGCCCGGCCGCCGGCCGCCATGCGGACCAGGCCGCCGTAGATCGACCGGGCGGCCGAGCCCGAGCCCAGGCGGGCCAGCCTCGACAGCGCGGCGCCGTCGAGGTCCAGGCCGGCGGCGCGGCTCGCCGCCAGGGCCAGCGCCGCGAAGCCGGAGGCCGACGACGCCAGCCCCGAGGCGGTGGGGAAGTGGTTGACGGTGTCGACGGTGGCGCGCGCGGTGGTGCCGGCCAGGGCGCGCACCAGGTCGAGCCACGCGCTGGTCCGGGCCAGCACCGCCGGCGGCGCCGCCACGCCGCCCAGCCGCATGGCGTCGGCGGGCAGCGCCGGGTCGAAGCGCACGGTGGTGACGGTGGTCAGCGCGTCGAGGGTGAGCGACAGGCTGCCGGCGGCCGGCAGGTTGAGCGCGGCGTCGCGCTTGCCCCAGTACTTGACCAGGGCGATGTTGGCGCAGGCGCGGGCGGTGATCGCGGTCCCGATCATGGGTGTGCTCCGACGGTGGTCGTGAAGGTCGGTGCGCCGAGCGCGTGCCAGGCCGCGGCGACCGCGGCCTCGCGGCCCGGGGCCAGCGCGATGACGGCGCCGCCGCCGCCGCCGCCGGTGAGCTTGGCGCCGAGCGCGCCGGCAGCGAGCGCGCTGGCGACCAGCGCGTCGAGGCGCGGGGTCGAGACGCCGAGCGCGCCGAGCCGGCCGTGGGCCTCGGTCATCGCGGCGCCGAGGGCCGGCCAGGCGTCGGCGCCGGCCGCGACCGTGGCCGCCGCGGCGTCGGCCAGGGCCCCCAGGCGGGCCAGCTCGGCGTCGGTCGCGGCGGGCGCCGCGGTCCGGGCCGCCGCGACGCGCGCCACCATCGTGGCCGTCGAGCGCGGCTCGCCGCTGGCGGCGACCACAAGCGGCACCGGCGGCGCGGCGATCGGCGTCAGGCCCGCCCCGCGCACGAACCGACCCAGGCCGCCGCGGGTCGCCAGCGCGACGTCGAGGCCGCTCGGCGTGCCGTGGAAGCAGCGCTCGGCCTGGTTGGCCAGCGCCGCCACGCCGTCGTCGTCGAGGCACCGGCCGAGGTACAGCGCCAGGGCGCGGACCAGCGCCACGCACAGCGCCGCCGACGAGCCCAGGCCTGCGCCGGCCGGCACCCGGGCGTGCGCGGTCACCCCGACGTCGCCGGCCTGGCCCAGCGCGTCGACGACGACCCGCAGGGCCGCCGCGACCGGGTGGTCGTCGGTGGCGGCGACCTCGACCGCGAACGCGCCGTGGACCGCCAGCACCAGCGGGCCGGGCCGCCGTCGCACGGTGGCGAGGACGTCGAGATCGATCGCGCCGGCCAGCGCGGGGTGGCCGTAGACGACCGCGTGCTCGCCCAGGAGGATGATCTTGCCGAGCCCGCGCCCGCCCCAGCCGTCGGCTCCGCCCGACCCATCGGCCGCCGGCCCGGTGCCCGAGGCCGAAGCGGTCACGGCCGCGCCACGCCGGTCGGCGGCAGCCCCAGATCGTCGAGCCACCCGCGCAGGGGCGCCCCGAGGTGGCGCGGCACCGCCCGCAGGTCGCCCGGGCGGCGGGCGCCGGTCAAGAGCATCACCGCCGACAGCGACGCCACCAGCCCGTCGAGGAACGCGGTGATGGCCGGGACGCCACCGGCCCGCTGGGCCCGCAGCACCGGCGCCGCCAGGCCGCCCAGGGCCGCGCCCAGGGCCAGGGCCCGGGCCACGTCGAGGCCGGTGCGCATCCCGCCCGAGGCGATCACCTGCAGCCCGTGGCTGGCGCACGCGACCGTCGCGACCGCGGTCGGCACGCCCCAGTCCCACAGCTCGGTGCCCAGGGCCCGCGCAGCCGACGCCTCGGCGGCGCGCCTCGCCTCGACCGCGACCCAGCTGGTGCCGCCGGCGCCAGCGACGTCGACGGTGCCCACGCCGATGAACTTGAGCCGGGCCGCCGCCTGCGGAGACAGCCCGCAGCCGGTCTCCTTGACGATCACCGGCACCGGGAGGACGTCGACCAGCCGGGCGATGGTGTCGACCGCGCCGCGGAAGTCGCGGTCGCCGTCGGCCTGGATCAGCTCCTGCGCCGGGTTGAGGTGGATGGCCAGCGCGTCGGCGCCGATGGCCTCGACCAGCTCGGCGCAGCGATCGACGCCGAGCTGGCCGGCTTGCACCACGCCGAGGTTGCCGATCAGCACCAGGTCGGGCGCCGCGTCCTTGACCCGGAACGTCGCGAGCAGCTCGGGGTGCTCGGCCATCGCCCGCTGCGACCCGACACCCATCGCGATGCCGGCGGCGGCGGCGGCCACCGCCACGTCGCGGTTGATCTGGGCCGCCTCGTCGGTGCCGCCGGTCATCCCGGTCACCATCAGCGGCGCGCGCAGGGTCCGGCCGCACAGCTCGGCGGTCAGGTCCAGGTCGGCCACCGCCAGCTCGGGCAGCGCCTGGTGCAGCAGGTGGACGTGCTCGAGCAGCGTGGTGCGCTCGGCGAAGTCGGCGGCGCCCGACGCGGCGACCTCGATGTGGTCGGCCTTGCGGCGAGCGATCGCGGGCGGCTGGTCTGCCATCGGACTCTTCTAGCAGCTCGCCCGGGCGATCAGTAGACGATCGCCAGGATCACGACCGCCCAGGCCAGCAGGTTGAGCAGGAACAGCGGATCGCGCAGCATGGCGTCGGTCGGGCTGTCGTCGCCGCGGGTGCGCAGGGTCAGGAAGGCGAAGCGGCCGACGCCGATCGCGCCGAACGGCGCGCTCCACACCAGCTTGCGGGTGCCGAAGTACGCGACGGTGTGTGCGTCGAGGGTGTACGCGACGTAGGCGCCGATGGTCGCCAACGCCAGCACGACCATCGCCACCTGGACGACCTGGGGCCGGTAGCCGGCCAGGGCGGCGCGGGTCGTGCCGACGTCGCGGCCCGCGGCGCGGGCCCGGGCCAGCTCGTGGGCGCGCTTGCCCATGCCCAAGAACATGGCCAGGAGCCCGGTGCAGGCCAGGAGCCACGGCGACGGCGCCACGCCGATCGCCGCGCCGCCGGCCATGACCCGCAGGATGAAGCCCGCGGCGATCAGCATGACGTCGACGAACGCCACCTGCTTGAGCTTGAGGCTGTAGGCGAGGTTCTGGGCCAGGTACAGGCCGGCCCACAGCCCGGCCATCGGCGCCAGCGCCAGCGCGGTGCCCAGCCCCACGGTCGCCAGCACCGCGGCGAGGATCAGCGCCGCGCGTTCGCCCAGGTGACCGGCGGCGATCGGTCGGTGGCGCTTGGTCGGGTGGGCCCGGTCGGCCTCCACGTCGCGCAGGTCGTTGAACGCGTAGACCGCCCCCGACAGCGCACAGAACGCCAGCACCGCCAGCGCCGCGCGGAGCAGGTAGTGCGCGTCGACCAGGTGCTTGGCGAACACCAGCGGCGCCGCCACGAACAGGTTCTTCACCCACTGGTGCGGACGGACGGTTTTCCAGACGGCGCGGACCGGCGACATCGAGCGCTCGGGTCATACCATGCACCCACCGCGGACCGGCGGGACCGCGATCACGGATGCCGCGAACCGCTACTCGCCGGAGCCGGAGCCCGAACCGGAACCGGAGCCCGAACCGGAGCCGGAACCGGAACCGGAGCCCGAACCCGAACCGGAACCGGAGCCGGAACCCGAGCCGTCGCCCGCCCCGTCGCCCGCCCCGTCGCCGGCGTCCGCGTCGCTGTCACCATCGGGCGCGTCGCCGTCGGTGGTGTCCTCGTCGTTGTCATCGCCGAACCCGCCGCCGCCGTCGTCGTCGAGGGGCGCCGTGGCCTCGGCGTAGTCGGCCAGCACGGTGTCGGCGCAGGTCTTGGCCTCGTCGGCCGGCAGGTCACGACACTTGGTCACGTCGGTGAACACGCCCAGGCAGTTGTCGCGCTCGAACTCGCCGGCGATCGCCGCGCAGTCCTCCTGGCGCAGCGTGCGGCCGTCGGGCAGGAGCACCTCCTTGACGTTCACCACCGCCTGCTTGGAGTTCTTCACCACCTGGACCAGGCCGGCCAGGTTGCCCTTGGGCTCGGGCGGCGGCTCGGTGGTCACGCCGGGAAAGAACGTCACGATCATGAGCGCCACGATCATCGCGCCGATGAACGGCAGCACCGCGCGCACCACCTCGGTCACCGGCCGGCGGAACTTGAAGCTCGAGATGAACAGGTTGAGGCCCACCGGCGGCGTCAGGTAGCCGATCTCCAGGTTGAGCAGGAAGATCACGCCGAGGTGGTACGGGTTGATGCCATAGCGGAAGGCCACCGGCGCCAGGAGGGGCAGCACGATGAGGATCGCCGAGAAGATGTCCATCATCATGCCGACGATGATGAGCAGCACGTTCATCGCCAGCAGGAACCCGGTGCGCGAGCCGATGTGGTCCTGGGTCCACGCCACCAGCTTGGCGGGCACGCCGGCGGTCACCAGGTAGTTGGTCACCGCCGACGACGCGAACACGATGATGAAGATGGCGCCGACCAGCGCCATCGCCTCCTTGGTGATGTGCCACAGCGCCACCGGCTTGATGTCGCGGAACAGCACCATCTCGACCACCATCAGGTAGACCACGGTGAGCGACGCGATCTCGGCGATGCCGCCGTAGCCCTTGGCCAGCGCGCCGATGATCAGGAATGGCAGCGCGACCTCGGGCAGCGCCTGCACGAACGCCGCCGCCGCCTCGCCCGCGTCGAACTTCTGGCGCGGCACCTTCTTGACGACGGCCACCACGATCACCACCGCGGCCAGGCACAAAAACAGGATCATGCTCGGCCCGATGCCGGCGAAGATGAAGCGCTTGGTGTCCCACTCCCACAGGTAGTTCTGCTCGGCCCACTGCTTGGTCAGCTCCTGCTGGAGCCCCAGGACGGTGCCGAAGATGAACAGCGGCAGGGCCGGCGGGATCAGCAACCCGATCGAGCCGGTGCCGGTGACCAGGCCCAGCGCGAACCGGGGCGGGTACTTCTGCTTGATCAGCGCCGGCATGAGCAGGCCGCCGAGGGCGACGATGGTCACGCCCGACGCGCCGGTGAACGTGGTGAAGATCGCGCAGGCCACGATGGTCACCAGCCCCAGGCCGCCGGGCACCGGGCCCAGCACCGCGTTCGACAGCCGGACCAGGCGATCGGCGGTCTTCGACGACGCCATGATGTAGCCGGCGAAGATGAACAGCGGGATGGTCGAGAACACGTCGGCGGCGTCGCCGGTGCCGAGCCGGGTGAACTCGTAGACCGCGCCGCTGAAGTCCTGGGTGAAGCCGCGGCCGGTCGACAGCGCGCCCAGCGCCGCCACCAGCAGCATGATCGCGTACAGCGGCGCGCCGCTGGCGAACGCGAGGATGAGGATGAAGATCGCGATGGTCATCATGGGATCACGCCACCGCCTGCTCGGGCTCCGGCGCGGTGCGGCCGCGGGCCAGGTAGTCCAGCTCGATGAGGGTGTGCAGCACGAGGTGCGCGATGATGAGCCCGGCGGCCAGCGGGACGAACCACCCGATCATCCACTTCGGCACCAGCTCGTAGTGGGTCTCGTGGGCCAGGATCTTCTTGACCTGCCACCCGCCGAAGGCCAGGAGCCCCGCCGCCAGGAGCGCGATCAGGTTGAGCGTGATGCGCAAGACCGCCCGCCCGGCCGGGCTGAGGGCCTTCGACAGGAGGTCGAGCGAGAAGTTGCGCTTGTGGTGGGTGGCGAACGCGGCGCCGAGCATGGCGATGGCGAACACGCTCACCCGGATGCCCTCGACCGCCCACAGGTCGTGCTGGTGGAACAGCACGTCGGCCAGGGTGCGATAGAAGCCCAGCACCACCAGGAACGCGAACACCGCGGTCATGGCCACCCGCTCGCCGGTGCCGATGGCCTCGTCGACCTGGCGCAGCCGGCGCGACAGCGGCGGCTCGGGCGGCTCGACACCGGGCTCGGCGGCGGCCGCCGCGTCGGCCCGCGCCAGCGTCTCGGCGGCGGCGACCACGGTCGCCACGGGAAGGTCAGGCTTGGGCGTGTCTTCGTCGTTCCCCACGGCGCGATCGTACGGGGGGGGCGAACGCGCCTCAACGGGGCAGCCGGCTTTTCCGCGTCGGTTCAGCCGTCGGCCACCCTGCGCTACACTGTTGACGATGCCCACCTGCCGTGAGTGCAAGGACGACGTCGACGCCCTGGTCTCCGTGAAGATCGCCGGCAAGGTCCGCAAGCTATGCAGCGACTGCGCCGATCGGGCCCGCGAAGAGGCCCAGGTCGCCGAGGACAGCGAGGCCGTCATCCAGGGGATGATGGGGTTCAAGGGCCGGCGCTAGGCCGCCGACCGCGCGGCCCCGCCGCCGCTCCGAAACGCACGACGCCGAGGCCTGCCGCCTCGGCGTTCGTCATCCAGCGCGTCGCGGCGCGACGTCGCGGCTCACTTGGCCGGGTGCTTGGCCCGGTACTCGGCGCGGTACTTCTTCACCATGTCGAGCTCGGCCTGCGAGTACATCTTGCCGGCCTGCTCCGCCCACACCGCCTCGGCCGCCTTGTCGAAGTCGGCGATCATGTCGGCGGGGGTCTCGCTGACCTTGACGCCTTTGCGGATCATCTGCTTCTTGGCGCTCTCGTTGTCGCGGCGGATCTGCTTGCGCAGGGTCCGCTGCATGCCCTGGGTGATCTTGGTGATGGTCTTCAGGTCGTCGGCGCCGATCTTGTTGTAGACGTCGAGCTTGAGGATGGTCGCGCCGATGGCGTAGCTCATCGGCATCGAGGTCATGTACTTGACGCTGGTGTTCCACTGCAGCGCCACCGCGGCCAGCGGCGACGAGTAGCAGGCGTCGATGCGGCCGGTCGACAGCGCCGGCTGCACCTCGGGCACGCCCAGCGGCACGCCCGACACGCCGAGCTTGCGGTACATGGCCTTGACCATGCCGTCGTCACCCCACAGCCAGACCTTGGCCTTCTTCACGTCGTTCAGCGACTTCATCTCGCTTTTGGACATGAAGTAAATCCAGCCGACCTCGCCGCGGTCGCCCAGCTTGAAGCCCTTCTTCTCGAACTTCTTCTGGAAGTACGGCCACATCTTGTCGGACACGTAGTCGAGCTCCTCGGCGCTGGCGAACATGCGCGGCAGCTCGAGCACGCGGATCGACTCGTCGACCATCGACAGGCCGACCGAGGTCACCGCCGCGCCGTCGAGCTGGCCCAGGTTGATCTTGCGCACCGCGTCGCGCTCGTCGCCCTGGACGCCGCCCGCGTAGTACTTGAGCTTGACCCGGCCCTCGGTCTTGGTGTCGATCTCGGCGCCGCCCTTGCCGAGGATCTTCATCCACGAGCTGCCCTCGGGGGCGAGGGTCGCCATGCGGAGCTCGATGTTTTCGGCGCGGGCGGTGCCGGCGGCGGTGAGCGAGGCGGCGACCGCGGTGGCGAGGCCGAGACGGGTGAAGACGGACGTGCGCATATTAGAAGAGCTCCTTTTCCTGGCTGAGATACCGGCGGGCGCGCCGGTGGGCGATCTCGTTGGCGAGGCGCTGCTCGGGCCAGATGGCCGGGTCGGTCTGCAGCACCTTGACCAGTTCGTCATGGAACAGCTGGCGGTTCTGAGTCATGACGCCGACGCGGCGCCCATAATTCACCCGGGCGAGGAGGTACTTGCCGCCGGTCAGGTCGAGCGCCTTCTTGAACTCCTGCTCGGCCTTGGTGGCGTCGCCGCCGGTCTGGGCGCCGCTGGCGGTGTAGAGCATGCCCAGCGCCACGTGGGGCAGGGCGGCCAGGGCCGGGTCCTTCGGCGGGTGCTTCTCGTCGAGCTCGACCACCTTGAGCAGCATGGCCTTGGCGGTGGGCGCCTGGGCCACCAGCTCCATGTTGTCCTTGTTGTGGTTGATCATCGAGCCCAGGCCGACCGCGGCCCACATGAGCGCGGTGCGCTGGCCCGGCGACGCGCTGGCCACCAGCTTGGCCACCGCCTCGGTCTCGCCGAACAGGCCGTCCTGCCACTTCTTGCCGAGCGTCATGAGCGCGTAGTTCATGCCGCGCAAGAACATGCGGGTGGCCCGGGCGTCGAGGGCCTCGGCCGCCTCGAAGTCCTTGCGGATGAGCGCCTGCTCCCACTCGTCCTCTACGAAGCCGATCCCGTACTGGATGTAGCCCTCGGCGAGGATGCCGCGCAGGATCGGGTTGCCGGGGTCGACCACCCAGAAGCCCTCGACGGTCTTGAGCGTGCCGGGGATGGCCCGCGACGCCAGATCGTAGTCGGACTCCATCTTGATGGAGGGCTGCGCGCGGATCAGGACCTTCGCGGTCGTGTTGACCGTGAACTGGCCCATGTCGCAGCCGGCGGTCGCCAGCGTCGCCGCGAGGAGAAGGCCGAAAGCGGAGCGAGACGTTCGGATCATGCGGAGGTCCTGTGAGTGACGGGGACGAGGCGTAGCTGATTCAGCGCGAAGTCGGGGGAATCCCGACCGCTACCCCACGCGAGGCTAAGTTAGCGAAAGCCGAGAGTCAATCTCGGCAGCGACCGACTGGGTCCGCTATGATTCCAGCGTGATGCGAAAGCCCTGGGCCCTGCTCGTGGTCTGCGCGGCGGTCGTCGCCGCGTGCGATCCCGACCGGCTGGGCTTTGCGCCGCCCGATCGCACCGCCGGCGCCGAGCGCTCGGGGACCCTGGTCGTGGCCCGCGCGCTCGACGCCAGCTCGCTCGACCCGGCCCGCCCGACCGACAACGAGTCGTCGGAGGTCATCGGCCAGATCTACGAGACGCTGGTGCGGTATCGCCCGGGCTCGAGCGAGATCGAGCCGGGGCTGGCGCTGGCCTGGGACGTCGACCCGACCGGCCGGGTGTGGACCTTCCACCTGCGCCCCGGCGTGGTGTTCCACGACGGCACGCCGCTCGACGCCGCGGCGGTCGAGTGGAGCTTCGAGCGCCAGCGCGATCCGGCCCACCCGTTCCACCGCGGCAAGTTCGGCTACTGGGAGAACGCCTACAAGAACATCGAGCGGGTCGAGGCGGTCGACCCCGCGACCGTGCGCATCACCATCGCCGATCGCTTCGCGCCGCTTTTGGCCAACATGGCGATGTACCCGGTGTCGATCGTGTCGCCGACGGCGGTCGCGCGGTGGGGCGACGAGTTCGGCGAGCACCCGGTCGGCACCGGGCCGTTCCGCCTCGAGCGCTGGGATCGCGGCGAGCGGATCATCATCGCCCGGAACCCGCGCTACTGGGGGCCGCGCCCGCTGCTCGACCGGGTGGTGTTCGAGGTGATCCCCGACGCCCGCCAGCGGCTGATCGATCTGGAGAGCGGCGCGGTCGATCTGGCGCTGGCGGTTCTGCCCAGCGAGTCGCAGTTCCTCGACCTGCACCCCGGGCTGTTGCTGCACCGGCCGCCGGCCAACAACGTGACCTACCTCGCGATGAACTGCATGCGGCCGCCATTCGACCGGCGCGACGTGCGGCAGGCGATCGCGCTGGCGATCAACAAGGAGGCGATCGTCCGGCTGGCCTACCTGGGGCTCGCGGTGGTGGCCGACGGGCCGCTGCCGCCGACGCAGTGGGGGCGCCTGTCGCCGGCCCGGGCCCGGTTCGCGCCGGCCGAGGCCCGGGCGGCGCTGGCCGCGCTGGCGGCGGAGGGGGCCATCGATCTGGGGCGGGTCTACCGCCTGTACGCGCCGGCCACGCCGCGCCCGTACCTGCCCAACCCGGCCCAGGTGGCGCAGATCATCCAGGCCAACCTGGCCGCGGTCGGGCTCAAGGTCGAGCTGGTGCTGCAGCCGTTCGCGGCGCAGCGGGCCGACACCGAGAGCGGCCGCCACGACCTGGCCCTGGCCGGGTGGGTCGGCGACAGCGGCGACCCCGACAACTACCTCTACCTGCTGTTCGACATGAACAACACTGTGCCCGGCATCGCCCGCAACATCGCCTTCTACCGCGACGCCCACGTGTCGGCGCTGCTGCGGCGGGCCCAGCGCGTCGAGGATCGCGACCAGCGGTTGGCGCTGTACGCCGAGGCGCAACGGCGCATTGGCGTCGACGCGCCGTGGGTGCCGCTGGCGCACTCGCAGGTCACCATCGCGGCGCGGGCCGACATCACCGGCATCCTGGTCAACCCCAGCGGGCACATCGACTTCGCGTCGATCCGACGGGCCGGGCGATGAGCCGCCGCAGCCTGGTCCGCCGCGTGGTCGGCGCGGTCGGCTGGCCGTTGCGCCAGATCGCCGGCGCGCGGCTGCGCACCAAGCTGGCGCTGGCGCTGTCGGTGGCGGCGCTGTTGCCGATGCTGGTGGTGGCGTCGCTGGCGTCGGGCGTGGTGCTGGGCAGCCTGGACCGCGGGCTGCAGGGCGACGTCGAGCGCCAGCTGGACGTGGGGCTCAACCTGACCTTGCGCGCGGTCGAGCGCCTGGGCGCCGACGCGGTCCAGCTGGGCGACGACGAGTCCCTGGCGGCGGCGGTGGCCGACAGCTCGACCGCGGTGCACGCGGTGCTGGCCAAGGCCGGGCCGCACCTGCCATCGGCCCTGGTCCAGGTGTTCAGCGCCGACGGGCGGGTGGTGACCGGCGAGGTGATCGGCGGCGACGAGGCGCGCTTCTCGGAGCTGGCGGTCGACGCGGCCGGGCCGGCGGTGCAGCAGGCCCTGGCGTGGTCGCGCCGGGTCACGCTCGAGCTGTCGCCCAAGGGCGTGGTGGTGCGGGCCGCGGCGCCGATCGTCACGCCGGGCCTCGAGCTGGCCGGCGCCGTGGTGCTGTCGGTGCCGCTCGACGGCGCGTTCGCCGACGGCATCAAGGGCGCGCTGGGGGTCGACGTGTTGATCGGCAGCCTCAACGCCGGCGTGACCACCTCGACGGTGCGCGACCGCGACGGCCGGCGCCTGAGCGCGCTGCAGGTGCCGCCCGGCGTGCTGCAGCAGGTGCGCGAGCGCCGCCACCCGGTGGTCACCGTCGCCATCGCCGGCCGCGAGCACGCGGTGGCGTGGACCGCGCTCGAGGACGACCGCGGCCGCGCCGTGGGCCTGTTCGCGGTGGCCATCGATCGCCGGTCGCTGACCCGGGCCCAGCAGGTGGCGTTCCGGTCGCTGGCCATCGGCGTGGCGGTGGCCCTGGTGTTCGCGCTCGGGCTGTCGGCGCTGTTGACCCGGCGGGTCGGGCGACCGATCGCCACCCTGCACCGCGGCGCGGTGGCCATCGCCCGCGGCGAGCTCGAGCACGTCATCGACGTGCCGGCCGGCGACGAGATCGGTGATCTGGCGATGGCGTTCAAGCACATGACCTCGGCGCTCAAGGTCAACCAGCAGCGGCTGGCGGCCCGCATGCGCGAGATGGTGGCGCTCCACGACGCCGGCCGGGCGATGTCGTCGGTGATCGACCTCGATCAGGTGTCGGGCAAAATCGTCGAGTCGATCGCGCGGGTGTTCGACGCCCGGGTGTGCGCGCTGTTCGCGGTGGCGCCGGGGCTGCGCGCCGACGAGCCGCGGGTGACGGTGGCGGCGGCCCGGGTGCGGCGGTCCGAGCCGGGCGCGTCGCTGGGCGGCGGCGACGAGGTCGACGCCGGCGCGCTGACCCCGGTGGCGACCCAGGTGGCGCGGCTGCGCGCCACGCTGCGCATCGACGACGCCGAGGCCGATCCGCGCCGGCGCGACGCCGCCATGGCCGCCGGCATCGACGGCTCGCTCATGGCCACGCCGCTCGAACGCAAGGGGGTGGTGGTCGGCGTGCTGGTGCTGGGCCGGCCGCGGACCAGCCGCCCGTTCCTCGAGGCCGACGCCAACCTGCTGGCCACGTTCGCCGACCAGGCCGGCGCCGCCATCGAGAACGCCCGGCTGTACGCCCAGGTGCGCGACGCCAGCGAGGAGCTCGAGGGCAAGGTGCGGCTGCGCACCGCGGAGCTCACCGCCATCAACGGCGAGCTGGGCCGGGCGCTGGGCGATCTGCGCAACACCCAGGCCCAGCTGGTCTTGTCCGAGCGGATGGCCGGGCTGGGCCTGCTGGTGGCCGGCGTGGCCCACGAGATCAACTCGCCCTCGGCGGCGATCCGCGGCGCGGTCGAGGGGATGACCGCGGCGATCGCCCACCTGGCCCAGCCGATGGGCGAGCTGGTGGCGGCGGTGCCCGATCCGGCCGCGCGGCGGGCGCTGTTTGCCCGGATCGAGGCCAGCGCGCGCCAGCTCGCCGGCGAGCGGATGCCGACCGGGCCGGGCGTCCGACGGGCGGCCCGCGAGCTGCGCGCCCACCTGGCGCCGGTCCTGGGCGACGCAGCGACCGAGCTCGGCAACCGGCTGGCCGACGCCGGGGCTCAACCGGCCGGGGTGACCGCGCTGCTGGCGGCGGCGCCGGCGGCGGCGGCCGAGGCCACGCTGGTGTACCTGGTCGAGTACGCCGACGTGCACCGCAGCTCGCTGATCATCGCCGACGCCATCGTCCGGATCCAGCGCATCGTGGGTGCGCTCAAGACCTACTCGCACCTCGACGAGGAGCCGACCCGGGTCGGCGCCGACGTCCACGAGGGGATCGAGACCACCCTCACCCTGCTGGGCTACGCGGTGCGTGATATAACGCTGGTCAGGCGTTTCGCCCCGTTGCCCGCAGTGCCCATCTTCGTCGACGAGCTCAATCAGGTGTGGACCAACCTGATCCAGAATGCCGTGCAGGCCTGCGGCGAGCGTGGCACGATCACGATCGAGACCGAGGTGGCGCCGGCGCCGGCGGAGGTTGGCGTGGCCGGGTTCGCGCCGACCCCGGGTGAGCCGGCGGCCGGCGCCGTCGACGGCGTGGTGGTGCGGATCGTCGACGACGGTCCCGGCGTGCCGGCCGAGGTCTTGCCGCGGATCTTCGAGCCGTTCTTCACGACCAAGCCCAAGGGCGAAGGCACCGGCCTCGGGCTGGGCATCGTGGCCCAGATCGTCGCCAAGCACGGGGGCCGGGTGTGGTGCGAGTCGGGGCCGGGGCGCACCGCGTTCTCGGTGTGGCTGCCGCGCCAGGTGCCGCCGCCGGCGGCCGCCGCAGCGCCGGGAGGGTCGGCGTGAGCCCGCGCGAGACCATCCTGTGCGTCGACGACGAGGAGGGCGTGCTGCACGCCCTGCGGCAGCAGCTGGCCGCGCGCTTCGGCCACGAGTGCGAGATCGCCACCGCGTCGTCGGGGCCCGACGCCCTCGAGCTGCTCGACGAGCTGGAGCGCGACGGCGAGAAGGTGGCCGTGGTCATCGCCGACCAGATCATGCCGGGCATGAAGGGCGTCGAGCTGCTCGAGCTGGTCGATCGGCGCAGCCCGTCGACCACCAAGATCCTGCTGACCGGCCAGGCCGGCCTCGACGCGGTGGTGGCCGCCATCAACCGCGCCAACCTGAACCACTACCTGGCCAAGCCGTGGGACGAGGCGTCGCTGCGGCTGGTGGTCGAGAACCTGCTGCGCCAGTACCGGCTCACCGCCGAGAACCGGGAGCTCATCGCGACCCTGTCGGCCAAGAACCAGGCGCTGCTCGAGATGAACCGCGAGCTCGAGGCCAAGATCCACGAGCGCACTCACGAGCTGGCCGAGGCCAACGCCCGCCTGGCCCAGCTGGCGGTGACCGACGGCCTGACCGGCCTGTACAACCACCGCCACTTCCACGAGCGCCTGGCGCTCGAGGTCGAGCGCTCGGCCCGCAACGGCCTGCCGCTGTCGCTGCTGATGATCGACGTCGATCACTTCAAGCACTACAACGACCACCACGGTCACCCGTCGGGCGACGAGGTGCTGCGCCAGATCGGCCGGCTCCTGACCGAGGGCCGCCGCGCCAACGATCTGGTCGCGCGCTACGGCGGCGAGGAGTTCGGGGTGGTGCTGGTCGACACCGCCAAGTTCACCGCCGCCAAGCTGGCCGAGCGCATCCGCGAACGGATCGCCGGGTTCCGGTTCGCCCACGGTGGCGAGCAGCCGATGGGGCGGGTGTCGATCTCGGTCGGGGTCGCGTCGTTTCCGGACGACGCCACCGACGCCGAGGCGCTGGTGCGGGCCGCCGACGACGCGCTGTACGCCGCCAAGCGGGCCGGGCGCGACCGCGCCGTCCTGGCCTCGCCGGTGGTGGGCGAACTCGGCTCGGGATGAGGTAGGTTCGGAGCGATGCCCGCCCCCGATCGCCCGACCTCCCTCGACGTCGCCGTCATCGGCGCCGGCAGCTACGGCACCTGCCTCGCCATCCTGGCCGCCTCGGCCGGCCACCGGGTCGCGCTGTGGTGCCGGGGGGAGGCCGCCGCCGCCGAGCTGGCCGCCAGCCGCGCCAACCAGGCCTACCTGCCGGGCTTCCCGCTGCCGCCGTCGATCGACGTGTCGGCCGACCTCGAGCGGGTGGTGCGCGGCAAGGCCATCGTCGTCGGCGTGACGCCGTCGCACGCCATCCGCGACGTGCTGGGCCGCGCGGCCGCCTGGCTCGACCCCGACGTGGTGGTGGTCAACGCGTCCAAGGGCCTCGAGGACGGCACACTGCAGACCATCGACCGGGTCTACGCCGACATCTTCCCGGCCCGGGTCGCCGCGCGCGCCACCTTCCTGTCGGGGCCGACCTTCGCCGCCGAGATCGCCGGCGGGATGCCGTCGGCGATCGTGCTGGCCGGGCGCGATCCCGAGACCACCGCCCTGGTCCAGCGCGCGCTGTCGACCGATCGGTTCCGGACCTACTCCACCGACGACGTCATCGGGGTGCTGGTCGGCGGCGCCATCAAGAACGTGGTGGCCATCGCCGCCGGCGTGTCCGACGGGCTGGGCTTCGGCTCGAACGCCCGGGCCGCGCTCATCACCCGCGGCCTGGCCGAGATCACCCGGGTCGGCGTCGCCATGGGGGCCGATCCGGTGACCTTCGCCGGCCTGTCGGGCATGGGCGACCTGGTGCTGACCTGCTCGAGCGACACCTCGCGCAACCGCAAGGTCGGCCTGGCCCTGGGCCGGGGCCAGACCATGGCCGACATCCTGGCCGAGATGCGGATGGTGGCCGAGGGCGTCAAGACCACCAAGGTCGCCTGGGAGCTGGCCCGCAAGCTGGCGGTCCCGGCGCCCATCACCGACGTGATGTACGCCATCGTCCACGAGGGCGTGCCGGCCCGCGACGCCATGATGAAGCTGATGCAGCGGTCGCTGCGCAGCGAGCGCGACTGACCCCGGCGCTCAGATCGACAGCTCGTCGCCCAACAGCTCGAGCGGGAACATCGGCTGGCCGTCGGCGATGGCCTCGAGCAGCGCTCGTAGATCGGCGCCGCGCAGCGGCAGGGCGGCGATCTCGTCGAGGGTCATCCACGCCGCCTGCAGCGACTCCTCGTCGGGCTCCGACTTGGGCGGCGAGTCGTCGCACGGGGTGGCGGCGAAGATGGCGCGGATGCGCGAGGTGGCGCCGTTGGCCACGTGCTCGATGCGGTAGATGCCGTCGAGCCGGACCGGCACCGCGGTCTCCTCGAGCACCTCGCGCACGCAGGCCGCGGTCAGGGTCTCCCCGGGCTCGACCCGGCCGCCCGGGATCGACCAGCTGGCGCCGTACTTGCGCTCCTGGGTCATGAGGAACCGGTGCCCGAGCCGGACCACGGCCAGCGCGAAGAACCAGGTTGGCGTCGGTGTGCGCGCCATGGCCGGTTCGTGTATCGCACGGGACCGCGGATGGCCAGTCAGCCGGACCGGAATGCTTGCCGGCGCCGCCGGCGTGTGCGTGAATCGGCCCGCGCCGGTCGTGGCGCCGCACACCCCCGGAGGTCTCCCATGCCCACTCGTGCTCTGTCCTCGTTGCTCTGCGGCCTCGGCTGCGTCCTGGTCGCCGCGTGCGGTGGCGGCGGCGGCGATCCGATCGTGGTGGTCGACGCCAGCATCGACGCCCCGATCGACGCCGCCATCGACGCCGCGCTCCCGGCGTGCAGCGCGCCGCGCATGATGTGCGGGGCCGAGTGCGTCGACACCTCGTCCAACGAGCAGGCCTGTGGCGACTGCACCACCACCTGCACGGGCGGCCAGGTGTGCTCCAACAGCGCGTGCGGGTGCCCGACGGTCACCATCCCGGCGGCGCCGTCCTTCCTGCAGCAGATGGTCAGCTCGACGCTGTTGCCGGGCGCGACCATCGGCCTCGGCGGCTACTTCGGCGCCACCATCGACGCCCTGGTGGTGGGGCGGGTCACCGCCGACACGACCGTCGACGTGCCGGTGACCCTGGACGGCACCAACCTGGGCACCCCGCCGTTCGTGGCCTTCGGCTACGACCTCGACATCAACACCCAGACGCCGGCCGCCGCGTTCTACGCCACCGCCGGCACGCTGACCTTCACCAAGATCTGCCTGGCCGACGCGGCCACCGGCCAGACCGCGGGCTTCACCGCGGTCCTGCGCGACGCCACCTTCGCCGGCGTCGAGGGCCTGATGAACCCGGTGCTGACGCCGGGCGGCTGCACGTTCCAGGCCGCCGGTCCGATCACCATGACCTTCGGCAACGTGACCTGTCCGGCCGCCGGACAGTGAGCTGACCACCGTGACCGACCTGGACCTGCTGCGCGCCGAGCTGGCGGCGATCGATCGGGCGGTGTTGACCGCGGTGGCGCGGCGGCAGGAGCTGGCCCAGCAGATCGGCCGCACCAAGCAGGCCGCGGGCGTCGCGGTGCGCGACTTCCGCCAGGAGCGCGACGTGATCGAGCGGGCCCGGGCCCAGGCCGCCGAGCTGGGCCTGCCGTCGGCGCTGGGCGAGGAGCTGATGCTGACGCTCATCCGCGCCTCGCTGGCGGCCCAGGAGCGGGATCGCGTCGCGGCGACCGGCTCCGGCTCGGGGCGCCGGGTGCTGGTCATCGGCGGCGCCGGCCGCATGGGGCGATGGTTCGCGCGGTTCCTGGCGGCCCAGGGGTACCAGGTCGAGATCGCCGATCCCGGCGGCCCGGTCGACGGCTTCCCGTCGGTGGCCGACTGGCGGAGCGTGCCGCTCACCCACGAGCTGGTCGTGGTGGCCACGCCCATGCCGGCCACGGCGGCGATCTTGACCGAGCTGGCCGCGGCGCCGCCGGCCGGGGTGGTGTTCGACGTCGGCTCGCTCAAGAGCCCGCTGCGCGGCGGGCTGGCGGCGTTGGCCGCGGCCGGCGGCCGGGTCACCTCGGTCCACCCGATGTTCGGCCCCGACACCGAGCTGCTCAGCGGGCGCCACGTCATCTTCGTCGACGTCGGCGTGCCGGCGGCCACCGCGGTGGCCCGTGAGCTGTTCGCGTCGACCATGGCCACCCTGGTCGACATGGACCTCGAGAGCCACGACCGGCTGATCGCCTACGTGCTGGGCCTGTCGCACGCCCTCAACATCGCGTTCTTCACCGCGCTGGCCGACAGCGGCGAGGCCGCGCCGCGCCTGGCCACGCTGTCGTCGACGACGTTCGACGCCCAGCTGCGCATCGCCGCCAACGTGGCCAACGAGAACCCTGACCTGTACTTCGAGATCCAGCGGCTCAACGACTACGGCACCGAGTCGCTGGCGGCGCTGTTGTACGCGGTCGAGAAGGTCCGCTCGGTGGTCCGCGCCGGCGACAGCGACGGCTTCCGCGCCCTCATGGAGCGCGGCCGCGGCTACCTCACCGCGCGCACGCCGCCGGGCTGACCGCGCCGCCGGCGCCGCCGCACCAGGCCGGCCAGGCCCAGGCCGGCCAAGGGCAGCTCGAGCCCCGGGCTCCCGCCGGTCGAGCAGCAGCCCTTGCCGCCGCCGCCGCCGCCGGTGGTCGCGTCGATCCCGGCGTCGGGCGGGGCGACCTGGCAGTCGATCTCGGTCGAGGTGATGCCCAGGTTCTCCTGCAGGCCGCACCACAGCACCAGCTCGCAGTCGTCGTGCTGGACGGTGCCTGCCGCACACCGGACCGGCCCGACGATCTCGCTGAAGCCGAACAGCCGGGTCCAGCTGCCGGCGGCGCCGGTCGCCGACACGTGGATCGCCGCGCCGTCGGGCGGCAGGTTGTTGGTGCACATCCACAGCTGGCCGTCGGGGCGCTGGGCCAGGCAGCGGCCCTCGAGGGTGACGCCCGGCACCGGCGCGAAGGTCGCGCCGCCGTCGGTCGAGCGCTGCAGGCCCAGCGACGGGGTGGCCGCCAGGACCTCGCCGCCCGGCCGCACCACCACCCCGGTCAGGTTGTCGGCCACGTCGAGCACCCGGGTCCACGTCGGCGCCGCGGCCCCGACGTCGGTGCTCACGAACAACGCCTCGGACAGCGTGGGCCCGGCGTTGGTCATGCGGATGAACACGTGGTCGGGGTCGGCCGGATCGATGGCCGCCACGTCGAGGTCGGAGTTGTTGGTGCCGACGAACGCGGTGGTCGGCAGCGGGTCCCAGCGGGCGCCGCCGTCGTCGGTGCGGAACAGCAGGCGCTCGCGCGGCTGGGCGTTGGCGAGCCGGAACGCGGTGACCACCACCCGCTGCGGGTCGCTGGGCGCGACCTCGATGGAGTTCCACCAGTCGCCGAGCTGGCCGACCATCGCGGTCGGGGTGAACGTGACGCCGTCGTCGGTGCTCTTGTACAGCGCGCTGCCCAGCACGCTGTCGGAGGTGCCGGCCCAGATGGTGCCGTCGGGGCCGACCGCGACCGCCGACACGAAGGTGGTGCCCAGCGGGCCGGGCACCGGCTGCCAGGTGCAGCCGTCGCGCAGCACCTTGAGCCCGTCGAAGGTGGTGGCGAAGATCGCCCCCGACGGCGACAGCTCGTAGTCGGGATCGAAGGTGCCGGCGAAGCCGACCGCGCTCTCGCAGATCCAGCGCCAGGTGGCACCGCCGTCGGACGACACCAGCAGCCCGAACGTGGCACCCAGCGCGACCACCTGGGGATCGCCGGGCTGGAACACCACCTTCACCGTGCGCGGGAACCGGCCGTTGGCGTGGGCCGGGCCGAGCTGGCCCGCCACGAGCGCGGCGGCGAACAACAAGCCGAGGACGCGAGCCATGGCCGACGGTATCGCACGGCGGCGGCGCGCGGGGGAGGCTTCAGCCCAGCCCGATCTCGGCCAGCCGCTGGGCCAGGTAGGTCCCGGCGTCGAGGCTGGGGTAGCGGGCGACGCCGCCGGTGCGGGCGATGGCCGACGGCATCGGCGTCAGGTCGACCGCCTTGCGCGGGTGGATGAAGCACGGCATCGAGTAGCGATCGGTCGAGGCGTCGGCCGGGTTCACCACCCGGTGGGTGGTCGACCGGTACAGGCCGTTGGTCACGTTCTGCAGCATGTCGCCGGCGTCGACCACGATGTGATCGAACGACACGTGGACCGGCATCCACGTGCCGTCGCGGCGCAGCAGCTCGAGGCCCTCGGCGGTGGCACCCGACAACAGGGTGATGAGGTTGATGTCCTCGTGGGCCGCCGACCGCACCGCGCCGGGCGGCGCGCCGACGGTGGGCGGGTAGTAGATGACGCGGACGATGGTGTCGCTGTCGGCCGCCATGCTGGCGAAGGCGTCGGCCGGCTCGCCCAGGTGCAGCGCCGCGGCCTCCAGGCACAGCCGGCCCAGGTGGTCGAGCGCGCGGTACAGCGCGGTCATCACCGGCTGGAACGTGGCCACGTCGGCGTCGGGCCACAGGTTGGGCCCGAACGGCTGGTGGACCTCGTGGTCGTCGCCGACGTCGACCCGCCCGACCTGCCAGAACTCCTTGAGGTCGGCGGCGGCCGAGTCCTTGGCGTGCTCGGTGCCGAAGCCGGTGTAGCCGCGCTGGCCCTTGGCGCCGGCGCGGTGGTAGCGGGCCTTGGTCGCCGGCGGCAAGGCGAAGAAGGCGCGGGCAGTGGCGTAGGCCTGGCTGGTCAGCTCGGCCGGCACGCCGTGGTTGGCCAGCGCGAAGAAGCCGATGTCGCTCAGCGACTCGCCGACGCCGCGGACGAACCGGGCCCGGGCGGTGGCGTCGCCGTGCCAGTCGCGGACATCGACGACCGGGATCGAAGACTCGCTCATGGCGCGTGAGATATCACGCGAGACCGGCCACCGTCACCGGCGCCGCGCGTCGGGCGATCGCCGGGGCGACGCGGTCACGCCTTGGTGAACGTCCCGGCGTCGCGATCCTTGACCACGCCGGGGAACGCCAGCACCTGGTTGTGCATGGCTACGTAGACGCCGGGCGGTACCAGCTGGACCGCTAGCAGCGCCTCGGTCAGGTTCTGCACGGCGTCGGTGCTGCGCAGCTGGTAGGGGCGCATGGCCCCGGTGAACACCACCGGCGTGTGCGGGGTGCCGACCAGCTCGACCACCTTCTCGCCCGAGTGCTGCAGGCGATCGGTGCCGTGCACCACCACCACGCCGTCGGTGCTGCGGGCCATGCGCGCGGCGGTCTCGGCGATCAGTAAGTGATCGTCGGCGGTCATCTCCAGGCTGTCCTTGTTCATCAGCTGGACCCGCTGCACGGCGACGCCGCCCAGCTGGAGCGACGCGAGCATGACGTCGAGGACGGCTACCTTGTTGGCCAGCAGGCCGGTCAGCTCGTCGTAGGTCTTCTCGATGGTGCCGCCGGTCGAGATGATGGCGATGCGCTTTTTCATGATCATCAGTAGTGCGGCGGGGGTTCGTTGCCGGGGCCGACCGCCGGGGCGTCGGCGACGCTCTGGCGCAGCTCGACCAGGGCCGCCTCGAGCTGCTCGACCCGGCGGTGCAGCGTGCGCACCACCTCGTCGAGTTCGACCAAGGTGCGGTCCTGGTAGGCGACCCGGATCTCCAGGTCGGTGACGCTGTCGGTGAGCGACTCGGCCATGGCGCGCAGCCTACAGCGAACCGGCGCTACAGCCAGTGCTGGACCGCGAAGAACCCGCCGACCGCTGCGGCGAGGCCCAGCACCACGACGACGATCAGCCCGGCGTTGCCGGCGCGGCGCGCGGGCGTGGGGGGCCCGGCCGCGGGCTCGGGGCGACCGGCGACCGCGGGCTCGGGGGTGCCGCGCGCCAGCTGGCTGCCGTAGGCCGCCGCCGCGTCGAGGTACTCGGCGCTGCGCAGCGGGTTGTCGCCGCGCGGCGCGGTGGCCCAGGCCGGCGTGCCGGCCGCGGCGTCGGGCATGACCACCGTGCGCGAGCCTGCGGTGACGCCGGGCTCGGCGGCGATCGGCGCGCTGCCGTAGCCGCCGCCCAGCGGATGGGTCGGGTACGCCTGCGGGTGCGCGACCGGCGTCGGCGGGCTGGCGCTCGACGCACCCGGGTGCGGACCGCCCACCGGCGGCGGCACCGTGGTCGGCGCGACCATCGGCGGCGGGGCAGTCACCGCGCCGTAGCGCCCCGACGGCGTCGACACCGGGATGGGCACCACCGCGCCGATCATGGTGGCGTGCGGCCCCAGCGACGGCGGGGGGCGGCTGTGGGCGCGGCTGCGGTCGTCCATCGGCGCCGGCGCGACCACCGGGCCCGTCATCGGCACGGCGTAGGGCTGGGGCACCGGCGCGACGTGGGGCTGCGAGGGCGGCCGGGTCACCGGCGCGAGCTGGGGCTGCGACGGCGCCGCGGTCACCGCCGGCGGCACCGGGATCGAGCCGCTCGAGGTGCGGACCGGCGCGCCCGAGCCGAACATCACCGTCGCCTTGCGCTCGCTCACCACGGGCGCGGCGGCCGACGCCACCACCGCGGCGTCGTCGACGAGCAGGGTCTGGGCCGGCGCCAGGCCGGGCGGCACCGCCGGCAGCGACGGGCGGGTCGTGCGCACCGTGGGCGGCCGGCTATCCGACGTCGGCCGCGGCGTGCCGGCGCGCTCGACGGTCACGACCACGCTGTCGTCATTCGCCACCGGGACCTGGGACATCGGCACCGGCGCGGCGCCGACCTTGCCCTTCTGCTGCTGGAACGCCCAGGTGATCCACGCCGCCACGTCGGGCCCGGTGGCGCGCATCGAGGGCACCCGCGCCACCAGCTCGAGGCCGGCCCGCATCTGCGCCGCGGTCTGGAACCGGCGCGCCGCGCTCTTGGCCAGCGCCATCTGGACCCAGGCGTCGAGCTCGCGCGGCACCATCGGGTTGTGCGTCGACGGTGGCGGCGGATCCCACGACGTCACCCGCTGCAGGATCTCCATGTCATCGCCGCCGGCGAACAGCGGCTTGGCGGTGAGCAGCTCCCACGCCACCACGCCGACCGCGAAGAGATCGCAGCGGGCGTCGACCTGGCCCTGCAGCATCTCGGGCGCCATGTACGCGAACTTGCCCTTGAGCATCCCGCTCTGGGTGTGCAGCGTGGCCGTCGAGCCCTTGGCCACCCCGAAGTCGACCAGCTTGGCGCAGCCGTCCTCGCCGATGATGACGTTGGCCGGCGAGATGTCGCGGTGGACCAGGCCCAGCTGGCGGCCCTGCTCGTCGCGGAAGTTGTGGGCGTAGTCCAGCGCGTCGCAGATCTGGAACAGGATGTGGATGACGATCGGGACCGGGATGGCGCCGACGGTGTTGTGGGCCTGGCGCAACAGCTCGCGCACGTCGCGGCCGGCGATCAGCTCCATCGCGATGAAGTAGACGCCGTCGACTTTTCCCAGGTCGTAGGTCTGCGCGATGTTGGTGTGGCGCAGCTGGGCCGCCAGCCGGGCCTCGCGCACGAACGACTTCACGAACTCGGGATCGCTGGTCAGCCACGGCAGCATGCGCTTGAGCGCGACCGGGCGCTCGAAGCCCTCGATGCCGGTCTGCTTGGCGCGGTGCACGGTCGCCATGCCCCCGCGCCCCAGGCACTCGAAGAGCACATAGGGTCCGAAGGTCTCGGACGGTTCATCCCGGCGCGGCTCGCGCATTCCTCCGGTAGTGTCGCACTGGAACGGCGGCAGGGGTAGCGCTGGCGCGCAGGTCCGACAGGGGCCGGTCGGACCAGGCCTTGCGCCCGGCCCTGGGCGGCGCGATACTGGCGGCGTGCGTGCCACGTTGGCCTTGCTGGTGTTCGCCGCGGCCTGTCAGGACGACATCACGACGGTGTTTCCCGACGGGCTGGAGCCGCTCGAGGCCAACACCGCCCCCGCGCCCCAGGCCGGCGCCGGCATCGAGGAGCTGCGCACCGTCAGCTCGGGCAGTGACGAGAAGGTCGTCCACGGCCGGGGCCTGGTGCTGGCCGAGCCCGGCGTGGTGTGGGCGGTGGTCAAGGACGCCGAGCGCCTGGCCTCGACCTGTGCGACCGACCGCCACGCCGTGATGCTCGGCGTCGAGCCGCAGTACGAGTACGGCTTCCAGATCCACTACGAGGTGGACCAGGTGATCACGGTGGCGTGGGACGAGCTGTGGCGGTTCGGCACCGTCGAGGGCACGCCCGAGGCGCCGACGCTGGCGATGGTCCGCTACCAGAAGGTCTTCGGCTCGGACCTCATCACGCTGATCGAGGGCTCGATCGTGGTGCGCGCCGGCGAGGCCGGGGCCACCGAGCTGGAGTTCATCGAGCACCTGGCGGCGTTCGGCGGCTCGATCGATCAGATGAAGCAGTCGATGACGCAGCGCTATCGGCTGATCGTCGCGGCGGCCCACGGCCAGCCGAGGCCGACCGGCTGCCCGTAGCCGGCCGGCGCGGTCGTCGGGCCTGCTACCGGCGCGGCAGCCGGTCGAGCACGTACGGCAGGCGATCCTGCCCCCAGGTGGCGTAGTCGCCGTAGCGGAAGCTCGGCACGCCCCACAGCCCGGCGGCGTTCAGATCGGCGGCGGCGTCGGCGACCTCGGTCCGCCAGCCATCGTCGGCGAGCGCGGCGCGCGCGGCGGCCCAGTCGAGGTCGGCCCGCTCGACCACCGTGCGCAGGTCGACGTAGTCGGCCAGATCGAGCGCCTCGGCCCAGATGCCGCGCAGGGCGGTGAGCGCGAAGCGCAGCCGCTGGTCGGGCGTGGGCAGGCTGCGCAGGATGGCGATCGCGTGCTGGGCGCCGGCGCCCAGGGGATCGGCCAGGCGACCGAACGGGATGCCGAGCCGGTCGGCCTCGCGGTGCGCGTCGCGGGCCAGGTACTGGCGCTTCACCCACGGCATCTGGGCGCCGCGCTCGACCAGCGGCAGCACCGGCCGCAGGCGCACCTCGACGTCGTACTGCCCGAGCACCGGCGCGAGCTGGGCCAGCGCCAGGTACGAGTACGGAGACCGGAACGAGAACCACAGCTCGAGGGGCTTGGCCGGCGTCGGCGCGGCCACCGGGGCAGCGCCGTCAGCCGCCGGGGCCGGCGGGGCGGCCGGGATCGCGGGGCGGCGGGCCAGCACCGGCGGCGCCGTGCGGCCGGTGTCGGCGGCCAGGCGGGCCTCCAGGTAGTGGACCCGCTCGACGCCCAGGTACCAGTCGCCGCCGTAGTGGAGCGCGTCGCCCTGGTAGAAGCCCGCCTTGCGCAGGCGGCCGTAGCCGGTGGCGAGCGCGGGCGGCACCGACATCTGATCTTCGTGGCCGTAGCGGCCCATCAGCGCGGTCAGCGCCTTCTGGTCGTTGGTCCACACCGCGTGGGCCAGCTCGAGGGCGGCGGCGAGCTGCACGTCGTCGGGGCGCGGCTTGAGCAGCACCTGCTGGGCCCGCTTGAGGAAGCCGGGCTCGGCCGGCTTCTTGCCCGGGAACTCCACGTCGTACCGCGCCGCGACGTCGAGGGCGTCGCGCACGGCGTGGCCCGGCCGCAGCGTCGGCGCGGGATCGACGTCGCCGGCCGGCCCCGACACCAGGTGGAACCGGACGGGCACCTGGTAGGCCGCGGCCAGGCGCTGGGCCAGCTGGCCCAGCAGGTAGCTCGCCGGTGAGCCGAGGTCGCAGTAGAAGTCGACGGCGCGCTCGGCGCCGGTGACCCGGCGGCGGGCATCGGCCAGGGTGTGGCGCAGGCGGTCGCTGTCGAGGAAGGCAGAGATGGCGGCGCCACGCAGGCGCGATCGGACGGTCATGGGGTGTCGAGCTCCTCGAGTCGGTAGGCGGGGTCGGCGGCGATGGCGGCGTCGGTCAACGGCACCGGGCGCAGCTCGCCGCGCGCGAACGCGTCGAGCTGATCGCGATACCACGGCGACGCCGGATCGCTGGAGTTTCCGTACGTGAGCAGGGCCTTGACGGTGCGCCCGGTCGGGGTCAGCTCGGCTGCCAGGACGAAGCTGGTCCCGAAGTTGACCGGGTAGCGCGCGGTCACGGCAGGCGCGGTCAGCGCGGTGGCGTCGAAGGCGTTCCACGTGACCACGTTGGCGACCCCGTCGGCCTCGCGTCCACCCGGGACCGCGCGCGGGCCGGTGGCGCCGGCGGTCTGCTGGCCCGCGCCGAGCGGCGCGTCGAGCGCCAGGCCGGCCGCGGTCAGCTGGGCCGCGGCACGATCGATCGCGGCCCGCACCTGGGCCCGGTCGAGCGCGAGCCCGTCGGGGGTGAGCCGCGGCGCCTGGCGATCGAAGCGGCGTTGCCACGGGATGGCGCCGCCGCCGGACAGCACGTCGACCAGCTCGCGCCACAGCAGCGCACCGCGGCTGTCGACGGCGAACCGGCCATCCCACCCGGTCAGCGCCGCGCAGGCCGGGCCGATCGGATCGGGCCGGCCGGGCGGCGGCACGCACGCCGCCGCCAGCTCGTCGCGCAGGCGGGCCGCCGGGAACGACACGTTCGACAGCATGGCGGCGCCGGCCTCGTCGAGCGTGAACCGGTCGTCGGCGCCGGCCGGGCCCGCGCCCGGCGCCAGCGCGGCCAGGTTGGCCAGGGTGCGCAGCGACGGGCGGTCGGCGTCGTCGCCCCACAGCGGCGAGGCCGGCGCGGTGGTCTCGGGCGCGGCCAGGTTGGTGAACCGGAAGCTGTCGTTGGCGTTGGCCACGAAATCTCGCCGCAGCACCCGCGGCGCCTGGTCGATCGGGATGGCGCCAGGTGCGCGATCATCGTCGGTGATCAGGTCGTTGGTCGGGTCGCTGCCGTCGACCACCACCAGTCCCTGGCGCCAGGCCTCCTCGAGCGGGGGGGCCAGCTTGCGCAAGAGCTTCCACCCCGCCAGCGCCTGGGGCGACAGCGCGGGCACCCGGGACCCGTCGACGTACAGCGCGTCGCCGGCGGCGTCAGCGTAGATCGTGTTGACGAACGGCGTGTGGTGCATCGCCAGCGCCGCCTCGAACTGGGCGCGGCTCTGGGCCCGGGCCATCGCCAGGTACTGGTCGATCGCGGCCAGGCCGCCGGCGGCCACGTCACGCACGGTGAACGCGTGGCCTCCCGGGCCATCCCACCGGGCCGCGGCGGTGGTGATCATCGGGCCCACCGCCGTGCGGTAGAGCGTGCGCGTCACCGGCGCCTCGCCGGCCACCGCGATGGTGTAGCGCACCGGCGAGATGGCCAGGGTGTCGTCGCCGTGGCGGTAGCGCAGCGCGCTCTGCGCGGTCAGCGCCAGCCGGTACACCACCATGTGGGTCGAGGCCGAGAAGGTGTGCGACCAGGCGTGGCGCGGCGCCGCCGCGATCTGCAGCATGGGCGCCCCCACCAGCGCTGCGCCGTACACGTCGAGCTGGCCGGGGATGGTGAGGTGGGCCTCGTGGAACAACAGATCGCCGTGCCACGGGAAGTGCGGGTTGCCGATCAGGATGCCGCCGCCGCTGGCGGTGCGCTCGGCGCCGATGGCCCACGCGTTGGACGCGCCGCCGTCGGCCGGTGGCAGCGGGGCGCCGGTCGCGCCGGGCGCGGCGTCGGCGATGGCGTCGGTCAGGAACCGGGTCGACGCCAGGCCCTGGAGCGCCAGGCCGATGGCCGCCACGTCGACCGCGGTGATCGGACGCAGCCACGGCGCGCCCCGGCACGCTGCCGGCTGCTGGGCGACCGGCGTGCGGGCCAGCGCCAGGTTGTAGCCGGCGGCGAACCCGGCCAGCATCGCCTGGGTGTCGGCCGACGCCGTCGGCAGCAGCGCGGCGGCGCGGTCGCGGTAGCCCAGGTGCCGGTGCACCAGGTCGCTGCGCAGGTAGCGGTCGCCCGGGCCTCGCCCCAGGTAGCGCGCGCGCTCGCCGGCCACCCGCACCACGTCGTCGGCCAGCTCGCACAGGTGGGCCCGGGCCTGGGTGTAGCCCTGGCCGAAGCCGAGGCCGCCGACGTCGGCCGCGACGATGTGGGGGACGCCGTGGCCGGTCCACCGCACCTGGGCGTGGTAGCCCGGCGCGGTCGCCGGCGGTGGCGCCGGCGCGCGGGCGGGCCGGCGCGGCTGGCCCGGCGTCGAGCACGCCGCGGCGAGGGCCAGGATCGCGACAGGTCGCATGGAGCCGTATATATACGGTGTGGGTTCCGTCGGGGCGCCGGCGGTGCTAAGAGCCGCACTCGGAGACGATGTCCGCGCCTGACCAGCAGATCGCCCTGGTGGAGCTCCTCGAGCGCTTCGCCGAACAGCCCGAGGCCGTGGCCGAGCTGTCCGACGAGCTGCGCCGGCGGCTGATGGTCGCGGCCGGCCAGCTGTCGCGGCCCGACCGCTACACGCGCAAGGCCATGCGCAAGGGGCTCACCCGCAAGGCCGAGCAGACCGCGAAGGCGGCCGATCAGGCCATCCTCGACGGCACCGGCATCCGCGCGCTGCGCAAGCTGCCCCTGTTCCCGATGGGCGCGGTGCCGGCGCTGCCGCCCGGCGAACAGATCGACGCGCTCGACGATCGCGCCGAGGACGACTGGGCGGCGCGCGAGGCGCGGCGCGACGGCGACGGCGCCCGGCCGCGGATCGTGACCAACGCCCGCAACTGCTACGTGTGCAAGGCGGACTTCCACGAGCTGCACCACTTCTACGACGCCATGTGCCCGTCCTGCGCCGAGCACAACTGGCGCAAGCGCAACCAGTCGACCGACCTGCGCGGCCGGGTCGCCCTGGTGACCGGGGCCCGGGTCAAGATCGGCGCCCAGATCGCGCTCAAGCTGTTGCGGGCCGGCGCCGAGACCATCGTGCTGACCCGGTTTCCGGTCGACGCGGCCCGGCGCCTGGCGGCCGAGCCTGACGGCGAGGAGCTGGCGCAGCGGGCCCACGTGTTCGGCTGCGACCTGCGCCACACGCCCACCGTCGAGGCGCTGTGCGGCCACCTGACCCAGACCTTCGACCGGCTCGACGTGCTCATCAACAACGCCTGCCAGACCGTGCGGCGCCCGAGCGGCTTCTACGATCACCTGATGGCCGGCGAGACGGTGCGGCCCGATCAGGTCGGCCCGCGCGAGCGGCAGATGCTGGCGCGGTGGTGGGGCCTGGGCCCCGCGGCGCCGGCGCTGGCGGCCGGCGCCGGCGCGCTGGTCACCGCCCACGGCGAGCCGGCCGGGCTGTGGCGCTCGGCGGTGCTGTCGCAGGTGCCGCTTTTGGCCGACGACCTCGAGCGCGGCAACCACCTGTTCCCGGCCGGCCGTTACGACGCCGACCTGCAGCAGGTCGACCTGCGCGACTTCAACTCGTGGCGGATGACCCTGGCCGACGTCCCGACCGCCGAGCTGCTCGAGGTCCAGCTGGTCAACGCCATCGCCCCGTTCGTGCTCAACGCGCGGCTCAAGCCGCTGCTGGCCGCGGTGCCGACCCGCGACGCCCACATCGTCAACGTCTCGGCGATGGAGGGGCAGTTCTACCGCCGGTTCAAGACCGAGAAGCACCCGCACACCAACATGGCCAAGGCCGCGCTCAACATGCTGACGCGCACCTCGGCCGCGGACTACGTGCGCGACGGCATCCACATGAACGCGGTCGACACCGGGTGGGTCACCGACGAGGACCCCGCCACCATCGCCGCCCGCAAGGTCGAGGTCCATGGCTTCCACCCGCCGCTCGACATCGTCGACGGCGCGGCCCGCGTGCTCGATCCGGTGTTCGATGGCTACGCCACCGGGACCCACCGGTGGGGGCGGTTCCTCAAGGACTACCGCGACACCCCGTGGTGAGCGCGGGCCGGGTCCTTACCTGGCCCTGACACCGCCCGGCCCCAAGGGTGGCATGCTGGGGAGGTGCGCATCCTGGTGGTCGAAGACGAGGCCAGCCTCCGCGCGGGGCTGCTCGACCTGCTCGGCGGTGACGGCCACGACGTGGTGGCGGTCGCCGACGGCGCCAGCGCGGCCGAGCGCGGGCTGGCCGAGGCCTGGGATCTGATCGTGCTCGACGTGATGCTGCCCAGGCTGTCGGGCATCGACGTGTGCCGGCGGTTGCGGGCGGCGCGGCCCGGCATGCCGATCCTGATGTTGACCGCGCGCGGCAGCGAGGACGACAAGGTGCGGGGGCTGGGCGAGGGCGCCGACGACTACGTCACCAAGCCGTTCTCGGCGCGCGAGCTGTTGGCCCGGGTCCGGGCGCTGGGGCGGCGGGCGCCGGCCGAGGTGGTCGAGCACCTCGACGTCGACGGCGCGGTGGTCGATCTCGGCCGCCTGACGGTGCGTCGCGGCGACCAGGTGGCGGCGCTGACTCCGCGTGAGGCCGGCCTGTTGCGGTGGCTGCACCGCCAGCGCGGGCGGGTGGTGTCGCGGGCCGAGATCCTCGAGCAGGTGTTCGGCCAGCGCGGCGACCTCCACACCCGCGCCGTCGACATGGCGGTGGTCGTGCTGCGCAAGAAGATCGAGCGCGACCCAGCCCAGCCGCGGATCGTGGTGTCGGTCAAGGGCGCCGGCTACGCCTGGGGCGTCGAGGGGCCGTGATCGGCGGCCGGACCTTCGCGGTGGCGGCGCTGACCACCGGCGCGATCGCGATCGTGCTCATCGGCTGGTACCGCGCGGGCGTGCGCGAGGTCGACGGCCAGGTCGACGCCATGGTGAACCAGGCCGAGCGCGAGGCGCACGATCGTGAGGTCGCGCTGGCGGCCGCGCTGACCGGGCGCCTCGAGGCGCTGCGAGTGGCCGAGAGCGCGCGCCCCTACCTGCACTACCAGAACCTGTTCCACGACCCCGCCGGCGCCAGCGACGGCCTGTCGGTGACCCCGTCGCCGCTGGCGCAGGGCCCGGCCGATCCGCTGGTGGCGGTGCACTTCCAGATCGACGAGGCCGACCGGGTGTCCTCGCCCAGCATCAACGACGAGGTGCCCGAGGCGGTGCAGGCGATGGCCCCGGATCGCGACGCGCTGGCCCGCCTCGCCGACGTCCGGGACGCGCTGGCCCGCCGCGCGGCCCAGGTGGCGGTGGCCATCCCGACGCCGCCGGTGCGCGTCGCGCTGGCCCAGGTCGCGCGCCCGCGGCAGCGCCCGGCGTCGAAGGCCGGGCCGCTCGACCTCGACGCGGCCGACGCCGCCCGCGGCAACCTCGCGGCGCAGACCGTGGAGCTGGCGCCCGAGGCCTACGCGCAGAACCAGATGAGCAACCAGATCTTCGCCCAGCAGCGCCGGGGGCCGGTCCCGCGCCAGCCGGTCGCGACGGCGCCCGGCGCGCTCCCCGAGCCCGGCCGCGCCGGCGCCACCGCGCCGGTGGTCATCACGGTGGCGCCGCTCACCTGGACCGCGGTCGAGCTGGCCGGCGAGCCGGCGCTGGTGGCGGTGCGGCAGGTGCTCACGCCGGCCGGCGCCCGGACCCAAGGGCTGCTGGTGACCGGGGCGACGGTGCGGGCGTGGCTGGCCGCGCTGCCCGATCCCGGCGGCGCGCTGGCTACCACCGGCGGCACCGAGCTGGGCATCGCCGCCAGCCCGTGGTCGCTCCGGGTCGACGCGGCCGACGACGTCGCCTACGCGCGCGGGCTGACCTCGGCGCTCCACGACAGCTTCCTGATGAAGTTCGTCCCGGTGGCGGTGATCGCGGTCCTGTGCGGCCTGCTGGTGGTCGGGGTCACGGCCCGCGGCGAACAGCTGGCGCGCGAGCGCGTCCGGTTCGCGGCCGCCGCGGCCCACGAGCTGCGCACGCCGCTGGCTGGCATCCAGCTGTACGGCGACATGCTGGCCGAGGAGCTGGGCGATCCCACGCGCCAGCGCGACTACGCCCAGCAGATCGCCGCCGAGGCCGCGCGCCTGGGGCGCGTGGTCGGCAACGTCATGGGCGTGACCCAGCTCGAGCGCGGCGGGCTGACCGCGCGGCTCGACGCCGGCGACGTCGTCGAGGTGGTGCGCGAGGTGATGGTCCGGGCCGAGCCGGCACTGCTCCGCGCGGGCGCCACGCTCGAGCTGATCGCGCCGCCGAGCGCGTGGGCCCGGCTCGATCGCGACGCGGTCGCCCGCATCCTGGGCAACCTGATCGACAACGCGGAGAAGTATGCCCGCGCGGCCGCCGACCGCACCATCACGATCTCCGTCGCCACCACCGCGACCGCGGTAGAGCTCGCCGTCCGCGATCGCGGCCCGGGCTTGCCGTCGGCGCTGCGGCGCGGCCGGTTTCGCGCGTTCGTCCGAGGCCGAGATCCCGACGCCCCACCCGGGCTGGGGCTGGGCCTGGCGTTGTCGCAGGCGCTGGCCGCGGCGATGGGCGCGACGTTGACCACCCGGGACGGCGCCCCTGGGGCCGAGGTGGTCTTGAGGCTTCAGCGCGGCGCCGCGCCGGGGCCGGTCATGGGGCAGCGGTGACCTCGCGCCCACACACCGCCAGGCGATAGTCGGCCGGCAGCGTGGTCGACCGCGAGCTGCCGCCGATCCACACCCAGTACAGCGTCGACGGCTTGACCGCGGTGACCAGCAGCTCGCCGGTGATCGACGGGATCGGCGCGCCCAGCGGATCGTCGGCGTGCTCGGCCTCGAACACCAGCACGTCGAGGTCGGCCGGGCCGCCCCAGCCGGCGCGCAGCTCGAGCTGGTTGGTGGTCTGGCCGGTGTACACCGCGAAGGTGTCGCGGTCGTGGTAGTCGTCGCCGGCCGGCTCGACGTCGGCCGACGTGCCGCTCAGGACCGTCTGGCCGCCGGCCGACACCGCGCGCATCGTCGGTTCGGGGCGGTCGTCCGGATCGGCGGTGGCCGAGGTCGTGAGCTGCGGCCGGTTCACCACCGCCACCATGTCGTTGGCGCGGTGGCCGGCCGCGCCCTCGTCGGCCTCGCGGTAGTCGACGCCGGTGCCCGCCAGTGGACAGCGCAGCGCGGGATCGTCGCTCACCACCGTCAGCCGGTACGGCACGTCGCCGGCGGCGCTGCCCACCGCCGACACCGTCAACGTGTGGGCGCCGATCGGCAGGGCCAGCACCGCGGCGCCCAGGCCGCCCAGCACCCGGGCCCGGGTGGTCACGCCCTCGCTGGTGGTGACGATGACCTCGACGCGGTCGAGCCCGGCCGCGGCCGGCGCGGTCAGCCGCACCAGCGCCGTGTCGGCGGTGGTCACCGTCAGCTGGTAGCGGTCGACGTCGAGCTCGCTGGGGCCGGGATGGCCGACGGCGATCGAGCCACAGATCATCACCGGGCTGACGCCGAAACCGAGCCCGGTGGCCTCGGGGGTGGTCTGGTTGCCCAGATCGTCGGCCTCCTGGTAGCAGTCGCCGGCGGTCGCGTCGCCGGCGGTCGCGTCGCTGCTTACCGCGGCGTCGGGGCTCGTCACCCCCGGGCCGTCACCACCGCACGCGGCAGCGAACACAAGCACCAACGCGGCTCGGCGGACGATCATCGCTCGATCACGCAAGCTACCGGGTGGCGGTGCAGGTGTCTAGCGCGCGCACTGGTTCGCCCGGGTGCCCGTGACGCCGGTGACACCGCCGCGACCTGGCCCCGTCCCACATCTGTATACTGCGCCGGAGATGCGTGCGTCCCCGCTGTTCGTCCTAGTGCTCGCGGTCGCTTCACCCGCGGTCGCCGAGCCCCTGGAGCTGGGCGGGTTCCTCGGCCCGCGGCGGTTTTCGCCCGACGTCATCCTCGGAAGCGACGGCCAAGGACAGACCTCGCTGAGCAGCTCGGTGGTGGCCGGGCCCCGGCTCGCCAAGCCGCTGTTGTCGTGGCTGGTGCCCGAGCTCGAGCTGGCGCTGTCGCCGGCGACCACCGAGCTGTACGACGTCGGCGTGTTCTGGATCGAGCCGCGGGCGCTGGTCCGCTTCGAGTTCCGACCGCGCGGGCGGGTCCGGCCGTTCCTCGCGCTGGGCGTCGGCATGGCCACCGCGCTGTCGAGCAAGCGCAAGATCTACGACACCGGCGTGACCGTCGACGGCTTCGGCGCGATGGGCATCGGCTGGAACCCGGGGCGCGGCGTCGGGGTGCGCCTCGACTTCCGCGCCGGGATGCTGCCGGCGCGGTCGACCGCCAACCTGCCGGTGACGCTCGAGGGCGAGCTCCTCCTCGGCGTGTACTTTCCCATCGGCCGGCGGGTCGGCGCCGGCGCGCCGCGGCGGACGCCCGAGCTGCGGCCGACGCCGGCCGATCGCGACGGCGACGGCTGGGCCGACGTTGTCGACCAGTGCCCCGACCAGCCCGAGGACCACGACGGCTTCGAGGACAAAGACGGCTGCCCCGAGATCGACAACGACGTCGACTACGTGCTCGACATCTCCGACAAGTGCCCGACGGTGCCGGAGACCTACAACGGCTTCGAGGACGACGACGGCTGCCCCGACGCCGTGCCCGCCGCGATCGACGCGGTGATCGGCACCGTCGAGGGCCTGCTGTACAACCCCGGCGAGGCCGACGTGCGTGCGTTCGCCAACGCCAGCCTCGACAAGCTGGCGCAGACGCTGACGCAGCACCCCACCGTGCGGGTGGTCCTGGTCGGGCACACCGACGACCAGGAGGCGCTGGCCGACGCGCCGCCGCCCGACCCGGCCGACCCCGATCCCGCGCCGCCCGACGGCGCCGCCCTGGCGCTCGAGCTGGGCCGGGCCCGGGCCGAGGCGGTCAAGGCCGCCCTGGTGGCGCGCGGCATCGCCCGTGGCCGCATCACCGTCGACAGCGCCGGCGCCACCGAGCCGGTGTCGGACAACGACACCGCGCGGTCGCGCATGCGCAACCGCCGGGTCGATCTGCGCCTGATCGTCCCCAAGCGCGGCACGTGACCTGGCGCGGCCGACCGCGGCGCGGCCGGTCGCCGTCATCGGCGGCGCGGGTCAGTCGGCCGCGACGTGCTCGGTCTCGATGAGCAGGTACAGGATGCGCAGGAAGTTGGTGCGGGCGTCGGCCGAGCGGACCCGGGCCAGCACGTCGCCGACGGTGACGCTGGTGGCCAGGCCGTGGACCCGGGCGACCGCCTCGCCCAGGCCGAAATCGGGCAGCTGGTCGAGGCCGCGCCGCGGCGTCAGCACCGCGTGTTCCATGCGGGCGGCCCAGTCGTCGACGAACGCCACGTCGAGCCCGGTGGCGCCGGCGCCGAGGATGCGGAACGCGTCGAGGTGGAGCGGCTTGACCGTGAACGGGTTGGCGCGCCCGGCGAACCAGCGGTAGCGGCCCTTGGGCCAGGTGCACACGTCGACCAGCTTGGCGCTGACCTGCTGGGACAACAGCCGGTAGGCGTCGATGGCGCGCACCAGGCCGAGCCCGACCAGGGTGTCGGCCAGGCGACCACCGAAGTGCGGCATGACCGCGACCGCGCGGGCCAGGGCCTGCGGCGTGAGCGCGCCCTGGGCCACCAGGAACTCGCCGAGCCGTTCGCTCTGCACGTTGGACGAGACGAACTGCGGGTGCCCGCCCAGCAGGTAGGCCTCCTTGAGGATGCCGGCGCGCCCCTCGAGGACCAGCAGGCCTGACGCCTTGTCGAGCGCCAGCCGGTGCAACAGCCGCAGCGGCGACACCTGGCGCAGATCGCCGGCCTCGGTCGGCGCCGGGCGCGGCCCGCGTTCGGGGCTGGCCTCGAGCTCGGCCTCGGTCTCGACCACCAGGTCGTGGGACGGCTCGTCCTCGACCACCACGTCGGGCGCGCCGCTCGACGCCCCGGCGATGAACTCGGCCCGCGCCACCTTCTGCTCGCGGATGGCCCGGGCCTGGCTCATGCGGGTGGCCGGCCCCGACAAGGTGGCGACCTCGGGGTGGGGCGCGCGCACCACGGCGTCGTCGTCGACCGACGGCGCGGCGGTGACCCGGGCCACGAACGCCGCCAGGTCGCGGGCGTCGGGCCGGCCGTGCTTGTGCAACCACCCGGTCAGGGCGTCGCGCATCTCGCCGGCCGACTGCCAGCGATCGTCGCGCCGACGCTGCAGCGCCTTCTCGATGATCACCCGCAGCTCGATCGGCACGTCGCCGGCGTACTGGGTGAACCGCGCCAGGTTGGCGTCGCGCACCATGAGCAGCACGTCGAGGTCGCTCGGCGCCGAGAACACCCGGCGGGCGATGGTGGTCTCGGCCAAGACGATGCCCAGCGCGAACACGTCGCTGCGGCCGTCGAGGGTGCCGCCCGACACCTGCTCGGGTGACATGTAGCCGTACTTGCCCTTGAGCATGCCGGCCTCGGTCTTGTGCTGGCGCTCGATGGCGCGGGCGATGCCGAAGTCGGTCAGCTTGACGTCGCCCCGGCGCGACACCAGCACGTTGCCGGGCGACACGTCGCGGTGGACCACGCCGAGCGGGCGGCCGTCGGCGGCGCACACGTGGTGGGCGTACTCGAGCGCGTCGAGCACCTCGCGGGCGATCAGCGCCGCCAGCTGAGCCGGCAGGCGGATCTGGGTCCGGGCGCACTCGCGCAGCAGCGCTAGCACGTCGATGCCGTCGACGTACTGCATGGCGATGTAGGGCGTGTCGGCGTCGGTGGCCAGCTCGAAGACGTGGACGATGTTCGGGTGGTCGAGCTGGGCGGTCAGCCGGGCCTCGTCGAGGAACATGTCGACGAACGCGGGATCCGCCGCCAGGTGCGGCAGGATCTTCTTGAGCACGACGATCTTCTCGAAGCCGTGGTCGCTCGAGGCCTTGGCCTTGAACAGCTCAGCCATGCCGCCGACCGCCAGGCGCTCGAGGACCTGGTACTTGCCGACGGATGCAGGCACCGGCCGCATGACGGACCAGCTTATACCGCGGCTGTGGCAGCGCCACGACGATCGCCGGCAGCCAACCGCGGCCAGCTCACTGGTCGGGCCGGTCGGCGTGGCGGCGGCCGGGCGTCAGCGGAAGCCGTCTTTCCAGCGCCGCACCGTCGCCAACACCGCGGCCGGGTCGGCGCGATCCACGGCGGGGTCGTGGGCTGCCGCGGCGGCGACCACCGCCGGATCCGCGGTGCGCAGGAACGGATTGGTCGCGCGCTCGAGCGCGATGGTGGACGGGGTGGTGCAGGGGGGGAGGGCGGCCTGGCGCGCGCGGATGGCCTCGCTGGCCGGCTCGACCGCGGCGGCGAACCGCAGGTTGGCCGCGGTGTACTCGTGGCCGAAGAACACCCGCGTCGCCGGCGGCAACGCGGCCAGGCGCGCCAGCGAGGCGTGCATCTGCGCCGCGGTGCCCTCGAACAGCCGCCCGCAGCCGGCCGCGAACAAGGTGTCGCCGGTGAACACCGCGTCGGCGACCAGGTAGCTGATGGCGCCGCGGGTGTGGCCGGGGTTCTCGATGATGCGCGCGGTCAGCGCTCCCATGACGACGGCGGCGTCGGCGACCACCGGCGCGGTCAGCCCGGGGATGCGCGCGGCGTCGGAGGCGTGGCCGACCACGGCCAGGCCGGGGTGCGCTGCGGCCAGGGCCGCCACCCCGCCGACGTGATCGTGGTGGTGGTGCGTGGCCCACACCGCGACCAGCTCGACGCCGGCGGCGGCCACCGCGGCCTCGACCGGTGCGGCCTCGCCGGGATCCACCACCGCGGCGCGGCCGGTGGCGTCGCAGATCACCAGGTAGGCGTAGTTGTCCGACAGGCACGGGACCGGGATGACGCGCACGCCGCACCGTAGCGTGTATGGTCGCGACCATGTCGACCATGCGCGCCATCGTGTTGCACGATCACGGCGGCCCCGGGGTGTTGACCGCCGCCGAGCTGGCGCGCCCGGAGCCGGGGCCGGGCCAGGTGCGGGTGGCCATCGCCGCCGTCGCGCTCAACCACCTCGACCTGTGGGTCCGGCGCGGCGGCCCGGCGTTCCACCTGGAGTATCCGCACCGGCTGGGCTCGGACATCGTCGGCACCGTCGCCGCGCTCGGCCCCGGCGTCGACGACGTCGTGGTCGGCACCAAGGTGGTGGTGCAGCCCGGGCTGGCCTGCGGCGTGTGCGCAGCCTGCCTGGCCGGCCACGACAACCTGTGCCGGCGCTATCGCATCCTCGGCGAGAACGCCCAGGGCGGCTACGCCGAGGCCATCTGCGTGCCGCGGGTGAACCTGGCGCCGTACCCGGAGCGCCTGAGCTGGACCGAAGCGGCGGCGGCGATCCTGCCGTTCCTCACCGCCTGGCAGATGGTGGTGCGCAAGGGCCAGGTCGGGCCGGGCACGACGGTGCTGGTCCACGGCGGCGGCTCCGGCGTAGGGGTGGCGGCCATCCAGATCGCCAAGCTCCACGGCGCCGAGGTCATCACCACGGTCGGCGACGACGCCAAGCTCGCGCCGGCCCGCGCGCTGGGCGCCGACGTCGTCGTCAACTACCGCACCGCCGACTTCGCCCAGGCGGTGCGCGCCCACACCGGCAAGCGCGGCGTCGACGTGGTCATCGAGCACGTCGGCGGTCAGGTGTTCGAGCAATCGATCCGCGCGGTGCGCGCCGGCGGCCGCATCGTCACCTGCGGCGCCACCGCCGGCTTCAGCCCCGCGGTCGATCTGCGCCACGTGTTCTTCCGGCAACTCGAGATCTTGGGCTCGACCATGGGCAGCAAGGGCGACCTGCTGGCGGTCCTGGACCACGTCGCGGCCGGTCGGCTGCGCCCGGTGGTCCACGCCGTGCTGCCGCTGGCGGCCGCCGCCGATGGCCACCGCCTGCTCGAGGCCCGCCAGGCGTTCGGCAAGGTCGTCCTCGAGGTCGCGCCGTGACGGCGTGCCTGCAGCTGCGGGGCCTGGGCAAAGACTACGGTGCGCGCACCGCGGTGGGCGCGGTCGATCTCGAGGTCCCGGCCGGCGCCATCTTCGGCCTGCTCGGGCCCAACGGCGCCGGCAAGACCACGACCATCTCGATGATCGCCGGGGTGGTGACGCCGACCCGCGGCACCGCGCGCATCGCCGGTCATCCGCTGGGCGGGCGCGACGGCGCGGCCAAGCGCGCGCTGGGATTGTGTCCGCAGGAGCTGGCGCTGTACGAGGAGCTGACGCCGGTCCAGAACCTGCGGTTCTTCGGTCGACTGTTCGACCTGCGCGGCCGCGCGCTCGACGCCGCCATGGCCTGGGCCCTCGACGTGGCCGGGCTGGCCGACCGCCAGCACGATCCGGTCCACACGTTCTCGGGCGGCATGAAGCGGCGGCTCAACCTGGCCGCCGCCATCTTGCACAAGCCGACCGCGCTCATCCTCGACGAGCCCACCGTCGGCGTCGATCCGCAGAGCCGCCGCCACATCTTCGACTGCATCCGCGCGCTGCGCGACGACGGCATGACCGTCCTGTACACCAGCCACTACCTGGAAGAGGTCGAGGAGCTGTGCGACCGGGTCGCGGTGATGGACCACGGCGAGGTGATCGCGTCGGGCACGCTGGCCCAGCTGGTGGCGCGCCACGGCGGGGTGCCGATGCTCGAGGTCGAGCTGGCCGGCGACCCGGGCGCGCTCCTGGCGGCCCGGGCCCTGGCGGCCCGCCACGGCGAGCTGACCGGCACCGCCGGCGTGATCCGCCTGCCGCGCCCGGCGGCGCTGGCGCCGTTGTTCGCCGATCTCGAGAGCGCCGGCGTCCAGGTGGTGCGGGTCACCGCCGAGCCGCCCAGCCTCGAGCGGGTCTTCCTGGGCCTCACCGGCGATGCCCTGAGGGATTGATGATCGCCGCAGCCATCAAAAAAGATCTCCTGCTCCTGGTCCGCGACCGCGGGACGCTGATCACGATGTTCCTCCTGCCGGTGGTGTTCATCGCCGTGTTCGGATCGATCTTCGGTGGCGGCGGCGGCGACCGGCGGCGCAGCCTGGCGGTGTGGGTCGATCCGGCGTCGCCGCGCGCGGTCGCGGTGGCGGCTGCCATCGACGGCGCCGGCCTGTTCCGGGTCGTGCCGGCGGCCGACGCTGCGGCCGCCCGCCGCGCGGTGGTCGACGATCGCGCCGACGCCGCGCTCATCCTCGGCGCCGACTTCGACCCGGCCGGAGGTCGCCCGGGCGAGCTGGCCATCGATCAGGCGGCGCCGCCGCAGGTCCGGCTGCCGGTGGTGGGCACGGTCACCGCGGTGGTGACCCGGGCGGTGTTCCCGCCGCCGGCGGGCACCGACGTGCCGGTGCTGGTGCCGACCACGCCGCCCGGCATCCGCCGCGAGCTGGCCGGCGTCACCGGGTTCCAGCTGACGGTGCCGGGCAACGCGGTCTTGTTCGGGTTCTTCCTGGCGCTCACGGTCGGCATGGCCTTCCTCGAGGAGCGCAAGTGGGGGACTTGGCGCCGGGTCTTGGCCGCGCCGGTCGCGCGCTCGACGATCCTGTTCGCCAAGCTGGTGCCCTACTTCCTGGTGGGACTGGTCCAGTTCGCGTTCCTGTTCGGCATCGGCATCGTCGCTTTCGGGATGAAGGTCGGCGGCAGCATGGTCGCGCTGGCCGTGCTGACCGTCGCGGTGGTGCTGTGCGCCACCTGCCTGGGGCTGGCCATCGCCGCCATCGGCGGCAGCGAAAAGCGGATGGGCTCGATCGGCTCGGTCAGCCTGCTGGTGATGGGCCTGCTCGGTGGGGCCATGGTGCCGCGCGTGGTCATGCCACCGGTGCTCCGCGCCATCGGCCTGGCGGTGCCGCACGGCTGGGCCCTCGACGGCTACCTCGCGCTGCTGGTGCGGGACGGCGCCGGCGTGGTCGACGTGCTCCCGCAGATCGGCGCGCTGGTCGGCTTCTCGGTCCTGTTCGCCGGGTTCGGCGTGGCCCGGTTCCGGTTCGAGCGCTAGCCCACCCGGTCCGCCGCGCGCGCTGCTCCACCGGTCCGCCGCGCGCTTACCCAGCGCCGATCGCTAGAAGTCGCAGTCGGTGTCGAACGACGTGTCCGGTGGGGTCGGCGTGGCGTGGTCGACCACGATCGATCCGATCGACGTCGAGGTGTCGCCGCTCACCAGCGGCGCGCACAGGGCGTAGTCGCCCTCCAGACGCATCACCATCTGCCCGGTCACGGTGGCGTCGGCCGGCGACGGCGCGGTGGTCTGGTCGACCGCCTCGGGTCGGATCGCGATCGACAGGTCGAACGGCGCCGACGCCTCGTCGATCGGAAACGTGATCCCGCCGATGGCGTTCTCGGACAGCGGGCGGCCGTCGTCGAAGGCCAGCTGGGACAGCGACAGCGACAGCGTGCGCGCGCCGCGGTCGAGCGTGGCGGTCCCGCGCAGGCGGATGGTCTCGACCGCGCCGCTCTCGCGCGTGCGGCGGAGCCCGATCAGGTATTCCCCGTCGACCAGCGGCAGGTGCCCGGCGACGTCGTCGATGCCGACGAAGCCCTGACAGCCGGTGGCGACGACCAGGCCGAGTAGCGCACCCACGCGAAACATCGGGGACGAGCCTAGCACCACTGGCTCGCGGCGGGGCCCTGGGATCTCGCGCACCCGGCGCCTTGTGCCGTTATGACGTCTAAAAATCTTTCCAAGCGGAACCGTTATAACGTTGACATGTCTGTTATCGCGGAACATGCTGGCGCCATCCAGGAGACACCGATGACCGCAAGCTCGCTCCGCTTCGAGACCCTCGCCCTCCACGCCGGCTACCAGCCCGATCCCACCACCGGGTCGCGCGCGGTGCCCATCTACCAGACCACCAGCTACCAGTTCCGGGACGCCGACCACGCCGCCGCGCTGTTCGCGCTCAAGGAGTTCGGCAACATCTACACCCGGATCATGAACCCCACCAACGACGTGTTCGAGAAGCGGTTGGCCGCGCTCGAGGGCGGGGTGGGGGCGCTGGCGGTGGCGTCGGGGCAGGCCGCCGAGACCATCGCCCTGGCCACGATCCTCAAGGCCGGCGACGAGCTGGTCAGCGCGTCGTCGCTGTACGGCGGCACCTACAACCTGTTCAAGGTGACCCTGCCACGGTTCGGCATCACCACCCGCTTCGTCGACGCCGGCGATCCGGCCGCGGTCGCCGAGGCCATCGGCCCGCGCACCAAGGCGGTGTTCATCGAGGCGCTGGGCAACCCGCGGCTCGACGTGCCCGACTACGCCGCGCTGGGCCAGGTCGCCAAGGCCGCCGGCGTCCCGCTCATCGTCGACGCCACCGCGGTGACGCCGGCCCTGCTCAACCCGATCAAGCACGGCGCCAACATCGTCATCCACAGCGCCACCAAGTTCATCGGCGGGCACGGCACCGCGATCGGCGGCGCCATCGTCGACGGCGGCAACTTCGACTGGGCCAACGGCAAGTTCCCCGAGTTCACCGAGCCCAACCCCGGCTACCACGGGCTCAAGCTGTACGAGACGTTCGGCAACCTGTCGTTCATCCTCAAGGCCCGGGTCGAGCTGCTGCGGGACCTGGGCCCGGCGCTGTCGCCGTTCAACGCCCACGCCTTCATCACCGGCCTCGAGACGCTCAAGCTCCGCGTCGAGCGTCACTCGAAGAACGCCCTGGCGATCGCCCGGTTCCTGCAGAGCCACCCGCAGGTGGCGTGGGTCCGCTACCCCGGCCTCGAGGGCGACCCGTCGTACCGCCTGGCGCGCACGTACTTCGACGGCGGCTTCGGCGGGCTGGTCACCTTCGGGGTGAAGGGCGGGCGGGCCGCCGGCAAGAAGCTCATCAACGCGGTGAAGCTGTTCTCGCTCCTGGCCAACATCGGCGACGCCCGGTCGCTGATCATCCACCCGGCGTCCACCACCCACCAGCAGCTCACCGACGCCGAGCAGGTCGCCACCGGCGTCAGCGAGGACCTGGTGCGCCTGTCGGTCGGCCTCGAGCACGAGGACGATCTGGCGGCCGATCTCGACCAGGCGCTGCGAGCGAGCGCGTGACCAGCGCCGGCGCGCCGACTTGGTTCGAGCTGGTGCTGCCGGCCGTGACGCTGGAGGCCGGCGCCGAGCTGGCCCGCCACGTCGTGCGCGGCTGGCACTGGGGGCCGCGCGAGGACGCCGCGGCGCTGGCGGCGACCACGGTGCCGGTCGATCCGCGCGCGCGGTGGCAGCCGGTGGCGCGAGCCGTCGGCGAGCTGGCGGCGCTGGCCCGGCGGCAGCCGTCGGCCACCCGGGGGCTCAACCGACAGATCCCGACGGTGGTGGTGGTGCACGCGCTCACCGGCGACGCCGGCGCCGGCGGCGATGACGGGTGGTGGGCGCCGCTCATCGGCCCGGGGCGCGCGCTCGACCCGACCCAGGTGCGGATCGTGTGCTTCAACCTGCTCGGGTCCTGCTACGGCACCAGCGGCCCCGGCGACGGCGGCTTTCCGCGCCTGGCCGACGACGCCCACGCCGCCGAGCTGGCGCCCGGGCGCGGGGGCTTCCCGGTGCCCGCGGTCGAGCTCCCGGCGACGGTGACCACCTGGGACCAGGCGCGCAGCATCCTGCTGGCGCTCGACCGTCTCGGCGTCGAGCGGGTCGACGCCGTCCTCGGCGGGTCGCTGGGCGGCATGGTGGCGTTGGCGCTGGCGGCGCTGGCCCCCGATCGCGTCGCGCGGCTGGTGCCGGTGGCGACCGCCGCCGCCGCGTCGAGCTGGGTGCTGGCGTGGAACCACGTCGGGCGCCAGGCCATCCTGGCCGACCCGGGGTTCCCCGTCGACGCGGGGCGCGGCCTCGAGCTGGCGCGCCAGCTGGCGATGGTCACGTACCGCGCCGAGCCCGGCCTCGAGCTGACCCAGGGCCGAGCCCAGGCCGGCGCGGCGTGGTCGTCGCGCGGCCGCTACCGGGTCCAGACCTACCTCGAGCACCAGGGCGCGAAGCTGCGCGGCCGGTTCGAGGCCCGGGCCTACCTGGCGCTCCTGGCGGCGATGGATCACCACGATCTCAGCCGCGCGCCGCGGCCGCCGACCGCGGTCGAGGGCTGGCCGGCTCAGGTGGCCCCGCCCCGGGCCAGCCTGGCCGCGTTCGGCCAGGGCCCGCGCTCGGCGCTGGCCGCGTCGTGGGGCCTCGACCGGATCCGGGCGTCGACGGTCGTCGTCGCGATCGACAGCGACCAGTTGTTTCCGCCCGGGCACGGCGGCGCGCTGGTCGATCAGCTGGCCGCGCGCGGGACCGACGCGCGGCTGGCGACCATCACCTCCACCCACGGCCACGATGGGTTTCTGATCGAGTGGACCCAGCTCGACGCCATCGTCCGCGACGCGCTCGGCGCGGCGCCCGCGGCGCCGGCGTGGCGGCCGACGCTGTTGGCGTTCCCCGGCGTCGTCGCTCGCTGACTCCGGCGGCCGCCGCGCTACTGCAGCAGGCAGACCTTGGCCGAGCCGGCCGGGTTGAGCGTGCTCTTCTCGACGCAGTTGTAGCCGTCGCGGCAGTCGCTAGCGTCGGCGCACGTGAGCACGCAGATCCCGCCGTTCTCCTGGATGCAGGCGCTGCCGCCCGGGCAGTCGGCCTGACCGGTGCAGTCCTTGACGCAGCTGCCGTCCGGGAAGTCGGTGTCGACCACGCACTTCGACCCGTCGGCGCACGAGCCGGATGGCCCGCCGCTGGTGGTGCAGCTGGCGCCGACGACCTGGCCTTCTTTGCCGACGTCGTCGGGGCCGCAGCCGGCGGCCAGGGCGAGGGTGGTCACGAGGATGAAGATACGTAGGCTCATCTCCTCAGCCTATCGCGATCGAGCCCGCGCCTCGCGCGCAGAATGTGCGGTGCCCGCGGTGCGACAGGCGACCACCTCTGACGACGCGGCGACGGTCGCTGCGGCGGGGCGCGCCTGCCGGCCCACGGTGATGCTGTCAAACGAAGCGCGAGAAGTCGGCTGGGCGGCGCATCATGAGCGCCATCGCCGCCTCGGTCGCCTCGTCGCTCTGCAGCCGCTCACCGAACGCCGCGAGCTCGGCGGTCATCGTCGCGGCGAGCTCGGCGGCGGTGGCCCGGGCCAGGAGCGCCTTGGTGGTGCGGACCGCGGCCGGGGCCTTGGCGGCGAGCTCGGCGGCGATCGCCTGGGCGCGCGCCAGCGGCTGGTCGATCGCCTCCGACACCAGGCCCCAGGCCGCGGCGGTGGTGCCGTCGATGGTGCGCCCCAGGTACAGCAGCTCGTGGGCGCGGCGCGGGCCGACCATGCGCGCCAGCAGCAACGACGAGCCGCCCTCGGGGCAGACCCCCAGGTCGACGAACGGCGTCCGGAACTTCGCCGTGGGAGCCGCGTAGACGAAGTCGCAGTGGAGCAGCAGCGTGGTCCCGATGCCGACCGCCCAGCCGCTCACCGCGGCGACCAGCGGCTTGGGGAAGCCGACGATGGCGCGGAGGAAGTCCGCCGCCGCGAGGTCACCGCCCCCGGCGCGGACGCGGGCGAAGTCGCCCAGGTCGTTGCCAGCGGTGAACACCTGGTCCGAGCCCGTGATGATCGCGCACCGGACCGCGGGATCGGCGGCGGCGGCCGTCAGGGCCGCGGTGAGCCCACGGTAGGTATGGCCGTCGAGGGCGTTCTTCTTGGCTGGCCGATCGATGGCGATGGTGGTGATGGCGGCCGTGGTGGTGACGGTCACGGTCGGGCTGGGCTCGGTCGGGGTGGTCATGGTGCCTTGGGTGGGTGGGCGGGGACGGCCAGCGTCAGCTCGCCGACCTCGGCGAGGAAGCGGGCGACGGTCGCGAGCTCGTCCTTGGAGAAGCGGGCCGCCAGCGCGGCGTTGCCGGCGGCGACGATGGCGTGGCCACCCGCGGCGGCACGGCGACCGGCCGCGGTCAGGTGGACGCGGTGGGCCCGGGCGTCGTCCGGGCACGTGCGACGGCGCACCAGGCCATCGCGCGCCATCCGGTCGACCAGGCCGGTGACCGCCGCGGCCTGCACCGCCAGGGCCTCGGCGAGGTCGCCGCTGCGGGCGCCGTCGTGCCGCGCCAGGAACAGCAGCGCGGCGAGCTGGGCCGCCGAGATGCCGAGCTGGTCCCGGCACAGGCGCTCGCGCTGGGCCCGCACCCGGTGCGCGGCGCGGTCGAGCGCGAGGAACAGGCGGGGATCGGGCGCCGACATTGATACAGGTGTTAAATAATATGCTTTACATCAAAAGTAAATGATCAGGACCGGCGAGGCGGCCGGCTCCGGGGCTCCGGGGCCGGCTCCGGCTCCGGCTCCAGGGCTCCGGGTCCGGGTCCGGGTCCGGGTCCGGGGCCGGCTCCGGCTCCAGGGCTCCGGGTCCGGGTCCGGGTCCGGCTCCAGCTCCGGCTTCGGGTCCGGCTCCGGCTTCGGGGCCAGGGGTTGGGGGCGCGAGATGGCGGGGCGAAGTGCGCCATCGTAGTGACCGTCGGCGGTAGGCTCGCGGCCGATGTCGTCCCCCCCGTCGACGCCTGGCCCGGCGGAGCACGCGCCCGCGCGGCTGCCCGCGGGCGCGGCCAACGGCCAGGGGCTGCGGCTCGCGATCGCGGTGGTGGTGACGGCCCTGGCCAGCGCCGGGTTCGCCATCGGCTTCCGGGCCGCGTTGAGCGGGGCGACCCGGGCCGTCGCCGGGGTCGCGGACGTGGTGTCGGCGATGACGCTGGCGCCGTGGTGGGTGCGGCTCGGGGCGCCGGCGGTCGGCGGGCTGCTCGCGGGCGCCCTGGTGGTGCGCGCGCGCCGAGGACGCGCCGGAGTCGGCGCGGTGATGGAGGCGGTGGCGCTGGGCCAGGTCGCGCTGTCGCTGCGCTCGACCTTGTGGCGGGGGGCGGCCACCTGGGTCGCCATCCTCACCGGCGGCTCGCTCGGCCGCGAGGGCCCGCTCATCCAGGTCGGCGGCGCGCTCGGCAAGGTCGCCGGGCACCGCGCGGGCCTGGCGCCCGAAGAGCTGCGCATCGCCATCGCCGCCGGGTGCGCGGCCGGGTTCACCGCCGCTTACAACACCCCGTTCGCGGCGGTGCTGTTCGTCCTCGAGATCGTGGTCGGCGTCATCGTGATCGAGGCCGTGGTCCCGGTCGTGGTCGCCACCGCGCTGGCCACCGCCCTGACGCGGGCCGCGGTGGGGTCGGTGCCGCTGTACGGCACCCGCACCTTCGCGCTGGCCAGCTCGGTCGAGCTGTTGGCCTTCGTCGGCGTCGGCGTCGCCGCGGCGCTGGCGGGGCAGGTGTTCGTGGCCGCGCTCCACCACGGCGGGCGCGGGTTCCGGCGCCTGGCGTTGCCGTGGCGGGCTGGCCTGGGTGGGCTGTGCACCGGCGCGATCATCGTCGCGATCCCCGAGGTGGCCGGCAACGGCTACGAGCCGCTGGCCACGCTGCTCGACGGGGCCTACCCGATCGGCTTCGTCGCGGTGCTGGTGCTCGCCAAGCTGGCGGCGTCGACCGCGTCGGTGGCGTCGGGCAGCCCGGGCGGGGTGTTCACCCCGATCATGCTGGTCGGTGGCGGCATCGGCGTGCTGGTCGCGGCGGGCCTGGCCGCGGTCGGCGCTGGCCCGCTGGCCCCGGCCGGTGGCTACGCGCTGGTCGGCATGGCGGCGGCCACGGCATCGACCACCCACGCGCCGTTGATGGCGGCGGTGATGGCGTTCGAGCTGTCGGGGGACTACGCCATCGTGCTGCCGCTGTTGCTGGCCACCGCGGTGGCCACCGCGGTCGGCCGGGTGGTGCGGCCACACTCGATCTACACCGCCGAGCTGGCCGAGCCAGCGGCGTGGACGCTGTCGCTCGACGGCCGCCGCGGCGACCGCGCGGGGTGATATCGTGGCGCATGCGCGTTCCCTCCCTGGCGGCTTGGCTCGGCCTCGCGCTCGCGGCGGCCTGCGGCGGTGACGACGGCGTCCACGTCGACAACCCGCTGGCCGACCCCGCGGACGGGCCGCCGGCCGGCAACCCCGACGGCCGGTGCGCCATCCCGGCCGAGGCGGCCCCGGCCGACACCTCGCAGCCGACGACGATCGTCGGCGACGGCACGCCGGCCAGCTGCACCAGCGCAGCGGTGGTGGCCGCGGTCGCCGCCGGCGGGGTGATCACCTTCGCGTGCGGGCCGGCCCCGGTGACCATCAAGATGACGGCCACCGCCAAGATCTTCAACGACACCGGCCCGGCCATCACCATCGATGGCGGCGGCCTGGTCACCCTCGACGGCCAGGGCCAGCACCGCATCCTGTACATGAACACCTGCGATGAGGCCCAGCGCTGGACCACGTCGCACTGTCAGAACCAGGATCACCCGCAGCTCACGGTGCAGAACCTGACCTTCGTCAACGGCGACGCCACCGGCCTCGACCCCGACGGCGGCGGCGCGATCTTCGTCCGCGGCGGTCGGTTCAAGCTGGTCAACACCCGGTTCTTCGGCAACCACTGCGATCCCGGCGGCCCCGACGTCGGCGGCGCGTCGGTGCGCACGCTGTCGCAGTACCAGCCGGCCGGCGCCGCCGAGCCGCTGCCGGTCTACGTCGTCAACTCGACCTTCGGAGGCGGCGCCACCGTCGGCAACACCTGCTCGAACGGCGGCGGGCTGTCCAGCATCGGCGTGTCCCACACCGTCATCAACAGCCTGTTCTCCGACAACGCCGCCGTCGGCGTGGGGGCCAACCCGGCGCGGGCCGGCACCGCTGGCGGCGGTAGCGGCGCCGGGATCTACAACGACGGCAACACCTTCACGCTCCGGCTGTGCGGCGTGGCGATGCACGACAACCACGCCAACGAAGGCGGCGGGGCGATCTTCTTCGTGTCCAACGACCGCACCGGCCACCTGATCATCGAGGACTCGGTCCTCGTGCGGAACCCGTCGGATGGCTTCGAGACCCAGGGCCTGCCCGGCATCTTCTACCTGGGCGACGGCGCGCCCCAGGTGTCGGGCTCGACCATCGAGTAGCGCTACCCGGCGAGGTCGGCGTAGGCGCGGTCGAGCTTGGCGGCGACGATGAAGTCGCGCTCCGACAGGCCGTCGACGTCGTGCGTCGACAGCCGCACCTCGACGGAGCCGTACCCCACCACCAGCTCGGGGTGGTGATCGTCGGCGTCCGCCAGCGGCGCGAGCCGCCCGACGAACGCGGCGGCGGCCGCGAAGTCGGTGAACGCGAACCGCCGCCGCAGCTGATCACCGACCTGGCGCCAGGCCGGATCCAGGAGCGCCCGCAGCGTGAGCGCCGCCGCGCAGCTCAACCTCCCGGCCGAGGCCGGCACGTCGCGACCCGAGCGGTCGGTAAGAGATGGCATGCCCGACCGTAGCACCGCGGGCCGACCCGGCCGTCGCGCGGCTCGCGAACTCACGCGCCGGCGACGCGGCTCCAGACCAGGGCGGTGTGGGCGATGTGCGCGGTGACGAACCCGGTCACCGGGATCAGGTACCACCACCACCGCCAGCGGGCGGTGAGCCACGACTCCTCGCACACCCGGGCGATGCCGACGAACCACAACGTCGTGGTCCACGCTGGGGCGGTGAAGCCGACCAGGCTGGTGGCCCAGACCGAGGCCGGCCACCCGATGAGGGCGAGGTAGCTGGTGGTGTACGCCGTCACGCCGGCTGCATAGATCCACCAGCCCGCCCGCTGGCCGCGGCTGGCTGCGCCGAAGCCGAGGAACGCTGGCGCAGCGAACACCAGGAGCCGGAGCGCGTTCTCGGCGGTGCCCAGCCAGGCTGGGATGTCCTGCCAGAAGTCCTCCGGGTGGAACGCGACCGGCAAGCGGCTCCACAGCACCAGGCTGACGCCCAGGGGCAGGACCGCGAGCAGCAGGCCGTTGCGTCCCACCGCTCGGACGACCTGACGGCGCAGGTTGCGAGGGCCAGCCGGCTGGGGCACCGCGTGGTTGTACACCTGTGCCACGAGTGCTCCGGGCGCGCGACGTGCCACGCCGGAGGTGCCGGGCGTACGGCCAGCAGCGCCGCGAACCCGTGAGATCTGCGAAAATAGCTGATGCAGCTGGGCGCGCTTAAGTCTTTTTCTTAGTAGGGTCGACCGATAACCATGGGAGGCCAGATGCGATTCAAGAAGCTGAAGCGGGTGATGCTGACGGCGGCGCTGGTGGCGCCGGTGCTGGCGATGGCCGGCAACCACGGGCTGGTATTCACCGACCAGTCGTGGCGGCTGCCGGCCGACGGCAGCCTGGGCGATACGTCGTCGATCGACGTCGACCCGATCGACGTGGACGGCGACGGCGACCTCGATCTGTTCATCGCCGAGGGCACCGCCGGCCCGAGCGGCCGCCCCAACCGGCTGCTCATCAACGACGGCGCCGGGCGGTTCGCCGACCAGTCGAGCGCGCGGCTGCCGCCGGCGATCGACAACAGCTCGCGGTCCGCCGCCGGCGACGTCGACGGCGACGGCGACCTCGACATCATCGTCGGCAACCTCGGACCCGAACAGCTGCTCATCAACGACGGCACCGGCCACTTCGCCGATGGCAGCGCGCGCCTGCCGCCGCCGCCGCCGCTGTTCGAGGGCATCAGCGCCGAGGCGGCGTTGGTCGACGTCGACGGTGACGGCGATCTCGACGTCGCGGTGGCCAACGAGAACCCGTTCCTGCCGGGCGCGCTCCAGGGCGCCCAGAACCGGCTGTACATCAACGACGGCACCGGCGGCTTCACCGACCAGACCGCGACGCGCCTGCCGGCGGCGACCGACCAGACCGGCGGCCTGGTCGCCGGGGACCTCGACGGCGACGGCGACCTCGATCTGATCTTCCTCAACCGCGGCCAGGATCGGGTCTACCTCAACGACGGCGCCGGGGTGTTCGTCGACGCCACCGCGACGCGGATGCCGGCGGTCGATGACACCACCCGGTCAGGCGCGCTGGCCGACTTCGACGGCGACGGCGATCTCGATCTGGTGGTCGCCAACAGCCGCGGCGAGGCACCGCGGCGCTACACCAACACCGGAGGCTACCTGGCCGAGGTCGAGTTCTCGCGATCGACCTTCGCCCACGAGACCATGACCAGCGTCGAGGCCGCCGATCTCGACGGCGACGGCGACCTCGATCTGGTGTTCGCCGACGCCGGCGGGTTCCTGGCGGGCCACGGCTTCGTCGGCGGGCAGAGCCGGTTGTTCCGCAACGATGGCCACGGCCGCTTCACCGATCGCACCGCGCGCGCGTTGCCGGCGGCGCTGCTGCCGACCACCGATCTGGCGGTGGGTGACCTCGACGGGGACGGCGACCTCGACCTGGCGCTGGCCAACTCCGGCGGGCCGGAGGCGATCTTGATCCAGCGCGGCGACGGACGGCATGGCGACGACGACCGCGACGACGATCACGACGACGACTGACCCCGCCGTCGTGACACCGCGACCCGGACGCGCTACGTCTGGGCGCCCATGCCGGTCGTCCTCGCGTACCTGACGTGTGCCCTGGTGTGGGGCACCACGTGGCACGTGATCCGGATCTGCACCGGCCCGGGAGGCTACCCGACCCTCGAGGCCGCCGCGCTGCGGTTCGTGCTCGCGACGGTCGTGCTGGCGCCGGTGGTGGTGGCCCTCAAGCTGGGGCCGTGGCCGCGGGGGCGGCGGGCCTGGGCCTGGATCGTCGTGGCCGGTGGACTCGACGCGCTGTCGTACGCGCTGGTCTACCTGGGCGAGGAGCGCGTGCCGGGCGGCCTGGCCGCGGTGTTGTTCGCCACCCAGCCGCTGATGCTGGCGGCGCTCCTGACCGTCACCGGGAGCGAGCGGGTCGGGCGGCTCGATCTGCTGGGCGCGGTGATCGCGCTGGCCGGGGTGGCGGTCATCTTCGCCGACCGCTGGCAGGTGTCGCCGCGCCAGGGCGTGGGCCTGGTCATGGTGCTGGCCGCGGTGGCCGCGTCGACGGCGTATTCGTACATCCTCAAGCGCGAGGCCCAGGGCGTCCACGCGCTGGTGTCGACGCTGCTGTTTCTGGCGGTGACCTCGGTCGGCCTGGCGCTGGCGGTGGCGGTGCGCGGGCCGCAGCCGCTGCCGTGGCCGTTGCCGTTCGGGCCGACCGCGGCGCTGGTGTACCTGGCGGTGCTGGGCTCGATCGTCACCTTCGCGGCGTGGCTGTGGCTGCTGCAGCGGCTGTCGCTCATGGCCACCAGCTCGCTGGTGTTCGTCCTGCCGGTGGTGGCGCTGTTCGTCGACGCGATCTGGGAGCGCGAGGTCCGAGTCGGCCTCAGGACCTACCTCGGCAGCGTGGTGGTGTTCGCGGGCCTGGCGGTCGCGTTGTTCGCCGGGCGCGGGCGGCGCCGCGTCGTATAGTCGGCGCGATGTCCTCGCCCTCCGAGCCGTACCTGCTGGTCGACGCCGCCGGCCAACCGACCCGCGACGCGCCGTGGATCTTCCGCACCTACGCCGGGCACTCGAGTCCGCGCGCGTCCAACGCGCTGTACCGCGACGGGCTCGAGCGCGGCCAGACCGGGCTGTCGATCGCGTTCGACCTGCCGACCCAGTGCGGGTACTCGTCCGACGCTGCCATCGCCGGGCCCGAGGTGGGCAAGGTCGGCGTGCCGATCAACTCGCTCGACGACTTCCACGTCCTGTTCGACGGCATCCCGCTCGAGCAGATGAACACGTCGATGACCATCAACGGCACGGCGATGTGGCTGCTGGCGCTGTACGTGGCGCTGGCGCGCGAGCGCGGCGTGCCCGAGGCGTCGCTGCGCGGGACCATCCAGAACGACATCGTCAAGGAGTACCTGGCCCGCGGCACCTACATCTTCCCGCCCGAGCACTCGCTGCGGCTGATCGCCGAGACCTACGAGTACTGCGTCGACCACCTGCCCGAGTGGAACCCGTCGAACGTGTGCAGCTACCACCTGCAGGAGGCCGGGGCGACGCCGGTCCAGGAGGTCGGGTTCGCGCTGGCCACCGCGGTGGGCCTGCTCGATCTGGTGCGCGCGCGCGGCCGCATCGACGTCGCCGCTTTCGGGCGCTGCGTCGGGCGGCTGTCGTTCTTCGTCAACAGCGGCATCCGGTTCGTCGAGGAGCTGTGCAAGATGCGGGCGTTCGCGGAGCTGTGGGATCAGCTCACCCGCGACCGCTACGGGATCACCTCGGCCAAGCTGCGGCGGTTCCGCTACGGGGTACAGGTCAACTCGCTGGGCCTGACCGAGGCCCAACCCGAGAACAACGCGTGGCGCATCCTGCTCGAGACCCTCGGCGTCACGCTGTCGCGCAAGGCGCGGTGCCGGGCGCTGCAGCTGCCGGCGTGGAACGAGGCGATGAGCCTGCCCCGCCCGTGGGATCAGCAGTGGGCGCTCCGGCTGCAGCAGATCTTGGCCTACGAGACCGATCTGCTCGAGTACCCCGACCTGTTCGACGGCAACCCGGTGATCGCTGCCAAGACCGAGGCCATCGTCGCCGGCGCCCGCGCCGAGCTCGAGCAGATCGTGGCGATGGGTGGGGTCCAGGCCGCGGTCGACGCCGGCTACATGAAGCAGGCGCTGGTGCGGTCGATGACCGACCGGATGACCCGCATCGGCAGCGGGGCCCAGGTGGTGGTCGGCGTCAACCAGTGGACCGACGGGCTGCCGTCGCCGCTCACCACCGGCGCCGACGGCGGCATGTTCCAGCTCGACCCGGCCTTCGTCGACGAGGCGCTAGCCGGCCTGGCCGCGACCCGGCGGCGCCGCGATCCGGCCCGGGTCGCGGCGACCCTGGCGGCGCTGGCCGCGGCCGCCCGCGCCGGCGACAACCTGATGGAGCCGTCGATCGCGTGCGCGCTGGCCCGGGTCACGACCGGCGAGTGGGCCGACGCGCTGCGGGCGGTGTTCGGCGAGTACCGGGCGGTCACCGGCGTCGACGGCCAGGTGCTGGACCTGGGCGCCGCGCGCGCGGCCGAGCTGCGGGCCCGGGTCGAGGCGTTCGTGGCCCGGCGCGGTCGGCGGCCGCGGCTGGTGATCGGCAAGCCCGGGCTCGACGGCCACTCCAACGGCGCCGAGGTCATCGCAGTGGCGGCGCGCCAGGCCGGGTGGGACGTGGTCTACGCTGGCATCCGGCTCACCCCCGACGCCATCGCGGTCAGCGCGGTCGAGGAGGACGCCGATCTGATCGGCATGTCGATCCTCAGCGGCTCGCACCTGGCGCTGACCGAGCAGCTGGTAGCGGCGCTGGCCGCGCGCGGCGGGGCCGACATCCCGGTGGTCATCGGCGGCATCGTGCCCAAGCCGGACGTCGCGGCGCTCGAGGCGATGGGTGTGCGCGCGGTGTTCACGCCGTCGGACTTCGAGCTCGGCCAGGTGGTCGAGCGCATGCTCGACGTGGTCGACGGCGCCCGACCATGACCGATGCCGGCGCGGTCGCGGCGGCCCGGCAGGGCGACAAGCGGGCCATCGCCCGGCTGGTGACCGTGTTCGAAGATCTGCGGCCCAGCGCGGCCCCGCGTCGATCCGCCATCGCCGCGGCGCTGGCCGATCGCCCCATCGGCCGCGTGGTCGGGGTGACCGGCGCGCCGGGCGTCGGTAAGTCGACGCTGGTGGGCGCCGTCGCCACCGCGTTGGTGGCGGCCGGCGAGCCGCGGGTGGCGGTCGTGGCGGTCGATCCGTCGAGCCCGCTGACCGGCGGCGCGCTGTTGGGCGATCGGACCCGGGTGCGGTTCCCGAGCGACGACGCCCGGCTGTACTTCCGCAGCCAGGCCTCGGGTGGCCAGGCCGGCGGGGTGGCCGCGGCCACCCACCAGGTGTGCCGGGTGCTGGCGCGGTTGTTCTCGACGGTGCTCGTCGAGACGGTCGGCGTCGGTCAGGGCGAGATCGACGTCGTCCGCATCGCCGACGCCACCTGGCTCGTGGTCCAGCCCCACGGCGGTGACGCCGTCCAGTTCCTGAAGGCCGGCCTGATGGAGGTGCCCGACGGCTTCGTCGTGAGCAAGGGCGATCTGGGGGCTGCGGTCGGCGCCACCGTCGGCGCGCTGGTAGCGGCGGTGGGCCTGCTGGGCGGGGCGCGGCCGGTCCTCACCACCTCGGCGGTCACCGGCGCGGGCGTGGCCGCGCTGGCGGCGGCCATCGCGACCGGTCCGCGGGGCGGCCTGGCCGCCAAGGAGCCGTACTTCTTCGAGCGCTGGGTCGGCGAGGAGTACGGGCGCGCCGGCCTGCGTCGCCTGGCTGCGCTGGCGCCGTCGACCGCGGCGTACCTGGCCGCGGCCGGCGGGCTCGACGCGGCCCACGCAGCGTTCGCGGCCGGCGCCCCCGCCTGGTAACATGTCGCCGATGCGTTGCCTGGTCGTGCTCGCGATGCTCGGTTGTGGCGCTGGCGCGCCGGCCCAGTCCGGCGTGGCCAACCGTGGGCCGCGGCCGGTGAGCTCGGTCGAGGCGGTGCCGGCGGCGGCGTGCGCGGCGCCGGTGGCGGCCAGCGAGGAGCTGCGCGCGACGTTTCGCGGCGGCGCCGGCTGCGTGGCGCTGGTCGACGCCGGGCTCAGCGCCACGACGTCGCGGCTGACGGTGCGACGCCACGGCGACACCGGCTGGGTCGACGTGCCGCTGCCGGGTGAGGTGGCGCAGCGCGGCTGGGCGATGGCCACCACCGACGGCGACGTGATCGTGGCCGTGACCGACAGCCGCGTCGAGTCGACCGGCTGGGACCTGGCGATCTACCGCTCCAACGACGGCGGGCTGACCTGGGCCGCGCCGGTGGTGGTCGCCAAGCCGTACTACCTGATGCACGCCGAGCTCCTGACCGCCGGCGGCGCCGGTCGCTTCACGCTGGCGTTGACCCTAGAGGACAACGACGCCGGCGTGGCGCCTGGCGCCTACGCGACTCGGACCGGCGACGGCGGCCGCACCTGGTCGCCGATCGTGCCGCTCGGCCGGCCCTGACCGGGCTGTCCGACACCCGGACGAATTGGGTTGACGACGGGCCGCCGGCCTGGCATTGGTGGCGCATCATGTTCCGCGCCTCGTCATCAGCGTCAGCGTCACCCCGCTGTCCGGCACCGGTCGCCTCCGCGACGGGCGCCGGGACGGCGTCGGGGACCGCTTTCGGCTCGACGGCCTGACCGGGACCGCGCGCGCACCGCGCCGCACCCAGGGCCCCGGAGACCGAGCGTCCCGGGGCCCGATGTCATTTCGGGCCCGCGTCGGGTCCGAGCGCGCGGATGGTCCGCGGCGCCCGCGCCTGGGCGCGTCGCACAGGTGGGCCGGCCCACCCACAGGAGACACGTGTCATGAACAAGCGCATCGTCAACGTCGGCACCATCGGTCACGTCGACCACGGCAAGACCACGCTGACGGCCGCCCTCACCCAGGTGATGGCGCGCCGCCACGGCGGAGCCGGCCTGGCGTTCGACCAGATCGACCGCGCCCCCGAGGAGCGGGCCAAGGGGATCACGATCAACCTGGCCCACGTCGAGTACGCCTCGGCGACCCGCCGCTACGCCCACGTCGACTGCCCCGGCCACGCCGACTACGTCAAGAACATGATCACCGGCGCGTCGCAGATGGACGGCGCGATCCTGCTGGTCGACGGCAGCCAGGGCTCGCAGGCCCAGACCCGGGAGCACGTGCTGCTGGCGCGCCAGGTCGGGGTCGAGCACCTGGTGGTGTTCGTCAACAAGCTGGACGTGGCCGATCCCGAGCTGGTCGACCTGGTGGTGCTCGAGGTGCTGGAGCTGCTGGCTGGCTTCGGCTACCACGACGTGCCGGTGGTCCGCGGCTCGGCGCTGGGCGCGCTCCTGGCGCTCGGTGACGGTCGCCTCGACGATCGGTGGGTGGCGTCCATCGACCTGCTGGTGGAGACGCTGGACCGGGCCATCCCCGATCCGGTGCGCGACACCAGCGCGCCGTTCATGCTGGCGGTCGAGGGCGTCCACACCATCGACGGCATCGGCACGGTGGTCACCGGGCGGGTCGCCCGCGGCACGCTGCCGGTCGGTGCCAAGGTCGAGCTGGTCGGGCGCAAGGACGGCGAGCTCGAGGAGATCGTCGTCACCGGCGTCGAGTCGTTCCACCGCGAGCAGCGCGAGGCCCGGGCCGGCGAGAACGTCGGCCTGCGCCTGCGCGGGGTCAGGCGCGACGAGATCGCGCGCGGCATGGTGCTGGCGGCTCCCGGGTCGCTGGCGCCGCACCGCGGCGGCCGCGCCGAGCTGTACCTGCTGGCGACCAAGGAGGGCGGCCGCGCCCGCGCGATCCGGACTGGCTACCGACCCCAGCTGTTCGTGGGGGCGACCGACGTCACCGCCACGCTCGTCGTCGGCGCCGAGCTGGTTCCGGGCGGTCGCGGCGAGGTCGGCTTCACCCTCGACCGGCCGATCGCGCTCGAGCCGGGCGTCCGCTTCGCGCTGCGCGAGGGCGGGCGCACCATCGGCGCCGGCGTGGTCACCGCGGTCGGCGCGTGACCTGCGTCCCGATGACCTGAGTCCTAGCGGCCGGCGCCGAACCCGCCGGTCGCTGTATTTTTCGGCACCGCCGGCGACTCCCTCACGCGGCGCGGCGCCGCGGCGGCGCGACGTCGGTGGCCAGGGCCTGCAGCCGCGCGATGCGCTCGGCGATGGGCGGGTGGGTCGAGAACCAGCTGGCCACGCCGCCCCCGGACAGCGGCGCGCAGATGTACAGGCTGGCGGTGGCCGGGGTATCGCCGACGGTGTGCAGCGGGTGGCGGGCGTTGCCGCGCTCGAGCTTGGCCAGCGCGCTGGCCAGGGCCAGCGGATCACCCGAGATGCGCGCCCCGTAGGCGTCGGCCCCGTACTCGCGCGAGCGCGAGATCGCCAGCTGGATGATGGTGGCGGCGATCGGCGCGACGATGGCCAGGGCCAGGGCGCCCAGGACGCCACCACCGCCACCCTCGCGCTCGTCGCGGGCGCCGCCGCCGAGGAGCGCACCCCACTGGACCGCGGTCGCCACGAACGACACCACCGACGCCAGCATCGCGGCGATCGACGCGATCAGGATGTCGCGGTTGCCGATGTGGGCCAGCTCGTGGGCGATGACGCCGCGCAGCTCGCGCTCGGTCAACAAGCGACGGATGCCGGTGGTGACGGCGACCACGCCGTGGGCCGGGTTGCGGCCGGTGGCGAACGCGTTGGGCGCTGGGTCGTCGATGACGTAGAGCCGGGGCACCGGCAGATCGGCGCGGCGGGCCAGGTCGGCGACCATCGCCTCGAGCGCGGAGTCGCTGCCGGGCGCGACCGGCCGGGCCCGGTTCATGGCCAGGACCACGCGGTCGCTCCAGTAGTAGGACGCCAGGTTGATCGCGACGGCGATGGCGGCGAACACCCAGAGCATGCCGGGGGCCAGGGCGCCGCCGATGAGCACGACCAGCGCTGACAGGCCGCCCAAGAGACCGACGGTCTTGAGCTGGTTGACGAGCGTTGACTTCATGGTCGTCACCGTAAGCGCGGCGCGGTCGCCGGCAAGGGCGTGGTGTTCGATTTTTCAGGCATCGTCGAACATATCGTGCGGAAATGTCGACGTATTGACCTGCCCGGCGCTGGCGCCGACCGCGCGCGCTGGCGGCGACCACCGGCTCGTCCCTCCGCCGGCTCAGCTCGACCCAGGGCGGGGCCAGGTCGCCCCGCGCGCAGCGCGGTCGTCGACCGGCGCGTGCGATGTGGCCGGTGGTCGAGCGCGGCGCCCGGATGGTCCGAGGTCGTCGGCTCGACGCGCGAACCCAAGGATCTATCGTGAAGCTCTTGATCGGACTCATGTGTCTCGCCGGTGTGCTGGCCGTGGCGTCGGCCGACCAACCCCAGGCCAGCGTGGCCACCGCCAGCCTCGAGGCCCCCACCGCGGCGCCGGTGCCGGCGGCCGCTCCCGACGGCGAGCTGGTGTGTACCCGGGGCTGGCAGTGCGACGAGCCGTTCGGGTTCTACCCGACGCTCAAGGCGTGCCGCGCGGCCTGCAGCGTCCAGTGCGGCTGGTACGACAGCTGTAACCCCTGACGCCGCGTGACGGGCCGGCCGCCAGGCGGCGCGCGTCGGTGCCGGGCTTTGCTACCCTCACCGAATGGGCGGTCTCCAGCGGATGGTCGTGCTCGCGCTTTTCGGCGCTGCGTGTTCGTACGAACGGCCGCTGCTGGCTGGTGCCGACGCTGGTGACGGCGCCGACGCGGCCGTGGTCGACGCCGCGGTGGTCGACGCCGTCGGCGACCTGGACGCGGCCGGGGCGTGCGCGCTCGACGACGAGTGCGCCAGCCGGGTGTGCGAGAACGGCGGCTGCCTCCCCGAGGTTGCGGTCCGGTACGTCGCCACGATCGGCGACGACACCGCCCCCTGCACCCTGGCCGCGCCGTGCGCGACCGTCGCGGCCGCCATCGCGCGGCGCCCGATCGGCGGGGATGCCTTCGTGTCGATCAGCCCGGGTGGGTACCGCGGGACGGTCACCCTCGACGACCGCGCCAGCGACCCGCCCTACGACGTGTACCTGATCGGCAGCGGCCCCGTCGGGCCCACCATCTACGCCACCGACGACGGCAGCAACGCCGACGGGATCGAGCTGGTCCACGGCCGGGCGGTGGTGCGCAACCTGGCGGTGCAGGGCGCGATGTCCAACGCCAACTCGGACGCCATCTGGTGCGGCCCCGGCACCACCCTGGCCGTGTCCGACGTGGTGGCCGGGCCCAGCCGCAGCGACGGGATTGAGTGCCGCGATTGTGCCGTCCAGGTGGCCGGGTCGCAGCTGCGAGACAACGACGGCTACGGCTTGAACGTCACCGGCACCGGCACCGGCCAGGTGGTGGTGACCGCCACGGTCATCGACGGCAACGGGCAGGGCGGCCTGGCCCTCGCCGCCACCGACTGCACCGTCGCGTCGAGCCAGATCAGCCGCAACGGCGCGGCCAGCGACGCGCCGGTGGCGGCGGTGGTCGCGTGCGGCGACGTGGTGCTCGACGGCAACACCTTCGCGGGCAACGTCGCGCCGCGGGCCCGCCAGGCCAGCGAGCTGCGGTGCGTCGCCGCGACGGCGACCCTGCGCAACAACCTGTTCGCCGGGACCCAGACCCCGCTGGTCGATGGCTGCAGCCACAGCTACTCGCTGTTCTATCCGGCGCCGGCGCCGGCCGGGACCGGCAACCTGGGGCTGGCCCCGCGGTTCGTGTCGGCGACCGACTTCCACCTGAGCGCCGACAGCCCGGCGGTCAACGCCGGCGCCCCGAGCCCGCCGCCCACGGCCGGCGTCGACATCGACGGCCAACCCCGGGTCAGCGGCGGCCGGGTCGACGTCGGCGCGGACGAGCTCCGCTAGCCACTCGGCCGCGAGCTCGACGCGATCGCGGGCGTCGGCCAAGGCGTCGAGCGCGCAGGCCCGCCGCGAGCCAGGCTGAGATCGGACCGAGATGAAGCGTCTGCACGCCGCCGAAAAGGAGACGGGGAGAGCCGTTACGCTCTCCCCTTCGTGAGGGCAGTAGGAATCGAACCTACAACCAGCGGATTAAGAGTCCGATGCTCTACCAATTGAGCTATGCCCCCGAAATCGTATGTGCGGCGTGCTGCTGTGCGGCCTTGGTCCTGGTTCTCGTTAGTGAGCTCGGGGCGACTCGAACGCCCGACCTACGGGTTCGAAGCCCGGCGCTCTATCCAACTGAGCTACGAGCCCTGAAGTCTCGGCGCGGATTACTAGTTCCAGACCGGGCACGCTGTCAAGAGTACCGGAAAAAAACTCGCGTGGCGAACGCCGCTTCGACGATCCGGCCCGGGGACCGTGAGATCGGTCGCACGGGGGCCGCAAGTTGGCCTGACCACTAAAGTCTCGCATTTTCGAGCAGGTGCCGGTCGAAACAGGGTTCAATTTCGGTCGCGGGATCCGTATCATCGCTGGAAGTTTCGCCCCGTCTCGTCCAGACGAACCGCCCGGCGCCGGGGAGCGCATGGCGGTCGTTGCTGCGGAGGCCCCGTGTTCAGCAAGCGCCTACACCTAAACATCCTGTTGTCGATCGCCTTCTTGATGATGGCCGCCTGTGGTGGCCTCGGAGGCGGCTGCGGAGGTTGCGGCAGCCAGCCGTTGCCGGCGGGGGGGCTGCCCAAGACCCAGACGGTCGAGGGCGGCGGGCAGATCCGCATGACCAGGGCCGGCTTCACCAAGCTGACCCAGATCATCCCGCCGCTCATCAACCAGCAGCTGGGCGGCGGCTTCTGCGTCGGGCGGCAGAGCATCCTCGGCGCGGACGTCTGCTACCAGAACCAGGGCACGTGCACCCCGGGTTGCAAGGTCAACGTCAACATCCCGGCCAACGGGGTGATGGTGTCGGTGACCAACGCCAACACGATGAACATCAAGATCAACGCCAACGCAGACGCGGCGGTGCGGATCAACCCGCCGATCTTCTCGGCGTGCACGATGAACATCACCGCCAACAACCTGTCGGCCGACCTCGACATCGGCTTCGGCATCAACGCCACCACCGGCGAGCTTGAGATCAAGCTCAACCGCATCAACGACTACAGCCTGTCTGGGGTGAACTACAGCGGGTGCTCGGTCATCAGCTTCCTGGCCTCGTTGGTGACGACGCTGATGGACTCGTTCCTGGGCCACTTCGTGATCGACCTGCTGACGCCGACCATCAACAACTTGATCCAGGGCTTCCTGCCCGACCCGCTGGGCATCGAGGGGATGATCGACATCGGCCAGCTGATGGCCGGGGTGTCGCCCGGCACCGAGGGCTTCATGGAGGCCAGGATGGTGCCAGGCGGCTACGTGCAGCTGCAGGGCGGCGGCATGTCGCTGGGCCTCATCACCGGGCTCAACGCCGACCAGGACCCCTCCACGCGCTCGCCGGACCTGATCAGCGAGCCGGCGTACTGCGTGCCGCCCATCCCGGCGCCGAACTTCGCGGCGCCGCCGGCGTCGCTGCCGGCCAGCGCGCGGGGCACCTTCACCCTGCGCCCGGCCAACGAGTTCCTCGGCATGCCCGAGCCGGGTGACGATCTGGCGATCGGCATGTCGGAGACCACGCTCGACCTGGCCGGCCACCACCTGGTGACTTCGGGCGGCATGTGCCTGGGCGTCGGCACGTCGCTCATCTCCCAGCTCAAGCTCGGCACCATCGGCCTGTTGGTCCCGTCGCTGTCGGAGCTGGGCACCGGCGAGGAGCCGCTGCTCTTGGTCACCCGGCCGCAGAAGGCGCTCGACTTCTCGATCGGCGACGGCACCGAGGCGTCGCCCTCGGTCGGCATCGGCATCAGCCAGTTCGAGGTCGACTTCTACGCCTTCATCTTCGAGCGCTACGTGCGGCTGTTCACCATGTCGCTCGACCTCGACGTCGGCGTGAACCTCGAGTTCGCGCAGATGCCGGGCCAGCCGGCCACGGTCAAGCCGATCCTGGTCGGCCTGACCGCCGATCAGATCCACATCACGGTGCTCAACAACGAGTTCGTGCAGGAGTCGGCCAGCCAGCTCGAGGCGGTGCTGCCGACGGTGTTCAACCTGGCCCTGCCGTTGATCACCGGCGGCCTCGACCCGATCCCGGTGCCCGACTTCGCGGGCTTCACGCTCAACAACCTGCGGGTCCAGAAGGTCACCACCAGCGAGGACGACTTCCTGGCGATCTACGCGTCGCTGGGCGCGTCGGCGTCGATGCGGGCCCAGGCCGGCGTCAAGAACCCCGCGCTTTTGCCGGTGCTCGACTCGATCGACGAGGCGGCCGGGATGCACACCTGGCCGGCCGCGGCGCCGGTCGCGCCGCCGTCGATCGCCGCCATCAAGGTGCCGCAGCCGGCCGAGGTCCGCGCGGCGCTGGCCGGCACCGGCGGCGCGCTGCCGGCGGTCACCGTAGACGTGCCGGCCTACGACGGCGCCGGCCGCCGGCTCGAGTGGAGCTGGAACCTCGAGCGCGGCATGTGGCGGCCGTTCACCCAGGCCGCGCCGCTGGTGATCTCCGACAAGGCCTTCGCCTGGCAGGGCAAGTACACCATCGGGTTGGTGTCGCGGGTGGTCGGCGACTATCGCGGCACGACCCCGGTGGCGGTCGAGCTGCCGGTCGTGATCGACTCGGCCGGGCCGCGCATCTTGCTCGACCAGGCGACATGGGACGGCGACCGCTTCACGGTGCCCGCGGTCGACGCGGTCTACGACGTCGACCAGCTCGAGTGGGCCTTCGGCGTGGTCGGCGACGAGCTGCCCAGCACCGACTGGCAGCCCGAGCCCACCATCGATCGGCAGACCGCCAAGGACCTGACCTCGGCGCAGGGCGAGCTGGTGGTGTTCGTCCACGACCCCAGCGGCAACGTGTCGACCGCGCTGGCCAAGCCCGGCTTCCACGGCGCCCCCGGCGAGGGCGGCTGCAACTGCGACGCGGCCGGCGGGGCCCCTGCCGGCGGCACGCTGCTGCTGGTGCTGCTGACCGGCCTGGCATTGCTTTTTCGTCGAGGCGCTTCGACCGGCGGCGCGGTCGTGGCGCGGGCGCGTCGCCGGTTCGCTAGCTCACAGCGCTACGTCAACCTCGCGGTCTTGTGGATCGGCGCCGCCGCGCTGACCTCGCTGGCGCCGGGCTGCTCGTGCGGCAGCAAGCCGGGCGGCCAGACCTGCGAGGTCGTCGAGGATTGCGACCTGGCGTGCAACGCCGGCGAGATTCCGCTGTGCTTCGACGGCCAGTGCATCTGCACTGACGACGTGCCGTGGGGCCGCATCGGCACCCACTCCGACGTCGCGGTGGCGCCCAACGGTGACGCGGTGGTGTCGGCCTACGCCCAGAGCCACGGCGACCTGGTGGTGGCCCGCCACCCCGGCGGCGGGCGCATCCCCAACGAGGAGTGGGAGTTCGTCGACGGCGTGCCTGACGGTCCGGTGGCGTTGCCCAACTCGACGGTCCGCGGCGGCATCTTCGAGCCGGGCCCCGACGTCGGGCTCTACACCAGCGTGGCGGTGGCGGCCGACGACACCATCGTCGTGTCGTACTACGATCGCGAGACCGGCTCGCTCAAGGTGGCGGTCAAGCCGCCGGGCGGTACCTGGGCATCGCACGTCGTGCAGCAGGGCACCGGCGAGACCGTCGACCCGGAGACCGGCGGCGAGCAGGCCGGCCTGTACACCTCGATCTCCGTCGGGCCCGACGGCCGCCCCGGCGTCGCGTACCTGGCCAAGACCTCGCGAGGTGGTGGCGTGGTCAGCGCGGAGGTCCGGTTTGCCCAGGCGTCGACCCCCAGCCCGGCCAGCGCTGGTGATTGGCAGACCACGGTGATCGACTCGATGGCGCTGCCGCCGGTCGACCCCAACGCGCCCGACCCGTACCCGCTGCCGGCGGGGATCGGGCTGTTCATCGAGTCGGCCCGGGACGGCGCGGGCAACCCGGTCATCGCCTACTACGACCGTGCGAACGGCGACCTCAAGGTGGCCCGCTGGAACGGCAGCGCGTTCGACCCGCCGACCGTGATGGCCGGCGCCGGCGCCGACTCGGGCTGGTACCCCAGCGTCGCGGTCGATGGCGCTGGCGTGGTCCACGTCGCCTACCAGGGCGCCGACCACGACGACGTCTTCTACAAGAACTCGATGGACAACGTCGAGCAGCTGGTCGATGACGGCTACCGGATCGTCGGGACCACGCCCGAGGGCCTGCCCAAGCCCGAGTACCACTTCGTCGGCTCGGACACCCAGATCGTGCTGACCGCCACCGGCCCGCTGGTGGTGTACCAGGACTCGACCAGCCACGAGCTGTTGACCGCCGACAAGACCGGCACGATGAGCTCGTGGCGCTACAGCGCCCTGGCCGGCAACGAGGCCGAGTGGCACGGCGCCTACGGCTTCTACGCCTCGGCGGCGATCGGCAGCACCGACGTCACGGTGTCGACCTGGGTCCTCGACAACCAGAACGCCGACAACTGGGTCGAGCTGTTCCGGTTGCCGGTCAGCCCGCCCTGACGAGCGCGGGCGGTTTCGAAAAAGCCGCTGCGCGCCGCCGGTCAGCGCATGCGGAACTCGGCGCCGGCGCCGATGGTGAGGCCGAGCTGTCCGACGCTGCCGACGCCGCCGCCGAGGCGCGCCACGCCCGCGAAGCCGGTGGCCCCGCCGGTCAGGGACACGCCGTCGCGGAGGCGCGCGCGCAGGCCGACGCCGACCTCGCCGCCCACCGCGCCGCCGCTGACGTCGTCGCCGGCGAAGCGGACCACCCGGGCGACCACCGCGCCGCGGATGAACGGCACGAAGCCCGCCGGACCGCCCAGCTCGCGTCGAACGCCCAGCGCCAGGTCGCCGGCGAAGCCGTCGCCCACGCCGTGATCGCAGCTCATGCCGGTCGGCGCGACGCGGCCGCACGCCGCGCGGGGGTCGCCGAACGTGAACGCGACGGCGCCGTCGAACCAGTCGACGTCGGCCATGCGGTACAGGAACCGCCCGCCGACGCGGAGCCCCCCGGGGGTCGCGCCGCCACCGCCGACCGCACCCAGCTCGGCGGCCAGCGCGACCTCCGATGCGTCGTCCGCGCGGGCCGAGCCGGCGCAGATCACAAGCGCGAGCACCCAGGAAGTCCGCATCCGGCGAGGCTAGCCACCGGGGCGCCCGGGGGCCAGTTTTCGGCCGGCCGCACCCCGGGGCGCGGGTGGCTCCGGTAGATTCCGGGCATGAAGCTCGTCGCCTTCACGGTCATCGCGACCATCCCCCTCGTCGCTGGCTGTCCCAAGCCGCGGACCTCCGCCGCGACCCAGCCCACCCCGGTCGCGTTCGACGCGGCCAAGTCCGACCCGGCCGCGGTGGCGGTGGTCGACGCCGGCCTGGCCGCGATCGGCGGCGTCGGCCCGTGGGAGGCGATGAAGGAGCTGCACTTCAAGGCGACCTATCGCCACGGCGACCAGATCATCGTCATGAACGAGCACTGGTGGGACCGGTGGAACGGTCGGCACTACTTCGTCGGCACCGACGTGTCGACCCTGGGCACCGGGGACCCCGACGACGTCAAGGCGTTCATCATCAAGGAAGACCTGTTCGACGCCGACGCCACGCCGCAGGTCAGCTACGGCGGCAGCCCGCTGCCGCGCTCCGACGGGGCCGCCCGGGCCAAGGTGGCCAAGCAGGCGCTGGCGCTCGACCTGTACTACCTGGCGATGGTCCACAAGCTGAAGGACCCCGGCGTGATCCTCACGCTCGAGAACCCTGAGGTGGTGATGCCGCCGGCGATCCCGGCGTGCAAGCCGTCGTGCTCGACGGTCAAGGTCACGTTCGAGGCCGGCGTCGGCACCGACACCTGGTTCGTCAACTTCAACAACGACACCAAGAAGCCCGAGGTGATCGAGCAGCAGAAGGGCGGCGGACGCCTGGGCTACCTGATCAAGGACTGGGCCCAGGCCGGCGGGATGTCGTTCCCGAGCCGGATGCAGAACCTGGGCTTGGCCGAGGAGGTCATCGAGTTCGACGCCATCTCGATCGGTGAACCCGACGACAACCGCTACGAAGCCGTGGTCCGCTAGCTCGAGGAGACCGTCATGGCCAAGCCGCTCGTCTACAACGCCACCCTGGTCGAGCGCGTCGACCTCACCGACGCGCTGTGCCTGTACCGGGTCATGCCGGACGAGCGCCCAGCGCCGGGCTGGTTCACCCCCGGCCAGTACTGCGTGCTGGGCATGAACCACGACGAGCGCCCCGATCTGGGCTCGGTCCGCCGCTCGATGTCCATCGCGTCGGCCCCCGAGGCCGCCGGGCCGATCGAGTTCTACATCCGCTACGTGGCCAAGCCCGAGAGCGAGAACCCGCTGACCCACCGCCTGTGGACGCTCAAGGACGGCGACCGCCTGTACATGCGGCCGGTGGCGGCCGGGGTGTTTACCGTCAAGGACACCGTCGGCGTCGACGATCCCCGGCTGCGGGTGATGGTCGCGGCCGGCACCGGGTCGGCCCCCTTCGTCAGCATGGTGCGCAGCGAGCTGGCGCGCGACCCCGCGGCCGATCTGTCGAGGTGGGTGTTGCTGCACGGCGCGTCCCACGCCGCCGACCTGGGCCACCGCGCCGAGCTGCAGCGGCTGGTAGTCGAGCACGGGCTGCGCTACTGGGGCACGGTCAGCCGCCCCAAGGACTCGCCGGGCTGGACCGGCGACACCGGGCGGGTCGAGCATTTCTTCGCGCCCGATCGGCTGCCCGACCTCGAGCGGCGCCTGGGTCTCGCGGCCGGCGGGTTCTCGCCCCGGACCGCGGCCATCTTCATCTGCGGCCTGCAGGGCACCATCGGCACCACGATCACCCACCTGTGCGGGCGCGGGTTCATCCCCGACCACAAGCGCATGCGCGAGGCGCTGGGGGTGCCGCCCGAACTCGAGGCGTCGCTGTTCTACGAGCAGTACGACACCGAGCCGGTGATCGATATCAAGAATCCCGACGTCGTGGCGCCGCTCAAGGCGCAGCTCGCGGCCGCGCTGGCCGCGTCGTGACCGCGCGGGCCCTGGTCTTCGGGGCGACCGGGTTCGTCGGCCGCGCCGTGGTCCGGGCGTTGGTCGCCCGCGGCGTGCCGACCCGCGCCCACGTCCGGCCCGACTCGCGCGCGCTGGCGCGCTGGCAGGACGAGTTCGCTGCCGTGGGCGCCACCGTCGACACCACGGCGTGGGACGCCGCGGCGTTGACCGCCGCGGTGCGGGCCGACCCGCCGACCGTCATCTGGAACACCATCGGCACCACCCGCAAGCGGGCCAGCGCCGACGGTGTCGATGGCGACATCTACCAGGCGGTGGACGTGGCGCTGACCAAGCTGGTGGTCGCGGCCGCGGTCGGCAGCGGGGCCCGGCCGCGGCTGGTGCAGTTGTCGTCGATCGGCGCGTCGGAGCGATCGTCGTCGGCGTACCTGCGGGCGCGGGCCCAGGCCGACGCGGCGGTGATGGCGTCGGGGTTGCGGTGGGCCATCGCGCGGCCGTCGTTCATCGTCGGTGACGGCCGCGACGATCGCCGGCGGATCGAGGACGCGACCGCCACCGTCGCCAACGCCGTGCTGGGCGTGGCCGGCCTGTTCGGCGCGCGCCGGCTGCGGGCCACCTACCGGTCGATCGATCCAGCGACGCTGGCCGCGGCCCTGGTACGGCTGGGGCTCGACGACGACCGCGATCTGATCGCCACCGGCACCGAGCTGCGGGCCTGACCTGCGCTCGCTGCCCGGGCGCCGGTCACGGCGCCGGCAGGTAGCTGGTCACCGCCGGGCGGGCGATGTCGAAGCGCCGACCGACGAGGAGCTCGCCGACCGTGATGCGCAGCGCCGGGACCACCAGCGGCGGCAACCGCAGCGGGCGGCGCAGGCGCCGGGCCAGCGCCTGTTCGACCTCGGCGTCGGCCGGCCGGAACCCAGTGATCGCCGCGGCCCCGGCGAACCGCGGGGCCTGGGCCCGCGCCTGGGTGACCACCTCGGCGGGCGCGCTCCGCGCCGCGATCAAGATCGGCCAGCTGACCGACGGCAGGTCGGTCACCGCGGCCAGGTCACCCGGCAGCGCGAGCCCGACCGGCACCACCGCGGCGTCGGCCTTGCCCAGCACGACGGCGGCCACCGCCGACAGCGTGTCGGGTGACGCCTCGACGTGCCAGAAGTCGGGCGCGAGCTCGCCGCCGAACAGGGCGTGGTCGACGAAGGCCCGGTGCTGGCCGTCGGTGATCGGCGCGACGACGGTCTTGCCGCGCAGGGTCGCCAGCGGCGGGGCCGGCGCGCGCACCACCAGCTGCCAGGGCGCGGCGGTGGCCCCGGCGCGCACCGCGACCGCCAGCGTGGTGTGCGGGATCTTGGTGGTCGCCAGGAAGGCGACGTCGACCACCGCCAGCTGGATGTCGCCGCCGACCAGCGCCGCGCTGAAGTCGCTGGCGCGGCCATAGACCCGGCCGACCGCGTCGGGACCGGCCAGGTGTCGGGCCAGCGTGGTCGCGAACGCCAAGCGGGCGGCGGTGCCTTCGAACGGCACCGTCGGGGCGTACACCCCGACCGTCACCGGCTCGGCGACCGCCGGGCTGGCCAGCCCCACCAGCGCCGCGACGATCATGAGCCATCGCCAGCTCATCGCGGACCTCCCCCGTAGAGCCGCTCCTTGGCGGCGATCCAGTCGTCGAGGACGCCCAGCCGTGCGCCGGCGCGCTTGGCCTGACGCCACAGCTCCAGCGCCCGCGCCCCATCGCCTTCGCGGTCGGCGGCGACGCCGGCGCCGATGAGCGCCTCGGGGACCTTGGCGGCGACCTTGGCGAAGACCACCTTGGCCGCGGCCACCTTGCCGTCGGCGAGATCGAGCACGGCGAGGTCGTAGGCCAGCTCGTCGTCGCCGAGGCTGGCGCCGCTGGCGCGCGCGGTGGTCAGCAGCTGGCGCGCCGCGGCGACCTTGCCGGCGCGGTAGGCCTGCTCGGCGGCGGTCATCGCGACCACCCGCAGCGCGGCGGTCGCCAGCGCGCGCGACGCCCCGCGCGCGGTCCGGGCGAGGGCGGTGAGCCTGGCGGTGGCGGTCGCGGCGCGCCGCGGGCTCAGGCCGTCGACGAACGCGGTCAAGATCGGCACCGCCTGGGTGTCGGCCGGCGAAGGGAACGGGCAGGTCAGCTTGGCGATGGACTTGAGCCGCGCCAGGGCGCGCGCGCGATCTCCGGTCGCGACCGCCGCCAGCGCGGCGTCGCACCGCACCGCGATCGCCTGGTCGCCCGTCGCGTCGCGGGCCGCCTCGTCGAGCAGCGCCACTGCGCGGGTGGCCTGGCCCTGGTGCAGCGCCGCCAACGCCGCCGCGTGGCGGGCGGTGACCAGCGCCGCGCGCGCGGCGCTCCCCGGCCCACGCTCGCGGGGCGGCAGCGCGACCAACGCCGCGACCGCCGCGTCGGGCTCGCCGGTGTCCAGCTCGAACCCGGCGCGCTCGACCGCGACCTCGACCGCGCGGCCGCCGGCGACGGCGGCTCGATCGAAGGCGGCGCGCGCGCCGGCCAGGTCACCCACGCCCGCCAGCGCGCGGCCTCGCAGCAACGCGGTCACCGCGTCGGGGGTCGCGCCGGCCGACGCCAGGGCCGCCACCGCGCCGGCGGGATTGTCGAGGGCCAGCCGCACCAGGCCGAGGTCGCGCCACACCGTGGGGTTGCCGGCGAGCTGGTCGGCCCGTGTCAGGGCGCGCTCGGCCGTGGCCAGGTCGCCGGCCCGGATGGCGGGCTCGGCGACGGCCACCAGCGCGGTGGTCAGCCGTTCAGCGGTCGGCCGCGCGATGGCGTCGGCGCGGGCCGCCACCGCGCGCTCGAGCGTCGCCACCGCCGCCGCCGGGTCGCCGGCCTGGAGCTGCGCGCCGCCCAGCGCGGTCAACAGCTCGGCGTCGTCGGGGACCAGCTGGGTCGCCTGGGTCAGCGGCGCGACCACGCCGCCGGCGGTGCCCAGCTCCCAGCGCGCCTCGCCGGTCTCGATCCAGTAGCTCCGGTAGTCAGGCGAGCTCGGCGAGAGCGCGACGCCGGCCAGCTCGGTGGTGGCGGCGGCGGGCTGGCCGGCCAGGCGCAGCACCCGCGCCAGCCGGATCAGGTAGCGCGTCCGGTTGGGCTCGAGCGCCCGGGCCTGTTCGAGGGCGCTGCGCGCGGCGGCCAGGTTGCCGCGCGCGGCCTCGGCCTCGCCGACCAGGGCCAGCGCCGGCGCGCTGGTGGGCGCCGCCTCCAGGACACGGCGGGCCTGCCGGAGGGCATCGCGCGCGTCGCCCAGGGCCAGCGCGCACTGGCCGTCGACCAGCAGGACCTCGGCGCGTGCGGCCGGCTCGTCAGCCAGCCGCGCCAGCAGCGGCCGCGCCAGGCGGCAGTCGACCGCCGCCGCCGCCCACGCCTCCCCCAGCCGCGCGCCGCGCCAGTCGCGGTGGGCCCGCACCAGCGCCCGGTAAAGTTCGAGCGCGACCGCCGCCCGGCCGGTGCGCAGGTAGGCCTCGGCCAGGTCGAGCCGATGGCGGTCGTCGTCGCCGGCCAGCGCCGCGGGGCGGGTCCGCTGGTAGGCCTCGAGCGCGACGACCGCGTCGGGCCAGCGCTCGCGGGTCGCGTAGTAGTGGCCGAGCAGCGCGTGGGCCTCGTACCGCGCCGGCGCGCGCGCGACCACCTCCTCGAGGAGCGGCGCCCCTTCGTCGGCCTGACCGGCCAGCATGAGCTGCGAGCCCAGCGCCGTCGCGACGTCGGCGTTGTCGGGCGCCAGCGCGCGGGCCCGGCGCATGAGCGTGACCCCGCGCTCGGGTTGCCCCTGCGCCGCGTGCACCGCCGCGCGCAGCACGTAGGCCTCGACCCGGCGCGGGTTCAGGGCCAGCGCGGCGTCGAGCGCCTTGGCCGCTCTCGGCAGGTCACCGGCGGTGAGGGCGCGCCGCCCGCTGTCGACCAACGCCGCGCTGTCGTCCTCGGCGCGCGGCTGGGCCGCGGCCGGGGCCGCCGCCCACACCACGAGGGCCAAGACGCTAGAAGCGATAGCCGAGCCGCGCATACAGCTCCCTCCCTTCACCGGGCAGGCGCGGCACCGTCAGCCCGGCCCGATCGTAGTCCTCCGGGGCCGGCACCTCCTCGCGGATGCCGAGGAGGTTGCGGACACCGACGGTGAGGTCGAGCCCGGCCAGGCTGGGTGCGTAGGCCACCAGGTTGACCAGCGCGAACGGCGCCGCCGTGACGCCGTCGGCGCGGGTCGGCCGGGCGCCGATGGCGTGGACCTCGCCCGACAGGTGGACTCGTCGGGCCAGCGCCGGCGTCGACAGGCCGAGCGTGCCGGTCCACTGGGGCGCGCCGATGGCCCGCGCGCCGTCGCCGTCGGTGACGTCGGTCAGCGCAGCGCCGCCGAACCCGAGCCAGCCGTCGGCGTCGCGGAAGGTGGCCTCGACCTCCAGCCCGCGCGAGCGCAGCTGGCCGGCGTTGGCGAACTGCAGCCGGGGCGCGCCGCCGACGACGACGGCGCCCTGTTCGACCAGGCGCTGCGCGGTCCACTGGAACGCCGACGCGCGCACCGTCAGGCCCGGCTGCGGGCGCGCCCACGCCACCGCCTCGAGGCTGCGGATGGTCTCGGCCCGGATCGCGGGGTTGGCCGCGAACTGGATCCCGTCGTCGAAGAAGCCCTCGTAGGCGCTGGGGTTGCGGAAGCCCTCCGCGTACAGCAGCTTGGCGCCGTAGCGCGGCCGGCTGGCGAACAGCGCCGCGCGCGGCGACACCCGATCCTCGAGCGCCGAGTTGCGGTCGGCCCGGACCCCGACGGTGAGCGCCAGGCCGTCGGCTGGCTTGGCGTCGACCTCGGCGTACAGCCCCTGCAGGTTGAACGCCTTGGGGACCACGACGGCGCCGCCGGGGTCGGCGTAGTAGAAGGCCTGGCTCTCGGTCGAGATGTACGTCACCTCGGCGCCGGCGGTGACGCCCAGGCGGTCGCGGTCGAGCACCGCGTAGCGGCCGCGGGCCTCGCCTCCGGCCCACCGCGAGTCGCCGATGTCGGTGAAGGTCCCGCTGCCGTCGGCCAGCACCAGCCGATCGCGGTAGCGGTAGGCGTTGCCGTAGCCGCGCACCGTCGCGGTCAGCCGCGCGGTGACCTCGCGGGTGTAGCCCCCCTCGACCATCGCCAGGGTGTCGGCCGAGGTGTTGTCGGGGCTGTCGACCACCGTCTCGTAGGGCGCGAACGGCAGCTGGCGCTGCCGCCGGTAGAACCTGGCCTGGGCGAAGCCACCGCGATAGGCCCCGACCACGCCGGCGGCCACCGAGCGCGCCGCGTCCTGGTCGACCAGGCCCAGCTCCGGCACCGCGAGCGGCTCACCCCAGCGCCCGGTGGCTACCACCGAGCCCCGCACCTGGTGATCGACGTCGCCCAGCGCGAACCCCGCCGCGGCGCTGGCGCCCAGCGTGGTCGCGGTGAGTCGACCCCACGCCCGTGGGGCCTCGGTCGCGCCGCGGGTGACGATGTTGACGATGCCGAAGAACGCGTTGGTGCCGTAGACCGACGACACCGGCCCGCGGATCACCTCGATGCGGGCGATGTCCTCGATGCTGATCGGGGCGTCCCACCCGAAGCCGGCGAACTGGTTCCACGGCTCGTTGACGGTCGCGCCGTCGATCAGCAGCAGGACGCGGGTGTTGAAGTCGCCCACCACCTGCAGGCCGCGCACCCCGAGGCGCTCGGTGTAGTGATCGTCGACGACGAACATCCCGGCCGCGCCGCGCAGGGCCTCGGCCACGGTGCGGTAGCCGAACCGGCGCAGGCGGTCGGCGGTGATGACGGTGACCGCCGACGCGACGTTGCCAAGCGACTGCTCGCGCTTGGCGGCGCCCACCACCACGTCCTCCTCGACCGCTGCTGCCGCCGCGACGGTCAGCTGGGTCTGGGCGTCGAGCGTGGTGGTGTCGGGCAGCGGCGGCAGGTCGGCGACGTCGACCCGGGGCGGCGCGGCCGCGCCCGGCGTCGCCAGCACAGCCAGCCAGCACGCGACCAGGCCCAGCCTCACCCGGTGGCTCCCACCGCGCGGGCCGGCGGATCGTAGTGGCACAAGACGAAGGTGATGTCGTCTTGGGCCTCGGTGCCGGCGGCGAAGCGCTCGATCTGCGCCCACAGCTCGTCGCGCAGCGCGGTCAACGACGCGGCGTCGGCCCCCAGCTCGCGGCCGGTGAAGATGCTGCGCAGGCGGCGGTCCCCGAACAGCTTGCCGGTGGGTGCCTGGCGCTCGACCACGCCGTCGGTGAACGCCACGAACAGGTCGCCCGGCCGGAGCTGCAGCGCGCCGCGCCGGATGTCGAGCTTGATCAGGCGGTCGCCCAGCGGGTTGCCGCTGGCGGCGATGATCGTGCTCTTGTCGAGCCGTCGGTCGGCCTCCATGTGCATCACGTACGGGAAGTTCTGCCCGGCGTTGGCGTACTGGATGGTGCCGGCCGCGGGATCGAACACCGCGACGAACGCGGTCATCAGCAGCGACGCCTCGCCGACGTTGCGGATGGCGGCGTCGATCGAGCGGAGGATCTGCTCGGGCGACAGCAGCCGCTCGTCGGCCTCGGCCAGCGCCTCGACCGCGCCGCGCGCGGTGCCTGCCACGATGGCCGAGTGGACGCCGTGGCCGGTGGCGTCGCCGATCACGATCAACAGGCGCCCGGCTGACAGCTTGCGGAAGGTCCACCAGTCGCCGCCGCAGCTCGACGCCGGCTCGCAGTGACCGATGATGCGGAACTGGCCGTGCTGGACGGCGTCGGGCGGCGGCAGCATGCCCTGCTGGACGCTGCGGGCCAGGGCCAGCTCGCGCTCCATCGACGCCTTGGCGGCCTGCTCGACCATCAACGAGCCCAGGCGGTCGGCCATGAAGTTGAAGTTGCGGGCCAGCGCGCCGATCTCGTCGCGGCGTCGCTCGTCGACCCGGGTCGCCAGGTCGCCGGCGGCGATCCGCTCGGCCGAGCTGGCCAGCGCCCGCAGCGGCCGGCCGGCCCGGATCCCCTGGATGGCCGCGACCACCAGCCCGATCACCAAGAGCGCCAGCGCGACCAGCCACACCGATCGCAGCGAGGCGGTGGCCTTGTGGTCGGCGCGGGCCAGCGTCGCGGCCAGCTCGGCGTCGAGATCCGCGGTCGAGATGCCGAGTCGGACCTGGCCCAGCACCTGGCCGCCGATGCGGATGGCGCCGCCGTAGATCCAGTCGGGGCGATCGGCCGCCAGGCGGCGGTGGCCGATGGCGGCCGGGCCGAGGTCGACGAAGTCGTCGAACGCCACCGCTGGTGCGTCGGCGGTGGCCGCCACCAGCTTGCCGTCGGACGCGATCGCGACCCACCGGATGCGCGGGTACTCGCGGACGGTGGCCTCGATCAACGGGCCGACCTCGCCGAACGCTTGCTGGGCCATCGGCATGGCCGCCGCGCTGGCGACGTTTTTTGCCAACAGCTCCGACTCGCGGACGATCGCCGCCTCGCCGCTCGCGCGCCGGGTGGCGACGTCGTCGCGCGCCAGCTCGGCGATGGTGCGCTGCCCGAACCACGCCGAGATCGCGACCGCCAGCGCGACGACGACGGACGTCGTCAGCATCAGCTTCACCGACAGCGGGACGCCGGCCCGGCGAGACTCCACGCTCCGATCCTCACGGCTGCGGTCGGGGCTGTCAACCGATGCGGCGGTCAGGGCGTGGGCGGCCGTCGCCCGGCCCGCTGGGCGTGGTCGACCGCGACGGCGAACAGCCGCTCCAGGCGGTCGGCCGCGGCGGGGCTCTCGACCAGGCGCAGCGCCGAGGCGATCGCCTCGATGGTCGACACCATCCCCGGGGCGGGGGCGTTGCGCAGGCGGGCCGGCGCCGCGGTCGGGACCAGCGCCAAGGCCGGGACGCCGCGCAGGCAGGGGAGGCGCTGGCGCATGCGCCGGGTCTGCGGCCAGGTCCCGTCGAGGAACACCAGCGTGGTCGGGGCCGGCACCGGCGCGGTCACCCGGGGCGGGCCATCGGGGTAGACCATCCAGGCGCCGGCGCCCAGATCGATCTCGGGCGCCGGCTCGCCCGGGACCGCGACGTCGATGAGCGCGCTGCCGGTCAGCGCGAGGTGGGCCAGGCGGCCGGAGTTGCTCGAGCGGGTGCGTTCCGAGGCGTGGCGCAGGATGACGACCCGGGTGCGGGTGACGATGCCGCCGAGGTCGGCCAGCGCCGGGCACAGGCAGAGCTCGCGGCGGTACAGGCAGCGTTCGCACCGCGCGGGGTCGGGCATGGCGCCGTGTACCACGGCCCGAGACGCGACATCCATGTCGCGAGGTCGAGGCGCGGCGCGGTCAGCGCCCGTGAGGATCCAAGCGTTTCGGCGTGGCACCGAGGTTGCTGTAGTGGAGCGCATGGGACCTGTACACGCTCGCTACATCCTCGGGGTGGCCGCCGCGGTCGTCCTCAGCGCAACCGCACCGGCGCGGGCCGACGGCACCTACCTCGCGATCGGGATGGGGCCCGGCACCGTCACCGACGAGCTCGGTGGGTACGTTCGCGAGACGTTCGCCGGGCGCATCGCGGTCGGCCACCGCTTCGACAACCTGGCGGTGGAAGGGTACCTGGGGCCGGAGGGGGACGCCGGGACCAGCGGGCCCTACTCGATGTCGGCGCTGCGGCTCGGCGTCGACGCGAAGTACATCGTGCCGGTGCGCGATCACGTCCAGCTGTACGTGCGCGGCGGCCTGTCCAAGATGTCGATGGACCTCGACTCCTACGGCGAGGGGCGCTACGCGTCGACCGCGTTCGAGGGCCGCGGCCTGGGCGGCGGCGCCGGGGTAGCGCTGCGCGGCAAGGTGCGGGCGCTGGGCTTCCTGTACTGGCCGCTGTTCTTCATCCCGGTCGGGCCCAAGGTCGACGCGGCGCTGTTCGTCGACCACGGCGTCGACTTCTATCGGCTCCACGCCGTCGACGGCCCGGCCCGGTCGATCGACGCCCGCTTCACGCGGCTCACCATCGGGTTCAACGTCGGCGCCGACTTCTGACCGCCGGGCGCGGCCCCGGGGCTCAGCCCTTGGACCAGGCCGACCTGCCGCGGTACGACGCCAGGGCGGCGCGCACCACGTCGAGGGCCTCGGCCCGGCTGTACGGCCGGTCGACCTCGGAGGTCTTGCCCTCGAGGATCTTGTAGTCGCGGAAGAAGCGGTCGAGCTCGAGCACCAGGTGGGGCGGCAGCTGGCCGGCGTCGGTGTAGTGGTTCACCGCCGGGTCGTCGACGGCCACCGCGATGATCTTGTCGTCGCCCCCTTTGTCGTCGCGCATGCGCAGGCCGCCGATGGCCCGGGCCCGGACGATGGTCAGCGGCACCACCGGCTCCTGCATCAGCACCAGCACGTCGAGCGGGTCGCCGTCGTCGGCGTGGGACTGTGGGATGAACCCGTAGTTGGCCGGGTAGTGCACCGAGGAGTACAGCACCCGATCGAGCATCAGCAGCCCGGTCTGCTTGTCGATCTCGTACTTGAGCTTGGAGCCCTTGGGGATCTCGATGACGACCGGGATGAAGTCCTCGATCGTCGACGGGACCACGATGTCGTGGATGGGATGCATCGGCGCCATGCTAGCGCCTCCGGCGGCGGCCGCCCGGGTCCGAGACCGGCTGGGGCCGGGGGCAGTCAGCGGGTTGACGGTTCGACCAGTGGCGCGTTCGGGTCGTTTTCTCATCGACCGGCCGAGATCACCGACGCGCGGTGATAGGCTCGAGGAGATGAGCGCCCTCGAGGATGGTCGAAGTGCATCCCCTAGCGACCCGCTGATCGGCCAGACGCTCGGCAAAGACTACCGCGTGCTGGAACGGATCGGCGTCGGCGGGATGGGCGTCGTGTACCTGGTCGAGCACACCGGGCTCAAGAAGCGCTTCGCCGCCAAGGTGCTCTCGGCCGAGCTGGCGGCCAACGCCGAGGCCCGGGCCCGGTTCCAGACCGAGGCCCACGCCGCGTCCCAGCTCGAGCATGAGAACATCGTCACCATCACCGACTACGGGCTGACCGTCGATGGCCGGCCCTACATCGTGATGGAGTTCCTGCGCGGCAACACCCTCGATCAGCGCCTGCTCGACGGGCCGCTGACCCTCGAGGAGATCGTGGCCATCATCATCCCGGTCGGGCGCGGCCTGGCCGAGGCTCACGCCGAGGGCATCGTCCACCGCGACGTCAAGCCCGAGAACGTCTTCCTCACCCAGCGCAGCGGCGGGCGGTGGGGCGTGAAGGTGCTCGACTTCGGCATCGCCAAGGCGCCACTCGGCAAGTCCAAGCTCACCAAGATGGGCCAGGCGCTGGGCAGCCCGATGTACATGGCGCCCGAGGCGTGCAAAGGCGAGGAGGTCGACCACCGCGCCGACATCTACTCGCTGGGCGTGCTGATGTACCTGCTGTGGTGCGGGAGGGTGCCCTTCGAAGACGACAACGTCCTCAAGGTGCTGCAGATGCAGGTCACCGACGCGGTGACGCCGCCCAGCCACTGGCGCCACGACCTGAGCCTGGGGATCGAGGCGGTCATCTTGCGCGCCCTCGAGAAGGAGCCCGAGCGGCGCTTCCTGTCGATGGCGGAGATGATCGCCGCGCTGGAGGCAGCGCTGCCGCCGGGCGCGGATCGGCTGCTGGTCGAGGCCGCCCGCGGCACCACCTCGATGCGGACCATCACCGACGGTGGCTTCGCCACGCCGTTCCCCAGCGTCACCACCACCGGGCGCATGCGGATCGAGCCGCTGGCCACCGCGCCGACCCGGCCATCCCTGGAGCTGTCGGCGGCGACCCCGTCGCCGGCGGTGACCACCCTGACCCCGACACCCGCCGCGCCGCCCCGCAAGCGATGGTGGCCCCTGGCGGCGATCGCCCTGGTCGGCTTGGGCGCCGGCGGCGCGTTCCTGCTGTCACGCTCGAGCGAGAAGGCTCCCGCTGGCAGCGCCGCGGCCGCCTCCGGCGCGGCGAGCCCCGAGCCCGCCGGCGGGGTCGCGCCCGGGCCCGCCGTCGAGCCGGCGCCGATGCCGGCCGCGGCGACGGTGCATGTCGCCATCAAGACCGATCCCGCGGGCGCCGAGGTGTTCCTCGGGGAGCGCTCGCTCGGCCGGACGCCGCTCGACGTCGACGTCGCGCGTGCCACGACGGGGGACACGCTCCGCATCGAGCAGGCCGGCTATCAGGCGTGGTCCCGGCCCGTCGAGCTGACCTCGGACCTCGCGGTCGATGCCACGCTGGTGCCCGACGTGGTGGCCGAGACCGTCGAGTCGCCACCGCCGGCCGCCAAGGCCGGCCGGCGCACCGGGCGCAAGAGCGGCGGCGCCAAGCCCGGCTCCGGGTCGGCCCCGACGCCTCCGCCGCCGACCGGGACCGGCCCCGGCAGCAGCCCGGGCCTCGAGATCCGTACCAACCGCTGATCCCTGCATGGTCGCTCCTGCCGTGCTGGCCGCGCTTGCCACGACCGCCGCGGTGGTCATCGGCGGGCCGGCTACGCCGGCCGTCCGCATCCCCCTGTCTGGAGCCTGAATGCCCGTCCGTCGCCTGTTGTCCTGGTTCCTGGCCGCCCTGGTGCTCGCCGCCGTGCCGTCCATCGCTCGTACCGTGGTCGCGCCGGCCAGCGCCGACGGCGTCGCCGACGAGGCCGACCTGCAGTTCCAGCTCGGCGCCGAGGCCTACGCGGCAGCCGACTTTCGCACCGCGCTCGAGCACTTCCTGGCCTCGAACCGCCTGGTGGCCAACCGCAACGTGATGTTCAACATCGCGCGCGCCTACGAGCAGCTCGGCCGGTTCCCGGACGCCTATCGGTACTACGTCGACGCGCTGCGCGGCGAAGCCGACCCCGCCATCAAGCGCGAGGTCGAGGCCGCCATCGCCCGCGTCAGCCCGCGGGTCGGCGTGGTCGAGATCGCCAGCACGCCGCCGGGCGCGACGGTCTACCTCAACCGCAAGGACCTGGGCTCGGTCGGCACCACGCCGGCCCGCCTCGGCTTGGCGCCCGGTGCGTACACCGTCATCGTCGAGCTCGCCGGCTACCACCCGACCACGCTCGGGCCGTACGAGGTCAAGATCGGGACGCGCACGCCGGTGAGCGCCGACCTCCGCCTCATCGTCGGCACGCTCGAGCTGTCGGGCCTCGACGGCACCGAGGTCCGGATCGACGACGACAGCGGCGCCGCGGCCTGCGTCACCCCGTGCAAGCTCGACGTCCCGCCTGGGCCGCACGTGCTGTTCTTCCGCCGGGCCGGCTTCCGCGGGGCGCCGCGCACGGTGACGGTGGTGGCCCGCGAGACCCTGGCGGTGACCGCCAGCCTGGCCGCCGAGACCGGCTCGATCTTGGTGTCGACCGACGAGCCCAACGCGCTGGTCGAGGTCGACGGCCGGGCGGTCGACTTCGCGCCGACCGTGGCCACCGGCATCCCGGTCGGACGGCACACGGTCCGCGTGAGCCTGCGCGGCTTCGAGCCGGTGGTGCGCGAGGTCGAGGTCAAGGTCGACGAGCGGGTCGAGCTCAAGGACCTGTCGCTCGAGCCGCTGCGCCAGGTGTCCGCGGCGTCGCGCGAGACCCAACGCATCGAGGACGCCCCGGCCTCGGTCACCGTCATCGAGGGCCAGGAGCTCGACGCGTTCGGCTACCCCACCATCCTCGAGGCGTTGCGCGGGGTGCGCGGCTTCGCCAGCAACTTCGACAGCATCTACGGCAACGTCGCCGTGCGCGGCCTGGGCCAGGCCAACGACTACAACAACAAGCTGCTGCTGCTCAGCGACGGCGCGGTGCTCAACGAGAACGTCCTGTACCAGGCGTTCATCCACTACGACGGCCGCACCGATCTGGGCGACGTCGAGCGGATCGAGATCGTGCGCGGCCCGGCCTCGGTGCTCTACGGCACCGGCGCGGTGTCCGGCGTCGTCAACCTGGTGATGCGTGGCACCGACCAGCCGACCGGGGTCCAGGCCCAGGCCTCGACCTACGAGAACGGCGTGGCCCGGGTCCGGGTCGGCGGCAACCTGCGCCAGGGCGACGTCGGCGTGTGGGCGAGCCTGGCGATGGCCCGCAGCGGCGGCCGGGTGGTCGACATCGAGACCGTCGACGGCAGCCAGGCCATCCACGACTTCGACCGGTTCTACGGGTGGACCGCGACCGGCAAGGCGTGGTGGAAGAAGGTGACCCTGCAGAGCTTCTTCACCTGGCGCCGCCAGGTCGCCCCGACCGGCGCGTTCGGCGCCGTCGTCGACGATCCTCGCAACTTCGGCGACGACCGCCGGTTCTTGACCGAGCTCAAGTACGAGGACGACCTGTCGCCCACGGCCAAGGTCACCCTGCGCGGCTACCTCAACTGGGCCTACTACCACCAGGACGCCATCTTCGCGATCGAGGAAGACCTGCCGACCCCGGCCTTCGACCAGAACTACCAGGAGACCTACCGCAGCTGGTGGGCCGGCGCCGAGGCGCGCCTGGCCCTCAAGCTCGGACCCAAGGTCCGCTTGACCATCGGCGGTGAGGCCACGTTCCACACCAAGGTGCAGATGAAGACCGGCCAGTACACCTTCGACGGGATGTGGGAGCCGGTGTTGTCGGTCAACGCGCCGTACCAGGTGGTCGCCGGCTTCGCCCTGGCCGACTGGAAGCCGTCGGACAAGGTCGCGGTCCAGGCCGGCGCCCGCTTCGACTACTGGAACATCGGCGGCAACAACCTGGCGCTGCCCGGCGAGGACAACGTGGTCACGTCGTTTCCGGCGCTGTCGCCGCGCGTCGCCATCATCACCAAGCCGACGCCCAAGGACGTGGTCAAGCTGATGGGCGGCACCGCGTTCCGCGCCCCCAGCGCGTTCGAGTACTACTACGCCGACGGCGGCAGCACCCAGGCGGCGTCGAGCGTGTGCGGCGAGACGCTCAAGCCCGAAAACATCTACTCGGCCGAGCTCGAGGGCAGCCACCGCTTCACCCGCGACTGGGTCGGGCTGGCCAGCGCCCACGCCACCTACGCCCGGAACATCGTCGAGTCGATCCCGGTGCCGGAGACCGGCTGCAACATCACCCTGGATCCCGGCGTCGAGGCGCCGGTCTACTACCGCAACAGCGCGGTGCCGCAGCGCGTGCTCGGCGTCGACGTCGAGCTGCGCCGCGAGTGGCGCGCCGGCATGATGGTCACCGCGTTCTACGGCCTGTCGAACCCGCGCTACACCCAGGATCCCGACCCGGCGATCACCGACCGCGCGCTGCCCAACGCGCCGGCCCAGTACGTCGGCTTCAAGGGCGCGGTGCCGATCGTGCCCAACCTCGCCACCGGCGCGCTGCGGGTGAGCTTCGAGGACCGGCGCCGGGTCGACCCGGCCGGTACCGAGCGGACCGATCGGGCGTGGATCGCCGACGCCGTGGTGTCGGGCTACGTCGGCCAGTACGGCGTGCGCTACGCCGCGGGCGTCTACAACCTGTTCAACTGGCAGTACCGGCTGCCGGCGTCGCCCTACGCCACCGACCTGATGCCGCAGGGCGGTCGGTCGTTCATCCTGTCCCTGGGCTACCAGCGCTGAGCGCGCGGCCGCCGGGCCCGGCGATCGGCTCGCGCGGCGCATGATAGGTTGCGCCATGCTCACTCCCAAGCCCACGTACGACGTGGTCCTGCTCCCGGGTGATGGTGTCGGCGCCGAGGTCGCGGGCGACGCGCGGCGGCTGCTCGAGGCGCTGGCGCCGCGCCTGGGCGTCACGCTGGCGATGACCGAGATCCCGTGCGGCGGGCGCTACTTTCTCGAGCACGGCGAACGCGACTGGCCCGAGGGCAGCGAGGCGCGCTGCCGCGCCGCCGACGTGATCCTGCTGGGCGCGGTCGGCTGGAACGGCGCCGACGGCCAACCGGCGACGATGAAGGACGGCAAGATGGCCGGCTGGTCGCCGGTGATCGGCAACCGCCTGCGGCTGGGGCTGTACGCCAACGTGCGGCCGATCCGGTTGTTGCCGGGGGTGCGCCACGGCCTGTCGGGGCGGTTCGCGCAGGTGTGGGAGCCCGGCCGGGTCGACCTGATCTTCGTGCGCGAGAACACCGAGGGTCTGTACAGCGGCATCGGCGGGGTGGTGGGCGACGCCGCGATCGACACCCGGGTCATCACCCGCGCCGCGTCGCGCCGGGTGATCAAGAAGGCGTTCGAGCTGTCGCGCGCGCGCGGCACCGGGGCCCCCAGCGACGGCAAGCGGCGCGTGACCTGCGTCGTCAAGAACAACGTGTTGTACGGCTGCAAGCTGTTCCTCGAGGTCTACCGCGAGGTGGCGGCTGAGTTCCCCGACGTGGCCCAGGACGTGGCCATCGTCGACTCGTTCGCGATGTTCCTGCTGACCCGGCCCGAGACTTACGACGTCGTGGTGACGACCAACATGTTCGGCGACATCCTCACCGACCTCGGCTCGGTGCTGCAGGGGGGGATGGGCATGGCGGTGGGGTGCAACGTCGGCGACGACCACGCCATGTTCGAGCCGATCCACGGCAGCGCCCCGCCGCTGGCCGGCAAGGACGCGGCCAACCCGCTGGCGATGCTGGGCGCGACCGCCGAGGCGTTGCGGTGGCTCGGGCGGCGTTACGGCGACGCCCGCCTGACCAAGGGCGGTCAGGCCATCGACGACGCGATCGGCGCCGTGGTCGCCGCCGGGGCCCCGCTCACCGGTGACCTGGTCGGGCCCGAGCGCGCCGCGCCGCGATCGGTGGTGGCGGCGGCGGTGCAGGCGGCGGCGCTGGCGCGGGTCAGCTGACGTCAGCCGGCGCGCCAGCTCGAGATCACGAACCACGCCGGGGCGACCGCCTGCGGCCGCTCACGGTAGCCACGGGGCGTGCGCACGAAGCGGTGGGCCACCGCCCTCGCCATCGCCCGCTCGCGGTTCCCCATGAGCCACAGGATCGGCGCCAGCACCAGCAGCTGGTAGGCGCCGGTCAGCCCCAGCGCGACCAGCCCGACCGCCACCACCCGCGCCACGACCACCGCCTGATCGGTCGCGCGCACGTAGTCGGCCCGCAAGCTGAGCAACGCCCGCAGCACCCGGCCGCCGTCCATCGGCAGCGCCGGCAGCAGGTTGAACAGCGCCAGCACCAGGTTGATCCAGCCGAAGCCGGTCACCAGCGGGCTGCCCAGCGCGGCGCCCAGGCCGAACCCGACGGCGGCCAGCGCGATCGACACCACCGGCCCGGCGATGGCGATCGCCAGCTCGTCGACCGCAGAGCGCGGCAGGTCGCGCATCTGCGCGGCGCCGCCAAGGAAGGACAGGTCGATGGCGCCGATGGCCACGCCGCGCCGCCGCGCCACCACCGCGTGGCCGAGCTCGTGCAGGAGCACTGAGCCGAACCCGGCGGTCACCACCAGCAGCGCGGCGACGCCGCCGAACCACAGAAACGCGATGGCCATCAGCGCCACCAGCGACGCGTGTACGTACACCGGGAAGCCGAGGACCGTGCCGATCCGCCAGCGAGTAGACATACCGTCAACGTGCGTCGGCGGGCGCGACTGTCAAGGCCGTCGAGCGCTCGACCACCTCGCCGATCCGCCGCCCCAGCTCGTCGCGATCCTCGCGCGAGATCCACGGCAGCGACACCCGGGCCTCCCCGCTCGCAGTACCAAACCGCAGGTAGTCGCCGGCCACCGACACGCTGAACCGCGAGCGACACGGCACGCGCTGATCGCCGCGCGGGCCGACGATGGTGACCTCGCCGGCGGCGGCCTCCAGCACCCGCTGGGCCCGGTGCCGGAACAGCGACCGTCGGTACACGATCACGCGCTGCCCGTCGTCGATGACCAGGACCTTGTCGAGGCCGCCGGCGCCCGGTGGTCCGATCTCGGTGGCGGTGCGCGCGCCGCGCGCGAGGTCCTGGACCGCCTGGCCCAGCCGCCGCGCCAGGCGATCGAGCTGGCGCAGGGCGGTCAGCCCGTCGGAGCTCCACAGCTCGTGGGGCTCGACTCCGAACACCCGCTCGACCTGGCCCGGGGCGGCCTCGTGCCACAGCCCCATCGCCTCTCGGGGCAGCCCGCGCGCGACCACCACGCGGCCACGGATCGGCGCCACCACGCGGCGGGCCCCGCGCCGCAACGCCTTGGTCAACACCAACGACCCGTCGGCGATGGCCAGGTGCAGATCGGCCAGGCGCAGCGCCACGTGACGCGGCGCCACCTCGAGCGACAAGACGCCGCCTGAGGTCGGGGAGGTCAACAGCTCGCCAGCGGCCGTGTTCCGGAACGGCGCCATTGGGATAGCGTAGCTCACTCCAGCGACGACGACACGTGAGGACGTGGGTGGTTGCGTCGGAAGCGACGAGGTGTGGATGCCGCCACCTTGCCGCACCCGGGCCGCGCACCCAGCCCGCGCACCCAGGCCGCGCCCGGGCCGCGCTGCGGTCGCGGTCAGGTGAGGACTCGGGTGCTACAGTGGCGGGAGATGTCGTACCGGCTACTGGCGCTCGATCTCGACGGCACGCTCCTGCGCCACGACCAGGAGGTCGACGCCGCCGACGTCGCCGCGATCGCCGAGGCCCAGGCCGCCGGGGTGGTGGTGACCATCATCACCGGACGGCTGCAGTCGGGCTCGGTCGCGGCGGCCCGTGCCTGCGCCATCGACGGCGCGATCGGGTGCTGCGAGGGCAGCCACCTGGTCGAGCTGGCGTCGAACCAGACCCTGGCGCACCACGCGCTCTCGGCCGAAGAGACCGAGCTGGTGCGGTCGACGTTCGGGCGCCACGAGCTGACGAGCTTCGTGTTCGGCAGCGACGGCATCCACTACGATCACGGCGGCGCGCCCTACGCGAGCTACGTGCGGACATGGTCGCCGAACCTGCGCGTCGTCGAGGAAGACCTGGCCTGGCAGACCACGCCGCTGGGCGCGGTGGCCATCGGCGACGAGGCCGCGGTCGCCGCCGCGGCCACGATCTTGCGCGGCCACGCCACGCAGCTGTTCTCGGTGGCGTTCCCGGTCAGCGCGTGCCCCGGGAAGTACGCGGTGCTCGTGCGCGCGGCGGGCCCCACCAAGGGCACCGCGCTAGCCGAGCTGTGTCGACGGGCCGGCTGCGCCGTCGCCGACGCGGTGGTGGTCGGCGACTGGCTCAACGACGTGCCGATGTTCGAGGTGGCCGGGCGCTCCTTCGCGATGGGCGGCGCGCCCGACGCGGTGCGGGCCAAGGCCACCGACGTGCTCGCTCGCCCGGCCGGGGCCGGCGGCGGCATCGCCGAGGCCATCCGTCGGGCCTGGGGCTGAGCCGCTCAGCCGATGCCGGCGCGCTGGCCGGCGATGTCCGCGCCGGGCTCGAGGCACATCAAGCGGACCCGCCCGGTGGCCATGGTCTTGCCCGACCCGTCCGTGACCTCGGCCTGCCACACCTGGGTGCGACGCCCGCGCGTGACCGGCGTCGCCGTCACCCGCAGCACCCCGGCGCGGGCCGCGGCGATGAACGACGTCGCGTTCTCCAGCCCGACCACGGTCTGTCCCCGAGCCAGGGCCACGATCGCCGCGCCCGTGGAGCAGGCGGCTTCGATGATGCCGGCGTGGACCCCGCCGTGCACGATGCCGTAGGGTTGGCGGTGGACGTCATCGATGGTCAGCTCGCCGACGCACTCGTCGACCGAGACCCGCGTGAAGTGCAATCCCATCACCTGGTTCCAGCCGCCCAGGTGACCGTTGAGCTGCGTGGCCAGCGCCTCCGGATCTGTCGCCGTCGTGTCGGGGGAGGACATGCCGCCAGCGTGCCGGAGCCACGGGCACCCGGCAAGGTCATCATCGGGCGCGCGGCCGACCGGGCCCCAGCCGCCCGCGCTGCCGTTTGGCTCGAGGTCTGGCCCCGACGCCTCGCGTCTGCACGGTCTCGCCGTCGGTCTGCTCATCGAACGTGATCGTCACGCGGACCTTGCCCGGACCGTCGTCCGTGTCGGCGCCGTGCTCGAAGGTGTGCTGGGCCTACCAGGGAACGGCTTCGGTCGCCGCGGCGCCCGCCGGCGCCGCCGCTGCGTGGCGTGGAGGCGGAGCCGGACCGGGACCCGAACGCTGGAACCATCACCAACGATCGCGAAATGGCTGAAACAACTCACCTCGAATACTGGACCGATGTGCAGCCACTGATACGATGAGCAGCCCTCTACCTCGACCGGAGCTGCCCCCATGGACGCCGCGCGTACCCTCGATCTGTCCCGCTTCCCAGGCCGCGTCATCGCGACCCGGACCGTCCCGGCGCGCGAGGCGATCTTCGCGCCGCTGCCCGAGGGGCTGCATCCGGCGCTGCGTGAGGCGCTGGCGGCGCGCGGGATCGAGCGGCTGTACAGCCACCAGGTCGAGGCGTTCGACGCCGCGCAGCGCGGCGACAACGTCGTGGTCACCACCGGCACCGCTAGCGGCAAGTCGCTGGCGTACCTGCTGCCGGTCATCCAGGCCACCCTCGAGGACCCAGCGGCACGCACGCTGCTCCTGTTCCCGACCAAGGCCCTGACCCAGGACCAGCTGCGCGGCGTGCTGGGGCTGGTCGATCACCTGGCGACCCGCACCGACGTCACCGCGCCGAAGATCGCCGCCGGCGTGTACGACGGCGACACGCCGCCGGCCGAGCGCACCAAGATCCGCGACCGCGCCAACCTGGTCTTGACCAACCCGGACATGCTGCACAGCGCGCTGTTGCCTAACCACGGGCGGCGCGGCTTCGCCCACCTGTTCCGCAACGTCCGCTACATCGTCATCGACGAGCTGCACTCGTACCGCGGCGCGTTCGGCGCGCACGTCGCCAACCTCATGCGGCGCCTGCTGCGGGTGTGTGCGCACCACGGCAGCGCGCCGCGGTTCCTGTGCAGCTCGGCCACCATCGCCAACGCCCGCGAGCACGCCGAGGCGCTGTGCCACCAGCCGTTCGAGCTGATCGATCGCGACGGCTCGCCGTCGGCGGGCAAGGTCGTGCACTTCTGGCAGCCGCCGCTGACCGAGCGTGACACCCGGCAGCCGGTGACCGCCGAGCTGGCGACCTTGCTGCCGCACCTGATCGCCGCGCGCCACCGCACGATCGCGTTCTGTCGCAGCCGCAAGGAGACCGAGATCGTGCTCAAGGAGTCGCGCGATCGGCTGCGCGACGTCGCTGGCCACGACGAGGGCTACCTACTGGCCGGGTACCGCGGCGGCTACACCCCCGAGGAGCGCCGCGCCGTCGAGCGGGCGCTGGTCGACGGCAGCCTGGTCGGCGTGGTGTCGACCAACGCGCTCGAGCTGGGCATCGACATCGGCGCGCTGCAGGTGGTGGTGCAGGGCGGCTTCCCCGGCACCCGCGCCAGCTTCTGGCAGCAGCTGGGCCGCGCCGGCCGTCGCGACGAGGTGGCCCACGCGATCGTCGTCTTGGCGGTGTCGCCGACCGATCAGTTCATCGGCGAGAACCCCGACTGGCTGGTCGGTCAGCCCGCGGAGCACGCGGTGGTCGATCGCGACAACCTGGCGCTCCAGCTGGCCCACGTCCGCGCGGCGGCGGCCGAGCTGCCGTTGTCCCTCGACGACGCTGCGGCGTTCCCCGATCTCGGCGAGATCGTCGTGGTGCTGGCGCGCGCCGGTGAGGTGCGCGAGGCGCTGGGGAGCTGGCACTGGACCGGTGGCCTGTTCCCGGCCGGCGAGGTCAGCCTGCGCAACCTGCACAACGATCGCTTCAAGGTGGTCAACCGCGCGACCGGCACCACGCTCACCGAGATGAGCCGGCCCCAGGTCTACCGCGAGGCCCACCCGCGCGCGGTGTACCTGCACGACGGCGTGCAGTACCAGGTGCTCGCGCTCGACCTGGTGCAGCACGTCGCCACCGTGGCCGAGGTCGAGCAGAACTTCTACACCCAGCCCGACGTGCGCAGCGCGATCGATGTGCTCCTGACGCAGGAGCAGCGCGCGATCGGCTTGACCGAGGCGGCGTTCGGCGACGTCCGCGTCGACGACGTGGTGGTCGGCTACAAGATGCTCGAGTTTCACAACCACCAGAACCTGGGCTACGAGGCGCTGCACGAGCATCTGCGGCTCGTGCTCGAGACCGAGGCGGTGTGGATCACGGTGCCCGAGGAGGTGCTGGCGGTCCTGGGCGGCGAGCGCGAGGACGCGTTGGCCGGCATGGTCCACGCCGTCGGGGCGTGCGCGCGCCTGCACACCATGGCCGAGCGCTCGGACCTGTGCGCGACCAGCTTCCACGTCGCCGACGAGCGCACCGGGGGGCGCACCGCGACCGCGCTGGTCTGCTACGACAGCCATCCGGGCGGGCTGGGCTACGCCGCGAAGGCCTACGAGCGGCTCGATGACGTCTTGACCGCGGCGCTGGGGCTGGTCGAGCGCTGCCGCTGCCAGCGCGGGTGCCCGGCGTGCGTCGGCAGCTGGGCCCGGGATCCGCGGCTGGTCGGCTGGGCGCTGCGCCGGCTGCGCGAGATGGTGCCAGCGCCGGTCGAGGCGATCGGCGCCGCGCCGGCGGACGCGCCGCTGGCGCCGGTCGTGCGGCTGGTGGTCCCGCGCATCCCGTGGCGTGAGGTCGACGCCCGCTGGGACGAGCTGTGCGCGCGGCTGCGGGCGGCGCGGGTCGAGGGCGCCGATCTCTTGACGCGGCTGGGGCCGGCCGAGCGGCGCGGCGCGCGGCTGATCCTGCGGGTGGCGAGCCCGGGGCTGGCCGGCTGGCTCGGCGCTGACGCCGCGCAGCGTCGGTTGTGGCAGGCGATCGCCCGCGAGGTCGAGGTGCCCGCCGACGGCGCGCTGGCGATCGACGTCGACCCGACCGCGCGCGAGCAGGCCCACGTCACCGCCGGCAAGCTGCAGCGGCGGCACGACGATCTGATCGGCGACCGGGCCGCCAGCGAGGAGGCCGCCACCGCCAAGCTCGCCAGCGGCTACGTGCTGGCCGAGGCCGGGCCCCGGCCGGAGCCGCAGCCGTGACCGCGCCGACGTGGCAGCGGCTGCAGCGCGAGGCGCGGGCCGAGCGGCGGCAGCACGACGGTGGCGTGCGGGGCGACCCGGCTGGTGCGCCGATGGTGCCCGCGCCGACCGCCACCGTGGCGGCGATCCCGGCGGCAAGGGTCGATCCCGGCGTCATCGCGGCGCGGCTGGCGGCGGTCGCCGCGAAGAGCCCGCGGCTGCACGCGCGCCTCGCGGCGCTCGATCCCGATCAGCGCGCGGCGGTCCTGTCCGACGAGCCGGCCGCGCTGGTGCGGGCCGCGGTCGGCAGCGGCAAGACCACCGTGCTGGTGCACAAGGCGGCGTACCTGCACGTGGTCGGCGGGGTGCCCCTGGCCGAGCTCGCGGTCTTGACGTTCACCACCAAGGCCGCCGACGAGCTGCGGGCCCGGCTCGACGAGCTGCTCGGGCGCGCCACCACGCCGGCCGAGCGGTGGCTGGTCGGCACGTTCCACGCCGTGGCCTTGGCGTTGCTCGACCGTGTGTTGCCGGTGGCGCACCTCGGCTACCGCGCGGGGCTCGCGGTCCTCGACGAGGACGCGGTCGCGGAGCTGATCGCGGAGCTGGTCGCGACGCACCGGCTGCGGGTCGGGCAGCGGCGCACGCTGCGGGCCCGGCTCAAGGCCGAGCCCCGGGCCGGCGACCTGGCGCGGCTGGCGGCGCTCCTGGCCGAGACCAAGCGCGCGCGAAACGCGATGGACTTCGACGATCTGATCGATCACGCGACCGCGCTGTTGGCCGCGCCCGACGTGCGCCGCCCGCGGTGGGTCCTCATCGACGAGCTGCAAGACTGCGAGCCGCGCGAGCTGGAGCTGGTGACGCTGCTGCGCGGGCGCGATGCGGGGTTCTTCGGCGTCGGCGATCCACGGCAGGCGATCTACGGCTGGCGCGGCGGCGTGGCCGACGGCTTCGTCCGGGCCCCGGCGGCGCTGGGCTGCGTGGTCCACGAGCTGCCGGTCAGCTACCGCAGCACGCGCACCATCCTCGACGGTGCCCGCGCGGTGCTGGGCGCGCAGCCGACGGCGGGTGGCGAGCTGCACGCGGTGCGGCCGCCGGGCACGCCGATCATCGTCCGGCGCCACCACGACCCGGTGGCCGAGGCGACCTACCTGGCAGCGCGCCTCACTGCGCTGCACGCAGGTGGTGTGCCGCGCGCGGACCTGGCGGTGCTGTGCCGGCTGCGGGCCCAGGTCGACGCGGTCGCAGCCGCGCTCGCCGCCCACGGCGTGCCATGCGCCGCCGAGCGCGACGCGGCCGCGGCGGTCGCATTCGACGCTGACGCGGTCCGCGTGCTGACCCTGCACGCCGCCAAGGGCCTCGAGTTCCGGCACGTGTTCATCGCTGGCGCCAACCTCGGCATCGTCCCGCTGGTGGTGCGCGACCTGGTCGAGGACGAGGCCGAGGAGCGCCGGCTCCTGTTCGTCGGCATCACCCGGGCCAGAGACGAGGTCGAGATCTCGTACGTCGCGTGTCCGCACCAGTTCGGGGCCCTGGGCGCGCCCAGCCCGCTGCTCTACCTGCTGCCCGCGCCGACGGTGGCGTGGCACGACGCGACCGCGCCGGCGGTGGCCGCGCCGGCGCCTGCGGTGGCGCCCGCTGACGAACCCGCCGCGGTGGCGGCCACGCCGTCGGTCGACGAGGCCGCCCCGGTCGACCCGCCCTGGCGCGCCGGCCAGGCGGTGCGCCACCCACGCTACGGTGCCGGCGTGGTCGTCGAGGTCGCGGCCGACACGGTCGCGTGCGAGTTCGGCAAGCTGGGGGCGCGGAGCTTCCCGCTGGCGATGTGTCCGCTGACCGCGGTGACGGAAACCGCGCGATGAGCTGGGCCTGGTACCTGGGCGACCTGGCCGATCACCTGGCGCGCGGTGTCGCCGACCTCGAGGCCGGGCTCGCGCTCGAGCAGGCGCCCCACGGCCTCGACGCATGGGACGAGCGCGCGCTGCAGCAGGCACTGGCCGCCGCGCTGGCCCGCGACCACGAGGTGGCGCGCGAGGTCCACTACCCGTCGACAGCAGGCCACAAGCTCAGCCACCGCGCGCGCTGCGACCTGGTCCTGTCGCCGGCCGGCGCGCCCCTGTCGCGCGGCGAGCCGCTGCCGGGCTTGTGCCCACCGGATCAGGCGCTGTGGGTCGAGCTCAAGGTCGCGCGTCAGTGGCGCCCGGGCGGTGCCCGCGACGGCCGCTACGGCGCGCAGTGGCGCCGCCACCTGGTCGCCGATCTCCAGAAGCTCGCCGCCGAGCCCAAGATCCACGACGCCGCGCTGGTCCTGGTGGTGTTCACCGAGGATGAGGCCACCCTGCGCCGCGATCTCGACGGCTTCGAGGCGGTGCTGGTGCGCCACGACGTCCTCGCCGGCTTCCGCCAGGCCCGCACCGTCGCCATCGCCGATCGCCTGGGCCACCGCACCTGCGGCGTCGCGCTGTGGCCGACCGTCCAGCGCGCCGACGTCCCGTGACACGCGCGCCGGTGCGACCACGGTCGCGTGCCGCGCCGAGCGAGCCGGTGGCCGATGCGTGACTGTCGGCGCCGACCCGGACAGGGCGCCAGCGCACCCCCTTGCCAGGGGGACCTCCCCGGGCTACAACACTGAACCAGATGGTTCAGTTTGAGCGAGCCCGCCTCGACGTCGCGTTCAACGCGCTCGCCGACGCCACCCGCCGCGGGGTGCTGGAGAAGCTGGGGCGGGCCGACGCGTCGATCAGCGAGCTCGCCCGGGCCTTCGACATGACCCTCACGGGCATGAAGAAGCACGTCGGGGTCCTGGAGCAGGCCGGGCTCGTCCAGACCGAGAAGGTCGGGCGCGTGCGCACCTGCAAGCTGGGCCCGCGCCGCCTGGAAGAAGAGACGGCCTGGATCGCGCGGTACCAGCAGCGCTGGGCCACACGCTTCGACGAGCTGGACCAGGTTATCGAGGAACTGAAACGCAAGGAGATGACCGATGGACGCAAGCAGCGACCGTGAGCCCACCGCGATGAACAACCCCACGACCGTGGAACGAACGTCGGAGCGCGAGATGACCATCACGCGAACCTTCAACGGCCCGGCGCGCCTCGTGTTCGAGGCGTGGACCCGACCCGAGCTGTTCCAGCGGTGGTGGCTGCCGAAGTCGGCGGGCCTGAAGCTCGTGTCCTGCACCATGGACGTTCGCGTCGGGGGCGGGTACCGCCTCGAGTTCGACGTCGGCGGCCCCGAGCCGATGGCGTTCTTCGGCCGGTACCTCGACGTGACACCGCACTCGCGCCTCGTGTGGACCAACGACGAAGGCGGCGAGGGTGGGGCCGTCAGCACGGTGATCCTCGAGGAAAAGGACGGCCAGACCCTGCTGACCATGCACGAGCTCCACGCCTCGAAAGAGGCCCTCGACGCCGCCCTCGGCTCCTACGACGGCATGGCCGAGACCTTCGCGCAGCTCGACGAGCTGCTCGTCACGCTGTGACGCTCTCGACCGGTCGCTCGAGGGCGGTCGCGGTGGGGCCGCGCGGCGCGCGTGCGGCCGCCGCCAAGCGGAGGCGCACGTCGCTCATGCTGGTATCACCCCGGTAGGGTGATGGTGCGCCGGTGCGCCATCATCTAACGTCCGTCCACGGGACTCGCCCCGATGGGGTGGCGATGCTGCTTCTCCTCGCCGACCGCTCGCCGTCTGAGCAGCCCGATGTCTGCTGCCGAGGAGTCGCCCGTGCGCCAGTCCACCATGCTCCGCCGCTTGCCGTGGCTCGCTACCACCGCCGCGCTCGCGCTCTTGTTCGCTCCCCACGACAACGCCCGCGCCGACGAGAAGAGCGACCTCATCTACAAGATCGAGGGCCGGCTGCGTGATGCCGCCTCGGCCCTCGCGTATCTGCCGGGCGACGCGGGTGAGTCGCCGATCGATCGAGCCCGCGACTACGTCCGCGAGGCCCACGGCTACGCCGACCAGCTGAGGCAGGTCGCCGGCGATGACAGCGACGCCCGCCGCGTCGCCGAGAATTTTCGCGACATCGAAGATGACTGGAACGACGCGGCCAAGCAGCTCCGCCAGCTCAAGGGCGGCCAGCGCCGCGCCGAGCCGGTGGCGACCGGGTGCACGACGCGCGACGAGGAGCTGAAGCGTAGGGCCGGCGACTTCGGGCGCGCCAACGACCCGGACGGACTGACCGAGCTGCCGCGCCTTGCCTCGACCGCTCAAGACGCCACGCGGCGCGAGCTCGACGAGCTTCGCGCGCACGACGGACGCATGGACGACTACGCGGACGACGCCGACGACTTCCGCGGCGATGGGCCGTGGCGCGACCTGGCTTCGGCCACCGCCTCAGTGGCGCAGCAGACCTTCGCGGTCTGGCGCAAGAGCTGGGAGTCGGCCCAGGCTACCTGCAACAACCTCACGCTGGGCGTCGAGCACCCGACGGTGAAGCAGGTCTTGTCGGACCTGTCGAACTCGGCCGGCGGCCGCAAGGCGGTCATCGAGCAGCTCAACCGCGACGCCCGGGACCTGGGCTCGACGCTGGCCGGTGTGTCCGAGGACTCAGGCATGGGCTCGGTGGAGCGCGCGAAGGCACTCCTGCAATCGATCGAGCGCGGCGTCGAGACGCTGGGCCGCACCGCCACCACCGATCGCGAGACCAAGCTCATCCTCGAGAAGTGGCCCGCGGGCATCCGGCAGCTCAAGGAGGCGCTCGACGATCTCGAGGACCTGAAGGTGCACCAGCACGACATGGACCCGCTACCCGAGAAATGCCAGCTCAAGGAGCGCGAACTCAAAGACGCGATCGCCCGGAACGGCGAAGACGCCGACGGCATCGACGAACTCCCCAAGCTGGCCGAGCAGCTAGCCGAGCCGGTGCGCGCCGGCCTAGCCAAGGCTGACGAGCGCATGCGCGAAGAGGAAGGTGACCGCGACCGCGCCAAGGCGATCTCAGCCAGCGAGGGCCCGTGGAGCGACATCCGCGCGGCCGAGCAGCGCGACGCCGACGAGACGTTCCGGACCTACGAGGATGGCTACAAGAAGACCAAGGACGCCTGCGCGGACATCGTCAAGGGCAGCAACAGCAACATCATGAACGAGGCCCTCGTCAACCTGAAGCGGCGCGCCGGCGAGACCGGCGACGCGCTGGACCGCGAGGTCGCGACCTGGGTCGAGGCGGCTCGTCGCACGTACCTGCTCGACTGCCAGGCGATGGAGACCCTGTGGCAGGCCTACTGTGGCACCGACTTCGAGCCAGGCGACGATGGCGCCGACGAGCGCGTCAAGCAGACTGCTGCGTCGTTGCAGAGCCAGATGCAGGGCAAGATGGGCCCGCTGCTGGCGCAACTCGACGCGCTCACGCCCCGCGTCCAGGCGCTCGTGAAGAAGCGCGAGACCCGAAGCCGGGGCGAGACCCTCATGGCGATGATCACCAAGGAGGAGGCGCGCCTCGACCGCCTGCAGAACCGCGGCGTGTGGCGCGGCAACAACAACATCAACACGCAGTACGCGGCGCAGTACGGGAAGGACCGCCACGCGGCGGAGTGGAGTTCCCGCAGCTGCCAGGTCCCTGTGTCCAGAGATGGCTACGCGGTCTTCCCGGGCGGCGTACATGACAGGCCCGACTGCATCATCGCCAGGTCGGGCCAGTGCGAGATCTGGGAGTTCAAGCCTGATTCGCCGACGGGCCGGCGCGAAGGCCCAGCGCAAGCCGCAGACTACGCACGCGCAGTCCCCGCCTACTACACGAATCTCCTTCGGCGGGACGAAGCACCTGACGCGCTGCACGGGGGCGCCGCGTTCATGGCGGAGCTGAAGAAGTACTGCTTCGACAAGGACGACAACGCCATCGTATTCACGAGGTCCGACGTGTTCTACTATCCCATGTGCGACAAGCAGTACGTCTGTGAGCAATGACGCCGCCTTCGTCTCCTGCCGGATCACCGTCGAGCACGACCTCGGTGATGCGGCCGCCTTCGCGCGCGGCTTCGCTGCGTTGCTCTCCGACCTCAGGCTGACGCCCGGGAAGGTGCTGATCGGGAAGAAGGCGCGCGCGCTGAAGCCTGACCTGCTGGTCGCCGGGATCATCGATGGCGACACCCAGAACCTGGCGGTGTGGAATCCCGAAACAGACGGCGCGCTGATGCACCTCTACCTGCGCGCCGGCGATCAGCCTGGCATCGAGGAGTTCACCGATCGCGGGAGCGCGGTGGTAGGGCGCGCGTCCTCCATGGCGGCCCTCGAGCGCCTTGTGGCTCTGCTGCATCGACATTTCGGGCTCCTGAGTGCGAACGTCGCTGGCCACAGCCGGCACACCGACGCCGAGAAGGAGGCGGTCCGCCAGGGAGTCGCGGGCACGTGGCCGCCCGAGGTCGTCGATCGCATCGCCTGGGACGCCATGAAGTGGCGCCGCGCCCGCACCAAGCTGATCCGCCTCTCGCCGATCACCATCATCGGCCCCGCCATCTGGGCGACGCTGCCGCCCATGCCGGCGTTCGACCCGATGCCCCGCGTCACCGACCTCGGCGACTGCAAAGTGCTGACGGCGTGGCCGACGCTGTGCGAGCCACGCGACCCGGCGTTTCTTCGCGCCACCCGCGACCTGCGCGCGTGGCTGTGGCCATTCACGATCCAGAACCCGGCCGACCACGTCGACAACGATCCTGCACCGGTGTCGTGACGCGCGCGCCGCGGAAGTCGCCCGTGAGCCGACGCGCCCTGCAACGCCAGGGGCGCTGTCTTCCAGGTCCCTGACGCGCACACGCCGAACGGTGCGTTCTCGCCGTTCGGCGCCGACCGAGCCAGCCCACCCGCAGCCGGCTCAGGCCGCAGTCAACGAGCGGCCCGAAACGCCGAACACCACCAGGTGACGCCTGGTGGTGTGGGAAGTGGTGGGGACCACCTCGTCGATCAGCTAACTATGGAGCGGGAGAAGAGATTCGAACTCTCGACGTCAACCTTGGCAAGGTTGCACTCTACCACTGAGTTACTCCCGCAGCGTGGGGAAGCTTTTAGCGGGGCCGCGGACGAGTGTCAAGCGCCGATGGGCCGCAAAAAAACGCGGGCGTGGTAGCGTCGGAGGACGATGCACCGGCACCTCGCTCGCTCGCTGATCTTGGGCCTTTTCGGCCTGCTCCTCGGCTCCGCTGCCTGCGGTAAGAACCCCGGCGGGAAGGTGCCGGTGTCGTCGCCGGTCTACTCGTTCCAGGCGCCGGACGCCGAGGACTTCGAGCCCGAGGACGCCGACGACACGACGCCGCCCGACGACATGGGCGAGGCCCCCGACGTCAGCGACGGGCAGTAAGCCATGTGCGGCATCGTCGGTTACGTGGGAGCGCGGCAGGCGACGCCGATCCTGGTCGGTGGCCTGCGCAAGCTGGAGTACCGCGGCTATGACTCGGCCGGGGTGTCGGTGTGGTCGCCCGACGGCAGCCGGGTGGTCCGCTGCCGCGGCAAGCTGGCCAACCTCGAGGCCAAGCTGCTGCAGGAGCCGGCGCCCGGCTCGATCGGCATCGGCCACACCCGGTGGGCGACGCACGGCCGGCCGTCGGATGAGAACGCGCACCCGCACAAGGTCGGCACGATCTCGGTCATCCACAACGGGATCATCGAGAACCACCTGGCGCTGCGGCAGGAGCTGGCGGCCGGCGGCTCGAAGTTCAGCTCGGAGACCGACACCGAGCTGTTCGCGCACCTGATCGCAAGCCGGCTCAGGCCGCAGTCAACGAGCGGCCTGAAACGCTGAACACCACCAGGTGACGCCTGGTGGTGTGGGAAGTGGTGGACCACCTCGACGTTCAACTAACATGGAGCGGGAGAAGAGATTCGAACTCTCGACGTCAACCTTGGCAAGGTTTCGGCGTGTTTGGCGATCGAGGCTTCGCGTTGGCGGTGCGGGAGCGAGCAGGTTTGGGCGGTGGTGTGGAAGTGGTGTGGAGAAATCGGGCCTCCAGGTTTAGTGGGTCGATCCGGGCCGCAGCGTGACCGGTTCGAGGTGTATGCCTGAGCAGCAGAGCTTCAGTAGGGCGATGAGCGCGGAGGCGCTGTGCAAGCCGTAGGCGCGGCGCGTGATCGTGCGGGCCTTGCCGCGAGCGCCTCGGTGCGGCCGTTCGAGAGCCGCGAGCGCACGCAGGCGAGGATGCCGTCCTGGTGCGCGCGCGGATCGTGCGGGCCACGCGGCGAAACGGGGCGAGTCGCGACCTGGCCGCCCAGCCGATCCACTCGTCGAGTCGCGCCGGGCGACGTGACCTGCGCTTGCCGTCGAGGATGGCCGCGAGCGACTCCTTGAGCAGGTAGGCACGGAACAGCCGGCGGTTGGCTGGTCCGCGTCAGCGTCGCCAGCTTGCAGATCTCGAGGCCCCTGAGGTTCCACGCGCGGCGGAGCAACGGCCAGCGCGTGCCCTTGAGCGCCTTGCGGTCGGCGGGCGTCGCCGTGTCGTGCACCTCGGCCCGGCGCACCTCGTCGAGCGCGTCGTGGGCCAAGCGCTGCACGTGGAAGCGATCGAAGATGATCTGGGCGTGGGGCGACGCCTCGGTCACCGCCTTGATGTACGCCGCCGACATGTCGATGGTCACCGCCTCGAGTTTGGCGACGCGGGCGGGGCTGGAGTTCGTCGAAGAAGGCCGTGAGCGTGGCCGCGTTCTTGCCCTTCTTGGCCCAGACGATCCGCTGCGTCGTGGTGGTCGACGACGACCGTGACGCTCGTGGTGGTGGCGGCGGCACGAGAGCTCGTCGACACCGATGTGCGTGAGCTCTTCGAGCAAGCCGCCGTCCTGGTGGCGTGCGACGACCCGCTGGATGGTACCCGCCGCACGGACAGCGTCCTTCCTCGCGCTGCCGCCTGATGGCAGCGTGAGGGCATACGATCGACGAGGCCGCGCCGCTCAGCCTGCCGCCGGCTGCTCAAGCGCAGCCGGCGGCGCCGGGACGGTGAGCGGCCCGAATTCGCGGGCGAGCTGCTCGGCGTCGAGGCCGGCGCGGGTGACGGCCCAGTCGCGGGGCGCGAGCTCGAGGTAGCGGTCGCGAGGCCAGTGCGGGAGGACGCGGAACAGGTCGCGCAGGTAGACCTCGATCGAGGCGGTGCAGGCGGGCGGAGGCGGATCGAAGCGTGAGGAGGTTGTCAGCCGCCTGGCCATGGTCGTCGCTGCCGACGAAGAGCCAGGGCCTTGCGGCCGGTCGCGACGCGGCGCAGCTCGCGCTCGGCGGCGTTGTTGGTGAGCTTGAGGCGGCCGTCGTCGAAGAAAGCGGGTCAGCGCGGACTCCTGGCGGTGGGGCGTAGCCGAGCGCGGTCCGCAGCAGGCCGCGTTGATCATGGACGCGCGCGTACTCGGTGGCGACCCAGGTGAAGAAGGCGTCGGTGTGGGACGCAGGCGGCGCTCGCGCTCGGCCTTGATCTCGGCGGGCGGTCGATCTCGCCAGCGGCGGTCGAGGTCGAAGACGCGCTTGGATGCGCAGAGCACGGCTTCGCGCGCCGACCGGCTCCTTGGTCGTGACGGCCGCCTCCCAGAACTTGCGCCGACAGCGGCCTCCAACAACCGACCTCGTGCCGCGTGGCCGGGTCGTCGTCGTCGGGCGGCGGCCGTTGATCCCGGCGGCCGGAACAGGAAGTCGTAGGTGCTCTTGGCGTCGGCCTGGATGGTAGCCCGTGAACCTGCGAACAGTCAGCCGATCGCCGCCGAGGTCTCGTGCGGCAGGTACCGGAAGAAGACGTGGTCGGCGTCGGCGAGCTGCACGACGAAGTGGGCGTGGCGGCAGCCGCGCCGCGCCTGGTCGCCGCCGGCGATCGGCTGGACCAGCACGCCGGTCGCGTCGGTGGCGATGCAGAACGCCCGTGCGAGCGTCAGTGCGCATGGCCGCGACGACGGTGGCCCCGACGGTCGCCCCGAGGTCCTCGGCCCACTGGCACATCGTGCCGCGGTCGAGCGGCGTGCCGATCCGCGTGAGGCGATCTTCCTGCCGACGGAACGGCAGCCCGTCGCAGAACTTGTCGGTCAGGACGTGCGCGAGCAACGCGGGCGCCGCGAGACTGCGCGGATCAGCTCTGGCGCCGGCGGCGTGGTCACGAGCAGCGGCGCCTCGTCGCCGGCCACGCCGGTGTCACGGTACTTCGCGCGCGACCAGCCGCACGAAGCCGGCCCGCCGCCACGAAAGCTTGCAGCTCTCCTCCCAGTCGATCCGCGTCGCCGTGCCCTCGAGGACCGGGTCGGTCAGCTCGATCCGCCCTCGGGCAGGTCGAGCAGTCGCAGGTCGCGGCGACCAGTCGGCTTGGCCGCACCGCGCCGCGAGCGCTTGTCGCTGTTGGTCGGCGCCGGCGGCTCGGCGGGTGGTGGCACGCCCAGCTGCCGGTTGGAGGTCGTCGAGCTCGCGCAGCTTCGTCGCGAACTCCAGCTCGAGCTGCGCCGTGTCGAGGCGCTCGGCCTTCGCGAGGAACAGCCGCCGGCGCAAGAGCGCCAGCTCGTGCTGGAGGTTCTGGTACGCGAGGCGCAGGTGGTCGTGCTCGACCGTCAACGCGGCCAAGCGCCGCGCGCTCGGTCGCCAGGGCGCCGCGCTCGGCCGCAGTGAGCTGCGCCTCGAGCGCCGCGATGCGCGCTTCGGCGTCGGTGGTTGGCGCATCGATCGCGGCGGGCCACCCTCGACCTGTACGCGACCACGATCGCGTTGTCGAGTGTTCGTGATCAAAACCGCGGCGGTCGCGCGCGACCGCGTCGCGGCCGCCTTCGACCTCGATGCCATCGAGCAGGTCGTCGAGCTCCTCGTTCCGTGATCCGGATCGTCGTCGCGCCCTCCTCGGCCGCCACCGGGATCCGGAACGTGCCCTTATCCAGGCGCTTGTAGAACAGGCACACCCCGTCCGATCGAAGAACAGCACCTTCAGCGCTTCGCGCCGCTTCCTGAAGAACACGAACAGCGCCCCACTGCGCGCGTCACGCCGCAGACTCTCCATCACCAGCCCGGTCAGCCGGTTGAAGCCCCACCGCAGATCGATCGGGTCGAGCCTCGACGTACACCTCGACGCCGTGCGGATCATCGCGTCCCCACCAGCGTCGCCAGCACCGTCGTCAGCGTCGCGACGTCCGCGCCGCGTTCGACGCGGACCCGCGCTCGCCCGACCTCGATCACGATGGCGCTCGCCGCCGGCGTGGGCGTGGGCTCCGCCGTGCGCTCGACTCGTGCGACGCGCACCGTCGGCGCCGCCGCGTGTCGCCGGATCTGGTACCGCATCGTCGCGAGCGGCAGCCCATGCGCCGCGCAAGTACGCCGGCACCGTCTGGTCGCTAGCCCGCCACCGGGTCACGTGTCGCTGCCACTGCGCCGCGTCGAGTTCGGTCATCGCCAGCGCAGCTACCCTGCTCTGGCCCGATCACCTCCACGCCAGGACGCGGTTCATGCAGCGCGTACCGTCGATCATGCCCTCACGCTGCCATCAGGCGGCAGCGCGAGGAAGGACGCTGTCCGTGCAGCGGGTACCCTGCGTCACGCTGCACGCGCGCGCCCGGCGCTGCGGGCCTTCCGCGAGCCTTCGCTTACCCACCAAACCTGGAGGAGACCCGAGAAATCTGGGTTGCACTCGGTCCGGGCGGCGTCGCGATTTTGTCTCGGGCGATTTCTGCCCGCTGTGACCGTGTCCGGCGATGTGACGAAATGTGTCGCTGCTTCTGGGCGCGTACCAGGACCTTCTCTTCCAAGCATGCCTGAATCTTATCGACAAGCCGGCGATAGCCAGGTGCTTTCTTAGCTTGCCATGTCTGCCAGCCTTCACGAACTCTTTCGCAAGAACTTCATTGTGTATATGCTTGTTAAAGTAGCGCAGCTGCTTGTTGTGTCCGCGCTCGAAGTAGGTTTTCAGCATCACCGCAGGCGCCCTCTGACCGACTCAAGATTCTTTGCGGTAGGTGGACGTCCGCCGCTCGAATCCTCGATGACGCAAGCCGACGAAGCTGAATCGGGTCCGCTAGAAAGACGGCATCGAAAGAAGTTGAGAAACATACGAGTTCAACTCGGCTTGTGCGCGGGGCGTCGTCGTGGACTTCGAATCCATATCGATTGCGCAGATGTCGCAGGTCATTATCACCGCTGAGGCCGTCTCAGGATGCGCGATGCAGCAGAGTCTTTCGCTGATCACGCTGCAAGGCTCCACGTGTTCTGTTTGGTGACGCGATAGCCATCTGCGTACCGATCGGATGCAGGTCCCAAAGGACAAGAACGCGATCGCATCCTCGTTGATGAGTGCATCGACCAGCGCCCCGCTGAGGAGAAGATCGTATGCCTTGATGTGCCCCTCACTGCAAAGGTGAGTTCAGGAACCTGCGCGCAGGAGTGCTGAAGCGCAGGGCTGTCACTGCATCCCTCCTTCGCAAACAACGCCGACCTTCATCGCGGCCTCAATAGCCGCCAGTGAACATGTCGCCGACTCCATAAGCCAGAAAGCGCGGAGTCATTGCTTGCTTCCAGGTATACGGCCGAAGGAGACTCCACTTTGTCGCGTCGCGCGATATGAAATGCACTGCGAGGGAGCATGTTCATGAGCCATGGGCTGTGGCTGGTGAGTAGTACTTGAGTGCTGTTTCGCGCGCAGCGCTCCAGGTCTTCGAGGAGCAACTGCAGGGTCCAGGGATCGAAGCCGTTCTCTACCTCTTCAACTGCGATGAGCGGCGCTGGTTCAAGAAGAGTAAGCGCAAGATCGCGGCGAGTCGGCGCGTCCCCTCTGAAAGGACCCATGCAGGTATGTCGATCTTCTTGCCATGCGACGTTTCAGAGAATGAAAAATATCGCTGATCTGCGGGTCCTTTGGGGCGATGAGACTCGATTCCGCTGAACTGCGCAGTGATAAAGCGCAGTCTGTCTAGAAGTGTATCGTGTCCGTCGTTCGACAACGACGCAAGCAGTTCGGCGGTTTGGCGTCCCTTGGGGATCCAGTGCTTTGGGGCTTCTCCGCTTCCAACGAGGAGAGAAGTCCGCCATGGCACTCGGGAGAGCCGAAGGAAGACCGCACTTCAGAGCGGTGCGCAAGGCGAAGGCGCCACCAGACAGGGTGCGGTCAAGCTGGCGAAGAGCCGGCGACTCGTCATCGGGAGATCCTTATCCAAGATTCACCTACAGAACTCGCGTCGCGGGGCTGCGGCGCAACGTGACGGCCGCTTGACAGTGCCGACCGTCGGCGGCACGCGGTAGGTCCGTACTTCGTCCATCGTGTCGATGAGCTTTGTCTCTTCGTCGGCTGTATGCGAGGAGAGTCGCTCGCGGAAATGCGCAGCCGGTCTCCTTCTTTCGAATCTGTCTTTAATCCCGAACTCGTAGGCGAGTCGGTCCCCTGCGCTGACGTCACCAGGAGCGTACTCCAACGAAGAACAGCCTCGCTCGTTGCGCGCGTCCAGGAATGGACGAGATCTCGGCCACGCTGAAAACCCGAAGTTGCAGTTGCGAGATCGGACTCGACTGCGTTCGATACGATTTCGAGAAATCCTGGAGCACGGAGCTCTTTCCAGAGCCAGTTCGGCCGCCGATGAATACGTTCTAGCGGCATGAGTTGGATGCATTCGGAATCCTGAACGGCCTTTGAAGCCGCTAAACTCTAGGGCTTGCTAGCACGATGAACTCTTCTTCTGTGGAATCAACCAGAGATACAGCAGTTCGTAGCGCCGCCATGCTGTGTGGCGCGCTTCGCAACGGATCTTCACCGCGCTCTTGGTGAACGCATCGTCCGTCGCCTTGCTCGACCAAATGAAGGCCTCGCCGGGACGCAGGTTCGCCATCTTCTCGGGCGTGAGAGAGCCGAGCGCCGCGTTCGCTTTCTGGATGTGCTTGAGCCAAGCGGGCGAGTTGAACTTGTGGAGGATGACCTGGCTGGAGAGCTCACGAGCGAGATGGGTACCGAGGGTGGGTCCTGACTGCGACCATTATGCTCGTGCCCTTGTGACGCATCTCGCGCACGACCTCGATGAGGCCAGCCACGAGGTCGGGGCTGTCGATGGGCTTGTGGGCCTCGTCGAAGACGACGAGCTTGTTGAACGGAGTGCTCCGCGCCCTGCGCATCTCGGTACTTCGCGTCGGCGAAGAGCTGAGGAGCACGACGAACAGGCCGAGCGCTTCGTCCTTCTCGATGAACTCGTCGCGGAGGTCGACGATGATGAGACGGCCCGGGCGATCTCGTCCTTCAGGCGCACTGAGTCGTCGATGTACTCGAGCCGCGAGCTCGAGGCGCATCTTCGCCATACCCTTGAGGTGATCGGGCAGCGACGAGTCCTCGATGCCTTGGTTCAGCCCTGGAGCGTGAGGTCGTCGCGCAGGGACTTCATCACGCGGTTGAGCTGACGAATGTACGTGGCCTGGTTGCCCACCGCTCCCATGAGGAAGCGCCAGTGGCTGGTCTGTAGCTCGGCGGCGCCGAACTTCAGCGGGCGCACTTTCGATGTCCGCGACGGTTGCGCTCTTCGAGCTTGTCCGCGGGCGCCAGAAGGAGGACGTCGGAGAGCGCGGGGCTCGGCACCGAACGTCTCCTTCAGCGCCTTCTACCTGGGCGGCGTCGTTGTTGGCACTGGCGCGACCATCGACGCGGAACTCCGGGCGGTAGTCCATCGTCGGGCTGTAGTGGAAGATGACCGTCGCCAGCGGGTTCGAAGCACGTTGATGTTCGGGATGGGCAGCGAGGCCATCTCCGCAATGGTGCCGAGAGGTGTAGCTCTTGCCGCCGCCCTGGACGCCAAAGAGGCTACGGTGTGCGTCTGGTTCAGGTCGATCGGTGATGCGGCGCCTCGAGACGTCGCCAAGGAGCCCATACTGCGGCGAGTCGTCGGTGACGCCGAGCATGATGTCGTAGGCACGGCGTGCGACGTCTTGGCCTCGGGGCTCGGTGCGGGCGGACGCCCTCCGCTGCGAGGCCTCCGCAGGCGGCGGCGTGACGTTGGCTGCCGACGCGGCCTTTGGCGGCGCCGCGACGGCGGCCTCCGGCGCGGTGGGCGCGCGACGGGCGTCACGGCGGGCGTGGGCACGGCCTCCTGCGCGGCGACGGGCGTCTGCGAGGGCGGCGGGACGCTGGGCTGGCGGCCGCGCAGCTCCTCCCACGAGACCGAGCGATCGCGCGCAGAGCCAAGGAAGGCGGCCGAGTCGAGCGTCGGCACCGAGGGCGCGCGCTCGCGACGACGGCGAACCTCGGTGACACCGCGCGGGCGCGGTCCACCTCCACCGCCTGGTCCACCGCTCCCCGAGGAGCTGGCGCTGAGGCTCGCCGACGACTCGGTGCTGGGCGCGGCAGCGTCGACGAGCTGACGAATCAGGTCGACGCCGATGCGGTGGTACTCGATGCCGCTCTCGCTCTCGGGCGGCTCGGTTCCTGGCTTGGCGAAGTCGAAGATGAGAGCGCTGCGCGTGAACGCGAGCTGGTAGCCGTCGTCGAGCGTGTGAACGAAGTAGCGCGCCTCGTCGGCGGCCTCGCGGCTGATGGCTCCATAGCGCTCGGCGCGCTCCAGGTAGAACTCGAGGAGCAGCGCGAGCTCGCGCGTCTTGAACGCGCGGTCCGGGCGGTCCTGGGGCGTACGCTTAGGATCGAAGTGGTGCGCGAGCACCTCCTCGCTCTGGCCGATCTGCTCGGCGATGCTCGATTTGAGCGTATTGTAGGCAGCGAGGTCGCCGACCCCCGAGTAGCACTTCACCTCGACGAGGCGGCACGTGATGATGCGCCGGGTGGTGTCGAGGTCGAAGAGCCCGAGGTCCGTGCGCTTGAAGCTGACCTCGTCGCCCAGCTCGTCGGCTCCCTGCTTCAGCACGCGGTACAGCTCGAGATGCGCGTCGAGCGGGACGACGATCTGGTTCTCGAAGACGCCCTGGTGTTCCAGGTAGAGGCGCGAGAGGGCCAGGCCCAAGGCTTCCGCCCGCTGCGTCGGCGACGAGATGAGCTTCAGCGCGAGCCGGCCGGACAGCGACCGGAGCTGGTCGAGCAGCACGACGGCGTGGCGGCCCTCGGCCTGAAGCCCGTATTGCTCGAGGACCGGACGCAGGAGCGCCTCGAGCTCGGCGACCGAACGGGACGTGATGACAAGCCGATGCCCCAACGTGCTCGCCATGTCCGGCGAGTGGTCGATGAGATAATCCGGCCGCGTCGCGTGCCCGCCGTGGTCGAAAAACTCGATGCCGAGGTTGCGGTCGAGCGTGAACACCCAGTCGCTCACCTCGTGAACCTGATGGAGAAGCGCACGGTCGTCGGGACCGAGCGCCAGGCTCACGACGGGACGGAGGTCGATACCGCTCTGGCCAGTGGCGATGGTCGCTGTCGCGCTCGACATCGAGGCGGCGAGTTTGCCGAGCAGGTCGGAGAGTTCCTCGGCGTCTTCGATGGGCTGAGCGACGCCGTGACGAGGCAGTCGTCGCCACGCCACAGTCTGCTCGTCCTCGTGGTACTCAGTTGAGAACTCCTGCACAAGGCCGTGAACGAACGCCGTCGCGTGGCGAGGATCGGACTTGCGCGCGCCAACTTCCTCGGCCGGGAACACGTCGAAGAGCAGCGACAGGTGGGCCGCGTGGGTGTCCGGGCTGATGCGGAAGTCCTTGGTCGAACGCACCGCGAAGCGCAGCTTCGGGTGAAGGTGCGTCTCGGCCGGAATGGAGAACGCGTCCGCTTCACGCGTGTTCGTGCCTCCATCAGGCGTGAGCAATGCGGCGATCTCGTCGCCGACCCCGGGCGCGTCGGGATCGGGCACGAAGAGCCGGATGTCGTAGCGAAGGTCGGCGAAGGCCGACTCCTTCTGCAGCTCAAGTAGCATGTCGCCGAGCACGCCAGCGCGGCCCGGATTGAACGCGTTGATGGTCAGCGTGCGGACGTACGGGTGCTGCACGAGGTAGCGCCGCACGCGAGACGCGAGGTACTTGCCATCGATTAGCGCACCGCCGATGGCAGGCTCGGGCAGTCCGAGCGCGCTGCAGACCTCGCCGACGAGGCCGCGAGGGTCCTCCTCGTTCGACGGCGCGAAGAGCGTCCAGAACGGGTTGATGCTGTCGACGGCGGTCAGCACGTGGCCCGCCTCCGTCGGCAGGACCGGCGGGAAGCTCGTTGGCGACAGCAGCTTCAGCAGCGCCTCGCGCGTCGGGACCACATACTCGTGCGGCGCGCTCCTCGCAGCCGCAACCCACTGGGCGCCGAGCTTCGCCCACGTGGCAAACCACAACGCCCGCAGCGGGTGCGTGGGCGCTACGAGGACGGCGTCGCGGCGACGGCCACGGTGATCGACGATGGCGAGAAGCACAGAGTCGAGCGCGAGGATCTTGCGCAGGTCTGCGAAAGCCCGCTGCGAGTCGCTCTTTGCCGTCGCTTCCGCTCGCTGGGCTAGGTCCGCCAGCAGCGCGAGGTAGGCACCCGCGTAATCGCTCGCGAGATCGGCGTTCGCCCCAGCGTCGACGCCCTGCGTGACCAACTCCGAGGTGCCGCTCCGTACTGCCGCGAAGTAGCGGGTACGCGCTTCAAGGAAACGATCGCCAGCGGCGCCCTGCGGCCAGCCGTTGACCTCACCGGTGCTCGTCCCCGGCACGCCGTGATTCACCGGGATGCGCCAGCTAATCGGACCGTCGGGCGCACCGAGGATCTTCTGCTCGATGTTCTTGAGTGCGCGAGAGACCGGCACATGCACCGCGCCCTCGCGCCCAAGCTTCACCTCCAGCATGTCGGCACCGGAGACATGCCCCTTGGTCTTCTCTGCCCACGCGGCGTGCCCGAAAACGACGCTCGTCGGATCGCGGTCGTCGAGAATGGCCTTGAACTGCGCACGGAAGAGGGCGTGCAACGCGCTCGGCTCGCGCTGCACGGCGCGCTGCGCAGGTTCGATTTCCACCTCGGTGTCAGGCAGGACATAGAACAGATCGCTCTCGTTTGGCCGGGGCGCTGTCTCGTCCGCGTCTGCGCTCCACGCGACGGCATCGCCGTTCGCGTCGACGAGCGGAATGAGATCCCCGCTCTCGGTCTGCGCGAGGAGCCGAACGAAGTGCCAGCCCTCTTCCCAGTCGATCTTGCCGAGCGCCGAGAACGAGATGGTCGCCTTGTCAGTCGCCGTCTTCCACACGGCCTTGCTGCGCGCGAGACCGATGGGACCATGTTCCTTGGAGATGACCTGTGCGACGAACTTCGCGAGGCCCTGCACCTTGCTCGGGTGCGGCTCCGTGCGGAACGTGACGTTGAACTTCTTGAGGTTGTTGACCGGCAGAATGCACTGCCCGATGAGCTGCGCGAGCGGCTCCTTGGTCTCGTCGTCGGCTACCTTCGGTAGGTCCGTCTGCACCTCGCCGACAAAGATGGCGTCAGGTTGGACGCCGCCGTCTTCGAACTCCCACTTGTTGAAGGCGAGCTGCCAGAGCGCCTTGTCGACGACGATACGGCGCGCCCACTGGCGCGGGTCGTCAGTACCCGCCTCGGCGAGGAAGTTGCCAAGTAGGTTCTTGAAGGCGCGCTTGGAGAGCCCCAGTTCGCCCACGCGACCGCGCTCCGAGCGCGGCGACCAGGTCAGCTTCTCGACGCTCTCGCGGTTGCGCACGAGGCGGGTCGGGGACTTCTCTGGCTGCACCAGCCACTCGAAGTCGGGCACCAACCCCACCTCGTAGAGCGACGCACCGAGCGCCTCGCCGTCGTTGCCGTTCACCTTCGCTGTCAGGAGAAAGCGCACCGTGGAGAGCGCATCCGAGAAACGCCACGAACGCTCGCCACCACGCAGCCGTCGGAGCGACTCATGGACGCCACCACGTAGCGTTGAAGGCAGCTCGCCGAGTAGCTTCTCGATGAGCGCTTCGTAGAGGCCGGTGACCGAGACCTCCTCGAACGTCGCCACGCCGAAAGAGTCCTCGGCCGAAGCGCGCACGTCGCTGGGAACGAACACGAGGAGCGGCGGGCGCTGGGTGCCGTCGGCGTGCGGATTGCGCAGCTCGACGAGTTTCGTGCTCGACACCGCGAGCTCGGCGGGGATGCTCAGCTTACCGTCGGTGAGAACCACGACCGTCGTGTTGGGCAGCTCGGCGCGAAGCCGCGCGCAGAGCCGCACCATCAGCTCGGCATCGAGGTCGCTCACGCGCATGCAGTGACCGGCCACGCGTGTGCGGAGCTGCTCGACGAGCAACGGCACGGCGACGTTCTCCAGCTCGTTGGTGAGATGCGTCGTGGACAGCTCCTGGAACCCAGCGCTCACGGCGTTCCTCCTGTGGCCGTGTCGCCCTCGGCGATGCGGAATCTCGGCGTGATGGTCTGCGTGACGTAGGCGTCGGAGAGATCGCGGTAGAAGCCGACCTCGCGAAGCCGCCCGGTAAACGCGCGGACGTTGTCGCGTAGCGCACGACGGTCCTCGATACTGGTTGTCGCGAAGCCATCACCGCGCGGCAACTGGTCGATGAAGATGCCGTAGCGCTCACGCAAGAATACGAGCAGCTCGTCAACGCGCATCTCGCCCGTGTGAAAGCCGCCGTCCGTACCCTGCTTCAGCACGGCGATCTGGAGCAGCACCTCGAGCAGCCGGCTGTCGAGGACGAAGCGGCGAGGCGCCTCCTTCGTTCGGCCCTGCGCGATGAGCGCGCCGGCGCGGTTCTTCAAGAGGAGTGAGTCGAGGCACTGCGTGACGTACTTGCGGTGGAACGGACCACGCAGCGCGACGATCATCTCGATGTATGCGTCGAACTCCGAGAGGCCCATCTCGGTGACGGCCTTCACCTCGGGGTCGAGCTCGGCGTCCTTCGCGCCCGACGTCTCTTCCACGAGGCCCGACACGCGCTGGCCGAAGAACTTCTCGCGCTCGGCCTTCAGCGGCGCGTCGAGGAGCTGCAGCACCTCCCCCACCGAGAATTCGCCGCTGGTCGGCTTCGTGAGCTTGCCCCGACGAACGAGATCTGTGGCGAACTCGTCGAGCTTCTTGGTCGCGAAGTACGCTCGCAAGAAGCCCGGGATGCGCCGGTAGTGCGTGTCGGCGCTGCGTTCAGCGAGCGTGGCCATCGGAGTACCGGGCTGGCCCGCGACGTCAACCAGCAGGCCCACGCGGTACGGGCAGTCGCCGAACGGGTTCTCCAGGCTCTTGGGGTTCATCGGGCACGCGCCCGTCGCGCACGTTGGATCAGCACCCTTCCTGCGAACCAGCGCGGGCAGGAGCTTCAAGAGGCGCAAGTGATAGAGCCCGAGGTGGAAGGCGATGAGCACCTTCAGGTACTCGACCATCACCGAGCGCGGGATGAAGCGCTGGTAGAACAGCAGGCGCTGGATGTCCTCGGCGAGGAGGTCGGCGGCCCCTACGCAGAGGGGCGAAAACGAGTCACGCCCCGACTTCGTGTCCGGCGCATCTCCCTTCACCTCGTCGAGGAGTCGAAGCAGCGCCTGGGTCTCGACGTCGATCACTGCTCCCGCGTTGGCCTTGCCCGTGACCTTGTCGTGGCCCTGGAAGAAGAAGTGGTGCAGGTGCTCGAGTGCCTTCTGCCCGGCGCCTTTCCGCGCCATGTAGAGCATCTCGTATAGGTGCTGCGCAGCGCCGTAGTCTCGCGAGTGCTTCGGGTTGCGGAAGCGGTACGTGAACCCGTGGAGCGGGCGCGGCGCTGCCAGGGCCTCGTTCGCCTTACCTCGGTTCACGAGGTCGAGAAGATGCGTCTCGACCCAGCGGCGCACGACGTCGGGGTTGTCCTGGAACTTCGTGAACCACTCGGGGTGCTCGAAGGTAAACTCGACGAAGGCGTCGACGCTGAGCTCGAAGTTGCGTGTCAGGCGGCTCGGGTAGCCGTTGTGCGCGAGCCGCGCGAAGAACGCGGTGAGCACGCGGTCCATCTCGAGGTGCTTGAAGTCGAGGTAGCTGATCTTCGGGAGCCGGAACTCTCGATCGCGCTTGGACAGTGACATCAGACCGCTCCCTCTTGGGCGCGCGTCATCTCGAGGCGGCCATCGGCTTGGCGAGCGACGCGGTAGAAGTCATGGCCCGACGTGCTGAGCAGCACCTCCTGGTAGGGCGCAGAGCCGAGCAAGTTCTTGAAGACCGCGAGGCTCAGGTAGTAGCCCTGCTCCTCCTCAACGCTGGGGCGGTAGCCCTCGTTCAGGCGCCGGAGCATCTCGTAGACGTCGAGCGAGACGAGCAGCTCCGCGTCGAGACCCGCAGGGTCGTGGTAGCGAAGTAAGAGACCTGTGGGCATGTGTTCGACGAAGCGTGAGCGCGAGGCATGGTCGTTCAGCGACACAGAGAAGCGCTCGCGCGGGTAGAGCCGGTAGGAGCGCACGCTGCCACCTTCGACGCGGCGAACCTCCAACGCGAGGTTGTTACCGATGCGCTCAGGCCGCGTGAGCCCCTCGCCTCGGTTGATGGCGACGAGCAGCGGATCGAGCAGTCCCTCGGCGCCTTTGTCGCCGCGCACCACCGCGAGCAGCTCGTCGGCGGTCTTGTACGGGAGCATCGAGCGCCAGCCGGCGTCACGCCGCTCGAAGAACGCGCGCCTGCGCGCCATCGCAATGAAGCGCCGGTGCGAATCGGCGCGATGCTCGCTTGCCTTGCCCGAGACGTCACGCGGCAGCTCGTCGTAGAGGCTGCGGAGGATCTCGCGGTCGTAGGCGCCGCGCTGCTCGAATCGGAATAACGTGCGGTCCTCGGTGGGCGAGACGAAGTCGAGCGCGCGGTCGAGGCGCGGATCGTCGGCCGCCGCGACGTCGACCTCGGAGAGCAGCGTAAGCAGGCGATCGGCGTTGGGGGCGTCGCCGCCTTTCCAACTGTTGAAGTAGAAGCCCTGCACGATCTCGTTGCGCTGGCCGTTCTTGTACAGCGCGTGGATCTCATCGCAGTCGCGCGTGCCCACCAGCATGTACGCGAGCGCCGAGCGCAAATCGCGCAGCGTGATGTGCAGGCGCCCGCGCAGGTGCGTGATGGCGTAGAGGCTCTTCAGTCTTTCGACGACGTGCTTCCCCGCGGTCTCGTCCTGGATGGTCTGCGCGTTGTGGAACGCGTAGCAGCGGTCCTTCAGGTCGCAGCCGTGGCAGGGCTCCCAGAACTTCTCATGCGTCATGCGGTTCACGAGACGCTCGAGGATCGAGTTGTCGAAGCCTTGCGGGTCGACGACAACGCTGCGGAGATTCAAGTTCACGACGGCCACGCCATCGGTGGGCTCGCCCGTGCGGAGTCCCTCCTTCACCAGCGTGGCGAGCGCGGGAAATTCTGCGCGGTTCGCCTCGAGGAAGTCGACGAGGCGCCCCTCGTTGATGGCGATGAGTCGCGTCTCCTTCGTCGCTGCCCATCCCTTCGAGTCGTTGCCCCTGAAGGGAGCGAGGTAGGCGCGCAGCACGTCG
>JAWKQV010000010.1:0-288859 GCA_041389965.1 Kofleriaceae bacterium | reverse complement strand
CGCGACCGTCCACACGCTGCACGTGGTCGATCGGCGGTGGTCGCCGTCCGATCTGCTGGCCGATCCGGCCGCCATCCAGCGCGACGTGGCCGCGGCCGAGGCCACGGCCCGGGCCGAGCTGGGGCACCTGACCGCCGACGCGCGGGCCCGGCTCGGCGCGCTCCACGAGCACGTCACGGTGGGCCGGCCGGCCGACGAGATCGTCCGCCTGGCCGACCAGCTGGGCGCCGGGCTGATCGTCGTCGGCAGCCACGGCCTCGACGCGATCGCCCACCTGCTGGTCGGCTCCGTCGCCGAGCGGGTGGTGCGCCAGGCCCGGTGCCCGGTCACGGTGGTGCGGGCGAGCCGCTGATCGACGCGCTCACGCCAGCGCCAAGAGCGCCGTGCCCGCCACCGCCACCACCGCCCCGACGATGGCCAGCGGGCCGACGCGCTCGCCGCGCGCCGCGACCAACGGCAGCACCAGCACCGGCGTCAGCGCCATCAGCGCCGCCGCGACGCCGGCGTGGGCGTGGCTGATCGCGTACAGCGACAAGGCCACCCCGACGCCGGGGCCTAAGGCGGCGCCCACCGCGACGTGGCCGAGGGCCCGGCGGTCGCGCACGCTGGCGGCCAGCCGCGGCCACCACCGCGCCACCGTCAACACCACGACGAACCCGACCACGCCGGCCACCATGCGGATCTGGGTGGCCGGGACCGCCGGATAGCCGGCCAGGCCGTGCTTGGACAACAGCAGGCCGCCGGCCTGGCCCAGGGCGCCGCCCGCCGCCAGCAGGGAGCCGCGGCCGACCCGCACCGGCGCCTGATCGGCCGAGACCCGGTCGCGTACCGCCAACAGGATGCCGACGATGATGATCAACATCGCCACCGTCTCGGCGGCGGTGACGCGCTCGCCCAGCGCGAGCCACGCCAGCCCGGCGGTGAACACCGGCGTCACCGTCGACACCACCATGGTGCGCCGGGCGCCGAACTCGACGTACGCGCGGAACGTGCACAGGTCCCCGAGGACCAACCCCACCACCCCCGACGCCAGCAGGTAGCCCCACTGGCGCGCGTCAGCGTCGGTCGGCAGCGCGCGCCCGCGCAGCAGCACCGCGGCCAAGGTGAGCCACCCCAGCGCCATCACCACGCGCAGCAGGTTGAGCGACAGCGAGCCGATCCGCCGCGCCGCCGTCTCGAACGCCAGCGACGACACCGTCCACGCCGTGGCGGTGCCCAGCGCGGCCAGCTCTCCGGATCCCATGGGCGGCGCGGTGTAGCCGGTCGCTCGCCGCGGCGCAAGGCGCGCGGCTTGACGCGGCGCAGGGGGGCGAAGATAACGGCGGCCATGGTCGCCGATCTTCGCGCCGATACCACCGTCGCCGCCGGCGCCGCCGGCCTCGCGCTCGGCGATCGCTGGGACTTCGCGCTGCCGTCGGGCGGGGTGGTCATGACCGCGGCGTTGCGGGCGGCGGCGGCCGCGCTCGACCCCGCCGAGCGCCTGCTGTCGGCCACGGCCACGTTCCTCGAGCCGGTGCGCCCTGGGCCGGTCACGCTGGCCCCGACGGTGCTGCGGCGCGGCGCCAGCGCCAGCCAGGTGCGGGTGGCCCTGACCGCGGCCGACTCGCGCGGGTGCGAGGTCGCGGCCACCTTCGCGCGCGATCGCCCCGGACCCGACGTGCGCGGCGCCGCGTGCCCCGACGTCCCCGGCCCCGCCGCGTGCCCGGATCTCACCGGCGCCGATTCGCCGCTCGGGCGGCTGCGCTTCTTCACCAACTTCGACGTCCGGCTGGCCGGCGGCACGCCGCTGTGGGGACCGACGTTCGCGGCCGGCCCGGCCCGCTACCTGCGCTGGTTCCGCTACCGGGTGCCTCAGCGCGACGGAGCCCTGCTCGATCGGCTGGCGTTGCCGCCGATCGTCGACACCATGCCGGCGGCGCTGACCCGCGCGATCGGACCGGGGCCGTACCGCTACTACGCACCCAGCGTCGACCTGACCCTCCACGTCATCGACGACACCGACCGCGAGTGGCTGCTGGTCGACGTCGCGGTGCCCCGGGCCCGGGCCGGCTGGGCCACCGGGCGAGCGGAGGTGTGGGACGATCAGGGTCGCCTGATCGCCACGGCGTGCCAGACGATGTACCTACGCACGTTGGCCGGACCAGCGCCCGTCGTCGACGCGACCACCCCGTGAACCACCACGGCGGCGGCCGGCGACGCGCGATCGGCCTTGACGCCTGCCGGTAGCGGCCGGATCCTTAGCCCCGTGATACCCGCGGGCCAGCGGAACGCCGGGGCAGCGTCGAACCAGTACCAGATCTTGGGTCACCTGGCGACCGGCGGCATGGCGGAGCTGTACCTGGCGCGCTCGGTGGGACTGGCCGGCTTCGAGCGTCACGTCGTGCTCAAGCGAATCATGGCGGACTACGCCCGCAACCACCGGTTCGTCACGATGTTCCTCGACGAGGCCCGCCTCGCGGCCCAGCTGCACCACCCCAACATCGCCCAGGTCCACGACATCGGCCGGGTGGGCGACAGCTACTTCTTCACGATGGAGTACGTCCACGGCGAGAACGTGCGCGACCTGCTCCAGCGCGTGGCCGCGCTCAAGCGCCAGATCCCGTTCGAGATCACGCTGACCATCATCGCCGGCGCGGCCGCCGGGCTCCACTACGCCCACGAGAAGCGCGGCATCGATCGCCAGCCGCTGGGCATCGTCCACCGCGACGTGTCGCCCTCGAACCTGATGGTCGCCTACGAGGGCGCGATCAAGCTGGTCGACTTCGGCATCGCCAAGGCCTCGCACCGCATGACCGAGACCCGGTCGGGCGCGGTCAAGGGCAAGGTCGCCTACATGTCGCCGGAGCAGTGCACCGGCCACCCGCTCGACCGTCGCAGCGACGTGTTCTCGCTGGGCATCGTGCTGTACGAGCTGACCACGCTGACGCGCCTGTTCAAGCACCCGACCGACTTCGAGACGATGAACCACATCGTCAACCACCCGGTGCCGCCGCCCTCGAGCCGACGGGCCGACGTCCCGCGCGAGCTCGAGCAGATCATCTTGCGGGCCCTGGCCCGCCGCCCCGAAGATCGCTTTCAGACCGCGGGCGAGCTGCTCGACGCGATCGAACAGGTCGCCTCGCACCAGCGCCTGGCGCTGTCGCACCTGGGCCTGTCGCGCTACGTCCGGGAGCTGTTCGGCGAGCGCCCCGAGCCGTGGTACGAGCTCGAGGCCGCCGGGGAGCAGACCGGGCTCGTCACCGTCGAGACCGCCGCGATCGACGCCGCCGCGCTGGCGGCCGAGGCCAGCGATCCGTTCGCGCCCAACTCGACCCAGCGCGCCTGGGCCAACCGGGCCGGCAGCGCCTGGCAGGCGGCCGAGGTCGACGCCGCGTTCGGCGATGGTGCCGCACCCACGGCGCCCACCGCGCCCGAAGATCTGGTCACGATGCGCGCGCCGCTGCGGGCGACCGTCGACCGCCTGAGCGCGGCGATCGCCACCGTCGACGAGGCCGGCCCGCGGCCGACGCCACCCCGCAAGCCGTCGACCAACCCGGCGGTGGCGCCACCGCCGCCGCGCATCACCGGTCCGCAACCGCTGGCTGCCACGCCGCCGGCCGCGCTCGCCGCGCCGGGCGAGGCCCTCCCGAACCCGGCGCTGGCCAACCTGGCAGCCGTCGCGCAGGCCCCGGCCACCGCGTCGGTGCGGTCGACGCTGGCCGGCCACGCCCCTGCCCCGATCGGCGCGACCGGCACCGCGGCCCGGCTGTCGGCGGTCCACGTCCTCCCTGCCAGCGGCGAGCCGCCGCCGGACAGCGGCACGCAGATCGAGCGTCCGGCGTCAGCCGCGCTGGTGATCCAGGATCCCGAGGTCGTGCGGGCCACGCCCGACCGCGATCCGTCGTGGGGCGGCGAGCACGATCCGTCGTGGGGCGGCGAGGCCGCGCACCGCGCCCGCGCCGAGCGCCGCCGGTGGCCGGTGGTGGCGGCGGTGGGCACCGTGGCCGCGGTGGTCGCGGCGATCATCTTGACCCGTGGCGGCGACGGCTCAGCGGCCAGCGTCGGTGACCGGGCCGCACCGCCGACCGGCGGCGAGCGCGCGCCAGCCCCAGCCGCCGGCGAGCGCGCACCGGCGCCGTCGGCCGCACCGCCCCCTGCCACCCCGCCCCCTGCCACCCCGACCCCTGCCGACGTGGCCCCGGTCGCGGCTCCTCCCCCGGTCGAGGACGCGCCGCCGGAGACGGACGCGCCGCCAGTGACGGACGCGCCAGCGGAGACGGACGCGCCGCCGGTGACGCCGCCGCCGGCGACCGACGCGCCGCCGACGACGCCAGCCAAGGACGTCACCGCGACGAAGCGCCCGCCGGTCAAGCGCACGCCGCGCCGCGCCAAGCCGCCCGAGCCGACGCCGAAGGTGACCAAGAAGTGCGGCGACGCCTACGGCCTGTACCCGCCATGCGAGTGACCTGCTGGACGGTGGCGGTGGCGACGGCGCTCGGCCTCGGCGGGGCCGGACACCTCGCCGAGATCCCGGCCGCCTGGGCCCAAGGCGATGACGCCGAGGCGCGCGGGCTGGCGCTGGCCGCCGACGGCCGCTTCGACGAGGCGCTCGGCGAGTTCGAGCGCGCCTACGCGGCGTCGGGCGAGCCGCAGCTCCTCTACGCGATGGGGCGGATCCACGCGCTGCGCGGCGACTGCGTGCGCGCCCGCGATCACTTCGAGCGGTTCCTGGCGACGCAGCCCGGCCCGAAGGTCGCCGACGCGGCCCAGGCCGAGATCGACAAGTGCACGCCGACCACCACGGTGCGCGCCCAGCCACCCGCGCCGGCCGCGCCCGTCGCGCCGGTCCCCGCCGTCCCGCGACCGCCGCCGCCCCCGCCGGCACCGTCGCGCTCACTGGGCGGCGCCATCGTCCACGACCGGCTGGTCCAGCTGGGTGCCGCGACCGGCCTGGTCGCGGGCGGCCTGCTGGTGTACGGCCTGTCGCTGTCGTGCTGGGACGGCGTGTGCACGGGCAGCTACCAAGACTTCGAGGCCGGCCGGGCCCGGGCACCGACGGTCGGCATCGCCGCCGGCGTCGTCGGCGTGACCGCCGGCGCCCTCGTCGTGACCGGCATCGTCCGGCAGGTGCGCCGCCAGCGCCAGGGCGGCGGCGACCTCGAGGTCGGGCTCGCGCCCCACGCGGCCGGTGGCGTCGTGGTCGTCGGCGGTCGGTTCTAGGGACCCGGTGCGGGTCGTCACCGCTGCGGCAGGCCGGTCGCCGTCGGTCGGCGCCCGCGGCCGCGGGCCGCGCTGGCGCGCGCTACAGCCAGCGCAGCCGGCGCAACAGCCACAGTTGCCCAAGCGTGGTCGCGCCGAGCAGGCCGCACAAGACCCAGAACGCCCACGGGGTGCCCTGGGCCGGCACGCCGCCGACGTTGACGCCGAGCAGGCCGGTGATGAACGACAGCGGCAGGAACACCGCGGTCACCAGCGACAGCACGTACAGCCGTCGGTTGGCCAGCTCGTCGGTGCGCGCCGCCAGCTCCTCGTGGGTGACCGCGGCGCGGTCGCGGGCGGCGTCGAGCTCCTCGACGGTGCGGGTCTGGCGCTCGGCGGCGTCGCGCAGGCGCACGCGATCGGCCTCGGTCAGCCACGGCACCGCGGCGGTGGCCAGCCGGGCCAGGGCCTCGCGCTGCGGGCCGATGAACCGGCGCACCGCGATCGCCCGCCGCCGCAGATCGGCGATCTTGCCGCGCGGGCCGTCGACGTGATGGCCGAGCACGGCGTCCTCGAGCAGCGCCACCTGATCGTCGATCTCGTCGACCAAGGTGGACACCGGCGCCAGGATCTCGTCGATCAACGCCGCCACGAACTCCCCGGGTGCGGACGGCCCTGCGCCGGCGGCGATCTGCTCGCCGAGAGTGTGGAGCGCGGTCACCCGGCGGTGGCGCAGGGTGATGATGCGGCCGGGCTCGATCCAGGCCCGCATCGACACCATGTCCTCGGGCTCGGCCCCGGCGTTGACGTTGATGCCGCGGGAGATCAAGAGGAGGCCGTCGCCGCGCACCTCGGCCCGCGGCCGGGGATCGTCCGCCACCAGCGCCTGCCGGGTCGGCGGCGCCAGGTTGGCCTCGAGGCCGAGCCAGCGCTCGGCGTCGGGGGCGCGGTAGTCGAGGTCGACCCACACCAGGCCGTCGGTCGGTCGCCAGCGTGCCAGACCAGGCCAGTCGAGGAGCTCGCCGCCGCCGCGACCGTCGAGCAGCACCGCATGGACCAGGCCGGAGGTCGAACGCAACACAGGCATCGCGGCCGGAGCTTCGCACGGCTGGTGGTCGTCGGGGGCCTCGCGCTGGGATGTCGCGGCCGGCCGGCGCCGGCGCCGCCAACCGATGCCGGCGCGGCGGCGGCGGTCGTGGCCGACGCCGGCATGATCACGACACGGCCGCTGCCCGCGCCCAGCCCTGACGCGGCGGGACCGCCGCCGGGATGGATCGACGTCGCCACCACCATCCCCGACGCGGTGCTCGACCTCCGGTACGCGACCGACCGCAACCTGACCGGGGCGCCGCTGTATCGCACGGCGCGCTGCTGGCTGCGGGAGGCCGCGGCGGCGCGGCTGGCCCAGGCAGCGGCGGCGCTGCGGCGGGACGGCCTGCGGCTGGTCATGTGGGACTGCTACCGGCCGCCGAGCGCCCAGCTCGCGCTGTGGCAGCGCGTCCCCGATCGGCGCTTCGTCGCCGAGCCGCGCCTCGACGGACACGGCCGCCCCATCGGCGGCTCGGTGCACAGCCGCGGCGGCGCCATCGACGTCAGCCTGGCCGACCGGGCCGGCGCGCCGCTGGTCATGCCGACCGATCACGACGACTTCTCGGGCGCCGCCAGCGGGGCCGGCGCCACCGGCGCCGCCAGGCGCAACCTCGCGCGCCTGCGCGGGGCCCTCACCGCGGCCGGCTTCCATCCCATCGCCAGCGAGTGGTGGCACTTCGAGGCGGCCGGGACCGGCGGCGCGCCGCTGGTAGAGCTGCCGGACTGATCGCGGCCGGCACGCCCTGGACGCGGCCACGGGGCTGGTCGCCACGTCGAGAATTGCCTACACTGGCCCCGTGGCTGCCGGTACCGCGCTGCGCCTGGTGACCCAGTGCACGACGCTCGAGGAGTTCGTGCGGGTGTTCCGCGCCCGCGCGACCGCCGACGGCATCACCGTGCCGGCCATCTCGCCGACGCCGCCCGAGGGCACCCGCCGCATCGTGGTGGCGCTGGCCAGCCGGGCCACCATCCTCGACGGCGACGCCGACGTGGACCAGGACGCCGACGGCGGCTACACCGTCCAGTTCAGCCGGCTCGACGTGCGCAGCCGGGGCCTGTTGAATTTCTTGGTCGAGGCCGGCGGTCGTGGGCTGGTCGGCGCGATCCCACGCCACCTGGTGCCCCTCGGGGTCCCCATCGGCGATCCCGCGACGGCGCGCGACCTCGACGAGCTGGCCGGGTGTGCGGCCGAGCCGATGGCCGCGCGCGCGACCGAGCCGCCGCCGCTGCGCTCGACGGCGTCGCTGCCGGCGCTGCGCAACGTGGGCGCCGGGCCGCCCGCCGCCGGGCGTGTGCTGCCACCGCTGGCGGCCGGGCCGGCTGGCCCCCGCGGCGCGCTGCCGCTGCCGGCGCCGCCCCCGACCCGGGCCATGGCCGCGATCGCGGATCCCGACGCGGTCGCTCCGCCCAGCGCGGCCGACGCGCCGGCGCCGCCGACCCCAGCGGGACCGCGGGCCGACGTGGCGCAACCGGCGGCGCCGCGCGTGCCTCCCGCCGCGGCCGGCAAGCCCCGGCGGCGGCGCGACTCGCAGCCGACGTTGGTCGGCTTCGCGGTCGGCCCGGTCGACGCCGACACCGATCCCAACCGGCACGTGCCGCGAGCGGCGCCGCCACCGTCCCGGCCGGCGGCGCGCGACCGCGAGGCCACCTTCTTGGGGCCGGCGCCGGTGCGCGGGGTCGGTGACCTCACCACGCCAGACGTCCGGAAGCCGGACAGGGATGCGCCGACGCCGACGCCGATCGCCACCACCGGCAGCGGCCGGACCCGCCGCGGCTTCGCCGTGCGGCCCGATCCGGACTCGGGCGAGCACCTGACGACCACCGTCGGCGACGATCTGGCGACCGACGTCGCCCTGGCCTTGCCGGATCTGCCGGGCGACGATCTCGATCCGCTGGTCGATCCGCCAGCACCGGCCGAGCCGGCGCACCCTGGCGTCGCGATGGCGGTGAGCAAGCGCTCGGCCGTCCCGCAGCCGGTGATCCAGGCGCTCGCGGCGCTCGCCGGCGCCGGCAGCGGCCCCACGCCCGGCGACGACGTGGCGGTCACCGCGCCGATGGCGGGACCGCCCTCGGGCATGATCGACGCCCGCGGCGACGCGCCGCGGCCTGCCGCGGCACCCGGCGCCTGGGCGACGCCGGTGTGGTCGGGCGCGCCAGCCGGGGGCGCGTCGGCCCACGCGCGCGATGTGGCGCGGCCGGCGCCCACGGCTCCCGTGCCGGCGGCGCCCGCACCCGCGCCGCCCACAGCGAGCGCCGCCCCGCGGCCCAGCTCACCGTCCTCGGTGCACGCCGCCCCGTCGACCACGCCGACCGCGCCGCCGACCGCGTCGACCACACCGACCACGCCGCCGACCGCGTCGACCGCGCCGTCGACCACGCCGACCGCGCCGGTACCCGCGCAGCCCGCACCCGCGCAGCCCGCACCCGCGCTCACGCCCCGCCCCGCGGCAGCCGCGGCGCCGGCGCCGCGGGCCGCGCCGCCCCCCGCCACGCCGCACGTGGTCGCCGCGCCGGTGGCGCCGACGCCGCCGTTGCCCGCCGTCATCGTCGATCTCAACCCACCCGGCGCGGGACCGGCCCCGGCCGGCTTCCCGGTGGCCGCGACCGTCGACGTCGGCCCCGGCGGCTACCCGATGGCGCCGGCCCCAGCGCCCCCGCCTCCGATCTACCCGACCGCGCAGCTGCGCGCCGTCGACTACCCCGCGGCGCCGTCGCCGGGGACCTCGGCCGCCTGGCAACGCCACCGCGCCGCGATGTCCGAGGACGTCGGCGACATGACCGAGCTGGTGTCGATCGCCCCGATCCGTCGCCGGCGCTGGCCCGTCATCGCCATCACCAGCGCGGTCATCTTGGTCATCGCGCTGACCGCGCTCGCGATGTCCGGATCGTCGTCATCTCCGACCGAGCCGCCCGGGGCACCCGCGGCCGGCACTGCGCCGACCGGCGACGACGTCCCGCCAGCCCCGCGCGACCCGCCGCCGCCCGAGGCCCCACCGCCCCCCGCCGCCCCCGCCGCCCTCACCGCGTGCACCGTGACCTTTACCAGCAGCCCGGACGGCGCCGAGGTGGTCCTGCGCGGCGAGGTCGTCGGCACCACCCCGCTCACCCGCGACCTGCCGTGCGACGCCGACGAGGCGACCATCCGGCGCGATCGCTACCAGAGCCAGGTGGTGCGGCTGACGCTGGCGCCCGGGCCGCAGACCGTGGCCGCGCGCCTCGAGCGACCCCAGTTCACCATCACCGTGACGTCGCGGCCGGCCGGGGCCGCCGTCACCGTCGCCGGCCGGGCGGTCGGCACCACCCCGACCCGGATCAAGGTGGCCGGCTTCGAGGGCACGCCGATCGTGGTGAAGCGTCAGGGCTACGCCGACCACACCGAGCGGGTCTACGCGACCCGCAACGGTCAGCAGGTCAACGTCCCGCTCAAGCGCAGATAGCTGGGGCTGGTCGCGATGATCCACGTCCTGCTCGCGTCGACCCTGCCGCTGGCGATCTACTTCGCCCGCTGGCTGGCGCGCGGCCGACGGACCACCCCGCGGGCGCTGGTGGTGCTGCCGCTGGCGTGCCTGGCTTCGGGAGTGTGGGCGGTGGTGCCCGACCTGCCTCGCCTGTGGGGTGACCTGCCGTGGTACGTCGAGCTCCACCACCGCTCGTACTGCGACGTGTTCTGGGGCCACTGCGCGATCGATCGCCACGATGCCATCGACAACTCGATGGTGTTCCCGACGCTGTTCGTCCTGGTGACCGTCGCGGTGTTCTGGACCGGCTGGCGCGAGCTGGCCCGGCGCGAGTGATGGCCCACGCCAACCTGCACCTGGCCGTGGGGCTGGCGGTCGGCACCGCCGCGGCGGGCCTGCCGGTGCTCACCGGGCTGCTGCGCCGCCGGCCGCTGGCCGGCCCGCTGGCGCGGACGTGGCTGGTCGCGCTCGCCACCGGCGCGTGGGCGCTGGTGCCCAACCTGCTGTCGGCCGCCGGCGTGACCACGGCGCTCCACCACGCGGCGTGGGCCGACGTGTTCGTCCTCCACCGCACCATCGATCGGCGCGTCGACGGTGGCCTCTTGATCGGCGAGCTGGCCCTGGTGGCGCAGCTGGTGGCGCACTACCTGGTGCTCCTGGTCGCGCTGCGCCGCACCCGCGGGCGTGACCCGGCACCGCCCGCGGCGTAGGATCCGGGCCAGGTGTTCTCGATCTTCGGCATCTGCGGCCTGGTGTTCTTCATCCTGGCGCGCCCGCAGGAGTACTTCACGGTCCTGCAGAAGCTGCCGATGCTGTACCTGTTCGTCGGGGCGGCGGCCGGCGGGTTCTTCCTCGACGTGCGGCTGCGCCTGCTCGAGCTGCGGGCCACGCCGATCCTGCGCTGGGTGATCGCGTTTCTGCTGTGGACCACGCTGTCGAACCTGCTGATGGCCGGCCCGGCCATCACCAAGAACACCATCGAGCTGGCGATCTTGTTCGTCCTGTTCGCGACCATCGCCCACGGCATCCAGCGGCTGCGCACGCTGCGGGTGGTGGCCGCCACCCTGGTGATCACCTGCCTGGGCCTGACGCTGGTGTGCCTCAACCAGGGCCTCCAGGACCGCAGCTGCATCGTCACCGACGAGGAGCACCCGGGCGAGGGCACCCCCGACGGCCGGGCCTGCGAGCTGGCCAACGACTGCTACGACGACATGGCCGAGCCCGGCTCGGAGTACCGGTGCGAGAAGGCCGGCCTGTTCGACACCTTCTCGATCGAGGACCGGGTCCGGTACCGCGGCGAGCTGCACGACCCCAACGAGCTGGGCCTCACCATCTGCATCGGCGGCTTCTCGCTGTTGGTGGCCTTCGCCAACCAGCGCCGGCGCATCGGCACCATCGCGCTGGCGGTGATCGGCGGGGTGCTCATCTTCTGGTGCGTGCTGATGACCCAGTCGCGCGGCGGCATCGTGGTGTTCGCGCTGGTCGGCGGCGTGTACTTCGCGCGCCGCTACGGGTTCGCCGGTCTGGTCGCCGGCGCCGGCCTGGCGGCCCCGGTGCTGGCGGTGGCCGGGCGCTCGGGGGAGAAGGCCGACGAGTCGACCCAGCTGCGCTACGAGGCGTGGTCGGCCGGTCTCAAGATGTGGAAGCAGAGCCCGGTGTACGGCGTCGGCCAGCGCCAGTTCGGCGAGCACCACTTCATGGCCGCCCACAACTCGTACGTGCTGTCGCTGGCCGAGCTCGGCTTCGTCGGGTTGGTGCTGTTCATCTCGCTGCTGGTGCTGTCGGTGAAGACCCTGGTGATCGGCATCCGCCGGCTCGACGGCGTGCCAGGCGCGCGCTCGGCCCAGGTGTGGGCGCTCGGCATCCTGGCCTCGCTGTGCGGCATGATGTTCTCGATCAACACGCTGTCGTTCCTGTGGCACTCGGTCTTGTGGATCTTCCTCGGGCTGGGCGCGGCGTGGGCGTCGATGGCCAAGACCCACGCGCCCGACCTGGAGGTCAAGCTGACCTGGCGCGACCTGGCGTTCATCGTGGTCGGCTGTGCCGCCTACGCCATCGTCATCCTGCCGCTGTACCTCCGCACCAAGGGCGAGTGAGCGCCGCGTGCTACGGTCAGCCCATGCTGACCACGGTCGATCGGTTCGCGTATCGGGCCCAGCAGCTCGGCTACCTGGTGGGCGCCACCGTGCTGCAGGAGTCGGCCCGGGTGCTGACCCGCACGCCGCGCCCCGACCTGGGCGCGGTGCTGCCGCTGTTGCGGGCCCGCACCGAGGCGCTGTTCGCGCGCGACCTGGCCAACGTCGAGGCCGGGCTGTACCCGCGCGAACTATTGTTCCAGCTGCCGACGGCGACCTACGCCCGGCGCCTGCCGCGGCTTTTGCGCGACGCGCCCAAGGTCATCTCGCGCAAGCGGCGCGGCGACTACCGCGAGGTGCCGCCGGTCGACAAGGCCGCCTATCCGCCCTACTACCGGCGGACCTTCCACTGGCAGACCGACGGCTACCTGTCGGCGCACTCGGCCGCGGTCTACGACCTGGGCGTCGAGCTGCTGTTCCGCGGCACGGCCGACGTCATGCGCCGGCAGATCATCCCGCCCATCACCCGCTGGCGCCGGGCCCACGCCGGCGCCGGCAAGGTGCGCGTCCTCGACGTGGCGTGCGGCACCGGGCGCGCGCTGCACCAGCTGGCTCGGGCCCACCCCGACCTCGCCTACCACGGCGTCGACCTGTCGCCCCACTACATCCGGGCCGCCCGGGCGCTGCTGGCCGAGGTCGATCAGGTGACCCTGGCCGCCGAGAACGCCGAGGCGCTGCCCTACGCCGACGCCACGTTCGACGTGGTCACCAGCGTCTACCTGTTCCACGAGCTGCCGCGCAACGCCCGGCGCCGGGTGATGGCCGAGCTGTGGCGGGTGGTCAAGCCGGGCGGGCTGATCGTCGTCGAGGACTCCGCCCAGCTGGCCGACAGCCCCGAGCTGGCCGCGGTGCTGGCCGGGTTCCCGGTCGAGTTCCACGAGCCGTTCTACGCCGACTACCTCGAGGACGATCTCGCGGCGATGCTGGCGGCCACCGGCGCCACCGAGGTCACCGCCGAGCCGATCCTGGTGGCCAAGGTGGTGACCGGCCGCAAGCCGGACCCGGCGTGACCGCCGCCGAGCGCCTCAGCGTCGCGCTGGCGCACCACCCGGCGCGGCTCGATCTGGCGGCGCTGGCCATCGCCGAGCTCGACGACGACCCAGCCGAGCCGACCGAGGTGCTGGCGCTGCTCGACAGGTGGGGCGCCCAGGTCGCGGCCCGCGCCCGCGGCTCGGCCTACGCCGGCCTCGACGCTCTCGAGGGGCTCCTGGTCGGCCAGCTGGCGCTCGAGGGCGATCGCGACGACTACGACCACCCGCACAACAGCTTCCTGCCGCGGGTGGTGGCGCGCCGCCGCGGCCTGCCGATCGCGCTGGCGGTCATCTACCTCGAGGTGGCCCGGCGCGCCGACCTGCCGCTGTTCGGCGTCGCCCTGCCCGGCCACTTCGTGGTGGCCTACCGGATGGGCGAGACCGCCACCGTGGTCATCGATCCGTTCGAGCGGGCCCGGCTGCTCGATCGCACCGACCTGGTGGCGATGGTCGCGCGGGCCGGCGCGCGCTGGTCGCCGTCGCTGCTGACGCCGGCCACGCCGCTCGAGATCGCCCGCCGCATGCTGCGCAACCTGGTGGGCAGCTACCACCGCCGCGGCGACCACGCCAAGCTGGCCGCGGCCATGGCGCTCCTCGAGGCCATCGCCCAGGACCCCGCGCTGATGAATTGATCTGCGAGGCCCGGCGCCGGAACGCCCCGCGCCCCGCGCCGCGGCCGTCAGCGGGCCCAGTAGGCCTCGTCGTCGAGCCCTTCTTCGCGCTGGGGCAGGCCGCGGGTCAGGCGCGGCGCGGCCTGGGCCAGGACCTCGAAGCTGACCCGGTTGGCGTAGCGACACACCTGGCTCATCGACGAGTAGGTCAGAAACTCGCGGACGTGCTTGGACGAGTTGGGCACCCGCGCCCGGTGGTAGCGGTTGGCCGCCAGGTCGTGCAGCAGCGCCGCCAGCGCGGCGTCGCCGGCGCCGTTGGTGCTGGTGATGCGCTCGGGCCCGCCGTGGTAGGGCGCGATGTGGGCGAACACCTTGCACGGGTCGGCGCACGCCGCGCGGCGCATGGGCCGGCTGAACTCGTAACGGTTGAACTCCGGGATGACCCCGGGCAGCAGCGGGTAGCGGGTCTCGCGGCGGGCCTCGCGGTCGGTGTGGCCGGCCAGGAACAGCCCGGTCGCCCCGGCGGTACACAACACCAGGTCGGTCAGCTCGAGCGCGCGGTCGCACGCCGCCAGCGGATCGGCCTCGCCAGTGAGCGCCTCGGCCTCCTCCTCGTTCATCGCCACCACGTCGACGTGCTCGCGGATGAAGGTGCGCCAGAACGCCGGCCGCTCGGCGATCACGAAGCGGGTGCCCAGGGTCAGCACCACCGGGACGCCGCGGGCCCGGGCGTAGGCCACGGCCTGGGCGGTGGCCGCCGGCATCGGATCATCGGGCTGGCACCGCATCAGGTAGGCCGAGATGACCAGCGCCGAGGCGTCGTCGAACACCGCGGCCGGGATGCTGGCCGGCGCCAGCGCGTTCATCTTGCCCTCGCTGATCGCGAAGGTGCGCTCGCCGTCGGGCGTGACCAGCGCGAAGCAGCGCCCGATCGGGCCGTCGACCGGCTGCAGGTGGTCGAGGTTGACGCGCGACGAGGTCGCCGACAGGTAGCGATAGCCCGACGTGCCCAGCCGGATCTCCTCGCTCATCACCCCGAGCAGGATGGCTGCGTCGTCCGACAAGATCGAGTAGTTGTGCAGGGTGTTGCCGACGGTGCCGCCGGCGAACTCGTAGGAGATCCGGCGCTCGGCCAAAAGCTCGTCGTACAGCGCGACCGCCTGGTCAGTGGCGATCACGGTCGACGCGCCCTTGGGCAGCCGGTAGCGGCCGAGCACCTCGTCGGGCACCCGGGCGTCGATGTCGACCAGGGTCTGGTCGATGCCCACCACGTGGGTGCGCGCGCCGGGCTCCTCGACGCCGGCGTACTGGAACAGCGGATCGCGCGCGTGGACCGGGAAGTAGTGCTTGTGCTTGCGACGGCCGGGAAAGCGCACGGTGCCTCCAGCGCGGCAGCCTACCACCGGCCGCGGCGGGCCCGCGCCGCGACGCCCGGCAACCGTCGACGGCGCACGCTCAGGGCGGGGCGGCCGCGGCCAGGGCCAGCGCGGCGGCGGCGGCCCGGGCGTGCTCGAGCAGCCGGGCGCGGGGCTCGCCGACCCGGGCCCGCAGGGCCAGGTCGTTGACGACGCCGGTGGCGAGCCGGGCGATGGTCGCGGCGGCCACCGCCCCCTCGCGGACCAGGCGGGCCCGCACGCCCTTGGCCAGGGCGCGGTCGCAGCTGGCGAAGAAGTCGCGGGTGAACGCCGCGACCTCGGGGTGATCGACCGCCTCGCTGGTCGCGCTCGACGCGATCAGACAGCCGGGCGCGCCGTCGGCCGCCAGGCTCACCGCCACCGCCTCCTCGAACAGGCCGCGCAGGGCAGCCTCGACGGTGACGCCGCGGCCGAACGCCTCGGCGTAGCGGCGGGTCCGCACCGCCGCGTGCTCGGCCAGGGCCCGCAGGTACAGGGCGCGCTTGTCGCCGAACGCGGCGTACAGGCTGGGCTTGGACAGCGCCATGGCGGCGGTCAGGTCTTCGAGCGAGCTGCCGCTGAAGCCGTGGCGCGCGAAGGTGGCGGTGGCGCTGGCCAGGGCCAACGCGGGGTCGAACCCGCGCGGCCGACCGCGCTTGCGGGGCGGCTCGCTCATTTATATACCAAATAGTACATAAATCGTTGACGGCGACCGCCGCCGCAGGAATTCTGTTCCGCACGGGACATAAATCAACTCCCCGAGGATGCCATGGAACTCTACTACTCGCCGTTCGCGTGCTCGCTGGCCGCCCACATCGTCGCCCGCGAGGCCGATCTCGAGGTCGCGCTGCGCCGGGTCGACCTGACCACCAAGCTCGTCGAGGGCGGCGGCGACCTGCGCGCGGTCAACCCGATGGGCCAGGTCCCGACCTTGGTGACCGACGACGGCCACGCCCTGACCGAGAACAGCGCCGTCCTGTCGTACCTGGGCGATCGAGCACCGGACCGCGGCCTGACGCCACCGCCGGCCAGCGTGGCCCGGTACGAGCTCCAGCGCTGGCTCAGCTTCGTCGGCACCGAGGTCCACAAGCAGGGCCTGGCGGCGGTGTTCGGCGTCGACACGCCCGCCGCCGTCAAGGCCCACGGCCGGGCGTCGCTGGCCCGGCCGCTGGCCGTCCTCGACGCGCACCTGGCGACGGCCAAGACGCTGGTGTCGACCGGCTTCACCGTCGCGGACGCCTACCTGGTGTGGGCGTTGGTGCTGGTGCCAGTCGCTGGCGTCAGCCTCGACCTCTACCCCGCGGTCCAGGCCTACCAGGCGCGGCAGGTGGCGCGCCCGGCCGTGGCCGCGGCGCTCGCGGTCGAGCGCGCCGCCCACAAGCAACCGCTGGCGAGCTGACCACCGCCGCGGCCGCGTGCTACGCCGCCAGCGTGCGCCAGCTGGTGTTCGCCTACAACGCCGACGGCGGGCTCGCTAACCTGCTCAAGGACGCGGCCCACAAGGTCCTGCGCCCGGCGACCTACCCGTGCAGCCTGTGCGCCGTCACCTACGGGCCGCTCGGGATGCGGCGGCGGTGGGCGGCGTTCGTGCGCGGCCTGCCGGCCCGGGTGAGGTTTCTCCACCGCGACGAGCTGCGCGCGGAGTTCGGGGACCCGCCCGACCCGCTGCCGGCGCTGTACGAGGTCGACCCGCCGGCGACGTTGCGCCAGCTGATCGGCAAGGCCGCGCTGGATGCCTGCGGCGACCTCGACGCCCTCGAGGCGCTGGTGCGCGCCCGGGTCGGGTGACGTCGCCCGCGCCGGGTTGCTACCGTGGCCGGCGATGGCCACCGCGCACCGACCGATCGCTGACACCGTCCACGGCACCGTCGCCGCCGGCTGGGAGCCGGTGTCGGCGACGTTCGCGGCCAGCCTGGCGCGCGGCGAGGAGTGGGGCGGCAGCGTCAGCGTCTGGCACCGCGGGCGTGTCGTGGTCGACCTGTGGGGCGGCGTCGCCGACCGCGCGACCCGGGCGCCGTGGCAGGCCGACACCATCACCACGGTGTTCTCCGCCACCAAAGGCCTGGTGGCGCTGTGCTTCCTGATGCTGGCCGACCGCGGGCAGCTCGACTACGACGCGCCGGTCGCGCGCTGGTGGCCAGCGTTCGCCGCCGCCGGCAAGGCCGACGTCACGGTGCGGACGCTGCTCAACCACCGCAGCGGCCTGGTCGCCCTCGATCGGCCGATCACTCTCGACGATCTGGCGCAGCGTCCCGACCACGTCGCGGCGCTGCTGGCGGCCCAGGCCCCACGCTGGGCGCCCGGCACCGACCAGGGCTACCACGCGGTGACCTACGGGCTGTACGCCGGCGAGCTGTTCCGGCGAGTCGCCGGCGAGTCGCTCGGCCGCTTCTTGGCCCGCGAAGTGGCGGCGCCGCTGGGCGCCGACGTGCACCTCGGGCTGGCCGAGGCCGACGAGGTCCGAGTCGCGACCAACCATCCCGCCACCACCGCCGAGCGCGTGCTCAAGATCGTCCCGAAGCTCCTGTTCCACCGCGGCGTCGAGGGGCGGGTCTACCGCCAGGTGGCGCTCGGCCGCGACGCGGCCCGCGCGTTCGGCAACCCGCGCGAGCTGGGGCCGACCGGCGTCGCCAACTTCAACACCCGGCGCGTCCACGCGCTGGAGCTGCCGTGGTGCAACGGCATCACCAACGGCCGCGGGCTGGCCCGGGTGTACGCGGCGCTGGCGGCAGGCGGCACCGTCGACGGCGTCCGCCTGGTCGGCGCCCAGGCGGTGGCCGGGTTGGCCCCGCGTCAGTCGTGGGCCGAGCGCGATCGGGTCCTGCGCAAGCCGCTGGGCTGGAGCCAGGGCTTCCTCAAGGACGAGCCCCACCTGTTCTCGCCCAACCCGGCCAGCTTCGGCCACGCCGGCGCCGGCGGTGCGCTGGGGTGGTGCGATCCCGCGGCCCAGCTGGCCATCGGCTACGCCACCTGCAAGATGGATCACCGGGTGCGCTCGCGCCGCGCCGTCGCGCTGTGCCACGCGATCTATCGCGCGCTCGCGTGAGCGGCCGGGCCCGCGGCGGCTGGCGCCGCGTCGAGCGCGCGCCACTGGGCCAACGCCACCGCCCCGGCGGCGCGGCCGCGCTGGTAGTCGGCGTGGAGCACGTCGAGGTCGCGGGTGACTCGGCTGGTGCGCAGGCCGGCCGGCGCGACGTGGACGATCTGGCAGTCGGCCGGGGGCCGGGCCAGGAACGCCGTCGCGCGGGCGTAGATGGGGCGGTAGCGCCAGAACGCCTGCACCAGCTCGGGGTGACTGCGCAGCATCGCCGCCGCCAGCGCGCACTCCAGCCGCGACGGGCCGGGGAACCCGTCGGGGCGCGACCGGATCACCAGGATGCGGCGGGCCCCGCGCCGGTAGGCCTCCTCGACGGGGATCGGCGCGCTCAGGCCGCCGTCGGTGAACGGCTCGCCGTCGACCTCGACGAAGCGGCGGAACAAGACCGGCACCGCCGACGACGCCCGCAGCACGTCGGACATGGTGGCGGCGTCGGGCTCGAAGTAAGTCGGGCGCCCGGTGGTCACGCACGTGGCTGCCACGACCAGCTTGGTCGGCCCGGCGACGATGGCGGCGGCGTCGAGGGGGTCCTCGCGCTCCGACGCCTCCCACAGGTAGTCGATGTCGAGCCAGTGGCCGCCGCGCAGGAACCGGCCGGCGTCGACGAACTCGCGCCGCTGCATGCGGGTGAAGAAGCACCGGCGGTTGCGGCCGTGCTGGCGCGCCAGGTGCGACGACAGGTTGCACGCGCCGGCCGAGGCGCCGATGGCCAGGTCGAACGGCGCGAAGTCGGCCTCGAGGAACACGTCCAGCACCCCGGCGGCGAAGATGCCGCGCATGGCGCCGCCCTCGACGACGATCGCGGCCAGGCCCATGTCGTCTTCTAGCACGGCGGCCGGCCGGCTGCGGTGGTGGCGGTGGAGTGCTACGGTGCCGGCGATGCGCTCCTGGTGGTTCGCGGTGTTCCTGGTGGTCGGCTGCGGTCCGGGCGGGTCGTCGTCGACCGGCAAGCCGGCCGGGACGCCGGGCGATCCAGTGACCGTGTGCGAGCGGTTCGGCGACGTGTGCCGTATCGACGGATCACGCCTGGGCGTGTGCACCCAGGACCGCTCCGGCAAAGGCTGGTCGTGCGCGTCGCAGCACTGAGGCGATGCCCCCGGCGCCGGCCCGCGGCAGGGCTCAGGCGGCGGCGCGCTCGATCGTGGCGCGCGACACCGCGCCGTCGCGGACCAACGACCACGCGGTCTCGGTGACCGCCACGATCGTCGACGGCTCGGCCGCCGGGATGTCGCCGGCGTCGACCCACAGGTCGACGGTGTTGACGAACCGCTGGCGCACCACCGCGGCCGAGCTGGCGCCGGGCTTGCGCTCGAGGTTGGCGCTCGACACCAGCAGCGGACCGCCGAACGCGGCGACGACGCTCGCGGCCAGCGGGTCGTCGGGGACCCGGATGCCCAGGGTGCCGGTGGCGCGGGTCAGCACCTTGCGGACCTTGCTCGGCAGCTTGTCACTGGGCGGCAACACCAACGTGAGCGGCCCCGGCCACAGCCGCTCGGCCAGCCGCTTGGTGGTGGCCCAGGTGGTGCCGTCGACCACCGCCTTGGCCCCGGCCAGGCTGCCGACGAGGATCAGGGTCGGGTGGTTGCGCGCCCGGCGCTTGCTCTGCATCAACCGCGCGACCGCGGCGTCGGAGTGGAGATCCACCGCGACCCGGTAGGCGCCGCGCACCGGGAAGCAGACCAGGCCGCCGTCGGCGATGACCTTCGCGATCTCGCCGACCCGGGCGGACGCCTCGACCTGAGGGATGACGTTCATCGACGCGGCCTCAGCTCCATCATCGCCCGATGGTACCGGATCGCCCGCCCGGTGGTCGACGTCCCGCGCGCCGTCGGTCCGCGCTAGCATGGCCGGGTGTGCCTCCGGGTGTTCGTCGCGGCGGCGGCGCCGTTACCGGCGCGGCCCAAGCCCCCCGCGGGCATCCGCCCAACGTTCTGGGTCGAGCCGCTGGCCGACGGCGACCTGCGCCAGGTCCGCGCTGCGCTGGACCAGCCCCACGTGGTCGAGGTCGGCGCGCACACCGGGTGTGCGTGTGGGTTCGCGTCGGCCGAGCTTGCGTTCGACGCCGGCGTCGCAACCCGGGCCGCCCTGGCCGCGCTCGAGCCGGCCCTCGCCGATGACGCGCGGGCCGAGCTGGCGCGAGCGGACGCGTCGCGCGCCGCGCTGCGCGACCTGGTCGAGCAGGGGCTGGGCGCCGGGCCGGTCCGGATCTATGGCGTGTGGTGGGGCGACGAGGCGTCGCTCCCCGTGGCGCACCGGGCGATCGCGCTGGATCAGCTGGTCGACCAGCTCGAGCCGATCCCCGAAAAGACGGTGCTCTCCGTGATCGCGCCCGCCGCCCGGCCATGACGCCGCGAGGCTGACGGCCGGGCGCCGGATCCTCACCAGGCGCGCCCCGCCGCGGTGAAGATCGCGCAGCGTGGGCGCGGGCGGGCGCCGCGCCGTCGTCGTCGATGTGCGCCCGGTCGCATGGCGCGCAGCTTGCTGCGCACCTGGGCATGACGATGCGCACGAGCCGACACGCGAGCGCGGTGAGCTGGGCCGAGATCGACGCGCGCCGCCGCGGCCCGGTCGACGCGACCACGGAGGTCGGCGGCCTGCCGCTGGTGTCACGGCTGGTGCGCCAGCTCGCGCGTCAGGGCTACGCCGGGGCCCAGGTGCGGTGCGCCGACGACGACGGCCGCGCCCGGGTGTGCCGCGCGCTCGACGCTCGCCCGGGGCCAGGCAGCTTCCCCGTCGAGGTCGTGGTCGGCTCCGACGCCGGCGTCCACCCACCGACCGTCGCCCTCGACGGCTGCGCGCTCTACCATGCCGACGCGCTGGCGGCGGCGCGGCGCGACGGCGGCCCGGTCAACCCCGCGTTCGTGGTCCGCACCCTGGCCGATCGCGCGGCCGGGGTCCACCGGCTGTTCGGCCTGCTCGGCAAGAGCCTCGAGCGCGAGGGCGCCTTCAGCTACTACGTGGCGCGGCCGCTGTCGCGCCACCTGGCCCGCCGGCTCCTGCCGACGACGATCTCGCCCAACCAGGTGACGCTGGCGGCGATCGCGTGCGGGATCGCCGCGGCGGTCTTGCTGGCCCGGGGCGGCGGCGGCGGGGCGGCGGTGGCCGGCGCGCTGCTCGTCGTGGGCGCGCTCCTCGATAACGTCGACGGCGACCTGGCCCGGCTCCGGCTGCAGTTCTCGCGCACCGGCGAGTGGCTCGACGCCATCGGCGACGAGGTGGTCACGCTGTCGGTGACCGGGGCGATCGGCCTGGGCCTGGCGCACGACGGCGCGGCACCGACCTGGCGCACCGTGTCGTTGGCCGCGGCCGCCCTGGGCGCGGTCGTCCTGGTCCAGCTCTACGTCGAGCTGGCGCGGCGCGGCGGCGCCATCGACACCGCGGTCTACCCGTGGTTCTTCAAGCCACCGCCCGGCACGGCGCCGCGGCCGCCCGCGCGCCGCGGGCGCCTGGGCCGCGCCGTCGCCGGCGCGCTCGACCTGGTGATCCGCCGCGACGTCTACATCACGGTGGTCGCCGGCTTGCTGGTGATCGACCAGCGGCCGGCGGCGCTGGTCCTCTTGCTGGCCGGGGTGGTCGGCCTGGCCGTGACCTACCTGCTGCATCAGGTGGTCGTGCGGTGCCGCCGCGGCTGACCGATGGCGGCAGCCGTGGTCGCACCGTGACCAGACCGTGGCAATCGACCGCGACCGGCCCCCCTACGGTGCCTCGTGGCCACGCCCTCGACGACTCCACCCACCGTGACCCTCGACGAGCTCGCGCGCCACGACGGCCGCGACGGCCGCGCCTGGATGGCCATCGCCGGCGAGGTGTACGACGTCTCGGCCTTCGCGCCCAAGCACCCCGGCGGCGACCTGCTCTCGCTCGGCGCCGGCCGCGACGCGACGATCCTGTTCGAGGCCTACCACCCTGGCCCCGCCCTCGACCACGCCCGCCGCGCCCTGGCCAAGCAGGCGCCCCGGGTCGGCACCGTGGCCCTCGCCGAGCGCGCCCCGGCCGGCGATCCGGCGTTCTTCGACGCGGTGCGAACTCGGGTCGACGCGACCCTGCGCGCCCGCGGCCTGGGTTACCAGAGCTTCGGCTGGGCGCTGGCTCTCGAGGCGGTCGCCCTCCTCGCGCTGTTCGTGGCGGCCTGGGCCTGGCGCATCACCACCGGCTCCTACCTCGCGGCGGTGCTGGGCGGGCTGGTGGTGGCCCGGCTCGGCTTCGCGATGCACAGCGGCAACCACGCCGCGGTCGGGCGGCGCGGCCGCCGCAGCAACGCCATGGGCAGCATCATGGACGTCGTCGGAGGCTCGAGCCTGGTGTGGCGCTACGCCCACCAGGTGGCCCACCACGGCCGCCCCAACGTCGTGGGCTACGACAACGACGCCGAGATCGGTTACCCACTGTTGCGCTTTCACCCGGCGCTGCCCCGTCGGCCTTGGCATCGCGTCCAGGTCGTCACCCTCGCCGTCGGCATGAGCATCGGCCTGGTGAAGTGGCTGGTCGCTGACCTGCAGCACCTGTGGCGCGGCCAGGCCATCCACACCCGCTTCCACGTCAGCCGCCGGGCCTGGGCCAAGGCGCTCGCCGGCAAGGCGCTGTGGTGTGGCATGCACGTGGTCGCCCCGGTCGTGCTGCTGGGACCGCTCCACGGCCTGGCGACGACGCTGGTGATGATGGCCGTCGGCGCCTACTACATGGAGTCGGTGTTCATCGTGAACCACCTCCAGGCCGGCCTGGTGCCCGACCCGGCCGCGCACTGGGCCGTGCAGCAGGTCCAGGGCACGGCCAACTGGCGCACCCACTCGCGCCTCGCGAACTGGTGGTCGGGCGGCCTCAACCACCAGATCGAACACCACCTGTTCCCCAGCATGTCGATCTACCTGTACCCGGTGATCGCGCCGGTGGTGCAGGCGACATGCGCGGAGTTCGGGCTGCGCTACCGCGACCTCGGCAGCTTCCCACGGGCCCTGGCCAGCTGCCTGGGCTATCTCCACGACCTGGGCCGGCCGGCGCCGGCCTCGTCGGTCGAGGCCGAGCATCCGCTCCCGACCGCGCCGGTGATCGGCTAGCCCGCTACTGCGGCAAGCGGTCGGAGAAGTCCTTGACCATCTTGGTCGGCTCGTCGGCCTTGATGTCGACGGTGAAGGACTCCTTGATGCCGAACTCGTTGTTGAGCAGCGTGATGCGGTGCTTGCCGACCGACAGGGTGATCTCGCGCTGGGGCGTCTTCATGCCGGTGTTGCGGCCGTCGATGAAGATCTCGCACGGCGGCTTGGCGCCCAGCGACAGCACGCCGTCGCCCTTGGCGGCCGGCTTGTCGATCGGCTTGTCCACGGGCTTGTCCACGGGCTTGTCGACCGGCTTGTCGACCGGCTTGTCGACCGGCTTGTCGACCGGCTTGTCCACGGGCTTGTCCACGGGCTTGTCGACCGGCTTGCGGCCACCGGTCGACGGCGTCGACGGGCCGGTCGGCGCCACCGCGACCGTCTCGGCGCGCTGCAGATCGACCACCATCTTCTCCTCGGGGGCGCCCGACAAGGTCAGCGCCTTGGTGACCGAGGTGTAGCCGTCCATGTCGAACTCGACGTCGTAGCGGAGCCGCGGGTCGATCTTCGAGGTGATCGGGGTGGCGCCCAGCTCGGTGCGCTTGCCGTCGGCGATCAGCACGACCTTGGCGCCGGGCGGCGACGAGTCGAAGCTGGCGACGACCTCCATCGCCTGCAGGTTCACCACCACCTTGCCGATCTGTCCGGCCACCACCTCGACGTCCTGGTTGACGCTCATGAAGCCGGGCGGCGCGTCGATGGTGACCGAGTGCTTGCCGATCGCCACCTTCCGGATCTGCACCGGCAGGGTCGACGACTGCACCACGCCGTCGAGGCGCCAGCCCGGCACGTTGGCCGGCGTGACGTACAGGTCGAAGCCGCTGTTGGCGTCGCCGGGGACCGGTGTGGTGGTGGGCTCGCTCACCGGCGCGGCCGGCCCGGCCGACGTCTTCTTGCCGGTCTGGGTGATGACGACGATGGCCACCGCGGCGGCGATCAGCGCGACCCCGCCGAGCGCGGCCCACAGCATCGTCCGCGACTTGCGCTCGCGCGCGACGATGCCGGCGCCGAACCCGCCGAACGACTCGGGCCGGGCCGGCGCCACCGCGGCGGCCGACTCGCGCGGCTCGTCGAACGACATCGACGACGGGGCCCGCGGCGACGGGATGGGGCCGGTGCCGAGGCCAGCGGTGAACGCCGGCTGCGGCGGCGCGCCGTTGCCGTTGAGGCCGGGCCCGTGCGCGCCGTTGGCGGCGCCCCAGCCCTTCGCGGTCGACCGCACCAGCTCGGACAGATCGGGCTCGACCGGGGGCGGCGCCAGCGCCGGCGCCGACGCCAGCGGCGCGGCCGCCAGTGGCGCGGCCATCCCGGCCTGGGCCAGCGCCTTGGCGGCGGCCTCTTCCTCGGGGTTGTCGTAGATCTGGGTCTCGAGCTCGTCGTCGTCCCAGTTGAGGTCGGCCTTGGGCGGCCCGTAGGACTCCTCGGCGGCGGCGTTGGCGGCGGCCGACATCGACGGCATCGTCGCCGACGGGGGCGGCGGCACGACCGACATGCCCTGGGTCGAGCGCGGCCCGCTGGGGGGCGGCGGTGGCCGGGTCACCGGCGCGCCACCCGCGCCCGGCGTCGGCGGCGGCACCGACGGCATCGCCGTGGTCCGGCGACCACCGGGCGGCACCGCGGGGGGGCGCGGCGGCGGCGCGCTGGCCGGCGCCGGCCGACCGCCGGCCAGGACCTCGGGCGGCGGCTTGAGCTGCCGGTAGGCGTCGAGCTTGGCGGTCTCTTCCTCGATCTCCTTGGCGAAGACCTTCTTCATCCACGCCGCCAGATCCTTGCGCGAGTAGAACTCGCCGGCGGTGTAGACGAACGCCTGCAGCTCGTCGTGCAGATCGATGGCGTTCTGGTAGCGGTCCTCGGTGTCCTTGGCCAGCGCCTTGAGGACGATCCGCTCGAGCTCGTCGGGGATCTTGCGGTTGTAGGTCGACGGCGGCAGGATCTCGACGTTGCGGACCTTCTCGAGGGTGGAGAAGTCGCTCTCGCCGACGAACAGCCGCTCGCCGGTGAGCAGCTCGTACAAGACGATGCCGCACGAGAAGATGTCGCTCTTGCGGTCGATGGGCAGGCCGCGGACCTGCTCGGGCGACATGTACCCGAACTTGCCCTTGAGGATGCCGGCCTGGGTCTTCGAGCCCTTGCCGGCCGCCTTGGCGATGCCGAAGTCGATGAGCTTCACCTCGCCCTCGAACGACACCAGGATGTTCTGCGGGCTGACGTCGCGGTGCACCAGGTTGAGGTCGCGCCCGCCCTGGTCGCGCTTGTTGTGCGCGTAGTCGAGACCCTCGCAGATCTTCATGATCACGAAGCAGGCCTGGGCCACCGGCATCGGCTCGTTGGCGGTGCGGCACCGATCGAAGATGTTGCGTAGGTCGCGCCCGTGGACGTGCTCGAGCGCGATGTAGTAGCTGCCCTCGACCATCCCGAGGTCAAAGATCTGCGCGATGTTCGCGTGGTTCAGCTGAACCGAGATCTTGGCCTCGTCGATGAACATCTTGATGAACTCTTTGTCCTCCGCGATGTTCGGTAGGATGCGCTTGACCGCGACCAGTCGCTCGAAGCCCTCGACGCCGTAGGCCTTGGACCGAAAGACTTCGGCCATGCCGCCGACGTTGATGCGCTCAAGCAAGTAGTACTTGCCGAATGGTACGGGCTTCTTCACGGGTGCTGACCAGCCTGGCGGGGATGGGCCCCCACCTAGCGTTGGACCGTATACCAACTGAAATCCTTGGGCAAAGTGAAACCGGCCTCAGGTTGCAGCCCCGGGCGATCTACGGTTTCCGAGCGGTTGGCCTGGTCCGCTCGCGGGCGCGACGCCCCGCACCGAGCGCGGTGAGGCGGGCGTGGCACGCCGCCGCCACCGTCGCGGCCATGGTCGTCGCCTCGACCTCGATCTCGGGCAGCCCCGGCCGACCGCCGCCGGACACCACGGCCAACGTGTGGCGGTACGCCTCGGTCGCTTCGCCCGGGCGGGCCAGCGATTCGAGGCTGAGGCCGAGCAGGTACGGCGCCAGCCAGGAGCTGGCGTCCAGCAGCCGCGCCCGCCGCAGCTCGGCGATCGCCAGCTCCAGGCGCTCGGCCTGGCGCAGCGCGATGCCCCGGCGCAGGTACGTGGTGGCGTCGAGGGTCCCGGCCGCCGCCACCGTGGGCCCCGTGGCTGCCGTCGCCGGTGCCGCCGCCAGCGCCGGCGACCGGGCCCCCACCGGCGCCGGTCGCGGCCGGACCGCCGGCCTCGGCGCCGGCGGCGACGCGGCCCGCCCGACCATCGCCTGCTCGACCGCGCCCACCACGACCGCGTCGGGCCCGCGCGCCGCCGACGCGAGCCGGGCCGCCAGCCCGGGCACCTCGCGCGGCTCGAAATAGATCAGCACGTTGCGGCAAACCACCAGGTCGAAGCGCGGCCAGCCGGCCGGCGGCACCGGGTCGGTGGCCAGGTTGTGGCGGGCGAAGCTGACCACCGCGCGGATCGCCGGGGCTACCGCCACCGTGGTCCGGTCCACGTCGACGAAGTAGCGCTCGAGCCACCGCGCCGGGACGCCGTCGAGGGCGGCGCGCGGGTAGTGGCCGCGCGCCGCGGTGGCCAGCGCGTCGATGCTGATGTCGGTGGCCAGCACGCGCGGGCGCAGGCCGCGCTCGACCAGCGCCATCGCCACCGTGTAGGCCTCCTCGCCGGTGGAGCACCCGGCCGACCACGCGCTGGCCTGCTCGAGGCCGGCCGCCTGGCAGTGGGCGCGGGCCCGCTCGAGGGTCGGCTCGAGCAGCGCCAGCTCGCGGCCAAACCAGGTCAGGCCGACGCTGATCCGCGAGATGATCCGATCGCGCAGGGGCTCGCCGCCGGCGCGGGCGGCCGCGGCCAGCAGCGCGTCGGGGCCGGGCTGCCCCAGCTCGGCAGCCAGCGCCCGCAGCGCGACCAGCACCGGCTCGCGCCGGCGGTCGCCCAGGCCGATCCCTGCCCACGCCCGGTAGTGCGCGCTCACCGTCCGCCACAGCCCGTCGGTCACGCCGGGCCTCGGGCCGCCGCCAGCACCAAGGCCGGCAGGCCAGCGGCGGTCGTGACCGTCGCGCGCGGGACCAGGGCCAGCGCGGCCCGCGGCATGGCGCCGATCGTGGCGTCGAGGGGATCCTGCACCACCGCCACCCCGCCGGCCGCGGCCACCGCGGCCAGGCCGGCGGCACCGTCGGCGCCCATCCCCGACAAGATCACCGCCAGCGCCGCCGGACCGAACCCGGCCGCCAGCGACCGCAGCAGCACGTCGCCGGCCGGCCGGTGGCTGCGCACCGGCGGTTCGTCCGAGAGCCGGACGATGCCGTCGCGATCGATCGCCAGGTGACGGTCGTCGGGCGCCACCACCACCTGCCCCCCGCGGACCCGGCGGCCGGCGACGGCCACCTCGACCGCCAGCGCCGAGGCGTCGGCCAGCCAGCTGACCAGCGGCTCGACGAACCCGGCCGAGGTGTGCTGGACGATCGCGATCGGGATCGGGAACCGCCCCGGCAGCGCGGCCACCAGCGCGCGCAGCAGCTGGGGTCCGCCGGTCGAGGCCACGACGCCGACCACCCGGGGCGGGGTCGCCAGCGCCAGCCGGGCCGGGGGCGTCGAGGGCGGCGCCGCGGCGCCCCCGCGGCTGGCGGCCACCGTGGTCAGCAGGTCGGTCAGCCGGCGGACCCCGACGGCGTCGAACCCCGACGTCGGCTTCTCGACCAGGTCCACCGCGCCGGCGGCCATCGCGTCGAGCGCCAGCCGGGCGTCGTGCCCGACCAGCCGCGACAGCACCACGATCGGGATCGGCCGCTCGGCCATGATGGCGCGGATGGCGTCGAGGCCGCCCAGCAACGGCAACAGCACGTCCATGGTGATGACGTCGGGCCGCAGCTCGCGCGCCATCGCGATGGCCCGGGCGCCGTCGCCGGCCTCGCCCACCACCACCAGCTCCGGCGCCCCGGCCAGCTCGGCCTTGAGCACCTCGCGGAAGAACGCCGAGTCGTCGACCACCAGCACCCGCACCGTCACGCCAGGAACCTCCCGACGTGGGACCACAGGCTGTCGCGCGAGAAGTCGGTCTTGACCAGGTAGGCGTCGGCGCCGACCTCGACCGCGGCCAGCTTGTCGGCGTCGGAGCCGCGGGTCGAGATCACCACCGCCGGCAGGCGCGGCACCCGACCGTCGGCCCGGATCCGGCGGATCAGCTCGAAGCCGTCGAGGCGCGGCATCTCGAGGTCGGTGATCAGGAGCCCGACGTCGGGGTGGGCGGCCAGCACCGCGAGCGCGTCGACGCCGTCGCCGGCCTCCACCACCGTCACCCCGTGGGCGCGCAGCGCCTCGGCGATGATGTCGCGCATGATCACCGAGTCCTCGACCACCAGCACCTTCGCGGCGCCGGTGACCGCGACGTCGCCGCCGCGGTGGCGGGCCCGCGCGGCCAGGGTCCGGGCCGCGGCGACCATGCGGCCCAGGCCCAGCACCAGCGCCACGGTGCCGTCCTCGAGATCGATGCCGCCGACCGCGTAGGGGTTGTCGTCGAGGACCGCCCCGGCCGACCGCACCACCGCGTCACGATCGCGGTGGCGCCGGGTGCCGGTCAGCGCCATCAGCACGTCGCCGGCGCGGGCGATTACCAGGCGCGGATCCGCGGCCAGCGTGGCCGGCTCCCCCAGCAGCTCCGGCAGCGGCACCAGCGGCACCAGCCCGCCGCGGAACGCCACCGCCGGCCCGTCGATGCTGTCGACCGGCGGGTGCTCGACGGCCGGCACCAGCGCCACCACCTCGGCCAGCGGCAGGGCGTAGCGGGCGGCGCCGATCTCGCACAGCAGCAGCGGCGTGATGAGCGCAGTCACCGGCACGGTCAGCGTGAACGTGGTGCCGCGCCCGCGCACGCTGTGGGTGTTGATGGTGCCGCCCAGGGCCTCGGCGGTCGACCGCACCACGTCGAGGCCGACCCCGCGCCCCGACACCCGCGACACCACCTTGCGGGTCGAGAACCCCGACGAGAACAGGTACGCCAGCACCTGCTCGTCCGACAGCACCCGGGCCGACGGCGCCTCGATCAGTCCCTGCTCGACGGCGCGCCGGCGCACCAGGTCGACGTCGATGCCGGCGCCGTCGTCGGCCAGCTGCAAGCGCAGCAGGCTGCCGATCACGCTGGCGGTGACGGTCAGCGTGCCGGTGGCGGGCTTGCCAGCGGCGGTGCGCTCCGCCGGCGGCTCGACGCCATGGTCGAGCGCGTTACGCACCAGGTGCATGATGGGCGCCTGCAGCTCCTCGAGGACGGCGCGATCGGCCTCGACCCCGCCGTCGACGATCACCACCTTGATCTGCTTGTCCAGCTCGCGCGCCAGGTCGCGCGCCACCAGCGGGATCCGGCCCAGCACCTGGGCGATCGGCACCATGCGCAGGTCGCGCACGACGCCGTCGAGGGTGCCGGCCATCGCCGCCAGCTGCCGCACGTCGTCGCGCAGGTGGACGTGAGCCGCGGCCACCTCGGCGTCGTCGCCGGTCACGGTCCGCAGCCGCCCGACCACCGCCGCTACCTCCGCCAGCCGGTGGCGCGCCGCCACCAGCTCGCCCACCACCGCCCGCAGCCGGTCGAGCTGCACGTTCGAGATCCGCACCGACGCCGCGGTGACCGTGGCCAGATCGGCGGCCGGGCCGGCCGGCAGCATCGGCGGCGCCGGCGTCGGCGGCGCGGCGGCCACCGCCTGCATCACGGCGCGGGTGAACTGGTTGAGGGCCGGCACCGGCGCGTCGGCCGCGCCCGCCACCGCCGCCCCGACCAGCTGCAGGCCGCCCAGCACCCGGTCGCCCAGCTCGGCCGCGACCGGCCCCTGCCCGCGCACCGCGCCGGCGACCAGCTCCTCGAGGGCGTGCAGCGCGTCGGTGATCTCGCTCAGGCCGAGCAGCGCCGCCTCGCCCTTGAGCGTGTGCAGCTCGCGCAACATCGACTCGGTGCGCCCGGCGGTCGCCGGGTCAGCCTCGAACTCGATCCAGCCCAGGCTGATGGTCCCCAGGCGCTCGCCGGCGACCACCCGGAAGCCGTCGAGCCGCCGGGCCCGCAGCTCGTCGTCGGTCATCCCCGCGCCGCCGGCCCTGACGTCGCGGCGCCGCGGCGCGCGTCGACCAGGCCGGTCAACACCCGCGACAGGTTCGACAGGCTCTCGGCCGCCTTGGTCGAGCGCTGGATGCCGGACAGCGTCTGCACCAGCACCGTGCGCATCTCGTCCATGCTGGCGACCACCGCCTCGGTGGCCTGGCGTTGCTGTTGGGTCAGCAGCGCGATCTTCTCGCTCGAGGTCGCACCCAGCTGACTGGCCGCCACCGCCTCCTCGGACGCACGGTGCATCTCCTTCATCAGCTCGCGGATGGTGGCGGCGGTCTCGAGGACGCTCTCGGCCAACCGCCGCATCTCGTCGGCCACTAGCGCGAAGCCGCGCCCGGCCTCGCCGGCGCGGGTGCCCTCGAGCGCGGCGTTGAGCGCCAGCAGGTCGGTACGATCGGCGATCTGCTCGATGCTGTGGAGCAGCCCGCTGAGCCGCTCGATCTTCCCGGCGATCTCGCGCGACTGGGCCACCGAGCGCTCGGAGTTGCCCAGCACCTCGCTGGAGCGGCCCGCGATCTCCTCGGCCGAGGCCAGGAGCGTCGTCATCGACCGCCGGGTCTCCTCCACCGCGGCGCTCTCCTCGGCCGACGACGCCTCCTGCTCGCGCGCCAGGCCGACCAGGTCATCCGACAGGTCGAGCAGCTGGCCGGCGGCGACCTTGAGCGGCTTGGTGGCGCCCAGGATCGACGTGATCGCCAGCACCAGGACCAGCAGGCTCGACAGGCCGACCCAGCGCCGGGTCTCGCTGGTGTTGGCCTCGACCCACTCGCGGGACATGCCGAGCACCACCGCCCCGATCACCGTGCCGGTGCCATCGAGCACCGGCGCGCCGGCGTGGACCATCCCGTCGTGCTCCTCGACGTAGATCGCCCGCGGCACCTCGGCGCGCATCGGCCGCGCGGCGGCGCCGGCTCGGTGCTGCTCAGCCACCACGGTGCCGTCGACGCGCACCGCCGCGGCGTACACGAAGTCGCGATCGTCGCGCAGGGTGTCGAGGCGGCGCTGGCTGTCGGCCGGCGCGCCGGTCACCATCACATCGCTGACCGCGCTGGCCATGAGCACGGCCATGCTCTTGGCGCGCAGCCGCAGCGCGGTGTCGGCCGCGGCCTGCTGGCGGGCCGGGATGAACAGCGTCAGGAGCAGACCGGTCAGGCCGCACACCAGGGTGGCGGCCACCAGCAAGAACGTGCGGGCGCCGAGCCTCACCACGGGGCGCCTCCCGGCGCGACGGGCGCGATCACAGACGATTCAAGCAACCGGATCGACATCGGCATCCTCCGCGGGCACCGGGCCCGCCGTGAGCAACGAAGAAACGTCGAGCAGCTGCGTCAGCCGCTGGTCGATGTACGCGAACCCCACCACCGGGGCGATCGCCAGGCCCGGCGGCGGCACCACCACCCCGGCCGAGGTGACCGTGCGGACCTCCAGCGGCGCGTCGACCGTCAGCGCCCGCGTCGCGCCGCCGGCGGCGAGGATCACCACCCGGGTCGCGGCCGCGACCACGGTCGGCGCCAGCGCCAGCAGCTCGGCCAGGTGCGGCGCGGTCGCGTGGTCGGCGTCGGCGTCGGCGCGACCGAGCCGCGCCACCTCGGCCGCGGCCACCGCGAACCGTTCGCCGCCGGCGCCGAAGCACACCACCTGCACCGCCGTCACGTCCGGTGCCCCAGCGCGTGATCCAGCAAGGTCGCCACGTCGAGCACGGCGTAGAGCGCGTCGCCGACGCCGACCTCACGGGCGATCCACACCGGGCGCTCGGTCGGCGGCTCGGGCTGGTCGCCGTCGGTCAGCGCGATCATCCCGCGGGTCACGGTGGCCACCAGCGCCGCCTCCCGGTCCCCGATCCGCACCACCACCGCGCGGCCGCGTTCGAGCCGCGGGGTGGGCCGGGCGGACACCAGGTGCTCCAGATCGAGCACCGGCACCAGCCGGGTCCGCACCATCGCCACCCCGAGGACGTGGGCCGGCGCCGCCGGCACCCGAGTCACGGCCGGGAACGCCACCACCTCGGCCACCTCGACCGCGGCCACCGCGAACCAGCGGGCCCCGGTGTGGAGCCCGACGTGGGGTCGCGTCACATCCGCGCCGGCGGCCGTCGCCGGCGCGCGCGCCGCGGCCTTGACCAGATCGCCCAGCTCGCTCACGACGCCCGCGCCATGGCCTGGACCCGCGCCACCACCACGCTCAGCCCGGCCACCTTCGAGACCCAGCCATCGGCGCCGACCTCGCGGGCCCGGGCGGTCAGCTCGGCGTCGGAGGCGCCCGACAGCAAGCAGATGGTGAGCGGCGCCGCGGCCGCGGCGCGGGCCTGCGCGCACAGCTCCTGCAACGGCGCCCCCGGCATGTTGACGTCGAGCAAGAGCACCTGCGGCCGCCAGTCGCGCACCAGGTGCGCCAGGTGCGCCGGCTCGGTGACCGCGGTCACCTCCCACCCCGCGGCGACGAGGCCGGCGCTGACCTCCTCGACCACCAGCGGGCTGTCGTCGACCACCACGATGCGCCGCGACGTCGGCGGCCGGGTCGCCAGCGCGCGGACCCGCACCGACAAGGTGCGCACCGCGATCGCGCACCGCGCCCGCGCCGCGACGTCGGCGGCGTTGGCCCACGCCGCACACTCGCGCTCGCCGTGCTGGGCCAGCTCGGCCAGCTCGGTCAGGCCGAGGATGCCGGCCTCGCCGGCCAGCGCGTGCAGCTCGGCCTTCACGTCCGATGGCGCCCCGGCGCCGGCCGAGGTGACCGCGGCCAGCGAGCGCGCGCACCGCTGGCCGGCCACGTCGACGAAGCGGCCCATGAACCGGGCCCGCAGCTCATCGTTCACTCGGCCCTCGGCAACCCAGCGGTGATCTCGCCGACCCGGGCCACCACCCCGTCGACGCCGACGTGCTTGGAGATGAACCCGTCGAGACCGGCGTCGGCCACCCGGCGCGCCAGCTCGTCGGCGTCGAGGCTCGACAGCAGGAAGATCGCCGCCGCCGAGCCGCGCACGTGGCGCAGCACCATGCCCAGGTCGTCGCCGAACGCCTCCGGCATCTGCACGTCCATCAGCACCAGGTCGACGTCGGTCGGCCGCGCCCCGAGCTCCCCCAGATCGCGCGCGGTGGTGACCTGGTAGCCGGCCTGGCCGAGGGCGTCGGCGACCAGATCGAGGAACAGCGGACTGTCGTCCATGAGCAGGATGCGCTTCGCCGTCATCGGAGCTCCCTTGGCCAGCCGCAGGTCGATCGTCGAGAACAGCTCGGCCATCGCCAGCGGCTTGGCGAGAAACAGGTCGGCGCCGGCCGCCAGCGTCGCGGCCCGCGCCGGATCGCCGCCCAGGCTGACCGCCACCACCGGCGGCGCGCCCGGATCGGTCGCCCGGACCCGGGCGATCAGCCGATCGCCGTCGGGGCCCGGCAGGAAATAGTCGACCACGACGAGGTCGTAGCGGTGGGCGTCGATCAAGGCCCAGGCGTCGGCCACCGAACCGGCGGCGTCGACCGCGACCTGGCCGGCGTGGGCCCCGAGGTGGCGCGCCAGGCTCCACTGGAACGCCTCGCGCAGCAGCGGGCTGTCTTCGACCAGCAACACCCGGGCGGTCGCGGTCGGCGCGGGCGGCCGGCCCGCGGCGGCCACCAGGGCCAGCACCTCGTCGGTCGCCGGGCCAGCCTCGAGCTCGAGGTGCCACGCCGCGCGATCGCCGGGCGCCCCGGCCCGATCGAGCCCGACCACCAGCGCCGCCACCGGCCGCGGCGCCGCCAGCGGTGGCCAGCCCACCCGCAGCTCGAGGCGGGCACCCAGCTCGGCCGGCGCCTCGGTGATGAGGCGCGCGCGCCGATCGGCGCCGACCAGCAGCGGCAGCCCCTGCCCCGGCTCGAGCTCGGCGCGCAGCAGCAGCTCGCGACGACCACCCGCGGGCGTGGCCCCGGCCGCGGTCCTGCCTCCCGCCACGGTCATGCCCGGTGGGCTCCGCCCGCGCGCACCGCTGGCGCGAGCGCGACGATGGCGTCATGGATCGTGCGCAGCCGCACCGGCTTGGCCATGAACGCGTCGGCCCCGGCCGCGAACGCCGCCGCCTCGGCGCTGTCGTCGCTGGCCAGCCCGATCACCGCGACCGACTGGGCGCCGCGCGCGCGGGCGTGGGCGATCACCCGTCCGCCCGGCAGCGGCGGCAGGTACACCCCGATCAACGCGACGTCGAAGCGGGCCGCGTCGAGCGCCGCCACCGCGGCCTGGCCGTCGGCTGCCACCACGAACTCGAAGTGGAGCGCAGGCGGGTCGCCGTCGCCGCGCCGGCGGGTGCTGCCCAGCCCGGCGCGGATCAGCTCGGCCAGGTGCGGGTTGTCATCGGCGATCAGCACCCGCACCACCGGCGCGACCAGCGTCCGATCACCGGCGAGCAGGCGCTCGAGGATGGCCGCGACGCGCTCCTGCTCGGCGGGATCCAGCTCCAGCGTGACCTCGCCGCCGCCCCCCGCGGCGCCAGCGGCGACGCTGGTCGCCACCGCCAGCGGCACCAGCAGGCCCGGCGCCGTGAACTGCAGCCGCACCGCGCTGCCCTCGTCGAGGGAGCGGTTGGTCGCCACCACGATCTGGCCGCGCCGCAGGATGGCCCGGCACTCGTGGGCCAGCTCGGCCTGGCTGTCGCAGTCGACCGCGAGCCGCGGGCCCTCGGTCCGGGACCGCGGGCTCTCGGAGACTGGCGCCAACTGCATTCGTTCAGTTTTCCGCTCCGGTCATTCGCGAGTCAAGCGTGGCGCGCACGCAATCCAGAATCACCCTCAAGCGGCGCCGATGTGTAGCCACGCGTACCGAGTTTCTCGTCGACAATGATCACCCCGGACGGGTGATCACCTTTGTCAGGCAATCCTACACAGCGCCCGAAGCGCCTCATTCGCCGCAGGATGAATAGGGATCATCCCAACAAGGCGATTGCGTCGATCCGACGATCAATTCGATACTGGCTCGATTGCCATCCAAGGAGGATTCCATGCGCGCACGCGAGCTCCTGGTCACCGCGGCAGCAGCGGTCCTGGCCACGACCACCCTCGGGGTAGGTCAGGCCAGCGCTGGTGAACCGTATGCCCTGTTCGAGAGCGGCCAGGTCCGCCCCCTGGCCCGGGCCCCCCACCTCCCGCTGGTGTTTGCCACGAACACCCCAGACGGGCGACTCGAGGTGCTCGGCCTGGTCGGACGTCGGTTGGTCCCGCTGGGGTCGGTGAAGGTGGGCATGGAGCCCGTCGCGGTGGCGGCGCGGAACGACCGCGAGGTGTGGGTGGTCAACCACCTGTCGGACTCGATCTCGGTCGTCGACGTCAGCGATCCGTGGTCGCCCCAGGTGGTGCGCACGTTGCTCGTCGGCGACGAGCCGCGCGACCTGGTGTTCGCCGGCCCCGGCGGCAACCGGGCGTTCATCACCACGGCCCGCCGCGGGCAGAACTCGCCGATCGATCCGGCGTTGACCACCCCCAGCCTGGGTCGCGCCAACGTGTGGGTGTTCGACGCCAACCACCTGGGCGCCAGCCCCGGGGGCGAGCCGCTCACCATCCTGACTCTGTTCGCCGACACCCCGCGGGCCCTGACGGCGTCGCCCGACGGCCGCACCGTGTACGCGGCCGGGTTCCGCACCGGCAACCGCACCACCACGGTGTTCAGCTTCATCTTCCAGTTCGGCGTGCTCGGCTTCGGGCTGCCGGCGCCGTCGACCGACAGCCACGGGGCCGACGCGCCGTCGGTGGGCCTGATCGCGCAGTACGACGGCAGCGCCTGGCGCGATGAGCTCGGGCGCGACCTATCGCCGGCGGTGTTCCTCAGCCTGCCCGACAAGGACGTGTTCGCCATCGACGCGATGGCGTCGCCGCCCGTGGCCAAGGCCGGCCCCGGCGACGTCACCACCGGGGTCGGCACCATCCTCTACGACATGGCGGTCAACCCGGTGTCCGGCAAGATCTACGTGTCGAACACCGAGGCGCTCAACGCCAACCGGTTCGAGGGCCCCGGCGTGTTCGCCGGCCACTCGGTCCGCGGCCACCACAACGAGAACCGCATCACCGTGATCGACCACGGCGTGGCCCACCCGCGCCGCCTCAACCAGCACATCGACTACGCCACCTGCTGCGCGCCGATCCCGAACCCGGAGAACGCGCGCAGCCTGGCGCTGCCGATGGGCCTGGCGGTCACCGACGACGGCGCCACGCTGTTCATGGCGGCGATGGGCTCGGACAAGATCGCGCGCATCCCGACCGGCCAGCTGGAGGCCGACACCTACGCGCAGGATCCGACCGACCAGCTCGCGGTCACCGGCGGCGGCCCCACCGGCGTGCTGCTCGACGACCACCGCGGCCTGCTCCTGGTGGCGACCCGGTTCGACAACGGCATCTCGGTGATCGACACCCGTCGCTGGCGCGAGGCCAGCCACGTCACCCTGGCCACGCCGGAGCCGGCCAGCGTCGTCGAGGGGCGGCGGTTCCTGTACGACGCGTCGTTCTCGTCATCGCACGGCGACTCGTCGTGCGCGTCGTGCCACGTCGACGGCGACCTGGACGCGCTAGCGTGGGACCTGGGCAACCCCGACGAGCCGGTGCGGCCGGACGACAACCCGCTCACCGTCGACCTGGTGGAGCCGTTCCCGGCGGTGTTCCACGGCATGAAGGGCCCGCTGACCACCCAGAGCCTGCGCGGCCTGGCCAACCACGGCCCCATGCACTGGCGCGGCGATCGCACCGGCGCAGCGCTCGGACCGTCGGTCCAGCCCAACGGCGGCGCCTACGACGAGGCCGAGGCGTTCCGGCAGTTCCAGGCGGCGTACCCGGGCCTGCTCGGCCGCGCCAGCGAGATCCCGGCTGACGACATGGCCAAGTTCACCGCGTTCGCGTTGCAGATCATGTACCCGCCCAACCCGATCCGCGCCCTCGACAACTCGCTGACCCCGCAGCAGGCCCAGGGCAAGGACATCTTCACCCACCGCATCACCGACTCGTTCTCGACCTGCAACGGCTGCCACGTCCTCGACCCCGAGGGCAACTCCCAGTTCCCGGAGGAGCGGTTCCCCGGCTTCTTCGGCACCAACGGGCGGTCGTCGCGCGTCCCGGGGCGGCCCCAGATCGTGAAGGTCCCGCACTTCCGCAACCTGTACCAGAAGGTCGGCATGTTCGGGATGTTCGCGCCGGCGCCCGTGTTCCTGCCGCTGCCCGGCTTCGACGGGCCGATGGGCGACCAGGTGCGTGGCTTCGGCTTCCTGTCGGCCGGCGACTTCGACACCGTGGCCCACTTCATGTCGGCCGCGGCGTTCTCCGAGACCGATCCGTTCATCCCCAACCCCGAGGGCTTCACCAGCGTCGACGAGCGTCGGGCGGTGGAGTCGTTCCTGCTCGCGTTCGACTCGAACCTGGCCCCGATCGTCGGCCAGCAGATCACCGTCGCGGGCCCGGGCGACGCCGCCGCGCTGGCGCGGGTGGCGCTCCTGCGCAGCCGGGCCGACGTCGACGAGTGCGACCTGGTGGTCAGCGCCGGCGGCGGCCGGACTCAGCGCGGGTACCTGTACACCGGCAGCGCGCGCTACGCGCCCGATCGCAGCGGCCGACCGCCGGTCACCGAGCAGGCGCTGGTGTGGTGGGCCGGGGTCCGCCGCCAACCTTTGACCTTCACCTGCGTGCCCCCGGGGTCGGGGTTCCGGATCGGCCTCGATCGCGACGACGACGGGGTGCTTGACGGCGACCAGCGCCGCGGCGACGATGACCACACCGGGCGCGACGCGCCGTGGGACGACTAGCCCGCCGACGCGCGCGCGCCGTTGTTTGCAGCTCCACTACCCAGGGTCTCGTGCCGCCGCCCCACGCCCACAACCCCGGTCGCGATCGCCGGCTCGCCAACGACCACGTGTGCATGGCCGCGTTGCGCGACGTCCAGGCCGTGCTGGACCGCCACCGCCTCGACCGCGAGGTCGACGAGACCGCCTTCGCGGTGGTGATCGGCTCGATGCGGACGCTGCTGGACGCGCTGGTCGACGTCGACGCCACGGCGGCCGCCGGGCTGGCCGGGCTGCTCGATGAGCTGGGCGCCGATCCAACCCGGGTGGTCGCGTGGCACCGGTTCGAGGACCTGGTCGAGCACTGGTTCGTCCTGGTGCGCCACGTGGTGTTCGGCCTGCGGCCGGAGGTCGTGCCCGGCGAGCTGGTGCGGCTCCGCGACGAGCTCGACCGGGTGCTGCGGCCGGCCCCGGCGTCGGTGCCGGTGCTGGCCGTCGCGGCGCCGGCCCGCGCCACCGTGCTGCTCATCGACGACAGCGCGGTGGTCTTGGCGGTGGTCGAGGCGGCGCTCGAGGCTGCCGGCTACCGGGTGGCGACCGCCGCCAGCTTTTCGGTGGCCGAGCAGATCTTGCGGAAGCTGAAGCCCGACCTGGTCTTGACCGACGTGTGTCTGCCCGACGTCGAGGGCGACGACGTGTGCGCGCGGCTCAAGCAGCGCGCAGGTCACCTGGTGCCGGTGGTGCTGATGTCCAACCTGCCCGAGGTCGAGCTGGCCCGGCGCGCGGCCGCCGCCAAGGCCGACGCCTTCCTGTCCAAGCGCCACGGACCGCAGCACGTGGTCGACGTGGTCGACGCCCTGCTCGACGAGCTGATCCTGTAGCCTGTGCGTGGCGCCGGGGCCGCCGCGGGGCGGCTCAGTTCTGGGCCAGCGCCGCGGCCGGCTCGAGCTTGGCCGCGCGCCGCGCCGGCAACAGGCCGCCCAGCACGCAGAAGAAGATCGACAGGCCGATGGCCGACGGCGCGATCCACACCTCGAAGTTGAACAGCGTGGTGGGCTTGAACGGGAACTCGCCGACCCAGTGCGCCAAGATCCAGTCGATCACCAGGCTGGCCAGCCACGCCAGCACGCAGCCGATCACGCCGCTGACCACGCCGATGATGGCCGACTCGCCGAGGACAATGGCCATGACGTCGCCCTGGGTGGCGCCGACCGCGCGCAGCACGCCGATCTCGCGCCGGCGCTCGCTGACCTGCATGAAGAAGTTGTGGGCGATGTTGATGGCGCTGATCATCACGATGATGAAGGCGATGATGAGCAGCACCAGCCGGATCACGTAGATCACCGTGGCGAAGCTCGACCCCAGCTGATCTTCGAGCTTGAGCTTGGGGCCGTCGGCCAGCCATTGCGCGAACGGGGCCAGCTGATCCTTGTGGCGCAGGGTCACGATGATCGACGAGTACTCGCTGGCGGCGGTGTCACCGACGAAGGTGCGGTTCCACCGCTCGACGTAGCCGATCGGGATGGTCAGGCCGACCCGGCGCGCCTTGTCGGACACCCCGACCAGGATGGCGCCGACCTCGCGGTGCTTGGCCGGATCGATGGTGACGTTCGAGCCGGCCATCATGGTCGAGCCCAGCCCCATGTAGAAGTGCATCCGCTCGCGGCCGCGCTCGGCGATGAACTGCTCCATCACGCCGATGTGGGGCAGGCCGTGGGAATCGGCCACCTGCGAGTTGTACAGCTCGAGCACGGTCGGCGAGATGATGACCGGCACCCGCTTGCGGCAGACCTTGTCGTAGCCGTCGCAGTACTGCCAGGCCTTGTCGGGGCAGGCGTTGGGCGTGCCGGGCACGCAGGCCGGGCCGTCGTTGGCGGGGTCGGCGCCCCAGTCCTTGAACACGTCGACCAGCTTGGGGTCGTCGGCCACGTGGACGTCGGGGATGCCGTCGGTGAACCCGCCGACCTCGAACCGGATCTCCTGGCCCTCGAACTTGCCGAACCCCACCGCGGGGAACTGCAGCGTCATGCGCGGCAGCGCCTCCTTCACCTCGGGCCGCGCCTTGATGGTGGCCACGGTGTCGGCGGTCAGCTTCTGCGACAGGTTCTTGCCGGCGATCGAGGTGTGGGGCGCGATGACCTCGACCTGGTCGAGCGGGAACACCTTGCCGAGCAGCACGTCCGACACGCCGATGGTGCCGGCCATGAAGAAGACGAAGGCGCCGATGCCGATGACGATGCCGAACGCCGACAGGATGAAGTGCTTGGGGCTGCGGGTGGCGTTGGCGACCACCATCCGCGCCAGCTTGCCGGTGGGCATCATGCGGGACCTCCCAGATCGTCGCCGGCGCCGGCGGTGTGCTCGTTGGTGCCGGCGCCTTCGACGATGGCGCCGTCGCGCATGGCCACCACGCGCTGGGCGATGTTGGACACCCGGCGCTCGTGGGTCACGATGACCAGCGTCACGCCGTCGTCGCGGTTGAGCTTCTGGAAGAACTCGATCACCTCGGCGCCGGTGGCCGAGTCGAGGTTGCCGGTGGGCTCGTCGCACAACAGCAGCTTGGGGGCGCCGAACAGGGCGCGGGCGATGGCCACCCGCTGCTTCTGGCCGCCCGACAGCTCGGACGGACGCCGGCCGGCGAACGCGGCCAGGCCGACCCGGTCGAGGGCCTCGCGGCCGCGGGTGTCGACGTCCTTGCCGGCGGCCGAGAACTGCGACGGCAGCGTCACGTTCTGCAGGCAGGTCAGGTGGTCGAGCAAGTTGAAGGCCTGGAACACGAACCCGATGGAGGTGTTGCGCAGCCGGGCCAGGGCCTGCTCCGACGTGCGTCGGTAGTCGTGGCCCAGGACGTTGACGTCCCCGCCATCGGCCTTGTCGAGCCCGCCGATGATGTTGAGCAAGGTCGACTTGCCCGAGCCGGATTGGCCGACCAGCGCGACCAGCTCACCGGGCGCGATGTCGAGGGAGACACCGCGCAAGACCGAGGCGCGGGCAGCGCCCTGGCCGTAGCTCTTGGTGATGTCGCGTAACGAAATGACTGGACTGGTCACGGGACCCAGGGTCGATACCACATCCGCCGCGGGGTTGGCTGCCGGCGCGCCGCGATCAGCGCTCGCCGCGCGCGGTCAGGACCAGCGCGCGGTCCTCGAGGTTCACCTCGATGACGCCGTGGCGCCAGCGCCGGAACAGCTCCACCATGTGCTCTCTCAGCCGGTCGCGCCCGATCACCATGCCGAACAGCTGATCCCAGGTCTCGGCCGGCCACGCCTGGGGGTACAGCTCGACCCGGGCCAGCGGCGCGGCGCCGGCGTCGCCGCCGGTGACCAGCGGGTCGATCGGCAGCTCGGCGGTGGCCACCAGGCGTTCGCCGGTCTGGGCGTAGGCGATGGCCGGCACCATCGGCAGGCGAACGTCGTGGACGGTCACGCCGCCGACGAGGCGGGTGCGCTCGAGGAAGGCGAGGCCGGGGATCTGCTCGCGCAGCTGGGCGACCGCGGCCGGGGCCACCGTCGCGGCCAGGGCGCCCTGCAGCTTGCCGTCCTCGAGGTCGACCGCCAGTGCGAAGGCGCGGCCGCCGAACACGCCGGCCGCCAGCGCGTCCCGGGTCAGGCCGTCGCCCAGGCACGGCGCCCACGCCGCCTGGAACCGGCGCAGGTCGAGGCCGAGCTCCGCCGAAGCCGGCGCCGCGCCGCGCGCCGCGGCCCACCCGGCCGGGGCCGGCAGGGCCATCGCGCGGATCGACGCGACCCCGCCGGGTAGGTCGGCGACGATCACGCCCGCGGCGGTCGCGCCGTCGCCGGTCGCGCCGATCATGATCGAGCCGAGCTGGCCCATCGTGCCGTCGCACGGCGCCGTCTCGGCGCCGGCCGCGGTCGCGCGCACCGCCGGCCACCGCAAAAGCCCGATCACTGCTGGAGTGGCCACGCCCAGGCGCTGGCTGGCCTGGGCCAGCGTGGCGGCGACATCGGCGGCGCCGCCGATCCGCCCGCCGGCCGCCAGCGCCGCCGTCAGCCACGCGCCGTCAGCCTCGCGCTCCACGGTGAACTCGACGTGGACCAGCAACCAGTCGGCCACGAACGCCCAGTGGATGGCGAGCTCGCGTTCGGCCCGCCAGGTCGATACGTCGTGGCCATCGATCGACGTGGTCTGGACCACCGCGCCGCCGGCACGGTACCGGTCGATGCGCGCCATGACCCTGGCTGCGTCGGCCACCGGCATCGCGATCACCGGGCCCAGCCCGCCGCGGGCCCACACGGCGAAGCCGCGCTCGAGATCGAAGCCCTGATCGGCGAGGCCGGCCGCGGTCGACGGGTCGAAGCCGAGGACGCGGGCCAGCCCCGCGCCGTACCGGGTCGCGTCCATGCCGTCGAGGGGGCCGACCGCGTCGGCCAGGTCGCGGACCACCTGGAGCGCGCCGTCGAGGCGGTGCGACGCGAGGAGGTAGGTGGCGTCGGCCGGGACATAGGCCAGGCCGGGGTACGCGGACACGACCGCCGAGCGCGCGCCGGGTGGGTGAGCCGCGTCGCCCTTGGGGCCACAGGCGAGCAGGGAGAACGCGACGGTCACGGCCAGAGCGCGGAGCATGACGTCAGCATGCCCCGGCCCGGTCCGCGGCGCGAGGTGCGGCGCCGTCGCCGGTCGTGGGCCCGCGATCGGCGCTGCCTACGCAACCGCGGCGCCGGGCGGCCGATAGCTTCGTCACAACCAGCGCTCAGCCGCGCCGCGAGGTCGAAAATCCATGTCACATCGAGTATCTTCCGGTCACCGCCGCGTGCGGAGTCGCCGATGACCAGCATCTCGCGCCCCGGAGGCCCACCTGGCCCGACTGGCCCCACCGGCCCCGACGGGGCGGATGCGCTCGATCGCGCCGACGCCGCGGCGGACGGCGGTGCGGTGGCTGGCGCCGGCGCAGCCGGCACGACCACCGGGGGCGACGCGATCGCCCAGCTGGCGCGCGCGGTCGACAGCGGCGCGGTGGCGCCCGAGGCGGCGATCGACCAGCTCATCGATCAGGCGGTGGCGGGCCTGCCGGCCGATCAGGCCGCCGAGGTCCGCGCCGCCATGACCGACGCGCTGGCGCACGATCCCTACCTGGCCGGGCTGGCCCGAGAGCTAGGCGTCGCGGGCTCGGCCGATGACCCAGCGGGCGATCCCGCCGGGGGCCCCGGGGCGTGACCGCCCGCTGGCTGGTCGCGATGGTGGCGCTGGGCGCCCTGGCGTCGCCGGTGACCGCCGATGACGGCGACGCGGTCGAGGCGGCCAAGCCCGACGCGACCATCGCGGTCGTGGTGGCGGCCGGCGACGGCGTTCAGCTCGGCGCGGCGCGGCGGGCCACCATCGCGGTGGCCATGGAGCGCGCGCTGCGCCGTGACCGGCGGCTCTTGGTCGTCGATCACGACGACCGGCTGGCCGAGCGGTCGGGGGCGGTCCCGGTCGACGTCGTGGCCGAGGCCCGCGCCCTGTTGTCGACCGGCGAGGAGATGCTGCGGCGCGGCCAGGCCAAGGCCGCGGTGCTGAAGCTCCAGGGCGCCAGCAGCCAGCTGGCGTCGGTGCTGGCGTGGGCCCAGAAGCAGGACCTCGCCCGGGCCCAGCTGTACCTCGGCACCGCGCAGGCCGTGGCCGGGGACACCAAGGGCGCGCAGGCGACCTTCGTCGCGCTCCTGGCCTGGCGCCCCGACCAGCTGCCGGATCCCGACATCGAACCCGCGGTGGTGCTGCCGCTGTGGGAGAAGGCCCAGACCCAGGCCAAGAAGCTCCCGCTGGGCTCGATCGACATCGCCACCTCGCCCGGCGGCGCGTTGGCCTACGTCGACGGCAAGATGGTCGGGTTCACGCCGACCACGGTCGACGGGCTCCCCGAGGGGACCCACTACGTCACGCTGCGGCGCGGCGGCTCGACCCGCCGGGTCGAGCCGGTCAAGGTCTCGGCCAAGCGACCGACCGAGCTGGCCGCGGTGCTCGAGCCGTCCAACGGCGCCGGCGACCTGGCCGAGGCCGCCAAGCTCCTGGTCGACGGCCTGGGCGAGCCGATCGCCAAGGCCCAGGCCCAGGCCGGCCTGGCCAGCTTCGGCGAGCTGCTCGCGGTCGAGCAAGTGGTCATCGTCCAGGTCAAGCCTGACACCCGCAGCTACCGCGCCTATGTGTACGCGACCGACGGCGGCGCGCGGCTGGGGCAGACCGACGTCGCGGTCGGAGATCGCGAGCTGGAGGCGGCGTTCGCCGAGGCCGGCGCCGAGCTGTACCGCCAAGTGGCCAAGGCCAAGGTGCCGGTGGCGACGCCGCGCGCGCGCAAGGCCGGCAAGCGCGGACCGTCGATCTTCTCGCGGTGGTGGTTCTGGACCGGCGTGGGCGCGGTGGTCACGACCGCCATCGCGGTGCCGGTGATCATGAACCTCACCGACGGGCCGGCGCCGCTGACCTGCCCGCCCGGCGACTCGTGCGGCACCGTGGTATTTCGGTTCTGACCGTGGTGGGTCCCGGCTGACCGGCCGGGCCTGCGCCACCTCGACGAGATGGTTGGGTGTGCAAAGAACGAGCAGGGTCCCGCGCCGGTTTGCGCTGGCCAAGCCGGCGCGGCCTGGTGATGATACCGCCGTGTCCCCCCGCATCCTGGTGTCCGTGTTCGCGCTGCTCGTCGGCGGCGCTGCCTCGATCCCGTCGGCGGCCGCGCAGCCGTCGCTCGAGGTGACGTTCAAGACCACCGCCCACGGCGGCAACTACGCACCGCGCAACATCGTCGCGGTGTGGGTCGAAGACGGCGCCGGCGCCTTCGTCAAGACCATCGGGCGCTGGGCCGCAACCCGCAAGTCCCACCTGGTGGCGTGGACCGCGAAGGCCGGCGGCGCCGACGCCGACGCGGTGTCGGGCGCGACCCGCCCCGATCACACCCCGCCCTTGATGATCACCTGGGACCTGAAGAACCGCGCCGGCGCCGAGATCCCCGACGGCACCTACACCATCCGCATGGAGCTGGCCGACAGCAACGCCACCACCGCCGGCCAGAACGACCAGGGCACCTTCACGTTCACCAAGTCGGCGACGCCGTCGACCCAGACCGGCCTGACCAGCGGCGGGTTCAACACCGTCGGGATCACCTACGTGGCGCCGGCCAGCGCGACCTGCGGCAACGGCACCGTCGACAGCGGCGAGACCTGTGACGGCGACTGCCCGACGGCGTGCCCGGCACCGGCCGACGCCTGCCAGGCCAACACGCTGACCGGCAGCGCCGGTGCCTGCACCGCGGCGTGCGCGATCTCGACCATCACCGCGTGCGTGGCCGACGATGGCTGCTGCCCGACCGGCTGCACCGACGCCACCGACACCGACTGCGCGCCGGGCGGCGGCGATCCTGGCACCGTCACCGGCGGGTGCTCGACCGGCGGCGCGCCGGTCGGCGCCGGCCTGGCCCTGGCCGCGGCGCTCGGGTTGCTGGTGAACCGCCGCCGCCGCGCGTGACCCGCGCGCGGCTGGCCGCCGCCGCCGACCGGATCCGGTATGGTCCGCGCCGATGCGAGCCAACCCGAACTTCCAGAAGCTGTCGGCTGGGTACCTGTTCCCTGAGATCGGCCGGCGCGTCCGCGCGTTCACGACGACCCACCCCGACGCCCAGGTGATCCGGCTGGGCATCGGCGACGTGACCGAGCCGCTGGCGCCAGCCATCGTCGCCGCCATGCACGCCGCGGTCGACGAGATGGCGGTGCGCGCGTCGTTCCGCGGCTACGGCCCCGAGCAGGGCTACGACTTCCTGCTCGAGGCGATCCGCGCCAACGACTTCGCCAGCCGGGGCGTCGAGGTCGGCGCCGATGAGATCTTCGTGTCGGATGGCTCGAAGTGCGACAGCGGCAACCTGCAGGAGCTGTTCGCGGCCGACGCGGTGATCGCCATCGCCGATCCGGTGTACCCGGTGTACGTCGACTCCAACGTCATGGCCGGCCGGACCGGCACCCCGGGCAGCGACGGCCGCTACCCCGGCCTGGTGTACCTGCCGTCGACCGCGGCGACCGGGTTCGTGCCGACGCCGCCCGACCGCGGCGGCATCGACGTGGTGTACCTGTGCTCGCCCAACAACCCGACCGGCGCGGTGATGACCCGCGCCCAGCTCACCGCGTGGGTGGACTGGGCCCGGGCCCACGACGCGCTGATCGTGTTCGACGCTGCCTACGAGGCGTACATCCAGGATCCCGACCTGCCCCACTCGATCTTCGAGATCCCGGGCGCGCGCGAGTGCGCCGTCGAGCTGCGCAGCTTCTCCAAGCGGGCCGGCTTCACCGGCGTGCGGTGCGCGTTCATGGTGGTCCCCAAGGAGCTGCACGGCGTCGGCGCCGACGGCGCGCGGGTGTCGCTCAACGCCATGTGGAGCCGCCGGCACTCGACCAAGTTCAACGGCACGAGCTACGTGGTCCAGCGCGGCGCCGCCGCGTCGTACAGCCCCGACGGCATGGCCCAGACCCTGGGCCAGGTCGGGTTCTACATGGCCAACGCCCGCGTGCTGCGCGACGGCCTGGCCGCCGCCGGGTTCACGGTGTACGGCGGCGAGCACGCGCCGTACATCTGGCTGGCGACGCCGGCCGGCGTGACGTCGTGGGAGTTCTTCGACCAGCTGCTCGCCCGCACCCACCTGGTGGGCACGCCCGGCTCGGGCTTCGGGCCCGGTGGCGAAGGCTACTTCCGGCTGTCGGCTTTCAACTCGCGCGCCAACGTCGAGGAGGCCGTGGCCCGCATCGGCAAGGCGTTCGGCTGATCCGCGCTGGCCGGGGCGCCGGCGCGGTCACGGAAAGGCGGCGGCCAGCTCGGCCAGCATCGCGGTGACGTCGGACTGTGGTGGCAGCGCGCAGCTCGCGCTGGGCGCGCCGGGCGGTGGCGACGGCGGCAGCGGCGCGCCCGCGGCCCGCTGCGCGTGTGCGAGGTAGGCGCGGGCCAGGGCCGGCAAGCTCGGCAGCGGGGCGCCGAGGCCGCCGATGGCCACGGCGTGGGCCAGCGCGTCGACCGCCGCGGCGGGCTGGCCGGCCAACAGCAGGTAGCGCCCGAGGAGCACCAGCGGCCACACCCGCTGCGGGCTGTCGGCCCCGAACACCTCCGCGCCGATCGCCGCGCCGGCTCGACACGGCTCGGCACCGGCGTCGATCGCCCCGCGCATCAGGTACAGCTCGCAGCGGTAGGTCTGGACCTGCATCACGTCGCGGCTGCGCGGGCCCTGGGCGCGGATCATCGCCGCCGCCACCGCCGCCAGCTCGGGCTCGGCCGCGGGGTCGTCCTGGTACAGCAGGTTGGTGGCGCGTGCGCCGCGCAGCTCGACGGTCGCCGGGTCGTCGTCCCCGAACGCCGCCCGCGCCAGCTGGTAGCCGCGCTCGAACGCCGCCTGGGCCGCGTCCAGGTCGCCGATGGCCTGGAGCGCCGCGCCGAGATCTTGCAACACCGCGGTGGTGCGGCGCGGGGTCGGCAACGGCAGCGCGTCGTAGACCGCCAGCGCGCCGCGCAGCCGCTCGACGGCGGTCGCCACGTCGCCGCGCACGAGCGCGGCCCGCGCCACGCCGACGTCGAGCTCGGCGGTGAACGCCGGGTTCGCCAGCCGGGCCACCGCCGCGGCGGCGTCGTCGACCAGCGGGCCGGTGTCGGCGCGCCCGGTCTGGTAGGCCAGCCGGAGCCGGTTGATCAGCGCGCGGGCCCGGAGGTCGTCGTCGTTGGCCGCGCTGGCAGCGGTGGCGGTGGCGACCAGCTCGCGGTCGCTGGCGTCGAGGCGGCCCAGCTCCATGAGCACCCGGGCTCGATCGTGGTGCCACGTCGCGAGCAGCGGGGCGTGCGCGATCGCCGCCAGGCGCGGTCCCAGCGCGTCGAGGGCGGTCAGCTGGTCGCCGGGCGCGCGCGCCGGATCGGCCCGCACCTCCCGCAGCGCTGCCTCGCCGGCGGCCACCGCCGCGGCACGTTCGAGCGGAGGTGGCGCCGGCATGGCCGGGACCGCGCCGGCCTCGCACGCCGCCAGCGGCGGCGCCACCGCCACGTCCTCGAGGGCGTCGGCCAGCTGCCCGGCCGGCGCCGCGACCACGCCGTCCACCGCCCGCACCGTCTCGCCCCAGGTCGCGTCGACGCACGCCCGCTGCTGACGGGCCCGGACCAACCGCGCCGCCTCGCCGGTGCCCTCGGCCCGGCACGCCCGGATCGCCAGCGCGTCGGCCAGCTGGGCCCGCGCCGCCAGCTCGCGCGCCACCGGCGCCGGATCGCGACCGCTGGCGACCAGCGTCGCGGTCACCCGGGCCAGCGCGGGCCGCAGCGCCGCGACCGCCCGGGCCGGACACGGATCGCGCGGCGGCGGCCGCGACCACCGCCACCACCCCAGCGCCATGGCCACGGCCACCCCGGCCAGCGCCAGCGCGGCGCGACCGCGCCAGGGCCGCGGCGCGACCGCGCGCGCCAGCGCCTCGGCCGCCGCGGTCATCGACGGAAACCGGGCCTCAGGCTCGGCCGCCAGGCCGCGCTCGACCGCGCGCGCCAGCCGGCGCCCGGCCGGCCCCGGCAGCGTCGGCAGCGCGAGTTGCACCAGCCGCCACCAGCCGTGCTGATCGCTGGCCGACGACGCTGGCTGCCCGGCCGCGACCTCGGGCGCCCAGTACGCCGGGGTGCCGGCGAGCCCGGAGCCCACGCCCACCACGGGGCGATCGAGCGCGCGGGCCAGGCCCAGATCGACGATGACGGCGCGGCCGCCGGGCTCGACCACCACGTTGGCCGGCTTGAGGTCGCGGTGGACCAAGCCCGCGGCGTGGATCGCGGCGAGGCCGGCCGCCACCTCGCGCAGCACCGCCAGGCGGGCCGCGACCGACGGAGCGGCGGCGTCCAGCCACTGGTCGAGCGTGACGCCGTCGACGCGGGCCATGGCCACGAACAGCTCGTCGCCGGCCTCGCCGCACTCGTACACCGCGACCACCGCCGGGTGCTCGAGCCGGGCCAGGGCCCGGGCCTCGGCCAGGAGCCGCGCGCGGTCGGCCGGCAAGTCGAGCGCGGCCTGGATCATCTTGATCGCGGTGGGTCGCTCGAGCACCGGGTCCCAGGCGTCGAGGACGACCCCCATGCCGCCGGCCCCGAGCGAACCACGGACGACGTAGCGGCCGATGGTGGCCGCCGCGGGCGCCGGCTCGCCGACCACCAGCGCGACGACCGCGCGGCACCGGGCACAGTCGGCCACGTGCTCGACCGCCGCGCCCAGCTCGCCGGCCGCCAGCTCGCCCGCCAACCAGGCCGCGACCGCGGCGTCGTCGATGCACCCGCTCATCGGGGCGCCCCCGACCGCGATTGCGCGTCCCGGACGCGTGTGCTTGCATGGCGGGGTTGTCGCGCGACGCCCTCATCGCCCAGCTGCGCGCGGCCTGGCCACGGCTGACCGGCGCCGACGCGGCCCTCGGCCTGGCCCTGGCGCCGGCGGTGACCGAGCTGCCCGTGCTGCCGGCGGAGCACGCCGCCGAGGTGCTGCTGGCGTGGGCCTGCGTCCTGGGCGATCGCGACGCGCTGGCCGAGCTCGAGCGGACCAGCGTCGCGCCGGCCGGGGCCCACCTGCGCGCGCGCGGCATCACGGCCACCGTCGCCGACGAGGCGATCCAGGAGGCGCGGCTGCGCCTGCTCGTCCGCACGCCGACCCGGCCGCCCGGGCTCCTCGGCTACCGCGGCCGCGGATCGCTGGCCGGCTTCGTCCGCACCACCGCGGCGCGCCTCGCGCTCGATCTGGTGCCGGCCCGCGCCGAGGACGTGGACGCCGAGCTGGGCGAGCTGGTGGCGGCGACCGAGCCCGATCCAGGCCTGGCCTACCTGCGGACCCACTACGCCGACGCGCTCCACCTCGCGCTCGGCGCGGCGTGGGGACAGCTCCCGCGCCACGATCGGTTCGTCCTCGGGCTGGCCCTCCACCACCGGCTGGGGCTCGACGAGATCGCGCAGATCTACGGCGCGCATCGCGCCACCGCCGCCCGCAAGCTGGCGTCGGCCCGCGCCGCGTTCCTGGCGTCGACCCGGGCCGCGCTGCGCGACCGCCTCGCGGTCGGCGACCCCACCGTCGACAGCATCCTGCGGATCGTCACCACCTCGCTGCGGTGGCAGGCGCTGGCCCCGGTGGTGGCCGTCGAGTAGCTGCACGGGGCGCACGCGGACCATCACTCTACGCAGGCGCGGCCGCGACGCCAGCCCGAGGCGCGCTCACCGGCCCGCCGCCGCCCCACGTCAGAACGGGCACGACGCCGCCGGCAGGGTGGTGTTCACGGCGTAGGCGCAGAAGCAGTTCGAGGCCCAGCACGCCGCCGACTCGCCGGGCGTGGTCGGCACCGCCGCCACCAGCGCGCACGCCTCGTCGGCGGCCCCCATGCGCTTCCACACCCGCACGATGTCCCAGGTCGACGCGCCGCTCGATCCGGTGTCGTAGATCCGCAGCTCGGTGGGGGTGGCGGTGTAGCGGTAGGTCCAGGTGTTGTCGGCGTCGCCGTCGGGCGCGCTGAGATCGCAGTACGCGGTGGTGTGCAGGGTCAGGTCGGTGCCGCTGGTCGACCAGGTGCCGAGGTCACCCCGCGGCCCGCCCGACATGCGAAACTGGCCGCCGCGGATCTCCAGGGCCTCGAGGTCGGCCAGGCGTCCGTCGTCGTCGGCCCGCCCAGTCTCGACCCACGCCAGGCGGTACTGGCCGTCGGCGATGGCGCCGCCGGCCGGGGCGGTGATGGGGGTGAAGTACTGGGTGACCTCGGCGTAGGTGCACAAGGTCAGGCTGGCGCAGGTCAGCGCGGCGCCGCCATCGACGCCACCGCCGTCGGCGCCGCCACCCCCGCCGTCATCACCGCCGCACCCGAGGGCGAGGCAGCCAGCGAACGCGATCACGAACGAACCCAAGCGAACAGGCAAACGAGACATCGGTCCTCCAGGTCGGTTGTCGACCTGCCCTGGAGACGGCGCCTCCCCGCCGCGGTCGCGGTGGCCGGACCAGCCGCTGGCCTCGCCGCGCCCGCCCGGGTCAGCCCACGCCGGACACCGCGACGATCGCGCTCACGCCCACCACCGCGCCGTCGGTCAGCGTCACCCAGTCATCGCCGGCGCGGGTCGCCATCGCGACCGGCGTACCGCGGATGACGGAACCGTCGACCAGCGTCAGCTCGACCGGCGTGCGCCGGACGATCGCCGCCTCCAGCTGATCGAGCCGCGCGCACCGCGACGCCACCGGCGCGGTCACAGCGTCCAGGTCGGGCGGATGAAGTGGCAGGTGTAGCCCTCAGGGTACCGCTCCAGGTAGTCCTGGTGCTCGGGCTCGGCCAGCCAGAACGGCCCCGCCGGTGCCACCTCGGTGGCGACCTTGCCGGGCCACTTGCCGCTGGCGTCGATCGCGGCGATGGTGGCCTCGGCCACGCGCCGCTGCTCGTCGGAGACGTAGTAGATCGCCGACCGGTACGACGGGCCGACGTCGTTGCCCTGCCGGTTGCGGGTGGTCGGGTCGTGGATCTGGAAGAAGAACTCGAGGAGCCGGCGGTAGGGCATCACCGCCGGGTCGAACTCGATCTCGATGGCCTCGGCGTGGCTGCCGTGGTTGCGGTAGGTCGCGTTGGCCACGTCGCCGCCCGAGTAGCCGACGCGGGTGGCGGTGACGCCGGGCAGCTTGCGGATGAGGTCCTGCATGCCCCAGAAGCAGCCACCGGCCAGGATTGCGCGTTCCGTCGTCATCCGTGATCTCCTGTGTGAAGTGGGCGGGTCCGCGGGCCAGCGCCGGCGTCGGACTGGTCGACACCCTAGCCCGGGTTGCGCCGGTCGGCCCTCGCGGGAGCCGCTCGCGACCACCCCAGGCCCCGGCCCGCCACGCTCCACCTACGCCCAGGCCCCGCCGCGGTTACCGGCGCGGCCGGCCCGGTGCGTCCGCCCGGCCCAGCCCTGGGCGGTCCCCGGTCACGCCTGGTACGGTCCGCCGGCCATGGCCGACTTCGCGTTCTCCGAGCTCCTGCCCCTGGGCGACGACACCACGCCGTACCGCCTGCTCACCACCGATCACGTCGGCACCTTCGCCGCCGGCGGCCGCACGTTCCTGGAGGTGGCCCCGGCCGCGCTGACCTTGCTCACCCGCGAGGCCATGCGCGACATCGCCCACCTGCTGCGCCCGGGACACCTGGCCCAGCTGCGGGCGATCCTCGACGACGCCACCGCGTCGCCCAACGATCACTTCGTGGCGCTCGACCTGCTCAAGAACGCCAACATCGCCGCCGGCGGCGTGCTGCCGATGTGCCAGGACACCGGCACCGCCATCGTCATGGGCAAGAAGGGGCAGCTGGTGTTCACCGGCGGCGGCGACGAGGAGGCCATCGCCCGCGGCATCTACGACACCTACCAGACCTCCAACCTGCGCTACTCGCAGCTGGCGCCGCTCGACATGTACAAGGAGGTCAACACCGGCACCAACCTGCCGGCCCAGATCGAGCTGTACGCCGACGACGGAGACGCCTACCGGTTCCTGTTCATGGCCAAGGGCGGCGGCTCCGCCAACAAGAGCTACCTGTACCAGGAGACCAAGGCGGTCCTGAACCCGACCAGCCTGCTGGCCTTCGTCGACCAGAAGATCCGCAGCCTGGGCACGGCGGCGTGCCCGCCGTACCACCTGGCGATCGTCGTCGGTGGCACCTCGGCCGAGTACACGCTCAAGGTCGCCAAGCTGGCCAGCGCCCGGTACCTCGATCACCTGCCCACCGCCGGCTCGAAGCTGGGCCACGCCTTCCGCGACCTGGCGCTCGAGGCCGAGGTGCTCGAGGTGGCGCGCCGGACCGGCATCGGCGCCCAGTTCGGCGGCAAGTACTTCTGCCACGACGTCCGGGTCATCCGCCTGCCCCGTCACGGCGCGTCGTGTCCGATCGGCATCGCGGTGTCGTGCTCGGCCGACCGCCAGGCCAAGGGCAAGATCACCAAGGACGGCGTGTTCCTCGAGGCGCTCGAGACCGATCCAGCGCATTACCTGCCGGTGCCGACCACCGACGACCTGGGCGACGCCTGCGTCAACATCGACCTCAGCCAGCCGATGAGCGAGATCCGCGCGACCCTGTCGCGGTACCCGATCAAGACCCGGCTGTCCTTGTCGGGACCGATGATCGTCGCCCGCGACATCGCCCACGCCAAGCTCAAGGAGCGGCTCGACGCTGGCGACGGGTTGCCGGCCTACCTCAAGAACCACTGCGTCTACTACGCTGGCCCCGCCAAGACCCCGGCCGGGATGGCGTCGGGCTCGTTCGGGCCGACCACCGCCGGGCGGATGGACAGCTACGTCGCCCAGTTCCAGGCCGCCGGCGGCAGCCTGGTCATGCTGGCCAAGGGCAACCGGTCCAAGGCGGTGACCCAGGCCTGCCAGCAGTACGGCGGCTTCTACCTGGGCTCGATCGGCGGCCCGGCCGCGCGCCTGGCCCAGGACTGCATCAAGAAGGTCGAGGTGCTCGAGTACGCCGAGCTGGGGATGGAGGCGGTGTGGCGCATCGAGGTGGTCGACTTCCCGGCGTTCATCGTCGTCGACGACAAGGGCAACGACTTCTTCGCCGACATCGAGGGGCACCTGAAGGTCGCGCGGTAAACGGACGATCCCGCCCCGACCAGCGCAGGCGCGCAACCCTGCAGAACCTGACGAGGGGCGCTCATCGTTCGTGATGGTGCGCACAGTTTTTTAGCGGACCCGCGCCACGCAATCGTCGCTTTGAGCCGTCGGGGCGATCGCCTACATTGCGGCCCGATGAGGCTCCACGCAGTCGTGCTCACCCTGGCCGTCGCGCTCGCCGCGTGCGGCGACAACCTGCCCGGCGATCGTCCGCCGACCGCCGCCAACCAGGCGGTGACCACCGCCGAGGACACCCCGGTCGAGGTGACGATCGACGCCAGCGATCCCGAGGGCGGGGCGCTGACGTTCGCCGCGTCGACGCCGGCCCACGGGACAGTGACCATCGCCGGCGCGACGCTGACCTACACGCCCGCGGCCGACTACAACGGCCCCGACGCCGTGACGGTCACCGTCACCGCCGGCGCGCAGTCGGCCACCGCCGCGGTCACCATCACCGTGACGCCGGTCAACGACGCCCCGGTCGCGGTCGACGACGACGCTGCGACCGGCGAGGACACCCCGGCGACGCTGACCGCGGCCGCGCTCCTGGCCAACGACACCGACGTCGACGGTGACGCCCTGACCATCACCGCGGTCGGCGACGCGACCGACGGCGCCGTGGCGCTGGCCGGCGACACCGTCACCTTCACCCCGGCCGCCAACTTCACCGGCGACGCGACCTTCACGTACACCGTGTCCGACGGCACCTTGACCGACACCGGCACCGTGACCGTGACGGTCGGCGGCGCCAACGACCCGCCGGTCGCGGTCGACGACACCGCCACCACCCCCGAGGACACCGCCGCGGTGATCGCCGCGACCACGCTGGTCGCCAACGACACCGACGCCGACGGCGACGCCTTGTCGGTCACCGCCGTGGCCAACGCCACCAACGGCACGGTGGCCCTGGCCGGCGGCGACGTCACGTTCACCCCGTCCGCCGACTTCAATGGCACGGCCAGCTTCGAGTACACCGTGTCCGATGGCGCGGCGACCGCCACCGGCCTGGTGACCGTCACCGTCACCCCGGTCAACGACGCCCCGGTCGCGGTCGACGACGCCGTCACCACCGCCGAGGACACCGCCGCCACCATCACCGCGGCGACGCTCCTGGCCAACGACACCGACGTCGACGGCCCGACGCTCACCGTCACCGCGGTCGCCGCCGCCACCAACGGCACCGTGGCCCTGGCCGGCACCACCGTCACCTTCACCCCCGCCGCCAACTTCAACGGCACCGCCGGCTTCGACTACACCGTGTCCGACGGCACCCTGACCGACACCGGCCACGTCACCGTCACGGTCACCCCGGTCAACGACGCCCCGGTCGCGGTCGACGACGCCGGCGCGACCAGCCAGGACCTGGCGGTCACCTTCACCGACGCCACGCTCCTGGCCAACGACACCGACGTCGACGGCCCGGCGCTGGCGATCACCGCGGTCGGCGCCGCCGTCAACGGCACCGTCAGCCGCGCCGCCGGTGTCACCACCTTCACTCCGAGCCCCGGGTTCACCGGCCTGGCGTCGTTCGAGTACACCGTGTCCGACGGCGCGCTGACCGACGTGGGCCTGGTCCGGGTGTCGGTGGGCAACGTCAACGACCCGCCGGTGGCGGTCGACGACAGCGTGACGACCGACGAGGACGTGCCGGCGGTCATCGCCGCCGCCGCGCTCACCAGCAACGACACCGACCCCGACCTCGATCCGTTGTCGGTCGCGGCGGTGTCGAACCCGACCAACGGCACGGTCTCGCTGACGCTCGGCGTCATCACCTTCACCCCGGCCCCCGACGTCAACGGCACCGGCGGCTTCGACTACACCGTCACCGACGGCGTCTTGACCGACGTCGGCCACGTCACGGTCACCATCACCCCGGTCGACGACGTGCCGGTCGCGGTCGCCGACGCCGTCACGCTCGACGAGGACACCGCGGCCACCACCACGGTCCTGGCCAACGACACCGGCCTGGGCGACGGCGGCCTGGTCGTCACCGTCACCACGGCGCCCACCCACGGCACGGCCACCGTCGAGGCCGACGGCTCGATCACCTACGTGCCGGCGGCCGACTACGCCGGCGCCGACAGCTACGCCTACACCGTGACCGACGCCGACGGTGACACGGCCACCGCGACCGTGGGCGTCACGATCAACCCGATCAACGACGCGCCGGTCGCCCTGGCCCAGTCGGCCTCGACCAACGCCGGCGCGCCGGTGACCCTCACGCTGGCGGCCACCGACGTCGACTCGGCCTCGGTCACCTTCGCCGTCGCCGCCGCCCCGGCCCACGGCACCCTGGGCGCGATCACCCCGGCCTCCGCGTTCACCGCGACGGTCGTCTACACGCCCGCCGCCGGCTACAGCGGCCCCGACGGCTTCACCTTCACGGCCACCGACGGCGCGCTGACCTCGGCCGCGGCCGCGGTGACCCTGACCATCAACGCGGTCGCTCCGGTCGTGGTGTCGACCGCCCCGGCCGACGCCGCCACCGCGGTCTCGCCGCTGACCACCGTCGCGGTCACCTTCGACCTGGCGATGACCCCGGCGACCCTCACCACCCAGACCACGGCCGGCCCCTGCACCGGCGCGCTCCAGGTGTCGTCGGACGACTTCGCGAGCTGCGTGGCGTTCGCCGGCGCGACCGCCGTGATGTCCGCTGGCGACACGGTGGCGACCGCGACGCCGGCGCCGGCGCTGGCCAACGGCACCGCGTACAAGATCCGGGTCACCACCGCGGCCCAGAGCGCCGGCGGCACCGGCCTGGCCTCGACCTTCACCCAGGCCACCGGCTTCACCACCAGCGTCGAGGCGCCGTGTGCGACCGGCCTGGTGATCAGCCAGGTCTACGGCGGCGGCGGCAACGCTGGCGCCCCGTTCAACCGTGACTTTGTGGTCCTCCACAACGGCGGCACCGCGGCCGTGAGCACCGCAGGCATGGCCATCCAGTACGCGTCGGCGGCCGGGACGACCTGGTCGGTGACGGCGCTGCCCACCGCCACGGTCCCGGCCGGCGGCTACCTCCTGGTCGCCGAGGCCAGCGGCGGCGCGGTCGGCGCGGCGCTGCCCACCCCTGAGGTGACGGGCACCATCAACATGTCCGGTACCAACGGCAAGGTCGCGCTCACCAGCTCGATCACGCCGCTGACCGGCAGCTGCCCGACCGCTGGCGTCGTCGACTTCGTCGGGTTCGGGACCGCCAACTGCTTCGAGGGCGCCGCCGCCGCGCCGGCCCCGTCGAACATCACCGCCATCCAGCGGCGCAACAACGGCTGCAGCGACGGCGCCAACAACGCCACCGACTTCGGCGTGATCGCGCCGGATCCGCGCAACAGCGCGACCGCGCCGGCGGTGTGCGCCTGCACCGCCAACGAGACCAACCAGCCGTACGAGGCGGACTACTGCGCGCTGCAGTTCCCACCGACCCTGACCGCGGTCACCGGCGCGACCACCGGCTCGATCTTCGCGCGGCTGTTCGAGGCCGGCGTGACCGAGGCCGGCGGCGCCAACCCCATCGTCCGCAGCCAGGTCGGCTTCGGGCCAGCCTCGGTCAACCCCGAGAACCAGGCCGGCTTCACCTGGGTGAGCGCGGCGTTCAACGTCCAGGCCGGCAACGACGACGAGTACCAGGCCCAGTTCACGGCGCCGGCGCCCGGCTCCTACCGCTACGCGTCGCGCTTCTCGCTCGACGGCGTGAACTGGACGTACTGCGATCTCGACGGCGCCGGCAGCAACGCCGGCCTGAGCTTCAGCCCGAGCAACCTGGGCGTCCTGACCGTCACGCCCTGACGGGACCGTCCGGTAGCTCCCCCGCGGCCCGTCGGCGTCCCGGCGGGCCGCCCGCATTTTCGGGACCGCGGCGCCGCGCCGGCCGTCGGCTACCCGCCGGTCTGCAGCCGCCACAGCGCGGCGTAGGCGCCGCCGGCCGCGACCAGCTCGGCGTGGGTGCCGCGCTCGATGACCTGGCCGTGCTCGAGCACGCAGATCAGGTCGGCGTGGCGGATGGTCGACAGCCGGTGGGCCACCATCAGCGTGGTGCGGCCGGCGGTGATGGCGGCCAGGGCCCGGGCGATGGCGGCCTCGGTCTCGTTGTCGACGGCGCTGGTGGCCTCGTCGAGGATGAGGATGGCGGGGTCGCGCACCAGGGCCCGGGCGATGGCCAGCCGCTGGCGCTGCCCGCCCGAGAGCTTCTGGCCGCGCTCGCCGACCCGGGTCGCGTAGCCGCCGGGCAGGCCGACGATGAAGTCGTGGGCGGCGGCGGCCCTGGCCGCGGCCTCGACCTCGGCGTCGGTGGCGTCGAGGCGACCGTAGCGGATGTTGTCGGCGATGGTGCCGTCGATGAGGAACACGTCCTGGCCGACGTAGCCGATGGCCGCGCGCACCTCGGCGTCGGCCAGCTCGACCAGGTCCCGTCCGCCCAGCCGGATGGTGCCGCCGGTCGGCCGGTAGAACTTGAGCAGGAGCTTCATCACCGTGCTCTTGCCGGCCCCGGTGGTGCCGACCAGCGCGGTGGTCTTGCCCGCCGCGGCGGTGATCGACAGGCCGCGCAGGACCGGCGCCGCGTCGTCGTAGTGGAACTCGACCCGGTCGAGCACCAGGTCGCCGCGGGCGGCGTCGCCGACCGGCGCGGTGCCAGCGGGGTGGGCCACCTCGGTGTCGAGCAGGTCCAGCGCGCGCCGGGTCGACGCCATCGATCGGTTGTACATGTCGGTCACCTCGGCCAGCCGGGTCAGCGGCCACAGGAGGCGCTGGGTGAGGAACACGAACACCGAGTAGGCGCCGACCTGCATGGTGCCGTCGAGGGTCAGCCGCCCGCCCACCACCAGGGTGGCGATGAATCCGGCCATGATGGCCATGCGGATGATGGGCGTGATGGCGCTCGACAGGCGGATCGCGTGGCGGTTGGCGTGCTGATAGGCGTCGCTGCCGGCGCTGACCCGGGCCGCCTCGTGGGCCTCGCGGCCGAACGCGCGGATGGTGGCCAGGCCGCCCAGGTTGTTGGCGACCAGGCCGCTCAGGATCGCGGCGTCGGCGCGGACCTTGAGGTAGCGGGCCTCGAGCCGGCCCTGGAACCAGTACGCGCCGTAGAGGATCACCGGGATGGGCAACAGCGCGAACACCGCGGTGCCCGGGGCCAGGACCACGAACGCCACGCCGCACAGGAGGGTCGACGCGATGACCTGGATGATCTGTGCGACCCCGCTGTTGACGAACCGCTCGAGCTGGTTGACGTCCTCGCCCAGCACGCTCAGGAGCGCGCCGCTCTGCTTGTCCTCGAAGTACGCCACGTCGAGGGCCTGGACGTGGCGGTACACGTCCATCCGCAGGTCGTGCTGCAGCGCCTGGGCCAGGTCGCGCCACGCCACCTCGTAGGCGTACTCGAACGCGCTCTCGCTCATCCAGATGACCGCGGTCAGGCCGGCCAGCAGGTACAGCTGGGTGGTGACCGAGGTGACGCCCAGGCCGGCCAGCCACGAGCCCTGGCGACGGACCACCACGTCGACGGCGATGCCGATCAACACCTCGGGCAGGATGTCGAAGAGCTTGTTGGCGATGGTGTAGGCGATCGCCCGGTGGATGCGACCGCGGTAGGCCCGCGCGTACCGCCAGAGGCGGGCGATGGGATGCATGGTGCGGCACCCTGCCCGACCCACGCGCGGTCAGCAAGCCGAGGCTGGCTCACGGCGCCGGGCCGGATCGACGGGCGGCCACGGCGCCAGCGTCGGGCGGTGACGCCGGGGCGCCGGTGACACAGGCGCCGCGCCGGCGGTGACAGTTCCCGGCCGACACACGATCGACCGTAGGCGAATGCTGGTACCGTAGGGGTACGTGTCTGAGCCAGAGGGGAGCCCAGCCGACCCGCTAGACCGCGACCGGGCCACCCCGGTCAGCGGCGACGCCCAGCGCGGGGGCGCCAGCCTCGCGGCGACCGCGGTGGGCACCCAGCTGCGCAACGCCGTCACGCTCGGCGGGGGTCAGCGCAGCGAGACCACCCCGGCGGTCGTCATGCCGGTGCGCTACGAGCTCGGCGAGCACCTGGCGGCGGGAGGCCAGGGCGACGTCCACCGGGTCTACGACCGCCTGCTTCGGCGCGATCTGGTCATCAAGGTCCTGGGCGACTGGTGGGACGACGACGACGTCGCGGCGGCGCGGTTCATCCAGGAGGCCCAGATCACCGCCCAGCTCCAGCACCCGAGCATCGTCCCGGTCCACGAGATCGGGACGCTCGACGACGGGCGCCCGTACTACACGATGTCGGAGGTGCGCGGGCGGACCCTGTCGGCGGTGATCGAGGCGGTCCACGCCGCCTCGACCGAGGGCTGGGCGCCGGAGCCGGGCGGGGTGTCGTTCCGCCGCTTGATCGACTGTTTCCACCGGGTGTGCGAGGCGGTTGGCTACGCCCACACCCGCGGCGTGGTGCATCGCGATCTCAAGCCGGCCAACATCATGCTCGGCCCGTTCGGCGAGGTGCTAGTGCTCGACTGGGGCCTGGCGCGCATCGGCCAGCAGACGCACAGCGACGAGCCGACCCTGTCGTCGTCGCGCGGGGACGACGACTCGATGCTCAGCCAGGCCGGCGCCATCGCCGGCACCGCGGGGTACATGGCGCCGGAGCAGGCCAGCGGCGGGGCGCTGCTGGGACCGCCGGCAGACGTGTACGCGCTCGGGATGATCCTGCGCGAGATCTTGACCGGCAAGCCCCCCGGCCTCAGCGAGCGGATGGGCATGCTGAGCGCCATCGTGGCCAGCCCCGAGCGGCCCATCCCCGACGAGCTGCTGGCGATCGCCGGCCGCGCCACCAGCACCGACGCCGCCGAGCGGTACCCCGACGGCGCCGCCATCGCGGTCGAGGTGGCCGAGTTCCTCGACGGCGCCCGCAAGCGCGAGCGGGCCCGCGAGCTGCTGACGCAGGCCGAGCAGATGGGGCCGCGGATCGCCGAGCTCGAGCGCGAGTCCGCCGAGCTGATCCGCCGCGCCCGGGCCATCTTGGATCCGCTGCCGCCGTCGGCGCCGGCCGAGGCCAAGGAGCCGGGCTGGGACATCGAGGACGCCGCCCACGGCAAGCGCCTCGAGGCCGATCTGGTGACCGTCGAGCGCAACCGGCTGATCGACTTGTCGCTGACCGAGGCCGAGCTGCCGGAGGCCCACGCGCTTCTGGCGGCCCACTACCGCGAGCTGCACCAGGCCGCCGAGGCCCGGCGCGATCCGGCCGCGCGCACCATCGAGCAGCAGCTGCGGGCCCACGATCGCGGCGCCCACAGCGCATACCTGGCCGGGCGCGGCCTGCTCACGCTGCGCACCACGCCGTCGGCCCAGATCGAGCTGCGGCGCTACGAGACGCGTGGCCGGCGGCTGGTCGACCACCACGTCCGCGACCTGGGCCCGGCGCCGCTCCACGAGCTCGAGCTGGAGCGCGGCAGCTACCTGCTGATCCTGCGGGCGCCCGGCCACCACGAGGTCCGCTACCCGGTGTCGATCGGGCGCCAAGAGCACTGGAACCCGATCCGCCCCGGCAGCACCGAGCCGACGCCGGTGGTGCTGCCGCGGCTGGGCGAACTCGACGACGACGAGGTGTACGTCGCCGGCGGTCCGTTCTGGTGCGGGGGAGACCCGCTGGCGGCCGGCGAGGTGATGCCGCGCCAGCAGGTGTGGGTCGACGGGTTCGCGCTGCGCCGCCACCCGGTGACCAACGCCGAGCTGCTGGCCATGGTCAACGCGCTGATAAGCGAAGGCCGGCCCGAGGCAGAGGAGATCGCCTTGGCCGTCGTGCCGCGCCACCGCGGGACCACGGCCGGCGAGGCCGGCACGCTCATCTGGACCCGCAACGCCGACGGGCTGTTCGAGGCGGGCGCCGACGACGAGGGGCTGACCTGGGCCCCCGCCCTGCCGACCTTCATGGTCAACTGGCACAGCGCGATGCACTACGCCGAGTGGCTGTCGGCCCGCACCGGCCGCCGCTATCGCCTGCCCGGCGAGCTCGAGTTCGAGAAGGCCGCGCGCGGCGCCGACGCCCGGGCGTTCCCGTGGGGCGATCACTTCGACGCCACGTGGGCCTGCATGCGGCTGAGCCGCGAGTCGAGCCTGCGGCCGGCCGCGATCGACGAGTTCCCCGTCGACACCAGCCCGTACCTGGCGCGCGGCCTGGCTGGCAACGTCGTCGAGTGGTGCGCCGACGAGTACCGCCGCGAGGGGCCGGCGATCACGCGCGGACGCTACCTGGTGCCTGACGGCGTCCGCGCCAGCGACCCGCCCTGCGATCGCACCCTGCGCGGCGGCTGCTTCCTGTTCGACTCGTTCCTCCTGCGCGCGGCGACCCGCCACAGCACCGCCTCGGTGGTGCGCGACGTGTCGCTCGGCTTCCGCCTCGCCCGCTCCCTGACCCCCACCCCGTAGTCAAACGTCCACTTAGCAAGGGTTGCCGCCATGAAGAGCCTGCTCCAGTACCTCGCCGACCTGTCCAACGACCCGGCTGCGCAACAGGCCTACAGCGAGGATCCCGCCGCGGCGATCGCCGCCGCCGACCTGTCCGAGGACGACAAGGCCGTGCTGCGGACCGGGGACCCGGGCCTCCTCCACGCCACTGCCGGACGTCAGGCCAACGCCGCGGTCATCTATGCCGCGGGTGCGGCGGTCATCTACGCGTCCGGGGCACAGCCCGGCGCCGTCATCTACGCCGCCGGCGCCCCCCAGGCCCAGGTCATCTACGCCGCCGGTGCCCCCCAGGCCCAGGTCATCTACGCCGCCGGTGCCCCCCAGGCCCAGGTCATCTACGCCGCAGGCGCCCCCCAGGCCCAGGTCATCTACGCCGCAGGCGCGCCGCACGCCCAGGTCATCTACGCCGCCGGCGCGCCGCAAGCCCAGGTCATCTACGCCGCCGGCGCCCCCAGGCCGGCAGGTCATCTAGCCGCCGCTGGCGCGCCCAGGCCCAGGTCATCTACGCCGCCGGTGCCCCCCAGGCCCAGGTCATCTACGCCGCCGGTGCCCCCCAGGCCCAGGTCATCTACGCCGCCGGCGCCCCCAGGCCCAGGTTATCCAGGCCGCCGGCGCCCCCCAGGCCCAGGTCATCTACGCCGCCGGAGCACCGCAGGCCCAGGTCATCTACGCCGCCGGCGCCCCCCAGGCCCAGGTCATCTACGCCGCCGGAGCACCGCACGCCCAGGTCATCTACGCCGCCGGCGCCCCCAGGCCCAGGTCATCTGCGCCGCCGGCGCACCCCAGGCCCAGGTCATCTACGCCGCCGGCGCCCCCCAGGCCCAGGTCATCTACGCCGCCGGCGCGCCGCACGCCCAGGTCATCTACGCCGCCGGCGCGCCGCACGCCCAGGTCATCTACGCCGCCGGCGCCCCCCAGGCCCAGGTCATCTACGCCTGCGCACCGGTCATCTACGCCAGCGCGCCAGCGCAGCCGGCCGTGATCTACGCCGCCGCGCCCGCGCCGACGGAACCGACCGAGTGAGCGGCCTCCTCGTCGTCGTCGGCACCGGCATCAAGGCCGTGGGCCACATGACGCTGGATGCGCGGGCGTGGATGGCGCGTGCCGACGAGGTCCACTACGTGGTGGCCGACGTCATCACCGAGACCACCATCCGCGGCATCGCGCCACGCGCGCAGTCGCTGGCGCGCTTCTACGTTCCTGGCCAACCGCGCCACGCCACCTACGAGGCGATGACCCAGTCGCTGTTGGCCGGCGTGCGCGCGGGCCGGACGGTGTGCGCGGCGTTCTACGGTCACCCCGGCGTGTTCGTCTACCCGTCCCATGACGCCATCCGGCGTGCCCGCGCCGAGGGCCTCCGAGCCATCATGGAGCCCGGGGTATCCGCCGAGGACTGCCTGTTCGCGGACCTCGGCCTCGACCCGGCCGTGGTCGGCTGCGCGCAGTACGAAGCGACCGATCTGCTGGTCTACCACCGCCAGCCCGATCCGTCGGCGGCCCTGATCGTCTGGCAGATCGGCGCGGTCGGTGACCTGGCGTGGAACCCGGGCCGCACCAACGCCGACAACGTACGGCTCCTGGTGGCCGAGCTCACCGGCGCCTACGGCGGTGACCACGTGGTGGTCGTCTACGAGGCAGCCCAGCTGCCGACCTGCAAGCCCCGCATCGATCACGTCCGCCTGGCCGACCTGCCCGCGCTCCGCCTGACCACCGCATCGACGCTGTTCGTCCCACCGGCCACGCGCCGGGCCGCCGACCCCGCCATGGTGGCGCGGCTCGGCCTCGACCCACGCAGCTTCGGCCTGACCGGCTAGGGCCCCCAGATGGGACTCTCGATCGGTTTCGCAGCCGATGCATCCCTGGGGGCAGCGTCGCCGGCTCCGATGCGCAGGTCCCGTCCAACGAGGACGCGTCCTTCCGCTCCTCGCCGGCGCTTTGCCCGCGGGGCGCCTCGATTGCGCTCCTCGACCGACATCCCGCTTCGGGGGCCCCAACCGTGACCGCCCGGCCTCCGGCGGGAGCCGTCACGGCGCCACACCGGGCGGACCTCGACCGCGTCGACGATGCCCCAGACGGTCCCAGATCCCTGACGCCAACCTTCCGAGCCCAACCCCGCAGCCCCGCGATCCCGGCGGCCGCGCCCTCACCTGGAGTCTGCCGATGAGCCTGGCGTCCATCGCCGCCGTCACTGCCCCGCCGCCGATCGCCCCGATCCGCACCCGCGAAGAGTTGATCGACGCCCTCGGCCGCGCCGCCGAGATCGAGCACGCGATCATGTGCCAGTACCTGTACGCGGCGTTCTCCCTGGACTTCACCGCGCCCGCGCTGGCGCCCGCCGACAGCGAGACGCTCCGCGGCTTCGTGATGAACCTCTTGCTGATCGCCCGGCAGGAGATGGAGCACCTGGGCCTGGTGTCGAACCTGCTGGTCGCCATCGGCGCCCCGCCCAACTTCGATCGCCCGAACCTGCCGCTCCCGCCGTTCTACTACCAGCTCGACCTGCCGCTGGCGCTCATGCCGTTCGGCGACGAGTTCCTGACCCTGGCCGAGCAGCTGGAGGCGCCGTGCAACGAGCCGGTGCCGCACCCACCCCACAACCAGTACGCCTCGGTGGCCGAGATCTACGAGCGCCTGCGCGATGGCTTCGTCACCCTCGGCGCGCCGGACGCGCCGACCGCCGCGACCCTGTTCCTCGATCCCAAGGCGCCCCAGCTCGACAACGCCGCCTTCGGCGCCAGCCCCGGTCAGATCTGGTACGACATCACGCTGTTGCGGGTCACCGACCTGGCCACCGCGTTGACCGCGATCGACCTCATCCGCATCCAGGGTGAGGGCGCGACGCCGAGCCTGGCCCAGGCCGCGACCCTCGAGGGGCTCAACGCCGACACCACCTCCCACTACGCGCGGGTCCGGCAGATGCGCGCCGCCTGGGACCGGCTCACCCCCGACGCCCGCGCCGCCGGCGTGCGCCCCGTGGCCAGCAACCCGGTCAGCTTCCCCCACGGCGACGTCAACCCGGACGCCAGCCTGTGCCTGTTCACCGATCCCCACGCGGTGGCCCTGGCGTCACTCGGCGTCCGCGCCTACGAGCTGATCTTGTTGTTGCTGGCGCGCCAGTACGGCGGCAGCGACGCCACTGCTGCCGACCTGGCCATGTACCAGCACGTGGCGTTCTTCCCGCTCATGACGATGGTGGTGCGCCCGGTCGGTGAGCTGCTGGTGACCCTCCCGGCCGGGGACGGTTGCCACGCTGCGTCGTTCACCTTCGAGCTCGACGGCCCCGTCCGCGAGTACCGCGACCGCCGCAGCTTCCACGTCCAGCTGGGCGAGCGCTTCTCGCACCTGGCCGACGGCTTCGCGGCGCTGGCCGCCGCGCCCGGCGTGCCGAGCCGCGTCGCGTTCATCGCCAAGAACGTCGCCTACGTCCGCGACCAGATCGTCGCCTACGCGGAGGCCAACCCGTGAGCCAGGTGGTGTGTTCGTACCGTGGCTTTCTCCAGGTGCGCCTGGCCACCAACCCCGACCCCACCGACGAGCGACGCGGCGTCAGCGGCTACACCTTCGCGCTGCCGGGCGAGCCAGACCTGGACCGGGTCCTGCGCAGCGAGGCGCCGGTGGCGCCACGCTCCCACGGCCCCACGGTGGGTCTGGCGGTCGACCGCGTGACCGTCGATGGCGTCGCGGTGACGACGCACCCGCTGCTCGGCGCCCAGGTCGCCCTGCGCAGCGAGCCGCTGTTCGAGTCGGTCAACGAGGTGGTCATGGCCCAGGGCTTCGAGGCGCTCGAGCCGTTCGATCTCGAGTTGCGCCAGGGCGGCTTTCGGTTCCGTCGCCGCGACTACCTAGACCCGAACCAGCCCGACGCGACGGTGTACACGGTGCCACCGCAGCTCCTGGCCGCGCGTCGCACCGCGGCGTTCTCGATCAGCACCCAGCTGATGCAGGCCGCCCTGGGCACGACCGACGCCACCGCGTTCCGGGCCCAGCGGCTGCGCGCGCTCCAGGACGACCTGGCGCGCACCACCGACCCGACCGCGCGGGCCGCGCTGACCCGCCGCATCAGCGAGCTCGAGATCACCGACCCCACCGACCGGCGGACCGCCTCGATGGCGTGGATCGAGAGCCGGACCTACGCGCTCAACGGCCCCATCGAGCTAATCGATCCGGCCGGCTGGCTCACGGGCCTGGACACGTTCTCGAACTACCACTGCGATCTGGCGCTGGGGGCGTGGGACGTCGACGCGCTGTCGGCCTACGCGGTCGGCACGGTGACCCTGCCGTTGCTGTGAGCCGCTCGGTGCCGCCACGCCCGGCCGCTCCACGCGGCCGCGGCACCGCGCGCCGCGGTGACCACGCCCGCCGCCGTGCAGTACCCTGGCGGCATGCTGACCCGCGCCGAGGCCTGGACGCTCCTCACCGACTGGACCCCAGGAGAGTCGCTGCGACGCCACGCGCGGGCCGTCGAGTTGGTCATGCGCGCCGCGGCGTACCGCTACGGCGACGGCGCCGACGATGTCGAGACCTGGGGCCTGGCCGGCCTGCTCCACGACGCCGACTACGAGCGGTGGCCCGACGAGCATCCCCACCGGATCGTCGCCTGGCTGCGCGACCGCGACCTCCCGCTCGTCGCCCACGCGGTGTCAGCCCACTACACGCGGTGGGGCGTCGCCTACCAGACCCGGCTCGACCACGCGCTGGTGGCGTGCGACGAGCCGACCGGCTTCGTGATGGCGTGCTGCCTGGTCCGTCCCGACGGCATCTCGTCGCTCGAGGTCAGCTCCGTCAAGAAGCGGTTGAAGGACAAGCGCTTCGCGGCCACCGTCGATCGCGACGAGGTCACCGCCGGCGCCGCGCTGCTCGCGGTCGAGCTGGACGCCCACCTGGGGTTCATCATCGAGGCGCTGCGCCCGCACGCCGCCGAGCTGGGCCTGACCGGCCGAGGCCCCTGATCGTCTCTTCGATTGTCAAAGACCGCCACGCCACGCCACGGCCTCCCGACCTCGCCGCCATCCCCCGCCCCTGCCGCCCTACCGCCGCGCGCTCCCTCACACCCCCTCGCTCGCCCGCCCGCCCGACACCTTCACGCCGTCCGTCGCCCACCGCCCGCCACCCTGCTCACCCCACCGTTTCACACCGCGCGGCTCATGCTCGCGTGATAGAGCACGTCACGTGCCGACCGCAACCGCCTGATCGCACGTCCCGCCCCGTCCGAGATCCGGACAGGCGTCCGAGATCCGGCCGTCGCCGGCCGAGTTCCGGCCACACCTGGACACGTCGCGCCGTCCGAAACGTCGTCCGGGCGCCTGGCGCCGTCAGTACCGGGTGCCGTCCTTGCGAACGAACCCGCCCCCGCCCGAGTACCGGCCCGGCTCGAACTTCATGTCGATGTCGGGATACTCGCCCCAGTCGGTGTCATCGCGCGAGCCGACTACCAGCACCTCGGCGTCGACCTGGCTCCGGTTCTGCAGGCAGTGGCCGTCGCGTCGGCCGGCCGGGAACCCGGCCGCGTCTCCTGGGCCCAGCACCTCCTCGCCGGCATCGGTCACCAGCACCACCTCGCCCACCAGCACGTAGACGAACTCGTCCTCCCGGGCGTGCCAGTGGCGCTGGCTCGACCACGCGCCCGGCGGCAGTCGGAGCAGGTTGACGCCGAACTGGGTGAGGCCCGCGGCGTCACCCAGGCGCAGCGCCGAACGAGCCACACAGGGCGCATCGAACGGCGCCGGGTACCGCGACCCCGCGCTGCGCGGCGCGGTCGCACGATCGATCTTGGTCATGCCCCAAACCTACACCGCGGGCCCGACCGTCTGTCGCCCTGCCGCTCAGGCGTCGGTGACCCGCCGCTCAGGCGTCGGCACTCCGACGCTCAGGCGTCGGCGACCCGGGGCTCTTTGGCGTAGGTGATGAGCGGCGTGGCGTGCTTCTCGATCACGTCCTCGTTGACGATGACCTCGCTGGCCGGCTGCCCCGGGATCTCGAACATGATGTCCATCAGCGCGCTCTCGAGGATCGCGCGCAACCCGCGCGCGCCGCTCTTCTGGGTCGACGCCAGCTGCGCCACCTTGGACAGCGCCCCACGCCCGAACTTGAGCTTGACCCCGTCCATCTCGAACAGCTTCTGGTACTGCTTGACCAGCGCGTTCTTGGGCTGGGTCAGGATCTGGACCAGGGCCTCCTCCGACAGCTCGTGCAGCGGCGCGATCACCGGCAGGCGGCCGATGAACTCGGGGATCATGCCGTACTTGAGCAGATCCTCGGGCTGCACCTGCTGCAGCAGGTCCCACTGCGACAGCTTGGGCGCGTTGGTCTTCATCGCCGCGCCGAAGCCGATCATCTTCTGGCCGATGCGGTTCTCGATGATGTCCTCGAGCCCGACGAACGCCCCGCCGCAGATGAACAGGATGTTGGTGGTGTCGATCTGGAGGAACTCTTGCCGCGGGTGCTTGCGGCCGCCCTGGGCGGCACCGACGCCAGCGTGCTCGATGATCTTGAGCAGCGCCTGCTGCACGCCCTCGCCCGACACGTCGCGGGTGATCGACGGGTTGTCGCTCTTGCGGGCGATCTTGTCGATCTCGTCGATGTAGACGATGCCGCGCTGGGCCCGCTCGATGTCGTGGTCGGCGTTGTGCAGGAGCGAGACGATGATGTTCTCGACGTCCTCGCCGACGTAGCCGGCCTCGGTGAGGTTGGTGGCGTCGGCGATGGCGAACGGGACGTTGAGGATGCGGGCCAAGGTCTGGGCCAGGAGGGTCTTGCCCGAGCCGGTCGGGCCCAGGAGCAAGATGTTCGACTTCTGCAGCTCGACGTCGTCGTCGAGCTTGTCGCCCTTCTGGTCGATGCGCTTGTAGTGGTTGTGCACCGCCACCGACAGGATCTTCTTGGCCCGGTCCTGGCCGATCACGTACTCGTCGAGGACCTTCTTGATCTGGGCCGGCTTGGGGATGACGCCGGCGCCGTAGCCAGGCTCATCCTTCTCGATCTCTTCGGCGATGATGTCGTTGCACAGGCCGATGCACTCGTCGCAGATGTAGACCGTCGGCCCGGCGATGAGCTTCTTGACCTCCTTCTGCGACTTGCCGCAGAAGGAGCAGGTGAGCGAGGCGTCGCGCTTTTCGACGGGCATGGCCAACGGCTCTACTTCGCGTCCTTGCCGTCGGGCTTCTTGCGGACCAGCACCTCGTCGATGAGGCCGTACTCCTTGGCGGTCTCCGACCCCATGAAGTAGTCGCGCTCGGTGTCCTGCTGGATCTTCTCGAGCGGCTGGCCGGTGTGCTTGGCCAGGAGCTTGTTGAGGTTCTCGCGGGTCTTGAGCAGCTCGCGGGCGTGGATCTCGATCTCGGTGGCCTGGCCCTGGAAGCCGGCCAGCGGCTGGTGGATCATCACGCGCGCGTTGGGCAGCGCGAACCGCTTGCCGTGGGTGCCGCCGGCCAGCAGGAAGGCGCCCATCGACGCCGCCTGCCCGAGGCACAAGGTCGACACGTCGCAGCGGACGTACTGCATGGTGTCGTAGATGGCCATGCCGGCGGTGACGTGGCCGCCCGGCGAGTTGATGTAGATCTGGATGTCCTTGTCGGGGTCCTCGGACTCCAAGAACAACAGCTGGGCGACCACGACGTTGGCGATCTGGTCGTCGATGGCGGTGCCCAGGAAGATGATCCGGTCCTTGAGTAGCCGGGAGTAGATGTCCCAGCCGCGCTCCCCCCGGTGGGTCTGCTCGATGACCGTCGGGACCAGGTAGTTCTTGATGTCCATCTGGGACCGACTGTACGGGGCAGATGGCTCCGGGGCAACACGCTCGGCTCCTGCCATTTCGGGGGGGATCCGAGGGGCCGGCAGGAGCGGCGGGCCGTCAGCCTGATGCCGGCTCGTCGACGGGCACCAGCCACCCGAACAGGGCCGCGCCGAGCCCGCCCCCGACCAGCTGGGCGAGGATGAACCCCGGCGCGTCCGCCGGCCGGATCCCCGCGAAGGAGTCGCTCAGGATGCGGCCGCAGGTGACCGCCGGGTTGGCGAACGAGGTGGACGAGGTGAACCAGTACGCGGCGACGATGTAGGCAGCCACCGCCGCCGGCACCGCGCCAGGGCGACGCCGCCCCGTGCCGATGATCACGCCGACCAGCCCGAAAGTGGCGATGCCCTCGCCGAGCCACTGCGCAGCCCCACGGCGGACGTGGTGGGACAGCTCGACCGCCGGCAGCTCGAACATCGCGTTCGCGGCCACCGCGCCGAGGGCGGCACCCACCAGCTGCGCCCCGACGTAGGCGGCCGCCAGCCCCAGCCGGCCCCGGACCCCGCCGAGGTAGAGCGTGACCACCGGGTTCAAGTGGGCGCCAGACACCGGTCCGAGGGCCAGCAGGATGGCCACCAGCGCGGCCCCGGTCGCGATGGTGTTGGCCAGGAGCGCCACCGCCACGTCGCCCCCGGCCAGGCGCTCCCCCATGATGCCCGAGCCGACGACGGCCGCGACCAGCATCGCCGTGCCGACCGCCTCGGCCACCACCGCCTGGCGCGACGGGATCATCGGCGCCCTGCCTCGCGGCGAACACGCGGGCGCCGTCCAACGCGTGGCGCCACGACGGCGCGATCGCCAGCCATCGACACCATGCTCCTTAGATATCATGATGCAGAGATGGCCGTCGTCGCCCAGGGACATCCGCCGCGCGCGTCCCGGCGGCCTGCCAGATCGTGCCGGCGACCACGGCCGGGCGTTTTTGCTGCGTCCGGCCGCGATCGTGTCCGTCATCAGGACAGGAGGTAGCGATGTCCGATGATGCCCGCCCTGACGATGAGACCCGCGCCCTGGTGCGCGACCACTACGGCGCCGTCGCCCGCGGCGCGACCAGCGCGACGCCGCGCCCGGCTGCCGGGTGCTGCCCGGTGCAGACCGTGACCCACGCCCAGACCTTAGCTACCAGGTCGCCGACGCCAGCGCGGCCCGCCGAGGGCCAACCTGCCGGCTGCGGCAACCCGACCGCTGGCCAGTCACGGTCCGAGGCGAGACCGTGCTCGATCTGGGCGCCGGCGGCGGCTTCGACTGCTTCCTGGCGGCCCGCCAGGTCGGCCCCACCGGCCGGGTCATCGGCGTCGACATGACGCCCGACATGGTCACGCTGGCGCGCGCCAACGCCACCAAGGCGGGGACGGCCAACGTCGAGTTCCGCCTCGGCGAGATCGAGCACCTGCCGGTGGCCGACGGCAGCGTCGATGTGATCCTGTCGAACTGCGTGGTCAACCTGGCGCCTGACAAGGCGGAGGTCTACCGCGAGGCGTTCCGGGTGTTGCGCGCCGACGGCCGGCTGGCGCTGTCCGACGTGGTGACCATCGCCCCCATCCCGCCCGCGCTGCGGGCCCAGGCTGCGGCGCTGACCGGGTGCGTGGCCGGCGCGGCGTCGATCGACGACCACCGCGCCGCGCTGGTCGCGGCCGGCTTCGTCGACGTCGAGGTCACCGTCGCGGCGGGCAGCGCGGCCATCGTCAACGCCTGGCTGCCCGGGGCCGATCGCTTCGTCGCCACCGCGACGATCGCGGCGCGACGGCCAGGGGCGATCGCGACCGGCGCGCGGCCGGCCGCCGCGGCGCCCACCACCCCACCGGCGCCGGCCTGCTGCGCGCCCACCTGCTGCACCTGATGTCGAGCGCCGCGCCCGCACCTCGCGCGACCGCGGCGCCCGCCGCGGCGCCCACGTGGCGTGAGCTCAACGCGCGCCTGCACCCGTTCGTCGCGGCCCGGGTCCCGGCCGCCGACGTCGACGACGTCCTGCAGGAGGTGTGCTTGCGGGTCCACCGGAACATCACCCAGGTCCGCGACGACCGCCGCTTCACCGCGTGGCTCTACCAGGTCGCGCGCAGCGCCATCGCCGACCACGGCCGGGCCCGGGCCCGCCACCCGTTGGTGCTCGACGCTCGCGCGACGTCGGACGACGAGGGTCCGGCGCCGCCCGAGCCGGCCGGGCCCGACCTGGCGGCGCTGCTGGCGCCGTGCCTGGCGCTGTTCGTCGCCGCGCTGCCGCCGCCGTACCGGGAGGCGGTGTCGCTGGTCGAGCTGCGCGGGCTGACCGTCGCCGCGGCGGCGGCCGAGGCCGGGGTGTCGGTCACGTCGATGAAGTCCCGGGTCCGACGCGGCCGAGCCCGCCTGCGGGCGCTGGTCGAGGCGTGCTGCGCGATCGAACTCGACGCCCGCGGCGGCATCCTCGCGATCACGCCCCGCGCGTGCTGCCTGCCGACGCTGACGCAGTAGCGCCGAGGCCAGGCGCGACGCCGACCGGCGCGTTCAGTGATCGTGGCCGCAGTCGGGGCCGTGGACGTGGGGGGTCTCCTCGTGGATGCCGCTGTCCGCGACCTGCTGGACCTCGTCGGCCGACACCTCGGGCGCCGGCTGGGTCAGCTGATCGACCTCGGTCACCGCGGCGTTGGCGACCAGAAAGTCGAGCACCTTGTCCTGGCGCAGCGACCACCGGGCGTTGTCGAGGCGGCCGTCGCGCTCCCACTCGGCCCGCAGCTTCTGGGGCGACTGGTTCTTGGCGCGGGCGGCGCTGACGATCTGGAGGTTGAGCTCCTCCTCGGCCACCACCACGTTTTCGCGATCGGCGATGGCTTCGAGCAACAGCTGGCCGCGGACTTCGTCGGCCCCGCCCGGCGACATCTTGGCCACCAGGTCGGGCGACAGGCCCTGGCCCTCGCGATCCGGCGGCATCCCCAGCATCTGACGCAGCCGGTTGTACTGCGCGAACACCGCCCGCTCGACCAGGCTCTGGGCCACCGGGATCTGGTTGGCCTTGACCAGCTCGCGCAGCGCGGCCTGGCGGGCCTCGTTGGTGATGATCGAGGTCTCGCGCGCCTCGAGGTCGGCGCGGATCGCGGCGCGCAGGCCGTCGATGGTGTCGGCCTTGCCGGTGTCCTTGGCGAAGGCGTCGTCGAGGGCCGGCACGCTCTTGGCGCGGACCTCGACGATGGTCGCGGTCAGCGTGGCGGTGCGGCCCTTGAGGGTGTCGTCGGCGTGATCGGCCGGGATGTCGAGCTGGATCGGGTGATCGGTGGTCGCGAACGGCAGGCCGGTCAGCAGCGCCCGCAGGCCGGGCAGCGGCTCGCGCTCGGCGTCGTCCAGGTCGACCCCGAAGCGCGGCTGGTTGACCGGGTGCTCGCCGATGGTGCCGACGATCGACGCGATGACCACGTCGCCAGGCGCGGTGACGTCGCGGCCCTCGATCGGCAGCAGCTCGGTGTGCTCCTTCTGGAGCTGCGCCAGGGCCTTGTCGACCTCGGCCTCGGGCACGTTGAGGCGGCGCCGCTCGATGGCCAGGCCAGTGTAGGTCCCGACCGCGATGTCGCCCTTGATCTCGACGATGGCGTTGTAGGCGAACGGTTCGCCACGCTTGATCTGCGCGCCCTCGAGGTCGCGCGGCTCGGCCACGGCGCCCAGCTTGTGGTCGCGGTTGGCCGAGGCGAACGACTCGCGGATGAGCTGCTCGGCGACGTCGGCGTGGACCCGCGGCGCGTAGATCTGCTCGAGCACCGACCGGGGCGCCTTGCCCTTGCGGAAGCCACGCAGGGCCACGCCCTTGCCGAGCTCGCGGTAGGCGACGTTGAGCCGATCGGCCACCGTCTGCCACGGCACCTCGACGATGAGCTTCTTCTCGACCGGGGAAACGTCTTCGATGCGGACCTGCATGGGGCCGAGTGGTTAACACAGGATCCCCGGCAAGAGAACACCGCCGTCGCGCTGGTGATGGTCGAACTTTCGCGTGGTTGCCGGATCGGCCCAGGACGCCGCGACCCCGGCCGCTGTGCTAACAGGGTGCGCGTGTCCCGCCTGCTCGACGAGTGCCTCCGCGCCAACCGCCAGTGGGCCGCCGCGGCGACCGCCAGCGATCCCGACTTCTTCTCGCGCCTGGTGGCGATCCAGGACCCCGACCTCCTGTGGATCGGGTGCTCCGACAGCCGCCTGCCGCCCAACGAGATCATCGGCCGCGCCCCGGGCGAGCTGTTCGTCCACCGCAACGTCGCCAACCTGGTCGGCCACACCGACGTCAACTGCCTGTCGGTCCTGCAGTACGCCGTCGACGTCCTGCGCATCAAGCACGTCATCGTGTGCGGCCACTACGGCTGCGGTGGCATCCGGGCGGCGATGGCGCCCCAGGCGTCGGGCCTCATCGACAACTGGCTGCGCCACATCCGCGACATCCAGCGCTGGCACCGCGCCGAGCTGGAGGCCATCGCTGACCCGGAGGCCCGCACCGATCGGCTGGCCGAGCTCAACGTCTTCACCCAGGTGGCCAACGTGTGCCACACGACCATCGTCCAGGACGCCTGGCGGCGCGGCCAGCCGCTGACCGTCCACGGCTGGATCTACTCGCTGGGCGACGGCCTGCTGCGCGATCTCGGCACGGTGGTGTCGGCGCCCGACGAGATCCCGGCGCCGTACCGCCTGTTCGGGTGAACCGGCCGGCCCCGGCCCCGGGACGCGATCACGCCGGCAGGCCGAGCGCGCCGCGCAGGGCGGCCCGCTGGGTCCGCGACGACGTGAAGGTGGAGCCGTCGGTGAGGGTCACCAGGTACTCGCCGCGGAACAGCGGCTCGATGGCCGCGATCTGCTCGGTCCGCACCAGCACCGAGCGGTGCAGCCGAACGAACCGCGCCGGGTCGAGGCGGGCCGCCACCGCGCCCAGGGTGGACCGCAGCGAGTAGCGCCGGCCAGCGGCGCGCAGCTCGACGTAGTTGCCGTCGGCCACCACCGCGTCCAGCTCCGCCACCGGGACGAACACGAACCGGCTGCCGTCGCGGACCGCCAGCCGCTCCGGCCACCCGGCCCCGCTCGACCGGGCCCGGACCCGGTCGAGGGCCCGCCCGACCTGGGCGGCGTCGACCGGCTTGAGCAGGTAGTCGAGCGCGCCGGCCGCGAACGCCCGCACCGCGTAGGCGTCGTAGGCGGTGACGAACACCAGCTCGGCCCGGGTCGCCACCACCGCGTCGGCCACGTCGAAGCCGTCGCGCTTGGGCATCCGGACGTCGAGGAAGATGAGATCGGGGGCCAGCCCGGCGATGGCCTCGACCGCCGCCTCGGCGTCGCCCAGCGAGGCCACCACCGTCGCGTCGGGGTGGGCCGCCACCAGGCGCTCGAGGCGCTGCCGCGCCAGCGCCTCGTCGTCGACGATGACCACCCTCACGCCGGCCTCGGCACCACCAGCTCGCAGCGGGCGCCGCCGCCGGGGTTGGCGGTGAGCGACACCCGCCCTCGCCCCGGGTACAACCGCGCCAGGCGGGCCCGGACCGTGGCCAGGCCGTGGCCGGTCGGCGGCGGCTCTGCCGGCAGGCCGATTCCGTCGTCGACGACGTCGATCACCAACGCGCCGTCGGAGCCTGGGCGGGTGGTCACCGTCAGGCGCCCGGCTCGGCCGGCCGGCCACAGGCCGTGGCGCAGGGCGTTCTCGACCAGCGGCTGGATCGACAGGCGCGGCACCACCGCGTCGGCCAGCTCGGGCGCCAGCTGCCACGCCACCGTCAGCCGCTCGCCGAACCGCAGCTGCTCGATGGCCAGGTAGGCGCGGGTGAACGCCAGCTCCTCGGCCAGCGGCACCTCCTGCCGGCGGTCGTCGACCAGCCGCCGCAACAACGCCGACAGCTCGACGATGGCGCGGTCCGCGGCGGCGGGATCGCGGTGGACCAGCTCGGCGATGGCGCCCAGCGTGTTGAATAGGAAGTGCGGCTGCATGGTCGCGGTCAGCGCCGCGTGCTCGGCCCGGGCCAGCGCGGCCTCCAGCTCGACCGCGGTCCGTTGGCGCTCGAGCGCCAGCTGCGCGTACAGGGCCGCGTGCCCGACGCCGACGAACAGCCAGTACACGAACAGGTTGTTCTCGAGCGAGTGCATCACCACCAGGCGCCAGGCCGGCGCCTGGTCGTAGAAGTGCACCCACGGGTCGAGCAGGTAGATGTAGGCCGCGCGCAGGTGGACCACCGCCACCGCGGCCGCGAGGTGGATCGCCACCGCCCTCGGCCAGCCGGTCCGGCGGATCGGCACCCGCTGGACCAGCGCGAACACCGCCAGGGTCAGCGGGATCCACCCGGCGACCGCGACGAAGGCGACCGCCAGCGCGTCCCAGCCGGCCGCGCCACCGCGGCTGCGGGCGTTGGCGGCCGAGATCAGCGCGATCAGGCTCCACCACGCGGTGGCTGCGACGACCATCCATCCGAGGCGCGCGAACCTGCGACCCATGGCGGGCACGGTACGGGGGCGGCCTCGCGCTGTCGACACCGTCCGTCACCGCCACGGTCCGGTTGGTCCCCGGCGGCGGTGGCGGCGACTACAGCAGCGCGCTGACGATCAGCGCCAGGCCGGCGACCGACACCGCCCACAGGCCGGTGCGGAGGTAACGGACCCCGGCCAGGTAGGTCGGCCAGTACGCCAGCCGGGCCCAGAAGAACAGGCGCGCGCCGAGCACCACGCGGCTGTCGCCGTGGTGGCCCGCGGCCTGGGCCGCCATGACCACCGCGGTGAACAAGATCATGTTCTCGAGCATGTTCTTGGCGGCGCGGTCGGCCCGGCCGGCCAGGGCGCTCGCCGGCGGCGGCGCCTCGCGGTTGCCGAACCCGTACAAGAGATCGCCGCCGCTGCGCACGAAGGTGGCCACCATGATCATCACCCAGGTCAAGATGGCGGCGTAGACCAGCAGGCGGACGTCAGGCGACATGCGGCCAGCGTGCCGGTGCCGGCGCCGGGGAGCAACTTCTCGCCCCGCCGGCCCGGGTCGCCGCCGAGCGCGTGCTACCAGCCGGTCGCGCGCTACCAGCGGACGCGGTAGGTCGGCTCGCTGCCGATCGCGTCGCCCGGCGCGATCAGATCGATGCCATAGCTCTCGAGCTTGGCCATGAGCGCCTCCATCCACGCCACCGCGTCGACCACGCCGACCAGCTCGCGCACCGCCCGCGCGCTCAAGCGCTCGCGCTCGCCCAAGAGGTTGAGCACGTCGCGCTCGACGCTCGAGATCTGGAAATCGGACGGCACCGTGCGATCGACCAGGCGACCGAGGCGGCTGGCGACGGCCGGCCGCAGCCCGAGCCGCACCACCGCGCTCTGGGCGCCCGCGCCCGAGGTGTAGCCCAGCGCGGTCCGCGCGTTGCGCTGCCCGGCGGTGGCCCGCCGCGCCCGCTGCGGCAGCGGCGTCTTGCGCTGCCCGGCGTTGCTGGGCGGCACGCTGACCAGGCTGTCGGCGGTCGCGGCGCCGCGCGGCATCACCTCAGCGGTGGGGGCCGCGTGCACGAAGGCCGCCGCCGGCTGCATCGGCACGGCCACGGCCCCCGGCGCCGGCACGACCGTCGCGCTGTGGCCCGGCGCGATGGTCGACGCGCCGGGGCTCGCGCTCACGTAGGCGGGGAGGTGCTGCGACGCCGCCACCGCGGGATCCCAGCCCGACCCGCCGAGCGGTGCGTCGGGACGGTCCTGCGGCGAGCCCGGCGCCCAGTTGTTGGTGCGCTTGCGCTCGAACGTGCCGGCCTCGTCCTCGAGCCGGGCCGGGCTGCCCTTGGCTCCGGCCATCCGCTTGGCCGCCAGCTCGAGCTGGGCCTGGAGCTCCTGGGCCCGGCCGTCGACCGGGGGCTGGACGTGCAGTCCCCACGAGCCGTTGGGATCGGTCCCGGCCGGGCCGATCGCCAGCTCGACGCCGTGGAGCATGATGGTCGGGCGGGTCTGGTCCGGGCTCTCCGCGTAGGCCCGCATCAGCACGCGCTGTTCGGCCCAGCGTTCCGCAACAACCATGATCGATCGATAGTGCGTCGGCGGCGAGGCCGGCGACCGCATCCATTCGTCGACGATCCGGATCCGGGCCATCGTTGGTAGAATCCTACACCACCTGGCACGCCGCGGGATCATTCCCGGCGGCTTTGCGCGACGTGGCGTGAGCGGTTAGCCTCCGAGGGTGACCACGCTCCGCCGCCTCCTCGCCTCGACCGCCTTCGCCTGTCGCACCGCCGTCCCGGTCGCCGCCGCCCTCGGCGCGGTCGCCTGCGGCGGCAAGTCCAAGCCGTCGGTCGAGGAGCCCGACCCCGATCAAGCCAAGACCACCGACGCCGACGAGCTCGCCGCGGCGCGCAAGGCCGCCAGCGCCGGCGACGTCGACGGGGCCGACACCCACTACCGGGCGGCGGCCAAGCGCAATCTGCAGCTGGCCACGGTGCGGGAGCACGTCCAGTTCCTGCTGGCCCACGACCGGGCGCGGCAGGCGGTCGAGGTCGCCAAGGGCTACTACGAGGCCAAGCCGGCCGACTCCAACGGGTCGCTGGTCTATGCCAACGCGCTCATCGGCGCCGGCGAGTACGCCCAGGCCGCCGACATCGCCGGCGAGGTGGTCGAGCTCGACGCCAAGAACCCGGCCGGCTGGGCCGCCCGGGGCCGCGCGGCGGTCGGCGCCGGCCGCGCCGACGAAGGCGTCGAGGATCTGCGCCACGCCGTCGAGCTGGCGCCCAAGGACGGCCAGGTGGTCCGGGCCTACGGCATCGCCCTGGAGACGGCCGGCAAGGTCGACGAGGCCGCGCTGCAGCTGCGGGCGGCCATCGAGCTGTTGGGCGAGGACGCCGAGGCGCTGATGCACATGGGCATCGTGCGGATGGCCCAGGTCGCCAACTCCGAGGCGATCGGGTGGCTCAACCGCGCCACCAAGGCCGATCCCAACCTGGCCGAGGCGTGGTTCAACCTGGCCATCGCCCAGAACGACATGGGCGACAACTTCGAGGCCGAGGTCAGCGCGCAGAAGGCGTCGAGCCTGGCGCCCGACATCTCGAAGTACTCGTACGTGTGGGGCGAGATGCTCCGCATCAACAAGAAGCCCGAGGCCGCGCGCGACGCCTACGCCAAGGCGCTCGACGCCAAGCCGCCCCATCCCAAGGCGGCCGTCAAGATGGCGACCATGATGGCCGAGGCCGGCCAGTACGCCGACGCCGAGGTCTTCCTCACCGACATCATCAACAAGGACCCCGGCAACACCCCGCTCTACTTCAGCCTGGGCATGGTCTACAGCGCCCAGAAGAAGTACCGGCTAGCGGTCGAAGCGCTCGAGCACTTCGTCGACAAGGCCCAGGCCAACGACCCGGATCGCGGCCGGGCCCTGGCCGAGATCAAGGCCGCCAAGCGCAAGATCCGCTAGCGTCGACCGGGCGCGCCGAGCGGCGCGGGCGCGGTCAGCTCACCACGCCGTAGACGTTGCGCGCCTGGCGCTGCAGCTCGATGCTGTCGCGGATCTGCTCGAACAGCTGACGCGACGCCGGCAGCCCGGTGATCTCGATGTGGGGCGAGGTCACGTCGGCGGTGAAGATCTCGATGTGGGCGATGCCCAAGATCCGATCGAGCAGCGTCTGCTTGTACCGGACGTCGCGGCAGCGCCACAGCTCGAGGATGTCGATCTTCTTCGACAGCATGCCGCGCTCGGTCTCGATGTTGGTGCTGGTCACCCGGAACCGGATCGACTTCCGGTAGAAGTACAGCCCCGCAAAGTAGATCGCGGCGATGCCGTACAGCACCAGCAGCACCAGGATCCGGCTCCCCTGCGCGGTGCCCAGCCAGCCCAACAGCCGGTAGATGAGGACCGGCACGAACAGCGTCGCGAGCGTGCCGAAAAAGTAGTGGGCAAAGTAGGCCCGCCACGACGGCGCACCGTCGTAGAGGGTCTTGCGCTCGCGCGCTGGCTCGGCGTGCGGGGCGGCCGCCGCGTGCTGGGCGAACGGCGGCGTGGCCAGCGGCGGCGCGGCCGGGGTCGGGGCAGCGACCGTGTGAGCCGCGGCCGGGGCCGCCGCGACCGGGGCGGCCGCCTGGGGGGCGGCGCTGAGGAACGACCCGCAGAAGCGGCACTTGATGGCCTCCTCCTGGATCTCCTCGGCGCAAAACGGGCATTTCTTCATCGCCCGGGCATCCTACCATCACCGTCCGCGCGCGCCGCGGTGACGGGCGCCCCCGCAGGCCAGCGCCCCGGCCGGAAGGCCCAGCGCCCGTCGCCGCTACATCCGGTAGCCGAGGCCGGCCAGGAACTCGAGGCGCGTGAAGGCGTCAACCTCCGCCGTGAAGTCGGACGACTTGGCGGGGCTGAACGAGAACGCCACCGGCGTGACCACCACCGACAGGCTGGGGCTTAGCGCGTACTCCGCCGCCAGCGCCGCGCGCACCGACAACATGGACAGCGCGCCGGTGGGGGCGAGGCCGTCGCGGGTGAACGGGTTGGACGCCGCGAGGCCGGTCACCACCAGGGCCCCGACGTCGACCTCACCGCGGAGGCCGATCTTGGGAGCGACCGTGTAGGTCGCCCCGGCGTGGCCGGCCAGCGTCAGAAACGACGCGGTGCCGCTGACGCCCGCCATGGTGCCTTGCCAGGCCACCGGCATGTAGCCGAAGCCGGCGCCGACGTCGAGGCTGAGCTTGTCGCCCACCGCGATGGGATAGCCCGCGGACAGCCCCGCGCTGGCGACGAACACCGCGTTGCGGCTGCCGGCTGCGAAGCGCGCCGCGCCGCCCCGGGCGAACACCGCCAGCAGCGTGGGCGACGACGCGCCGGTCGGCGTCTCGGGGTCGTCGGGCTCGTCGACCTCGCCGCCGCCACCCGTGGGCCCCGCCATGCCGACCTGGGTGCCGCCGGTCGTGGTGCCGCCGGTCGCGGTGCCGCCGGTCGTGGTCCCGCCGGTCGTGGCGCCGCCGGTCGTGGTCCCGGTCCCGGGGTCGATGCCGTTGGGCGGGTTGGTCCCGTCGGGCGGCCGGTTGCGGATGTCCTCCTGGTTCTTGACGCACTGGGTGAGCGCCGTGATGTGCCCGTCGACCTCTTTTTTGGTGTCGGGCTCGACCTCCTTGGCCACCGACAAGAACCGCTTGTAGAAGAACAGCGACTGCTTGCAGTCATCGAGCTGGCGATACGACTGCGCGATGTTGAACAGGAACGCCTCGTTGGGCAGCTCCTCGTAGGCGCGGGTGAACAGCGCGATGGCTCGGCGGAACTTGCCGAGGTCGTAGTTCTTGCGGCCGCGGGAGTAGAACTCGCGGGCGCGCGCGGTGGGGTCCTGGGTCGCCGGCGCGACCAGCTCGGGATCGTCAGGCTTGATCTCGTCCGCGGGCTGGGCGAACGCCAGGGACGGCGCGAGGGCAGCTGCGAGGGCAGCCGCGAGGAACATCGTGAAGCGAGGCTTGGCGTGGATCATGGTCATGGCTCGAGAGAGGCGGCGCGCAGCGGGCTACTTGCCCTTGGCGAAGGGGTCCATCATGTCATCGCCGACCTTGCCGCCGGGCTTGCCGGTGGTGCCAGTCGGCGGGGTGGTCCCGGACGGCTTGGTGCCACCGGGACGGCTGCTGCCGGAGCGGCCGCTGGGCTTCTTGGGCGGATCGGCCTCGAGCGCCACCTCGAGGTCGACCTGGCCGCTGAGGCGGACGGTCCGGTCCTCGACCTTGTAGCCCCGGAGATCGATCTCGATCTCGGCGTCGACGTCGGCCTTGTCGACCTCGAAGGTGATCGGCGTGATGCCGCGCGGCTTGGTCTCGTCGCCGAACGTCACGAACGCGCCCGGCGGCGACGACGCGACCGTGATCGTGATCTTCTCGGCGACCGCCGGCTCGCTCGGGGTGCCCGTGACCGGGGTGCCCGTGCCCGGCGTGCCCTCGGCGGGCGTGCCCGCGCCCGGCGTGCCTGCGCCCGGCTCCGCCGCGGTGCCGGCGCCCGGCTCCACGGGGCCGGCTGGATCGGGTGGGGTGCCCGGCGGCTCGGCTGAGGTGCCAGCGCCGGGCTCGCCCGGCCCGGGCGTGGTCGCGCCCGACACGTCGGGTGATGCGTCCTTGCCCTTGCTGCCGCCGCCGAGGACCACCACCGCAACCACCGCCGCGGCGATCGCCGCCGCGCCGATCCCCAGGTACAGCCCGAGCGGCTTCTTGCCGCTGGGCGCGACCGTGCCGGCGGCGCCGCCCAGCGTCGTCGGCGTGGCCAGCATGCCCGGCGTCGGCGTCAGCGCCGAGGTCAGCGGCGACGGGGTCAATCGCGACACCGGCGGGATCGGCGAGTCGGTGGCCTCGAGTGGCGTCGCCAAGAACTGGGCGATGCCGCCGTGGGTCTCGACGTAGCCGACCGGATCGGCCATCGCCTTGGACATCTCGTCCATCGTCGGGTAGCGCAGCTCGGGCCGCTTCTCGAGGGCCTTGAGGATGATCTGCTCGACGTGGGGCGGGATGATCCCGCGGATCGTCGACGGCGGCGGCGGCGGCTGGGTCAGGTGCTGCACCAAGACCTCGCCGTAGCCGTCGCCGAAAAACGGCACGCGCCCGGTGATCATCTCGTACAGCACCACGCCCAGCGAGTAGATGTCGGCGCGGTGATCGACGTTGCCGCGGCCCTCGCACTGCTCGGGCGACATGTACGCCGGCGTGCCCATGACCAGGCCGGTGCGGGTGCGCCGCGAGCCGGGCTGATCGCCGGTGAGCTTGGCGATGCCGAAGTCGAGCAGCTTGACGAAGTCGGCCTCGCGACCGCGCTGGACCAGGATGATGTTGTCGGGCTTGAGATCGCGGTGGACGATGTTCGACTTGTGCGACGCCGACAGCGCGTCGGCGATCTGCAGCGCGATCGTGAGCGCCCGCTCGGGCGCCAGCGGCGCCTCACGCTGGAGCAGCTGCGACAGGGTCAGCCCCGGCAGGAACTCCATGATGAAATAGACCAACCCCTCGCTGATGCCGGGGATCTGCAGGACCCCGTAGTCGACCACGTCGACGATGTTGGGGTGGGCGATGTCGTTGACCGCCTTGGCCTCGTTGAAGAAGCGCGTCACCACGTCCGGGTTCGACGCGAACTCGGCGTGCAGGACCTTGAGCGCGACCTTCTTGCCGATGTGCGGATGCTCGGCCAGGTAGACCGAGCCCATGCCGCCTTCGCCGAGCTTGTGGCGGACGACGTAGTTGCCGATGGTCTGCCCGATGATGGGGTCGGGGGGAGCGTTCCCCCCAGGGTAATTCGGATCCATGGGTCCTCCCGCGCAGCCGAGTGTAACGCATCCCGCATCCGGCCGGCGTCTCGAAGTCGTGGCAAACAGTGGCGGTCCCGGTTGGACGCTGCCGGCGCGGGGCGGCTTGGGCCAGGTCAGAATTTCGCGCTGGCAGAACGCCCATGCTACATCTGGATAGATGCGCGCCGCGGCAAGTGTGACAGCCCTGGTCGCCTTCGGGCTCCTGGTTTCGCCGGTCCAAGCCGACAAACCAGCAGAACTACCCGAGATTCGGGCGAAGTCCGCGGTCGTTCTGGACGCCGACACCGGCGCCGAGATCTTCTCAAAAGACGCCGACAGCGTCCGCGCCATCGCCTCGACCACGAAGATCTTCGTGGCGATGGCCGTGCGCAAAAAGCAGATCGACCTCGACGGCTACACTGAGATCACCCGGGCCGACGCCGAGGCCGCCAAGGGCGGGTCGCGCACCCGCCTCGACATCGGCCAGTCGTTCAAGAACATCGACCTGCTGCGAGCGATGCTCATCTCGTCGGACAACCGGGCGCCCACGGCGCTCGGCCGGGCCGCCGGGATGTCCCGGGCCCAGCTGATCGCGGCGATGAACCGGCTGGCGCGCGACCTGGGCCTCAAGCGGACGACCTTCACCGACTCGTCCGGGCTGCGCGGCAACGTCTCGACCGCTCGCGAGATGGCGCTGGCGCTGCAGACCGCCCACAAGGACCCCGTGCTGGCGGAGATCATGGGCACCACCTACTACGTGGTGCAGTCGCGCTCTGGCGCCAACAAGATCGCCTACGGGTCGACCAACCAGCCGATGGTGGTCGGCACGTACAAGGTGACCGGCGGCAAGACCGGGTTCACCAAGGCCGCCGGCTACTGCTACATCACCGCCGCTGAGTTCAAGGGTCACTCGTACCTGCTGGCGTTCTACGGCGGCGACACCAAGGCGTCGCGCTTCACCGACTTCGCCAAGGTGGCGGCGTGGCTCGACGCTGGTGCGCCCGGCGCGAAGGTCAAGCCGACCGTGCGGGCGCGCGCCAAACACTCCAGCGCGCGGCGGCGGGTCTCGGGCGCCGCCCGCTGATCGAGCGCTGCTGGTAGGCTGCCGGCGTGTGGAACCGCCGAGACCTCCTGCGCGCCGCCGGCGTGGGAGCCGCCGCCACCTGGCTGGGCTGCGGATCCGGGCGTCGACCGAGCGCGCCCCACCCGGCGATCGAGCTCGGCGGGCTGCGCGCCGCGCTGCGCGCCGCGGTCGAGGTCCTCGGTGCGGGCCTCGCCGAGCCCGTGGCCTACGCCCAGGTGCGGCGTCGGATCCGGGCCGTGGTCGATCTGGTGGAGCGCGATGTCGACGACGCCACCGCCGCGGTGGTGGTCGTGGCCGGCCGCGACCGCGCCGGCCGGTGGCGCGAGCGCGCGCTGGACCGGACCAGCCCGGCCGCCATCCGCGCCGCGGCCCAGGCGCTGGTGATCGGCGCGTCGGCCGGCCCGGCGTCGACCGGGGACGCCCCGCTCGCGCGCGACGGCGCCACCGCGGTCACCACAGATCCAGGCGCGCTGGGGACCGCGGACTGGCACGACGTGGTCGACGACCTGGCCCGACGCGCGGCGGCCGGGGCCAACAGCCGCATCGTCTACCGCGGGGTGTACGTGGTGACCGACGTCGATCAGGTGTGGGCAGTGTCGAGCACCTCCGACACCTACCAGCGCCTGATCCGATCGCGGCTGGGCGCCACCGCGGTGGCATGGCATGGCTCCCGACCGGTGGCCGGCACCGCCGAGATCGCTGGCGGGTTCGGCCCGGAGCCGGCGCGCCTGACCGACGCCGCGCTGGCGGCGATGAACGCCGACGCCCTGGCCTTGACCACGCCGGGGGGCTTCGCGCCGCTGGCCGACGCCGCGGTCGGCATGGCCCCGTCGGTGGCGGCGGCGCTGGTCGGGCAGGCCTGGGCCGCGGGCGTCGGCGGTGGGCCGCTGGCGGTGGCCGACGTGCCCGACCTGACCGTCGGCGACCACGCGGGGTTCGCGTCGTACTTCTTCGACGCCCTGGGCCAGCCGGCCCGAGGCGGTCAGCCTCGCCGCAGCGGCCCGCTGGCGCGGCTGTCGACGGCGCCGTCGAACCTGGTGGTCGCGGTGGGCGCGGTGGCCGACCTCGAGGCCGCCGTCGGCGACGGCGTGATCGTGTCCGGGGTGGTCGACGTCGGCTGCGACGGCGATCAGCTCGCGGTCCGCACCAGCCGGGCCTACCGGATCGCCGGCGGCAAGCGCACCGGCCACGCCTGGCGCGACGTCGAGGTGCGGGGCCGCCTGGGGCCGCTGCTGGCCGGCATCACCGCCATCGGGGACCGCGCCGAGGCCGTGGCCGGTCCCGACGACGATCGCCCGCCGAGCGCGATCGTGACGCCGGCGGTGGCGACCCGGGCTCGGCTGACCACCGCGCGGGGGGAGGCGTGACCGCGGCGGCCGACGCCGCCCGGCTGGAGGCGGCGCTCCGGCGCCAGCCCGCGCTGGCCGATTGGACCGCGCGCAGCCGCTCGACCGAGACCGCGTGGCGCCGGGTCGACGGCGCGGGCGCCGAGGCAGACGGCACCCTGGCCCGGACGGATCTCGCGGTCGAGGTCCACCGCGACTTGCCCACCGGCCGCGGCTCGGCGATCGCGGTGATCACGACCGACGAGCCCGCAGTGGCGCTGGCCCAGGCGGCGCGGCGTGCGGCGGCGGCGGTGGGGCCGTCGTGGGTGAGCCCGGCGCCGGCCGCGCCGGCCGAGGTCGACCTGACCGATCCCGCGATCCTCGGCGCGCCGCTGGCGGAGGTCGCCGACGAGGTCATGGCCCGAGCCCGGGCAGCGGTGGGCCGGCGCGGCGGGGTCGGCGTCGACGTCGCGGTGTCGACCACGGCCACCGAGCTGTTCACCCGCCGTGGCCAGCGCGCGCGCTGGCAGACCACCGCGGTCGAGGTGGAGTTCACCGTCGAGGATCGCGGCCGGCGCACCACGCTGCGGCGGCGTGCGCGCCAGCTGAGCGAGCTCGACCTGCCCGGCGCGCTCGCCGGCGGGCTGCCAGATGCGGCGGCGGTGCCGCTCCCCGCCGGCACCTACCCGCTGGTGATGACCGCGGCGGCGCTCCTGCACGACGACCGCGGCTTGCTCGAGGCGTTCGTCGGTCAGGCCGATCCGCGGCTCGAGCGCCAGGGCCTGGTGCGGTACCGCCGCGGCCAGCTGATCGCGCCCGGCGCGACGCTGAGCCTCACCAGCGATGGCACGCTGCCGTTCGGGTGGTGGTCGGCGCCGCTGGGCGAGCATGGCGAGGCGGTGCGGCGCTTCCCGCTGGTGCAGGCCGGGGTCGCCGCGGGCCTCGGGCTCGATCCGCGCGAGGCCGCGCTGCGCGGCAGCTCGCCCAACGGCGACGTCCGCGGCCTGGTGGTCGACCTCGGCGCCGATCAGCCCGACGCGCTGATCGGGCCCGGCGTGCTGGTCGTCGAGCGCCTGGCCTGGCTCGAGGTCGAGCGGACCTCCGGGTGGTTCCGGGCGCAGCTCGCGGCCGGCACGCTGCACGCCGCCGCCGGGGCGCGACCGGTCACCGGCGGGATCGTCCGCGGCGACGCCATCGCCGCGCTGGCGACCGCGCGCCGGAGCGCGACCGCGGCGGCGACGCCCAGCTACCGCGGCCCGAGCCACTGGCTTCTCGCCGCCCTCCCCGTGGATTGATGCCGGGGCGGCGTGCTACAAGCGCGCCTACGCGAGAGTGGCGGAATTGGTAGACGCACCAGTTTTAGGTACTGGCGGGCAACACCCGTAGGGGTTCGAGTCCCCTCTCTCGCATACTTTTTTTGGCGCCGGCGCACCGCCGCGCCGGCGCGTCGGGTCGACGCCGCGCTCACCGCGTCGGCGCGAGCTTGCGGTGCAGCTCGCGCACGGGGGTGAACCACAGCTTCTTGCCCTGCTTGGCCTGGTCGAGGAAGCCGCCGGCGACCAGGCCGAGCAGGTCCGTGCGCGCGGTCTGGTAGGCCACCCGGTGGCTGGTCTGGTGCCCCTCGATGGAGATGCGGGCGTCGGGATGGCGCACGAGGTAGCTGAGCACGGCGAGCTGGCGGCCGTTGAGGGCGGCGCGGCCCCGGAGCCCGCGCTCGACCTCGCGCACCTCGCGCGCCTTCTTCTGCAGGTACCCGCCGAGCTCGTCGATCGCCAGGCGCAGGACCTTGAGCTGGTTGAGCAGGAAGTACGTGGTGTCGTTGTCGTCGCGCTCGGTGTACAGGAAGGCGTCGTCGTACTGGGTCCGCTGCTGTCGGATCACGCGCGAGATCGAGATGAACTCGGTCAGCCAGTAGCCCTGCCTGAGCATCGACCAGTAGAACAGGGCCCGCGCGGCCCGCCCGTTGCCGTCGACGAACGGGTGATCGTAGGCGAGCCACAGGTGGAGCAGGATCGCGCGCACCACCGGGTGGATGAACGGCTCGCCCGAGGTGGACTGGTTGGCGAACTCGCACAGGCTGGCCATGCGCGCCGGCAGCGCGCGCGCGTCCGGCGGCCGGTGCACCACCTCGCCGTCCGCGGGATCGACCACGGCGATGTCCTCGTCGACGCGCCGGAAGCGGCCGCCGCCGTCGGGGACGTCGAGCGTATCCCGAGTCACGATCGCGTGGAGCTCGAGCAACGCCGCCTCCGACAGCGCGTCGTCGCGGTGGTCGCGCACCCACTCCATCGCGTGGAAGTTGTTCAAGATCATCCGCTCGCTGAGCGTCCGCGGCGGGCGCTTGCTGCGGATCATGTCCGTCGCCACCTGCCGCGTGGTCGAGGCGCCCTCGAGCTGGCTGGAGCGGAACGCCTCCTCGATCAGCGAGTTCACGACGTAGCGATCGCGGGTGGCCTGGTTGGTCACGTCCTCGGGCAACTCGATGCGGCCGCTGGCGTCGCGATCGATCTCGTGGACCAGGCGCTGGATCGTGTCGGTCATGACGAACGTGAACGGGACGCGCCGCTCGTCAGCCAGGGGCAGGGCCCGGCGGACGTGGCGGCGCGCCAGCTTGATCAGGCGCCACCAGTCTTCGTGGCTCAGCCGCGGACGCGCGGGCCGGTAGCGCAGCTCGTCCCAGTGCAGGTAGCGCCCGCCCTGCTCGACGCTGAACGCATCGGGATCGAGCCGGAGCGCCTCGACCGGGAGCTCGTCGTCGGTGATCGCGGGGGGCGGACGAGACGGCTTCATCGTTACTACTAACTTCTCGAAACTTAGTAGCACGGCCGACGAACGATCATTGCTACTAATTCCAAACAAATTAGTATTTCGACTGACAACACGGCCTCACCACCAAGAACCCATTAAATAACAGATTCTTACAAGATCACAGGCGGAGGCCGACGAACGCGGTCGGCCACACCGACGCCCGGACGCCGCCATCGACCGTCGGCGGGGTGGTCATGCGGGTGTTGAGGCGCTCGCGGGCGGGGTCGTTGGTCACGTAGACGTTGACGGCGACGCCGCCGACCAGCCCGACCGTGCCCAGGCGATGGCCGACCACCACCCGCAGCTGGTTGAGCAGATCCAGCTGATCGCCCCAGCTGCCGCCGTAGACGACGTGCCACGCCATCGCCTCGACGTCGAGGGTGGTGGCGCCGCGCTGCCAGCTGGGGCCCATGCCGAGGCCGTACATCCACACCTCGTCGTCACCCACGCCGTGCTCGAACAGCGCGCCGTCGACGCGAGCGCCGGCACCGTAGACGTTGTGCCAGCGACGGCTGCCGTGGCGGAGCACCACTGTGCTCACCGCGTCCTGGTCGACGGTGGCCTCGAGCTCGGTGCGGCCGCCGCGCACCAGGTTGAGCAGCCCGATCGACACACCGTCGCCGCCGCCCGCGACGTTGATGACGGCGACCTGCACGCCGTCGACCCGGCCGGCGACGTTGAGCGCGCCGGCGACCTGGAGGCCGCGCACCCGACGCGCGACGCTGACCGCGCCGGCGAGCTGGGTGTCCACCGCGCCGCTGGCGACGGCGACCGCGCCGCCCACCTGCGTGCCGCGCACGTCTCCGGCGACGATCGCCAGCGCTCCGCCCAGCTGCGTGCCGCGCACGTCTCCGCCGGCGATGGCCAGCGCCCCGCCCACCTGGGTGCCGCGCACGTCTCCGCCGGCGATGGCCAGCGCCCCGCCGGCCTGGACGCCGTCGAGCCGGTCGACCAGCGCGAGCGCGCCACCGGCCTGGGTGCCGTCAACTGCGTGGGCCGCCGCCAGGGCGCCAGCTACCTGCGCACCGCGCACGGTGCCGGCCAGCGTCGCGACGCCGCCGAGCTGTGTGCCGACCACGTCCTCGCGCACGACCGACGCCACGCCGGCGAGGTTGAACGCGTGCAGCCGGCGACGGCCTCCCACCAGCACGTCGATGGCGACGCCACCGGCGCGGTCGCCCGCGACGTCGTAGGCCAGCGGGGGGATCAACCCGACGCCGTAGCGCGTGGGCCGTGGGCCTTCGACCGCCACCGGCCGAGACGCGGGCGCCGGTGCCGGTGCCGGCGGGGGCGCCGGTGACGGCGCAGGTGGCGCCACGGCCGCAGCGACGACCACGGGCGCAGGGGGCAGCACCAGCTCGGCCAGGAGCTCGCCGGCCTGGTCGCGGACCAGATTGCCGACGACCAGCGCCACCACGTCGGTCGCCGCGGCCGTCCCGGCCGGCAACTCGATCGAGCGGGCCTGGACCCCCGTCGGCAAGGCGACCGTGATGGTGGCGCGGTGGTCGACGTCGACCGCGACCGTCACGCACGGCGCGGGACACGCGGCCGCGCCGTCGATGAGCGTGGCGGCGACGCCGAGCTCGTCGGTGATCGCCCGGGCGACCGCGGCGCCGTCCCCCGGACCGCGCACCTGGAGCGACAGCCCGGCCGCCGCTGGGGCGTCGCCGCGCGCGACGGCAGTGCCGACCAGGAGCGCGGCGAAGACCGCTCGAGAGAACCAGCGACGCGATGGGTGGGTCATGGGAGCGAGTGCCCGCCAGCGGCGGTTCCGTTGACCTTCGCCTGCAACGCGTCCCGCAGCGCCTGCGCCGCTTGCTGTCGGTAGCCCCCCTCGACGTCGCCGGCGGCGAACGGCGCCAGCGCGTCGATCGCCTGCGCCAGCCGGCCGAGCCGCACCAGCGCGATGGCGCGGTTGTAGCCGGCCTCGGCGCGGAACCGGCCCGTCGGAAAGGCGGCCAGGTAGGCGTCCCACGCCGACAACGCCGCGGCTGGCGCGCCGCCCCTGAAGTGCAGCGCGTGCGCCTGGCGGTACGCCGCGACGTCGGCGGGTTCGCCGACCTCGGTCGCCGTCATGGCCGACGACGCCTCGATCGACGACGCCGTCGACGGCGCCTCGGCGCCTCGAGCCGGAGCGACGGCGCGGACGCGCGCGGGAAGCCGCGGCGGGATCGGAGCCGGACCCGGAGCCGTGGCCGGAACCGAAGCCGGAGCCGGAGCCGAAGCCGGAGCCGGAGCCGGAGCCGGAGCCGCGGCCGGAGCCGGAGCCGGAGCCGGAGCCTGAGCCGGAGCCGGAGCCGGAGCCAGAGCCGGAGCCGGAACCGGAGCCGGAGCCGTGGCCGGAACCGGAGCCGGAGCCGCGGCCGGAACCGGAGCCGGAGCCGGAGCCGGCACCGGAGCCGGCGCCGGAGGAGCCGCGCGCTCCTCCCCAGCGCTCAGCATCGCCAGCACCGGATCGAGCCGGCCGGTCGTCGCCGCCCACGCAAGCGTCGCGCCGGACAGCGCCAGGCCGCCGATGGCCAGCTGGATCCGTCGCCGCGCACCCGGCCGGGGGCCCTCGAGCGAGGCCATCACCCGCCGCCGCGTGGCATCCACCGGCGCTTCGCCGTCGGCGGCGCGCTCGCGCAGCGCCGCGCTCGCGTCGGCCAGCACCTGGTCGAGCGGATCAGCCACCGGCCACCTCCTCGGCGAGCAGGTCGCGCAGACGCCGGCGGGCGTGGAACACCCTCGACCGCACGGTGCCCTCCGGCACCGCCAAGATCGCCGCCACCTCGACCGAGGTCCTCTGCTCCACCTCGCACAACACGAACGCCACCCGCTGATCATGGGCCAGCTCGTCGAGCGCGCGGGTCAGGCGTTCGGCCAGGCGTCGCCGCTGCGCCAGCACGTCGGGCCCGTCCGCGTGATCGGCGCGGGCCGCGCTGGTCGCCTCCAGGTTGGCCATGGCCCGACGGCGCCGCGCCACCGACCGCACGTGGCGCCGGGCGCGGTTGGCCGCGACGCCGATGAGGAAGCTGCGCAGCGAGGCGGCGCCCCGGAAGCCGGCCACCGCCCGCGGCAGGGCCAGGAACGTATCGTGCACCACGTCCTCGGCGGCGGCGGCGTCGCCGAGCAGCCTCCGCGCGAACGCTCGCACTGGCGCGTGGTGGGCGGTGTACGCCTCGCTGACCGCCGTCCGCTCCCCACGGCGGAGCCTGGTGACCAGCGCCTCCTCGCCCTCGCCCGGGGCGCTCACGATCGGCATCGACAGGTTCAGCTCCACGACATGCACCGGGTGTCTCCCACAGTAGTGCCCGGTCGCGGCCCGAGCGTTGACCAAAATCGTCCGCGGCTTCGCCTGGCCGCCGGGCCGTCAGCTCCACGCGCCGCGCCTCGGGGTTTCGACCGGCGGCGCGCGCACCGAGCCAACGAACCAGCCGCGTCCGGAGACTACCGGACGATGTCACCCCACCGCCCTACCGTCCCCGTCCCCTCCCCCCGCGCGCGGCTGGTCGCAGCCGCCGTGTCGACCCTCCTCGTCGCCGGCTGCGGCACCGACGCCCCCGGCGACGACGACGATCCGCTGCTGGCGCCGCCGCCGGCCGGCCGCGGCGTCCAGTTCGCCATGACCCATCAGATCCCGGCCGGCGTCGAGGGCGAGTGGTGTCAATTCGTCCAGGCGCCGGCCGAGGAGTTGTGGATCGAGCGCGACGAGGTCCGCTTCACCGCCGGCAGCCACCACTTCCTCCTGTACGAGACCTCCTACGACTCCATCCCGACCGCGAAGGACGACGGCACCCCGGTCGACACCGCCGGCGTGTTCGACTGCAGCGACGGCGCCACCAACGGCTGGAGCGTCACCAAGCTCGTGGGCGGGTCGCAGAACGGCGAGGGCGACTCGATGCTGGCGTTCCCCGATGGCGTCGCCATGTCGGTGCGGCCCCACGCGGTGCTGCTGATGAACGCGCACTACCTGAACGCCTCGGACGCACCGCTCGCGCCCGAGGTGCGCATCAACCTGTGGACCCGCCCCCGGGCCGAGGTGTCCATGGAGGGCGACCTGTTGTTTCTGTACAACCCGGTCATCAAGGTGCCGGCCGGCGGCACCGGCCGCGCGCGCTGGCGGTGCCCGGTCCACGCCGACATCACCATCTCCAACCTGCAGTCGCACATGCACGCCCGCGGCGTGGGCTACCAGGCCGCGGTCACCGGCGGCGCGGTGATCTACGCCAACGATCAGTGGCAGGCGGTGCCGGTCGAGACGTTCACGCCCGGGCTCCGGGTCCCGGCCGGGTCGACCCTCGACTACCACTGCGACTACCGCAGCACCGAAGACCACACGGTCTACCAGGGCGCGCGCAGCACCGACGAGATGTGCATGCTGATCGGCTCGTACTACCCAGCCGATCGGCGGACCTCCAACTGCCTCGACGCCGACGGCGGGCTGGGCGGCGAGTACATCGGCAACGGCACCGCCACCTGCGCCGCCACCCTGGCGTGCTTGCAGGGAGCGGCCCAGGTCGGACTGGACGCGATCACCGACTGCATGGACGCCGCGTCGCCCACGGTGGCGGTCGAGACCTCGGCGGTGTTCAACTGCTTCGCCAACAACGGCGACCCCGCCGCCGCATGCCAGGCCGCGTTCGCCGCCTGCCAGCTCCGCTGACCACGAGCCAACCGGCCGCGTACCTCTTGCGGGGTTGACCGCGAAGACCTAGATTGGTCCGACACATGGTCTTCAGGAGTGACCACGACGCCGCGCTGGCCCGGGCGAAGTCGCTGGAACGCGAGCTGGCGCGCGCGAGCCGGCGCGCCGACGCGGCCGAAGCTCGGGCCGCCGCCGCCGAGGCGCGGATGGCCGGACGCGAACCGCCCGCCCCGGCCGACCCGTCGCCGCTCACCTCCGGCCCGCGCAGGCCGGCCGCGCGCTACTGGCCGACCGGGTACCGCCGGGCGCCGCGCGCGTGGTCCGACGCCAGCCCGGGCGTCGCCTTCTTCGTCGGTGTCTTCGTGCTCGTCGGGCTCGGCGGCGTCGGCGGGCTCGTCTACCTGATGCTCGGCGGCGCCCGCTGATCGGCGACCGCGCGGCGGCCAGCCGCTAGAACATCGATCGGTTTGAATGCCGTCGCAGCAGGCAGTTCAAGCCGGTCGGTGTTCTAGCTCGCGTACAGCTGGATCGACGTGGCCGCCTCGAACACCAGCCGCTCGGCCTCGGCCTCGTCGGGGTGGCGCACCACCAGGTAGCCATCGGACAGCAGCGTCCGCTTCCAGTCGCGGCGCGGCGTGCCCGGCCGCAGGAAGGTCTCCTCGACCACGTGGGCGCCGTGGCGGGCCAGGTAGCGCCCCAGGCCGTCGATGCGGGTGATGCGGCCGTGACCCTGGGCTCGCTTGAAGACGATGCCGACGCTGTACGCGCGCTCGGTCGACGCCTGGCACTCCCCGGTGGTCACCACCCGCGCCCACTCGCGGAACAGATCGACGTCGCTCGTGTAGTTCATCAGGTCGACCACACAGGCGCCGCCGGGGCGGCACGCGACCTCGCCGAACACCACCTCGCCGTCGCGCTTGCGGAACCACTCCATGTGGGTCATCCCGTCGCCCATCCCCAGCGCGGCCAGCACCTGCCGGCCCAGCGCCATCCCGGCGGCGACGTGGGGCTGGGCCTGGTCGCGCACCGTCAGCATGATCGGCGACACCCACTCGAGCGAGCGCATCTCCAGCGCGTTGGGCAGGTACCGCGTCACGCTCTCGTAGGCCGGCACGCCGGCGGCGCACACGGTGTCGTAGGTGAACTCGTCGCCGTCGATGAACTCCTCGCAGCTGGCCTCGGCCACGTGGCGCAGCGCCGGCAGGACGCGCTCGGTCTCGGCCGCCGACGTCAGCTTGTAGGTGTCGGCGCTGCCGGCGCCGCTGATCGGCTTGACGATGGCAGGGTACCCGATGTCTTCGAGGGCGGCCCACAGCTCGTCGGCGGTGCCGATGCGGCGCGCGCGCGGGACCCGCAGCCCGGCCGCGGCCACCCGCTCCTTCATCAGCTGCTTGTCGCGGAACCCGCGCACCGTGTCGACCGACATGCCGGGCAGTCCGAACCGCTCGCGCAGCCGCGCCGCCACCACCACCAGCGGCTCCCAGTTGGTCTCCACCCGGTCGACCTCGCGTCCGCGCAGCCATCGGTGCACCCGCTCGATGACGTCGGCCTCGTCGGTGATCGACGGCACCCGCAGGTAGCCCGCCAGGTACCGGCGCAGCTCGCCGTCGGGCTCGCCGTCGCCCACCCCCAGCACCTGGGCCCCGACCTCGGCCAGCCCGCGGGTGAACTGCCGCATCTCCGGCGGATAGGTGGGAGACAAGAAGACGACCCGCATTCGTCGTGTCTAGCGCGTTTGTCGCGCGGCCGGGGCTCGCCGCCGGGCCCCGGGTTCGAATCCCGCCGCCTCCACCATCATCATCGCGGAACCACAGTAGGTTCCGCCGCCTGTAGCAAGCCGTGTAGCACGCGCGACGACGCGAAGTGGTCACCCCAACCGCAAATCACAATTCGTGGATCACATCAACCGGATCGCGGGTTAGCCACCGAAGCAGCATCAGGCGTTCCCGCTGAAACGACGAGCCAAAACCTCGGGCTCGCAGGACTCAAACCGCTCGTCAGCCCTAAAGGAGCGCGGCGAACCACGGTGTTCACGAACCACGAAACGCAGACAGCTTCTTGCCCTCGAGGTACTAGCGCCGCTCGCGAGTCCACTGCGAACCTGCACGCCCCGCCAGCACCTCGTCCAGATGCTCCCACGCCAGGAGGTACATGCTCGCGTCCCTGGTCATCTCCGTCGACGACTGGACCTGCGCCAGTTCATGACCAGCCCGGTTGCGCCGCACCAGGTACACCAAGCCTCGCGCCGAGCATTCGCCCATCGCCGCCCTCAGCGCCGCAGGATAGCGACTCGAATTCGCCTCGGGCGAGCAAGCGCTCCACACCCGCACCAGCTGGTCTGGGCGATCTGGGCACGTCGCGCCCTCGATCGCGCGGCCACCGTCCCCGCTCTTGCTCGAGTAGAACTTCGCTTCGATCACCACCGAAGCTCCGGCAACGAGCAGGGCCCCGAAAACCGCCGACGCCAGCACATCCTCGCTGCGCTCGATGGAGTCCAGTCTCCGCGAACGCGGGCAATATCGCCGGCGTCCTCGGACCACGATGCCGCTCCGCTCGGCACATGGTGTATTGTTCGCGGTCGCAGGCTTCCCCGACCCAAAGACCTCGCTTGACGACCACGGCTGCGATCATCACGACCTGCGACCGCCCCGAGTTGCTCGAGCGGGCCGTGGCGAGCGTTCGTTGCCAAGACCGCGCTGTCGATGAGCTCATCGTGGTCAACGACGGTGTGAGCGACGTGCGCATCGAAGGCGCCAGGGTGGTCCGAACCGGCCCGCACGCCGGCCCGGCCGCTGCGAGGAACGCAGGGGCGCGCGCGGCGAGCACGGAGTTTCTCGCGTTCCTCGACGATGACGACGAGTGGCGGCCCGCCCACGTCGAGGCCGTCTCCGGGTTGCTCCGTGACTGCGATGTCGCCGCGACCGCGTTCCAAAAGCACGCGCGCGCTGGCGACGTCCTGCTCAAGACGCCGCCGCCGACGCTCAGTGCCTCCGACTGGCTCGTCCGGAACCAGGGCCTCCAGGGCTCGAACCTCGCGGTCCGCCGCAGCGTCTTCCTGGACATGCTGGGGTTCGATGAGCTGCTCTGGTGCGGGGAAGACACCGACTTCGCGATCCGATGCGCTGACAGGGGCGTTCGCTACGCCATGTCCGCGACGGCCACCGTCACCTATCACGCGCACTCGCAACCCCGGATCACCTCACCGAGCGCACGGCACCGCCATGCGCATCGGACCTTCCTGGCGGCGCACGGCTCTCGGATGTCGGCAGCGCAGGTGGGGGCGTTCCGCGAGCGTGTCGCGACGCTCTTCGGCGTCGATCCAGGGCCCGTTCCTCGGCTCGTCTGGGTGCTCGGCCCACCGGGGGCGGGCAAGACGACCTGGGCGAGGCGTTGCGCCCGAGCGGGTGATCGAATCTTCGATCTCGGCGAGGCCATGCCGTGGCTCGATGGCGCGGACCTCGGTGTGCGGACGGCCAAGCGTCACATCGCGGCGGCGGTCCGGGCGACCGAGTCGCAGCGCTCCGAGGGCCGTCGGCTGTTCGTGACGCCTGCCTACTTTGGCCCTGAGGATCTTGGGCCACCGGGGCCCTTCGAGCACATCGTCGCCATCGTGCCGTCCGAGGAGCGCTGGCGCGCCCAGCTCGAGGAGCGCGAAGGCTCCGTCGACGAGCGCCATGCTCGCGAGCACGCTCAGTGGGTTGCGCGCTTCGGCACGGGCGCGCGTGCAGCGAGCGCAGGGGGCGTCGAGTGACGCGACGCCCGCTCGCGGTCGTCATCGGGAGCGCGCGCGCGGACGATGGCGGGCTCGCCGATGCGCGTGAGCTCGGTCGCGCGCTCGTCGACATTGGGTTCCGCGTCGCCACCGGAGGGCTCGGGGGCATCATGGACGCAGCGCTCCACGGCGCACGCTCGTCGACGCGGTATCGCGAGGGAGACACGGTCGCCTTCCTGCCGGCCTATGGTGAGACAGGCGTGAGCGCCGCCGCCGACATCGTGCTTCGCACCGGACTCCAGCATGCGCGCAACGTCGTGATGATCGCGAGCGCCGATGTGGTCCTCGCGATCGGCGGCCGCGCCGGAACGCTCACGGAGCTGGCGTTGGCGTGGGAGCTGTCGCGCCCCGTGATCGCCGTCGGCAGTTCGGCTGGCTGGGCTACGGAGCTCGCAGGGCGAGCGCTCGACGACCGGCGGACGGACAAGGTGCATGGCCCCCTCGTCGCCGGCGACGCGGCGCAGCTCGCATGGGCGCTGGTCGACAGCGCCGGGCCCGCGCGGGAGTACACGTGACGCCCGCCCTCGGTATCCTCTGCTACCATCGCATCGTTGCTGGGGATGACGACACGGCGTGGCCCTACCTGGAGCGTGGCACCGCTGTCCGGACCGAGACCTTCCAGGCGCAGCTCGCCGACCTCGCGCGATTCGCCGACATCGTCGGCGAAGACGTGGCGCTCGACGTGCTCGGGGAGCGTCACCAACTGGACCGCCCCGCGGTGTGGCTCACGTTCGACGATGGCTACCGCGATGTGAAGGAGGTGTTGCCACAGGCGGAAGCCGGCACTGTCTTCGTGACGACGTCTGGGGCAGAGCGCCTGCTTCCAGCGGACGCGTGGTACGCGCTGCTCCTCTCGGCAGGCCGAACGCGAGGGGTGCTCGACCTCGGGCTTGGCCCGTTCGAGTTCGACCTCTGCGACCGCGCCGGGAGAGCGCGCTTGGTCGACGGCCCAGAGCGTCGCGCGTACCTGCGCGCGCCACGCGCGACGCGGGACGCCGTGTTGCGGAGGCTCGCGCCGCTGCTCGAGGCACCGCTGGATGCCTCCAGTCCCTACCTCGACGCGTCGGACCTGCGCGCCGTGCTCCGGGCGGGTTGGGGCGTGGGTTCACACGGCGTCACCCACACGCCGTTCGACGCGCTCACGGCCGACGCGGTCCGAAGCGAGGCCGTGGCCTCACGCGAGGCGCTCCGCGCACTTGGCGCGTCGGGGCGTTCGATCGCGCTGCCCGACGGGGCGCAGGCGCACGTCGACGTCCTCGAGCAAGCCGGCTTCGAGTGCGTCCTGGGGCTTGGGGATGCACCGTGCGCCTTGGGTGTCGACGTGCAGCCGAGATTCCTTGTGCCGGACGATCCTGCGTGGGCGACCCGCGTGCTCGAGCCAGCGCTGGTCGGAGGTGCGCGTGGATGACCTCCTGACCTCGTGGCTGGCCCGCCTCGGACGGTGGGTCCACCTCCACCCGACCGCCGGCAGTCGCGCCCACACGCAGATCGCGGAAGAGATCGGGGCCGCCCTCGCCGCGTGCGGCCTCATGGTCGCGCGATACGCCCATGCCAGCGGCGACATCCTCGTGGCGCGCGGAGCCGGCCGCGGTCCGCTGCTCGGCATGTACGGTCACTACGACGTCGAGCCCGGCGGCAGGACCGCACTGCTCGAAGCGGACGGCCGCGTCTACGGCCGTGGCGTTGGCGACAATCTGGGGCCGCTCGCCCTCCGGCTCGCGGTGCTGGAACGGTACCCCTGCTGTCCCAACCTGCTCTGGGTGATCGAGCCAGGCGAGGAGGCCGGCTCGCTCGCGCTCGCAGAGTGGCTCAAGGAGACCACCGCTCCGCAGCCCGACCTGTGGCTCGACGAGACCGGGTACTTCGATGCTGGCGGGGCCCAGCGCGTCCTCGCCGTCGATCCGGACGAGCGCGCACGCGAGGTCATGAGGCGCTGCGCCGACCTGGCCGCGGCGATGGGACGAGCGACGTCCGTGGAACACCGCCGGCTTCGCCGTGTCGTGCCGGGTGCGGGGTTCAGCGTCGAAGCCCTGTTTCAAGGGGCGCCGTACCTGGCGCTGGGTCCGAACGACGACCGCGCCGACGTTCACGGCGACCAGGAGTCGTTGCCGCTAGACACGATCGCATTGTCGATGCGCCAGTTCGAGGCGCTGCTCGAGACGTTCGCGCCGGAGGGGGCTCGATGAAGACCATCGCGTTCCACGTCCAGCACGACGCTGGGGTGTCGGTGGCCGACGCCGGGCAACTTCGCCTCGTACTCGAGCTCGAACGGCTCTTCGAGGAACGGTACTTCGACTGCGCGGTCGCGGACGGAGAGTTCCGGGACCAGTGGCGGCGCGCCCTCGAGGTGGTGCGGCAGGAGACTGGCATCGAGCGGTTCGATGTCGCGGTGACGAGCTGGGTCCCTCCTTCGAAGCGGCGTATCCTGCAGGAGCTGGTCGAGGCGTCGGAGTGGAGGACGGTCGATCACCACGTCGCGCACGCGCTTCACGGCCTCCACGATGGAGCCTTCGAGAAGCCGCTCGTGGTGTCGTTCGACGGCGGCGGCAACGACGGGACCTTTCGCGTCTTTCGTGGTGTGCGGCGTGAGGGAACGCTCCTCCCGGTCGCGCGGCTGCCGCTCAACCTCGGCACGCCGTACCGACTCCTGGCGACCACCATGCCTGAGGTCACGGGGAGGCGGGCCCAGCCGCGCGCAGGGCACCTGTCGCTGGCAGGGAAGCTGATGGCGTACGCCGCGCTCTCGTCGCCGCGCCAGGACTGGCTCGACGCTGTCATCGACTACTTCCGGACGTATCAGGAACCATCGCAGGCGCTGTTCTCGCTCGGCGAATCGCTCGGACTCGAGCTGGAGCCGGACGCGCTCGGCCCCGATGAAGCGCGGGCGCTCGCGGCGACGAGCCAGGCCGCGTTCGAGACGCTCTTGCTCGAGAATATCGGCGATTGGCTCAAGCACGCCGACGTCGATGGACTCGTGCTCACGGGCGGCTGCGCGCTGAACGTCGTGGCCAATGAGCGGGTGCGCAAGACCTTCGGACTGCCCGTCCATGTGCCGCCCGCACCAAACGACGCGGGGATCACGGTCGGCGCGCTGTGGTCCGTCGAACCTCCTGGCGCCGCGCTCAGTCCGTTCGTCGGGCCTGAGCTGGTCGTCGACGTGAGCGAGACAGCGCTTCGGCAGCGTGGCGGGCGGCAGGCCGCGGTCGCGGAGATCGCGAGGCTGGTTCGGGAAGGAGCGATCATCGGCATCGCTCAGGGGCGGGCCGAGCTCGGCCCTCGGGCGCTCGGGCACCGGTCGATCGTCGCCGCCGCAGATCGTCCCGAGCTGCGAGAGCGGATCAACGCGCGGATCAAGTCGCGCGAGTGGTACCGACCCGTGGCGCCGGCGGTCCTCGCGAGTGCGGCTGGCCGATTCTTCGCGGGGGCGCCACGATCGCCGTACATGTCGTTCGCCGCCCCAGTGCGAGACTCAGCCAGGGCGCAGCTCGCCGGCGCCCTCCACGTGGACGGCACCGCGAGGGTTCAGACCGTCGACGACCCGACGAGCGTGCTCGGCGCCCTGCTCCTGGCGCTTGAGCGCGCCGGCGCAGATCCCTGCGTGCTCAACACGTCGTTCAACGTGCGAGCGCGCCCACTGCTGCAGCGAGCGAGCGCCGCGCTGGAGGCCCTCGACACCACCGAACTCGATTTCGCGTGGATCAACGGCTGGTTGGTGCCGCGAGACACCTGCGTGGCCCAACGGTTCGAGGAGTCTCGATAGATGCGTCCTGTGCGGCTCCTCTGCGACACCAACCCGATGGCCTACGGCTCGACCGCGTCCCTCGCGGCGATCCTTGCCGCGCTCGAGGCGCCCGCCGACCTCATCATGCTGGGGCGAGACGTCAGCCTGGAGCTGCTGCGCGCCGCCACGCCCAACGGGCGCGTGCTCGACGTGAACGTGAAGGACCCACGCGAAGTCGAGCCGGTGCTCGCGCGCGAGCGGCCAGACGCCGCGCTGGTGATCTCGAACCACTCGAACCTCCCCGCGTACGCGAAGGCTGGCGTCCCCGTGTTCTTCGTTGACGTGCTCTTCTGGTACGGCGAGCAGAAGGACGAGTCTCGGTGGGCGAGCTTCGAGGAGGGGTTTGCGCTCGACTTCCCCGGCGTGAGGGACCGCGTCGACGCACTCGGGTGGCGGAGGCCGCCCACCATCGTCGGGCCGCTGCTGCGCGAACTGCCCCCTCGCGCAGAAGAACCGCGTGGAACGCTGGTCAACCTCGGCGGCGTGAGGTCGGTGTTCGTCAGGCCGGAACGCGACCGTGCTGGACTCGCGATCGTCGCGCACGTCCTTCGCGCGATCGAGCCCGCCCTGCCGCCGGGCGACGTCGTCATCGCGACCGGGGCTGATGCGGCCGGGGCGATTCGACCGTTGCTGCCTTCTTCGATGCGCGTCGGCTCGCTCTCGCCGGCGGAGTACGACGTTTGCCTTCAGCGGTCGGCGACGTTCCTCACGGTCCCTGGCTTGAACGCCGTCCTCGAGGGCATGGCGGCCTCCGTCCCCCTGGCGTTTCTTCCGGCGCTCAACGCCTCGCAGTGCCTTCAGCTCCGGCGCTACCAGCAGTCCGGCGTGGGGGCCGCGGGCATCGAGCTCGATCGCTTCGTCGACCTCGCGATTCCCGAGCGCGTGGAGGACGAACAAGTACTCACCGGCGAGGTCGTCGGGGCGCTCGAGCAGATCGCTTCCGCAGCAGGCCATCTGGATGGCATGACCGACGCGGTGGGAGCGCAACTGCCTGTGGCACCGCAACTCACGCAGCGGCGGCGTGCGTTCGTCGATGGCCTCGGTGCCCCGAGTGCCGCGCCGATCGCGGGGGCGATCGCCAGATGGTGGCAGGAGCGCGCGCGTTGAGGGACCTGGCCGTGGCCGACCCGGCGCGCCTCATGGAGCGTCTGCGAGAGCGTGCCGGTGCTCACGCTGACGCGGTTGGCCAGGTCGCCCAGACACGGCATCAAGCGCTCGCTGTGGAGGACGACCACGGCGCGGAGGCGATGTGGGAGGTTGCCCGCGCAGCTGCCCGCGCTTCGCGACCCCGGCTGGACCGCCTACGATTCGTGACGATCACCACGGACGCTGCAGGCTCGTTTGCCGCGTGGGTACAGTCGTTGCGCGCGGCGCTCGACGACGCCGGGTGGTGGCCTGGACGAGGCCCGGAGATCGAAGTGCTGCGTGTCGCCAACGATGCTGACCCGTCGATCGACGCTGCGCATCGGAGGGTCTCGGCGGAAGGGATCGGGATTCAGGTGGTTGAGGTCGGCACGGCCCGCCGGCCGCTGCCGCTGGCAGAGGCTCGGCCGTTTGCCTTCCGCTGCGTGCGCGAGCTCGGGTGGACGCCATCGCCCAGCGCGCCGGTCTGGTCGCTCGACGAGGACTTTCGGTTTCACACGCTGGTCCCTTCACCGGGCGGGATGTTCGTGAGGCGCGCGGGCGGGCCGTTGTTGCACCGACTCGACGCGCTCGTCGCTCGGCTCGTCGCCGCGGGCGCCGACGTGATGATCGGCGGGAACACCGGCGCTGCACCCGTGCCCGCGCTTGGCCTCGTGCTCGGGCAGGTCAGGGACCTGGCCGCGAGCGTTGGTCCAGGTGCGCCCTCGAGCGCCTCGTTGGGGCGGCTCGCGCAGCTGGCTGACGCGTACTACGACCTCACCGAGGACCACGCGCCCGAGCTGCGGGTGCCGCTGACGCGGGCATGGTGGCGCGAGGACGGGGTGGTCGACACGAACGAGGTCGTCAGCAGGCTGCAGGCGGGGCTGCCGATCACGCGTCCGGCGCTCGCGATGCCCCTGCGTCACCCGGCGAGCGCGTGGGCGATCCACGATCACGCGGCGGTGGCTGGTGGCAACACCGTGCTCCTCTCGGCGCGAGCGCTGGACGCGCGCTTCGTGCATGTGACGCACGGCGCGCTCGTCTCCCGCCGTGGCGACACGACGTGGGCCATCGACGCGAGCGCTCACGGGGCGAGGGTCCTCCGTGCGTGCCTGCCGCTCTTTCACGATCGGCAGCCACGACCCAAGTCCCCGGCCGAGGCGGCGCGCGAAGCCCTCTCTGATGCGCTGGGCGTCGGTGTCTACCGATCGATACTTGCCGGCGACTCGACGAGGGAGACCATCCTCGCGCTCGCCGAAGCGCGGCTCGCAGCGCTACGCACGTGCTTGGGCGCGGCTGAGGCGACGGCGCGACCGGTGAGCATCGGCGGGCGGTCTCTGGAGCCGCTCGCCGACTGGATCGCCGAGGCACGAGAAGCGCTCGTGCTCACGGGATCGGCTCCTGCCCACGTTGCCGCGGTGGCCCCAGCGGTCGCGTTCCTCTCTGTGCCAACGTGACTGAGACAGCGACCCCATCCGAATTTGCTGTCGAGGGCGAGCTGGGATCCGGTCACGATGTTGAACATGTCGAAGAAGAACGGCGCTCCTCCTCCACGCGAAGGGACGGCGGCGGCGATCAGGGAAGCGGCGCGCTCGGCCGCCGATCTCGTCCCGGCGACCGCGGAGCGTCCGCTGCGCCGGACGTTCACGGCCGAGTACAAGCAGCGCGTGCTGCGTGAGGCAGACGCCGCAGCCGCGTCGGGTGAGGAGGGCGCGATCGGTGCGCTGCTGCGGCGCGAGGGGCTGTGGTCATCGCACCTGACGTCGTGGCGGCGGCTGCGTGAGCGAGGCGAGCTCGCCGGGCTTACGCCCAAGAAGCGCGGCCCGAAACCGGCGCCGAAGAGCGCGCTCGCCGACGAGAACGAGCGGCAGCGCCGCCAAATCGCGCGCCTGCAGTCCGAGTTGGACAAGGCGAAGATCATCATCGACGTCCAAAAAAAACTCTCGGCGCTGCTCGGCATCCCGATGCCCGAAGACCCGACGGAGGAGTCGTGATGGCGGCCGTCGCCAGCCTCGCTCCCCTGGTCGGCGTCGTCGCCGCGTGCGCGGCGCTGATGCTGTCGCGCGCGACGTTCTACCGGTGGCAGCAGCCGGCCGCGACGAAGGCGCCGCGGCCGAGTCCGCCGCGCGCGCTGTCGCTCGAGGAGCGGGCCGAGGTGCTCGCTACGCTCAACAGCGACCGCTTCGCCGACAAGGCACCGCGCCAGGTCGTCGCCGAGCTGCTCGACGAGGATCGCTACCTGTGCTCGGTGCGAACCATGTACCGCGTGCTCGACGCCGCCGGTGAGATCCGCGAGCGCTGCGACCAGCTTCGTCACCCGACCTACGTCAAGCCCGAGCTGCTCGCCACCGCGCCCAACCAGGTCTGGTCGTGGGACATCACCAAACTCAAGGGCCCCGCGAAGTGGACCTACCACCACCTCTACGTGATCCTCGACATCTTCAGCCGCTACGTCGTCGGCTGGATGGTCACGGCGCGCGAGAGCGCCGCCCTCGCCCAGGAGCTGATCGTCGAGGCGTGCGCGCGTCAGGGCATCCAGCCCGGCCAGCTCACCATCCACGCCGACCGCGGCTCGCCGATGAAGGCGAAGTCCACCGCCATGCTGTACGGCGACCTCGGCATCACCAAGAGCCACAGCCGGCCGCACGTCTCCGACGACAACCCGTTCTCCGAAGCGCAGTTCAAGACCCTCAAGTACCGCCCCGAGTTGCCCGACCGCTTCGGCTCGCTGCCCGACGCGCGCGCGCACGTGGCGCCGCTGATGCACTGGTACAACGAGGAGCATTACCACTCGGGCATCGCGCTCCTCACGCCGTCCGACGTCCACCACGGCCGCGCACCTGCCATCGTCGAAGCGCGGGAGGGCACGCTCGACACCGCCTACGCCGCGCACCCCGAGCGGTTCGTTCACGGCGCGCCGACCCACCAGTTGCCGCCCACGGAGGTGTGGATCAACCGACCCGACCAGGCCACAGGAGCGCTTCAGTAATCTCACCCGCAGGCTGTCTCAGAATCGTTGACACGCACCGCCGCGAAGGCAGGATCCGCCGGAATCGGAGAGGGGAACGAAAGGCGGAGGTGCGCGTAGTTCCGGCCCGGCGTCGGACCAGCAGCCAGGGTCATCCCGGAAAGGATTGCGAAGCCGGGCGGCGCCTGCACAAGTTGGACACTGAAGCCAGGGATTGAGTTAAGGTGCATCCATGTGTTCGCCTCGAACGCGAAGAAAACGAGTGGCACCTCAACATTCGGGAACAGGTGGAGTTCGGTCGCCGGAAACATGTAGACGGTCACCGCGGCCCCCAGCGGTACTTGCCGAGCCAGATACGGATTCCCGGATCGCCCGGCGTATAGGCCTCGAAGAGGAGCCCGCGAACCCAGGTCAGAAGCATTCCGCGCGGCTCGCCACGGCTGCAGTACATCTGTGACCGAGCTGAGCCATCCGCGTATAGCAGCTCCAATGGGCCATGCACCCTGGAGGTTGCGTCCTTGCAGTAGAGGAGGGTACCGCCCGCGGGCACACCGAGATCCAACGAACAGACGTGCACGCGTCCCACGCGCGAGCATCGACGCGCCGGCAGCGAGCTGCGATTCCTCCGCTCATCAGTGATTGGCTGATAAGCGGTCGCTGGTGGCGTCGGAGGGGTCGGAGGGTCGACACTCCATTCGCACGCGCCGGCCGGCAAGCTTGCGAACGACAGCACCTGCACCTCGCCGAGAGGACACTCAAGGTTCATGTGTCGCGCCGTGCCTTCCGGCGGAGGCTTCCCATGGCACCCTGCCATGGTCGCGAGGAGCACGATGGACGCCAGGTTGCAAATCCGGCGACTGTCGTTTTGGCGATAGCATCGCGCTACTGCACGAACGTCTGTCTGGAGAAACGCACCGAGCGTCCAATCGCCACGCTCACGGCGAGACGAGATTCCCCCCTCGCGGTTGCGATCGCCACGCTCAGAGATCAACGGCGGGGCGACGCTGTGCATGTCGAGCTCCGTGAAGCAAGAAGTCGGAAGTTGTGGCACCGGGCGTGAGATCATCTCAAGCCTGCGACGGTCGTCGGGCTGCGACCACCTCGATGGCGAAACGTTCGCTTTCAGGCTGAGGCGTGCGCTTGGCTCGTTGGTGTCGCGGTTCCCATCCATGCACAACGATGCCGGACGCTCGCGACGGGTTAGCCGGCGATGCGGCCACGCCCGCTTCCGCCGCAACAGCGACCGCGGACCGTCGCCCAAAGCCGCCGACAGCGCTACGCCCGCCAGCTGTAGGTCCCGCAACGGCCGGTAGCACCCGGCCTCCTGCCGCTGCCCACCGGCGATCACCACCGTGTCGTAGTCCAGCGCCCGCACCTGCGGCGCCCCCGCCCGCACCGTCGCCGCCCCCACCGCCACACCCGCCACCATCTCCTCGAACCCCGGCCGCGCCAGCTTGTCCGCATCGCTCATCGCCTCGAACTGCGCCGGCGCGAACCAGTCCTTCACCGGCGTCACCGCCGCTGCCGGCACTGCCGCGCCCCCCACCCGCACCTCGCTCACGTGGAACCGGTCCACGCCCACCGGCCGCCCCTGCGCGTACGCCGTGATCGTCCGCTCCAGCGGCACCACCTGCGTCACCGACAACGTCGCGCACGTGCTGCCCAATCTGACTGACGCCATTCACTCGTCGCTACACGGCAAGGCGGCGCCGTCCCACAAAGCCAACCGGTGAACGCGTACACGCTTACTGTCCTCGCCGCTACGGCCTATCCAAGATGGACGTGACGCACCGGGCGAATGTCGCCGGCACGACCTCGAATCCGGTGGAGAACACCGCGAGCACGGCCCCGTGCTCGTCGAGAAGCTGGATTCCCTTGCCCACGCTCACGCCCGCGAACGGGTGTGGCGGCGCGACGATGGGCTCCTCTGCGAACTCCTCCGCGAGGACGATGGCGACCGCAGGGCCGGCGGGTGGAAGCAGGTCTTCAAGCTCCTCCGGCGCAACGACGACATAGACCGGCCGTCCAAGCCGCCGTGCGATGTCGTTGTAGGTCGACCACGGCCTCGTCGGCTCGTGCTCCGCGAGCACGGCTACAGTGCCGGCGGTAGCCGTCCACGGCCGACCGTCGAGTGTCATGCCGTGCAGGTGTGGCAACGGTCGCCGCGTGGCCGGAGCGAAGACGGTCGGCTGGTACGTGACGCAGCCAGTGGAGATCTCGTCCGGCCGCTGGAGGCGGCAAGCCACGTCGGAGCCGAGGTGACACGCGCGCGCCAAGTACTCTACGGTGCGCGGATCGGGCGGGTCAGCGTCAATGGCGCGCACGGCGATGTGCTCGCACGCCTCGAGCACCTTCGCGGCGCACGCGCTCTCGAGCGCGGCCCCGTCGCCCGCGCCCCCCGCCTCGGCGCAAGCGCCGTAGTCGCCGGCATCGCACAGCGCCCGGGGTGAAATTGGTCTCCCTGCCGCGGCGCACGCATCCACGTGGCCTCGCCCGCACGCCGCGGTGACTCGATCGGCTGCGAACGTGCGGTCTGCCGTACGCTCCCCGCCTGACTCGACCAGCGCCAAGCATCCCTCGAGGACCCCGCCGCGGCACGCACGAGCGAGCCACTCATGGCGCTCTTCCTCGATGGTGCCGCTGTCGCTCCACCCGTGGTGGTCGGCGAGCGCGACGCACGCGGCCGGCTCTCGTCCCTCGCACGCCGCGCGTGCGTGATCCTCGTCGAAGTCGCTCGGAACGCCGCAGGCGAGCCAGTCGCCGCGCTCGCAAGCCGCCGTGAGGATCGGTATGACTGGCTGCCCCATGACGACGCCGCGACCTCGTGCTCGCGCGTACGCTAGGCGATAGCAGGCCGATGGGATACCGCGTCCTTCGGCGCAGCTGCGCGCGAGGATTTCGGCCGCCTTCCGAAAGTCGCGCGGCACGCCGTCGCCGCGCTCGTAGCGATCGGCGAGATCGAGGTCAGCACGGCCACCGCCCCGGTTGGCACCAGCGCAGCACGCGGTCGATAGTAGGACCGCCAGCGTCACTACGTGTAGGCTCATGGTGTGTTGCGCAAAGACTGGGAAGCCCGCAGCCGGCGAGAGAACATGCGTTCGCTTCCGCCGCAACAGCGACCGCGGACCGTCATCAAAAGCAATGCACGCCTGACGTCTACGTACCATGGACAAGTTCCATCAGAGCCTAGCCGACTTCCCAATCCGGTTCGGCAACTTTTTCAGGTGTCGTGTATTACTCATTAATATCAGCATTTCACGCTGGCATCGTCTTGAGCCCTGGCCCCGGTAGTCCCGCCTCCGAACCATGCGTAGAACCGCAGGGCCGCCTGACTGTCGCTCATGCTGCCACCTCGCCATCTCTGCCAACGTCGTTGAGACACCGGCCCCTCGAAAGTACCCGTTCACCGCTCGCAGTCCAGATTCCCCGGCGGCGCAATGGATCGACGAGGATCGACTGCCTGCGCGTCGGCACCGTCGCCCGCCGCGACCACGTCAATGGGGCCGTCACGGCCGCGTGCCGCGTGCCGCGTGCCCGCGGCGTGAGGAAAAACCCGCCTAGACGAGGATGTCGAGGAGCTGGACGCGGGTGAGGTAGCCCTCGAGGGTGTGGGCGTAGGCGTCGATGAAGAGGTCGAGTTCGAGGGTGACGCGCTTGCCGTCGACGCGGATGACCTTGCCGCTGGCGGGCACTTCGGAGCCGGCCAGCTCGAGGACGCCGGCCAGCCAGTCGCCCGCCACGGGGATGGGCCGGGTCGGCCACGTCAGCGAGACGTGGGTGCGCGACAGCTCGGCGATGTCGGCGGTGCCGGCGTCGAGGCGGAAGCGCGCGGCCAGCGCGGTGGGGGGCTCGACGCGGTAGTTGACGCGCCGGTTGTGGGTGATCAGCTCGTCGACGGCGTCGTGGATGGGCTGGGACACCGCGCTGTCCGGCCCCTCGAGGATGAGGTCGCGGATGTGCTTGAGCTCTTTCTGGGTGCGCACCAGGTTCTGGCGCATGTCGCCGATGCGGCGCTGGTCGCGGTGGACCTTGTCGGCCACGACCTCGAGCAGGTTGGCCAGGAACCGGACGCCGAGCTCCTGGTTGTCGCCGAAGTGACGCTGCAGGCGCGAGGCCTCGAGGCGATACAGCTCGGCCTCGCCCGCCACCACCGCCCGGCACGAGCGGGCCAGGCCGGTGAGCGCGCCGAGCTCGCCGATGAGCGCCGGCGGGCGCAGCCGGTAGGTGTCGTCGGCCGGCCGCACGAGCGTGACCTCGCCCGCCACCAACAGGTACAGCTCGGTCGCGGCCTCGCCGGTCTCGAACACGGTGCCGTCGGCGCGCGCCACGACCGGCTCGAACAGCGCGGCGACCCCGGCCAGTTCGTCGTCGGTGAAGCCCCGGAACAACGGAACCAGGCGCAGGTGTTCGGGCCGAGGCGGCATGGCGTCACTGTAACAAGGGCGGCCGGCGCGGGGGGGACCGGCCACACTTTCTGGCAACCGTGGTGCGCGGCTGGTGTCCCAACCACGATGGACGCGCCCCGCCGCTGGCTCACCCTGGGGTTGACCATCGCTGGCGTCGTCGTCGCCGCCGGGTGCGATCGGTCCCGCGCCGCCCCGCCCCGCCCGGCGACCGCCGACGCTGGCCCCGACGCAGCCACCGCCGATCCCCTGGCCGGCTTCGTCATGCACCACAACCGCTTCGCCGACCTGGGCGCCGCGGTCACCTACGTGATGCGCGAGCGGCCGCGGGTGCTGGGCATCGGCGAGATCCACGAGCGCGTGGACCGGGTGTCGACGGGCACCCCGGCGTTGGTCCGGTTTGCGCGGGAGCTGTTGCCGGCGATCGCCGCCCAGACGTCCGATCTGGTCATCGAGACCTGGACCGTCGCGCCCGGGTGCGCGACCGGGGCCGCCAACTCGCGCGCGATCGAGCAGACGATGCGTCGCCCGGCCGCCACCAAGGGTCACATCGCGTCGTTGTTCGGCATCACCAAGGCCAACTCGATCACCGCGCACGTGATGCGCCTGGGCTGCGACGACCTGGCGGCGGTCAACCGCCCCGACGGGCTCGACGCCGAGCGGCTGCTCGGGTTGGTCACGCGCGAGCTGGGCCGGGTCACGGCCAGCGCGGTGCGCTATCGCGACGAGCGCGGCGAGACCCGCCCGCTGATCGTGGTGTACGGCGGCGCGCTCCACAACGACCTGTACCCGCCGCGCTCGACCCGAGAATGGAGCTACGCGCTCGACCTGGACCGGCTCACCGGGGAGCGCTACGTCGAGCTGGATCTGGTCCGCCCCGACCAGGTCGAGGGCGAGCCGCTGTACGAGCGCGAGCCGTGGTACCCGCTGCTGGCCAAGGCCGACGCGGCCCACGTGGTGCTGGTCGAGCGAGCGCCCCACTCGTACCTCGCGATCTTGCCGCGCGAGTGACCGGGCGGGCGAGCGGATTCGGCGCCGGAGGTAACGCGGTCGGGGCTGGGCGCGTCTACCCTACCGCCGTGGCTTGCGACCTGTCCGTGCTCTGCCCCCCCTCCGCCGGTGAGGTGTCCCGATGACGTTGGTGGCCCGCGCGCTCACCGCCGTCGTCGATCGCGGGCTGGCCCCGACGCCGGTGCTGCGCGCCGGCATCCGCGCGGTGTGCGCGCAGCGGCTGCGCCACGAGCGCCGCGGCGGGCCGGCGGCGATCGCCGCTCGCCAGGCGGCCCTGCTCGACGAGCTGGCGCGGGCCCCCATCGCCGTCGCGACCGACGCGGCCAACGCCCAGCACTACGAGGTGCCGGCGGCGTTCTATCGGTTGGTGCTGGGGCCCCATCTCAAGTACTCCGGCGGGTACTGGCCGGCGGGGACCACGACGCTGGGCGACAGCGAGGCGGCGATGCTGGCGCTGGCGGCCGAGCGGGCCGGGCTGGCCGACGGCCAGGACATCCTGGATCTGGGCTGCGGCTGGGGCGCGATGGCGCTGTGGGCCGCAGCGCGCTACCCCGCGGCCCGGGTGGTGGGGCTGTCGAACTCGGCCAGCCAGCGGGCCTCGATCGAGGCGACCGCCGCCGCGCGAGGGCTGACCAACCTGCGCGTGGTCACCGGCGACATCAACACCGTGGCGGCGCCGGGGCAGTTCGACCGCATCGTGTCGGTCGAGATGTTCGAGCACGTGCGCAACCACCGGGCGCTGTTCGCGCGGGTGGCCGGCTGGCTGCGCCCGGCGGGCGCGATGTTCGTGCACGTGTTCGCGCACCGCGAGCTGGCCTACCTCTACGAGGACGCCGGCCCGACCGACTGGATGACCCGCGAGTTCTTCACCGGCGGGATCATGCCGTCGGCTGACCTGTTGCTGCGCAGCCAGGACGCGCTGGTGGCGGAGGCCACCTGGCAGCTCGACGGCACGCACTACGCCCGCACCTCGGAGGCGTGGCTGGCCAACCTCGACCGCCACCGCGACGAGGTGATCGCGCTGTTCGGCGGCGGCGCCGCGGGCCGGCGCCAGTACCACCGCTGGCGGGTGTTCTTCCTGGCGTGCGCCGAGCTGTTCGGCTACCGGGGTGGCGCCGAGTGGATCGTGGCCCACTACCGCTTCGTCCACCGGTGACCGGCGCCGCGCCGCGACGGTGGCGCCGCCGCAAAAACTTGCGCGGGGGGCCTCGCTCGCGCCAGCGTGGCTGGATGCGTCGCACGTTCGCCTGGTTCTTCGGGGTCGTCCTGGTCGCCGGCTGCGGGCCGAAGGTCGACCCGCAGTCGCCGTTCGAGGTCGACGATCCGCGGGCCGGCCGGCCCACGGTCGCGCCGATCGACGCCGCCGTGCCCGACGCGCCGCAAGTCGCCGTGCCCGGCCCCGGGGTGCGGACCCTGGCGGTGTCGCGGGCCGCGCTCCTCGAAGTGCTCGACGCCGGGCCGGCCGAGCTGTTGGCCGGGTTCGAGGTGTCGGTGGTGCGCCCCGACGGCGCGTTCCGGGGCTGGCGCCTGGTGCGGCTGTTGCCGAAGGGCACGCGCTTCACCGGGCTCGACCTGGCGCCCGGCGACATCTTGCTCGGCATCAACGGTCACCGACTGGAGAGTCCGCCCGACCTGGGCGACCTGCTGACCGAGCTGCGCGCGGCGGCCACCATCGACGCGTCGCTCGAGCGCGACGGCCTGCCCTTCACCATCCACGCCGACGTCACGCCGTAGCGTCGGCGTCGCCCGGCGCGGCCAGCACCGCCCGGGCCGCGCGCGGATCGTTGGCGAACACGCCGTCGACGCCGGCCGCCGCCAGGGCCCGCAGCCGCGCGGGATCGTCGACGGTCCAGGCGTGGACGGCGAAGCCCCGGGCCCGCCAGCGGGCGATGGTCTCGGCGGTGCAGTGGTCGTGCTGGACGTGCAGCGACGAGGCCCCGACCAGGCCGCCCAGGTTGCGCCACAGGGCCGGGACGTTGGCCTCGAACAGGAACCCGAGCGGGACGGTGGGCGCGGCCAGGTGGAACTGCCACAGCGCCACCGGGTCGAACGACGACACCACCAGGCGATCTGGACGTGGCGCATCCGCCAGGAGGGCCGCGACCGCCGCCGGCATGCGGCCGGGACGGCCCAGGTGGGTGGACTTCAGCTCGACGTTGACCGCCAGGTCACCGGCGGCCGCGAGCGCGTCTGGCAGCCGCGGGATGCGGTGCCCGCCGACCAGCTCGACCGCGGCCAGGGTCGACCACGGCAGGTGCTCGATGCGCTCGGGGCGGCCGGCCAGGCGGGCCAGGTCGTCGTCGTGGAACACCACGATCTCGCCGGTGGCGCACGGCATGACGTCGAGCTCGATGCCGTCGGCGCCGTGGGCCGCGGCCAGCTCGAAGGCCGCCACGGTGTTCTCGGTGGCGTGGGCGCTGGCGCCGCGGTGGGCCCAGATCAGCGGCCGGGCCCGGCGCCACAGCAGGCCGCCGCGCCGGGTCCGCCCCAGCGCCGGCACCAGGCGGGCCACCGCCTCGGCGATCACGACTCGATGAACGCCTTGTGCAGGGCCCGGGTCAGGTCGTCGACGTGGGGCCGGTCGCACCACAGCGTGATCCGCAGCGGCGACACGCTGACTGCGTTGAGCGGCACGCCGGCGGCGATGGCGGTCTGGCGCGCGCGCACGATGATGCCGGGGTTGCCGCCGATGCCGTGGCCGACGATGGTCACCGCGCCCTCCTCGCCCAGCTCCATGGCGTCACCCAGCACGTTCTCGAGCTTGCTCTGCACTGCGGCCCAGTCGGGCACGTCGGCGGTCGTGAACCAGCACCGCAGGTCCTTGCCCTCGAGGTCGAGGTGGGTCAGCGGGATCGACGCCGCCTCGAGGATCTGCAGGGCGTTCTCGACCGCGGCGCCGCCCGAGGCGCGCAGCCGCACGAGCTGGGTCTGGCCGGTCACCGCCGCCACCTGGCGCTCGCGCTCGGGGCTCCAGTCGATGCGGGTGCCACCGCCGTCCTTGCTGGTGGCGCGCGCGTACAGGGCGATGCCGCTTCGGCGGGCGAACTCGACCGACGCGTCGTGCAGCACCTTGGCGCCCTGGGCCGCCAGCTCGAGCATCTCGTCATGGCTGATCGCCTCGAGCAGCTGGGCCGCCGACACCACGCGGGGATCGGCGGTGTAGACGCCGTCGACGTCGGAGCAGATCTCGCAGTAGTCGGCGCGCAGCGCCGCCGCCAGCGCCACCGCGGTGGTGTCGGAGCCGCCCCGGCCCAGCGTGGTGACCTCGCGCTTGTACGAGACCCCCTGGAAGCCGGCGACGATGACCACCTTGCCGCGATCGAGCTCGTCCTCGATGCGGAACGGTCGCACCTCGAGGATGCGGGCCCCGGAGTGGCGGTCGTTGGTCATGATGCCGGCCTGCGAGCCGGTGAACGAGATCGCCTCGAGGCCGAGCTCGGTCACCGCCATCGACACCAGGGCCATGGCCTCGCGCTCGCCGCAGGTGAGCAGCATGTCGAGCTCGCGCCGCGACGGCGACGGGCTGACGGCCTTGGCCTTGTCGATGAGCGCGTTGGTGGTCTTGCCCATGGCCGAGACCACCACCACGACCTTCTTGCCGGCCGCCTTGGTCCGGGCGATGCGGGCCGCCACCAGGCGGATCTTGTCGACATCGGCGACCGACGAGCCGCCGTACTTCTGGACCACGATTCCGGTCTGGGACAAGGCGATTCCTCCGGGGCGGCAATGTAGCAGCGATGGCGGCGCCGGCGATGAGGCCGGTGCTACGTTGTGCAGGTGCGATCGCTGGCTGTCGTCCTCGCCTGCTTGCTTTTCGGGTGCCACGCCGGAGCCGGGCCGCGCCCACCCCGGGCGCCGGTGGCCGACACCCCGTACGAGCTGGCCGACGAGCTGGACTTCGCGGAGCGCGCCGACGACCTCGCGGCGATGTCGCCGGGGCCGGCCAAGGCCGCGCTGCGCGCCGACCTGGCCCAGGCGGTGGGCCCACGGCTGGATCGGGCGCTCGCCACCGGGCGCCTCGAGCGCGCGGCCGCCGCGCTGGCCGGCCTGGTGGCCTTGTGGGCGGGCGACGCCGGCGACCTCGACGAGCTGGCGACGCTGCCCGGCTGGGCCGACCGGCTCGACCGGGCCCGGGCGGCGTTCGCCCGCGGCGGCGCCTCGCGCGACGCGGCGCTGGCGCTGGCGGTGCGCGCGGTGGTGCGCCCCGATCTGGCCGCGCGCGACCGCGAGGAGCTCGAGCAGATCCTGCGGTTCGACGACGACCTCGCGGTGGCCCGGCTCGGCCCGCTCGGGCGCGGGACCGGCGCGGCGGCGGTGCTGGGGCCGCTCCTCGAGCGCGGCCTGGTGCCGGACCTGCTCGACCGGTACCTGGCGCTGCTGATCGATCGCGCCAATCGCGCCGACGTGGCGGTGACGTCGGGCCAGGCCACGCCGGCGGCGGCCCAGGTGGTGCGGGCCGCGCTCGGCGCGAGCCGCGATCTGGCGATCGCTCTGGCGGCGGCCGGGCAGCCCGAGCAGCTGGCCGGGCGGCTGGCCGCGCTCCACGGCCTGGGGCGCGATCGCGCGTTCACCGCCGCCGCCGACGCCCTGGCCCGCCCGGCGGCCCCGGCCGACGCCTGGCTGGCGATGATCAAGGTCATCCGCGCCAGCGACGGCGGCGAGCCCGAGGCCAAGCTGCGCGCGGTCGCCGCGCTGGCCCGCCACGGCTTGGTCCGGTTTCCGGACGATGCCCGGTTGCTGGCCGCGGCGGCCACCGCGGCGGTCGAGCTCGAGCAGGTGGCGGCCCCGATCGCGCTGTTCGAGCGCGCCCGGCGGGTGGCCCCGACCGACCCCGCGCTGGTGGCGCCGCTCTTGGCGCTGTACCGCGAGCGGCTGGGGCGGCTGGTGTACGCCGGGCGGCTGCGGGCGGCGCGGTCGTGTCTGGCCGGCGCGCGCGCGCTGTACGCGACGCTGGCCCAGACCTTCCCTAACCAGCGCTGGTCGCCCAGCTGGCCAGAACTCCTGGCCACGTTCGGGCGCGGCCTGATCAGCCAGGGCGAGCTGACCGAGGGCCAGCGGGTGCTGACCGAGTCGATCGCCGCGGGTCCCACCATCGAGGCGCTCGAGATGCTGGGCACCGTCGCGCTCAAGACCGGCCGCCCACGGACGGCGCAGCGCGAGTTCGAGCGCGCGGTGGCGTTGCCGGGCGATCGCCCGGCGCAGCTGTACGCGCGGGCCAAGCTGCTGCGGCTGGCCGGCGACGCCGCGCTGGCCGCCGCCGACCGCCAGGGCGCGGTCGATCACTTCGCCGCCGCGCTGGGGCTGTGGGCCGACCTGGGCCGGCGGGTCGACCTGCCGCCCAACCTGGCCGGCGAGCGCCTGGTCGAGAGCGGCAAGCTGTTCTGGGCGCTGGGCAAGGACGCCGACGGCAACGAGCTGTTGGCCACCGCCAGCGACGCCGACCCCGGCGGCGCAGACACCCACATGCAGTCGGTGGCGTTCCTGCTGCTCCACGAGCAGTACGACCGCGCGCGCGACAACTTCTACCAGGCCCTGGCCAGCGATCAGATCGGCGACTACTACAAGGTCTACATGGCGCTGTGGATCCTGGCCGAGGGCCGCCGCCAGGGCCGGCCCGACGACGATCAGGCCCGCGGCTTTTTGGCCGGCCGCGACGGGCCGCTGTGGTACGACGACATCGCGCGGCTGGCCAGCGGCCGGGCCGAGCCGGCGCAGCTGGCGCCCCGGGCCGCCAGCCGGGCCCGCCAGACCGAGCTGGCGTACTACACCGCGGTGCTCGGCGGCGCGCCGCCGGCGCAGGCCCAGGCGCTCCTCGAGGACGTGGTCGACTCGGACATGGTGCTGTTCTTCGAGTACGACATGGCCAAGCACTGGCTGGGCCGTGCGCGCCGGTGACCAGGCCGACGAGCTGGGCCGCCGCCTACGCCGGCTGGTGACGCCGCGCACCGCGACCACCTGTCTGAGCGTGTCGACGGTGACCGCGGTGCCGCTCGTGACCGCGCCGGCGCCGTCTCCGTGTCCGCCGGCGGCGGCACCGATCTGGCTGTGGTGCGCGGGCCGTCCGGTGCCGACCGCGGCGCTCGACCGGGCCCTCGGCGTCGACGGCCTGGCGCTGGCGACGGCGCTCGAGCTGGTGCGCGTCGACGGCGCCCTGGCCCGGCCGACGGTGCGGCTGGCGCCGGTGGGGGGCGGGCTGGTGGTGTGCGACCTGGCCGGGGCGGCCGCCGCCGACCGCGTGCCGTGGCCCGACGACTCCACGTTGCATCTGGCCGGGTGCCTGCCCGCCGGGCGCCTGGGCCGGTGGCTCGACGTGGGCACCGGGCCGGCGGCGCTGCCGCTGGCCATCGGGCCGCGCGCCGATCGGCGCCGGGCCACCGACGTGTCACCGCACGCGCTGGCGCTCGCGCGCCGCGGCCTCGCCTTGGCGGGGGCCGATGACGTCGAGCTGGAGGTCGCCGACCTGCTCGCCGGCGCCGGGGCTGGCTGGGCGCTGGTGACCTTCAACGCGCCCATCCCCGCCGAGCACCCCGGCGGTGGCGCCGCCGGGACGTGGCACCGTGCGGCGCCCGGGGCCGAGGTGCTGCCCCGGTTCTGGCGCGCGGTCGCGGAGGTGGTAGGCCCGGGCGGCGAGGTGCTGGTCCACGGCGCGGTCGCCGCCGATGGCAGCCTGGGGCCGCCGCGGCGCGGCGCGGTCACCGTGGCCCGCTACACGCCGCTCGATCAGCCCGGCTTCGCGGTGACCCGCTGGCGCCCCGACCACCCCGCCGGCTGGCGCGCAGGTGACGTCGTGTTGACCGCGGCGCGCCCCTACCTGACGCGAGCGGATCTGGACGCGATCGAGGCTGACGGAGAACCAGCGCCGGCCGGCGACATGGGTTAGCGTCGGGCCATGGTCTGGCCGCGCGCGCTCGGGGCGCTGGCCGTCGCGGCGCTCGCGACGGCCTGTCGTCAGGCCACGCCGGCGCCGCTGCCCCTGCCGTCCGCCGGGCCGGATCGGTTCCCGCACGCTGCCCACGCCACGCTCACCTGCGCGCCGTGCCACGATCAGGCGGCGGCGATCGCCGGCACCGTGGTGGTGCCCGGGGCCGACGACCACGCCGCGTGCGACGCCGCCGGCTGCCACGGCCCGGCCTTCGCGGCGCCGCCCGGCGCGCTGTGCCGGGTGTGCCACGCCGAGGTCGATCCCACCGGCGCCACGCCCACCACGCTGCGCGAGTATCCTGCCACCGACGGGGTGCGCGCCGAGCCGTCGCGGTTCTCCCACGGGATCCACCTCGACAACGCGGCGATGGAGCGCGCGGTCGGGTTCAACCTGGCGTGCAGCGACTGCCACGAGGTCGACCCGGCGGGCCAGCCGGCGGTGGCCGGCCACCGGGCCTGTATCCGGTGCCACGCCGACGAAGTCGCGCTGGCGGACGCCCCGGCGATGACCCGCTGCGCCGGCTGCCACCAGGGCGGGGCCAGCGTGCGCACGCCGCGCCAGCTGATCGTCGGCGACGTCCGGTTCGATCACGGGCGCCACCGTGACGACGCCCGCGGCACGCCGATCACCTGCGCGGTGTGCCACCCGGCCCGGGGCGTGCCCGTCGACGCCGCCCAGCTGCCAGCGCCGGCGCTGGCGGCCTGCGTGGCGTGTCACGACGACGGCGCGCGGGTCCCGGTCACCAAGCGCATGCGGGTCTGCGAGACCTGCCACACCTCGATCTCGCTGACCTTCGGGGCGCTGGCGCCACGCTCGCACCTGCCGGCGACCGAGCGACCGGCCGATCACACGCTGGCGTTCCGTCGCGACCACGCCGCCGAGGCGGCCGACGGCCGGCGCTGCAGCGGGTGCCACACGTTCATGTCGGGCACGGCCCACGACACCTGCGACGAGTGCCACCAGGTGATGAAGCCGACCGACCACAACCTGCTGTGGCGCGAGCTGGACCACGGCGCCATCGCCACCGCCGACCGCGACCGCTGCGCGGCCTGCCACGTGGTCGACTACTGCACGGCGTGCCACCAGCAGCGCCCGCGCTCGCACGGCCCGCTGCGGACCTTCGCCAGCGCCGAGCACGGCGACCTCGCGCGACAGAACCCGGCCGCGTGCGCCACCTGCCATGACGTGGTGAGCGACTGCCTGCCCTGCCACGGCGGCGCGCCGTGACCCGGCCCGGGCGCCCCGCCGGCGTCGCGCTGGCCGCGCTCGCGGTCGTCGGCGTGCCCGCGGCGCACGCCCAGCCGGTGCGGCTGCCACCGACGGTGCCGGTGGTCGCGCCGCCACCGACCCTGGCGATGCGCGCCCCGGCGCCCACGCCGGCCGCGCTCCCGTCGACGGCCAGGCGTCCGGCGCGCCGCCGGCGCGGCCCGACCACGATCGCCCCGCCGCCGCCGCCGCGGGTCACGTCGCAGCTGGCGCTGGGCCTGGCGGTCGACGGCGCCGGCCTCCGCACCATCGACGGGCAGGCGCTCACGGTCGGCGGCGCGGCCTACGTCGACGGCCAGGACTTCCGCTCGGCCCGCGCGTACGGCTACGGCGAGGCGTTCCTCGGCACGCGCGGCCTGGTGGTGCCCGGCCTGTCGACCTACCTGGCGTCGAAGTTTCGGTTCGCGCCGGTGGTCCCGACCCGGCCGCCGCTGGTCGAGGCGTGGGACCAGGTCGACCCGTTCCAGATCCGCACCGGGTGGACCGAGCTCGAGGGCGTGGTCGAGCGCGGCCCCCTCCGGTCGCTGCGGGTCCGCGGCGGCCGCCAGTTCGTCTACGGCCCGGCGGTGGTCCACCTCGACGGCGTGGCGGTGGGCTGGCAGCGCCCGTGGCTGAAGGTGGCGGCCTACCTCGGCGCCCGGGTGCCGGACTGGGTGTCCGACGCCACCGCCGGCCCGCGCCAGGTGGTGGCCGGCGCCGAGGCCACCTGGACCATCGCCAGCGATCGCCGCCCGCTGTCGCTGCGGTGGCGTGGGCTGCGCTTCGCCGGCGCCAGCCACAGCGACCTCACGGTCGACTGGCGGCCCCGCCCCGACGTCGCCCTCGCGGTGACCGGGCGCTGGGCCGACCGCGACGCGGCCCGCCAGCGAGCCACTGTCCGGGTCCGGGTGTCCGACGAGACGCGCCTGGTGATCGAGGGTGAGCTCCGGCAGCGCGCCGACTGGCTGTGGGATTACGAGGCGCGCGACGCCGAGGGGCCCGGCCAGGCCCGGCGCTACCTCGAGCTGGGGCAGCGCCTGCCCCGTGCCGGCCTGCGCATCCGGGCCGGCACGGTGCTGCTCGACAACATCGACGCGCTGTTGTTCGGCGCCGCCGCCATCGATACCAGCGCCGCCACCGATCCCGACACCCCGGCCCGCCCCGGCTGGATCGAAGGTGGCGCGGCGCTCGAGGTCCGGGTCCGCCGCACGTTCGCGCTGTCGTTGTCCGGGTTGACGCGCCTGTACCGCCGCGCCGACGCGTTGCCCCTGGCGCAGGTCGTCGACGTCGAGAACCAGATCCAACCGCTGCAGTGGCAGAGCGACCAGCTGGGCGAGCGCAGCCTGATCGAGGGCGGCGCGGCCGCCCGCTTCACCGGCGGCGCCCGCAAGTTCTCGGCGACGGTGGAGTTCTACGCCCGGCGGACGCGCTTCGCCCAGCTGTACGTCGACGATGGCGTGTCCGACACCCGGCCGGAGGCCACCGATCCGCTCGACGCCAGCTCGCTCCACGGCGGCGGGCGGTTCCAGGCCGAGGCGTGGATCTCGCCGCGGCTCCGGCTGCGGACCGAGTACGAGTTGACCACGCGGCTGGGCAGCGCGCCGGAGATCACCGGGCTCAAGGCGCTGCGGATCTTGGTCGAGGGGCGCTACTGATGGACGCCCGTCGCCACGCAGCGCGCCGGGCCCGCGTGCCGACGGCCGCCTGGGCGCTGATCGCGCTGGTGATCGCCGCGGGGAGCGCGCGGCCGGCCGCGGCCCAGCCGGCGCGCGGCTTCGATCACGATCACCACGATCGGCAGGTGGTGGTGGGCGGCCAGGCCTCGCTGCCGTGCACCTCGTGCCACCCGATCGGCGCGGCGTTGCGGCTGCGCGGCGTACCCGATCACGCCACGTGTTTCGGACGCTGCCACGGCCCGGCGCCGACGCCGCGGACGCCGGTGGTGGAAGCCCAGCGACCGGTGTGCGCGACGTGCCACGGCGCCGCCGAGCTGGCCCGCCGCCGACCGTCGGTGAGCTACCCGCCCTACACCACCGAGCCGGACTTCGGGCTGCGCGCCGCCCACGCCACCCACGCCTCCGTCGCCTGCAGCGCCTGCCACGCCACGCCGGGGGTCCGCACGACGCCGCGCGCGCCGCACGCGCGGTGCGGCGCCTGTCACAGCGCGGAAGCAGCCGCGAGCTGCGTGACGTGCCATCCGCCCGGGTTCGGAGCCAACCTGCGCCCGCGGCTCGAGCGCGGGCCGCTGGCCGTCGGCGCCGCGTTCGATCACCGCCGCCACCTGGGCCGCGCGCCGGCCGCCGCCGCGCTCGGCTGCGCGACCTGTCACGCGACGCTGGCCGGCAGCCGCGACGAGGCCCTGCCGACGCCGGCCGTGACCACCTGCGCGGGCCCGGGCTGCCACGACGGCGCCGCCGCGTTCGCCACCACCGACCGGTGCACCCGGTGCCACACCGCCGCGCCGGCCGACACGTTCGAGGTGGCCCGCCCCAGCGAGCGGTTCTCGCACGAGCGCCACGCCGCGCGCACGCCGCTGCCGGCGTGCGCGTCCTGCCACCACCTCGACGCCACCGGCCAGGCGGTCATCGTCGACCACCGCCCGTGCGCTGGTTGCCACGCCGCCGACTTCGCCGCCCGCACGCCGACCACCTGCGGCGCGTGCCACCTCGCGACCGAGCCGTGGCGACCGCTGGTGGTCGACCAGGCGCCGGCGCCGCGCTCGGAGTTCGGTGCCCAGCTGTCGCACCGCGCACACGCCGCCATCCCGTGCGCGCAGTGCCACCGCCTGGCCACCGCCACCCGCGATCTGCGGCCGCCGCGCGGCCACGGGGCGTGTGCGAGCGCGGGCTGCCACGCCGAGGCCGGCGGGCCCGCGCCACAGCTGGTCGCGTGCACCGCCTGCCACGTCGCCGCCAGCGAAGCCACCCACGACCGGCGCCGCCTCGACGCGCCGTGGTCCGTGCGCGCCCGGTTTCGACACGCGCCCCACCAGGTCGATCAGGCCGGCGCGCCCCTGGCGTGCGTGACCTGTCACGTCGGCCTCGACCAGGCCGACACCATCGAGGCGATCGCCGGGCCGGCCAAGCCGACCTGCGCGCCGTGCCACGACGGCACCACCAGCTTCCGCATGTCCGGTCACGGCTGCGCCCGGTGCCATGGACGCTAGCCCGCCGCGCTGGGCCCGCACGCAGCTGGTGGCCGTCGCGGCGATCATCGGCGGCGCGCTCGCGTACGCGCTGTGCGACTGGGGCGGCTGGACGCGCCTGACGTTCGATCCGTACCTCGGCACGTGGTCGTGGCGCGCCGGCGCGACCCAGCCGGTGCCGATCAACTACTACGGCAACCTGCTGTGGGCGGCTGGCGGGAGCGCGGCCGGCGCTGCCATCGGCTGGGGCTTGGCGCGCGTGCCCGCGCTGGCGCGACCCGCCGCGCGCGGCCTGGGTGTGGCCTGGGCGCTGACCGCCGTCGGGCTGGCCGCGTTCTACTACCTGTGGAGCCTGTGGCCGTTCTGATCGACCGGGCAGCGCGCGCGTAAGTCATGCCGGCGTGACGACGTTGTGGGCACGAGGTCCCGATGCTCCCCACACCTGCCCGCCATCCCACGCTCCTCGTGTCCACCCTCCTGTGCGCGTCGCTGCTCGGCTGCGCCGGCGCCCCCGCGGTCAACCGCGCCGCGCTGGCCGGCCCGCCACCTCCCGCCGCTGCCGCGTGGCCCGCCGCGCCGCCCGCGAGCGGCGACGGCGCGCCGCCGCCGAGGTCGGCCGAGGCCGCGCCGGTGATCCTGAGCGGCCCCGCCCCCGCGGCGCCCAGCGACGATCGCCCCGGCCTCGCCACCGCGTGGGGCGAGACCACCTGGTCGCCGTCGACCACCACCCCGTTCGTCCGCGACGGCGCGAGCCCCTGGGCCACCGCGGTGCTGCACTACAACGACGCCGACGGCGTGCGGGCCCACGCCGCCCACCTTGGTCAACCGCTGCGCGCGCTCGAGGCGTGGGCCAGCCCCGGCGACGTCGCGGTCGCGCTGATCGACGACGCCGGCGCGGCGCTGCCCGGCTTCGTCGCCGCCGATCGCTACCTCGTCGCCGCGGTCGACGGCGGCCGCTACCGCATCGCGATCAGCAACCACACCCCGGCGCGGTTCGAGGTCGTGGCCTCGGTAGACGGGCTCGACGTCATCGACGGTCGCCCGGCCGGCCTGGACCGACGGGGCTACGTGGTCGAGCCCGGCAGCCAGCTGGTCATCGACGGGTTCCGCCAGAGCGGCGACCAGGTCGCGGCGTTCCGGTTCGGCGCCGTCGCGGCGTCGTACGCCGCGCGGTCCTCCGGGGATACCAACGTCGGCGTCGTCGGCGTGGCGCTGTTCGCCGAGCGCGGCGCCCGCTGGACCCCGGCCGAGCTCGAGCGGCGCGATCGCGCCGACCCGTTTCCCGTCGAGCGTGAGCGCGCGTACAGCCTCGCGCCCCATTGAGCTCGTCGGGGACTCAGCGTTCGCCTGACGAGGGGCCCGTCGCCGGCCGACGAGCCCGACGAGCCACCCCGCACCGGTGAGCCGCTGAGCCAACACGCGGCGCGCGATTGGTCTATGCTGCTGCCCATGAACTGTGCGGTCTGTTCGCGGTCCCCCGTCGAGAGTGGCCTCCTGTGTGAGGACTGCCGTGACGAGGTCGCCGGGCCGCTGGGCTTGGTGCCCGAGCAGATCCTGGCGACCACCGCCAAGCCGACCGGCGCGGTGCTCATCGACTCGTGGGGACGCCCGCACGGCATCGACTCGCGGACCCTGGTGGGCCGCCAGCTCGAGGGCGCCGGGGTCAGCGTCCTCGAGAGTTCGGTGTCGCGGCACCACGCCCACATCGCCTTCGAGCCCAGCAAGCAGGGCTGGTCGCTGCGCGATCTGGGGTCGGCCAACGGCACCCAGGTCAACGATCAGACCATCACCGACGCGGTGACCCTGCGCGCCGGCGACCGCGTCATGTTCGGGCAGGTCGGCTTCTACTTCGTCCCCGACGGCCGGAACTTCCCGCCGGTGGTGATCGATCCCGCCATCAGCTCGACCCTGCGCCCGAGCGACCGCATGCGGCCGCCGGTCGAGGCCAACGAGTTCGAGCGCGAGAGCACCGACGTCGGGTTGCCTACCCTCGAGCTGCGCCTGCACGAGCCGACCGGCGGCGGCGGCGGCCTGGTCGAGGCCGAGGGCAAGCAGGTCCAGCTGACCGCCACCCAGTTCGAGTTCTTCGCGCTGTTGGTCCGGCGCATGGCCGACGAGGCCCACCAGCCGCACCTGGTGCGAGGCTTCGTCCGCACCTCGGAGCTGATCGGCGACCTGTCGTGGGACACCCGCGACCCCGGCGACAACCACGTGAAGCAGCTGGTGCGCCGGGTGCGCCGGGCGCTCATCAAGGCCGAGATCGGCGACCTCATCGAGTCGCGTCACCGCTTCGGCTACCGCCTGCGGGTCATCCCCCGCCTCGACTGAGCCGGCCGGCGGAGACCCCTCGGTCCACCACCGGGCGGTACCCGATCCCTACCTCGGCTCTGCCCGGCGGCAGGTCGCGCGCCCGGGTGGCTGCGGCTATGGTCACGCGCATTCGCCCCCCGTGGGCAAGGAGATTCGCATGAACCGTCGTCTGTCCCTCTCGCTCGCGTCCTGCGCCCTCGTCACCGCCGCCGGCCTCGGGGCTGCGGCCGCCCAGCCCGCCCCGAAGTTCGAGTTCGGCAAGGCCGAGGAGGTCAAGGACGTCAAGGACACCGAGTGGACCGCCACCGCCGAGGCCGGCCTGGTGTTCACCACCGGCAACGCCCGCACCACGACCATCACCGGCGGCGCCAAGCTGTCGCGCAAAGAGAAGAAGAACAAGTTCTCGCTCGACGCCGCCGGCACGCTGGCCAAGTCGCAGGTGCTGATCGCCAACGACATCAACGGCGACAAGGTGCTGACCGCGACCGAGGTGACCCGCCAGGCGACCACCGCGGCCGAGGCCTACAACGTCAAGCTGCGCTACGACCGCTTCCTCACCGACTTCAACTCGCTGTTCGTCGCGGCCCTGGCAGGGGCCGACGTCGTGGCCGGCAAGGACTTCGTCGGCGGCGCCCAGCTGGGCTACGCGCGGCTGCTCTTCAAGGACGCCAAGCACGAGGTGACCGGCGAGTTCGGCTACGACTTCAGCTTCGAGGCCTACGCGTCGGCCACCACGCCGTCGGTGTCGATCCACTCGGCCCGCGCGTTCGTCGGCTACAAGGGCAAGCTGTCCGAGACCACCAGCGTCGACGGCTCGATCGAGGCGCTGTCCAACGTCAACCGGCTGTCCGACGACATCGGCCCGCTCAAGGACACCCGCGCCAACGCGGCGGCGTCGCTGTCGACCAAGCTGACCAAGAACATGTCGTTCTCGTTCGGCGTGACCACCAAGTTCGACAACACGCCGGCCCCGGTGTCGATCGCCGGCTTCACCCTCGACGGGGTCAACCCGCCCGAGAACCTCAAGCTCGACACCACCACCAAGGCGTCGCTGATCATCAACTTCCTGTAGCCGGCGGGCGCGGACGGCTCCGCCGCGGCGGGGCTCGTCGTCCCGACCGATCGCGACGGCGCCCCCCGCGGGCGCCGTCGTCGTTTCGGGGCATCGGGCGCACGGCCCGCGCGCCGCTCAGCGCGGCGCCGCGGCCAACGCTTCGAGCAACCCGCGCGCCGCTCAGCGCGGCGCCGCGGCCAGCGCTTCGAGCAGCGTGCGCAGCTGCTTGCTCCGCACCTTGCCGAGGCGTCCGGCCCACGCGCGCTCGACGCCGTCGGCGGCGCGCCGGACCTCACCGGCCCACTGCTTGCCGCGGGCGGCCAGGCGGACCCGCTTGATCACGCCGTGATCGGGATCGGGATAGCGCTCGACCAGCCGCTCGCGCTCGAGATCGTCGACCAGATCGCCCAGCGTCTGCTTGGCGACGCCGAGCACCGCCACCAGCTCGCTGAGCCGCATGCCGGCGGGCTCGACCAACGTCAACAGCTGGGCCTGGACCGGCCGCACGATGGGCAGGCCCACGGCGGTCAGGCGCGCATCGATGGCGCTGGCGAGCTCGAGGCTCGGCCCCAGGAGAAGAGCGCGTACGTCGCGGCGAGAGTCACGTGCCATGGGCGGTTCCGACGAGGGTCCGCGTCATAGCAGAGGCCACCGTGGTGGGAAATGCCTGACGCCCACAAAGTCCGGAAAGCGGACGAACAGGCTACGCGGCCTCGGCCAGCGTGGCCTCGGCCTGCACCTGCGCTACCTCGGCGGCCATCCGCCCGGTCAGGATCCGCCGCCACATCCGAAAATCTCCCCGCAGCGACCACACCGCGTGCTTGGGCGAGTTGAACGTGGCCGGCCGGTTCTTCTCGAACACGAAGTGCCCGACCCACGCCAAGCCGTAACCGCACACCGGGGCGGCCAGGATCGCCGGCGGCACCCACGGCGTCGCCGCCACGCACGCCAGCGCCAGCGTGGTGCCGGCGAAGTGCAGCGCCCGGCACGTGGGGTCCAGGTGCTGCGAGACGTAGTACGGCCAGAACTCCTCGAACGTCTGCGGGTCGGGATGGGTCGACATCTGCCGAGGTGTACCGCAGCTCGGGTGGTCCCGGCTACTCGATGACGAGGTTGACCTCGCCGCTGCCCTGGCCGTGGTCGTGGCAGTAGAAGCTGTCGGAGCCGCCAGTCGGAGTCACGTCGTAGCTGCCCCCCGGGGCCATGTCGCTGCCCTGGTGGTCGAACCCGCCGATGCCGCCGCCGGTGTGGATCCGGTGGGCGGTGCCGGTGTCGTCGTTCTTGATGTGAAACAGGGTGCCGGCCCGCAGCCGCACGACGCCGCCGTTCATGGCGCCGAAGTGGATGCCGCCACCGGCCTGGCCGATGTTGAGGGTGAACTCGTTGGCTACCGTCAACGCCGCCGACCCGCTGGCGCTGTAGGCCGGCGCGGTGGCACTGATGGCCAGGTCCTGACCGGCCGGGGCGGCCGGCGCGTTGGACGGCACGGTCACCTTCACCTGCGCGGTCGCGGTGCCACCGTCGCCCAGGGTGATCGTGGCGGGCAGGACCTCGACCGACCATCCGGCGGGGGCGCCGGTGGCGGCCACGGTCACCGGGCCGGCGAAGTGGCTCGAGGTGAGCGTGACGGTGAAGGACGTGACCGTGCCCAGGGAGGTCGAGGCCGCGGGCGGATCGACCGCGACGGCGAAGGTCGGGATCGGGGCGTCCACCGGGATCGCCGCGTCGACCCCGGGCACGTCGTCACCGCCCCCAGGCGTGACCGAGCCGACGTCGCAGGCCGCCAGGATCGCGAGGGGAAACACCAGGAGTGCCAGGGGGCAACGGTTCATGATCCCAGTGTCTGCGAACCGTGTGCCGCATGCAACCAACTGAGATCACAGAGCGGGATCGTCACCGTCGGTGGTGACTGGGGCCCGGATCCCGGGGGCGATGCCCCCGCCCCCCGACCGCGCCTGGCGCTAGCGCCACTTCCACAGCGACCGGCCGCGCTTGATCCAGCGCGCGGCGGTGGCGCCGGCGCTGCGCTTGCGCTGGGCGGCGACCTGCTGGCCGTAGAACCACACCCCAGCGACCCACACCGCGTGAGCGACGTAGACCACGAGCGCTAGCGGCAACGGCGCCAGGGACGCGACGACCAGGGCCGCGAGCGACACCCCGCCAGCGATCGCGCCCGGCCGCAGCCCGAGAAAGCGCGCGGTGACGGCGGCGACCGCGAGGGCGATGATCAGCACCCCGTGAGTGTAGCAGGGCTGGGCAAAAACTCACGCCGACCGCGGCGGCGCGGCGGGCCGGCTATTCGAGCCGCTCGCGGCACGGGAAGTCGCAGGTCTTGCGGTGCGGACAGTCGTAGCTGCACCCGGCCGCCAGCGCGAAGCGGGCGATGATCTCGTCGGCCGGCTCGGCGCCGGCCGCGTCCCGGGCGGCGCCCGCGGCCGCCAGCAGATCGGCGTTGCCCGCGGCGTACGGCGTGGCGAGGAAGCCCAGGCGGAACAGCGTGTCGCGCACCAGCCGGTGCGGCAGCGCGGTGACCCGGCCCATGTCGTCCCAGCGGATCACGCCGAGCTGGCCCAGCATCGCCAGGATCCAGAACAGCTCGATGCGGAACAGGCCCCGCCCGAGCGCGCCCTCGAGGACGGTCCACGCCTCTGCCGCGGACTTCTGCTGCTCGATGGTGGCTGCCAGCTCGGGCGTCTCGGCGCAGCGCCGGGCCGCCAGCGACGCCAGCATCAAGGCCCGCGCGTCGACGGTGGCCGGCAGGCTCTCGGGCACGGTGCCGTGGTACAGGTCGGCCAGGATCGCGCCCTGATCGAGCGCCCGGTAGCTGCGCAGGACCGCCTCGCGATCGGCGTCGAGGCGGAACACCAGCGCCGCCGCCACCGCGACCCGGTACAGCACCTCGTCGGCGCCCTCGACCCAGGCCTCGGGATCGAACCCGAAGTCGGCCGGCTGGTACAGCGGCGCCACCCCGCCCAGCTCCGCGGCCCACCCGCCGATGCGGCGGGTGGTCTCCTCGAGCACATCGGGCGCGAAGCCGCCGGCGAAGCGCGACACCGGCACGGCGCGATCACGGCCGCGCGGCGACGCTGGCGTGGCGCCCGCCAGGTGGCGCAGGTACGGCGGCAGCGGCGCGGCCTCGACCGCGCCGGGGGACGCCGGCGCTGGCTCGTCGACCGGGGCGGCCTCGGCCACCACCGCGCCGCCGTCCTCGTCGCCGCCGACCGGGATCACCGGCTCGGGCAGCGGCGGGTCGTGCTCGAGCAGCTCGTCGATGTCGAGCGCGGCGGCCGCCGTGGTGAAGCGATCGGCCTTGGGCCCGTGGATGAGCGCGATGCCCAGCACCCGCGCCACCCCGCCGGCCACCAGCGCGCCGAACACGTTCTCGAGCTCGGGCCGCGACGGCACCGCCCCGCGGTAGGCGAACGAGCCGAGGTACTTCGACAGCTCGTCCTTGCCGTAGGCGCGCTGGCCCAGCAGATCGATGATGGTCTTGAACAGGATCGGGTTGACCTCGAAGTAGCGGTCGAGGATCGCGTCGATGGCGTCGTCATCGCCGGTGGTGGCCTGGAGCTTGGTGACGAACGGCGACGGCTTGATGGTAGGGCCGCTCACGCCGAGCAGGCGCAGCATGAGCGCCGGCCGCTCCTTGTCCCACAGCTTGGTCGCGCGCAGCCGGGCGCGCAGGTCGCGGAACGGCTCGCCCTCGGCCGGGATGTCGCGGGCGACCCGCGCGAACGACAAGAGCGCGAGGCGGGGTTCGGCGCCCAGCGGGATGAACTCGAGGAGCTGCGGCATCGCCCGGCATCCTACCGCGGTCGGGCGCGGCGCGCCCCGGCCGGCCCCGCCAACCGGTCACCGCGCGGCAGCGCGGCCCCGCCACACCACGTGGTGCAGGTCGGCCACCTGGGGCCAGTCCCCACCCCACTCCCAGCCCAGCTCGTCGAAGATCGCGGTCACCGGGCCCGGCCGCACGATCATGCCGGGCCGCAGCACGCGACGATCGAGGAAGGCGGCGCCCGCGGCCGGCACCCACCGCGGCGGCGCGCGCCACACCATCGGGTTCTCGACCGGGTTGAGGTCGATGGCGATGCCGCGGGCGTGATCGGACAGGATCGAGGTGCCGGCGATGGTCCGGACGTTGAGCGCGGAGCTGTTGTCGGCCTCCATCGACCGCGCGTCGTCGCCATCGTAGGCGTCGACCAGGGCCAGCTGCCGCAGCGGGAAGCCGATCGCGTACAGCCGCCCGAACAGCGTGACGGTCGCGGCGGCGGCCGCGGCGGCGACCACCAGCTCGCCGTCGGCCACCCCGCCGGTGAGGGTCCGGTGTCGCACGGTCAGGTGGGCCAGCGCGGCCAGGGGCGGCGCCGCCGGCACGTCCCGCCAGGAGCGCCCGGTCATGCGGGCGGCCAGCGCCGGCGAGATGGCAGCCGCCGTCGCCAGGAACGGCGTCGCGCACGGCGCGACCAGGACGCCCATCGCGGCGGCCTACTGGACCGTCAGCGTGTAGGCGTTGGTGGCGCCGCCGTAGCCGATCACCTGGACCGTGCCCCCGGCCGGCACCGCGACCTGCTCGCGATCGGTCACGCCGTCGGAGGTGGCGACCCGCGCGCCGCTGGCGTCGTAGGCAACCAGGTCCAGATCGCCGGCGGCGTGGATGAACGCGATGACCACGGTGCGCGCCGCGGTCACCCGGTACCAGTCGGCGTCGCCCGGGCACAGCCCGAGGCCAGTGGTGGTGCCGACCCCGACGGTGGCCGCGCCGGCCTGGCTGTCGTTGGGCTCGAGCCCGTCGGCGCAGGTCGACGCAGGCGGCGCGGCGCAGAACGCCGGGGCCTCGTTGGCGGCCACCGCGTCGTCGGCGACGTCGCGCTGGGGGCAGCTCTCGTCCTCGCGCCACGCCCGCCAGCTGGCGCCCTGCCCGGTGGCCGCGGCGTGGTCGGCCCACCGCTGGTAGCCGCCGTCCTCGGCCCGGAACACCGTCGGCGCCACGCACACGTGGTCAGCGGCGGCGGCGGCCTGCTCGGCCCGGGCGTACGCCATGATCACGTCGGCCATGGCCGCGGTCGTCGAGTTCCAGCAGCAGGTCTTCGACTCGGTGTAGGCCAGCTCGGCGAACACGTAGTCGTCGAGCACCCGGTACCGGCGGTCGATCTCGGCGCGGGTCAGGCCCAGCGAGCGCTCGCCCAGCTGGTACAGGTCGGCGAAGGCGGTCTCGCGCCGCTCGCGGGCCGAGCACGACGCCGGGTAGTTGCGCAGGTGCCGACGGGCATCCTCGATCTGCGCCACCAGCTCGGCCTGCTGCTGGGCCGGCGACACCTGCCCGAGCAGCTGCCGGAAGCGCTCGGGGCGGGCGCCGATGCGGGCGTAGTCGGTCGAGTTGATCCAGTGGGCCTCGTCGCCGCGGATCCAGGTGTTGGTCCAGTAGCCGCCGACGTTCTTGGTGACGCGCCAGCGCTTGGCGCCGCCGCCCAGGCGCGCGTACACGTCCCCGGCGCTGTTGGTGCCGGGCCCGCCCGCGTAGTCGCTGGTGAAGTAGCTCTTCGAGGCCACGCCCGACTCGCGCTTGCCCTGGCGGCGCGGCATCGAGCCCGAGATCGTGGTGACGTCGAGGTTGCCCTCGCCCAGCGCGGTGACCTCCTTGACCACCAGCGTGTGGCCGATGCCGCTGCGCTGCCACCGCTCGATGAGCATGTCGCCCGCGCGCACCGCCTCGGGCACCAGGTTGTAGGTGTTGGCGGTGTCGGCCAGGTTCATCGAGCCCAGGTAGTTGAGCGCCATGACGGTGAAGTAGCCGGCCCGCTTGTTGAGGTGGATCTCGTCGAGGTAGGCGCCCAGCACGCCGTCGTCGACCGCGGGCTGGATGTCCTCGCCGCCGGCCACCCGCTTGGCGCGCAACGCCGCGTCGTGGGGCCACGCGGCCTGGTACTGGGCCGGGGCCAGGTCGCTGCGATCGACGTACTTGATCGCGAACTCCGGGGTGCGGGCGTAGCGCCCGGCCGCGGTGCGCACGCCGTTGTGGCCGAAGTAGACCCGCTGGCCGGTGCCGTCGACGGTCTCGAGCACCAGCGGCAGCTCGTACCAGGCGGCGAACGTGATGCGCAGGAACAACGACAGCTCGGCGCACTCGAGCGCCGGCGAGTCCAGGGTCTTGCCCCACGGCGTGGTCAGCCGGATGGTCTGCGAGTAGCCGTCGGCGCTGGGCGTCCACGCCAGCGACGCGAGCCAGGCGGCGTACTTGTCGTCCCAGGTCAGCCCGGAGCGCTCGCCCCAGGCGAGCCCGGCGGCGCGCGCCGCGGCGGTGTCGGTGTCGTCCCAGGCGTTGCGCGCGGCCCACACCTGGGTGCGGCGCGTGTCAGTGTTGACCAGGAGGCCGCGGCGGTACTCGCTGTCCTCCTTGCCGGGCGGCGGCGTCGGCGACAGGTCGCCGTCGATGCCCCACTCGGGATCTCGATCGACGCCAGGCTCGGTGCACGCGAGCGACGCGACCACGCTGGCCAGGACCAGCACCACCACCACCATCGAATTGCGCCTCGGCTTCATGGTTCGACCAAGAGCAGGTTCCGTGCCGGTTCGACGCCGTGTCAGTTCGCGCGCTTCCGGTGACTAGCCCCGGCGGCGGCCACTCGGCTGGCCGGTGACGATGGACCCCGCGGCTGCCGCCGTGAGTGCTATCGTGGAGTCATGGGCGAGTTCCGTCGCGAAGTCCTCCCATCCCGTCAGGGTCGCGGCCTGCTGGCGCCGCTCCTGGTGCTGTCCTCGACGCTCACCGTCACGCTCGGCATGGCCATCGTCAGCGCCGTGCCGCACCCACCGCGGCAGGTCAGGGTCGCGCCGCAGCCGGTGCAGCCGGTGCAGCCGCGCGTGCCGGCGCCGCTGCCGACCGCGCCCCCCCGGTACGCGGCGACGCCGGCGCCACCCGCCGGGGTCGACTGCGCCGCCCCGGTCTTGCGGCCCAGCGCCGAGACGGTGACCGAAGCCAGCTTCGAAGCGTGCGCCCAGCTCACCGGGCCGTGAGCGGCGACTTCCTCGCGGCGCGGGCGGCCAGGTCCGCCGCCCGCGACTGAGGTCAGGCGCGGAAGATCGCGGCGTCGGCGGTGATCCCGCGGCTCTCCAGATCGGGCCAGAACCGCGGCACGGCGCCGGTGGCGGCGAAGCCTTCGTCCCCGCCCCGGTACCCGAACAGCGGCTGCGTGTCGAAGCCGACCTCGCGCACGCCGAGCACCTCGTCGATGGCGACCACCCGCAGGTTGCCGTCGGCGAAGCGGCCGACGTGCACCACGACGTCGCACGCGCCGGCCACCAGCTCGCGCACCGCCGGCTCCGACGCGCCGGGCGCGCCGAGCTGGGCCATGGTCACCCACCGCGCCAGCGCGGCCTGGGCGCCGTCACCGGTGACCACGGCGAGCGCGCCGTCGACCGCGCTGGCGAAGGCGCTGGCCACGTCGAGCGCCTCGGCGCCGCGCACGTCGCCGACCACCAGCCGATCGGGCCGGAGCCGCAGCGCGCTGGCGAGCAGCACGTCGAGCCCGACGCCCGGCCGCGCCTCGAGCGCCAGCCAGTCCTCGCGGTCGAGGGCCAGCTCGGCGACGTCCTCCACGGTCACCACCCGCTCGCCGTCGGCCACCGCGCCGACCAGGGCCGCGACCAACGCAGCCTTGCCGACGTCGGCGGCCCCGCACACGACGAGGTTGCGCCGGGCCAGCACGCAGGTGCCGAGGAAGTCGGCCATCGCCGGCGACAGCGCGCCCGCGCCGACCAGATCGGCCAGGGACCGTCGGACCCGCACCGGCTTGCGCAGCACCAGGCATGGACCATGGACTGACGCCGGGGCGACCACCGCGGTCAAGCGGGTCCCGTCGCGCAGCCGGACGTCGATGACCGGGTGGTCGTCGTCGATGACCGCGCCGGTCGGCGCCACCAGCCGCTCGACCACCCGGCGCAGGACGTCGTCGGTCGAGAACGCGCGCCCCGAGCCACGCATGGCGCCGGCCTTGCCGACCAGCACGCGATCACGCCGGTCGACGCGGATCTCGTCGACCTGATCGTCGGCCAGCAGGTCCTCCAGCGGGCCCAGGCCGAGGGCCTCGTTGAGCGTCTCTTTGATCAGGCTGTCCTGCTCGACGTACTTGGGCAGCTCGCCGGACTGCTCCAGGTTGGCGACCAGATCGACGATGGCGCGCTCCGACCGCTGCCACACCTCTTCGTCGCCCAGGCGCTCGACCGGGATGTTGTCGAGGTCGAGCTTGGGCCGCAGCCGCTCGAGGATCTGCGCCTGCAGGTCGAGCATCTTGATGACCTTGGGATCGAGCGGCTCGAGCACGACCCCGCGGCGGTGCGGGCGGCGACCGCGCGGGCCGCGACCTGCGCGCGCCGGCCCCGACGAGCCGGGGCCGGACCGCGGGCGCCGCGGCCGGCGTGGGTGTGGCACCGCCGGCCGCGCCTCGGGCGCGGTCGGGACCGGCGTGGGCAGCTGCGACGCGGGCGGCGGGGCATAGGCTGCCGGCGCGGGCGCCGGGTAGCCGGCCGCTGCTGGCGGTGGGTAGCCAGCGGCCGCTGCCGGCGGCGGGTAGCCGGCGGGCGCCGCGGGCGGCGGGTAGCCGGCGGGTGCCGCGGCCGCGGGCGGCGGATAGGCCGCGGGCGGCGGGTACGGAGCAGGCGGCGCAGGATACGCCGCAGGCGGCGGCGCCATCGGCGGCGGCGACGCCGACGGTCCGCCGATCGACGGTCCCCCGACGGCCGGCGGGCCACCGACCGGCGGCGGCGACGTCGACGGGCCACCGACCGGCGGCGGCAACGTGCCGCCGGGGGCGGGCCTGGGCGGGCGGGTCCGGGGCTCAGACGCCGTGGGCGGCGCCAGCGGTCCGGGCTCCCGGGGCGGCGGTCCGCCTCGGTCCGCACCGAGCGGCGCCGGGGCGCGATCCACCGGGATGACGGCCGGCCGCGGTGGCTCCTGGCGCTGCATGGCCGCCCGGAGCAGCTCGTTGGAGGCGCTGCCGCCCGGCGGCTCCCGCGGCGGCGGCTCGCGGGCGGGGGGCGGCGGGGCCGGCGGTGGGGTCGGCGTCGGGTTGGCGGACTCGGCGTCGCTCGCGCCGGCGCCCTCTTCCTCGACCCCCATGATGAAGTCGCCGATGTAGATCTTGTCGGCTTCCTTCACGACCAGCGGCGTCGTGATCTTGCGGCCGTTCACGTAGGTGCCGTTGGTGCTCTTCAGGTCGACAATGATGAACTTGCCGTCCTTGAGCAGCACCCGGGCGTGGCGCTTCGACACGTTGCCCTTGGGCAACACGATGTCGTTACCTTGCACGCGCCCGATTGTGATCTCGGGCTTGTTGAACACCAGGCGGCGCTGCTCACCGCCTTTTTCCGTCAGGACGATCGCGAACATGGACTCTCCCGAGCGGACGCAGGCGCCGTCACAAGTGACGACGGACCACACCCGAGCCCGAAAAGCGTACAGATTTTCCAGCTGATCCGTCAAGTTACCGGGGGCCCCCGGTGCCGAATACGAACCTCCGGCCGGCCGGCGCCGGGATCGCGGGCGCGCCGAGACCCCCCGCGATCAGGTCGACGGGATGACCGCGGTGGGCTCCGCGGCGGGCGTCGTCGTGGTGGACGTGCCGGTGGCGCCGCGGGTCGAACCCCACAAGGCGTACACACCGAAGCCCCCCAGGGCCAGGACCGCGATCGCGATCACGAACTCCGGCCACCAGCGGCGCGTCATCGTGGTTGCAGTGTACCACGGCGCCACCAGCGGGCATGATGGGTCTGTGCGTGCCCCTGCCCTGCTCCGAACCATCGCGGTCGCCGCGGCCGTGTGCGGCCTGCTCGTGGCCCGCCCGGCCGACGCCGGCAAGCCCAAGCGCTACCACATCGACCTCATCGAGGTGACCGGCGTCGCCACCCTGCCGCCGGAAGCGGCCGGCGTGCTGCCCCTGGTCGAGGCCGAGTGGCGCAAGGTGCTGGCTGCCCACCCACAGCTGGTCACGCTGGCCGGCGCCCCCGACCCCAGCGCGGCCAAGCCGTTCAAGAAGTGGCTGACCAAGAAGAAGATCGCGGGCGCGTTCCGGATGAACGTCGAGGTCACCGCGTACGAGGAGGAGCTGGACGACAAGGACGTCACCGTCAACCAGGAGAAGCGCCTCACCGTGCGCCTGGCGCTGCGCACCTTCGGCGAGACCATCCCCGATCGGGTGATGGCGTTCGCGGCCGAAGGCTCGGCCACGATCAAGGTCGACGTCGGCAAGAAGCTGCGCCCGGCCGACCGCGCCTACGCCATCAAGACCGCCGTCGAAGGTGCGGTGGCCGACGCGATGACCGCCTCGCTCGAGAAGCTCGCGCTGCCGCTGCCCAAGCCAAAAAAATAGCCGCGGGCGTCGCCGCCGCCGACGCGGCGTCCGCGTGTGCCCAGCCGGGCGTCGGGCCGGCGCCGCCTCACCGCGGCGTGGCGCTGGGGCTGTGGCCGCCGGTCGATGCGGCGGCGGTGGCGGTCGCGCTGGCCGAGATCCGGGCCGTCGGCGCGACCGACGTCGCGCTGGTGGTGGGCTGGCGCTTGGCCGACGTCACCGCCGACCAGCTCGCGCCGGGGCCGATCACGCCGCCCGACGCCGCGGTCGCGGCCGCGCTCGCGCAGGCGCGCTCCCTTGGGTTGGCGGCGACGGTGTTCCCGATCGTCGTGCTCGACCGCACCGCGCCCGGCGCGTGGCGCGGCACGCTGGCGCCGCGCGACGTCGACCGGTTCTGGACCAGCTACGAGCGCTTCATCATCCACTATGCGCAGCTGGCCCAGGCCCACGGCGCCGCGGCGCTCGTGGTCGGCTCCGAGCTGGGCTCGACCGAGCACTGGCGCGAGCGCTGGTACCACCTCATCGGTCGGGTCCGGCGCGGCTTCGGCGGCCGGCTCATCTACAGCGCCAACTGGGACCACGTCGCCGAGGTCAGCTTCTGGGATCGCCTCGACGCCGTCGGGGTCACCGGCTACTTCGAGCTGGCCGCGACCGCCGACGCCTCGGTCGACGAGCTGACCGCGGCGTGGGCCGCGCCCCGCGATCGCCTGCTGGCGCTGGCCGCCGCCCACCGGCTGCCGCTGTGGCTGACCGAGGTGGGGTACGTGTCGCGCGACGGCGCCACGATCGCGCCGTGGGACTACCTGCGCGGGACCGCGGTCGATCTCGAGGAGCAGCGTCGGGCCTACCTGGCGCTGGCCCGGGCCTGGTCAGGGGTGGCCCTCGACGGACTGTTCGTGTGGGAGTGGAGCGGCGCCGGCGGCGTCACCGACGGCGGCTACACGCCGCGGGGCAAGCCGGCCGCGTGCGCGCTGGCGGGCTGGTTCGGCGGGCGCTGACCGCGACGGCGGTCACCGGTCACCGGAAACGATTCGACAGCACCGGGCCGCCGGCCCAGCTCCGCTCGCGGCGGCCGGGGCCCGGGCGGCCGATCGCGCGGGCCAGCGCCTCGACCGCGGCGCGCTCCTCGGCGGGCTCGGGCTCGACGGTGGCCGCGCCGATGTCCGCGGCCAGCGCCTCGGCCGGGCGCGCGTCGACCGGCCCCGGCAGGCTGGGGACGCCGCCACCCCACGGCGGAATGAGCACCTGGTACAGGAGCGTCACCACGTCGGGCGCGACCCGGGCGTCCTCGGTCCAAGCGCAGGCATGGGCGAACAACAGTTGCTCGGCGCGCCGCTCGACCACGCGCTCGAGGTCTGCCGGCGCCACGGTCGTCAGGTCGTAGACCACCACCAGGCCGGGCGCGGGCGCACCGACCTCGGGCCACGGCGCCAGCGGGACGCCGAGCGCCGCCGCCGCCGCCAGCCCGAGCGCCTGGTGGTCGCGCCCGGGCGGCGCGTACACGCACGGCGGGGCGAAGTCCCAGATCGTCAACAGCCGGCGCAGCCCGTCGAGACCGCCGGCGACAAGCGACCAGGTATCCCCGCACAGAGCGTAGCGACCGCGCATGTGCTCGAGCCCGAACGGCGACCGGTGCAGCAGGATGCCCCCGGTCACGACCGCGTGCCACCCGCGCAGGTCGTCGCCGTCGAGCGGGGTCACCCCGGCCAGCGCGTCGGCCCGGGCCACCAGCGCGGCGATCCGCGCGCGCATCGCGACCTGGTCCGGCTCACCGGGCACCAGCGCCGGCAGTTGGTCGCGCGCCGCGGCCACGTCGCCGCTCATCGCCGCGTTGAACGCCAGCAGGTAGCGGCACAGGAAGCTGCCCGCGACCAGCGCCGGTTCGCCGTCGAGCACCGCCCGGGCGGCGCCGTAGGCCAGGTCCGCCTCGAGCGCCGCGCACAGCTCGGTGACCACGTGCTCGACGCCGGGCGCCAGCGCATGGCACCAGGTCAGCACGACCGCGGCGATGCCGGGCAGCCCGTCCTCGATCAGGTGGTAGCCCAGATCGTACAGACCGTCGACGTCGTCGGGGGCGTCGGCGCAGTGGGCGGCGGCGCGGGCCAGCTCGGGCGCGTCGAGGGCGGCGAAGATCCGGGCCAGGAGGCCCACGGTGGGGACCACGTCGGCGGCGGCCAGCCGGGCCGGGTGCGTCACCGAACCCCGCAGGTGCGCGAACGCTGCGCCGGCGTCGCCGGACGCGAGCGCTGCCTCGGCCGCCGCGCGGGCCGCGCCGGGTTCGATCACGGATCGAGGCCGGCCAGGCGCCGGGTCGCCACGGCCAGCGCGGCCCGCACCGCGCCATCGCGGGCCGCCACCGACGGCAGGGTCGGCACGCCCTCGTTGTAGTAGGTGCCGCTGGGCTCGGCGATGGTGGCGGCGGTGGCCAGCTTGACCGCGGTCGCCGCGCCGTGGGTCACCCCACCTCCGCGCATGCCGGCGAAGCCGTCGCGCAGGAGCTTGGTCGAGATGACCCCGGGGTGCAGCGCGTAGGCCGCCAGCGTCGACGGCGCGTAGGCCGCGGCCAGGTCCAGCGCCTGCATCAGATTGGCCAGCTTCGACTGCGCGTAGGCGGCGTAGCCGGTGAACGCGTCGGCCATCGACAGGTCGTCGAGGTGGATCCGGCCGCGGGTGTGGGCCACCGACGACACGATGACGACCCGCGCCGGGGCCGAGGCCACCAAGAGCGGCATCAGCAGCTCGGTCAACAGCACGTGGCCGACGTGGTTGACCGCCAGCGTCGCCTCGAGGCCCGGCATCACCTCGACCCGCTCGTTGGCGAAGATGCCGGCGTTGTTGACGAGCACGTCGAGCCGCTCGGTGGTGTCGAGCAGCTCCTTGGCCCCCCGTCGCACCATCGCGAACGAGCCGAGATCGAACGACACCCCGCGCAGGTCGGCGTCGGGTGCCAGCGCCGTGAGCTCGGCCACCGCGTGCTCGACCTTGGGCCGGTTGCGGCCGTGGATGATGACCCGCAACCCGGCCCGGGCCAGGGCCAGCGCGGTGGCCTTGCCGATGCCGTCAGTCGAGCCTGTTACCAGCGCGGTGCGCGGAGTCGCCATGCGCTCGGTTTTACCACCGACGGTGGCGGCATTCACCGCGGCCCGGCCCGCACCGACGCGGCGCGATCACCAGCCGGCCAGCGGCCGCGGCGGCCGCGGCGGCCGCGGCTCGCGCAGCGCCGGCCGGGGCTTGCCCCACACGCTGGTGTCGGGGGTGACGCCGGTCCACTCGCCGAGCTTGCCCAGGACCCGATCCCGGTCGGCCGGGGCCAGGGCGCTGATGCCCGAGCCGTGGGCCCCCTGCGGCGCCACCACCTTCAGCACGTCGGGTCCCAGGGTCGGCTCGAACATGCCGCCGCTCCAGGGATCCCACTCGCCGTAGAGGAACACCATCCGATCGGCGCTGGCGCGGACCCACTCGTCGACGTCGGCCATCGGCGTCGCGCTGTAGGTCGGCAGGGCGACGCCCTGGGGGTAGGCGCCGTCGTACGCGGCGCCGTCGAAGGTGACCAGCCCGGCCAGGTGCTCGTCCATCGTGCCCGGGTAGCCCAGCTGGCCCAGCGACTGGTAGTAGTACGCCTCGAACTCGGCGAGGTCGGCGTCGGCCGAGGAGTTCACCGGCGACACCTGATCGAGGAATGCGTACACCGCGGCGTCGGTGGCCGTCACCGCCGGGATCGAGCCACAGTACGGCCCACCCCAGAACTGCCAGAACGCCCACTCCAGGCTGACCACCGCCGACTCCACCGCGGCGTCGAGCGCGACCCGGGTATACTGATCGCCGTTGGCCGCGGCGCTGGCCTGGGCCCGGCTCGACAGCGCGGCCCGGCGGTTGGTGAGGAGCTCGACCTGGAGCGCGCGCAGGTTGGCCTTGCAGGCCGCCGGGCCGATGCCCTCGAGGTACGGCTCGTAGCGGTAGTCGGGGGCGGCGAACGAGATGGGCGCCACGTACGCGACGGTGACGTCGACGTCGTCGGGCCAGAACCGCCGGTGGTAGATCGAGGTCATCCCTCCCTTGGACGCGCCGGTCTCGACGAAGGTGCCGCGGTAGAGTCGACGCATCGCCGCGGCGATCAGGTGATCGTCGGCGGCGGCCTGCTCGATGGTGAGGAACGCCCAGGCCGCCGCGTCCCCGCTGGGGCGAGAGGTGCGGAAGAAGCGGTGCTCGATGACCAGCTGGTTGGCGTGGAGCAGCTGGGTGACCTCGCCGGGGTAGTCGTAGTACCAGTTGCCATAGCCGGTGTGGAGCAGCACCATCGGCGCCGCGGCGTCGCGGTGGATGAGCGTGGCGTACTGCAAGAACGTGGCGCCGCCCGGGTTGGCGTGGTCGACCGGCTGGCGGAACCAGATCTCGAAGTAGCGGTACCCCGCCCACTGGGTCGGCCGCTCGACCAGGTGGTCGACCTCGGCCAGCCCGGCCAGCTGGGCGGCGATGTCACCGCTGGGCGCGTCGATCGTGCCGTCGGTCGCGGCGTCGACCGCGGTCGCGCCGTCGTCGCCGCCGCAGCTGGCGCCGAGGGAGATCGTGCACAGGGCCAGCGCCGCCAGGGCGCATCGAGCGTGCCGCATGGCGCGAGCTTCGCACGTTCCCCCGGGGCCGGCCGGCCTCGCCCAGGCGCGGCGTGCGCCACCGCACGGCTTGCACCGGCCCGGGATTCTCGGTACGTGTCGGCCCATGTCGCTGTCCGTCGGGATCGTCGGTCTCCCCAATGTCGGCAAGAGCACCGTGTTCAACGCGCTCACCGCTGGCAAGGCCGAGGCCGCCAACTATCCGTTTTGCACCATCGACCCCAACGTCGGCATCGTGCCGGTGCCCGACCCGCGCCTGCAGCGGATCCAGAAGCACATCCCGACGCAGAAGGTGCTGCCCGCGGTGGTGGAGATCGTCGACATCGCCGGCTTGGTCAAGGGCGCGTCCCAGGGTGAGGGGCTGGGCAACAAGTTCCTCGCCAACATCCGCGAGACCAGCGCCATCCTGATGATGGTCCGCTGCTTCGAGGACCCCAACGTGGTCCACGTCGCTGGCTCGGTCGATCCCGGGCGCGACATCGAGATCATCGAGCTCGAGCTGGTGCTGGCCGACAGCGAGACCGTCGAGAAGCGGGTCAAAAAGAGCGGCAACCAGGCCAAGAGCGGCAACAAGGAGGCCAAGGCCGAGCTGGCCCTGGCCGAGAAGCTGGCGGCGCACCTCAACACCGGCGCGCCGGCCCGGGCGCTGGCGTTGACCGACGACGAGCGGGCGGCGATCGCCACCTGGGGCCTGATGACGTCCAAGCCGGTCTTGTACTGCTGCAACGTCGGCGAGGAAGATCTGCCGGCCGGCAACAAGTGGAGCGACGAGGTGAAGGCCCGGGCCGCGCGCGAAGGCGCGGGCGTGGTGATCCTGTGCGGCAAGATCGAGGCGGAGCTGGCCGGCATGGCCGAGGACGAGAAGCAGGAGCTGCTGTCGTCGTACGGCCTGACCGAGCCGGCGCTGGCGACCTTGGCCCGCGAGTGTTACCGGCTGCTCGGCCTGCAGTCGTACTTCACCGCCGGCGAGAAGGAGATCCGGGCGTGGACGGTGCGCAAGGGCGCGCTCGGCCCCGAGGCGGCCGGCGTCATCCACACCGACTTCGAGAAGGGCTACATCCGGGCCCAGGTCTATTCGCTGGCCGACCTCGAGCAGCACGGCAGCGAGGCAGCGCTCAAGGCCGCCGGCAAGATGCGCCAGGAGGGGAAGGCCTACGAGGTGCAGGACGGCGACATCATGCACTTCCTGTTCAACGTGTGAGCGCGCGGGTCACCGCCGCACCGCGGTGACCAGGCGGGCGTACATGGTGGCGGCGATGGCGCCGTCGGCCCGCCGCCACCGCGGCGCCGCGGCCAGGAACTCGGCGTGGAGCGCGGCCTCGGCCGCGGCGGACAAGGTCGCCAGGTGGTAGCTCGGCGCCAGCGACGCCCACACCTCGTCGGCGGTGCCAGCCAGATCCACGACCACGTCGTCGATCACCAGCGACGCGAAGCCGGTGGCCGGCGCCACGAGCGTCGCCAGGCCGCGATCGGTGCGACCGCGCGGCTCGCCCAGCCGCGGCGTGGGTGGCGCCGCCGCGGCGTACGGCGCCGCCAGCTCGAGCAGACCGGCGAAGGCGTCGTCGCCGCGCGGGCCGCCGCCGACCATCGTCACGAAGCGACCGCCGGGCGCCAGCACCCGGGCCAGCTCCGCCACCACGTCGGCGAGGTCCGGCATCAGCGTGAACGCGAAGTGCGACACCACCGCCGCCAGCGACGCCGGCGCCAGCGGGATGGCCTGGGCCCGGGCGTGCATCAGCGCGACCCGCGGCAGCCGGCGCCGCGCCGCCGCCAGCTCGTCGGCGCTCACGTCGAGGCCGAGCAGGTCGCTCGCCAGGTGTCCGCGGGCCTGCAGCCCGGCCAACAAGAAGCCGTCGCCGCACCCCAGGTCGAGCACCCGACCGCCGGGCGCGACCGCGTCGGCGACGCGGTCGTAGGTCGAGCCGGCGGCGCCGACCACCCGACCGCGGGCCAGCGCCGCGCTGGTCGCGCCTGGGCGATCACGGTGAAAGCGACGGACGAAGGCTTCCTCGGCGCGCACCGCCCGGAGTATAGGTCGCCGGTGCCCGTCTCGAACCTGCGCGTGCGCGCGGTGGTGCTGGTCGCGCTGGCGGCGGCCTCGTGGGGCACCTGGAGCATCTTCTTGCGCCCGGCCGAGCTGCCGGCCGCCACCGCCGGCACCCTGGTGTTGATCGTGATGGGCGTGGTGACGCTGCCGGCGGCGTTGCGGGCGCCGCCGGTCGCGTGGGACCGGGTGACCCTCGGGTTGCTCGCCGCCAACGCGGTGCTCGACGCGGTGAACGTGCTGACGTTTTTCGGCGCGATGCAGACCACGACGGTGGCGGTGGCGGTGCTCACCCACTACCTGGCGCCGGTGCTGGTCGCCCTGGCGGCGCCGTGGATCGATCGCCAGCGCGTGCCGGGCGCGGTGCCGGCGTCGGTGGTCGCGGTCGGTGGCCTGGCGCTGGTGCTCGAGCCGTGGGCCGCCGGCGGAGCGCCGCTGGGTGCGGTGCTGGGGACGATCAGCGCGGTGGCCTACGCCGGCAACGTGTTCGTGGTGCGGCGCCTGGGCCAGCGCATCGGCGCGCCGCGCGCCCTCGCCTACCACGCGCTGGCCGCCGCGGTGCTGATGGCGCCGTTCGCGCTGACGGCCGGCGGCGCGCCGACGGTGGGCGGGCTGGCCTGGCTGACCCTGGGCGCCATCGCCACCGGCGCGGTGGCCGGCGCCGCGTTCATCTGGGGCCTGGGCATCATCGGCAGCGCCCGCGCGGCGATGCTGACCTACCTCGAGCCGCTGGTGGCGGTCGCGGTGGGCGCGGTGGTGTGGCACGAACCGCTGGGCCACTACGCGGCCATCGGCGGCGCGCTGGTGCTGGCCAGCGGCGTCTACGTCGCGCGCGCCGGCTCGGCGAAGGCCTGAGGTGGCTCCCCGGCGACCGCGATGGCGATGGTCAGGTGCTCACCGCGGGCCTCGTCGAGGGGGCCGGCGGCCCGGGCCGCCGCAACCACCGCTTCCTGGATGGCGCGGTAGAGCGGCCGCGTGGCGTCGGCCGCCGTCGCCGCCGCGACCTCGGCGCCGTCGTCGAGGAGCCGGACCTCGACCGCGGCGGGCGCGACCAGCGAGGCGCGGTGTGGCTTGCCGGGCGGGATGCGGCCGGAGTCGATGAACTCGCGCAAGGTCGCGCGCGCGATCCGCAACAGCTCCCGCCGCTCGTCCGGCGCCAGGTCGTGCGCGTAGCCCACGACCGAAGGTAGCGCGCTCGGCACGGGGTGGCTATCGAGGACGTGCGCCGGCTCGCAGGATCGCCACGGCGCCGACCACGGCCGCGAAATCTTCGGTGCAGGCCAGCGCCTGCAGGCGCGCGCCCCCCGACGGGCCGAGCCCCGCCGCGCGCGCCAGCTCTTCGGTCACCTCGCTCAGGTCGCCGGCCCCTGGCGTCCGCGCCAGGGCCGCGACCTCCGCGGCGTTGCGAGTCCGCCCCAGCGCGGTGAGCAGGGCCGCCGCGAGGCTCGCCGGCAGCCCCTCGTCGCCGGTCGCGCTCTGCTCGATGGCCAGGCGCGCCAGGCCGAGTGCGTCGAGGGTCACGCCCACCGCTGCGAACCCGCGGGCCGCCTGGTACAGGGTCGCGGCGGCGTCGCCCGAGGCGGCGGCGGCGCGGGTGACCAGCTGCAGCCCGGCCGGGGCGTCGCCGGCCGCGGCCATGGCCAGCGCCAGGCCCAGCGCCAGCGCAGGCTCCTCGGGGCTGGCGTCGAAGGCGCGCTGCCACCAGGCGCGGGCCCTGGCCGGATCGCCGAGCGCCGTGAACACCCGGCCCAGCGCCGGCGCGACCTCGGCCACGTCGATGGCCCGCGCGGCCACGTCGTCGGCGACCCGATCGGCCAGCGCGGGATCGTCGGCGAACGCCCGGGCGACCTCGCGCAGGCCGGGCGTCAGCGCGGCGGCGCACCCGGTGGCGGCAGCCACCTCCGACCACGACGGCGACGACGGCGACGGCGACGACGACGGCGACGACGACGGCGACGACGACGACGGCGACGACGGCGCGGCGGTGGGCGGCGCGCCGGTGACCTGCGGCGGGGCGGTCGCGCCGTCGCGCGCCGCGGCCACGGCGCCGGGCAGCCACGGCACCGGCGTGGCGCGGTCGCGCAGCGCGGCGAGGTCGACGTGGGCGCGGACCGCGGCGGCCCACGACACCAGCTGGCCGCGCGCGACCGCCCGCGCGGCGACGATCATCCACGCGGCGGCGACGTCGGGATCGGCGGTGCGCCACCCGTCGCGGCGCCAGGCCGAGACCAGCGCGGGCTCCCAGGCCAGCCCGCCCGGCCCCGGCGCGCCGGCGGCGGCCACGACGTCGCAGCCTGGGTCGCGCGGGCCGCGGGCGTACGCGCAGGTGTCGGCGCCGGCGGCGCGGGCCCGGTCGAGCGTGACCAGATCGAGCGGCGCCAGCGTGCCCAGCCACCAGCGGCGCAGCCGCAGCCAGCGCGCGACGGCGTCGGCCGACCACGCCGGCAGCCGACCGCGCGCGGCGGTGGTCGCAGCCCGAGGCTCGAGCAGGTCGAACGCCGCGCGGCGCGCGCCGTGCGCGTCGAGCCAGGCCGCGGTGTCGGCCACCACCGGGTCGGGCGCCGCCGCGCCGAAGCCGGCGGCCAGGCCCGGCTCGACCGAGGCCAAGCGTTCCGCGCCGGCGGCGCGGCGCCGCGGATCGGTGTGTGCGAGATCGCCGGCGATGGCCACCAGCGCCGCGGCGTGCACCAGCCCGGGCGCGACGTCGGCGTCGGCACCGACGCTACCGCGAGCGACCCGGGCCTCGGCCCGCGCCACCAGCGACGCCGCCAGCGCGGCCCGGGCCTCGCCGCGCAGGCCGGCCAAAAGCGGCGCGCCCAGCGCCTCGGCGCGCTCGAGCGCCGCCAGCGCGGCGCCGGGGCGGCCGCGGCGGGCCTCGACGGTGGCCAACCCGATCCACGCCCGACCGCGGCCGGGATGGGTCGCCACCTCGAGCCGCAAGGCCGCGGCCGCCCCGTCGAGCCCGTCGCGCCGCTCGAGCGCCGCGACGTCGACCGCGCCCCGGCAGGCGGTGGCCAGCGCCAGCGCGGCGATCATCCGTCGCATGGGCGGCATCATGCCAAGATCTCGGCGGCGCGAGGCCCGAGCGTGGTCACATCGAGCGCCGCGCCGACCTGGCCCCAGCGCGCCAGCTCACCCGGCCCCGGCATCAACGCCAGGCGATCCGCCACCGCGTAGGCGATCACCGCGACCGGCTCGTCGAGGACCACCGGGTACCGGGCCGGCTCCCGCGCGCCCAGGGCGGCCCGCCACGCCGCGGCCACGTCGCCGCCGGCCAGCGCCGTCTCGGCCACGGCCGCCAGACGCCGGCGCAGCACCTCGCCCCGCCGACGCCGCCACGCCGCCACCGCGGCCCACGCCGGCGCCAGCACGTCCTCGAGCGCGCGCACCGCCCACGCCGCCACCGCCTCATCGACGGCGCGGCTGGGCGCGGCCGCCAGCCCCAGCGGCAGGCCGACCATGGCCTGGGCGTACAGGCCGTGCCCAAGCTCGTGGGCGGCGACGGTGAGGCTGGCCAGATCGACCACCGGCGGGAACACCGCGACCGCGCCGGCAGTGCGCGTCACGGTCGCCGCACGCGCCGCGCGCGCCACCACCACGAGCGCCGCCGGGTCGACGTCGGCGCAGGCGGCCAGGTGATCGCGCACCGTCGTCCACGCGGGCAAGGGCGCGGTCGGGTGCGGCGGCTCGGGGTCAGCCTCGGCCGCGGCCGCCTCGGTCGCGCCCGGCCACGCCAGGCTGCCCGCCACACCGGTCAGATCGGTCGCCGCGCGGCGCCCGCTGCCGAGGCCGAGCCGCCGGGCCGCACCATCGAGCGCGGCGAAGCGCGCCGCCACGCCGGCCACCGTCGGCGGGCCGTGGGCCGCGGCCACCACCGCCGGGTCCGCCGCCAGCCGCGCTGCCGCGCACCAGCGCCGCAGCGTCCGCGCCCGCGCCGCCCAGCCTCGATCGTGCGTGGCCGCCAAGCGCCCGTGGGCCGGGGTCGCGACCACGGCCGGCCACGGCGGCGGCGGCGCGCCATCGACGCAGGCTCGGATCACCGCGCTGCCGTGGGCGTCGAGCGCCGCTGCCACCCGCGCCTCGGCGGCCTCGATGGCCAGCTCGGCGTCGAGGCCGGTCATCCGCGCGACGGTCGCGGCGACGCCACGCCCAGCCGCTCGAGCTCCGCGATCACCTGCTTGAGATCGCTCCAGGCGTCGCGCTTGCGATCGGGCTGCCGCAGCAGGTACGCCGGGTGGAACGTGGGCATCACCTTGACGCCACGGTGGTCGTGGAACCGCCCGCGCAGGGCGCTGATCGGCGCGTCGTTGCCCAGCACCACGTTGGCCGCCGGGCGCCCCAGGGTCACGATGAGGCGCGGGCGCACCGCCTCGATCTGCGCGTCGAGGAACGGCCGGCACGCGGCCACCTCGTCGGGCTCGGGGTTGCGGTTGCCGGGCGGCCGGCACTTGAGGACGTTGGCGATGTACACGTCGCCCCTGCTCCACCCCATCGCCTCGATCATCTTGTCGAGCAGCTCGCCGGCGCGGCCGACGAACGGCTCGCCCTGGCGATCTTCGTCGGCGCCGGGCGCCTCACCGATGAACATGATGGGCGCCAGGGCCGGGCCCACGCCGAACACGATCTTCGTGCGGGTGGTCGACAGCTTGCAGCGCTGGCAGTCGCCGAGGTGATCGCGGATGACCGGCAGCGTGGCGCCCACGGTGGCCGCCGCCACCGCGTCGGCGGCGGGTTCGACCGCGACGTCAGCCTCGGCCACCGGCGCGCTCGATCGCGGCGACGCGCCGCCCGCCGCCGCGTAGGCGCCACCGCGGTGATGCCACGCCACCCGCGCCCGCAGGTCGCGCGCGAGTTCGGCCAGGGCCGCGCGCGGATCGTCCGGAGGTGGCGAGTTCGTGCTACCCACCTCCTCTCTATGCCACGGATCGCACCGCTCCTGCTCATGTTCGGCCTGGTGACGGCCGCCGCGTGCAAGCCGCAGACGCCGGTGCCCGCCGGCGACATCGCCGCCCGCCTCACCGTCGCGACCGCGGCCGGCGCGCCGTTCGACCCGGCGACCTTGCGCGGCCAGCCCGCGCTGGTGGTGTTCTGGCGACCGGGCTGCCCGCACTGCCTGGCCGAGATCCCCGACGCCGTGCGGCTGGCCAAGGACACCGGCGCGACCATCGTCGCGGTCCAGGTGGCCGGCCGCCCCGAGGTCGGCGCCGCGGTGCTGGCCAAGGCCAACTGGACCGGCCCGCACCTGATCGACGACGGCAGCCTGCGCGAGGGGCTCAAGATCAAGGGCGTGCCGTACACGCTGGCCCTGCGAGCCAACGGCAGCGCCGCCCGCGCGATGATCGGCCGGCGCAGCTACGACGAGCTCAAGTCGGCGCTGAGCGCTGCCCGCTGATCGCCAGCCGCCCAACGATGGCGTCGAGGATGCGGTGGGCCACCGCCGCCTTGGAGCCGAACGGCAGCTCGGTGGCGCGCTCGGCGTCGACCACCGTGACCCGGTTGGTGTCGACCGCGAACCCAGCGTCGCCGGCGCTGACGTCGTTGGCGACCACCACGTCGCAGCCCTTGCTCACCAGCTTGGCGCGGGCGTAGCCGACTACGTCGTGGGTCTCGGCGGCGAACCCGACCAGCAACGGGCCGCGACCGCGCTGGGCCCGCTCGGCGCCCAGCCCGGCCAGCAGATCCGGGTTGGCGTCGAGCGCGATGGTCGGCGCGAAGCCGATCTCGGTGCGCTTGAGCTTCTTGTCGGCCGGCGCCACCGGCCGGAAGTCGGCGATGGCGGCCGCCATGATGACCGCGTCGCTCGACCACGCGTGCTGGGCCAGCGCGGCGGCCATCGCCCGGGCGTCCTCGACGTGCACGGTGGTCACCCCGACCGGATCCGGCAGCGCGGTGGGACCGGCCAGGAGCGTCACCGCCGCGCCGCGCCGCGCCGCCGCCGCCGCCAGCGCGTAGCCCATCTTGCCGCTCGAGCGGTTGCCCAGGTAGCGCACCGGATCGATCGGCTCGTGGGTCGGGCCGGCGGTCACGACCACCCGCCGCCCGGCCAGGTCCGGCACGGTGCGGATGCGCGCCGCCGCCTCGACGATGTCGGCCGGCTCGGCCAGCCGCCCCGGGCCGACCCACCGGCACGCCAGGAACCCGTCGCCGGGGCCGACCACCCGGGCACCGGCGACCTCGACCAGCCGGCGCACGTTGGCGGCCGTCAGCGGGTGCTGCCACATGTTGACATTCATGGACGGTGCCACCAACAACGGTGCTCGGGTCGCCAGCGCCACCGCGGTCACCGCGTCGTCGGCCAGACCGCTCGCCAGCCGCGCGATGGTGTTGGCGGTGGCCGGCGCCACGATCATCAGGTCGGCCCGATCGGCGATGCGGATGTGCCCGATCTCGGCTTCCTGCGCGGCGTCGAACAGGTCGGTGAACACCGGCCGGCCCGACAGCGCCTGGAACGTCAGTGGGCCGACGAACCGGGTGGCCCGGCGGGTCATCACCACCTGCACCTTGGCGTCGGCCTTGGTCAACAACCGGACCAGCTCGCACGCCTTGTACGCGGCGATGCCGCCGGCCACCGCGACGATGACCTCGGCGCCGGCCAAGGGGGTGGCGGCGTCGGTGGCGAGCGTAGGTTCACGGGCGGTCGCGGTCATCGGCAGCTCTCCGGCACGGGCGTCACAGCAGCGGCCCGAGCGCCGCGGCCAGCGCCCGGGTCTCGAGCAGGTTGTCCTCGATCGAGCAGTACGTCCAGCCGCCGTAGCGACCGACGCTATAGACCCCGGCGGCCTCGAGGGTGCGCCGGGCGTCGGCCACCGCGGCGATCGAGCGCTGGGTGATGTGGGCGTAGGCCGGGGCCATGGTCACGGTGTGGCTGGCCACCAGCTGGTGGTCGGTGACCACGCCCTCGGCGCGCAGATCGTCGAGGATGCGGGCCCGGTAGGCCAGCGGATCGATCGGGGCGCCGTCGTCGGGCAGCCCGACCTCGACGTACAGGCTCATGCGCTCACCGTCGAGGATGTTGTCGTACCACCCCACCCGGTAGAAGCTCCGGGCCGGATCCGGAAAGTACATCCAGTGGACGTCGGTGCGGCCCTTGCGGTCGAAGCCGAGGTTCCACACCAGCACGCGGTTGCCGCTGAAGGTGTCGGCCGGCACCGGCAGGCCGCACAGCCGCAGCAGCGCCGGCAGCGGCGCCGACGACACCAGCCGGCCGTAGCCGACCTCGCCGGCCGGCGTGCGCGCCACCCGCCGCCGCAGATCGACGTGCTCGACCGGCGTCGCCAGCGCCACGGCGTCGGCCGGCAGGTCGCGCAGCAGCGCGCGCACGTACTCCATGGCGCCCCGCGCCGGATAGGTGAACGTGGCGTTGTAGCTGGCGTTGTCGGCCGCCCGCATGTTGCGGATGATGTCGGCGACGTCGGCGTGCGGGAAGAACCGTCCCATCGCGTCGCGGTCGAGGTGGTCCAGATCGGTCGCGTACAGCTTGGTGTTGTACGGGATGAGGAACTGCTCGGCGATGCCCTTGCCGAACCGCCGGTACAGCATCTCCTTGAACGAGCCGGGCGTCGCGGCCACCGCGGCCTCGTCTTTGAAGTACAGGTCGACCAGGCACTCGAGGAACTGGGCCTTGGGGAGCTGGTGGATGTTCTTCTGGAACGGGAAGTCGACGTCGACCCCGGCCACGCGGATGGTCGACAGCTTGCGCACCGTGCGCACCTCGCCGGCCATGCGCGCCCGCAGCCACGCCTCCAGGTCGGCGTGCTTGAAGTGGAAGAAGTGCCCCGAGTAGTCCCACACGAAGCCGTCCTGCACGACGGTCTTGCAGTAGCCGCCCGGCTGATCGGTCGCCTCGCACACCTTCACGGTCGGCGCCGGGCGGCCCCGCGCGGCCGCCTCGGCCCGGATCCAGTTGGCGAAGCCGAGCCCGGACATGCCGGCCCCGATCACCAGGTAGTCGACCTGCTCCATCTGCGCGGCAGTATCACCGCCACGGCCGCCCGGCGCCAGTCTCCGCCCCGCCTGGCCGCCGCGCCGGCCCGACGGAGGTGCCGCACATTGCCCGTCCCTGCGCGTGATGGGCCCGGGGCGGCACACTCCACCACCGGGCATGCACCGACGCCATTGCCTCGCGTTCACCCTGACCGCCGCCTGCGCGGCCGGTCCTACCACCGGCACGACGTTCGACGGCACCACCGCCGGCGCCAAGGAATCGTTCTACGGCTTCACCGACACCAAGAGCTCGCCCGTCACCGCCTACGTGCAGACCAAGCCGTATTGCCCGGCGGCGACCGGCGCCTTCACCGCGATCGGCACCGCCACCACCGCGGCCACCGCGACCGCCGGGATGAACGACGCCCGCCCGGCGTACTACTGGACCCTGCTGTCCTCGGCGTTGTCGAGCGCGCAGTGGAAACAGGGCGGCGTGGCGCGGTTCAAGGTCCGCGGCCTGGTCAACGGCAGCGGCACGCCGTCGGACCTGGCCGGCTTCACCACCGATGGGCCGAGCTGTGCCTTGACCGCGATCCAGGCCGGCACCTCGTGGGTCGTCGCCGGCAACACCTGCCGGTCACCCTACCCTCACGACGAGCTCATCACGGTGGCCTCGACCACGCCGGCGCCGGCCGACGTGAACGGCCCCGCCATCCGCTACCTCGGCGTCCGCGGCGGCCACTACCCCGGCGCGCTGGCCACACCGGACGCCGGCATCGCGAGCACGCAGCACTACTACGCGTCGATCGGCGCGCCGGCGACCTTGACCGCGTTCAAGGCCTCCTACGGGTTCCCGGCCGGCGAGGTACGCGCCGTCTACTACAACCAGGGCGACCTGGGCATCGGCCGGGACATGCACTGCACGACCAAGGCGGTGCGCGGCGGCACGACCACGGCCTGCTACGTCAGCAACTACGGACGTACCAACAACGGCAACCATGGCCCGGCGGGCTTCGGCGACACCGGCGTGTCACCCGCCGAGGCCCTCGACCAGATCATCGTCCCCGCTCCGGTCCCGCTCCTGAGCAGCCACCGCCCGGTCGCCACCGTCGCCATGGTCAACGACGCGACGCGCCCGGTGGGCGACCGCGTGCAGTTCATGGTCTACGACCAGAACGAGGTGCTCACCGAGCTGGCGCCCCTCGACAACGAGGGCCTGAGCGCGGTCCAGCCCGGCAACGAGACCACGCCGTCGGCCGCCAACGTCGCGGTGCCGGGCAACTGCCTCACCTGCCACGGCCCGTCGAGCAGCTTCAGCCCGGTCGGCTTCGGCCCGATCCTGGTCCACGGCGCGCGCTTCCTGCCGTTCGACCCCGACGCGTTCGTGTTCAGCACCGACCACCCGGGCTTCGCTCGCGCTGACATGTTGCCCAAGCTCAAGCAGCTCAACGCCATGGTGTGGAACACCGGCACCACCGCGGCCACCCAGGAGCTGTTGCGCGGCATGTACCCGTCGGCCTCCAACACCGGCCCGCTCGACGCGACGGCGCCGTTCGATCCGACCTTCGTCCCCGCCGGCTGGCAGGTCAGCGCGGCGGCCCGCAAGGTCTACGCCGAGGTGGTGAAGCCGTACTGCCGCACCTGCCACGTGGCCCACGACAGCCTCGACTGGCGCACCTACGACCAGTTCAGCGGCGCGGCCCCGGCGATCGGCTATGCGGTGTGCAACGACAACTCGGGCGTGCCGATGCCGCAGGCCGAGCAGGTCCAGCGCCGCATGTGGGCCAGCGGCGCCCGCGCGCACCTGCTGGCGGCGTTCGGCCTGTCGGGCGCCTGCACGCCGATCGAGCCGGTGCCGGCCAGCCCGGGGTGCCCGTGAGCCGGCGGGGCTGGACCCTGGCCGGCGTCGCCGCCGTCGCGTTGGTCGCCGTGGTGGTGCTGCGTCCGCGCGGGTCGGGACGGTCGACGCCGGTCGCGGCGGTCGCGTCGCCGCAGCAGCACGCGCCCGGGGCGCCCACCTGGCGGCCGACCCTGCCGGTGTCCGCGGGCGCGCCGTCGCCCGACCAGGATCTGCCTGGCGTGCCTATCCCTGAGGACGAGCGGGTCGAGATCGGCACCGCCGAGGGCTACGCCGCAACGCTGGCCGAGGCGCAGTGCGCCTGCCCTGACCGCGCCTGCGTCGACCGCATCAACCAGCGCTTCGGCGCGGCCCTGGGCCAGGTCGTGCCCAGCACCGATCACGCCACGGTCGCCGCCGCCTTCGCGCGCGGCCGGGCCTGCGTCGATCGCCTGCCGCTTGCGACCGAGTGATCTGCGCCCAGCGCGCGTGCCGCCGTCGGCCGCGAAACGCCGGACGGTCGGCGCGCGTCTCAGGCGTCATGGACAGTCGACACGCCGCACGAGGTCGGTCGCGCGAGGCGCGCCCAGGCGCGTCGAGGCGTCCGCACCCATGACCTTCAGCGCGGTGGTCAAGGGGACGAACCCGGTGCTGGCCTGGGCCGCGGTCGCCAACGCAGCCGTCGTCGTGGTCGCCCTGGGGTCGCTGCTCGTCACCGCGGCGCCGATCCTCGGGGTCCATCCGGCGATCAAGCCGCTCAAGTTCGCGTTGTCGGTGACGCTGTTCCTGGCGTCGATGGCGGTGATCGTGCCCGCGGTCCGGATCGGCGCCGGCTGGCGCCAGGTCATCGCGTGGACGCTGGTCCTCGCCATGCTCGCGGAGATGGTGCCGATCCTCGTCCAGCGCGCTGCGCGTGACGACATCGCACTTCAACACCCGCGCCGGCCTGGATGCCGGGTTCTGGCGGGTGATGCTCGTCGCGATCCTGGTCGCGACCTTCACCGTCGCGGTCACCGCCGCGGTCGCCACCTTCCGCCCACTCACCACGGGCACCGGAGCGCCGATGGAGCCGGCCCTGGCGCTGGCCTGGCGGGCCGGCCTGTGGTTCTTCTTGCTGGCGGCGGTGTCCGGCTTCGCGATGGGCGGACGCGGCAGCCACTCCGTCGGCGGCGTCGACGGGGGCGCCGGCCTGCCCCTGGTCAACTGGAGCAAGATCCACGGCGATCTCCGCGTGTCCCACTTCTTCGCCCTCCACGCCCTCCAGGCGCTGCCGGCCGTCGCCCTGCTCACCCGCGCCCTACCGACCGTCGCGCTCCGCGTCGGCGTCGTCGCCACCGCCATCGCGGTCAACCTCCTCCTCTCCGTCGCCACCCTCCTCCAGGCCCTCGCCGGCCGCCCGCTGTGGTAGCGGGGCGGCGTCCAGGTCAGCGGCGACGCGCTCGACGACAGCACCGGTCCGCGTAGCGCAGGTACACGCCGCGAACACCCGCGCGGCCGCGGGTGGTCACACGCACCGGTCCGCGTCGTTCAGGTACACGCCACGAGCACCCGCCCGGCCGCGGGTGGCCACACGCGCCGCCCCGCGGACAGGTCGTCTTGGGCGGGGGCCCCGGCGGGGGCGTGACCCCGCCGCGCGGTCCCGGCGCGGCCGCGGGTGGTCACACGCACCGGTCCGCGTCGTTCAGGTACACGCCACGAGCACCCGCCCGGCCGCGGGTGGTCTCACGCGCCGCCCCGCGGACAGGTCGTCTTGGGCGGGGGCCCCGGCGGGGGCGTGACCCCGCCGGGGGAGGGTTTCGCGAGAAACCCTCCCAAAAACACAGCTCAGTTGCTGGCGCCGGGCGTCGGCGCCGCCGCGCCCCAATCGGCGGCGGCGTCGTCGGTATCGGTGCCGTTGGGCAGGCGCTGCATCGAGCTGGGCGCGGCCGGGTCGTCGATGGCCACCGCGGCGTTGGTTTCGACCAGGTTCACCGTGCCGAACGCGGCCAGGGCGCCGCTGAACGTGATGGTGATCGCGCCCTCGTACGACAGCTTGTCGACCACGGTGGTGGTCGTGGTGTCGACCAGCAGGATCCCGTCGGGCGCGCCGTTCTGGATGGCGTCGGTGGCCGGCCACTGGTCGTTGCCGGTGCCCACCGGCGGCGTGAACTTGATGCCACCGCCGGTGACCGCCGCCGCGCCGATCAGCAGGTAGCCGCCCGCCGGCAGCGTGCCGGCCGGCGCCAGGGACAGCGTGCGATAGACCGCCGGGGTGCCGTTCCCGTTGACCAGGACCAGAGTGTAGCCGGCCAGCGGCACCGCGGCGCCGCCGGGGTTGTAGATCTCGACGAACTCGACCGAGTCGCCAGCGCCCGGCATGTCGTAGTCGATCTCGTTGATGACCAGGTGGCTGGTCGACGACACGATGGAGATGACCGACGACGCGCTGCCGCCGAGGGTGGCGGTGACGGTGGCCGACGACGCGGTCGAGCCGTCGACGTAGGCGAAGCTCGCCGACAGCTGGCCGGCCGGCACCACGACGGTGGCTGGCACGGCGCCGGCGGTGGCGGGGGCGACCGCGATCGCCACGGTGGCGCCCCCGGCGCGGGCCGGGATGTCGAGGGTCACCGTCAGGCTCTGGCTGGCGCCCACCGCGATGGTGGCCGTGGCCGGGGTCAGCGACGTCACCGCCGGCTGCTCGGCCGCGCCGACCACGCGGACCGTCGCGGTCAGGCTGGTGGTGAGCGTCGCGGTCAGGGTCACGCTGGGGCTCTGGGCGAGGCCGTTGACCAAGACCGTGGCCTGGGTGGCCCCGGCCGCGACCGTGACGCCGCCGCCGACCACCGTCAGCGCGGCCGGGTTCGACGAGGTCACGGGCACGAACGTCGCGCTCGGCGCCGGCTGGTTGAGGGTCACGGTGAGCGGGGTCGGCACCGTCGGGGCCGCGGTGGCGCCGACGTCGACGAACGACGTCGCCGGCGCGAAGCTGCCCAGGCCGAACACCGCCGGGCCCAGGTCGGCGGCCGACCGGATCTCGAGCTTGCTGGCCATGTTGCGGAACGCCAGCACGCCGGTGACCGAGCCGAACGAATCGCCGACCATCGGCAACGGGGTGGTCAGGAAGAGGAAATCGTCGACCACGACCGAGCCGCCGCCGCTCTCCATCACGGTGAACTCGTTGAACGCGGCATCCACCGCGGTGACCGACACCGCGGCGCCGACCCGCACCAGCACGCTCTCGAGCGCGGTGGCCCGCGGCCCGCCGGTCGCGATCTCGGCGGCGGTGACGGCCACCGGCGTCGGGGCCGCCTCGACCGCGGTGTTCACCGTGACGTTGACGACCGTGTCGAGCTCGAGCTGGCCGTTGAACAGCGCCACCCGGCCGTCGACGTCGACCCGGTTGCCGGGGTTCACCATCGGCAGGAACGGCGAGGTGGCGGTGGTGAAGATGAACAACCCTGAGTTGTCGGCGCCGGCGTAGCCAGCGTCGCCAGCCTTGACCTGGACGAAGAACCCGTTCGAGCCCTTGCCGGTCACCAGCGCGTTGGTGACCCGCACCGTCGCCCCCACCGGGGTCGCCCCGGTCTTGATGCTGTAAATGGTGACCGGGCAGCCGGCGGTGCCCGGGTTGGCCACCATCGGGCACGCGTCGCACACGTCGCCCTTGCCGTCGCCGTCGGCGTCGGCCTGATCGGCGTTGGCGGTGTCGGGGCAGTTGTCGAGGGCGTTGACCACGCCGTCGGCGTCGCGGTCGTCGGGGTTGACCGAGGTGCAGGTGGTGGTGTTGGCGTTGACCGGGCACACGTCGCAGGCGTCGCCGGTGCCGTCGGCGTCGCCGTCGGCCTGGGCCCCGCCGTCGAGCGGCCGGACCGGGTTGAACACCGTCGGGCAGTTGTCGTTGGCGTTGGGGATGCCGTCGCCGTCGCTGTCGGCGGCGGTGGCGACGCCGGTGTAGACGTTCGAGCCGGCCACGCCGGCCGGCCGCTGCGGCACGCAGGTCGGCTCGTTGGTCGGGGTGCCGCAGAAGAACGCGGGGTAGGCCGCGCCGGCGGCGGTCTGCAGCTGGCTGTAGGTCTTGCCGACCTCGCTCATCAGGCACACCTGCTTCGCGTTGCCGCACACGTCGAGCGCGTCGCACCCGGTGGTCAACGCCGCGATGGTGTCAGCCTCGCCGTACAGCGGCTTGCCGCTGCGCATGACCAGGACCACGTCCTTGGGCTCGGCGGCGATCACCGCGCGGTAGCCGGTGTTGACGCGGCCGTCGAAGATCGTGATGTCGGCCACCCGGCCGGCCACCAGCGTGCCGATGACGTCATCGGTGGCGGTCACCGCGGCGGCGTTCTCGGTCACCATCTTCCACAGCGCCTCGTCGGAGAAGTAGCCACCCCAGTAGGTGCGGTTGACCGAGTCGGCGCAGGCCAGCTCGCGCAAGAGGTTGATGGACCCGGTCGCGCTCCAGTCGGTGCCCAGCGCGATCTGCACGCCCATGCGAGCCGCGACCGGCGCCCAGGCGGTGTCGCCGTAGAGGGTGATGTTCGACCGGGGCGACCAGATCAGCGCCGCGCCGTCGAGGGCCATCACGCCGTAGTCGAACGGCCGCAGGCTGATGCCGTGGATGATCGCCGTCTGCGGCTGGACCAGGTCGTTCGACAGGCCCGGCGCCGTGGTGTCGTAGGTGTTCGAGCTGGTGCACAAGAACTCGTTGCGCGACTCGGCGTCGATGCCCTCCGAGATGTGGGGCTCGTAGGCGGCGAAGCCGGCGATCGACGCCATGGTGTCGGGCGCCGCGCCGTAGTTGCAGGTGCCGACGATCTGGGTGCCGCCCGAATCATCCAGCGGGAAGGTCTCGAACCGGACCGCCGCCTGGCCCAGGCCCTCCTGGTTGGCCGCCTGGTCGAGGTTGCGCAGCAGGCCGGCCTGGCCGCCCGAGCCGACGATCGAGGTGGCGCCGCCCAAGAGCATGCGCAGCTCGCCCCACCGGATCTGATCGGCCGAGGCGTTGCCCGGCGTGGTGATGCGGGTGTGGCCGCGGATGCCGCGCCGCCAGTCGTGGCGCTGCTCGTAGCGCTCGCCCGAGTCGGTGTACGGCGCGTTCTGGGTGAACGTGATGTGATCGTGGGTGTTGATGAGGCCGGGCGAGATCACCCCGCCGGGGCAGTCGAGGACGGTCTCGCCGCCCTGCGCGCAGCTGGCGCCGACGCAGGTGATGCCGCCGGTGGCGTCGACGCGCACCTCGCCCGGGGTCAGCGGCCCTGTCGGGGTGAGCACCGTGCCCTTGAGCAGTTTGGCGGCGCTGCCCGGCGTCACCGTGCAGACGGCCGTCGCCGGGGGCGCGTCGGGACCGGCGTCGGTGGGGCCGTCGATGCCGCCGGTCCCGTCGACCGCCGCGTCGACGACCACGGCGTCGGCCGGGCCGGCTCCGTCGTCACCGCAGGCGACCAGCGCGACGAGCGCGGCCAGAGAGATTGCCGAGACAGGACCAAGACGACGGCGCATAGGCGGCGCACACTAGCACCGCAACTCGCCGGCCCGTGTAACAGAGATCGCACGGCGAGGTGACGTCACCCTGACGCGCCGCGGCGTAGGGCGGTCGCCCACCGAGCTCAGCGCCCGCCGACCTCGCGCGTGAAGATGCGCCGGGCGATGGCCAGCGCGCAGCCGTACGTCGACTCCATGCCGAAGTACGACATGCTCTTGGACAACAGGCTCTGGCGCCGCGAGTACGGGGTATCCGACGCGTAGTGGATGAGGCCGAGCTCGCCGTGGACCAGATCGGTCAGGTTGACGATCTCGCCCTTGGGGTGGCGCTTGGGTTCGGCGGTCTCGTAGATGGCCGACAGGTACGGCCCGGCCTCCATCTCCATCACCGTGTAGCCCTCGCGGTAGAACACGTCCATGTAGGAGCGGTTCTGCAGGAACGCCGAGCGCACGGTCAGCGCCTTCTGGTTGTCGAGGACCGTGCCGTGGCGCATGAACGGCTGGACGTCGGCGGCGCTGATGGCGTTCTTGGTGAGGTAGGTGTTGCCGGAGTGCTCGTCGTGGACGACCTTGGAGATCATCACGTCGCCGACGCGCCCGTTGAGGGTGGCGGCCTTGCCCATGATGTAGACGCCGCGGATCTCGGCCACGCCCTCGGCCACCGCGGCCAGGTGGTGGTACGCGGCCATCCCCAGCGGGTAGTCGATGTTCACGATCACCGCGTCCGAGCCGGCCAGGCGCTCGATACCGTCGACCTGGGCCCGGGGATCCATGTCGGCCACCCGCAGCTTGGCCAGCTCGATGACCTGGGCGGTGACGTCGATGCGGGCCGGGCTGGCGATGGTCTCGATCCCGCACGCGGCGTCGTGGGCCTGCACCGCGGCCACCCGGGCCGCCGCCGTCGCCGGGTCGCGCAGGTACGCGCGCAGCAAGTAGTACAACAGGTTGGCGCGGGCGCCTTCGTCGGGGCCCGCCAGGGTGGCGTCGAGGTCGGCGGCCAGCCCCTCGGGGTCCTCGGCCCGGGTGAACGCCGCCAGGTCGGCCTTGTGCGCGAAGGCGTAGCCGCCGAGCAGGTTGGCCAGCGAGTGGCTGTTGGACGACACGAAGTACACCGGCCGGGTGGTGACCAGCGGGCTGGCTCGCTCGATGGCGCGCCACCAGTGGGCGGCCGAGCGCTGGTACTCGCGGAACGAGCCGTCGAGGAGCCGGATGGTCAGGTCGAGCGGCCTGGCCGCGATCGCCGCCAGGCCCGCCGTGGCGTCGCCCAGGCCGGCCCGCAGCGTGCCGACGTCGTCGACGGTGACGCTCAACCGCTCGGCCAGCGCGGCGTCGTCCCCGGTGGCGACGCCGGCGCCGGCCGCCGCCAGCCGACCGTGCAGCTTGTTCCACTCGATCTGGTACGCGGTGACGATGGGCACCAGATCGTCGATGTCCGAGGCAGAGGCGACGAACACCGCGAGGGTGCCGGCGCCGTCGTAGCGCAGCGGGCGTCGGCGCCCGCGGGTGCCGACGGTCTCCCACGTGGCCACCGGCAGGCCGGCTCGCGAGAACTGCGCCAGGCTCTGGCCCAGGACCAGGCGCTCGACCGCGGGCATGCAGGCCGGCAGGCGCGCGGCGCTGTAGGCGAACGCGGCGGCGTCGGGCTCGGGGGCCTGGGCCCCGGCGTGGAGGCTGGAGTTCGAGTACAGGTGGGCCTCCTCGAAGGCCCGGACCCGGACGTCCCCGCTCGACCGCAGCAGGCTGTAGTACGTGCGGATGTAGAGGTCGATCTCGTTGGAGGTCGTGCGGGGGGGCTGGCGATCCACGGGCGCAGGTATAACGCGGGATGGATCCCGTGGCTTTTATTCGGGCGCGATCGGTGCTATCCCCTGCCCCGCCTGCCACCGGGTAGGCGCTAATCGAGGCCTGCGTGAGTAAAGAAGAGCTAGTTCATCTCGAGGGCGAAGTCGTCCTCATCGCCAAGGGCGGCAACTTTCGCGTCAAGCTCGACGCGGGCGGACACGAGGTGCTGGCCAAGCTGGCCGGCAAGGTGCGCCGCCACCGCATCCGCGTGGTGCTGGGGGACCGCGTGACCGTCGCGGTGTCCCCGTACGACCCGACCCGCGGGTTCATCGTGTACCGGCAGCGCTAATTTCGGGGACGCAGGGCGGAGCATCCGCTGCGCGGGGGCGCTCCGGATGAGGGGCGCCCGGCTGGGGACGTCGCGCATCGACCTGACGACGACCGACCGGGTGGCCCGGCGCGCAGCCCAGTCGTGGAGCGCCAGCCGTGCTATCCTGCGCGGCGATGGCGAAGTCGTTGTTCGCGGGGTTTGACCTCGGGACCACCAACTCGGCGGTCGCGGTGTTTGACGGTGAGCACACCGAGGTGATCCGGAACGCCGCCGGCGGTGCGGTGACCCCGTCGGTGGTGCGCATCGACAAGAATGGTCGGGTCACGGTCGGGCAGCGGGCCCGGCGGTTCCTCGAGGACGATCCCGACAACACGGCCAGCGAGTGGAAGCGCCTCATGGGCACCGGCACGACCCGGGCCTTCCCGGCCGCCGGCCTGGCCAAGAAGCCGGAGGAGCTGTCGGCCGAGATCCTGCGCGCGCTGCGGGCCGACGTGGCCGATCAGCTGGGCGTCGAGGTCGAGCGCGCGGTCATCTCGGTGCCGGCGCTGTTCGAGCTGCCCCAGAGCGCGGCGACCAGCGAGGCTGCCCGGCTGGCCGGCTTCGCCCGGGTCGAGCTGTTGCAGGAGCCCATCGCCTCGGCCCTGGCCGCGGGCTGGCGCGCCGACGACGACGGCACCGCGACCTGGCTGGTCTACGACCTCGGCGGCGGCACCTTCGACGCGTCGCTCCTCGAGACCCGCGACGGGCTGCTCCGGGTCGTCGCCCACGACGGCGACAACTTCCTGGGCGGGCGCGACTTCGACTGGGCCATCACCGAGCACCTCGCCGCCGAGCTGGGGCGCGCCACCGGCGTGACGCTCGAGCGGCGCAACCCGGCCCACGCCGGCGCCCTGCGGCTGCTGCGGTTGGCGGCCGAGGACGCGAAGATCGAGCTGTCCCGCGCGACCACCGCCCAGGTGGTGCTGGCGCGGCCGCTGGTCGTCGACGATCGCCAGCTCGAGGTCGACCTGACGCTGGCGCGAGCCACGGTAGAGGCGATCACCGCGCCGCTCATCGAGCGCTCGCTCGAGGTGTGCCTGCGCCTGCTGGCCGGGCACGGGCTGGGCCCGGGCCGGCTGGCCCGGGTGGTGATGGTCGGCGGTCCCACGATCATGCCGCACCTGCGCCAGGCGGTGGCCGCGCGGCTCGAGGCCGGCCTGGCCGAGGGCTTCGACCCGATGACGCTGGTGGCCCAGGGCGCGGCGCTGTACGCCGCCACCACCGGCCTCGACGGCCGGGCCACCCCGGCCACGGCGGTCCCCAGCGGCGGGGTCAAGGTCTGGCTCCAGTACCCGCCGGTGTCGGCCGATCTCACGCCCCACGTCGTCGGCCGCTTCGTCGGGGCGTCCCCGCCGGCGCGCCTCCGGCTCGAGCGGACCGACGGCGGCTGGCAGAGCCCCGACGCGACGGTGGCCGCCGACGGCGCGTTCGTGACCCTGACCAGCCTGGTGCCGCGGGCGGCGTCGACGTTCACGCTGGTGGCCACCGACGCCGACGGCGCCCGGGTGGCGGTCGAGCCTGCCACCATCACCATCGTCGCCGGCCTAACGATCTCTGACCCACCGCTGTCGCGCACCATCGGTGTGGCGCTGGCCAGCGATCACGTCCAGGTCTACTTCGAGCGCGGCGCGCCGCTGCCGACGCGCCGGACCTTCACCCACACCACCGTCGAGACCATCGCCCCCGGGGTGGCCGACAGCGTGCTGCGCATCCCGATCGTCCAGGGCGAGCTTGAGCACGCTCACCTGTGCCGGTTGGTCGGCACCCTCGAGCTGCGCGGGGCCGAGCTGCGCGCGACCATCCCGACCGGGTCCGCGGTCGAGGTCACCATCGAGCTCGATCGCGCCGGCTGCCTGACCGCCCGCGCCCACGTCGCCGCCATCGCCCAGGTGTTCGAGCACGTCGCCCACCTGCTGGTCCCCGACGCGGCCCCGGCCGCGCTCGACGCCGCGCTGGCGGACCAGCGCAAGCATCTGGCGGCGGTCCGCACCGACGCGTTCCGCCACGGCCTGCGCGCGGTGCTGGACAAGCTGGGCACCGTCGAGACGCTCCTGGCCACCGCCGAGCACGACATCGACGCCGCCCACGGCGGCGACGCCGACGCGGCCCAGAAGGCCCGGCGCACCCTGCTCGAGGTCGACGCGATCCTGGCGGACGCCGATCTGGCCCGCAGCTGGCCCGAGCTGGACCAGGAGGCTCAGGCGGCGGCCATCGCCGCGACCGGCGCGGTCGCCAGCCACGGCACCGCCGCCGAGCGCCGGCTGCTCGACGAGGTGCTCGCCGCGCTCGAGCGCGCTCGCCGGGCCCGCGACCCGGCGGAGCTCGGCCGGCAGCTGCGGTTGGTCAACCGCCTGCGCACCGCCGCGCGCGAGCGCGACCCCGACATCTGGCCGCTGTACCTGGAGCACGCGGCGTCCTCGATCCACGAGGCCAGCGACCTGCCAGCGGCCCAGCGCCTGGTCACGACCGCGCGCGCCGCGGCCGCCGCCGGCGATCACGACGGGCTGCGGCGCGCGGTCAAGGCGCTGTGGACCATGCTGCCCATCGACGCCGAGACCCGGCGGATGGGCTTCGACTCGGGGGTCCGGTGATCCTCGACGCCGACGATCCGTTCGCGGTGCTCGGCGTCGCGGTGACCAGCACACCGCGCGAGATCGAGCGCGAGGCCCAGAAGCTGCTCGGCATGCTGGAGCTGGGCTTCGCCGACGCCGCGAGCTACCCCGGCCCCGGCGGGCCGCGGCCCCGCACCGCCGACGCGGTGCGCGCAGCAGCCGCCACCTTGCGCGACCCTCGCCGCCGGCTGGCCGCCGAGCTCACCGCGGGCGCACCGACGGCAGCGTCGACGCCGGCCGCCCCACCGACCACGCCGCGCCTGGCTTGGCCTGGCGCGCTGGCCCGCACCGGCTGGGGGCCGCGGCGGTGATGCCTCGGCGGTGGTTCCTGGCGATCCGGCTGGCGCTGGCCGTGCTCGAGGTGACCGTCGCGCTGATCGCCGCGGCCGTCGTGGCCGCGCTCGTGATCATCGACGCCTGGGTGCTGGCGCTCCTGCTCGTCGGCGTCATGGGATGGCTGGTGTTTCCGCACCTGGCGCTCGAGTACCTCGTCATCCCGCGCGGCGCCTATCGGCTGGCCGCCGCCCTCGGGCGCCGCGGCCCGTACGCGGACGGCGCCCGCACCGGCTGGTTCGCGGCCGCCCGCGCCCTGGCGCGCGCCGGTGCGCCCGCCGACGGCGCGGCGTGGCTGCTCGCGCAGCTACCCGAACGGGTCGACGCCGCCGTGATCGCCGTCCACGGCGTGCTCGCCGCTGGGCGGGACGACCGCGCCGAGGCGCGCCGGCTGTTGGCCAGCATCGCCGACACCGTCGATCCGTGCCCCAGCGCGCGGGCGCTGGCGGGGACCTGGCTGGCGCTCGACGCGGCCGAGCGCGGCGCGTGGGACGAGCTGACCGGGGAGGCGCGCTGGCCGGCGACCCCGCTGACCTTTCTGCTCGAGGCGGTCGCCGCGCGCGCGACCGGCGCCAAGGCCCCGTCGGCGGTGAACCTGTGGCTGCGGTGGGCGATCGCCCCGCACCGGCGGGCGACGTTGCCGCTGGTGCGCGCCGCCACCCGGCCGGCGCCGCCCGCGCCGCCCGCCCCGGCCCCGGTCGCTGGCCCCGCCGTCGATGACGCCCGGGCGGCCGCGGTGGTGGCGTTGCGTCAGGCCCAGGCCGACCGCCGCCCGGCCGACGTGGCCACGGCGGTCACCGCGTGGGCGGCGATCGTCGACGAGCCGGCCTGGTTGCCGACCCAGCAGGCCCGGGGCGAGGCGCTCGGGCTGGCCCCCGATCAGGCGGCGCTGGCCGCGACCGCCATGGTCGAGGCGCTGACCGCCCAGCTCGCCGAGCTGGTGGTGGCCGCCCACGCGCCGCTCCCGGCGCCGGGGCCGGGGCTCGCCGGCGCCGTCACCGCCCGGGCCCGGGCCCGCATCCTCGACGGCGTCGAGCTCGAGCTCGGGCTCCTGCACCGCCGGATCGCGGCCGATCAGGCGCTGCCGCCGATCGACGAGTGGCGCGAGTTCCTGGCGGTGCGCCAGCGCTACCACGACACCGTCCTGGCCGGCGGCGCCGAGCTGGCGCAGGTGGCGTTCCCGCGCGCCAACAGCGCCCTGGGTGACTGGGCGGTGTGGATGTGGAACCAGCGCCGTCAGCACGTCGTCTCGCACGCCATCACGTCGTGGCTCTACCTCCAGGCCCAGGCCGTCGGCGACGCCGCGGCGGTCGAACACCACGGGGCCAACCGCGCCCTGCGCGTGCCGACGACCTGAGGCGGCCTACCGGCGGGCGCGGGCGACCAGCCCCGGCAGCATCGCCGCGACCGCGTCGATCTCGGCGTCGGTGGTGGCCGGCCCGAGCGACAGCCGCAGGCCGCCGCGCGCCGCCTCCGGGTCGAGGCCCAGCGCCAAGAGCACCGGCGATGGCGCCACCGAGCCGGAGCTGCACGCGGCACCGCTCGACGCGTCGACCCCGGCCAGATCGAGGGCGATGACCAGGGTGTGGCCACGCACGCCGGCGAAGCCGAGGTTCACGGTCGTCCCGGTGCGTGGCGCGCCGGCGCCGTGGACGCGGGCCGCGGGGATGGCGAGCGCCGCCGCCTCGAGCCGCGCGCCACGCGCCGCGAGCGCCGGGATCCGGCCCAGGTCGACGGCCGCCGCCGCCGCGCCGAAGCCGACGCAGCCGATGACGTTCTCGGTGCCCGGTCGGCGGCCCCGCTCCTGCGGTCCGCCAGCCGGCGGCAGGGCCAGCGCCACGCCGGGCGCCGTCCACACCGCGCCGACGCCGGCCGGGCCGCCGAGCTTGTGGCTGGCGATCACCACCGCGTCGGCCGCGGCGGCCACGGGCGCCAGGTCGATCCGGCCGGCGGCGGCCACCGCGTCGACCACGACCCGCGCCCCCGCGGCCCGGGCCGCCGCGGCCAAGCCCACGACGTCGGCCACGGTGCCGAGCTCGTGGTTGACCGCACCGATGATGGCCAGGTCCACGCCTGCCGCGAGCGCGGTGGCCCAGGCCGCGGGATCGATCGCGCCGTGGGCATCGACCGCTACCGCGGCCACGCCCCAGCCGGCCCGCGCCAGCCCCTCGACGGCGCCATGCACCGCCGGGTGCTCGACCACGGGGACCACGACCCGGCCCGGGCGGGCCCCGGCCAGCCCCGCCACCGCCAGGGTGATCGCCTCGGTCCCGCTGCCGGTGAACACGAGCTGATCGAGCGCATCGGCGACCTCGCCGAACAGCCCGGCCACCTGGCGCCGGGCCCGCTCGACCGCGGCGCGGGCCGCGCGGCCGGCGGCGTGGATCGAGGAGGGATTGCCGGCCCAGGCCAGCGCCGCGGTCATGGCGTCGGCCGCCTGGGGCAAAAGCGGGGCACCCGCGTTGTGATCGAGATAAATCCGCATGGGGGTTCGTTGACACCAGTCCCGCCGAGCCGACATGATCCGGCGTCGCTCGTGTCGCGGTGGTGGGTCCACCATCGCGCAACTCGGCGGCTGGATCCATCGTGGCCGATGACGCTGGTGCTCTCCTGGTTCGCGCGGGTCTGATCGCAGACTCGGCGCTCGGTGCCGCCCGCACGGCGCAGCGCCACCACGGCGGCACGCTCGGCGAGCATTTGGTAGCGGCTGGCGCGGTCAGCGACGACGCGCTCACCGAGTTCTACCGGAGCCGCCTGATGGTGCCGCAGGTCAGCCCGGCGACGCTGGCCAAGCTCCCGGCCGCGGTGGTCGCGGTGCTGCCGGCCGACATGGCGGTCGAGTACCGGGTGGTGCCGGTCAGCCTCGACAAGGACGGCAACCTCACGGTGGCGATGTCGGATCCCAGCGACCGCCACGCCGTCGACGAGATCGGCTTTTTCACCTCCAAGTATGTGGTCCGGGCGGTGGCGGCCCAGATGCAGATCGCCTGGTGCCTGGCCCACTACTACGACTACGTGACCGAGCTGGCCGAGCGCCTGATGAACCCGGCGCCGCCGACGGCCCCGGCGCCGACGCCACCGCCACCCGCCGCGGTCGCGGCGCCCCAGCCGACCCGCGCCCGCGGCGACACCGCCAAGGTCGACGCCGCGCGCCACCGGGTCCTGGTCCCGGCCACCACGCCGCCGCCCATCGCCGCCCGCCCGGGCCCGGACTCGCTCGATCGCGCGGCCCCCGCCGCGCCGCGTGACGGCGCCCCGCCCGAGGCCGACGCCCGCACCATCGAGCTGGTCCCCGACGATCCCGACGGTGACAGCGGGCCGTTCGCGCTCGAGGCGCCGCTGGCACCGCCAGGCCCGATCCGACCGCCGGTCGATCCGTTCGCGGCGCCGGCGTTCGGCGCCAGCGCGACCGTGGTGGTGAGCGCCGACGCGGCCCGGCCCCAGCGTGCGCGCCCCGCGGCGCCCGACCCGCCCGAGCTGGCGGCTCGCTCCGGCGAGGTCGAGCGCACCATCCGCGACCACACCGTCGACACCCCGGGCGCGACCATCGAGATCAACCTGGGCGACGAGCCCGCGCTGGACGCCGCGATCATCGAGCTGGATCGACGCCGCACGCCGACGCCGGCCCCGCTGAGTCCGCCGGCGCCGGTGACGGCCCCGCCGCCCGTGGTGGTGGTCACCAGCGACGCCGAGGTCGCGGCGGCACCGGTGGAAGACGACGAGGACGACCCGGCGATCATCCACGACACGCTGACCGACACCGAGTCGGCGCCGATCCTCCTCGAGCACCTGCGGCGCGGCGAGGCCCCGCCCGATCACGCCCCGGCGATCCCCGAGGAGACTGACGACGAGCCCTCGGGCCCGGTGCTGTTGCTCGAGCGCAAGAAGGGTCGCGCGCCGCGCCGCGACAAGCACACGGTGCTCGGTATCGGCATGCTGGGACCGATCCCGCGCTCGACCGAGCCACCGCCGCTGGGGCCGCGCTCACCCACGCTGCCCCCGCCGATCGGCGACGACGCCGTGCCCGAGGCGGTCACCGACGAGGAGGCCGCGACCCGGCGGGTCGAGTTCACGCCGCCCACGCCGTCGGTCGACGCCGGCTGGGACGCCGACACCGTCGAGACCTTCGGCCCACCGGGCACCACCATCCCGCCGCCGTACCTGGGGGCGGTCGAGGGCATCGCCGATCCGCCGTCGGGCCAGATCCCGCTGGCCACCGGCGATCCGGGCTCGGCGCCGCTCACCATCACCGCGCAACCGGCGCGCCGCCCCCAGTCGCTGGCCCCGCCGCCGGACCCCGAGGTCCTGGCCAGACAGCTGGAGGAGGCCTCGCTGGCGCTGGTCGATCTGCTGCGCGGCCTCGACGGCGCGACCACCCGCGATCACGTGGTGGCGATGCTCATCGACTTCGTCGCCGCCACCCACCACCGCGTGGCGTTTCTGGCCGCCAAGAACCGCGAGCTGACCGCGTTCATGCAGATCCCCGAGCCGCCGCCCGGCGCGGGCCAGGCCAGCCTCGACCTGTCGGCGCCGTCGACGTTCCAGGACGTGATCGGCACCCGCCTGCCCTACCGTGGCCCGTTCAGCGACGCCGCCAGCCGCGAGCTGGTGCGGGCCATGTTCGGGTCGGCCACCGACGACATGCTGGCGGTCCCGGTGGCCGTGCGCGACCGGGTGGTCGGCATCGTCTACGCCGACGGCCGCTACCGCCACTCGTACGACGAGCACGTCACCGTCGGTGGCCGCGCCGCCGGGCTGGCCCTCGAGCGCATCCTCAAGGGCAAGCGCGGCTAGCGCGGGTCAGCGCCGGCGGGCCCGGGCGGTCGCGATCCAGTGATCGTCGTGGGCCTGGCAGGCCGCGGCGATGGTCAGGCCCCAGGCGTCGGGCGCCACCACCACCACCCCGCCGTCGCGCTGGTGGACCTCGACCTCGAGGAAGCCGACGTACCGACGCAGGTACGGATCGATCGCCTTGTAGACGGCCTCCTTGATCGAGAAGGTCCGCAGCACCGCCCGGGCCCGGCCGTCGGCGTCGAGGTGGGCCACCGCGGCCGCCTCGGCAGGCGTCAGCACCCGCCGGCTGATGTCGACCCGGCGCGGCGCTCGGGCTTCCAGGTCGATCCCCAGGGTCCAGCCCTCGGCCGGGGCCGCCACCGCGATGGCCAGCGACCCCTTGTGGCTGATCGAGCCGACCACGGTCGGTGGCAGCCGGGGCGCGCCGCGATCATCCGCGGCGATGGCGTCGATCGGCCCGACGCCGAGATCCGCGAGCGCCGCGCGCAGCGCCCGCCGGCCGGCCAGGTACTCGCGGGCCCGCCGATCACCGTAGCGGGCGGCGGCGGCACGCTCGGCCGCGGGGCTGGCGTCGCCGGCGTCGTCGACATCGCCCGCCTCGCCGATCGCCACCGCGACCGCGCGCCCGTGCGGAAGATCGAGCGCGAAGGCCCGGCCGGCGACGCCGTCGGCGGTCACGGCTCGACGCGGAGGTCGGCGCCCAGGCTGCGCATCGCGTCGACGAAGCCAGGGAACGAGGTGGCCACGTTGTCGCAGTCGTCGATGCGGGTCGGCCCGTCCGCCACCAGCGCGAGCACCGTCGCGGCCATGGCGATGCGGTGGTCGCCGGCCGCGTCGACCCGGGCCGCGCGGACCCCGCCGCGCCCGCGCCCGACCACCACCAGTCCGTCGGCGGTGGCGCTGGCGTCGACGCCGAACGCCCGCACCATGGCCACGGTGGTGGCGATGCGATCCGACTCCTTCACCCGCAGCTCACCGGCGTCGGCCACCACCGTCTCGCCGTCGGCGATCGCCGCCACCGCCGCCAGCACCGGCACCTCGTCGATCGCCCGCACGGTGAGGTCGCCGGCGATCCGGGTGCCGCGCAGGTCCGGGGCCGGGCCGGCGACGTCGACGGTGACCTCGTCTTCGCCCGCGCCCAGCGCCCGGCGATCGCGCAGCGTCGCGGTCCACCCCATCGCGGCCAGCGCGTCGAGGAAGCCGGTCCGGGTCGGGTTGGGGTTGAGCCCGGCGCAGGTGACCCCGGCCGGGCCGGCGCCAACCACCAGGGCGGCGGCGATGATGAACGCAGCCGAGCTGGGATCGCCCGGCACCTGGATCGCGTCGATGGCCAGGCGCCGATCCCATCCGGTGGTGTCGATCACCGCTGCGCGTGACGCGACCTCGAGCGGCGCCCCCATCGCCGCCAGCAGGCGCTCGGTGTGATCGCGCGACGGCCCGGGCTCGTGCACCCGGGTCGCGCCGTCGGCGTACAGGCCGGCCAGCACCAGCGCGGTCTTGACCTGTGCCGAGGCGATGGCCAGCGCGTGGGTGCGGGCGTGGAGCCGCCCGACGCACGGCGCCACGGTCAGCGGCGGCGTGACGTCGTCGCCGCCGGCCCGGCCGGTGATGGTCGCGCCCATCGCGCGCAGCGGGGTCACCACCCGCGCCATGGGCCGCCGCGACAGCGACTCGTCGCCGAACAGCTCGCTGGCGAATGGCTGGCCCGCCAGCAGGCCGGCCAGCAAGCGGATGGTGGTGCCGGAGTTGCCGCAGTCGATGGCGGCGGTCGGCGCCACCAGCCGGTCGAGCCCACGCCCGGTCACCACCAGCTCGGCGCCGCTGCGCGCGATGGTGGCGCCCAGCTGGACCACCGCCCGGGCCGTGCGGCCGTTGTCGGCGCCGCCGCCGAGGCCGCGGATGCGGACCGGCCCGTCGACCAAGAGCGAGAACAGCAAGGCCCGGTGGCCGATCGACTTGTCGCCCGGGGCGACGACCTGGCCCGCGAGGGGGCGGCCAGTGGGGGTGACGACGAACGCGGTCATGGTGGGGCCTCGGCGCGAGCTTGCCAGCGCGCGACCGCCCGCGCGAGCCGGCGTGGCCCGATCACCACCGTCGCGGTCACCGCGCCTGCGTGCGCCGAGATCTGCGCCTGGGCCACGGCCGGCCCGAGCCCCAGCGCCCGGACCGGCGCCAGCGCGGCGAGCCGGTCGCGCAGCGCGGTGGCCGCGGCCGGGCTCACGCCGTCGAGCCACACCACCACCGCCAGATCGTCCGCGACGTCGAGCCACGCCGCGATCGCCCGCGGCCGGATCGCCAGGCCCAGCGCCGCGCCGACCGCGGCGGCGCCGTCCGCGTCGAGCCGGGCCGCCACCCGGATGGCGGCGCCGTCAGCGCCGGCCGGCATCGGCGCGGCGCGGATGAGCGCGAGCGCCCGATCGTCGAGCACCTGGGGACCACCGGCGGCGCCCAGCACCGCGGCGGTCATGCCCTCGTCGGCCAGCGCCCACACGTCGTCGCCCAGCGCCAGCGCCTGGGCCGGCCGGGCACCGCCGCGCACCACCGTCACCGTCGAGGCCGCCGGCGTGCCGACCCGGTACGCGGCCAGCGCCACCGCGGCGGCGCCGCGCAACAACGCCCCGGTCGCCTCGGCTCCGGAGGGCAAGCCGGCCGGGGCCACCGCACCATCCACCAGCGCGGCCACCGCGGCGCCGACGGTGGGGTTGGCCCGCAGCCGCGCCAGGTCGAGCTCCGCGACCAGGTCGGCGCCGCGCGGCAGCCGGGCCAGCAGGGCGTCACCGACGGTGGCCGCCCGGAACGGCACCGCCGGCGCCGGCGGCCGGGCCGGCCCGCCGCAGGCCCCGAGCCCGAGCGCCACCAGCAGGCTCAGGCCAAGACGGCGCACAGCGTCTCGATCACCCGGTCGAGCTGGTCCTCGGCGGCGACCGACACCCGGATGCAGGTCGGCAGTCCCCACGCCGCCATCGGCCGGACGATCACGCCGCGCCGCAGCAGCGCGTCGTACACCGGCTGGGCCGGGCGGCCGGTCTCGATCAGGACGAAGTTGGCCAGCGACGGATACACCTCCACCCCCGGCCCGCGCACCTCGGCCCGCAGCCGCTCGAGGCAACGCCGGCCCAGCGCCGCCGAGCGCGCCACGTGCTCGTCGTCGGCCAGCGCGGCGGCCGCCGCCACCTGGGCCAGCGTGCCGACGTGGAAGGTGCGCACCACCCGCCCCAGGATGTCGATCACCGCCGGGTCGGCCACGGCGTAGCCGACCCGCAGCGCGGCCAGGCCGTAGATCTTCGAGAAGGTCCGCAGCACCACCACCCGCGGATCGCGGGCCAGAAGCGCCAGCCCGTCGACGTGCTCGACCTCTGGCCAGGCCGCGGCGTAGTCGTGGTAGGCCTCGTCGACCACCAGCAGGCCGCTCGGCGGCAGCGCCGCCAGCACCCGCTCGAGCTGGGCCGCGGTGTACACCGCGCCGGTCGGGTTGTTGGGCGAGCCGATCACGCACAGCTTGGTGCGCGGGGTGATGCCGGCGATCAACGCGTCGAGGTCCGCCCCGCGCGGCGTGGCCGCGGTCTCGACGAAGCGACGCCCGGCCACCGCCGCCGCCAGGCGATAGCTGAGGAAGCCGAGCGCCGGGGTCAGCACTTCGTCGTCGGGCCCGACCAGCGCCAGCACCAGCTGGTACAGCAGGTCGTTGGAGCCGGCGCCGAGGGACAGCTGCGCCGGCGACACCCCGAGGCGGGCGGCCAGCGCCTGGCGCAGCGCGTGCCCGGCGGCGTCGGGGTACAGGTGCACGCTGGCCAGGGCACCGGAGATCGCCGCCAGCGCCCGCGGCGACGGCCCCAGCGGGTTCTCGTTGGACGCCACCTTGATGGCGCCGGTGATGCCCAGCTCGCGCTCGAGCTCCTCGACCGGCTTGCCCGGCTGGTAGGCGTCGAGTTGACGGACGTGAGCCGGGGCGAGCCCGGCGACTAGAGCGAGGGGAGACGGCGGCATGAACGTCGACCATACAGCACCTCGGCCGCGCGGCACGGCGTGTCCGCTCCTTGCACAGGCATTGTCAGCACCAGGTTGGTAGCCACCGCCGACGGCCTGGCTATAGTCGCGCCACGCCCATGGCCCGCCGTACGTCGACGCCTGTCTCGCGCCTGGTGACCCTCGCGGCCGCCGTGGCGCTCATCCTCATCGTGGCCCCGTCGATCGCCGCTGCCGACGACGGCACGGTGTTCGACGAGTACCGCTCCAAGGGCCTGCTGTGGGCCTACCTCGGCGCGTTCGGGTTCGGCCTCCTCACCTCGCTGACCCCGTGCGTGTACCCGATGATCCCGATCGTGGTCGGCATCTTCGGTGGCCGCGGCGGCTCGGTGTCGCGTGGCCGGGCGCTGGTCCTGGCCACGCTCTACGTGATCGGCATGGGCCTGATGTTCGCGGTGCTGGGCGTGGTGTTCGCGCTGATCGGTAAGCGCTCGGGCTCGCTGCTGGGCGACCCCAAGGTGGTGGTCCCGATCGTGCTTTTGTACTTCGTCCTGGCGGCGTCGATGTTCGGCGCCTTCGAGCTGCGGCTGCCGATGGCGCTGCAACAGAAGCTGTCGTCGGTCAGCGGCGACGGCGCGGCCGGCGCCTTCGGCATGGGGCTGGTCGGCGGCTTCACCGCGGCGCCGTGCACCGGCCCGTTCCTCCTCGGCATCCTCGGCTACGTCACCCAGACCAAGGACGTGGTGATCGGCTCGACGCTCCTGTTCACCTACGCGCTCGGCATGGGCGTGCTGTTCTGGGTGCTGGCCGCCTTCGCGGTCGGCCTGCCCAAGAGCGGGCGGTGGATGGAGTGGATGAAGTCGGTCGGCGGCATCGCGCTGGTGGTGGCCGGCATCCACTTCCTCAAGCCGATCGTCCCGGCCATCGAGCACGTGGTCATGGCGCCGGCCTGGTTCCTGGCCGCGGCCATCGCGCTGGCGGTGGTCGGCCTGGTGCTGGGGGCGGTCCACCTGTCGTTCCACGACGTCACGGCGGTGCGGCTGCGCAAGGCGCTGGCGGTGGCGCTCACCGTCGCCGGCCTGACCTTGGTGGTCAACTGGGTGGTCGCCGTCGACCGCCACCTGCCGTGGGTCAAGGGCGACGAGGCCGCCGCGTTCGCCCAGGCCAAGCGCGAGCACAAGGGCGTCATGATCGACTTCTGGGCCTCGTGGTGCGCGCCGTGCAAAGAGTTCGAGCACACCTTCGCGGCGTCGCCGGTGTGGGAGACCCTCAACCAACACTTCGTGCCGCTGCAGTTCGATGTCACCTCGGGAGAGGGCATCGCCACCGAGCGCCAGGAGTTCTATCGGGCCGGCACGCCGACCGTGATCTTCCTGAACGCGGACGGCAAGGAGCTGGGCCGGTTCGGCGAGTACGTGGGCCCCGACCGCTTCATGAAGACCCTGCGGCCGGCGGTCGACGTGATCACCGGCGCCGCCCCCGCCCCGCCGTGACTGGGCCCCGCCGCGGCCGGCCTCAGCCCTGCCGCTGATCCATCAGCTTGGCGTACAGCCGCTGGCCCAGGCTGTCGACCATCAGGCGCTCGACCAGCGCCTCGACCTGGGCCCGGGTGGCGCCGGTGCGGTAGGTGAACTTGATGCCCATACCCGGCTCGCGCCCGCCGTCGGTGGCCTCCAGCTCGGACACCACCCAGCTGACCTCGCCGACCAGCTCGAGCGGCGCGTCGAGCTTGGGCACGAACAGCTTGAACACGAACTCGGTGCCGATCGGCAGCGGCCGCGTGGTGCGGATGAACGTGCCGCCGCGCGAGATGTTGCGCGTGTAGTCGGCGAAGAACGCATTCTGGCGCTTGTACTCGACCTTGAGTTCGATCGGCGCGCGCCCGTCACCGCGCTTGTCGCTCTGGCTTGCGTCATCCATGCAGAACCCGCAGTGTAACAGCACGCTGGCCCGGATGTCGTCCCGCCCTCGCCTGCCCGCACCGCTCGCCACCCGTCGCGCCGCGGCGTGGGCGGCGCTCGTCGTGGTGGTGACCCTCGCGCTCACCCGCTCGGGCCTGCTCGGCGTCCTCGGCTTCGAGCTGGCCTTGGTCATGGCCGGGCTGGGCTCGCTGGTGGGCGTCGACCTGGGGGCGGCGTGGATCCGCCGGCGACGCGCGCGGCCCGCGCCGCCCGGGCCATGGCGCGCGCTGGCCGAGGCCGTGGCCGCACCGCTGGCGATCATGCTGGTCCCGCTGGCGATGGTCAGCGTGCGCGGGCTGTGGACCCGCACCTGCGATCCGTGGTTCGGCGCCTGGGCCTACCTGGTGCTGACGCTGGCGTCGACGACGGTGACCGCCGCGGCCTCGGCCGGGCTGGCGGTGGTGGTCGGCCCGCGCCGCTGGCTGGGACGCCTGGCCCCGTACCTGGCCCTGGTCGTGGTCGTGGCCTTTGGCGTCCACCGCTTCTTCACCCAGCCGCCGGTGTTCACCTACAACCCGCTGGTCGGGTACTTCCCGGGCAACCTCTACGACGAGGACATCCGGCTGAGCGCGCCGCTCGGCTGGGCCCGTCTCGAGCAGCTGGCGGTGGTGGCGGCGCTGTGGGCGGCGGTGGCGGCGCGCTACGATCGCGCGCGGCTGGCGGTGCGGTGGCGGGGCCGGGGGCTGGCGTGGCGATCGGCCGCGGCCGCGCTGGTGGCGCTCGGCGTCGCCGGCTGGCTGCGCCACGACGCCGGCCGCCTCGGCTACGCGATCGACGCCGACGACATCGCCCGCGCCCTGGGCGGCGAGGTCCGCACCACCCACTTCGTGATCCACTACGCGGCCACCCCCGAGATCTCCGCCGACATCGCGCTGATCGCCGCCGATCACGAGCTGCGGCTGGCCCAGGTGTGCCGCCAGATCGGGGTGGCGCCGGACGAGGTCGGCACGATCCATTCGTTCTACTTCGCGTCTGCCGACGACAAGGCCCGGCTGATGGGGGCCCGCCACGTCGAGATGGCCAAGCCGTGGCTGCGGCAGATCTACCTGACCCACGACGAGTTCCCGCACAGCTCGCTGCGCCACGAGATCGCCCACGTGGTGGCCGCAAGCTTCGGCTCGCCGTGGTTCCGGGTGTCGGCCCGGACAGTGGCCGGCGTGCCGGTGCTGGTCAACCCCGGGCTGATCGAGGGCCTGGCCGTCGCGCTCGACTGGCCGGGCGCGCGCTCGATGACGCCGCACCAGGCGATGCGGGCGATGGAGCTGCTCGGCTTCGCGCCGTCGCCGGACGACGTGTTCTCGGTGCGCTTCATGACGCTGTCGTCGGCCCGCGGCTACACCGCCGCCGGCTCGTTCCTGCGCTTCCTGCTCGACACCTACGGCCCGGCGCCGGTGCGCGCCGCGTACCGCTCGGGCGGCGACTTCGCGGCCGCGTTCGGCAAGCCACAGGCCGCCCTGGTCGCGGAGTGGCGGGCGATGCTGGCGACCGTCGAGGTCCCGCCGGCCGAGCTCGAGGTCGCGCGCGAGCGCTTCCGGCAGGGCGGCGTGTTCGATCGCCCGTGTCCGCACGCGACCGCCAAGCGGGTGGCCGCCGCCGGTGACCGGGCGGCCGCCGGCGATCGCGCCGGCGCCGTCGCGCTCATGCGCCGCATCTGCAAGGACACGCCCGAGGAGCCGACCTACGCGCTGGGGCTCGCCGCGCTCCTGGCGGCCGGCGCGCCGGCCGAGGTCGCCGAGGCCGAGACCATCTACCAGCGGTGGGCCGACGCGGCGGTGAGCGCCCCGGTGCGGGCCGCCGCGCTCGACGCCCTGGCCCACCTGGCCGGGCGCGCCGGCGACGACGCCACCGCGCTGGCCCGGGTCGACGCCGCCCTGGCCCTGCCGCTGGGCGACGACCGGGCCCGGCAGTTCGAGGCGCTGCGGGTCGGGCTGGTGTCGAGCCGCGCCGACCGCGGGTTCGTCCACGGCTACTTCTTCAGCGCCGTCGACGGCGGCCTGGCGTGGGCGGCGATGGCCGTGCTCGCCGACCCGGCCGACCCGCTCGCGCGCTACCTGCTCGCGCTGCAGTGCGCCCGAGAGCGCTGGTGGGCGCTGTCAGCCTACCTGCTCGATCGCGCGCTCACCGCCGAGCTGCCGAGCCCGCGCTTCGTCCGCAACGCGGCCCGCCGCCTGGCGGTCATCGCCTGGCGCGCCAGCGACCGCGCCGCCCTCGGCCACGCCATCGCCACCCTCGACGCCACCGGCGACGTCGTCGACCGCGCGCTGGCCGCCGACTGGCGCGAGCGCGCCGCCCGGTGAGCGGCGCCGCAGCCGCGCGCCGGTGGGGCCGGCGCCGGACCAGCTACAGCCCGGCGAGGAACTTCCAGCGATCGCCGGTCCACTCGAGGACCAGCTCGTTCTGGTCGCGCTTGTCGGTGCGGCGATCCTGGCCGCGGGCGTCGAGGGTGGTGAAGCTCGCGTCGATCAGGACCTCGACCTTGGCGACGCACCCGGTCGGCACCGGCTGGGTGTCGCCACAGCTGCGCTCGATGCGCACGTACTTCATCGCGTAGCGGATGTCGTGGGCCATGCGGAAGCGCCCGACCAGCACCTCCTTGAGGCCGTCGTACCCGTAGTCGTCGGTGCCGACCGCGGTGCCGCTGTCCTCGAAGTACTTGTCCGAGGCCATGAGGAACAGCCCCTCGGCGTCGCCCTTCTCCACCGCGACCCGGTAGTCCTCGACCGCCTTGACCACCTCGCGGTTGATGCGATCGTCGGCGATCTTGGTGCCGGGGATGGTCGACGACCGGCGGGCGCAGCCGGACACCGCGAGCGCCAAGAGCATCAGCGACAGAAACAGACGAGGCGTGATCGACATCGGCGGGAGCTATAGCAAGGTCCGGGCCCGGCCATCACCCCGCCAGCATCTCGGAGAGCCGCGAACCCACAGGCGATCGCCACCAGGCGACCCTTGCCAGAAAGGCACGATAGTCTTTGTCGGGGTTGTCAACCTGGCGCAGGTAGACGTCGGTGATCCGGGTGACGGTGAACCGGACCGCCGCGGCCGTGAGCTCCCACGCGAAGGCCGCCCGGTCCGCCGCCGACCACCCGATCACCGCGCGGTGGCCGGCGACCAGCGCCTGGGCCCGGGCTGGGTCGACGCGCGCGCCGTCCCAGCACCAGTCGTTGACCGCCACCGCCACGTCGTAGACCAATGAACCGGTCGCGGCCTGCTCGAAGTCGAGCAGGGCCACCAGCGCGGGGCCTCGCCACAGGACGTTATCGCGGAACAGATCGCCGTGGATGATCCCCTGGCCGGCGGCGGCGCGCACCGCGGCCGCGCCATCGACGGCGGCCACCACCGGCGCCAGCGTCGCCAGCGCCGGTGCCAGCGCGGGCGCGGTGGCGGGGTCGAGCCCGCGCAGCCGCGCGACGATGTCGGCCCACCGGTAGATGCCAGGGCGGCCGGGGTGATCGGCGGCGACGCGGTGGAGCCGACCGAGCGCCGCGCCCAGCGTGGCAGCGTCGGCCGCGGTGACGTCGTCCGGCGGGCGGATCGCGCCGACCACCCACGGGAACACGCTGACCAAGAGCCCACGGTGCTCGAGCCAGGGCCGCCCGTCGATGGTCCGCGGCGGCGGCGTCGCGAGGCCGGCGGCGGCCAGGCGCGCGACCAGGGCCGCCTCCCACGCCACGTCGTCGACGCGCTTGCCCTCGTTGACCCGCACGAACCACCGCCCGGTCGCGGTGGTGAACGCGAAGTTCGAGTTGATGGTGCCGGCGGCGATGGGGGTGACCGCGGTCACCCCGCCCAGGCCCGCCGCGGCGGCGATCACGGCGGCGTCGTCGGCGGAGAGGTGCGTGAACGTGGCCACGCCGGCAGCATAGAGGATCGACTCCGGGCTATGGTGGTGGTCGTGGACGAAGCCGAACGCGCAGGGCTGGTCACCCAGCACCTGGACCTGCCCCGCCGCGTCGCCCGCGTGCTCCACGCCCGGGTCCGCGACCACCTCGACTACGACGAGCTGCTCGCGCTGGGCAACCTCGGGCTGGCCGAGGCCGCCAACCGCTACGACCCGGCCGCGCGCGTGCCGTTCCGCAGCTTCGCGTGGTACCGGGTCCACGGCGCCATCCTCGACGGCGTGCGCCGCAACACCAGCCTGCCGCGGCGGGTGTGGGCCCAGCTCAACGCGCTGGCGGCCACCGCCGACTACCTCGAGGGCGCCGGCCAGCGCGCCGCGGTCGCCCGCGACCACGCGGCGTCCACCACCACCGCCGATCGGCTGCGCGAGATCCAGGCAGCCATCGGGGCGATCCGCACGATGCACCAGGTGGCGCTCGACGGCGTGCCCGAGGAGGCGTTGACCGACGACCGGCCCCGCCCCGACCAGGCGCTGGGGCGGAGCCGCCAGGCCGCCGCCCTCCAGGCCGCGATCGGGCGCCTGCCCGAACGTGAACGCCAGCTGCTGCGGGCCCACTACGTCGACGGCCAGACCTTGCTCGAGGCCGGCGCGGCGATGGGCCTGTCCAAGTCGTGGGCCAGCCGGCTTCATGCGCGCGCCATCGACCAGCTCCGGACCCTGCTGACGCCGACCGCGCCGCCCGATCCGTAGGCGCCCGTTCGGCCGCCGACCGCACCACCGCGGCCCCAGCCACTACCGGCAGCGTCGCGGCTCAGGCCTGGTAGTCGTCGACCGGCGGACAGCTGCACACCAGGTTGCGGTCGCCGTACGCGTTGTCGATGCGCGCCACCGGCGGCCAGTACTTGTACTCGCGCAGCCAGCCCGCGGGGTACGCCGCCTGCTCGCGCGAGTACGGGCGGTCCCACTCGGTGGCGGTGACCTCGGCGGCGGTGTGCGGAGCCAGCTTGAGCGGGTTGCGGGCCCGGTCGCTGGCCCCGCGCTCGATCGCGGCGATCTCGGCGCGGATGGCGATGAGCGCATCGCAGAACCGATCGAGCTCGCTCTTGGGTTCGCTCTCGGTCGGCTCGACCATCAGCGTCCCCGGCACCGGGAACGACATCGTCGGCGCGTGGAAGCCGTAGTCCATAAGGCGCTTGGCGATGTCCTCGGCCTCGACGCCGGCGCTCTTCTTGAAGGGCCGACAGTCGAGGATGAACTCGTGGGCCACCCGGCCCTGGGCGCCGCGGTACAGGATCGGGAAGTGACCCTCGAGCCGGTGCGCCATGTAGTTGGCGTTCAGGATGGCGACCTGGGTGGCCTTGGTCAGGCCGGCGCCACCCATCATCGCGATGTACGCGAACGAGATGGGCAGGATGCTGGGCGAGCCGTACGGCGCCGCCGACACCGGCCCGACGGCGCCGTCGACCACCGGCGCCAGCGGGTGCCCCGGCAGGAACGGCGCCAGGTGCGCGCCGACGGCGATCGGGCCCATGCCCGGCCCGCCGCCGCCGTGGGGAATGCAGAACGTCTTGTGGAGGTTCAGGTGGCAGACGTCGGCGCCGATGTCGCCCGGGCGGCACAGGCCGACCTGGGCGTTGAGGTTCGCGCCGTCCATGTAGACCTGCCCGCCGGCGCCGTGGACCACCTCGCACAGGTCGCGGATGCCCTCCTCGAACACGCCGTGGGTCGACGGATAGGTCACCATGATCGCGCCCAGGCGGGCCCGGTGCTGGTCGACCTTCTTGCGCAGGTCGGCCAGGTCGATGGTGCCGTCGGCGGCGGTGGCCACGGTGACGACCTGGAAGCCGGCCAGCACGGCGCTCGCCGGGTTGGTGCCGTGGGCGCTCATCGGGATCAGGCACACCAGGCGATCGTGGTCCCCGCGCGAGGCGTGGTAGCCGCGGATGGCCAGCAGGCCGGCGTACTCGCCCTGCGCGCCGGAGTTGGGCTGCAGCGACACCGCCGCGAAGCCGGTGATCTCGGCGAGCCACGCCTCCAGCTGGGTGAACAGCGCCCGGTAGCCCGCGGTCTGCGCCGCCGGCGCGAACGGATGCAGCCGGCCGAACTCGGGCCAGGTCACCGGGATCATCTCGGTGGTGGCGTTGAGCTTCATCGTGCACGAGCCCAGCGAGATCATCGACGTGGTCAGCGACAGGTCCTTGGCCTCGAGCCGGTGCAGGTAGCGCAACAGGTCGTGCTCGGCGCGGTGGCGGCGGAACACGTCGTGGGTGAGAAACGCCGAGGCGCGCGCCACGGCGTCGGGCAGCGCCGGGGCGGCCTGCTCGTCGATCGCGAACGGCAACTCGCCGCCGGGCGCGAAGCACTCGAGCAGCGCCACCACGTCGTCGCCGGTGGTGGTCTCGTCGCAGGCCAGGCCGACGCCGTCGGGGTAGCGGCGCAGGTTGAGGCCGCGCTCGACCGCGGCCGCCAGCACCTCGGCCTGGCGGTGGGCGTCAAGATCGATGCGCAGGGTGTCGAAGAACACCCCGGGCCGGGCCGGACACCCCAGTCGCGCCAGCGCCGCGGCGATGACCGCAGTCCAGCCCCGGACCCGCTGCGCGATCGCGGTCAGCCCCTCCGGCCCGTGGTAGACGGCGTACATCGACGCCACCACCGCCAGCAGCACCTGGGCGGTGCAGATGTTGGAGGTCGCGCGTTCGCGGCGGATGTGCTGCTCGCGGGTCTGCAGCGACAGCCGGTACGCCAGCCGCCCCTTGGCGTCCTTGCTGACGCCGATGATGCGACCGGGCAGCAAGCGGCGGAAGTCGTCGGTGGTCGCCAGGAACGCCGCGTGCGGGCCGCCGAAGCCCATCGGAACGCCGAACCGCTGGGTAGTGCCGACCGCGATGTCGGCGCCCAGCTCGCCCGGCGGCGTGAGCAGCGTCAGCGCCAGGAGGTCGGTGGCGACCGCGATCTTCACCCCGGCGGCGCGGGCCTGGGCGCACAGGGCGCGATCGTCGTGGACCTGGCCGTCGGTGGTCGGATACGACAGCAACACGCCGGCCACGTCGGCGGTGAGCGCCGCCCCCAGCGCGGCCCGCTCGACCACGCGCACCTCGACGCCCAGCGGCTGGGCCCGGGTCGTGACCACCGCCAGCGTCTGCGGGTGGGTCGCGGCGTCGACCACGAACGCCAGGCGCTTGCGCTCGTGGGCCTCGACGCACATGTTCATGGCCTCGGCGGCGGCGGTCGCCTCGTCGAGGAGCGAGGCGTTGGCCAGCGGCAGGCCGGTCAGGTCACACACCATCGTCTGGAAGTTGATCAGCGCCTCGAGGCGGCCCTGGGAGATCTCGGCCTGGTACGGCGTGTAGGCGGTGTACCAGCCGGGGTTCTCGAGGATGTTGCGCAGGATCACCGGCGGCGTGATCGTGTCGTAGTAGCCCTGGCCGATGAAGGAGCGAAACACCTGGTTGTCGCCGGCCATCGTGCGCAGCTCCTCGAGGAGCCGGTGCTCGGTCACCGCCGGGCCCAGCTCCAGCGGCCGCCGCAACCGGATCGCCGCCGGCACGGTCTGATCGGCCAGCTCCGCGAGCGAGCCCAACCCGAGCGCGCCGAGCATGGTCGCGAGGTCGGCGTCGCGCGGCCCCAGGTGCCGCGGCGCGAAGGTGTCGGAGGGGGCGAGGACGGAGGCGTCGGTCGGGGTGGTCACGGCCGCGGGAACGTAGCAGGTCCGCGCGCGGCCGGGATCGGTTCGGTCACGCCTGCAGGAACGTGAACCAGCGCTCGGGGAGATCGGTCAGCGCCATCTCGCCGCCGCACGCCGGGCACGGCTGCGCCGGCGGCGACAGCGCCACCAGGCGGTCCCGGTGGTCGCCGACCTCGATCAGCACCGAAGCCTCGTGGCCGCACGCGCCGCAGCCGTACGGCGCGAAGAACGAGCGCACCGCGCCGCCGCCGCGCACGGCCGGGATGAAGCACATCTGCTCGACCAACGGCTCGGAGCAACGCTCGTGGGTGATGTGCGCGCCGGCCTGGGTCAGCGCCGCCATGAAGTGCATCCACTCGCGGATGCCGATCGAGTTGATGAAGCTCAGCTCGGCGGAGTCGACCACGACCGAGCGCGCGGCCCAGGTCGGCACCTGCTCGACCAGCGCGGCCGATTCGTCGAGGCGCCCGCGCAAGATCAACCGGCGCTCGCGCGCATCCCCAGCGACCGTGACAGACAAGGCTCGCACGCCGCCATGTTCGGAGATGTCGGCGCCGCGGTCAATCGGCGTGGCCCTGGCCCGACCACCGCCGGCGCGCGGCACCGTCAGTAGACGATGGCCAGGTTGGCCGCCGCGCCCAGCCAGCGGTCGATCGCGCCGCCGACGTCTTGCTCGGGCGAGCCGTCGCGCAGGCTGCTCTGCGCGCCGTTGCCGGTGAAGTCGAACCCGACCTGAGTCACGTCGGCGCGCAGGCGCAACAACACCCGCGGCGTGATCACCGCGTCGACCGACACCCCGCCCGCGATGCCGGTGACCGCGGCCGACCCGTACTCCTCCATCGACTGGATGGGGCCGGTGGTGCGGACCAGCAGGGCCTGCCCGGCGAAGCCGAAGGCCAGCCGTTCGGTCCCGGCCGGGATGCGCACCTGCAGGCCCGGCTCGATGGCGCGGTAGTCGACGTCGGGAAGATCGAGCGGCGGCCGGTCGACCAGGGCGGTGCGGTCGACGGTGAACGCCCGCCGCGAGTAGCCGACCCCGACGGTGATCGACGGGTAGCTCGGGCGGTCGCCGAAGGCGTAGCGGAACCGGGCGCCGACCTCCCAGTGCGACTGCGCGGTGGCCAGCTTCAGATCGGGCGACTTGTCGCTGCGGGTGGTCAGCAGGAACGCCTGCTCGTAGGTGCCGTACAGCCCCAGGCCACTGGCGGCGCCGTGGGGGGAGGCAAACGCCAGCGGGTACAGCTCGACCGAGAGCCGGGCGGCCGGGACGAACGTGCCCTTGTACCCCTTGGGCGCGTTCATGAAGTTGGGCCGCGACGAGAAGGTCAGCGTGCGGTTGAGGGCCATCACGCCGCTCTCGAACACGATGGCGGCGCGCCGGATCTCGCGCGCGGCCACGGCCCGGCGCCGGCGCGGCCGGTCGGCGTCGTCGTCCTCGTCCTGGGCCTCGTCGTCGGTGGCGCGCCGCTGGCCGAGGTCGGGCTCGTCTTCCACGTCGTCGCGGCGATCGCGCCGGCGATCGTCGACCGCAGCGTCGCGGTCGTCGGCCGGCACGGCGCGGTCGTCGTCATCGTCGTGCCGCCGGCCGCGCAGGACGTCGCCTAGCTCGGCGTTGATCTTGGCGATCACGGCGCGACGGCCGCGCGGCCCCAGGCGCGGCGCCACCTGCTCGACGATCACCGTGCGGACCGCGACGCCGCCGCGATCACGGATGCGGATGCGGAACACGTAGCCGTCGCCTTCGCGCCGGAACCGCCCGTCGAGCACCGCGTCCGCGCCCACCACGCGCGCCACCTCGCCGATGTCTCGGTCGGAGCTCGACCCCACCCCACGCTTGTCGGCGGCGCGGTTCCAGGCCGTGCTGTCGATCACGTCGTTGTTCGCGCGGGCGGCCTCTTCCAGGATGGTCTCGTAGTCGCCCGAGCTGTCGCCGGCCACGCTCATGACCCCGACCACGTCGGCTTGGGCCGTCGCGGCGGTCGCCAGCGCCAGGCCCAAGGCCAGGGGGATGAACGTCCACGGCCGGAACATCGTGGCGTAATGATGCAAGGTGCTTGCCGGGCCAAGCAATGACGAAGTTACGAGAATCGCACTCCTGGGGCGGAGGTCGTGCGGGGTCTGTCCCCCCGGATTCGGGCCCCCTGGCCCTTGCGCATCGGGCGCGCGCGTGGCGACCCTTCGATCGAATGTCCGACCCCATCGATCGCAAGCGCCTCCGCGTCACCGGCAACCATCGGACGGTCGCCGAGCCCAGCGTCGACATCAGCGATGGTGACGACGTGGTGGTCGTGGTGACCCAGGCCTACGGCCCCCGTGGCGACAGCCTCGTGGGCCTGTCCGACATCACGTTCGACGGGCACCCGGCGGTGACCCTGCGCGTGCGCGGCGACGGGCGCGAGGGTGACGTCCACCTGTCGCCCATCCACGGCGACAGCCGCAAGGCCGGCCTGGAGTTCCCGCCCGGCACCGTGTGCGAGCTGGTGTGTCCGGTGTCCGGACAGCCGCTCGAAGAGGTCGGCGACGTCGAGGACGGCACCGGCGCCAAGTACTACGCGGTGTACCTGACCAAGCAGCTGTCGCGCGGCTCGATGGCGATGATCTCGAACGTGTGGGGCCACTACCACTCGCGGATCGTCGACAACTTCGAGCTGATCTCCGACTGGGCCAACCGCCACGACGGCGCGTAGCCCGGCGCGCGGGCGACCGGTCAGTCGGCGCGCGTGGGGACGTTGGCAGGGGCCTGCGCGCCCTTGCTCGGTGCGAGCCCCTGGGCCTGGGGAGCCTTGGTCGCGGGCGCGGTGGGCTCACCTTGGGTCGGCGGCGGCGGCGGCGACGGCGTGGCCGGGGCTGGCGTGGTCGGGGCGGCCTTCGTCGGGGCGGCCTTCGTCGGGGCGGCCTTCGTCGGGGCGGCCTTCGTCGGGGCGGCCTTCGTCGGGGCGGCCTTCGTCGGGGCGGCCTTCGTCGGGGGCGTCACCGCGACCGGGCCAGGCGCGCCGGCCCGCGACTCGGCCCAGGTCCCCGCCGAGCTCGCGGCGACCCGGACCAGCGCCGCTGGCGCCGACCACGCGGTCGCGCTCACCACGCAGCGGCCGTCGACCAGCTCGACCTTGGCGCGCTCGCGGCGGACCGCCAGCGCGTCCTCCGCGGGGCGGTACAGGTAGGTCGCCGCCAGCGGGATGTTGCACGACGGCTCGTCGGGCGCGGCCTCGACCACGAACGGCTCCGTCGCCGTGAACGCGACCGCGCCAGGCTCGGCGGCGATGAACCGGAAGGTACGCAAGAACTCGCGGTGGCCGTCGACGGTCTGGAGCCGGAAGCCGGCCACCTGGTCGGCGGTGCGCTCGAACCCGCGAAGCTCGCCGTCGGGCAGGCGCCACACCCCGGCGAACCCCGACGCCAGCGCCAGGTCGGCGTGGACCTGGCCGCGCCCCTGCGCGTCAGCGCTGATGCGCCGGGACACCGCCACATACCCGGGCAACGCCAGCACGACCTCGACCGCCCGGCCGGGCTCGACGTCGATCGCCAGCGGCGTCACGCCGAGCAGCGCGCCGGCCCGGCGAACCTCGGCGCCGGCCGGCGTGGTGGAGATCTGGAGCGCCGCACCGGGCCGCGCCGGCGCGGCCGCGCGCTCCGACGACGACCGGCCACGCGCCGCCACCACCGCGGCCACCCCACCGATGACCACCGCGGCGGCAGCCACGCCCACCCAGGCCCGCTGCCGCGCGACTGGGGCCCCGGGCTCGAGCGCCGCGGCCAGCGCCGCGACGAGGTCACGCGCCGTGGCCGGGCGCTCGGCGGGATCCTTGGCCAGCGCCCTGCGGAACACCCGGTCGAGGACGGCCGGCAGCGGCGCGCCCTGCCCGGTGGTGACCGACGGCACCGCCGCGCGGAAGTGTTGCTCCATGATCACCGGCAGGCTCGGGCCCGAGAACGGGACCGCCCCCGTGAGCAGCTCGTAGGCGAGGACGCCCAGGGCGTAGCGATCGCTGGCCGGCCCGGCGCCGTCGGCGGTCCACTGTTCGGGCGCCATGTACGCCGGCGTGCCGAGCCACGCCCCCTCGCCGGTGAGGGTCGCCACCTCCGGCCCGGCGGCGTCGGCCACCAGCTTGGCGATCCCGAAGTCCACGACGTGGGCGGTGAGCCGCTCGCCGCTCTCGGTGAGCACGATGTTGTCGGGCTTCAGGTCCCGGTGCACCACGCCCTTGGCGTGGGCGGCGTCGAGGGCGTCGGCCACCTGGCCCAGGAGCGTGAGGGCGACCGGGGGCGACACCGCCCCGGCGTCGAGGCGCGCGCGCAGCGAACCACCCGCCAGCAGATCCATCACCAGGTACAGCCGCCCATCGTCGAGTCGGCCGGCGGCGAACACGTCGACCACGTTCGGGTGGTCGACCTGGTTGACCGCCCGCGCCTCGCGCAGGAAGCGCTCGGCGGCGTCAGGCCGCGCCGCCAGCTCCGGGCGCAGCACCTTGATCGCCACCCGCTTGCCGATGACCGGCTGGCGCCCCGCGTAGACGTCGCCCATACCGCCGGCGCCGATCGGCGCGTCGATCACATAGTCCCCGACGCGGGTCCCCGCCGGCAGCCCCGGCGCGGCCCGGCGCCGCGGCGGCAGCGCCGCCTCGGTCGGGCTCCGTCCCAGCGTGTCAGCGGGCATCGACGCTAGCGTATCGCGCCGATGTAGGTCTTGCAGCGAGATCCACACCTCGCAGGTCGGTTTACCGGGCGTCGACGCCGTGCGACGATGGGGCGTTGATCTCGCGGCTCGGGACCGCGAGGCGCCCCCTTCGACTGCCGAGGCCTCATGACGTCTGCGCTCCGCCCTCGCCTTTGGTTCGCGCTGGCCCTCGGGCTGGCGACCACGCTCGTCGCGTGTTCGGTCGACCATCCCACGTTCACCACCGGCGACGGCGGAACCGGCGACGGCGACGCGACGGTCGTCGACGCTCCCGACGGCACCGCCCGGCTGACGGTGGCTCGCGACGGCACGTCGACCGGCACGGTGACGTCGAACCCCGGCGGCATCGACTGCGGCGCCGACTGCACCGAGGACTACCCGACCGGTCAGCTGGTGACCCTCACCGCGGCCCCCTCGGCCGGCGCGGTGTTCGCCGGGTGGGCTGGTGGCGGCTGCACCGGCACCGTGACCACCTGCACCGTGTCGGTCGACGCGGCGACCACCGTCACCGCCACCTTCGACGTGGCCCAGTACCCGGTGATGATCGACATCACCGGTGAAGGCACCGTGGCCTCGACCACGGGGCCCATCGCCTGCCCCGGCATGTGCGCCGCGATGGTGCCGCACGGCGCCTCGATCACGCTCACGGCCACGGTCAGCGCCGGCTCGCAGTTCCTGGGCTGGAGCGATGGCGGCTGCATGGGCACCGGCGTGTGCACGACGACCATCACCGGGCCAACCACCATCCAGGCCACGTTCGCCCCCAACGGCACCGTCGCGGTGTCGCGGACCGGGACGGGCACGGGCACGGTCACGTCCAACCCCGTCGGCATCAACTGCGGCGCCGACTGTTCGGAGGCGTACCCGCCGGGGACATCGCTGGCGCTCACCGCCACCGCCGCTGGCGACTCGATCTTCACGGGGTGGACCGGCGCTGGCTGTTCGACCGGCACGTGCAACTTCGTGGTCGCGGGCTCGGCGCTCGTCACCGCCAACTTCATCCTCCGCCAGTACACGCTCACCGTCTCCAAGGCCGGCCTCGGCGCCGGCACGGTGTCGTCGTCGCCAGCCGGCATCGACTGCGGGGCGGCCTGCGCCGCCAGCTACGACGCCGGCTCGATCATCTCGCTGACCGCGTCGCTCAGCGCCGGGTCGGTGTTCGCCGGCTGGTCCGGCGGCGGCTGCACCGGCACCGGCTCGTGCGTGGTCAACCTCGCCGCCGCCACCACCGTCACCGCGACGTTCAACCCGATCTTGCACGCTCACCGTCACCCGCTCGGGCGCCGGCGCCGGCGCCGTCACCTCGGCCCCGGTCGGCATCAACTGCGGCAACGACTGCACCGAGGACTATCCCCAGGGCGCGATGGTCACCCTCACCGCCACCGCCAACCCCGGCTCGACCTTCACCGGCTGGTCCGGCGGCGGCTGCTCCGGCACGGCACCTGCACGGTGGCCATGGGCATGGCCACCACCGTCGACGCCGCGTTCAGCGCCCAGAGCTTCACCCTCACCGTCGCCAAGGCCGGCACCGGCAGCGGCACCGAAGTCCTCGTCCCCGCCGGTATCGCCTGCGGCGCCAGAAGCTGCTCGAGGCCTACACCGCCGGCACCGGCGTCCACGTTGTCGGCCGCGCCCAGCGCCGGCTCGACCTTCACCGGCTGGTCCGGCGGCGGCTGCTCGGGCACCGGCACCTGCAGCGTCACCATGAACGCCGCCGCCACCGTCACCGCCACCTTCGCCCTCAACACCTACACGCTGTCGGTGTCCAAGACCGGCACCGGCGCCGGTACCGTCACCTCCACCCCCGCCGGCATCACCTGCGGCGCCGCCTGCTCGGCCAGCTTCGGCCACGGCACCAGCATCACCCTCGCTGCCGCGCCTCGGCCGGCTCCACCTTCGCCGGCTGGTCCGGCAGCTACCGGCACCGGCGCCTGCACCGTCTCGCTCACCGCCGCCACCGCCGTCACCGCCAGCTTCACCCTCAACACCTACACCCTCACCGTCGCCAAGAACGGCACCGGCGCGGCACCGTCACCTCCTCCCCGCCGGCATCGCCTGCGGCACCTCGTGCTCGTCGACCTACGGCCACGGTACCAGCGTCGTCCTCACCGCCACCGCCGACCCCGGCTCCACCTTCGGCGGCTGGACCGGCGCAGGTTGCTCCGGCACCGGCTCGTGTACCGTCAGCATGACCGCCGCCCAGTCGGTCACCGCCACCTTCACCCTCGCGCCCTTCGCTCTCCGTCGCCAAGGCCGGCACCGGCAGCAGCACCGTCACCTCCTCCCCCGCCGGCATCTCCTGCGGCACTGACTGCACCGAGCCCTACACCAACGGCACCTCGGTCACCTGACCGCCGCCGCCCGCCGGCTCCACGTTCACCGGCTGGTCCGGCGGTGGCTGCTCCGGCACCGGCACCTGCACCGTCACCGTCACCTCCGCGATCTCGGTCACCGCCACCTTCACCCTCAACACCTACACCCTCACCGTCTCCAAGGCTGGCACCGAGGCCGGCTTCCGTCACCTCGTCGCCGGCCGGCATCAACTGCGGCGCCACCTGCGCCGCCAGCTTCGGCCACGGAACCAGCGTGACCCTGTCCGCCTCGCCCACCGCCGGCTCCACCTTCACCGGCTGGTCCGGCGCCGGCTGCACCGGCTCCGGCACCTGCACCGTCGCGCTCACCGCCGCCGCCTCGGTCACCGCCACCTTACTCTCAACACCTACACCCTCACCGTCTCCAAGGCCGGCGCCGGCACCGGCACCGTCACCTCCTCCCCCGCCGGCATCTCCTGCGGCGCCACCTGCTCGGCCAGCTTCGGCCACGGCACCTCCGTCACCCTCACCGCCGGCGCCGCCGCCAGCTCAGCTTCACCGGCTGGAGCGGCGCCTGCGCTGCTGCACCGGCACCTGCACCGTCAGCATGACCGCCGCCCAGGCCGTCACCGCCACCTTCGCCGTCAACTCCTACACCTTCACCGTCGCCAAGGCCGGCTCCGGCAGCGGCACCGTGACCTCAACCCCGCCGGCATCAACTGCGGCGCCACCTGCGCCCAGTCCGTCACCCACGGCACATCCCTCACCTTGTCCGCCTCCCCCGCCGTCGGCTCTACCTTCGCCAGCTGGTCCGGTGGCGGCTGCTCCGGCACCGGCACCTGCACCGTCACCGTCACCGCCGCCACCACCGTCACCGCCACCTTTCCCTCAACAGCTACACGCTCAGCGTCGCCACCAACGGCTCCGGCAGCGCCGGACGCCAGCCCCGCCGGCATCAACTGCGGCGCCACCTGCGCCAGCGCCTTCAACTACGGCACCACCGTCACCCTCACCGCCACCCCCATCGCCGGCCACACCTTCAACGGCTGGTCCGGCGCCGGCTGCTCCGGCACCGGCACCTGCACCGTCTCCATGACCACCGCCCAGACCGTCACCGCCACCTTCACCGCCGCGATCTACACGCTGACGGTGACGAAGCTAGGCGGTGGGTCCTCAACTTCCGTCTCGTCCTTCCCGGCGGGCGTCTCCTGCGGTGCGACGTGTACCGCGCAGTATCCTGCCGGGTCAGTTGTTGAGCTCGACGCGTTTGCCAGCGGGCTGTGGATTTTCAGCGAATGGACTGGCGACTGTGCTGGCACGGACAGTTTCTGTACGTTCACGATGGATGCGAACAAGGCCGTGACGGCCCAGTTCATCCGAGACTTTGGTACATGCGATCCGAACTGCCCGTAACTGCGTTCGGCGGACGCCCCCACCGACGACGGAGCCCGATGATGCCCTCACCTTTTCGCCCTCTCGCGTTCGGCGTGGCGCTCGGCCTCGTGCTCACGCTCGTCGCCTGCGCCGTCGACCACCCCACGTTCATCACCGGTGACGGCGGAGCCGGAGACACCGACGGCACCACCGACGCTCCCGATGGCACCGCGCGGCTGACGGTGGTCCGGGACGGCACGTCGACCGGCACGGTGACGTCGAACCCTGGCGGCATCGACTGCGGCGCCGACTGCACCGAGGACTACCCGACCGGTCAGCTGGTGACCCTCACGGCGACCCCAGGCCCGGCCGCGACCTTCGCGGGCTGGGCCGGTGGCGGCTGCACCGGCATGGCGTCGACCTGTACGGTCTCGGTCGACGCCGCGACCACAGTCACGGCCACCTTCGACACCGCGGTTTATCCAGTCACCGTCCAGATCACTGGCGAGGGCACCGTGGCCTCGACCACGGGGCCCATCGCCTGCCCCGGCACGTGCACCGCGATGGTGCCGCACGGCGCCTCGATCACGCTCACGGCCACGGTCGGCCTCGGGTCGCAGTTCCTGGGCTGGAGCGACGGCGGCTGCATGGGCACCGGGCTATGCACCGCCACGATCACCGGCCCCACCACCATCCAGGCCGCGTTCGCCCCCAACGGCACCGTGGTCGTCACCCGGACCGGCGCCGGCACCGGCACCGTCACGTCCACCCCCACCGGCATCAACTGCGGCGCCGATTGCTCCGAGGCCTACACGCCCGGGACCCAGCTGTCGCTCTCCGCCACCGCCGCCGGAGACTCGGTCTTCACCGGGTGGAGCGGCGCCGGCTGTTCGACCGGCACCTGCGACTTCACCGTGGCCGGATCGGCCCTGATCTCTGCCAACTTCGTCCTGCGCCAGTACACGCTCACGGTGACCAAGGCGGGCCTGGGCTCCGGCTCGGTCACGTCGTCGCCGGCGGGCATCGACTGCGGTGGCACCTGCGCCGCCAGCTACGACGCCGGCTCGATCATCTCGCTGACCGCGTCGCCCAGCGCCGGGTCGGTGTTCGCCGGCTGGTCCGGCGGCGGCTGCACCGGCACCGGCTCGTGCGTGGTCAACCTCGCCGCCGCCACCACCGTCACCGCGACGTTCAACCCGATCTTGCACACGCTCACCGTCACCCGCTCGGGCGCCGGCGCCGGCGCCGTCACCTCGGCCCCGGTCGGCATCAACTGCGGCAACGACTGCACCGAGGACTATCCCCAGGGCGCGATGGTCACCCTCACCGCCACCGCCAACCCCGGCTCGACCTTCACCGGCTGGTCCGGCGGCGGCTGCTCCGGCACCGGCACCTGCACGGTGGCCATGGGCATGGCCACCACCGTCGACGCCGCGTTCAGCGCCCAGAGCTTCACCCTCACCGTCGCCAAGGCCGGCACCGGCAGCGGCACCGTCACCTCGTCCCCCGCCGGTATCGCCTGCGGCGCCGACTGCTCCGAGGCCTACACCGCCGGCACCGGCGTCACGTTGTCGGCCGCGCCCAGCGCCGGCTCGACGTTCACCGGCTGGTCCGGCGGCGGCTGCTCGGGCACCGGCACCTGCAGCGTCACCATGAACGCCGCCGCCACCGTCACCGCCACCTTCGCCCTCAACACCTACACGCTGTCCGTCTCCAAGACCGGCACCGGCGCCGGCACCGTCACCTCCACCCCTGCCGGCATCACCTGCGGCGCCACCTGCTCGGCCAGCTTCGGCCACGGCACCAGCATCACCCTCGCTGCCGCGCCCTCGGCCGGCTCCACCTTCGCCGGCTGGTCCGGCGGCGGCTGCACCGGCACCGGCGCCTGCACCGTCTCGCTCACCGCCGCCACCGCCGTCACCGCCAGCTTCACCCTCAACACCTACACCCTCACCGTCGCCAAGAACGGCACCGGCGGCGGCACCGTCACCTCCTCCCCCGCCGGCATCGCCTGCGGCACCTCGTGCTCGTCGACCTACGGCCACGGTACCAGCGTCGTCCTCACCGCCACCGCCGACCCCGGCTCCACCTTCGGCGGCTGGACCGGCGCGGGTTGCTCCGGCACCGGCTCGTGTACCGTCAGCATGACCGCCGCCCAGTCGGTCACCGCCACCTTCACCCTCGCGCCCTTCGCGCTCTCCGTCGCCAAGGCCGGCACCGGCAGCGGCACCGTCACCTCCTCCCCCGCCGGCATCTCCTGCGGCACTGACTGCACCGAGCCCTACACCAACGGCACCTCGGTCACCCTGACCGCCGCCGCCGCCGCCGGCTCCACGTTCACCGGCTGGTCCGGCGGTGGCTGCTCCGGCACCGGCACCTGCACCGTCACCGTCACCTCCGCGATCTCGGTCACCGCCACCTTCACCCTCAACACCTACACCCTCACCGTCTCCAAGGCTGGCACCGGGGCCGGCACCGTCACCTCGTCGCCGGCCGGCATCAACTGCGGCGCCACCTGCGCCGCCAGCTTCGGCCACGGAACCAGCGTGACCCTGTCCGCCTCGCCCACCGCCGGCTCCACCTTCACCGGCTGGTCCGGCGCCGGCTGCACCGGCTCCGGCACCTGCACCGTCGCGCTCACCGCCGCCGCCTCGGTCACCGCCACCTTCACTCTCAACACCTACACCCTCACCGTCTCCAAGGCCGGCGCCGGCACCGGCACCGTCACCTCCTCCCCCGCCGGCATCTCCTGCGGCGCCACCTGCTCGGCCAGCTTCGGCCACGGCACCTCCGTCACCCTCACCGCCGGCGCCGCCGCCGGCTCAAGCTTCACCGGCTGGAGCGGCGCCTGCACTGGCACCGGCACCTGCACCGTCAGCATGACCGCCGCCCAGGCCGTCACCGCCACCTTCGCCGTCAACTCCTACACCTTCACCGTCGCCAAGGCCGGCTCCGGCAGCGGCACCGTGACCTCCAGCCCCGCCGGCATCAACTGCGGCGCCACCTGCGCCCAGTCCGTCACCCACGGCACATCCCTCACCTTGTCCGCCTCCCCCGCCGTCGGCTCTACCTTCGCCGGCTGGTCCGGTGGCGGCTGCTCCGGCACCGGCACCTGCACCGTCACCGTCACCGCCGCCACCACCGTCACCGCCACCTTTTCCCTCAACAGCTACACGCTCAGCGTCGCCACCAACGGCTCCGGCAGCGGCACCGTGACCTCCAGCCCCGCCGGCATCAACTGCGGCGCCACCTGCGCCAGCGCCTTCAACTACGGCACCACCGTCACCCTCACCGCCACCCCCATCGCCGGCCACACCTTCAACGGCTGGTCCGGCGCCGGCTGCTCCGGCACCGGCACCTGCACCGTCTCCATGACCACCGCCCAGACCGTCACCGCCACCTTCACCGCCAGCGTCTACACGCTGACGGTCGCCGTCGTCCAGGCACAGGGTAACAATCGAATCACGTCCAACATCGGGGGCATCGACTGCACCGAGCTCAGCGGCCCGTGCTCAGCGACCTTTGCCGTCGGTACGCTGGTCCGCCTCACGCGCCTCGTATCGTCAAACTCGACGCTGGGCGAGTGGATGGGAGGCGGATGCGTCGGAACAAGTACGTCCTGCAACGTGACCATGAACTCCGACCTTAGTGTCGTCGGTCAATTTGGCTGCAACGGCCCCTGCCTGTAGGCGCGCTGACGCGCGCCCCGCCGTCTACTCGAGGTAGCAATTCGAAGAGCAACCGTCGCCGTCGACGCGCCCACCGTCGTCGCATTCCTCAACATCGAGGTTGCGGTGGCCGTCGCCGCAGGAGACCGGCGTACAATCCGAATCACACGCTGGAGTGTCGGCAATCGGATCACAGAGTTCACCAGCCGCCGTATTCCTGACGCCATCCCCACACACCGCGATGGTGCAGTCGCGATCGCAAGTCACCGTCTCGACGCCGCCACCATCGCACTCCTCGCCTAGATCGACCACTGCGTTCCCGCACGTCTCGTTGATCCGAAAGACCCCGGTGACGGTCGCCGCCGAACCGGCGGGGATGCCGTCGGGATACAGGCGGCCACCTGCGACATCATTCGTCCCAGCGAAAGACGCCACAGCGAACACGAAGTACTCGGAGCCGGTCAGCAGCTCAGGTGGGAGCGTGACGTTTGTCGACTCCGTGATCATGACGCCGACAAAGCGTGGCAGCGTGCGTCCCCCTAACCCTCCCAACGCGAACACGCTGACCATGTATTGAAGCGCTCCCGGCGATGGCGACCAGGCCACCTCGACGGACGTCGGACCGCGAAGAAATCCACCCCCATCCTTGCCAGGCGCGCCGTTCACCTTCACGTTGGTCGGAGGTGCGAGCGGTGGGGGCACGAGCGTCTGGGTCAACTCGAGCATCCGAGTTGACCCGCCATCGATCGGCACGGGCTGCAGCCCCGGTACGGCAACCCAGCGTCGACGAACATACCGCGCGTAGCCGACGCGCGGCCACGGAGCGGGAAACGGGTCCCGGCACGGCGTGACGATCGACAGGCTTTGGTTCGTGACTTGCGCATCGAAACTAGTCGATGAACAGATCGCAGGTCCTGGTACGAATGCCCCGATCGGCAGCCATCGACTTCCCAGCACAGGCAGCGCGTAGACGCCAGCCATGATGTCCCCGATGCTGAGGGTCTCGTCATACCCGACTCCGAACGCCCCGCGAGACACCGAGAAATTTGGCACGAGGGTCCTGGCCGGAGGTGTCAGCACGCCTGAGATCGTGCGAGCCACACCGTCGACAATGGACGAATCGGACACGTCCAGTGAGCCCACGATCGAGTGAACAGTCGCATCACGCGGCGACGTGCCGCTGTCTGCGCGATACGCGACTACCTGCAGGTCGTCTCCTGCCGAAGCAGAGGGAAGGTGGGGCGCGAACTCGTACGTAGCGGCCGCCCCCGCCATCCAGTCCGCGGTTCGAAAATCGCTATCACTCCCGGGCAGTTCGGCGTAGCAAACAACGCCGACGTTCATCGAGATGACGCGCACGTCATCAGCCGCGGCGAGCATGCTGCCTGCGAGATCGAGCGTTACGGGAGTCGGATTCTGCGCCGTCTGCGCGTCGGCTCGGGTCGGCAATTCAGAGCGCAACACGACTTGGTGCAGGCTGGTGGCGTAGTAACGATTCGCCACGTTCAGTACATAGGGCTCGCCCGCTGGCACGCCGAGGATTTCGAATGAGCCATCCGCGCGCCCCATACCTGCAACCGACCGATAGCCTCCCGGGGCCGACGAATCCACGAGGAGCGCCTGCACCCGAACGGCGGTGAGGTCGACGCCGCGCTCGACCACACCAGCGGCGGTTCGATGCCCAAACGTGAGCGTGCCAGCCACGAGGTCCGGGCGCGCGTCGGTCGGCCCATCGGTCGGCGCATCGATCGCGGCATCGCCGGGAACGTCGGCGGGGCGTGAGAACTGGCAACCCGGCATCATGCCGGCGACGGCAACGACAACGACGACACGCATCAGGCTCCGACGATACGCTGAATCTGAACCGCCCGGCAGGCAGCCATGCAATCTGCCCCCGGCCCCGGTCAGAAGCCGACGCGGACGGTGACGCCGGTGAAGGCGCTTCCGAGGCGCGGCGTGACGGCGACCTGGTCGCTGCTGCGGCTGGGACCGCCGGTGAACCACAGGACCGCGGCGCCGATGACCGCAGCGCCGCCGACGCCGTAGCCGATGTTGGCGAGCAGGGCGCGGCTCGCGCTCTTGTCGCTCAGGTCCTGGGCCCGGGCCGCGTCGGCGCACGGCGTGGCGGGATCCGGGCACAGCGCGTAGGCGTCGTCTTCGAAGCCCTTGGCCTGCAGGCCGAACGCGACGCCGCCGCCGATGGCGACCAGCCCGACGCCGGCCAGGCCGAGCGCGAGCTTGCGCTTGCCGGTCAGGCTCGACGGCGCCTCGGTCGGTCCGGTGACGAGCGGCGCCGGCCCGACGCGAGGCTTGTCGACCGGGTCGACCAGCTTCTTGATCTCCTTGAACCTGGGCACCTCGACCGAGACCTTGTCCTTGGCGTCCGCCACCTCGACCGTGGTCTGCCAGGCCTCGTGGCCGGGCGCGTGCCCGACGATGGTGTAGCTGCCGCCGTCGACCGGGGCCGCCCGGTTCCACAGCGCCGGGTCGAGCACCTCGCCGTTGCGCGTGACCTCCAGACCGTCGACGCGCACGTCGTCGGGGACCGACACCGTGAGGTACGACAGCATCGGCTCGAGCGCGGCCACGCGATCCTCAGCGACCTTGCGCTTTTTCGGGTCCTTCACGCGGGTCAGCGAGTCCTTGTACGCCGACCAGGCCGACACCAGGCGCCCCTGCTTCTCACGACACTGCCCCAGGCGGACCATGGTGCCGGCGCGCGGCTCGATGCGGTTCGAGCCCTCGAACGAATCGCACGCCTTGTCGAGGTCACCCGCGGCCTCGAGCTTCACCGCGTCGGTGAACAGGATCTCGGCGTCGGCGTTCTGCGCCGCGGCCGAGCCGGCCAGCGCGAGCGTCAGCGCGCCGGCGCAGCCGAGCCTAGTCGCCACGATCGATGACCGTCGTGCCGGAACCCTTGTCAGTCGTGCCATTGGATTTGCTCCCTCGCTTCGTGCCGCGGGTGGACCGCTTCGGTGCGTCGATCGGCGCGTCGACCGCGGCGTCGACGGGTGGTGAGGCGTCGATAGCCGGCGCGTCGATGGCGGCGGCGTCGGCCACCCCGGCGTCGACGGGAGCTGGCGCGACGCCGGCCGCGCCGGGCGCTGCCGCCTCGCCGCCGCCGCCGCCGCCGCGACCGCCGCCGCCGGCCAGGACCACCGCGGCGATCGCGCCGCCGCCGATGGCCAGGCCCAGCGCGACGAACAAGCCGGTGCGTCGGCGCGGCGCGGCGTCGCTGACCCCCGCCGCAGCTGACAGCGTGGTCGGCGCGTTGGCCCCGTGCTGCGACGCCAGCGTCGGGTGCATCGCCGCCGGGATCATCGCCCCGGCCGGGGTCAGGAGCGGCGCGGGGGTCGGAAAGCCCTGGCCGGTCCGCAGCACGCCGGCTGGCGTGAGGAGGGGCGGCGGGGTCGCCATCGCGCCCCCGGCCATGGTCGGGGCCGACGGCCCGGTCATCGACGGCATCGAGGTGTGACCCAGGAGCCGCGCCAGCTCGGTCGCCGACTGGATCCGATCTTCGGGCTTCTTCTGCAGCAGCTGCAGCACCAGCGCCTCGACCGCCGCGCTCACCGGCACGCCGATCTCGCTGGGCGGCGTCGGCGGCATGTAGAGGTGCATGCCCAGCACTTCGCCGATGCCCTCCGACGCGAACGGCGGTCGACCGACCAGCATCTCGTAGAGGATGCAGCCCAGCGAGTACAGGTCCGAGCGCTGGTCGACCTCACCGGTGCCGCGGCACTGCTCGGGGCTCATGTAGGTTGGCGTGCCGAGCACCGCGCCTGTGCGGGTCTTCGAGCTGGCGCCGCCGGCCCGCTGGGCCTCGCTGACCTTGGCGATGCCGAAGTCGAGGATCTTGGTTCGGATGCCGCCGACCATGTCGGCGTCGCGCACCAGGAAGATGTTGTCGGGCTTGAGATCGCGGTGGACGATGCCCTGGGCGTGCGCGGCGGCCAGCGCGCTGGCGATGCCGCGGGTACACACCAGCGCCTCTTGCTCGGTCAGGTGCCCCCGCGCCGCCAGCACCCGCGACATCGGCTCACCCTCGAGCAGCTCCATCACGATGTAGGCGAGGCCGTTGGGCATATAGCCGAAATCGAACACCTCGACGATCCCGGCGTGGCGGATCGACGTGGCGGCCCGGGCCTCGGTGAAGAACCGGTTGACGATGTCGCGGTTGGTCGACAGCTCCGGCAGCAGCACCTTCACCGCCGCCGACTTGCCCAGCAGCTGGTGCTCGGCGCGGTAGACCGCGCCCATGCCGCCCTCCGCCAGCTTGGCGGTGATGCGGTAGCTCCCGACGACTTCTCCGAGCACGGTTGACGGATCTTGCCAGGCCCTGGCCCGAAGTTCAACTCGCCGCCGCCGGCCGCGCCCTGGGCCACAGGTGGCCCGGCCGCGGGCCACAGACACTGCATTCGGGATGTTCCGTCCGTCGTCGACACCCTCGAAGAATGCGACGACGGCAACACGACGCCAGGCGATGGGTGTTCGGCGCAGTGCCTGACCGAGTAGCCGAGGCTGGCCACGTGCGGCGTCAGTGATCCCAGCAGGGATCGAACCTGCGGCCTACGGTTTAGGAAACCGTCGCTCTATCCAACTGAGCTATGGGACCCGAGCGGCGCACGCGGCGCCGCGCTCGAGACTCTGCCAGGCCGCCGGGGGCGCTGCAACCACCGCCACCGGCCCCCGCGGCCGCCCGTCCCCGCCCGCGCCGATCGTCGGGCTACGGCAGGGTCGGCTCCTCGAGCCCGCCCGGACACGCCAGGCCGTTGCCGACGAAGTCGACCAGGTCGGTGATCTCGGCGTCGGTCAGCTTCTTGTCGTTGAACAGCGGCGACAGGTTGGGGTTGGGGGTCGCGGCCGACGCCATGTAGCGCACCGCGGCCTCGAGGGTGGCCACCGACCCATCGTGGAAGTACGGCGGGCTCTTGCCCACGCCGCGCAGGCTCGGCACCTTGAACGAGGCCCAGTCGGTGTCCTTCTCGGTCACCTTCTTGCGGCCGATGTCGACCGCCGCCGGGTCCTTGCCGGCGATGCCGATGCCCGCGTTCCAGTACACGCCCCCCTCGGTCATCATCGAAACCGAGAAGTGCGGCGGCGTGTGGCACGCGTTGCACATCCCCTTGCTCATGAAGATGTCGAGGCCGCGCTGCTGCGCCTCGGTGAGCGCGGTCTTGTCACCCGCGGCGAACTTGTCGTACGGGGTGGCGGTGCACACGATGGTGCGCTCGTAGGCGGCCAGCGCCTCGGTGACCTGCTCGGGGGTCGCCGCGGCGTCGCCGAAGGCGGCCTTCCACATCGTGGCGTAGCCGGGGATGGCGGCGAGCTCGGCGGTCTTGGCGGCCAGCTTGTCCTCACCCACGCCCATGTTGCCGCCGCTCCACGCGCCCTTGGCCTGGGCCTCCAAGGTGGCGGCGCGGCCGTCCCAGTAGAACGCCCCCTTGGCGTAGCCGACGTTCCACATCATCGGCGCGTGGCGGGTGAGTTGCTTGCCGCCGGCGCCGATGGCCAGCGGGTCGGCCCCGCCGGTGCCGTTCTCGTTCATGTGGCACGAGTAGCAGGCGCGCGAGCCGTCGAACGACAGCCGCTTGTCGAAGAACAGCGCGTGGCCCAGCGCGACCTTGGCGTCGCGGTTGGGATCGTCGGGCAGCGCCAGCGGCGGCATCGTCGCGAGCGCGCCCTGCGACGGTCGGTTCGAGGCGGCCGGCGGCGGGGTCGGCGCCGGCGCGTTGCCGCCACCGCCACCGCCCTCGTCGCCCTTCTTCTTGCACGCGGCCGTGGAGGCAACCAGGGCCAGGACCATGCCGACAGCAGAGTGGGTTCGCATGCGGCGGAGGCTACTACCGTCCGCCGCGCGTGTCACTGCGACGCAGCGTCCGGACGCGCGTTGTCCAGGCACGCCTCCAGCGGCTCGCACGCGGTCTCCTCCCGGATGCACACCTCGTACACCCGCACCTGGCGCGACGACAACGTCTGCCCTTTGCACGCCTCGATGAACTTCTGGGTGTGCACCGGCGCGGTCTTCTCGATGTCGAGCTTGGCCAGCTCCTCGGCGCTCATGGTGGCGCGGGCGTCGTCGATGGCGCACGCGGTGAGGCGCGGGCCCAGGGCCTCGCAGGCGGCGTCGCGGCGGCGCTCGATCTCGCTGTGCGGCGCGCGGGCCGGCGCGACCTGCCGCGTCGTCAGATCATCGGGCAGAGGATCGGCCGGCGGCGGCTTGGGGCCACAGGCGGCGACGGCGACGAACACGAGCAAGGGGGAGCGCGACATGGTGACTCCTGACACGGCCGCACCGTCTTTGTTGCACGACCGGCGCGGCCCCGGCCGAGCGACGGCGATCCTCACGGCTGGGTGAACTGGGTGCCCTCGGAGCCTTGGTCGTCGAGGGGCAGCAAGCAGTCGCGCTCGAGGACGGTCACCGCGGTCGCCTTGGCGGCGCACGGCGCGACCCGGCCCGGCGCGGTCTTGCATTCGCCGAGCACCATCGCGACGTTGTCGGCGACCTCGCCCGGCGTCAGCTTGGTGCGCTCGGCGTTGGCCTGGTACAGGTCGGTGACGTGCAGGGCGACGGCGTCGCACGCGGCCGGATCGCCGGCACCGCCACCACCCGTGCCCGAGCCGCCGGCCGGGCCGGTCGACTTGGCGCCGCTGCCGCAGGCGCACCCGACCGCGACCAGGGCCCCGCACACGATTCGACCGAGCTGCATGGCCGTCACTCTACCGCCGCGCCACCTCCGGTGCCACGCCGCCGGGCCGAGACGACCTCGACCTGGCGCGGCGTCACGCCGGGTCGAAGCCGGGCACCACCGGCGCGTCGTCCGCGCCGCGGTGGTTCCAGTCGATGTCCAGGCGCGTGATGCTGGCCAGCCCGGCGGCGATCGCGTTGCAGTCCGAGCCCGGGCGGTCGTCGTGCCCGGCCGCGCCGCCGCCGATCCAGTAGTACGGCCGCCCCCACGGATCGTGGCGCTCGGTGACGTCGTCGTGGTAGCGACGGCGCCCCAGCGTGGTCCAGGCGTAGCGACGCTCGCCGGCGCCCGGCAGGTTGACGTTCCACACCTTGCCCGGGGCCAGCCCGCCCAGCGCCGTGGCGACGATCGCCACCGCCAGGTCCAGCGCGCCGTCGACGTCGGTGGCCCGGGGAGCCATCGACAGCGCCACGCCACGCAGCCCGCGCAGCGCACCCTCGACGGCGCCGGCCACGGTGCCGGAGTAGTAGACGTCGGTGCCCAGGTTGTAGCCGTCGTTGGGGCCCGACACGACGATGGCGGGCGGGCGCGGCGCCATGCGCAGGACGCCGACGTACACGCAGTCGGCCGGGGTGCCTGACAGCGACCACCGGCCCGGCGCCAGCTCCCGGGTACGCACCGGCTTGTGCAGCGTGATCGCGTGGGATGCCGCCGAGCGTGGCCGCTCGGGCGCCACCACCAGCACCTCGCCGAGTGTCTCCAGCCGGTCGGCCAGCGCGCCGAGGAGCGGCGCCTGGGCGCCGTCGTCATTGGTGACCAGGATCAGCGGACGCATAAAAAAAGATGCGGGACGGTCGTGTGACCGTCCCGCCCTCGTCGGGGCGACAGGATTTGAACCTGCGACCCCCAGACCCCCAGTCTGGTGCGCTACCAGGCTGCGCTACGCCCCGATTCGGGACCGCCTAGGTACTGCACTCCCAGGCGCGTGGCAAGCGTTCTCGGCGGGAACCGTCGTCGCGAGACGGCGGCACGCGCTTTTCCGAGCGACTACTCGCCGGTCTGGCCCGGGGCCCGCGTCCCGCCGTTGAGCACGTCCTTGAGGACCTGCGACGGCTTGAACGTCAGCACCCGGCGCGCGGAGATGGTGATCTCCTCGCCGGTCTGCGGGTTGCGACCGATGCGCGCCTTCTTCTCGCGCACGATGAAGTTGCCGAAGCCGGAGATCTTGATCTTCTCGCCGTCGCGCAGCGTGTCCTTGATCTGCTTGAACACGCTCTCGACGATCTCGGCGGCCTCTTTCTTGGAGAATCCCCCGACCTTCTCGTACACGGCCTCGATGATGTCGGCCTTGGTCATGCGCGCCATAGGGCAGACATTATCACGACTTGGGGATGTGTCAGGGGCGAGATCGCTTACTTTGCGCGGACCTGCGGTGCGCGGCGGGGGCGGCAGCGGCCGCCCGTCGACGAACCCGCTCGCCGGCGCGGTCAGCGACGCTGGGCCGGCAAGGCGGCGGTGAGGCGGGCCACGATCGCCTCGTGGGCGCCGTCGATCTCAGCGTCGGTGAGCGTGCGGTCCGTCGCCCGGTACGCGATCGACCACAGCTGGCTCTTGCGGCCGGCGCCGAGCCGGGCTGCGTCGCGATACTCCTCGGCCAGCGCCACCCGCTCGACCAGCGGCTCGGCGGCCGCAGTGATGACCGCCTCGACCTGGGCCGCCGGGACCTCGTCGGGCAGCAACAGCGAGACGTCCCGCGTGGACGCCGGGAACCGCGGCACCGGCCGCATCTGCGCCGGCGGTGGCGGCGCCATCGCGGCCAGATCGATCTCCGCGACGAACACCGGGACCTCGACGCCGAGGCGCGCGCGGACGTCGGGGTGCAGCTCGCCGACCCAGCCGAGCACCTGGCCGGCCAGCGCCCCGGACCGCGCCACCAGCCGCGCGGCCACCCCCGGGTGCAGGTAGGGCACGTCGGCGGTAGCGACCCGGTCGACCTCGGCGACGCCCAGCGCGCGCAGCAGCGCCAGCGCGAAGCCCACCGCGTCGTGGGCGTCCCACGGCTCGGCCGCGGCGAACCGCGCCGGCCGGTTGCCGGCGAGCACCACGACCGCCTGGGTCGGCTCGTCGGCCAGGGCGGTGACCTCACCGCTGGCCGGCTGGCCGGCGGCGCGCAAGAACACCGAGCCGACCTCGAACAGCGCCACATCGGGGACGCCGAAGCTGCGGTTGCGCGCCACCGCCGCGACCAGGTTGGGCACGAGCGACGTGCGCATCACGCCTTGATCGACCGACATCGGGTTGCGCACCAAGATGGGCTGGGCCCGACGATCGGTCGCCGGCAGGCCGAGCGCGTCGACCCGATCCTGGCCCTGGAACCCGAAGGTGATCGCCTCGGCCAGGCCGGCCGCAGCCAGGACCCGCCGGGCCCGATCGGCCACCCCGGCCACCAGCGGCACCGGCGGCGCCGTCAGCGGCGGCAGGGTCGTGGGCACGCTGCCGTAGCCCACCACGCGCAGCGCGTCCTCGATGAGATCGACCTCGCGGGTCAGGTCGGCCCGGGCCGACGGGGTGGTCACCTGCCAGGCGCCATCCTCGGCGGCGGCCAGGGTGCAACCCAGGCGGGTCAGCGCGTCCTCGACGGCGGCGGCCGACAGCGCGGTCCCGGTCAGGGCCTGGGCCCGGGCCAGCCGCAACGGCACGGCCGGTCGCGGCGGGGGGCGCCGATCGTGATCCACCGCGCCGGCGGCGATGGTGCCGCCGCCGAGCCGGGCCATCAGCACCGCGGCCCGGGCCGACGCCCGCCCCGCCAGCGCGGGGTCGACGCCGCGCTCGAACCGCTGCGACGCCTCGGACGACAGGCCGCAGCGCCGCGCGGTCCGGCGGATCGACCGGGCCTCGAAGCTGGCGCTCTCGAGGAGGACCCGGGTGGTCGTGGCCGACACCTCGGTGGCCCGGCCGCCCATCACGCCGGCCAGGGCGATCGGCCCCGAGCCGTCGGTGATGACCAGGTCATCGGCGGCCAGGGTCCGCTCGACCTCGTCGAGCGTGGTCAGCCGCTCGCCGGCGTCGGCGCGGCGCACCCCGATCCGGGGCGGCGCGGCCAGCGTCTGCCAGTCGAACGCGTGGAGCGGCTGCCCCAGCTCGAACAGGACGTAGTTGGTGACGTCGACCAGGTTGGAGATCGGCCGCACCCCGACCGCCCGCAGCCGGGCCGCGAAGCGCCGCGGCGACGGCCCCACCGTGACCCCGTCGACGATCCGCGCCACGTAGCGCGGGCACGCGGCGGCGTCGGCGATGGCCAGCTCGACCAGGTCCGCGGCGCGGAGGTCGCGCTCGAGCTCGGCCAGATCGGCGGTGACGTCGATCGGCACCAGGCGACCGCCCAGCAGCGCCGCCAGCTCCCGGGCCAGGCCCTCGTGCCCCAGGCAGTCACCGCGGTTGGCCGGGACGTTCACGTCGAGGAGCCAGTCGTCCACCCCCAGCGCCCGCTGGGCCGGCGCGCCCAGCGCGGTCACGTCGTCGGCGGCCAGCACCACGATGCCGGACTCGTCGTCGCCCACCCCCAGCTCGTCCTCGGCGCACAGCATGCCGGGCGAGTCGATGCCCTTGACCGGCTTGACCCCCAGGGTCATGCCCCCCGGCAGCACCGCGCCCGGCGGCGCCCACAGCACCTTGCGCCCGGGCTCGGGCACGTTGGGCGCGCCGCACACGACCTGGGTGGCGGCGCCGTCGCGGGCGGTGATGACGTCGACCAGCGACAGCTTGGTCGAGTCCGGGTGCGGCCGATTGCCCACCACCTGCGCCACGACCACGCCGCGGAAGCCGGCGCCCAGGTCGGTGACGCCCTCGACCTCGAGGCCGCCGGCGGTCAGCGCGCGCACGCCGTCCTCGACGGTCGGCGCCGTCGGCAGATCACACATCTCGAGAAGCCAGGACCACAGAACCTTCATGGGAACCTCGGAGCAACGACCGTCGCCGGTCGGGACACGCACGAAACCACCCGGGCGCGCGCGCGCGCCGCCGCTCAGAACTGCTGGAGGAAGCGCAGGTCGCCTTCGTAGTAGAGCTTGATGTCGGTGACGTTGTGCCGGAGCATGGCCATCCGCTCGATGCCCATGCCGAAGGCGAACCCGCTGAAGCGCTCGGGATCGATGCCGACGTGGGCGAACACCTCGGGGTCGACCATGCCGGCGCCGCCGATCTCGATCCACCCGGTGCCCTTGCACAACCGGCAGCCGGCCCCGCGACAGAACGCGCAGGTGAAGTCGACCTCGACGCCGGGCTCGACGAACGGGAAGTAGCTGGGGCGAAACCGCACCTCCAAGCCGCCGGCGCCGCCGAAGAAGCGGTTGGCGAAGTGGGTCAGGACGCCCTTCAGATCGCTGAACCGGACGCCGCGATCGACGAGGAGTCCCTCGATCTGGCTGAACATCGGGCTGTGGGTGGCGTCGTCGTCGCGGCGGTACACCACGCCGGGCGCCACGATGCGGATCGGCGGCGGGTGCGCCTGCATGGTGCGGATCTGCACCGGCGAGGTGTGGGTGCGCAGCACGATCTCGTCGGCCACGTAGAACGTGTCCTGCATGTCGCGCGCGGGGTGATCCTTGGGGATCGCCAGGGCCTCGAAGGTGTGCCAGTCGGTCTCGATCTGGGGCCCCTCGGCCACCGCGAAGCCCAGCTCCGCGAAGATGTCGACCAGCTCCAGCCGCACCTGGGTCAGCAGGTGGAGGTGCCCGGTGGCGACCGGGCGCGCCGGCAAGGTCAGGTCGACCCGGCGGGCCAGATCGGCCTCGCGCCGGGCCGCCACCAGCGCCGCCAGGCGGGCGTCGACCGCGGCGGCGATGGCGTCCTTGACCCGGTTGGCAGCCTCGCCGACCCGGGGCCGATCGGCCGGCGGCAGCTTGCCCAGCTCCTTCATCACCGCCGAGACCTGGCCCTTCTTGCCCAGGAACTGGGCCTGGGTCGCGCGCATCGCCTGCTCGTCGTCGAGCGGAGCGATGGCGGCGGTGAACTCGGAGGCCAGGCGGTCGAGCTGGGCGATCAGCTCGTCGGTCGCAGGGGCAGTCGCGGTCATCACACTCTCCAGCCGGGCCGGGCCCGGCACCGAAAACACGTCGAGGCCGCACGGGCGGCCTCGGGGAGCGAGCTCGATCGGGAGGCCGACGGCTACTTGGCGGCCGACGCGATCGCCTGGAAGGCGGCCGGATCGCTGATCGCGATCTCGGCGAGCATCTTCCGGTTGATCGAGATGCCGGCTTTGCCGAGCGAACCGATCAGCTTGGAGTAGCTGTAGCCGATGGTCCGGGCCGCCGCGTTGATGCGGACGATCCACAGGGACCGGAAGTCGCGCTTGCGCTGCTTGCGCGAGCGGTACATGTGCATCCAGGCGTGCTGGACCGCCTCGTTGGCGGCGGCATGGCAGCTGGACCGCTTGCCGCGGAAACCCGAGGCAGCCTTGAGGATGCGGTTACGACGACGGCGGGCCTTGAAGCCACGTTTGGCGCGGGGCATAGCGAACCTCTATCGGTGAGATCAGGCGCCGTAGGGCAGCATCGCTTCGATCTGATGCTGCTGGCTCGGGCCGATGTACTTGCCGTTACGGGCCTGACGCTTGCGCTTCTGCGACCGACCGGTCAACAGGTGGCGCTTGAACGTGCCGCCGAACTTGAACTTGCCAGTGGCGGTCCGCTTGAACCGCTTCTTGGCACCGGAGTGAGTCTTGACCTTGGGCATTGGCGTACCGTCATTCCACCCGGGGCGGGCGGAAGCGGGTTTATGCCCGAACCGCCCCTGGCTGACAAGTGTCTTGTGAAACGAAAAGCAGGGATCCGCATCCGGGCCCCTCGCGCGGGCCCGCCCCGCGCAGGACGGGGCTAGGACGCCCCGCCCCCAGCCGGGGCCTCGCCCTCGGCGGCGTCGTCCTCGTCGTCGTCATCATCGACGTCGGCGTTGATGGCGTCGAGGTCGTCGTCCTCGTCCTCCTCGACGTCGGGCGGCGGGGCGTGACCGGCCGCCTTGGCGGCGTCCTTCTTGGCCTGGATGGCCGCCAGGACCTGCTTGCGCAGCTCGGCCGCCTTGCGGACCACGTTGGGCTTGGGCGCGATGATCATGATCATGCGCCGGCCTTCCATGTTCGGCATGACCTCGACCGTGGCCAGATCGGCCGTGGCTTCGACCACCCGGTCGAGCACGTTCTTGCCGGTCTGCGGGTGCGTGATCTCGCGGCCGCGGAACACCACCGCCAGGCGGACCTTGTTGCCCGCCTCGAGGAAGCGCCGGACATGCTTCACCTTGAAGTCCATGTCGTGGCCCTCGGTCTTGGGCCGGAACTTGATCTCTTTGATCTCGACCGTCGACGCGCTCTTGCGGGCCTTCTGCTTCTGCTTGGCCTGCTCGTACTTGTACTTGCCGTAGTCCATGATCCGGCACACCGGCGGGAACGCCCGCGGCGAGATCTCGACCAGGTCGAGCCCGCGCTCCTCGGCCACCCGCACCGCCTCGTGGGTGGGGAGCACGCCGAGCTGCTCGCCGCCCTCGTCGACGATGACCCGCACCTCGGGGACCCGGATGCGGTGGTTGATGCGCAGGCCGCCCTGAGGACGGCGACGATCGTCGCGCCCGTGTCGGCCGTTCATGGACAATCACTCGAGAGGTTCATCTGATTCCTTGGCATATCGTCGACCCCGCGCCAGGCGCAGGGGCCACGGTTCTACCTCAACTTCCCCGGCCTGTGTCTAGCGCCTACGGCGTCCTCCGCCGGGGGAAGCGACCGACCGGCCTCCTCCCTGGGGGAGACACGCCCGGCAGGAGGTGATACTTCCCGGGCCCTTCCCGGCGGCGCCGCCGCCCGGCTTCCCCATGGCCCGCCCGCCTGCGCCCCCCGCCCCGCCCGCGCCCCCGGCCGCGCCGCCCGCGGCCCTGCGCCCCGGCCTCACCCTCAGCCCGCGGGTCACGTTCCCGCCCGAGCTGCCGATCACCGCCCGGGTCGTCGACCTGGTCAACGCCATCGACGCCCACCCGGTGGTCATCGTGGCGGGCGAGACCGGCAGCGGCAAGACGACCCAGCTGCCCAAGATCTGCCTGGCGATGGGCCGCGGGGTCGACGGCCAGATCGGCTGCACCCAGCCGCGCCGCATCGCCGCGACCAGCGTCGCGGCCCGCGTCGCCGACGAGCTGCACACCGAGCTGGGCGAGGTGGTGGGCTACAAGGTCCGCTTCGGCGACAAGGTCAAGCCGTCGTCGTACGTCAAGTTCATGACCGACGGCATCCTGCTCGCCGAGCTCCACGGCGACCCGCTGCTGCGCGGCTACGACACCATCATCATCGACGAGGCCCACGAGCGCAGCCTCAACATCGACTTCCTGCTGGGCTACTTGAAGCAGCTGGTGCCGCGGCGCCCGGACCTGCGGGTCATCATCAGCTCGGCGACCCTGGCGACCGAGCGGTTCGCGGCGTTCTTCGGCGGCGCCCCGGTGATCGAGGTGTCGGGGCGGACCTTCCCGGTCGACGTGCTGTACCGGCCGCCGACCGAGGACGAGGTCGACCTGGTCGACGCGGTGGCCACCACCGTCAACGAGATCACCGAGCTGGATCCCCGCGGCGACGTGCTGGTGTTCCTGCCGGGCGAGCGCGAGATCCGCGACACCCTGGGCGCGCTGACCGAGCGGGCCCTGCCCCACACCACGCTCCTGCCGCTGTACGCCCGGCTGGCCGCGGCCGAGCAGCAGCGGGTGTTCCAGCCCGGCGTCGGGCGGCGGGTGGTGCTGGCCACCAACGTCGCCGAGACCTCGCTCACCATCCCGGGCATCGTCTACGTGGTCGACACCGGGGTGGCCCGGGTCAACCGCTACAGCGTCCGCACCGGCGTCACCCAGCTGCTGGTCGAGCCGGTGTCCCAGGCCAGCGCCGACCAGCGCAAGGGCCGCTGCGGCCGCACCGCCCACGGCGTGTGCTTCCGGCTGTTCGAGGAGGCCGACTACGCGTCGCGCCCGGCCTACACCGATCCGGAGATCAAGCGGGTCGGCCTGGCCGGGGTCATCCTGCGGATGAAGTTCCTGGGCCTGGGCGACGTGGCCAGCTACCCGTTTTTGGATCCGCCCGGCAAGCGCGCCATCGACGAGGGCTACCGGGTGCTCGAGGAGCTGGGCGCGATCGACGACCGCGGCGGGCTGACCGCGCTGGGGCGGCAGCTGGGCCAGCTGCCCATCGACCCGCGCCTGGGCCGCATGGTGCTGGCCGGGCGCGAGCACCACGCCCTGGCCGAGGTGCTGGTGATCGCCGCCGCGCTGGGCTTGCAGGATCCCCGCGAGCGGCCGGTGGCGCACCAGCAGCGGGCTGACGAGCGCCACCGTCGGTTCCGCGACGAGGCCAGCGACTTCGTCGGCTACCTCAAGCTGTGGGACTTCTGGCAGGAGGCCCGCGGCCGGTCGACCAAGAACCAGCTGGCCCGGCTGTGCCGCGACAACTTCCTGTCGTTCCCGCGCATGCGCGAGTGGGAGGACATCCACGCCCAGCTCACCCGCAGCATGCGCGAGCTGGGGTTCGCGCCCAACGAGCAGCCGGCGTCGGCCGAGCAGCTGCACCGCGCGCTCCTGCCCGGCCTGCTGTCGAAGATCGGCCTGTGGCACCAGGACAGCAAGAGCTACCTGGGCGCGCGCCAGACCCGGTTCCTGGTCCACCCGTCGTCGGCGCTGGCCCGCAAGCCGACGCCGTGGGTGGTCGCCGCCGAGCTGGTCGAGACCTCCCAGCTGTTCGCGCGCACCGTCGCCAAGATCGACCCGGCGTGGCTCGAGGACGCCGCCGGCCCGCTGTGCAAGCGGACGCTGGGCCACCCGCACTGGGAGCAGCGCGCGGCCCAGGTCATGGCCAAGGAGCACGTCACCCTGTACGGCCTGCAGATCGTCAAGGACCGGCGGGTGGCCTACGGCCCGCACGATCCGGCCGCGTGCCGGTCGCTGTTCATCACCCACGCGCTGGTCCGCCACGAGTACACCTCGAAGGGCGGGTTCATGGCCCACAACCAGGCGGTCCTCGACGAGGTCCAGCGCATCCGCGACAAGGGCCGGCGCGGCGACGCGGTGACCGACGAGGACGCGGTGTGGGACTTCTTCGACGCCCGCCTGCCGGCCGACGTCTACAGCGGCAAGACCTTCGAGGCCTGGCGCCAGCGGGCCGAGGCCACCGATCCGACGGTGCTGCACCTGACCGTCGGCGACGTCCTGCTCGACGCGGCCGACGCCCTGGCGCCCGACCAGTTCCCCGACGAGCTGACCGTGCGCGGCGCCACCTTGGCCCTGAGCTACCGGTTCGATCCCGGCGAGGACGACGACGGCGTGACCGCGATCGTGCCGCTGGCGGTGCTGCCCCAGCTCGACCCGGCCGAGTTGGCGTGGACCGTGCCCGGCCGCCACCACGAGCTGGTGGCCGCGCTGCTCGACGGGCTGCCCAAGGCGCTGCGCAAGGCGCTGGCCCCGCTCGACGAGCTGGCCTGGCAGCTGGCGGTCGACCTGCGGCCGTTCGACGGGGCGATGCTGCCGGCGGTCGAGCGCGCCATCGCCCACCACCGCGACGTGCGGGTGCCGCGCGACGCCTGGGACCTGCGGGCGCTGCCGCCGTACCTGGGGCTCAACTTCCGCGTCGTCGACGAGCACGACAAGGTGCTCGACGCCGGCCGCGACCTGGCCGACCTGCAGGCGCGCCTGGGCCAGCGGGCCCGCGCGCTGTGGGAGCGCGCGCCGCGGGCCGGCCACGAGCGCACCGGGCTGCGGACGTGGGACTTCGACGCGCTGCCGGCGACCGTGACCCTCACCGTCGGCGGCCGCACGCTCCTGGGCTACCCGGCGCTGGTCGACGCCGAGACCGCGGTCGACCTGCGCCTCTTCGAATCGTCCCAGGCCGCGATCGCCGCCACCCGCGATGGCCTGCGCCGCCTGTTCCTCCTCGCCCTGAGCACCACCGCTGGCAAGCTCGAGGCCCAGCTGCCCGGCGGCCTGGCCATGGGGTTCGCCGTCGGCGGTGCGCCGTCGCCGCGCCGCCAGCTGGTGCTGCGCGCCCTCGACGAGGCGTTCGACCTCACCGACCCCGCCAGGTTCCCGCGCTCCAGGGCCGCGTTCACCGAGCGCCTGAACCTCGGCCGCGGCGAGCTAGCGTCGATCTTGCTCCAGCTCGGTCGCCGCACCGCCGAGGTCAGCGCCGAGCTCGACAAGGTCCGCGCCGCCCTCAAGGCGGTGGCCGCCCGGCCGGGTCACCCCAAGGCCGCCCTCGACGACATCCGCGATCAGCTCGAACACCTGGCGCCTCCTGACCTGTGGCTGGCCACGCCCGAGACGCGCCTGCCCCACATCGTCCGGTACCTGCGCGGCGTCGGAGTCCGCCTCCAGCGCCTGGCCCACGACCACCACAAGGACGCCGCCAAGGCGGCCCAGGTGGTGCCGCTGTGGCAACGTTACCGGGCCCAGCGCGCCCAGCTCGAGGCCCGCGGCTGCGACCCGGCCGACCTCGACGACTTCGCCTGGCTCGTCGAAGAGCTGCGCGTCCAGGTCTTCGCCCAGGAGCTGGGCACCGCCGTCCCGGTCTCGCCGCGCCGCCTCGACGAGCTGTGGGCCGCCCTCGCGTCGTAGCGCGCACGTGCGCGCGCACATCGACCAGCCGATCTGCGCGCCGAGGACGGCGACGCGGCGGCACGACCGAGGGAGCGCGCGCCGTCGGCGCCGCCCGAGCTGGCCCCGCTCCTGCACATGGTGCGCGCCGTCGCCTCGACGGACGAGCGCGACGTGACCACCAGGAGCATGCGATGAAGACGACCTGTGTTGCCGCCTTGTTTCTCACCATGATGACCACCGCTTGCGTCGAGCCGCCGTCGGATGACGGGAGCTGCCCCCCGAGCCGACGACCGAGGCGACCTCGCTCGAGGGCTATTGCACCATCCTGCGCCCGGTCGGCTGGAACGTCGCCGGGCGTCCGTGTGCGGAGTCGGCGACGACCCCGATCACCATCCCGGTCGGAGGCGACTACGTCGCCTACAGCACCGGGGAGTGGATCTACGGCGTGGGCTACACGCGCCTCCACTGCCAGGACACCGGCTACCTCGTCACCACGGCCAAGGTCTGCAACCGATCGACAGGCGTGCCGCTAGTAGTCCGGGCGAGGCGCGCTCGCCTCGCCACGAGCCTGATCGTACCCACCCGGCCGACTCGGACATACCGCCCGGCGCCTGGCGGCGACGGGCCGACGGACGTCCCGCGGTGAAGGGGCTCGCCCGATCCTCCGTCTCCCCGCCAACCCCTCGCCGCCGTTCGGCTTTCGTTCCGTTGGTGTGCGCGGGATTGAACCGCGGACCCCTACCGTGTCAAGGTAGTGCTCTCCCACTGAGCTACACACCAGTCTGGTCGCGAGGTGGGTCTCGCGAGGGCCCAAGAGGTAGCCGGCCGGCGGCGCCGAGTCAAGCGTCCGCCAGCGGATTTACACACGCGGCGTCGCAGATCGCGCCCCGCCGGCCCGTCACCGCGCCGACTTCGATTGCTCCGGCGCCGACGGGGCTGGTACCACCGGGGCGGATGCGCGTCGTTCGCTTCATCGGCCGAGGCATGTGGATCGGGCTGCTCTTGCTCGGCCACGGGCTGGTGTGGTTGGTCGGCTGGCTAGGGCTCCTGCTCACGCTGCGTGGCAAGGCGGCCCGGCAGGCGTGGTTCGGGCGGCGGCTGGCCGCGCTCCTGGTCGGGCTGGGCGCGACCTTCGTCAAGGTCGGCCAGATCATGTCGACCCGCCCCGACCTGTTCGCGCCGCACATCATCGGCCCGCTGACCCGGTTGCAGGACGACGTCGGCGCGTTCGCCTGGCGCCACGTCGAGCGCGCCATCGCGACGGATTTTGGAAAGGCGCCCGACTTGCTGTTCGCGCACATCGATCGCCTGCCGGTGGCGTCGGCCTCGGTGGCGCAGGTCCACAAGGCGACGCTGCACGACGGCACCGCGGTGGCGGTGAAGGTCCGGCGCCCCGGGCTGGTCGAGCTGGTCGGGTTCGACCTGACGGTCATGCGGTTGTTCGCGCGGGCGATCGCGCTCATCCCGTCGGTGCGGCTGATGGCCCCGGTCGAGAGCGTCGACGAGTTCGGCCGCTCGATCCGGGCCCAGATCGACCTGACCATCGAGGCCGGCAACAACGCGCGGTTCGCCGCCAACTTCGCCAGCGATCCCGACATCGGGTTCCCACGGCTCCACCCGGCGTTGTGCTCGAGCCAGGTGCTGACCATGGACTTCATCGAGGGCGCCAAGGTACTCGACGCGCCTCGGCGGCTGGGCGCCGATCCGACCCGCCTGGCCACCATCGGGTTCCGCACGCTTTTGCAGATGGTGTTCGCCGACGGCTTCGTTCACGCCGACTTGCACCCGGGCAACATCCTGGTCGACGCCAGCGGCCGGGTGATCTTGCTCGATCTCGGCCTGACCGCCGAGCTCGACGAGGCCAGCCGCCGCGCGTTCGCGCTGTACTTCGCCAGCTGGGCGTCGGGCGACGGCAAGGTGATGGCGCGCCTGATGTCGGAGCTGTCGCCCCGGTCGCAGGTGCGGGACTACCCCGCCTACGAGGCCGACGTGCTCGCGTTCACCGCGCGCTACCTGGGCAAGCCCCTCGGCGAGGTCCACGTCGCCACCGTCGCGCTCGACATGATGAGCATCCTGCGCAAGCACCGGGTGCGGGTGAACCCGGTCTACACCATGTGCAACGTGGCCATCGCGGTCACCGAGGGGATCGGCCGCCAGCTCGACCCGGGGCTCGACCTGCTGCAGCAGGCGCTGCCCTTCTTCGCCACCATCCGCGCCGCCGGCCGCCTGTAGCCGCCAGGCCCAACACGACCAGCGCGACCAGGGCCACGCCGTCGGGGCTGGCGCCGGTGCGACAGCCGCAGGCCGCGCCGCCGCCCGGATCGAGCCCGAGGAACGCCTGGCTGGCGTCGGGCGGCGCACCGTCCGGCGTCGGCCCGTCGGGTGCGGGCCCGTCGACGCCGGCGTCGGCCAGGCCCCCGTCGACCGCGGCGTCGGGGCGCGGCGCGTCGACGCCAGCGTCGCCGGGATCCCACGGCGCGCCGTCGTTGGGCCCGCGCGGGGTCGGCCCCTGGACCCGCCAGTCGATCGCGACGACGTCGGTGCCGTCGACGCGGGCCAGCGCCAGGCCCCCCGGCGGCGGGAAGGCGCTCGACAGATCGCCCGGGCCGAACAGGTCGGTGATCGGCGCGGCGACCGCACCCCACCGGACGCAGTCGTAGCGGGTCGCCGACGACACCAGGCACACCTGGCCGTGGTCGCGATCGAGCGGCGGCACCAGGCTGGCGTCCGCGGCGGTGGCGTAGGCCGCCTGGGCCGCCGGCGTCGCCAGGAGCAGGTAGCTGCCCGCGGCCAGGCAGGTCGCGCTGGCGAACGGCGCGGCGTCGCCCAGCACCTGGCCGGCCGCGTCGTAGCTCACCAGGCGGGTGGTCGGGAACAGGCACGCCGCCGCGGTGACCTCGAGCTCGAGGTAGCGCGCCGCCGGATCGCCCGCGGGCGATGCGGTGACCACCTCCGACAGCCGCACGTCGACCAGGTCGGCCCGCGCCACCGCGGGCGCCAGCACGCCGACGAGCACGACCAGCCGGTGCATGGCCCCATCCTACCCCGCCGACCTGGCCCGCGGCGCGCGCGGGGCGCCGCGACGCCGATGTCACGGCGGCCCGGACCGGGGTGCGCAACCTGCGTGGCAGGCTGCCCGCTTAGGCAACCATCCAGGTCGCCGGCGAGTCCGCCCAAGAGCGGGCCAACCCGTGACATGCTTGTCGCGGTGCCGCTGCCCCACCCCTCCCCGTGATCGACGTCGGACAGGTCCTCGACAAGTACGAGCTCCTGGCCCGGGTGGGCCAGGGCGGGATGGCGATCGTCTACAAGGGCATCGACCACTCGCTCAAGCGCGAGGTGGCGGTGAAGGTGCTGCACCGCCACCTGGCGGAGCACGTCGAGGCGCGCGACCGGTTCGAGCGCGAGGCCCACGCGGTGGCCAAGCTGCGCCACGAGAACATCCTCGAGATCTTCGCCTACTCGGGCAAGGAGTCGCCCGAGAGCTACATCGTCACCGAGTTCATCGACGGCTCGACGCTCAAGCAGTTCGTCACCGACCACCCGCCGCGGTTCGCCGAGATCGGCGCCATGGTGGTGACCGAGATCGGCCGGGCCCTGGCCCACGCCCACGGCCACGGCATCCTGCACCGGGACGTGAAGCCCGAGAACGTGATGATCCGCTCGGACGGCGTGGTCAAGCTGACCGACTTCGGCATCTCGCAGATGGTCGACGCCCAGCGCATGACCGTGACCGGGCAGCTGCTGGGCTCGCCGGCGTACATGTCGCCCGAGCACGTGCTGGGCCGCGAGCTCGACTTCCGCACCGACGTGTTCGCGGCCGGCATCGTCCTGTACCAGCTCACCGTCGGCAAGCTGCCGTTCGAGGGCAAGAACCCGCACGAGATCCTCAAGCGGATCGCCGAGTGCACGTTCCCCGACCCGCGCCAGGCCAACCCGCGCATCGGCACCGAGCTCGGCAAGATCATCCTGCGGGCCATGGCGCCCGAACCGGCCGACCGGTACCCGACGATGTCGGCCATGGTGGCCGACCTCGAGCAATACCTGGCCGGCTCCGGGCTGGGCTCGGCCAAGGACGAGCTGGCGCGGTTCTTCGCGGCGCCGGCACCGTACGAATTGGCGCTGGCGCCGCGGCTGGTCGATCACCTGCTGCGCCGGGCCAAGGCCGAGCTGACCGGCCGGCGCGCGGTGGCCTTGGAGTGCCTCGACCGGGTCCTGCGGATCGAGCCACAGCACGAGGGGGCGCTGGCGCTGCTGGCTACGCTCGAGCGCCGCCACCGGTGGCGTCGGACGCTGGCGATCGGCGGGCTGGTGGTGCTGGCCGCCGGCGGTGGCTGGGGCCTGCGCAAGGGCCTGCGCGGCCGGGCCAGCTCGGCCGCGGCGGTCGTCGCGGTGGTGGACGCCCCGACCGCCGTCGACGCCGCCAAGGTCGACGCCGCCAAGGTCGACGCCGCGGCCACCGCGCCCCCGATCGACGCCGCCCCGCCGGTCGACGCCACCGCCACCACCTTGGTGGAGCCGCCGCCGATCGGACGTCGGCCCGACGCCCGGCCGACGCCACCCGACGCCGCGGCCGCCGCGCCCACGTTCACGCTGGGCGTGTCGCCGGCCGACGCCGAGGTCCGGATCGGCGACGGGCCGTGGCAGCGCCTGGCTGGCGGGCGCGCCAGCCTGCCAGCGCCCAGTGGGCCGACCGTGGTCACGGTCCGGCGCGACGACTGCTGCGAGTCGAGCCAGCGCACCATCGGGCCCGACGTGGCCGGCGACCGGGTGTCGATCGCGCTGGCGTTCCTGCCGGCCCAGCTCACGCCGCGGTGCGATCGGGCCGACGTCGGGGTGCAGATCGACGGCGCCGACGCCCGCCTCGATCACGCCACGCTGATCACGTTCGACGGGGCCCTGGCCCAGCGCCAGGTGACGGTGACCTTCAGCGGTGAGACCATCACCACCACCAAGGTGACGGTCCACTACGCCGAGAAGAAGGAGGTCCGGTGCGCCCCGTGACCACCGCCGCGCTCGCGGTGGTCGCCGTGGCCGGCGCGGTCGCCGCGGCCCGCGCCGCCACCCCGGCCGAGGACCTCGACCGGGCCCGCGCGGCCTTCCGCCAGGGCGACTACGCCACCGCGATCCCGCTGCTCACGTACCTGCTGTACCCGTCGCCGCGCCTGGCCGGCGCCGACGACCTGCTCGAGGCCCACGTGCTGCTCGGGGTGTGCGCGTTCGAGACCGGCGACCGCACCACCGCCAGCCGCGAGTTCGAGGAGGCGCTGTACCAGCAGCCCGAGCTGGCGCTCGACACGGTGCTGTTCTCGGCCGCCGCGGTGCAGTTCTTCGACGCGCAGAAGGCCCGCCTGGCCGAGCGCGCCGCCGCCGACGCCGAGCGCCGCCAGATCGCGGAAGACAACGAGCGCTACAAGCGCTTGCTGGCGTCGATGGTGGTCATCGAGACCCGGCCCTACTACATCAACTTCGTGCCGTTCGGCGCCGGCCAGTTCCAGAACGGCCAGCCCGGCAAGGCCATCGCCTTCGCCACCGGCCAGGGCGTCACCGGCGCCGTGTCGGCCGGCATCTGGCTGTACCTGACCGGCACCTACGGCTACAACGGGGTGGTCCCCGACGAGGACAACCAGTTCGTCCGCCGCCTCGAGGCGGTCGAGATCGGCACCGGCATCGCCTGCCTGGGGCTGATCGCGTGGGGCGTGGTCGACTCGCTCCGTCACTATCGACCGTCGGTGCAGCGCAAGCCCGACGAGTCGCTGTTGCCGCCCGAGCTGCGGCGCAAGCCGGAACCCGCCAAGCCTCCGCCCCGCCTCGAGCTGGCCCCGACCGCCAGCCCGGACGGCGGCGGCCTCCAGCTCCGGCTCAGGTTCTAGGCGAACAAAGGACCCCCATGCCATCGCTGCGCCTCACCGTCCCCGGTCGCCCGCCCACGGTCTACCACCTGTACAAGAAGATCACGTCGCTGGGCTCGGGCCCCGACAACGACGTGGTGTTGCCCGATCCGCTGATCACCGACACCTACGCCACCATCCACTTCGACGGCCAGACCTACACCATCACCACGCTGCACCGGAAGACCGACGTCATCGTCAACGGCAAGAAGCGCGGCAAGCACAAGCTGACCCACGAGGACAAGCTGGTCATCGGCAGCTGCGAGCTGCGCTTCGCCTTGATCGACGACGCCCCGCCCGCTGAGCACGAGGCGGCCCAGACCGTGGCCGACCTCGACGCCTACGCCAAGCTGTTCGAGTTCTCCGAGAAGCTGATGCAGCAGCGCGACCTGGGCGAGCTGCTCGACACGCTGATGGACCTGGTCATCGAGATCACCAGCGCCGACAAGGGCTTCCTGATCCTGATGGAGGGCGACGATCTCGACATCAAGATCGCCCGCAACCTGCGCAAGGAGAACATCGCCGACGCGGTCAGCCAGCTGTCCGACTCGATCGTGGCCAAGGTGGTGGCCAGCCGGCGCCCGGTGATCATCTCCGACGCCATGCACGACACCGAGTTCGCCGCCGCCAAGAGCGTCATGCAGCTCAAGCTGTCGAGCGTGATCTGCGTGCCCCTGCTGGATCGCGGCCGCCTGCTGGGGATCATCTACGTCGGCAACGACTCGATCGTGAACCTGTTCCAGGAGGCGACGATGCGGGTGCTGACGGTGTTCGCGTCGCAGGCCTCGCTGATCGTGGCCAACGCGCTGTTGCTCGACGAGCTGCGGGTCGACAACCGCCGCCTGGCCGAGCGCCTCGAGGCGGTGCGGTTCGGCGAGATCGTCGGCACCAGCCCGCCGATGCAGGCGGTCTACCGCAAGGTCGAGAAGATCGCGCCGACCGACATCTCGGTGCTCATCACCGGCGAGACCGGCACCGGCAAGGAGCTGATCGCCCGCGAGATCCACGCCCGGTCGCCGCGCGCCGCCAAGCCGTTCATCACCATCAACTGCGGCGCCATCCCCGAGAACCTCCTCGAGAGCGAGCTATTCGGCCACGTCAAGGGCGCGTTCACCGGGGCGGTCGCCAACAAGCAAGGCAAGTTCCAGGCCGCCGACGGTGGCACGCTGTTTCTCGACGAGGTCGGCGAGATGCCGCTCGAGCTGCAGGTCAAGCTTCTGCGCGCGATCCAGGAGCGGGTGGTGGTGCGGGTCGGCGACACCCGGTCGGAGACCGTCGACATCCGCATCCTCACCGCCACCAACCGCGACCTCGAGAAGGAGATCGCCGGCGGTCGGTTCCGCGAGGACCTGTACTACCGGCTCAACGTGGTCAACCTGCAGCTGCCGCCGCTGCGGGTGCGGGGCGAGGACGTCATCGTGGTCGCCCGCTACATGCTGTCGCGCTACACCCGCGAGTTCGACGCCAAGGTGAAGGGCTTCTCGCCCAACGCCACGGTGGCGATGCGCAAGCACAGCTGGCCCGGCAACATCCGCGAGCTCGAGAACCGCATCAAGAAGGCGATCGTGCTGGCCGAGTCGACCGTCATCGGGCCCGACGACCTGGGCCTGTCGGCGGACAACCTGCCGGCGATCCTGACCCTGGCCGAGGCCAAGGACCGGTTCCAGCGCGACTACATCAACGACATCCTCGCCATCAACAGCGGCAACCGCACCAAGACGGCGCGCGATCTGGGCGTCGACCCGCGGACCATCTTCCGTCACCTCGAGAAGGAGGCCGGGGAGCCCGGCTTCGACGACGCCGGCGCCGACTGATGGACGCCCCCACCGCTACCCCGCGCCCGCCCGGTGCCATGACATGGACGCCACACCAGGGGTGCGTTTCGGGAACGGCCACACGGGGAAGATCTGAATCTTCACAGAATGTTAGGGGAATGGTCCAGGGCCTGCATGTCATAGCTGTCGTGCTCGCTGTCGCCCTCACGGGGTGCGTGATTCCACCGCCCCTCAACACCGACGATCCCGACGCCGCGGTCAACCACCCGCCAGCGTTTCGGTCGGTGAAGGACAGCGCTGGCGACGAGCTGACCCGGCCCGGCCCGCACGAGTTCGTCGTGGGCGTCGGCGACCTGCGCATCACCGTGGCTGACACCGACGCCCAGGACACGCTGTACGTGCGGATGTTCATCGACTACGGGGTGCCGGTGCCGACGCCCGTGCGCGCCGCGTGCGAGGCGTCGCCGGGCGCGACCCCGACCGTCGAGCGCACGATCACGTGTCCGCTGTTGGGGGTGTGCACCGACGATCTGGCCGACGGCGCGCTGCACGTCTTCGAGGTCGACCTGCTCGACCGCGAACCCCAGAGCACGCCGGCGCGCCTGTACCGCGACGTGACCGCGCCCGGCGAGATCGCCAGCTACTGGTGGAACATCACCTGCGTGAGGTCGCCGTCGTGAGCCGACGCGCGACGTCGGGGTGGGCCGCGGCGGTGGCCGTGATCGGGCTGGGCGCCCTGACCGGCTGCCTGCCGGCCGCCAACTCGGCCGACGACACGCCGCAGTGCGCGACGACCGCCGACTGCAACGCCACCGCCGGCGAGGTGTGCGACGTCGGGGTGTGCTGGGGCGACCCGCCGGCCGGGCGCTTCGCCGCGGTGGTGGCGCCGCCCGCTGGCCAGCGCGGCACGCTGGTCAAGACCGCCATCCCCGACGTCACCATCACCGCCGACGGCACGCTGGGCGGCAACGGCGACCAGGCGCTCAGCCTCGATCCGGCCGTCACCGTGGCCGGCGTGGTGACCATCCCGTGCCCGGCCGGCGTCGCCGCGTGCGCCGGCGCGCTGCCGCTGGCCGGCCAGCTCCGCTTCACCCGGCCCGCGGCCTTCCCGGGTGGGCCGCGCCTGAGCGAGAGCGCCGAGGTCGCCGCCGACGGCAGCTACCAGGTGGCGCTGGCCCGGCCGCGGGTCGGCGTGACCGACACCTACGCCGTCACGTTCACCCCGTCGTCGACGCCGCTCGGCCCCAACCAGCCCAGCCCGGCCATGCTCCTGGCGCCGGTCGCGGTGGATCTCGAGCTGACCCGCGACGACATGCCGCCCGGTGGTGACCCGGTGGTCCGCGATCTCGCGTTCGACCCAGCCAGCCAGAAGGTCATGACCGGCCAGATCGTCCGGGCGCTGCCCGACAGCCCGGTGGCCGGCTGGCAGGTGGTAGCCGAGGTGCTGGCGACCTCGGGCCTGGGTGCGCGCCAGGTGGTGTCGACCACGGCGATCACCGACGACGCTGGCGCCTTCGCCCTGCGGTTGCCCAACGGCCCGGCGCTGGTCGACGTGCTGGTGTCGCCGCCGCCCAGCGCCTCGGCCGATCACCGGCCGTCGGTGCGGGTGCGCGACGTGGTGGTCGGCGACTCGATCGGCGCCATCGACGTGCCGGTGCTGGGCGTGCCCGAGCAGGTGTCGATCGAGGTCCGGGGCACCGACACCGCCGGCGCCACCATCGCGGTCGACGGCGCCACCGTGGTGGTCCGCCTCGAGCACGCGCTGGGCGGCGGCCGGGCCCTGTCGCTCGAGACCCGCACCACCACCGTCAACGGCACCGCGTCGCTGACGCTGTTCCCGGTCTGGGCCGGCAACTCGCTGCCCTACTCGATCGACGTGCTGCCGGCGCCTGGCTCGGACCTGGCGGCGCGCTACGACACCGCGGTGACCTTCGACGGCAGCGCGCTCACCATCGCGCTGCCGCGCCGCATCCCGGTGGTGGGCCGGGTGGTCGACTTCCGCGGCCTGCCGGTGATCGGCGCGTCGGTGACCGCGGCGGTGGCCACGGCGACCTTGTGCACGCTGTCGTCGGATGACTCGCGCATCGCGCTGGCGATGGCGCCGGCCCAGGTCACGACCGACACCAAGGGCGAGTTCACGGTGTTCGTCGACGGCGACCTCGCCGGCACCAGGCTGACCTACGACGTGACCGTGCGGCCGTCGGACGGCGATCCCCACCCGACCTGGATGTTTCCGTCGATCGCGCCCGCGGCCGACACCCGCGCCGAGCTGACCCTGCCCGACGCGGCCTGGACCCGCGGGCTGGTGCTGGGCGCCAGTCAGGGGCCGGTGGCCGGCGCGTCGGTGTCGATCTACGAGCTGCTCGACGAGGCCCCCACCTGCGTGTCGTCGCTGGGCGGGCCCGGGCTGGCGGTGGTGCGCGGTCGCGGCGAGGCCGACGAGCTGGGCACCGCGGTGGTCGTGCTGCCGCGCCCGTGAGCCCGGCCCCGATCGATCCGACGGCGCCGCCGGCGACGGCGGGCTACCCCGACGCCTTGCTGCCGCGGCTGTCCTTGGTGCGGACGAACACCCGCAGCGGCGTGCCCTTGAAGCCGTAGCGCTTGCGCAGCTGGTTGGCCAGGAACCGCCGGTACGCCGGCGAGATGCCCCCCGGCGCGCTGGCCTTGAGCACGAACGACGGCGGACACACCGCGGCCTGGGTCAGGTAGTAGATGCGCACCGACTTGCCGCGCCAGATCGGCGGCGGCACGGTCTCGCACACCTCGGCGAAGAACCGGTTCAGCTCGGCGGTGGCGATCCGGCGGCTGTGCTGGTGCGCCACCTTGGCCACCAGGTCCATCAGCCGGTCGACCCCGTCGCCGCGATCGGCCGACACCATGGTCGACGGCGCCCAGGTCACGAAGTGGAAGGTGTCCTCGCACGCGGCGCGGACCTCGTCGACGGCGGCCGAGCCGCGCAGCAGATCGCTCTTGTTGAGGGCGATCACCAGCGCCTTGCCGGCCTGCTCTGCGGCGCCGGCCAGGCGGGCGTCCTGCTCGCTGGGCCCGGTGGCGGCGTCGATCACCAGTACCACGACGTCGGCGCGCTCGATCTGGCCGAGCGCCATGACCACCGCCAGCTTCTCGACGTCCTCCTCGACCCGCGCCTTGCGGCGGATGCCGGCGGTGTCTACCAGGATGTAGTCCTTGCCGGCGAACGACAGCGGGGTGTCGACCGGATCGGTCGTGGTGCCGGGCTGGTGGTGGACCAGAGAGCGCTCCTCGCCGAGCAAGCGGTTGCACAGCGACGACTTGCCGGCGTTGGGCTTGCCGAGCAGCGCGATGCGGACCGGGCCGGCGTCGGCGTCGGCCCGGTGGGGCCGGCGCCGCGGCGACACCCGCGGGGCCCCGGCGGCGGCCGCGTCGTCACCGTCACCGTCGTCGGTGCGCCCGTCGTCGTCGTCGTCGTCGGCGTCGAGGTCTCCGAGGTCGTCGGCCAGGTCGCCGTCGCCGTCCTCGGGGCCGTCGGCGAGCGCGTCGGGATCGGCCGCGACCGGCGCCGGCAGGCCCAGCGCGTCGACGATGTGCTCGAGCAGGCGATCGAAGTTGCGGCCGTGGGCAGCCGACACCGCGAACGGCTCGCCCAGGCCCAGGCCGAAGAAGTCGGACACGTCGACGTCGCGCTTGGGCGAGTCGATCTTGTTGACCGCCAGCACGATGGGCTTGCCGGTGGCGCGCACCGCGCGGGCCACCTCGGCGTCGAGCGGCGCCAACCCGGCGGCCCCGTCGACCACCAGCACCAGCAGGTCGGCCTCGTCGATGGCCCGCCAGGCCTGGCGGTGGATGCCGCGGCCGATGACGTCGCCCTCGGCCGCCGGGTCCAGGCCGCCGGTGTCGATGACGCGGACCACCCGGCCGAAGTAGTCGACCTCGCCGTAGCGACGATCGCGGGTCAGGCCGGGCGTGTCGTGGACCAGCGCGGGCCGGCCTCCGACCATGCGGTTGAACAGCGTCGACTTGCCCACGTTGGGGCGGCCGACCAGGGCGATGGTAGCGGTCATGGCACTCCGCGATAGCCGAAGCGCCGCACGCCGGCCTCTGCCGTCGTCCACGCCGGGGCGATCTTCACGAGCAAGCTGAGGTGCACCGGGCACCCGAACAGATCGGCCAGGGCGGTGCGCGCCGCGACCCCCAGCTCCTTGATGCGCTGGCCGCGACGGCCGATGACGATCGCCTTTTGCGACTCGCGCTCGACGGCGATGTAGGCGCCGATCGACAGGTCGCCCTGGTCGTGCTCGTCGAAGCGCTCGACCACCACCGCCGCGCTGTACGGCAGCTCCTGGCCCAGCTGGTGGAACAGCTGTTCGCGGATCAGCTCGGCGGCCAGGAACGACTCGGCCCGATCGGTGACCATGTCGGCCGGGAACATCGGCGGGCCGACCGGCAGCCGCGCCGCCAGCGCCGCGACCAGCCGCTCGACGTTGTCGCCGGTGGTGGCCGAGATGGGCACCACGTCGAGGCCATCGGCGCGGTCGCGGCCCCACGCCGCCCAGGCCTCGATCAGCGGCAGCAGCTCGGGCTTGTGGACCCGATCGGCCTTGTTGAGCGCGACCACCAAGGTCTTGGCGGCGACCGTGGCCACCAGCTCGGCGGCGTCGTCCTCGGCCAGCCGCGGTGGCTGGGCGCCGCGCCGGGCGCTGGCGTCGATTACCAGCAGGGCCAGATCGCCGTCGGCGGCCGCGGCCAGCGCCTCCTCGCGCATGAACCGGCGCAGCGGGCCCGCGCCGCGCTGGATGCCGGGGGTGTCGACGAAGCACAGCTCGACGCCGGGCGGCTCGGCGCCCGCGACCTCGGACCGGTGGATGCCGAGGATGCGGTTGCGCGTGGTCTGCGGCTTGGGCGACACCGCCACCAGGCGCCGGCCGACCAGGCGATTGAGCAGCGTCGACTTGCCGACGTTGGGCAAGCCGACGATCGCGCAACTGCCCGCGCGTACCTGGGCGACCTCGTCGGACATGGGGGGCTGCGTATAGCGCGGCCGGTCGCGCGGCACAAGCCTGCGAAAAACTGGACCCGGCATCGTCGGTCCGCCAGGCTGGGCCCGTGGTGCCGCTCGCCCTCGCGCTGCTCTCGCTGGCCACGGTGGCCCTGCCCGGGCCCGGCATGTTCGTCGCGCTCGGCGCGGGGCTGGCCGGCGTGGTGATCGGACTGCGCGGCTCGCGGCGCGGCCGCGGCTCGGCCCGCTTGCTGGCGGCCGGCGGGACCGCGATCGCGACCATCGGCGCCAGCCTGGCGCTGGCCCGCTACGTCGTGACCCTGGTGGCCCTCGACCGCCTGGTCATGCTCGCCAGCTGACGCCAGGCTGGGTGGTCAGCGCCCGAGCACCAGCCAGGCCACGGCCGCCAGCGCCGCGGCGATGGCCACCAAGATCGCCGCACCGCGAGCCAGGGCCCGACGATCGACGGTGGCCAACAGCTCGCGCAGCTCGAGGGCGCGCCGCTCGGCGGTGGCGATGGTGAGGTCGACCTCGTCGAGGCGCGCCAGCGCCGGGGCCAGCGTCGCCGGGCGCTCGATCGCCAGCCGCTCGCCGACCTCGCGCAGGGCCCGGTCGCGCTGCTTCTCGAGCTCGGCCACCCCGCGGGCGATGACCCGCCGGCTGGCCGCGACCGCGCCCAGCTCATCGGCCGCGCGCTCGCTGGCAGCGGCGACGGCGGTACGCGCCGCGGCGAGGTCGGCCTGGGCGGTCGCGCGCTCGGCCTCCAGGCTGGCGATCTGGGGCGCCAGGAGCTCGAGCTGGGCCGCCAGGGCGGGCTCGTCGGCGGCCACCGCGGCCCGGTCGGCGCGCAGCGTCGCCAGCTCGGCCTCGATCGCCGACCGATCGACCTTGCCGCGGGTCGACACCAGCCGGGCCTCGAGCCCGCGCAGCTGATCGTCCTGCCGGGCCAGGAGCGCCTTGAGCTCGTCGCCGCGGCGGCGCACCGCCTGGGCGTCCTTGGCGAGCGGCGCGAGCCTGGCGGTCAGCGCCGCGACCGCCGCCTCGAGCGCGGCCGCCGCCTCGGTCTGGCGCGCGATCTCGCCCTTCTCGCTGCGGCGGATGGCCGAGGCGTCGGCGTCGGCGGCCGCCGCCTGCCCGGCCCGGGCCGCGCGCTCCTCTTCGAGCGCCGCCAGCGCGTCGCGGGCGGCGTCGAGCTCAGGCGAATCCAGGGTGGGCTCGGCGACGGCGTCGGCCCCCAGCGCGATCAGGTGGCGCGCGCGATCGGCGCGGTGGCCGACCAGCGCGGCCTCGACCCGGCGCAGCTCGCGCCGCGTCGCCGGGCGGCGCCGCGCCACGGTGAACACGTAGCCGACATCGCCGCTGGGGCCGGCGCGTCGCTCGAAGCGCGCCCGCACCGGCAACCCGCCGCCGGGCGCCCGCGTCGCCGCGGCCGCGACGGTGGCGTCGCCGCGCGGATCGACCCGGGTGGCGTCGTCGCGTTCGTCGACCCCGTCGGCGATGGTGTCGGCGCGCCCGATGACGAGCGACGGCGCAGGCGCGACCACCGGGGCCGGCGACGCGGGCGACGCCGCGATCGGCGGCGGCGAGGTGTCGCGTGGGCGTGGCGACGACGGTGGCGGTGGCGGTGGCGGTGGCGCCGACGCCCGCTGCGGACGCTCGGCCGGCACGGGCGGCGGCCGAGACGGTGGCTGCGGGCGAGGCGGCGGGCGGGCCGGCGCGGGCGCTGGCGCCGGACGTGCGGAGGCCGGCACGTCCCACCCGTCCGCCAGCCGATCGATCCGCTGCCGCGTGTCGTCCCCGGTGCGACGGGGCGGATCCTGGTCACCCACGGACGCACCGTATCATGGTCACTCGCCCAAGACCGCGGTCTGGCGGGGGCGGCAACTCTGGTTGCAGGTGCATACGAGGTTGACATCTAACCACGCGTTGATGCCAATATCGGTGGCATGGCGGCGCGGTTCAAGGTCCGAGACGTCCTGGGGCATGGCGCCCAGGGCCAGGTCCTCCTGGTCGACGACCGCGACCGTCCCGGCAAACCGGTGGCGCTCAAGGCCGTCGGCGCCGCGGCCCGCGGGACGCTCGTCCGCGAGTTCGCTCGGCTGGCCGAGCTGGCTCATCCGGCGCTGCCGGTCGTGCACGACGTCGGCGTGCTCGACGCGCCGCTCGGGCCCCTGGCCGCCGGTACCGCGTTCTACACCGCGGATCCTGTCCCGGGGCGCCCCCTCGCGGACGTGGCGCCGTTGCCGCCGGCCGCCGTCTGGGCGATCGCCGTCGACGTGGCGACGGCCCTGGCGATCCTGCACGGCGCCGGCCTGGTCCACTGTGACGTGTCGCCGGCCAACATCTTGGTCCGTGACGCCGACGACGGGTGGCGCGCGGTGTTGATCGATCTCGGCCTGGCCGGCCCGGCCGGGCTCGCCGACGCCGCGCGTGGCACCCCGCGCTACCTGGCACCGGAGGCGCTCGCCGGCGTGGTCCACCCCGCCGGCGACCTGTACGGGCTGGGCGCGTGTCTGCTGTTCGCGGCGCAGGGCCGCCCCCCGGTCGAGGGTGATGGCCCCGCCCTGCTCGACGCTCTGGTGCGGGCCGAGCGACCACGGCTCGATCGCGCCGAGGCGCCCGGCCTGGTCGATCTGGTCGCCGAGCTGGTCGCGCTGGATCCGGCGGCGCGCCCGCGCACCGCCGTCGACGTCGTGGCGCGCGCCCAGGCAGCCCGCGCGGCCCTGGCACCGCAGACCCGCCTGGCCCCGCGGATCCCGCCGCCGATGACGCCGCCCCGAGCCGCCTCGCCGGCGGCGTGGCCGTCGACCGAGCCGCTCCTGGCCACGCTGCGCGCCCGCTGCGCGACGGCCCGGCGTCATGCCGATCAGCCTGCGGTGATCGTGCGCGGGCCGCTGGGCAGCGCCCCGCTGCGGGTCGTCGAGCTGGCGGTCCGGCAGGAGCAGATCGCCGCGGCGCTGGCGGGCGACGCGCTGACGGCGACCCGGGCCCGCCTCGACGACGCCGAGGCCCGCGCCGCGCCCGACCCCGGCGCCGACGATCGTCGCGGCCGCGCCGTGGCCGAGCGCGCGATCGCCGCCGCGGTCGCCCGGGCCGGCGCGGTGACCATCCTGGCCGTGGCCGACGACGAACGCGCCGACGCGGTGGTGGCGGCCGCCGCCAGCGCCCGGGGCCCGGGCCTGGCCATCGTGGTGCTCGAGCGCGACCGGCCGGGCGCGCCCGACGAGCTGGTGGTGCCGGCCTGTTCCCCGGCCGAGCTGGCCGCGCTGGCGGCGAGCTGGTGCGACGGTCCCGTCGAGCCGACCTGGGTCGATGCCCTCCACGCGGCCAGCCGCGGCCTCCCGCCGCTGGCGCTCGAGCTGGTGACCGCGCTCGCCGTCGACGGAGACCCGCGCGCGCGACACCCCGCGACGGCCACGCCCGCCGCGCTGGCCGAGGTGCGCGCGCGCCGGGCGCTGGCCGAGCCCGCCACCGCGCGGCTGGCGATCGCGCTCTCGATGTGGACCGACGGCGCCGATCTCGACGCGCTAGCCCTGGCCCTGGCGCCGACCGCGCTGGGCCCGACGCTGGCTGCCCTGGGCGCGGCCGACGCGCTGGTGGCCGACGCCGAACGGCCGACGCTGGCGCCGCTGGTGGCCGCCGCGCTGACCGCCGCCGCGCCGCCGCGCCTGCGCACCGAGATGGCCGCGGCGGTCGCCCGCGCCGCCCGGGACCGGGGGCTGCCGCCGCTGGCGTGGGCCCCGGCGCTCCTGGCTGCGGCGCCGATCCTCGCCGAGGCCGGCGCGGCGCTGATCGACGCCGCCGAGCATGCGCTGGCCCACGGCGCCCCACGCCAGGCGCTCGCCCTGGCCGACGCCGCCCGCGACCACGGCCGCGCCGACGGGGCCTTGCTCGCGGCGCGCGCCGCGCTGGTCGTCGGCGCCTACGACCGCGCCCGCGCCAGCGTCGCGGTGGCCGCGGCGCAGCCGGCGCTGGCCTATCCGGCCCGGCTCCTGGCGGCGCGCATCGATCAGCGGGCCGGCGACCTGGCCGCGGCCGAGACCGCGCTGACCGCGCTGGTCGGCGAGCACCCCGACGACGCCGAGGTGGTCGCACCCCACGCCCGGCTGATGATCGCGCGCGGCCGGTACCGCGCGGCGGTCGACGGCGTGGCCCGCCTCGGCGCGGTGCCGGCCTCGGCCGCCGGGGCGCTGTGCGCCGAGGCTCGCGCCACGGCGCACCTGTATCTCGGCGAGCTGGTCGAGGCCGACGCCCACGTCGCCGCCGCGCTGGCCATCGCCACCAGCCTCGGCGACCCCGCAGGCACCGGCCGTGCGCTGGTGGTCCAGGGCATGATCGCCCAGGCCCGCGACGAGCTGGTCCGCGCGTCGGAGCTGTACCGGGCCGCGGCCAGCGCCGCCCGCCGCGGCGGCGACGCCCACACCGCCGCCGTCGCCGAGCAGAACCACGCCGCCACGCTGGCCGAGCGCGGCCTCCACGGCGCCGCCCTGGCGGTGCTGGCGGTGGCCGCCACCGAGCTGGCCAGCCTCGGGCGCGTCGCCGAGCTGGGCGCGCTCGACGCCAACCGCGCGGTGTCGCTTTTGGCCGTCGGCGAGCTGGACGCCGCCGACGCCGCCGCCACCGCCGCCAGCGCCCGCGCCGAGGCGGCCGGGCTGCCGGTGGCGCGCTACTACGCGACGCTGGTCGAGGGCGACGTGCGGCGGCGGCGCGGCGACGCGGGCGGCGCCGCCGAGCGGTACCGCGCGGCGTGGGCGCTGGCCACCGCCGCGGCCCTCCCCGACGCCGGCCACGCCCAGCGCAGCCTGGCCGAGGTCGCGCCCGACGCCGCCACCGCCCGCGCCGCCCTGGCCGAGTCAGCCCGCCGCGACCGCTCCGACGACGACCGCTGGCGCACCTGCCTGGCCGAGGCCCGCCTCGCGCAGCGTGGCCTGGTCGCCGCTACGCCGGGCCTGGCCCAGGCGGCCGCCGGGGTCGCCGCGGCGGCCGAGGCCGCGGGCCGGCTCGATCGTGCGTGGCGCGCGGGCCTCGTGGCCGGCCAGCTGACCGCCGAGCCGCGCGCCGCGGCGGCGCACCTGGCGCGCGCGCGGCGGGTGTTCGACAGCGTGGTGGCCGCGACGCCCCCGACCTGGAGGCCTGGACTCATGACCGACCCTGACGCCCTCACGCTCCACGCCACCGCGGCCGCGCCGCCGCCCGTGGCCGGCTCGGCCAGCGACGGTGAGCTGGTGCGCCTGCGCCGGTTGCTGGCGCTGACCCGGCGCCTGGCCGGCGCGCCGGACCTCGACCGCCTGCTCGACGAGGTCCTCGACACCGCGCTCGAGCTGACCACCGCCGAGCGGGGCTTCCTGCTCCTGGCCGACGCCGCCGGCGGCGACCTGACCCTGGCCGCCGCGCGCGGGTTCACCCAGGACGCGCTGGCGCCCACCGCGGTCAGCCGCTCGATCGCGCAGCGCGCGATCACCAGCGGCGAGCCGGTGGTCACCGTCGACGCCGGCCACGACGAGCGGTTCGACGGCGCCGCCTCGGTGGCGGCGCTGCGGCTACGCTCGGTGTTGGCGGTCCCGCTGTTCCACGGCGGGGTGGTGATGGGCTGCCTGTACGTCGACCACCGCCTGCGGGTCGGCGCGTTCGCCGACGACGCCGCCGCCTGGCTCATCGAGCTGGCCGGCATCGCCGCGGTCGCCATCATCACCGCCCGTCTGGTGGCCGACACCCGCCGCGACGCCGCCGCCATCGCCGCCCTCAACCGCCAGCTGGCGGCGGAGATCGCCGACCGCGAGGCCGAGCTGGCGGTGGTGCGCGCCACCATCCCGACCCGCCCGCGCCGGGCCGGACTCGAGGCCATCGTCGGCGACTCGCCGGCCATCACCGAGGTGCTGCGGCTGATCGAGCGCGCGGCCCTGGTGGCCCTGCCGGTGGCCATCTCCGGTGAGAGCGGCACCGGCAAGGAGCTGTGCGCGCGCGCCGTCCACGATCTCGGCCCGCGCCGCGATCGCGCGTTCGTCGCCATCAACTGCGGCGCGCTGCCCGAGGCGCTGCTCGAGACCGAGCTATTCGGCCACGTCAAGGGCGCGTTCACCGGCGCCGACCGCGACCGCCAGGGCCTGTTCGAGATCGCCGACGGCGGGACCTTGTTCCTCGACGAGATCGCCGACACCAGCCCGGGCATGCAGGCCAAGCTCTTGCGGGTGGTGGCCGACGGGGTGGTGCGCCGGGTCGGCGACACCCGCACCCACACCGTCGACGTGCGCCTGGTGACCGCCAGCCGGGTGCCCCTGGCCGAGCTGGTCGCCACCGGCCGCTTCCGCGACGACCTGCGCTACCGCCTCGACGTCATCGCGCTGGCCCTGCCGCCGCTGCGCGCCCGGCTGGGCGATCTGCCGGCGTTGGTGGCGACCCTGCTGGGCCGCATCACCGGCGACGCGCCGCCGCCCAAGCTCGGCCGGGACGCCGCCCGGGCCCTGGCCCGCTACAGCTGGCCCGGCAACATCCGCGAGCTCGAGAACGCGCTGGCCCGGGCCGTGGCCCTCGGCAGCGACCCGATCACCGTCGACGATCTGCCCGACCCGGTGCGAGCCGGCACCAGCCCGGCGCCGCGCCTCGTCGCCGATGGTGACCTGGCGCTCAAGCCCGCGGTCGACGCGCTCGAGCGGGCCTACATCGAGGCGGCGATGGCGCGCGTCGACGGCAACCAGAGCGCCGCCGCCCGGCTCTTGGGGCTGTCGCGGTTCGGCCTGCAGAAGAAGCTGGCGCGGCTGGGGCTCGAGCGCAAGCGCTGACCCGGCCGGCGCCGGCGCGCGTCACCGCGGCGCGGCGCGCCGGATGGCCTCCTCGTACGCCTCGGCCGTGGCCACGTCGCCGGCGCGGCGGGCGTCGGCGGCCCACCGCGCGAGCTTGTCGACCGGCCGGGGCCACCGCAACAAGCCGAACCGCACCATCGCCGTGGCGCCGGCGCCGCACCCGGCCTGCGCGACGACGCCGTACAGCTCGCGGAACCGCGCCGGATCCTCGGTCGCGCGCTCGAGCGACGCGTACCAGGCGGCGGCGGTCCCCGCCGGCAGGCCGCCCTCGACCTCGCACCGCCGGGCGTCGCTCAAGAACAGGCCGATGTATCCGCGCGGGTCGCCCGGCGCGCGCTCGATCAAGTGCTGGTACGCGGCGTGGGCCTCCGCGAAGGCGTGCTCGTCGCGCAACGTCTCGCCGAGCTTGGCGTAGGCCAGCACCGCCGCCGGCTGCTGGCGCACGGCGCGGCGCCACAGCGACCGGGAGTCGTGCCAGGCGGCCACCGTCGGCAGCGTCACCACCAGCTCGCAGACGACCAGCGCGACGATGCCGACGACGACCGCCCACCGGCGCCGGGCCCGCCCGGCCGCCCAGCGCCACGCCGCGCCGAGCCCGATCGCGGCGGCCGGCACCAGCGCCGCGTGGGCTAACAGCGCGTAGCGATCGGCGAAGCGGAACACCACCGGGACGAGGTTGGCGACCGGAGCCAGCGCCGCGAGGTAGGCCACCGCGGCGTAGCGCGCCGCGCCGGGCCAGCGCGACCAGGTCGCCGCGGTCGCGACGACCGCGCCGGCGACCAGCGCCGCCCCGAGCCACGCGTGCGGCGCCGCGGCCGGGTAGATCGCCGACGGCGACGGCGCCCACGCGCGACCGACGTAGGCCGCCACCGTCCCGAGCACGTCGACCACGGCGGCGACCGGCCGGCTCGACGGGATCATGTGGTTGTCGTGGAAGATCAGCCACGTCGCCAGGGCCAACGCGGCGGCGCCGACCGCGTAGGGCAGCCCGCCCAGGAGCGACGCGCGCCACGACCAGCCGCGCAGCCAGCGCAGCTGCGCGACCACCAGCACCGGGAGGCACACGGTCGACACCTTCGACAAGAACGCCGCGGCGCCCAGCGCCAGCGCGACCGGGCGCGGCCGCGCGCCCGGCTGCCGATCGGTGGCCAGGAGCGTCAGCCCGACGAAGATCAGCGCCAGCAGGTCCTTGCGCGCCGCGATCCACGCGACCGGCTCGACGGTGAGCGGGTGCCGCGCGAACACCGCCACCGCGGCGGCGGCGGCGGGCGCCGGGGCGTACCGGCGCGCCAGCGTGAACCACACGGCCAGGCCGACCAGCAGCAGCGCCAGGCTGAGCGCGTGGTAGCCCCCGGCCGAGGCCGGCCACAGGGCGGCGTCGACCCGGTAGGACATCAGGTGGAGCGGCGCGTAGGCCTCGAACTGGGGCCGACCGAACGCGGCCTTGGTGTACGTCCACAGCCCCGCGCGCAAGAGCGGGTTCGCCGTGACGAAGCGATCGTCGTCCCAGTTGGTGAAGCCGGCCGCGACCAGGCGGCCGTACGCGGCGCACACCAAACCGACCGCGGCGGCGAGCCAGCCCAGATCGTGCCGACGGAGGTGCCCCGACATGACCGCGGTCGAGGGTAGTCGACGCGCCGACGCGCCGGCAACCGCCGGGGGGCACGACCGCCCCCGGCGCCGGCCTCGCCCCGCAGCCAGAACCGCGCCCACGGCCTTACCCGACCTCCCCGTCGGAGCTACGCTGTCCGCCGATGCCGACCTGGCTTTGGATCGTGGGCTCGATCGCGGTGTTCCTGCTCGGGGTCGCCGTGTACGACGTCACCCAGAAGCGCCACGCGATCCTGCGCAACTTCCCGATCGTCGGACACTTCCGCTACCTGTTCGAGATGGTGGGGCCCGAGCTGCGCCAGTACATCGTGACCGGCAACGACGAGGAGCGCCCGTTCTCGCGCGATCAGCGGCGCTGGGTGTACGCCTCCTCGAAGAAGGAGAATGCGTACTTCGGGTTCGGCACCGACAACGATCTGGAGCAGTCGACCGGCTACGTCATCATCCGCCACGCCGCGTTCCCGCTGTCGGCCGAGGTGCCAGCCGGCGCGCCGGTGCCGTGCGCCAAGATCCTCGGCGCCCACCGCAAGCGGGCCAAGGCGTTCCGCCCCGGCTCGATCGTCAACGTGTCGGCCATGAGCTACGGCTCGCTGTCGGGCGCCGCCGTCACCGCGCTCAACCAGGGCGTGAAGATCGCCGACGCCCTGCACAACACCGGCGAGGGCGGCATCTCCGACTTCCACCGGAAGGGCGGCGATCTGATCTGGCAGATCGGCACCGGCTACTTCGGCTGCCGCGACGACCGCGGCCGGTTCTCGATGGACAAGTTCCTCGCGTCGGTGGCGTCGGCGCCGGTGCGGGCGATCGAGATCAAGCTGTCCCAGGGCGCCAAGCCCGGCATGGGCGGGCTCTTGCCCGGGGCCAAGGTCACCGCCGAGATCGCGCGCATCCGCGGCGTGCCGATCGGCAAGGACGTCCACAGCCCGGCCGGGCACTCGGCGTTCGGCGACGTGTCGTCGATGCTCGACTTCATCGAGCAGCTGGCCGACGCCACCGGGCTGCCGGTCGGCATCAAGAGCGCGGTCGGGGAGCTCGGCTTCTGGCACGAGCTGGCCCGGCAGATGCGCCAGTCGGGCCGGGCCCCGGACTTCATCACCATCGACGGCGGCGAGGGCGGCACCGGCGCGGCGCCGCTGGTGTTCTCCGATCACGTCGCGCTGCCGTGGAAGCTCGGCTTCGCCGCGGTGTACCGGGCGCTGGCCGAGGAAGGCGTCGCCGAAGACCTGGTGTTCATCGGCTCGGGCAAGCTGGGCTTCCCCGAGAACGCGCTGCTGGCGCTGGCGATGGGCTGCGACATGGTCAACGTCGCCCGCGAGGCCCTGCTGGCCATCGGCTGCATCCAGGCCCAGCGCTGCCACACCGGCCACTGCCCCACCGGCATCGCCACCCAGAACCGGTGGCTGGTCCGCGGCCTCGATCCCACGCTCAAGAGCGTCCGGCTGGCCAACTACCTGATGGCGATGCGGATGGATCTGATGCACCTGGCGCACGCCTGCGGCCAGGTCCACCCCGGGCTGGTGCCGCTCGATAGCCTCGACATCATCGATGGCCTGGTGCGGCGCCCGGCCCGGGACCTGTTCGGCTACGCGCCTGGGTGGGGGCTGCCCACCGACGCGGATCGCGCCGAGGTGACCGCGCTGATGACGGCCGCCGCCGCCGCCGCCGCCGCGCACGGACTCCGTCGGTAGCGCCCCGCCCCCCGCGACCTGGCGCCGGCCTCGCGGTAGGGTCCGACGGCGATGGCTTCCCTTCTATTGTGGCTCGACATGGAGATGACCGGCCTCGACCCCGCGCGCGAGCGGGTCCTCGAGATCGCCACCATCGTCACCGACGACGCGCTGGCCGAGGTGGCGTGCGGTCCCGAGCTGGTGGTCCACCAACCCGACGCCGTCCTGGCGGCGATGGACGCGTGGAACACCGACCACCACGGCGCGTCGGGGCTGACCGAGCGGGCCCGCACCTCGACGGTGACCGAGGCCGAAGCCGAGGCCCAGACCCTGGCCTTCGTCGACGCCCACTTCGGCCCCAAGGATCGCCCGGTCCTGTGCGGCAACTCGATCCACCAGGACCGCCGCTTCATCCGCCGCTACCTGCCGCGGTTCGACGCCCGGCTCCACTACCGGATGATCGACGTGTCGACCATCAAGGAGCTCGGCCGCCGCTGGCACCCCGAGATCCTGGCCGCGCAGCCGGCCAAGGCCGAGCAGCACCGCGCGCTCGACGACATCCGCGAGTCGATCGCCGAGCTGCGCTACTACCGGGCCAACCTGTTCAAGTAGGCCGCGCCGGCCCGGCCGGCCTACTCGCCCACGACCAGGGTGACCGCGGCGCCGCCGGCCACCCGCTGGCGGCGGACCACGCGGTGCGCGCCGTCCGCGGCCACCACGTCGACGGTGATGGTGACCTCGCCGCCCGGCGCCGGGGTGGCTAGCTCGATGGGCGGCCACGGCCGCAGCCCGTCGTCGTCGCGGCTGTGCCACGCCAGCACCCGATCGCCGACCATGAGCGAGACCTCGACGTGGCGGACCCCGGGGCCGAGCGGCGCCAGCGAGATCTTCCACTGCACGTCGCCGCCGCCGCGTGATTCGCACGCGCGCCCCACCAGGGTCACCCCGGCGAACACCGCGGCCACCGCCAGGAAGCGGGCGAGCAGGCGGCGGGTCGACGCGGTCACGCCGCCGTTGTAGCCCGGGGCGCGCCGGCTGTCACCGGTCGGCCACGCGCGGCGGCGGCCGACGCGGTACCATGGCCGGGTGAAAGACTCGCTGGCGATGATCATGGCGGGTGGCAAGGGGTCGCGGCTGGGCCCGCTGACGCTGCATCGCTCGAAGCCGGCGGTGCCCTTCGCCGGGCGCTACCGCATCATCGACTTCGTCCTGTCGAACTTCGTCAACGCCGGCTACCGCCGTATCTACCTGCTCACGCAGTACATGGCGTCGAGCCTGATCAAGCACCTGTCGCGCAACTGGCGCCTGTCGGGCTTCGGCGAGTACATCGAGGTGGTGCCGGCGCAGATGCGGCTCGGCGAGTTCTGGTACCGCGGCACCGCCGACGCCGTGTACCAGAACCTCAACCTGGTGCGCGACGCCCGGCCGGCCCACGTGTGCGTGTTCGGCGGCGACCACGTCTACAAGTTCGCCGTCGATCAGATGGAGCTGTTCCACCGGGCCAACCAGGCCGATCTGACGATCGCGGCGTTCGCGGTGCCGCGGGCCGAGGCCCACCAGTTCGGCTGTATCCACGTCGACGCCGCCGGCCGCATCACCGACTTCGTCGAGAAGCCGGCCAACCCGCCGCCGATGCCGGGCCGGCCCGACTGGTCGCTGGTGTCGATGGGCAACTACATCTTCAAGGCCGACGTGCTGGGCCGGGCCCTGGTGGAAGACGCCGCCGAGCCGACCAGCCGCCACGACTTCGGCAAGGACGTCATCCCCCGCCTGCTGGCCGGCGGCGCCAAGCTGTTCGCCTACGACTTCGGCGCGGCCAAGATCCCGGGCGACCCGGTCGACGCGGCGCCGTACTGGCGCGACGTCGGCACCCTCGACAGCTACTTCGAGGCCAACATGGAGCTGCGGGCCCGGGTCCCGGCCATGGACCTGTACAACCGGCAGTGGCGGATCCGCAGCGCCCAGCGCGACTACCCGCCGGCGCGGTTCGTGCGGGCCGGCGAGGGGCAGCCGCCCAGCGAGCTCGACGACAGCCTGGTATGCGAGGGCTCGATCCTGGCCAGCGCCAAGGTCCGCGCGGTGGTGCTGGGCTACGACTGCTTCGTCCACGCCGGCGCCCAGCTGGCCGAGTCGGTGGTGCTGTCGGGTTGCGACATCGGCGCCGGGGCCCGCCTGCGCCGGGTCATCCTCGACAAGAACTGCAAGATCGAGCCCGGCGTGGTGATCGGCGAGGACCCGGCCGCGGACGCCGCGCGGTTCCCGTTCATCACCGACAGCGGCATCGTGGTGATGCCCAAGGGCACGGTGGTGCCGGCCCGCGGGCCGGTGGTCCTGGCCAACGACGTCGCCGAGATCATCGACAACGATCCGAGCTGCACGCGCAGATGTCGGCCGGCACCTACGTCGTCGCGCCGCGCGGGCGCCACAGCTACGAGTCCGCTGGCCCGCGGTTCCAGCGCTACGCCCAGAAGCCCGACGAGTCGTGAGGGTCCTGGCGGTCGCGTCGGAGGTCGCGCCGTGGGCGTCGACCGGCGGGCTGGCCGACGTGGTGGCCGCGCTGGGCCCGGCGCTGACCGCCGCCGACCCGACGGTGCAGGTGGCGACGGTGGTGCCGCTGTACCGCGCCGCCCGCCAGGCCCTGGCCGCGGCGGGTGAGCCGCTGGTGGCCGGGCCGCGGCTGCGGGTCACCGTCGCGGGCTGGCCGTTCGACGTGCAGGTGATCAGCGCCGCCGGCCTCCACTTCGTCGCGTGCGATCCGCTGTAGCCGATCGGCCCGGGCTCTACGGCGACGGCGGCCGTGATCACCCGGACAACGCGGTGCGGTTCGCGGTGCTGTGTCGAGGCCGCGCTGGCCGCCGGGCCGGCGCTCCTGGGCAGGCCGCTCGACGTGGTCCACGCCCACGACTGGCAGGGCGCGCTGGCGGTGGTCTACGCGCGCGAGGCCGGGCTGGCCGCGGCGACGATGACGACCATCCACAACCTGGCCTACCGCGGCATCTTCCCCAAGGAGCTGGTGCCGGCGCTGGGGCTGTCGTGGTCGGTGTTCACCCACCGCCGGGCCGAGTTCTGGGACCAGCTGTCGCTGCTCAAGGCCGGGCTGGCCGACGCCGACGTGGTGACCACCGTCAGCCCCACCTACGCCGACGAGATCCTCACGCCGGCCCGAGGCGAGGGCCTCGACCAGTTCCTGCGCCACGACGTGCGCGCGCTGCACGGCATCACCAACGGCATCGACGCTCAGGCCTGGGATCCGGCCACCGATCCGGCGCTGCCGGCGCGCTACCGGCGGGGCGACCTCGCCGGCAAGGCGCGGTGTCGCCACGCGCTGGCCACCGCGCTGGGCCTCACCGTCGACGCCACCACCCCGATCGCGGCGACGGTGGCGCGCCTGACCCCGCAGAAGGGCATCGACCTCATCGCCGATCAGGCGGGCGCGCTGGTGGCCGCCGGCGCGCGGCTGGCGGTGCTCGGCACCGGCGACGGCGAGCTCGAGACCCGCCTGGCGTGGCTGGCGCGGGCCCACCCCGGCGCGGTCGCGGTGCGGCTGGGGTTCGAGCCCGACCTGGCGCGGCTCTTGTACGCTGGCGCCGATCTGTTCCTCATGCCCAGCCGGTTCGAGCCGTGCGGCCTGGGCCAGCAGTACGCCATGCGCTACGGCGCGGTGCCGGTGGTGGCCGCGGTCGGCGGCCTGGTGGACACCGTGGTCGACGCCGCGGCGCCCGACGGCACTGGCTTTTGCTTCGACGTCGTCGACGGCCCCGGCCTGGTGTGGGCGGTCGAGCGCGCCGTGGCGATGTTCCGCGCCGCGCCGGCGCAGTTCGCCGCGGTGATCGATCGCGGCATGGCGCGCGACGCCAGCTGGGCGGTCCCGGCCCGGGCCTACCTGGCGTTGTACGCGGCGGCGCTGCGTCGCCGGTCGCCATGATCAGCGCGCGCCAGGCCGCGGCCGCGGTGGTGGCGATGGCGGTGTCGGCGGCGGTCCTGGTCGGCGCCCGGGCGCTGCTCGGCGGCTGGTTGATGAGCGACGGCCTGGGCGCCGCCCAGCGGCCGCTGCGGGCGGGGCCGATCACGCCGGGGCCGCGGCGCCAGCCGGTGCGGGTCATCGTCGTCGACGGGCTCACCGCCGCCGACGCCACCACGCCGGCCTGGGCCGCGCTGTGCCGGCGCGGCCTCGACCTGACCGTCGACGTCGGCTTCCCGACCAAGTCGCTGCCGGTGCAGGCGGTGCTGTGGAGCGGCCTGACCCAGCAGCAGCTGGGGCTGGGCCCGTCGAACGCGCCGCGGCCGCGCCTCCCGGCGCTGGTCCCGGCCCAGGTCCCGGGCGCGCGCGCGGTGGTCCAGGCGTGGACGCGCATCGCCCGCGCGGTCGGATTCGCCGAGGTCGAGCCCGGCGTCGAGGCCGACCCGGTCGAGACCGGCGCCGACCCCGCGGCGGTGGCGGCCTGGGCCGGCGCCTTCCCCGGCGCGGCGCGGCGCGCGGTGGCGTCGCGCGCGCCGCTGGTGATGGTGCACATCCTCGACGTCGACCAGGCCGCGCATCACGGCGGCCGCGCCAGCGCGCGCTATCGCCGCGCCGTGGCCGACGCCGACGCGCTGGTCGCGACGCTGGTGGCCGCGCGGCCCGACGCGGCGTGGGTGCTGGTCGCCGATCACGGCCACCGCGCCGCCGGCGGGCACGGCGACGCCGAGCGCAGCATCCGCCTGGTCCGTGCCTGCGTGACGCCGGCGCCGCCGGGCGCCCACGCCGGCCAGCGCGGCGCGGTGCACCTGGTCGACCTCGCGCAGCACGTGCGCAGCCTGCTCGGCGTCGCGGCCCACCCGGCCGCCGTCGGGCGCCCGCTGGCCAGCGCCATGGCCGCGCCCGACCCGGACGCAACCCTGCCGCGCCCGTCGCGCGCGGCCGCGGCGGTGGCGGGCGGCCTGGCCCTGCTCACCGCGCTGGCTGCGCTGCGCTGGCTCCGGCCGCGCTGGGCGGCGCTGTGGCTCCCGGTGGCGCTGGTCGCCTCGGCGCTGGTCGCCGGCGTGCCGACGTTGTCGGCGCGGCCGGCGCCGTGGGCGCCGCTCGTGGCCGGGGCGTGCGCGCTGCCCGCGGCGTGGGCGTGCCGACGACGCGCCGGCGCGCTGTGGCTGGTGGCCGCCGTCGGCGTCGCCGGTGCCGTGGTCGCGGCGTGGCGGCCGGCCTGCCGGCGGCGCTGGTCGACGGACGCCCGCCAGCGGGCCCTATCTCACCGCGGTATTCGAGATGGTGAGCGGGGCGGCCGGGGCTGGGCTGGTCGTGGTCGCCGCAGCGCTGGCGGTCCTGGGCGCGCGCCCACGTCGATGAGGCCGATCTCGGATGTCCGGTGATCGGACGCCGCCCCCTGGTCCGACCACGGACGTCCGGGCTCCGGACACCCCGCGCCGGACGGTCGCGTCCGAAAACCGGACCTGTCTGTCCGGCATCCGGATGCTGTTGACAAGTCCCCCTCATGCTCGAGTTATTCACAGGGGGTTTGCAGCCTAAGGCCTCGGTTCCGATGATCTATGACGGCAACTCGAGCTGCCTGTGGAGAAGCTGTTGATCTGTGGCGGACAGGGGGTCCGGAGCGGCCCGGGTACGGTGGGTTAGGTAGGATATGTCATCACCTCGGACATGGTGTGCCATGCTGGCGCAACGCCAAATACAGGGAACGCATGTTCAGTATTGCCGATGCTACGCTCACGCCTGGTGCGTGATCTCGCCTCGGAACTGGCGCCCTACCCGCTCATCCGCGGTCCGCATCCGTCCGCGACCGGCACCTTGGCCTCGGTCCAGATCGGCGACGTCGTGGTCGACCTCGAGATCGACGCCGACAAGGCGTTGGTCGCCACCGCGGGCACCCGCGCCGCGGGGCTCTACGTCGACCTGTCGGCCGATGCGTCGAGCGAGCTGGTCGTCCGTTCGAACGACCCGGCCTACGCCAGCCTGCTCATCGAGCCTGATCGCGGGCGGCTCGGGCGCGCGCTCCACCGCGGCGGCGCCGGTCAGCTGCGGCTCGGCGTGTGGCGCGTCCGTGGAGGGCCCGCGGCCACCGCCCGCGAGCTGGCCGGGATCACCGCCGCCCTGGCCGGCCGGCCGCGCTCGCTCGGCGAGGCCTGGGCCGCGGCCGCCGCCGCGATCGGCGCGACCGCGCGCCCGGTGTGGAGCACGCGCGGCGACGGGGCCTTCACGATCGCCACCCGCGGTCCGACGGTGACCGTCGACCTGGTCATGGCCGGCGGCGACGGCGACGCGCCGCGCCTGCACACCCGCCTCGAGGCAGGCCGCCACCGCCGGGACGTCCCCGGGGCCGTCCTCGATCCGCACGCCCTGGCGGCGGCGGTGCGCGCGCTGGTCGGCGTCGATCCGGTGCAGCTGCCCGCCGCCTCGGCGCCGTCTCCGCCCCCGGCGCCGCTGGCCTTCGCCGACTGGCCGGCGGCCCGGACCGCGCTGGCGTCGACGAGCCACGGCCGGTGGCGTCCGGGGCCGCCGCTGGGACCGCTGCCGCCGCCCGGGGCGGAAGCCGAGGTCGACCTCGACGGCGTGCCGGTGCGATCCCGCTGCGCGCCCGACACCGGCGCGACCACCATCGCCGCGCCGGCGGCCGGCACCGAGGGGCTCACCGTGGCGGCGCGCCCCGGCTACCGCTTCCTGCGTGGGCTGTTTCTCCCCGAGCCGCGCCTGGGCGATCGCGCGTTCGACGACCGCTACGTGCTCGACGTGAGCGACCTGGCGTGGGCCCGGTGGTGGCTCGGCCCCGACGAGCGCGAGGCCATCACCGCGACCTTCCACCCCGAGGCCGCCCAGCCGCTGGCGCTGGCGCTGGCCGAGCGCCGCGTGTGGTTCTGGGCCGAGGCACCGCCGGCGCCGCCGTTCGCCGACGCCGCGCGCTACGCCAGCGCGTTCCTGGCCCAGCGCGATCGCCGGGCCACCGCGCAGTGGCGCCACCTGGCCGCCAGCCTGGGGGCCACCATCGACGGCGTCGGGTTCGTCGCCGCCGGCGGCATGGTGGCCCGGACCGGGCGCGGCGCCGTGGCCATCGAGCTGACCACCGCCATCCGCGGCGGACACCTGGTGACGGTGACCCGGGCCGGGCCGCCGCCCCCGCCCGACGCCGCCTGCCGCCTGTGGCTGCGTCACGACCGCAGCGACGACGCCCTGGCACCCCACCATCCCCGGGCCGGCGCGGGCGTCACCGGCCCCGACGACTACACCGCGCGGACCACCGCGCCGGCCTGGGCCGCCCCGCGCCTGGCGGCCATCGCCCCCACGGTGGCCGCCGCGCGGCCCGATCTGATCGAGCTCGACGACGAGCGCGTCGTGGTCACCATGGCCGGCCCGGTGTTCGATCTGGCGCGCCTCACCGCCGGGATCGAGCTGGTGGCACGCGCCGCGCGCCACGGCGCGATCGCCGCCGCGCCGTATCGGTGACCGGCCCTCCCGCCGGGCCGGTCGGTGCCGTACCGTGCGGCCGTGGCTGCACGCTCACCTGGATTCGGCGCTGCCCTGCGCGGCGCGCTCGCGGATCGGCAGACCCGCGGCCGGTGGGCCACCGTCGTCGTGGTGGCGCTGGTGCTGGCGGTCGCCACCGGGTGGTTCCTGCGCGGCCACGATCAGCGCGGCCTGCCCACCGATCGGCCGTACGCCGACGCGCCGTACTACTACGCCTACCTGCCGTCGCTGGTGCTCGACCACGATCTCGACTTCACCGACGAGTACCAAGTCACGCACAACTGGTACCGGCTGGGCAAGACCCCGACCGGCAAGCCCGGCAACGTGTTCGGCGTCGGGCCGGCGCTGCTGTCGCTGCCGGCGTTCGCGATCGGCCACGCGGTCGCGGTGGCCACCGACCAGCGCCGCGACGGGTTCTCCGACGCCGAGCTGACCGCGGTGATGTGGATGTCGGTGCTGTTGTCGGTGCTGGCGCTGGTGTTCCCGGCCCGGGTCATCGCCCGTCGGTTCGGGCGCGGCCCGGTCGGCCTGTGGGCTGCGCTGGCGGTCGCCGCCGGCGGCCCGGTGGTCTACTACGCGGTCCGGCAGCCCGGCTATGCGCACCCGTACGCCACGTTCTTCGCGGCCTGGCTCATCGACGCCTGGGACGCGTCGTACGAGCGCCCGCGCACCGCGCGCACCTGGGCCGGGCTCGGGCTCTTGCTCGGCCTGGCCACGCTGGCGCGCCCGCAGCTCGCCACCTGGGGGGTGCTGTTGGCGGCGGCCGCCGTCGACGATGTGCGCCAGCGTCGGCCGGTCGCGCGCGCGCTGGCGCGCTGGGCCGGCGCGGCGGCGCTGATCGCCGCGTGCCTGGCGCCGCAGCTGGCCACCTGGCGCGCGCTGTACGGCAGCTGGTACGTGGTGCCCCAGGGCGACGGCTTCATGCGGTGGGACGCGCCGGCGTGGAGCGAGACGTTGTTCGCGGCCCGCAACGGCTTGCTGCCGTGGGCGCCGATCTACGGCGTCGGCGCGCTCGGTCTCATCCTCGCGCTGGCGCGGCGGGCCCGGCTGGCCGGCCTGCTGCTCGGCGGGGTGCTGCTGCAGGCGATGGTCAACGGCGCGGCCTGGGACTGGTGGGGCGGCGGGTCGTTCGGCGGCCGCCGCTTCGACTCGTGTTACCCGGCGTTCGCGATCGGCCTGGGCGCGGTGCTGGTCGTGCCGTGGGCGCTGGCCCGACGGGCCCGGCGCTTCCCCCGGCTGGCCGGCGGCGCCGCCGGCGTGGTCACCGCCGCCCTGGTCGCGGGGACGCTGGCGCTGGCGGCAGCCAACGTGGTCGTGGCGGTGCGGGTCGACTCGACCACGGCGCGGATCTATGGCGGCGAGCCCCCGGCGGAGGTGCTGCGCGCTCACCTGCACCGCCGCGGCACCCGCCCGCTCGGGGCCGTGGCCGCGACCGCTGCGCGCTGGGTCGCGTGGCCCGCCCGCGCCGCGTTCGCCTGGCGTCACGACGCCGCCCCCGACGCCTACGACCGCGTCGTCGGCGTGCACTTCCTCGGCGAGACCTACCCCGGCCTGAACGCGACCCCGCCGGCCACCGAGGAGCGGCGCGCCGGCGTCACCCTCGGGCCGGCCTTCCGGACCGGCCTGCGCAGCACCGCCCGTGAGCCCGGCGCTCTCGAGCAGCCCGGGTGGAGCGCGCGGCTGTTGGTCCCGCTCAACCTGCGCGGCCCGGTGACCGTCGCGCTGGCCCTGCGCCACCCGGCCGGCGGCCGCGTCGACCTGCGCTGGAACGACCGGTGGGTCGCCACCGCCGCGCTCACCGCCACCGTCGCCACGGTCGAGTTCACCACGACCGACGTCCGCCGCGGCGTCAACCAGCTGGCGTGGATCGCGCCGCCCGGCCTCCTGCTCGACAGCCTCACGCTGCGGGCCGCGCCGTCACCGCGGCGCTGACGGCGGCGCGCCGTCCGGGCCGCACGCCGCGGCCTCGCCCAGCTGGCAGGCCCGCGCGGCCAGGGCCGCCGCCTTCGCCTCGTCGCGGGCCACGCCGCGCCCGGCCGCGGTGAGCTCGGCCAGCATCCGGCACGACGGCCCGTCGCTGAGCCCGCAGCCCTTGGTCAACCACACCGACGCTGGCGCCGCCCCCTGCGCGGCGCCGGTGCCCGACAGGTACGCCATCCCCAGCTGGCGACAGCCGTTGGGGTCGCCCTGATCGCAGCCGCGCTGGAGCATCGGGATCGACGCCGGCGCGTCGCCCACCGGGGCCGGCGCCGCAGCCAGCAGGAGCCCGGCGCTGGTGCACCCGAGCGCCAGGCCGGCGTCGCACGCCTGACGGTAGGCCGCCAGCGCCGCCGCCAGGTCGACCGGCCCACCCTCGCCGCGGGCCCGGGCCAGGCCCAGGTTGCGGCACGCCAGCGGGCTGCCGCCGTCGCAGCCACGCTCGAACTGCGAGCGCGCCGCCGCGGCGTTCTCGACGGTGCCGAGGCCCTTCAGGTTGACCAGCCCCAGGTTGTTGCAGCCGGCCGGGTTGCCGCCGTCGCACGCGCGCTGGTACAGGCGCATCGCCCGGACCAGGTCGCGCGGCACCTGCTTGCCCTCGCTGTAGATGACGCCCAGGTTGCGGCAGGCCTCGGCGTCGCCCCGATCGCAGGCGCCCGCCAGCGACGCCAACGCCTGGTCCAGCGTGAGCCCGGCGTCGACCGGGGCGCTGGTCGCCTTGCGCTTGCATCCGCCAGCGACCACCACGACCAGGAGCCAGGGCAACCAACGCGCGCGCATCATCGGACGGGACGTACCGTCTCGCGCCGGCCGGCGCAAGCCCGGTCAACGCCCGGCGGCGATGACGGTGGGCCGCACGAAGTCGACGTAGGCCCGGTCGGCGACCTGTCCGCCGCGCGGGAACATCCGGTAGCTGGCCACCACCGCGACCACCAGCGCCGCCGCGATCGCCACGTCGCGGGCACGCTGGCGCTGGCCGGCCAGCGCCGCCGCCGCCCACAGGGACGCGATCAGCGCGAACCACGGCGCCACACTCCACGCGCCCGGCAGGCCTAGCCCGCGCCCCAGGTTGGGCGCCACCAGGCCGTCGCCGAGCAGCCGCAGGCACACCTCGTACAGCGGGTTGGTGAACTTCTCCGGAAAGTGCGGGAACGTCGCCACGCCCAGCGCGTACACCGCGACCCCGACGCCGACCATGGCCCACGGCACCGCGCGCCAGCCGCGCCGGCGGTCGACCGCGTCGAGGGCGACGGCGATCGGCGGCAACAGGAACGGCAGCATCACGGTGATGTAGCGCGGGCCGAACTGCCAGCCGCCGCGCCAGAAGTTGAGCGCCGAGATGAACAACAGGTAGGTGACCGCCACCGCGGCGGTGACCGCCACGTGGCCACGCTGGCCACGCAGCCACATGATGATCCAGCCCGGCACCGCCAGGAGCACCGCCGGCATGAACACCACCAGCCCGTTGTCGCCCGCCACCGTCGAGCCGGTGAACGCGACCCAGCGCAGCTGGTCGAGCCCCAAGAAGCCCTTCTGGTGGTGGAACGCGAAGGTCTCCGAGGCGTCGTAGCCGGTCTTCCACGGCGAGCCGAAGCAGGCCTGGTGGTAGGCCAGAAGGACCACGATGGGCACCGCCGCGCCGGCCACCGCCCACGCCACCGGCGCCCAGCCGCGCCGGGTCTGCCACAGCCGGATGGCCGCCCAGATCGCCACCGGCACCGCGGCGAACAGCGCCTGGTAGTCGACCAGCGGCGCCGCCCCGGCCGCCAGCCCGGCGGCCAGCATCCACCGCGCGCGCTTGCCGTCGTCGACCACGCCCACCGTCACGATCCACGCGGTGCCGACGCACACCGCCGACAGCTGGTGCGAGATGAACAACACCGAGTACACCATCGCCATCGAGCCCAGCCCGTAGCCGACCACGGTCAGGCGACGCGCCGCCGCGGCCGGCGCGAACCGCTCGAGGAAGCGGCCCACGAGCAGCAGGAACAGCAAGGTCGGAATGACCCCGGTCCAGATCCGGAAGGTCCAGAACATCTCGCCCAACGTCGGGCCGCGCCCGGCGACCAGGTGGGTCACGCCGTCGAGGACCAGGTAGGCCGGCACCGCCAGCATCGACGAGCCGGGCGCCTTGTTGGAGTAGTGGTGGCCGCGGCTGGGCGACACGTCCGCGGTGGTGCCCCAGCGCGCCACGCCGCGATCGATCGCGAACGTGCCGTCGTCGACCATGGCCTGGGTCAGGTAGACCCGCGGCAGCTCGTTGGCCGACCGGATGCCCGGGAAGTAGGGGAACACGTAGACCAGCGCCACCACGAAGGCCAGCGCCCACCGGCGCGCGCCGAGCCAGGCCCAGACCCGCGCCGCCGCGCCGGCCCGGCCTTCGACGCCTCCCGTCGGGACCACGCCGTCCGCCACCCGCGCGGCCGGCAGCGCATCGGGCGACGCGGGCGCGAGCGCGTCGGTCGCAGATCCGGTGGCCGGCTCGTCCACGGACGCTCGTGTATCACGGGGCAGCCATGGCGACCCCCGGGTGGCCTGTGGTAAACGCCCAGGACCCGATGCGCCTGTCGATCTTGATCCCGGCCTACCAGGAAGAAGCCACGATCGGCGAGATCCTGCGTCGGGTCGCGGCGGTCGACACTGCGGCCCTCGGGTTCGACAAGGAGATCGTGGTGTGCGACGACGGCTCGCGCGACCGCACCTTCGAGCTGGCCCAGGCCCAGGCCGCCGTCGACCCGTGCATCCGCGTGGTCCGCCACGAGCAGAACCGCGGCAAGGGGGCGGCGATCCGCACCGCGCTGGCCGCCGCCACCGGCGACTACTGCCTCATCCAGGACGCCGACCTCGAGTACGAGGTGACCGACTACCCCGCCCTCCTCGGCGAAGCCGCCGCCGGCGCCGACGTGGTCTACGGCTCACGTTTTTTGGCCAACCCGCGCCCGACCGGCATGCGCACCGCCAACTACGTCGCCAACCGCATGCTGACGGTGACCGCCAACCTGTTGTACGGCCTCGACATCACCGACGAGGCGACCTGCTTCAAGCTGTTTCGCACCGATCTGTTGCGCGAGCTGGGGCTCACCTGCACCGGCTTCGAGTTCTGCCCCGAGGTCACCGCCAAGCTGGGGCGACGGCGGGTCAAGATCGTCGAGGTGCCCATCGCCTACACCGCCCGCGCCATCGAGGAGGGCAAGAAGGTGCGCTGGACCGACGGCGTCGAGGCGATGTGGGTGCTGGTGAAGCACCGGCTGCGTCGCGCGCCATGAGCCTCGGCCGGCGGCTCCTGGCCGACCTCCGCGACGGTGCGGCCGCCGCGGGCGTCGGCCTCGCGGTCGCCGGCGCGGTCGAGGTCATCGCCACCTGGCACGGGTCGCGCGGGCCGCTGCCGCTGCCGCTGGCGCTCCGGTTGATCGCGCTGACCGCCACGTTGTTCGGCCTGGCCTGGCTGGTCGTCGGGCCGGCCGTCGGGGCGCTGGCGACGGGGCCGCGGCTGTGGACCTGGGTGCGTGAGGGTCGCGCCGCGGCCGCGCGTGCGCCGGGGCCGGTGCGCGCGCCGTCGGCCTGGTCACCCGAGGCCCGGGCCGGGGTGGCCGTGTGGGGCCTGGCCGGGCTGGCGTTCACCATCGGGGTCACCTACGTCGGGCATCGCTTCATGGTCACCTACAAGGAGCCGGTGCTCACCGCGCTGCTCATCGCCATCGCCGCGCTGGTGCTGGCCGCGGTGGTGGCCGCCGCGGCCCACGTCGGCGTCGTGGTGCTGGCCCGCGCCAACCGCCGCTGGCCGGCGCTGGGCCGGACCCCCGTCGGCTCGGCCTGGCTCGGCGCCGCGGTGGTGGTGGCGCTGGTGGTCGTCACGCTCGTGGTCACCGGCCACACCCACCGCCACCTCCGGCCGGTGTGGCCGTGGCGACGCCTGATCACCGCGGTCGCCTTCGTGGCTGGCCTTGGGGTCCACGGCGAGTGGCTACGCTGGCGGCCGCGCCGGGCCCTGGCGCCACGCCGGGCCCTGGCGCTGGCCCTGGTGGCGGCGGCGCTGGTGCCGCTCACCCTCATCCGGATCGGCGCCGCGCCGCAGCTCAAGGCGGTGGTGGCGTCGACGTCACCGACCCTCGAGACCCTGGTCCGCCTGGTCCGGCGCGCCAACGACCTCGACGGCGACGGCTTCGGCTCGCTCCTGGGCGAGAACGATTGCGCCCCGCGCGACCGCAGGATCCACCCCGGCGCGATCGATCTGCCCGACAACGGCATCGACGAGAACTGCAACGGCCGCGACGTGTCGATGCGCGATCTCGCGGTGCCGACCGGCCCCGAGCGCCCGGTGCCGCCGGCGTTCGTCCGCCCCTACAACGTCCTGTTCATCACCATCGACACGGTCCGCTACGACTACACCTCGTTCGGCCACCGCAAGGACGGCCGGACCCGGGACACCACGCCCAACCTGGCCAAGCTGGCGGCCCGCGCCACCGACTTCCGGTTCGCCCAGGCGCCGTCGGCCGGCACCATGGCCTCGGTGCCGGCCATCCTGACCTCGCGCTTCTTCCACTCGGGCATCGCGCTCGACGAGACCAACATCAAGCCCGGCATGCCGCCGCGGCTCAAGCCCGAGAACCTGACCTTGCCCGAGGTGATGAAGCGCGGCGGCTACCAGACCGGCGCCATCCTCACCCACGAGTACTTCAACGACTGGGGCATGGACCAAGGCGTCGACGACTACGACAACGCCATCGGCAAGACCCACGATCCCAACCGGGTGTCGTCGGATCGCGTGACCGATCGCGCGCTCGATTGGATCGGCCGTCACTCGTCGGGCAAGTGGTTCTTGTGGCTGCACTACCTGGACCCCCACGCCCAGTACGTGGCCCACCCGGCCGACACCGCCTGGGGCGACAAGCCCGAGGACCTGTACGAGTCGGAGCTGCACTTCACCGACAAGCACATCGGCCGGCTGCTCGACGAGCTGCAGCGGCTGCCGGGCGGCGATCGCACCATCATCGTGGTCACCAGCGACCACGGCGACGCCTTCGGCGAGCACGGGTTCTCGGGCCACGCCATCGCGCTGTTCCGCGAGATCCTGCACGTCCCCCTCCTCATCTACGTGCCGGACAACCCGCCGCGCCAGCTCGACCAGGTGGTCACCAACCTCGACGTGGTGCCGACCCTGGCCGCGTTGTGCGGCATCGACGTGCGCGGCGACGCATTCGAGGGGCGCAGCCTGGTCCCGCAGATCTTCTACGGCGAAGAGGACCCCGAGCGCACGGTGTTCGCCGAGACCAACTACCCGGTCCCCCTGCGGGCCGCGGTCACCACCACCCGCAAGCTCATCTTCAACATGAAGAGCCACTTCTACGAGCTGTACGACCTGACGGTCGACCCGCTCGAGAAGCAGAACCTGGCGTCGACCCGCTCCGCCGATCTGGCGGCGATGAAGACCCGGCTCGACGCCTGGCTCGATCGGGTGGTGTTCGCCCGCGACCCGGTGATGAGCCAGGCCGCGTCGAAGATGACCAAGGTGCTGCTGCCGGGCCCGCCGACGCCGCGGGTGGCGCTGACCGGACGGGCCGTCGACAGCGGCGCGATCGAGGTGATCGGCTACGACCTCATCGCGGCGCCGCCGGGGCAGCCGTCGACGCTGGCCATCTACTTCCACGTCGCGCGCCAGACCACGCGCACCTTCCGGCTCGGCGCCGCGGTGTGGGCCGCCCCGGCCGCCGTCACCGACGACAGCGCGCTGACGCTGGCCATGGCGCCGACCCAGGTCCGGGTCCCGGCCCGGGTCACGCTCGATGGGCTGTTCCCGTCCAACCAGTGGCACGCCGGCGAGTACCTCCGCGAGGAGTTCCAGGTGAACCTGCCGGCGACGTGGTCGGCCCCTGCCGTCCTGATCGGCCTCATCGTCGGCTCGGCCGACGGCGGCCCGCCGGGGTTCACCGGGCCGCAGCCGACCGGGGATCCGTCGTGCCTGACCCTGGGGCGCGCCCTGATACCCGGGGTGGCCGCCCCGCCGCCCCCATCCAACCCCTCGATATCACCACCGACGGGCACCCTCGGCACGTTTCGGCCGTCCACGCCCTGAGCGGCGCGGCAGCCCACGGGGGGCGTTTTTTCTCGTCGGTCCGTATTACGATACAGCCATGTTCACCGACTTCGCGAGCTACGCATTCGCCCAGACCCGGGCGGCCGAGACGGAGAGCAACCGCGTCGACGAGGTGGTGATCGGGGTGGTGACGGACATCAAGGATGACGGCAAGCTGTGCCGCATCAAGGTCAAGATCCCGTCGATGCCGATCAGCGACAACACCGACCAGTGCAACTGGATCTCGCTCGGGGGCTCCAAGGACCGCGGCTGGTTCTCGATGCCCGAGGTCGACGACGAGGTGGTCATCGCCTTCGAGCACGGCGACATGCGCCGCCCGCTGGTGCTGGGCGCGCTGTGGAACGGCAAGGACAAGGCCTCGGACAACAACGGCGACGGCAAGAACGCCCGCCGGGTCATCAAGTCCAAGACCGGCCACAAGGTCACCTTCGAGGACGTGGAGGAGTTCTTGTCGATCGTCGACGGCGCCGGCATCGGCGAGATCAAGATCGACAAGAAGAACAACAAGATCGAGATCACCGCCAGCCAGGGCGACGTGGCCATCCAGTGCAAGGACGACCTGGTCGTCTTGGCCAAGGAGATCAAGATCACCGGCAAGACCGAGGTCGGGCTCTACGGCAAGTCGTCCGAGGTCAACGCCACCGGCACCTCGGGCGTGACCATCAAAGGCAACCTGGTCAACCTGAAGGGCTCGTCCATCGACGTCAACCCCGGCGGGGTCAAGCAGGCCGCCGTCGCCTCGGCCACCGCGACCAACATCCCCGACCCGGTCAAGGGGTAAGGGCCGCCGCCGCGGGTACGCGGGCGACGACGGCCGCGACCGCGGCTCAGCCGCCGGTACACTCGAAGATGTTGCCGCCGCCGCTGGCCGGATAGCGGTACAGGCCGGCGAAGCACATCTCCTGGTTCGACGAGTCGCCGAAGGTCACCGTCGAGCTCGTGGTGTTCTCGTAGGTGCAGCTGACCTGCAACCGGTCACCGGGCTGGACGTCGATCTCGGGGTCCTGCAGGAAGTAGTTCTGCTCGTAGAAGGCGAACGGTGCGTCGTGCAGCACCATCGGCGTGCCGTTGCGGATGAGCTCGATCTTCTGGTGAGTGGCGATCTGGTGCATGTGCGGCCACAGCGCGAAGATCTTGTAGGCGCGGTTGACGGTGCACCCACCGACGACGGTGCGGGTGGCGCCCGGCGGCACCACGATGTTGAACGAGCCGGCGAACACGTTCTCCGCCATCTGGGTGGGCGGGGTCACCGGCGCCTTCACCAGGATCTGGGTCTCGCCGCTCAGCACGTTGTCCGTGGTGTTGAACAGGTGCAGGTTCAGGTGGATCTGGGTGCCGGCCGGGATGGTCATGCCGACACCGGCCGGGAACACCAGCGGCGAGGTGCCCACGCCCGAGGCGTAGAGCATGACCATGCCGAGGTCGCCGGCGGAGCAGTTGAACTCGCCGTCGGCGCCGGCCGACGACCCGCTGGCGATCGACAGCACCGTGTGGTGCGTGCCCAGCGGCGACTGCGCCATGATCTCGGACACCGTCACGGCGGTCGGGAGCGTCAGCCGGACGCACCGGTAGGTGTCGCTGGCGCCGGGCGGCAGCGACCACGACCGGCCGACCAGCCGGGTGAAGCCCTGCGGCACCGCCGCGTCGACGGCGGCGTCGACCACGTCGGGGGCGGCGTCGATGTCGCCGCCGCCGCCACCGCCACCATCGCTACCACAGGCAGCCGCGGCCAGCGCGGCGAGGACGAGACCGGGCACGGTGCGGGAGATCATCGCCCCAGTGTACGCCATCGCGCGGATCTGCGTATGCTTTGTAGCGGTGGCCGACGACCTGCGGAACGTGATCGTCTTCACACTTGGCGGCACCCGCCTCGCGGTCGAGCTGCGCTGGGTGCGCGAGGTGATCTCGCTCGGGTTCGTGACCGCGGTCCCCACCGCCCCGCCCGGCCTGGCCGGCGCGTTCAACCTCCGCGGCCACCTGATCCCGGTGCTCGACATCGCGGTGCTGGCGCGACCGCCGACGACCGAGGTCGCGCGCGCTCCCGCCGCGCCGCGCCAGGGCGACGCCGCGCTCCTGGTCGAGATCGACGGCGTGTCGGCCGCCTTGCGAGTCGACAAGGTCGAGGAGGTCGCCACCCTGGTCGGCGACGCCGCCGCGGTGATCGACGGGCGCGGGCGCACCTTGGCCCTGCTCGATCCGTCGGCCCTGGTCCGGCGCGCGATCGCCGACGCCAACGCCGCGCGCGGCGACGACCCCGACGAGCCGCCGGTCGGGGTGCGCGACTCGACCACCGGCGCGCGCATCGCGGTGTCGTTCGACGGAGACACCACGCTTGGCTGACCGCGACCTCTTCTCCGACTTCGACCAGGACGAGCTGACCATGCTGCGGCAGCTGTTCCGCGACGAGGCCCACGAGGCCCTCGAGCTGGTCACCGGCCTGGCCCTGGGCGGCGCGGTCACGCCCGACGCCGTCCTCGAGATGATGCGGGTGACCCACACGCTCAAGGGCGCGGCCGGCACCGTCGGCCTGACCGAGGTGGTCGACCTCACCCACCAGTTCGAGGGCGCCCTGGCCCACGTCCGCAACGGGGTCCGGCCGTGGTCGCCGGCGTTCGGCGACGCGGTGGTCGAGATCGCCGACGGCCTGCGCGCCCACATCGACGCGTTCGCCGAGCCCCTGGCGGCGGCCGACCTGGCCGAGCGGGTCCGGGTGCTGCTGGCGCCGTGGGCCGACCCGCCGCGGCCGCGCCGGGCCAGCCGTGGCGACGACGACACCGGGCCGACCCGCGCGCTCGACGGCGTGGTGCTCGACGAACACGACGCCGGCGGCACCGCCAGCTTCGGCGCCGCCGACCTGTCGGGCTCCCACGACGCGCGGACGCTCCTGCGGGTCGAGCCCGAGCGCATCGACGAGCTGATGGCGTCGGCCGGCGAGCTGTTGTTCGACCGCAACCGGATCGAGCGCCGGGTCCAGCTGCTGCGCACCCTGACCCGCGACCTGGGCCGGACCCGCCAGGACCTGCGCGACCAGCTCAGCGACGGCGCCCACGAGGTCGACGCGCTGCGCGGGATCGAGGAGCACCTGGCCACCCTGGCCACCCAGCTGGCCCAGTCGAGCGCGGCGCTCCTCGACGAGACCGAGGCCATGCGCCGGACCCTCGGCGAGCTGCAGCGCGGCCTGACCCGGGTCCGCATGCAGACCGCCCGGGCCCTGTTCGCCACGCTGGCCCGGACCCTGCGCGCCGCGGCCCGGGCCGGCGGCATCAAGGTCGAGCTGCGCACGCGCGGCGAGGACACCGAGTTCGACAAGGCGGTGGCCGAAAAGGTCACCGACCCGCTGATCCAGATCCTGCGCAACGCGGTGGCCCACGGCATCGAGAGCCCCTCGGAGCGCGTGCTGCGGGGCAAGGCGGCCACCGGCACCATCACCATCAGCGCGCGGGCCGAGGGCAACCTGGTGGTGCTCGAGGTCGCCGACGACGGCCGCGGGGTCGACGCCAAGAAGCTGCGGGCCCGCCTGGTCGAGCGCGGCCGGTGGACCACGGCCCGGGCCGAGCTGGCGTCCGACGACGACGTGATGTCGGCCCTGTTCGCGCCCGGGGTGTCCAGCCGCGACGAGGCCGACGAGCTGGCCGGGCGCGGGGTCGGGCTCGACCTGGTGCGCGAGACCATCGCCCGGCTGGGCGGCGAGATCCGCATGTCGTCGACCGCCGGCCGCGGCACCACCTTCACGCTGCGCCTGCCGGTGTCGACCGCGGTCACCCACGCGATGTTGTTCAAGGTGCACGGCCAGGTGTACGCGCTGCCCAACGCCCAGGTCATCGACGTGATCACCGTCGATCCGACCGCCGCCACCTGGCCGGTCGGCGGCGAGCAGGTGCCGCTGCTCGACCTCGCGCACCTGCTGGCCACCGGGCACGGCGAGCCCGGCACCGGCCGCCGGCCCGCGGTGGTGGTGGCCTACGCCGACAAGCGGCTGGTGTGCGCGGTCGACAAGGTGGTCGGCCCGCGCGAGATCGTGGTCAAGCAGCTGGGTCCGCTCTTGGCGCCGCTGCCGCTGTACGCCGGCGCGACCATCAGCGGCTCCGGCAAGGTCCAGCTGATCCTCGACCCGGCCGCGCTGGTCCGGACCGCCTACCCCGGCCACACCGTATCCGACGACGGCGGCCTCGATCCGGCCCGCGCCGCGCCGGCCGGCCGGGCCCTGGTGGTCGACGACTCCCGGGCCATCCGCGAGGCGCTGTCGTCGATGCTGGCCCGCGACGGCTGGATCGTCGACACCGCCGAGGACGGCGGCCGGGCCTGGGACCTCACCCGCGAGCTGCGCTACGATCTGGTGGTGACCGATCTCGACATGCCGCGGGTCGGCGGCCTCGAGCTGGTGGCCCGGCTGCGGGCCGACCGCAAGACCGCGACCGTCCCGGTCATCATCGTGTCGTCCCGGGCCACGCCCGAGCACCGACGCCGCGCCCGCGATCTGGGCGTGGCCGCGGTCATCGCCAAGCCGATCACCCGCCGCAAGCTGTTCGAGGTGCTCCACCCCGAGCGGCGCGGCGCCTGACCGACGGGCCCCGGCCCCGACCCGCGCCGCCCTACAGCTCGCCGGCCGCGAACGCCACCACGTCGCGGATGGTGGGCGCGCCCAGCACCAGCATCGCCAGCCGATCGACGCCGAGCGCGATGCCGGCGCACGGCGGCAGGCCCTCGCCCAGCGCCGCCAGGAGCTTCTCGTCGATGGGGTACTGCGGCAGGCCGCGGGCCTTGCGGCTGGCCAGATCGTCGACGAAGCGGGCCCGCTGCTCGATGGGATCGGTCAGCTCGCCGAAGGCGTTGGCCAGCTCGACGCCGCCCAGGTAGGCCTCGAACCGCTCGGCCACGGCGGGGTTGCCGTGCTTGCGGCGGGCCAGCGCCGCCAGCGGCGCCGGCCAGTCGTGGAGCAGGATGGGCCGGTCGATCGCCGCCAGCGCCGGCTCGACCCGCTCGACGAAGGCGGTGAAGAACACGTCGTCCCAGTGCCGGGCCGTGCCCACCGCGATGCCGGCGGCGGTCACCGCGGCGGTCAGCTCGGCCACGCTCTCGTCGCCGCGCACCGCCACCCCGGCGTGGTCGTACATCGCCTCGGCCACGGTCAGGCGCAGCCACGGCGCCCCGACGTCGATGCGGCGCTCCCCGACCTGGACCGTGGGCCGACCGTTGACCGCCCGGGCCACGTGGGCCACCAGCGCCTCGGTGTCCTGGGCCACCGCCTCCAGGTCCTGCCACGCCCGGTACCACTCGAGCATGGTGAACTCGGGCTGGTGATGGACGCCGTCCTCGCCCATCCTGAAGCACTTACATACCTGGTAGATCCGCTCCATGCCGGCGGCCAGGAGCCGCTTCATCTGGTACTCGGGCGAGGTGATGAGGAAGCCGTTGCCGGCCGGCACCGCGGTCAGGTGGACCTCGAGCCCAGGCGACGGCACCACCAGCGGGGTGTCGACCTCGACGAAGTCCCGCGCGCCAAAGAACTCGCGCAGCGCCGCCATCATGCGGCCGCGCGCCGCCAGGTTGCCGCGCCGTCCAGGGCCCAGCCGGGCCACCTCCGAGCCCCGGGGCGGGTACTCGGTCCGGGGGTACTTGCGCACCCGCACCAGCGGCTGCCCAGCCCCGGCCAGCTCGACCAGATCGCCGGGCAGCACCCCGGCGGCGTGCTTCACGCGCACGTCGCCGCGGGCGGTCCGCACCAGGGCGTCGTCGCCGTCCTTGGCGAGCACCCGGCCGCGGATCGGCCCGCTCACTTCTTGTTCACGCGCTCGACGTACTCTTGCGTGCGCGTGTCGATCTTCAGCATGTCGCCGATGTTGATGAACAGCGGCACCGCGACCTCGGCCCCGGTCTCGAGCGTGGCCTGCTTGGTCACGTTGCCCGAGGTGTCACCGCGGACGCCCGGCTCCGACGCGGTGACCTCGAGGACCACGAACGTCGGCAGGGTCACGTCGACCGGGCGCTCGTTGAAGAACAGCACCGTGCACGGCAGGTTGTCCTTCATGAGCCCGGCCGCGCCGCCGATCATCTCGGCCCGGACCTGGACCTGCTCGAAGCTCTTCTCGTCCATGAAGACGAGGTCCTCGGCGTCCTTGTAGAGGTACTGCATGTTGCGCTCCTCCACGTTGGCCGGCTCGAGCTTCTCGCCCGAGCGGATGTTCCGCTCGATCACCGCGCCGGTCAGCAGGTTCTTGAAGCGGGTGCGGGTGAACGCCGCGCCCTTGCCGGGCTTGATGAACTGAAACTCGACGACGTTGTACGGGTTGCCGTCGAGGAGGACCTTCAGGCCCTTGCGGATGTCGGAGGTGTCGTACATGAGGAAGCGTCCTTCGCAATCCTCGGCCACGCCGAGGCGAGGCCGGCGTCTTACCCGACGCCGCCGGTCCCTGTCAAACCCGCATCCTCGCTCAAACCCGCCGCCACCTCGCCTTTCGGCTGTGGGCGCCAGGGCGCCGCGATCCCGGGCCGCGCCCGGCCCCGATCACTTCATCTGGGCGTTGAGCGCGGCGGTCAGATCGCTCGCGCTGTCGACCCACAGGGTCGCGCTCTGGTCGAAGATCACCGTGTAGCCGCCGTCCTTGGCCAGCTTCTCGATGATCGGGGTGGCCTTCTTCAGGACCTCCTGGACCAGCTTGGTGCGCTCGCCCGCCAGGTCGCGCTCGAGCTTCATGTAGGTCTGCTGCAGCTCGACGAACTGCTGCTCGAGGACCTTCTTCTTCTCGGCCAGGATGTCGGGCTTGAGCACCGCGGCCTGCTTGTCGAGCTCGGCGGCGGCCTTCTGCAGGTCCTTCTGCTTCTTGTCCAGCTCGGTCTGCTTGGCCTTGCGGGTCTTGTCGAACGCCTCGCTGGCGCGCTTGCCAGCGGGGGTGTCGTAGAGCGTCTTTTCGAGGTCGATCACCCCGAACTTCCCCGGGGTGGGGGGCGCAGCGGCGACCAGGCCCACCACCGGGGCCGAGACCAGGCCGATGCCGAGCGCGAGCCCGAGCGCGACCGCGAACGACGACAACGAAGAACGAGTGCGAGCCATTGAGAGTGCCTCCGGGGACGTACTACGCGGCAATCCGCGTCTGGTCAAATGCGACGATCCAAGGCGGGTGGGAATTCAACCGGCCCCGCCGCCCGGCCGCCGCCCGATCCCGGGCCCGCCCCGCGCGGCCAGCGGCCGTCCGTTGCGTCGCGACGGCCTGGTCGATCCAGGCCGGCCGATCAGAAGAAGTTACCGATGGTGAACTCGAACACCAGGGGGTCCTCCCCGGTCTGCCGGTCGAGCGGGATGCCCCACTCGAACCGGAGCGGACCGATGGGCGACACCCACCGGAACCCGAAGCCGACCGACTTGCGCAGGCCGGTGGTGATCGACTCGGGGAAGCGGAAGCACGGGTCGTACTTGGGCGACACGCTGGCGCTGACGCTGGCCAGGCCGCTGCAGTACCGCGCCTCGAGGTTGTAGGCGTTGCCCATGTCGAAGAACACCACGCCCGAGATGGCCAGCCGCTTGATGAGCGGGAACTCGACCTCGGTGTTCCAGATGATCTGCATGTTGCCGCCCAGCGGCAGCGAGGAAAGCCCGGCGTCGGGGTTGATGCCGGTGCGCAGGCGCGGCCCGAGCGACCGCGGGCTGAAGCCGCGCACGTCGTAGATGCCGCCGATGAGGTAGCGCTCGCTGATCGGCACGCCCAGCGGATCGGTCGAGGTGGTCACCCCGAGCTCGACGTTCTGGTGCAGGACGAACGGGCCCCACAGCTGCCGGTAGTGGCGCAGGTAGCCGCCCCACCGCCAGAAAACGTTCTCCGACCCGGTGAACCGCGAGGCGTACTCGAGGAACACGTTGTCGAACCAGCCGCCGGTGGGGAACAGCCGGTTGTTGCGCGAGTCCCACTGCAGCGAGGCCCGCACCGACGAGGTGACCCCGCCGCGGAACAGGTTGGCGACTTGCTGGTTGGAGATGGGCTGGCGGATCGCGCCCAGGGTCGCGAACCCGCTCGACCCGGTCGAGATGCCGACGTCCTCGAGCTTGTAGGTGACGAAGGCGCGGGCCTCGTACGACAGCGGGTAGCCCCAGGTGAGGCTGAACCCGGCGGCGTTGCGCGAGAAGTCGTTGAACGCCCGGCTCTGGTTGTACAGGTCGAACGCGAAGGTCCAGTTGGTGTCGAGGAAGTACGGCTCGACGAAGCGCAACAGGAACAGCTGGCGCAGGCTCGACAGCTGGGCCTGGAGCGCCAGGGTCTGGCCGCGCCCGAACAGGTTGTTCTGCGAGATCTGGGCCTGGGCGATGAAGTTCTCGACCGACGAGAACCCGGCGCCGATCTGGAAGGTGCCGGTGGGGCGCTCGGTCACCTCGACGTTGACCTCGACCAGCTCGTCGGAGCTGCCCTTGCTGGTCGACACCTCGACCGACTCGAAGAAGCCCAGGGCGGTGATGCGCCGCTTGGACTCCTCGAGGTTGGTCGACGAGTACAGCTCGCCCTCGGCGATCTTCATCTCGCGCCGGATGACCTTGTCCCGGGTCTTGGAGTTGCCGCGGACGTTGATCCGCTCGAAGTACGCCTTCTTGCCGCTCTCGATCTCCCACACCAGCTCGATGGTGTGGTCGGTCATGTTGGGGACCGTCATCGGCGACACGTTGGCGTAGGCGTAGCCCTGGTCCATGTAGTAGCTGGCCAGGCGCTCGCGGTCGCCGGCCAGGCCGGTGCGGCTGAAGCGATCGCCCGGGTGCGACACCAGCTTCTGCTTGTGGACCGCCTCGTCGCCGATGAGCGAGCCCTTGAACTTGATGTCGCTGTAGTGGAAGACCGGCCCCTCGTCGATGGGGATGGCCACGTACATGTACTTCTTGTCGCGCGACAGCTGCAGCCGCGGCGTGCCGATCTTGACCGCGGCGTAGCCCTGATCCCAGTAGTGGGCGGTGAGGATCACCAGGTCGCGCTCGAAGTCGGACTCGTTGAACGTGCCGCTGTCGGACAGGAACGACAGCGCGCCGCCGGTGCGGGTGGCGATGTAGCCGCGCAGCTCGGCGTCGGGGATGGCCTTGTTGCCGATGAAGTCGACGCCGCGGATCTGGATCTTGGCCCGCTCGTGGATGGTGTACCAGACGTCGACTTCGGCCTCGTTGACCGGCTTGATCTCGTAGTCGACCGACGCCAGGTAGTAGCCCTTCTTGTTGTACAGGGCGGCGATCTTGTCGCGGTTGTCCTTGACCTTGGTCACGTCGAGGATGGCGTCGCGCTCGAGCGTGACCTCCTCGTTGATCTTGTCGAGCTCGAGCTCGTGGGCGCCGTCGATGAGGATCTTGCGGACCGACGGCTTCTCCTTGACCGCGAAGGTCAGGATGGCGCCGCCGCCGGGAGCCAGCTCGGCCTCGACCACGATGTCCGAGAAGAACCCCATCTTCCACATCGCCCGCACGTCGTCGCGGACCTTGGCCGGCTCGATCACCGCGCCGACCTTGGACACCAGGTTGACCCGGATGGCGTCGCCCTCGACCTTGCGGTTGCCGCGGAACTGGATGCGGTCGATGGGCCGCCCGGCCAGCCGGGGCACCTCGCCGACGCCGTCGGTGGCGTCGGCCGGGTCGCCCTGGGCCCACGCTGCGGACGCGGTCGCGACCACGGCGAGCACCGCCAGGCCGATCGCAGCCAGCCACGCCCCCGCCCGCCCGACCCGCGCGCCGGTCACGCCGCCACCTCGACCATGCGACCGCCCTCGGTCATCTTGTAGGTCCGCGGCATGCGCCGGGCCAGCTCGAGGTTGTGGGTGACCACCAGGAGCGTGGAGCCGCGCTCGCGGTTGAGCTCGATGAACAGCTCATGGATCTCTTCGCCGGTGTGGGGATCGAGGTTGCCGGTGGGCTCGTCGGCCAGGAGCAACGCGGGCTCGAGGACCATGGCCCGGGCCAGGGCCACCCGCTGCTGCTCGCCGCCCGACAGCTGCGACGGCTTGTGGGTGAGGCGCTTGGCCAGGCCGACCTGGCTGAGGATCTCGGTGGCGCGCTTGCGGATGACGGCCTTGGGTGTGCGCTGGATGAGCCCGGGCATCATGACGTTCTCGAGAGCGGTGAACTCGGGCAGCAGGTGGTGAAACTGGAACACGAAGCCGATCTTCTGGTTCCGGAACATCGCCAGGCGCTCGGGGCCCATCGTGGTGAGCTCCTCGCCGTCGAACTGGATCGACCCGCGGGTCGGCAGGTCGAGGGTGCCGAGGATCTGGAGGAAGGTCGACTTGCCGACGCCCGACGAGCCGACCACGGCGACCATCTCGCCGGCCGCCAGGTGCAGCTCGACGCCGGCCAGCACCGACAGCACGCGCCCGCCGTGGATGTAGTCCTTGCCGACGCCGACGATGTCGACCTTGGCGCCGACGCCAGACCGGCCCGGCCGAGGCGACGTGACCGCGCGAGCGACGGGCAGTTGCGACGGATTCGCGGCGGCGGCGGGCTGGTGCGAGGAGTCGTCGATCACGCAATTTCTCGTGGCGGCGCCGGAACTTAGTCGGCGGGTCTGGGCCTGTCAACGCGATTGGACCCCGACCGACCGACCCGGGTTGCCTGCGAGATCACTCAGGACTCGCGCCGGTCCGCTGCGCCCGGGCCCGCCTACAGGCCCAGCGTCAGCCCCACGGTCCACATCCGCACGCCGCCGGTCGCGCCGCCGTCGAAGGTCAGCTGATCCTGGTTCACCTCGGCCCACAGGGCCCCCTGCCCGATGATCGGCGCGTCGACGCGGTACTCGAGGCCCAGGCCACCGACGCCGCCGTCCGCGGCCTCGCCCAGGCTGGGCGCCAGGTCGGCGAGCCACACGCGCTCCATGCCCAGCCGGGCGAACAGGTTCAGGTGGCCGTCGAGGGGCACCGTCACCCGGGCGTGGACGCCCGCGGCGACCGCGCTGCCGCCGCCGATGGCGAACCGTCCCAGCGACGCCTCGACCGCCAGGCGCCCGAGGCCCTGGCCCAGCGCCACCCGCTGCTGCGGCACGCCGCTGTCCCCCGACGACGCAGGCACGGCGAGCGCGCCCTGCCCGCTCGGCGTCCCGCCGACGCCGAGCGAGACGTAGGTCCCGGCCGAGGCGACGGAGGCCGAAGATGACAGGACGGCGAGCACGAGCACGGTGCGCATGCCCTGGGTACAGCAACCACCGTGCCAGGCGACCGCCCGCGCGTGACGCCCCGCAGGCGCGGCGACCATGACCCCGCGTTCACACCGACCGCGCCGCTCGCGCCACAGCGGGCGGCGCCGGTTCACACCTTCTTCAGGCCGGCCGCCGGGCGCAGCTGGGCGCCGAGCACCGCCGGGTAGATCGTGGCCAGGAAGCTGAGCGTGAGCGCGGCGACGTAGACCAGCAGCACCGTCGACGGGTCGACCTCCACCGGCACCTTGCTGATGTAGTAGACGTCCGGGTTGATCGCCACGCCCCAGCGCTGGACGAACGTGCAAAGGCCCAGGCCGAACAAGACGCCGATCGTGCCGCCGGTCAGCCCGATGAGCGACCCCTGGATGACGAACACCCCGATGATGCCGTTGTCGCTGGCGCCCAGCGTCTTGAGCAGCGCGATCTGCCGGGCCTTCTCGACCACGGTCATGATCAGCGTGCCGAGGATCGAGAACGCCGCCACGATGATGATGATCGCCAGGATCATGAACATGGCGATCTTCTCGAGCTTGAGCGCCGAGAACAGGTTGCGGTTGAGCTCGCGCCAGCCTGCCACCCGGTAGTCCGGGCCCAGCGCCGCCCCGATGCGCTTGACCATCCGGTCGACGTTGTCGGGGTCGTCGATGCGGACCTCGATGCCGTCGACCGCGTCGCCCAGCCGCAGGAACCGCTGCAACGAGTCGAGCGACACGTAGACCAGCTTGAGATCGTACTCGTACATGCCGGTGTAGAACTGGCCGGCCACGCGGTAGTCGCGGTTGAACGGGATCGGGGTGCCGTTGGCGTCGGGGTTCATCGGGTCGGCCAGCGGCGACACCAGCCGCACCTCCTGCCCGGTGAACAGGTGGATTTGCTTGACCAGCTCGCGGCCGACCAGCACCCCCGACAGGCCCGCGACCCGCGACGGGCCCCGTCCGTTGTCGGCGACCAGCCGGGGATCGGGCGGCGCGTCCTCGGTCAGGTCGATGGGGGGCGCGTCGGGCACCGGGGCGCCCTCGGCGAAGTCGTCGGGCACCGGATCGAGGGCCGGGGCCACCGCGGCGGGGGCCGCCCCGGCGGCGGGCGCTCCCTCGGACGGGACCTGCTCGGGGTCGCTGAAGTCGACCGGGTCGCCGGCGGTGGGCAGATCGGCCGGCGCGGGGTCGACCGCGTCGGGGGCCGGCGGACCGTCGGGCACCACCGCCGGCGCGTCGAAGTCGTCGACCACCAGCGGCTCAAGCCGGTCGAGTGCCTCGGGATCGTCGAGGCTCTTGCGCAGCGACGACACCTCGACCGCGCTGGCCACGTCGATGCCCTTGATGATGACGTTCGAGTAGCTGCTGTTGGCGGCGATGACCACCTCGCTGGTGGCGTAGGGCGTGGACGCCACCACGCCGGGCAGCGCGTCGAGCTTGGCCCGCACCGCCTCCCACTCGACGAAGTCGCCGTCGTCGCGGGTGACCTGGACGTGGGCGTTGGAGCCCAGGATCTTCTTGCGCAGATCGCCCTCGAAGCCGTTCATCACCGACAACACCGTCACCAACGCGGCGCAGCCGATCGACACGCCGACGATGGACACCGTCGAGTAGAACGTGAAGAAGATGCGGACGAAGAACGAGTAGATGCACAACCCGCCGACCACGTAGAACGCGATCATCGCGTAGTTGACGTAGTCGAGGTAGGCCGGGGCGTCGGCCTCGCGCACCAGGATGGCGGGCCGGCCATCGACCCAGCGCTCGACCAGGTACACCAGGAGCTGGTGGGAGGCGGCGCCCAGCCCCAGGCACACCGCCCCGACGACCAGCGCCACCACGCTCACGTGGAGCGGCCGCGCCATCAGGTAGCGCAGCGCCACGAAGGTCTGGAACCGGCTCTTGCTCATCGCGCGCCTCACTCGGCTACCACTTCCGGTGCCGCCGCGCTACTCGGGTCGCATCAACGGGAACAAGATCACGTCGCGGATCGAGGCGGCGCCGGTGAGCATCATGACCAGGCGGTCGACGCCGATGCCCTCACCCGCCGTCGGCGGCATGCCGACCTCGAGCGCGCGGCAGTAGTCCTCGTCGTAGTCCATGGTCTCGTCGGCGCCGGCCGCCTTGGCGGTCAGCTGGGCCTGGAACCGCGCGCGCTGGTCGTCGGGGTCGTTGAGCTCGGAGAAGCCGTTGGCGATCTCCTTGCCGGCCACGAACAGCTCGAAGCGGTCGCACACCGCGGGGTCGCGATCGCTGCGGCGGGCCAGCGGCGACACCGCCAGCGGGAAGTCGGTCAGGAAGGTCGGCTGCTGCAGCTTGGCCTCGGCGGTGGCCTCGAACACCAGGAACCCCAGGTGGCCGGCGCGCAGCCGGGCGGTCAGGCCGGCCGGCCCGTCGGGGTAGTGGGCGACGATGGCCGGCGCCACCGCGGCCCGGGTCGCGCCGTCCTTGAACTGGGCCACCAGCGCGGGTCGATCGAGGGTGACGTCGGCCGGGACGCCCTCGAGCAACACCCGGACGATGTCGGCCGCGGGCACGCCGTGGGCCAGGGCCAGCTCGGCGCCGGCGACCGGATCGGTGAACAGCGTCGCGGTGTCGGCCGCGGTGACGCCGCCCAGCTCGTGCACCGCGTCGCGCACCGAGATGCGCCGCCACGGCCGCGCCAGGTCGAGGTCGACGCCGTCCCACTGGAGCTGGGTGCTGCCGTTGATCTCCTCGGCCAGGCCGGTGATCAGCTCCTCGGTTGCGTCCATCAGGTCGGCGTAGGTGGCGTAGGCCCAGTAGAACTCGAGCATGGTGAACTCGGGGTTGTGGCGCCGGCTCAGCCCCTCGTTGCGGAAGTTGCGGTTGATCTCGTAGACCCGCTCGAACCCGCCGACCACCAGCCGCTTGAGGTACAGCTCGGGCGCGATGCGCATGTACAGGCGCATGTCGAGGGCGTTGTGGTGGGTGGTGAACGGCCGCGCCGCGGCGCCGCCGATGATGGGGTGCATCATCGGGGTCTCGACCTCGAGGAAGCCGCGGGCGTCGAAGTAGCGGCGCAGGCCGGCGACGATCCGGGTCCGCTTGACGAACACCTCGCGCACCTCGGGGCTGACCGCCAGGTCGACGTAGCGCTGCCGGTAGCGGGCCTCGACGTCGGTCAGCCCGTGCCACTTGTCGGGCAGCGGCCGCACCGCCTTGGTCAGCAGGACCAGCCGGCCGACCAGGATCGACAGCTCGCCGCGCTTGGTCCAGAACACCTGGCCCTCGGCGCCGACGATGTCGCCCACGTCGAGCGCGGGCACGACGGTGGTGAAGTCGGCCTCGGCGCAGTGGTCGATGGCCAGGTACAGCTGCAGCTCGCCGGAGCCGTCGCGGATCGGCGCGAAGACGGTCTTGCCGAAGCCACGCTTGGCCATGAGCCGCCCCGCCACCCGCACCACCGCGCCGTCGACCGGCGTGATCGGCGCGCCCTTCTCCTTGGGCGCGTCGGGCGCTGGCGGCGCTGGCCGGGTCGGCTCGTACTGGGTCCGGATGGCGGCCAGCGCGTGGGTCGGCCGGAAGTCGTTGCGGTACGGGTCGAGGTCCGCGGCGCGCAGCGTGGCGGCCTTGGCACGGCGCTCGGCCATGATGCGGTCGAGGGTGGAGTCGTAGCTGGGCCCGTCGGACATGGCGGCGGAGTCTATACGAGTTCGTGCTATCACGCCCCCATGAGGACACTCGGGATTGTCACCGCCGCCGCCCTCGCGCTGGGTGGTTGCAAACGCCGCGACCACGACCAGGCCGCCGCCAAGCCAGCCCCGGGCGGCGGCAGCGCCGCCGCGGCCACCACCTGCGCCGGCGACCACCGCAAGGGACCGCTGGCGTGGTTCGAAGACGACTACGCGGCGGCGCTGGCCTGCGCCAAGGCCAGCAGCCGGCCGCTGGTGGTCGATCTGTGGGCGCCGTGGTGCCACACCTGCCTGTCGATGGCGTCGACCGTGCTGGTCGATCCGTCGCTGGCGCCGCTGGCCGACCGCTACGTGTGGCTCGGGCTCGACACCGATCGCGAGGCCAACGCCGCGGTGGTCGCCCGCTTCTCGCTCCAGAACTGGCCGACCTACGTGGTGCTCGACCCCCGCGACGAGAGCGTCGCCGCCCGCTGGCTGGGCGCGGCGTCGCCCGGGCAGTTCCGCCAGTTCTTGAAGGACGGCGACCACGCGGTGGTGACCGCGGCCGCCGGCGGCGCCCTCGATCCGGCCTTCGCCAAGCTGCGCGAAGGCGACCTGGCGGCGATCAAGAAGGACTGGGCCGCGGCCGACGCCGCGTTCGGCGCCGCCCTCGAGGCCGGCGGGCCCAGCTGGCCGCGTCGCCCCGACGTGCTGGTCGCGCAGATCTCCGCCAAGCAGAAGGCCGGCGACGTGGCCGGGTGCCTGGCGCTGGGCACCGCGGCCGCCACCCAGACCGGCGACTCGGCCAACGCCACCGACTTCCTGGTGTGGGGCCTGGCCTGCGCCGACGACGACCACGCCGATCCGGCCGCGGCCAAGGCGCTGCGCGAGCAGGCGGTGACGGTCCTGTCGGCGCTGGCCGACAAGACCGACGCGCCGCTGTCGGTCGACGACAAGAGCGATCTGCTCATGAACCTGCGCGAGGCCCTGGTCGCGCTGGGCCGCGCCGCGGAGGCCACCCCGATCGCGCGGCGCCAGCAGGCGCTGCTCGACCAGGCGGCGGCGACGGCGCCGTCGCCAGCAGGCCATGACCTACAGCTTCAACGCTCGGAGGTCTACACCTTCCTTCCGGCGAGGGCGCGCAGCTGAAGGTGCCGGCGCTCGAGCAGTCGGCCAAGGACCTGCCGACCGAGTACGACCCGCCCTACCGCCTGGCCTGGCTGTACCTCAAGCTCGGCGACGCCGCGCAGGCCAAGACCTGGGCCGAGGACGCGCTCGGCAAGGCCTACGGTCCGCGCAAGGTCCGGGTCGCCAGCCTCCACCTCGAGGCGGCCAAGGCCCTGGGCCCGGCCCCCGAGCGGGCGGCGCGGCACACCCTGATCGACGTGCTGCAGGCCTTGCCACCCGAGCTGGCCCAGCCCGAGGCGCTGGCCAAGGCCCAGGCCGAGCTCGCCGCCATGCCGGCGGCGCCGTGACCGCGCCGCGCGCGCTCGACACGCTGGTGGCCCACGGCGGCGCGCCCGTCGACGCCAACACCGGCGCCGTGGTGCCGGCCATCGACCTGGCGACGACCTACGCGCGCGACGCCGCGTACCAGCTGCCGTCGGCGCGGGCCTACGGCCGCGACGACAACCCCAGCGTCGAGCCGGCCGAGGCGCTCCTGACCGCGCTCGAGGGCGGCGCCGCCGCGCTGACCTTCGCGTCGGGGATGGCCGCGGCCGCCGCGGTGTTCCAGACGCTGGCGCCGGGCGACCACGTGGTCGCGCCGCGGGTGATGTACTGGGGCCTGCGCGGCTGGCTGCTGGCGTTCGGTCGCCGGTGGGGTGTCGAGGTGACCCTGTGCGACACCAGCGACACCGACGCGGTGCGCGCCGCGGTCCGGCCTGGCCGCACCGCCCTGGTGTGGCTCGAGGTGCCGGCCAACCCAACCTGGGACGTGGCGGACATCGCCGCGGTCGCCGCCATCGCCCGGGCCGCCGGAGCCCGGCTGGCGGTCGACTCCACCGCGGCCACCCCGGTGCACAGCCGACCGCTGGCGCTGGGCGCCGACCTGGTGATGCACTCGGCCACCAAGTACTTGAACGGCCACTCCGACGTGATCGCCGGCGCGCTGGTGACCGCCGCCGTCGACGAGCCGTGGGCCCGGCTCAAGGACCACCGCCACCACGCCGGCGCCATCCTCGGCCCGTTCGAGGCCTGGCTGCTCCACCGCGGCATGCGCACGCTGGCGGTGCGGGTCCGGCGCCAGAGCGCCAGCGCCTTGGCCGTGGCCGCCGCGCTCGACGGCCACCCGCAGGTGGTCGAGGTGCTGTACCCGGGGCTGCCAGGCCACCGCCACCACGCGGTCGCGGCGCGGCAGATGACCGGCGGCTTCGGCGGGATGCTGTCGGTGCGGGTGGCTGGCGGCGCCCCCTCCGCGCTCGCGGTGGCCGGCCGGCTGTCCCTGTTCGCGCGGGCCACGTCCCTGGGCGGTGTCGAGTCGCTGGTCGAGCACCGCGCGTCGGTCGAGCCGCCCGACTCCCCGGTGGCGCCCGACCTGCTGCGGCTGTCGATCGGCCTCGAGGATCCCGCCGAGCTCTGCGCCGACCTGCGCGCCGCACTCGGTTAGCGATCGCCAGCGTCGGCCGCGACGATCGTGCTGGCCACCGCCGGCCGGCTCTGGTCAAGTCGGGCCCATGCGCTGCACCGCGTCCGTCACCTTCGCCCTGTCCCTGCTCGCCTGCGGTTCCCTGGTCGCCTGTGGCGGCGATGACGTCGCCGGCGGTGCCGACGCTGGGATCGACGCCGACACCTCCCCGCACGCGTTCGTGCCGAGCCCGACCGGCACCTGCCCCACCCTGGCGCCGGGCGACGTGATGTTCGCCCCGGGCGGCGTCGCCCCGCGCAAGGTCAACCTGGCCTACCGCGCCGACCTGCCCAAGGGCCCGTTGATCTTTTACTGGTTCGCCACCGGCAGCAACCCGTCGGAGGTCGACTTCTCGCTGGGCGCGACCAAGGCTGCCCTGGTCGACGCCGGCGCGGTCATCGCCACGCCGTCGTCGGATCCCAGCGCCGGCCAGTTCCCGTGGTTCATCGTCAACCAGAGCAGCCGCCAGGACGACTTCCTGGTCGCCGACGAGGTGATGGCGTGCCTGGCCCAGGCCGGCCGCATCGACACCGACCACGTCCACTCGATGGGCATGAGCGCCGGCGGGCTGCAGACCACCGGCATGACGTTCCTGCGCGGCAGCTACATCGCCTCGGTGGCCACCTACTCCGGCGGCGTGCCGGCCATCTTCAACCCGCCGCCGCTCGCCCCCGACAACAAGTCGGCGGCGCTGATCTTCTTCGGCGGCCCGACCGACAACGTCTTCAACGTCGACTTCCAGGACGCGGCGATGCGGTTCGCGACCCTGTTGACCGCCGAGGGCCACTACGCCGAGCTGTGCAACCACAACATGGGCCACATGATCCCGCGCGACGCCGCGCCGTCGGTGGCCCAGTTCTTCGCCGACAACGGCTTCGGCGACTGGCCGTCGCCCTACGTGGCCAACGGCCTGCCGGCCAGCTTCCCGGCCTACTGCGCGCGCTGAGCCACCGACCGATCGCACCGCGGCCGTGAGATCGCGGGTGGTCCGGGTGCGCGAGGTCGCCGACGCGCTGGCCCCGCCGCCCCGCCGGCCGCGCCGTGAGCGCTAGGCCTGCTCGCCGGCGCGCTGCAGCAGGTAGGTGCGGATGAGGTCGTCGAGGTCGCCGTCGAGGACGGCCGACACCTGGCTGGTCTTGACCTCGGTGCGGTGGTCGTTGACCTGCTGGTACGGGAACAGCACGTAGCTGCGGATCTGGCTGCCCCACTCGATCTTGAGCTTGGCCTTGGCCTCGGCCGCGGCCTTCTCTTCGCGCTTGGACACCTCGAGCTCGTACATGCGCGCGCTCAGCATCTTCATCGCCTTGGCCTTGTTCGAGTGCTGGCTGCGCTCGTTCTGGCACTGGACGACGATGCCGGTCGGCAGGTGGGTGATGCGCACCGCCGAGTCGGTCTTGTTGACGTGCTGGCCGCCGGCGCCGCCGGCCCGGTAGGTGTCGATCTTCAGGTCCTCGGTGTTGATGTCGACCACGATGTCGTCGTCGATGTCCGGGGTGATGGTCATCGACGCGAACGAGGTCTGGCGCCGGCCCTGCTGATCGAACGGCGACACCCGCACCAGGCGGTGGACGCCGTTCTCGGCCTTGAGCAAGCCGAAGGCGTTCTCGCCGGTGATGATCATGGTGGCGCCCTTGATCCCGGCCTCCTCGGCCGGCTGTTCGTCGACCACCTCGACCTTCCAGCCCTTGCGCTCGGCGTAGCGCATGATCATGCGCATGAGCATCTGGGCCCAGTCCGAGGCGTCGACCCCGCCGGCGCCGGCCTGGATCTGGACGATGGCACCCTGGCCGTCGAACTCGCCCGACAGCATCCGGCGGAACTCGAGGTCGTCGAGCGCCTTCTGCACCTCGCCGGCCGCGGCGACCGCCTCCTTGCCGGTGGCCTCGTCGCCGGCCTCGTCGGCCATGTCCAGCAGCACCTCGGCGTCCGACAGCGCGCGGACCTGGCTGTCGTAGGCCGCCACCAGCGACTTGAGCTGCTTGGCCTGCTTGGTGATCGCCTGGGCCTTCTCGCGGTCGTTCCAGAACGACGGCTCGGCCGCCAGGGACTCCAGCTCCTCGATCTTCAGGCGCTTGGGATCGAGGTCAAAGTAACCTCCGGAGCGACTCGGCCTTGTCCGAGAGCTCCTTCAGGAGGGTGCGGGTCTCCCGCACGTCGATCGTCGTGAGCGTCATGGCGGTCCTATACCTCGCTGCGGCGCACGGGCACAAGCTCGCTGCGCCGGCCCAGGGGCACCGGGTAGTCGCCGGTGAAGCAGGCCGAGCAGTAGCCGCCGGCGTTGACCGGGCCCGGCTCCTTCATGGCCACCGCCCCCATCAGCCCGTCGTGAGACAGGTAGCCCAGCGAGTCGCACGTCACGTAGCGGGCGATCTCTTCGATGGTGTGCGACGCCGCCACCAGCTCGCTGCGGTTGGGCGTGTCGATGCCGTAGAAGCACGGGTGGGTGGTCGGCGGCGCGCTGATGCGCAGGTGGACCTCGGTGGCGCCGGCCGACCGCAGCATCTTGACGATCTTGCGCGAGGTGGTGCCGCGCACCAGCGAGTCGTCGACCACCACCACCCGCCGGCCGTCGACCACCGACCGCACCGGCGACAGCTTGAGCCGGACCCCGAAGTGCCGGATCGAATCCTGGGGCTCGATGAACGTGCGGCCGACGTAGTGCGACCGCAGCAAGCCCATCTCGAACGGGATGCCGGCCTGCTTGGCGTAGCCGATGGCCGCCGGCAAGCCGGAGTCGGGCACCGGGATGACCACGTCGGCCTCGGCCGGCTGCTCGACCGCCAGCCGCATGCCCATGCGCTCGCGGGCCCGGTACACCGCCTTGCCGTTGACCAGGCTGTCGGGCCGCGCGAAGTAGACGTGCTCGAACACGCAGAACTTGTTGGCGACCGGCGCCTCCTGCACCCGGTGCGAGGTCAGGCCGTGCTCGTCGATGACCACCAGCTCGCCCGGCTCGACGTCGCGGATGAACTCGGCCTCGATGAGGTCGAACGCGGCGGTCTCCGACGACAGCACGTAGCTGTCCTTCCACTTGCCGATGACCAGCGGGCGGAACCCGTGGGGGTCGCGCACGCCGATGAGCTTGTCGTTGGACAGGACCACCAGGGAGTACGCGCCCTCGACCTGGCGCAGCGCGGCGATGAGCCGGGCCACCGGGTCGAACTCCGGCACCTTGGCCATCAGGTGGACGATGCACTCGGTGTCGCTGGTGGTCTGGAAGATCGACCCGGCGGCCTCGAGGCGGGTGCGCAGCTCGTCGGCGTTGACCAGGTTGCCGTTGTGGGCGATGGCCACCGAGCCGCCGGCGTAGTCGAACAGGAACGGCTGGGCGTTGCGCAGCTCGGAGCTGCCGGCGGTCGAGTAGCGGGTGTGGCCGATGGCCGCGCGCCCGGGCAGCCGCGCCAGGGACTTCTCGTCGAACACGTCCGACACCAGGCCCATCCCCACGTGGCGCCGCAAGAGCTTGTCGCCCGCCACCAACCCGGCCGACTCCTGCCCGCGGTGCTGGAGCGCGTGGAGCCCCAGGTACGCCAGGTTCGCCGCCTCGTCATGACCATGGATGCCGAAGACGCCGCACATGCCGCTCGGGTACCACGCGGCGACGGAGCTGTCACCCCGCCGCGGCCGGTCGGCCGGGGCCGGCGCGATCCGCTGGTGCATCTGGCGGGGCAGAAACCTTGTGCAAACCCCGCGCGTACCTGACAATAACGCCTGGTGACTGCCAAGGTCCTCTGGCGCGACGCCCAAGGCATCGAAGGCTCGATCGAGCTCGGCGCGCAGGAGATCCGCGTCGGCCGCGCGATGGACTGCGCGATCCGCACCGACGACGCCATGGTGTCGCGCCACCACGCGCGCATCGTGTGGGCCGGCGGCGGCTACATCGTCGAGGACCTCGGCTCGGCCAACAAGGTGTTCTACCAGGAGCAGCAGGTCCAGCAGCACATGCTGCGCCACGGCGACGCGGTCCGCTGCGGCAGCCTGTGGCTGCGGTTCGTCGACACCAGCCAGCTGGGCCAGCCGGCCCCGGCCCCGGCCCCGGTCAACGTGCCGCCGCCGCAGTCGGTGCCCCAGCCGATGGGTATGTCCCCGACCGGTGCCCAGCAGGCGGCGCCGATGGGCGTCAACATCGAGGGCTTCGGTCAGGTCCCCGTCGGCGGCGGCGGGGCCCCAGCGGCGGTCAACATCGAGGGCTTCGGCCAGGTCGCGCGGGCGCCCCAGCCGCAGCCGATGGCCCAGCCTGCGCCGGTGGCCAGCGCGCCCCCGGGCGGCGACAACGACGAGGAGATCCGGCGGCTGCGGCGGCGGATCGACCAGCTCCAGGCCGAGCTGCGGGTGTACCGCGGCGGCAAGGTCGGGCAGGACAAGGCCCGGCGGATGGAGGATCTGGAAAACGATCTGTCCAACGCCGAGGTCGAGCGCGACCGGTTCAAGGCCAAGGTGTCCGAGCTGGAGGGCACGCTCCAGGCCGAGAGCGGCAGCGCCAAGGTGCAAAAGGCCGTCGAGATCCGCGGCCGCGCGGCCGAGATGGTGACGTCGCTCAACGACGTGCTGTCGAGCCTGCGCATCGAGGTGATGGCGGCCGAGGGCGAGTTCGAGCAGTACTCGATGCAGGTCCCGCGCGCCTCGTACGAGCTGATCCGGCAGTCGATGAAGAACGCCGCCGACTTCGCCGACCAGGCCCGCGAGCTGTTGCGGTCGTTGCGCGAGATCGCCAGCTAGCCCGGGGCGGCGCGCGGCCGGTCCGCGGCCGGGTCGAGCCGTGGCCCAGGTCGGCTAGCGGCTCACGGGCGCGACGTCCGCCAGCTCGAGCTCGACCCGGACCCGGCCCTGCCAGCTGGACGTGACCGGGCGAAACAGCACGTCGACCGTGGCGCCCAGCCCCGGATCGCGCTCGCCCAGCCCGAAGCCGATGGCGCCGCGGGTGGCGCCGGTGCGACGGCACCGCAGCTCGAGCTTGAGGTGCGACCCGTCACCGACCCGCCGCGCGCTGACCACCTCGACGCCGCGCGCCACCAGCCGCGGCGCCGGGCTGTCCTGTCCGAACGGGCCCAGGCTGTCGAGCTCGGTCACCAGCGCCTCGGTCACCTCTGCTAGCAGCACCTCGGCGTCGGCGCCCTCGTCGGCGACGACCGGCCCCGAGCCTTCGGCCAGGACCGCGGCGCCCAGGGCCTCGCGCAGTGCGTCGACCTCCGACGCGCGCACGGTCAGCCCGGCGGCGGCGGCGTGGCCGCCGAAGCGCTCGAGCAGCGGCGCACACGCGGCCAGGGACCGGTACAGGTTGACCCCGCCGGCGGTGCGGGCGGAGCCACGCCCCAGGCCGGTGGCCGGGTCGAGGGCGATGACGAACGCCGGCCGGGCGAAGCGGTCCACCAGCTTGGCGGCGACGATGCCGACCACCCCCGGCAGCCAGCCCTCGCTGGCGACGACGATCGCCGGCCCCGGCGTCGGGCCGACCGCGGCCAGGGCCTCGGCCGTGGCCTGCTCCTGCGCCGCGCGGCGCAGCGTGTTGGCCTCTTCCAGCGCCGCCGCGGCCTCCCCCGCCTCGACCGGCCCGGCCAGGAGCAGCGCCAGCGCCGGCGCGGCGTCGCCCAGGCGACCGGGCGCGTTGAGGCGCGGCCCCAGCTTCCACGACAGCACCTGCTCGTCGACCGCGCGCTCGGGCGTGACGCCCGCCGCGGCCAGGAGCGCCGCCAGGCCGGGGCGCTTGCGCTCGCTGGCGATGCGCAGGCCGGCCGCCGCCAGGATGCGGTTCTCGTCGGCCAGGGGCACCAGGTCGGCGATGGTGCCCAGCGCCACCAGGTCGAGCAGGTCGCGCGGGTCCGGCGCCGGCCGGGTCGCGAACCAGCCCTGCCCCGCCAACCGGGTCCGCACCGCCGCGACCAGGTAGAACGCGATGCCGACCGAGGCCATGCCGCGGAAGGGGAACGCCGAGTCGGCCCGGTGCGGGTTCACCAGCGCGACCGCCGGGTGACCGCCACGCTCGGGGACGGTGTGGTGGTCGACCACGACCACGTCGATGTCGGCCGCGCGCGCCGCCTCGATCGAGGCCAGGTCGCTGGTGCCGCAGTCGCCGGTGATGATGAGGCCCGGCCGCCCGCCGATGAGCTCGGCCGCCGCCGCGGCGCCGAAGCCGTAGCCCTCGTCGCGCCGGGCCACCCGGGCCACCACCTCGGCCCCGCACCCGCGCAGGAACTCGGTGAGCACCGCGCAGGTGGTCACGCCGTCGACGTCGTAGTCGCCGAACACGGCGATCCGCTCGCCGCGCAGGACCGCCCGGGTCACCCGGTCGGCGGCGGTGGCGAAGCCGGCCATCGGCAGCTCCCCCTCGGGGCGCCGCAGTCGGGCCAGCCGCGGATCGAGGAAGGCCGGCGCCGTCTCGGCGTCGAGGCCGCGAGCCAAGAGGCACCGCGCGGTGGGCACCTGGACCCGGAGCCGGGCGGCCAGGCGCGCCGCGGCGGTCTCGTCGAGGGGGCGCACCAACACGGGGCGCACCCTAGGGGGTCGGTCTGACATGCCCCGACCCAAAACCGCGGACGAGCGCTCAGGCCTCGGCCGCGCGGCCCTTGGCCGGCGGGCCGCTGTACCAGCGCTGCGACACCCACAGGAACACCGGCGACGCCAGGAACACCGAGGAGTACGCCCCGGTGATGACGCCGATGTTCATCGCGAAGGCGAAGTTGCGGACCAGGCCGGTGCCGAACACGTTCATGACCAGCGTCACCGCGAAGACCGCCGTCGAGGTCAGCATCGACCGCACGATCACCTCGTTGAGCGAGATGTCGATGATGCGCTCGAGCTTCTTGTCCTTGAGCTTCACCTGGTTCTCGCGGATGCGGTCGAAGATGATGACCGTGTCGTTGACCGAGAAGCCGATGACCGTCAGCAGCGCCGCGACCGAGGTCAGCGACACGTCGGTCCAGGTGATGGCGAACACGCCCACCACCATGATGGCGTCGTGGAACGTCGCGAAGATCGCGCCCGGCGCGTAGCGGACGTCGAACCGCACCGCCAGGTACAGCACGATGAGCAGCATCGCGTAGAACAGCGCCTTGATGCCGTCGTTGCGCAGCTCGTTGCCGGCCTTGGCCGACACCTGCGAGGTCTGGACCATCACCACGTCGACGTCGGGCAGCGCCTTCTCGAGCACCAGCTCGTACTGGCGCTCGAGGCCGAAAAGCGAGAAGGTCTGGCGGTACTCGCCGGTGCCCTCGTCGGCGGTGCTGTACAGCTTGGCGGTGTCGCCCCACGGCTTGACCTCGAGGTCGAGCTTGGCCAGGACCGGCGCCACTTCCAGATCGGTGATGTGCGAGGTCGACCGGACGAACAGGCGGTCGCCGGACCACTGCAGGGCGTCGATGCCGCGGTCGCCGAACGCCGCGGTGACCGCCTCGCCGGCGGCCTTCTGCTGGGCCGACGTGGTGGCGCCGAACCGCGGGGTGCGGATCATCGCGCCGCGGGCGGTGCCACCGGCGTCGCTCCAGGTCATCTCCGACACGTCGAAGCCGTCGGCGCCGGCCGAGGTCATCGCCGCGCGGATCTTGCCGGCGTCGGGCTGGACGTACTTGGTCGGGTCGGCCTTGTCCTTGAACGAGTAGATGATCTCGGTGCCGCCCTTGAAGTCGATGGTCCAGTTCATGTAGTCGCCGCGCACCGCCTTGTTGATGAACAACGAGGCGATGCAGCCGACGACCATCAGGGTCGAGATCACCATCCAGGCGCGGAACTTCGACACGAAGCCGAAGTCGGTGCCGGGCTTGAGCAGGTAGCGAAAGTTGTGGTCAGAGGCCGCCATGGTCGATCCTTGGAGCGTCGAGGTCGTCGCGAGCTGGGGGGTGGCGATCCGTCAGGTCAGATCGAGATCGTGGCCAGCTCGCCCTTCTTCTTCGCGATGTACCAGTCGAAGAAGAGCCGGGTGACCCACACGTTGACGAACAGGGTGGTGGCGATGCCGATGAGCAAGAGGACCGCGAACCCGTGGATGGGCCCCGAGCCGTACTGCAGGAGCACCCAGCCGGCGGCCGCGGTGGTGAGCTGACCGTCGAGGATGCTCGAGAACGCCCGCGAGAAGCCGAGATCGACCGCGCCCTTGACCGACTTGCCCAGGTGCAGCTCGTCGCGGATGCGCTCGTAGATGAGGATGTTGCCGTCGACGGTGAAGCCGATGGTCAAGACCAGCGCGGCGATGCCGGGCAACGTCAGGGTGGCGCCGAACGCCGCCATCACCGTCAGCTGGAAGATGATGTTCACGAAGGTGCCGGCCACCGCGATGGTGCCCGACCAGCGGTAGACGAACAGCATGATGGCGAACACCAGGAGCGCGCCCAGGCCGAACGCCAGCTGGGCCTTGGCCACCGCGTCGCGGCCCAGGGTCGGCCCCAGGTGGGCCCGCGACGCCTCGCGCAGCGGCGCCGGCAGCGAGCCGGTCTTGAGCACGTTGACCAGGGCCTTGGCCTCGGCCTCCCTGCTTGGCGGCGGTGGCGCCGCCACGGTGATGTTGGACCGCCCGCCGCGGATGGGGCCTGGATCACCGGGGCCGACGTCACCTTCTCGTCGAGGATGATCGCCATCTTCTTGCCGACGTTGCCCGACGTCAGGTCGCCAAACCGGCGGCCGCCGTCGCGGTGAACTCGACCACCACCAGGCCGGCCGGTGTTGGGGTCCCAGGTCTGGATGGCGTTGGACACCGCCGAGCCGGTCAGGCGCACCGCCCGCTCGAGGTAGTACAGCGCCACTCGGGCCGCCAGCCGCTGCCGGTCGGCGCCTCGACCAGCTCGACGAACACGTGGTCGTCGTCGGGCTTGGTGGCCGGATCGGTGGTGGCCAGCTGGGCCAGGTAGCGCTCCATCACCCGGCGCCCGGTCACCAGGCACTCGACCTTGCCGGTCGAGTCGACCTCGGTCGACTTGCAGCCGACCGCCTTGGCCTCGTCGAGGGTCAGCTTCTCGACGCGGTCGGGGGCCGTCATGAAGTAGTCGTTGAGCTGCTGGCCGGTCTTGTCGACGGTCCAGCTGTCGGCCTCGGCCTTGATGCCCTGGGCCTCGGCCTCGGCCGCGCCGGCGCCGCGGACCTGGCGGAAGATGGCGGCCATCTGCGGCGAGTCGTTGGCGACGATCTTGAACTCCAGCTTGGCGGTGCGGGCGATCATCTCCTGGATGCGGTCGGTGGCCTCGTCCTTGAGGCCGGGCAGCTCGACGATGATCTGATCGTCCTTCTTGATGACGGTGGGCTCGGCCACGCCGTCCTCGTCGATGCGATCGCGCACGGTCTTGACCGCCTGCTCGAGCGCCCGCTTGCGGACGTCGTCGGCGAACGACGACGAGATGCGCACGCACACCGCCGCGCCGTCGTTGGGGCCGCAGGTCCGGCCGGTGATGATGCCGCTGTACTCGGAGTTGATGAGCTTCTGGACCTCGGCCACCTTGGCCGGGTCGGTCAGCTTGACGGTGAGCGCGCCGGGCGCCACCGCTGGGGTCGACACCGTGCCCTCGATCTTCTTCTCGGCCAGCTGGGTCTCGATGTCCCGCTTGAGCTCGGCGGCCTTGTCGTCGACCGCGGTGTCGAGATCGATGCTGTAGACGAAGTGCGCCCCGCCCTTGAGGTCCAGCCCCAGGCTGATCTTCTTCTGGAAGTAGTACCAGGACGGCAGCGAGTCACCGACGAAGGTCGGCAGCAGGTACAGCACGCAGAGGGCCATCAGGCCGGCGAAGAACAGCGTGCGGTTGCGAAGGGAGCGTTCCATGAGTGAACCTCGAAGACCCGACTACCAGGCGCGATCGGCCAGGGCGAAGCGGAGCGGAGCGTGCGCGATGATCAAGCGGCCTTGGACTCGGACTTGGCGTCCTTGTCCTTACCGCCCTTGTCGTCGGCGGCCGACCAGACGTTCTCGATGTACGCGCGCGGGACGCGGACGCGGACCTTTTCCTGGATCTCGAGGACGACCACGTCGCTGGCCTGGACACCGGTGATGGTGCCGATGATGCCGCCGCGGGTGATGACCACCGCGCCCTTGCCGAGCTTCGCGAGCATCTCCTGGTGCTCCTTCTGCTTCTTGGCTTGCGGCCGGATGATCAGGAGCCAGAAGACTCCGAAGATCATGACCATCATGATGGGCATCGACATGGCTTGCATGGGCAGCTCTCCTAGCGCGTTGCAGTGGGGTCTCGGTAGCGGACCAAGTTCCCGAAAAGTTGTGGGTGAGTAGCACCCGGCCTGACGGGGGTCAAGACGTACGGACGCCGCGGCCGGCTGGCCAGGGGCCCGCGACATCCCGCCACACCGGATGTTCGGGGGGCTGCCCGGTCAAACCGGCTGACCTTCCTGCAAGATTTTTTCGCGGAGCTGCCGCATGTGGCGGGCATAAAAGGTGAGGTTGTGGAGCGTGGCTAGCCGGGCGGCCAGGATCTCCTTGGCGTTGTACAGGTGGCGGAGGTAGGCCCGGCTGTGGCGGGTGCAGGTGGTGCACGGGCACTCCGGATCGAGCGGACCGTAGTCTTGCTTGTGCTTGGCGTTGCCGATGACCACCCGGCCCTGGGACGTGAACAGGTTGCCGTTGCGAGCGTTCCGGGTCGGCATGACGCAGTCGAACATGTCGACGCCGGCCATCACCCCGTGCTCGAGATCGGCCGGCGTCCCCACCCCCATCAGGTAGCGCGGCCGATCGGCCGGGAGGGTGTGGGCGAAGCCGTCGAGCACCCGGTACATCTCGGGGATCGGCTCGCCCACCGACAGCCCGCCGATGGCGTGGCCGTCGAAGCCGATCGGGACGATCTCGGCGGCGTGGCGGGCCCGGCGCTCGAGATCGGTGCCGCCCTGGACGATCCCGAACAGCGCCTGCCCCGGGGGCCGGACGACCGCAGCCGAGCGCGCGGCCCAGGCGGTCGTGCGGCGCAGCGCCCGCTCCTGGTCCGGTGGCGGCGCGTCGCCGGCCGGGCACTGATCGAACGCCATGGCGATGTCCGAGCCCAAGACGCCCTGGATGTGCAGCGACACCTCGGGCGTGAGCCGGTGGCGGCTGCCGTCGATGTGGCTCTGGAAAGTGACACCGTCGTCGTCGATCTTGTTGATGCCGGCCAGGCTGAACACCTGGAAGCCGCCCGAGTCGGTGAGGATGGGACGATCCCAGGCGGCGAACCGGTGCAGGCCGCCGGCGCCGCCGATGATGTCGAGGCCGGGCCGCAGGTACAGGTGGTAGGTGTTGCCGAGGATGATGCGGGCGTCGAGCGGCGCCGCCTCGAGCTCGCCCGGGGTCATGGCCTTGACGGTGCCCTGGGTGCCGACCGGCATGAACACCGGCAGCGGGATCGATCCGCGCGGGGTGTGCAGCCAGCCGGCCCGGGCCCGGCCGAGCACCCGCTCGATCTCGAGCGTGAACCCGGCGGTCGGTAGATCGACCTTCACGCCGCCTCCCGGGTCACGAGCATGGCGTCGCCGTAGCTGAAGAAGCGATAGCCGGCGCCGACCGCGTGCCGGTAGGCGGCCATCACGCGATCGTAGCCGGCGAACGCGCACACCAGCATGAGCAGCGTCGACTCCGGCAGGTGGAAGTTGGTGATGAGGTGATCGACCACGCGGAACTGGAAGCCGGCGTCGGGGCGGATGAACAGCGCGGTGGCGCCCGGGCCGGCCGCCACCTGGCGCGGCGCGGTGGCCGCGCTCTCGAGGGTGCGCACCACGGTGGTGCCGACCGCGACCACAGGCCGGCCGCTGGCGATCAGGGCCGCTGTGGCGGCCGGGACGTCGTAGCGCTCGACGTGCATGGCGTGGGCGGCCAGCTCGTCGGTCCGGATCGGCGCGAAGGTGCCCAGGCCGACGTGGAGGGTGACGGTGGCCACCGTGCAGCCGCGGGCGGCCAGCGCGTCGACGACGGCCGGGGTCAGGTGGAGGCCGGCGGTGGGCGCGGCCACCGCGCCGGGGGTCCGCGCGAAGATGGTCTGGTAGCGGTCGCGGTCGTCCCCCGACGGGCCGGCGGCGCGCTCGATGTACGGCGGCAACGGCAGCTCGCCGATGCGGTCGAGCAGCGCGTACACCGCGCCGACGTCGGGCGCCGGCACCGCGACGATGACCGCGCCGCCCTCCAGGCGCTCGCTGGCGATGGCGATGGTGACCTCGGGCGCGGCGTCAGGCGCCAGGGGATCGCCCGGGCGCAGCGCGCGCCGGGCCCGGGCCAGGCATCGCCACGCGGTCCGGCCCGGGCCGACCGGGGTCGGGTCGGGCTCGACGAACAACAGCTCGACGGCGCCGCCGGTCGGGCGGTGGCAGCGGACCCGCGCCGGCACCACGCGCGCGTCGTTGACCACCACCACCGCGTCGGCCGGCAGGTGGCCTACCACGTCGGGGAAGCGGGCGTCGGTGCGGTGGGCGGCGCCCACCACCAGGAGCCGCGCGCCGTCGCGCGCCGCGGCCGGCGCCTGCGCGATCTGCGCCGGCGGCAGCTCGAACCCGTAGTCGGCCTTGCGATGCATGGGGCCCGGGTTGCTACCGCTTGTGCTCGCGCACCGCAAGCGCCGCGGTAGGCTGCCGCCATGCGAACCGTCGTCGCGTTCACGCTGGTGTCGACCCTGGCCGCCGCCGCCGCGGCGAGCCCCGACGCGGCGCTGACGGTCGACGTCGACGGCGACGGCGCGGTCGACGCGGTGCGGGTCGAGGCCCCCGGGCAGCTCCTGATCGAGCGCGCCGACGGCGGGGGCCAGCTGGTGCCCCTGGCCGGCTCGGGCGAGCTGACGGCGGCCCGCCTGACCGCGGCCGGCGGCTTCGTGGTCGCCAGCGCCCGGCTGGGCGGCCGGTGGGAGGCGGTGGCGCTGGCCCGCACCACCGCCCGGGCGCCGCTGGTCGAGGTGTGGCGGGGCCCGGTCGGGGCCGCCGGCGATGACGACGAGTACGAGCAGTGGGTCGAGGCCCAGCCCAGCGGGCTCGTGCGATTCCAGGCCCGCGCCGATCAGCGGCGGTGCGACGGCGTGGTCATCGAGCTGTTCCGAGAGCGGTGGGACGCCGCGACGCGCCGGTTCGTGCCGACCGGGGCGACGCCGGTGACGCCGCCGCCGGGCGCCCCGACGGTGACCGCGGTGGCCACTGGCCCGGGGCTGCCGGCCACCTGGTACCGCGCCGCCACCGCGTCGACCGCGGCCGGCGCCACCGACGCCGGCGCGCTGACGGCGCCGCGTGCGCTCACCGACGGCGACGTCGCCACCGCGTGGCGCGAGGACCGCCCGGACGACGGCCGCGGCACGGTGTGGACGTACCGCGCGACGGTGAGCGGCGGCCGGGCCCAGGCGCTGCGGATCGTCCCGGGCGCCGACGCCGGCCGCAACCGGATCGCGCGGCTGCTGGTGCAGTCGGCCACCGGCGCGGCGATCGTCGAGGTGCCCGACCCGATCACCACGCGGGCGCCGGCCGGCCAGGCCTACACCGCCACCCTGCCCGTGCCGCTCGACGGGTGCGTGTCGGTGGCCTTGCTCGAGGTGTACCGCGGCCGCGGCGCGCCGCGCGGCGGCGGGACCACCGCGGTGGCCGAGCTAGCGGTCCTGGCGGATCTCGAGCTGCGCCCGGAGGGGCCGGGCCCGACCCTGGCCGCCCAGGTCGCCGCGGGCGGGCTGGCCGGCGACTCGGCGATGCGCCTGCTGGTGAGCCAGGGCGCGCCGGCGGTGGTCGCCCTCCGCAGCGCGCTCAACGACGCCACCGGCGCGGCCCGGGGCCGGCTGCTGGCGACCCTGGCCCAGATCCGCGACCCCGCGGTGATCCCGCCGCTGGCCGCTGCGCTCGAGGCCGACGAGCTGCCGCCGCCCCGCATCGCCGCGGCGGCCGCGACGCTGGCGGCGCTGGGCGCCGACGGCGCCGACGCTGGCGACGGTGGCGACCGCGACCCGCGCGCCGGCGGTGGCCGCCGCCGCGGTGCGCGCCTTGGCCGGGCCGACCGCGCGCAGCTCGTCGAGGCTGGCCGGCCGCGGCGCCGTCACCACCCGCGCCGACGTCGCCCGCGAGCTGGCGCCGCTGCCGGTGGCGACCCTGGTGGCGGCCGCCACGACCGCGTCATCGACCGCGGCCGCGGCCGATCTGTGGCGCGCGGTCGGCCTGGCCGGCGCGCGCGACGACGGCCAGCGGGCCGCCGCGGCCGCCGCGCTGGTCGACGCGCTGGCCCAGGCCGGGCCCAGCTACCAGCTCCGGTACCGGCTGTTCGCGGCCGTCACGCCGCTGGTCGACGGCGCGGCGCTCCGCACGGTGGCCGCCGCCATCGCCCGGCTGCCGGACTCACCGCCCGGCCACGCGCTGGCCCGGGTCGCGACCCGCGGGCTGGCGCGCAACCCGGCGCCGGCGGCGCGCCTGACCCTGGCCGGGCTGGTCGGCGCGGCCGACGCCGGCACCCGCCTCGACGCCATCCGCGGACTGGCGCTGCCGGCGGCCGGCGGGCCACCCGCGGCCACCGCCGCGCCGATGGTCACCGGCGACGTCAGCGACGCGGTCGACCGCGCGCTCGTCACGGCGTTGGGTGGCGACGCCTGGCCGGTGATCCGCCAGCAGGCCGCCGCCGCCCTCGGCCTGCGCTGCCAGCGGCCCGGCCCGCAGGCCGCCCTCGACCGCGCGATCGACGCCGACGCCCACGTGCCGGTGCGGGTCGAGGCGGTGGCCGCCCGCGCGCAGTGCGAGACGCCCGACCTCGACCGACGGTTGTGGGCGTTGATCGACGGCCAGGCGCCCCTGCCGGTGCGCGACCGCGCGCTGGCGGCCCAGGCCGATCGGCCGGGCACGGCGGCGCCGCTGGTCACCCGCTTCAGCCGCTGGCGCGGCCAGGCGTTCTCCGACGACGAGGCGCTGCGGCTGGCGATCCGCGCGGCCACCGCGCTGGGCCAGCGCGGCGCGACCGAGGCCGGCCCGGCGCTCCTGGCGGCGGCGCGTGACACCGCGTTCCCCGAGCTGGCGGCCGCCGCGGTCCAGGCGCTGGGCGCGCTGGGCTCGGCTTGCCCCCGCGACGCGCCGGCGCTGTTGGCGCGCTACGCCGTCGGCGACGACCAGGCCCTGGCGCTGGCCGCCAAGGGCGCGCTCGCCCGCTGCCGCTGACGACGCCCGGCCCCCTCGCCGCGTCGGGCCGTCGGCGTCTACAGCTTCGCGAGCGCCGCGGTCAGGCGCGGGTCGCCCGGCGCCATCTCCAGGCCACGCTGGAACATCCCCTTGGCCTTGGGCCCCTCGCCCAGCTCGAGGTGGATGGTGCCGAGCGCGTAGTAGACGTCGTGCTTGGCCAGCCCCACCGACGGGTCGAGGTTCTGCAACACCAGCGACCGGTAGACCCGGCGCGCCTTCTCCCAGTCGCGCTGCGCCATCGCCAGCCGCCCCAGGCCTGCCATGGTCGGGACGTCGGTCGGGTTGACCCGGAACGCCTCTTCGTAGGCCGCCATCGCCGCCGCGGTGTCGCCGCGCGCCTCGAGGATGCCGCCCTGCCGCTGCCGGTAGCGCGCCACGTCCTTCATGCGCCGGGCCGCCTTGGCCTCCTCGGCCAACCGGTCGTAGATGGGCGCGGCCCGGTCGTGCTGCCCGGCGGCGAAGTACAGGTCGGCCAGCGGCTCGAGCACGCGGACGTCGTCGGGAGCCGCCGTGGCCGCCCGCTCCAGCACCGGCAGCGCCGCGGCCGGCGTACCCCGCGCGACCTCGGCCTGGGCGTACTCGAGCGCCAGCGGCAACCAGCCCTCGTCGGTGGCTTCGGCCAGCGCCAGCCGCCGCGCCAGCATGTCGGCGACCATGCCCAGGTCGCCGTCGGCGCGCGCCAGCTGCTCGAGCTCGCGGATGGCGCCGACGTGGCGGCCGTCGTGGATCAGCGCCTGGCGGTAGTGGGACCGAGCGGTGACGCGGTCATCCTGGGCCTTGTCGGCGACCTGCCCCAGCCGGAAGAACAGATCGGCGGCGTCGGACCCGGTCGGGCCCAGCGCCAGCGCCTTGGCCAGCACGTCCTGGCACCGCTCCCAGTCGGTGGCGCGCTCGTAGATGCGCGCCAGCCGGGTCAGCGCGGCGACCGATCCGGGCTCGCGCCGCAGGATCTTCTCGAGCTGTTCGCCGGCGGCGTCGGGATCGTCGAGCGGTCCCTCCCAGATGTCGGCGGCCCGGGCCAGGGTCGCGATCTCGGCGTCGGTGTCACCCAGCGTGCCGTGCAGCTCGGCCCGCCGCTCCAGCAGCTCGACCAGGTCGTGCCACCGTTCGGCCTTGGCCAACAGGCGCGCCAGCTCGTCGTAGGCCGGCAGGTGGGCGTTGTCGAGCTCGAGCGCCGCGTACCAGTGGCCGACGGCGTCGTCGACGGCGCCGCGCTCGCGCTCGGCGATCCGCGCCAGCTTGGCCAGCACCGCGATCTTGTCGGCCGAGGTCGGCGCCAGCTCGAGTCGACGCGACAGCACGTCGGACACCGCCAGCCAGTCGCGCTCCTGGCCGTGCAGCGCCTCGAGGGCGGTCAGCGCGGCCAGGTCGTCGGGCTCGAGGTCGAGCACCGCGCGCCACGCGGCGATGGCCGCGGCCAGATCGCCCAGCGCGGTCTCGAGCTCGGCGATCCGCACCCGCAGGCGGCGCTCCTCGACCGGCGAGCCGGCGACCCGCACCGCCCGACCCAGCGTGGTGACCAGCGCGCGCTGGTCGCCCTGGCGCTCGTAGATGGCGGCCAGGCGAGCCAGCGGCTGGCGATCGTCGTCGGCAGCGTCGATCACCGCCTCCCACGCGGCGATGGCCCCGGCCAGGTCGCCGCCGCGCTCGCGCAGGTTGGCGACCTCGGTCCACAGCTCGGCCTTGGCCACCGGGTCGAACGCCAGCGCGGCCCGCCGCGCCAGCACCTCGGCCAGGCCGGCCACGTTGCCGCGCGACCGGTGGATCTGCTCGAGCCCCTCGAGCGCCGGCCCGTGCTCGTCGTCGATGGTCAGCACCCGGTCGAAGCTCGCGGCCGCCGCCTGGGCGTCGCCGATGCGCTCGAGCTGCACCCCGCCGACGTACATCCACAGCGGCGCGGCGCCGTCCTCGACGGCGCCGGCCACCCCGGCGACCCGGGCCGCGGCCTCGACCCACCGGCCCTGGATGGCCGCCAGGCGATCGAGCTCGGTGAGCGCCAGGCTCGAGGTCGGATCCTCGGCCAGCCAGCCGCCGGCGGCGTCCAGCGCGCGCACGCCGTCGCCCAGGCGGGTCTCGGCCAGCTCGGCGATGCGCTGGTAGATGGCGGCGCGCTCGTGATGGTCATCGGCCACCGCCAGCTTGGCCGCCAACAGATCGACCAGCCGGCCCCAGTCGCCCTCGCTCTCGTACAGCGGCTCGAGGGTGTCGATGATCTCGGCCCGCTGCTCGGCGGCGCTGGCCAGCAACCGCTCGAGAGAGCCGCGGGCCGCGCCGTGGCGCGGTGCCCGCTCGATCACGCCGCGGTAGGCGTCGACCGCGCCGGCCACGTCGCGCAGCTGGCTCTCGCGCACGTCGCCCATGCGGAACAGCAGATCGGCGGCGGCGCCGTCGGTGTCGGCCAGCTCGGCCTCGCGGGCCAGCACCTCGGCCAGCTCGCCCCAGCGGTTGAGCCGCCACAGCACGCGATCGAGCGCCGCCAGCGCGGTCGCCTCGTCGACGTTGGTCGCCGAGGCGCGGCGGTAGGTCACCGCGGCCCGGGCCAGGTCGGCCAGCGCCTCCTCGTAGATGCGCCCGAGGCGCATCGCGTAGTCGTACTCGAGCTGGGCGTCGAGGGCGCCGCCGCCCAGGCGCCCTTCGAGGAGCGCGGCCAGCTCGGCCCACGCGCCGCGCACCTGGGCCAGCCGCTCGAGCGGCCCGAACAGCCCCAAATCGGCCGGGTCCTCGACCAGGGCCCGGGCCCAGGTCTGCGACGCCGCGCGCAGATCGTTGCGCAGCGACTCGTGCAGGTCGGCCAGCGCTGCCCACTGGTTGCGCCGGGCCTCGCGATCGGCCGGCAGCTCGAGGCGCCGCTCGGCGATCCGCACCAGGCCGTCGGCGTCGCCCGCGGCGCGCAGGTGCCGCTCGAGCAGCGTCGCCGCCGCCTCGGCGTGGTGGTCCTGGGCCAGCAAGCTCTCGAGGGCGGCGCGGGCCGCGGCGTGCCCGGGCTGGATCTGCAGCACCGCCCCGTAGCGCGTGAGCGCCGCCTCGGGATCGACCAGCTCGGTCTCGGACAGGTGGGCGGCGCGGTAGGCCAGCTCGGCCCGGCTGCCGGCGTCGGTCGCCAGCAGCGCGCGACGGTCGAGCACGTCGAGCAGCTCCGGCCACATCCGGGCCCCGGCGTACAGCCGGTCGAGCTCGGTCAGCGCCACCGCGTCGCCGGCGTCGGCCGCCAGCACCTGCTCGAGGTGGGCGATCGCCTGGTACGGATCGGTCAGGTCACGCTCGTACACCGCGGCCAGATCGAGGTGGAGCTGGCGCACCGCGGCCGCCGTGTCGGTCAGCGGCAGGCGCTGCTCGAGCACCGCCACCAGCTCGCGGCTGTCGCCGGTGGCCCGGTACAGCCGCTCGAGCGCCACCAGCGACGCCAGGTCGGCGTCGTCGACGGCGAGCACCTCGCGGTAGGCGGTGATGGCCGCCGCCGGCCGCTCGAGCACGTGATCGTAGAGCGACGCCACCCGCTGCAGGAGCACCTTGCGCACCGCCGGCTGGTCGGCCAGCTCGGCGCGTCGCGCCACCACCGCCACCAGCTCGTCCGAGCGGGCCTCGGCCGCCAGCAGGCGATCGAGCGCCGACAGGGCCGCGGGATCGTCGGGGGTCAGCTGGAGCACCTGGCGCCAGGCGGCGATGGCGGCCGGGTGGTCGCCGCGCTGGACCTCGTGCAGCTCGGCCATCCGGGTCAGCGCCAGCTCCTGCGACGCGGGGTCCAGGGTCTGAGCCGCCCCGGCCGCCAGCGTCGCGCACAGCGCGTCCCACGCGCCCATGCGCCCGCCCAGCGACAGCATCCGATCGAGCACGTCGTGGCGCGGCGGATCGAGCCGCCAGGCCCGGGCCAGCGCGTCGAGGGCCAGCTCGAGCGCGCCGCCGCGGCTCTCGTGGATGGTGGCGATCTCGAGGAGCGTCGTCACCTGGTCGCCAGGGTCAGCGATGAACTCGAGCTTGGCGTCGAGGACGACCACCAGCTTCTGCCACCAGTTGCGCTGGCGGTACAGCGGCTCGAGCAAGGCCAAGGTGCGCTCGCGCCCGGCGGCGCCGGCGGCCAGCCGCTCCAGCGCCGGCAGGGCCCGCTCGGGCGACTCGGTGCCGAGGATCTCCTCGTACTGGTCGAGGGCACCGGGCAGATCGCCCAGGTCGCGCTCGCGGACCTCGGCCAGGGTCAGGCGGCGCTCGATCTCCTCGGGCTCGGAGGTGGCCCGCTCGATCCGATCGGTGATCAGGTCGGCCAGGTCGTAGGACCGGGCCGCCCCGCGGTACAGGCGCTCGAGGGCGTCGGCGGCGCGGCCGTAGTCGATGCGGGCCGCCAGGTCCTCGGCCAGGTCGATGACCGCACGCCAGGCGTCGATGGCCGCCCCGGGATCGCCCAGCTTCTCCTCGAGCAGCGTGGCCTTGCGCGCGTACAGATCGCGCCGCAGCCGATCGTCGGCGTCGACCGAGCCGATGACGTCGTCGTAGATCGCCAGCAGCGCCGGCCACGCCCCGTGGCGGTTGAGCAGCCCCTCGACCCGGGCCAGCACCGCCGGGACGTCGTCGCTGTCAGGATCGGGGATGGCCAGCGCGCGGCGGTAGGCGGCGCCGCCCGGGCCGGGGGCGTCGAGGCGGCGGTCGTAGATGGTGCCTGCCGCGATGGCGATGGCGCGCAGGTGCGGCTGGTCCGACGGATCGCGATCGAGGATGCCCTGGTAGATCGCGGCCAGGCCGGCCCAGTCGCCGCCGACCAGCGCCAGGCGCTGCAGGTGCTCGCGTACGGTGGCGGCCGACGGGTCCTCGGCCAGCTGCCGGCCGTACCACTTGAAGGCGCCCTCGAGGTCCTCGAGCTGCTCCTCGTACAGCGACGCGATGCGGCCGATCAGCTCGACCCGGGCGTCGGGATCGACCTCGCCGTCGAGCCGGATCTCGTGGAGCCGCGCCAGGCGGCCCCAGTCGTGGCGCGAGATGTAGACCGGCTCGAGCACCTCGGCGGCGGCGGCCCGCGCGTCGGGGTTGGTGAGCAGCCGTTCCAGGGCGCCTAGCGCGCCGGCGTGGCCGGGATCGCCGCCCAGCGCCGCGGCGTAGCTGTCGATGGCCTCGCCCACGTCGCCCAGCTCGCGCTCGTGCAGATCGCCCAGCTTGACCCGCAGCGCGATGGCCTCGTCGAGCGAGCCGACGAAGCCCAGCCGGCGCTCGTACAGGTCGGCCAGATCGCGCCACCGCCGCTCCTGCCGGTACATCGACTCGAGCGCCAGCGCGGCCTGCGGGTGGCGCGGCTGGGCCTCGAGCACTTGCTCCCACGCCGCCACCGCGTCGTCGGGCCGGGCCAGCGGGCCCGACGCCAGGAGCGCCATCTCCGCCAGCGCCGCGGTCCGCTCGGCGGGGTCGCTGATCGCCAGGTCGGCCTTGCGCGACAGGATATCGTACAGCGGCCCGGCGTCGTCGGTGGCGCCCTCGGCCATGCGCGCCTTGTAGATGCGCTCGAGCGCGCCCAGGGCCCGGGCGTCGTCGGCCTGCGACTCCAGCACCCGCTGGTAGTAGGTCCGGGCCAGCTCGAGGTCGCCCTGGGCAGCCTGGGCCAGGTCGGCGATGTCCAGGTACAACCGGCGCTGGATGGTCCCGTCGAGGACGTCGTCGGCGACGCTGCGGTAGATCGCGACGAGCTCGGCCTCGCGCTCGAGGTCGCCGGCCAGCCGATCGACCTGGGCGATCACGTCGGGCAGCTCGGGCTCGGCCACCGCGGCCTGCAGCGCCGCCACCGAGGCGTCGAACGCCGCCGCTCGATCGCCCAGCCGCTGCTCCTGGATCGCGGCGATCCGGGTCCACAGCCGGACCCGCTCACGGGTCGTGGCGTCCCGGCCGGCGGTGGTCGCCAGCAGGCCACACAGCTCGCGATCGCGCCCGGTCGCCTCGTACAATGGCTCGAGGATCGCGGCCGCGCGCGGGCCCAGGGCGGCGTCGTCGAACGCGGTGCGCACCGCGGCCAGGGCCTCGGCGTGATCGGGCTCGACCGCGAGGATCTCGGCCCACCGCTCGAGCGCGTCGGTCGGCCGATGCAGCTCGGTCGCCAGCAGGCGGGCCAGCTCGGTCCGCCGGCTGATCCGGTCGGCGTCGGCCCGGGCGTCGGCCACCTCGAGGCGGCGCTCGAGGACGTCGAGCTGGTCGGCCGGGCGGCCGGCCTCGCGGTACTGCCGGGCCAGCTCGTCGAGGGCGCCGGTGTCGTCGGGGACGTGGTCGAGGATCTCCAGGTTGGCGACGATGGCCTCGGCCGGCTCGGCCAGCATGACCTCGTGGATCTCGGCCAGGCGCCGCAGCGCAGCGACCTTGCCGGCCGGCGCCGGCGTGCGATCGAGGGTGTGGCGGACCAGCCCCGCCAGGTCGCGCCAGCGGTCGTGGGCCTGGAACAGCCGATCGAGGTTGGCCACCGCCGCGGCGTGATCGGGCTCGTCGGCCAGCACCTCGCGCCACACGTCGATCGCCCGGTCGGGGCGCCCCAGCTTGGTCTCGTCGAGCTCGGCCACCCGGGCCAGCCGGGCGACGCGGTCGGCCGGGGCCAGCTCGGCCTGCCGCGCCAGCACGTCGCGCAGCTCGGCCCAGCGCTCCTCCTCCTCGAGCAGGCGGGCCAGCGCAGCCAGCGTCGGGCCGGCCCGCTCGATGTCGCCGGGGTCGAGCGCCAACAGCGCCTGGTACGCCTCGATGGCCCGGACGTTGTCGCCCAGCGACAGATCACGGATCTCGGCGACGTGCAGGCGCAGCGGCGCCGCCACCACCAGGTCGTCACCGGCGGCGACCGCGGCCGCCTCGAACACCGTGGCCGCGTCGTGCCAGCGATCGTAGGTGGCTGCCAACCGCAGGATCGCGGCGCGCGGATCCGGCGCGCCGGGGTCGGCGGCCAGGGCCTGGGCCCAGGTGTCGAAGGCGGCCCGGCCCACCTCGAGCTCGCGCTCCTCGATGGTGGCGGCCCGGGCCAGGAGGTGCGCGGCCTCCGGCCCGGTGGCCGCCTCGCGCTGCACCCGCAGCACGCTGGCCAGGTCCTTCCACAGCTGATCGCGCAGGTACAGAGGCTCGAGCATGCGGGCGATCCGCTGGCGCAAGGCCGGCTTGGCCAGAAGCTCTTCGAGCAGCTCGCGCCCGTCGGCGTGGCCCGGCTGGGCCGCGACCACCTCCTCGAGGAGGTCGACCGCGCCGGCCGGATCGTCGAGGTGGCGGGCGGCCAGCTCGGCGCGGCGGAACCGCAGCGCGGTGTGCTCCGCCGGCGGCGCCCACGCCAGCTGCGCGGCCAGCACGCCGTCGAGTTCGGCCCAGCTCTCGCCCTCGCCATACAGGCGCGACAGCGCGTGGTAGGCCGGCAGGTGGCTGGGATCGAGCTCGAGGATGCGGCGGTAGTCGTCGACGGCGCGGCCGGGGTCACCCAGCACGTCCTCATCGAGCGCCGTCAGCTCGACCAGCGCCGCCATCCGCACCTGGGTGTCGGCCGCGACCGCCACCCGCCGCTCGAGGAGGGCCCGCAGATCGTCCCACCGGGCCGCGCCGCGGTACAGCCCGGCCAGCGCCGCGAACGCCTCCTCGTCGTCGGGCTCGATCTCGAGGACGGTCAGCCACGCCTTCTCGGCGCCGGCCCGGGTCGCGGGCTCGGCCGCGGTGCGGTGGGCCAGCTCGGCCGCCATGGCCCGCAGCTCGATGACCGGGGCGCCGCTGGTCCGGCGCGCGGCCAGGGCCTGGCCCAGCAGCGCGACCAGCTCCTGGGGCCGGCCCAGCTCCTCGCCCAGCTCGATCAGCGCGGCCCGCGCGTCGGGATCGCCCGGATCGTCTGCGACCACCCGCGCCGCGGGCTCCCACGCCCGCTCGGCCTGCCCGAGCGCGTGGTACAGCGGCACCAGCGTGCGGTCGAGGGCACGGGCGGTGGCCGGCGCCGCCGCCGGATCCGCCGCCAGGGTCTCGAGGCAGGTGACCAGCGCGGCCGGCTCACCGGCTTCCTCGAGCGGCGCCCGCAGCTCGGCCGCCAGCGCCAGCCGGGTGGCGCCGTCGATCGAGGCGGCGCGGCTGCCCCCCGGGAGGTACCGGACCAGCGCGGCCAGGAGCGTCGCCGGCGGCGGGGTCAGGGCCGCCAGCGCCGCGCGGTAGTGCACCAGCGCGGCGGCCGGCCGGTCCAGGCTGCCGTCCTCGAGCGCCGCCAGCCGCAGCTGCAGCGCGGTGCGCGCGGCGCCCTCGGCCGCGTCGAGCTGCGCGGCCAAGACGCTGCCCAGGGCGTCCCAGTCGCCGCGCGCCTCGTGCAGCCGCGCCAGCGCCGCCAGCGCCGCCGCGTCGTCGGGGAACTCGGCCAGGACCTGCTGGTGGGTCAGCGCCGCGGCGTCGAGATCGGCCAGGCGCTCCTCCTCGACCTGGGCCATCTTGCCGAGGAGCGCGCGCCGGGCCGGGCCGCTGGCGCGATCGCGCTGGCGCCGGAACGACGCCAGGAGCGCCGGCCAGTCGGACATCGCCTCCGACAGCGCCTCGATGGCCTGCTCGGCGTCGGCGTCGCCCGGCGCGATGCCGGCGATCCGGTGGTGGACCTCGCGCGCCGCCACCCGGTCGTCGAGGCGCTCGTCGTAGATCGGCGCCAGCGTGCGCAGCAGGCGCAGCCGCACCTCGACCGGCGCGCCCTCGACGGCGACCTGGCGCTCGATGGCAGCCGCCACCTCTCGCCAGTGCTCGGGGCTCTGGGCCAGCCGGCCCAGCTCCGCCGCGTGGCCGGGATCCTCCGGCGCCAGCTCGAACGCGCGCACGGTCCACGCCAGCGCCAGCGCCCGCGAGCCGAGCCGCTGCTCGCACAGCGCGCGGATCTCGGCGATCTGCGCCAACCGCTCGTCGCGGGTCTGGGCGTGCCCCAGC
>JAWKQV010000009.1:165000-313780 GCA_041389965.1 Kofleriaceae bacterium | reverse complement strand
AGCGAATCACGGCGTCCCCGCAGCCCGTGCCCCACGCGCCGCGGCGCTCCGAAAGCGCCCCGCGCCCCCGTCGCTACGTCACTCCCGAACGACTACCCCCGGCGCGGTGGTGGGGAGAGCTACATCGACTCCATGGCCTCGATGCGGCGGTTTTGCTGGCGGCCTTCGGGGGTGTCGTTGGACGCGATGGGCCGCTCGTCGCCGTAGCCGACGGCCTGGATGCGGCTGGCGTCGATGCCCTTGGCGACCAGGTAGGCGCGGACCGCGTCGGCGCGTTCTTGTGACAGCCGCTTGTTCTTCTTCTTGCTGCCGACGTTGTCGGTGTGGCCCGAGATCTCGATGGTGGCCGACGCCTTGTGCGCCATGTACTCAACGACGCTGTCGAGGCGCGCGTGGGAGTCGCTGGTCAGGGTGGCCTTCCCGCTGTCGAACTGCACGCCCTGCAGCACGAACCGGGGCGCCGGCTCGCTCGGCGCCGGCTCGCTCGGCGCCGACGCCACCACCGGCGGTGCCACCAGATCCTCGCGCTTGTAGCGCAGCGTGAGCTTCAGGTTGAGCCGCGGCGCGTTCGCGACCTCGACCTGCGCGGCGACGTCGCGCCGGCCGAGGCTCAGGTAGGTCAGGTCGTACTTCTGGCCGATCGGCACCAGCACCTCCGCGAAGCCGTCGGCGTCGGTCTCCTCGGTGTAGTACTTGGCGCCGGTCGGCGAGGTCAGCGAGACGACGATCCCCGCGATCGGGCCCTTGTCCTTGTCGATGACGAAGAACCGGACCGCGGCCTCGGTGTCGGTGGCCTTGAGCTTGGCGTTGGTCGGGCGCGACGAAGCGTCCGCCGGGTTGATCGCGAACTCACCCGAATCGCGGGTCTTGCGGCCGGGCTTGGCAGGCGTCGCCTCGTCGGCGGACGTGCCATCGCGCGCATCCCCGCTGGCAGTGCTGGGCCCGTCACCCGGCTTGGCGGCGCGGGTCGCCGAGCCTCCGCAGGCGAGCAGCTGGACGACAACGATGAGGAGGAACGCTCGGATCATGGTGGTTCTTCTCGTCACGAGGGTGGCGCACGTTCACGGATCGCCGCGGCGACGGCCCTCAGGCTACCGCACCGGCTCCGCGCGGTCAGCGGTCGCGTGCCGCGCGCGCAGGGGCCAAGCCTCCGTCGGGCGTGATCCGTCGACCTATCCACGGCCCGCCTCGATGGCAACGCCAGGCGTTCCCACCATGGCGACCGCACGCACCGCGGCGCGCAGCGTGCGCCGACTCGGCCTGGCCCCGCGCGTCCGCGGCCTGGGACGCGCGGCGGCCGGCGGGACCGAAGCACCCTGGCCATCTGCTGGTGCGCTGTGGCAGGGTGCCCCGATGTCCGAGCTCGACGCTGCGCCTCCGTGTCCGGTGTGTGCGATGGAGAACGTCTACCCCGACGGCGACCAGTGGGTGTGCGCCGACTGCGGGCACGAGTGGGGGGGCGGCGCGGCGCCCGCCGAGGAGGAGCCGTCGACGCCGAGCGACGATGGGGTGGTCCGCGACGTCAACGGCGTGCCGCTGGTCAACGGCGACGCCGTGGTCTTGATCAAGAGCCTGAAGCTGAAGGGCTCGTCGATCACGCTCAAGCAGGGCACCAAGATCACCGGCATCCGGTTGGCATCGGGCGACCACGAGGTCGATTGCCGGGTGGACAACCTGAACGTGATGCTAAAGGCCCAGTACCTGCGCAAGGCCTGACCGCGCGGCGACCGACATGCCGCGGGGCCGTGGGGCGACCCGAGCGACGGAAAATCTGCCGAGCGCGACCGAGGCCAGGATAGGATGGGCCATGACGCCTTGGTGGAGGAGCTTCGGGCCAGTCGTCGCGACCGCGACCGCGCTGGCCGGGTGCGGGTTCCGGCCCAGCGGCCAGGCCGTCGATGACGGTGGCCTGGCAGATGATGCGATGCCTGGCAGATGATGCGATGCCTGGCGCCGGTGACGCGAACCCGGACGGGACCGCCGGGCAGGACGGCGGGGCGCCAGACGCCGCGACGGGGGCGGTGGATGCGGCGCCGACCGACGCCGCGCCAATCGACGCCGCGCCGATGTGCCCCGCCGCCTACGTGACCCTGGGGGCCGCGCCCGGCCGGTACCGCGCGTTCGACACCACGATGACCTGGGCGGCGGCGGCGGCGGACTGTGCCGACGACGACGACGGGGGCGGCTTCTCCGGATCCACCCACCTCGCGGTCATCGGTGACGAGACCGAGCGGTCCGCGCTGGCAGACTCTGGGCTCAGCGGCAACCGGTGGGTCGGGTTGACCGACGAAGCGGTCGAGAACCAGTTCGTGTGGGTGACCGCGGAGCCGACCGGCACGTACCCGGCGATCGGCGACCAGCCGCCGTGGGACAACGGCAACCCCAGCGTCGATCCGTCGCTCAACTGCGTCCGCTTCAAGAACTCGTTCGCCTTCGAGGACAAGAGCTGCGGCGAAGCCAACAAGGTCCTGTGCGAGTGCGACGCCTACCCGCCGCGGTGAGCCTGCCGGCAGGGCAGGCCTAGCGTCACGGGTGGCGCCGGGACGCACCACCGGGGCGCGGGTGGTGGCATGCTGCGGTATGCGCGCGATGGCGATGACGTCGTGGAGGGCGGGCTTGCCCCTCGAGCTGGTAGAGCTGCCGTCACCCGAGCCGCGGGCGCGCGAGGTGCGGGTCGCGGTCCACGCCATCGGGGTCAACCCGGTCGACTGGAAGATGCGCCAGCGCGGACCGCTGCGGCTGGCGGCGCGGGCCATCCGGCCGTTCCGGGGCCCGCGGGGCCCGGTCATCGTCGGGGTCGACTTCGCCGGGGTGGTCGAGGCGGTGGGCCCCGGCGTCACCCATGTCGCCCTCGGCGAGCGGGTCGTGGGCGGCACCAACTTCTCGCGCGGTCAGCACGGCAGCTACGCTGACACGGTCGTGGTGCGCGAGGATCAGGTGGCGGGGATTCCAGCCACGATGGCGTTCGACGTCGCGGGTGCGCTGCCGGTGGCCGGCGTGACCGCGTGGAAGGCGCTCCACGAGTTCCGCCCGACCGGGGCGCACAGCCGGGTGCTGGTGCTCGGCGCCTCTGGCGGCGTCGGCCAGCTCGCGATCCAGATCGCGCGGCAGGTGTGCGGGGCGGCGCAGGTGGTCGGCGTGTGCTCGGGCCGGAACGTCGCGCTGGTCGAAGGCCTGGGCGCACACGTCGCGGTGGACTACGGCGCCGGCGATCCGCTGGCGCAGGCGCGCGCCCACGGGCCCTACGACGTCATCGTCGACTGCGTCGGGAGCTACCCGGCCCGGCGCTGCCGATCGCTCCTCGGCGGCGGCGGTCGGCACGTCATGGTCGCCGGCGACGGCGCCGGCGCGATGCTCCAGACCCTAGTGCCACCGTTTCGGTCGCGCGCGATCCTCGGCACGCCCGACGCGGCGCACCTGGCGCCGTTGGTCGCGGCGGTGGCCGCTGGCAAGGTGAAGGTGACCATCGCCGCCCGACTGCCGCTGGCCGACGCCGAGCGCGCCCACGAGGAGAGTCGGACCGGCCGGACGACCGGGAAGCTGGTGCTGCTGGCGCGCTGACGGGTGGGCCGGGCGGCCGGGTGCTCAAAGCTCGGCGGCGGCAGCGGCGGGGCGAGGCGCCGCGACCTCGGCCGGCAGATGCTCGGCCCAGATGACCCCGCGCAGATCGGTGTAGGTCGCCCACGCCGGCCCCTGCGCGCCGAGGAGCACCAGGTACGGCTCGCCCCGCACCGGACGATCGTCCTCGGGCTCGACCACGTCGAAGATGCGCCACTGATCGGCCGGCGGCGCCGCGACCGGGGCCGCGACGGCGGCGGCGCGGACGCCGGGGTCGGGGTCGTCGGACGCCAGCTGGGCCAGCGCGGCGGTGGCCGCCGGCGTCGGCCGGGCCCGGAGCGCCCGGGCTGCGTGCGCGCGGACCCAGGGGCTCGGATCACGCGCCGTGGCGACCAAGGCCGCGATGGTGGCGTCGGGCAGGGCCGCGGAGGCCGCGCGTCGCCCCAGCGCCCACGCCGCGTTGCCTCTCGCCAGCGCGTCGCGGTGGCCGAGGCTGGTCGTGAGGTCGGCCACGGCGGCATCGCCGCCGCGGGTGGCCAGCGCGGCGATGGCGTTGGTGCGGGCCGCCCAGCCGCCGCGCGCGGCCACGCCGCGCAGGGCCTCGTCGCCGCCGTCGATGGGCAACCTCGCCGCGGCCCGCGCCGCCGCGCCGGCGATCCGGTCGTCGCGCGAGCCGAGCGCCAGCACCAGGGCCTTGGCGACCGCCGGGGGCGCGGTGTCCAGGGCCAGCTCGCCCAGCGCCGCTGCCGCGGCCGCCTGCCGGTCGGGCGTGGCGTCGGTGAGCAACTCGACGAGCCCTGGCGCCGCGGCTGGGTCGCCGCTGGCGGCGATGGCGGCGATGGCGGCCAGCGCGACCGGGGTCGGGCCGGTGGACGCCAGCTCGAGCAAGGTGGCCCGGGCCCGACGGTCGGGACGATCGCGCAACGCGGCGCCCCAGGCCCGCACGACGTAGGCCTGGGTCGGCCCGGGATGGCCGGCCAGCTCACCCAGACGCGCCGCCAGCGACGGATCGCCGAGGTAGGTGAGAGCGTCGGCCGCAGCCCGGGCCAGCACCGGATCGGGATCGGCCAGGCCGGCGAGGAGGACCGGGCTGGTCGCGGGATCGCCCAGCACGCCCAGCGCCTCGATCGCGGCCCGCCGCAACCCCGGCCCACGCGGCGCCCCCGCCAGCGCGGCGATCGCCGGCGCCGCCGACCGTGCGCCCAGCTGCGCGAGGTAGCGACACGCCAGGATCTGGAGATCCTCCTCAGGATCGCCCAGCCGCTCGACCAGCACGTCGGCGGCGCGCCGGTCCTGGCCGAGCAGCGGCTCGACCGCCACCATCGCCACCCGCCGGATCGCCGGGTCGCCGTTCGACGCCAGGGCCAGGACCGGCACCAGCGCGCGCGGATCGCCGGTCTTGGCGAGCGCCGCCACCACGCCGGCGATCGGCAGCCGCCGCCGGTCGAGCTCGGCGATGAGCACCGGCGTCGCGCGGGCGTCGCCTTGCTCGCCGAGGAGCGCGACGGCCGTCGCCGGGTCACCCGGCCGGCGCCCCGCCACGCAGTCGACCAGCCCGGGCACGGCCGCGGCGCCGGCCCGGCGCAGGCCCTCGACCAGGTAGGTCCGGGCCCCGGGGTCGACCAGGCCGCCGACCAGCGCGCCGACCGCGGCCGCGCGCACGTCGTCGCTGGTGGCCGCAGCGGCGATCTCGCCCAGCGCGAACGCGGCCGGCGCGGCCCCGTCGCCGCCGCGCTGCAGGAACCCGATCAACGGCGTGACCGCCTCGCCCGCGCCCAGCGCGCCCAGGGCGCCGATCGCCAGGTTGCGCAGCTCGACCTGGGGCTCGTCGAGCAGCCGGGTCAGCGCCGGGATGGCCGCCGGATCACCCAGGCGCCCGGCGGTCACCACCGCGGCCTTGCGGACCTCCAGGTTGGGGTCGGTGAACGCGGTCACCACCGCGACCACCGCGCGTCGGTCGCCGATGCCGCGCAGCGCCTCGAGCGCGGCCTGCCGCACCTCGGACTTGTCGTCGGCGACCCGCGACAACAGCGGCACCACCACCGAGCGATCACCGGCGGCGCCGAGCTTGCCCAGCGCCACCACCGCCGCCAGCCGCACCTCGGGCTCGACGTCGCCCAGCGCGCGCACCAGGAAGGCCAGCGAGGTGGGCTCGGCGATGACGCCCAGGCTCTCCGCCGCGACCCGGCGCAGCGCCCGATCGGGCGACGCCAGCCACGCGGTGAGCTGCGGCACTGCCTGGGTGATGCGCCCGCGGGCGGCGATGCGCGCCGCGGTCAGGCGGACCTGCTCGTCCTCGTCGTCGAGGGCCACCAGGACGAAGCGCCGGGCCAGCACCGGGTCGTAGGCCCGCATCGCGTTGATCGCCGCGCGGCGGGCGTCGTCGTCGGGGTCGGCCTGCACCAGCGGCGCGCCGTCGTTCTCGATCCGGCCGGCCCACGCGAACCCGAACCGTTCGGCGCGGGCAGGTGCCGCCAGGGCCAGGGTGGCGAGGACCAGCGCGAGTCGACCGAGCATCACGGGCAGTATACGCGGCCGTCGCCAGGGAGGCTCATGGCGTGGCGAGCTGGGTGAGGGCCCACTCGATCTTGGCCCGCACCCGGGGCGCCAGCTCGAGGGTCAGGAGCGCGCGGTATTCGGCCTGGGCCCGGGCCCGGTCGCCGCCGGACCACGCCAGCGCCGCCAGCGCGAGCCGCGGCCGCGGGTCGTCGGGGGCCAGCGCCTTGGCGTGCCGGAGCGCGTCGCCGGCGCCGGCGGCGGCGCCCAGGTTGGCCCGCACGATCCCCAGGTCGTGCCACGCAGCCGGGTCGTCGGGGGCGGCCGCCGCGAGGGCGGTGAGATCGGCCTCGGCCCCGGCCAGGTCGCCGGTGAACAGCCGGGCGTCGGCGCGCTCGCGCAGGGCCAGGCGTAGGCTCGGACCATCCGGCGCACCGGCCACCGCGCGGTCGTACGCGGCGGACGCCCGCGGGTAGTCGTGGTCACCCAGGGCAGCCTCGGCCGTCGCCAGCTCGCGGCGGGTCGCCGCGCTCGGCAGCCGGGCGCGCCCGGCGCAGGCCACCAGCGTGACCACCACCGCGGCGGCGGTCAGCCACGATGCTATGGTCCCGCCATGCAGCACGCGACCGCGATCGAGATCCTGACCCGCCAGGGGCTGACCCGGGACGGCGACGCCTTCCACGCTCCGGCCGGCGCGGTCGTCTCGATCTACCTGGCCCACGGCGCCCAGACCCTGGTGCTCGACAAGGTCACCACCGTGGTGGTGTCGGCCGACGTCGCGCTGATCACCACCGGCCGAAAAGAGGTCCTCGGCGTCGAGCTGGCCGACATCCACGCGGTGCGCGTGGTGCCGGAGGCCGGCGGCCCGGGCTACCGCTAGCCGGCGCATCAGTCGGACTTGGTGCGCGAGCGCGGCGGCAGCATCGAGCCGGCCGGGCGTGGCCGCACCACCGTCGGCCCGTCGCCCTCCGCGCCGTCGCCGGGCCCGGGGTCGGGTAGCGGCCCAGGGGCGGGCAGCGGCATGGTGCGGATCTGCCGGGTGGCCGGCGGCGGTCCCTTGATGAGGCCCGAGTGCTCGGTGCGCGCGGTCGGCGCCAGCTCGATCGTGCCTTCGACGTCCTCGGACGCGATCTCGTGCGTGATGCGACCGCGCGGCGGCGGCGGTGGCGTGCGGTGGGTCGGCGCGTGGCCGAACGCCGCCTCCTCGTCGTCGAGCATCGCGTCGAGCCGGTTGGCCAGGGACGCGGCCCAGTCGCCGCGCGCCGGCGCGCCATCGCCGCCCCCAGGCGACCCAGGCGCCGGGGCGAGCGCAGGCTCGTCTCCGTCGGCCACGACCGAGAGGTCGGGATCGCCGTCGACCTCGATGATGGCCGGCTCACGCTCCTCGGCCGTCGCCGTCGCGGCGGGGCCGGCGTCCGGCGCGAGCGCCTCGGCGGCGCCGCTGCCGGCGGTGAGCGCCTCGGCGGTGACATCGGCGGCCGGCCCGGCGGGCGGGCCGGTGAGCACCGGCGCCGCGCCCACATCTGGCACTGCCGGCGCTGCCGGCGTCGGCACCACGGTCACCGTCGCCGCGACCATGTCGGCCGCCGGCGGCAGCGTCGGTGCCTTGGCCAGCTCGTCGAGCGACGGCGGGCGCAGCGACACGGTCGCGTCGGCAGGGGCGGTCGGTGCGGGCGCGGCGACGGGAGCCGGTGGGCCCGGGCTCGGCGCCGGGGTGGGCATCGGCATGGTGGCAGCGGTGGCCGGCTCGCTGGCGGTGGGTGGGCGGCCCTCCCACTGCAGCGGGCGGGGCACATCGAGCGAGTCGAGCCGGGGCTCCTGCATCAGCCGCTGCGTCGCGGTCGGCGACTGGGCCATGACCGTCACCGCGGTGGCGGCGGCGCCCGCGGCGGCGGCGGCGTTGGCCTCGCGCTGCCACGGGTACTCGATGCGATCGTGGTGGGCGGCGCGGATGGCCTCGCGCAGCGAGTCGCTGATCTGCCGCAGGTCGGACATCGACAGGCCCGACTCGTCGAGCTGGCCGAGGTGCAGCTTGCCGTAGACGATGCGCTGGACCAGCGTCTCGATGGCGCGCTCGTCCGGGCGCTTGAGTGTGCGCGACGCCGCCTCGACAGCGTCGCAGATGGCCAGGATCGCCGTCTCACGGCTCTGGGGCGGGACGCCCGGGTAGCGGAAGTCCTCGACGGTCAGCCCGCGCGGGTTCCCGCTCTCCCGGCACTTGGCCCAGAAGTACTCGAGCACCCCGTCGCCGTGGTGCATGTGCATGAAGTCGATGATCCGCTCCGGCACGCCCGAGCGTCGCGCCAGGGCGATGCCCTCGGTGACGTGGGCGAAGATCGCGTCGCACGACACCTCGGGCGCCAGCTGGTCGTGCGGGCTGGGCTCGCCCGCGCGCAGGTTCTCGATGAAGTAGCTGGGCTGTAGCGACTTGCCCAGGTCGTGGAAGTACGCGCCCACCCGCACCAGCCGCCCGTTGGCGCCGATGGCCTGGGCCGCCACCTCGGCCAGGTTGGCCATCGCCAGGCTGTGCTGCCACGTGCCGGGCGACTTCTCGGCGATCTGCTTGAGCAGGGGCTGCGACAGGTCCTGCATCGCCACCAGGCGTCCGTGGCTGATCTCGCCGCAGGCGCGCTCGAACAGCGGCAGGACCGGCATCGCCAACAGGCCCGCCACGCCGCCGCCGAACGCGGTCGCGAGCCAGGCCGATCGGCTCGGATCGCCCAGCTCGTGGATGGGCAGGACGCCGTCGGACAAGTAGAAGAAGCCCAGGTAGGTGAGCACCGCCCCGCCCAGCGCCGCGGCGCCGGCGATGAGCGCGGTCGACCACCGGGGCCGGACCGGGTCGGGCAGGGCCACCGACGCGGCCACGGCTTGCACAACCAGCACTGTCGAGACGCCGACGTCGAACGGGACCAACAGGCCCATGGTCACCGCCGACAGCACGCCCGCCGCCAGGCCGACCGTTCGATCGAACACCAGGGTCGGCACGATGGCCCCGAGCGCCACCGGCACCGCGAGGATCGACAGCGGGAAGGCCAGGAGCAGACCCTTGGTCACCACCGCCCCGAGGGCCACCGTCCCGAGGATGACCAGCTGCACCCGCAGGCGCCGGCCGTGGTTCGAGCGGCGCAGCTGGTGGGTCACGCCGACGGCGAGCAGCAGAAGGACCGCCGCGTAGGCCGCGAAGCGCGCGCCGCTGCTGGGCTGGGTCGCGCGCATGGTCTGAACCAGCTCGGCCTGGCGCGCCGTGGCGATCTCGCCGCGGGCGATGACCACCGAGCCGCCGCGCCCGGCCAGGTGCTGATCGTCCCAGCCCTCGAAGGCCGGGACCCGGACCGTCTGGTCGGCCGGCTCGCCGGCGACGACGGTGGGCGGCAGGAGCCAGTCGTCGACGAGCACGATCGGCGCCACCACCAGGGCGAAGCCCAGCGACAACAGGACGCCGATCACCGGGGTGACGCGGGCGCGGCGCCGGACCACTTCCGACATGCGGGTGCGGGGAGGCTTGGGAGGCATCAGACGCCGATCTCGAACTCGGCCCGGGTGCGCGGGCCATCGATGGTTGGGAACTTCATGCTGCGCAGGACGCCGCTCAGGCACCCGTGCAGCGGGCCGCTCTGGGTGCCGTTGACCTTGACCCACGTGACCTTGCCGGTCGGGCCGTTGATGATGATGCTGATCTGCGCGCTCGACGCGCCGGTCTTGAACAGGCACCGCCCGAGCTGGGCGCCGTAGCGGGCGTAGACCCCGTAGACGGTGTCCATGTCGAGCGTCTCGGAGCCGCCGTCGCCGTCGTCGGACATGTCCAGGGTCAGGTTCTCGTCTCCGTCGCCGCCGCCGCGGTCGCCGCCGCCGCCGCCGCCGCCGCGCCGGGCGCTGGCCGCTTTCTTGGGCGGGGCCTTGGGTGCCGACACCTTGACGTCGAGCGAGGCCTCGGCCACCGTCGCCACGCCGGCCACCTCCTTGCGGGTGGCGGTGGTCAGCTTGTCGACGACGAACCACGCGGTGAGCGCCGCCGCCGTGACGCCCAGGCCGATCACGCCGTACAGCGCGACGCCGCGCTTGCGCTCCGACGCCTGCTGCTTGACCTCGGCGTTGGCCCGGCGCGCGTCGTCGCGGGCCTGGCGGGCGGCCTCGACCAGGGGGCCGAGCAGGGGATGTTCGTCGACCGCGGCGCGGCCCCCGGCCTCGTTGTCGAACAGCACGTGGCCGTGCAGGATCTGGCCGCCGAGGATCTGCTCGACGATCTGCTTCATCGCGAACGGCCCGAAGTCGATGCGCCCCTTGTTGACCAACCACCGCTCGTAGGGGTCTTCCATCGCGGCGATGAGCGCGGGCGGGAGCGTCACCTGGCGCGCCGCGGCCGTCCCGCTGGCGCCGGCCTCGTCCTCGGCGGCCACCAGCACGTCGACCACCAGCTCGCGCAAGGCGGTCCCGCTCGCGAACCGGCGCTCGGGGCGCTCCGCGCAGGCCCGGGCGATCAGCTCGTCGGCTTCCGGCGGCACCCCGGCCGCGACCTCGCTGGGGCGCGGGCCACCGCGCGCCAGCGGACGACCGACCAGCGCGTGGTACAGGAGCGCGCCCAGGCCGTAGACGTCGGCGGCGACCGCCGGCGCCGCGCCACGCACCGCTTCCGGCGCGACGCCCGCTGGCACCTCGACCAGGCCGGCGGCGATCGCGGCGGCCATGGCCGGGCCCAGCGCCAGGTCGGCCAGCACCACGCCCGACGTGCGACCGACGATGATCGAGTCGGCGGTGAGCGCGCCGTGGACCAGGCCGGCCTGTCCCAGGGCCGCGGCCACCAGCGAGACGATGTGCCCGGCGCCCCGGGGCGGCAGGCCAGCGCCGTCGCTGGCGTGCTTGCGGGCCAGGACCTCGGTCAGCGGCGGGCCGTCCTCCGCCTCGGTCAGCACGTACAGCGCGCCGTCCTCGACGCCGCCGCCGAGCGTGGCGCCCAGGTTGGGCACGCCGACCACCGCCGCCGCGCGCGGCGCCTGGTCGACGATAGCCCGCACCACGTCGGGGTGCGCCGCCAGGGCCGGATGGACCACGTGGATGGTCGCCGCGACGCCGGCGCGCTCGGCCCGGAACACCGCGGCGCACAGGGTCTGGCGGAGAGGTTCGCCGATCGCAAAGCCGCCCAGCGTGCGCGCGGGCGGGGCCGAGGCTTCCGCCGAGGCGGTCGCGGAGTGCATCACCGGTGACAATACCTGGAAGCCGCAGCCCGTGGGGTTTCCGTCACGGACAGCCGGCCGCGGTGGCCCGGGCGGTGGCTGCCTTGCTCCGGGCCCGCCGCAAGTAGGCGCAACCGCGGGGCAGGTCACCCGATCCCACCAGGGCGTCGCCCACCAGGAACAGCGCGGTCCGGTTGCGCGGGGCCAGGGTCAGCGCGGCGTCGGCCTCGGCCAGCTGGCGCAGCCGGTTGCCGTCGCGCCGCGCCGCGGCGGCGGCGGTCAGGTGGGTCGCGAGTCGATCGTCGTCGGCCCCGGGCCGTGGCCCCGACGGCCGCGCGCTCGCGGCGTCGGTCGGCGGCGCCGCGTCGACGGCCGTCGGCGCGTCGGCCGGGACCCCGGCGTCGATGGGCGCCGCGCGCACCTCGCGCCCGGCGTCGGCGGCGGTCGGCGCGGGCGGTTGCCCAGCGCGACGGCCACCACCACGGCCGCGCCCGCCAGCGCCGCGGCGACCGCGATCCACAGCGCGCGGGACCGCGCCGGGGCCGGCTCGATCGCCAGCGACGGCGCGCCCGCGAAGCGCGCCGCCAGCTGCGCCACCGGCTGGGTCTCGCCACCGACCGGGCGGGCGCCGGTGAGGGCCAGCTCGGCCTCGGCCAGCATGGCGCCCAGCGCGTCGGCGTCGGCTGGTCGATCGGCGGGCTGCTTGGCCAGGCACGCGGCGACCACCCGCTCGAGCGGCGCCAGCTCGACGCCGGGGCGCACCGCAGCCAGCCGCGGCGGCGCGTCGCGGACGTGGGCGGCCAGCACCTCCAGCGGCGACTCGCGCGGGAACGGCGGCGCACCGGTCAGCATCTCGAACAGCGTCGCGCCGAGCGCGTAGAGATCGCAGCGACCATCGAGAGGCTGGCCCAGCGCCTGCTCGGGCGCCATGTAGTCGGGCGTCCCGAACACGATCCCGCCCTGGGTGAGCGCGGCCATCGACAGCGCCTGCTCGCCGGTGCCCTCCATCACCTTGGCCAGCCCGAAATCGAGCACCTTCACGAAGTCGGGGTCGGCGTGGCGGCGGACCAGCATCAGGTTGTCGGGCTTGAGGTCGCGGTGGATGAGCCCGACCCGGTGCGCCGCTGCCAGCGCGTCGCACACCTGGCGCGCCACCCGCACCGCCCGGCGCGGCGCCATCGGCCCGTCGGCGGTCAGCTCGGCGGCGATGGTGCGGCCCTCCAGCAGCTCGAGCACCATGTACAAGAGCCCGCCGTCGGTGACCGCGAAGTCCAGTACCTTGACCGCGTGCTCGCTGGCCACCTTGAGCGTGCCGCGGGCCTCGCGCACGAACCGCTGGGCCGCGTGCGGGTCGCGGGCCAGGTGGGGCCGCAGGACCTTGATCGCCACCGGGGTGTCCATGAACCGGTGCCACCCGCGAAACACCGCGCCCATGCCGCCGGCACCGAGCAGCGCGTCGATGCGGTACCGCCCGTCCAGTTCTTGGCCGACCAGCGCCTCGGCGGCCTGCGCGATCTCTGCCGACCCTCCGGCCGAGGGCATCTACAACCGCAGGCCGTGCTTCATCCGGAACCGCAGCCAGTCCCAGCCCAGATACGCCGCGCCGGCCAGACCGACGACGCCCAGGACCGGGCTCACCGCGACCAGCACCACCGCCGACCCGACCCCGGCCGCGGCGGCGAGGGTGCCCTTGCGCTTGGCCACGGCGGTGTTGCGCTGGATGAGCGAGCCCATGCCTGCAGGCTGCCTCACGCGACCGCGGCTGTCAAACCACGCGACCGTGTCCGCTCGCCCGCAGTCCCCTCGGCAAGTCACCGATCTCGTGGGGACCATCCGTGGCCCGGGCAGTGCAATAGCCCGGGTCGCCTCCGGCCACAAAGTCTGGCCAGGCCCTGCTCCTATGATAAGAGGTGACCATGTCTCGTCCGAAGCGTGATCGTCGTCGTGGCTCGATCTACCTGGGCCTGGCTGCCGGGTTGTTCGCCACCAGCGGCGCGCTGGTCGGCGGCTATGCCATCTCCGGGGACGGCACCGCGCCGACCCGGCCGACGCCGGCTGCGGCGGCCGCCGCCACCACGGATCATGCCGCGCTGGTGACCGCGGTCGAGGGCGCGCTCGCGGCCAAGGTCACCCTGACCGCGGCCGGGCGGACGCGGCGGCTGACCTGGTCCCAGCTGGGCGTGTCGGTTGATCCGGCCGAGCTCCCCTACGCGGCGCGAAAGATCGAAGGCGCCGACCCGGTGGCGTCGCTGGCCCCGCTGGGCGCGCTGCCGATCCGCGTCGATCGCGCGGCCGCGACTCGGGCCCTGGCCGGCCTCAAGGCCGAGGTCGACCGGGCGCCGACCAGCGCCTACCTGGATCTCGAGGCTCGCGCCATCCACGATGACGCCCCGGGCTTCGCCATCGACGTGTACGCCTCGCTCGACCGCATCGAGGCCGCCGCCAGGAGCGGGGCCGCGACCGTCGAGCTGGTCGGCGTGCCGGTCCCGGCCGAGGTCACCCGCCAGAGCCTGCGCATCGACGACATCTCCCACGTGCTCGGCACCTTCACCACCAAGTTCGCCGTGGCCGATCGCGATCGCAACTTCAACCTCAAGCTGGCGGCCTCCAAGCTCAACGGCTACGTCCTCGAGCCCGGCGTCGAGTTCTCGTTCAACGCCGTGGTCGGCGACCGCACCGAGAAGGAGGGCTACAAGATCGCCCACGTGATCACCGCCGGCGAGATGGTCGACGGCCTGGCCGGCGGGACTTGCCAGATCTCGACCACGCTGTTCGGCGCGTCGTTCTTCGCCGGGCTCGACATCGTCAAGACCACCAACCACTCGCGGCCGTCGACCTACGTCACCATGGGCCTCGACGCCACCGTGGTGTACCCGACGACGGATCTCATCATGAAGAACCCGTACCCGTTCCCGGTGGTCATCCACTACCGGGTGGCGCGCGGCGAGTCGGTGGTCGAGATCCTCGGCCAGGAGCGGCCGTGGGACCAGATCGCCTTCGAGCGCAAGGTCATCGAGACCACGCCGTTCGCGACCGAGGAGCGCCTCGACGAGGCGCTGCCGGTCGGCTACGAGGCCCAGGACCAGGCCGGCTTCGACGGCTACAAGCTGGTGCGCTACCGCAAGTTCTACAAGGGCGACCGCGAGGTCAAGAGCGAGAAGTGGACCGTGACCTACAAGCCGGTCACCGAGTACCTGCGCAAGGGCACCAACCCCGATCCGACGCTCCCCATGCCCACCGCCAAGACCCCGCACGGCCCCAAGGCCCCGGGCGGCGGCAGCGGCCGGATCGTGCAGTAGCGGCGTCGCGCGGGCAGGGTCGCGCGCGCCCGCCTCAAGCTCAGCGCCGAAAAAGCTTGTCCCAGGCGCGCCGGACCCCGCCCGGCTTCTTGGGCGCCGCGTAGTTCTCGTTCTGGTACGCCAGGCGCGCCGACGGGTCGACGCCGAAGTGGACGTAGAGGGCGAACAGGTCGTGGACCATCTGCGAGATGCCCGTGGTGCGCAGGTCCCACGAGGCGCAGTAGCTGTCGGGCTTGTTGCGCACCATCGCCTTGGCGATGATGATCATGATCGTCGGGTCGATCAGCTCGCCGTTGCCGTCGAGGTAGTGCTTGAACGAGAAGAAGCGGTCCTCGGGCGCCAGCTCCATGCCCTGGCCGTCGCTGCGCGGGGCCCGCAGGTTGGTGATGGTGCGGTACTCGTGGTCGATGTACGACACGACGGTGTTGGTCTCGTCCTTCTTGTCGTACTCGACGAACTTGCGGAACGCGTCCGACAGGTTCTTGGGGTTGGCGTAGGCGCCGCTCACCAGGTAGTAGAACAGCGCGCCCAGCGAGTAGATGTCGGCCGGGCGGCCCACGCTCTTGACGACGCGGCCGCGGACGTTGGTCTCGCTCGGCTCGGTGAACGGCCGGTTGAGCAGGATCTTCTTGCGGGCGCGGTCGGCCCCGACGATCAGGTACTGCTCGTTGCGGTTGAACAGCGAGAACACGTCGTTCTCATAGATGTCGATATAGAAGTCCTCAAAGAACTCGATCTCCGGGGAGCCCTGGGTGGCGTTGCACAGCACGTCGAAGGTGTTGGTCTCCTGCTCGGGGCTCTGGAAGAACAGCGTCCCGGGCACCGCCTGGAACCGGGTCATCGACAGGTCGACGTCGGGGTCGGCCACCTTGCCGACGTTGAAGTCGGCCAGCTTGACCGTCATCTGCGAGCCGCGCAGGTTGGGGTCGGACAGCTTGATGAGGATGTTGGCCGGCTTGATGTCGCGGTGGACGGTGTCGCGCACCAGGTGGGCGAACTCGATCGCCGTGGCCACCGGGATGACGTACTCGAGCACCCGGAAGATGCGCTCGCGCAGCGGCACCGCCAGCAGGTCGTCGCGCCGGCGCTTCTGGCGGGCGCCCTTGAGCCGCTCCTCGAGCGACATGTCGAGCAGCTCGAGGATCATGAAGTCGTTCTCGACCTTGTCGCGGATGGCCGGCGGGATGAACCCGGGGTTGTCGGCCTCGCCCGAGCCGAGCAGCTCGATGATGTTGGGGTGCCCCTGGACCCGCTCCAGGATCTCCTTCTCCATCTGGAACCGCATCTGGTCCTCGCCCGACACGCCCTTCTGCATGACCTTGATCGCGATGGGGCGCCGCAGCGTGGTCTTGGACTCGACCCAGCGCTCCTCGCCCAGGTAGGCCTTGGCGAAGCGACCGGAGCCGAGCTCGATCGGCAGGCCCTGCTCGTCGACCACGAACGCGTAGATGCGCGACCGGGTCACGAACGGCGTGGCCTGGCTGGTGGGGACCAGGCCCAGCTGGGTGCCGGGCGAGGTCCGGTCGTCGTACTCCTCGAACACCGGCGCCGGCGACACCGTGAACTGCCCCGACACCTGGGTCGGCGGCGCGGTGGGGCCGGGCCGGGACGGGCCACCGCTGGGCGGCGCGCCGGGAGGGGCGGGAGGCGAGGAGGGGGCCATGGGCGGGATCGACGTCAGGGCCGGCGCTTGGGACGGCGAGGTTCGTTCAGCGGATTATAGACCTGGGTGTGGACCAGCGCGCACTCGGCGCCGCCGCCGAAATCGACCAGGACTGGATCCGGGCACTCGTCCAGGCTGACCGCCACCGACTCGTCGCCGAACCGGAACACGGTGTGGCCGGCGGCCGGCGCCCCGAACGAGATGCGGACCCGGCCGGTGACGGTGTTGCCGCGGCCGTACAGGTCGAGCATGGCGTCACCGTCGAGGGTCACCGCCACCGACGGGCGGCCTCCCTTCTTGCCGAGGAACGACGACAACCCTTTGATGTGCAACTTGCGGGTGCCGCCGGCCGACGGCTCGAGGGTCAGGCGCAGCCGGGTCGAGCCACCCAGCCCGGCCACGTCGGCCACGGCGTTTGACCAGGTGGCGAACGTGCCGCTGCGCTGGGCCACCGTGAACGGCGCCCCGGCCGCCAGCCGGTGGGTAGGGCCGGCCACGCGGGCCGGGCGCTCGACCGGCGCGGCGACCAGCTCGATCGGCGCCGGCGTGGCCGGGCGGGCGGTGGGCGCCTCGGCCAGGCGCGGGGTCGGCGCGGTGATCGGCTCGAAGGCGTCGGCCAGCTCCAGGCCGAACTCGGTGGCGTCGGCCGGGCGCTCGTCGGGGTGGAACTGCAGCGCGCGGGTGAGCAGCGCCACCGCGGCGGCCGGCAGCTCGAGCGGCGCCAGCGCCGCCGCGACCCACTCGTCGGAGTGCTTGCGCTTGCGGTAGCTCTCGTAGATGTCCTCGTCGGCGAAGATGGCTCGCCCGGTGAGCATGTAGACCGCCACCAGCGCCAGCGAGTAGATGTCGGTCGCGGCCGACACGTCCTGCCCCGCCAGCTGTTCGGGCGCGGCCCAGCTGGGTGAGTACATCGCCATCCGCTGGCCTGACACCACCTGGGTGTCGCCGGCGCGCGAGGCCGGGCTGCCCACCGCGCTGTCCTGGTGCCACTTGGCGACGCCGAAGTCGGCCAGCTTGGCCAGGCGCGAGGCCCCGACCACGCCGAACAGGATGTTGTGGGGCTTCACGTCGCGGTGGACGATGCCGACCCCGTGGGCCTCGGCCAGCGCCTCGCACATGGCCCGGGTCACCTTGAGCGTCTCCGTCGCCGACAGCGGCCCGCGCTCGCGCAGCTGCTGGGTCAGCGTGCCGCCGTTCATGAACTCCGAGACGTGGAACGGCACCGCCTCGCCCAGGTGCCCGAAGTCGTAGATGCGCAGCGTGTGGGGATGGGTCAGGCGCGACAGCGCGAACGCCTCCTGCACGAAGTGCTCGTAGCTGGTCTTGGCGATGCCAGGATCGCCGGGGACGCTGGTGAACACCTTGATGCACACCGGCCGCTCCAGGCGCTGGTCGGTGCCGCGGTACACCACGCTGTGCCCTCCGGTGGCGATCAGCTCCTCGGCCACGTAGCGATCGAGCACCCGCTCACCGACGGCGATGGGGCTGGGCGGCTCGGGGGCGGACACGACCCGATGCTAGCACCGGCCTCGCCGCCCGCCGGGCTCGCTGGGCACGGACCTCGTGTGACCTGGGCTGGCCCGGACGTCACCGGCCCGGCCGAGCGCACGGGGGCTTACGCGACGCCGCGCTTGCGGCGGCTGCGGCGGTGCTCGTGCTCCTGGTCGACCAGGGTCACGTAGTCGAGCGGCTCGGGCTCGGCCGGCCAGGGCGCGGCCGGCGTCGCCCGCAGCTCGCGGACCCGATCGGTGAAGGCCCGCGCGATGGTGTCGAAGGGCGGCAGCTCGGGGCGAGCCGCCAGCCCGCCGCCGCGGGCCTGGTCACCGACCTCCTCGGCCAGGCGCAGCACCGTCTCGCGCGCCAGGCGGTTGCGGCGCATCAGGTCCTGCAGCGAGTTGGCCAGCGTGGCCAGGCGGTACTGCCCGGAGTCGAGCATCTCGAACGCGACGAACAACAGCTGGCGGGCGTCGAGGACCCCGTCGGCGTACAGCACCAGGGCGGCCTGGAAGTAGTTGAACACCGGCACCAGCCGCGGGCCGAAGCGGTGGAACCCGACCGGCGGCGAGCGGCGATCGAGGTGGATGATCACCCGCCGGACCGCGTCGCCGCCAGGCGCGCGCTTGGCCATGGTCAGGGTCCGCTCGACCTCGTCGGGGTAGGCCCGCGCCGACTGCAGGATGCGGGCGAGGGTGTCGAGGTCGACCCGCCCCGCCAGCAGGTCGGCGTACAGGCAATAGACGATGGCGTCGGCCTCGGCGTCGTCGCCGAACAGGGTCTCGGCCGGGGCCGCGGGCGCGTTGGCTCGGCTGGCCAGGAGCGCGGGCAGCTTGTACGGGATCTGGGCCCGCAGCGCCCGGAAGCGCCCGCGCAAGATGTTGCGGACGTTGTCCTTGAGCACGAACTCGTCGTAGGCGACGCCGTCGAGGGCCAGCTTGGCGGCCAGCACCGTGCGCATCTGCGACGGGCTGCCGCTGATGATGCACACCCGGTAGCCGTCGCCCTTGGACAGCGTGCGCAGGAGCGCGGTGGCGCCGGGGTAGGCCTGCTTGTCGGCCGCGGTCTCGACCGCGCTCTTGATGAGGTCGCCCAGCGAGTCGAACTCGGTCCGCAGGTAGGTCTTGTCGAGGTCCCAGCGGAAGACGTGGCGGGCGTGGGTCACGGCGTCCCGCGCGCGGCCCGGCGGGCCGCCACGTCGGCGACCCCGGTGCGGATGTGGCCGCACAGGTCGCCGGCCGACGCCTTGGCGGCCACCTTGATCGCGTTGGTGATGGCCCGGGCGCTGGACCGGCCGTCGGCCTTGATGAACGGGTGCTCGAGGCCGAGCAGCGGCGCCCCGCCGTACTGCTGCCAGTCGGTGACCGCCTTGAGCTGGGCCAGCGCGCTCGACAGCGCCATCAGGCCGATGCGCCAGGCCAGCTTCTCCTTGTGGGCGTAGCGGGCCAGCCGCACCACGGTCTCGGACACGCCCTCGAGCATCTTCAGCACCACGTTGCCGACGAAGCCGTTGCACACGATGACGTCGGCCACGCCGCGCGGGATGTCGAGGCCCTCGACGTTGCCGATGAAGTTCAGCTCGGTGGCCTCGAGCAGGGCCTGGTGCGCCGCCACCACCTCGGCCGGGCCCTTGCCGGCCTCGGTGCCGTTGGACAGGAGCGCCACCCGGGGCCGGCGGTTGCTCGAGATGAGGGTGGCGTAGGCCGCGCCCATGATCGCGAAGGTGACCAGATCGTCGGCGGTGGCGTCGATGGTGGCCCCGACGTCGAGGATGAGCGAGAACGGATCGTTCTTGTCGCCCCGGCGCAGCTCGGTCGGGTAGACCGAGGCCAGCGCGGCGCGGCGCACCCCGGGGATGAGCTTCCAGGTCCGGGCGCAGGCCAGCACGCTGGCGCCGGTGTTGCCCGCCGACACCAGGGCGTCGCCCTCGCCGGCGGCGACCAACCGGGCCGCCGACAGGATCGAGGCGTCGGGCTTGGCGGCCAGCGCCTCGGCCGGCTTCTCGTCCATGTCGACCACGTGGGCGGCGTGGTGGACCCGGACCCGGCCGCCGTCGTGGCGCAGCCGGGGCAGGGTGGCGCCGATGATCTCGGCGTCCCCGACCAGGATGATCTCGGCGTCGTCGAGGGCCAGCGACGCCTCGGCCGCACCCTTGACGATCTCTTCGGGGGCGTGATCGCCCCCCATCGCGTCGACGACGATCCGCTGCATCGGCGGGCGCATGATGGCACGGGGCCGGGGCGCGTGGCCACTCGCCGGCGGGCCTGTCTGGTACCGTGGGGTCGATGCGGTGGCAGCCCGCCGACTGGACCGGCCCGCGCTTCGCCGCGTACCAGGCCACGTTGCGCCGCCTGGTGGCGCTGCCGACGTGGCCATCGGTGGCCGAGCTCGACGCCGCGCTGGCGCCCCAGCTGCGGGCGGTCGAGGTGCGCCTGGTCGAGCCGCCGCCGCGCGGGCCCGAGGCGCCGCTCTACGAGCTGCAGATCGCCGACCGCCGCGAGGTGCCGACCCGCCCAGGCGACGCCCACGACCTGTGGAACGCGGTGGTGTGGGCGACCTTTCCCGCGGCCAAGTGGGCGCTGACCGCAGGGCTGGCGGCGGCCCAGCGCCGTCGTCGCGCCGCCGGCCCACGGCTGCCGGGCACCCGCACGCCCGACCACGACCGGCGGGCCATGCTCGACGAGGGAGGCCTCCTGGTGGCCGGGGCGCGCGCGGTGGTGTTCGGCCACGCCATCCTCGAGCACGCCGCCCGCGGGGTCACCGCGGTCCGCGCCGCCCGCCTGGCGCTCGAGGTGGCGGACTGGACCGCGGCCGCCGTCGACGCCGCCGCGGCCGCGGCCCTGAACGCCGGGGTGGTGCCGTCGCCCGGGCCGGGGACGCCCATCGACGACGCCGCGCTGGCGCCGTGGGTCGCCGCGGCGCCTAGCCCTTGACCGCGCCGGCGGTGAGCCCGCCGACCAGGTACTTCTGCAGCACGTAGAACAGCGCCATCACCGGCAGGCTGGTGATGAGCGCGCCGGCGGCGAACAGCCCCCAATCCGCCGAGAACTGCCCGACCGACGACTTGAGCATCACCGGCAGCGTGTACTTGCCCTCGTCGGTGAGGAAGGTCGAGGCGAGGATGTACTCGTTCCACGCCGTCATGAACGAGAACAGCCCGGTGACCGCGATGCCGGGGCGGGCCAGCGGCAACACGATGGTCCAGAAGATGCGCAGCGGGCCGGCGCCGTCGACCCGGGCCGCCTCGAACAGCTCGCGCGGCAGGCTGTCGAAGTAGCCCTTGAGCGTCCACACGCAAAACGGGATGGCGGTGGTCGAGTACACGAGGATCAGGCCGGTCAGCGAGTTGAGCAGCCCCAGCGCGTGCAGCAGCACGTACAGCGGGATCATCAGCAGCGACGCCGGGAACATCTGCACCACCAAGAAGCTGGTGAGCGCGGCCTTGCGCCCGGGGAAGCGGAACCGCGACAGCGCGTAGGCCGCGGTGCACGACAGGGCGATGCCGATGACGGTGGTGGCGATCGCCACGATCAACGAAGCCAGCGTGTGGTGGAGAAACGCCAGCTCGCCGTGGCTGCCGCGGGCACCCAGCAGGTCGCGGAAGTGGTCGAGCGTGAGGTGGTGCGGCACCGGCGACGCCGACAGCGCGAACTGCCGGCCGGGCTCGAACGCCTTCTTGACCACCAGCATCACCGGATACAGCGCCGCCAGGGTGGCGGCCGCCAGGCCGACGTGGACGCCGAGCGCCACCGCGAGGCGTGGTCGCCGGGCGCTCACGGCCGGGCCTCCTCGTCGCCGCGGGTCAGCGCGCGACCGATCAGGGTCCAGCCCAAGAGCAACAGGAAGATGAGCGTGCCGAGCGCCGCCGCCATGCCGTACTGCTCGCCGCGCTCGAAGGCCCACCGGTAGGCGTCGGTGACCAGGATGTCGGTCGAGCCGCCCGGCTTGCCCCCCGACACCAGCTCGATGACGTTGAACATATTGAAGGTCCAGATCGAGCCCAGCACGATGGCCGGCCCCAGCGCCGGGCGCAGGTGCGGCAGCGTGATCTCGCGGAAGCGTTGCCAGGCGGTGGCGCCGTCGACCTCGGCGGCCTCCTCGAGCTCGCGCGGGATCGACTCTAGCGCGCCCAGCGCGACCACCATCATGAACGGGAACCCCAGCCAGGTGTTGGTGGTCACGTTGGCCGAGAACGCGGTGGCCCACGACGAGAACCACGACACCCGGTCGAGCCCGAGCCCGGCCAGGATCGAGTTCACCGCGCCGTACTCGCCGGCGAACATCCCCTTCCAGATGAGCGCGGTGATGTAGTTGGGCACCGCCCACGGCACGATCAGCAGCACCCGCCACAGGCCCTTGGCCTTGAGCCAGCGCTGCCGCAGGGCCAGCGCCAGCAGCGTGCCGATGCCGACGTGGAGCACCACGTTGACGAAGGTCCACGCCAGCGTGACCCCGAGGATGAACCAGAAGTTGAGCGGATCCGATAGGCCGTGGCCGTCACCCGACAGGATGCGGCGGAAGTTGTCGAGCCCGACGAAGGTCCAGGTGCCGTGGTGGTGATCGTAGAAGCCCAGCGCCAGCCCGACCGCGAACGGCACCACCACCAGCACGATCATCGCCACCCCGGCCGGCCCCAGGAACGACAGCGCGACCCGGTGCGCGCGGACGCTGGCGCCGACCCGATCGGTCGCGCCGACGGCGTGAGCCCAGCCGGCCGCCGCGGCGACCGCGGCCACCGCCAGGCCGAGGGGCCAGCCGCCCCACGCCGTCGCCGGCAACGCCCACGCCGCCAGCCCGAGACCGACCCCGACGCCCCGGGCCCGGCCGCCCAGGCTGGCGCCGGCGCCAGCGACGACCAGCGTGACTCCGATGAGGCCCAGCACCGCCAGCCACGGCAGCGGCGCCCGCGGCTCGGCGGCGGCGGTGATGGCGATGGCCGGCCCGCGCGGGGTCGCCACCGCGGCGACCGCCCGGCCGGTGCCGTCGGACAACAAGCCGGCGAAGGCGCCGTCGCGATCGAAGCGTCCGGCGGCGTCGTACAGGAGCTTGTCGACCGCGGGCGCGGTGGGCCCGCCCAGCGGGCGCGGGCCGGTCGCGGTCATCACCGTCCGCCGCCGCAAGAAGTCGTGGCGCGGCGACTGCCGCGGCGGGCCGACCACCCCGGCGGCGGCGGTCGCGACCACCGGCGCATCCCCGGCGGCCACGGCGATGGCCGCGGCCCGGGCGTGGCGCACGCTGGCGGCGGTGGCGTCGAGGTTGCGCGCGCGCACGAACACCGCCAGCACGCCGACCGACAGCAGCGCCCCGATCACCGCGACGTCGCGCAGCGCGCGCCGGAGGTCGACCCGGCTCACGATCCCCCTGCGGTCCGGGCGTAGGTGGCGATGTCGCGCGCGGCCCGCTCCAGCGCCGCCGCCGGCGTGGCGGCCCCGGTGACGATCTGCCCGAGCGCGTTCTTGTACGGCGTCCACACCGCGCGCATCGCCGGCGACACCGGCATCGCCACGGTGTCGTCGAGCTGGCGGCGGAACGCGGCCAGGTTCGCATCGCGCCCGGCGTCGCCGACGTAGGCGCCGGGGTTGGGCACCACCTGGTGGGCCCGTTCGGCGCGGCGGCGCGCCGCCGCGTCGGTGGTGAACGCCAGCGCCACGGCGATCGCCGCGTCCTTGTCGCCGGCCCGGGCGCTCATCAGGATGCCCTCGGCGCCGAGGTAGGGCGCGGCCGGCCGGCCGGTCGCGCTCACCACCGGGAGCGTGGTGATGACGTACGGCACGCCGGCCGGGATGTCGGCGACGAACCACGGCCCGGACATCGCCATCGCCGCCTTGCCCTCGGCGAACAAGGTCGCGGTTAGCGCGCCGTCGACGTCGCGCGGCACCACCTCGCGGGCCACCAGCTCGCGCGCGAACGCGGCCGCGGCCACCGCCGGCGCGGTGGCGATGGTCGGGGTGTCGCCGTCCATCGCCGCGCCGCCGAAGCCGTGCAGCCACGGCGCGTGCGCGTAGAGATCGTCGACCGGGTAGGCCAGGGGGTACACCCCGCGGGCCCGCAGCGTCGGGGCCATCGCCACCAGCGCGTCGGTGGTGGTCGGCGGCGTCGACACCAGATCGGTGCGGACGAACAGCGCCAGCGACTTCACCGCCACCGGCAGGCCCCACAGCGAGCCGTGGTAGGCCAGCCCGGCCAGCGCCTCGGCGGTGAAGCGACCGGCGGTGGCGTCGTCGATCCAGAACTCGATGGGCTCGAGCAAGCCGGCCGCGGTCCAGTCGCCCAGGCGGTCCTGGGAGTAGATGAACAGGTCGGGGCCGTTGCCGTTGGGGATGGCGCTGGTGAGCTTGTCGCCGAAGCCGTCGTACGGCATCGCCACCAGCTCGACCCGCTGCTCGGGGTGGTCCTGGTTCCACGCCTCGGCCTGGGCCTCGAGCGCCGCCCGCTCGTCCTTGGTGTAGGCGTGCCACAGCGTGACCGCGGCGTCGTCGCGCCGACAGCCGCCGACCAGCGCCACCAGCGCGGCCACCCCGGCGACAGCCCGGCTCACGGGGTCACGCGCAGCTGGCTGCCGCCGTCGAACCAGTGCAGCGCGCCGGGGTCGAGGTACACGGTCACCGCGTCGCCGGCGCGGGCCGGGGTCTGCGCGGGCGCGCGCACGGTGACGTCGCCGGCCGGCGAGGTGACGTGCAGCACCACCTCGGGGCCCAGCACCTCGCGCAGCGCCACCGCCCCCGGCAGCGCCACCTTGTCGGCGCCGGGCTCGAGCGTGACGTCCTCGGGCCGGATGCCGACCACCACCGGGCCACCGACCGCGGCCGGGGCCGGCAGGGTAAAGCCCAGGCCCCGGGCCCGCCGCTGACCGCCGTCCTCGGCCACCGCGGCGTCGAGGAAGTTCATCGTCGGCGTGCCGAAGAACCCGGCGACGAACCGGTTGGCCGGGCGCTGGTAGATGTCGAGCGGCGAGCCGATCTGCTGCACCTCGCCGTCGCGCAGGACCACGATCCGGTCGGCCAGCGTCATCGCCTCGATCTGATCGTGGGTGACGTAGAGCGAGGTGGCGCCAGCGTCTTGGTGGATGCGGGCGATCTCGCGCCGCATCTCGCCGCGCAGCTTGGCGTCGAGGTTGGACAGCGGCTCGTCGAACAGGAACACCTTGGGCCGGCGTACCACCGCCCGGCCGATGGCCACCCGCTGGCGCTGCCCCCCCGACAACGCCTTGGGGCGCCGCTCGAGGTACGCGGTCAGGCCCAGGGCCTCGGCCACCTCGGTCACGCGGGCCACGATCTCGGCCTCCGGCGCCCGGCGGATCCGCAGCGCGAACGCCAGGTTCTCGAACACGGTCATGTGCGGGTACAGCGCGTAGCTCTGGAACACCATCGCCAGATCGCGCTGGGCCGGGGGCAGGGCGGTGACGTCGGCGCCGTCGATCCACACCGAGCCCGCGGTCGGCTCCTCGAGGCCAGCCACGATGCGCAGGGTCGTCGACTTGCCGCACCCGGAAGGACCGATCAGCACCACCAGCTCGCCGGAGGGGAACGTCAGATCGAGCCGCTCGATCACCCGCCCGGGTCGCCTTGGAGCCCGTCAACCGCTTCGAGATCCACAGAGGCGGACTTCGCACATGCGAAGCCGGTGCGCCCGCGGCCACCCACGAACGCTAGTCATCGCGGGCCCTTGCAGCGACACACCGATGGCGAGCCGTTGTCTTTGGCAACGACGATCCGGGTGTGTCGCGATGAAGCGTCGCGCCGGGTGTCAGGCGCCGCGACGATGGTGCCTGCGCACCCGACGAATTTCTGGCGATCGGGGCGGCCGGTCCGCGCAGCGTTCGCCGCACAACGACGATCTCGATACATTGGAAGGCGCGTCGGGATCGATCCGTCCCGGCATCATCGTTGCTTCTCTCAGGCCACATACCCCGCCTGCCTCGCCTCGCCGCGCTGCCCCTGTTGCTCGTCCCCCACCTCGCGCTGGCTGACGCCCCAGCGGCGGTCGCAGCCACGGAGCCGGCGCCGGCCGAGCCGCCGCGTGCGGTGCGGGTGGCCACCGCCGAGCCGGTCGCGGCGGTCCCGGCGATGGCGGTCCCGGTGGAGGCCCCGCCTGCGGAGGCCCCGGCCGACACGGAGCCGGTCGGGCTCGCTCGGCGGCTGGCCGAGGACGCCGCCGCCGGCCGCGCGTTCGTGGCTGACACCGCGCTCACCACCCCGCGCGGCAAGGCGGTCATCGACGGCCAGATCCCGCTCGCGCTCCTGTACACCACCGCCCGCTTCGGCGTGACCGACCGCATCGAGGTCAACGCGTCCGCGTTCCTGCTGCCGTACAACGGCGGCGGAGACACCGTGCTGCCGGTCGGGTTCGGCATCAAGGCCCAGCTGGTGCGGACCCAGCGCGTGGCCGTGAGCGCTGGCGTCCAGGCGTTGACCGCCGAGGGCGACACGGTCGTCCGCCCCCACGCGGCCGCCACGATGTGCGTCGACCAGGCGTGCGAGGCCTCGGTCACGTTGATGCTCAACGCCTTCCATGCGACCCGGGAGTCCGCGGTGCCGGTGGTCGGCGGCGTCGGGTGGGCGATCGGCCGTCGGGTGCAGTTCATCGGCGAGCTCCACCACTGGCGCGAGGCGTCCGCCGCGGTGGAGTTCGGCGTGGTCGGGGCCCGGATCGCGCGGGCCAACTACGGCCTCGATTTCGGGCTGGGGTTCTTGATCGCCCGCGAGGACGGCGCCGGCGACGGCGGCGCGCTGCCGGTGTTCGGCTTCAGCGCCCGCATGTGACCGGGCCCGCCGGCAGGACCACGCGCCCGCGCCCGCGCGCGACCCTTGCGCCCACCGGCGCGGCGCGGTACGCGTACGCTCCGCCGCCATGGCCCGACGTACCAAGCCCGTGATGCCGGTGGCCCGGCCGCCGCGCCGGTGGGCCCGCCGCCGGGCCCGCCGCGGGCTGCCGTCGCCGCAGTCGATCCCGGTCGACGTGCTGGCGCACTCACAGCCGATGGCGGCCGGCGCCGGACCGCGGGTGGTCGGCACCGGCGAGGTGGCGTTCCAGCGCATCGTCGAGCGCATCGGCGCCGCCACACGCTCGGTCGACATCCGGGCGTTCCTGTGGCGCGACGACGACGCCGGCAACCTGCTGGGCGAAGCCGTGCTGCGGGCCGCCGATCGCGGCGCCAAGGTGACCATCCACAAGGACCGCATCGCCGCGGTCTACGAATACGCGGGTGGCAACAAGCAGAGCTTCTTCCACAAGCGGGTCGATCCGATCCGCGGCGTGCAGGCCTGGTTTTTGGGCGCGGTGTTCCGGGCCAAGGGCTCGTTCCGCCAGAAGCCCAACGCGCTGTCCCAGGCCATCTTGGGCCACGCCAACATCCGGGTCGAGCACCTGCGCAAGCGCTTCGATCACTCCAAGGTCTACGTCGTCGACGACGAGTGGATGTGCCTGGGCTCGATGGGCATCGGCGACAACCACCGCCACGACTGGGTCGACCTGATGGTCGAGCTCGACGGCGCCGACCACGTGGCCCGCCTACGCCAGCGGATGGCCGGCGACGACGAGTTCGATCCATCGCGCGGGGTCGACTTCCTGGTGCACAGCCGCGAGGCCCACCGGCCCAAGACCTGCCCGATGCTGACCCACCGGCTGGCGCTGATCGACAGCGCCAAAGCCGCGATCACCGTCGAGATGGCCTACCTCGGCGACGTGCGGTTCACCCGCGCGCTGGTCCGGGCCATCGAGCGCGGCGTGGCGGTGACGCTGGTGACCGCGGCCCGGGCCGACGTGCTGGGCAACTCCAACCGATCGACCTGCGAGACCCTGCGGCGGCTGACCGGCGCACCCGACCACCTCCAGATCGTGGTGCTGCCGCGGATGGTCCACTCCAAGGCGGTCATCATCGACCACCGCTGGGTCGACGTCGGCTCCGCCAACTTCACCCGCCTGTCGCACGGCGTCTACGACGAGATCAACCTGTACGCCGACCACGCCCCGTTCGCGGTCGACCTCGAAGCCGAGATCGCCCGCCACGCCCTCGAGGGCGAGGTGGTGGCCGGCAAGCTGACCCAGAAGCCGGTGCGGACCCAGATCGAGCGCGCGGTGGTGGCGTTCCAGTCGCGGCGAGGCGGGTGATGGCCCGCCCGCCCAGCGACGAAGATCGGGCCTCGGTCGCCCGCACCGAGCGCCGTCGCCAGATCCTCGAGGCCGCCAAGCTGGTGTTCGCCGACGCCGGCTACCACGGGGCCTCGATCGGCGCGATCATCGAGCGCGCCGCCATCGCCCGCGGCACGTTCTACCTGTACTTCGAGAGCAAGGAGGCGGTGTTCGGCGCGTTGCTCGACGAGGCGATGACCGAGCTGCGGGCCCGGATCGTCCACGTCGACACCGACGCCGCGGCGCCGCCGCCCGAGATCCAGCTGCTCGACAGCATCGCCCGGGTGCTCGAGTACATCGTCAGCGATCGCGCCCTGGCCACGGTGCTGCTGTCGTCGAGCTGGACCCCCGACGCCGAGGCCGCCGCCCGCCTGCAGGCGTTCTACGCCGACGTCCGCTCGGTCATCGCGCTGTCGCTGGCGCGCGGCGCCGGCCTGGGCATCTTGCGGCCGTGCCATCCCGAGCGCACCGCCGCCGCGCTCCTCGGGCTGGTGCGCGGCATCGTCGAGTACTGCGTGAGCAACCCCGCCGACGTCGAGGGGCGCATCGGCGAGGTGACCCGCGAGCTGATCGACGTCGCGCTGCGCGGCGTGCTCAAGCCGTTGCTGCGGACCTGACCCCGCCCGGAACCCGAGCCCCAGCCGGAACCCGAGCCCGACGGCGGGCGGGGTAGGCACCTCGGTTCGCGGTCAGGGTCGTAGAAACACGGCGGTGCGCGGGTGCGTAGAACGCTGCGCAGTGGAGGCGCGTTCACTACGCACCCGGATGGCCTGGTCGGACCGGCAAGGTGCCGATCTGCCAGTCTATTTTCACTAGACTGACGTGTCAGTCCATGTCTAGATACCCGGGTCCTCGAAGGACTAGACTGACGCGTCAGTTCAGTTCACTGACCGGCCCGTCGGCCCTCCCTTCCTCCGCACCGCAAGGAACCGCATGACCACTACTCAGAAGCTCATCATCGGCGTCGACGTCGGGTCCACCACCGTCAAGCTGTGCGTGGTCCACCCCGAGACGCTCGAGATCCTCTGGAGCAAGTACGAGCGGCACGAGACCCGTCAGCCCGAGAAGACCTACGAGATGCTCGAGCTGATCAAGGCGGCCTTCCCGACGGTGAAGGACACCGACTTCCGGCTGTTCATCACCGGCTCCGGCGGCGGCCCCATCGCCGCCCACGTCGGTGCCAAGTTCGTGCAGGAGGTGAACGCGGTGACCATGGCGGTGGAGAAGCTCCACCCGGACGTCGGCTCGGTGATCGAACTCGGCGGCCAGGACGCCAAGATCATCATGTTCAAGAAGAACGAGGAGACCGGCGATCAGACCGCCCAGACCTCGATGAACGACAAGTGCGCGTCGGGCACCGGCGCCACCATCGACAAGTGCGTGCTGAAGGTTGGCATGCCGCGGGAGGAGGTCCCGGGCCTGAAGTTCGACCCGACCAAGCTCCACCACGTCGCGGCCAAGTGCGGCGTGTTCGCCGAGACCGACATCGTCAACCTGGTCAAGAGCGGCATCCCCCGCAACGAGATCATGAACTCGCTGGCCGACGCCATCGTCAGCCAGAACCTGGCGGTGTTGACCCGCGGCAACACCCTCAAGTCGAAGGTGCTGCTGCTGGGCGGCCCCAACACCTACCTGCCGTTCCTGCAGGAGTGCTGGCGCCTGCGCATCCCGGAGTCGTGGGCCGAGCGCGGCTACGAGTACGACAAGACGGTGCCCATCGAGGAGCTGATCTTCGTCCCCAAGAACGCCGATCTGTACGCGGCCTACGGCGCGGTGCTGTTCGGCATCCACGAGCCGGCCACCGTCGGCGTGTTCCGCGGCCTCGACCCGCTCAAGGAGTTCATCAACTTCGGCCGCAAGTCGAAGCTGGGTGAGTCGGCCGGGCCCGGCCTGGTCGAGCAGGAGGCGCAGCGCGACGCCTTCACCGACAAGTACCAGACGCCGCCCTACGAGGACGCCGTCCTCGAGGCCGGCAAGACCTACCGCGGGGTGATCGGCCTCGACGGCGGCTCGACCTCGAGCAAGTGCGTCCTCATCGACGAGCACGAGACCATCTTGAAGAAGGTCTACGTGCTGTCGAAGGGCAACCCGATCGCCGACATGCGCGACATGTTCACCGAGATGCGCGAGTGGGCCGCGGCCCAGGGCGCCACCATCGAGGTGACCGGCTTCGGCGTGACCGGCTACGCCGGCGACGTGCTCGAGAAGGCCCTGGGCGCCGACGCCAACATCGTCGAGACCGTCGCCCACATGATGAGCGCCAAGCGCTGGTTCCCCAACGTCGACGTCATCTGCGACATCGGCGGCCAGGACATCAAGGTGCTGTTCATGCAGAACGGCGACGTGAAGAACTTCCGCCTGAGCAACTCGTGCTCGGCCGGCAACGGCATGCTGCTGCAGGCGATGGCCGACCAGTTCGGCCTGCCGGTCAAGCAGTACGCCGAGGTCGCGTTCCAGGCCCGGCTGGCGCCCAAGTTCAGCTACGGCTGCGCGGTGTTCCTCGACTCCGACCGCGTGAACTTCCAGAAGGAAGGCTACTCGCGTGAGGAGCTGCTGGCCGGGCTGGCCCTGGTCTTGCCGAAGAACGTCTGGCAGTACGTGGTCCAGATCCCGCGCATGGCCGAGCTGGGCCGGGTGTTCGTGCTGCAGGGCGGGACCCAGAAGAACCTGGCCGCGCTCAAGGCCCAGGTCGACTACATCGAGAAGCGGGTCCCCAACGCCGAGGTCTACCTGCACCCGCACTGCGGCGAGGCCGGCGCCATCGGCGCGGCGTTCGAGGCGCTGCGGGTCACCAAGCGCCGCGGCAAGACCACGTTCGTCGGCTTCGACCAGGCGATCAACATCTCCTACACGTCGACCAACGACGAGACCACTCGCTGCAACTTCTGCCCGAACAACTGCTCGCGCACGTTCATCGACACCGCGACCCTCGACGGCAACAAGGCCCGCTACATCTCGGGCTTCAGCTGCGAGAAGGGCACGGTCGAGAACCTCGACGCCCTGAAGAAGCTCAACAAGGAGCGCCAGGGCCGCATGAAGAAGTTCCCCAACCTGGTCGACTACGAGGCCAAGCTGGCGTTCAAGAGCTTCTACGAGCCGCAGCCGCTGCCGGCCGCCGGCACGCCGACCAAGGACGTCGCGGTCAAGAAGACCCTGACCGGGCGCGTGCTTCGCAAGGACATCGAGCGGCCGTTCACCCGGTCGAGCGCCGAGTTCGCGGCCAAGCGCAAGGACGCCCGCATCGGCATCCCGCGGGTCCTGAACCTGTGGTCGACCGGCCCGTTCTGGCGGGCGTACTTCGAGACCCTGGGCGTCGACAGCCGCAACATCGTCTTCTCTGACGAGACCAGCGAGGAGCTGTGGCAGGCCGGCTGTAAGTACGGCTCGGTCGACCCCTGCTACCCCTCGAAGGTGTGCCAGGCCCACATCCACAACCTCCTGTTCAAGCACCACGAGAAGAAGCCGCTCGACTACATCTTCTTCCCGGCCATGACCCACGTGCCGACGTACAACGTCAACACCATGGACACCGCGTCGTGTCCGGTGGTGTCGGGCACGCCCAAGGTGGTGCGCGCGGCGTTCACCAAGGAGACCGACTTCTTCGCCGAGCGCGGCATCACCTACCTCGACACCGCGGTGACGCTCAACGAGGCGCTCATGTGCAAGCGCCAGATGTTCCAGGAGTGGGGCCCGCTGCTGGGCATCACCGAGGACGAGAACGACTGGGCCATCGACCAGGCGTTCGCCGCGCTGGCCGAGTTCGATCGCCACATGGAGGCCAAGGGCGCCGAGATGCTGGCCGAGGTCACCCGCGAGAACCGGGTGGCGCTGATGATGATCGGCCGCCCGTACCACAACGATCCCGGCCTCAACCACGCGGTGCTCGAGGAGTTCCAGGCCCTGGGCTACCCGATCCTGTCGATGCGGTCGATCCCCAAGACCCGGGCGTACCTCGACCCGATCTTCGCCGACGACCTGCGCCTGGGCCACATCGAGGACCCGCGCGACGTGTCCGACGTGTGGCCCGAGAACTACTCGGTCAACTCGGTGCAGAAGGTGTGGGCGGCCAAGTTCGCCGCCCGCCACCCCAACGTCGCCGTGCTCGACCTGTCGTCGTTCAAGTGCGGCCACGACGCCCCGACCTACGGCCTGATCGACTCGATCATCGCCTCGGCCGGCAAGGCCTACTCGGCCCTGCACGACGTCGACGCCAACAAGCCGTCCGGCTCGATCAAGATCCGCGTCAAGACCTACGCCCACACCCTGATGCTCCTCAAGGAGAAGCTCGAGGACCAGGCCGACAAGCTCAAGGACGTCGACGTGGCCGTGGCCAAGAAGCGGCTCGAGCTGCTCGAGAAGCTGCAGTACCAGCTGGCCAACCTGGGCCGCACCGACCAGCAGGTCGAGGCCCAGGTCGCCACCCTGCGCGAGCTGGTGGCGGCGACCGCGCCCAAGGGCGCCGGCAAGAAGCCGGCGTCGCTGGCCGTCGTCCGCTAGCGCCCACCCCCTGTCATCCACCGCGAACCCGCGCACCGACAACCAAGGACCTGCTCACATGACCGCCATCCCGACTGACTCCACCAACCTCGACGCCCTGTCCATGGAGAGCATCGAGGCCGAGCTCGCCAAGTTCGAGAACGAGGAGCGCGCCCGGCTGGGCCTGCCGACCAACGCGGCCAAGCAGTGGTTCGACGCGGTACCGCGGGAGTTCACCGCGGCCCAGCGCGCCCACACCACGCTGCTCATCAGCGGCCTGACCATGGCCCACGACCTGTTCCTGCAGGCGGCGCTGCGCGGCATCGGCTACCAGGTCCGCGCGCTCGACGTGCCGGACAACGACGCGCTCCAGTACGGGCGCGAGTACGGCAACCGCGGCCAGTGCAACCCGACCTACTTCACCGTCGGCAACCTGGTGAAGTACCTCGACGGCCTGCGCGAGCAGGGCATGTCGACCGAGGACATCGTCAAGAACCACGTGTTCCTGACCGCCGGCGCCTGCGGCCCGTGCCGGTTCGGCACCTACGTCACCGAGTATCGCAAGGCCCTGCGCGACGCCGGCTTCGACGGCTTCCGCGTGCTGCTGTTCCAGCGGGCCGGCGGCCTCCAGCGGCCACCGGCGACGAGGTCGGCCTGAAGATGGACCCGACGTTCTTCTGGAGCATCTCGCGCGCCATCCTGATCGGCGACGTGCTCAACGCCCTGGGCTACCGCACCCGGCCCTACGAGGTCGAGGCCGGCGCCACCGACCGCGCCCTCGAGCAGAGCAAGAGCTACATCGCCGAGGCGTTCGCCACCAACGGCTCGATCCTCAAGGCGCTGTACAAGGCCCGCAAGACCATGGGCGCGGTCAAGATCGACAAGCTCAAGGTCAAGCCCAAGGTCGGCATCATCGGCGAGTTCTGGGCCATGACCACCGAGGGCGACGGCAACTACGGCCTGCAGCGCTTCCTCGAGGGTGAGGGCGCCGAGGTCGACATCCAGATCGTGGCGGCGTGGCTTTTGTACATGGTGTGGCAGGGCCGGTACGACACCGGCGCCCGCGCCAAGCTGCGCGGCACCGACCAGGCCAAGTCGGCCGAGGGCGGCTCGAAGTTCTCGCTGGCCGGCGTCGACGTGCGCAAGCGGATGGCGTCGTTGTGGGCCGGCGAGCAGGTCCTGCGCGGCCTGTTCCAGGGCATCGCCAAGGCCCTGGGCCTCAACCACTTCCACCTGTCGGACATGGACCAGATCGCCGAGATCTCCCATGCCTTCTACGACAACAACCTCCGCGGCGGCGAAGGCCACATGGAGGTCGGCAAGCTGATCCAGAACGTGGCGTACGCCAAGGTCAACATGACCCTGTCGGTCAAGCCGTTCGGGTGTATGCCCAGCTCGTCGGTGTCCGACGGCATCCAGTCGTTCATCACCGAGCTGTACCCGCAGGCGATCTTCCTGCCGATCGAGACCAACGGCGACGGCGCCGTCAACGTGTACTCGCGCGTGCAGATGCAGCTGTTCAAGGCCAAGCAGGTGGCCCAGCGCGAGGTCGACAAGGCGCTGGCCGACGTCGGGATGACCCTCGACGAGGTGCGGGCCTACCTGGTCAAGCACCCCGAGCTCAACCACCCGTTCCACAAGAGCCCGCACAAGGCCGGCTCGACCACGGCGGACCTCATCTACGAGGTGGGCGCTCGCAAGAACAAGCTGTCGTACTGGAAGGGCAAGGTCCTCGAGACCGTGACCCGCGCCCAGTCCAAGGCCGATCACGCCGCCCACGAGCACGTGCTGGCGGTGGCCCGCAAGGCCGCCGAGCGCACCAACAAGAAGAAGTCCATCGTGTCGGTGGCGCCCGAGGTCGACGACGGCGTGGTCGACGCCCGCCCGGCCATCCCGGCCGGCCGCAAGTCGCTCAACGTCATCAACTGAGTCGCCGCCCGGGCTTCGCCCGGGCTCAGCCGGGCGGGGCAGGTGGCGCGGCGATCGGTAAGCCGCGCCCTTTCCACACGGCGAAGATGGCGGGGTACACCGTCAGCTCCAGCAGGAACGACGTCACCAGCCCGCCGACCATCGGCGCGGCGATGCGCTTCATGACGTCGGCGCCGGCCCCGGTGCTCCACAGCACCGGCACCAGGCCGATCATCATCGTCAGCACCGTCATCAGCTTGGGGCGGATGCGCTTGGCGGCGCCGTCGACGATCGCCTCGCGCAGGTCGTCCCGGGTGACCAGCTTGCCCGCTTCCTGCCAGCGCCGATGGGACATGGTCAGGTACAGCATCATCACCACGCCGGTCTCGGCGTCGAGGCCGGCCAGCGCGATGAGCCCGACCCACACCGCGATGCTCATGTTGTAGTCGAGCAAGTACAGGAGCCAGAACGCGCCGATCAGCGAGAACGGCACCGCCAGGAGCACGATGCCGGTCTCGACCAGCGATCGCGTGTTGAAGTAGAGCAAGAGCCCGACGATCGCCAGGGTCAGCGGGATCACCAGGCGCAGCTTGGCGCTGGCGCGCTCGAAGTAGGTGAACTGCCCGACCCACGCGATGCGCACGCCGGCCGGGAGGACCACGTCGCGGCTCACCGCAGCGCGCGCGTCGGCGACGTAGTCGGCGATCGGCCGATCGGTGTCGACGAATACGTAGCCGACCAGCTTTCCGTCCTCCGAGCGGAGCATCGGCGGCCCGGTCACCGTGGTGACGTCGGCGACCGACGACAGCGGCACCTGCGCGCCCGTCGGTGTCGCCACCAGGACCTCGCCGATCCGCGCGGGGTCGTCGCGTAGCTCGCGGGGATAGCGGACGTTGATCGGGTAGCGCGCGCGACCCTCGACGGTCTCGGCTACCACCATCCCGCCCAGGGCGATCTGGACCACCTGGTTGACATCGGCGACGTTGAGCCCCAGCCGGGCGGCCTCGGCGCGCTTGATCGACACGTCGATGTAGAAGCCCCCGGTCGATCGCTCGGCGAACGCGCTGCGCGTGCCAGGCACTTCGGCGATCCGCTGCTCGATCGCCACCGCGGCCTCCTCGATCTGGGCGATCGAGTCACCGTAGACGGCGATGCCGAGCGGGCTGCGGATGCCGGTCGACAGCATCTCGGTGCGGGTCTGGATCGGCATCCACCAGATGTTGGGCATGCCCGGATAGCGCAGCTTCTCGTCGAGCGCCTGGATCAGGCGAGAGTAGGTCATGCCCGGTCGCCACTGGGAGCGCGGCTTCAAGATGATCGTCGTCTCGATCATGCCCAGCGGCGCGGCGTCGGTCGGCGTGTCCGCGCGCCCGTTCTTGCCGAACACCGAGGCGACCTCCGGGAACGCCTTGATCTCGGCGTCCATCGCGCGTAGCACCCGGGCCGCTTCGGCGTCGGACATGCCCGGCGGCGCGGTGGGCATGTACAAGATGGCGCCCTCGTCGAGGGGGGGCATGAACTCGTTCCCCAGGCGACGCGCCGCCGGGATGGTGAGCACCATGGCGACGACGGCCAGCACGATCACGGCCGTGCGATGGCGGACCACGGCGCGCACCACCGGCGTGTACAAGCGGACCAGTACGCGACTCACCGGGTGGCGCTCCTCGGCGACGAGCCGGCCGCGGATCAAGATGGCGGCCAGGGCCGGGGTCAAGGTGATCGACAGGACCGCCGCGAACCCCATGGCGTAGGTCTTGGTGAACGCCAGCGGCTTGAAGAGCCGCCCCTCGACGCCCTCCAGCGTGAACACCGGGATGAACGCGACGGTGATGACCAGGAGCGAGAAGAAGATCGACGAGCCGACCTCCTGCATGGACGCGATGATCGCGTCGAGCCGCGACGTGGGTCGGCCGGCTCGATTCCAGTCGTCGAGGCCCTTGTGGATGTTTTCGATGAGGATGATCGACGCGTCGACCATGGCGCCGATCGCGACCGCGATCCCGCCCAGCGACATGATGTTCGCCGTGAGGTTCTGGTGCGCCATGGGGATGAACGCGAGCAGCACCCCGAGCGGCAGCGTGATCACCGCGACCAGCGCGCTGCGGACGTGGAGCAAGAACAGCAAGATGATCAGGCTCACCACGATCATCTCCTCGAGCAGCGTGGTGCGCAGCGTGGCGATCGCGGCGTTGATCAGCTCCGAGCGGTCGTACGTGATCGCGATCTCGACGCCGTCGGGCAGGTGGACCTCGGCCAGGCGCGCCTTGACGGCGTCGATCACGTCGAGCGCGTTGCCTCCGTAGCGCATGATGACCACCCCGCCGACGACCTCGCCCTGACCGTCGAGCTCGGCGATGCCGCGTCGGATCTCTGGCCCGAGCGCCACGTCTCCGACGTCGCCGATGGTGATCGGCACGCCGCGCGGGGAGACCTTGACCGGCGCCTGCGCCAGATCGTCCGGTCGCTGCACGTAGCCGCGCCCGCGGATCACGTGCTCGTGGCCGGCCAGCTCGACGACGCTGCCGCCGACGTCCTGATTGGACCGCTCGATCGCCCGCACCACCTCGGCGAGCGTGACGTCGTAGGCGCGCAGCTTCATGGGGTCGACCTGGACTTGGTACTCCTTGCGGAAGCCGCCGACGGTCGCCACCTCGGCCACGCCATCGACGCTCTGCAGCGCAAACTTGAGGTTGAAGTCCTGGATCGCGCGCAGCTGTTGCAGGTCGTGGCCGCCGCTCCGGTCGACCAGCGCGTACTCGAACACCCAGCCGACCCCGGTGGCGTCGGGCCCGAGGCGCGGCGTGACGCCGGCCGGGAGCTGGCTCTGCGCCTGGTCGAGGTACTCGAGCACCCGGCTGCGGGCCCAGTAGAGATCGGTGTCGTCCTGGAACACGACGTAGACGAACGACATGCCGAACATCGACTGGCCGCGCACGTACTTGACCCCGGGGGCGGCGGTGAGCGCCGTCGAGATGGGGTAGGTGATCTGGTCCTCGACCAGATCGGGGCTGCGCCCCATCCACTCGGTGAACACGATCACCTGGGCGTCCGACAGATCGGGGAGGGCGTCGAGCGGGGCGTTGCGCACCGAGTGCCAGCCCCACGCGCCGAGGCCGGCCACCATGATCAGGACGATGAGCGGGTTGCGCGCGCTCACCGCGATGATGCGAGCGATGAAGCCGGGCGGGACGGCGGCGGTCATGGCGCGTCCTCCCACAGGGCCGTCGAGCGGATCCGGCTCTCGGCGGCCACCAGGAAGTTGCCCGCGGTGACGACGAGGTCGCCCGGAGACAGGCCGGTCACGATCTCGATCTGATCCGCCGTGCGCGCTCCGGTGGTCACCTCGCGCGGTCGCAGGCGGCCACCGCCGACGTCGACGAAGACCAGGCGCCGCAGGCCGGTGTAGACCACCGCGGACGCCGGGGCCAAGGTGCGGTCGGCCAGGGTGACGTGAAACGTGACCGTGGCGAACATGTCGGGCTTGAACCCGAGCCCGCGATTGGGCAGCTCGACACGCACCCGCCCGGTGCGCGTCGCGGGGTCGAGGTAGGGATAGACCAGCGCGACCTTGCCCGTCACCGCGTCACCGGGCTGCGCGTCGAGGGTCACCGTCGCCTGGTCGCCGCGATGGATGCGGGCCAGGTCGGGCTCGAACACGTCCGCCTCGACCCAGATCTTGTCGAGCGCCGCGATGCGGAACAGCCGCGCGCCGGCCGCGACGGAGGCGCCCTCGACCAGGTTGTTCTCGACGACGTAGCCGGACGCCGGCGCTGGATACGGGACGTTCTCGATCGGCTCACCGCGCTCGACGAGGGCCGTCAGTTGCTTGTCGGACATGCCCCACAGGCGCAGCTTGGTCGACGCGGCCCGCAACAGCGCGTCGCTGCGCGGGCCGGCGGTCGCGGCCAGCTGCTGGCGCGCCAGCAGGTATTCCTGCTGCGCCGCGTACAGGTCGGGGCTGTACAGCGTGAACAGGATCTCTCCTCGCGTGACCGCGCGCCCGGTGGCCGCGACCCGGAGGTCCGTGACGAAGCCGCTGACCCGTGAGGTCACGTCGCGCACCCGGGTCTCGTCGTAGGTCACGCGCCCGACCGCGCGCAGCGCGAGATCGAGCGGCCCGCGGGTGACCGCGGCGGTGCCGATGCCGATGATCTGGCGCCGGCCGGGATCGATCTGAATGTCGTCGTTGGTGTCGACGGCCGCGGCCGGGCTCGCCTCGGAGACGCACGCGACCATCGTCTCGCCGATGTACGGGTTGGACGGCTCGGTGTCGCGCTGTAGCCACTGGCCGAAGTCCGGCGCCATCGCGCACTCCATCGTGCGCCAGCCGTCGACCAGGTCGGGCGCGCGCGCGATCATCGCCATCCACTGTCGATTCAGCTGCGCGAACCCGAGGCGCGCGGCGGTCAGGTCGCCGGCGCTGGCGACGCGGTCGGCCGCGCGGGCGCTCTGCTCGAGGCTCTCGATCACCGACCGCTCTGCGCGGTCCGCCGGCATGGCGGCGCGGGTCGCGCGGATCGCGCGCGCCAGGGCCGTGGCCGTGGCCGGGTCGGGCATGCGGCCCTCGCCGAGCGCGCGGCGCACGGTGTCGTAGGGGGCCATCCCGCCGGCGAACGCGGCGCGCGCCTCCGGCGTGAACGTCGTCGCAGGGAGCGGTGGTGGTGGCGGTTCGTTCGCGGCCGCCGGCCCGCCCTCGTCGACGATCTTCAGGCCGGCGGTGCCGACCGTGAACGCGTATCGCGCGGTCGCGGCGTCGTTGCCGGCGGTCACCGCGACGATCAGGCTCCAGCTTCCGCCCATGGGCAGGTCGAACGACGCCCGGTAACGCCCGGTGCCAGCGGCCGTGGCCGGGAACGTGCTCTTCATCTCCGGCATGCTGCCCATCGCCGGCATGTGATAGGTGACCGTGACCTCCGCGCCCTCGATCGGCGCGCCGGTCGAGGTCGAGACGTCGACCTGGACCCGGTTGTCTTGCTGGCGCGGCGGATCGGGCTGGAGCGAGGTCGCGATGACCATCGGGCCCGCGGTGACTCGCGCGGGTTTCGACCACGCGCCGCCGCCGCGGCCAGTGAACCACGCGACCAGCTGGGCCGGAACACGACGGCGCCGGTGGCGACCACGGCGAGGATGAGCAGCGGCGCGACCGCGGCCCGCCACGACCGCGTCACGACGCACCTCCCGGGAGGCGCCCGACGGCGCGATCGAGCGCGGCCTGTCGACGCCACAGATCGGCGCGAACCCGGTGCGCCTCGAGCGACACCGCGTACACGCGCTGCTCCGCGGCGATCACCGCGGCGAAGTCGTTCACGCCTGTCGCGTAGCCCGCGAGGGCGGCGTCGATCTGGTCGCGCGCGGCCGGCACCAGTCGATCGCGGTACAGGGCCTCGAGTTCGAGGCCGAGCGTGACGCCCGCGTGCGCCGCGGCCACCTCCACGCGGATCTGGTCGTGGACCGCCAGGCGGCCGGCCTCCGCCGAGGCGGTGCGCGCATCACCTACCCGGACGCTCGCGGCGCGGCGGCCTCGCTGCAGCGGGATGGGGAGCGCGACGCCGAGCATCCACTGGTGCGCGGGCATCGCCGTCATCGACGTGTACGTCGCCATCACCGTCACGTCCGGGTAGGCCTCGCGTCGCGCCTGGGCAGCGGCGACCTCACCGGCGCGCACCTCGGCGGCGGCGGTGCCCACCTCCGGGCGCTGGGCCAGCGCGTCGCGCTCGAGCTGCGCGACGGCGGACGGTGCGGCCGGCGCTGGCGACGCGCTCGGCGTCGGCGGGATCCTCGCATCTGGCGCTCGATGAAGGAGTCCATTGAGGCGCGCGACCAGCACGGCGCGCTCGGTCTGCAGCACGAGCTCGGTGCTGGCGAGGTGTTCCAGCTCGACCTGCGCCGCGAGCGAGTCCTGCGGCGCGCCGTGTCCGACGGCGAGGTGGGCCTCGGCGCTGCGCTGCATCGTCTCGACCAGCGCGCGCACCTCGCGGTTCACGTCGAGCGAGCGCTCGACGAGGTACAGGTCGGCGTACAGGTCCGCGGTCATCGCGGCCAGGTCCTGACGCGCCGTGAGATAGTCGCCGCGAGCCACCTCGGCGTGGGCCCGCGACAGGTCGGTGGCCAGGGCCCGCTTGCCGGGGAACGGCAACCGCTGGCCGATCGAGACGCGCTGCCCGAAACGATCGTCGCCAGCGACGCTCAGCGGCGCGATCTCGTAGGTGAGCATCGGGTCGTCGAAGGCGCCGGCCGCAGCGACGCCCGCCTCGGCGGCGTGAGCGCGTTGCCGCGCCGCCTCGAGCGCGGGGTTGCGCGCCAGCACGGCGGCGACGAGCGCGTCGAGCTCGAGGTACGGTGCCTCGACGACCCGAGTTACGTCGACGGCAGTCGAGCGCTCGACGTGCCGGAGCGGCGCGAGGGTGTTGTGATCGCGGCCGGCGGCGCCCACGGGAGCGCCACAGGCCACCAGCGACGCCGCGAAAGCGGCGGTTGCATGGATACGCATCGATTCCTCCCCCCGCCTGAGAGCGGGGTTGGTGTTCACGGATTCGGAAGGGCTAGGTCCGAATCGGGATCACAGGAGGAAGGCGCAGTGGCGCGCGAACAACGGGGCAGGGAGTCGAGGTGGTCCGCTCGCGCGAGCCAGGACAATGACGGACACCACCGTCAGCGACGGCGGCTGGACCGAGGACACGCTCACGGTCGGCGCGGTCAGTGGCTCGGACTGCGGGGTCAGGACACCCGGCGATGCGACCGACGGGGCGGCCGGGGACTCCAGCACGCTGCAGCACTCACTGGCGCGCAAGGCGTTCGTCGGGGTCTCTTCGACTGGCGTCTCTGCGCAACATCTGCGCGCGCGCACGGTGCCGTCCATCTCGCATCGGTACGCTGTGTGCGCGAACGCCAGCGACGGGAGGAAGACCGCCAGTGCCAGCGTGATGAGCAGAATCCGACGCATGAATGACCGCGTGTTCACCATGGACCATGCCGACGACGATCGCAACCGCAGACTGGCTCGCCATGCGTCGACGGCGCGCGGCGGTGCTCGCGCGCGGGCGCTGTGCCATGGTGTCGGCGATGAAGCTCGCTGACTTTCCCATCACCGCGAAGTGGCCGGCGCAGCACCCGGACCGCCTCCAGCTCTACTCGCTGCCGACGCCCAACGGCCAGAAGGTGTCGATCGCCCTCGAGGAGACCGGGCTCCCCTACGAGCCGCACCTGGTCAGCTTCGACACCAACGATCAGCTGTCGCCGGCGTTCCTGTCGCTCAACCCGAACAACAAGATCCCCGCGATCATCGACCCCGCCGGGCCGGGCGGCGCGCCCCTGGGCCTGTTCGAGTCGGGCGCGATCCTGCTGTACCTGGCCGACAAGACCGGGCAGCTGCTGCCGGCGGATCCGGCGGCGCGCTACCAGGCGATCCAGTGGCTGATGTTCCAGATGGGCGGGGTGGGGCCGATGTTTGGTCAGGTCGGGTTCTTCCACAAGTTCGCCGGCAAGGACTACGAGGACAAGCGCCCGCGCGACCGCTACGTGGGCGAGGCCAAGCGCTTGCTCGGGGTGCTCGATCGCCACCTGGCCGATCGCGCGTGGATGATGGGCGATGCCTACTCGATCGCCGACATCGCGATCTGGCCGTGGGTGCGGACCTTGAGCGCCTTCTACCAGGCCGACGACTTGGTCGGCCTGGCCGACTTCGCCAACGTCGGGCGGGTGTTGGCGGCCTTCCTGGCGCGGCCAGCCGTCGTCCGCGGGCTGGGCATCCCGGCCCGGACCTGATGCCTGCGCGGCCCGCGGCGACGGCGAGTCCCGCCCGCGCTCCCGCCGTGCCACGATGCCCCATGGCCACCCCCACGCCGACGGTCGATGCGTGGCGCGCGCGCGGCAGGTTCACGCGCTGGCGCGGACACCAGATCTTCGCCCGCGTCGACGGACCTGTCGGTGCCCCCCCGCTGGTGCTCATCCACGGCTTTCCCACCGCGTCGTGGGACTGGCACGCGGTGTGGGACGATCTGGCGCGCGACCACCGGCTGGTGGCGTGCGACCTGCTGGGCCTGGGGTTGTCGGCCAAGCCGCGCCAGCGCTACCAGATCGCCAGCCAAGCGAACGTGGTCGAGGCGGTCGCCGCCGAGGCCGGCGTCACCACGGCGACGGTCATCGCCCACGACTACGGCGTCACCGTGGCCCAGGAGCTGTTGGCGCGCCGCCGCGCCGGTGTCGCCGGGCTGGCGCTCACCGGCCTGGTGCTCCTCAACGGCGGGCTGTTCCCCGAGACCCACCGGGCCCGGCTGATCCAGCGGGTCCTGGCCTCGCCGGTGGGCCCGCTCCTGGCGCCGCTGGCGTCGCGGCGGACGTTCGAGCGCAACCTGGTCGCTATCGCCGGCGCCGCCAAGCCCACCGCGGCGGAGCTCGACGCGATGTGGACGCTGGCCACCGCCGAGGACGGTCGCGCCGCGCTGCCTCGCCTGCTGGGTTACATCGCCGAACGTCGGCGCGAGCGGGCCCGATGGGTCGGCGCGCTCGAGGCGGCGCCGGTGCCGGTGCGGCTCATCAACGGCCTGGCCGATCCGATCTCGGGGGCCCACATGGTCGCGCGGTACCGCCAGCTGATCCGCCCGGCCGACGTGGTCGAGCTGCCCGGGGTCGGCCACTACCCGCAGCTCGAGGCGCCGACCGCGGTGGTGGCGGCGATCCGCGCGTTCCTGGCACGCCGCTGACGGTACCGGCGGTGCGCCGGGTGCGGTACAACGCCGCGATGAGCGTCCTCGATCGCGTCCGCGCCGCCGGCTGGCGGGCCCTGGCCGGTGACGGCCCCCTGGCCTCGACCGCGCGCCAGTGGAACGACAAGCTGGGCCGGCCGCTGGCGTCGCCCGAGGAGCTGGCCGACCGCCGCGCCTTCGCGGCCGGCTACACCGCCGCCAGCGCGGCCGCCCAGGCGACCACGACGCCCGCGCCGGCCCCGACCGCCCGCCCCGTGGCGCCGGTCATCATCTACTTCCTCGACAAGCAGCGGCGTGACGTGCCCCGGCTGACCGAGATCCTCGACAGCCACCACATCCCGTACAAGGAGATGAGCCTCGAGGACGATCCCGCGGCCCAGGCCGCGGTGCGCCGGGACAGCGCCGGCTACCGGCTGCCAGTGGTGTTCATCGCCGGCGACTGCGTCGGCGGCCGGGTCGAGCTGCTCAACCTGGCCAACACCGGCGAGCTGGCGCGCCGGGTCTTCGGCTGAGCGCCCCGCGCGTCCCCCGCGCGATTGGGGCTTGCCCGTCGACGGCGGGGCCACTATGGTCCGCGCCGATGCCTGCCTCGTCGTCGCTGAAGCTGCCCAAGGACCTCGCCACCAAGGTCAAGTCGTCAGTCACGGCCGCGCTCGATCGCGCCGATGAGCTGGGCGGCGATCTGCGCGACTACCTCCAGGACAAGTGGGCTCACGACCCGCGCCTGGCCAAGCTCAAGGCCCGGTTCGGCGGCGCGACGACGCCGACCGCGCCCAAGCCGGTGCCGGCCCCGGTGGCCCACGCCGCCGCGATGGCGGCCGCGACGCCGGCCCCGGCGCCCAAGTCCGACGCGCTGGGCAACGCCGAGATCAAAGCGCAGATCTACGGCAAGACCAGCTGCCCGTGGACCGGCCGCGCCATGACGGTGCTCGAGAAGCACAAGGTCGACTACGACTTCGTCGACCTCGAGGAGCCCGAGCACGAGCACCTGACCATCCGGCTGTCGGCCGAGACCAAGCAGGCGACCGTGCCGTACGTGTACCTGCGCGGCCAGTTCATCGGCGGCTACAACGCGCTGGCCGAGGTCGAGCGTCTGGGCCAGCTCGAGCAGGCGATGATGAGCGCCGCCGAGCGTGCGGCCCTGGCGCCACACGAGCGCATGGTCGAGATCGTGGCCCGGCCCAACACCGACGAGGTGGTGCCGGCCGATCAGGCGCCGGCCGACGAGTAGCGCCGCCGGGCCAGCGCCGCCAGCACCAGCACCAGCGCCAGGGCCGGCGGCTGGCCGCCAGCGCCGCAGCAGCCCCCGGCGCCACCATCGCTGGCGGTGCCCCCGTCGGGACCGGCATCCACGTCCGTTCCGGCGTCGACCGGATCCGGTCGCGGGTCCCGCCGCCACAGCGACGACACGTACGCGCCGGCGCCGAAGCCGACCATCGGCACCTCGCCTTGGAAGTCGGCGGTGACCTTGTCGAAGTTTTCGGGCAGCACGTCGAAGTTGAGCCGGGCCTGGGCGGTGACCCACGCCACCAGCGCGTCGGCCTCGCCGGCGCGGCCGGCCTCGCGCAGCGCGTCGGCCAGCCACAGGTCGACGGCGATCCACTCGCGCTCGTCGTAGGGGCCGCCGTCGTCATTGCGGCGGTAGCCGTGGCCGGTGAGCGGGTTCCACAGCCCCACCCGCCAGGCGTCGAGGGTGGCGCGCGCCACCGCGCCGTCGGGTGGCACCACGCCGAACCGAAACAGCGCCACCGCCGCGGCGTCGAGGCTGGCCCCGGGCTGCTCGAGGCTGGCCCGGGCCACCCCGTCCGGCGTGATCAGCGTTGCGGCGACCGCGGCGGCGACGGTGGCGGCGGCGGCTCGGTAGCGATCGGCGTCGGCGGCGCGGCCGACGCGCTCGGCCAGCCGGGCGGCGGCCCGCAGGCCGACCACGCTGGTGGCCTGTGTGAACGTCCAGTGCTGGCGGCCGCCGTCGTACCAGTGGCTCTCCCAGATCGACGAGTCGGCCCGGATCAGCCCCTGGGCCGGGCCGCTCGGCTCGATCAGGCCGACCAGCACGTCGGCGGTGCGCGCGAACAGCGCGTCGGCGTTGGCCGTCACGAACCCGACGTCGCCGGTGGCCTCGACGTAGTCGGCCACCGTCGCCAGCGCCAGGCCGAAGCCGTCGAACTCGACGTTGGGGCCGCGGCCGTCGCTGTCGGACTCCTCGCTGCCGTCGCCGAAGTAGCGGACCACCGACAGCTGGTAGGGCGCGCCGACCCACGGGCCGCCGTCGCGATCGCAGCACACGTAGCCGCCGGCCTGGGCGCCCATCCAGAAGTCGAGCGCGGCCCGGGCCTCGGCGTCGAGGCCCGCGTCGACCAGCGCCCACAGCGCGAACGCCTGATCGCGGACCCAGGCGATGTTCCACATGCCGGGCGGCAGCGACGCCACCAGCGCGCCGCGGCCGCGCCCCGGCTCGCGGACCTGGCCCATGCGCAGCACCGCGAGCTGACGGTCGTAGACCGCCCGCTCGTCGACGGTCAGCCCGGCCGGGACCTGGGCCCGCGCCGCGAACGCCGCCCAGTCGGCCTGGGCGTCGGCCAGCAGCTGGTCGGCGGTGCCTCCGGCGGCGGCGATCGCGGCGTCGACGGTGCCGCGCTGGCCGGCGGCGTCGAAGCCGTAGACCACCGCGACGCGCCGGGTGGCGCCGGGGGCCAGGCCGGTCAGGTCCCACTCGAACCCCGCGACCGCGTCGTCGCGGACGCCGCTGTCGACGGTGTCGACCAGGTGGCCGCCGGCGTTCACCAGGCCAAACGGGTTGTCGGGGGAGGCGGCGTGGCGGGTCGGCGCCGGCAGGGGCGCGTGCACCATCAGGCCGCGCGCGCCGCGCTCCTCGAAGGCGCCGCCGGCCCACGTGATGCGCTCGCCCACGGTGCCGTCGTCCCCCGCGCCGAGCCGGAGGTTGGCCAGCGAGAACAGCGCGGCGTCCGCCAGCGGCGCAGCGCCCAGGTTCTCGACGTCGACCACCGCGACCACCACCGGGGCGGTCACCGCGAACGGCGAGAAGTAGCGCTGGGTGATCCGCACGCCGTCGACGGTCTGGCTGACCAGCACGATGCCTGCCGCGCCATCCCAGCCGGCGCGGTCGAGCGGACGCGCGGTGAGCCACTGGTTGTGCCCGGCGGTGCGGACGCCGAAGTAGGCGTCGTAGGCCAGCTCGCGGGTCGCGGTGGCGGCGTCGCGGCGCGCGTAGAGGTGCTCGCGGAAGCTGATCAGCCGGCGGCTGACCGTGTCGAAGGCGGCGGCGGCCACGCCGTTGGACCACGGCAGCGTCCCCCACGAGGCGTGGGGCGCGATGGCCTGGCCGTGGGCGACCGGCGCGGCGCCGCCCACGACGGCAGCGGCGACGGCCAACAGAGCGGGGCGGGCGGGGCGCATGGCGCTCACCAAAGCAGGATCTGTACCCGCCGCGGCGCGCGCAAGTGCCCAGGCCACGGCCCGGGCGCCGCCACCCGGCGTTGCCTTCCGCAACGGCGCAGCCCCAGCCGCACCGACGCGCCGATCAGTACGCGTCGAACTCGACCACCCGCACCGGGCCGGCGCCGGCGGCGACCAGGCCGGCCTGGGCGGTGGCCGCGGTGGTGACCGCCACGGTGACCAGCCGATCGGGGTGCAGGTTGCGGCGGGCCGCGGCGCGGACCTCGTCGACCGACAGCTCGGCCAAGTGCGCCGGCAGCCCGGCGGTGTAGCCGACCGGCAACTCGAACAGCGCGTCGCGCAACGCCAGCTGCATGCGCTGGCGCGCGGTGGCGAGGTGGAACGGCATCGAGCCCACCAGGTACGACCGCGCCAGGTCGAGCTCGTCGGAGGTCAGCCCGCCGTCGGCCAGCGTGGCGTACAGCGCGTGGGTCAGCGCGACTGCCGGCCCCGCCACGTCGATGCCGGTGGCCATCCACAGCTCGAACCAGTGCGGTCCGCGCGAGCGCCGCAGCGCGCAGCCGGCGCCGTAGCTCCAGCCACGCTTGACCCGGATCTCTTGCATCAGCCGCGACGTGAACATGCCGCCGAAGCCGGCTTCGAGCGCGAGCAGGGCGGCGGTGTCGGCGTCGCCGAAGCGCGGCCCGGGGTGACCGAACCGGAGCTGGGCCTGGGTGCGATCGCCCTTGTCGACCAGCACCACCCGACGCTCGCCGCGACCGTCCGGGCTGCGCACCGGCACCACCGCCGGCGCCGCCGTCGTCGGCAGGCGCTCGACCAGGCGCGCCGCGATGCGCTCGGCCACCGCCGGGGTCACGTCGCCGGCGATGCCGATGAGCAGGTTGCCGGGCACCACCTCGCGCGCCCACAAGGCCCGGGCCAGGTCTCGATCGATGGCCGCCAGCGACGCCTCGGTGCCCAGCGCGGTGCGGCCGTAGGGATGGCCCGGGCACACCTCGTGATCGAACCAGCGCGTGGCCAGCGCGCCGTCGTCGTCGCGCACCTCGTCGAGGAGCTGGGGCGACTCGCGGGCCAGCCGGGCGTGCTCGTCGGCGTCCCACCGCGGCGCGGCCAGCACGTCGGCCAACAGCTCGACCAACGGGTCCAGGTTGCGGGCCAGGCACAGGCCCGACAGGGTCACCGCGTCGCGGCCGACCGTGACGTCGACCGCGGCCCCGAGCGCGTCGAGCGCGTCGTCGAAGGCGCCTCGATCGCGGGCCCCGGCGCCGCGCCGGGCCAGCAGCGCGGCGTGCCGGTGCAGGCCCTCGAGGCCGGGCGGATCGGCCGCCGCGCCGCCGACGATGCTGACGTCGATCCACACCAGCGGGGCGTCGCCGGCTGGTGCGGTGATGACCCGGGCGCCGCGCACGGTGGTGATCACGACGCGTCCTCGTCGGCGGAGCCGCCTGGGCCGTCGTCGTCCTCGGCGTCCTCGGCGTCACCGTCGGGCTCGGCCACGATGATGGTGCGCGCGGCCGGCACCAGGTAGGTCCGCACGACCCGCGTGACGTCATCGGCGGTGACCGCGGCCAGCCGCGCCGCCAGCTGGCCCAGCGTGCGGAAGTCGCCCAGCGCGGTCTCGTGGTGGCCCAGCGCCTCGGCCTTGCCGTCGGCGTCCACCAGCTGGGCCCAGAAGTCGGTCTCGGTCAGGTTCTTGGCCTTGGCCAGCTCGGCCGGCGTCACGCCGTCGGCCGCGACCGCCGCCAGCACCCGGTCGAGCTCGGCGATCGCCTCGGCGGCCCGGTGCCCGCGGGTGCAGGTCATCGCGACCCGAAACAGGGACGGGTCGCGGAACGGCGTCAGCTGGATGTCGACGGTCGACGCCAGCTCGAGCTCGATGACCAGCCGACGGTGCAGTCGCGCCGACGGGCTGCCGGCCAGGAGCGTGGTGGTCAGCTCGAGCGGCGCCCAGTCGGGGTGGGCCTGGCCGACCGCGCGCCACCCGCACAACACGCGGTCGCTGGCGATCGGCCGCGGCGCCGCCAGGTAGCGCTGGCCGGCCGGCGCCGGCTCGATCACCTCGGGCAGGGCGGGCAGCGCGGCGGCCGGCAGCGGTCCGTAGGCGGCCGCGACCTGGGCCAGGAGATCGGCCTCGTCGATCGCGCCGACCACCACCAGGGTGGCGTTGTTGGGCGCGTACCAGGTCCGGTAGAAGGCGCGGATATCGTCGACGGTCACCCCGCGGATGTCGGCCATCCAGCCGATGGTCGGCCAGCGGTACGGGTGGACGTCGAACGCGGTCTCCATCAGGCGCTCGTCGAGCCACCCGTCGACGTCGTCCTCGACCCGCTCGCGGCGCTCGTTGGTGACCACGTCGCGCTCGGGCTCGATGGTGGCCGGCTCGAGCACCAGCCGGTGCATGCGCTCGCTCTCGAGGCGGATGGCCAAGGGCAGCTCGTGGGCCGGCAGGCTGAGGCGGTAGTGGGTCCAGTCGACCCAGGTGGCGGCGTTGGACTCGCCGCCGGTGCGCTCGACCACGCGGTCGAACTCGCCGGGGGCCATCGACTCGGTCTGGCTGAACATCAGGTGCTCGAACAGGTGGGCCAGGCCGGTCTTGCCCACCTCCTCGTGGCGCGAGCCGACGCCGAACCAGGTCTGGTACGACACGATCGGCGCGCTGCGATCCACCACGCATACCAGCCCCAGGCCGTTGGCGAAGCGCCAGCGGCGCACCGGCAGCGCGCCGAGCGCGCCCTGGGCTTCGAGCGTCACGCCGTCGGGCACGGATGGCATCGCTCGGTTCTACCAGGCGGCCGCGATCTCGCCCAGGCGCTGCCGCGGATCTCACCGCGCGCGCGGCGCACCGGCCCGCCGGCGCCGTCAGCCAGCGTCGGGGCCCGGCGACTCGGCCACGGTCACCGTGAGGTCCGCGGTGGCCCGTAGGGCCCGGCCGCCGTCGAGCAGCTGGCTGGGGCCGCACCCGCCGGTGGCGGCGATGGCGCCGTCGGCCAGGCCGCGGGCGAGCTGGCTCACGATCGCCGCGGTGGTGCCATACAGGTCGTGGCCGTCGACGGTGACGGTGACCGCGCGCGGGCCCACGCCGACGTGGGCCACCACCGCGAAGCGGGCGTCGTGGTAGGCGTCGTCGTCGGGATCGCGCCCGGGATCCACCAGCGCCTCGACCGTCGCGGCGACGCCCGGCAGCCACCGCAGCAGCGGGCCGGCCACCCCGATGGCGCGATCGAGCCACGGCGCGCCGGTCGGGGCCACCCAGGTGTCGAGCTGGCGCACCGGCCACCGGCGCGGCACCGACACCGCCTCGGCGGTGGCCAGGGCCCGGGCCCGGCGCGGCCCCAGCGCGCCGAACGCCAGCGTGCGGCCGCGGGCCGCGGCCGGCACCTCGTCCCACCGCCCGTGCCGCCACCACAGCGCGGGCCCGGCCAGCGCCGCCACCAGCGAACGCGCCATCCCGGTGGCGACCCGGGCGCCGTCGAAGGCGTAGGCGACCATGGCGTGGTCGAGGGGCGGGCCGTCGAGCCGCGGCGCCGCGCCCAGGGTGGCGGCCGCCAGGTCGATCGCCCAGTCGCCCAGCGCGCCCACCGCGCCCAGGCCCGACGCCACGCAGCGCTGGCGCTGGCGCGCCGCCGACTCGTGCTCCTCGTACAGCGCCCGCACCATGGCCGGCTCGATGGTGACGTCGAGGTAGTGGGCGCCGACGTCGAGCGCCGCCGCGGCGACGGTGGCCCCGATGCGCTCGATGGGGCCGGCCGCGCACACCACCACCGCCGCGCCGGCCAGGGCAGCGCGCAGCGCGACCGCGTCATGCGTCGGGGCCGCCCGGACCACGGCCAGATCGAGGCCGAGCTGGTCGGCCACGCCGAGCAACCGCGGCCGGTCGCGCCCGACCAGCCGCACCTCGGCGCCACGGTCGACCAGCGCCGCGGCGATGCGCCGCCCCACCGAGCCCGCCGCGCCGTACACCGCGATCATGGCAACAGGTACTCGGCGGTCAGCCGCGCGGTGTGGCTCAGGCGGCTGTAGTCGCCAGCCGCGGTCGAGGTCCCGTAGCCGGCCCGCAGGGTGGCGCACGCCGGCAGGTCGAAGTCGAACGAGCTGTCGACGCAGGCCAGGCCGGCGGTGGGATCGTACGCGCCGGGCGCGGCGGTGCCCGGCAGGCCCAGGTCGAACCGGTAGCCGAGCTGCAGCGTCCAGCTGGCCAGCTTGACCTCGGTGCCGACCGCGGCGCTCAGCTGGGCTCCCCACGGCGCCCGGGCCGACAGCCGGTCGGCGGCCACCGCCCCGCTGTCGAAGCCGAGGCGTCCGCCGAACCGCCACCGGCGCTCGGGGTGGGCCCGGTCGAGCGGCGCCTGCTCGAGGCCAACCTCGACGGCGACGGCGTCCTGGAGGCCGCGCGGGCGCACGGTCGCCTCGGGGACGTCGGCCTCGCGCACGTCGCCGCCGAACACCCGCAGGTCGACCGCGGAGGTGCGCTCGATCCGGCGCCACCGGGCCTCGGCGGTCAGCTCGAGCGCGCGCCCGAGCGGGCCGCGCGCGCCGAGCCGGATCACCTCGGGCAGCCGCTGGATCACCACGGCCTCGCCGGTGTGGGTCGCGCCGCCGTCGCGGGGCGCGGCCACGACGGTGGCCGTGCCGACCATGCGGAAGTCGCCGACCCGCCACGGCCGCTCGGTGGCCAGCCCGACCCACACGCCGCCCGGCAGCCGGGCCATCAGGCCGACCGTGTACATCAGGTTGTCGATGGTGACCAAGGACGATGGCGTGGCGGTGACGCTCCACAGCTCGGTGGCGGCCGGGTCCTCGAGCCCGCACGGCGCACCGCCGCAGTCGCTGCCGACGCCGCGCAGCGGATCGTGGCCGGCCGCCAGGGCGGTGTCGCGCGCGAAGGCCACCACCTGCGCGCGATCGGCCAAGGTGCCGGCCAGGCCCAGGTACAGGCGGCTGGTGAGCGCGAAGCCGCCCGACAGGGTGGCCCAGTCGATGCGGCGGGTGCGGCTGCCGCGGGTGTGATAGGCCAGGGCCGGATCGGCCAGCGTCTCGTCGGGCGGGCGCAGCGCCGCCGTGACGGCGAACATGCCACGGCTCGAGGTGGTGGCCACGCCGACGGTCAGCCCGACGCCGGTGGTGGTGCCGCGCACCGTCGGACCGGGCCCCAGGGCGCCGGTGTCGGGGTCGACCGTCCGCCGCGCGATGGTCAGCTGATCGACCGACACCGTCGAGCCCGCGAAGAAGTGCACGCCGGGCACCAGCCGCATGAGCGTGGCCGGGTTGGACGTGACGTTGGACGTGCTGGCGCCGGTCACCCCGGCGAACACCGCCCCGTCGGCGGCCGGCGACTCGGCCGGGTTGGCGCGGGCCGCCGCGGCGGCCGCGGCCAGCGCGAGCAGAGCAGAGCAGGGCCGACGCATCGAGCGGGGCGGACCGTAGCACGCAGGCTCGAGCCGTGGCGTGCCTCGCCTCGCGCCGCCGCGCCGCCGCGCGCGATCGCGCCGCCCCGCGGGCCGTGCCCGCGCGGTCCCGGGCTACACTCGGCCGGTGCCGAAGCTCTCCGTGATCGTGCTGGTGGCGCTGGGCCTGACCCTGTCGACCGCCTGCGAGAAGACCAACCACGCCAACATCGACAAGTGGACCAGCTCGCAGAAGGGCCTGGGCAAGCTGAAGTCCGCGCTCAGAAGCGGCGGGCTCGATCCCGATCTGTCGGCCCACGCCGCCGAGAACCTGTACAAGCGCGGCAACGACGAGGACGTCAAGGCGGCCTTCGAGAGCATGGCCCCGGCGCGCCGGCAGCAGGTGCTGGCCAAGCTGGCCCCGCGGCTGTGGGCGATGGCCCGCCTCGACGGCGAGATGGCCAAGCCCAGCCCGATCCAGGAGGCCGGCAAGGACGCGCTGTTCGAGCTGCGACAGTTCGCCGACGACGCCAACCGGGACGTCATCGACGGCTACCTCGCCGACTGGCTCACCGGCGGCTACTACGAGGGCCGCGCGGTGACCGGGCGCTACCAGGGCGCGACCATCATGCGCGCGCTCGGCGCCAAGGCCGGCGAGCGCCTGATCGCCGAGGCCAACCGGGTCCTGGCCACGCCGGACGCCGACGGCCGGCGCCGCAAGATCGGCGACCAGCTGCTGTTCGGGCTGGCGGCGTCGGGCTCGCCCGACGCGGTCAAGCTGGTGCTCGACATCGCGGCGATGGATCGCGGCGACGCGACCCTGTCCGAGCGCGCCCTCAACGCGGTCTACAAGGCCTACCTCGATCCGGGTGGCCTGTTCCTGGCCGCCGATCCCGCCGCGCTCGGCCCCAGCCTCGATCGCCTGGGCGCGATCGCCCGCGATGACAGTCAGCCGTCCCGGGTGGCCAACGACGCGGTCGAGCTGATCCGCGCCGCCGGGTTGCCCGGCTGTCTCGACCCGCTCCTGGCCATGGTCAACCAACCGCACCAGGATCCGCGGTTCCGCTGGGTCGGCGCCAACAACGCCATCCGGTGCGGCGGCGCCAAGGCGCTGACCGCGGTGGCCACGCAGCTGTCGACCGCCGGCAGCTACCAGCAGACGGTCCTGACCGGCGCGGTGGTGGCGCCGTTGCCGTCGGTGGGCGACCGTGACGGGCTGGTGGCGGCGGCCCGGGACCTGTTGACCAACCCCAGCTGGGTGGCCCGCTGGATCGGCGTCGAGGCGCTGGGCGCCCTGGCCTCCAAGGCCGACGCCGATCGCCTCCAGGCGATGGCGGGAGACAAGGCCAAGCTCGCTGGCTACTGGGGAGATCAGTCGCAGCTGCCCAAGAAAGAGCAGAAGCCGGTCCCCACGCTGGGCCAGCGGGCGACCGAAGTCGCGGCGGCGCTGCGCTAAAGACGCCTGAAATGAGAGCGCCCCGCGCCGACAAGTAGTAATGTTTTTTTACGCCCTCTCGGGGGGGCCACCCGATCGAGCAGTCATCGATCCGGTCACGCAGGAGCCAGGCTCGGATGGACCAGAGCAAGAAGACGATGCGCCACTTCTACTGCCGTGACGTCTTGTGGGAGACGTTCGAGCAGATGGCCAACGACTTCGACTGCTCGATCGATTATTTGATCAACGAGTCGATGCGCTACTACGCGCGGTCGAAGAACTACCCGTCGGCCGGCGCGTCCGGGAACGCCGGCCCGCCCTCGAACGCGGGCATGAACCCGGGCGCGACCAACGCGCCGCCGATGGGGCAGCGCCGCCCGGCCCCCGGCACCCAGCCGCCGCCCCCGACCGCGTCGCTGCAGCGCCGCCCAGCGCCGCCGACGCCCGCCGGGCATCTGGGCCGCCCCGGCCCGACGTCGAACTACGGTGGCGCGCCGGCCTATGGCGGCGGCGCCCCTGCCTACGCGGCCCCGGCCCCCGCGCCGGCCCCGGCCCCGGCGCCGGTGATCGCGGCCGCGCCCGGCTCGACGTTGTTCTTGATGTTCAACGGCCAGCGCTATCCGGTGGCCAAGGACCAGTTCATCATCGGGCGCGGCTCGAAGACCAGCGACCTGGCCATCAAGGACGGCAACATCTCGCGCAAGCACGCCGCGGTCATCCGCCGCAACGGGACCTTCTACATCAAGGACCTCGGCTCGACCAACGGCATCGACTACAAGGGGATGCGCATCGACAACAAGCGCATCGACGAGGGCGACGTGTTCCACCTGTGCGACTACGAGCTGCGCTTCACGTACCGCGGCGACTGAGCGCCGCGCCAGCCCGCGTCACGTCACATCGCCCGCGTCACGTGACGTCACGTCGCCCGCGTCACGTCGCCCGCGTCACGTCGCCCGCGTTACGTCGCCCGCGTCACCCAGCCCGCGTCACGTCGCCCGCGTCACGTCGCCCGCGTCACGTCGCCCGCGTCACCCAGCCCGCGTCACCCAGCCCGCGTCACGTCGCCCGCGTCACCCAGCCCGCGTCACGTCACCCGCGTCACCCAGCCCGCGTCACATCGCGTGTAGGGCGGCCTGCACCTTCTCGCCTCGACGCATGCCGAGCCGCGCGTAGATCGCCAGCGCCTCGCGCATCAGATCTTTGCCGGCGTCGGGCTGGCCGTTCTCGATCTTGTAGCGGCCGTACAGCTCGAGGCCCTTCGCGGTGCCGCTGTCGTGGCCGATCCCGCGCAAGACCGCCAGGCCCCGTCGGAAGTAGCCCTCGGCCGGCGGCTCGCCCGCGGCGGTGACGCTGTCGGCCCGCGCGGCGTCGTACAGGCTCTGGGACAGCACCAGGCCGATGGTCAACAGCGCCTGGCCCTCGAGCTCCTTGAGCCCGGCGGCGGTGGCCACCGCCAGCGCCCGCTCGGCGAACTCGCGGGCCTTGCCGACCGCGCCCAGCGTGTTCTCCAGCACCGCCAGGTTGCGGCAGCACTCGCTCTCCAGCTGTCGATCCTCGAGGTCCTCGACCAGCTCGAGCGCGTCCTCGAGCCGACGCCGCGCCTCCTCGGGCTTGTTGTCCTCGATGGCCAGCTCGCCCAGGTTGGTCAGCACCATCGCCGCGCCGGGCAGCGAGCCGATGGCCTCGGCCTCGGCCAGCGCCGCCGTCCATCCGGCGCGCGCCTCGGCGTGATCGCCGAACTCGTACTGCAGCACCGCCAGGTTGTTCATCGACACCACCGCGCCCCACCGATCGCCGGCGGCCCGCCGCAGCTCGAGCGCCTCGCGGTGGCAGTTGAAGGCGGCCTCGTGCTCGCCCCGGGCCTGCTGGACCACGCCCAGGTTCGACAGCGACGCGGCGATCGATCGCTTGTCGCCGCCCTTGCCGCGCCGGGCCAGCGCCTCGGTGATCTTGGCGAACGCCTCGTCGTAGCGGCCCAGCAGGTGGAGAGCCTTGCCGATGTCGTCGAGGGACCCGGCGATGCCGCGGGCGTCACCGGCGGCGCGGAACAGCTCGGCGCCGCGCTCCAGGTACTCGAGGCTGAGCTTGAGATCGCCCTTGCGCCGCCACACCCGGCCCATCTTGTTGAACGCCACCGCGGCCTTGGCCTTGGACGCCGCCACCCACGACAGCCGCAGCATGCGCTCGAACGCGCCGAGCGCGGCCTCGAAGTCGCCGATGTGCTCGTAGACCGATCCCAGATCGTGCCACAGGTGGATGCGGGCGGCGTGATCGGCGGCGCCGACGCACGACAGCGCGCGATCGTAGAGCCGGATGGCGCGCTCGTTGTCGTAGGCCGCCCGCGCCGCCTCGGCCGCGCGCCGGTACCGCAGCGCCGCGTCGCGCAGCTCGCCGGCCTGCTCCAGGTGGCGCGCCACGTGCTCCTGCGCGGCCGGGCCGCGGCCCTCGGGCCGCAGCTCCAGCCACTGCGCCGCCAGCCGGTGGTAGTGGCGCCGGCGCACGTCGTCGACGCCGGCGCTGACCAGGCTGTGCAGGATGGGGTAGGCGAAGCGCAGCTCGCGCTCCCCCGGCACCGCCGGCGGATCGCACTCCTGCAGCCACTCGTGCTCGACCAGCTTGGTGAGCGCCGCGGCCACGGTGGTGCGCGAGTGGTCGCCCGACTGGGCGATCTGGGTGAGCGTCGGGCCGTCGGGGTCGTCGTGGCGCAGGGTCTCACCGCGCTCCAGCGCCAGCACGGCGTCCATCCAGCACACCTCGCCGATGGTCGCGGCCATCTCGAGGATGCGGCGGTGGACCGGCGCCATCACGCCGAGCCGGGCCGCCACCAGCTGCTCGTAGGTGCGGGGCAGCTCGGTCTCGGCCAGTCGCACCGCGTCGAGGCGCCAGGACGAACCGGGGCCGCGCACGATGCAGTCGCTCTCCAAGAGGAGCCGCACCAGCTCCTGCAGCGCCCGGGGCGAGCCGCCCAGCGAGCGGGCGTGCATGAGCAGCCGATCGGGCACGGCGCCCAGCGGGCTCAAAAGCTCGCGCAACAGCGCGTCGGAGTCCTCGACCCCGAGCGCGGTCAGCTCGACCTTGACCGGCGCCAGCTCGCCGGCGCCGAAGCTCGGGTGCAGGTCGTACAGCGAGGCCTGGGCGGTGACCACCAGGGTCAGCGGCACGCTGCCCAGCCCGGCCGCGAGGTAGTTGACCAGGTTGATGGTCTCGGGCCCGCACAGCTCGAGGTTCTCGAGGACGAGCAGGGTCGGGCGGGCCTCGGCGTCGGCCGCCAGGAACCGCCGCAGGGCGAGGAACGTGCGCGACTCGAGCTGCTGAGGCGACTCGAGCAGCGGCGTCACCACGGGACAGTCGGCGAACGGCACGCGCATCAGGTGGGCCAGCAGGTGGGCCACCTCGGTCACCCGCGTGCCGTCGAGGACGTCGGCGACGCCGGCCACGATCCGCTCGCGCGCCTCGACCGGGGGCGTCGCGGTCACGATGCCAAACCGCTGCCCCAACAGCCGCGCCACCGCCTGGTACGGCCCGGCGGCCTCTTCGGCCGCGCCGGTGAGCACCCGCACCAGCGGGGTCTTGCCGCGGCACACCCGGGCCAGCTCGCCCAACAGGCGGCTCTTGCCGATGCCGGGCTGGCCCAGCACCACCGCGAACCCGACGGTGCGCTCGGCCACGGCCTTGTCGAACACCGCCACCAGCGCGTCGAGCGCGCCCTTGCGGCCGGTGAACCGGCTCTGCAGATCGTAGACCGCCGGGATGGCCTGGGTCAGCTCGTCATCGACGTCGCCGAACAGGTCGCCTTCGATCTCCGGCAAGGGCCCGGTGTCGGCAACGGTCCCCACCGGGGTAGCGTACCATGCAGTGACCGGGACCTGACCCGGCGTCGGTGGCGTGCTTCGCGATTCCATAGGTCGATCCGTCGCCTCTCCCCCCGGGGCGGCGCGGCCTGACCCGGAGAAGCGGCGCGGAACCTAAGGTGGGACAGTGTGGTTGTCAATCGCCTTCGTGGTGCGGGCCCTTGCGGCCGGGCGGCGGTCGCGCGATGCCTGGGTGTGGCCAAGGTCGTCATCACTACCTGCCTGCCCGAGGGCCAGCCGTCGTGGCGCCTGGGGCTAGCGGCGCACACCCTCGTCGAGCCCACCGAGGGCGGGTGGCCGCGCGCGCGGTGGCTGGCCGAGCTAGCTACCGCCGACGCGCTGGTGTGCCTGCTCCACGACCGCGTCGACGCCGAGGCGCTGGCGGCCGGGCCCCGGCTGCGGGTGGTCGCCAACTACGCCGTCGGCGTCGACAACATCGACCTGGCCGCGGCCGCCGCCCGCGGGGTGGTGGTCGCCAACACTCCCGACGTGCTCACCGACGCCACCGCCGACTTCACCTGGGCGCTGCTCCTGGCCGCGGCTCGCCGGCTGGGCGAAGGCGAGCGGCTGGTGCGGGCCGGCGGCTGGGCCGGGTGGTCGCCGACGCTCCTGCTCGGGGCCGAGCTGGCCGGGCGCACCCTCGGCGTGGTCGGGCTCGGCCGCATCGGCCGCGCGGTGGCGCGCCGCGCCGCCGGGTTCGGCATGCGGGTGATCGCGACCGGCCGCCGGCCGACCGCGGCCGACGGGGTCGAGGTGGTCGGGCTCGATCAGCTCCTGGCCGAGGCCGACGTGGTGTCCTTGCACTGCCCGCTGACCCCGGCGACCCGCCACCTCATCGACGCGGCGGCCCTGGCGCGCATGCGGCCGGGGGCCATCCTGGTCAACACCGCCCGCGGCGGCTGCATCGACGACGACGCGGTCGCCGCAGCGCTCGAGCGTGGCCACCTGGGCGGCGCCGGCCTCGACGTGTTCACCCACGAACCGGCGATCGCCCCGCGCCTGGCAGCGGCCCCCCGCATCGTCTTGGCGCCGCACCTGGGATCCGCTACGACTACGGCTCGGGTGCGTATGGCCGAGCTGTGCATGACCGCGGTCGCGGACGTCCTGGCGGGACGTGAGCCGTCCAACCGGGTGCGGCCGTGACGGCGGCCCCGGCCGCGAGCCCGCCCCACGTCCTGGTGGTCACCTCGAGCGCGGCCGATCCGGCGGTCGTGGTCCCGGTGCTGGCGGCGTGCGAGGCGGCCGGGATGCGCGTCCGGGCCATCGACCTGGGCACCGTCGGCGGTGGCGGGCTCCAAGACCGGGTGCGCCGCGTGCTCCTGGGCGAGACCACCGAGCGCCGCTTGCGCAAGGAGATCGACGGCAACCCGCCCGACGTCGCGGTGGCATTTGACCCGTTCTCTACGGCGGCCCTGACCGTGGCCCGCGACGCGGCGGTCAACCCGGCGCCGGTGGTCGGCGTGATCGGCACCCTCGACGCCGACGCCGGCTGGGGCGACACCAACGCCGATCGGCTGTGCGCCGTCGACGACGAGGCGGCCGTGGCGCTGGCCGAGGCCGGCGCCGAGGGCGAGCGCGTGCTGGTGGTCGGCCCGATCGGCGAGCGCGCGTTCGCCGACGCCGGCGCCGAGAGCCGGTCGAGCCTGGCCCAGCGGTTCGGGCTGGCCACGCGGGCGGTGGTGCTGGAGGTCGCGGGGCTGGGCGCCGAGGTCACCGGCGCGCTGGCGCTCCAGCTGTCGCTGGCCGACGTGAGCGACCAGCTGACGTTCTTGTTCGACGCCGGGGCCGACGTCGAGGCCGCCGCCGTGCTGCGCCGCCAGGTGCCGGTCCTGGGCCTGCGCGCCAAGCTGTTCGGGGTCACCGCCGACGCCGCCCGGACCTGGCGCGCCGCCGAGATCGTCGTGGCGCGACCGACCACGCGGGCGGTGGCCCGGGCCCGCCTGGTGGGGGCCCGGCTGGTGGCGCTGACCGACGACGGTGGGCCCGGCCACGCGCGGATCGTCAAGGAGCTCGAGGCCCGGGGCATCGGCGTCGGCGCCCAGAGCGCGGTGCTCGTGGCGTCCGCGCTCGAGGCGGCGCTGGCGGCGTCGAGCCCGCCCCCGCGCCCCGACGGCGCCGACGCCGTGGCCGAGATCCTGTGGGCGGTCGGCGCAGACAAGCGCGGCGTGCTCGAGGAGGGCCGGGCCGAGGCGCGCGCCGCCACCCACGAGCGCCTGCGCAACGCCACGTCGGCCGCGTCCGCCGCGGCCCGGGCCGCCGCCGTGCCGGGCGAGCTGGAAGACCTGGGCGGCCCGACGGTGGCGCCGCCGCCGCGCCCGCCGCCGCCGGCGGATCTCGACGCCATCCGCGCCGAGGCCACCGCGCGCAAGGCCGAGCTGGTCCGGTCGGTCGAGCACGCCCGGCGCGCCGCCGCGGCCGCGGCGACGAGCGGCGACGAGGCCGCCGCCGAGCGCGAGCGCCACGCCATGCACGTGCTCCTGGCGGAGCTGGCGGAGCTGGATCGCGAGCTCGCCGCCCTCGACGCCGCCGCGGTGGCGGCGCGCGCCGCGGGCCAGGCGGCCCAGGACATCCCACCGCCGGCGTCCCCGCCGCCCCGGCCGCCGCGCGCCGATCCCTTGGCCGATCTCAAGCAGCGCGCGGCGGCCTCGGCCCGCCCGCCGTCGACCTCGGTGGAGGATGAGCTGGCGGCGCTCAAGCGCCGCATGGCACAGTCCAAGAAGAAGTGATGCCCCGTCTCGTTCAGCTCGTGGTGGTGGTCGTGGTCGCGACGGTCGGCGCCGCCGCGTGCTCGGCCCCCGCGGCCAAGCCGACCCCGCAGCGTCGCAAGCCGGCCTGGCGCGTCGAGCCGACCCGGACCGCAGCCAAGCCGGGCGCGCCCAAGCACAAGAGCCACGAGCACCCCCACGGCGCGCACCCCCACGACCCGAGCGGTCACCACCACCATCCGCACCCCCACCCGCACCTCGCGGGCCCCAACGGTCACCACCATCCGTATTGATGGAGGGTCTCTCGCGAGACCTCCCGTCCGGGCGGGTGGCGGGACGTGAACCTGCGCGGTGCATGTTCTGGCCGGCCCCGCACCGTCAGAATGCCTACGCATCTTGCGGCGGCGCAGCCGGAGCCCGCCCGGGGCGTGGCGTCGACACCACCGAGGCCAGGACGCCTTCTCGACCAGGAAGCCGGTGAGGTACTTGATCGCCGCGGTGCCGCCGTCGTCATAGAACACGGCACCGTCGGCGCCGGCGGTCGGCGTCGCCATCGCGTCGACGGTCGTGCCCAGCCCGAGCCCATGGCGACCTCCAGGCAGCGTTGCGGCCGCGGGCACTCGGCCGGCGGCGGGGGCGACATCTTGGTGCGATGCGAGGCGACTCGTCACCGCGCCCGCAGGCACCGTCGAGGCTGGCGGATCAGTCGAAGATATCGAACCACGATCGCTTACGTCCCGACTGACGGCGATCGTCGTCGTCGTCATCGTCGCGGCGCCGCCGGCGGTCGTCGTCGTCGCGCGATGGGGCCATGCGCGTCGTCTCCTCGTCGCGCGCCTTGGCGGTGAGCTTCTCGAGCTCACCGCGATCGAGCCAGATGCCGCGGCAGCGCTCGCAGCGATCGATCGTGACGCCGTCGCGGTCGAGCTCGATCAGAGGGGCATCGTTGCAGCGGGGACAGTCCATGGGTTGCTCCTTCGTGGCGGTCTGCCCGGCCACCGTGCCCAGGGTGGGACGTGAGCGGGCCGGCACAACGTGGGGCGGCGCTCGCTGCTCGTCAAAACGAAAAGTCCACCCGAATCATGCGAGTAAATCGACAGATTGCGCGTCCCGCACCGTCACCTGATCGACGCCGCGCCCCCCCGGGCGGGTAGGCATTCGCGAGAAGTCCGCCTGTGGCACCACGGCTCAGGTACACGCCCCGCGCACCCGCCCGAAGGCCTGCGTCCGCCCGGGAGTTCCCGCGGACTGGCCGTCTTGGGCGGGGGCCCCGCCGGGGGCGTGACCCCGGCGGGGGAGGGTTTCGCGAGAAACCCTCCCAACATCGCGAGAAACCCTCCCAACAACTCAGTGCACGAAGTTGCCGACGCGCTCGAACCGCATTCCGAGCCAGTTGAGGCCGCTCACCGACGGGTCGGTGCCGTGCTTGGGGCCGAGCGACAGCCAGATGAACATCGCCTTGCCCTTGATGTTCGCGACGGGGACCGGGCCCCAGAAGCGCGAGTCATTGGAGTCGTCGCGGTTGTCGCCCATGGCGAACACGTGCCCAGCGGGCACGACGTAGTGAAGGCGCGGAGCGCACTCGTTTCCGGTCAGCGCCGGGTCGGGAGCGGTTCGCACGATCTTGCCGACCGTCCGCGGGTCGGGTCGGCCTGGGCGGCAGACGGGGATCTCGCTCTCGTTGATCGGGAACTCACCCGAGGAGGACGTGCCGTCGGCCCGGTGATGCAGGGTGAAGGTGTAATCCCCCAGCGTCGACCGGTAGCTCTTACAGTCTTTCAACTCCCAACTGCCGCCGTCGACGTCCCAAAACGAGCACGGCCCGGGGACCGCTTGCTCGGGCACCAGCTTGCCGTTGATGAACAGCTGGTTGCAGCGAACCTCGACGGTGTCGCCCGCGGTGGCGACCACGCGCTTGATGAAGTCCTCGTGCTTGCACGGCTGGTCGAACACGATCACCTCGCCCGGGCGCGGACCTCGCACGTCGAACAGCTTGGTGTCGGTGTACGGGACCTTGACCCCGTAGAGGACCTTGTTGACGAAGATGAAGTCGCCGATCTGCATGGTCGGGATCATCGACGCCGACGGGATCTTGAACGCCTCGACCACGAACCCGCGCAAGAGCAGCGCGATGGCCAGCGCCACGCCGATCGACTCGGCGTACTCGAACAGGGGCGAGCGCGCGGTCTGGGCCGCCACCTTGTCGACCGCGGCGTCGACCGGCGCCAGCAGCCGCCGCACCGCGGGCAGGTCGCGCTTCGAGATCGCCTGCTTCAACCCGGCCAGGTCGCGCTCGAGGTCGGCGCGCTGGGCCGCCGTCAGCTTGGTCGCCACCTTGAGGGCCCGGGCCGCGGCCTTGCACAGGCCGGCCGCCTCGGTGAGCACCCGGCGATCGAGCCGGCTCGACGCCACGCCCGCGGTGGCCGCGCCGTCGGCGCCCATCAGTCCACCTTCAGCACGGTCAAGAAGGCCTCCTGCGGCAGCTCGACCGACCCCACCGACTTCATGCGCTTCTTGCCTTCCTTCTGCTTGTCGAGGAGCTTCTTCTTGCGCGAGATGTCGCCGCCGTAGCACTTGGCGGTGACGTCCTTGCGGATGGCCTTGACGGTCTGGCGCGAGATGATCCGGCTGCCGATGGCGGCCTGGATGGCGACGTCGAACATCTGACGCGGCACCACCTCTTTCATCTTGGTGCACAGCTCGACGCCGCGGTGGTACGCGCTGTCCTTGTGCGACACGATCGACAGCGCGTCGACCCGCTCGCCGTTGACCATCACGTCGAGCCGGACCAGGTCGCTCTCGCGGTAGCCGGCCGGCTCGTAGTCGAGGGACGCGTAGCCGCGGCTCATGGTCTTCAACCGATCGTAGAACCCGAACACCACCTCGGCCAGCGGGATCTCGTAGACCACCCGGACCCGGCCGCTGGGATCGTAGTGCAGGCCCTGCTGGCGGCCGCGCCGCTCCTCGCACAGCTGCATGATGGGCCCGACGTACTCCTGGGGCAGGTGGACCGTCGCGGTGATCACCGGCTCCTCGACCCGGTCGAACTTGCCGGCGTCGGGGATCTTGGCCGGGTTGTCGACCACCATCGGGGTATCTGACCCGGTGAGGTACAGCCGGTACTGCACGCTGGGCGCGGTGGTGATGAGGTTCAGGTCGAACTCGCGCTCGAGCCGCTCCTGGATGATCTCCATGTGCAGCAGGCCCAGGAAGCCGCAGCGGAAGCCGAAGCCGAGCGCGGCCGACGACTCCGGCTCGTAGGTGACGGCGGCGTCGTTGAGCACCAGCTTGCCCAGCGCGTCGCGCAGGTCCTGGTAGTCGGCGGCGTCGACCGGGAACATGCCGGCGAACACCATCGGCTTGACCGCCTTGAACCCGGGCAGCTGGGCCGGGCAGGGCCGCTCGTCGTCGGTCATGGTGTCGCCGACCCGGGCGTGGGCGATGTCCTTGATCGACGCCGCCACCATGCCGACCTCGCCGGCCGACAGCTCGTCGACCTCGACGGTGTACGGCGTGCGGATGGCCAGCATGGTGCAGTCGTAGACCTGGTTGGTGGCCCAAAACCGCAGCTTCTGGCCGCGCCTGATCTTGCCCTTGAACACCCGCACCAGGACCACCACACCGCGGAACGAGTCGTACCAGCTGTCGAAGATGAGCGCCTCGAGGGGATCCTCGGGGCTGCCGGTGGGCGGCGGGATGCGCCTGACCAGGGCCTCGACCATCTCGGGCACGCCGACGCCGGTCTTGGCGCTGACCAGGCAGGCGTCGTCGGCCGGCAGCCCGATGGCATCCTCGATCTGGTTCTTCACCCAGTCGGGGCGCGCCACCGGCAGGTCGATCTTGTTGAGGACCGGGACGATCTCGAGGTTGTTGTCGAGCGCGACGTAGACGTTGGCCAGGGTCTGGGCCTCGACGCCCTGGGCGGCGTCGACCACCAGGAGCGCGCCCTCGCACGCGGCCAGGCTGCGCGACACCTCGTAGTGGAAGTCGACGTGGCCGGGGGTGTCGATCAGGTTGAGCTGGTACTCCAGGCCGGCGCCGTCGACGTACTTCAGGCGGACCGACTGCGCCTTGATGGTGATGCCGCGCTCCTTCTCGAGATCCATCGTGTCGAGGAACTGGGCCTCGCGCTGGCGGGCGGTGAGCGCGCCACAGAAGTCGAGGATCCGGTCGGCCAGCGTGGTCTTGCCGTGATCGATGTGGGCGATGATCGAGAAGTTGCGGATGCGATCGATAGGGATGGACATCAGGTTGCTACCGATCGCCGGTGGCCGTGGCGCCGGCGTCGACCGCCGACCAGGTGAGTTGTTCGGGGAGGTGCTCGCGGTACCGCTCGAGCAAGAGCGCCAGCGCCTCGTGCAGGCAGGCGTCGACGGTCCGGTCGGTGCGGGCCGCCAGCAAGCGCAGCCGCGCCTCGTCGTCGGCAGAAACGGTGATCGACAGGGTACGGCGGGCCACGGGCGGCGCACCATACGTTGCGCCATGTCACGGGTCAACGGTGGCCCGGCGGCTGGCTGCTTGCGGAAGCCGGCCTGGCCTACTAGTCTTGACGCGATGTCTCCGACAATGCGCATGGTCCTGGCCGCCGCGGTCCTGGTTGCTCCGGCCGCTGCCTGCAGCAAGAACAAGAAGGCCCCGACCATCGCCAACGCCGGGGACGCCTCGTCGGAGGTCGGCAAGGTCGACCCGACGCTGTGCGAGACCGCCGGCAAGAACGTCCTGTCGTACGACCTCAACCGCGACGGCAAGCCCGACGTGTGGAAGATGTACAAGGTCGAGGATCAGGGTGGCACCTCGGTCGAGATCCTGACCTGCAAGCAGGTCGACTTCGATCACGACACCCGCAAGGACTGGGTGGTCGGCTACACGCCCAAGGGCACGCCGGCGTTCGAGAAGGCCGACTTCGACTACGACGGCCGCTTCGACATGTCGGCGATCTACGACCCCAAGACCGGCAAGCGCATCGAGGTCGAGCGCGACAGCGACTTCGACGGCAAGTACGACATCAAGGAGATCTACGACCGGTTCGAGACCCTCACCTCGATCCGGCGCGATCGCAACGGCGACGGCAACCCCGACTACTGGGAGCAGTACAAGGACGGCTCGCTGGTCGCGATCCTCTACGACGACGACTTCGACAGCAAGGTCGATCGGCGCGAGGAGGTGCCGGGCAGCCGCCCCAAGTTCGTCGCGCCTGAGCCCGAAACCGGCGGCACCGCCGACGCCCCGATCGCGCCCGTGGCCCCCAAGTGAGCGGCTCGACGGTGGTCCCCAAGCCGTGGGGGCACGAGCTGATCTGGGCCAAGACCGAGCGGTACGTCGGCAAGATCTTGCACGTCAAGGCCGGGGAGGCGCTGTCGCTGCAGTACCACCGGGTCAAGGACGAGACCATCATGGTGCTGGCCGGCAAGCTCCGCTTCGAGCACTACCTCGACGGTGACGAAGTAACGGTGACCGAGCTCGGCCCGCGCCAGCCGTTCCACATCGCGCCCGGGCGCCGTCACCGCATGGTCGCGGTCGAGGACACCGACATCGTCGAGGTGTCCACCCCTGAGCTCGACGACGTCGTCCGCCTCGAAGACCGCTACGGGCGCGCCGGCGGCTGACCTACCGCCGACTGGTGGCCAGGGTGACGGCCGCGGAGTGGTCGGGGATGCCGCGCCACGCGCCGAGGGTCTGGCACGACAGGCCCGCCGCGGCGGACGCCAGCTCGATGCACCGCGCGAACGGCAGCTCGCCGAGGAGCCCGGCGACGAAGGCGCCGTGGAAGACCGAGCCGGCCCCGGTGACGTCGACGACGTCGACCGGAAACCCCGGCACCTCGACCAGCTCGCCGCCGTGCCGGCCGATGGCGCCGGCGGCTCCGAGGGTCACCACGCTGGCGCGCGGGCCGAGCCGGAGCAGCTCGCCCAGCGCCTCGAACAGGTCTCGCCGGGGCGCCAGCTCGGCCAGCATGCGCTCCGAGGTGATGACGACGTCGGCGAAGGCCACCAGCTCGCCCACGTCCTCCTGGGGCGAGGTCAGATCGAGCACGATCGGGACGCCGCGAGCCCGGGCCCGTTGCGCCACCGCGAGCTGGGCCGCCGGCGCGGTGTCGTCGAGCAGGACCGCCGCGATCCCGCCGAGCGCGGTGTCGACGTCGATGGCGACGCCGTCGAGGTCGAGCGGCGCCGCCGCGGTCCGCTGCAGCAGGCGCTGGCCGTGGAGGTCGACCGTGACCAGCTCGGCCGGGGAGCCACCGGCGGCGCGCACCAGCTCGACGTCGAGCCCGGCCTGGGTCAACGTGGCCCGCACCAGCGCGCCCAGGCCGTCAGCCCCCACCCAGCCGGCGAGGCGGCCGGCGCACCCCAGCCGGGCCGCGGTCTGGACCGCGACGGCGACGCCTGGCCCCGGCGCGACCGCCACGTCGGTCAGCTCGCCGGCCTCCCCCGAGGTCGGATCCGGGATCCAGGGCGCCAGGCCGACGATGGACGCCCCGATCCGCCCGACGCCGAGGACGGCGGGCCGGCTCACCATACGCTCGGCGTGGGCCAGATCACCCTGGGAGTGTACCTCGGGCGCGGGCGGCCACGGGGGCCTCGACCGGCCGATCTCGGCGGGGTAGGGTCCCGCCCGGTGCGCTGGCGCAGGCAACCCCCACGGCCCGAGGGCAGTCCCACCAAGGACCTTCGTCACGAGGCCCCCGTGGACACGACCGTCGCCGACATCCCCAGCCCTCGCCCCCTCGGAGCACCCGCCGCGATGGACGACGCGACCCTGATCGCGGCCTGCCGGCGCGGCGACGCCCGGGCGATGGAGACCCTGTACCACCAGTACAAGCGCCGGGTGTTTGGCCTGTGCTACCGCATCGTCGGCGCCAACGACGTCGAGGAGGTGGTGCAGGAGGTGTTCGTCCGGGTGTTCCGCGGGCTGGCCGGCTTCCGGGGCGAGGCCCAGCTCGGCACCTGGGTGTACCGGCTGGCGGTGAACTGCTCGCTCACCCACGCCGGCAAGCAGCGGCGGCGCCAGGAGGTCGGCGACGAGCCGCTCGAGGCCATGGCGGCGCCGGCGCCGATGATGCGCGACCCGCGGCTGTCGCACCGGGTCGAAGCGGCCATGGCCCAGCTGCCGGCCGGCTACCGCGCCATCTTGGTGCTCCATGACGTCGACGGGCTGTCCCACGAAGAGTGCGCCGCCATCATGGACTGTCGGGTCGGCACCTCGAAGTCCCAGCTGCACAAGGCGCGCGCCAAGATGCGCGAGCTGCTCGGCCCGTCGCTGGCCGCCGAGCGTGCCGACCGTGAGCCCGCATGATCTGCCGCGAACTCCAGGACCGGGTGGTCGCCTACCTCGACGGCGATCTCGATGACCGCCGGGCGGCCGAGTGCCGCGGGCACCTGCGCACGTGCGACGCGTGCCGGGCGCTGGCCGACGAGCACGCCCGGCTGCGCGACGCGCTGACCCAGCTGCCGGCCCCCGACCCGGCGCCGGCCCTGTGGGGCCAGATCCGCGCCCGGCTCGACGCCGACGAGGTCGCGGCCAGCCAGCCGTCACGGCTGACCCGCGGCGTGACCCGCACCCTGGGCCGGCTCGGCGACTGGGCTCGCCCGGCGCTGCGGCCGCTGGCGCTGGCCGGTTCGGCGGCGGCGCTGGCGGTGCTGGTGGTGAAGCTGCGCACGCCGACGCCTCACGGCGGCGCGGTCGCACCCGCGGTCGCGCTGGCACCCGCGGCGGGTGCGCCGACCGCCACCGAGCCGGCGCCGCCGGTCGTGATCATGCGCGACGCGCTCGACGAGCGGGCCGACCGCGAGGCGGTCGAGGAGGCGCGCCTGCGCCAGGTGACCACCGAGCTGTTGGCGTTGGCCCGCCCCGAGGCCGCGACCTGGGGCGCCGGGCGGGCCGCGCGGTTCGATCGCGAGGTCGAGCGGCGCGAGCGCGCCATCCTGGCCGCCGCGCCCGGGGCCGCCCGCGCGCGCGCGTGGCACGACCTGACCGCGTTCCTCGAGCGCACCGCGCTGGGCGAGCAGGTCGCGAGCGCCGGCGGGGGCCGCTGATGGCCGCCCGGGATGCCTGGCGGTGGGCGGTCGCGGCGGCGTGCGTGGCGGTCGCCGGGGGCGCCGCGGCCGACGACGGCACCGACCGCGACGGCGACGGCGCCGTGGTCGAGCGGGCCGAGCTGGTCATCGGGCCCGGCCGCCACGCCATCGGCGGGATCGCCATCGACAACGTGCTGGGCGACGTCCGCGTCGAGGGCTACGACGGCGACTCGGTCCAGGTGGTGGCGGTCAAGCACGCGCCCGACGCCGCGGCCCTGGCCCGGCTGCGGGTGACGGTCGTGCCCGACCCCAGCGGCGAGGTGCGGCTGTCGACCAGCCTGGCCGAGCGCGGCGGCAAGGCCGCGGTGGCGCTGGCGACGGTGCGGATCGATCTCACGGTGCGGGTGCCGCGCGCGGCGACCGTGACCGGGCGGGTCGCGACCGGCCGCCTCGAGGTGCGCGACCTCGACGCCGGCGCCGATCTCGACTCGTCGACCGGGCCCATCGTCGTGCGCAACGTGGCCGGCTCCGTCTTCGCCCGGTCGCTCGACGGCAGCCAGCGGTTCGAGGAGGTGTTCGGCACCCTCGACAGCCACGCCATCGACGGCGATCTGTCGTTCGACAGCGTGCGCGGCGCCACGCTGACGGCCCAGGCCTACGCCGGCGACGTGTCGGGCCGCCGGGTCGGCTCGCGCCAGGTGCGGGTGTCGTCGATCGACGGCCAGATCGACCTCGACGCCGAGGCGGTGGCCGGCGGCGCCGTCACCGTGACCAGCTTGCGCGGCGCGGTGGCCGTGCGGCTGCACGCGCCGGGCGGCGCCGCGGTCCGCACCCGGGCCGGCGGACGCCTGGTGATGCCCGACGGCGCCGGCCCCAGCGGGCGGTGGGTCGAGAGCCAGTTCGGCACCGTGCGCAGCCGCGCCGCGGTGCGGGTCGAGTCGCGCTTCGGCGACGTCAGCTTCAGCCTGGTGCAGTGACCAGGCGGCGCGGCGGCGGTGGCCCGGGGGTCGGCTTGACGCTCGCCGGACCCGCCGCCATGCTGCGGCGGTGAGCGCCGACCCCGTCGAGACCGTCCGCGAATTCGCCGCCCAGACCGTGGCCTACGTCCGCCGCGCGCTGGGCGTGGAGCTCGGCTACGACAGCGACACGCTGCCGGTGCTGGACCACTACCTGCGCACGGTGCCGGCCACCCAGCCGTCGACCACCGCGCTGGTCCTCACCACCGCGGCGGCGTATTTCGGCCAGGTGGTCATCGCCCACATCGGGGGCCGGTGGGAGACCTCGACCGCGGCCGACATCACCGGCTGGCGGGTGGTCCTGCCGGTCGGGCTGGCGTTCTCGCCGGCGGCCTATGTCGGCGCCGCCGTCCTGGGCGGCGAACCGGGCGATCTCGACACCACGCTCGACGCCCCGCCGCGCATGCGTCGGTACGTCGAGGAGGCCCTGGCGCGGATGGGGCCGGTCACCGAGGCCGAGTTCTACTCGCTGTGCGGCCGCCTCGACACCCTCGAGCACATCCACGAGGTGTTGGTGGCGGTGGCCGCCGAGCTGGCCGGCGATCCGCCGCCGGGCGACGCGGCCGAGGCCGAGGACCCCGACCCGTCGGATGACGCGGCGCCGGACGACGCGGCCCCGCCGCTGGTCAATTGATCGGCCGCCGCTGGATCGCGTCGGCGCGCCGGTGATATGCCGTGGGGCATGGTCCGCCGGGGCGAACGCGCACCTTCGCACAACGCCTACCGCGGCGCCGCTGGCGCCACCCGGACGCGCGCCGTCCACGTGACGTTGCCGTCGGGCGCGATCATCTCGGCCCAGGTGTACGACGTGGTCGACGCCGTGGCCGACCCCGAGCTGGCCGACCGCCTGCGCACGCCCGATCCGGCCCGGCCCCTCAACCGGGTCACGGGCCCCGACGGCACCAGCGTGGTGGTGACGACGCCGGTGGTGTTCCACGATCCCGCGGCCGAGGTCTACGTGCTGGTGGCGGCCGACAGCGATCGCCACCGCGAGTTCGCGCTGCGCGCCGCGGTGTGGGCCGACCTGGCCGGCGATCCCAGCGCGCCGGTGCCGGGGTACGTGCGCGGGTTCGACGTGGTGTTCGGCCCGGCCGGCCTGGCCGCGCACCTCGAGGCGCAGGCCGCCGCCGCGGTGGCCGCGCAGCGCACCGCCGAGCAGGACCTCGAGCGCGACCGCGAGCGCCAGGTGCTCGACGAGCAGCGCCGGGCGCTCGACGAGCAGCGCCGGGCGCTGGCGGCGCGGGCCGCCGAGCTCGAGCAGCGGGCGCGGGAGCTGGCGGTGCGCGAGGCCGACATCGGCGCCGCCGGGGCCGAGGCCGCGCGCCGGCTGGTCGAGGCCGATCGCGACGCGGCGCGGCTACGGGCCGAGGCGGCCGAGGTCCGGGCCGCGGCGGCGCGCGACCGGGCCGCCCTCGACGCGCCCGAACCCGAGCTCGAGACCACGCCGGTGCGCGCGCTGGCCGAGCCGGCCGACGACTCCACCAACCCGTTCGAGCTGCTCGACGAGGCCGACGCCCCCGAGCTGCCGGCCTCGGCCGATCCCATCACCACGGTGACCGCCGACGCGCCGCGGCCGGCCCTGGATCCCTGGCTGGCCAGCTTCGCCCGCGGCACCGCGCCGGTGGTGTTCGCCCTCGATGAGGGCCGGCCCCGCCTGGCGCTGCGCGCGGCTGGCAGCGGCGGCGCCGCGCTCACCACCAGCCCGCTCGACGTCCGGCTGGTGGTCCACCGGCTGCCGGAGTACGGCCTGGTGGTGCTGGTGGTCGGCACGCCGGCGGCGCTGCGCAGCGTGGGGCCGCCCCACCGGGTGGTGGTGCCCCTCGACGTGGCGGCCGACGTCGATCGGCGGTTCCTGGCCGCGCTCGAGCGCGACTTCACGCTCGAGGTCGACGTCGTCGTCGACGGGCGGGTCGTGCGCCGGGCCCGGCTGCAGGCCCCGCTGGCCGACAACGTCGGCTGCGTGGTGCGGGCGGCACGCGACCACCAAAGCGCGCTCGGGTCGGGCGCCGGCTTCGCCCGCGGGCTGGTCGCGCTGTCCCAGGGCGTGGACCTGTTGGGCGTCGACCATCCCGAGCACGGCGAGTTCCGCGTCGACAAGGTCGAGCACATGGCCACCGCCAACCAGGTGCGGCGGGCCCTGGCCGTGGCCCGGCGGTTCTCGCGTCCGGCCCGCGAAGACTACCTGGTGTGCGTGCGCGGGTTCCCGCTGCCGCGCTGGCGCGAGCTGCGGCGCGCGGTGCTGGCCCGGGCCATCGCGTGCGGGTTGTGGATGGGCCCGGAGCTGGCCGACCTGGCCGTGGCCGAGGGGCTAGCCCGCGACCGCAAGGACCTGGTGGCCCAGCTCGAGGCCGGGTTCGCCGCCGTGCTGGGTGACGCCGCGGCCAACGATCTGGACAACGACGCCATCGACGACAACCGCACGGCCCTCGCCAACGAGGCCGCCGCGCTGGGGGTCGCCGCCGGCGGCGACGCCGAGCCGATGGTGTCGGGCACCATCGCCAGCCGCCCGACCGAGCCGGCCGGCGTGGCCGGCGTGCCCACCGCCGAGCTGGTCCGCCTGCTCGACGATCGCGAGCGGCGCCTGGCCGCCGCCGTCGAGCTGTGCGAGCGCGGCGACGGCTCCGTGGCCCGGCCGGTGATGAACGCCGTGCGCCGGATGAGCCGGGCCGACGCCGTGCGCGTGCTGGGGGCCATGGTGCGGCTCGGGCCAGCGGCGGCGCCGCCGCTGACCGCCGGGCTGGCCAGCTCCAAGGCGTTCCTGCGCCACGGCTGCGCGCTGGCGCTGGCCCTGCTGCGGACCGAGGCTGGCACCGAGGCGGTGGTCGACGCGCTGCTCGGCGAGCCCACCGAGATCTGGCGCGAGATCGCGCGGGCCGTGGGCCACGTCGGGCCGTCGGCGCTGATGCCGCTGGCGGCGCGCCTGGGCCGGCTGGGCGAGCGCGCCACCGCCCGCGACCGCGAGCGCATCGCCTGGGGCATGGCCCACGTCGGCGTGCGCGGGGGCCGGGCCGCGGTGGAGACCCTGGCCGCCGGTACCAGCACCGTAGCGCCGGTGGCGAAGATGGCCCTCGAGCGGCTCGAGCCGGCCGCGACCGACGACCTGTCGGGCCGCGGCCCGATCCGCGAGGTGACCGTCAACCGCGGCTTCTCCCGGCGGTTCTTCGAGGCGCTCGAGCGCGGCTCGCCGGCCCTGGCCGCCCACGAGCTGGCCGCGCTGGACGCCTCGACGCCGATGGAGCTGCTCGACGAGGACGACCTGGTGGCCGACGATGATCCGACCGGTGCCGCCGACGACCCGATCGAGCTCGACGACGAGCTCGATGAGAGCGATCTGCTGGACGTTTGAGCGCATCCCTGGCCGGGACCGCCGCGGCGGCCCGAAACCAGGTATGCTCGGAGTTCGCCCGCATGCGCATCGGCATTTTCAGCGACGTCCACGCCAACATCGAGGCCCTCACCGCGGTGCTCGAGGCGTTTCGTGACGAACGCATCGACGAGTACGTGTGCATCGGCGACACGGTCGGCTACGGCGCGTCGCCCAACGAGTGCTGCGACGCGATCCGCGGGCTGGCCAAGTTCACCATCCTCGGCAACCACGACGCTGCGGTGGCTGGGCGGATGGACTACTCGTACTACTACGACGCCGCGCGCAACGCCCTCGACCTGCACGCCCGGGTGCTGTCCGCCGACAACATGGCGTGGCTCAAGGGCCTGCCGTACGAGGTCAAGCACGGCGAGGTCACCTTCTGCCACGGCTCGCCGATCAACCTCGAAGAGTTCGAGTACATCTTCTCGACCGAGCAGGCGGCCCGGTGTCTCGACATCTGGGACGAGCTGGCCACGGTCACCTTCATCGGCCACTCCCACCTGTGCAAGTCGTTCGCGCTGTCCAAGGACGACGTGTTCGAGGTGGTGGCGCAGAAGTTCGCGATCCGTCCGGACCACCGCTACATCATCAGCGTCGGGTCGGTCGGGCAGCCGCGCGACTACGACAACCGCGCCAGCTACACGATCTACGACACCGAGGAGAAGGTGTTCGAGTTCAAGCGCGTCGCCTACGACATCGAGACCTCGGCCCAGAAGATCTTCGCCACCGATCTCGAGCGCAACTTCGGCAACCGCCTGTTCCTCGGCGTGTAGCCGGCCGGCGCCGGCCCCCCACTGCTCAGCGGCCCAGGGCGGCCGGCCGTAGCTCGAGGGCCGCCCCGGCTGCCGCCCGGGCCGTGGCCGCGTCGATCACGCCGGCCCGCCGCATCGCCCGCAGCACCACGGCCACGCGCTGCTCGGTGTCCGGGTCGAGGCGGTGCCCGGTCTGGAGCCGCGCGCTGATGGTCCGGGGCGCCGGGGTGAGCGCGGCCAGGAACGCCGCCTGGCGGACGGTCAGGTCAGCCGGGGCGCGTCCGAACCAGTGGCGGGCGGCGGCGCCGACGCCGAACACGCCGGGCCCCAGCTCGATGACGTTCAGGTAGCGGGCGAGGATGTCGGCCTTGGTCAGCACCGCCTCGAGGCGCCAGGTCAGGACCGCCTCCTCGAGCTTGCGGGCCAGCGTGCGGCCCTGGTGCAAGAACGCGTTCTTCACCAGCTGCTGGCTGATGGTGGAGCCGCCCCGGGCGATGCGGTCCTCGCGCAGATCGATCTCGAGCGAGCGGCCGATCTGGGTCAGGTCGAAGCCGTGGTGCTGGTAGAAGCGGGCGTCCTCGGCGGCGACGAACGCGCCGGCCACGTAGGCGGGGACGTGGGCCAGGTCGACCCAGTCACCCACGCCCGGGCCGACCGGCGCCACCGTGCCGTCGGGGAAGCGGTGCTCGAACACCTCCGTGAGGCGACGCGGGTCGGCGTCGGGCGAGTCGGCCACCACCTGGCACTGATCGTCACCGGTGACCGCCAACTCGACGCCGTCGCCCAGCTCGGCCTCGAGATCCAGCCGGGCCTCGACCGCGCCGCTGAGGGTGCCGCGCACCGCGAGCTGATCGAGGTGGCCGCGCAACGGCGCCGGGAACGCGTCGACCACGGCCCGACACGATGCCGGCGCCAGGGCCGCGGTCACCGCGCCGGCGATCGGCCCGCGCGGCCCCAGCCGGAGCCAGGCCGCGCCGCGCACCGCGACGTCGCCCCGCCGCACCTCGAGAGCGTCGAGGTCGATGCGATCGCCGGCCCGCCGCGCGGCGAAGGTGATGGTGGCGTCGATCGGCAGCGGGCCGTCGGCCACCGCCGGGTGGGTCAGGCTGACGCCGGCCACCGCCAGCGTGCCGCGCGCTTCGTCGACGGCGCCGCGGCCGATGGTGAGCTGGCCGCTGGCGTGGGCCGCGGCCAGGCCCAGCGCCGGCCACCGCCGATCCAGGACCGCCAGCGGGATGCGGTCGCCGCTGATCGCCACGGCGCGTCCGTCGCGCCCGGTCGCCGCCACCAGCGTGATCGGCCGTGGCACGCCGGCGTCGTCGACGGTGCCGGTCACCCGCCACGGGCCATCGGGGCGATCGTGGATGACCACCAGGTCGGCCAGGGCCATCGTCGGACCGGCCAGCGCCACCCGGGCCGAGCCGCCGACCAGCGCGGCGCGCTCGACGGTCAGCTCGGGCAGCCGAACGTCGGCGCCCAGCCGCTCGGCGCTGCCGTCGAGCGTGGCGCCGCCGCGCGTCGCCGAGATCGAGATGGCGCCGGTGACGATGCGGACCCCGCCCTCGGCGGGATGGAACTCGACGTCCTTGGCGCGGACCCGGACCCCGTCGACCGCCGCCACCAGATCGCCGCCGGTGACCACCACCCGGCGCAGGCGGTGCCGGCCGCCGCCGTGGCCGTGGGGCGCCTTGCGCGCCGCCAACCGGGCCAGCACCTGGCGCCAGGCCTGCCGCCCGTCGCGATCGGCGATGGCGCGCACCTTGGGCTCGCGCACCCGGATCTCGTCGGGGCTGAGCTGCCCGGCCAGGAGCGAATCGAGCGACACCGACGCCTCGATCTCGTCGCTGGTGATCAGGTCACCCACCGCGATGTGGCGCAGCGTGACGTTGCCGGTGAGGCCCGCCTCGAAGCCGCCGACCCGGGTCGGCACGCCGGTGGCGCGGGTCAGCGCCGGCTCGAGCACCTGGTGGACCTGGTGGTCGAGGTAGCGCGCGGCGCCCACCGGCACCGCCACCGCCAGGATCAACCCGGCGATGGTGAGGCGCTCGTCGGCCAGGCGGCGCGCGGTGAGGGCGCCCGCGCCGAGCCCGCCGGGGGCGACGTCGGGGCGCATCAGTGCGGCGCTGCCACGCCGGCCCGGCGCTCGTCCCCGTCGAAGCCGCGCTGGGCGATGCGGCGGTCGCCGCGGCTGCGGCCGGACGGCAACGCCGCGGCGATGAGCTGCGCCTCGCACAGCTCGCCGAACTCGATGCCCGCGGCCTGGGCGATCTTGGGCAGGAGTGAGGTCGGGGTCATGCCGGGCACGGTGTTGACCTCGAGGATGTACTCGTTGCCGGTCTCGCTGACGATCAGGTCGACCCGGGTGGCGCCGGCGCAGCCGAGCGCACCGGCCGCCCGCGCGGCCTGGGCCAGCACGCCGCGGTAGCGCTCGGGCGACAGCCGTGGCGGCAGGTAGTACGAGGTGGCGCCCTTGGTGTACTTGGCGGTGAAGTCGTAGAAGTCGGTCTTGGGCGCGATCTCGACGGCGCCGAGCGGGCGGTCCCCCAGCACCGCGACCGAGACCTCCTGGCCGGCGATGAAGCGCTCGACCAGCACCTCGCCGTCGAAGCAGGCCGCGGCCTCGATCGCCGGCACCAGCCCGGCCGCGTCGTGGACGATGGTGACGCCGACCGAGCTGCCCTCGCGCGCCGGCTTGACCACGCACGGGAACCCGAAGTCGCCGTGGTCGCCGAGCAGGTCGTCGCTGTCGGCGTGGGCGACGTAGTACGCCGGCGTCGGCAGGTTGTGGAGCCGGAACAGCTCCTTGGACTTGACCTTGTGCATCGCCAGCGCCGAGGCCAGCACGTCGGACCCGGTGTACGGGATGCCGAGGACCTCGAGCATGCCCTGCACGCAGCCGTCCTCGCCGTAGCGCCCGTGGAGCGCGATGAACGCCACGTCGATCGACGCCTGACGCAGCACCCGGTCCAGGTCGCGGTCGACGTAGATCGGCTGGACCTGGTAGCCGCGCGCGGCCAGCGCCGTGACCACCGCCTCGCCGCTGCGCAGGGACACCTCGCGCTCGCTCGACATGCCACCCATCAGAACGCCAATCTTCCGGTGCTTCATCGGTCTCGTCTCCTGTCGGGTCGCTACTGCAAGGCGCCGGCCGGCTCGAGGCGCCCGCGGTCCCGGGCGGTTGTGCCGGCGGCGTGGGTCCCGAGCCACACGGGCTGTGGCTGTGTGGCGACGCTACGGAAGCGATCCTCGTCGGGCAACTTTTTGTCGTCGGTCCGCTGGCTTGACGTCGTCGGGCGAAGGGGGGTATCCAGTCGGCCGGTAGGTCCACATGGCGAACAAGTCTGACAAGTCCGAGAAGGTGGAGAAGAGCGAGAAGGCCAAGCCGGCCAAGGCCGCCACCAAAGCAGCGGCCAAGGCCGCGCCCGACGCCGCCAAGGCGAAGAAGGCGGCGGCCAAGCCGAAGGCGGCGCCCAAGGCAGCGGCCAAGCCGAAGGCGCCCAAGGCCGCCAAGGCGCCGGCCAAGACCCCCGCCAAGAAGAGCCCGCGGACCAAGAGCGCCGACGTCGTCGACACCGTGGTCGAGGCGGTCGAGCTGGCGCCGCCCGAGGCCTCGCCCGACGACGCGCCCGCCGCAGCCCCCGGCAGCCTCGGTGAGCTGCTGCTGGAGGACGCCGCCGAGGACGGCACCGCCCCCGAGCTGTCTCCCGAGGAGATGGAGCTGGCGGCGATCTACGGCGACGACCTGGCGCCGGCCCCGGCCGCGGCGGCCCACGCCGAGTTCAGCGACAGCCGCACCGCCGACGAAGATCGCCAGATGCTGCCCGAGATCAACGGGCGCCAGGAGCGCCACAAGCGGTGGGAGGAGCGCCGCGAGCAGCGCAAGGCCCGTCGCGACTTCGATCGCAGCCGCCGGCAGGAGCGCCAGGGTGGCGGCGGCCAGGCCAGCCCGAGCGCGCCGCGCGAGGATCGGCCCCGGACCGAGCGGCCCCGCGACGAGCGGCCCCGCGACGAGCGGCCCCGCGACGAGCGGCCGGCCCCGGTCGCCGCGCTGGCGCCGGTCGCCATCCCCAGCGACGCCACCGGCGTGGTGCGGGTCGGCAACGCCATCGGCGACGCGGCGTGGCAGGTCTTCGCCTCGCTGCGCGGCGGCCAACCCATGCCGGTCAAGCAGCTGGCCGGGATGATGCGCAAGCGCGGGCTGCTGCAGGAGGACCCCGAGCAGGCCTGGCCGCACCTCAAGGCCGCGCTCCTGGGCGACGAGCGCAGCTACCGCGCGCTGGGGCTGCGTCCTCGCATCGTCTACCGCGGCCGCGATCTGTTCGCGCCCGGGCCGGTCGCCACCAGCGCGACCGCCGAGGCCGAGGCCGAGCTGGCCCGCGCCCTGTCGGCGATGGCCGTGGCGACGCACGCGACGCTCAAGGCCCGCCTGGGCCAGGCCGGGCAGGCCGGCTTCGAGCGGCTGGTGCACGCCTACCTGATCGCGGTCGGCTACCAGCAGATCAGCTGGATCAAGCGGACCGACGCCATCAGCTACGCGACCGCGGTGGCGCCCGGCTCGACCGGCACCATCCTGATCAGCGCGCGCGCTGGCGATGAGCCGGTGGGCCGCCGCGGCGTGGGCGAGCTGCGGGTCGGCGTCGAGGCCAAGGGTCTCCTGGCCGGCCACCTGTTCGCGGCGCGCGAGCTGGCCGAGGACGCCGAGCGCGAGCTCGAGCGGCCGGGGCGCTCGATCGCGGTCTACGCCGGCGATGCCTTCGTGACCGCGCTGCTGTCGGCCGGCGTCGGCGTGGTGACGGCGGCCGCGCCGATCCGCTACGTCGACGATCAGCTGTTCGGCGAGCTGCTCGCGGGCTGAGCGGGGGCGGGTGATCGGCTGGCGCTGGCTGGGCTCGCTGCCGCACCCCGCGGCGGTAGCCCTGCAAGAGTCCACCCGCCAGGCCATCCTGGCGGGCGACGCCGGCGCGCAGACGGTGTTCCTGTGCGAACACCCGCCGGTGATCACGCTGGGCCACGCCGCCGACCGGCGCCACGTGCTCATCGACGACGCCGAGGCCGCGCGCCGCGGCGTGGCCATCGCCCGCGCGTCCCGCGGCGGCGACGTGACCTACCACGGGCCCGGGCAGCTCATGATCTACCCGGTGGTGCGGGTGCGCTCGGTGGTCGGCCTGCTGGAGGCCATCGCCGGCGAGCTGGCCGCGCTGTGCGCCGAGCTGGGCGTGCCGGGGGCGGTGTTCCAGCGCGCGCCAGCGGGGCTGTGGCTAGGCGACGCCAAGCTCGCCGCGTGCGGGCTGCACCTGGCGCGCGGCGTGGCCATCCACGGCTGGGCCTGGAACGTCGCGACGCCGCCGGCGGCGTGGACCGCGATCGTCCCGTGCGGGCTGGCCGCGCCGCTGGTGTCGCTGGCCGAGGCCTGCGCCGCCCGCGGCTTGCCGCCGCCGCCACCGGTCGCGACGCTGGCCGGGCAGCTGGGGCCGCGCCTGGTGCGCGCGCTGGCGGGTGACCGGCGCGCGGTCGTGTAGGATGGCCGGCGATGGCGCTCGGGATCGCGGTCCTCTACAACACTGACTTCGAACAAGCCGGCGGGCGCGACTCCGTCGACGCGGTGTCGGTCCGCGCCGCGGCCACCGCGGTGCGCGACGCGCTGCGCGACGCCGGCCACACCGCCGAGCTGGTCGGCATGTGGGGCCGCGACGCCTTCGAGGTGCTGGGCCGCCTCGATCGCGAGCGGCCGGATCTGATCTTCAACCTGTGCGAGTCGCTGTGCGGCATCGCCCGAAACGAGATCGCGGTGCCGGCCTTGCTCGACCTGTACGGGCTGCCGTACACCGGCGCCGACGCCATGGGCCTGGGGCTGGCGCTGTACAAGCCGCGCGCCAAGGACGTGCTGGTCGGGCGCGGGGTCGCCACGCCGCCGTACCGGGTGGTGCGCCACGCCGCCGACCTGGCGCGGGTCGCGGCCGAACCGCTCGACTACCCGTGGTTCGTCAAGCTGGCCAACGAGGACGCCTCGGTCGGCATCACCGCCGCCAACGTGGTGGCCGACGGCGCCGCGCTGACCACCCGCTGCGCCCAGCTGCTGGCCGAGTTCGGCGAGCCGCTGCTGCTCGAGCGCTACGTCCCCGGCCGCGAGGTCAACGTGACGCTCCTGGGCGCCGGCGAGCACATCGACGTGCTGCCGCTGCACGAGATCGACTTCGCGGCGATGCCGAGCGATCGGCCGCACATCGTGAGCTACGCGGCCAAGTGGGACGAGGCCCACGTCGACTACGCCGGCACCAAGCCGGTGCCGCTGCGCGCGGCGGATCCGGTGCTGGTCGAGCGGATCATCGCCACCGCCCGGGCGGCGTGGGACGCCATCGGCCTGCGCGACTACGGCCGGGTCGATCTGCGGATCGATCCCGCCGGCACGCCGTGGGTCATCGACGTCAACCCCAACTGCGACATCTCCCCCGACGCCGGGGTCCATCGGGCCGCGATGGCCCAGGGCTGGGACTACCCGCGGCTGATCGGGCGCATCGCCGAGCTGGCCCACCTGCGCACCGCCAAGGCCCCGGCCGCGTCGTGACGACGACGTGAGCCGCGCCAGCGTCGTGATCGCGGCGGCGGCCGCGGTGATGGGGTGCAAGCGCGCCACCCCGCCGCCAGCGCCGGCGCCAGCGCCGCCCGCGGACGGCGGGACCGACGCGGCGCCGCTTGGCCTGATGCCGGTGGTGGTGCTCGACCGGGTCGAGCTGGTGACCGCCGGGACCACGGACGGGACGACCGATGAGCACGAGCTGGGCCGACGCCTGGCCCGGTGCCTGATCGAGAGCGGCGACCTGGTGGTCCCCACCGCGCGCCAGGTGCCGACCGCACGCCAGGCGCTGCCGGCCGCGCTGACCGTCAACCTCGACGGCGGGGCCTCCGCCGATCGCACCCAGCTCGCGGTCACGGTGGCGGCCCACCTGGCGTGGCTGGGCACCGACGCGCCGTCGCCGACGGTCGAGCTGGCCGGCCACGCGTCGGTCATCGACGGACGGGTCGACCTGGCGACCCAGGCGGTGCTCGAGCCCCTGGTCGAGGCCACCTGCGCGGCGCTGACCCGGCGGCTGGCGCTGCTGGTCGCGCCCGCGCTGCTCACGGCGCTGGCGGATCCGGATCCCGAGCAGGTGGCCTGGGCGCTGGCGCTGATCGGGACCCGCCACCCGCCCGGCGCGGTGGCCGCCGTCGTGCCGCTGGCGTCCGACCCCGCGCCGATCGGTCCCGCGGCGCGCGCCGCCTTGCTGGCGCTGGCGGATCCGGCGGCGGTGGCGCCGCTGCTCGACCGGCTCGACCTGGCCGATCATCCGACGGTCATCGCCGTCATCGACCTGGTGGCCGCGCTGGGCGGCCCCGACGCTGACGGCTTCCTCGACGTGATGGCCGCCCACGCCGATCCGGCCATCGCCCGCCGCGCCCAGGCGGCCCGGGCCGCGCGCCGGCGCCCGTAGCGTTGGCCGTCAGCGTTCGGAATCAGGGCTCCACGCCGCCAGCGCGGTGACCGCGAGCTCGGTGTGGGTGTCGCCGTGGACCGTCACCACGAGGCCGCCGGGGCCGGGCTCGGCGTAGGTGAAGCTGGTGCCGCTGGCGCCCGGCGGGTACCCGTCGACGAACACCTCGTCGACCACCGCCAGCTCGTGCAGATCGACGACGTACAGGCGGCCCTCCGCCGAGGCCCAGGCGGCGAAGCCGCCGGGCAGGTACGCCAGCTCGTCGCCCTCGGGGTCGACCGGATCCTCGTCGTCGGACCACGGCAGCGCGTCGATCAGCTGATCGGCCGGCCACGCGCGTAGCTCGAGCACGGCCGCGCCGGCCGACAAGAAGCTGTCACCCGCTGGCGTGAACACCGGCGGCAGCCGATCGCGACCGCCGACCTCGATCGCCGAGACGAAGCGCCCCTCGTCGCGCACCAGGAAGCTGGCCTGGCCGTCCTGCCCCGCGGCGACCCACACCACCACGGCGTCGGGATCGGGGTGGGGCAGGAGCATCGCGGTGGCGCCGCCGAACGGATCGGGCACCGTCACGTCACGCAGGACCGCTCCGGTGGTGACGTCGCGCAAGGTCACGGCGACGCGATCGCCCTGGTGCTCGGCCGCCCACAGCCCGGCCCGGCCCAGGCGACACGCCACGAACGTGCCCGGCACCTGCCACACCGCCGCGCCGGTGGCGAGGTCGCGGCACGCGAGCGTCGCGTCGTCCGCCACCACCAGCCGGGCGTGGTCGCTCATGACCGCAACATCGACCAACCGCCGCCCGCCGAGCCACCGCCCGCGCTCCTGCAGGTTCACGTCGAGCAGCGTCACCGCACCGTCGGGCGCGACCACCGCCCAGCCGTCGGCGTGGCCGCGCACGAACAACGCGCGCGCGCCCAGGGTGGTGCGGGCCAGCACCGGGACGACGCGCACGTCAGTCGCCCGACCAGTAACGGACCCGGCCGGTGTCCATGTGGACGAACTGGCTGCGCCGGTAGATGCCGACGCCGCCCAGCTTGCGCGACACCGCCCAGGCGTGCAGCGCCTCGGTCGAGACCCCCGGGATGCGGAAGTCGACCGCGTTGCCGTGGGTGTGCTGGCTGTCGCGGGCGACCTCGTGGCCCTTCTTGCGCAGCATGAGGTTGTACTTGGGCGCGCGGTAGCCCGACACGATCTCGACCCGGTCCGCCTTGAAGTGCCGGGCGGCGTCACGCAGCACCGCGATCAGCCGCGGGTCCATGGTGGTGGGCTCGCCGGTGAAGTGATCGCGCAAGAACCGATCGAACTCGTCCGGCGCCAGCGCCACCTTGCCGCTGGCGTCGAGCGCCAGCCACTCGTCGGTCCAGGTGTTCTGCAGGTTGATGACCGGGCGGGCAGCGGCGCCGGGCGCGACCAGCGCGGCCGCGGTCGTCGGCGCCTTGCCCTGGAGGTAGGTGTCCTTCTTCGACGGCTGTGCCGCCGTGGTGCTGGTCGCCGTCGCCGCGACCACCGGAGGCTTGGCGACCGCGGGCGCGACCGCCGCGGCCAGGCCGGCCCCGGCGGCGACGACGGCCAAAAGCGCCAAGCGCTGGCTCACGCGGCCCCCGCGCCCGAGCGCCGGCCCAGCGGCACCAGCGCGGGCTCGAGCAGCTGGTTGAGCGAGCCGGACGTGAAGCCGGCCAGGTCGAGCGCGACGAAGGTGAAGCCCAGCCGGCGCCCGAGCGCGACCACCGCGCTGCGCACCGCGGGTTCCACCAGCCGCGGCAGCTCGGCGGCCTCGACCTCGATGCGGGCCACCGCCTCGTGGAAACGGACCCGCACCTGGCGCAGGCCCAAGGCGCGCAGCCCCTCCTCGAAGTCGTCGACCTGGCGCAGCCGGGCCCGGGTGATGGTCGTGCCGTAGGGGAACCGCGACGACAGGCACGCCAGCTGGGGCTTGTCCCAGGTGCGCAGCCCGAGCTGCCGCGACAGCGCGCGCACCGCGGCCTTGTCGAGGCCGGCGTCGACCATGGGCATGATCGCGCCGCGCGCCGCGGCCGCGGCGATGCCGGGGCGGTGGTCGCCGAGGTCGTCGGTGTTGGTGCCGAGCGCGACCGGCATGCCCAGCCGATGGGCGATGGGCTCGGCCACGTCCATCAGCTCTGTCTTGCACAGGGCGCAGCGATCGACCGGGTTGGCGGCGTAGCCCGGCACCGCGAGCTCGTCGGCGTCGACCAGGTAGTGCCGCGCGCCCAGCCCGAGCTCGGCGCCCAGCGCGGTGGCGTCGGCCACCTCGGCGCGGGCCATCGTCGGCGACACCGCGGTCACGGCGTGGGCACGCTCGCCCAGCACGTCGACGGCGACCTTGAGCAGAAACGCCGAGTCGACGCCACCGGAGAACGCCACCACCACGCCGGGCAGCGCCGCCAGCCGGGACTCGAGCGCCTGGTGCACGGATGCGAGCGCGGTCACCTGATCGATGTAACACGCACCGACGCCGGCGCCAAACTCCGGCGCGGCGCCGCTAGGCGACCCGCTTGGTGACCGCCAGGCGCCAGCGGCCAGGGCCGGCCGGCTCGACCGCCGAGACCTGCTGGCCCCACGCCGCGAGGCTGCGGGGGAGGTTGCGCGCCGCCGGCGGGTGGTCGAACTCGACGCGCAGAGTGGCGCCCACCGGCATCGCCTCGAGCGCCAGCCGCACCTGCACGAAGGTGTACGGACACACCTCGCCGGTCAGGTCGAGCGCGGCGTCACCAGACTCGGACCGGGGCGGCGGCGATGGCGGCGAGGAGCTCGGCGTAGTCGACATCGGCGGGGTCGCCCAGCTGTAGCACCCGATCGCCCGGCCCCAAAGCGCCCACGGCGCGCCCGGGGCGGACCAGGTGGACGGTCGGGTCGGCGCGGTCGGCTGGTCTACCGGGGCGATCGGCGCCGTCGCGCCACTGCTCGACCACGTCGGCATCGACGGCGTCGGCGTCGGCGTCGACCCCGTGACCGAACAAGGCCAGGGTCGCGCGCGCGCGCGCGGCCGCGGCGGTGCCGGGCGCGGCCCCCGGTCGGGTCGCGACCATCACCCGGGCCCCGCGCAACGTCAGCCCCACCGCGGCGCGCCACGCCTCGTCGACCACGGCCGGGTCGCCGCTGTCGATGACCACCAGCACGGTGGCGGTCACGTGAAGGCCACCACCCGGTCGGCCCAGGCGCACAGCGCCGCGTGGTCGTCCTGGCTCCCGGCCTCGACCACCGCCGCGGCCAGGTCCACGCCGGCGCGGTCGGCGCTGGTGGCGCAGGCCACGAGGTCACAGCCGAGCTCGGCCAGCCGGGCCCGCACGGCCGGATCGGCGCACACCGACGCCACGCCGTGGTGCATCGCGAACACCCGGGTCGCGATCCCGGCACCGGCAGCGGCGGCGGCCAGCCCGACCAGGTGGCGCCGGTCGTCCTCGTCGGCGGTCGCCAGCACCAGGCCCAGCCGCTTCACGCCAGCCCCCAGCCGGCGCCGTCGACGGCCGCCGCGCGACGCAGGCGGGCCACCGTCACCGGCCCGGGCGCGCCGACCGGCCACGCGGCGACCACCGCGGCCACCGCACGGCCACCGCGCGTCGCCACGATGACCTGGGGCCAGCGCCACAGCGGCCGCCCGGTCGGCGCCCAGGCTGCGAGGTCCCGGGCCGACACCGCGGCGCGTCCGTCGGGGTGGCTGTGAAACAGCGCCAGCGGCGCCGGGCCGCGCAGCGCGGCGGTGGCCAGCGCGACGTGAGCCGCCGCCGACCACCGGCCGTCGCCGTCCAGGGTCGCGACGCGAACCACCGGCGCCGCCGCCGCGACCCAGCCAGCGGTCTCGTCGGCGCTGGCCTCGACGGCGGCGACCAGCGCGGGCCACGCCAGCGCCAGCCCGAGGCCGATCACGGGGCCTCGCCGATGGCCCGGGCGTGGAGCCAGCGGGCCGCCGCCTCGCCGCCGCGCGCGAACGCCTCGGCCAGCGGCAAGCGCGGCGCGTCGCCGACGATCGCCAGGCTGGGCAGGGCGTCATCGTCGACCAGTGCCACCGCGGGCTGGCGGGCCCGCGCCGCCCGCGCCACCGCCGCCACCAGCGGCGCGCCGACGTCGCCCTCGTCGAACGGGAACTCCGCTCGCACGACCCGGCCGCGCCCGCGCAGCGCCAGCGCGCCGACGCCGCCGGCCGCCAGGTACAGCGACGCCACCTGACCGGCGCGCCCGTCGACGTCGATCGCCACCGTCGCGGCGGTCAGCCGATCCTGGCCCCGGCCCCCGACGTCCGGCAACAGCACGTGGTGGGCGAACCGCCGCTGCCGCTCGCGCGACCAGGGGATCACGGCGTGCTCCGGCAGGCGCAGTCGGCGCGCGGCGTCAACGCCAGGGTCCGTGGGGCGCCGCCGCGGCGCAGATCGTCGAGGACCCAGATGCTGGCGCCGGGCCAGGCGCCGGGCGCCGTCACCCGCGCGATCACCGCCTGCGCGGCCACGCCGCCGATCCAGCCGACCAGCGGGCCCAGCACCCCGGCCTGGTCGCAGCCGGGGGCCTCGTCGGGCGGCGCCTCGAACAGGCACGCGTAGCAGGCGTCGTCGGGGCCGGCCGCGAACACGTTCCCGCCGTAGCCCACGGCCGCGGCGATGACGTACGGGATCCGGCGACGTCGGGCCCACGCCGCCACCGCGAACTTGGTGGGCGCGTGGTCGCTGCCGTCGACGATCGCCGCCACATCGACCACGGTCGCGGCGGTGAAGCGCTCGAGGCGGGCGGTGGCCGCGCCGCCGCCCGCGACGACCCGGGCCGCGAGCAACCCGGCCTTGGCGCCGCCGCGCTCGGCGTCGGTGAACTGGATCTGCCGGTGCAGGTTCGACAGCTCGACCTGGTCGTCGTCGAACACCACCACGGGGTGTCCGGCGCTCGCCACAGCGAGGGCGATCGGGCCGCCCAGACCGCCGGCGCCGACCACGGCGACCGCGCTGGTCACCGCGCCCCCGCGCGGTGTCGACCTGGTAGCAGCGGCGGGGAGATCACCGGCTCGCCCCGGCCACGACCACTAGTTGCCCGCGTCCGTCGCACCACACACGCGGCACACGCCGTCGGCGTCGAGCAGCCCGACGCAGGCGCCGTCGGGGCACAGCCGGCGGTCATCGTCCTCGTCGGCGTCCGCGTCGGCGGTGCCCGCGCCGGGATCAGCGGCGATCGCCGGCGGCACCACCCGGGTCACCGGCCGCCGGCCGCACACGCGGCACGCGCCGTCGTCGCCGATGACCCCGATGCACGCGCCGTCCGGGCACAGCGCGCGCGCGTCGTCGACCGCGCCCTGGCCGGCGTCCGCTGGGGCGTCGTCGCGGTCGATGGCGTCAGCCACCTGGCCGCGCAGGCGCTCGTTGCCCCACAGCGGCAGCATCCGGCCGCAGGTGCCGCACAACCCGGTCTGCGGATCGACGACCCCGGTGCACGCGCCGTCGTCGCACAGCGTCCGCTCGGCCCACGGATCGATCACGCCCGACCTCCGCCGGCGTCGCGCAGGACGTCGAACAGCGCCTCGGCGCCGTAGAACACCAGCTCGAGGTCGCCGATGCGCACCGGCGTGCCCGAGTCGACCTCGCGCTCGCGGCGCGCCTCGAGCGGCCCGCCGGCCACCGCGCTGCCGTTGCGCGATCCGGCGTCGGCCACCAGCCAGCGCGCGCCGCGCTGGCGGAAGTAGGCGTGGAACCGCGACACCGTCACGTCGCGCAGGACGACGTCGTTGTTGGGCGTTCGGCCGATGGTGATCATGTCGGCGAACGACGCGCCCGGCTTCTTGGCCAGCGGGTACACCTCGATGGCTCGCGGCCCCCGGCGCTGGCCCAGGACCGGCGCGACCAGGGTCTCGACGTCGTCGTCCCCACCGCGGCCAGCGTCGGAGTCGGCGTCGAGGTCCTCCTGGCGCCGGCGGATCAGCGCCGCTGGCGCCGCGGCGGCCAGGAACGCACCGCGGCCCAGCAGGGCGAGCTGCAGGTAGCGCTCCGACTGGTCCACGCCCAACAGTTAGCACGGCCGGGCCCGGCGCGGCGGCGGGCCATCGTGCACAATCGATCCATGCTTCGTCTGTCCCCGGCCGCGCTGGTCGCGGTGGTCGCCTGTGGGGGCCCGGCGCCGCCTCGGCCGGCCCAGCTCGATCCCGCCGCGGCCACCGCGCGGGTGGGGCGCACCACCGCCGGCGGCGATCGCTACTGCGTCGGCGCCAGCGCCCCGCAGCTCGACGTCCAGGTCACGCTGACCGACGGCCGGGTGCTCGACACCTGGAGCGTGGGCGAGAACCGCGCCGGCCGGTTGGTGTTCTCGACCTTCGAGTGGACCGCGACCTGGGGCGTGGTCGACGGCGACGGATTCGTCCGGATTCCGGACGATCCGTTCGCCGCGGTGGCCCACCCGGTGACCGTCGACGTCGGCATCCCCGACCGCCCCGATCTGCGGGCCCAGGTGACCCTGGCACCCGATTTCGGCTGCGGCGGCCAGCTCGGCGCCCTCGGGTCCGCCGGGTCCGCCGGACGCTCCGGCGGCAGCGGGGCGCCGGGGGGCGACGGCGCCAGCGACGACGGCCAACACCCGGCCCAGACCGGCGGCCGAGGCGGCGACGGCGGCCCGGGCGGTCCCGGCGGCCCGGGCGGCCCCGGGCCCCGGGTCGCGGCCCACCTGGCCTACGTCGACACCGCGACCGGCGCGCGCCTGGCGGTGCTGCGAGTGGCGGCCGGCGGGCGCACCGACACCGCGCTGTTCGACCCGGCCGGCGAGCGCTGGACCATCGTCGCGTTCGGCGGCGATGGCGGCGCGGGCGGCGGCGGCGGCGACGGTGGCACCGGCGGCCGCGGCGGCGCGGGGCGCCAGCCGACCGCTGGCACCGGGGCGGGCTCGAGCGACAGCCCCGGCACCGACGGCGCCAGCGGCGGTGATGGCGGCGACGGCGGCGACGCCGGCGAGGGCGGCCCCGGCGGCCCCGGTGGCGAGATCACGTTGACCTACGACCGCCGCTTCCCCGAGCTGGCGCGGCTGGTCCAGCTCGACACCCAGGGCGGGCAGGGCGGCCCCGCCGGGTGGGCCGGACAGGGTGGCCAGGGCGGCCCCGGGGGCCAAGGGGCGCGCCAGGGCCGCGACGGGCGGCCCGGCGGCCAGGGCCGTCCCGGCGCCCAGGGCTATCCCGGGCCGGCGGGCGTGGCGCCGGCCATCGTCGCCGGCGACGTGGCGGACGTGTTCGCCGACCTGGCGGCCAAGGGCGTCACGCTCGCCGCGCCGTGACGCCCGGCGTCAGGGCGCGGGCGGCGGCGGCGGCGGGTCGGTCGGAGCGCGGCGGTTGGCGATGACCGAGGCCACCACGCCGGCCACGATGAACCCGGCGATGATCGCCAGCGAGACCCCGTTGGACACGTGGTAGTGGTCGTGGGCGATCATCTTGGCGCCGATGAACACCAGCAGCCCGGCCAGGGCGTACTTCAGGTAGTCGAACTGGGCCATGGCCCCCGCCAGCATGAAGTAGAGCGAACGCAGGCCCAGGATGGCCATGATGTTCGACGTGATGATCACGAAGGACTCCTGGCTCACCGCCAGCACCGCCGGGATCGAGTCGAGCGCGAACACCACGTCGGTCAGCTCGACCACCACCAGCGTCACCGCCAGGATGGTGAGCGCCCGCCGGCCGTGCCCGTCGCGCACCACGAACTTGCCGCCGTGATCGCCGTCGACGACGCGCACGAACCGGCGCAGCGTGCGCACCGCGAAGCTGTTCTCGGTGGCGTCTTCCTCGTCGCTCTCGCCGCGCAGCAGGCCCAGCCCCGAGTAGATGAGGTAGGCGCCGAAGAAGTAAAAGATCCACGTGAACTGCTTGGTCAGCCACACCCCGCCGCCCAGCATGGCGACCCGGAACACCACCGCGCCGAGGATTCCCCAAAACAGCACCCGGTGCTGGTACTTGCCCGGGATCTTGAACGACCGAAACACCAGCGAGATGACGAAGATGTTGTCGACCGACAGCGCCTCTTCCAGGAGGTAGGCCGACAGGTAGGTCACCGCCGCGTCGCCGCCCTTCATCGACGGGTTGGCGCCCAGCCAGTGGTTCTCGTAGATGAGGTACACCACCCCGGAGAACCCGATGCCCAGGCTGACCCACACCAGGGTCTTCTTGAACGCCGCGCGGAAGGTCAGCTCGGTCGCGCGACGCGAGCCGATGCCCAGGTCGATCGCCAGGGCGATCGCCACGAACACGAAGAAGCCAATCCAGAACCAGACCATGGGGTAGGCGCGCCGCGCGCGGTGCGAAAGGATGCCCGTCGCCACCGACGCTGGCAAGCGACCGCGCCGGTTACTCGACGGCGCCCGCCACCCACGCCAGATACGGCGCGTGCCCGCCGGTCACCGGCACCACCAGCGCCTCGGGCACCTGGTAGGGGTGCAGCGCGACCAACCGCGCCACCACCGCGTCGGCGCGACCGGCGGTGGTCTTGATGATCGCCAGCTGTTCGGTGTCGTCGGCCACCGCGCCGTCCCACCGGTAGATCGAGCGCACCGCCGGCACCAGGTTGACGCACGCCACCACGCGCTCGTCGACCAGGGCCCGGGCCAGCGCCGCGCCGCGCGCATCGGCCGGCACGGTCGACAAGATCACCACCACCGGATCGAGGTCGGCCATGCCCGGGAGCTACCACGAAGGGACGACCGCGCGCTTGGCGGCGCCCGGCCCGTCCGCGTATGGTCCGCGCCCATGCTGGTGGTCCAGAAATTCGGCGGCACCTCGGTCGGCACGATCGAGCGCATCACCGCGGTCGCCGAGCGCTGCCTCGCCACCCAGCGCGCCGGCCACCACGTCGCGGTGGTGGTGTCGGCGATGTCGGGCGAGACCAACCGCCTGCTCAAGCTGGCGGCCCAGGTCTACGACGATCCCAACGACCGCGAGGTCGACGTGATCGTGTCGACCGGTGAGCAGGTCTCGGTCGGCCTGGTCGCGCTCGCCATCCGCGCCCGCGGCGGCAAGGCCCGCTCGTTCCTCGGCCACCAGGTCAAGATCCAGACCGACAGCGCGTTCTCTCGCGCGCGCATCCGCTCGATCGACGCCGCCGCCGTGCAGGCCGCGTTCGCGGCCGACGAGATCGCGGTCATCGCCGGCTTCCAGGGCGTCGACGAGGCCGGCAACATCACCACCCTCGGCCGCGGCGGCTCCGACACCACCGGGGTGGCCATCGCCGCGGCGCTGGCGGCCGACGTGTGCGAGATCTACACCGACGTCGACGGGGTCTACACCACCGACCCCAACCTGGTGCCGTCGGCCCGCAAGATCGAGCGCATCAGCTACGAGGAGATGCTCGAGCTGGCGTCGCTGGGCGCCAAGGTCCTGCAGATCCGGTCGGTCGAGCTGGGCATGAAGTACAAGGTGCCGATCCACGTGCGATCGAGCTTTTCCGATGCACCTGGCACCTGGGTGGTGCCCGAGGAGCGCGAGATGGAACACGTCGCAGTTTCGGGGGTCACCGTGGCCCGGGACGAGGCCAAGATCACCGTCGAGGATCTGCCGGATCAGGCCGGCGTCGCGGCCCGCCTGTTCGCGCCGCTGGCCGACGCCGGGGTGGTGGTCGACATGATCATCCAGAACACCGCCTGGGATGGCACCACCGACCTGACGTTCACGGTGCCGGCCAGCGATCGCAAGCGCGCCATCGACACCCTGCGCACCCAGGTCGCCGATCTGGTCGGCGCCGACGGTGACAAGATCGCCACCGACGACGACATCTGCAAGGTGTCGGTGGTCGGCGTCGGCATGCGCAGCCACGCCGGCGTGGCCAAGCGCATGTTCCAGCTGCTGGCCGCCGAGGGCATCAACATCCAGCTCATCACCACCAGCGAGATCAAGATCTCGGTGGTCGTGGCCAAGAAGTACGCCGAGCTGGCCCTGCGCACGCTGCACGACGGCTTCGGGCTCGATCGGCCGCTGGCCGAGCGCGCCGCGCTGTAGGCAGCGCTCCGGTCGACGCGCGCCGCGGTCGGCAGCGGTCCCGCGGGTCCGCCCGCCGTCACGGCCCGCAGGCGGGCCCGAGCGAGCGGATCACGCCGTCTTCCTCGCTGGCGACGTAGAACTGCACCGAGCGGGCGGCGCCGGTGGCGCCGTCGGCGGTCAGGTCGATGGCCTCCCAGCGATCGGCGGCGGCCGCCAGCACCACGCGGGTGCCGCCGCGATCGACCAGCGCGCCGACCAGCACGGTCGGCCCCGACGGCGTCGCCAGGGCGACCGGCGGCTTGCCGATCGGGGTCGCGAACAGCCCGGCGCGATCGTGCACCTCGACGGCGCAGGCGTCCGGGCCAGGCGCGACGTCGGTGATGATGACGTCGCTCACCACCGGCGCGGTGGCGGTCGAGGCCACCGCCCACAGGCGCTCGCAGTCGGCGCAGGGCTCGGTCGGCGCGACCGCGGCCCAGGCGGCGGGCAGGGCGGTCGCCTCCGTCAGGGGGGCGATCGCGAAGCCGTCGGCGGTGGGCGTCGCCCGGCGCGCGCCGACCTCGACCGGGACCTCCAGGCGGCACTCGGCCGGGGCCCGGCCGTCGAGCGTGACCCACGCCAGCGCGCGCTCGGCGACCGCCGGCGGCGGCGGGCAGTCAGCCAGCTCGGCCGACACCATCAGGCTGCGCGGCCCCACGTCGACCAGGTCGACCCGGTAGCCGGCGACCCGGGCCAGGCAGGGCGGCAGCGCCGGGCGCAGCAACCACACCGCGCCCGGCAACGGCCCCAGGCCGAGCGTGGCGACCTGGTACGCGGCCAGCGGCCCGGGCGGCGGCGCGGTGGGATCGTCGACGCCGCGGAACCCGAGCCGCACCTGGTAGCTGCCGGCGCCGCCGCCGTCGGGCACGTCCCACATCGCCAGCGCGACGCCGCTGGCGGACGGGCAGCCAAGATCGGCGGGGGCCCGGGCGGTGCCGCCGGCGCAGGCGGCCGCGGCGAGGACGAACAACAGGCGCGGCGACGTCATGGCGGCACCCTACACGGGCCCAGGCGATCGGCGCATCTTCAGCGCGGCGGCGGCTGCACCGCCACCGGGGTGGTCGGCTCCGGTTCGAGGTCCGGCAACAGCTCGGCCAGCTCGCGGGTGACCAGGCGCGCCCGGTGGCGGACGAAGTCGACAGGGTAGTCGCCGACGAAAAACAAGATCAGCGCGGCGCGGTGCCAGAAGCCGATGGCGTAGACGTCGGGGTCCGTCAGCTCGCCGTGGCTCGAGTTGGCGCGCCGCGCCGCCGCCTCGAGCCGCTTGACCAACAGCGGCAGCCGGGCCCGCTCGCTGGCGTCGGGCGGCGGGGCCGCCACCACCTCGACGCCGCGGACGGTCACCAGCGCGCTGCGGGCGTGCTGGATGCTGGCCAGCGCGCTCACGTAGGTCGCGACGCGGTCGCGGATCCGTACCGGGCTCGCGCTGGCCACCGACAGCGCCGGCCACGCGCCGTCGCCGCGCCGGGCCACCTGGCGCAGCGCGCGCACCGCCAGCTCGAGCGCCTGGTCGACGTCGTCGGAGGACCGGCCGATGGGCCCGAGCTCGAGCTCGAGGCGGGCGCCCTGGCCCAGCGGCAGCGTGCGCACCCCGCCGCCCGTCAGCGGCGGCGCCGCCGCGCCGGCCGGGACGATCGACGCGCGGCGCGCGCCCAGCTCGGCCACCAGCGCGCCCAGCTGGGCGCGGAGCTCGTCGATCATCGGGCCTCGCGCGGGATCCATTGGGTCGACGTCATCGTCGCCGGCTCGTCGAAGAACAGGTAGTTCACCGCGGTGGGCGTGCCGGCGTAGCGGCGCGGCCAGTCGCCCGGATCGTACCCCGGTGGCGCGATCAGGTCGCCCAGGTCGAGGTGGCGGCGACCGTACGCCGGCAGGGTCGCGACCACCTTCTGGAACCGCGCCAGCAGCGGCGCGGAGTACACGCCGGGCTGGGTGATCTCGCGGACGGTGGCGCCCTCGGGATCGACGTCGACCTCCACGGCGACCTCCTGGACCACCGCGAACGGCACCCGCGGCGCCAGGGCGAGGCGCAGGTAGCGTTCGCGCACCGGCGCCGGCGTCGCCCACCACTCCTCGGGCGCCGGCGCCACGCCGTCACGCACCGGCACCGCGCACGGCGATCGCCCGACGCACAGCGCATACACGAACGCGCTGGGCTGGCCCGGCCCCGGAGGTCGGACGAAGGTCGCCGCCCGCAGCAGCTCCGCCAGCTCGTCGGCCAGCCCGGCCGCGTCGTCGATCAGGGCCGGGTCGACCGGGCCACCTTCGACCGGGCGCCAGCGTCGCTCCGGATACAGCGCCGCGAGCGCGTCATCGACAGCACGCAGCATGTCGCCCTTGCGGTCATCGCAGCCGGTCTTGCTTCCGCAGTTGGTGCAACCTCCCACCCCGACACCATACCCCACCGCTATCTGCATGCCGATTGCGTCGCGCCAACCGGGTGCGCTACCGTCGGATCGTGGCGCACGGCCCGTCCGTGGAGGAAGACGTCGTCCGGGATCTCGCCAGCGTGCTGGCGCGGTTCCAGGGGGACAGCCGGCAGGCCTTCGGCATCGACGCGAAGGCCGACGCCGCGGTGGTGCGCGCGGCGTTCATGCAGCTGTGCAAGCGCTACCACCCCGCCAAGTACGCCCGCTACTCGGCGCCGACGGTGCGCCTGGCCAACGAGGCGTTCCTCGCGATCCGCCGCGCCCACGATCTGCTGCAGCGGGACCTCGCACCGACGGTGACCCCGCCCGGCGGCCGGATCGCGACGCCACCGGCCGGCGTCCCCACCGTGCCGCTCGCGGTCCGGCCCCAGGCCTCGCCGCCGACCGGGGTCCCGACCGTGCCGATGCCCGGCCGCGGACGCCTCGCCACGCCGCCCACCGGGGTCCCGACCGTGCCGATGCCGGGCCGCGTCCAGCCGCCGACCACCGGCGTGCCCTCGACCGCCACCACGCTGCGGCAACCGGTCCCTGGCGCGGCCGCGTCGGGGCCGGCGCCGGCCCGCGGCCCATCGCTGCGCCCGCAGCTCGAACCGATCGCCGCGACCGACCAGACCTTCGAGCGCGCCCTCGACCACCTGCGCGCCAAGCGGTGGGCGGAGGCGCGCCCGCTGTTGTCCGAGCTGGCGCAGCGCGCCCCGGCCGACCCGCGCTACCGGGCCTACCTTCACTACCTCCGCGGCTGGGAGGCGTTCGAGCTGGGCAAGGACGGCGAGGCCCGGAGCGAGTGGCGCCGGGCGCTGGCCTGCGACCCCGGGCTCGGCATGGCCCAGTGGGCGCTCTCCAAGACGGGGCTAGGCTAACCACCTAGGCCATCGGCGCGGCCGGGCGGCCGCGAACGTCCGTCGAGGTCTAGCAAGAGGCTAGATTTGTTTCGTTCCAGGCCAAGTCACCCCAGGTTGGTCATCCCGGATTGGCGAAGCGACGGCGGACGTGATGAAGTAATTTTACATGCCTCGCATCATCGGCATCGACCTCGGCACCACCAACTCCTGTGTGGCGGTGCTCGAGGGCGGCGAGCCCCTGGTGATCCACAACCAGGAGGGCGGCCGGACCACGCCGTCGATGGTGTCGTGGAACGCCGAGGGTGACGTGGTGGTCGGGGCCGCCTCGAAGCGGCAGATGGTGACCAACCCGACCCGCACGGTGTTTGGCGTGAAGCGCTTGATCGGCCGCAAGACCGCCGACGCCGAGGTCCAGCGCATCGTCAAGACCCTCCCGTACGCCCTGGTGCCGGCAAAAAACGGCGATGCCTGGGTCACGATCGACGGACAGGCCCGCTCGCCGCAAGAGATCTCGGCCCACGTGGTGGCCAAGATGCGGCGGGTGGCCGAGGACTACCTGGGCGAGAGCGTCACCGAGGCGGTGATCACCGTGCCGGCGTACTTCGACGACGTCCAGCGCCAGGCCACCAAGGACGCTGGCGCCATCGCCGGGCTGCAGGTGCGCGCCATCCTCAACGAGCCCACCGCGGCGGCCTTGGCCTACGGGGTCCAGCACCAGCAGGACCAGCGGGTCGCGGTGTTCGATCTGGGCGGCGGCACGTTCGACATCTCGGTGTTGACCATCGAGAACGGGGTGTTCGAGGTCCTGGCGACGTCGGGCGACACCACGCTGGGCGGCGACGACTTCGACCGGGCCATCATCGAGGTGCTGGCCGACGAGTTCATGGCCACCACCGGCGTCGATCTGCGCGACGACGCGGTGGCGCTCCAGCGCCTCAAGGAGGCGGCCGAGCAGGCCAAGATCGAGCTGTCGTCGACGATGACCACCGACATCAACCTGCCGTTCGTGGCCATCGGCGCCGACGGCCCGCTGCACCTGACCCGCACGCTGTCGCGCGGCGAGCTCGAGCGGGCCTGCCGCGAGCTGCTGGGCCGGATGGCGGCGCCGTGCAGCCGGGCCCTCGAGCTGGCGCGGTGCAGCGCGCTCGACATCGACCAGGTGCTGTTGGTGGGCGGCATGACCCGGATGCCGGCGGTCCAGGCCGCGGTGGTCGAGATCTTCGGCAAGCCGGCCCACAAGGGCGTCAACCCCGACGAGAGCGTGGCAGTCGGCGCCGCCATCCACTCCGGCGTGATCGGCGGCGAGCTGCAGGAGGTCGTGCTCCTGGACGTGACCCCGCACGACCTCGGCGTGCGGGTGGCCGGCGACAAGATGTCGGTCATCATCCCCGCCAACACCAGCATCCCGACCCGCGAGAAGAAGGTCTTCGCGACCACCGAGGACAACCAGAGCTTCGTCGCGGTCGAGGTGTACCAGGGCCCGCACCTGCAGGCGTCGAAGAACCGCCGGCTGGGCCGGTTCGTGCTGGGCGACCTGCGGGTGGCGCCGCGCGGCGCGACCCGGGTCGAGGTCAGCTTCAGCATGGACGCCGACGGCATCCTCCACGTCGACGCCGTCGAGGTCGCCACCGGCAAGGCCACCTCGGTGGTCATCGAGGCCGCCAGCGGCCTGTCGGGCGACGAGATCAAGCGGCTGGCATCCGGCCTGCGCTGACCGGCGCCCGATCAGGCGACGTGCCGAAGTTGGCCGCGGCCGGCGGTTCTGGCACCGTCGGGCCATGTTCGCCCTCGATGACGCCAGCAAGATGGTCGAGAAGATGGTGCGTGGTTGGTGCGAGAAGCAGCTCGCACCCCAGCTGCCCGCGCTGGAGGCCGGCACCACCCAGCCGTGGGCGCTGATGCGCGACCTGACCACGACGTTCGGCATCGGCGGCCTGGCCGAGGCCGCGGCGCGCAAGCGCATCGCCAAGCTCCGCGCCAGCGCCGACGCCGGCGCGACCGAGCCGGGCGAGGGCAGCGGCAGCCTCGGCGGCGAGCCGATGATGATGGCGGTGTTCGTGAAAGAGCTGTCGCGGGTGTCGCCCGGCTTCGCCATGGGCTGGGGTGTGTCGATGGGCCTGGCCGGCGGCGCCATCCTGGCCAAGGGCACCGCGGAGCAGATCGAGCGCTGGGGCCTGCCGCTTTTGACCGCGCGCCACATCGGCTCGTGGTGCCTGACCGAACCCGGCGCAGGGTCCGACGCGTTCGGCTCGATGACCACCACCGCGGTGCCCGACGGCGACGGCTACCGCCTGCGAGGCACCAAGACCTTCATCACCAACGGGCCCGGGGCGGACGTGTTCGTGGTCTACGCCCGGGTCGATCGAGGCGAGCCGCGGGCCGAGCAGGGCCTGGCCACGTTCATCCTGGATCGGGGCATGGCCGGGCTCACCACCGGGGCGCCGTTCAAGAAGATGGGCATGCGCGACTCGCCGACGTGCGAGGTGTTCATGGACGACGTGGTGGTCGGTGCGGAGCGCCTCCTGGGCGGCAAGGAGAAGGGGCGCGCCGGCCGGGCGGACACCAAGGACAGTCTGGGCACCGAGCGCTCCGGCATCCCGGCCATGGCCTGGGGCATCCTGGAACGCTGCTACGACCAGACCCTGGCGTACGTACGCCAGCGTGAACAGTTCGGTCGGCCGATCGGGGCGTTCCAGGCCGTCCAGCTGCGGCTGGCGGACCTGTACCTCAAGCTCAAGACGGTCGAGAACGTGGTCTTCCGGCTGGCCTGGATGCAAGCCACGCGGACCCAGGATCCGGCCTTCGTGAACGCGTCGAAGGCGCTGTGCTCGCAGCTGGCGGTCGACGGCGCGCTGACCGCCATCCAGCTCCACGGCGGGTACGGCTACATGGAGGAGTACCACCTGGAGAAGCTGGCCCGGGATGCCAAGCTGCTCGAGCTGGGGGCCGGCACGACCGACATCAACTTGATGGCCGCGGCGCGGTCGCTGATCGGTCCTGAAGCGCTGCGCGGCAGCGACGACTGAGCCACGGGGACCGGAGCCGCAGCTCGAACCGGCGCCCGAACCGGAGCCGGAGCCGGAACCGGCGCCCGAACCGGAACCGGAACCGGAGCCGGAGCCCGAACCGGAGCCGGAGCCCGAACCGGAGCCGGAGCCCGAACCGGAGCCGGAACCGGAACCGGAGCCGGAGCCGGGACCGGCGCCCAAACCGTGAGGGGGCTGGAGTTCCGGCTACCTACCCCCCATTCCCAGACGAATCACGTCGCAGAATCAATCTTATGTCAACTCAGCACGCCCAAGGAACCGGAGGCCCCAGGCCCCCGGTTCTCCAGCTAGCCAGTCGGCTCAGCGCTCGCGCGCTCAGCCCTCGGACTGGGTCGACTCGGGCCGCACGTCTTCCGGCTGCGTGACGGTGTTGGTCGACGTCGACGGACGCGACGCCCGGATGCGCGGCACCAGCTGGCGCAGCGTCCGGCGCGCCTTGGCGAAGTTCGCCGACCAACCCGCGAAGCGATCGCCGATGCCGGAGTACCAGTGCGCGACGTTGTCGGTCAGCTGCTGGGCGGCCTCGACCGCCTCCATGGCCAGCTCGGCCTCGTCGTCGCCGACCGGCTCGCCGGCCGCCTGGGCCGCGGCCACGCCCTGCTGGTACTTGCGGGCCGCCTCGAGCGCGCCGCCCAGGAGCCCTTGGCTCTCCATCTTGGCCGGGTCCCACGCCTTCTCGTGGCGGGCGTCCTCGTCGGGTGCCTCCAGGTCGTCGTTCTGACCATCGGGGCCCAGGTTGGCGTTGTACGAGAACTGGGCCGTCGAGTAGTGCTCGATCGCCTCGAACGCCTTCACCACGTCGTGGCGGCGGGTGTCGAGATCGTTGTGGCGGGTGACCACCTGCCCGGCCCCGAACACGTTGGTCTCCATCTCGGCCAGCACGGCCTTGGAGTCGAAGCCGCTGCCACCGTCGGTGCGGCCGCGCGAGTTCCCGCGGCGGCGGCCGATCGCCGCCCGGGCCTTGTCCAGGTCGGCCTTGTAGTCCTTCATCATGGCGCGCCACATCGGGCCGGCCACCGGGTCGGCCTGGATGCCGGCGAAGTCCGGCGTCACGATCGCCACGTGGCCGCGGTAGGTCTTGCCCTCGCCGGCGGCCAGCACCTCGGCCAGCGACTCCGACGCCACGTCGGAGACGCGCGCCAGGTCGGAGCCGTCCATGTAGTAGTCGCCGTGGTACCGGTTGCCGTCCGACATCGGCAGGCCGTCGGGCAGCGCGCAGAACACGTTGTGCCAGTCGTGGGACCGCATCAGCCCCTTGCGGGCGTTGCTCCAGAACCCGGCCGGGAAGATCCCGGCCTGGACCACGACCTCGGGGTCTTCGTTGTGCAGCGCCTCGATGCTGTCGAGGGCGCGCGGCACGCAGTGGCCGGAGGCGAAGCAGTCCGCCAAAAAGTGGTTGGCGAACCCCTCCTGGGTCAGCGCGGTGACCATGTCCCCGCCGCGCGCCGCCGCCAGCGCGGTGGCGTGGTGCTGCTGGTACTCGATCCGGTTGAGCGGATAGAAGTGGTTGGCGTTGGTCGACGCGCCGCCGATCATCGACGCGGTGTCGTGGGCCAGCCGGAGGTCGGCTTCCCGGGTCTGGGCCTTGAGCCCGTCGGCCGTGGTCACGTAGTCGCCGCCGTACCGCGTCGCGGCGCCGAAGCTGATGTGGCCCTCGGCGCCCAGGCCGCCCCAGGTCCGGCCGGTGTTGACGTCGACCGTCTCCGTCGCCGTCGGGTTCTGCAGATCGCGGCGCCCCTCCGGCGCGGTGCCGGCGGCGTCGGGATGCGCGGTGTCGACGGTCTTGGTGGCCGGGTTCACGCCGAGGGCGCGCACCTTGCGGAGCGCCTTCTCGCCGGCCAGGTTGCCGATGTGGTAGTGGTCCGAGCCGCCCCAGCGCTGGATGCTCGAGCCGGTGCGCAAGTTGACCTCGGCCTTGCCGCCGCTGAGCACCGTGGCCGCGGCGTCGTCAGCCTCGTGCTCGTACGCGCCAGCGCCACCGTACGTCTGCACGCCGGCGCCGCCCGGCGACGCCGAGCCACCCTGCTGGATGGTGTGGGCGAGCTCGTGGGCGACGACCGCCTTCGACGGGTTCGCGTCGGCGAACGCCACGCTCTGGCCGACCGTATACGCCTCCGCTCCCAGGTGCTTGCTGGCCTGGGCCGCGTTGTCGCCGAAGTGGGCCTGCACCCCGCCGAAGCTGGTGCCGAAGCCGGCCTCCATCTCGGACTGGTATGGGATCGCCCCGGGCGTGCCGGCGAACCCAGCCTGGGCCACGGACATGTCGTCGACACCCTCGCCGCGCGCCTTGCGCTGGAGCACGCCCTCTACAGGCGTCGCGGGCTGCTCACGGAATGCACGGCCGCCAGAATCATCAGAGCGCAGGTCAGACATGGTCCCTCACAGGTGAGATGGGCTCGATCGTACTACGAAACGATCCCGGAATAGATTCCCTCGCCCCGGACGATCCGGCTGCGTTGTCGCCCCCGGGCGCCTCGCCGTCCCACGGCGCCCTACTTATCGAAGCACCTCATTGTTTATCGAAGCACCTCATGAAGTGTGGGCGTCCGGTCGGTGGGCAGCCGTCCAGCCATGGCCACCGGGGTTGCCGGCCGACGGGATCCCAGTCGACTAACCCAAGCTACCGTTTGTAAACGAAAATATCTCAGATCCCGAGGGTGTCTCGGTTGGGCACCAAGGTTGCTCATGTCCGGTCCATGGCCGCAACCTCTGCGCTGCTCCGCGCCGCTGCTACCGACGTCCCGCCCCTGGCGACCGAGGTGGCCACCACGCTGCCGGTCCGGGCCGAGGTGGCCTACGAGGTGTTTGTCGACGCGGGCGAGACACCCCGGTGGCTGGCCGTCGTGCAGTCGGCCCGGGTCATGGCCCGGACCGCCGAGGGGCGCCCGCTCGAGGTGGCGTTCCGGGCCGCGTTCGATCGGGCGACGCTCGGATACACGGTCCGGTACGCCTATCGCCCGGAAGACCGCATGGTCACCTGGTCGACCGCCCCGGGATCGGCCATCTGCGTCGCCGGCGAGGCCCGGTTCACGGCGCTCTCGGCCCGCGCCTGCCTCATGACCTACCGCCTCGAGCTCGAGCTGCCGGTCAGCCAGGCCTGGATCCAGTCGCACTACGACAACCACGCGGCCTCGGCGGTCGTCGGCGACTTTCGTGAGCATCTACGACGCTTTGCGTGACAGGCCGGGAGGACGCAAGTATTTCTACTAGCCCAACAGAGATGAAGCGTCGCCGCGGCGGGATTTGGTAGGGTGCGCGTGTGGGTCATCAGCCTTCTCCGTCTGAAGCGGCGATCGGGCTGGTAGATCTGGAGGCGGCGTTCGCGCGGGCGCTCGATCACGTGTGGATGGCCTTCCAGCCCATCGTCGTCGCCTCGACCCGGCAGCGGTTCGGCTACGAGGCCCTGCTGCGCTCGAACGACCGGACGCTCCCCCACGTCGGCGCCGTCCTCGACGCCGCCGAACGGCTCGAGCGCACCACGCTGCTCGGCCGAACCATCCGAGCCCAGGTCGCGTCGACCTTCGCGCCGGCGCCCGCCGAGCGCGGGCTGGTGTTCGTGAACCTGCACCTGCGCGACCTGTTCGACCCGACGCTGTCGTCGCCGTTCGCGCCGCTCACCAAGCTGGCGCGCCGGGTGGTGCTGGAGATCACCGAGCGCACGTCGCTCGATGGCCTCGACGGCCTGGCCGATCGCATCGCCGAGCTGCGCGAGATCGGGTACGGCATCGCCGTCGACGATCTGGGCGGCGGGTTCGATCGCATGAACCACCTGACGCCGCTCGACACCGACTTCGTGAAGCTCGACATGTCGCTGGTGCGCGACGTCGACTCGCACCCGGTCAAGCAGCGGCTGGTGTCGTCGGTGCTCGGCGTGTGCCGCGACTCCGGGGTCCGGGTGATCGGCGAAGGCGTCGAGACCGCCGCGGAGGCCCGCACCCTGGCCGACCTCGGCTGCGACTACCTGCAGGGCTATCTGATCGCCAAGCCCGGGCCGGCCTTCGTCGATCCGCTGTAGCGCCGGCCCCGCCCGCTCGTCGGGCACGACGACGCCGGCTCACGAGGGCGCCGTCTAGTGGCGTCGAAGAATTCCGCTGCGACGGTTCTGCGTGCCCTCGCCGACGCGCCAAACATGCGCGCAGCCGGGAAGAATCCCGACCGCGATGGACGTGGCCGATCTCGGCACAGTGTAGAGTCGCGCCCTCACCAATAGGAGATCACCATGGAAGGGCTTGGCCCCATCATGGCTATGGGCGGAATGTCCGTCCTGGCCGCACTGCCTCTCGGGTTCATCGGCTTGGGGTACCTGTTCACGCTGCTGGATCGTCGCGACGACCGGCCGAGCAAGGACGACAAGCAGGTGGGCTCCAAGCTCGTCCTGTGGGTCCTGATCCTGACCGGGGTCACGCTCGCCCTGTCCGGCGTGCACGGGCTCTTGGCCTTCATCCTCGGCGGCTTCAAGAACGCGGGCCCGTCGATCAAGGCGGCCATCGTGCCGATCGTCGTCGGTGGCGCGTCGGCCGCGGCCTTCGGCCTGGGGCTCCTGCCGCGCACCAACAACAGCACGCACCAGCAGGTCGAGCGCTTCGCGCTGGGCGTGCTCGGGGCGCTGGGCGGCCTGGGCGCCATCGCCGGCTTCTACGGGCTGGTCGACGGCCTGGTCAACAGCCGCGGTTGGCCGTCGACGTCCAACTCGCTGGCGCTGTTGGTCGTCGCTGGCGGCGTGGGCGCGGTGGCGATGATGCGCCACGGCCAGCTGTCGGGCTGGACCCAGGCCCCGGCGCGCCCGGCGGCGCCGATGCCTCCGGCCGGTGGCTACCCGCAGCAGGGCGGCGGTTACCCGCCCCAGGGCGGCGGCTACCCCCAGCAGGGCGGCGGCTATCCCCAGCAGGGTGGCGGCTATCCTCAGCAGGGTGGCGGCTATCCCCAGCAGGGCGGCGGCTACCCGCCTCAGGGTGGCGGCGGCTACCCGCCCCAGGGCGGCGGCGGCGGCGGCGGCTACGGTCGCTGACCGGACCGGGTTCGTCGACGGTCGAGGCCGGCAGCACCCTGCCGGCCTCGCGCCGTTTCGGAGCGGGCCTGCCCGCGTGGTCCGGCGGCCCGGGCCGCGACCGCGCCGCGTGACCTACAGCGTGCGCAGGTCGAACGCGTACAGCACGCCGCGGTTCGACATCACGTAGAGGTCGCGATCGTCGACCACCACCGGGTCGGCCGAGACGCCGTCGCCGGGGTCGAAGAACTGGAGCACGCTGCCGGTGCGCTTGTCGGCGATGTACAGGCCAGCGTCGGTGAGGCCGTAGATCAAGTAGTCGCCGGCGACCTGCGGCGTGGCCGGCTCGCCGGCGCCGACGGTGCCGTGGCGCCATAGCTCGTGGCCGTCGAGATCGAGCGCGAACACGCCGAGGTCGGCCACCGCCACGTACACCCGCTGCTCGTCGACCGCCAGGCCACCGACGGCGCCGCTCGAGGCGTCCGCGCCAGCCGCGCCGCGGCCTAGCTGGGTCCGCCACCGCACCAGGCCGGTGGTCTGGTCGAGCGCCCACACCCCGCCCGACGAGGACGACACGTAGACGGTGTCGCCGGCCACCACCGGCGTCGCGTCGACGTCGACGAACTTCTCGGCATCCCCGGTCAGCGTGGTCAGCCAGGCCGCGGTGCCGGTGCTCGCGCGCAGCGCCACCAGCGTGCCGTTGGCGAACCCGGTGAACAGCAGGTCGCCGGCGACCGCGATGCCGGCGTGGCCGCGCAGGGTGAACTCCTCGGGAGTCTCGGCCTTGTACTGCCAGCGGAAGGCGCCGGTCACCGCGTCGAGAGCGACCACCTGGTCGGCCTCGTTCGAGAACACCACGACGTAGTCGGGCACCTTGGCGCCGGGCGCCGCGACGTCGACCAGCACCGGGGCCCGGCCGATGGCGCCGCGGCTGGCGTAGCGCCACAGCACCTCGCCCGAGTCGACCTGGACCGCCAGCAGCTCACCGTCGACCGTCCCGACGAAGATCCGGTCGCTGGCCACCAGCGGCCGCGCGGCCACCGCGCCCAGCCGCTTGCTCCACCGGACCCGACCGTCCAGCGCCTTGAGGGACATGAACCGGCCGCCGGCCGACCCGGCGAACAAGTTCTCGCCGACCGACGCGACCCCGCCGAACTCCTGGGGCGCGACCTCGCCGGTGCGATCGCTGGTCACCAGCGACCACCGCATCCGCAGCGCGTCGGCCCGGCCGTCGTCGTCGGGGACCCGCGCGGTCGGGTACATCGTCCCGCAGGCGGACGCCAGCACCAGCGCCAGGGCGGCCGCGCGGCCGATCATGGCGTGGCGCTCGGGGCGGTCGGCTCGGCCGGCGCGTCCGGCAGCGGCGCCGCGCCGAGCACCGCGAGCCGGTTCTCGATGTCCTGCCGCAGGGACGTCGTCGGCGCCACCTGTAGCGCCTTCTGCAGCGGCGCGATCGCCTCGGTCGGGCGCTGGAGCGTCTCGAGCAACCGGGCCTCGTGATAGAGGGCGTAGTCGCGGCGCAGGCCGCGGTCGTCGGGCTGGGCGGTGCGGATGGTCGCCAGCGCCTCCTCGCGCAGCTGGTTGGCCGCGGCGGGGTCGGTGGTGAGGCCGGCCTTGGTCTCGAGCGCGAGCGCCAGGCCCTCGCGGGCGAGCACGCCGTCGTCGCCGGTCCCGGTGCTGGCGCGCCGGAAGATGGCGATGGCGTCGTCGACCTTGCCGGCCACCATCAGCTGGTTGGCCTCGTACAGCCGGGCCGCGCCGCGGGCGTCGCCGACCTTGGCGAACGCGGCGGCGGACGCCAGCGCGCGCTCCTGGTACGACGCGAAGAACTCGTCGGCGACGGGCTCGCCGGCGGGGGGCGGCGTGGTGAGCACCATGCGCTCGCCCAGCTCGACGGCCTGGGCCAGGCGGGTCGTCGACTTGGCCTCCTGCGAGTGCTTGTACCAGCGGTACCCGAACACCACCGCGACGAGCACGATGATGACGCCGACCACCGCCGCGATCTTCGGCAGCTGCGGCACCAGTCGGTCGACCAGCGAGTCTCCGCCGATGTTGACCGGCGTGACGTGGAGGCCTGGAGTAGAAGTGTCAGCGTCTTTGGTTGCCACGGGATCCTCGTCGAAACGAGCCGGCTGTGTAGCACCGCGGCGAAGGCGGCGTCAATTCAGCCGGTTCGACCGCCACCTGGGCCGGCGGGTTGCCTCGCGGGGGCGTTTCGCGTAACCGTCGGGCATGCGCATCCTCGGCGCCCTGGTCGTGCTGTCGGTCGGGGCCCACGCCGCCCACGCCGGGGAAGGCGAGCGGGCGCTGTCGGTCGGGCTGGGCCTCGCGACCTACGCGACGCCCGACGCGGAGATGAAGGAGACCCTGACGCCCACCGGGGGCGCCACCGCCGGCGTGACCTTCGAGCGCGCCCTGGGCGACGAGGTGTCGGTCCGGGCCGACCTCGGGCTGGCCGCCTACGTCGGCGGTGGCACCGTCGGCGTCGGCCTGGCCACCGTCGGGCTCGTCTACCGGATCGACATCCTGAAGTACGTGCCCTACGTCGAGGTCGGCGTCGGCGCCCTCGGCCGCACCGGCGGGCCGTTCGCCACCGGCGTCGAGCCCGCGCTGCGGATCGGCGGTGGCGTGGACATCCTGCGCGGCCGGGCCCGCTCGGTCGGGGTCACCGCCGCGATGACCGGCTACGCCACCTCGACCACCACGTTCCAGGTCGGCCTGCGATCGACCTGGCGCTGGGGCTACTTCTGACGCGCGTCATGGCTGCCCCCGACCCGATCTCCCTCGCTGAAAAGCTCGCGCTGTTCCACGATCACTGGCACCCGCGGGTCATCGCCGACTACAACGGCAACGAGGTCCGCGTGGCCAAGCTCGAGGGGACGTTCTCGTGGCACAGCCACGCCGACACCGACGAGCTGTTCCTGGTGCTGGCCGGCGAGATCACCATCGAGTTCCGGGACCGTACGGTCCGCCTGAGGCAGGGCGAGCTGCTGGTGGTGCCCCGGGGCGTCGAACACCGCCCGAGCGCCGCCGCCGAAGCGCACATCTTGCTCATGGACCGCGCTGGCGAGCCCAACACCGGCAATCAACCATCTGAATACACTCGCGATTCTCTCGAGCGACGGTGACGCGGGCGCGGACCTCATCGGCCCCTGGGCCTCGCGTCTCGCGCCTGGAACCCGGCGCAGAACCAGCGAATCTTTCTCAGCTGCGGGGGACGGGACGGCCCTTGACCGCCTAGGTCGGCACGTCTATGGTCCCGCGCCAGTAGGTATTTGAACTCGTGGATCGACCGCGCGTCACGACTCTGACTCTGATGCCCGCCCGTATGGCGTCGCGCACGGTCACCTGTCGCGACCCAGGCGGCATCTCCCCGGGCGGTCGACCTGCCGATCGCTCTCGTCACCTCGTCCACCGCAGCGCCCCAGGCCGCGCTCCCTCACTTCCACACCACCGCGACCGCGGGCAGGCACATCACCGCGACCGCGGGATCTGCGGCGCCCCGAAGCCGGCGGCGCGACGCGCTCATGGCGTCGTGGTCGGGAGCGAGCGACGGCACATGGCAGGTAGTGACTGCGCCCGGTGGGCCCTCGCACTCTCGGAACAGCACCCATGTCGAATCCCGATCTCGCCTCCGGCTCCAGCGACGCCGACTCGTTGATGCCTCCCCCGGCGCCCGCCGCCGCTTCCACCGAGCAGGCCGAGCAGGCCGAGCAGGCCGATCCGGCCGCCGCCGCCCCGCCCCAGCTGTACTTCGCCGATCTCGATCTGCCGCGCGACGTCCAGGCCGCGCTCGACGACATGGGCTACCTGAACCCGACGCCGGTGCAGGCGGCGGTCTACGCGCCGGTGGTCGCCGGCAAGGACCTGATGGTCCAGTCGCGCACCGGCACCGGCAAGACCACCGCTTTCGGCCTGCCGATCGTGGCGTCGGTCGACGCCAGCCTGCGCGCGCCCCAGGCGATCGTGCTCACGCCGACCCGCGAGCTGGCGCTGCAGGTCTGCCGCGAGCTGGCCCAGCTCGGCAAGCACAAGGCGCTGTCGATCGTCCCGATCTACGGCGGCGCGCCGATCACCAAGCAGATCACCCAGCTCAAAGACGGCGTCCACATCGTGGTCGGCACCCCCGGCCGCGTGCTGGACCACATCAGCCGCCGGACGCTCGACCTCAAGCAGATCCGGTTCTTCGTGCTCGACGAGTGCGACGAGATGCTGTCGATGGGGTTCCTCGAGGACATCGACCGGATCGCCTCGCACACGCCGAAGACCAAGCAGACCCTGCTGTTCTCGGCGACGATGCCCAACGAGGTGGTGCGCTACTCCAAGCGGCAGATGCGCGAGCCCGAGCAGATCGCGCTGTCGAGCGGCAACATCTCGGTCGCCGAGATCCACCACGCCTACTACATCGTCAGCGGCATCGCCCGCGCCCGCGATCTGATGCGGGTGATCGTGAGCGAGCAGCCCGACAGCGCCATCATCTTCTGCAACACCCGCGACGAGACCGGCATGGTCGCGCGGTTCCTGCAGAAGCAAGGCCTCGACGCCGAGCCGCTGTCGAGCGACCTGTCCCAGGCCGATCGCGAGCGCGTGATGAAGCGCATGCGCGACAAGAACCTGAAGTACCTGGTGGCCACCGACGTGGCGGCCCGTGGCATCGACATCACCGAGCTGTCCCACGTCATCAACTACAGCTTCCCCGACTCGGCCGAGGTCTACGTCCACCGCACCGGCCGCACCGGCCGCGCCGGGAAGAAGGGCACCGCGCTGTCGCTGATCGGCCCGCGCGAGCTGTCGGCGTTCTGGTACCTGAAGGTGCTGTACAAGCTCAAGCCCGAGGAGCGCGACCTGCCGCCGGCGACCATCCTCGACGGCGTGCTCAAGACGCCGCTGCCCCGCGTGGGCGCGCCCCCGCCGCCGGACCCGCTGCTCACCGTGCGCGGCCTGGTGTCGGGCGAGCCGACCGAGGAGTACGTCGCGCTGACCGCGCGGCTCCTGGCCGAGCCCGACGGCGCGGCCATCGTGGCCCTGCTGATCGGCACCCAGCTCGACGCCATCAAGGCGGAGAAGGCGGCGGCCCGGGCGGCGGCCGAGCAGGCCCGCCTGGCCCGTGAGGCGGCGGCCCGCGAGGAGCGCGGCGACGACTACGGCGACCGGCCCCGGTTCGGCCGCGACCGCGACGGTGACCGCCCGCGCTTCGGCGGCCGCGATCGCGACGGTGAGCGGCCCCGCTTCGGCGGTCGCGACCGCGACGGCGAGCGCCCGCGCTTCGGTGGCCGCGACCGTGACGGCGAGGGCGAGCGGCCCCGCTTCAGCCGCGACCGCGACGGCGAGCGGCCCCGCTTCAGCCGCGACCGCGACGAGCGGCCCCGGGTCGAGCGCGACCGCCCCGCCGAGGAGCGGACCGAGGCGCTCGCCGCCGTGCCGGTGGCGGTGGCCCCCGAGCTCGACGAGACCCGCGAGGAGCGGCGCCCGCGCCGGTTCGATCGCGAGGACCGCGGCGAGCGCCGGCCCGACCGTGAGCCGCGTGACCGCGAGCCGCGCGAGGCGCACGCCGAGCGTGAGCCGGTGCGCGACCGAGAGCCGCGCCACGACGCGCGCCCCGAGCGCGAGCCGGTGCGTGACCGTGAGCCGCGCGACCGTGACCGCGAGCCGCGCGAGGCCCGCCCCGAGCGCGAGCCGGTGCGTGACCGTGAGCCCGTGCGTGACCGTGAGCCCGTGCGTGACCGTGAGCCCGTGCGTGACCGTGAGCCCGTGCGTCGGCGGCGAGGCCCGCCCCGAGCGCGAGCCGGTGCGTGACCGTGAGCCGCGCGAGGCCCGCCCCGAGCGCGAGCCGGTGCGTGACCGTGAGCCCCGCGACCGTGACCGTGAGCCCGTGCGTGATCGCGAGTCGCGCGAGGCCCGCCCCGAGCGCGAGCCCGTGCGTGACCGTGACCCCGTGCGTGACCGCGAGCCCCGCGACCGTGACCGCGAGCCGCGCGAGGCCCGCCCCGAGCGCGAGCCGGTGCGCGACCGCGAGCCGGTGCGCGACCGTGAGCCCCGCGAGGCCCGCCCCGAGCGTGAGCCGGTGCGCGAGGCTCGCTCCGACCGTGAACCCGCGCGCGACCGCGAGCCGCGGCGTGACGCCCGCCCCGACCGCGAGCCGGTGCGCGACCGCGAGCCGGTGCGCGACCGTGAGCCCCGCGACGCCCGCCCCGAGCGTGAGCCGCGCCGCGGCGACGATCGCAAGCCCAAGAACGGCGCCTCGACCGAGCCGGTCGATCAGCGCGACTTCTGGGAGACCTGGGCCGACGAGAAGTCGTCCCGCGCGCCCGAAGTCAAGGCCGAGCCGGCGCCCCGCGCCGAGCGTGAGCCCCGTGAGCCCCGCGCCGAGCGCGAGCCCCGTGAGCCCCGCGCCGAGCGTGAGCCCCGCGAGGCCCGCGCCGAGCGTCCCAGCGAGGAGCGTGGTCGTGGCCGCGGCCGTCGGTCCGATCGCGCGGAGGCCGCTCCGGAGCCGGCCGAGGCACCGGCGCCGCGCGCAGCCCGCGCCCCGCGCGCCGAGAAGCAGGCGGCCCCCGCCCCCGCCGCGCCGGCGGATCCCGGCGCGCAGGTCCGCATCCACGTGAACCTGGGCAAGAAGAACGGCATGGCGGCGGCCGACGTCCGCGCGCTCCTGGGGGAGGCCGCCGGCGTCGAGCCGGCCACCCTCGGCTCGGTCGCGATGCGCGACACGTACTGCCACGTGCGGGTGCCAGCGGCGGTCGCCGATCGCATCATCGCCGCGGTGAGCGGGCAGACCCATGGCGACACGGTGATCAAGGTCGAGCTGGCCCACGCCTGAGCTCGACGCGGTGACCCACGATGGGCAGGTCGGCGACGGCTTGCCCATCGGCCGTTTCGGCGAAGCACGGCCCCTCACTGCGCGCTTGGGTCGCCTCGCCTTGACACCTGAACGCCCGTTCCGTAGCCTTCCCGCCGATGTCGCGACCGCCTGCGCTTGTCCGTGCGCCCACGCAGCCCGAGGCCATCATCGTCGAGGGAGCGCGTGAGCACAACCTCCGGGTCGATCGCCTCGAGATCCCGAAACATCAGCTGGTGGTGATCACCGGGCCGTCGGGCTCGGGCAAGTCGAGCATGGCCTTCGACACGCTGTACGCCGAGGGCCAGCGGCGCTACGTGGAGTCGCTGTCGGCCTACGCCCGCCAGTTCCTGGGCCAGATGGAGAAGCCGCGCTACGAGCGCATCCGCGGCCTGTCGCCGACCATCGCCATCCAGCAAAAGAGCGCGGCGTCGAACCCGCGCTCGACGGTGGGCACCATCACCGAGATCTACGACTACCTGCGCGTCCTGTACGCGCGGGTCGGCGAGCAGCGCTGCCACCAGTGCGGTGGGTCGGTGGCCAAGCGCTCGGCGGCCGAGGTGGTCGAGGAGCTGGCGGCCTTGCCCGACAAGACCCAGGTCACGCTGTTCGCGCCCAAGGCCGACAACCGCAAGGGCGAGTTCCGCGATCTGCTGGCCGACGCCCGCAAGGCCGGCTTCGTCCGGGTCCGCATCGACGGCATGATCGTCCGCCTCGAGGACGTCGAGACGCTGGAGAAGCAGAAGAAGCACACCATCGAGCTGGTGGTCGACCGGGTGTCGATCAGCGCCGGCGATCGCGGCCGGCTGACCGACTCGGTCGAGACCGCGCTGCGCGAGGGCAAGGGCAAGATCGTCGTCGAGGTCGCCGGCGAGCGCACCGCCCGGGTCTACTCCCAGGACAACGCCTGCCCCACCTGCGGCATCGGCTTCCCCGAGCTGTCGCCGCAGTCGTTCTCGTTCAACTCGCCGCTGGGCATGTGCGTCGAGTGCAACGGCCTGGGCGAGAAGCTGCAGGCCGACCCCGAGCTGGTCATCCCGGATCCGTCCAAGAGCATCAACGCCGGGGCGGTCGCGGTGTGGGGCGACAGCGTCGGCAAGGACGCCGGGTGGACCGCCAACATCGTCAAGGCCATCTCGAAGGCCTTCAAGATCGACCTCGACAAGCCGTGGGCCAAGCTGGGCGACAAGGCGCGCGAGGTGCTGATGTACGGCACCGGCGACAAGCGGGTGGCGGTGGCCTGGGAGGGCCGGCACTCGTCGGGCGCGTGGGACATGAAGTTCGAGGGCATCCTGCCCCAGCTCGAGCGGCGCCACCGCGACTCCACCAGCGAGCGGGTCCGCGCCCACTACGAGTCGTTCTTCCGCGCCATCGCCTGCGCGGCGTGCCACGGGACGCGCCTGCGGCCGGAGTCCCGGGCGGTGCTGGTGGGCGAGCGCGCGGTGGTCGACGTCACCCGCACCACGGTGCGCCAGGCGTTCGACTTCATCGACGGCCTGCGCCTGACCGGCAACCGGGCCCAGATCGCTGGCGAGGTCCTCAAGGAGATCAAGAACCGCCTCACCTTCCTGCTCGACGTCGGCCTCGAATACCTGACCCTCGATCGCGCGGCCGGCTCGCTGTCGGGCGGCGAGGCCCAGCGCATCCGGCTGGCGTCCCAGCTGGGCTCGGAGCTGTCGGGCGTGCTGTACGTCCTCGACGAGCCGTCGATCGGCCTGCACCAGCGCGACAACGAGCGCCTGATCAAGACGCTGCACCGCCTGCGCGACCTGGGCAACACGGTGCTGGTGGTCGAGCACGATGAGGCCACCATGGAGGCGGCCGACTGGCTGATCGACTTCGGCCCCGGCGCCGGCCGCCACGGCGGCCAGGTCATCGCCGAGGGGACGCCGGCCGAGGTGAAGACCGTCGCGGCGTCGATCACCGGCCGGTTCCTGGCCGGGACCGAGGCCATCCCGGTGCCCGCGACCCGCCGCACCGGCACCGGGGTCATCGCGCTGACCGGCGCCCGCGAACACAACCTGAAGAACGTCGACGTCGAGGTGCCGCTGGGGGTGATGGTCGCCATCACCGGCGTGTCGGGCGCCGGCAAGTCGTCGCTCATCAACGCCACCCTGCACCCGGCCCTGGCCCGGCAGCTGCACGGCAGCCTCGACCGGGTCGGCCCCCACGACACGCTCACCGGCCTCGAGCTGATCGACAAGGTCATCGTCATCGATCAGAAGCCGATCGGCCGCACCCCGCGCTCGAACCCCGCCACCTACACCAAGGCGTTCGATCTCATCCGCGAGCTGTACGCCGAGATGCCCACCGCCAAGACCTACGGCTACGGGCCGGGCCGGTTCTCGTTCAACGTCACCGACAAGAACGGCGGCGGCCGGTGCGAGTCGTGCGAGGGCGCCGGCCTGCGCGAGGTCGAGATGCACTTTTTGCCCAACGTGTTCGTCACGTGCGAGGTGTGCAAGGGCAAGCGCTACAACGACGCCACCCTGCGGGTGCTCTACAAGGACAAGTCGATCGCCGACATGCTCGACACGCCGATCGACGAGGCGCTCGAGCTGTTCCGGCACCACCGCAAGCTCGGCCGCATCATGCAGACGCTGGTCGACGTCGGCCTCGGCTACCTGTGCCTGGGCCAGCCGGCCACCACCCTGTCGGGCGGCGAGGCCCAGCGGGTCAAGCTGGCCAAGGAGCTGGCGCGGGTCCAGACCGGCCGCACCCTGTACCTCCTCGACGAGCCTACCACCGGCCTGCATTTCGGCGACGTCCGCCGCTTGCTCGAGGTGCTGGGGCGGCTGGTCGAGGCCGGCAACACCGTGCTGGTCATCGAGCACAACCTCGACGTCATCAAGACCGCCGACTGGATCATCGACCTGGGCCCCGAGGGCGGCGCCGCCGGCGGCGAGGTGATCGCGGTCGGGACGCCCGAGCAGGTCGCCGGCATCGACGCCAGCCACACCGGGCGCTTCCTGCGCCCGCTGCTGGCCGCGGGCCGCCACGCCGCCGCGGCCTCGGGGCCGGCCCACGGCAAGCCGGCCAAGACCCCACGCGGCAAGCGCGCGCAGGCCTGATCGAGCTGCCCGGCCGCGGGCGACCGCGCCGGCGGGGCGGTCTACTGGATCGCGGTGAGGCGGTACAGCTCGGTCGCGGTGCCGGTGTCAGCCAGCAGGTAGGCGTCGCCGGCGACCATGGTCGCGACCGTGGCCCCCGGCGGGGTCGGCAGCGGGCCCGGTGCCCAGGCGTTGGTCATCGGGTCGTAGACGAACAGCCCCTGGCCCTGCCCGGCCAGCACCCACAGCTTGCCCATGAAGCCGCCCATGCCGTCGGGCCGGCTGAGGCTCTGCGGCGCGTCGGCCAGCCGGGTCCAGCCGGTGCTGCCCGTGGTGTGCGACACCAGCGCCTTGCCCCCACCCAGATCGCCGCCGGCGACGAAGGTGATCGGCGCGCCGGCCGGTGCGAACCCCACGCCCGACGACATCCCGACCGGCAGCGTGCCCGGCTCGGCCGAGAACGCCTCGCCGGGGAGCTGCATCTTGATGGCGCTGCCCTCGTTGGAGCGGCCGCCCACCAGGAGGAACGCGTTGGAGACCGCGTCGTACGCCGCCGCGGCCTCGCCCCGCTGGAACGGCGCCGCGTACGACGTCACCGCCGCCCAGCGGTTCAGCCCGGGATCGTACTTCTGACCGAAGTTCCCCAGCAGGTAGAGCGTGGTGCCGTTCGACAGGAACACCGAGGTCAGGCCGCAGGCGCAGAAGTCGGTCTGGCTGCCGGTGGGGAGCGCCAGCGGGCCCGACAGCTGGCCGGTGCCCAGGTCGTACGATCTCAGGTAGGTCTGGGTCGGGTCGTTGGTGCGCGGGCCAAAGAACAGCTTGGAGCCGGCGCCGACGGCGAGGCCGCCGAAGTTGTCGGGGTTGATCCTGATGCCAGGGAACGTGGCGACCCGCGTCCACACGGGCCGGCACGTCACGCCATCGCCGACCTGGCCCGGGTTGCACGTACACACCCGCGACCCCGGGAGGTTGGCGCAGGTGGCCTCGGCCGCGCACCCGCCGTTGTTGGTCGCGCACTCGTCGATGTCGGCGCAGGTCATGCCGTCGCCGGTGTAGCCAGCGCCGCAGGCGCAGGTGTTGCCACCGGCGGTGTTGGTGCACACCGCCTCGGCCGCGCAGCCGCCGTTGCCGGTGGCGCACTCGTCGACGTCGGTGCAGGTCTGGCCGTCGCCGGTGAAGCCGTCATCGCAGGCGCAGGTCCCGGCCTGGCAGGTGGCGTTGGCGCCGCAGGCTGGCTGGCACGCCACGGCGGCATCGACGATGCCGGGCCCGACCGAACCACATGCAGCGCTGACAGCGATGAGCATCGCGAACGCGAAAACCTTCATCCCATCACGCTATCACAGCCCCGCGCGCGGTCGGCACGGCTACCGATCGTTGCCGGGTCGGCCGCCCAGCCCTACTTCTTGCGCGGCTTGCGGTGCGACACGCCCAGCGACGGCCGGGCGCCCGCCTTCGACGCGCGGGCCTTGGGGTTGGCCTTGGCCACCGCGCGGCCGGTGCGCTGTTGGCGCGCCAGGTCGATGCGCTTGGGCGGGCGCAGCTCCTCGCGGCCCGGCGGCGGCGCGGCCGCCCCCTCGCGCGCGGCGGCGGCCGAGCCAGTGCCCCGGCACCAGCCGCAGCTCGATCTTGCGCCGCGCCACCGACACGTCGAACAGCTCGACGGTGACCGCGTCCCCCATCGCCAGGGTGAAGCCGGACCGGCGGGCCCGCAGGCGCAGGCGCGCCTCGTCGTAGCCGATGTCGTGGCCCAGCGACTCCAGCTTGATCAGGCCCTCGACGTAGGGCGCGTCGAGCTCGACGAAGGCGCCGAAGCTGGTGACCGCCGACACCGTGCCGGCGAACCGCTCGCCGATCTGGTCACGCACCAGGTAGCAGCGGTACATGGCCACCGCCTCGCGCTCGGCCTCCATGGCCCGGCGCTCGTGTCCGCTGGCGCCGGCGGCCAGCTCGGCCAGGCGGGTGACGTCGGGCGGCGGCTCGCGGTAGGCGCCGCCGGCCGGCAGCCCGTCCTTGTGCAGGTAGTGCTTGAGCAGCCGGTGCACCAGCAGGTCCGGGTAGCGCCGGATCGGCGACGTGAAGTGGACGTAGTCGCCCGAGGCCAGGCCGAAGTGGCCGATCGGCACCGTGTCCCACACCGCCTGCTTGAGCGAGCGCAGCACCAGGAACGACAGCGAGCGCGCGGCCGAGGTGGCCATCACCTGGTCGAGCACCTCCTTCATGCCCAGCGGGGTCAGCGCGTGATCGACGTCGACCTCGATGCCGAGCCCGCCCAGGATCTGGGCCAGCTCCTCGACCCGCTCGCGCTTGGGCGGCGCGTGGACCCGCCACACCGTCGGCGCGTCGCGCTTGCGGAAGAACCGCCCGACCGACTCGTTGGCGGCGATCATGAACTCCTCGACCAGCTGGTAGGCGCCCTTGACGTCGGGATCGCCCTTGGCGCGCACCACGTCGCGGACCAGCCGCGGATCGTCGGCGTCGAGGATCACCTTGGGCTCGGGCAGATCGAGATCGAGCGTGCCGCGGGCGCGGCGCTGCGCGCGCAGCAGCTGGGCCAGCGCGTTGAGCCGCTCGAGCTCGGCCTGCCACGGCCGGTAGGCCTCGCGCCGGCCGCGGAAGTCGCCGCGCAGCGCGGACGCGACGCCGGGATAGTCGAGCCGGGCCTGGCTGCGGATGACCGCGGCGGCGTGGGTCTCGCCCACCAGCCGGGCCTCGCGATCGTAGTCGAGCCGGACCACCATGGCGCACCGATCGACGTCGGGCAGCAGCGAGCAGATGTTGCTCGACAGCTGGTGCGGCAGCATCGGGATGACCCGATCGGGCAGGTACACCGACACCCCGCGCAGGGTCGACTCGCGGTCGAGCGGATCGTCCCACCGCACGTAGTGGGACACGTCGGCCACCGCCACCCACACCCGGGTGCCGCCGTCGGGGCCGTCCTCGATGCACAGGGCGTCGTCGTAGTCGCGCGCGGTCTCGGGGTCGATGGTGCAGAAGCGGCGATCGCGCAGGTCGATGCGGTCGGCCAGGTCGGCCGGGCCGACGGTCTGGGCGGTGCGCTCGGCCTGGGCCAGCGCCGCGGCGGGGAACTCGATCGGCACGGCGGCGCACGCCAGGATCTTCTCGATCTCGGTGCGGGGGTCGTCGGGGTCGCCCAGCACCTTCAGCACCCGGCCGGCCAGCTCGTGGCCGCCGGCCTCGGGGTAGCGGGTGATCTCGACCACCACCGCCTGCCCGTCGGCGGCCGGCGGGCCGCCCTCCAGCGTGACCTGGCCGAAGTCGGTCGCGACCCGCGGATCGTCGGGCTCGAGGAACACCCGGCGCCCGGCGGTGCGCAGGATGCCGGTGAGCCGGGCCCGGCCCCGCGCCAGCACGTCGATCACCCGCCCCTCGGTGCCCTTGATCCCGACCCAGGTTGCGACCCGGACCTGGTCACCGTCGAGCGAGGCGCCGCGGTACTTGGCCGGGATGAACACGTCGCGGCCGTCGGGCAACCCGACGAAGCCGTACCCGGCGGGGTGGACGGTCAGCCGGCCGGTCGGCAGCTCCTCGGGCTCGATCGCGGGCGGCGGCGCCGCGCTCGGGCGGACCCGTCGGGTCCGCGGTGCCGCGGCGGTGACGGGCGGCGGCGGCGGCGCGATCGCGGCGGCCGATCGGGCGGTGGTGCGCCGGGCCCGGGCGGTGGTGGGTGTCGACGCGGGCGTCGACGGAGATGGCGTGGCCGCGGGCTCAGCCCACGGCAAGCCGGGCCGGGCCTTCTTGTCGGCGCCGCGGCCGTGCGGGGCCAGGGCGAAGCCGCCGCCGGGCAAGGCGCGGACCAGCCCCTCGGCGACCAGCGCGCCCAGGGTGGCGCGCATGCCGGCGTAGTCGCCCTTGCGCGCGCCGATGGCGTCGGCCAGGGCCGTGAACTTGATGCCCCGGGTCACCGCTGCGCGGAGCCCGTCGAGGATGTCGTCGCGTTCGATCGTCATGATTCCATTCGTCGGCCGGCGCCGGTCCCGGTCGGGGCGCCGCGCGGCCTGGTAATGCACAGCGCGCGCGCCCCAGCAGGGGCCCGCCACGCGAAGAGGAGGGCGTCGCGCACGGGGCTACCGCAGCGCTCGCAGGACGCCGTCGTCGCCGGCGACGTACAGCGTGCCGTCGCTGGTGAGCGCGACCGCGCTGTCGAGATCGCCGCCTACCGGCAGCGTCCACAGCAGCGTGCCGTCGCGATCGACCGCGTACAGGCGCTCGTCCTGGGCGCCGACCAGGATGACGCCGTTGGCGGCAACCACCGGCGTCGCCTGGATCTTGCCAGCCGCCGCCAGGCGCCACTGCACCTGCCCGGTCGGCGCGATCGCGTACACGAAGCCGTCGTAGCTCCCGACGTAGATGGTGTCGTCGGCGCCGATCGCCGCGGCGCCGCGCACGTCGCCGCCGGTGACCGTCTTCCACGCCACCGTGCCGTCGGGCCGGACCGCGTACAGCGCGTCGTCGTCGTTGCCGATGTAGATGGTGCCGTCGGCGCCCAGCACCGGCGCGGCGTCGAAGTCCCCGCCGCCGCGCAGCTCCCAGCGCTTGCTGCCGTCCGGCCCCAGCGCGTACAGCGCGTCGTCCTGGCTGCCGGCGTAGATGGTGCCGTCGGCGGCCAGCGCCGGCGCGCTGGCGACGTGCTCGGCGGTCGCGAACCGCCACCGCAGCGTGCCGTCGGCCCACACGGCGTGCACGCCGTCGCCGCCCAGGTAGATGGTGCCGTCGGCGCCGATGACCGGGCCGCCGTCGGCGTCGCACCGGGTGCCCTCGGGCCCGAAGCCTTGCGGGTCGCACAGCCCCAGCCGCAAGGCCCACTTGCGGGTCCCGGCAGCGTCGACGGCGTACAGGTGGTCGTCGTCGGAGCCGACGTAGACGGTGCCGTCCTCGGCCACCGCCGGCGTGCTCCACGACCGCTCGCCCAGGGCGAACCGCCAGCGCACCGACCCGGTCGGGTTGACCGCCACCAGCGCGCCGCCGTGGGTGGCCACGTAGATGGTGCCGTCGGGGCCGACCGTCGGTGCGCCGGTCACCGCGCCGCCCAGGTCGAGCTTCCACAGCTCGCGCGGTCGGGCCCGCGGCGCCGGGCCGGCGGCCCGCCCCTGGTGACCCGGCCCGCCGCCGATCATCGCGAACGGGCGTGGCCCGACGACCGGCGCGGCGACCTGCGCCGGCGTGGCCCCGGCGGCTGGGGCGGATGGGCCGCGCGCCGGCGACGCTCCCGGCGCCGACGGGTCGACGCAGGTGCCGGCGACGCACACCCGCGCGCCCTTGCAGTCGGTGTCCTTGCCGCACGGCCCCGGTTGCCGCTGCCGGCCGCCGCAGCCCCCGGCCGCGAGCGCGACCAGCACCGCCGCGCCCCACGCCGCGTCACGCCACGTCATCGCCAGCCCGCCGTGGCCCATCAAGCCTTCGCGAGGTCGTTCGAGAACCGCTCGGACAGCTTCTCGAAGTACCGCCGGGTCTCTTCGAGGATCGACGGATCTTGATCGGGGTACATGCGGATGCCGTGGGCGCCGCACGGGTCGGTGGTGACCGGCCCCACTGGCAGCCCGCCGACGATGCCGGTGCGCTCGTGGTACAGGAGCGCCAGCACTTCGGAGTGGCTCTCGGGGACCAGGAAGGTGCGACGTCCCAGCTCCGGTCGTCCGTCCTTGAAACCTTCGATCAACTTCGCCATGGCGCCGTCCGCGCGGCGGACATTGCTAGAGTCTAACCGTCGGCCGGTCCCTGTCAAAACAGATCCGGGCCGGCTTGTCGGCCAGCCCGCGCGATCTCGGCGTCTGGGCCTGACCCGTGCGAAGCTCCTGTGGTGACGCCCGCCGTCGAGTTCTGGTTCGATTTCTCGTGTCCGTATGCGTACCTCGCGTCCCGGTCCATCGAGGCGGCGTGCGCGGCCGCCGGCGCGCGCCTGGTGCTGTCGCCGATGCTCCTGGGCGGCGTGTTCCGGGCCATCGGCGCCGGCGACGGGCCCATGCCCACCCTGGCGCCGGTCCGCGCCGCGTACAACCTGCGCGACATGGGGCGCTGGGCCGAGCGGCTCGGCGTGCCCCTGCGTGTGCCAGCGGCGCACCCACGCCGCACAGTGCGAGCGCTGCGCACGCTGCTGGGGCTGCCCGAGGCGGCCTGGCCCGCCGCGATGCACGCGCTGTACGCCGCGTACTGGGTCGACGGCGCCGACGTCACCGACGACGGCGTGCTCCGCCGCGCGCTGGTGGCGGCCCAGGTCCCGGCGGCGCTGGTCGACGCGGCGCTGGCGGGCGCCGACTCGCCGGCCATCAAGGACGAGCTGCGCCGCCGCACCGACCAGGCCGTCGCGCGCGGGGTGTTCGGCGCCCCGGCCATGGTGGTCCGCCGCGCGGCCGGCGCGCCGGTGCTCTTGTGGGGTCAAGATCGCATGCACTGGCTCGGGGCGGTGCTGGCGGGGTGGGATCCCGACGCCGGCTCGCCTACCACCCGGCCGCCGGCCGATCCGGCGGCGGTGGCAGCCCCCTCGCCCACACCGCCGCCTCCGGTCGACTTCTGGTTCGACTACAGCTCGCCGTTCGCGTACCTCGGCGCCACCCAGATCGAGGCGGTCGCCCGGGCCGCGGGCACCACGGTCCGCTACCGGCCGATGCTGCTCGGCGGCTTGTTCCGGCAGCTGGGCACCGCCGACGTCCCGCTGTTGCAGATGGTCGAGGCCAAACGGCGCTACGTCGCGCAGGAGCTCGACCGCTGGGCGCGGTGGTGGGGCGTGCCGTTTTGCTTCAACCGCTCGTTTCCGCTGCGCACGGTCACCGCGCTGCGGGTCACCCTCCTCGCCGGCGCGGACACCTCGGCACTGGTCGCCCGCGTCTTCCACGCCGCGTGGGCCGAGGACCGCGACGTCGGCGACCCCGCGGTGCTCGGCGCCATCCTCGACGAGCTCGGCATGGATCGCGGCCTGGTCGACGCCGCGGCGGCCCCGGCCAGCAAGCAGGCGCTGGTCGACGCCACCGTCGCCGCCGCCGCCGCCGGCGTGTTCGGCGCACCGACGACGATCGTCCACGGCGCGGGCGGCCCGCTGACGTTCTGGGGCCAGGACCGCCTGGACCTGGTGGCGGCGGCGCTGCGCGGCTGGACCCCGGTGGTGGGATGACGGCGGCGATCGTCGCGTCGACGATGTGCGCGCTGGCGGTCGCGCGCTTGGTCCAGGCCGAGCGCGCCGGGGACCGCCCCGGCCGGCTCCGCTGGAAGCCGCTGGCGTCGGCGGCCTTCGTCGCGGTGCCCCTGGTCGGCGGGGCCGATCTCGCCGCGGGCGCCACGCTGGCCATCGTCGTCGGGCTGGCCCTCGGCGCCGTCGGGGATCTCGCGCTCATGTTCGATGACGAGCGCGCGTTCCTGGGCGGCCTGGTGGCGTTCCTGGGCGGCCACGTCGCGTACGTCGTGGCGCTGGCCCAGGTGGTGCCGTCGGCGTCCTGGTGGACGCCGGCCGTCGGCGCCGTCGCCGTCGGTGCCGCCGGGATCTCCCTCGGCGTCTTGCGCTGGCTGTGGCCGCGGCTCGGCGCGATGCGCGCGCCGGTGTGCGCCTACGTCGCGGTCATCACCGCGATGCTGGTCGGCGGCGTGGCGGCCACCCTGGTCGGCGACCCGCACGCGGCGCCCGCTGGGGCGCGGGCCCTCCTGACCGCGGGCGCGACGTTGTTCTTCGCGTCCGACCTAGCGGTCGCGCGTGAGAAGTTCATGGTGCGCGATGTCCGCAACCGCACCATCGGCCTGCCGGTCTACTACCTGGCCCAGCTGGCGTTCGGCTGGGCCGTGCTGATCCCGCAGCTGGGCTAGCCCCAGCCGCGTGATGTCCCCGGCCAGTGGGCCCAGCGATGGCTGCCGGGTTACTTGGCGCGCGAGCCGCGGGCGGCGCGCCGCTTGCGGTTGCGGCCCAGGCCCCGCTTGCGCGAGGCGGACTTCTTCGCCTTGATCTTGCGGCCACGCAGGGCACGCTCGACCTTGTACTTGGGGCGGTTCTTGAGCTTGGATTTCGAGCGTCCTGCGGCCACGGTCAACCTCGTTTTGCGGTCGTTACGGGAGGCCGGAGTCTAGTCAAGTCGCAGCTGGGGTCAAGCCCTGTAACCATCGGAGCTGCACTCGCGTATAGTCCGTGGCCGACGGATGAAGGCGGCCGAGCTCATGAACCGCTACTGCGATGGCGACGCCCAGGCCTTCCGGGAGCTCCACATGGAGGTCGCGCCTCGGCTCCTCGCCTACTTGCAGGCGATGGCGCGGTCCCGGGCGGTGGCCGAGGACGTCCTCCAGCAGACCTTCCTCAAGGTCCACAAGGCCCGGGGGTCGTACGTCCGCGGCGCCGACCCGGTGCCGTGGATGTACGCGATCGCCCACCGGACGTTCCTCGACGAGGTCCGCCGCCGCAAGCGCGCCGCGGCGCCGACCGACGACGGCGAGCTGCCCGAGGTCGCGGCGGTGATCACCGGCGAGAACGCCGTCGCCGCTGCCGAGCGCCGGGTGGTCGACGTGGAGCTGACCAAGGCTGCCCTGGCGGCGCTGGCCGAGTTGCCCGAGGCCCAGCGCCAGGCGGTGGTGCTGACCAAGCTCGACGGCAAGTCGGTCGCCGAGGCGGCCGAGATCGCCGGCACCACGCCAGGCGCGATGAAGGTCCGCGCTCACCGCGGCTACGCGGCGTTGCGGCGCTTGCTCAGGAGGCCGGCGTGAGCACGCCAGCGGATCCCGTGCTGCCGCCGGTCGAGCCCGGGCCGATCCCGCCGTTGCCGTCCGGGCTCGAGGCCGAGCTGGCGTCCCTCACCCCGGTGGCCCCGCGCCGGCCCCACCGGCAGCTGGCGGCCATCCTCGCGGTCTCGCTGGCGTGGTCGCTGGCCCTGGTCGGGCTGCTGAACGTCCGCCGCGATCTGGCGGAGTTGCCTCGGCTGTGGCTGGTCGCCTACGTGGTGGCGTGGCTCCTGGGCTTCGCGGTGCCGGCCTTCCTGCTGGTCGTCCCGCGCCGCGGCGAGGTCATGCCGCGCTGGGTCGCGGCCGCCGCGATCACCGGCATCGCCAGCGTCGGGTTCATCGTCGCCGGGCTGGGCCTGGCGCGCAGCGGGCCCAGCAGCCTGCACCGCGGGGTGTCGGCGTGGGCTGGCTGTCTGTCGTCGGGTCTGCTGGCCGCGGTGGTGCCGATCGCCCTGGTGGCGCTGGCGATCCGCGGCGCGGTGCCGACCGCGTCGCGCGCGACCGCCGCCGCGCTGGGCGCCTGCGCCGGCGCGCTGGGCGGGTTCATGCTGCACCTGCACTGCCCCATCGCCGACGGCGTCCACGTCGGCGTCATCCACGGCGGCGTCGCGGTGGTCGCGGCCGGCGTCGCCGCGCTCACGATGCCGCGCTGGCTCGCCGCCGCCTGAGGCTTAGCGCCACCAGCGCGGCGAGGGCCCACAGCCCAGCGTCGGACCTGCCGCCGCCCCCGACCGCGCAGCCCTCGACGGCCCGGCACAGCCGGCCTTGCGCGGTGGTGGTGCACGCCCAGTCGGCCGGGCACGCAGGGTCGGCGTCGCACCCGCGCGTGCACACGCCCGCGCCCAGGTCACACAGTCCGCTGCGGCACGCCGCGGCGGCGCTGCAGGCCGCGCCGACGACGCCAGGCGTGGCGCCGGCGTACTGGCACACCTGATCGACGCACGCGGCCAGCGGGCTCGGGCAGTCGGTCGCGACCGTACACGGCGCCGAGCAGTACCCGCTGGTGGCGTCCTCGGGCGCGGCCACGCACACCCGGGACTCGCACGCCGTGGCCGCGGCGCAGGTCGCGCCGGCGCCCGCCCCCAGCGGACAGTCGAGGTCCGGCGCGGGACACGCCGACGCGCAGGCCCCGTCGAGGCCGCATGGATCGCAGTCGGGATCGACGGTCGCGCAGCCGGGCGCGCACACGCCGTCGGCGCTGCACGGCCCATCCCACGCCGCCACCACCGCCGCGATCCACCCGGCGTGAGGCGCCACCCGGGTCAGCCAGGTCGGCCCTGCGCAGTCACCGCCGCCAGCCGACACCACCGCGGCGATGCGGCCGGCGGCGTCGAGGCCCGGGCCGCCCGAATCGCCCGCGCAGGTGGCCGCGCCGACGCCGGTGGCGGTCACCCGCTCGGCGTCGCCGGCCACGACCGTGAAGACGCCAGCCCGGCGGGCGCCGACCGTCGCCGGATCATCGACGACCGTGCGCCCGAAGCCGACCACCGTCAGCGCCGCGCCCACCGCGAGCGGATCGACCGACGGCGCCAGCGGCGGCGCGCTGGTGGCGGTCGCCAGCCGGACCAGCGCGAGGTCCGGGCCGACGTCGCCGCCGTAGCCGCGGTGGCGGTGGACCGCGACGATCGCCACCGTCTCGTCCCACGGCGCGCCGGACCCGAGCCGGACCTCGCCGGTCGGCGCCCCCGGCACCACGCAGTGTGCGGCGGTGAGCACGACCCGCGGGGCGACCAGCACGCCGGAGCACGGGCCGACCCCGGCGTCGACCATCACCACCGCCGCCTCGGCCGATCCGCCACCGCCGATCAACGCGGCCGGGGCGTCGGCCGGCGCGCCACTCGCGCAGCCGACCGCCACCATCGCCCACGCGATCGTCGGACGCATGTTCCGCACTATGCCACCGCGGCACCCCGCCGGGATGATCCGACCTTCGTCCACCGCAGCCGCTGTGCGCTCACATACAGTGCGACGTGGAAGTGAGCCTTGCTGCATCGGATCCCGTCGACGATTGCACGTTTCTGGCTTGCGAAGGCCGGCGCCCCGGGTGAACCTGCGCAGCATGGCTGGGCCGGACGTGGACGTAACCAGACGCCGCACCCGCCTCGCGGCAGGGACGCTGGCGCCGCTGCAGGCGGTCGCCGGTGACGGGCCGCTCGACGGCGACGGGCCGCTCGAGCTGGACGCGGGCGACGAGGTCGGCGACGACGGGGCGGCGCTCGAGGCGCACCTGCTCGAGGTCGGCGCCCGCCGGTTCGGCATCAAGGCGTTCCGCCCCGGCCAGGCGCTGACCATCCGCAACGTGCTGGCCAGCATCGACACGCTGGCGATCATGCCCACCGGCGCCGGCAAGTCGCTGTGCTACCAGCTGCCCGCCCTCGAGCTGACCGGCGTGACGCTGGTGGTGTCGCCGCTCATCGCGCTGATGAAAGATCAGCACGACAAGCTGGTCGAGCTGGGCATCGACGTGGTCCGACTCGACTCGACCGTGACGCCGCGCGACGAGGCAGCGGCGATGGAGCGGCTCACCCAGGACGAGCCGTGCATCGCCTACGTCACGCCCGAGCGCCTGACCGATCCGCGGTTCCGCGAGCGGCTGGCCGGGGTGCGGGTGTCGCTGTTCGTCGTCGACGAGGCCCACTGCATCTCACAGTGGGGGCACGACTTCCGCCCGGCCTACCTCGGCCTCGGCGAGGCGGTCGCCGCGTTGGGCCGCCCGCCGGTGCTGGCGCTGACCGCCACCGCGCCGGCCAAGGTCAAAGACGACATCCTGGCCCAGCTGGGCATCCCCGACGCGGCGGTGGTCGACATCGGCCTGCAGCGCCCCAACCTCCGCTACTACGTGTTGCCGGCCGCCAGCGAGCGCAAGAAGCAGGCGATCTTGCTGCGGCTGCTCGACCGCCACCACGGCTGCGGCATCATCTACGCCGCCACGGTGCGCGCGGTCGACGCGCTGGCTGACTACCTGCAGGATCAGGGCATCCCGTGCGGGCGCTACCACGGCCGGATGCGCGCCAAAGATCGCGATCGGGTGCAGACCGCGTTCATGGAGCGCAGCGATCCGCGCATCATGGTCGCCACCAACGCGTTCGGGCTCGGCGTCGACAAGCCCGACATCCGCTTCGTCGTCCACTACAACTTCCCCGGCTCGCTCGAGAGCTATTACCAGGAGGCCGGGCGCGCCGGCCGCGACGGGGCGCCGGCCCACTGCATCCTCCTGTACCAGCCCGAGGACAAGCGCATCCAGAGCTTCTTCCTCGGCGGCCGCTACCCGACCCCGGAGCAGACCCAGGCGGTGGCCAGCGCGCTGGCCCAGGGCTACCGCGAGCTGGGCGGCGCGCCGGTGACCGATCGCGCGCACCTGCCGACGACGGTGCCGCTCAAGACCATCGCCGGCATCGCCCAGGCCCCGGCCAAGAAGGCCCGCGTGGTGCTGTCGTTCTTGAAGGAGATCGGCTTCGCCGCCGAGGTTCCCGGCCAGCAGTTCGCGCCGCTGGCGACCGAGCCGCCGAGCCTGGCGGCGCTGGCGCGGGCCACCCGCCGCTACGAGCAGAAGCGAGCGCAGGATCGCGCCCGGCTCCAGGCCATCCTCCGCTACACCCAGTCGCACCTGTGCCGGGCCCGCCTGCTGGTGACGTACTTCGGCTACACCGACGGCCCCGACTGCGGCGCGTGCGACAACTGCCAGCGCGCGGCGGCGGCGGCGGACACCTCGCTGCAGCCGCCGCCGGCGCGGATCGCCGCGGTCGCGGCGGTGCTGGCGGCGCGACGCTCGGCCATCTCGGGGACGCAGGAGGCGCCGACCGAGGCCGACGAGCGGCTGGCGCGGCGCCGGGCCCAGCGCGGCCGGGCCCTCAAGATCGAGCGCGCCCGCAGCGGCCACGACCCGGTCGGCAAGGGCGACCTGGTCCGTCACGCCACGTGGGGTGACGGCGAGGTCGTGAAGGTCCAGGGCGACAGCGCGCTGACCTTTTTCCCCAGCCACGGCGAGAAGCTGCTCAAGCTGAGCTTCCTCGAGCGGGTCTAGCGCGCCGTCGCCGGGGTCAGAACGCCAGCGTAGCCCGCACGGCGACGCCTCCGGCGGTCGGCGCGAGCGTGACCGGCGGCTCGGCCGTCGCGGCCCGCGCGCCCAGGACGTACAGCACGACGCCGGTGACGACGCCGGCCCCGCCGAGGGCCAGGGCGATGCGCGCGTCGCGCTGGGCCGCCCGGCCGTCGCGGTCGATCGGCTGCCACTGGGCCGGCGTGCACGGCTGGCACGCGTCGAGCTCGTCGGCGCGAGCGCTGGCCGCGCGCGCGAAGTAGCCGCCCACGCCGAGCGCCACGACGCCCACGCCGAACGAGACGACGCCGGCGACGCGCAGGGCGCCACCCCGGGGCGGGACGGCGTCGACCGGAGGTGCGTCGACCGGAGCCGCGTCGACCCGAGCCGCGTCGACCCGAGCCGCGTCGACCGGAGCCGCGTCGACCGGAGCCGCGTCGACCGGAGCTGCGTCGACCGGAGCTGCGTCGACCGGAGCCGCGTCGACCCGAGCCGCGTCGACCGGGGGCGTGACGGCCGGTGACGTGACGGGCTGGCGGGCGACGCAGGCCTCCGCCTCGGCGATGAACTCCTCGACCTTGGCCCGGTTGGGCGCGTCGGGTAGGTTCCTCAGGTAGCTGCGGTAGGCGGTCAACGCCGCCGCGCAGTCTTCCCGCTTGCGCTCGGCCTGGGCGATGTTGAACAGCAAGCGCGGCTCGCCGGTGAGTCGATACGCCTCCTTGAAGGCCTCCGCCGCCTCGGCATACTCGCCGAGATCGTAGTGCGCCTTGCCAGTGGCGTAGCGCGCCTCGGCCTGGGCCTGGGCGTCCGACGCGGCGGGCTGGGCCCGCGCGGGCTCCGCCAGCGCCAGCGCCAGCGCGGTCAGCGCGACCGCCGCGCAGGGCCTCACGGCGTGCCGCCGGGGGCAGCGCGATGTCCAAACGGATCCACCAGCGCGTCGTCGTCGGGCGGCGGCTTGACCGACGTCGGTCGCGGCGCAGACGCGCCCGGCGACGCCTTGGTGGCGGCGGGCTTGCCAGCCGGCGGCGCGCCCCGCGCCGGCTTACCCGCCGACGGTTCTTTTGGCGGCGCCACGGGCTCGAGCGCAAGCGTCGCCACGACGCTCGTGCCGCTGCCGACCTCGATCACCTGGCGGGTCGAAGCGCCGTCGGCGCCGGTCGCCACCAGCTCGTGCTGCCCGGGCGCTAGCGTGAGCGTCGCGGCGCCGTCGGTCAGCGGTTGGGCGATCCCGTCCACCGTCAAGGCCACGTCGGGCGCACCGGTCACGATCACGCGGGCCTGTCCCGGCGGGGGCGGCGCCGGGCGCGACGGCGCGGCCGCGGGCACCCGCTGGGGTGGCGCCGCAGCTGGACGTGCCGGGGCGCGGCCGCGCGCGGCCACGACGACGGCGACCGCGGCGAGCGTCGCGACCGCCGCGCCGCCGAGCAGCCCGCCCCGACGTCGGGCCGGCGCCGGCACGTCGAGCGGCTCGTCGTCGACGACCACGGCGACGTCGTGGGTGCCCTCGGCCGGCGTCACCGGCGGGACCACCGCCAGCATCGCCTCGCTGACCTGGGTCGGCAGGCGCTCCATCGGCACGGCGTCGGTGGCCCCGACCCGGGCTCGCCGCGGCCGCGTCGGCGGCGGCACCGCGGCGGTCGCCGGATCGCGCAGCAAGCTGGCGATGCGAGCCCGCAGATCGTCGAGGTCTGGCCGCTGCGCGCGATCCTTGGCCATCATCGACAGCACCAGGCCGTCGATGGCCGGCGGCAGATCTTGGAAGCCGTCGATCGACGACGGCGACGGCGCCGGCGCGCTCATGTGCTTGCTGATGACGACCATCGCGCTGTCAGACACGAACGGCGTGCGCCCGGTGAACAGCTCGAAGGCCAGGCAGCCCAGCGAGTAGATGTCGGCCCGGGTGTCGACCTTGTCGCCGCGGGCCTGCTCGGGCGCGATGTACCCCGGCGTGCCCATGAACGAGCCGACCTTGGTGCGCTTGGCCGACATCGGCTCGCCCACCAGCTTGGCGATCCCGAAGTCGAGGAGCTTCACCCGCGCCGCCTCGCCGCGCACCTCGCACAGGAACACGTTGTCGGGCTTGAGATCACGATGGATCACGCCGCGGTCGTGGGCCGCCGCCAGCGCCGCCGCGATCTGGTCGAGGATCGGCAGCGCCTCGACCAACGCCAGCCCGCCCGCGCGCTCGATGCGCGTCGCCAGGGTCTCGCCGACCAGGCACTCCATGACGAAGTAGCGCCGGCCGTCGGGCAGCGTGCCGAAGCTGAACACGTCGACGATGTTGGGGTGGCCGATCTGGTTGACCGCCCGCGCCTCGCCGATGAACCGCTCGACCGCATCGGGGTTCACCGACAGCTCGGCGCGCAGCACCTTGATGGCGGCCTTCTTGCCGATGAGCGGGTGCACCGCGCCGTACACCGTACCCATGCCACCCTCACCCAGCACGCCGTCGACTCGGTACTCCCCGACCATGGTCCCCGCCGCCAGCGGCAGGGTCGACGGCAAGGGCGTCGCGTCGACGGAGGTGTCCCCGCCGCCAGAGCCGTTGAAGGTGCGAGTCACCATTCCGGGGTGACCATACGTCAGGCCGCCCCCATGGTCATCACCTTCGTGCGGGCTGGTACCCCACCTCGCACCGACCTCATCCCCCGGTATCGCCAGGCACCCCGTCGATGCCCGCCAGCGGAGCGAAATGTGTGGCACCCTGCGCCCGATGTCTCGAGGGATCTGCGCCACCCTGCTGGCGCTCAGCCTGACGCTGGCCACCGGCTGCTACCGGCCCCAGGGCGGCGACTGTCGGCTGCAGTGCGACCCGGAGTCCGCTTGCCCGAGCGGCCTCGCGTGCCTGGCCGACGGCTACTGTCACGGGGCCGGCGAGGCCGCGACCTGCGGCGCCGACGCCGCCATGGCCGACGCCGCGACGGACAGCCCCGCCACGGACGCCGCTGCCGACGCCCCCGTGGACGCCGCCGCCGACGCCCCTGCCGACGCCCCGGTGGACGCTGGGGTGATCACCGCCGACCTCATCGCGGCCGGCGATCGCCACGCCTGCGCGGTCGCCGCCGGGGCGTTGTACTGCTGGGGCGACAACCGCGCGAGCCAGCTCGGCGTGGCCGCGACGACCACCCGGCGTGATCCCACCCCGCACCGGATCGGGGCCGCGGCCGACTGGATGGCGATGCCGCCGGCGCCGGCCACACCTGCGGGATCCGCGCCGGCGGCACGGTCTCCTGCTGGGGCGATGGCAGCGCCGGGCAAAACGGTGCGACGACGACGGGCCCCCAGCCGACGGTGGTCGCCGGCCCCGGCGGCGCCCTGGCCGGCGCCATCTCGCTGTGCGCGGGGGCCCGCCACAGCTGCGCGGTGGTCGACGGCGGTGCCCGCGTCGCGTGCTGGGGCAGCGACGCCGCCGGCCAGCTGGGTGACGGACCGACCGACAGCAGCGGCCGCCTCGCGGTCAGCGTGAGCGAGCCGACGCCACTCACCTGGAGCGAGGTCGCGTGCGGCGCGGACCACACCTGCGGCCGCACCACGACCGGTGAGGTCTACTGCTGGGGCGGCAACGGCGTCCGCCAGCTGGGGCACGACCAGCCCGACACGTCGGCCCCGACGATCGCGGCGGTCGGCGACGCAGCCCAGGTGGTCGCCGGTGAGGGCTACGCGTGCGCGCGGACCAGCGGCGGCGGCGTGACCTGCTGGGGCACGATCGGGCCGGCGGTGGCCAGCGACCCGATCGAGATCGCCGGCGGCGTGGGGCTCGGCCCAGTGACGCAGCTCAGCGGCGGCCGCACCGGGCTGTGCGCCACCGACGGCACGTTCACCAAGTGCCTGGGGGCGGCCGGCGACGGCCACGGCGCCACCGGCGACGGCACCTTCGTCGACGCGACCGCGCTGGGCCCCGACGTCGTCGGCCTCACCGGGGCCGGCGTGACCGCGCTGGCCTCGGGGGCGTCGTTCCACTGCGCCGTCGCCGGCACCAGCCTGCGGTGCTGGGGGGCCAACAGCGACGGCCAGCTCGGCCAGGGCGTGGTCGCTACCGGCGCGGTGCCGCGGCAGGTGCCCGGCGCGTGGACCGCCGTCGCGGCCGGCCAGCACGCGACCTGCGCGGTGGCGGTCGGCGGCAGCGTGTCGTGCTGGGGCCAGAACTTCCGCGGCGGCATCGTGCCGGCCTCGAGCGCGCCGCTGTTCGATCAGCCGACCCCGGTGGCCGGCGTCGCCGGCGCCACGGCGATCGCCGTCGGCGTCGACCACGCCTGCGCGGTCACCGCGAGCGGCACGACCTGCTGGGGTGACGGCGACCTCGGGCGAACCGGCACCGGCGTCACCGGTGGCGCCGTGCCGCCGACGGTAGCCTGGTCGGGAGCGGGCACGGTCGCGGTCGGCGACGACGCCACCGTCGCGACCAAGTCCACCGGCAATCCGCGCGGTCTGTACGCGTGGGGCGACAACACCGGCAACCGGATCGGCCTGGCGACACCAGGTGTCGTCACCACGCCCGCGGCGGTCGACGCCTCGACTGGGTGGGACGACGCCGGCCTCGGGACGAACTTCGGGTGCGCGCGCAAGGGCACCTCGCTGTGGTGTTGGGGCCAGGACGACCGCGGCCAGCTGACGGGACTCGGGCCTCGCTCCACCCCGACGGCCATCGCCGGGACCTTTGCCGACGTGACGGTCGGCGCGTTCGGACGGCACGTGTGTGCGGTCGGCGCGGGACGACTGCTGTGTTGGGGCGCCAACGACGCCCACCAGGCCGGCCCCGCCGCCGGCGACGTCGCCACCCCGACCGCCATCGACGCGCGGGTCGACTGGAGCCTGGCCGCGGCCGGCCGCGCCACCACCTGCGGCGTCCGCGGCGCCACCGGCGAGCTGGCATGCTGGGGCGCCAACGACGCCCACCAGGCCGGGGTCGACCTCGACGCCGCCAGCCTCGAGCTCACCGCCCCGACCGCCATCGGCACCGGCTTCACCGCCGTGTCCCTCGGGTGGAGCCACGGTTGCGCCATCAAGGCCGTCGGGAACGAGCTGTGGTGCTGGGGCGAGAGCCGCTACGGCGCCGCCGGCCTGCCCGGAGCCCGCGACGCCGCGACGCCGCAGCCGGTCACGCTGGGCCCGTAGCCACGCGCTGCCGGGCGACCTCGTAGAGCGCGACGCCGGCGGCGACCGAGGCGTTGAGCGAGCCGACCCCGGCGGCGGCCATCGGGATGATCGCGTGCAGGTCGCAGGTCTTGGCCACCAGCGGCCGCACGCCCTCCCCCTCGGCGCCGACCACCAGCGCCAGCGGGCCCGCCAGATCGAGCGTGCCGATGGGCCGGGCCCCCGGCACCGCCGCCACCGCGCAGGTCCACACGCCGGCGGCCTTGAGCGCCTCGAGCGCCCGCACCACGTTGGCCACCTTGGCGATCGGCAGCAGCTCGGTGGCGCCGGCCGAGGCCTTGGTCGCCGTCGAGGTCACCTCGGCGGCGCGGTGCTCGGGGATGACGACGCCCGACGCGCCGAACAGGTACGCGGAGCGCACGATGGCGCCGAGGTTGTGCGGGTCCTGCACGCCGTCGAGGACGACCACCAGCGGCGGCGCGCCGGCCGCCCCCACCATCAGCGCGTCGAGATCGGCGTAGCGGAACTCCCCGGTCACCGCGATGGCGCCCTGATGGCGCGCCTCGCGCGGCGCGATCGCGTCGAGCTCGCGCAGCGGCTTCAGCTCGACCGTGACCCCGGCCGCGCGGGCGGCCTCGACCAGGCCGGCGATGGGGTCCTTGCCCTTGGCCAGCGCGCGCTCGCGCGCCGCGTACAGCACGGTGATGGCGCGCGGCCGCGCCGCGACCAGCTCGCGCACCGGGCCCACCCCGTAGACCAGCCGCTGGCTCACGCCGCCACCCGACCCAGCTCGACCGCGATGGCCCGGGCCGCGGCCGCCGGATCGGCGGCGTCGCGGATGGGCCGACCGACGACGATGAGGTCGGCGCCGGCCGCGCGCGCCGCCGCCGGCGTGGCGATGCGGCGCTGGTCACCGGCGTCGGCCCCGGCCGGCCGGATGCCGGGAGTCACGATCAGGAAGTCCGCCGGCGCCGCGGCACGGATCGCGGCGGCCTCCTCGGGCGAGGCCACCACGCCGTGGCACCCGGCCGCAGCCGCCAGGGCCGCCCGCGCGGACACCAGCGCCGCCGCCCCGCCGACGGCGCCGACCTCGGCCAGCTCGGCGTCGGTGAGCGAGGTCAGCACCGTCACCGCCAGCACCCGGGCCGGGGTCCCGACGGTGGCGGCGACCGCGGCCTCCAGCATGCGCCGCCCGCCGCCGGCGTGGACCGTCAGCAGCTCGGCACCCAGCCGGGCCGCCTGGGCCATGGCCCGCCCGACGGTCTCGGGGATGTCGTGCAGCTTGAGGTCCAGCATGACCCGGTGGCCGCCGGCGCGCGCCGCGGCGACGACCGCGGGCCCCTCGGCGATGAACAGCTCGAGGCCGACCTTGACCCAGCTGGCGGCGGCGCCGACGTGGGCCGCGAGCGCGGCGGCGGCGGTGGCGTCGGCGACGTCGAGCGCGACGATCAGGCGGTTGCCGGGGTCGAAGGACATGGGCGCGGTGTAGCCGGGCCTGGGCCGAGCGGTCAACCGTCAGCGCAGCGGCTTCACGGTCACCGCGGCGCCGTCGACCGCGACGGTGTAGACCACGCCGTCGTCGCCGCGCCGGTGGTCGGCGTCGAACCGCAGCGCCCCGGTGACACCGTCGACCTGCGCCGTCGCCAGGCGCCGCACCAGGTCGTCCCGGCCGCGGGCCCCGGCGGTGACCACCGCGGCGATCACCCGGATGGCGTCGTAGGCGTAGGCGTCGACCGCCGTGGGGGTCTTGCCGGTCTCGGCCAGGTAGGCCTGCTCGAAGCGTCGGCCCAGATCGTCGTCGGCGCCCGGGAAGTAGCCCGGGGCCAGGAGCGCGCCGTCGCTGTAGCGCCCGGCCTCGCGCAGGTAGTCGTCGCCGGCGCCCTCGACCGTCGACATGAGGACGATCGGTCGGCCGCCTTTGACCTTCTTGGTGCCGGCCGGCGCCGCTACCAGCCCGGCCGCCGCCAGCGCCGGCGCCAGCAGCTCGACCTTCTCGGCGGTGTCGGGCACGAACAGCCCCTGCCAGCTGCCCTTGACCTTCTTGGCGATCGCCGCGAACGACTTGGTGCCCGCCGGGTAGGTCACCTCGGTCACCACCGCGTCGCCCAGGGCCGCGACCTCGGCCACGAACGCCTTGGCCACCGCCGCGCCGTAGCCGCTCTCGGGCCGCAGCACCGCGAAGCTGCGCAGCCCGGCGGCGTGGGCCCGGCGCGCCAGGGCGCGGGCCCGGGCCTCGGCCGAGTGCATGACATGGAACACCCAGCGGCCACCGCCGGTGCGCTCCTCGGGCCGTGGCGACAGCGTCACCAGCGGCATGCCCAGCTCGCTGGCCCGGGCGCTGGCGGCGTCGACCGAGGCGCCGTCGGCCGGGCCAACGATGGCGATGGCGTCGCCGCCGGCCATGCTGGTCACCGCGGCGGCCGCGGCCGGCCCCTCGGCGTCGACGATCTCGATGCCCGGCGCGCCGTCGCCCAGGCTGCCGGCTGCCACGTGCAGCCCCTTGACGATCTGCTCGGCCAGCCGGGCCTGCCGCGCCGACTGCCCGACGATCGCGCCGATGCGCCCGATCGCGATGGGCCCGGCCGGCGTCTCGTCGGGTTGCTCGACCGGCAGGTCGAGGGAGGTCCGCGCGGTCGCCCCCTGGCGCCGGATGATGGCCGCGCCGTCGCGGTCCCCCGCCGCCGCGCGCTCGCCGGCGGCCCGCTCGGCCAACAGCGCGATCGCCACTGGCCGCTCGCCGACCGCGGCCCACGCCGCCGCGATCTCCTCGGGGCTGGCCGCCGCCACCGCTGTCGCGCCACGGGCCAGCATGTAGGCCCGCTCGGCGGCGGACGCCGACTTCCAGAACCTGTCCATCCACGGCAGCGCGTCGAGGGGCCGGGCCGAGGCCAGGTGGCTGTGGACCTGCGCCGCCAGGTACTCGCCGCGCTCCTGATCGTCCTCGACCGCCGCCTCCGAGCGGGCCAGCAGCGGCAGCGCGGTGTCGGCGTCACCCAGGTAGCTCGCGGCCAGCCCCAGGTACAACTCGCCGCGGGCCCGCAGTCCGGGCTCCAGGTCGGTCCGGGCCAACAGCTTGGTGAGCGAGGCCACCGCCGCCGCGGCCTCGCCGCTGCGCTGGGAGGCGATGCCGGCGTAGAGCAGCGCGAACGGCGCGACCGGATCGTCGGGGTAGGCGTCGGCGATGGCCTGGAAGTCCTCGATGTGGCCGCCGTCGCGCTCGAACGCGGCCTGGGCCGCCAGGAACTGCTGGCGGGCGGCGGCGTCGCCCGAGGTCGGCACCGACGGCACCAAGGTGCGACGGGTCGGCCGCGGACACCCGGCCAGCGCCAGGCACAGCGCGACGAACGCGAGCGCGCGCGCCGCGGCGCGAGAGACGGAGGGGCGTGACATGGCGCGACGATAGCGTCGCGCGCCGGCCCCAGCAAACCGGGTCATCTCGGGACAACGCCCGGGCGAACCGGTTCAATCCCGGTAGGCAACGCCGACCGGGTGTGGTTAGGTCCGCCGGTGTCTCGGACCGACCGTCTCCCACACCTGATCGAAGCCGCCCACGAACACCTCGACGATGGCGATCTGGCCGGCGCCCGGGCCCAGCACGCGCTCGCGGCGCGCATCGACCGGCGCCACCCCGACGTGATGTGCCTCGACGCCCAGCTGACCGCGCTCGAGGGCGACATCGAGGACGGCTACGCCATCGCCCAGGAGCTGGTGGCGGCCCACCCCGAGCACGTCCACGGCCTGCTGTGCGCGGCCGACATCGGCCTGGCGCTCGATCCCGAGGCCGCGGTCGAGCACGCCCGCAAGGCCGCCGACCTGGTCGAGGAGGAGAACGACCTGGTCGCCGCCATCCTGCTTCTGGCCGACGGCCTGTGCATGCTCGAGCGCCCGGGCGAGGCCCGCGACGTCTTGGGCGAGCTGTCGAGCTCGGCCATCGACGATCCGTCGACCATCATCGACGTCGCCAACGCGTTCCTCACCGCCGAGGACCCGACCTCCGCCGAGCTGTGGGTGCGCCGGCTGACCTCCACCGACGACGAGTACACCGCCGACGCCTGGCACCTGGTCGGCGCGTGCCGCGAGGCCAAGGGCGACAAGGCCGGCATGGTCGCCGCCTGGCGCGAGGTCCTGGCCCGCGACCGCGCCGTCGACTGGGAGTCGGCGGTCGACGACGACGACTTCGAGCGCATCGCCGCCGAGGCCCTCGGGTCGCTCCCCGAGGACGTCCAGGCCCGGCTGGCCAACGTGCCCATCCTCATCGAGGACCTGCCCAGCGACCACCAGGTCGAGGACGGCGCCGACCCGCGCATGCTCGGCCTGTTCGAGGGCACCCCGCTGCCGGAGGAGAGCGCCGTCGGCGGCGTGCCCACCGTCACCACCATCCGCCTCTACCGCAAGAACATCGACCGCGCCGGCGGCGGCGACCCCGACGCGGTCGCCGAAGAGATCCGGGTTACCGTCCTCCACGAGACCGCGCACTACTTCGGGCTGGACGAGGACGACCTGGCGGAGATCGGGCTGGACTGAGACGCGTGCGGCGCCGGACGCCCGCCGGAAGATCAAGCGCGCTTCAGACGCTACAGGTACCGATCGGCGGTCAGGATGGGGAGCAATTCAGCGGCGCCGGCAATCCGGTGCGGGTCCCAGGGACGCAAAGCGCCAGGAGACAGCACTCCGCACTCGGACATTCGCTGTCGACCGTGCAGGTACCCGGGACCCCACCGTCGAGCCCGATGCTGGCATCCGGCAAGCTGATCGGCGCGTCGACGATGCGCGCGTCGGTGATCGGCAGCGGCGCGTCGGTCACGCTGGCGTCCGGGTTCGGGTTCACCGGCGCGTCGGCCGACCGCGCGTCGATGGTCACGACGTCGTCGCCGTTGCCGGTCCCCTCGGCGCCCGACGCGCACGCGGTCAGCACTACCGCCGCGGCGGCCATCAACAGTTCCGAACGAACAATACGACGCGTGATCATGGATGTCTCCTGGGCCGGGGCTCCCCCGATCCGGCTCGCCCATCCTAGCCAAGCGGTCCACCTACACAAGCATATTTTCACGGACATCACCTGTTCCGACCGCGCGCCGCGTCACACCCCCGGTCCGGCCACGCGGGTATCATCACCGCGATGCGTTGGTTCACCCTGCCCGTCCTGCTTGCCGCGTGCCAGTTCGATCGCCCAGCCGACAACGCCGACGCAGCCGTCGACGCGCGGCCGCCCGAGTGCGTGCCGAACACCCAGACGTGCACCGGTGAGCTGTTCACCGCCTGCGGCGCCGACGGTCGCTACATCCGCTACGACGTTCCCAACGGTGGCCCCGTCGGCGAGCCGATCACGCTTGTCATGCACGACTACGCATGCCCGCTCGGCTGCCACGCGTCTGAGCCGCGCTGCAACAGGCTGAGTTCGGCCTACGACGTTGCCGACGTGCTCGACCAAATCGATCTCGTCGACGGAGTTGACCTCATCATCGACGAGACAACTGGCCCGGCGCAGATCACTGCGGCCAATGGGCAGATGTTCGATACGGTGACCGTAGTCCATCCGTCTGGGCGCACCGACGTACTACCAGTCCTCAGAATTCCGCAGGCTGGATCGTACGATCTGGTTGTCGTGCCACTGCGTACGCTAACGATTCGCCAAGGCGCACGCCTAAGACTCTTCTCGGACTTGCCATTCGCATTCGTGAGCCCGTTCGACATCGTGGTGGCCGGGGAGTTGGACTACTCGGCGAAAGCTCTACCCTCGGTGCTCTCGCGCCCTGGCTGCGACGTCCCGCTGGGTCCACCTGCGACGGGTGGCGCGGGCAACGCCGGTGCGGGCGGCGCCGCTAGCACGGGTAGCGCTGGCGGCGTGAGCATCCTCATGGACAACCCCCAGGCAATGCCGCTGGAACGTGGCTGCTCTACCCCTGGCGGGGCCGGTGGCGGCGCGTTCGCGCTCGTTGCTGCTCGGCGACTAGCGTTGGCCCCGACTGCACTCTTGAACGTTTCTGGACGCGGCGGGCAGGCAGTGGGCGGCACGGTTTTTGGTGGGGGTGCCGGCGGAACGGTCTCGTTGGAGGCGCCGGTGATCGGCGTTGCGTCTGGGGCGATCATTGCGGGACGAGGAGGTGCCGGTGCTGCCGGCAACACGACCACAGGGGCGAGCGCAAGCGGCGCGAACGGAGACACAGATCTCTCACTCCCAACACCGCCTGGCGGGTCGTGTGGCGGGTGTGGAACAGGGGGCGATGGTGGCGCGGAACGAAGCGCGGCGCGCGACGGAACGGGAGACGGTCCGTCGGTCGGCGCTGGTGGAGGCGCAGTCGGGCGTTGCGTGATTCGCACAAGGCTGTACACGGCGCCGCCGGCTGGCACGCTGCGAATCTCCACCGTTGCACTTCCCTTGGCGCTTCGCTAGCCACGCCATTTTGCTACCCGAGCATCGCCCGGCAGGGGAGCGTCAACCGCCGGACCTCGCCGGCATGCGGGCTGTCGCAACGTGGGCCCGGGCCCGTGCTAGGCGACCTGCTCACGTCCGCCGCGTGCAGCGCAGGACGCGGTGGGTGGCCGTTGTCGATGACGACCAGCGTGTCGCCAGTGACCGCCAGCGCTCGCGGTCGCTCGAGGCATCGCGGGTTCGTGCGGAGCGCTCGACGATCGGCGCCCTACGCCAGGGTCGCGACCCGCTCGCCGAACACCCGCTCGAGCCGGGTCAAAAGCTCGTCGGACGGTGACACCATCCAGCGGTCGCCTAGCGGGATGACCGACTGGCTGCGGCGCGCGATGGCCAGCCGGACGATGGCCTGGCAGCCGCCGCGCGGCGCGCCCAGGAGGATCTCCTTGAGCTCGCTGATCTGCTCGCGGGTGACGCCGTCGGCGTTGAGGTCGATGTAGACGCGCGTGGTCTTGGCCTTGCGCAGGTCGCTGATCTGCTGGGCGTCCTCGAGGAGGATCTTCCACGCCGCCTGCTCGGGCGTGCCCTCGTTGACGGCCTTGCCCGAGCACAAGATCGGCTCGTCGCACACCAGCACGTGGCGGATCTTCTCGAACGTCTTGGGGAAGCACACCACCTCGAGGGTGCCGGCCTGATCCTCCAGGACGAACCGGGCCATCTTATCGCCCTTCTTGGTGATCATCTCCCGGTACTGGGCCACCACGCCCCCCACCGACGCCTCGCCCGCCGAGCGCCGGCCCTCGATGAAGTCCGAGGTGGTGGCGGTCGCGTAGCGCTCCAGGTCGTCGCGGTAGCGGTCGAGCGGGTGACCCGAGATGTAGAAGCCCAGCGACTCCTTCTCGAACGCCAGGAGCTGCTTGGCCGACCACGGCTCGACCTCGGGGTAGTTCTCCCCCTGCCCGGCCGCGCCCGGCGCCGGCTCGGGCGCGACGATCAAGCCGAACAGCGAGGTCTGGCCGCTCTTGCGATCGCGCTGCTCGCTGGCGCCCAGCTCGAGCGCGCCCTCGAGCGCGGCGATCAACATGGCCCGGTGGCGCCCGCCGGCGATGGGCCCGTCGAAGGCCCCGGCCTTCATCAGCGCCTCGATGACCCGGCGGTTGCACTTCTGGGTGTCGACCCGGCGCGCGAAGTCGAAGATGGAGGCGAACGGCCCGCCGTCCTTGCGGGCCTCGATCACCGCGTCGACCGCGGTCGAGCCCACGCCCTTGACCGCGCCCAGCCCGAACCGGATGACCTTGTCGCGCAGCTCGCCCGGCCGTGGGGTGACCGTGAAGTCGGCCGCGCTCTCGTCGACGTCGGGGCGCTCGACGGTCAGGCCCATGGCCCGGGCCTCGGCGATGAACTTGACCACGTTGTCGATGTTGTCGGCGTCGCACGACATCAGGCCCGCCATGAACTCGTGCGGGTGGTGGTGCTTGAGGTACGCGGTCTGGTAGGTGACCCAGCCGTAGGCCGCCGAGTGGCTGCGGTTGAAGCCGTAGCCGGCGAAGAACGCCATCAGCTCGAACACCGCGTCGGCGACCTTCTCGTCGACGCCCTTGCCGGTGGCGCCGTCGACGAAGCCGGCCTTCTCCTTGTCCATGACCTCCTTGGACTTCTTGCCCATCGCGCGGCGGAGCAGATCGGCGCGTCCCAGCGAGGAGCCGCCCAGGACCTGGGCGATCTGCATCACCTGCTCCTGGTAGACGATGACGCCGTAGGTGTCCTTGAGCACCGGCTCGAGCCACGGGTGCGGGTACTCGACCTTCTTGCGGCCGTGCTTGCGGTCGATGAAGTCGTCGACCATCCCGCCCTCGAGCGGGCCCGGCCGGTACAGCGCCACCGCGGCGACGATGTCTTCGAGGCAGTCCGGCTTGAGCTTCTTCAAGATCTCGCGGAAGCCGCTGGACTCGAGCTGGAACACGCCGGTGGTGTCGCCCCGCGAGATCATCTTGTAGACCTCGGCGTCGTCGTCGGGGATGAGCGCGATGTCGAACGGCTCGGCCCCGGCCGGGCGCTGCTCGTTGACCAGCCGCACCGCGGTCTGGATGACCGTCAGCGTCTTGAGGCCGAGGAAGTCGAACTTGACCAGGCCGGCCTTCTCGGCCTCCTTCATCGCGAACTGGGTGACGATCTCGCCGTTCTGGCCGCGGAAGCACGGCACGTAGTTCCAGACCGGCTCCTCCGAGATCACGATGCCGGCCGCGTGCATGCCGGCGTGGCGGTTGAGCCCCTCGAGCGCGGCCGCGATGTCGAGCAGCTCGCGGTGCATCGGGCTCTCGTTGTAGAGCGCCTTGAGCTCCGGCGTGTTCTCGATGGCCTCCTTGACCGGCGGGGTCTTGCCGGCCACCGGCTCGGGCACCAGCTTGGCCAGCCGATCGGCCTCGGCGAACGGGATCTCCATCGCCCGCGCGATGTCGCGGATGACGCCGCGGGCCTTGAGCTGGTGGAACGTGGCGATCTGCGCGACCCGCTCGCGGCCGTACTTCTCCTGGACGTACTTGATGACCTCGTCGCGCCGGTTCATGCAGAAGTCGACGTCGAAGTCCGGCATCGAGACGCGCTCGGGGTTGAGGAACCGCTCGAACAGGAGCTTGAACTCCAGCGGGTCGATGTCGGTGATGCCCATCGCGTAGGCCACCAGCGAGCCGGCGCCGGAGCCGCGCCCGGGCCCGACCGGGATGCCGTGCTGCTTGGCCCAGTTGATGAAATCCCAGACGATGAGGAAGTAGCCCGAGAACCCCATCTTCTGGATGACCGCCAGCTCGGTGGCCAGCCGGGCCCGGTACTGGTCGACGTCGAAGCTGCGGCCCCGGGCCTTCAGGTAGATGAACCGACGATCGAGGCCCTTGCTGGCCACGTCGCCGATGTAGCTGTCGAGGGTGTGGCCGTCGGGCACGCCGTACTTGGGCAGGAAGGTCTTGCCCAGGTCGAGCTTGACGTTGCAGCGCTTGGCGATGGCGACGGTGTTCTCGAGGGCCTGCGGCACGTGGCCCAGATCGGCGTTCATCTCGCCCGGCGTCTTCAGGAAGTAGCTGTCGACCGTGTGCTTCATCCGCTTCTCGTCGGACAAGCTCTTGCCGGTCTGGATCGCCATCAGCACCTCGTGGGCGGCGGCGTCGGCGCGGTCGACGTAGTGGCAGTCGTTGGTGGCCACCAGCGGGATGTCGAGCTTGGCCCCCATCTTGACCAGCGCCTCGTTGAGCTCCTGCTGCTCGGGCGTCTTGGTCGGCATCAGCTCGAGGAAGAAGTTGCCGGCGCCGAAGATGTCCTGGTACTCGCGGGCCACGTTCTCGGCCTCGGCCAGCGAGCCCTTGGCCAGGGTCTGCGCCACCTCGCCGCCCAGGCACGCGCTCATCGCGATGATGCCCTCGTGGCGCTCGCGCAACAGCGCCTTGTCGACCCGGGGGTTGTAGTAGAACCCCTCGAGGTAGCCCATCGAGTTCAGGTACGACAGGTTCTTGTAGCCGACCTCGTTCTGGGCCAGCAGCACCAGGTGGTAGTTGCGGCGGTTGGTGCGGTCGCGCAGGTCGGCGGCGGCCACGTAGGTCTCGCAGCCGAAGATGACCTTGATGTCGTGCTGCTTGGCCTCGGTGTACAGGTCGATGGCGCCGAACATGTTGCCGTGATCGGTCACGGCCACGGCGTCCATCCCGCGCGCCTTGAGCGTCGGGAACAGGTCCTTCACCCGGATGGCGCCGTCGAGCAGGCTGTACTGGGTGTGGACGTGGAGGTGGGTGAACTCGCCCATGCGCCCAGACTCTTACCGCACTCGGCCCGGCCCGGGCGGCCCGTCCGGATTTCGGACCCCGACGGCGGCCGGCGGCCCCGGCGCCCCGGCCCGGCTACCCCTCGGCCTGCTCGCGCAGGGACGTCACCTGGGCCACCGCCCCCAACACGACCAGCACCGTCCCCGGCGCCAGCACCCGGTCGGCCGGCGGGTTGTACTCCCAGGCCGCCTTGGGGTCGCGCCGGACCGCCAGCACGTTGACGCCGTGCTGGCCCCGCACGTCGGCGTCGCGCACGGTCCGGTTGGCCAGCGCCGAGCTGGCGCCGATGGTGACCTCCTCGATCCGCATCGGCGCCTCCTTGTCGCGCAGCATCTCGTCGAGGAACTTGACCACGCTCGGCCGCAGCAGCTCCGACACCATGCGCATGCCGCCGATGAAGTTGGGCGACACCACCGCGTCGGCCCCGGCCCGACGCAGCTTCTCGACGTGGTTGATCTCGGCGCAGCGGGCGATGATCCGGGCGGTCGACGTGAGCTGCCGGGTCGCCACCACCAGGTACAGGTTGTCCTTGTCGGCCGACAGCGCCGCGCCCAGGCCGCGGGCGTGCTCGAGGTGGGCCTGGGCCAGCACCTCGTCGTCGGTGGCGTCGCCGACCACGTAGCTGTAGGCGGCCTTGGGGAACGCCGCGGCGATCTCGCGCAGCTCGTCCTCGTCGGTGTCGATCGCCACCACCCGGTGCCCGGTGGTCAACAGCTCGTTGATGATGTGGCGGCCGGTCGAGCCGGCGCCGCACACGACGAAGTGGTTCTTCATCTGGCGCATCCTCTTCTTCATGCGGGTGGTCGACAGCACGTTGCGCAGGTCGCCCTCGACGACGAACGCGGTGATCATCGACGCGAAGTACACCAACACGCCGGTGCCGAACACCAGCAGCAGCATCGTGAAGCTGCGCACGTAGGGCATGTGATCCATGCCCTGCAACGTCTCGCCGTAGCCCACCGTGGTGACGGTGATGACCGTCATGTACAGGCAGTCGGTCCACGACCAGTGGCCGTGGCCGAGCCACCAGTAGCCGGTGGCCCCGCCGAGGACCACCAGCGCCATCGCGAAGAAGCCAGCCAGCAGGCGGTTGCGGATCTTCAGCACGGCCGGGGGCGGATGGTACGCCGACGCGGCGCCGCGGTGTATGGTCCGCCGCGATGGAGATCTTGGCCAGCTATCTCGCCGGCGCGTGGACCCCTGGCACCGGTCCCGCCACGCCCCTCGTCAACCCCACTACCGAAGCGCCGCTGGCCCAGGTCCACGGCCAGGGGCTCGATCTGGGCGGCGCCCTCGCCTACGGCCGCGACCGGGGCGGCCCCACGCTGCGGGCGATGACCTTCGCCCAGCGCGGTGAGGTGCTCGCCGGGCTGGCCAAGGCCCTCCACGGGGCCCGCGAGGAGCTGATCGCGCTGGCCATCGCCAACGGCGGCAACACCCGCGGCGACGCCAAGTTCGACCTCGACGGCGCCAGCGGCACGCTGGCCCACTACGCCGAGCTGGCCAAGGGCCTGGGCGAGCGCCGGGTCCTGGCCGACGGTGAGCCGGTCCAGCTCGGCCGCACCGCCCGGCTGTCGGGCCAGCACGCTTGGGTCCCCCGCCCCGGCGTCGCGGTGTTCGTCAACGCGTTCAACTTCCCGGCGTGGGGCCTGGGCGAGAAGCTGGCGTGCGCGCTGTTGGCCGGCATGCCGGTCCTGTGCAAGCCGGCCACCGCCACCGCGCTGGTGACCTACCGGGTCGTCCAGCTGTGGGCCGAGGCCGGGCTCCTGCCCGACGGCGCGCTGCAGCTGCTGTGCGGGCCCGCCGGCGACCTGCTCGATCACCTGGGCCCGTTCGACGTGCTGGCCTTCACCGGCTCGTCGGGCACCGCGCGCATGTTGCGCGGTCACCCGCGGGTGGTGGCCGAGTCGGTGCGGGTCAACATCGAGGCCGACAGCCTCAACGCCGCGGTGCTCGCGCCCGACGTCGACCTCGACAGCGAGACCGGGCGGCTGTTCCTCGCCGACGTGGTCCGCGACATGACGCAGAAGACCGGCCAGAAGTGCACCGCGATCCGCCGGGTGATGGTGCCGACCGAGCGCCGGGCCGACGTGGTGGCGGCGCTGGGCGAGCGCCTGGCCGCCCTGGTCATCGGTGATCCCAGCCGCGACGACGTCCGCATGGGCCCCCTGGCCACCGCCGCCCAGCGGCGCGACATCGCCGCCGGCATCGCCCGGCTGGCCGAGGTCACCGAGGAGGGCTACGGCGGGACCGGCGCGGTGACGCCGCTGGGCGTGCCGGCCGGCACCGGCTTCTTCGTCGGGCCAGTGGTGCGCTCGACCGCCGACGCCGGCGCCTGCGCCGTGATGCACGAGCACGAGGTGTTCGGGCCGGTGGCGACGGTAGGGGGCTACGACGGCACCGCGGCGACCGCCGCCGCGCTGATCGCCCGCGGCCACGGCAGCCTGGCCACCTCGTGCTACTCCGACGACAAGGACTGGGTCGCCGAGTTCGTGCCCGAGGCCGGCGCCGTCAGCGGCCGGGTCTACCTGGGCAGCGCCAAGATGGCGTCGTTGTCGCCGGGCCCGGGCACCGCGCTGCCCCAGCTCCAGCACGGCGGTCCGGGCCGCGCAGGCGACGGCGCGGAGCTGGGCGGGCTACGCGGCCTGACCCTCTACCAGCAGCGGGTGGCGCTGCAGGGCGATGCGTCGATCCTCAAGGGCCTGGTCTGAGGCCGGCCAGGCCCGCGGCGCCCGGCCGGCGCGCGGTCAGAACGTGATGTGGTGGCGCCACGACACCTGGGCGCCTCGGCCCAGGCGGGCTCGCCCCACGACGTCGCGGACGCAGGCGGCGACACCGTCGGGCAGATCGGTCCCGACGATGTTCAGGTAGCGGATGGTGCCGCTGGCCAGGACGCCGACCTCCAGCTCGACGTGGGTGCCGGTCGCCAGCCCCTGCTTGGCCAACGACCGCACGCAGCCGCGCAGCTGATCTTGCCCCAGCGCGCGGGTCAGCTCGACCAGCCGCTGCCGCTGCGCGGCGGCGGTGCCGGTGGCCGACAGCGCCGGCTCGGCCTCGGTCCCCACCGCGACCGGCTTCTCGCCAGCCACGCCGTCGAGGTCGACCCAGCGGCTGCCGTGCAGCCGCCCCCGCTCGTCGTGGGCCTCGACCAGGTGCCGCCCGGGCGGCAGCCGCCGCCACAGCGACCCGGTGCCGACCGCCACGCCGTCGATCGAGATGGTGCGCGTCGCCGGCACCACCAGCGGCAGCGTCACCGTCGTGCGCACGACCGTGTCGGCGTCGGTCCACTGCGGCAGCGCCGCCGGCCGCGCCGCCAGCAGCTCGTCCAGCTCGGCGGCGGACATCGGCCGCACCCGGCGGCCGTCGAGCAGCCCGTCGTCGGGCACCGCCAGCGCCTGGCCGGCGCCCAGCTCGACCTCGCCGGCGCCGGCCGACGACACCGCGACCCGGCCGTGCTCGCACGCGACGGCGACCGCCTGGGCCTGGCGCTCGACCCGGAACGCCGTACCGCGCACCTCGACGGTGCGCGCGCCGGCGTGGACCAGGAAGCGCTGATCGGGGCCGCGCTTGCTGACCTCGACGTCGACCCGGCCTGCCGGCGCGAGCGTCAGCTCGATGGCGCCGACGTCGAACCGGGTGAACACCAGCGTCGACGCCGCGCCGACGGTGATGGTCGAGCCCGCGTCGAACTGCACCGCGACCCGGCCGGTGCCGGTCGCCAGGCGATCGCCGGCGACGATCCGGTGGGCGCCGATGGCGCTGCCGCCGACCAGCGTCGCGTCGTCGACGGTGGTCAGCGTGCTCTCGCCCTCGACCAGCGTGACCACCGCGGTCAGCGGCGCGACCGCGGCCGGCGCCACGGGGCCCGCAGGCGGCGGCGCCTCCGGCGCGGCGATCGTCGCCGGGGGCCGGGTCACCGACGGGGTCCGGCCGAACGCCAGCCAGCCCGCGGTCGCGGCGGCCGCCAGCCCGACGGGGACCCACCAGCGGGCCCGGCCCGCGCGGGGCCCGCGCGCCACCGCCAGCGCGGGCGGCGGGGCGACGGCGGGGCGGCTGCCGGTCTGGCCCAGCGCCCAGTAGGTCTGGGCGCGGATGCGATCCCAGCGCAGCTCCGGCGCCGGCTGGGAGGCGATCGCGTCCATCGCCACCCGGGCGTCGCGCAGCCGCGCCAGGGCCCGGGCGCAGGCCGGGCAGCCTGCCAGGTGGCGCTCGATGCGGGCGTGTCGCCGGCCCGCCCATCCCGGCGTGGCACCGGCGGTCGCCGCACCGCGTGCGTAGCTGGCGAGGCGGTGGGGCGCGACGTGGCTCACGACGTCCCCTCCCCGCCGGCGGCCGCGTCGTCCTCGGCCAGGAGCTTGTAGAACTCCCGGCGCGCGTAGAACAACCGGGTCCGCACCGTCACCGGGTTCGAATCGATCAGCTCGGCGATGTCCTTCAGGTCGCGCCCCTCGATCTCGTGCAGGTACAAGACGATGCGCTTCTTGGCCGGCAGCCGCGCCAGGGTCGCGTACACCCGGGCCTGGTCCTGGCGCCGCTCGAGCGCGCGCTCGGGCGACTCCGGCCGCTCGGTCGCGCTCGACTGGTTCGCCAGCTGCTCGAGATCGTCGACGAACAGCGGCGGCGGGCGCCGACCGCGCGTGCGCATGCGGCCGTACGAGACGTTGACGCAGATGCGGTAGAGCCAGGTCGCCAGCTGGGCCTCGTGCCGGAAGTTCGCCAGGCCGCGGTAGGCGATGACGAACACCTCTTGCACCAGGTCGTCGAGCTCCTGGCGGTCGCCGAGGGCCCGGAACAGGTTGGCGGCGACCACCCGCCGGAACCGGTGGTACAGCTCGTCGTGAGCGGCGCGCTCGCCGGTGTTGCACCGCTCGACCAGCTCGCGCTCCGGCAGCGACGCCAGCGGCCGGTCGCCGACGCGGGTGGCGCCGGACGTGTCGCTGGGAGTTCTGGCCACGAGGGTAAGCATACCGGACAGACGCCGAGCCGCGCGGGCCGCCCTAGCGTCGTCCAGGTAAGTGACCGGAGCCTGCCGCGAGGTTCAATTGGGCCGAAGCCGTCCGCAAAGCCGGGATCGCCACCATTGGATTCAGCGGGTTACAAAGTGGTTGCGGTCGAGGCCGGACGGGGATACGGGTGCCCATGGCCCTGCCACCGGTCGCATCCGAAGCCCGCTCCATCCTCGCTCGCCTGGGCGTCGCCCCGGCCGCCTACACCGACGGCCCGGCGCCGGCGCGGTCGCCGATCACCGGCGAGCTGCTGGGGCACGTCGCCGCGAGTGCGCCGGCCGACGTCGCCGCCGCCGTCGACCGGGCCGGCCAGGCCTTCGCCACCTGGCGCACCACCCCGGCGCCGCGCCGCGGCGAGCTGGTGCGACGCTTCGGCGAAACGCTGCGCGCGTCCAAGGCGGATCTGGCCCGCCTGGTCACCCTCGAGGCTGGCAAGATCGCCGCCGAAGGCGCCGGCGAGGTGCAGGAGATGATCGACATCTGCGACTTCGCGGTCGGCCTGTCGCGCCAGCTCACCGGGCTCACCATCGCCACCGAGCGACCGCGCCACCGGATGATGGAGACCTGGCACCCGCTGGGCGTGGTCGGCGTCATCTCGGCCTTCAACTTTCCGGTCGCGGTCTGGTCGTGGAACGCGGCGCTGGCGCTGGTGTGCGGCGACGCGGTGGTGTGGAAGCCGTCGGACAAGACCCCGCTCACCGCGCTGGCCACCCAGGCCTTGTTCGAGCGCGCCTGCGCCGACTTCGGCGACGCCCCCGCCGGCCTGGCCTCGGTCGTCCTGGGCGACGCCACCGCCGGCGCCGCGCTGGTCGATGACGCCCGCGTCCCCCTGGTGTCGGCCACCGGCTCGACGCGCATGGGGCGGATCGTCGCGCCGCGGGTCGCGGCGCGCTTCGGCCGGGCCCTGCTCGAGCTGGGCGGCAACAACGCCGCCATCGTCACCCCGTCGGCCGACGTCGACCTCGCAGTCCGCGCCATCGCCTTCGCCGCCATGGGGACCGCCGGCCAGCGCTGCACGACCCTGCGCCGCCTGTTCGTCCACGCCGACGTCTACGACGCGCTGGTGCCGCGCCTCATCCGGGCGGTCGCCACCGTCCGCGTCGGCGATCCGCGCGAGGCCGCCACCCTGGTCGGCCCGCTGATCGACGCCGGCGCCAGCGCCGCCATGACCGCCGCCCTCGACCGCGCCCGCGCGCTGGGCGGCACCATCCACGGCGGCGACGTGGTCGACCTCGGCGGCGGCGCGTACCGTCGACCGGCGCTGGTCGAGCTGCCCCGCCAGGACGGCCCGATGCTCGACGAGACCTTCGCGCCCATCTTGTACGTCACGCGCTACCACGAGCTCGACGTTGCCATCGCCGCTCACAACGCCGTGGCCCAGGGCCTGTCGTCGTCGATCTTCACCACCGACCTGCGCGAGGCCGAGCGGTTCCTGGCCGCCGACGGCAGCGACTGCGGCATCGCCAACGTCAACCTCGGCCCGTCGGGCGCCGAGATCGGCGGTGCCTTCGGCGGCGAGAAGGAGACCGGCGGCGGCCGCGAGTCAGGCTCCGACGCCTGGAAGACCTACATGCGCCGGGCCACCAACACCATCAACTACAGCCGCGACCTGCCCCTGGCCCAGGGCGTCCAGTTCGATCTCGACTGAGCGGAACCGGGTCACGCCCGCGGGGCGAAGGCGATCCCGTGCCGCTCGTCGAGCAACGCCGCGACCTCGGCGGCCTCACGTCCGGGAAGCCCGCGCACGGTCGCGATCACCGCGGCCGCGTCGGCCTCCTGCTGCGCTTCTGAGCGCCCGCCGGCGGCGCTCCGACCGCCCAGCTTGCGCAAGCCAACCTTGGCCCCGTCGAGCCGCTGCCGGACCACCGCCTCCGGCAGCCCCAGGAGCGTCGCCAGCTCCATCGGCATCAGCCCGGCCACCGCGCGCAACACCAGCACCTGCGCTTGCTCCGGGGTCAACCCCGGCGCCGTGCACGCCGCGAGCAGGACCCGCAGATCGTCCTGCGGCGACGCCGGCTCGACGTCGCCGCGGCGCGAGACCACACCCGTCGTCGCCGACAGCGCCACCGTGGCCATCCAGGTGGGCGGGTTGTGCGGCACCCCGTCGGGCCACGACGCCATCGCCGCGACGTACGCGTCGCCCAGCGACACGTCGACCAGATCGAACTCGCCCAGCCGACGCCACAACAACCCGAACACGCCGGCGTGCTCAGCGCGAAACCGGCGGAGCGCCACGTCGACGGACATCTGGCGTCGGTAACACGCGCGTGACGTGCCGTCTAGCTGCACACCGACGGCACGGGTCAGCCCTCGCTCATCGCGCCGCCAGCCGGCCCCCCCGCCTGCGCCCCACCGCCTGGACCGCCCAGCTTGCCCAGCACCCCCGAGAACATCCCGAGGATCCCGCCGGCGGGAGAGCCGCCCTGCGTCAGCTGCCCCGAAACGTTCTGCAGCACCGACTGGGCCAGCGAGCCCCAGTTGAACGCGCCGCCCGTCACGTGCTCGACTTGCTCAGCCTCGATCTCGACAAACTTGGACATGGAAGACTCCTGGTGGGGGAAAGGGGGAGGACCACTCGACCTGAAGCAACTCCAATGCCCGGCCAACCACACACACCATTTCAATAGCTTGCACCGCCAATCGGCCCCCGACCTTGCTGCCCGCGGACATCGCCTAACCCCGACCCAGCCCCCCACACGCACGGCCCCCTGGAACCTCGCGGCCGGGACGGCGCCAACACGCCTAGCGCTCGACAGCCCCGCCCGCGCCGCGCCTAGCAGAGGCCGGCCGCGCCAGCGCGTCTGGGAACCGTCACAGCTCGTGCGCGTAGCCCACCACCGCCCGGAGACAGGACCTGGGATCGTCCTGCGGCACCGACGGATCGCAGGTGTCGAGCCGCCCCTCGACGTGGAACGTGACCACGCCGGTGCGCGTCCCGATGACCACGCCGCCGCCGACGGCGACCCCTTCGTCCGCTCGCACAAAGCCTGGAATGACGCGCCCATGGACGTACGCCTCGACGCCGAGCCACCGCGTGAGCCAGCCCCGCCCGGCAGCCGAAAACCACAGACTCGCCGAGGCCGACGAGCCGTGGTCACTGCGCCCAAACCGCGCCGTGGCCCCGACCTCGGCGTACCCGAGCAGGGTCCCGGCATCCACCCGCACGCCAGAACGCAGCCCAAGCGCCGGCGCGCCGCTGGTGGGTGGAAGATAGGCGCCGCGCCCGACCGCCGTGGCCTGGGGTTGACCATCCAACACCGGCGCGGCCCCATCGAGCCACAACACACCGCGGAGCACACCATCCGCCGGTCCCAACCAGCGCCCGATGCTCCCCACAAGCGCAGCATCTACCCCCGCCGTGTCCCCGGCCTTCCCGTACGCAACGCCGACGCTGACGGCTCGTGACCACGGCCCGCGCTGCGAGCGATAGCCGACCGCGCCCCCCAGACTCGACCCAACCGCCGTGCCTCCCGCCGGCGACGTGCGTCCGACGTCGCCCCATACCTCGAGGGCTCGCCCTGACGAGCGAGGAATCACCTCGGGAGCGTACCCGTCCCCGCCGGCGCTCCCTGTCGTGGCCAAGATCAGAACCAGCGCGGCGCCGATGAACTCTTTCATCATCGCACCATCCGTGAGCAAGACCTGCGCCAGCCCGCAAGACCGCGCGACGCAGGCCCCCTGCCCACTGCCCTGGGACCTGACAGTCCCGGCAGCCCGTCCAGACGGGCACCACGACAGCCCACCGGACATGCCTATCGCCCCCCCTTCCGCTCGCGCGCGGCACTAGCATCGGGACGACCATCGTCCCGACCTCGCTTTCGTGCGTCTTTCTCATCGCTTACCCTCCGCGGGTGAGGGGTCAGTTTTCGTGGCGCGCGGGGGTCATGTTACGTGCCGCCTGACACAGCCGATCCCCGACTGCCGATCGCCTCCCGCACCCAACCACCGTCGCACCCGCGCTCGCGCCAAAGCCCGCCCGCAGCCGATCCCCGACCGCCAATCGCCTCCCGCACCGAACCACCGTCGCCGCCGGCCTCGCGCCAGGGGGCGCACCCATGGGCCGCGCGCAGTTCCGCAGCGCCCGCGCTGCACCTCGGTGTTCACCGGTCCCCGCCCATGCACCGCGCCACGCGCTCTCGCCAGCGCGAGGACTGTTTGAGCACGGCCCATGGGGTGCGCCCCCACGGCGCCGTCCCACCCGGCCGACCGCCCCACCCGCCCTGGCGCCCAAGCGCCCCCCTGCGGCCAAACCCTGAGCCACCGGCGGCG
>JAWKQV010000009.1:0-157500 GCA_041389965.1 Kofleriaceae bacterium | reverse complement strand
GAGCTGCCGCTCGAGCCGCTGCTCGACGTCGAGCCCGAGGACTTCTTGCCGCCGCCGTAGCGGTCGCAGCACGCCGGCTTCTTCACGGCCAGCATACAGCTCACCTCGTCCATGCAGCTGCCGCCGCTCGACGGCGCCGGATCCGGCTTGGTCGGCGTGGTCTTGGTGCTCGAGGAGGAGGAGGACGACGACTTCGAGCTGGACGACGACGAGGACGACGACTTCGAGCTGGACGACGACTTCGGGTCCGGCTTGACCGGCTCGGGCTTGACCGGTTCGGGCTTGACCGGTTCGGGCTTGACCGGCTCGGGCTTGACCGGCTCGGGCGCGGCCGGCTCGGTTCCGCCGGTCGGCTCGGTTCCGCCGGCCGGGCCCTCAGCGCCGGCGGCGGCCTTGGCCGCGCCGTCAGGACCTGCGGCGACGCCTGGCTCCTTGTCCTTGTCGGTGGCGTCGCCGGCCTTCGCGGCGACGTCGTTGGCGGCGACCGACGGGGTCTTCGAGTCCTTCTTGCCCATCACCACCACGACCAACACCACCGCCACGATGGCCAACAGCGCGACGGCGCCGAGCAGCACGTACATCAGCTTGTTGTTGTTCCGGGCGCCGCCGAGCGTCGGCATGATCACCGCAGGCTCGCTGAACGCCGCGGTCGAGAACACCGGGAGGTCGTCGGCCGAGCCGATCTTGGGGCCCGACGGCGACATGCCGGGCTTGGCCCCACCGCCGAGGTACGCGCTGGCCATCGACCGGATGTCGATGAGCCCCGAGCCCTCACCGCCGCCGTGGCCGGCCGTGCCGGGCGCCGACGTCGAGGCCGAGGCCGCCGGCGCGCGCGGCTGATCGCTGGCCAACGCCGCCAGGTTGCCGAGCGAGAACAGCACCGAGTTTTCGTTGCGCTGTCCCTTCATCGACGAGACCACCTGCGGCTCCGCGCCGCGCGCGACCTCGGCGCTGCCGAACAGGGGTGCGTCGGCGGCCGGGGCCGGCGCGTCGGTGCGCCGGGAGGTCCGTGGCGCCGCAGCGGCCTTCTGACCGAACAGGTCCGCGGAGCCGCCGCCGTCGTCCTGCTGGGCCGCGTGCGCGGCGAAGACGTCGTTGGGGTCCCCTCGGCCGGAGGCCGGGTCGTCGTAGTTGGTAGATCCGGAACATGCTGGCGACCGCGTCCTGGCCTGACGGACGGTTGGGCGGTCGAAGCTACCGCCGGCGACCAAGCTGGCGAACCGCGACCTGCGACAGGCTGCCAGCTTGGCGAAGCCCGCGCCAGATGTACGACTCGCCGTCGATCTCGCCCGCCGCGAACCGGAGCCTGCACGTCGGCCACGGTCATGGGCCGATCTGGCTCTGGTCGACCGTGATGTGCCAGACGCTGCCGTCCGCGGGCGGCGCGCCGTCGTAACCGCCGTAGTCGTAGACCCGCGTCTCCTTCTGGTCGAAGGGTTCCGCCGCGGCGGCGGGGCGGCTGCCTCCTCGGCACCGCCAGTGCCACGCACGACAATGATATTGCTGCACTTTTTGCAGCGGATCTTGAAGACCTTGCCCTGACCTTCTCATCGGCAATGGAGTACTTCGCGGAGCAAGCGTCGCAGACGATCTTCATGGGGCGTTCCTGTTTCTCGCCGTTGGCAGGGCCGCTTGGCCGAACCCAGGCCCCCGGACCTTGGCGAAAATCTATCATCCGTCGTCGCGGCGACGCCAGGGCCGGCGCGCCCGTTCCGCCTTCAAGGCCGCGCCCCGCCCCTGCACTCGCGGCGCCCGTAACATAGCTCGATCGCGCAGCGCGCAGGTGGTCCGCGCGATCGGCCCCCACCGACACCAGGTAGAACGGCACGCCGGCCAGCTTGCCGATGGTGTCGACGTAGGCCCGGGTGGTGGCCGGCAGATCGTCGAAGCTCCGGGCGCCCGCCAGCGAGGTCCACCCTGGGTAGCTCGCGTACACCGGCACGGCCCGCGCGATGTCGTCGGGATCGGTGGGCAGCTCGTCGAGCTCACGCCCGTCGAGGGTGTAGGCCACGCAGGCCTTGACCTCGGGCAACCCGGCCAGCACGTCGAGCTTGGTCAGCGCCAGGCCGTCCATGCCCGACAGCCGCACGCCCAGCCGCAGGGCTGGCAGATCGAGCCACCCGCACCGCCGGGGGCGACCCGTGGTCGCGCCGAACTCGCCGCCGGCCTGGCGCAGCGCCTCGCCGGCCTCGCCGTGCAGCTCGGTCGGGAACGGGCCGGCGCCGACCCGCGTGGCGTACGCCTTGGTGATGCCGATGACCCGGTCGATCTTCGACGGCCCGATGCCGGTGGACTGGCAGGCACCGGCGGCGATCGTCGACGAGGAGGTCACGAACGGATAGGTGCCGTGATCGATGTCGAGGAGCGTGCCCTGGGCCCCCTCGAACAACACGTTGGCGCCCGCGGAGATCTTGTCGGCCACGAAGCGGCTGGCGTCACCGACGTGGGGCCGCAGGCGCTCACCGGCCGCGAGGGCGTCAGCGATCCAGCCCTCGACCTCGGCCGCGGTGGGGGCTGCGCCGCCCAGGTGCAGCATGATCGGCACCAGCTCGTCGAGGTTGGCGTCGACCAGCTCGCGCAGCCGGGCCGGCCGGAACAGGTCGCGGATGCGCACACCGCGGCGCGCGATCTTGGCCTCGTAGGCCGGGCCGATGCCGCGCCGGGTGGTGCCGATGGCGTGCTTGCGCTCTTCGCGCAGCTGCTCGACGCGCTTGTGGTACGGCAAGATCACGTGGGCGTCCTGGCCCACCAGCAGCTCGCCGTTGGCCAACAGCCCGCGGGCCGACAGCTCGGCGATCTCGTCGAGGAGCGTGTGCGGGTCGATGACCATGCCGCCGCCGAGCACGCATGGCTTGTTGGGATGGCAGACGCCGGACGGGACCAGGTGGGTCACCAGCTTCTGCCCCTGGATGACCAGGGTGTGGCCGGCGTTGGCCCCGCCGCCGTAGCGCACGACCGTATCGGCCGCCTCGGCGTACAGGTCCACCACCTTGCCCTTGCCCTCGTCGCCCCACTGGGCGCCGACCACGATCACGACGGACATCGGTAGCTCCTCGGTTGGTTGGTCACCGCGCCCCGGCTGGGACGGCGGTCACGATAGCGGCCAGGGCCTGGGCGTCACCAGCGGAGGCCGCCGCGATCGTCGCGCGCGGGATCTCGACGACGCCCGGCCGATCGACCGCGCCGAGCGTCGCCGCGGCCAGATCGATGACGTGGTGAAACCCGGTCGCGGCCAGATAGCCCGGCGGCACCGACGCCGCGTGGTGGGGCGCGGCCCGGACCCCGGCCGACCGCAGCGCGGCGGCGACCACCGGCGCAGCCGCGCCCACCACCAGGACGCCTGGCGGCGGTTCGGGTGTGGCCAGGCCGGCGGCCCGCTGCGCCACCGCGACCGCCTCGATGTCGACCGCGAAGCCCACGGCCCCGGTGGCCCGGCCGTAGCGCCCGACCAGGCCGTCGTACCGACCGCCGCGCGCCACCGCGTCGGCCGCGCCCCGCGCGAACGCGGCGAACCGGACCCCGGTGTAGTATTCGAAGCCGCGCCCCAGGCCGAGATCCGCCGACAGGCGGACCGGCGGCGCCAGCTGCGCCACGCGAGCGGCGGTGTCCGCCAGCTGGACCAGCGCGGCGCCGGCGGCGGCCGACCACGGCAAGGCCTGGGCCCGCGCCAAGACCTCGGGCAGCGGGCCCCACAGCTCGACCAGCGCCACCAGCTTGGCGCGATCGGCGTCGGCCAGGCCCGCGGTGGCCCGCGCCACCCCGTCCCGATCCTTGCGCGTCAGCGCGGTGGCCACGGCGTCGTGCGCGGCCGGCGCGACCGCGGCCATCGCCTCGGCGGCCAAGCCGACGTGGCCGAGGTCGAGCTGCACCTCGCCCAGGCCGGCTGCGCCCAGGGCGGCGGCCGCCAGCGCGATGGCCTCGGCGTCGGCGTCCACCCCGTCGGCGCCGACCAGCTCGATGCCGGCCTGGAGCACCTCGCGCGGGACCTGCGCGCCGTGCCCGGTGGCCATCATCCGGTGGGCCGAGCCGTCGTAGCACAGCCGGACCGGGCCGCCGACGTCGCCCAGCCGGGTGGCCGCCAGCCGCGCCACCTGGGGCGTGAAGTCGGGTCGCAGGGCGACCACCTCGCCGCTGCCCGGCTCGACGAACCGGATGGCAGCGGCCCGGGCGTCGCCGCCGAGGCCCCGCTCGAGCACGTCGGCGCACTCGAACGCCGGGGTGATGATGCGCTGGTAGCCCCACGCCTCGAACGTCGACAGCAGGCGCTCGGCGATGGCCCGGCGGCGGGCCGCGGGCCGGGGCAAGAAGTCGCGGACGCCGGTCGGCAACCGCACCGGGCTGGGCTGGGTCATAGCGGGGTCACCACCGGCACGAAGTGGACGGTCAGGGTCGGGAACTGGCGGCGCAGCTCGTCGGCGACCCGGGTCGGGCCGAACACCTCGGTGGCGTAGTGGCCGGCGGCGACCAGCGTGATCTGGAGCTCGCGGGCCAGCTCGCCGGCCCGCTCGGCCAGCTCGCCGGTGACGAACAGGTCGCACCCGGCCGCGACCGCGGCCTCGACCAGGTCGCCCGCCGCCCCCGAGCACATCCCGACCTTGCGCACCGTGGCCGGGCCGTACGGGAACACGAAGGGCGCGGCCCGGGCGCCGAGGACGCCGGCGGTGACGCGCGCGATCGCCTCGGCGCGTGACACCGGGGCAGCCCAGGCGCCGGCCAGGCCGAGGGCCACGCCCTTGACGTCACCGAAGGCGGTGCGGTCGGCCAGGGCCAGCCCCATCGCGTCGGCCAGCCCGGTGTTGTTGCCGAGGCGGGCGTGCTTGTCGAGCGGCAGGTGGTACGCGGCCAGCGACACGTCGTTGGCCAGGAGCGTCCGCAGCCGGCGCGCGGTCGGCCCGGTGATCGGCCCGAGGCCGGGGCCCCACAACAGGCCGTGGTGGACCACCACCAGGTCGGCGCCGAGCTCGACGGCCCGGTCGAACAGCGCCTGGTTGGCCGACACCCCGGTCACGACGGTGTCGACCTCCATGGCCCCCTCGACCTCGCAGCCCGTTGGGCGCGTAGTCGCGGAAGCGATCGATCCCGAGGGTGGTGTCGAGGTAGTGGATCACCTCGCGCAGGGAGACGGTCAGCCAGGTCGCACCAGGAAGCGCCTGGGGTGGCCGTGCGAGCGCGCCGGCCGGACGATCGACGCCGCGCAGGGTCGCACCGCCGTGTGGCAGCAACGAGCGTCAATGGCCACGGTCACCAAGAAGCCCTCGCCCCCTGGTCCCGTCCGAGCCCGCCACGCTGTCGGGCCTGCCGCTCAAGGCCAGCTACGGCCCCGACGATCTCGCCGAGCGCGGCTGGAGCTACCAGACGTCCCTCGGCGATCCCGGCAGCTATCCGTACACCCGCGGCCCGCACGCGACGATGTACCGCGGCAAGCCGTGGACGATGCGGATGTTCGCCGGCTTCGGCACCCCCGAGGACACCAACCGCCGCTTCAAGTTCTTGCTGGCGTCGGGCCAGACCGGCCTGTCGACCGCGTTCGACATGCCGACGCTCATGGGCTACGACCCCGAGCACGAGCGGTCGCTGGGCGAGGTCGGCCGCGAGGGTGTGAGCGTGGCCTCGCTCGAGGACATGACCCGCCTGTTCGGCGACATCCCGCTCGATCAGGTGTCGACGTCGATGACCATCAACGCGCCGGCGGCGGTGCTGCTGGCGCTGTACGTGGTGGTGGCCGAGCAGCAGGGGGTCAGCCCCGACAAGCTGCGCGGCACGCTCCAGAACGACATGCTCAAGGAGTTCATCGCCCAGAAGGAGTGGATCAGCCCGATCCGCGGCCACATGCGGATCATCCGCGACATGCTGGCCTGGTGCACCAAGGAGATGCCCTTGTGGAACACCATCTCCATCAGCGGCTACCACATCCGGGAGGCCGGCGCGACCGGGGTCCAGGAGCTGGCGTTCACCCTGGCCGACGGCATCGGCTACCTGCAGCTGGGCGTCGACGCCGGCATCCCGGTCGACGAGTTCGCGCCCCGGCTGTCGTTTTTCTGGGACGTCCACAACGACTTCTTCGAGGAGATCGCCAAGTTCCGGGCCGGCCGCCGCATGTGGGCCAAGATCGTGCGCGAGCGGTTCGGCGCGACCAACCCGCGGTCGTGGATGCTGCGCACCCACGCCCAGACCGCCGGCGTGTCGCTGATGGCCCAGCAGCCGCTCAACAACGTGGTGCGCACGACCATGCAGGCGCTCGCCGCGGTGCTGGGCGGCACCCAGAGCCTCCACACCAACAGCTACGACGAGACCTACGCGCTGCCGACCGAGGCGGCCGCGCAGCTGGCGCTGCGCACGCAGCAGGTGATCCTCGAGGAGAGCGGCGTGGCCGCGGTGGCCGACCCGCTGGGCGGCAGCTACTTCGTCGAGACCCTGACCGACCAGGTCGAGGCGGCGGCGTGGGACTACATCACCAAGATCGACGCGATGGGCGGCATCGTCCGCGCCGTCGAGGAGGGCTACCCCCAGCGCGAGATCGCCCGCGCCGCCTACGACTTCCAGCGCCAGGTCGACACCGGCGAGCGCGGCATCGTCGGGGTCAACAAGTACGTCACCCCTGAGGATGGCGACGGCATCCCGACCCTCAAGATCGAGGAGCACGTCGAGCGCGACCAGGTCGCGCGGTGCAAGGCCTGGAAGGCCCGGCGCGACCCGGCCGTGGTCGCGGCGCGCCTGGCGGCCGTGCGCCGCGCCCTGGGCGATGACCAGATCAACGTGATGCCGCCCATCATCGACGCGGTCCGCGACGGCGTCACGGTCGGCGAGATCTGCGACGAGTTCCGCGCGGTGCTGGGCGAGCACCGCGACCCGGCCTACCTGTAGCGGCGGGCCCGCAGGCCGCGGCGGCTAGACCTTGCCGGGGATGTAGTCGAGGGCGACGTACAGGACGCCGTGGGCGATCGACAGGAAGCCGGCCATGAGGAGCGTGGCCATCACCCCGTCGATCTGGAGCCACTTCTTGTTCTGGAACACGCGGATGGTGGCGATCAGGAGCAGCAGGTTGATGATGAGCGGCATCGCGAACCACGCGACGTTGAACGTCGCCAGGTTCAGCACCGGCCGTAGAATCCAGTACAGGCCGACGTTGAGGATCGCGAACAACCCCGCCACCAGCGGCACCGACCACCGCGGCTCGATCGTGATCTTGGGGTGCTTGCGCGCCGCGAACCAGAACACACCGGTGAACACCACGAGGCGGATCGCGAGCTTGATCAGGATCCAGGTCATGCGGTGAGCCTGCCACGGATACCGCGGCGGGGCGAGGTAGCCGTGGGTTTGGCGGTGGTGGGCTCAGCCGCGGGTTCACGGCCGGGCAAGGTGCCTTGGGTTTGGCGGAGGTGGGCTCGCCGCGGGTTCTCCGCCGCGCGGCCCCGCCGGGGGTTGTGGATCGGCCGATGACGAAGACTCGGGGTGGATGCGCTTGCACCGCAGACACCTGAAATCATTAACCTGCGCGAGCCACTCGTGACAGTTGTCGCTGCGGATATACAATTCGTCGCACTCTTGTCGTCGATCGATTACATTTGTCTTATGGGCGATCGATGGACCACCGGACGGGATCGCTGGGTGGCCCTCACCGGCCTGGCCGCCGCCGCCGCCGCCCTCGCCCTGCCGACCCACGCTCACAACCCCGAGCTGGCGGCCGTGCTCGCGGTGGCGGCGGTGGCGGCGCTGGCCGGCTATCGCTGGGGCATCGGCGTGGTGGTGGTGGCCGAGGTGTTTCTGGTGGCGGCGGTCTGGCCACTGGCGATCCTGGCGCGTCCCCCGAGCACCGCGGCCCAGGTCGCGGTCGCGGTGAGCTGCCTGGGCGCCCTGCCCGGCCTGCGCCTGTTGCTCGCCGGGGCCGATGACGTGCTCGACGTCCTCGGGGTCGACTCGACTCGCTGGCGGCCGCTGGCGGCGCGCGGCCTGCTGGTCGGCAGCGGGGCGCTGTGGCTGTGGCCGGCGCTGGCGGCCCGGGCCTAGCCGCTGGGCATGCCCGCGGGCGACGCTAGCCGCGCGGTCAGCCGACCCAGGCGCGAGCGCTGGCGAACAGGTGGCGCCAGTCGGAGCGCGGGCTGCGCTCGGGGTGCGGCATGAGGATGGTGGCGCGGCCGTCGACGGTGGTGAAGCCGGTCACGCCGCCCGGCGAGCCGTTGGGGTTGCGCGGGTAGCGCTCGGTCGGCCGGCCATCGGCGTCGACGAAGCCCAGCACCACCTGCCCGGCATCGGCCAGCACCGCCAGGTCGCCCGGGGCGCGCTCGACGGCCCGGCCCTCGCCGTGGGACACGACGATCGACAGGCGGGCGCCGACCAGGTCCCGGAACAACACCGACGGCGACGGCCGCACCTCGACCAGCGCGCGCCGGGCCTCGAACTGCTCGCTGGTGTTGCGGGCGAAGTGGGGCCAGCGGGCCGCGCCGGGGATGAGCTCGCGGATCGCCGCCATCATCTGGCAGCCGTTGCACACGCCGAGCGAGAACGTGTCGGGGCGCGCGAAGAACCCGGTCAGCGCAGCGCGCGCGGTGGCGCCGTACAGAATGCTCTTGGCCCAGCCCTGGCCGGCGCCGAAGACGTCGCCGTAGGAGAAGCCACCCACCGCCACCAGGCCGCGGAAGCGATCGAGGGCCAGGCCGGCGTGGAGCTCGGTCATGTGGACGTCGACCGCGGTGAAGCCAGCAGCGTCGAACATGGCGGCCATCTCGACGTGGGAGTTGCAGCCCTGCTCGCGCAGGATGGCGACCTGCGGGCGCGGGCCGCGGAAGCGGCGCGGCGGCGGCGGCGCGACCGGACGCTCGACCAACCCGCGGTCGGCCGGATCGGTGCGCAGCGCGTGCTCGGCGGCGGCGCACGCGGGGTCGTCGCGCAGCGCCTGCATCCGCCAGGTGGTGTCGGACCACGCCGCGCGCAGCTGGTGGCGGCTGGTGTCGAGCACGACCTCACCACCGGCCGAGATCCGGATCTGCTCGCCGGGCGTGGCGGTGGCCGCCACCCAGGCCCGACGGGCGAAGCGCGCGCCCAGCGCGGCCACCAGCGCGTCGACCTCGGCCGGGGCCACCGCGACCACCAGGCCGGGGGCCTCGGCGAACAGCGTCGCCAGCGGCTCGAGGCCGTCCGGAATCCGGACGTCGAGGGCGGCGCCCGAGGCGAAGGCCATCTCGAGCAGCGTCACGATGAGCCCGCCGTCGGCGCGATCGTGGTAGGCGCGCAGCCGGCCGCGGTGGGCCTGGACCACCGCCAGCGCGTGGGCCAGGTCGGCCGGATCGACGTCGGGCGCGGCGTCGCCCAGCTGGCCGAAGGCCTGGGCCAGGCACGACCCGCCCAGGCGCAGGTCGGGGTCGGCGCCGGCGGCGCCCAGCTCGATCATCAGCAACGCCACCGGGCCGTCGTCGAGCGGGATGACCGGCGTCAGCACCTGGCCGATGTCGGTGACCGGGGCCGCCGCGGTGGCCACCAGCGTGATCGGGGCGACCACCGCGTGGTCGCCGGCGTCGTCGCGCCACACCGTGCGCATCGACATCGAGTCCTTGCCGACCGGGATGGCCAGGCCCAGCGCGAGCGCGAACCCGCTGGCCGCCTGCACCGCGTCGTACAGGCGGGCGTCCTCGCCGGGCCAGCCCGCCGCCGCCATCCAGTTGCACGACAGCTTGACGTCACCCAGCGCGGCGATCGGCGCCGCCGCCAGGTTGGTGAGCGCCTCGGCGATGGCCAGCCGCGACGCCGCGCCGGCGTCGAGCAGCGCCACCGGGGGCCGCTCGCCCATGGCCATGGCCTCGCCGGTCACCCCGACGAAGTCGGTGGCGGTGACCGCGACGTCGCCGACCGGGACCTGCCACCGGCCGACCATGGGCTCGGCGACGACCAGGCCGCCGACCGAGCGATCGCCGATGGTGACCAGGAAGGTCTTGTCGGCCACGGCGGGCAGGCGCAGCACGCGCTCGAGGGCGGCCGCGACCGTGACGCCGGCCAGGTCGAGCGGCCGGTGCGCCACCGCGACCCGGGCCGCCTGGCGCACCATGCGCGGGGCCTTGCCCAGGATGACGTCGAGCGGGAGGTCCACCGCCGGCGCACCCAGCAGCGGATCGTCGACGGTCAAGTGGCTGGCCGCGGTGGCGTGACCGAGGATCGCCCACGGCGCACGCTCGCGCGCGCACAGCGCCGCGAACGCCGCCTCGCGGCCCGGGGCCAGGGCGATGACGTAGCGCTCCTGGGCCTCGTTGCACCACAGCTCGGCCGGTGCCATCGCCGGATCCCCCGACGGGATGGCCCGGAGATCGAGCCGCGCGCCGCGGCCGCCGCCGTGGGCCAGCTCGGGCAGCGCGTTGGACAGGCCGCCGGCGCCGACGTCGTGGACGCTGACGATCGGGTTGTCGTCGCCCAGCGCCCAGCAGGCGTCGATCACCTCCTGGCACCGCCGCTCGATCTCGGCGTTGTCGCGCTGCACCGACGCGAAGTCGAGGTCGGCCGACGACGCGCCCTGGGCCATCGACGACGCCGCGCCGCCGCCCAGGCCGATCAGCAACGCCGGTCCGCCCAGCACGCCGAGCGGCGCGCCGTCGGGCAGCGGCAGCTTGTCGACGTGGCCGGGCCGGACGTTGCCGATGCCGCCGGCGATCATCACCGGCTTGTGGTAGCCGCGCACCTCGGGGCCGTCGGGGCCGGGCACGGTCAGCTCGAAGGTGCGGAAGTAGCCACCGATCGCCGGCCGGCCGAACTCGTTGTTGAACGCCGCGGCGCCGAGCGGCCCCTCGAGCATGATGGTCAGCGCGCTGGCGATCCGGGCCGGCCGGCCGTGGTCGACCTCCCACGGTCGCGCCGCCTCGGGCAGGCGCAGGTTCGACACCGTGAAGCCGACCAGGCCGGCCTTGGGCTTGCCGCCGCGGCCGGTGGCGCCCTCGTCGCGGATCTCGCCGCCCGAGCCGGTGGCGGCGCCGGGGAACGGGGCGATCGCGGTCGGGTGGTTGTGGGTCTCGACCTTGAGCAGGACGTGGACGTCCTCGGCGTGACCGCGGTAGACCCGGTCGCCGTCGGGGAAGAACCGCACCCCGGGGCTGCCGGCGAACACCGCCGCGTTGTCGTGGTAGGCCGACAGCACGCCGCCGGGGCTGGCCGCGGTGGTGGCCTTGATCAGCTGGAACAGCGAGCGCTCCTGGGCCACGCCGTCGACCTCGAACCGGGCGTTGAAGATCTTGTGGCGACAGTGCTCGCTGTTGGCCTGGGCGAACATCATCAGCTCGACGTCGGTCGGATCGCGGCCCAGCGCGCGGTAGGCCGCCGCCAGGTAGTCGATCTCGTCGGCGGCCAGGGCCAAGCCCAGCGCAGAATCGGCGGCCACCAGCGCGGCGCGCGGGTCGGCGCCCAGCGCCACGTGGCCCAGCGGCCGGGGCGTCGCGGTGGCGGCGAACAGCCCGGCCAGCGCGGCGGCGGCGCTGTCGACCACCGCCTCGGTCATGCGGTCGGCGATGGCCAAGTCGAGCCCGGCCCGATCCACCACCGCGCCGTGCAGGCGCCAGCGCGCGCCGCGCTCGATGCGGGCCACGCCGTCGAGGCCGGAGGTGTGGGCGATGTCGGTGGCCTTCGACGACCACGCCGAAATGGTGCCCAGGCGCGGCACGACCACCCGCTCGGCGGCCTCCGGCGGCGCGGCCGGATCGTCCGCCGCGCCGACCAGGTCGTCGAGCAGCGCCCGCGCGGCGGCGGTGAGCGCGTGGCCCGGGCGCAGCTGGACCAGGTACAGCCACGCGACGTCGGCGCCGGTGACGCCGGGGTTGCCGGCCGCGGCCAGCCGCGCCACCGCGCGCGCCACCGGGCCGGCCGACCACGCGGCGCCCGGGATGACCAGGGTGCCGGGCGGCACGGTCACGCCGCCCCCAGGGCTGCGGCGATGCGGGCGTGCGCGTCGCCGGGGACGCCCACGAACGGCGTCCCGGTGATCAGCTCGTAGCTGGCGATGTAGCGGCGCGCGGCCTCGACCCGGACATGATCGGGCAGCGGCGGCGGCGGTCCGTCGCCCCGGTAGCCGGCCTCCTCCGCCAGGTACCGGCGCACGTACTCCTTGTCGAGGCTGCGCGGCTCCTGCCCCGCCGCCAGGCGCGCCTCGTAGTCGTCGGCGTGCCAGTAGCGCGACGAGTCGGGCGTGTGGATCTCGTCGATGACGATGACCTCGCCGGCCGCGGTCACGCCCAGCTCGTACTTGGTGTCGGCCAGGATGAGCCCGCGCTCGGCGGCCCGGGCCTGGCCGAAAGCGAACAGCCGGGCGGCGATGGCCGCGGCCTGCTCGAACTCGGCGGCGGTCACCTGCCCCATGGCCAGGAGCTGGTCCTGGCTGACCGTGACGTCGTGGCCGCCCTTGGCCGCCTTGGTCGACGGCGTGAGCAGCGGCCGCGGCAGCGGCTGGTTCTTGCGCAGGCCGTCGGGCAGCGCGTGCCCGGCGAACGTGCGGGCCCCGGCTTCGTAGGCGCGCCAGATGGACGTCGAGGTGACCCCGGTCAGGTACGCGCGCATGACCAGCTCGACCGCCAGCGGCCGCACCTCGCGGGCGATGGTGACGTTGGGGTCGGGCGAGGCGACCACGTGGTTAGGCGCCAGGTGGGCGGTCTCGCGGAACCAGTGCTGGGCCATCTGGTTGAGCACCTGGCCCTTCCACGGGATGAGCCCGATCACCATGTCGAACGCGCTCAGCCGATCGGTGACGACGATGACCCGCTCGCCGCGGCCGCGGTCGATGTAGCAGTCGCGGACCTTGCCGTCGTAGCGTTCCAGCGGGCCGCGACCGGCCATCGTCGTCCAGCCGGTGTGATCGAGGGTGTGGGCGAGCTGGGCGTGGAGAGCGGCGACGTGGTCCATGGCGGCTCCGGCGCTACGGTGGCGAGCGATCGCCGAGCGCGCGGGCCAGGATGGCCGGCGCGTGGCGCAGGTGGTGGTCGAGATCGAAGCAGGCGTCGAGCTGGTCGGCCGACAGGTGGCGGGCCACGTCGGGGTCGGCCCCGAGCAGCGCGCGGAAGCGGCCTGGCGGCGGGGCGGCGCCGACCGTCGCGCCCTCGCGCATGGCGGCGTGCGCGCAGCGCTGGACGAACACGTAGGCCTCCTGCCGCGGCAGGCCCCGCGCCACCAGCGCCAGCAGCACCGCCTCCGAGAAGCACAGCCCGCCCGAGGCCTCGAGGTTGGCGCGCATGCGCTCGGGGTGGACCACCAGCCCGCGGACCAGGCCGGTGGCCCGGGCCAGCATGAAGTCGGTCAGGATGGTGGCGTCGGGGAAGCTGACCCGCTCCACCGAGGAGTGCGAGATGTCGCGCTCGTGCCACAGGGCGACGTCCTCGAGCCCGGCCCCGGCGTAGCCCCGCAGCAGGCGCGCCAGGCCGCACAGGTTCTCCGACAGGATCGGGTTCTTCTTGTGGGGCATCGCGCTCGACCCCTTCTGGCCGGCGCCGAAGCCCTCCTCCGCCTCGCCCACCTCGGTGCGCTGCCAGTGCCGGACGCCCAGCGCGATCTGCTCGACGGCGGTGCCGACCATCGCCAGCGCCCACAGGACCTCGGCGTGGCGATCGCGGGCCACGATCTGGGTGGCCACGGTCTCGCCGGCCAGGCCCAGCTGGCCCAGCGCGTCGGCCTCGATGGCCGGATCGAGGTTGCCGTACACGCCGACGGCGCCGGCGATCTTGCCGACGGCGATGGTGGCCTGGGCCCGCTCGATGCGGACCCGCGCTCGCGCCACCTCGGCGTACCACCGCGCGAAGGTGAGGCCGGCGGTGATCGGCTCGGCGTGGATGCCGTGGGAGCGCCCCATCATCGGGGTGCCGGCGTGGGCCCGGGCCTGCTCGGCCAGCGCGCCCAGGAGCCCGTCGAGGCCCTCGCGGATGCCGGCCAGCGCCCGCACGGTCTGCATGGCCAGCGCGCTGTCGAGCACGTCCGACGAGGTCATGCCCAGGTGCAGCCACCGCGCCGGCTCGCCGGCCAGCTCCTCGACGTGGGTCAGAAACGCGATCACGTCGTGGCGCGTGGTCTGCTCGATGGCGAGGATCCGCGCCGGGTCGAGGCGGCCCTCGGCCTTGGCGCGCACGGTGGCCGCGGTCCCGACCGGCACCCGGCCGGTGCGCTCCATCGCCGCGCACGCGGCCAGCTCGATGTCCAGCCACAGCGCGAACCGGGCGGCATCGGACCACAGGGCAGCAAACGCGGGGCGGCTGTAACGTTCGATCATCTTCGGCCTGGCGGCGCGACCGGCGCGACCGCGCGGCTTCCGTACCAAGCAGGGCGACACCGCGCAAGCCCCCCCGCGGTGCGTGTGGCGCGCGCCCGCCGCTCACCTGCACACACGGTGTGATACTTGTGGAGTCCGTGGAGCCTGGACACCTGCTGGCCGGCAAGTACCGCCTCGAGGCGCCCATCGGCCAGGGCGCCATGGGCGTGGTCTGGCGAGCCCGTCAGCTCGAGCTCGACCGGGCCGTGGCGGTGAAGATCTTGCACCCCAACCTGGCGTCGCGCGGCGACGCCCGGGCGCGGTTCGTGCGCGAGGCCCGGGTCGCGGCGACCCTGCACCACCCCAACGCGGTCCGGGTGTTCGACTTCGGCGAGGATCCGGCCGGCCTGTACCTGGTGATGGAGCTGCTGGTCGGCTCGACGCTCCGGGCCCGCCTCGATCACGGCCCCATGGCCCGCACCACCGCGCTCACCATCGGCCTGCAGGTGGCCCGGGTGCTCGAGGCCGCGCACCGCATCAACCTGGTCCACCGCGACATCAAGCCGGAGAACACCTTCGTCGAGGACACCGACGAGGGCGTGATGGTGCGGGTGGTCGATTTCGGCCTGGCGTTCATCGCCGACGCCGAGAGTTCCATCGGGCGGATGACCGACGAGGGCATCCTGGGCGGCACCCCGGCGTACATGTCGCCCGAGCAGGCCCGCGGCAAGGCGGTGGGCCCGCCGTCGGACGTCTACTCGCTGGGATGCACGCTGTACGAGTGCCTGGCCGGACGGCCGCCGTTCCTGGGGCAGGTCGCCGAGCTCCTGACCCGCCACGCCTACGCGCCGCCGCTGACCCTGCGCGAGCTCGAGGTCGAGCCGGCGGTGCCGGCCGAGCTCGACGAGCTGGTGCTGGCCACCCTGGGCAAGAGCCCGCCGCTGCGACCGACCGCGGCGGCGCTGGCCGAGGCGCTGGGCAAGCTGCTCGCGCCGACCGGGGACACCTCCGGCGCGCTGCGGCTTCGCGAGCGCTCCGAGCGGGTGCTGCCGCGGCCGGTGGTCCACGAAGACGACGACGGGGCCGCGATCGCGGTGCGGGTCGACGGGCCGGTCGACGACGAGCTCCGGGTCGAGCTGGCCGCCGCCGGGGTCCGGATCTTGCCGCTCGACAGCCCGGTCACGCCGGCCGCGATCTACGCGCCGGGCGCGACCCTCGAGCGCCTGGCTACGCTGGCGGCCGGCACGGTCCCGGTGCTGACCGACGTGCCGCCCGGCGACTTCGACGGGATGGCGGCCCGGGTACGGGTGGGGTGCCGGGACGCGATCCCGCGGCCGGTGCGGGCCGACGTCCTGGCGCGCAAGCTGCGGAGAATCGCTGGCAGCCGCAGCCGGCGGATGGCGGCGGTGGCGGAGCCCAAGTGACCGTCACCTACCCTGCTGGTACATGGCAGACGCCCCCGCCGGTGGGGCAAGGTCCGGGGGCTCATGTCGATCCGTAGACGTTCGTTCCGGCTCCGCCTGGCGCTCATGGCAGTCGCCCTGGTCGCGGTGCCGCTGGCGGTGGTCGGGTGGGTGTTGATCGACGTCAACCGGACCGCCCTCGAGGACTCGATCCGGGCCCAGCTGCGGACGGTGGTGGCCGATCTGGCCCGGGCCGGCGACCGCGCCCTCGACGAGTCCGAAGCGGTGCTGACCGCGATCGCCAAGACCCTGGCCGACGGCGACACCCCGGAGGACACCCGCGTCGCGGTGGCCCGCCGGCTGGTGAGCGCCAGCCCCGACATCGACCAGGCCGGCATCTACGACGAGCGCGGCGCGACCATCGAGGTGATCGTCGAGGAAGGCGCGGCGACGCTCCTGCCGACGACCTTGCCCGAGGAGCTCGGACCCGGCCGCCGCCGGCCTGCCGGCGGTGGGCGCGGCGTTCGCCAGCGACCTGGGGCCGCGGGCGATGATGGTGGTGCCGGTGCGCGGGACCAACGCCACCTGGTTCGTGATGGCGCCGGTGTCGCTCGCGGCGGTGCAAGACCAGGTCGAGCAGCTGGCCAAGGAGGTGTTCCCCGGTGACCTCGAGGCGATCTACATCGTCGACGCCAACCTGCGGATCCTGGCGCACCCCGACCCGGAGAAGGCGTTCCTGCTGCCGGCCGCGCGCGGCGACGGCGTGGTCAGCGTCCTGGGCAAGATCGGGTCGGCCGACGCCACCAAGCCCACCACGTTCGACGTGTTCGGGGTGTACCCGCGGGCCGGGGGCGCGGTGGTCGGCGCCGCCCGCAGCCTGCACGAGGTGCCGTGGGTGGTGGTGGCGGAGCGCCGCGAGGCGGTGGTGTTCGCGTCGATCGCCACCATGCGCCGCGCGATCGTCGTGGCCATCGTCGCCGCCATGGTGCTGGCCATCCTGGCCGCGGTGCTGTGGAGCAGCCGGTTGGCCGCGCCGGTGCGGACCCTGGTGCGGTTCGCCGACGATCTGGCCCACCGCCGGTTCGATCGTCGGGTCACGGTCGACACCGGGGACGAGCTCGAGGATCTGGCCACCGCCATGTCGGGCGCCGCGGCCGACCTCGCGGCCAGCGAGGCCACCATCGCCCGCGAGCGCAAGATCCGCGGCGACCTCGGCCGCTACCTGCCCGGTCAGCTGGTCGACAAGATCGTCCTCGAGCAGCAGGACCTCCGCCTGGGCGGCGAGCGGCGGCAGATCACGGTGTTGTTCGCCGACGTCGCGTCGTTCACCAGCCTGGTCGAGCGGCTGCCGCCCGAGCACGTCGTCGCCATCCTCAACCAGCTGTTCACCATCCTGACCGAGATCGGCTTCCGCCACGGCGGCACCGTCGACAAGTTCATCGGCGACTGCGTCATGGCGTTCTGGGGCGCGCCGTCGGACCAGCCCGATCACGCCAGCCGCGCGGTGGCCGCCGCCGAGGACATGCTGCGCTGGCTGGAGATCGGCAACGAGGCCTGGCAGGCCCAGTACGGCGTGACCATCCACCTGGCGATCGGCATCAACTCCGGCGAGGCGGTGGTCGGCAACTTCGGGTCCGAGGCCCGCATGGAGTACACCTGCATCGGCGACACGGTGAACGTCGCGGCCCGGCTCGAGGCGCTGGCCCGGCCCCAGCAGATCCTGGCGTCGCGCTCGACCCGCGACGCCGCGCCGGGCCCGGAGTACATCCCGCTGGGCAGCCACCAGGCGCCGGGCCGGGCCGAGCCGCTCGAGCTGTACGAGGTGGCGACGTGACCGACCGTTCGCGCGACGACAGCGGCCACCCCACCGTGCCGAGCCCCGGCCCGATGGTGGTCGACGTCGACCAGATGATCCTCGAGAGGTACCGGCTCACCAGCGCGCTGGGCGCCGGCGGGATGGGCACGGTGTGGAAGGCCCACGACACGGTCTTGACCCGCGACGTGGCCATCAAGGTGATGGCGATCGGCGACCCGCTGGCGCGGGCGCGCTTCCTGCGCGAGGGCAAGCTGGCGGCGCGGCTCGATCACCGCGGGCTGTGCAAGATCTACGACGTCGGGCAGGACGGCCACACCGGCTACCTGGTGATGGAGATGCTGTCGGGCACCACGCTGTTCAGCCTCGCCGGCGAGGGGCTGGCGCTGGGCCGGGCCCTGAGCATCACCGCTGATGTCGCGCGCGCCATGGCCCACGCCCACGAGGCCGGCCTGGTCCACCGCGATCTCAAGCCCGACAACGTGTTCATCGATCGCCGCACCGGCGAAGAGCGCGTGGTCGTGATCGATTTCGGGCTGGCGTTTTCCCTCGACGGCGACGCCCAGGTCGGGCGGCTCACCCAGGCCGACGTCACCGGCGGCACCCCGGCGTACATGTCGCCCGAGCAGGCCCGGGCCGCGCCGCTGACCGCGGCGTCCGACGTCTACGCGCTGGGCTGCGTGCTGTTCGAGTTGGTGGCCGATCGGCCGCCGTTCGAGGGCACGCCGGCGCTGGTGATGAGCAAGCACGTCTACACCGCCGCGCCGACCCTGCCCGCCATCGTGCCGGGGGTGTCGCCGGCGGTGGCGCTGCTGGTGTCCCGCATGCTGCAGAAGGCGCCGTCGGATCGCCCGTCGATGGTGGAGATCGCCACCGAGTGCGATCGAATCGCCCACGGTCTGACCGGCGCTGGCTGGCACCCCGAGCCTGGGTTCGGACGCGGCAAGGTGGTCGAGGCCCGGGCCCACCGGATGGTGACCCGCACCGAGGCGACCCAGGCCGCCCCGGCCGACGCCGCGGTCGGCACCGTCGCGGTCGTCGGCCCGCTGACCGACGAGGTGATGGTGGCGCTGGCGGCGTCGGGCATCGCCAGCCACCGGGTCGACGGCCACGCGCCCGACCGCGCCGCGCCGGCCCACGACCTGGTGGTGGTCGACGGCGCGCCCGAGCTGGTGGCGCATTGGGTAGCCACCGGTCGCCCGGTGATCGCCACCGTCGATGCCGGCGACATCGAGGCGTCGTTGCAGATGGCGCGGCTGGGCGCCGTCGACGTGTTGACCCGTCCGGTCGCGGCCGACGCCGCGGCCCGCAAGATCGAGCGGCGCCTCCGCCGCGGCAAGGTTGGGAGATAGCTTCATGCGCGTACACACCTGGTCTCTTCTCGCGGCGCTCGGCGGCACGCTCGGCGCCGCGCTCGTGGCCCACGCCGAGCCGACCACCGACGACTACGTGATCCAGGAGGGCGACACCTGCATCGGCATCGCGATCAAGGCGCTCGGCGATCGCAAGCTCCTGACCGACTTCCACAAGCTCAACCCGCAGCTGGGCAAGCTGCCGCACAACCTGGTGCCCGGGCAGGTGGTCAAGGTGCCGCACATCGAGCCGACGCCTGACGCCCAGCTGACCGGCAAGAGCGGCCCGGTCCGGGTCCGCAAGCCCAGCGGCGGCGACTGGGACAACGCCCGGCGCGGCATGGACCTGTTCCGGGCCTGGCGGGTCGGCGCCGAGCAGCGCGCGTCGGCCGAGGTCACGTTCGTCGACACCCAGCAGCTGTTCTTGCGCGAGAACACGGTCGTGGTCATCTACGGCCCCGAGCGGCGCCGGGCCCGCATCGACGCGCCCGAGGCGGTGCTCGAGCGCGGCGCGCTGCGATCCCGGCTGGGCGAGCTGTCGGGCAAGTCGGTCACGGTGACCACGCCGTCGGCCGAGGCCCACCTGGGCGCTGGCTCGGCGGTGGTGGCGGTCGACGACGCCGGCCTGTCGACGGTGGCCAACCACGAGGGCAAGGCCATCGACCTGCGCGGCAAGAGCGGCGGCAAGGTCGCCGTGAAGTCGGGCATGGGGACCCGGGTAGCCAAGGGCAAGAAGCCGGAGAAGCCCCGCCCGCTGCCGCCGCCGCCGGCGTGGGACGCAGCCGGCCCGCTGGGCTTCGTGGCGATCGATGGCGTCGCCGCGCTGGCGGCCAGCTGGCAGCCCCAGGCCAAGGCGGCGTCGTACCGGTTCGAGCTGCTGCGCGGCACCGCGGTGGTGGCCGCCGCCGAGCTGCCAGGGTCCATCACCCGGTTCGAGCTGTACGGCGCCCCCCCGGGCGACTACACCGCGCGCCTGGCCTCGCTCGACAAGGATCGGCTCGAGGGCAAGCCCGGCCCCAGCCTGGCCATCACGGTCCGGGTCGCGGCCCTGGTGGCGCCCGGCGCCGACGCGCCGCGCCTGGCCACCGCCGGCGCCGACGACGAGCCGATCGCCCCGGCGGCGCCGCCACCCGCGCTCGTGGCCGCACGAGGTGCCCGCATCGTCACCGACGGCATCACCTGCGCGGCCGGCCCAGCCGCACCGGCGGCGGTCGCGGTGCTGGCCGAGGTGGGCCCGACCCCGATCACCTGCGCCGGCGCCGGCCTGACCTTCGCGCCGTTCACCGTCGACGTCACCGACGTCACCGTGGCGCCCGCGGCGGCCGGCGCCGCCACCGTCACCCAGGGCCAGTCCGCTGCCTTCGAGCTGGTGCTGCGGTCCGACGCGGCGCTGGGCGATACGTGGCAGCTCGAGCCGTCGCTGGGCTTGTCCGTGGCCAAGAGCGAGCGGACGCCGACCGGCCTCCGGGTCACGCTGGCCGCGGCCACCACCGCGCCGCCCACCGGCACGCTGCGGGTGGTCGATCCCACGACCCAGCGCACGCTGGGCGAGATCGCCGTCGCCGTCGTCGAGGAGGGGACCACCCCGGCCCCGGCGCCCGCCCCGGCTACGCCGACCGGGCTGCGCCCGCCCCGCTTCACCGTGGGCGGCTACGCGGGGGCGACCGTGCTGGCCACCGGCGTCGACGGCAACGAGCTGGGCAACGCCGCCCTCCCGAGCGACGTGGTCGAGGGCAGCGCCACCGTCGGCGCGCGCACGACCTGGTGGTTCACGCCCAACCTGTTCGTCGAGGCCGAGGCGGCGGTCGTCCCCACCCGGTTCGTCGGCGCCAGCACCAGCGCGCTGGTGGTGAGCGGCCACGCCCACGTCGGCGCGCGGATGCTCGACCACCGCCAGTACGCCTTGCACGCGGTGGTCGGCGCCGGTGGCTACGGCCTTTTCAGTGACTCGGCCTACGCCGACGATGACGTCGATCCCGACGTGTACTGGGGCCTCACCGGCGCCGCGGAGGTCGGCGAGTCGCTCCGGTTGCGGCTCGACGGGCGGCAGCACTACATGGCCGACCGGCTGGGTGGCGTGGCCAGCGCGTTCGAGCTCAACCTCGGCCTCGAGCTGGTGCTCGAGCGCCAGTGACGGATTGGCGAGCCGGCGCTTGCGGGCACCCGGGGCGCTTTGGTACATCGTGACGGTCGGAGCCGTAGCCAAGTGGTAAGGCAGAGGTCTGCAAAACCTCCATCCCCCGGTTCAAATCCGGGCGGCTCCTCCAACACTCCAGCCCGCCGCGGGGGCGCGGTCGGTGTCACAGCCGCGGCGGTGGCTCTCGACCTCACCCGCCCGGGCACGTAGCCTGGCGTCGTGGCCAAGCTCTACTTCCGCTACGGCACGATGGACAGCGCCAAGACGCTGAACCTCCTGGCCGTGGCCCACAACTACCGCAAGCAGGGCAAGCGCGTCCTGCTCGTCAAGCCGCGCATCGACACCCGCTTCGGCACCACGACCATCGCGTCGCGCTCGGGCCTGTCGGCCGAGGCCGACCTGATCGTCTCGCTAGACACCGATCTGTCGGCCGCCACCTTCGCCGGCTACCACTGCGTGCTGGTCGACGAGGCGCAGTTCCTGCCGCCGGAGGCGGTCGAGGCGTTGCGGCGCGCCACGGTCGATCCCGGCGTGCCGGTGATCTGCTACGGCCTGCGCACCGACTTCCGCACCCGGCTGTTCCCTGGCGCCCAGCGTCTGATGGAGCTGGCCGACCGCATCGAAGAGGTCAAGGTCACCTGCCAGTACTGCAACGGCAAGGCGATCTGCAACCTGCGGCTGGCCGACGGCAAGGCCGCCGTCGACGGGCCGTCGGTGCAGCTGGGCGACGCCGAGTACCACCCGGTGTGCTGGCGCCACTACGACGAGGCGGTGGCCGCAGCAGCGCGCGGTTGACCCGGCCGGCCGCGCTCACGCCGGCCTGCCACGCGGTCAGCGCGCCGGCCGCAGCAGGAGCACGTCGTTGACCCGGGTCGGCTTCGGCGCCGGGGCGCAGCGCACCTCCACGGTGGGCGCGTCCAGCACCAGGTGATACCGGCCGAGCTCCCGCGCGCGCGTGGCGCGGGCCTGGGCCTCGCGCGCCGCGGTGATCGCGACGACGTCGACCATGGTCGCGGCGACCACCACCGCCAGCAGGCCGTAGTGGAGCCAGCCCAGTTCGGTGGTGGGGCGACGGATCTCGCAGCGCAGCGGCGGCAACGACTCGGGCATCGTGGTCCTCCGGGGCAGGTGGTGGCGTCGACGCGGTCCCTCGAGCGTAGCCGCTCGCGGCCGTCGGTGCCAGGAGCTTCGCCCCGGCTACCCCATCGCTGCCGCCGGCGGGGCCATCAGCAGATCGGCTGCTCGGGCGGGCACCGGCTGATGAACCGGCGCTGGCGATCCTCTTGGGCCTTGCGCTGCCGAGCCTTCTCGTCTTCGAGGATCTTGATGCGGCGCTGGATGTCGGCCCGCTCGGCGGCGGTGTTGGCCCGCGCGAGGTCCGCGCCCAGCTGGTCGAGCTGCGCGCCCAAGGCGGCGATGTCCTGCGACATCGCGCGCAGATCAGCCAGCGCCGCGGCTCGAGCGCGGGTCGCGGTGGCCAGCGAGGCCTCTAGCGCCGCGACCTGATCGCGGGACTCGCGCAGCTCGCGATCGAACGCCTCGCGCCGCTGCCCGCTGCGGACCACACCCATCACCGCCACCGCCAGGCCCAGGGCGGCCGCGACGCTGAGCGACGCCAACAGCACCGGCCGGCGACGCGCGGCCGCGGCGCGCCGGGTCTCGAACAGGGCGGCCTGCGCCTGCGCGGCCTGCTTGGCGTCCTCGGCGACCTGAGCCTGGACCTCGGCCGCGCGCAGGCGCAACGCCTCCTCGCGCGCGCGCAGCTCGGCGGCGGCGCGCTGGTCCCGCGCGATGGCCTCCGCGCGCCGAGCGCGCTCGTCTTCCTCGGCGCGTCGCCGGGCTGCCTCGGCGGCCCGGGCCTCGGCCGCGGCCACCGCGTGGGCGCGCACCGCGTCGGCCTCGTCGCGCGCGCGCTGGGTCTCGATGGTCCGCAGCTCACGCAAAGAAAACAGCACCGAGGTCTCGTCGCGGCTGGCCTGCATGCAAGCTCGACACGACCGTCCGGCCTCGGTTGCAGCGCGCGGCTCAGAAGCAGCGGCGGGCCAGCCCGACCAGCACGTGCTCGTCGAGCTGCTTGAGGTGCGCCGCCTCGGTTCGCTCGACGCCGGCCAGCGTCGGCATGCGGGCCTCGAGGTCGCGCACCTCGACGATGAGCGCCCCGTGGAGCTCACCGCGGGGCTGGCACCCGTCGGTCCCGATCACCCGCTGGGGCTCCACCTCGATCGCCTCCAGCGCCGCCACCGGGTGCGACCGCGTCGGGCAGCGGCGCTCGGCACCTCGCACCGCCACCAATCCGCACCCGAGCGCCGCGACCGCCACGGCCAGCCACAGCTTGGAGCCTGATTCGCGCACACCAGAGCCAGCGGAGAACGCCATGACGAAACCCTACCAGCCCGACTCCGGTGTGCCACCCCTTTTGAAATTCCCGCGCTACGCAACGCTCGCCTTCGGCCAGGCCCGGTGCCCATGCCCCCCTCCCCGCGGGTCGCTCCACCACCCCGAAACGCCCGACGGCCCGAGCTGTCGCTCTGGGCCGCTTTGGGTCGGGGCCCCAGCGCGCGCTGGGGGAAGGCGTTTCGAGAACACCCCTCTCTTTCAGCAGAGCGGCTGGTCAGGCGGACACTTCGGCTTGACCTTGGCCCGGCGCCGATCGATCTCGGCCTGGACGGCTGCCTGCTGGCGGCGAATCTCGGCTTGCTTGGCCGCCGCGCGGTCGCGATCCGCCTGCGAGTTCGCGGCGAGCAGCTCACGGTTGGCGTCGTCCATCGCCTTGCCCAGGTCGGCCAGCTTGGTCCGGAAGCCCTCGACCTCCAGCTCGAGCTGGCGCTGCGCCTCTTCGGCCTTCTTCTTCGCGGCCTCGGCCTCTTGCCGTGCGACGGCTTCAGCCTGGGCCCGCTTCTTCGACGCCGCCTCGGAGTCGTTGGCCTTGACCATCACGAAGATCGCGATCGCCGCGCCGACCACCGCGCAGGCCACCGTGATCACCAGCCAGGTCGGGCGCTTCTTCGAGGCCTCGACCCGCCGGATCTCCATCTCCTGCTGGAGGCGCTGGGCCTCGAGGGCGGCCTGGTGCTCGGCGCGCGCCCGGGCCTCGGCCTCCTGGATGCGCATCTGCTCCTCGCGCATCCGCATCTCTTGCATCTGCCGCTCGTGCCGGGCGGCCTCCTCGGCGGCGCGGACCTTCTCGGCCTCTTCCTGCTTCGCGCGCTGCTCGGCGTCCAGCCGGGCGCGGATGCGCGCCTGCTCTTGCGCCTGGGCGGCGTCTTCTTCTTCTTTGACTCGGCTCTCCTCGATCGTGCGCAGCTCGCGCAACGAAAACAGGACGGAGTTCTCACGCTTTTCGGGCTGGGCCATCGTGTCCTCGCGTGTGCCCGGCGGGTCCGGGCTAAACGTCTCACCCCGACGCTGGGGCTCGTTTTGAGATGTATCACGCAGGATCGCCCCGGGCAACGGTCCTGGTTGGCCAGCGGTTGCAGGCCCACCCGGTCGGTGCGATAGATGCGCTTCGCCGTGGGCTTCGTCGACCTCCATAACCACTGCCTGTTCGGGCTCGACGACGGCGCCCGGGATCTGCCCATGTCCCGGGCGATGCTCGGCGCGCTGGGGGCGCTGGGGTTCGACCGCGTCTACGCCACGCCCCACCAGAAGGCCGGCCAGTTCATGCCGTCCCGGGCGGCCATCGACGCCGCGTTCGCGCAGGTGCGCCAGACGCCAGGTGCACCCGAGCTCCACCTGGGCGCCGAGAACATGTGGGACGAGGTGTTCTTCGAGCGCAGCCAGCAGCAGGCCGTGCCGTCGTACGACGACGGCGATGCCTTCTTGGTGGAGCTGCGCCCGAGCGTCATGCCGCCGGGCGCCGCCGATCACCTGTTCCGCTGGCGCATGAGCGGCCGCATCCCGGTGCTGGCCCACCCCGAACGCTACGAGGCCCTGTGGGCCGACGCCGGGCTGGCCGATCGCCTGCGCCGGCAGTGCGCCTTCGTCGTCGATCTGGCGGCCCTGGCCGGCTACCACGGCAAGCCGCAGCAGAAGGCGGCCCGGCGCTACGTCGAGAGCGGCTGGGCCGCGGCGGTCGCCACCGACGCCCACACCGTCGAGGACGTGCGCACGGCGGCCGAGGGCATCGCCTGGATCGAGAAGAAGCTGGGCGCGCGGGCGGTCGATCGCTTGCTCGCCGACGGACCACGGGCGGTGCTCCTGGGTGAGCTTCCGGACTAGCAACATGAAGCTCGCGATCAACCTGGCGCTGTCGTTGGTGATGCTGGCCCTGTGCCTGTGGCTGGTCTGGCCCAACGAGCACGGCCGGGCCGCCCTGTCGACCACCCTCGACACCCTCGACTGGGCCCGGTTCGTCCCGTACCTGCTCGGGTTCTACGGGTGGCTCGCGGTCGTCCACGTGTGCCGGTCGTGGCGGTGGAACTACCTGCTGGCGCCGCTCGGTGTGCGCATCCCGTTCGGCCGCATGCTGGCGGTGTCGTCGGCCGGCTTCGCCGCCATCCTGCTCCTACCGGCGCGCCTGGGCGAGTTCGTCCGGCCGGCGCTCATCCGCAAGAAGGGCGAGGTCACGGCTTCGTCGGCGCTGGGCACGGTGTTCGTCGAGCGGGTCGGCGACGGCGTCGTGGTGTCGCTCTTGGTGGTGGGGTGCTTCATCGCGCTCAAGCGCCCCGACTCGCCGAGCTGGATGATGCCGACCGCCTACCTCGCGCTGCTCGGCTTCTCGGTGGTCATGGGGTTCTTGGCGTTCGCGCTGTGGCGCCCCGACGGCACGGTCCGCTTCGCGACCTCGGTGACGCTGCTGCGGCGGTTCGCGCCGCGCGCCGCCGCCAAGGTCGAGGCCAAGCTCCTCGAGCTGATCCGCGGCTTCGCGGTGCTGAAGGACCACCGCAACATCGCCAAGTTCGCCGCCTGGAGCGCGGTCTACTGGATCGCCAACGGCCTGGCCACGTGGCTCCTGGCCCGGGGCCTGGGGCTGCCGCTGTCGATGACCGGGGCCTTCGCGACCATGGGGCTGGTTGCGGTCGGCATCAGCCTGCCGAACTCCCCGGGCCTGGTCGGCCAGTTCCAGTGGCTGACCATGCTCGGCGTGTCCTTGGACCTCGGCAGCGGCGTCCTCGACGGGACGTCGCCCTACTACGGGCGGCTCCTCACCTACGCGATCTTCATCCACGGCCTGCAGGTGGTCTGGTACGTCGGCGCCGGGCTCATCGCCATCGCCACCCCGCACGTGTCGTTCGCCGAGGTGTGGCGGGCCCGGAAACTGGCCCCGGAGGCCCCGGCGAGCGAAGCTCGCACCGATGCGGCCTCTCCCCTACCTCAGGCTCGTGTTGTTGGCGGCGGTCGCGACGTCGACGCCGCGCCTGGCGAACGCCCGTAGCCAGATCAGCGTCACCTACCCAGCGGACGGCGTGTTCGCGACCGCGGTCCGCTTCGTCCGCATCGAGCTCGACGCCAAGATCGTCGACAAGGACCCCGCCAGCGGCTACCTGGTGTTCGAGTACGTCGACGACGGCAAGCCGTACCGCACGGCGCTCGAGGTGGTGCCGACCAGCAAGGACGGCGCCCCGCGGGTCAACGTCATCGTCGATATCAGCGACCGGCCCGACTACCTCGAGACCATGCTGCTCGAAAGGCTCCGGCGGAAGCTGCGGGCCGATCTGGGCGACGAGCCCCGGCCGGCGGCGCCGGCCGCCCCGGCGCCACCGGCTGACCCGGCGCCCCCGGCCGCCCCGACGAAGTGACCTCCGCCGATCCGATCGGCCGGGCGGCTCGTAGCTGTCCTGGCTGCCATGGGTGTCCCGACTGATCACGCCTCGACCGAGGCGAGCCTGACCGCGCTCGCGCTGGTGGCCCTCGACCTGGCCACGCCCGAGGAGCGTGCCGCGGTGGCCGCGGTCGGCCCGGCGGTCGACCAGCTGCGCGCGGCGCTGGCCCGCCTGGCGGACGGCGTGCCGGCGGTGGCGGCCCCGCCCCGGGTGCGGGCCCGGCTCCAGACCGCGGTCGGGCTCGGGCGCTTCGAGCGGTTCGCCACCCGGGTGGCGGCGCTCTACGACGTGCCGCTGGCGCGGGCCCGCGAGATCTTGGGCTGGATCGACGCGACCTCCCCGTGGCTGCCGGCGACACCCGGCCTGGCCCTGGTGCACTTCCGCGGCGGGCCAGCGGCGGTCGACGCCGACTGCGGGTTGATCCGGGTCGACCCCGGCGGTCGGTTCCCGTGGCACGCGCACCGCGGCGACGAGCACACGCTGTTTCTGGCCGGCGTCGGGCGCGACCAGGCCGGCGCGACCTACGGCGCGGGCGACGAGTTGACGATGGCGCCCGGGACCGCCCACGACTTCGTGACGATCAGCGACGACGCCCTGGTGGTGGCGGTGCGCCACCGCGGCGTCGTCTTCGGGGCGCCGCCGCCGGCGGCCTGACCCGGGCGTAGTATCGTCGGGCGATGGCCGAGGTCGATCTTCGCTCCGACACTGTCACCCGCCCCACCGCCGCGATGCGCCAGGCCATGGCCGCCGCCGAGGTCGGCGACGACGTCTACGGCGAGGACCCGACGGTGCGCCTCCTCGAGGAGGAGGTGGCCGCGCTGTGCGGTGTCGAGGCGGCGCTGTTCGTCCCCAGCGGCACCATGGCCAACCAGATCGCGCTGGCCGCCCAGGTCCGCCCGGGGGACGAGGTCATCGTCGGTCAGGACGCTCACTGCTGGCGCTTCGAGTCGGGCGCCCTGGCGGCGCTGGCCGGGGCCCAGACCGCGATGATCGTCGGCGACGGGCGCTTCACCGGCGACGAGGTCCGCGCCGCGTTCAAGCCCGGCACGTACTACCTGTCGCCGTCCCGGGTGGTCGCGGTCGAGAACACCCACAACATGGGCGGCGGCGTGGTGTGGCCGCGGGCCCAGCTCGACGACGTGGTGGCGGCGGCCCGCGCGCTGGAGCTGGGCACGCACCTCGACGGCGCCCGGCTGTGGAACGCGGCGGCGGCCACCGGCGCCACCATCGCCAGCCTGGTGGCGGGCTTCGACACCGCCAGCGTGTGCCTGTCGAAGGGCCTGGGCGCGCCGGTCGGCTCCCTGGTAGTGGGCCGCCGCGATCTGGTCACGCGGGCCCATCGATTGCGCAAGATGTACGGCGGCGGCATGCGCCAGGTCGGCATCCTGGCGGCGGCCGGGCGCCACGCGCTGGCGCACCACCGCGACCGGCTGGTCGACGATCACGCCAACGCGCGGCTTTTGGCCGAGCGCCTGGCCGACGTGCCCGGCTTCGGGGTCGCGCTCGACCGCGTCCAGACCAACATCGTCGTCATCGAGGTGGCGCCGCCCCTGGACACCGCGGCCCTGGTCGCCGCGTGCGCCGTCGACGGCGTGCGCATCTCGACCATCGCCCCGGGCCGGCTCCGGCTGGTGACCCACCTCGACGTCGACCGCGCCGGCTGCGAGCGCGCGGCGGCGGTCCTGGCGGGCGCGGCGCGCGGCCGATGACGCGGGTGGCGGCGGCGGTCGCGGCGGCGGCGTGGGCGGCGTGCTCGGCAGCGGCGCCCCCGGCCGACCTGACCGCCGGGTACGCCCGCGCCCGGGCCGGAGACGTCGACGGCGCGCTGGCGGCGTTCCGTGCCGCCGGAGCCCGCTGCGCCGACGCCCCGTCGCGCCACCCGACCCCGCCCGACTGCGCCCGCGCGCTCCTGGCCGAGGCCGCGCTCCTGGCCGACGACGGCCGCACCGCCGAGGCGATCGCTGCGTACGAGGCGATCGACGCGCGCACCCACGGCGATCCGGCGCCCTCGGCCGAGGCCTGGTTCCAGGCCGGCCGGCTGGCGTACCAGGCCGACCAGGTCGATCGCGCGGCCCGCGACCTGTGGCGGGTGATCGACGGCTACCCCGACGAGGCCTTCGCCGGTGACGCGGTCGACTTCATCGTCCGGCGCGCCCGGGCCGACGCGCCGCGCGCGGTGTGGGCCCGCCTGCGCGACGCCTACCAGCGGCTGAGCGACACCGACGTCGCCGACAACCTGCTGTGGGCGCTGGCCGACCTGGCCGCCCACGAGCTGGCCGAGCCGGCCACCGCGATCGAGCTCTACGATCGGATCCCGATCGATCACCCCACCAGCGGGCTGCGCGACGACGCCCGCTGGCGCGCGGCCCAGCTGGCCCGGGCCCACGGCGACCCGGCCGGCGCGGTGCGCCGCCTGCGCGGCCTGCTGGCGACCCGCGAGGTGGCGTTCGGCACCGGATCGTACTTCTCGGTGTGGCTCGACGACGCCCAGCTGGCGCTCGGGCGGATCCTGCGCGACGACCTCCACGACACCGCCGGCGCCGAGGTGGCGTTCGCCCGACTCCCGCGCGACTACCCGCGCTCGATCCTCGTCGACGACGCCCTGGCCGAGCTGGCCGCGACCCAGGAGCAGCGTGGCGATCGGGCCGGGGCCTGCGCCAGCGCGCGCCGGCTGATCACCGTCGAGCCGGCGTCGCGCTTCGTCGCGGCGGCCCGCGACCGCGTGGCCCGGCTGGGCTGCCCCGAGGCCGGGCGATGATCGAGCTGACCGACCTGACCGTCGAGCTCGACGGCCAGACGCTTTTGGCCGACGTGAGCCTGACCATCGCCGCCGGGGCCCGGGTCGGGATCATCGGCCCGGCCGCCGCCGGCAAGAGCGTGCTGATGAAGGTGCTGGCCGGGCTGATCGCGCCGACCGCCGGCCGGCTGTGCATCGACGGCACCGACGTGACCGGCTGGTCCGAGGAGCGCCTGGCGCCGGTGCGGGCCCGCATCGGCATGCTGTTCCAGAACTACGCGCTGTTCGACTTCTTGACCGTGGCTGGCAACGTCGGCTTCCCGCTGGTCCAGCGCGGCGAGGCCGAGGCCGCCATCGCCGGCCGGGTGCGCGATCGGCTGCGCGCGCTGGGCCTGGCCGGCAGCGAGGCCAAGCTGCCAGCCGAGCTGTCGGGCGGCATGAAGAAGCGGGTCGGCATCGCCCGCGCCACCATCGCCGCGCCGGCGCTGGTCCTGTACGACGAGCCGACCGCCGGCCTCGACCCGGTGACCACGTCCAAGGTCTACGATCTGCTGCGGGCCGACCACGACGCCAGCGGCGCCACCGCGGTGGCGGTGTCGTCCGACGTGGTCGGGCTGTGCTCGTTCGTCGACACCGTGGTGTTCGTCTACCAGGGCCGCATCGCCTACCAGGGCCCAGCCGCCACGGTGGCCGACGCCCCCGACCCCCGGGTGCGCCAGTTCGTGAGCGGCGCCCTCGACGGCCCGCTGGTCGGGTAGAGTCGCGCCGTGCTCGGTGACCGCACGCTGGCGAACCTGGGCGGCCGCGCGATGGCGGTCGCGCGCGAGGTGGGGGGCATCGCCATCCTGACCGGCCAGGTCGTGCGCGCGCTGGTGCCGCCGCGCCTCGACGGGCGCGAGCTGGTGCGCAACCTCCACCGCATGGGCAACCGATCGTTGCCGATCGTCGCCCTGACCGCGTTCTTCGCCGGCGGCCTGATGGTGGTGCAGTCGGCGCCGTTCGTGAACCGGCTGGGCGCCACCTCGCTGGCCGGGTGGGCCGCCGGCTACGCGGTCTTGCGCGAGATCGGCCCCATCCTCATCGGGCTGATGTTCTCGGGCCGGGTCGGCGCCAACAACACCGCCGAGCTGGGCACGATGACCGTGACCGAGCAGCTCGACGGCCTGCGCGCGCTGGCCATCGATCCCATCCGCTACCTGATCGTGCCGCGGGTGGTCGCCATGCTGGTGATGCTGACCGCCCTGACCATCATCGGCGACCTGGTCGCGCTGGGCGGCGCCGCGGTGGTGGCCCGCCTGGTGCTCGACATCGACTGGCGCACGATGTACGCGAGCTTCGCCGACAACCTGACCCCGCACGACTTCTTCCACGGCGTCGAGAAGTCGGTGGCGTTCGGCGCGGCGATCGCGCTCAGCTCCTGTTACTTCGGCGTCACCGTCAAGGGCGGCGCGGTCGGGGTGGGCCGCGCGGTCAACGCCGCGGTGGTCGCCGCGGCGGTGTCGATCATGCTGCTCGACTTCTTCATCACCTACGCCACCGCATGAGCGCGCCGCCTCGCCCGTCGATGTTGGCGGCGGTGGGCCGCCCGGTGGTGACCGGGGCCCGGGCCGCCCTCGACCTGTGGCTGGTGCTGATCGGCACCCTGGCCGGCGTCATCCGCAGCTACCGCCCCGGCAGCCGCCGGCCCACGGGCGCGCTGGTGGCCCAGCTGTTCGCCATCGGCAACCGCTCGCTGGTGTTCGTCGCCGTGACCCTGGGGTTCATCGGCATGGTCATGATGTACCAGGCGTGCCTGCAGTTCTCTCGGGCCATCGGCGACCTGTCCCAGGTCGGCGTCCAGTTCCTGCGCCTGGTGGTGTCGGACTTCGGGCCCACGCTGACCGCGATGATGCTGGCGACGCGCGTCGGCGCCGGCATCGCCGCCGAGATCGGCTCGATGAAGGTGACCGAGCAGCTCGACGCGCTGCGGATGTCGGGGGTGTTGCCGGTCGACTACCTGCTGGTGCCGCGGTTCCTGGCCTGCATCATCATGACGGTGGCGCTGTCGATCGTCGGCGGCGCCATCATGTTCGGCGCCGGGGGCCTGACGGCGTACCTGTCGTTCGGCGTCAACCCGCGCACGTTCTTCGACCCGGCCATGGTCATGCCGCGCCACCTGGTGCTGGGGCTGATCAAGGCCACCTGCTACGGCGCCGCCATCCCGATCGTGGCCGGCTTCTGCGGGCTGCGCGCGCGGGGCTCGAGCGAGGGCGTCGGCTGGGCCACCACCGCCGCGGTGGTCGGCGCGTCGTTCGCGGTGCTGGCGCTCGACTTCGGCCTGTCGGTCGGCGCGCTGTGGCTGTTCGGAGGCAAGCTGTGAGCCGGGCCTACCTCGAGTTCGTCGACGTGGCCAAGGCGTTCAGCGGCCGGCCGGTGCTGCGCGGCATGAGCCTGGCGGTGGCCAAGGGCGAGATCCTGTACATCATCGGCACCTCGGGCGTCGGCAAGTCGGTCACCATCAAGCACCTGGTGGGCTTCCTGGCGGTCGACGCCGGGGAGATCTGGTTCGACGGCCAGCGCCTCGATCAGCTCGACGAGCGCGGCTTCTATGCGATCCGACGCCGCATCGGCATGGTGTTCCAGAGCGCGACCTTGTTCGACTCGATGACCTTGGCCGAGAACGTGGCGCTGCCGCTGCGCAAGCACCAGGGGTTGGGCTGGCGGGCCGCGCTCGACGACGCCCGCCGCCGCCTGGCCCAGGTCTACCTGGCCGAGTTCGCCGACCGCTACCCGGCCGAGCTGTCCGACGGCATGCGCAAGCGCGCCGCGATCGCCCGCACCCTGACCCTGGCGCCCGAGGTGGTGCTGTTCGACGAGCCCACCACCGGGCTCGACCCGGTCAACGCCCGCCGCATCGATCGGCTGATCCGCGAGCTGTCGCGTGACCTGGGCGTCACCGCCATCGTGGTGTCCCACGATCTGCCGTCGATCATGGACGTGGCCGATCGGGTCGCGTTTCTGTACCAGGGCCGGGTCCACACCGTCGGCACCCCGGCCGAGCTGGCGACATCGGCCGATCCGATCGTGGCCCAGTTCATCAGCGGCCAGTCGACCGGCCCGATGGAGACGCCGGGGTTCTGACCGGTCGGCCCGTGCCCTCCGGCGCTCACGGATCGGGGTGGGTGTCAGCCTGGCCCTGGTGCCCGAGGATGCGCCACGGCGTGCGCTTGAGGATCCGGCCCAGCTCCTTGGCGTCCTCGGGAAACTCCGGGTCGTTGCCGAGCCGCGCCAGGCTGCCCTCGCCGCGGGCCAGCACCGCGAGCAGCCCGGCGACGTTGGCGGCGACCGCCTGGGCCCGGCCCAGCTGACGATCGAGATCGTCGAGGACCGCGCGGATCCGGGCGGTCGCGGCCGGCGCCGCCGCGCCCAGCCGGGCGTCGGCCGCCGCCAGGTCGTCGACGGTGCGGGCGGCCGCGACCCGCAGCTGGTCCACCGCGACCCGGACCCGGGCCAGCGCGGCCGCGGCCCGGTCCGCCAGGGCCGCCAGCGCGGCCGGGTCGGCGCCGGCGCCTGCGAGCGTCGCGCCCAGCTGCCGGGCCTCGGCCACCACCGCGCGGATGCGCGCCGCCAGCTCGGCGAACGCGCCCGGCGCCGGCTCGCTGGCGGCCAGGGTGTCGGCCAGCCGCTCGACCTCGGCGCGCAGCGCGGCGGCGTCGGGGCCGACCTCGTCGAGGAACCGCCGCGACAGCTGCAGATTGTCCCAGGTGCGCTGCAACGCGCGGTCGATGATCGGCGGATCGACGCCGCGGACCAGCGTGCCGGCGACGATCGGCCGTGCGGCGTCGGCCCGATCGGGTGGCGGCCCGAGCTCCAGGTACCGGGTGCCGAGGACGCCCTTCGACGAGATGAACACCTCGGCGTTGGCGGCCCAGCGCCAGCCCTCCCCAGCGGCGATGCGGACTCGGACCAGGGCGCCGCCGTCGCCGGCCAGCGGATGCGGCGGGACCACCGCCCCCGGGGCCACCAGGCTGATGCTGGCCACGGTGCCGACCGTGCGCCCGGCCACGATCACGGGCGCGCCCTCGCGCAGCGCGCCGACGTGGCGAAACGCCACCTCGACCACCGGCCCATGGCCGAACGACAGCCGCGGCCAGATCGCCAAGACGAAGATCACCGCGGCGCCCAGCGCGGCCAGCACCACGGTGCCGACGACCAGGCGCGCGCGCTCGTCGCCGCCGGCGATCATCGCGTCACTCCTTCCAGAAGAACTTCCACGGGTTGCGCTTGAGGTCGCGCAGCAGCTCGCGCACGTCGAGGTAGACGTCGTCTTTGACCAACAGCGCGCCGGCGGTGCCCTTGCCGGCCCGCAGATCACTCACCAGCCCGTCGACGTTGTCGAGCAGGCCGCCGGCCTTGCCCACCGCGACCGCGGCCTTGTCGGCCACGCCGATGGCGCGATCGACCCGCGCCTCGGTGACGATGCCGGTCACCCGGCGCGCGTCGGTCATGAGCGCGATGGCCTCGGGCGTGACCCGCTCGATCGCGCCGCGCCCGGTGACCAACAGCGCGTCGGCGTCGGCCACGGTCCGCGCCAGGGTCCGGCCGTCGACCGAGGCGTTGAGCTTGGCCAGCGCCTGGGCCGCGTTGTCGGCCAGCCCCGACGACGCGCTGATCAGCCGCCCCAGCTGCTCGCGGTTGTCGCGCAGCAGCTGGTCGGCCGAGGCCACCGCGCTGGCGCTGTTGCGCAGCAGGTGCTTGATGACGTCTTTGTCCTCGGTCAGCACCTCCGACAGCGAGTCGAGGACGTCGTACAGGCGCGCCAGCACCAGGTCGGTCCGCGGCGGGTTGCGGCCGACCCGCTTGTCGCCGGCGGCGACCGGCGGGTGATCCCAGTCGCGCCCGGGCACGATCTCCAGGTACTGCTCGCCGAGGACACCGGCGGTGTTGATGAAGAACTCGGCGTCCTGGCGGATGCTGTCTTTGGCACGGGTCTCGATCCACGCCGCGACCCGTACGTAGACCCGGCGGCCGGTGGCCGGGTCGAGCTTGCCGCCCAGGAACGACACGTCCTCGACCTTCCCCACCTTCATGCCGGCGACCTTGACCGGCGCGCCCGGCTGCAGGTTGCCGCTGTAGTCGTAGTCGACGTAGACGGTGTAGCCCGACGACAACGACCAGTTGCCCAGCACGAACACGAAGCCGACCAGGACCGCCGCCGCCACCACCAGCATCAGGCCGACCTTCCACTCGAGGCCCCGCTCCCGCATCAGGCGTCCGGCGGCGCGTCGATCGGCGCGTCGATGGCGGCGTCGACCGCGGCGTCGATGGCCGCGTCGGTCATCGGCGCGTCCACCGCGGGCGCGTCGACCACCCGCGCGTCGACCGCGACCGGCCCGTCGACCGCGACCGGCCCGTCGACCTCGGTGGCGTCGACCTCGGCCGCATCGGCTGGCGGGCCGTCGACCTCGGCCGCGTCGACGCTGGTGCTGCCGGCGCACACCGCCGGCGACTGCCCGAGGTCACACACCAGCCCCGGCCCGCACTCCGACGACGCCACGCACGCCTCGCCGGCCTGCTTGAGGGCGCCGCCGCCGCAGCCGGCGGCGAGGGCCAGGGCGCTGACGGTGGTCAGGCAGCTCGACCAGATGCTGTACCGGCGGCGTGCGCGCATGCCCCGAGGCTACCCCACTTCGCTAGCTCACGGCGCGATCAACGTCGCCGGCGCGGTCTCGAAGTTGAGCTCGACCGAGATGCCGTCGACGAACCGCGGCTTGCCGTTGGGACCGATGGCCTCGGTGCAGTGCTGGGTCACGCCGTTGACCACCTGGTCGCGCACCTCGGTGCCGTCGCCGTCGATGCACAGGTCGACCACCTTGGTGTCGGGGTCGTTGTCCGAGTCGGTGTCGCAGTACAGCTCGATGCCGTCGCGGTCGACGTCGATGTCGGGCTTCTTGCAGCCGGGGTGGGCCGAGGTCGACGGCTCCGACGGCAGGGCCAGGAGCGTCCCCAGCACGTTGGCGAAGATGGCGTCGAGCAGCGAGTCCTCGGGCTTGAGCCCGATCTGGTCGACCGTCAGGCCGCGGATGGTGTCGGCGGTCTTGGCGTCGATGACGCCGCCCAGGCGGCCGTTCTTGAGCACCACGTGGCCGTCTTGCATCTCGACGTCGGCCTTGATCTGGGTGCCCGTGATCTTCAAGGTCAACAGGATGTCCGACGACACCGGCACGCTCACCGCGAACAGCGACGGGCCGGCGTTGAGCTGGAGCTTGCCACCGGCCGCCACGACCTCGCCCGAGTCGAACTTGATCACCGGCGTGCCGTTGTCGAACGACAGCGCGTTGATGCGGATGTCGTCGGGCGTGCCGTCGAACGGGTAGCACGCGCCGGGTGGATCGCCGGCGCCACGGTCGGCCACGCCGCTGCAGTCGTTGTCGAGCCCGTCGCCGCAGATCTCCACCTGGCCGGTCCCGCCCACCATCGGGTTGGTGTCGTCGCAGTCGCCGGTGGCGGGCGACTGGCCGTCGCCGTCGCGATCCATGGTGTCGAGCGACGGCGAGTCGTCGGCCTGCTCGTCGGCCCGGCCGTCGCAGTCGTCGTCCTTGAAGTTGCCGGGGATCTCGGCCGCGCCGGGCCGGATGGCGCCGTCGTGGTCGTTGCAGTCGCCACCGTCGACCGCAGTGTCCTTGCCGTCGCCGTCGCCGTCGGCCTTGTAGTCGCCCAGGTACAGCGCGAACTTGACGCAGGTGTCGGCCGCCGCGGCCGGGAAGTCGAACATCTCCAGCGGGATGAGGAGGGAGTAGTCCTTGAGCGAGTCGGAGATCGACTGGTTGGCCAGCGCGCCGACCCCCTGGAGCTTGTTGTCCGGGCGGCCGTCGCCGTCGAGATCGAAGCCGTCGGCCTGGGTGCCGATCTGCAGCTTGGAGATCACCTGGCTGTGGGTGCCAGCGAACGGGGCGATCGGATCGCCCTGGCACTCGGGCTTGGGCTCGAACAACGGCGGCAAGCCGGCGTCGACGTCACCGCCGCCGTCGTCACCACCGCACCCGACGAGCGACGCCGTCGCGAACAAGCACGCAGCCAAGATACCAGTACGCATGTGAATCCTCCTCGGAGCGCAGCATAGGCAGGCCGCCACGCCACGGTCAACCGCGCTGCCCCCGCGGCGTGACGCTTGCCTCGGCCCGACCGTCCCACCACAATCGCGCCATGTCGTCGCGGCGGCGCTGGCTGACGTGCCTCCTGGTGGTCGCCGGGGCCGGGCCGGCGTGGGGCCACAGCCCACCGTCTGAGGACACCACCGACCGCTACCTGAAGCTGACGCCGATGGGCGATCGGGTCCGCCTGACCTACACGGTGGTGTTCGGCCGCGGCCCGGGCGCGCGCACCCGGGCCCGCCTCGACCGCGACCGCGACCGGACGGTGTCGGCGACCGAGGCCGACGTGCTGGGCGCCGAGCTGGCGCGCGACGTCGGGGCGGCCCTCACGGTGACCGTCGACGGGACCGCCGCCCCGACCGTGTGGCACGACGTCGACGTGGGGCTGGGCACGCCGGCGGTCAGCGCCGGGGCGCTGTCGGTCGATCTCATCACGTGGCGGTGCGTGGCCGGGCCGGGCGACCACGTGTTGACGATGAGCGATCACGTCGCCCTGCCCGACCTGGGCTCGACCGAGCTGACCGTCGAGGCCGGGGCCGGCGTGACCCTGGCCCAGGTCCGGCTCGCCGGTCAGGACCTGCCCGACCGCGTGGCCACCTGGACCGGCCGCGACGGCCCCCTGGCGTCCGGGCTGGAGCTGACCTACCAGGTGTCGCCGCGCGCGGCGCGGCCCGGGGACCACCGGTGCGATCCGCGGCGCGCCTCGTCGCCGTGGCCCGCGCGCGCGGGGGCCGGCCTGGTGGTGGTGCTGGCCGGCGGAGCGATCGGGTGGTCCCGACGGCGCCGGGCCGGGGCCCGCCGCTAGCCGCCGCCGTCAGTCCAGCTCGATCAGGCTCCCGAACGCGGGCGCCTCGACCACCGGCGCCTCGTCGATCGCGTCGTGCTCGGCCAGCCGTGTCGCCCACGGGGCCGCGGCGACCCGGGCCGGGTCGACCAGGATCGCCGCCAGCTCCTGGCGGGCCGCCGACCACTGCAGCCGCGCGCTGTCGGGGACCGCGTGGTCAGCCGCGCGGGCGCGCGCCACCTCGAGGGCCTGCCCGGCCAGGGTCTGCGTGACGCGATCGACCTCGGCCAGGAGCGCGTCGCGGCTCGCCAGGGCCGCCGCCAGCGCGTCCATCACCGTGGCGGCGACCGCGCCGGCCTGGGTCGGCGCCGTGCGGGCCGCGGCCTGGGCGACCCGGGCCCGGACCTCCCCCGGCGCGGTCGCCGCGTCCTCGACCGTGGCAGCCAGGTGGGCCCGGAAGCCGGCCCCCAGCGTCGTGTCGTCGACCAGCGCGTGGTCGAGCAGGATGCGCGCGACCCGCCCGGTGAAGCGCCCGATCGCCGACCGCGCCGCCGCCAGCTGCGCGTCGCGCTGCGCCAGACCGTCGAGCGACGGGGCGATGGCCGCCACCTCGTCGACGAGCACCGCGGCGTAGCGCGCCGGCGACGCATCGGCCAGGCGGGCCCGGGTGTGCACCGCGTCGAGCAGCTCCTGGGCCGAGCGGGCGGTGGCGGCCTTCATCGTCCGAGCGTAGCGCGGTCTCGCGCTGGCGACCGGTGCGACCCAGGCCACATCGGCGCGCGCTCGAGTTGGCACCCGGCCGGCGTCCGGCGTACCGTCGCCAGATGACGCACCGCTGGCCGCTCGTCGGCGCGACCGCAGCGCTCGTCGCGTGTGCCCAGGGGCAGTCGTCGAGCCCCGACGCCATGGCGGACGCGCCGGCCGACGCCGCCGTCGACGCGCCCCGTGCCGACGCCCGGCCCGGCGGCCCCAACGACACCTGCGCGGGCGCCGAAGATCTGACCGCGGCCGCGCACCAGCCCGGCGGGGCGATGGTGTCCGCCGATCTCACCGGCTACCTCAACGACGTCCAGCCGCCGATGGCCTGCACCGGCTTCGTCAACGACGGCCCCGACGCCACCTACCAGGTGACCATGGCGGCCGGCGAGACGCTGACCGCGACGCTGTCGCCCCAGGGCTGGGACGCCGCCCTCGAGATCGTGCAGCCGTGCGTGCTCAACCCGATCTGCCTGGGCGGCAGCGACGGCGCCAACCCCGAGGTCGCCAGCTACACCGCGACCGCGCCGATCACGGTGTACGTGGTGGTCGACAGCTGGAGCGACACCGCGTTCGGGCCGTACCAGCTGCACGTGCAGGTCGACTGAGCCGGCTCACCACGCGACGACGTGGTACTCGCTGTCGGGCTCCCAGCAGGTGTCGGTGCCGAGGTAGCTGATCCGGGCCACCGCCAGGTGACGGTCGGCGTCGACGTGCAGCCCCGACAGGTACAGCGGATTCGAGCACTGCTCGTCAGGGCCGGCGCCGGGGTACATCGGCCGATCGGCGACCTGCCACGCCGTCACCGGCCGATCGACCACGGTGGCCTGGCCCGCGGTGACGCGCAGGCGGCCGACCTGGGTGAGCTGGATCGTGAGGTCGCCCGCGGTGGCGGTCCACGTGGTGGCGTCGAACAACGACTCGTCGTCGGGGACCACCGGCACCGCGGCCAGCGGCGCCCAGGCCGCCGCGCCGTGGCCGGCCGCGATCCAGGCGTTGGCGGCCGCGAGGTCAGGTGGTGAGGTCGGCGCGTCGTCGCCGGCGGCCAGCACCACCCGGCGGTCGACCACGGCGTCGGCGCGGTCGCGGATCACCAGGGTCAGGTTGGGCATGCCGCGCGCGCCATCCTCACCGATCTCCGCCGTGAGCACGCGGGTGCCATCGGCCGACACCGCCGGCAGCCCGGTGGCCTGGAAGCTCCCGTCGCCGGCGCCGTCGCCGGCGGCGAGCCAGGCGACGGTCGGTGCCGGCCCGGTCGGCTGCGCCGCTCCGGGGTTGGCGATCGACGGCGCGGCGGTGGTGCCGCCGCAGGCAGCGACGGCGAACAAGAGCGAACACAGCGGGCGAGACCAGGGGCGCATGGGCGAAACTCCAGCGAGGTAGCAGTGGCGGTGAGGAGGGGTGCGTGGAGACAACGTCGCCCACGCCGGGGCTATTCGCCGGCCGCTCCCGGCGGGTCGTAGACGAACAGGTACCCGCGCAGGTTCGACGTCGACAGCGGCTTCTTGACCCGCCAGCGGGTGCCGAACGCCGCCTCGAACGCCGGGTGCGCGCACACGATGGCGGCCCGGAAATCGCGCAGGCTGCGCCACCAGTCGCCCAGCGCGCCGTACAGCAGCCGAGCGTCGGCCACCTCGAGCCGTTCGCCCCACGGCGGGTTGCACAGCACCAGCCCGGCCGGCGGCACCGTGCCGGCGTCGGCCGCCCACGCCAGCAGCCGATCGCGGGTGAGGCCGGCGAAGTCTCCGCGGTGGAAGATGACGTCGACGCCGGCCCGGCGCGCGTTGTCGCGGGCGATGGCCACCACGTCGAGGTCGCGATCCCCGGCCACCACCACCGGGCGGGCGTCGGGCCACAGCGCCGGCGCGGTGCCGACCACGGGCGCCCCGCGCGCCGCCAGCGCGGCCTCGATGGCCAGCGTGCCGGCGCCGCACATCGGGTCGACCACCAGGTCGCGGCGCGGATCGTAGCGGGCCTCGATGGCCATCACCGCGGCCAGGTGCTCGCGCAGCGGCGCCTCGCCAGCGTCGAGCCGCCAGCCGCGTCGGGTCCGGGTCCCGCAGGTGAGATCCAGCCCGACCACCACCTGGCCGCGGTCGTCCAGGCGCGCCACCACCAGCGCGTCGGGCCGGGCGGGGTCGACCCGCAGCGCGCGGCCGCGGGCGGCGGCGCCGTCGAGCAACGCGTTCTTGATGGTCCCGACCACCTGGCGCTCGCCGGCAGCGAAGCCGTCGAACCGGCGGACCTCGACCGACACCGTCTCGATCGCAGCGTCCCACCCGCGCTGGTCGGCGGTGACGTCGGCCACCAGCTCGTCGTACAGCGGCTCGAGCCGGCGCGCGCTCGACAGGTACAGGTCGCGCACCACCCGGGTCGAGGTGCGGTGGTAGGTCAGCGCCGCGGCCGCCAGCTCAGCGTCCCACGGGTAGGCCAGCTGACCCGTGCCGTCGCGGCGGGGCCCGGGCGGACGCCGGCCGAGGGTACGGCCGGCGATGCGGATGAGCTCGGCCTCCATCGCGCGGTTGGTCTGGGCCGAGCCGACCAGGCGCAGGGCGTCGGTGTTCATGGCTGCATCACCGGCGGGCCGTTGAGCGTGGCGTACAGCCCCGCGTCGACGAAGAAGCGCTTGTGGAGGTACCACCCGTGCGCGGCGGTGCCGCGGGGCCCCTTGGGGCGGGTGTGGAGGTCGCGGCGGACCCAGCGAGCGATGTCGGCATCCCAGTCGAGCAAGTACCACGAGACCAGGGTGGCACCGTCGCCGACCGTGGCCCGACACAGCCACAGCACGCGGGCCAGCTTGGCCAGCGGCGACGCGCCCTCCATGCCCACCGCAGGATCTTCGGTCACCCGCCAGCGGCCGGCGCGATCGCGGGCGACCGGCACGGTCTTGAGCTCCACCTCCCCGCGCCAGTCGGGCTCGTCGACGCCGCGCTCGCGGACGCCCACCAGCGCCGCCGCCGCCCGCCCCCACGCGCCCTTGTCGCGGCCGCGCGCCGGCAACCGCACGCCCAGCGCGCGATCGGCGGCCGCCAGCAGCTCGTCGACGTCGGCCGGCTCCTCGGCCGGTGGCTCGGGCGGGCGGGCCACCGGGATCGGCCGGGGCCACGCCACCGCCGGCGGCGCCATCCCGCGCGCCGGCGCGACCCGCACCAGCCGGGCGCCGAGCTGATCCGGGATCGGCTGGAGCGGCGTGCCCAAGAGCCCGTCGCCGCCCGCCTCGGCGACCGCGCCCCAGCGCCACAGCCAGGCGCGGAGCCGACCGGCCTCGCCGGCCGCGGGCCCGTGGAGCGCGGTCACCAGCACCCGCAGCTCGTCGAGGCGCAGGCGGTTGAGCAACGCCGCCAGGTCGTCGGCGTGGCGGCGCTGGAGGCGCGCCACCACCTGGCCATCGTCAGCGTCCTCGCGCCCGGGCCCGGCCAGCCGCTGGATCGCCGCCCGGGGCAGGCGCGCGATGAGGGTGCAGGCGGCGTTCACGTCGGCGCGATGGTACCGTCTGGCGATGAGCCGTCGAGCCGTCCGCGCGGTGCTTTGCGCGGCCGCCGCGATCGCCCTGATCTTGGCGGCGGTGACGCCGTGGTGGCGCAGCGCCGATCCCGACGACGACGTCGGTCGCGCCAACGTGACGCTGATCGGCGGTGAGGCGTGCACCGGCGCGCCGCGCGTGACGTGCCAGGCGTTGTCGCTGGCCGGCCGCCCCGGCCTGCGCGACGACGCCTTCGCGTGGTCGAGCCGGGTCACGTTCGGCGGCGCGCTGGTGGTGGGCGCGCTGGCGCTGGCGTTGGCGTTCGCCGGCGGACGCCCACGCCCGCTGCTCGGCCCGGCCGCGGCGGCCGGCGCGGCGGCGGTCGCGGCCAGCGGCGCCACGACGGTGGCGATCGCCAGCCTGCCGCGGTTGCCCGGCATCCCGACGACCGGCGCCGGGCTCGAGCTGACGCTGGTCGGCGCCGGGCTGCTGGTCGCCGCCGCGGCCTGGCCGCGCGAGGCCGGCGGCGCAGGCCGGCGCGCGCGTCGCTGGGCGTGGGCTGGCGCGGTGGTCGGCGCGGCGATGGTCCACTGGATCACGCTGGCCAGCCGGAGCTGGTGGCACGCCGCGACCGAGTTTGGCACGCGCACCCGGTCGCCGCTGGGCATCGAGGTGTGCGACCTCGGCCGCTGCGGCCAGTCCGGAAACGGCGCGGCGCCGCTGGGTCAGTGGGCGCTGCTGGCGCTGGCGGCCGCGGCTGGGGCGGCCGCGCTGATCGCGGCGCTCGGCCTGGCGACCCGGCTCGCCCTCGGTGCCCCCGCGCGACGGTGGGCGTGGGCGGCGGCGATCGCGGCCGGCGGCGCGCTGGCGACCGCGGGCGCAGCCCTGGCCGTCCCGGTCGCGGGTGCCCACGTCGCCGCCGGCGCGTGGATCGAGCTCGCCGCCCTGGCCGCTTCGATCGCGCTGGCGGTGATCGCGGCGCGGACCGCCACCGACGCCGCCGCGACCGCCACCGGCGCGAGCATCCCGCGCGGCCCGCGGCCGGTGCTGGCGCCCCTGGGGGCCGGCGCAGCGGGCGCACCGACGCCGGCACCACCCCGCGCGCCGACGGCGCCACCGGCGATCGCCGCGTACGCCCCCGCCCTGTCCCCTGCCCCACGCGTGCCCGGGCCCGCCGGAGCGACCACCAGCGGCCTGGGCCCCCGACCGTCTCCCTACTGCCCGACCTGTCGCGGCGCGACCCTGTGGCACGGCAAGCGCGCGGCGTGGTGGTGCAGCGCGTGCAAGCACACGCTGTGATGACGCGCGCCGTGCTGGTCGTCGCGGCCCTGCTGGCCGGGTGCGGGCTCGATCGTCGCCTGCCCCCCACCGCGGCCGAGCGCGCGCAGGCCGCCGAGCGGGTCGCGGGCGCCCGCCTGGCCCGCCAGCTCGAACACCTGCCCGGCGTCGCGGCGGCGTCGGCGCTGGTGGTCTTGCCCGTCGACGATCCGCTGGCGCCGACCACCGACCGGCCACCCCGCGCCGCGATCACCGTGGTCGCCCTCCCGGCGGCCGCGCCCGCGCTGGTCGAGGCCAGCCACGCCGCCGCCCGCGCCCTCCTGGGCGAGGCCGCGACGATCGAGGTGACGACGGTCCCCGTGGCGGCGTCGAGCGCCGGCCCTGGGCGAGCACGCCGCCGGGCCTGGGCGCTGGTGGCGCTCATGATCGGCGCGGCCGCGGTGGCGGTCGGCCTGGCGATGGCCCGTCGTCGCGCCGTGGTCCGCTACCGCGGGATCAGGCCCCACCAGTCGAGATCCAGCACCACCCGCGGATCGTAGCCGGCCTTGCCGTCGGGCCGCGGCACCTGCAGCGCGATCTCCTCGACCGCGGGGTCGACGTTGGTCACCGCGACCAGCCGCAGGCGCAGCGCGCCGAGGTCCTTGCGGCCGGGCAGCTCGGCCCGGTCGAGCACCTCGGACCAGGCGTAGACGGTGTCGCCGCCGTAGGTCGGGTTGACGTGGCTGCCGGCGTTCCACGCGGCGATCTTCAGCACGTTCTCGAGGCCGTCCCACGCCAGCGCGTGCGCCACGCTGATCACGTGGCCACCGTAGACCAGCCGCCGGCCGCCGGTGCGGGCTGCGCCGTGGCCGTCGAAGTGTACCCGCGCGCTGTTCTGGTACAGCCGGGTCGCCAGCATGTGGTCGGCGTCCTCGATGGTCATCCCGCCGCCGTGGATCAGGCGCTCGCCGACGGCGTAGTCGCCCCACAGCCGGGCCCCGCCGGTGGCCCAGCGCAGGTCTGGAAAGCGCGCCAGGTTGAGCGCGTCGGGCACCGGCACCCGCTCGGGCGGCACCACGGCCGGGAAGGTCGGGATCACCGGCGCCGGCGCCGGCGCCGCAGGGTCGCGCTTGGGCACCATCACCCAGCGGATGAACGAGATCACCTCCTGGCCCTTCTGGTTGTAGCCCCGGCTGGACACGTACACGATGCCGCGCTTGCCGTCGGACAGCTCGCGCACGCCGACGACCTCGGTCTCGGCGGTGAGGGTGTCGCCCGGGTAGATCGGCCGCGGGAATAGCACCTGCGCGTAGCCGAGGTTGGCGATCGCGTTGTGCGACACCGCGCCGACGGTCTTGCCGAAGACCACGTGGAACCCCAGCAGGTCGTGCGCGCACTCGCGGGCGTACCCGAGGCTGCGGGAAAACTCGGTCGACGACGACAGCGGCCGTCGGTCACCGGTCAGTCCGATGTACAGCGACAGATCGCCGCCGTGCAGCGTGCGCGGCGTCGGGTGCTGGAACCGCTGCCCGACGGAGAAGTCTTCGAAGAAGTGCCCACCGGGGGCAGTCGCGTGTGCCATGACAGCCGCCGAGCATGCGGCGGCGGCCGCCGCGGCGCAACCGCCAACGGCGGGCCCCGCCCTGGGTTCCGGCTACTCCTGGAGGGTGTACGAGTAGCTGATCGACATCGGCGCGCCCGACCACGCCGGGAACGTGGCGCCCTTGGCAGCGTCAGCCACGCACCCGCCGGTGGGCGTCCCGGCGAAGCTGCCGGTGGCGTCGGCCTTGGTCACCGTGCCCGACGGCGCGATCGTGACCTTGACCTTGACCAGCCCCGCCACGCCGTACTTGCCGAAGCACCCCTGGGCCTTGCCCGCGACCGCGCTCAGCCCGGCCTTGATCTCGCGCGACTCGAGCGACTTCTTCTGCGGCCCGCTGTCGGTCGCGACGTCGTCGTCCTTGGGCTTGGCGGCGCCACCCGAGGCGTCGTTGAGGAGATCTTCGATGCTCTTCTCGCCGGTCGGCTTGGGCGGCGGCGTCGGCTTGGCGGACCCAGCTGGAGCTGTCTTCCCGGTAGCAGCGACGGTGGTGCTCACGGCCTTGCCGTCGGGCTTGGGCTCGGCGACCTTGCCCCCGGCGCCCTTGCTGTCGCCGGACCGGGTCGCGGTCGCCGTCACCGGATCGGCCTTGCTGCCGGGGCGATCGCGCTCCTTGTCGGCCTCGGGCTCGGCCTTGGGCGCCGCCGCGGCGGGCGGGGCCGCGACGGCCTGCGCCTTGGCCCCGGTCGTCTCTTCGGCCGCCGCGGAGTCGTCGCTCGCGCCGGTGTGTGGCGCCGCGGCCGGCGCCCCGCGCGCCGGCGCGGCCTCGCCGGGCGCCATGCCTGCGGCCGCGGTGGGCATGGCCGGCTCGGCCACGGCGACCCGATCGCCGGCCGCCCCGGCCGCTGCCGGCTTCGTCGCCTTGTCGCCACCACCCGACGACAGCACCAGGGCCACCACCGCGGCGGCCGCGACGCCAGCGCCGCCCAGGCCCACCCACAGCGCGGTCCGCTTCTTCGGCCGCGCCGCCTCGATCGCGCTGACGCTGGCCGCGACGCTGGCGCGCTCGCTCGCCGGCGCGCTGGCCTTGAGCTCGGCCAGCGAGGCCGGCACCGCCGGCAGCGCCACCACCAGCGCCGGCTCGGGCAGCGCCACCGCGCGCAGCCCGCTGTGCGACGCCGACAGCAGGCGCTCGTCGATGTCGTGCTGCGAGGTGATGCGCGCCGACATCCGCTTGCGGGTGTCCTTGGCGAGCGCCTTGATGTCGTGGAGCCCAGAATCTTCGGTGCGGCCGGCGCCATCGGCGCGAGGCGTGACCGCGCTGGCGGGGACCGAGCTAGCGGGACCGGACTTGTTGTCGGTGTCGGACGTCATCGGTTGCTCCAGGTACGGCGTGGCAACGGCGGGGTCGGGGGTGGCGATCGCGTGCTCGATCCGGGCGGCCAGGGCGTCGAGCCGAGCCGGCGCGGCCAACGCCGCCAGGGCGCCGGCCGCGGCGCGCACGCGGTCGTCGAGGTCGCTGTCGAGGATGGGTGCGTCAGACATGAAACGTCAGGTGGGTGGCGGTCGGTCTAGCGAGCGCGGCGGTAACACAGCCGTGGGCGTGGTGCCTACGCATTTTCGCCGCCGGCCAGGCGCTCGCGCAGCAGCCGCCGCGCCTCGTTGACCCGCCAAGCGACGGTCCCCTCGGGGATGTCGAGCACGGCGGCGATCTGCTTGTGGCTCAGGCCCTCGACCGTGGCCAAGAGCAAGGTGATCCGCAGGGTGGACGACAGCGTGGCGATCGCGGCCAGGACGGTGCGCATCTCCTGCGACAGCGCGGCCTGCTCGTCGGGCGCGTAGCGCGGGCCGCCGAGATCTTCCGGGCGACCGCCGAGCTGGGCCACCTCGGCGGCGCCGGCGTCGGCCAGCGCGGCGGTGCGCTTGCCCGAGCGGATGCGGTTGAGCGCGGTGTTGATGGCGATGCGATACAGCCAGGTGAAGAAGTCGGCGCGCCCGTCGAAGCCGGCCAGCCCGCGGTAGGCGCGGACGAAGGTCTCCTGCACGACGTCTTCGGCGTCGGCGTGGTTCCCGGTGACGTGGAGGGCGGCGGCGTACACGCGTCGTTGGTAGAGGCGCACCAGCGCCCCGAAGGCAGAGCGGTCCCCCCCGCGGGCGCGGGCAAGGATCTCGGATTCGTCCTCTGCCATTCCGCGGAATATAGGAACGGCAGCGCCATTCGGACCACTGTTCGGACTGGTTCGTTGGGTGGGGCGGCCGGCCGACTCCGCCCGCGCCCGCGCTCAGCCGTCGGCCAGGCCGGTGCGCCGGCGGTCGACCTCGACCAGCCGCGGGTACACGCCGGCCGCCAGGTCGTCGAGGCGGGCCAGGGCCCGGGCCGCGGCGCCGCGGGCCGCCAGCCGCCGCGCGACCCGCTCGGCGCCGTCCCGACCGCCGTCGCGCACCCGCACCTCGGGCCCGGCCTCGAGCGCCACCAGCGGATCGCCCGCGCCGATGGCGCGCACCAGCTCGGCGGCCCGGGCCCGCGCCGCCGCCAGCGCGCGGTCGAGCTCGTCGGCGTGCGCCTGCAGCACGGCCGCCTGGGCCTCCCCTGCCAGCCCCGACACCAGCGCGTCCAGCTCGACCAGCGCCAGGTCGCGCAGCCACCGCAGCAGCGCCTCGTCGCCCGACCCGGTCACGGCTCCTCGGGCTCGGCGCCGGTGCCCAGCCTGGGCGTCGGAGTGGCGGCGGTCGGGGTGGTGCCGGCCAGGCGGTGGGCCCGGGCCGCCCGCTCGGCCGCGACCTTGGCCTTGAGCGCCGCCAGGGGGTCGTCGCCGGGCGGCGCGCCCGCCGGCAGCTTGGCGATCGCGCTGTCCAGGGCCGCGCCGGCCTCGGCCTCGCCGCGCAGGGCGGCGTCGACCTCGGTGGCCACCACCTCGTCTTCGATCCGGTTCTCCGCCGCCGCGAACTTGTCCCACACCGAGCTGTCGTTGCCGAAGGCGTCGCCGCCGGCCCGGGCCGACGCCAGCTGGGTCGACAGCGTGCCCTTCTTCAGCTTCAAGATCTGCAGCTTGGTCTCGAACTCCTTGCGGCTCTTGTTGAGCTGGACGGCGTAGCCGGCGGCCTCGTCGCGATCGCGTCGGATCTTGGCGGCCTCGACCAGCGCGGCCTTCTTCTCCTTGAGCGCGGTGCGCGCGGCGTCGTCGTCGCCGGCCTTGACCGCGGCCATGGCCCGCTGCTCCCAGGTGGCGGCCTTGGCCTCGAACTTGGCCTGATCGGCCTCCATCAGCTTGGCCGTGGCCTTGTACGACACCAGCTCGGCCAGGGCCGCCTTGCGGTTCTCCTCCAGCTCGAGGATCATCATCTCGACCTCCTTGGCGGGGTCGATGGCCTTGTCGAGGGCGGCGTTGGCCTTGGCCTTGACGCCGTCTTTCATCCGAGAAAACAGGCCCATCGGGTCACTACTCCTTGCCGAGGCCGTACTTGCGGTAGCGCTGGCGGAACTGATCGTAGGACAGCCCGAGCGCGGTGGCGGCCTCTTTTTGCACGTAGCGCGTGCGCTCGAGCGCGTCCTTGCACAGGTAGGCCTCGAACGCCTCGACCCGCTCGACCAGCGAGCGGGCGGGATCGTCGACGAAGCCGCCGCTCGACGCGCCCTCGCCCCGGTCGTCGTGGGCCTCGGGCGGGAGCGCGCCGTCGACGTCGGCCGCGGTTAGCCGCTCGCCCCGTGCCATGTAGATGGCGCGCTCGACGACGTTCTTGAGCTCGCGCACGTTGCCCGGAAACTCGTAGCGGGCCAGGCGCACCGCGGCCTCGGGCGTGATGTCCTTGACCGTGATGCCGGCCACCTCCTGCCGGAACAGCGCCAGGAAGTACGCCGCCAAGACCGGCACGTCGTCCATGCGCTCGGCCAGCGACGGCAGCTGGATCACCTCGAACGCCAAGCGATCGTACAGGTCGGCGCGGAAGGTGCCAGCCGCGATGGCGGTGCGCAGGTCGGCGTTGGTCGCGGCGATGACCCGGACGTTGACCTGGATCGACTCCGAGCCGGCCACCCGCTCGAAGCGCTGGTACTCCAGCACCCGCAGGATCTTGGCCTGGAAGTCCATCGACATGTTGCCGATCTCGTCGAGGAACAAGGTGCCGCCGTCGGCCAGCTCGAACTTGCCTTCCTTCTGCTTGGTGGCGCCGGTGAACGCGCCCTGCTCGTGCCCGAACAGCTCGCTCTCGAGCAGGTTCTCCGGCACCGCCGCGCAGTTGATGGTGATGAACGGCTCGCTGGCCCGCGGCGACAGGGTGTGGATGGCGCGGGCCACCAGCTCCTTGCCGGTGCCGCGCGGGCCCAGCACCAGCACCGGCCGCGGCACCGGCGCGACCCGCTCGATCTTGGACAGCACGGCGCGGATCGGCGGCGAGTCGCCGACGATCTGCCAGCGCTTGCCGGCCAGCTTGCGCAGCCGCTCGTTGGTCGCGCGCAGCGCCTGGTTCTCGTCCTCGAGCCGGCGCCGCTCGTTGATGTGGTGGAGGATGCGCTCGACCTTGTCGACCGAGATCTCGAGCTTGTCCTCGAGGTAGGGGTCCTTGGTCAGGAAGTCGACCGCCCCCGCCTTCACCGCCATGACCGCGTCGTCGATGGTGCCGTGGCCGGTCAGGATGATGATCGGCAGATCGGGGTGCGCGGCACGCAGGCTCTTGCAGATCTCGATGCCGGTGCGCTTGCCGGCCCCCAGGTCCAAGTCGAGCACCACCATCTCGGCCTCGTGGCCGGCCAGCCAGGCGATGGCCAGCTCGCCGTCGTCGAAGCTCTGCACGTCGCGGCCGCGGGCCCGGAACACGTCGGCCAGGAGCCGCCGCACCTCGGCCTGATCGTCGACGCACACGATGGTGCCGCTCACGCGCCACCGCCCATCGGCGCCAGCGCGCCCAGCCCGGGGAACCCGCCCAGATCCGACGGCAGCACCACGATGACCTCGGTGCCCCGCCCCTCTTCGCTGTCGATCTGGATGCGGCCGTGGTGGGCGGTGACCACGCGCTCGGCGATGGTGAGCCCGACGCCCGAGCCGGTCTCCTTGGTGGTGTAGCCGGGGACGAAGATGCGGGGCAGCTCGTGCTTGGGGATGCCCGGCCCGGTGTCGGCGACGATGATCTCGACGGCCGGCGACGACGTGGTCGCCACCGGCCGCACCGAGACCAGCACGCTGCCGCCGGTGCGGTCGGCGGCGTCGGCGGCGTTGTGGACCAGGTTGACCAGCGCCTCCCGCAGCAACATGCGATCGCCCCGCAGGTCGGGCACCGCGGAGGCCACCCGGATCTCGATGCTGCACTGCGAGCGGGCCTGGGCCGCAGCCGCCACCTCGTGGACCAGCGGCGCCACCGCGATCACCTCGACCGTCGGCCCCGCCGCCTCCATCGAGCGCAGGTACTGGGCCCACTCTTCGTACAGCGCGGTCACCTCGCGCTCGAGGTCGCGCAGGCGATCGCCCAGCTCGCCATCGGCGGCCAGCTTGCGCGCGCTGCGGGTGCGCGAGCCGATGATGCCGAGCACGTTCTTGACCCGGTGGCCGTGGGCGTAGACGCCGGCCAGCACGTCGCCGCGGGCGACCTCGGCCGCCGCCATCACCAGCTGCGGCGCGGCCAGGCCGGCCAGGGCGCCCACCCCGGGCACCGCCGCGTCGAGCAGCCGGGCCACGACCTCGGGCAGCCCGGGGCTGGCGGGATCCACCAGGCGCGCCGCGCTGCGCCAGGCCGGGCCGTGGCTGGCGTCGACCCGCAGCACCCGCTCCAGCTCGGCCAGCGCGCCGGCGGCGTCGCCGCGGTCGAGGACCAACAGCGCCAGGCGACAGGCGGCCTCGGCGTGGGTGGGCCGCAGCCGCAGCCCCCGGCGGTAGGCGGCCTCGGCGCGATCGCGGGTGGCGGGATCGTCGGCCAGGGCGTCGGCCAGCAGGAACCACACCCGGGCCTGCTCGACCATGGCCTCGGCGCCGGCGATCTGCGCGAGGGCCGTGGCCAGCTCGGTCAGCTGGGCCAGCGCCATCGACCGGGCGGTCGGATCGACCCCGCGCCGCCGCAGCCGCCGCTCGAGGGTGCGCAGCCGCACGACGCGTGAACCCGGCCGCTCGTCGAGCTCGGCGCCCAGGGCGGCGTCGACCTCGGCCTCGAGCAACACCCGCTCACCGTGGGCGATGCGCGCGACCACCAGCAGCGCCCGCCACAGCCGGACCGGCGCCGCTGGGTCGGCCGCGACCGCCGCGGCCAGGGCCTGCTCGGCGTCGTCGGCGCGCCCGCACGCGACCACCCGGGTCACCACCTCTTCGTACAGCGCGCACTCGCGATCGACCGCATCGAGGCGCTCGCTGCGCGGCGTGGCGGCGCGCCCGAGCGGCGCCACCAGCGCGTCGAACGCGGCCATGGCGTTGGCGCTGGCGCCGGCGCGGTCGCCCTCGATCTCGGCGGCGGTGGCCAGGCCCAGGTGGGCCCGGGCCCGATGCGCCGACGTGGCGGCCGCGGCGTCGAGGGCAGCCGCGAACGACATGCGCGCCGCCGCCAGCTCGCCGGCGGCCAGCTGGGCGGTGCCCAGCAGCACCCGCGCCGCCGCTCCCGGCCGCCGCTTGGCGACGTCTTGCGCGTGGCGGCGCGCCGCCTCGGTGTCGCCCACCGCCAAGGCCAGCTCGGCCAACCGGCGGGCCGGCGCGACGTCGCCAGGCGCCGCGGCGGCGTCGGCGCGCCCGAGCGCGGCCCGCGCCGCCGACGGGAGCCCGAGCGCCCAGTATCGCTCGCCCAGCTCGACCAACGTGGTCATCGTGGGCACGCTACCACGGCGCGGGCCGCCGCCGACACCACCCGCCGACGATGCCGGCTAGGCCAGCGCCCGTCGTCGGGCCTCGACGTGGGCGGCCAGCGCCGCGCGGGCCGCGGCGTCGGGGCTGCCCAGCTCGACGGTCCACGCCTCGACCAGCGTCGCCATGGCCTCGGTGTCGGCGTGCAGCCGCGCGCGGACCGCGCCGTGGGCCTCCTGGAACTGGACGTAGAAGTCCTGCAGCATGTCGCCCTTGCGCAGCGGCGTGGTCGGGCCCAGCCGGCCCTCGGCCATCTGCTCGAGGTAGATGCCGACCTTGTACAGCGGCCCCGCCACCTTGTGGGTCATGGCCACCAGGTACCCCGACAGGATCACCGTGATGCCCAGGCCGATCGCGATCATCTGGAACACCAGCGCGCGATCGCGACCGGCGATGTCGGCGGCGAACTCGTCGCCGTATTCGACCAGCGAGGCGTCGGTGCCGGCCAGCTCGGCCAGCCCAGCCCGCAGCTTGTCCGACGCGCCGTGCTCGAGGTCGTAGATGAGGTAGCCCAGCGTGGCGGCGATGATCGCCGAGACGATCGTGACCAGGAGGACGTAGCGAAGCTGCAGGCGCTTGTCGAGGAGGTAGTTGGCCAGGCGCCGATCGCGGCGCGAGCTGGGGCGCTTGCCGCTGTCGCCGCGCGGCGGCACGTCGCCCGGCACCTTGCCGTCGGTGACGACCACCGCGGCCGGGACCCCACGCTCGGTGGGCTTCGAGGGATCAACCGACAAGGGAGGCCTCCTTGCGCGCCAGGGTCTCGCGCAGCGCGGTGATGGCGGCGGCGACCTCCGGCCGGCTGGCGGCCGGCGAGGCCTCGGCCGCAGCCAGGGCCGCGCGCAGCTGGGCGACGTCCTCCCGCTCGAGCGCGACCACGCCGGCGTGGGCGTGCTTGAAGTGTTCGTAGAACTCCACCAGCTGGTCGCCCTTGCGCAGATCGTAGACCTTGTCGTAGTGGCCGCGCTCGAGCTTGGCGAGGTAGAGCCCGACCTTGTGCAGCGGGCCGGCCACCCGGTGGGTCATCTTGATGCCCATCAAGGTCAGGCCGATGACCAGCACGACGCCGGAGATGACCAGGACCAGGATGATGTGGCGGAACCGGGCGTCGGCGGCGGCCAGGTCGCTGACGATCTGCTGCTCGCACGCCGACTGCCCGGCCGAGACCGGCGCCGGCGCCACCGGCGGCGGCGTCACCATCGTCATCGAGCTCTGCTCGATGACCACGTGGCGGTGCGGCTCCTCCGTCCCCGCGGTGGGGTCGGCCGGCGCGACCGGCGCGTCCCCCACCCCGCCTGCCACGGCGGGAGGGGTCGTCGGGTCGGGACCGGCCGGGCCGCCGGCCGCTGGCGCGACCGGCGGCGGCGCCACGACCGGCGGCGCCGCGACCGCAGCCCCCGGCGACGGCGCAACCGCGACCGCGTCGGGGTTGCACTGCTTGGCCCGGATGGCGGACTTGGCGACGGTGGTGGCCTCCTGGGCGACCTTGATGGCCCACCACCCCAAGAGCCCCATGAGCAGCGCGGCGACCCCGACGAGGAACAACGTGAAGCGCAGCTGGTACTGCTTGTTCAGCAGCAGGTTCTTCCAGCTGCGCTTGTAGGCGCGGTCACTCACTGGGCGGCCTTGGTGCGGATGGTGGGAACGACCTTGGTGTTCACGAGGTCCTCGACGACCGCGGCGATACAGTCTTGCTTGGCCAGCTCGATATCACGGGGGTCGTTGGTGCCAGCCACGCTGGCCGTGCCAGACAGCATGCCGAAGATGCTCTTTTCGGGGTAGGTCGCGATCAGCATGCTGATCTTACAGGACACGGTGGCCGCGGCGCCTTTTTGTTTCACCGACAGCTCGTTGACCGTCCCGTCCAGGTAGAACCCCGCGACCCGCCGCGCGGTCAGCTCCTTCTTGGTCGGGCTCTTGCCCCCGGGCCAGGTCTGCATGAAGTCCTTGGCCTTCTTGGTGAGGGTGCCCTGGGCGGTCTTGCGCATGAGCGCCTTGAGCTCCGCCGCGGGCTCGACCTTGGCCGCCATCTGGTCGACCTCGACGTAGATGGTCCCTGACACGCCCGCGTTGCCGGCGTCGAGGGTCTCGAGCTTCTTCAGGGTCCGCTGGGCCAGCTGCTTGACCGACGCCACCGACTCCCGCGCCACCAGCGCGTCGAGCGCCTTTTTGATCTGCGCCCGGGTGGTCGCCGGCGTGCTGCCCGACGCCAGCTTGCCCAGCGCCACCGCCGCGGCGCCGCGCACGGTCTTGTCGCTGTCGGACAGCGCCGTCACCAGGGCCGGGATTCCGCGCGCGTCGGCCAGCTTGGCCAGCGCCAGCACCGCCGACAGGCGGACCTTGTAGTCCGAGCCGGACTTCACGTCGCGCACCAGCACGTCGATGTTGTCGGCGCGCGCCGCCGTCGGCCGTAGCGCGACGACGCCCAGCAACGCCATCGCCACGACCAGCGCGTGGAGACCGCACCGAGACCTAGTCACACGACGACGAGCCATCGCCAGGTTCGACGAGGCACCAGCACACATGTTCACTCGTTCACGCTAACGGACCCGAGCCGTCCGACGCAATCACGACCTCTCGGGATCTGTCGCGCGCGCGATCCACACACCCACGGGGCGACCTCGGGAGTTCGCTAGCTGCGATACGTGCGTGCGAGTGCGACGTAGTGAGCGGCGCTGCCGGCGATCCACGCGCGCTCGCGTTCCTCGACGGGCCGACGCACCCGCGCCGGCGCGCCGAGCACGAAGCTGCCGGGCGGGATGTCGGTCCCGGGCGTCACCAGCGCACCCGCCCCCACCACGCTGCCGCGGCCGATGCGTGCGCCATCCAGGATGATCGCGCCCATGCCGATCAGGCAGTCGTCCTCGACGACGCAGGCGTGAAGGATGACCCGGTGCCCCACCGTTACCCGATCGCCCACCGTGGTCCCGGCCACGCCGTCGGTGACGTGAATGACCGAGTTGTCCTGGATCGACGTCGCCTCGCCGATCCGGATCGGCATGACGTCACCGCGGATCACGGTGCCGAACCAGATCGAGGACGCGGCGCCGACGACGACGTCGCCGATGATCGAGGTCTGCGGCGCGACGAAGGCGTCGGGATGGAGCGCGGGCGTCTTGCCAGCGAACGAGAGGATCACGGCCATGGTGGCTAGGTTGTCGCGCGCGCCAGCGGCGGACGCAACGCGCGGGGGGTGGCGCGGCTACCGGGCCAGGGCCGCGGCCGCCAGGTTCGCGCACGCTCCGATCTGGGCCCGCCCGCGGGTCGACAACGCCGCCGCGTAGCGGATGCGGCCGTCGGCGCCGACCACCAGCACGGCGCCGTCGTCCTGCTCGAGCGCGCCCAGGAGCCCGGCGCCGACCTCGCGCTCGATCCGCCACACTGGCGCCGGCACCGGCGCCAGGGCCAACGCCGCCGCCAGCTCATCGCGCGAGTCGGCCAGGATCAGGGCCTGCACCCGCGTGGTGCGCTCGAGGCCGTGGCGGCGCAGCTCGTCGACCAGCTCGGCGACGCCGGCCGCGCACCCGGCGCAGCGCGCGTCGAACAGCACCACCGCCATGGCCTGCCCGCGCCACGCCTCGGGCCGCACCGGCAGGCCCATCCCGTCGGCCGCCGGCAACACCGGCAGGTCGCGCCCGACCAGCATCCGGTGCACCAGCTCGTCGGGCGCCGGCCGCTCGACCAGCCGGGCCGCGGCGGTGCGCGGGCGGCCGTCGCGGAACAGCGTGAAGCGCAGGCGTCCCCCGACGCCGATCGCCGCCACCTGGCCGCTGAGATCCACCACCGGCTGGCCGTTGAGGCCCACCACGTAGTCGTCGGGTTGCAGGCCGGCCGCCGCCGCCGGGGTCTCCGGGTACACCTCGACGATGCGCACCGCCCCGCCGCCAGCCGGGGCGTACCGCACGCCCAGCCAGGGCGGCCCGTCGGCGCGCGCCGGGCCGGCCGCCAGCGCACCGACGGCCACCAGCGCGAGCATGGAGCGCGATCCGATCACGGCCACAGTGTAGCGCCACCGTCGCGGTCGATCACCCAGCCCGCGGATGGGCGCGGAACCACGCGACCGCGCGGGCGATGGTGTCATCGAGCGGCGTGCGCGGCATGCCGAGCTCCCGGTGAGCCCGGGCGCAGTCGTACCAGACCGGCGCCAGGCTATACCGAGCCGCCTTGACCGTGATGCGTGGCGGCGGCCCGCCCCGGTCGGCCCAGCGCTCGAGCAGCCAGGCTCCGGCCACCAGCGCCGCGCCCGGCAGTCGGCGACGGATCGGCGGCAGGCCGGCGACCCGCGCGACCGCCGCGTAGAACTCGCGGTAGGTGACGTTGTGGGCGCCGGCGATGTACCGGCGACCGATCTGGCCGCGCTCCTCGGCCAGGACGTGGCAGGCGGCGACGTCGTCGACGTCGACCGCGCAGAAGCCGCCGGCCGGGTAGCCCGGCACCCGCCCGGCCAACGCCTCGACGATGAACCGGCCGGTCGGGGTCGGGGCGCGGTCGCGCTCGCCGAACGGGAACGCCGGGCACACGATCACCACCGGCAGGCCGTCGGCGGCGGCCCGCTGGGCGTCGAGGTCCGAGAGGTACTTCGAGTGGATGTATGCGTCGCCGCCCCGCCAGTGGTTCCACGCCAGGTCTTCATCGGCGAGCTGGCCGGCCGGCGGCACCCCGACGGCGGCGATCGAGCTGGTGTGCACCACCCGCCGCACGCCGGCCCGGGCCGCCGCGCCGAGAACGTTCTTGGTGCCCTCTACGTTGACCGCGAAGATCCGCCCTGGGTCCGGCATCCACAGCCGGTAGAGGGCGGCGAGGTGGTAGACGACGTCACAGCCGGCGATCGCGGCGGTGACGGCGCCGCGGTCGCACACGTCGAGGGTCACCCGCTCGACGTCTAGCCCCTCGAGGTTGGCGGGGTCTTCGCCGGGCGCCAGGGCTGCGCGGACCGCTCGACCGCGCGCCAGCAGGGCCCGCACCACCGCCGACCCGATGAAGCCGCCTGCGCCGGTGACCACCGTCTTCATGGCGCAATCGTACATAATCAATGAGGAATGCCGAATGTGCTCACATGTCCTACATGTATTCAATTTGACTTCATGTAGGAGTCGGCCGATCATTTCTCCATGAAGCCAACGCGCGACACCGGCTGGACGCCCGCCCCGATCGTCGGACGTCCCCGCGCCCCCACCGATGGCGGCAAGGTCGGCGTCACCGGCGATAAGCGCATCGATATCCGCTTCGATATGTTGCTGCCCTGCGTGCTGGACTGCGAGCTGTACGGTGAGACCGTGGTCCTGGCCCGCAACGTCTCGGCCGGCGGCATGTTGGTCCAGGCCGCCGAGGTCCTGCCGCTGGGCACCGTGGTGACGGTGCGCTTCCGCATGACCGACTGCGAGGACGAGATCGCCGCCCAGGCCGAGGTCAAGCACCACCTGTGCCTCAACTTCTCGACCCCGGACGACGAGCCGCGATCGGCGCGGGCCATGGGCCTGCGCTTCCTCGACTTCGACACCGAGCTGCCGCTGACCCTGCCCGGCCAGCGCGTCCTGCACTGAAGCGCCGCACGCAGCGGGTGGCCCGCGCCGCCACGGCGCCGTCGATCGTCGCGGGTCGGGCACCAGGGTCGCACTGTCCGGAATAGCGACGCCGGCCCCGGCGTCGATCCCGGACATGCCCGCGCGCCCCGCCGACCTCTGCAACTTGCCCCCGCTCGCACGATTGGCTACGACAGGGCGCATGCGTCGACTGACCCTCGCGGTGGCTCTGGTGTGTGCGGCCGCGCCGCCGGCAGTCGCCGGCGATCCGGATGCCGTGGTCGCCGACCTGGGCCGTGGCGTCGTGACCGGCGAGGCCGCCGTGGCGGCGATGGCCGACGCCGATGTCGCCGCGCTGGCCAAGCTGCTGGCGCGGCCACGCACCAGCTCGGTCGATCAACGCCGGGCGGTGCTGGCGGCGATCAAGGCGTCGGTGCCCGACGCGTCGGGCAAGTTCCAGACCCCGGCGCGCCAGAAGGCCGAGCAGATCCGGGCCGACGACGACTTCGACTGGCTGGCCGAGCTGGCCAAGGTCGACCCGGCCCTGCCCGGCCGCGGCGAGACGCTGGTCGACATCGCGCTGCTGCGAGCGCTGGCCGGCCACGCCGATCGCGCCGCCGCCGCGGTGGTGCTCGACGCGGCGTTCGCCCCGGACACCATGATCTACCGCGACGAGTGCGGCCGGCGCCTGCGGGCGATGGCGCCGCAGTCGGTGCCGGCCCTGACCGTCGCCTCGCAGTCCGACGACAAGGCCAAGGCCCGCTACGCGACCTACCAGCTCGAGCGCCTGGATCGTCAGGAGCCCGGCAAGGCCATGGCGGCGGCCGCGGCCGACGAGGAGCTGCGCATCGCCCAGCTCGAGGCGTTCGGCAGCTCGCACCACCGCGAGGCGGTCGCCACGGTGCTGGCGTTCGTCGACGATCCGGCCCCGCGGGTGCGGGCCGCGGCCCGGGCCGCGTGGCTCGACTACGTCACCGGCCCGCCGCCCAAGCCGGCGCCGACCAAGCGGCTGGTGATGCCCGGCGGCAAGCTCGCGCCCAAGGCGACGCCGCTGTGGCTGACCTACCGCGAGCTGGCCGAGATCGAGCTCAAGCGCACCGCCGAGGAGGTCCTCGGCGACGCGTTCCCCGAGGACGCCAAGCCGGATCTGGCGGAGCTGTCGCGGCGGCTGTTCGAGCACTACGACCAGATCCGGACCGCCGCCGACGACGCGGCGTTCGCGGCGGCCAAGGCCAAGGCCGACGCCGGCGATCTGCCCGGCGCGCTGGCCGAGTTCGACCGCCTGCTGGCGACCACCGGCGCGCTGCCTCACGCCAGCGACGCGGCCGCGCTGTACCTGGCCCACGCCCAGCAGCTCGAGGGCGACGGCGCCTGGGACGCCGCCGCGGTGGCCTACGGCAAGGCCATGGGGGTCGATCCGCAGGGGCCCCACGCGATCGACGGCGAGGCCGGCCGCGAGTACGCGCTGGGCAAGTCGCTCGAGGCAGCCGGCAAGGACGGCGGCGCAAACTTCCGCCGCGCGGTCGCGCTCAAGCCCGACTACGCGCCGGCCAAGGCCGCCGCCGCCAAGGCCGAGCCGGTAGCGCGCAAGTCATGGATGCTCTACGCCGGCGCCGGGGTCGGCGGACTGGCCGCCCTGTTCGGCTTGCTCGGCGCCCTGCGCCGCCGGCGACGGTAGCCTCCCCGGGCTCACCGCGCCGCGCTCGCCGCCGGCAGGGTCAACACGAAGCCGGCGACGCCGGCCTCGTCCTCCACGATGGCCAGGGTGCCGTCGAGGGCGGTCGCCGCGGCCCGGGCGATCGGCAGTCCCAGCCCCGAGCCCTCGCCCCGGCGCGCCGTCGGGCCGCGGTAGAACCGCTCGAACACCCGCTCGCGCAGCTCGGGCGGCACCCCGCCACCGGCGTCCGCCACCCGCAGCTCGACCCGATCGCCCGCCCGGCGCGCGGCGATCGTGATCGGCGGTGCCCCGTGCAGGAACGCGTTGTCCACCAGGTTCTGGATGATCTGCTCGAGCCGGTCGCGGTCGCCCCGCACCGCCAGGCCCGGCTCGATCGCCTGCGCCACCGACGGCGCGTCGGGGTGGGCCGCCCGCGCCGTGGCCACGCACGCCGCCACCACCGGCGCCAGCTCGACCCGGGCGTCGAGGTCGATCGCCTCGAGCCGCTCGTCGAGGTGCTCGAGCTCCAGGAGCGACGCCACCAGGCGCGCGATCCGGTCGGCGTTGCGGCCGATGGTGGCGACGAACTCACGGCGGGTGGCGTCGTCGAGGTCGGCCTCGGCCAGCGTCTCGGCGAAGCCGGCGATGGCGGTGATCGGCGTGCGCAGCTCGTGGGCGGCGTCGGCCAGCACCGCGCGCCGGGCGGTCTCCAGCGCGCGCAGCCGTGACACGTCGTGCAAGACGGCCACCGCGCCGCGGCCGCCCGGCAGGCCCCGCGCCACGCACCGGACCGTGCGTCCCGCCAGCGCCAGCTCGCCGTCGATGGCGTACCCCGCGCGGGCCGCGGCCAGGGACGACGCCAGCGGCGCCGGCACCGTCACGGCGGCGCCCAGCGCCGCCGCCGCCGGGTTGGACAACACCACCGCGCCGGCCGGATCGACCACCACCACGCCCTCGACCATCGCCCCGATCACCGCCAGCGACAGGTCGCGCTCGTGGGTGAGCGCCCCGATCTGCGCCTGGACCTCGTCGGCCAGCCCCACCAGCGCGCGCGACAGGACCCCCAGCTCGTCGCGCGACGTCGACGCGGGGCCGATCGCGTAGTCACCGCGGGCCGCGCGCCCGGCCGCCGCGGTCATGGCCCGCAGCGGCCGCACGATGGTGCGGATGGCCACCAGGCCCAGGGCCAGGGCCACGGCCAGCCCGACCAGGGACGCCAGCGCCAGCCGCACCCGCAGGCGGTGGCGGGTGGTGGCCACCCGGGTCATCGGCACCGCCAGCCGCAGCACCCGGCCGTCGGCCGCGCGCACCGCCACCAGGTACGACGGCGCGGCGTCGCCGTCGAGGACCCGCACCGCGCGGCCCACGGTCTGGCTGCGGGCGGCGCGGATCTCGTGGGCGGCGCCGACGGCGTGGCCGACATCGCCGGGCCGATCCGAGTCGCCGATCACCACGCCGTCGGCGTCGACGATGGTGACCCGGGCGTTGACCACGCCGCCCAGCCGCGGCGCCAACCGCTCGGGGTGCCCGGCCGAGTCGAGCCACCGCAGCACGCCCAGCGCCTGATGGCGCAGGCGATCGTCGAGGTTGTCCTCCAGGTCCCGCCCGACGGTGCGGTCGAGCAGCGCCAACGTCAGCGCGGTGACCACCACCACGATGGCCACGAACGCGAGCAGGAGCCGGGTGCGGATCGACACGGCGACGGGCTACCCGGCGGGGTCGTCCTTGCGCGCGCGGTAGCCGAAGCCGTGGACGGTCTCGACCCAGTCGGCCGCCGTCCCCAGGCTGACCCGCAGGCGGCGGACGTGGACGTCGACGGTGCGGGTCGTGACGTTGCCGTGGATGTCCCACACGCTGGCCAGCAGATCGTCGCGCGAGAACACCCGCCCCGGGGCCGCCGCCAAGGTCGACAGCAGCTTGTACTCGAGCGGCCGCAACGCCAGCGGCGTCCCCGCGCAGGTCACGGTGTGCGTCGCCGGATCGATCACCAGCGGGCCCAGCGCGAGCGCGCCGCCCGCGGCCGGCACCGAGCGCTCGACCAGGCGGCTGGTCAGCGCCGCCACCCGCAGCACGACCTCGCGCACCACGAACGGCTTGGTCACGTAGTCGTCGGCGCCGACCTCGAGCCCGGTGATGCGATCGTCGGCGCTGGCCCGCGCGGTCAGCATGATGACGCCGACGCCAGCGGTGGTCGGCTCGGCCCGCACCGCCGCGCACACCGCGAACCCGTCGCCGTCGGGCAGCATGACGTCGAGCACCATCACCGTCGGCGGCGTCGCGCGACACGCGGCCAGCGCCGCCGCGGCGGTGGCGACCCGCTCGACCTCGTAACCGGCGGCGCGCAGGTGGAACTCCAGGAGCCGGGCCACGTCCGGCTCGTCCTCGACGATGAGCACCCGGTGGCGCATGCCGCATGGTAGCCCGGCCCGGGGCCAGCCGCGCTGTTACCCACCGGTAACAGCTCCCCGAGGCCGGCGCGTTACCCTGGCTCCATGAGCCCGTCTCGTCGCCTGTGCCTCGTCGCCGTGCTCATCGGGCTGGCGGCGACCACCGCCGGTTGCCGCGCGAAGCCCGCGCCCGGGACGATCCGAGTCGCGGCCGCGTCCGACCTGGCCCGCGCGTTCGACGAGGTCGGCAAGGCGTTCACCGCCAAGACCGGCACCCATGTGGTCTTCACGTTCGGTTCGTCGGGCCTGCTGGCCAAGCAGCTCACCGAGGGGGCGCCGTTCGACGTGTTCGCGGCGGCCAGCAAGAGCTACGTCACCCAGGTGGTCGACGCCGGCAGCTGCGACGGCGCGACCCGCGCCATGTACGGCCAGGGCCGGCTGGTGGCGTGGACCGCCGAGGGGCCGCTGACCGACCTGGCCCAGCTGGCCGAGCCGCGGTGGAAAAAGATCGCGATCGCCAACCCCGACCACGCCCCCTACGGCAAGGCCGCCAAGCAGGCCCTCGAGCGCGCCGGCCTGTGGGACCAGGTCGCCGGCCGCATGGTGTTCGCCGAGAACGTCCTCACCACCATGCAGTGGGCACAAAACGGCAGCGCCGACGTCGCCCTGGTCGCGCTGTCGCTGGCCACGGTGACCAGCGGCGGGACGTCGGTGCCGGTCGACCCGGCCCTGCACGATCCGCTCGAGCAAGAGCTGGTGGTGTGCGGCCACGGCCCGCGGGTGGCCGGCGCCCAGGCGTTCGCCGCCTTCGTCGCGTCGCCCGCGGGCCGCGCCATCATGCGCAACTACGGCTTCCGCTTGCCGGGCGAGTAGCCCAAGCTAGCCGCGGTGGACACCTCGACCGCGCTCGGGCTTGTCGCCGCCGGCCTCGCCGCCGGTGCGCTCAACACGCTGGCCGGCGGCGGATCGCTCATCCTGGTGCCGGCGTTGATGCTGACCGGGATGTCGTCGACGTCGGCCAACGCCACCAGCCGGGTCGCGATCTTCCTGCAGTGCCTGGCCGGCGCGGCGGCCTTCGCGCGCGGTGGCCGGCTGCCGCTGGCCGCGGCGCGGTCGATCGTGCCGCCGGTCCTGGTGGGCGCCGGGCTGGGCGCCTGGGCGGCGGCGCTCCTGCCCAGCCGGATCTTCACCCCGCTGCTCCTCGGCACCCTGGGCCTCATGACCCTGGCGATGCTGATCAACCCGCGACGCCTGGCGCCGCCGGCCGACGCGGTCCCGCGCGATCCCCGCGGCGCCGCGGCGATGGCCGGCCTGTTCCTGGCCGGGTGCTACGGCGGGCTCATCCAGGCCGGGGCCGGGTTCGTGTTCCTCGCGATCCTCGCCACCGGGCTGCGCTACGATCTCGTGCGGGCCAACGCGCTCAAGGCGCTGGTGATGCTCCTGTACATCGCGGTCACCGCCGCGGTGTTCGTCGCCTACGGCCTGGTGGCGTGGACGCCGGCGCTCATCCTCGGCGCCGGCGCCGCGGCCGGCGCGTGGGGTGCCGCTCGGGTGGCGATGTCCGACCGCGGCATCCTGGTGTCGAAGATCGCCGTCGTCGTGGCGATGGTCGTCATGGGCGTCCAGCTGGCGCGCCGGCTGTAGCGCGGCCGCCGCGCCGGCGTCACAGGTCGATCTTGCCGCCGGGACCCTTGCCGCCGGTGTGGGGCGGCCGGGTGCTCCCGCCGCTGCTGCCCGAGCGCTTGACCAGCTTGACCGTCACGGTCGAGTCCCCGTCGATCGTCATCTTCTTGTCGAAGGTGCGGTAGCCGCTGGCCTTGCCGATGACCCGCACGGTCTTCTTGCCGTTGACCAGCTCGATCGTCGCCTTGCCGCTGTCGAGCGGCTTGCCATCGACGGTCACCTCGCCACCGACGTCGGCTGGATCGATCGTCACCTGCAACGTCGCCACCTGCGCGGCCGGCGGCGTCACCACCGCCGCCGCATCGACGCCGGCGTCCACCGGCGCGGCCGCGACCTCGGCGGCGTCGACCCCGGCGTCGATCGCGACCGCCGGCGGCGGCGGGTCACCGCCGGTGTTGGCGGCCAGGCCCGGGCCCGCGGGGTCGGTGCCGGGCGTGGCGGAGCCGTTGGTCCCGGCCCCGTCCCCCGCGGCGGCGACCTCGTCGGACTTGGTGCCCAGCCCGAAGTACAGGCCCGAGAACGTGCCGGCCGCGACCCCGATCGACACGAGGATCGGGATGATCTTGGGCGTGCCACCGCGCTGGGGCGGGCCACCGGCTGATTGCATGGCGTTGGACATGGGACCTCAGTTCGTTGCGTGACAGCGGGGCCGTGGGACGGCGTGACGAGCGCGGGCTAGCGGGGTCTCGGAACCTCCGCAGAGGTCGTCGGGTCGGCGGTGGGTTGGCGTGGGCGGGCCCGAGCACACCCGCACGACGCGCTTACAGCGCTCCGGTGATGACCAGGCCACCACCACCCGCTTGGACCCACGGCGACACCATCACCTTGGGCACGCCCGCCAGATCGTCGAACTCCGCGTCCTGCTGCCGCTGCTGGCGGAGCCGCTCGGACCGGAGCCGGGCCTTGGGTCGGTACACCTTGTAATAGTAGAACGTGAACACCCCGGCGGCCACCACGCTGCCGACGATGAGGCCGTCGGCGATGAGCGCGGTCTTGCGGCCGGCCACCCGCGCGTCCTCACGGGTCGCCGCGCTGGCGCCGGTGTCGACGAAGGTGCCGTGCTTGCCGACGGCGATGAGGCCGGCGGCGGTCGCGCCGCCGACCAGCCCGACGGTGAGCGCGCCGCCCAGGTACAGCGGCACCCGGCTCGGCGCCGGCGGGATCTCGACCGGCGGCGGCCGCGGCCGCGGCGGCGGCGGCAACACCACCTTGACCTCGATGGCCGGCAGCTGGAACGTGCGCTCCGACTCGCTGCCGACCTCGACGGTCACCGTCTCTTCGAGCGGCTGGAACCCGTCGGCGGTCATGCCGAGGGTGTAGTCGCCCGCCGGCAGGAACAACGGATCCGGCAGCGGCGAGGTGCCGATGACGTCACCGTTGAGCGTGACCTGGGTGGCCTCGGGCTCGATCACCAGCGTCAGCACGCCGACGTGCAGCTTGGCCGCCTCGAAGTGGGCGGTGGCGTCGGCCTTGAGTTTCTCATCGAGGTCCGGCACGCCGACCATGAAGCGTCGGAAGTCGCGGGCCGCTTCGGGCCACAGCTCCAGGCGCTCCTCGGCGACGGCGATCGGAAACAAGATCTGTGGGTTGGGCAGCAGCTCGAACGCCTTGCGGTAGGCGTCGAGGGCGCGCTGGTATTGCTCGGCGGCGTCGGCGGTCTTCTTGCGCCGCGCGTACTGGTCGCCCTTCTTCAGGAACCCGTCGCCGCCGTCGAGCAACCGGCGCGCGGTGGCGCGGGCCTCGGCCTCGTCCATCGCCGGCGGCGCGTCGGGCGCGGGGTCAGGGGGAGGCTCATCGGCCGCGGCCACGTGCCACGCGCACGCGACCACGAGCGCGGCGCGCCCCAGCGAACTGCGGGAGAGACCCATAGCGGGCATCCTACACGGAGCGCCGGCCCGCCGTCAGCCCCGGCGCAGCGCGCCGTGCACCTGGGTCACGTAGTCGAGGGTGACCAGCGGGTGGCCGACCAGGTGAGTGACCGTCGCCAGCATGGCGTCGCGGGCGGCGACCCGGTCTTCGGTCGCGCACTCGAGGTCGCGGGCGTCGGCCAGGCTCGCCGCTGCCAGCGCCACCAGGTGCGCGCGCGCGCCGGGCGGCAGCGGCCGCACGCCCAGGCCGGTCGAGCGCGCCGCGCAGGTCGCGCAGATGACGCCGCCGCGGGACGGATCGAAGACCGTGCCGAACTCGAGGTCGTCCCGGCCGCACGCGGCGCACTGCGCCAGCGCGACCTCGGAGCCGAGCGCACGACACAGCGCCAGCTCGAACCCGCGCAGCAGCGACGGCGACGGCCCCAGGCGCAGGCACCGCCACAGCTCGACGACCAGGTCGAGCAGCTCGGGGTCGACCACCTCGGGCGGCGCCAGCTCGCGCACCAGCTCGAGGGCGTAGCTGGCGTGGCCGACCAGGATGGGGTCGCTGGCGAGGCCGCGGTGATCGTCGACGAGGGTGGCGCCGTCGAGGCTCCACAGCTCGGCGCCGCGCCGGCGGCGGGTCAGCTCGACCTCCAGCACGGTGAGGTGCTCGAGCCCGGGGCCGAACCGCCGCTTGCTGCGGCGCGCGCCGCGGGCCACCGCGCTCACCCGGCCGTGGCTGCGGGTGAACAGCTGCACGACCAGATCCGACTCGCCGACCTGGGTCCGGCGCAGCAGGATCGCCTCGGAGCGGAAGCCGGGCTCGGCGCCACCGTCGGTCATGACGCGACCGTCCGCGGCCGGCGCGCCGCGCCGTCAGCCCAGGCGCCGGATGGGCCGCGCGCGGCCAATCAGCCGACGTGGCCGGCGGTCGGCAGCGCGGTGATGCCCTCGCCGGCCGAGCCGGGCCGACGCATCAGGTACGACAGCGTCAGCGTGGCGACGATGAGCAAGATGATCACCGCCAACGTCAGGCCGCCCTGACGCGAGCCGCGCTCCTGATCGAGGAGCGCCGGCGGCAGGAAGCTGCGCCAACCGCCGTCGCGGGCCTGGGCCCGCTCTTCGCGCGCCGACTCCGCGTCCTCGGGGTTGTCGTCGTCGATGACCAGGCTGGGCGCCGCGATGAGCCGACTGGCCCGCGGGGCCATCACCCGGGTCACCGTCCCGGTCGAGGGCGCCATGGTGGTCGCCGGCGCCACGGCCTCGATCGGGCTCGGCTCGGTCGCCAGCTCGGTTGCCGCCGCTGCCTGGGGCCCCGCCGACGCCTCGGCGCCAGACGCTGCCTCGGACACCGCCGCTGCCTCGGCGCCAGACGCCTCGGACACCGCCACTGCCTCGCCGCCAGACGCTTCGAACACAGCCGCGGCCTCGCCGCCAGCCGCCTCGGGCACCGCCGCTGCCTTGCCGCCCGTCGGGGGCGGCTCAATCACCGGCGACCCAATCACCGGCGATGCAGTCACCGGCGTGAACGCCACCGTCGGCGCCGGCTGCTCGAAGCTGTCGGCGATCGCCTGGAGCTCCGCGTCCAGGGTCACCGCGGCCATCTCGTCGGTGCGGCGGATGAAGCGGCCGCGGGCATCGCGCTCGCGGGTGCCAGGCACGGTCGCGGCGCGCTTGGTCTTGCGGGCCGACGGCTGACCGTCGACCGTCTTGGCCCGGGCTGGCTGCACGCCATCGACCGTCTTGGCCCGCCGAGGCTTGGGGTGCCCCGCCGCCTTCATCGTCGGCTCGACCGCCGGTCGCACGGTGGCCGCCCGCGGGTGGGTGCTCCGGGGCGCCACGGGGAGGGGCTTGGCCTCGCTGGCCTCGCCCGCGCCGGCCTCGACCTCGTCGGGCGCGGCCACGGCGGCAAACTCGCCAGTGCCGAGGATGCGTGGCGCGCTGGTGACTGGCGTCGCGGTCACCGGGCGCGTCGTGGGACGGGCCGCCGCGGTCGGCGCGAGCGCCGACATGGTGTCGAGGAGCGCACGGGCGTGGGCCGAGGCCACCGGCGCGGCCGCGAAGCCGCACTCGGCGTAGCGCACCAGCACCTCGTCGACCGACAGCCCGACGCAGCGGGCGTAGCTGCGGAGGAAGCCGCGCACGAAGACGTCGGCCGGCAGCTCGTCCCAGCGCCCGTCCTCGAGGTTCTCGAGGGTGCGCACCGGGATGCGGGTGGTGCGGGCGACCTGTGCGCGGGCCAGGCCCCGGGCCTCGCGCCCGGCCACCAGCCAGGTCGACAGGGCGTCCCGGGCGCGCACGACGTCGTCGGGCACGCCATCGGTCGGCGTCCGGCGCCCGGACACCCGGGCAGCGCGCTCGACGGCCGAGACCAGCCCGCCGCGCGTGGTGTTCGTTCCCGTCACCGGATTCTTGGACGTGGTCACCGGGCGCCTCCACTGACGAACGATGCGGTCCGGCACTGCACTGCGATACAGCTCGACGTCGCGGTGGACAGGCACTTCGCCTGCGCCGTGCGTGCGTCGTCGAGGAGGCCTTGTTCGAGTCGCGCCTTCATGAGGTACAGGGCAGCTTCTTGTGAACCACAGCTGGCTTGGTCGCTAACTTCCTGAAACTGCTCGGCGGCTTTTTCCCACTCTTCCCGCGCAAAGTAAACCCGTCCGAGCCGATAAGTTGCGACGCACATCCCGGGCTGGAACTGGATGGCCTGGCGCAGCTCTTTGAATGCGTTAACTAGCTGATTTTTCGAGAAGTAGGCCCAGCCCAGGTTGGCTCTGGTCAGGCCAGGGGTGTCGAGCCGGCCGGGGTTCGCCAGCGCGGTTTCGTAGGCCTTGAGGGCGCGATCGGGGTCGCCCAGGAGCAGCGCCGCGGTGCCTGCGTTGGACCACGCCTCGCCGTACTCCGGCGCCAGCGCCGCCGCCTTCCGGAAATCCGCCTCCGCGAGGGTCAGCTCCTTCTCGAGATCGTCACGCAGCGACTCGGCATCGAGCCCGGTCAGGCAGCTGTCGATCTCCAGCACGCGCTGGGCGGACAGGGCCCGCAGGTGGTGAACCAGCCCCCGGACGTTGTAGGCCTCCTCGTTGGTGGCCTGGTACGCGATCGCCTTGTTGGCCTCGGACTCAGCCGCCTCGAGCTGGTTCTTCGAGAGGAAGTCCCGGGCCAGCTCGAGCCGGTTCTCGCTCTTGCCGGGGTTGCTCTCCGTGCGCGGACATCCCGCCGACCCCAGCCCGGCCAGGAGCGCAAAGCAAAGCAGTTTTGATAGCTTACACACCGAGGCGGGAGCTTGCCGGCCTGCCCCGCCCCTGTCAACCACCTGCAGATCCCTCGCAGGGTTTGTGCCCGCCCTCGCCTGCAGTACCGTACGACGATGTCCGCCCCGGGCCCGCTCGATCCGACCCGCACCACCACCCTCCGCTCCGCGGACGGGACCAGCCTCCACGCCGAGATCTTCGAGCGAACGGACCCGACCGCCGTGGTCCTCGTCGTCCATGGCTACGCCGAGCACTGCGGGCGGTACCGCGAGGTCGCGCACGTGCTCCACGACGCCGGCTGCGCCGTGGTCACCTTCGACCTCCGGGGCCACGGGCGCTCGGGGGGGCGCCGCGGCCACGTCCAGCGCTTCCACGAGTACCGCGACGACCTCGAAGCGGCCCGGGCCGCGGCGGTCGCCCTGGCGCCCGACCGGCCGCTCGTGCTGGTTGCCCACTCGAACGGGTCGCTCATCACTCTGGCGGCGCTGGTCGATGATCGGCCGGTGGCCTGCGCTGCGGCGGTCTTGTCGTCGCCGTTTTTGGCCCTCCGGCTGCCCGTGCCGGCGCCGCGCATCTGGCTGGCCAAGGTCGCCAGCGCGGTGTTCCCCGGGTTCAGCCAGAAAAACGAGCTGCGGGCCACGGACCTGACGAGCGACCCCGCCAAGCAGGCCGAGCGGGTCGCCGATACCCTGTGCCACGACGTGGCGTCGGCCCGGTGGTTCACCGAGGCGCGGGCCGCCCAGGCGCAGGTCGAGGCGCGGGCCGCCGGCATCAAGGTCCCGACGTTGTGGCTCATCGGCGGCGACGATCCCATCGCCGATCCGGCCGTCGCCGCCCGGATCGCCCGCACCGTGCCGGGCGCCCAGGTCGAGGTCCTCGCCGGGTTCAAGCACGAGGTCTGGAACGAGCGTGAGCGATCCCGGCCGCTGGCGGCGCTGGCGGAGTTCGTCGCCGCGCACGGCGCCGGCGCAGCCGGATAGCGCCGGGTCGGCGGGCCAAGCCGGCCTGCTACACTGGCGCACCATGCTCATCGCCGCCATGTGCAACCAACCCGAGCGCCTGGGCGAGGCGCTGGCCCCGCTCGGCCTCGTCGCGCCGTCGCCGCCCGGCCCGTGGGCCATGGCCTGGGTCCACGGCGGCGAGATCCTGGTGGCGCGCACCCCGCGGCCGACCGCCGAGCCGATCGATCTAGGGGCAGCGATCGCCGAACCGGCCAGCGACTGCGTGCTGGCGACGGCGCTCGGGGCCGCGCACCCGGGGGAACCCGACGACGTGCCGCCGTTCCGGTTCCGGCGGTGGATGCTCGCCGAAGACCCGACCGTCGTGGTGCCCAGCGAGCGCTTCTCCGAGCTGACCGCCCACGTGCCCGAGTTCCTGCGTCGCAACCTGCGGGGCCGCACCACCGCCGAGCTCACCCTGCACACGGTCCTGGCCCTGCTCCACGATCAGGGCCGCGCCGACGACCTCACCCTCCGGGTCGAGGCGCTGGGGCGCGTGCTGGTCGAGGCCACCGCGCTGGTCGCCGCCGCGCTGCGCCGGGCCGGGCTCGAGCCGAGCCACGGGACGGTCGCCGCGTCCAACAGCCGCGCCTTGGCGATCGTCTCGGCGCAGCCTCTCGCAGTCTACGGGCTCCGCGTCGACAACGACCGCGGGCAACCGGACCCGTCGTTTCGAGGCACGTTGATCATCGGCGGGGGACCGGCGGAGGTCGCGTCGGGCGACGCGATCCCGGAGCGCATCGGGGCCGGCTCGGTGGTCACGGTGAGCCGCGATCTTCACGTCGATATCGCACCCTTGGCGACACCCTGACACCTGCGCTAAGATGATGTAATCAAAGGGAAGATCGCCACCCCTCGAGCACCCTATTGACACGGCGCGTCAGCATGATAATGCTTCGCGTCATGATGAACGCTCAGGATCGCAAGCGGCAGGAACGAGAGGCCCGGCGGCACCGTATCCAGGACGCGGCGCGGCCGGTCTTCTTCGAGCGTGGGTTCGCCCGCGCGTCCATCGAAGACATCGCCAAGCAGGCGCAGCTCTCGGTGGGTGCCATCTACCTCTACTTCAAGTCCAAAGAGGATCTGTACCTGTCCATCCTGGAGCGCAGCCTCCGGACCCTGGGCGAGGCCACCGCCGCGGCCGACGATCCCCGGATCGCATGGGACGCCCTGGCCGCGTGGCGCGCGGCCGAGCCCGAGAGCGCCCGGGCCCTGGCCATGGTGGCCCGGCCCGAGCTGCGCGCGACGCTGACCCAGGAGGTGGCCGACGGCCTGGCCGTCGCCATCCACCAGCTGCGCTCGGCGCTCATCGCCAGCGTCGACCGCGCGGTGGCCGCCGGGATCTACCGCCCGTGCGACGTCGGCGCCGTCGGCGAGGCGATGTGGGCCACCTTCGTCGGCGTGGGCATCGTCACCGCCGCGGCCGAGAACGTAGGCGGCTCCACGCCGTCGGCCCAGCAGCTGTGGACCGTCATCGACGCCAGCCTCCGGCGCGACGCGGTCCGCGCCGCCGCCTGAGCCCGCGCGCGCAGCGGGTGGGCGGGCCTACCAGTCGCGCGCGACGCCGAGGCCGGCGATCAGCCACGACGCGCGGTAGTCGCCCCAGTTGACGAACACCTCGAGCGGTGCGGCGGAGGTGTCCCGGATCGGGTTCACCTGCGGCGCGACCCCCACCGTCGGATCGACGTGGCGCTCGCCCATGGCGGCGAAGCCGACCACGCCGTCGATGGTCCACGATCCCGCCCGGTAGCCCAGCCCGGTGGCCACCAGGTGCTTGGCGCCGTCGACGGTGAGCACCGACAGGTACGCGTCGGGCGCCGCCGCGGTCTCGAAGCTGTAGCCGGCCCGCACCGTGAGCGGCAAGCTGGCGCTGGGCCGGCCCTCGACGCCCAGCTGCAGCGCGTACGACGTGCGGTACTTGCGCGGGAGGTGGATCGGCCCGAACTCGTAGGTGCCGACCCCGGGCGCGCCGACGATGCGCACGTCCTTGGGCTCGATCAGGATCTCGTCGTGGGCGCCCCACAGCTCGACGTCGACCGCGGCCTCGACCCGCCACCGCCCGGGCCGCACCTCGACCCCGGCCCGCAGCGCCGCCGGCAGCGTCAGCGAGATGTCGGCGCGATCGCCCTCGACCGCGGCGCCGTTGAAGAAGCCGGAGTCCGGCAGCCGGCTCGCCAGCGTGCCCTGGCCGGCGACGGCCACCGGCAGCTGGACCGCCGCGCCGACCGTGACCCGCGCGGTCGCGTCGTACTGCACGCCGAGCGAGCCCGACGGCTGGAAGTAGCTGCGCTGCTCGATGCGGTTGTACGAATCGAACTCGGGATCCTCGGGCGCACACACGGTCTGGCCCGGGCAGCCCGACAAGACGATGTCCGAGGTCAGCGCGACCAGGTGGTCTTGCAGCGTGGCGCCCAGCCGCAGCCGCCCGAGCCGCACCGCGACGCCGACGCCGGCGGTGACGATCAGCGACTTCGACATGTCGACCGACGAGTAGCGCTGCGGGCCGTCGGCGGCGAACTTGGCCAGGCCGGCGTAGGGCGCCCACACCCCGCCGGCCACGACGACGCGGTCGCCCACCGGGTGGGCGTAGCCCAGCGACGGCACCGGCAGGCCGGGCGCCTGGTTGGTCACGGTCGGCTGCGGGTTGCCGCCCGAGTCGATCCGATCGTAGGCCACCGCTTGGTGGACGAAGCCGGCGTCGGCCAAGAAGCTCGGGCGGTGGAGCTGGGCCAGGCCGGCCGGGTTGAACCACAGCGCCGACACGTCGTCGGCGCCGGCGATGAAGGCGCCGGCGCGGGCGGTCGGCCGGACCCCCCGGGTGGGCAGGTACATCCCGCCGGCGGAGGCGAGCGCCGGGCCGGCGGTCAACGCGACGGCCACGAGCAACGAGGTGGTGCGGGTCATAGGTTGCGCGACTTGATGATGGCGATGAACTTGCGGAGGCCGCGCTGCTCCTCGTCGAGGAAGTCGGCCACGCCGGTCAGGATCGAGCGGTAGTCGGCGGCGGTCAGCGGCTCGCCGAGGTCCTGGTACGGGTTGGCCCGCAGCACCTCGGTCAGCCCGTCGACCAGCTCGCCGACCGCGGTGCGATCGGGCCGCGCCTCGTCGTACAGGTTGGTCATCAGCCTGGCCAGCGTGCCGGCGGCGTCGACGGTGCGGGCTCCCTTGACGAACGCCAGGTGGGCCTCGAGCCAGCCGCGCTCGGGCGCCAGCGACTGCCCCAGCACGTGGGCGATGGGCACCAGGTCGGCGTCGTCGAGCGCCAGCTGGGCCACGTCGGCGATCGCGGTCAGCGCCGCCACGAACGACTCGCTGGCCTGGGCCTCGCTGACCAGGTACTGCATGACCTTGTCGAGTTGGACCCGGGTCTCGGGCTCCGCCTGCAGCGACACCACGAAGTCGGCCGCGCCGGCGAACACCGGGCTGGTCACCAGGTCGCGCATGTCGGCCGGCAGGTCGGTGGCCAGCCAGCGCGCTCGATCGCCGGCCGCGTCGTGGACCGCGACCCGCTGCTCGAGCAGCTCGAGCAGGCCGTCGAGCACGCCGCGCAGCCGCGGGTTCTTCCACCGCCAGCCCTGCCCCGGCACGTCGGCGCCGCGGGCCAGCACGTCGACCAGCTCCGACACCGACTGGGTCCACGCCTCGCCCTCGGAGCCGGCCGCCCCCAGCCGCGCCTGCTTGCCGCGGTAGGCGTCGGCCAAAAGGTGCCACGGAGACAGCTGCCCCACCGCGCGGCCGTCGGCGGTGGTGGTGGTGGTGCGACCGGTGCGGTCGGCCAGCCCGGCCCGCGGCGTCAGCAGGTACGCCACCGCGGCCCGGACGATGGCCGGGTACCGCTTGCCGCGCACGGTGATCGCGTCGAGCGTGGGCGCCGAGGCCGCCAGCGCCGACATCAGCGAGCCGTCGGCCAGGATGTCGACGATCAGCGCCTCGTAGCTGACCGCGCCGGAGCCCCACACGTAGCTGGGCGCGGCCGGATCGACCGACTGGTGGTTGATCGAGCTCCGGCTCGGCCAGTGCTTGTGCAGCACCGCCAGGATGTCGACCAGGAGCTGCTCGGCGTTCTGATCGGCGAACGCCTGCACCACCGGCCGCATCTGCGCGTAGAACCCATCCTTCTCGAGGACCGGCAGTGTGCCGGCGTGCTGCGAGATGAACAGGTCGCCCTCCTTGTCGCGCAAGGGATCGATGATGTTGGTCAGGTACGCCGGGGTCGGGTTGAGGAACAGCACCCGGTTGAGCGCCTCCGGCGTCGGGTGGCTGCGCATGCCGGCGATGCCGACGGTGTCCTCGAGGAAGCCGTCGCCGCCGAAGGTGTCGATCGAGGTGCGGACCAGGCCGCCCCAGTTGTAGTTGAAGTTGGCCTTGGGCCGGGGCCGCCAGCCCGAGCCGAACCCGGCGCAGCCGGCCGCGGTGGCCGCGGTGCGGGTGCTGTTGAACTCGCCGCCGGCGTCCTCGCAGATGACGTTGCCGGCGCCGTCCTTGGCGTAGGCCATCGACTGCAGGTAGAACACCGCGAGGTTGTCGACACGGAACAGCGCACACTCGTTGTAGGTGCCGAGCGTGATGTTGAGGAACGGATCGCGCACCCGCGCGCCCTGCTTGTTGCAGGCGCGGGCGCCGTTGGAGTCGTTGATGAGGTGCAAGAACCGCTGGAAGATCGAGCGGTCGTAGCTGGAGTCGGGCCGCGACCGATCGACTTGGGTCGCGAAGCTGCCGGTGACGGTCTGGTTGGCCGGGTTGATGTCGAACCGGTCCTTGTAGGCCATGAGCGTGCGGAATCGCTCGCCCAGCTGCGCCACCTCGGGCTTCTCGAGCGCGGTCATCAGCGCCGTGAACAAGGCCGGGTTGGCCGCGATCTGGCGCAGCACCGGCACCAGATCGTCCCACAGCGGCGCGTCGACGGGGACCTGGGCCTCGGGGTGGCCGTCGCCGGCACGGAACGCCTTGACCACGGCCTCGGCCAGGCGCGCCACCTCGGGTTCGTGGTTGACCGCCAGCTCGCGGCCCAGCGCCAGCGTGTCGCCGATGCCGGGGTCGGCCAAAAGCTGGCTGTAGGCGTAGCCCAGATCGAGCAGCGGCGAGGCCGCGGTGTCGTAGCCGCGGTAGTCCAGGGTCTCGCCGTTGGCGTAGGTGTGGGTGGCGGCCTGGCGCGGGCCGACCAGGGCCGAGGCGCCGCGCAGCAGGTCGAGCGCGGTGCCCTTGCCGGGATCGAACAGCGCGATGCCGTCGCGGGCCAGCGCCGCCAAGACCGTCGCGTCGAGATCGACGTAGCGGTACAGCGCCGGTCCGCCGGCCGCGGTCAGGGCGCGCCCCGCGCTGTCGCGGTGCGGCCACGGCGCGGCCACCTCGCCGGTCGGCACGTCGAACGGGGTCGGCGCGTCGATCACCGCGCCTGTGCCGTCGACGAACCGGCCCTGGCCGTCGACGTCGGCCGCCCCGTCGCCGTCGCGGTCGACGAAGGGCGCCGCGATGGCCACCGGCTGGGCCAGGCCGCGGGCGTCGCGCAGCGTCAGCGGCACGGTGGCCGACGTGCCCAGGGTCGCGCGCTCGCGCAGCAGCAGATCGAGCGCGACGCGCAGCGTGCGGTCGGGATCGCCCGGGTTGGCCGACGGCTGCGCCGCGCGCAGCGCCCCGCCGACCGCGTTGATCAGCCGCTTCCACTCGCCGCGGGCGCTGCCGCCCTCGGTGATGGCGGTGGTCAGCGCCAACAGCAGCTGGTTGAGCTCGGGGTAGCGGACCAGGGCGCGCACCGCGCCCAGCGCCGGCCGCAGCGGGCGGTAGCCGATGCGCGGGCCCAGGCGCTCGAGGGCACCCACCACCGCCGGATCGTCGGCCATGAGCCGCAGCATCCCGATCAGCGCGTCGATCGACCCCTGGGCCCGGTCGTCGTCGTACAGGGCCAGGAAGTCGTTCTGGGTCAGGTAGCCCTGCAGCGGCGCCAGGTAGTCGTCGGGGAAGATGGTGTCGACGGTGGTGATCAGCCGATCGCGCTCGGCCGCCAGCGCCTTCATCCGATCGCTGGCGCTGTCGGGCGGCGCCAGGCCTTCGCGGCACACGTCGCGGTAGGCGTCGCCGCGGACGTCGGTGGCCCCACCGTCGGCCAGGTCGTCGGCGTAGGCGAACCGCTTGCACACCAGGGTCAGGACCGTGGTCCCAAAGCTGCCGGTGTCGACCGGCGCCCGCGTGGTGTCGAGCGGGCTGGCACAGCCCGCGGCGACCAGGGTGGTGGCGACGACAGCAGCGGACAGCCGTGATGTGAGCGGGGCGCGCGACATGGATGCTCCTGCGACCGGTGAGCCAGGGTCGGTCCCCAGGCTAGTCGCCGTACTGACCTGCGGTCAACGGTCCTTCCCATGGGTCAGGGGCGCGTTCGATCCGCCGCACAGAATGAACCGCCCGGGCGGCGCGTCAGAAGGGTATGTGGAATGATCCGACCCTGCTCGCCCTGCCCTACCGGGTCGGCGCCATGGTCGGGGTGGGCGGCGGCGGCGAGGTGTTCCGCGCCGAGGACGGGCGCGGCCGGCCCCTCGCGCTCAAGATCGGCCACGCCGCCGACGACCTCAGCGCGGCCCGCGCCGCCCGCGAGGCCGCGATCGCCCGCCGCCTGGCGTCGCCGCAGTTCCCCGCGGTGCTCGGACACGGCCGGCTCAGCGACGGGCGTCCGTGGCTGGCGATGGAGTGGCTCGACGGCGGCACCCTGGGCCAGCGGTTGACCGACCGACCGTGGCCGGTGGCCGCGGTGGCGGCGCTCGGGCACCAGCTGGCGCTGGCCTTGGCGACGGCCCACCGCGCCGGCGTGGTGCACCGCGACCTCAAGCCCGACAACGTGATGTTCCGCGCCGACGGCCAGGTGGTGCTGGTCGACCTGGGGCTGGCGCGGGCCGACCAAGATCCCGGCACCAGCGCCACCCGGTGCGCCGGCACCCCGCTGTCGATGGCGCCCGAGCAGGTCCTGGGCGAGCCGGTGGGCCCAGCCACCGACCTCTACGCCCTGGGCGTGTTGCTCTACCGGCTGCGCGCCGGCCGCGACCTGTTCCACGGCACCGCGGTCGAGCTCCAGCTGGCCCACCTGGGGCAGCCGGCGCCGGCGCTGCCGCCGTCGAGCGAGCCGGGCGCGGCCGCCCTGGCCGAGCTGGTCGCGGCGCTCCTGCGCAAGCGCCCCGACGAGCGCCCCCCGAGCGCCGACGCCGTGGCGCGGGCCCTGGCGCGCCTGGCACACCGCCCCCGGCGCTGGCCGCGGATGGCGCTCGGCCTGGTGGCCGTGGCTCTGGCCAGCTCGTTCGCGCCCCGGCCGGGCGCGCTGGCGCCGGCGGCCGTGGCCACGCCGGCCCCGACGCCGATGGCTGAGCCGCCCCGGCCGTGGGCGCTCGCCTCGACCAGCGACTACACGCTGCGCGCCAGCTGGGCCACGACGGTGCGGGCCGGCGATCGCCTGAAGGTGGCGGTCGAGCTGTGGGACACCGACGGTGAGCCGGTGCCGCTGGCGCCGGTGGCGGCCACCCTGCGCGACCCCGACGGCCACACCGAGGCGCTGGCGGGCACCAGCCTGGCCGACGTCGAGCTGCCGCTGGCCCGCGTCGGTGACTACCTGTTGACGGTGTTCGCCCCCGACGGCGACGTGACCCTGGCGGTCACCATCCCGGTCGCGGCCGCCCCGTCGAGCTGACGGTCAGCGCCCGGCGCCCCGCTCGCGCAGCTCGAGGAACTCCAAGAAGTCGAGCAGCCGCCCCACCTCGGGCACCACCAGCCCGTCGGCGTCGAGCCCGGCATCCGCGGCCGTGGTCACCAGCTGAGCGTCGGCCAGCCGCCCGAGGATGGCGGTCACCTCGCGCGGAGTCAGGCCCACCTTGCCGGCCAGCTCGTCGACCGAGATCGGCAAGAGCACCGCCCCGTCGCCCACCCCGGCGCCGTCGCCGAGCTGCGCCACGGCCAGCTGGCGCAGGCACTGCACGACCCGGTGGTTGCCGCTGGGCAGGAGCAACAGCTCGACCTGCTGGTTGGCGCGCTCGAGCCGTCCCGCCAGGGTCTTGATCATCCGCACCGCGATCTCGACCCGGCCGCGCAGCATGGCCTCGAAGGTGCGGCCCTCGACGACCAGCAGCCGCGACGGCTCGCGCACGACCGCGGTGGCCGAGCGCGGGCGCGCGTTGACGATCGCCATCTCGCCCAGGAACTCGCCGGCCTGCAGCACCGCGATGACCCGCTCGCGCTCGCCGACGCTGCGGCGGATCTCGACCGAGCCGGCCTGGATGACGTACATCTCCTCGCCGGGGTCGCCCTCGCGGAACAGCACCGTGCCGGCGGCGTAGTCGCGCGCGTACCGCTCAATCTGGGGCTCCGACACCGGCCGCATCATCGCACCGTCGCGTGGCGGAGGATATGGAACAGCGAGCGCCCGCCGGCGGCGCACGCGGCCCGCACCCCGCGGGCGCCGGGCGTGGTGCCGGTGGGAGGCAGCTCGATCTCGACGATGGTGACCCCCAGCCGCAGCGCCCGCACCAGCATCTCGACGTCCCAGCCGTCGCCCCGATCGCTCATGCCGAGCGCCACCAGCGCCGGGTAGCGGATGGCGCGCAGCGGCCCGGGCCGCCCGAAGCGGTGCCCGTAGACCGCGTCGATCAGCCGGCCGACCGCGCGATCGCGCAGGCGCACCGACGGCGCGCCCGCCACCACCAGCTCGGCCTCGCCCCGGGTGATCGGCTCGAGCAGCCGGGCCATCGCGTCCTGATCGAGCCGGGCGTCGCCCGGGACGAACACCACGACGTCGGGCGGCTCGGGCTGGCCGCCGAAGTGGGCCAGCGCCCGCAGGCACGCCGCGCCGTAGGCCGCGGTCGGCTCGCGCAACACCACGGCGCCGAGATCCCGGGCCGCACCGGCGGTGGCGTCGGTCGACGCCCGATCGATCACCACGATCGACCGGACCTCGCGCTGGGTGGGTCGATCCAGCACCTGGGCGATCGTCGCGGCGGCGTTTCGGGCCGGGATGACCACGTCGAGGCGCAGGCGGACCACGGCCAGATGATGGAGCGCACGCCGGGGCGTGTCAAAAGGCCCCCGCCGCGATCGCCCCGAAAGCCCGGCTACCGCTATCCCGACCGCCGGTTTTGTGCGAGATCCCAAGCGATGGCGATCACCTACAAGGACGCCGGGGTCGACATCGACGCCGGCAACGCGCTGGTCGACCGCATCCGGCCGCTGGCCAAGGCCACCCAGCGGCCCGAGGTCCTGGGCGGCATCGGCGGCTTCGCGGCGCTGTGCCGGCTGCCGACCGGGCTGCGCGAGCCGATCTTGGTGTCGGGCACCGACGGGGTCGGCACCAAGCTGTTGTCGGCGCTGGCCACCAACCGCCACGGCACCGTCGGCATCGACCTGGTCGCGATGTGCGTCAACGACGTGCTGGTGACCGGCGCCGAGCCCCTGTTCTTCCTCGACTACTACGGCACCGGCAAGCTCGACGTCGATGTCGCCGCCCAGGTGGTGAGCGGCATCGCCACCGGCTGCTCGCTGGCCGGCTGCGCCCTGGTCGGCGGCGAGACCGCCGAGCTGCCCGGGCTCTACGCGCGGTCTGACTACGACCTGGCCGGGTTCTGCGTCGGCGTGGTCGAGCGCGACTTGCTGCGGCCGCGCACCGATCTGGTCGCCGGCGACGTGGTGCTGGGCCTGCCGTCGAGCGGCCTGCACTCCAACGGGCACTCGCTGGCGCGCAAGGTCGTCCTCGAGACCCTGGGCCTGGGGTGGGACGCGACCCCGCCCGAGCTCGGCGGCGCCTCGGTCGCCGACGCGCTGCTGGAGCCGACCCTCATCTACACCCCGGCGTTCCGGGCCCTGGCCGGGCTGCCATGGAAGGCGGCGGCCCACATCACCGGCGGCGGCCTGGTCGAGAACCCGCCACGGATCTTCGCCGACGACGCGCTGGCGGTCGAACTCGATCCAGCCACCTGGGAGGTGCCCGGCGTGATGCGCCTCATCGCCAGCGCCGGCCTGGCGCCGCACGAGCTGCGCCGCACGTTCAACCTGGGGCTGGGCATGATCATCGTGGTGCCGGCCGCGGCGGTCGACGCCGCGCTGGCCGCGCTCGGGCCGTGGCGCGGCCGGGTGGTCGGCCGCCTGGTGCCCCGGGCCGGCGGGGAGCCCAGCCGCTTCGTCGGAGACCCCGCATGAAGATCGGCGTGCTGGTGTCGGGCCGCGGCACCAACCTGGGCGCGCTCCTGGCCGCCGAACACGCCGGCCGGCTGGCGCCGGCGACCGTCGCCGTGGTCATCTCCAACCGCCCGGGCGCGCCCGCTCTCGAGCGCGCGGTGGCCGCCGGCAAGCCGGCCGTCACCATCGACCACCGCCGCTTCGCCGACCGCGGCAGCTTCGAGCAGGCGCTGCTCGACCAGCTGGCGCTCCACGCGGTCGATGCCGTGGTCCTGGCCGGGTTCATGCGGGTGCTGACGCCGCGGTTCCTGGCGGCGTACCCGCGGCGGGTCGTCAACACCCACCCGGCGCTGTGCCCGGCCTTCCCCGGGGTCGACGCGCCGGCCCAGGCGCTGGCCCACGGCGTCAAGCTGACCGGGGTGACGGTGCACTTCGTCGACGCCGGCGTCGACACCGGCCCGATCATCGCTCAGCGCGCGGTGCCGGTCCGCCCCGACGACGACGCCGCCACGCTGCACGCTCGCATCCAGGTGGAAGAGCACCAGCTGTTGCCGGCGGTGGTGCAGGCCCTGGCCGCCGGGCGCCTGGTCGGCGCCGAGCGCCATGTCACCATCCTGCCAGGAGCCGACGGTGCCGACCAACTCGTATGACCTGGTGGTCCTCGGCGACGAGCTGCCTGGCCTGGTGTGCGCGGCGCTGTGCGCCCGGCGCGGCCTGCGCACCCTGGTCGTCGCCGACGAGCGCCGGCCGGCGCGGTACCCGCTGGGCGGCCTGAAGCTGCCGACCGGCCTGGGGATCTTGCCGGGGCGCGGCGCCGGCGCGGCGGCCCGCATCATCCGCGAGCTCGGCCTGGACCACGCCCTCAAGCGCCGGGTGCCCGACCTGCGGGTGCTGGCCCAGCTGGTCGGCCCCGACGCGCGGATCGATCTGGTCGCCGAGCCGCCGGTCCAGGCCAAGGAGCTGGTGCGCGAGCTGCCGGTCGCCACCGACGCGCTGTTGGCGGCGTGGGATCAGGCGCCCGAGATCGCGCGGCTGGGCGACGCGTTTCTGGCCGGCGACGACGCGTTCCCCGGCGTCGGGTTCTTCGAACGGCGCGACGCCGGCAAGCAGGCCACCCGCGCCACCGAGGCGGCCGCCGCGTGGTGGCAGGGCCTGGCCGCGGTGCCGGCGCTGGGCCGCGCGCTCACCGCGTTGGCGGCGGCCGCCGGCGGCCCCACCATCGATCCGCCGCCGCTGGCCATCGCCCGGGCCCTCGAGCTGTGGCGCGCCGGGGCCCCTGGCCTGCGCGGCGACGGCACCGGCCTGCGCGAGCTGCTCATCGAGAAGCTGACCGGCGCCGGCGGCGAGCTGCGCGCCGGCGTGGTCACCGAGCTGGTCAGCGGGTGGACCAAGCTGACCGGCGTGCGGCTCGAGTCGGGCGAAGAGATCGGCGCCGGGCAGGTGGTCGCGGCGGCCCCGGTCGACGAGCTGATCGGCCTGTTCGGCAAGAAGCCGCCCAAGCGCCTGGTCGAGCTGGCCGCGGCGGCCCAGCCCGCCGGCTGGCTCTACGCCATCAACCTCGTGGTCGACGCCGCGGCGGTCCCCGAGGGCATGGCCCCCACGGTGCTGGTGGTCGGCGATCCCGAACAGCCGCTGGCCGGCCCCAACGCGATCGCGCTCCACGTCGCCGACGCCGACGACCAGGGCCGGGTGGTCGTCACGGTCACCGCGGTCCTGCACGCCAACGGCGCAGCGCGACCGGAGCCGGCGAGCCTGGCCCCGTTCCGGGCCGAGGTGCTCGCGCGGCTCGAGGAGGTGATGCCGTTCGCGCACCAGCACCTCATCGTCATGCACTCGCCGTACGACGGCGTGGCGCCGGTGGTGCCGGGCGGCCGCGGCGGCTACGATCCGCCCCGGGGCGGCCCGGCCCTGCTGCCGGCGGTGTGGCGGCCGACCCTCGACGGCGGCGCCGGCCTGGCGGCGGTCCCCTACGTCACCGGGGTCAAGAACCTGACCCTGGCGTCGACCCAGGTCTTGCCGGCCCTGGGGCAAGACGGCGCCCTGGCGGTCGGCTGGAACGCCGCGCGCATCGCGTGCGGCATCGGCGGCAAGAAGCGCGACTACCTGCGCGACGAGGTCGTCAGCGCGTGAAGCCGCGTCGGCGAGACACCCACCGAACCCGCGTGTTACACCGCGGACCGAGGCACGCATGAGCATTGTCCTGTTCGTCATCCTCCTGGCGGCTGCGTTCACGTTCTTCGCCCGCACCATGTGGCTGTTCGGGCGCGCCGTGGCGACCGGCGTCGCCGATCCCCGGCCCCGCATCGACCAGCTGCCAGCGCGCCTGGTGTCGGTCGGCGTCTACTTCTTCGGCCAAAAAAAGGTCGCCGAAGAGGGGCCGATGCACCGCACCAGCAAGCACCACCTGTTCATCTTCTGGGGCTTCATGATCATCACGATCGCCACGGTCGACCTGCTGGTGTCGGGCGTGGTGCCACCGCTGGCGCTGCACCGGTGGCTGCCCGGGATCTTGTACCGCCCGCTGTACGGGCTCATCGACGTGTTCAACCTGATCGTCTTGGTGATGGTCACCTGGGCGGTGATCCGCCGGACCCTGGTGCGGCCGTCGCTCATCCCGATGAGCGTCGACGCCGGGCTCATCCTCGGCGCCATCGCCTCGCTGATGATCACGCACTTCTTGTTCCACGGCTACGAGGTGGCCCACGCCCGCGCCCTGGGCAACCCGGCGCCCGAGGGCATGTTCATCTCGCGCGCCGTCGGCGGCTTCCTGTCGCCGGTGTCGGCCAGCGCCGCCCACCGCGGCGCCCAGTTCTCGTACTGGCTGCACGTCATCATCGTCCTGACGTTCCTCAACTACCTGCCCTACTCCAAGCACATCCACCTGCTGGGCGCGTTGCCCAACATCTTCACGCGCAACCTGTCGACCCGGACGCTGGATCTGCCCAAGCTCGATCTCGAGGACGAGACCCAGTGGGGCGTCGGCAGCTACCAGCAGTTCTCGTGGAAGAGCCTGCTCGACACCTACGCCTGCACCGAGTGTGCGCGCTGCTCGAACTACTGCCCGGCCTACAACACCGGCAAGAACCTGTCGCCGATGCAGCTCATCCACGACATCCGCTACGAGATGCTCGACCGGGTGGCGCTGGCGGACAAGATCGCCGCGCTCGAGGGCAACGTGGCCGGCTTGGCGGAGTACGCGGCCCGCACCGGCCTGGACCAGCCCGGCCACGAGCACCCCGACCTGGTGGCGGCCAAGGCCGATCTGGCGGCGGCCCAGCAGCTGTCGGCCGATATGCCGAGGCTGACCGGCGGCCGGGTCGCCGAGGACACGCTGTGGGCGTGCACCACCTGCGGGGCGTGCCAGGAGGTGTGCCCGGTGTTCATCGAGCACCCGATGAAGATCATCCAGATGCGCCAGAACCTGGTGCTCGAGCAGGAGAAGGTGCCAGGCGAGCTGGGCCGGATGTGGAAGAACGTCGAGCGGCAGTCCAACCCGTGGGGCATCGCCGCCAGCAAGCGCATGGACTGGGCCGAGGGGCTCGACGTGCCGACCATCGAGGACCACCCCAACCCCGAGTACCTTCTGTGGGTCGGCTGCGCCGGCGCCTTCGACGCCCGCATCGTCAAGCAGACCCGGGCCATGGTGACCGTGCTGCGCGCGGCCAAGGTCGACTTCGCGGTGCTCGGCCACAGCGAGGGGTGCACCGGCGATCCGGCCCGCCGCGCCGGCAACGAGATGCTGTTCCAGATGCTGGCCGAGCAGAACGTCGAGACCATCAACGCCACCGGCGTGAAGAAGGTCGTGACCAGCTGCCCGCACTGCCTGCACACGCTCAAGCAGGACTACCCGCAGTTCGGCGGCGACTGGGAGGTGGTCCACCACACCCAGCTCATCGACCACCTGATCAAGGCCGGCAAGCTCGAGGTCGGCGGCTCGCCGGCCGAGCGCGTGACCTACCACGACAGCTGCTACCTGGGCCGGTGGAACAAAGAGTTCGACGCGCCGCGCGACGTGCTGGCGGCGCTGGCGCCGGCCGGCGGCATCACCGAGCTCACCCGCAACAAGCGCCACGGCTTCTGCTGCGGCGCCGGCGGTGGGCGGATGTTCATGGAGGAGCACGACGGCGAGCGGGTCAACCTGAACCGCACCGACGAGATCCTGGCGACCGGGGTCGACACCGTGGCGGTGGCGTGCCCGTTTTGCACCATCATGATCACCGACGGCGTCAAGCAGCGCAACCAGGACGACCACGTCCAGGTGCTGGACATCGCCGAGCTGGTCGCGCAGTCGTTCGACGTGCCGGTGTCGGCGCTGGCCCGCAAGAAGCGCCCCGCGGTCGACGCCGACTGATTCGCGCGCGCGCCGACGCCGCGCCGACGGCGGCGCGCTATGCTGCGGGCGATGCGAAGGACCGGCCTGCTAGTGGCGGCGCTGCTTGCGAGCGCGGCCTGCGATGGAACCGAGAGTGCGGACGGGGCGCGCGGGGCGTGCGCGTCAGGGGGAGCGCTGGCGGGCTGCCCCGACACGGCGACCGATCCCGAGGCCGCGTGCTGGCGCCTGGTCGAGTGCGGCAGCTACCCGGTCGACGGCGCGGAGGCCGGCAACCTGGACTGGGGCCGCTGCGTCGACGAGCTGGAGGGCATGCCGGCCGATCGGGCCGGCCTGGTGATGGCGTGCATCGCCAGCGCGACCTGCGACGAGCTGCTGGCGCCTGGCTCACCCCAGCCCTACGGCCGCCCGGCCTGCTTCGCCTACGGGGACCAGTGATGCGCGGCCTGTCCGTCCTGACCACGCTGGCCCTGGCCGCCGGCGCGGCCCCGGCGCTGGCCCAGCCGGCCGACGTGCCGGCGCTGATCACGCTCATCGACAAGCAGCCGGCCGGCGTCGACCGGCCGACCTGGAAGGAGCAGCGCCGCGACGCCGCGCGCAAGCTGGTCGCGACCGGCGACAAGCGCGCGGTGCCGACGCTCCTCAAGCTGGCCGACGGCGAAGCGTTCGACGTCATCGGCGAGATCGCGATCGAGGGGCTCGGCGCGCTGGGCGACAAGGCCGCGGTGCCGACGCTGGAAAAGATCGCGGCCGATCCGTCGCGCGACCGCGCCCAGCGCGACCTGGCGCGCAAGTCGCTGGCCAGGCTGGGCGCTCCGACCGGCGCCGGCGCGCCGCCGCCGCCCCCGACGCCGCCGACCCCGCCGCCGCCGACCGCGTCGCCCACGCCGGCCGAGCCCAGCGGCGACGGTGCCGCCCCCACGCCGGCGCCCGACACCTGGGCCACGCTGTCGGCGCCGCCGCCGGCGCCGGTCGGGTCACGCTTCGCCGACGATGTCCTGAGCCAGCGCGAGGAGCTGACGTTCGCGGTCGGCGCAGCGTCGCTCGGCTACGACAGCGTGCGTCAGCGGACCGCGTTCGACCTCGACGCGACGGGCCGCTACCGCCGCTGGATCGATCGCGGCAAGACCGCGTGGGGCGCCGACGGCGGGGCCCGGGTCATCGCCGGGCTCCGCGATCCCGACGGCATGGCCAGCTCGCGGGCGTTGATCGTCGACCTCGACGGCGGCGGCCAGTTCCGCGCTTACACCGGCGCCGGCGTCTACGGCATCGGCCGCGGCGTGATCGCGGCCCGGCTCCAGTACCTGTCGGTCATCAACGACACCGACACCACGGTCAAGGACGTCCGCACCGCGGCCGACCTCGGCGTCGCCCTCGGCGCCGGCTACGGCCGGGTGGTCGACGTCGGCCCGCGGCTGCGGGTGCGCGCCCTCGAGCGGCTGCTCGAGCGGGGCCGGGCCCTGGGCCGGCCCATCGACGACGCCGTGGCCGCGCGCCTGCAATCGGCGTGGTGGGACGCGCGCCGCGATCGCACCGGGTTCCGCCAGCTGACGGCCACCGTGGCCATCCTGCGCGAGGCCGGCGTGCTGCTGGGCGAGCCCGACGCCGGCACCACCTACGGCCTCCTCGAGGTGCTGCGCGACGCCAGCTTCGACCACCGGCCAAGCGGCGTCGACGCCAACCTCCAGCTCGGCGAGGAGTACCTGGTGCGCGAGGACATGCCGGCGGTGCCCGACGGCCGCACCGAGCTGGTGCTGGTGACCGCCACCGTGGCCCGGCAGCTGGGCCTCGACAGCGACGCGTGGGCCCAGCTCGACGCGCGCTACCGGGTGTTGGCCGCGGACGGCGTCCCGGCCCCGTGGCGGATCGGCGCCACCGGCACCTGGCGCCGCTTCGTCCACGGCGATCACGCCGAGCTGCTGGGGGCGCTCGACGTGGGTGCCGCGCTGACGGCGTCGAGCGACGATCTCGACGACACCGATCTGGGCGTGAGCGTCGGCGGCACGGTGGGCTGGACCTGGACCCTCAACCGCGCGTCGATGGTCCGCCTGGCCGGCGACGCCCGTCTCGAGGCCGGCGAGGTGTTCTTCGGCGCCAGCCTGGCGGCCAGCTACGGCTTCCTCGACGGCGGTTTCGCTCGCTCGGCGCCGTGACCGTCGACGCCTGTTGAACCATTCGACCACAGGCGCTACGGTTCCCTGGTGCTGACCACCGCCCAACGCACCACCCTGGTCGCCGTCGCCGAGGCGACCTTGCCGGCGGGCCGCTTCGTGCCGGCCGGCGGGGCCCACACGGTGGCGCGGGTGGAAGAGGCCTTCGCCAGCTTCCCCGACCTCGCCTTGCGCGGCTTCGGCGCGCTGCTGACCACCCTCGACGCCACCGCCCGCGTGACCCGGCGCCGACGGTTCGCGGCGCTGCCGGCGGCCGACCGGCTCGCGCTGCTCGAGGCGTGGAGCGCCGGCGATCTGGCCCGTCGCACGGCGGTGCGGGCCCTGGTGACCCCGCTCAAGGTCGCGCACTTCGACGACCCGGCGCTGTACCGACGGCTCGGCTGCGTCTACGACCGCCGCGGCGCCCGCGAGGCCCGCCCGCCGTTTCCGCGCGAGCGGGTCCACGCCACCGCCGAGCTCGATGGCGATCTGGCGCTCGAGGTCGAGGTGGTGGTCATCGGCACCGGGGCCGGCGGCGCGGTGGTCGCGCGCGAGCTGGCCGAGGCCGGCGCCGCGGTGGTGATGCTCGAGGAGGGCCGCTACGTCGAGCGTCACGAGTTCACCGGGCGCCCGTTCGAGATGCAGCAGAAGCTGTACCGGGCCGGCGGGTCGACCTTGTCGGTGGGCAACGTCGCCATCCCGATCCCGCTGGGCATGTCGGTCGGCGGCACCACCACGGTGAACTCCGGCACCTGCTACCGCGTGCCCGACCACGTGCTGGGGCACTGGCGCCACGATCTCGGGTTGGCCGAGTTCACGCCCGACCACCTGGCGCCGTACTACCAGCGGGTCGAGCGGGTGCTGGGCGTGGCGCCGACCCGTCCCGAGCTGCTCGGCGGGTGCGCGCGGGTGGTGGCGCGCGGCTGCGACGCCCTGGGCTACCGCCACGCGCCGCTGGCCCGCAACGCCCCCGACTGCGACGGCCAGGGCGTGTGCTGCTTCGGCTGCCCCACCGACGCCAAGCGCTCGACCAACGTGTCGTACGTGCCGCTCGCGCTGCGGGCCGGCGCCGAGCTGTTCACCGGGGCGCGCGCCGAGCGCATCCTCGTCGAGGGCGGCCGCGCGGTCGGCGTGGTGGCGCGGGCCACCACCGGGCGCACCGTGACCATCCGCGCCCAGGCGGTGGTGGTGGCGTGCGGCGCGCTCCTGACGCCGGGGCTGCTCGAGCGCAACCACCTGGGCGGCGCCTCGGGCCAGCTCGGCCACAACCTGTCGATCCACCCCGCGTGCGGCGCCTTGGCCGAGTTCGACGAGCCCATCGCCAGCTGGGCCGGCGTGCCCCAAGGACTGGCCATCGAGGAGTTCGCCGACGACGGTATCCTCCTCGAGGGCGCGGCCACGCCGCTGGAGTTCACCGCCGCGCTGATGCCGCAGCTCGGCCCACGGCTGGTCGAGCTGTGCGAGCGGTTCGATCGCATCGCCAGCTTCGGCCTGATGGTCGAGGACACCTCGCGCGGGCGGGTGCGCACGGTGCGCGGCCGGTCGGTCATCACCTACGTGCTGGGCGACGCCGACGTGGCGCGGCTGCACCGCGGGCTCGACATCCTGGCCCGGGTGTTCTTCGCCGCCGGCGCCCGCTCGGTGATGCTGCCGGTCCACGGCTTCACCGAGGTCACCTCGGCCGACGCGCTGGCGCGGTTCCGGGCCACCACGCTGCGCGCGCGCGACCTCGAGCTGTCGGCCTACCACCCGCTCGGCACCGCCCGCATGGGCCGCGACGCGGCGACCTCGGTGGTCGACGCCGACCACCAGGTGCACGACACGCCGGGCCTGTACGTCATCGACGGCGCTGCGGTCCCCAGCTCGCTGGGCGTGAATCCCCAGCTGACCATCATGGCGCTGGCGACCCGGGCCGCCGACCGGCTGGCCGCGCGCCTGGGCTAAGCCAGCGCCCTACCCGACCCGCACCACCACGACTTGCAGGTACCGGTCGCGCGGCTGGGCGACCACCGTCGGATAGTCGGCCGGCAGGCCGCCCTGCGCGACCACGACGCCGGTGGTGCCGGCCGCCTTGAGGCCCTTGCCGACCAGCCGCCCCAGCGAGCCTAGCTCGTGGGTATTGGCGGCCAGCCACAGGATGCCGCCGGGCTCGACCACCGCCGCGGCCTGGGCGATCAAGTCGGGGTAGTCGCGGTCGAGGGTCCACGGCGCGCCGCGCGCCGTCGAGAACGTCGGCGGATCGATCACGATCAACCGGTAGCGCTCCTTGGCCTTGGCGGCCCTGGCCAGGAACCGCACCGCGTCGCCGGTCTCGAACCGCCAGCGCCGATCGTCGGCGGCGAAGCCCGAGCGGGCGAAGTTACCGCGGGCCCAGGCGGCGACGCCGTCGGAGGTGTCGACGCTGACCACCGAGGCCGCGCCGGCCCGGGCGCAGGCCACCGACAGCATCGCGGTGTACGAGAACAGGTTGAGGACCGCGCCGCCGCCGACGAAGCGCCCCAGGCGCTGGCGCTCCTCGCGCATGTCGGTGAACAGCCCGACGTTGAGGCCGCCCAGGGGATGGATCTCGACCGGCACGCCGTGCTCGGCGGCGACGTAGCGCTCCGGTGGCGCGTCGCCCACGATCTCCTGGCTGACGTCGGCGGCGCCGCCCCGGGCCCGGACCTTGACCACCACCCCGCGCACGCCGGCGAAGCCGCGCACCGCCTCGGCCAGCTGCCGCGCCCACGGCACCAGCGCCGGCGCGTAGGCGTACAGCACCGCGTACCCGCCCAGCACGTCACAGGTGAAGCCGGGCAGCCCGTCGCCAGCGCCGTGGAACAGCCGGTAGGTGGCGTCGTCGCCGGGCAGCCCCAGCGCCCGGCGCCAAGCCATCGCCCGCTCGACCCGCCAGGCCAGCACCGCCCCGCTCACCGTCGGGAAGCCGTCGGCCGGCGTGAGCATCACCCGCAGCCGCTGGTTGTCGGGATCGGCCAGCGCCACGCCGACGTCGTCGCCGCGGGGATCGACCAGCGCCACTGGCTGGCCGGCGACCAGGGCCGCGGCCGCGGGCAGGCGCGCGCTGTCGACGTCTCGGCCGCCGCCGGCGACGAAGGAGGCAGCCTCGGAGGTCAGCGTGAGCGTCGGGGTCGGCACCGACGGAGCTTACGCGATCAACCGGCGGCGTCGCCCGCGCCACACCAGCGCGACCAGCACCAGCACGCCGCCACCGGCGCCGCCACCGCCGGCGTCGCCGCAGCCGCCCTCGATCTCGGCACCGTAGCCGGGGTCGCCGGGATCGATCGTGCCGCCGGCGCAACGCTGGCCGCCGATGCACGCGGCCCCGACCTGCTGCCGGACCCAGGTGGCGTAGTAATCGACCCGGGTGTCGACGCCGCCTTGATCGCAGGTGGTGGCGGCGGTGGCTCCGCGCGACACCACGCCCACCAGCCGCGCGCCGGCGCCGAGGTCAGCCACGGCCGGACCGCCGGAGTCGCCGTAGCAGTTCTGCGGTTGGCCCGGGTTGGACACCTGGAGCTCGCTGGGGCTGGTGTCGACGATCGGTGCCTGGGCGTCGCTCTTGACGCCGGCGCTGGCGGCGTCACCGTCGACGGTCTGGCCGTAGCCGACCATGGTGACCAGCTTGCCGTCGACCAGCGCCGCGCCCTCGGCCGCGCTGGCCAAGATCATCGGCCGCACGTCGTTGATCTGATCGGTCAGGAGCAGCACGCCGATGTCGTAGTACTGGGTGGGCCCGTCGCCGATCGGCCGATCGATGTTCCACATCGGGTGCACCACCGCCGACGCCGCCGGGATGACGGTGACCGCGCCGCGGGTGTCGGTGTCGAAGGTGAATCCGGGCAACGGCTGGCCGGCGCGCAGGCAGTGGGCCGCGGTCAGCACCGCGTCGGGCGCGATGAGCGTGCCGGTGCAGGTCACCGCGCCGTCGCGGTACAGGGCGCCGACCGCCGGATACATGCCGGCGGCGGTCGGGCTGGCGCCGATCACCGCCTGATCCGCGATCCCGAGGTCGGGCTCGACGCACCCACCGAGGGCGAGGACGAGCGGGAACAACCGGCGCACAGACGGCAGTATTGCAGGTGTCGCGCCTTGGTTCACCCCGATCGCGCGTTCCTTGTTTCGCACACTTGCCGCGGTCTGGGCGCCCCGCCTCGTGGGGGCCAAGGCCCCAGTGCGCCGACCGGTGGGCGTCCGCTCCCCGCCGGAATCGGGCACATCCCAACGCGATCACGGCGGGCGTGGTCGGGCGCACGCCTTGCACTTTGCCGTCGCATGATCGCCCGCACCGCCCTGTTCGCGCTCCTGGCCGCCACGGTCGCTTGCACGGTCGGCGATCCCACCGCGCTGCCGAGCGGGCTCGGGCCCGACGCGACCACGGCGGGGACCGACGCTGGCGGCGGCGGCGGCGACGGCGGCGGCGGGGGTGACGGTGGGGGCCAGGCCAACTGCCAGCCGCCCGCGACCCCGATCAACGGCCAGCACAACCCCGGCACCGCGTGCGTCGGCCAGGGTTGCCACGACGGCGGCACCGCCGGGGTCCCGCGCTTCTACCTGGCCGGCACGCTGTACACCAGCGCCGCCGGGACCACCCCGCTGGCGGGCGCGACCATCCTCATCCCGAACGGCGCCGGCAACCCGACCAAGCTCATCACCGCCGCCAACGGCAACTTCTACCTCGACGCGCCCATCACGTTGCCGGTGCGGGTGAAGGCCAGCCTGTGCCCCAACACCGACCAGGCGATGACCGCCATGGTCAACCAGCCCAACTGCAACGCCGCCGGGTGCCACGCCACCGGCAACCGCATCCACCTGCCCTGACCGACGCCGGCCCCGGGCCGGCTCACCCGCCCGTCGAGCCGAAGCCGCCGGCGCCGCGCTCGGTCGGCGCCAGCGCGTCGACCAGCTGGACCGTGGCCTGCACGACCGGCGCGACGACCAGCTGGGCGATGCGCATGCCGGCGCTGATGGTCACCGGGACCTCGCCCAGGTTGACGAGCAACACCACCACCTCGCCGCGGTAGTCGGCGTCGATGGTGCCGGGCGCGTTGACCACCGTGACCCCGTGCTGGCGGGCCAGGCCCGAGCGCGGCCGGACCTGGCCCTCGAAGCCGCGCGGCAGCGCCAGCGCCAGGCCGGTGCCGATCGCGGCGCGAGCCCCGGGGGCCAGCACCACCGGTGCGTCGATGGCCGCGGCCAGGTCGAGCCCCGCCGCGTCGGTGGTCATGTAGCGCGGCACCACCGCGTCGGCGCGCAGCGCGCGCACCTGGAGCACCGGCGCCGTCATCGCCCGCGCCCGCTCACATCACGAAGTTGTTGATCTCCTCGGGGCCGGGGTTGGCCTCGAGGACCTCGCGCCGCGACAGGCGGATCTTGCCGTCGCGATCGACCTTCACGCACTTCACGATGACCTCGTCGCCCTCCTTGAGGACGTCCTCGACGGCGCGGATGCGCTCGTTCGAGATCTCGCTGATGTGGAGCAGGCCGTCGGTGCCCGGCAGGATCTCGACGAACGCGCCGATCTCGATGATGCGCTTGACCACGCCGGCGTAGTACTGGCCGACCTCGGGCTCCATGGTCAGGCCAGCGATCAGCGCCTGGGCCTGCTCCAGGCTGCGGGCGTCCGACGACGCGATCGACACCACGCCGGAGTCGCTGACGTCGATGTGGGCGCCGGTCTGCTCGACCAGGGCGCGGATGGTCTTGCCGCCCGGGCCGATGATGTCGCGGATCTTGTCCGGCTTGATCTGGACGGTGATGATCCGCGGCGCGTTGGACGACAGCTCGTCGCGGGCGGCCGGCAGCGCCTCGTTCATCTTCTCGAGGATGTGCATGTAGCCGCGGCGGGCCTGGCCCAGGGCCTCCTCGAGGATCTGCCGGGTCAGGCCGTCGACCTTGATGTCCATCTGCAGGGCGCAGACGCCGATCTTGGTGCCGGTGACCTTGAAGTCCATGTCGCCCAGGTGGTCCTCGTCGCCGAGGATGTCGGACAGGATGGCGTAGTCCTTGCCCTCCTTCATCAGGCCCATCGCGATGCCGGCGACCGGCCCGGTGGTGGGTACGCCGGCTCCATCAGCGCCAGCGAGCCGCCACACACCGATCGACGCCATCGACGACGAACCGTTGGACTCGAGGATCGACACCACGCGGACAGTGTAGGGGAAGTCCTCGTACTGCGGCAACACGCGGGCCACCAGGCTTCGGCCAGGGAAGCCATTGGCCGACCTCGCGGCGCGACTGGCCGCACCGCATCTTGACCTCGCCGGTCGAGAACGGCGGGAAGTTGTAGTGCGGGTAGAACTGCTTGCGGAGGTCATGGGGTCTCGACCTTCTGCTCGTCGTAAACGGTCCCGAGGTGACCACCGCCAGGGCCTGGTCGCCGCGGGTGAACAGCGCCGAGCCGTGGGCCGCATGGGCAGCACGCCGACCTCCACCGAGATCGGGCGGATCTCGTCGAGGGCGCGGCCGTCGATGCGCTTCTTGGTGGCCAGGGTCTGGCTGCGGGCGTGCTTCTTGACCAGCTTGGACCAGGCGCCGTCGACCTCCTTGCGCTTGCCGGCCCACGGCTGGCCCTCGGCGGTCAGCGCGTCGGCGACCGCCTTGTGGGCGGCGCTGACCGCGGCGCCGCGCTTCTTCTTCTCGCGGGTGGCCATGGCCTTGGCCAGATCGGCCAGGCCCAGCTCCGACACCTTCGCGAACAGCGCCTCGTCGGCCACCGGCTTGACGAACTCGCGCTTGGGCTTGCCGACGGTGGCGCGCAGCTTCTCCTGCAGCTGGATGAGCGGCTGCGCGCTCTCGAGCGCGAACAGCATGCCGTCGATGATCAGGCTCTCGCTGACCTCGGCCATCTCGCCCTCGACCATCATGATCGCGTCCTTGGTGCACGCGACGATCATGTCGATCTGGCTCTGCTTGCGCTCCTCGAAGGTCGGGTTGGCGACCAGCTTGCCGTCGATGTAGCCGACCCGGATGCCGACCAGCGGGCCGTCCCACACCAGGTCGGAGATCATGATCGCGGCCGACGCGCCGGTCATCGCCAGCACGTCGGTCGGGTGGACCTTGTCGTAGCTGATGACGTTGGCGATGATCTGGGTGTCGATGAACCAGCCCTTGGGGAACAGCGGGCGGCACGGCCGGTCCATCAGCCGGCACACCAGGATCTCGTCGTTGGTGAGGCGGGCCTCGCGGCGGAAGTAGTTGCCGGGGATCTTGCCGGCGGCGTAGTACTTCTCTTGGTACTCGCAGGTCAGCGGCATGAAGTCGAGGTCGCGCGGCTGCGGGGAGCCGGTCGCGGTGACCAGCACGCTGGTGTCGCCCGAGCGGATGACGACGGCGCCACCCGACTGCTTGGCCCACTTGCCGGTCTCGATCGTGATCTCTTTCCCGCCGATGACGCAGGATTCTTGGACGAATGCCATGGCTACAGACCTTTCGTGTCGTTGGGGGTCGCCCCCGCTGACCCGCCGGTCTGGGCCCTCACTCCAACCCCGGACTTGCCGTCCGAGGCTCGACAGAAGGTTCATGCCGTCCGGTGTCTACGCGTTGGTCGACCGTTTGCGGCCGGACACTGCCACGAAATCCGGACGGATGCGAGCGGCGCGGCATCTTGCCCAGGTGCGATCGCCATGGGACGGTCGGACCATGACGCGCACCCTGATCGCCGCCGCCGCGCTGCTGGGCCTGGCCGCGTGCCCCAAGGTCCAGCCCCCGATCGACCCCAAGCTCGAGGTCCCCGCCGACGGTGCCCAGACGTGCGCGTCGGTGTGCCAGCAGATGGGCCTGTCGCTCACCAGCGTGGTCGTGGTGTCGAGCCGGCTGGGGTGCGTGTGCAGCCCGGCCGAGACCAGCCCGGGGGCGCCCGGGGCGAGCGCCGCGACGACCAGCGGGGCCGGCGCGGTGGTGCTGGCGGTGGCGGCCGTCGACGACGAGGCCGCGGCCGCGGCGGCTCGCCAGCGCGCGGCGGCCTCCACCCGGGCGCGGTGACGGCCCCGCTCAGCCGACGCCGCGCCCGGGCGGCGCCTGCTTGATGTACAGGTCGCGCTGAGGGAACGGGATGACGATGTCGTTGGCGCGCAGCGCGGCGTCGATGGCGAAGCGCAGCTTGGACTTGGCGATGACGTCGTCGGGCGCGCGCCCGATCCACGCCACCAGGGCCAGATCCAGGCTGGAGTCGCCGAAGCCGCGGTGGATCACGTCGGGCGCCGGCTCGGCCTTGACCATCGGCTCGGCCGCGGCGACGTCGAGGAGGATCTGCCGCACCCGGGCCAGGTCGGAGCCGTAAGCCACGCCGACCTCGACCCAGATCCGCAGCGCCTCGGTCGGCGCCATGAAGTTGGTGACGGCCTTGGTGATGAGATCGCCGTTGGGCACCACCACCGTGAACCCGTCGCGGGTGACGACCCGGGTCGCCCGCAGGCCGATGTCGACCACGGTGCCGGTGTGGCCGTCGACCTCGACGAAGTCGCCCACCCGCACCGGCCGCTCGATGAGCAAGATCAGCCCGGAGATGAAGTTCTCCGCCATCTTCTGGAGGCCGAAGCCGATGCCGACCAAGAGCACCGCCATCGCCGCCAGCGCCGCGTTCATGTTCACGCCGATGGTGGTGAGCGCGATGAACACCCCGACGATGGTGCCCAGCCAGCGGGTGATCTTCGACACCGCGAAGCCGACCCCGTCGGCCACCCCGCGGCGCGAGAACGCCCGGCCCAGGCTCCGGGCCAGGATGCCCGACACGATCACGCGCCGCCACGATGACGATGGCCAGGGCGATGGCCACCGCGCTCACCAGGGTCCCGGACAGGACGACGATGGGCTCCTGCAAGTAGCCCAGAAATCCCACAACATCGCGCCGACGGTACCGCCGGGGCCGCGGCCGCGCCACGACGGCGGCGGCCAACCCGCGCGACCGGCTCGCCGATCCCGACCGGCCTGGCGCCCGCGCCAGGCGATCGCTCGTGGTAACGCTTCGCGCATGGACGAGGCTAGATCTCCGTCCGCGCCCTCGGTCGGCGCGGCGTTCCTGTCGGGTGCCGCCTGCGCGCTGGTCGCGGCGCTGGCGTTGGCGGTCGTCGACGGCCTCGCGGCCGGCGGCGGCGCCATGCTCACCGTGTTCGGGCTGTGGGCCTTCCCGGCCCTGGCGTTCGCGGGCTACGCCGGCGCCGTCGCTGCCGGGTTCCGGGCGTGGTTCGGGCCCGGCGCCCTGGCCGGCCTGGTGGCCGACCGCGACCGCGACGACCGGTGGACCGGCGTGGTCATCGCCGCCCTGGTGGTCGGCCTGGCGGTGGCCGTGGCCATCCCGATCGCCACGACGATGATCGTCGCCAAGGCCCACCGGCCCGAGGCTGGCGCCCGGGTGATGGGCGCGCTCACCATGCTGGTGGCCATCGGCGCCGGGGTGGCGATGCTGCCGGTCGCCGCGCTGGCCCGGGCCGGGGCCCGCAAGCTGCCGCGGGTGCCCGGGCTGTCGAACTTCGTGGTCTTCCTCGGCCTGGCCGTGGTGGTGGTGCTGGTCTACGCGCGGCGACGCCTGTACTCGGCGGGCTTCGACAACGCCGCCCTGCCCATGGGCGCGCTGGCGGAGGTGGCGCTGTTGCCGGTGGTGACGCTCATCCTGGGCGCCCTGGCCCACGGGCCGCTGGCCGGCGTGCGGCGCCGGCTCCCGGCGCGCGGCGCCCTGACGCTGGCCGGGCTGGCCCTGGCGATGGTGCTGGGCGTGGTGGTGCTGCGGGGCCAGCCGTCGCCGGGCGTGGCCCGGGCGGTGACCGAGCACGGCCTGGCCTCGCGCACGCTGGTGACGGTCATGCAATCGCTGTCGGACCACGACGGCGACGGCTACTCGGCGTTCTTCCGCGGCCCCGACTGCGACGACCACGACCCGCTGGTCAACCCGGCGGCCAAGGAGATCGCCGGCAACGGCAAGGACGACAACTGCCAGGGCGGCGATCGCGCGGCCGAGCCGACCGGCCCGTCGGCGACCGACGGCCCCGACGCCGGCGTGGCGACCGCACCGACGCCGCCCCTGCCCGGCCCGCGCCGCAACGTGGTCATCGTCATGATCGACACCCTGCGCGCCGATCGGCTGGGCGCCGCCGGCTACCAGCGAGATGGCAAGTCGATGACCCCGCGCATGGACGCCTTCCTCGGCCAGGCGGTGTGGTTCACGCACACCTACGCCCAGGCCAACAACACGCCGCGCTCGATGCCGAGCTTCATGGCGTCGCGCTACCCGTCCTTGGTCAAGGTCGACAACATGCACGCGAAGTACCCACGCCTCGACGACGCCAACCAGCTCTTGTTCGAGCAGCTGCAAGCCGCCGGCCTGACCACCGTCGGCCACGCCTCGCACTTCTACTTCCGCGACGAGCGCAACTTCGCGCAGGGCTTCGACCGGTTCGACAACGCCGGCGCGCTCGACATCGGGCCCTCGAACAAGGACTCGGCGGCGCCGCGCATCGTGCCGCGGGTGGTGGCCGACTTCACCGACCTCAAGGCCGCCGGCAAGCCGTTCGCGATGTTCGTGCACTTGTTCGAGCCGCACTCGAGCTGGGTCGAGCACGAGGGCATGCCGCCGATCACGGAGACCGGCTCCAAGGCCCACGGCCAGCGCTACGACTACGAGGTCGCGTTCGTCGACGGCTACTTCGGCCAGCTCCTCGACGGCCTGGCCGCGGCCGGGTTGGCCGACGACACGGTGGTGGTGCTGATGAGCGACCACGGCGAGTCGTTCGGCGACCACAACTTCGCCGGCCAGAGCTTCTTCCACGGCACCAACCTCTACGACGAGCAGCTGCGCGTGCCGTTCGCGTTCCGGGTCCCGGGCGCCGCGCCGCGCAAGATCGACGCGGTCACGCAGCTGCTCGATCTGGCGCCGACGGTGGCCGCGCTGACTGGCGCCGCGCCGTCGCCCGACTGGCTGGGGCGCAGCCTGGCGCCGGCCATCGCCGGCGAGACCATGGCCGCCGCGCCGGCCTTCGCCGAGCTGCTGCCCTACCCGGGCTGGGAGCACGACCTCAAGATGGCGGTCGACGCCGACGGCGCGTGGAAGCTCATCAACATCCTGAGCCAGCGCCGCAGCGAGCTGTACGATCTGTCGACCGACCCCGGCGAGAAGCAAGACCGCTGGAGCGATCCAGCGGCGGCCGAGGCCAAGGCCCGCATGCAGCAGCTGATGCTCGATTGGGTCGAGGTCACCCTGGCCAAGTGACCCCATGACCACCTACCAGAACCCGACCCCGACCGTCGACGTCATCATCGAGCTCGACGGCCAGCCCGGCACCGTCGTGCTGATCGAGCGAGCCCACCCGCCGCACGGGTGGGCACTGCCCGGCGGCTTCGTCGATCGCGGCGAGTGGGTGGCCGACGCCGCGGTGCGCGAGGCCAAAGAAGAGACCGGCCTCGACGTCGTGCTGGTCGAGCTGTTCCACGTCTACAGCGATCCCGCCCGCGACCCGCGGCAGCACACCCTGTCGACGGTGTTCGTGGCCCGCGCCGCCGGGGTGCCGGTCGGCGCCGACGACGCCGCCGCCGCCCAGGTGTGCCGGCTCGATCGCCTGCCGCCGCTGGCCTTCGACCACGCCACCATCCTGGCCGACTTCGCGCGCTACCGGGCCGGCGGCGGCCGTCCGCCGCCGCGGCGCTGAGCGTCCGGCCGTCCCGGTCGTGTACCATCGGGCCCATGCGCGCCCCGATGGTGACGATCGCGATGCCGGCCTACAACGAAGAGCACTACATCGAGGCGTGCATCCGCTCGGTCCAGGCCCAGGACTATCCGCGCGACCGCATCGAAATCCTGGTGGCCGACGGACGCTCGACCGACCGCACCCGCGAGATCTTGGCCGAGCTGACCGCCGCCGACCCCCGCATCAAGGTCATCGACAACCCCGATCGCCTGCAGGCGGCCGGCCTCAACCAGCTGATCCGCGCCGCCCGCGGCGAGGTCGTGGTGCGCATGGACGTGCACTGCGAGTACGCGCCCAGCTACGTGCGCACCTGCGTCGAGAAGCTCGACGCCACCGGGGCTGACAACGTCGGCGGCGCCCAGCGCGCCAAGGCCAAGACCCCGTTCCAGCAGGCCCTGTGCGCCGCGCTCACGTCCCCGGTGGGCGTCGGCGGCGCCCGCTACCGCGACGCCACCGCCGAGGGCTTCGTCGACACCGTGTTTCTGGGGGCGTTCCGCAAAAAGATCTTCGAGAAGATCGGCTTGTACGATCCGCGGGCCATCACCAACGAGGACGCCGAGCTCAACCAGCGCCTGTTGGCCAGCGGCGGGCGCATCTACCTGTCGCCCGAGATCGAGGTCCACTACTACCCGCGCGACTCGTTCGCGACCCTGGCCCGCCAGTACTGGAAGTACGGCCGCGGCCGGGCCCGCACGCTGCTCAAGCTGGGCCGCTTCCCGACGCTGCGACCGCTGATCCCGTTCGCGATGGTGGTCGGAGCCACCGCGCTCGTCGTGGTGCCGCCGCTGTGGCCGGTGGCGCCGGTGGCGTTCGCCGCGTACGCCCTGTCCACCGGCGCCGAGGCCGTGCGGGTCGCGGCGCCGCTGGGCGCGCGGGCAGTGGCCACCGCGTGGGCGGTGTTCCCGGTGCTGCACGCCTCGCACGGCGCGGGCTTCGCGTCGGGCCTGTGGCACTACCTGCGCACGCCGGACTGGGGCGCGGTCGAGACGCTCGACGCTCGCCCCGCCCTGCACGCGGTGTAGCCCCGCCCTGTCCCGAGAGTCGGTCGCCGTACGCGTCACCGCGCTCGCGTCGGGGATGGGGGCCCCGATCGGGCTGTGCCCGCCGGGGGAGGGTTTGGCGACACACCCCAAAAACTAGTGCGGGCCGTCGTGCGCGGCGCGGTAGGCGAAGCGCGGCTCGATGACCGGCCGCAGGCACGCCATCTTGGCGTCGCACGCGGGCTCGGCGTAGCACCCCTCGAGGGTCGCGAGGTCGGCGCGCGGCTGAGCCGGACCCCACGCTGGCTGGGCGAACTCGGTGCAACGTGCCTGGGCGTCGGCGGCGTCGGCCGCGGTCTCGGCCACCCCCTCGGCGACCACCTGGGCCCGCACCGCCGGGTCGGCGATCATCTGCGCGAACTCCGGCGAGTATTGCGCGCGCAGGTCGAGGTTGAGCCCGACGAACTCCGGCGCGCAGGTGGTGACCTCGGTGTGCAGGCGCACGCACAGCTCGACCATCTCGTCGGTCGACAGCAGGTCGGCCGCGGGTGGTGGCGCGGGGGCGGGCTTGGTGGCGCCACCGCAGGCCAGGGCCAGCGCGGCGGTGACGACGACGACACGGGTGGCGGTGACGGCTCGGTTCATCTCGACACCACAACGCGCCAGCGCGGGGGCCGTGACAGCCGATCGTGGCGATCGACGGTCGTGGCCAGCGCCGGGCCCACCGTCACGGCACGCTGACCCGATCGCCGTCGACCCGGGCCAGCGCGCGCGCGACCAGCACGTCGATCGCCGCCCCGACCCGGGCCACCAGCTTGTCGCTGGGGCGGGCGAACCCGAACAGCTTGGCGGTCTCCTTGGCCAGATCGGCCCGCGGCAGGCCGATGTTGCGTTCGAGGACGATCTGCGCTCCGGCGGCCAGCTCGGCCAGCGGCAGCTCATCCCAGTCTCGCTTGCTGTCCGGGTTGGCGTCGTCGGGGACGCGCACCGGCGGCAGGGCCGCGAGGTCCTGATCGCGGCGCCACACGATGTCGGGATCGTCGGGCGTCCCGACCTGGGCGCGGGTCGCGGTGACCAGGCGGACCCGGTCGACCACCTTGGGCGTGAGCCGCCCGACGCCGAAGTACGCCGCCACACGCCGGGTCAACAGCGCCACGTGGATGGGCGCCTCGACCGCCAGCACGTTGTCGATGACCTTGCCGAGCTCGGCGGCACGGGCCACGTCGTGGAGATCGTCGACGGTGCGCCGGCCGGCCTGGACGTTGGCGATGGCGTAGCGGCCGATGACTCGCCCGACCGGGGCCGGGGTCGGCTTCGCCGCGGCGGGGCGAGATCCGCGCGCCGGCTCGGGCTGGCTCGCCGCCGGCACCGTCGCCGTCACGGCCGGCCCGCTGGCCGGCGCCGGGGCGACCACCGGCCCCGAGCGGGCCGCCGCCACCGGCCCACTGGCCGGCGCCTTGCGGGCGGTGCGGGCTGCGGCCAGCGCGTTGATGACCGCGTTGTGGGCGCGGCCCAGCTCCTTGTCGGTGTCGTGGAACCAGTCGAGCGACCAGATCCGGTGCAGCCGCCAGCCCAGGTTGATCAACACCTGGCCGCGCAGGCGATCGCGGTCACGGCCGGTCGCGGCCCGGGCGTAGGCGACGCCGTCGGCCTCGATCGCCAACACGTAGCGGCCGGGGTCGTCGGGATCGACCACCGCCAGATCGATCCGGTAGCCGGCGCACCCCACCTGGTGGTGGACCACCCAGCCCTTGGCCACCAGCGCCGCGCCGATGGCGGCGCACAGCGGGCTGGCCGGCGGGCGGGCCTGGCGCTCGCTCGCGGGCTGGCCGCCGGCTCGCACGTAACGCAGCAGCTGGGCCAGGTGCTGCACCCCGAGCGCGGTGACGCTGTCGCTGATCTGCTCGGGGGTGAGCGTCGAGAACACCACCAGCTCGTCGCGGGCCCGGGTCACCGCGACGTTGAGCCGGCGCTCGCCACCGTCGCGGTTGAGCGGCCCGAAGTTCATCGCCACCTTGCCGTCCCGGTCGGGCCCGTACCCGATCGAGAACAGGATCACGTCGCGCTCGTCGCCCTGGATGGTCTCCAGGTTCTTGACCAGCACCGGCTCCTTGGCGTCGTCGGCGAAGTACGGCTCGATGGCCGGCGTGGCGGCGCGCGCGGCGTCGAGCAGGTCGAGGATCAGCTCCTGCTGCGGCTTGGAGAAGGTCACCACGCCGATCGACTTGCCGGCCCGTGCCGGGTCGCTGAGCCGGGCCACCACGTCCGCCACCACCGCCTCGGCCTCGGCGCGGTTCTGGCGGGTGCCGGCGCGGTCGTAGACGCCGTCGACCTGGTGGTACGAGACCCCGAGGCCGGCCACGTGGGCCGCCGCGGCCGGAAACACGTCGAGGGTGCCGCCGTAGTAGCGATCGTTGGAGAACGCGATGAGATCCTCGTGGCGGCTGCGGTAGTGCCAGGTCAGCCGCAGCTCGGGCAGGCGCGCCGCCACGCACTCGTCGAGGATGCTCTCGAGCTCCTCGAGATCGTCGTCGGGGTCGACCGTGCTGGAGGTGATCGCGGCGGCCCGATCGCCCAGCTCGAAGAACCGGGTCGGCGGCAGCTGCTTGGAGTCGCCCACCACGACCGCGGCGTGGCCCCGGGCCAGCGCGCCGATGGCGTCCGCGGTCGGGATCTGGGACGCCTCGTCGAACACCACCAGATCGAAGCGCCGCACCGCCGGGTCGAGGTACTGCGCCACCGACAGCGGGCTCATCAGCAGGCACGGCTTGAGCCGGGGCAACAGCCCCGGGATCTCCCGGAACAACGTCCGCAGCGGCTTGTGGCGTCGCTGCTTCTTGAGCTCGTGCAGCAAGATCCCGATCTCGCCGGAGTCGGCCGCGGTGTCGGCCGCCACCCGCGGCACGCGCTCGGCCAGCTTGGCGATGGCGCGGGCGCGGGCCACACCCAGCTGGGCCCGGTCGAGCTCGATGAACTCCGCGACCCGCGCGTGGTGGCTGGCGCCGTGGAAGTTGGCCAGCGCCGGCGACGCCGCCACCGCGCGATCGGCCACGCCGTGGTACAGCGCGCGGGCCCACGCCGCCTCGATGGCCTCGGCGGCGACGGTGCCGTCCTCGACGCCGGCCACGGTGTTGGTCAGCCCGGCGGCCACCGCCTGGGCCCGGGCCCGGGCGTACGCGGTCCAGTCGCGCAGCGCGGTCGGCGCCGCCGACCACGCCGCCAGGCGCGCCACCAGCTCGTCGAGGTGGGCGCGCTCGGTGACCGGCACCTCGACGCCGCACACGTCGCGCAGCCGGCCCAACGCGGTCGACCACCGCGCCACCGCCCCGGCGATCGGCGCCCACGGCGACGGCGTCACCGCCGGCCCGGTGGCGTGGCCGACCACCGCGCGCCACGCCGCGGCGCGGTCGCTGGTGCCGACCTGGTCGAACGCCGTCCGCAGCTCGTCGGCCCACGCCAGCGCCTGCTCGACCGGCGCCAGGTCGCCGTCGGGCGCCGCCGCCGGCGCCAGCGCACCCAGCCAGGTGCCGGCCTCGTCCCGGGCGGCGTCGAGGACATCGTCGGCGCGGCGCACCTCGGCGGCGCTGGCCAGCGCGTCGGCGACCTCGGCGTCGGCCGGGAGGCCACCGCCGCGCAGCGCAGCCCCGGCCTGCTTGCGCGCCGCGCGCAGCGCGAACCAGCGGAACAGCGGGAACCGGTGGGCCCAGGCGCGGAACCGCTCCGCCAGGCGGTCGAGGTCGAGGCGGTAGACCCGATCGGTCCAGCGGGTCGCCAGCGTGCGCGCCAGCTCGCGGCGGCGCCGGGCCAGAGCCAGCCAGGCCACCACGTCGCGCGGCGCCGTCGCGGCGTGGTCGCCGGTGGCCCGGGCCTTGACCAGCGCGATCTTGTCGGCCACCACCCCGGTCGCAGCCGGGGCCGGCCCGGCCGCGTCGAGCAGCGCCGGACCGGGCCGCGGGCTACGGTCGAGGTGCCCGGCCAGCGTCCCGAGCGCCGCGAGCTGATCGCGGGTGTCGGTCCGGACCGTGGGCAACAGCGTCGCCAGCGGCGCCAGCGCCGTGGCCAGCTCGCTGGCCGCGCCCCGCGCCTCGACCAGCGCCGCGCGCACCGCGTCCTCGGTCGACAGCTGCCAGGTCTCGAGCGTCGAGCCGTGCCACGGGTGCGCGGTCACCGGGGCCACCGCGGCCGCCGCCTCGGCGTAGCGCTTGACCGCGTCGCGCTGGGCCTCGATCGCCGCCGCGGTGTCGGCGGTGCCGTCGGGCAAGGCCGGGGCCGCGCGCAGCCCGTCGAGCGCCGCCAGCGCGTCGTGGACCGACACCCCGGCCGGCCCCACCGCGTGCAGCGCGGCGACGTAGCCGTTGAGCTCGTCGCGGGCCCCGGCCAGCCGGGCGTCGTCGCCGGTCACCGGCGCGTTGGGCCGCCACACCCGCTCGATCACCCGGCCCAGCTCGGCGACGACCTCGCGCTTCTTGGCCTTGTGCGAGTGCAGCTCGAGACAAAAGTCGCCCAGGCCGGCCGCGGTCAGCCGGCGCTGCACCACCTCGAGGGCGGCCTGCTTCTCGGCCACGAACAGCACGGTCTTGCCGGCGACCAGGGCCTGGGCGATCAGGTTGGTGATGGTCTGCGACTTGCCGGTGCCGGGCGGGCCCTGCAGCACGAACGACTTGCCGGCCGCCGCGGCCAGCACCGCCGCCAGCTGGCTCGAGTCGCAGTCGAGCGGCGCGTACAGCTCGCCGAGCGGGACGGTGGCGTCGAGCTCGGCCGGCCGCGGGAACTCGCCCTGGGCCGGGAACGCGGTGCCGTCGCCGGCCGCCAGGTGCTTCACCACCGGCGCCTCGAGCAGCTCGGCGCCGCGCTCGGCCAGGTCGCTCCACATCACGAACTTGGTGAACGAGAAGATGCCCAGGCGGGCCTCCGGCAGCACCTGCCACCGCCCGAACCGCCCCACCGCCTCGCCCAGCGCGGCCATGGTGGCCGCCAGGTCGAGCTCGTCGAGCTCGCCGGCCGGTCGCGCCGCGTCGAGCCCGAACTCGCTGGCCAGCTTCTCGAACAGCGTGTCGTTCCAGCGCGGCTCCTCGTCGGCCTGGGCGGTGATCCGGTAGCGGTCGCCGGCGCCGCTGCGACGCAGCTCGACCGGATACAGCGCCAGCGGGGCGTGGCGCGCGACCTCGGCGGTGTCGGACTCGTACCAGCGCAGGATGCCGAGCGCGATCCACAGGGTGCTGGCGCCGGCCTCTTGCAGGCTCTCGCGGGCGCTGCGCGCCATCGCCACCAGCCGTCGGTCGAGCTCGTCGGCGCCGACCCCGGCCATCACGCGCCTGGCCGCCAGGGCGTCGGCGCCGGCCTTGGCCATGGCCTCCGCGGCGCGGTCGGCCCCGCCCACCGCGTCGGGGTTGACCACCGCACCCGGCGTCACCTCGAGGGTCGCGCCGCCGGCCAACAGCGTGGCGAGCGCGGCCGGCTCGGCGCCCACCAGCGGCAAGATCTGGCGGCCGTCCTTGGCGTCGAGCAGGCGGTTGCGGAGCGTCAGGTCCAGCAGCGACAGCTTCCAGCGATCGAGGCGGCGGGCGGTGGCGTCGGTGGCAGTCACCGGGCGACTGTACGCCGGTCGTCGTCGAGACGGGCCGGCCCGGGCCGGGGACGATCCCCGCGCGTGGGGTAACATCAGGCCATGCACTGGCTGGCTCCGGCCGATCGCGAACACGGCCTCGGCGCGCTGTGGGGCCTGGCGCTGGGCGACGCGCTCGGCACGACGCTCGAGTTCACCGCCCCCGCCGCGCCGCCGTTCCCGACCCTGGCGACCGGCCCGGTCGACGCCATCGTCGGCGGCGGCCCGTTCGGGCTGGCGCCGGGCCTGGTCACCGACGACACCCAGCTGGCGGCGGCGGTCGCCCAGAGCCTGCTGGCCCACGGCGGCGACCTCGACCTCCACGACCTGGCCGCACGCTTCGTGACCTGGAGCCAGCACGCCTTCGACATCGGCTCGCAGATCGGCGCCGTCATTCGGCGGCTCGGGCGCGGCGACGCCGTCGACGAGGCGGCCCGGGCGGTGTGGCTCGAGCGCGACCGCGACGCCGCCGGCAACGGGGCGCTGATGCGGGCGGCGCCGCTGGCGGTGGCGTACTGCACCCGCCCCGACGCGCTGGTCGACGCCGCGCTGGCCGAGGCCGGGTTGACCCACTGGGACCCACGATGTCGCCTCGCGAGCGTCGCGTACGACGCCGCCATCGCCGCCGCGGTGGCCCCGGGCGGCACCCCGACCGCGCCGGCGATGGTGGCCGCGGCCCGGGCCGCCCTCGACGAGGCGGCCGCCCGCCTCGACGCCGCCGGCGCCGATCGCGATCGGGTGACCGCGGCCCACGCGGCGCTGACCGCCGATCTCGACCACGCCGGCGACGACGACCCCGATCTCTACGGCGACCACGTCCACCTGCTGCGACACCAGGGCTTCGTCCGCGTCGCGTTCCGGCTGGCCTTCTGGCACCTGTCGCACACCCGCGGCTTCACCGCGGCGGTGGTCGACGCCACCAACCGCGGCGGCGACGCCGACACCAACGCCGCGATCGTCGGCGCGCTGCTGGGCGCGCGCGACGGCCTGGCCAGCCTGCCGTCGGCCTGGATCGCCCAGGTCGACCACGCCGTGCCGGCCGACCCCGCCCTCGCCGCCGCGTACCATCCGCGGGCGCTGGTCGCGCTGTGCGGGTGATGGCCGCACCGGCGCGAGTCGGGCTCGACGCGTTCGGCCTCGACCCCACGGTGCTGCACTGGAACCACGGCTCGTTCGGCGCGTGCCCGCGGGCGGCGCTGGCGGCCCAGGCCGAGGTGCGGGCCCGGCTCGAGGCGGCGACCATGCGGTACTTTCGCCTCGACTACGAGCCGGCGCTGGCGGCGGCCCGCGGCGCGGTGGCCGCCTTCCTCGGCGCCGACCCCGCCGGCCTGGTGTTCGTGCCCAACGCGACCACCGGGGTCGCGACCGCGGTGGCCGACGTCGCGCTCGCGCCGGGCGACGAGGTGGTCACCACGACCCACGCCTACCGCGCCTGTCGCAACCAGCTCGATCGCGCGGCGGCCGCGGCCCGCGCCACGGTGGTGATCGCGCCGGTGCCGGTGCCGGTCCGGGATCCGGACGCCGCCATCACCGCGATCCTGGCCCGGGTCGGCCCGCGCACCCGGCTGGTGCTGGTCGATCACGTGACCAGCCCCACCGCGCTGGTCACCGACGTCGGCCGCCTGGCCCGCGCGCTCCCGGCCCACGTCGCGCTGATCGTCGACGGCGCCCACGCCCCGGGCCAGCTCGACCTGGCCATCGACGACGTCGGCGCGACCTACTACGCCGGCAACCTGCACAAGTGGACCTGCGCGCCCAAGGGCGCCGGCTTCCTGTGGGCCAGCCCGGCGCGCCGCGCGCACCTGCGCCCGCTGGTGACCAGCCACGGTGCCTCGCTGCCCGGGGACCGCTACCGCCTCGAGCACGACTGGACCGGCACCTGCGATCCGTCGGCGTACCTGGCGGCGCCGGTGGCCATCGCCACCGTGGCCGAGCTGGGTGGTGGGTGGCCGGCGGTCCGCCGTGGCAACCAGCAGCTGGCCGCCGCGGTCGCCGCCGAGCTCGGCGGCCAGCTCGGGGCCGACCCGGTGATCGATCCGGCCATCGCCGCCGAGGCCCAGGGCGCGATGGCCGCGCTGGCCGTCACGCTGCCGGCCGGCGCCGGGGCCCTCGCGGTCGAGCGGGCGCTGCTCGAGCGCGGCGTCGAGGTGCCCATCGTCGACCACCCGGCCAGCACCGGGCCGCTGGTGCGGGTCTCGGCCCACGTCTACAACACGCTGGCCGAGGTCGCGCCGCTGGTCGACCACCTCCGGGCGATCGGCGTCACCGGCCGCCGCCTGGACTGATCGCTACCGGGCGACCACCAGCTCCGTCAGCGCGGCGCGCACCGGCGCGGGGATGGCCACCGGCCGGCGGGTGCCGCGATCGACGAACACGTGGACGAAGTGGCCGTCGGCGACCGCCAGCTCGGGCGCGGCGCCGTCGTCCTCGAACACCGCGATGCCGTAGGTGACCGCGCGGGTGCCGAGCCGCTCGACCCGCACCCCGGCGATGAGCGCCGCCGGGTACGCCACCGGCGCGTGGTAGCGGCACGCCGACTCCACCACCAGCGCGATGACCGGACCGGCGTGGATGTCCAGGCCGCCCGCGCGGATCAGGAGGTGGTTGGCCGCGGTGTCGAAGTAGCTGTAGTAGGTGACGTTGTTGACGTGGCCGTAGACGTCGTTGTCCATCCACCGCGTGGTGATGGGCACGGCGTAGCCGTAGTCGGCGCGGCGCGGCCGGGGCGCCGCCATCACCGCACCTCGAGGGCGGCGTGGAACAGCTCGGTCAGCACCTCGCGGTCGACGTCGATCGGCGCGTTGTCGAGCAGGCGCCGCTGCGGCAGCGTCGCCGTGACCAGGGGCGCGACATCGGCGGCGGCGTAGCCGACGGTGGCCAGGCTGCGCGGCGCCCCGATCGCCGCCATGAGGCCGCCGACGACGTCGGCCAACGCGGCGCCGCCCTCGCCCGGCCCCACCCCGGCCAGCTCCCCGCCCAGGCACCGGGCCGCGTCGAGGTGGCGGGCGTCGTCCGACGGCCCCAGGCGGGCCACCACCGCCGGGGCGCTGATCGCGACCGCGAAGCCGTGCGGCACCAGCGGCACGCCCGACGGGTAGCCCGCCGCCACGAAGTCGCGCACGCCACCGGCGATGGCGTACGCCATGGCGTGCGGCACGTGGACCCCGGCGTTGCCGAACGCGATGCCGGCCAGGGTCGCCGCCCACATGACCTGCTCCCGGGCCTCGGCGTCGGCGGCGTCGGTCACCGCGCGCACCAGGTACCGGCCGAGCAGCGTCAGCGCCTCGCGGCAACCCAGGTCGCTCCAGCGGTTGGCGCCCTGGCTCATCGGCCGCGCCAGCGGCGTCGCCGGGGCCGGGCGGCGGGTGTGAGGCCGCGCGGTGTACGACTCGACCGCGTGGCACAACACGTCGAGCCCGGACGCCGCGACCACCGCCGACGGCAGGGTCGAGGTCACCCGCGGATCGATCACCGCCTCGGCCGGGCGCAGCCGCGGCGACGCCACGCCGGTCTTCACGTGGCGGGCCTGCCAGTCGAAGATCGCGATGCCGGTGACCTCGCTGCCGGTACCCGACGTGGTCGGACACGCCAGGTGCGGCAGCAGCGGCCGATCGACCGCGCGGCCGTCACCCTGGGGCACCGCCACGAACCGGGTGATGTCGGGATCGATGACCGTGCCCAGGTTGGCCAGCTTGGCGGTGTCGATGGCCGAGCCGCCACCCAGCGACACCAGCCCGTCCACGCCGGCCGCCCGCACGAAGCGGATGGCGTCGGCCACCGCGACCTCGGTCGGCTCGATCGCCACCTGGTCGAACACCGCGGCGTCGACGCCGGCCGCCGCCAGCGACGCCGCCACCTCGGCGAACCACGGCAGCTGGCGCAGCCGCGCATCGGTCACCAGCGCCACCCGCCGCGCGCCGTGGGCGGCCATCCGCGGGCCGACCTCGGTCAGCGCGCCCGGGCCGAACGTGACCCGGCTGGCGTCGACGGTGAACCGCGGATCGCACCCGGCCGCGACCGCCGCGGCGTGCCGGCACGCCATCAGGGCTTCTTGCCGCGGCGCTGCTGGAACGAGTACGGCCGGTGGGCCGGGCCCTTCTTGTCGCTGCCGTCGTCGTCGTCGCCATCGAGCGGCGCCCCCATCGGCTCCTCCGACCCCTCGCGGAACCGGATCGAGGTCAGCGGGTTCTCGCCCACCAGCACCTGGGTCTGCTTGTCGAGCAGCTCGCCCAGGCCGTCGAGCTTGTCGATGTCCTCGAGGATATCGTCGACGGTGGTGTAGCGCTCGGTGCGCGAGTCCCGGGTCATGCGGTCGAAGATGTCGTCGATGCCCTTGGGCAGCGCCGCGTTGATCGTCGACGGCATCGGCGACCGACGCCCCGGCAGCTTCCGGGTCAGCAGCTCGTAGAAGATGATGCCCAGCGCGTAGATGTCGGTCTGGGCGCCGGCGCCGGTCGGGTCGGCGTACAGCTCGGGCGCCATGTAGGCCACGTTGCCCATGCCGACGTAGACCTGGCGGATGACCGCCTGGTCGCGCTCGACCACCCGCGAGAAGCCGAAGTCCGACACCTTCACGTTGCCGTAGCCGTCGATGAGCAGCTGCTCCGGCTTGAGGCCGCGGTGGTAGACCCGCTGGGCGTGGGCCGCGCGCAGCGCGTGCAGCGTCTGCAGCAGGTACTTGAACACCAGGTCGACCGGGATGTCCTCGGCATCGTTGATCAGCCGCCGGGCCGATCCGTTGGGGGCCAGCTCGGTCACCACGTTGGGGTGCTCGCGGTCGAGGTTGACGTCGTGGATCGGCAAGATGTTGGGGTGAGCCAGGGTCGCCGCGGCCCGCACCACGTCGCTGAAGCGCCGCACGATCTCGAAGCGCTGCTCCTCGCTGAAGAAGCCGAACAGGTCGCGCACCTCCTTGAGCGCCACCTCGCGGTTGAGCGCGACCTGGCGGGCCCGGTACACCGTGCCGATGCCGCCCGACCCCAGCGACGCGAGCTTCTCGTAGCGGTGGTCGGCGTCGGCGCTGGCGATCTCGCCGCCCACCGCCATCGACGGCCGGCCGCCCGACGACATCACCTTGGGGAGGCCGCCGTCCTTGCGCGGCGCGCCGGCCACGGCGCCCATCGTCGACGACACCACGCCGGAGTTGGTGATCAGGCCGGCCGCGGCCGGCCCGACCAGCCCGGCCTGGGTCCGGGTCTGGCGCAGCTTCTTGAAGTGGCTCACCGCGCGCTCGGTGAAGTCGGTGAGGCTGCCGCCGTTGACCACGTCCTCACCCTCGGCGGTGACCTCGAGCGAGTCGCCGGCGCGGTCCTGGCGCAAGTACCCGGACTTCTCGAGGAAGCTCACGTACTCGCCGAACGGGATCGAGACCGCGCCCTCGCACACCCGCTTGATGTCCTCGAAGCGGTTCTGGCGTCCGTAGCGCGCCTCCGCCATCACGTTGGCGAGGATGAAGCGAGCTTCCTCGCACAGGACTTCCTTGGTGACCTTGGCGCGGCCTTCCATCGGCGACGATTGTAGGCAGCCGCGGCGCGGGCGGTCAAACCCTGGGGGGCCCCTCGGCGATCAACCGGTCGACCAGCGGTCGGTCCGCGGGCAGGACCGGATACCCCGGCAGCTCGCTCGGGCGGCACCAGGCCAGGTCGGCCACCTCGACTGCGCGCGGCACCTGGCCGGGCGCCAGCCGACACGCGTACACCAGCATCAGCAGATCGAACGCCGGGTAGGGATGGAACAAGACGTCCCACACCCGCGGCGCCTCGACGGTGACGCCCAGCTCCTCGCGCAGCTCGCGGGCCAGGCCATCGACCGGGGCCTCGCCGGGCTCGAGCTTGCCGCCGGGGAACTCCCACTGGCCGGCGAAGGCCTGGCCGGCCCGGCGCTGGCTGATCAGCACCCGCCCGTCGTCGGCCACGATCAGCCCAGCCACCACGAGCTTGCGTTCGCGCGTCGTCATTCTCGTCGAAGATAGGGCCGGCGGCATCCTTGCGAAAGCCCGTAGCGGACCGTACAGTGCGACATCCCCATGAAACTGTACGCGGGCAAAATCGACACGATCGCGGCCGAGGTCATCAACAAGTTCACCACCGACGGTGACCTTGAGGTGGCCGATCCGCACGAGGCCCAGCTCGACGTGGCGTCGGTGCTCAAGGAGTACCTGCGGGTCGACCGCGAGCTGACCGAGCGCGCCAAGGACATCCTCGAGATCCGCGGCCTGCCCCACGCCCACCTGTTCCGGACCAAGAAGCAGCTCGCCGACCAGAAGGACTTCGGCCTCGGCGAGGAGTCGCTCACCTGGATCACCAACCAGCTGGTCGAGACCTTCATGCAGTCGCGCAACATCGACGAGGTCTACGCCGAGGACGCCATCCTCCGGAAGAAGTTGAAGGAGATCCTCCGCAAGCATATGGCGGTCGAGGACGAGCTCGACGGCGAGGTCCGGGCTCGGCTGAAGAACATCCAGGAGGGCACGTCGGCGTGGGAGGTCGAGTACGCCCGGGTGCTCGAGCAGGTGAAGCAGAAGCACGGCCTGAAGGAGTAGCGGGCGGCGCGCGGCCGGGCGGCGATCGTCGCCCCAGGCCCGCCGGCTTGCGATAGCCTCGCTGGGCGATGCGCTGGTTGCACGACCCTGACGACAGGCCCCGCCTCAAGGTGTGGCATGTACTGTTTCTGGTGGCGCCGGTGCTGGTGTGGCTGGCCTGGTCCTCGTACCGCGACTTCACCCACCTGGAGACCTACGGCGGCACGCTGCGGGTCGGGCGGACCACCAAGCTCCTCTACCAGCTCGGCGGGAAGTGGGCCGTGGTCGGCGCGCCGCTGGTGGGCCTGGCGGTGTGGCTCTACGGCGTCGTGGTGACGCTGCGCCTCCACCGTCGAGCCGACGAGCTGGCCGGGGTGCGCGCGCCGCCGACGACGCCGCCGCCCGACCTGCCGGTGGCCGTGGTCAAGGGCGCCCTGCCCGCGCCGACCCCGCTGGCGCCGCTGGCCGGGGCAGCGCCGCGCCCGGCCGAGCCGGTGACCGCGTCGGGTGATGGGCCGCGGCTCCTGCGTTGACCAGCCCGCGCCGGGCCAGCTACGTCGCCGGGCCGAGCTCGCCGACGATCATCTCGGCCAGCCGCTCGATCTGGGCGTGCCCCTCGGCCGCGGTGGCCGCGGCGGGATCACCCGCGTAGGCGTGCTCCATCCCCATCGCGGCAAAGGTGTCGACGCCCGCTGCCAGCTGGACCGACAGGCTGATGGGCACCGCGGGCAGGTGCGCACGCGCCGCCTCGTCGACCAGCGCCGGCTCGGCCGCTAGCACGATCGACGTCTCGTAGCGCCCGGCGTGGCACGCCCCGGACTTGAACTCGTCCGACAGCGTCCGGGCCCAGCGCCGGGTCAGCGGGCACGCCACGACCGCCCGCGGGCGGCCCGACAGGACCGCTCGCACCGCGGCGTCGTGGGCCGGCTCGAGGTGGTTGTTGACCAGCGCCACCTGGGCGAAGCCCTGGGCCACCAGGCCGTCGACGACCGCGCCCAGGTACGCGGTCAACACCGCGGCGGGCACGCTGACCGCGCCGGCGAACCCGGCGGCGCACTCGGTCACACCGTACGGCACCGCCGGCGCCACCAGCGCCACCCGGCCGGCGACCGCCAGCAGCGCCACGGCGCGCTCGCACGCGGCGCGCGAGATGGTCACGTCGGTGCCCAGGCCCAGGTGCGGCCCGTGGGGCTCGGTCGAGCCCACCGGGACCAGCGCGATCACCGGGCCGGCGTCGAGGCACGCCTGCAACGTGACGGTGGTCAGCCCGTGCAGGTGGACGGCGCCGGTCACGGCCGGACCTCTGCGGCCAGCCGCCGCTTGTCGACCTTGCCGCGGTCGTTGCGAGGCAGCTCGTCGACGAACACCACCCACCGCGGGTACTTGTGCTTCGACAGGCGCTCCTTGACGTGGGCCTGCAGCTCGGCCGCCAGCGCGGCGCGGGCCTCGTCGCTGGCGACCCGGGCCCGCGCCTCGGGCCGCACCACCACCACCGCCAGCGGCTTGGTCAGGCCGGCGTCGTCGGCGCCGATCACCGCCACCGCGCTCACCGCGGCGTGACCCAGCAGGCAGTCCTCGACCTCGGTCGGCGCGACGAACACGCCGCCGACCTTGAGCAGATCGTCGGCCCGCCCCGAGAAGTACAGGTAGCCCTCGCCGTCGATGCGGAACAGATCGCCGGTGCGGCACCAGTGGCCGTGAAACGTCAGCCACGACTTGTCGCGATCCTCGAAGTAGCCCTGGGCCACGCTGTCGCCCCGCACCCACAGCACGCCGATCTCCCCCACCGGCACCGGCTCGGCGTCGGCGCCGCGGGCCTCCTCGGGCAGGATCCGCAGCTGGTAGCCGTCGACCACCCGGCCCAGCGAGCCCAGCCGTACGTCGCCCGGACGGTTGGTGCAGTAGATGTGGAACATCTCGGCCGAGCCGATGCCGTCGTAGATGGCACCGCCGAACCGCGCGAGGAAGCGCTGGTACAGCGCCGCCGGCAGCGCCTCGCCGGCCGACAGGTGGAACCGGACGCTCGACAGGTCGAGGCCGGGCTGGCCGGCCGCCCGTAGCTCGTCGTCGTGATCGAGTAGCTTGCCCAGCATCGTGGGCACGTTGGTGACGATGGTCGGGCGGTAGCGCGCGATGGCCGCGGCCAGGCTCGCCGGCGTCGGCCGCTCGGCGAACAAGCACGTGGTGGCGCCGACCGCGAACGGGAACCACAGGTTGGTGCCGGTGGCGTAGCCGAAAAACAGCCGCGGCACGCTGACGGTGACGTCGTCGGCACGGTAGCCCATCGTGGCCTTGGCGTAGGCCTCGGTGTTCCACGCGAAGTCGCGGTGGCAGTGCATCGCCGCCTTGGGTCGGCCGGTCGACCCCGACGTGAACAGCCAGATGGCGTGGGCGTCGCGGTGGGTGCGCGGCCGCGGGGCGGTGCTGGCGGCGCCGGCGGCGATGGTGTCGGTCAGCGCCTGCCACGGGCGCCCCGACGCCGCCAGGGCCGGGCCGGCGGTGACCGCGGCCTCGGGGTCGTCGTCGGTGCCGGCGTCGGGCACGAGCAGGAACCCCAGCGCCGGCGCCGCGCCCAGGTGAGCCACCAGGCCGTCGGCCACCGCCGGCGTGGTCACCACCACCCGGGCCTGCACGTAGTCGACCACCCCGGCCAGATCGGCGGCTGGCACCACCGGGTTCCCCATGGTCACCACGCCGCCCGCCGCCAGCGTCCCGAAGATGGCCCAGGCGAACGGCGGCACGTCGGGCAGGACGATGTACACCCGCTGCTCGGGCGCCAGGCCGCGCTCGGTCAGGGCCCGGCCCAGCGCGGCGGCGCGCGCGGCGACCTCGGCGTAGGTCCAGGCCCGATCGCCGAAGCGGATGGCCGGGTGGGCCCCGCGCCCCGCGCGCACCCGCTCGAACAACCAGTAGTCGGCCAGGTTGAAGTCGTCCGGAAAGCGGACATCGATCATGGCGTGCCTCCGGCGGCGATGGCGCGGCCGATGATGGTGCGCTGGATCTCGCTGGTGCCTTCGTAGATCCGCAGCGGGCGGATGGCCCGGTACAGCTGCTCGACCACGGCGCCGGCCATGACCCCGCGCCCGCCCAGCAGCTGCACCGCGCGATCGATCACGTCCTGGGCCGCCTCGGTGGCGAACAGCTTGGCCATCGACACCTCGGTGGTGGCCCGGGCGCCGCCGTCGCGCACGATCGCGGCGCGCCAGGTCAAGAGCCGGGCCGCGTCGAGCTGGGTGGCCATGTCGGCCAGGTGGGCGCCGACCAGCGGCTGCTCCGCCAGCGGCTTGCCGAACTGGTGGCGCGCGCGCACGTGCCGGGCCGCCTCGTCGAGGGCGCGCCGGGCCATGCCCACCGCGGCGGCGGCCACCGACACCCGGAAGGTGTCGAGCGTGCGCATGGCCAGGCCGAACCCGGCGCCGACCTCGCCGATCCGGGTGGCGTGGGCGCCGGCGAGCACCAGCCGACCCAGCGGGTGCGGCGCCATCGGCTCCTGGCGGATCACGGTGGCGCCGGCTTGATCGAGCGGCAGCCAGAACGCGGTGATGCCCTTGCGGCCGGCGGCCGGGTCGACGGTGGCGAACACCGTGGCGACGTCGGCCAGGCCCAGGTTGGAGATGAACATCTTCTCGCCGGTGAGGCGATACCCGGCGCCGTCGGCGGCCGCGGTGGTGGCGAGGGCGGCCACGTCGCTGCCGGCTTCGGGCTCGGTCAGCGCGAACGCGGTGACCGCGCGCCCGGCCGCCAGGTCCGCCACCCGCGCCCGCTGGGCAGCATCGCCGGCGACCAGGACCGGGTACGTGCCCAACCCCTGCACCGCGAAGATCGAGTCGGCGCGCGGGCTGACCCACCCGAGCAGCTCGCGGGCCAGGCACAGCGATCGGGCCCGCACCTGGCCGTCAGCCGGGGCCACCAGCTCGAGGAGGCCAGCCCCGGCCAGCGCCGCCACCGCGGCCCGATCGCGGGCCGGCTCGTCGCCGGCATGCTCGGCCGCCGCGACCGCCGGCGCCGCGGCCCGCAGCCGCGCGGCCAGCGCGTGGTCGCCAGCGTCGAACCACCACGGCAGGTCGTCGGTCGACAGCGGGATCATGCGATGTCCTCCGGGGCGCCGGCGAACCGCGGCGATCGCTTGGCCTTGAACGCGGCGTGGGCCTCGGCGAAGTCGCCGTGTTGCATGCACAGCGCCTGGGCCTGCGCCTCGGCCTCGATCGCCTCGGCCAGCCCCAGGGTCGCCTCGCTCTCGAGCATCTGCTTGGTCATCGCGTGGGCGAAGGCCGGCCCGGCGGCCAGCCGCGCCGCCCAGTCGGCCGCCAGCTGGTGGCAGTCCTCGACGGTATCGACCACCCGGTTGACCAGCCCGAGGCGCAGCGCGTCCGGCGCCAGCACCAGGTCGCCGAAGAACAACAGCTCCGCGGCGTGAGTCAGCCCGACCACCCGCGGCAGCAGGTAGGTGGCGCCCATGTCGGCACCGCACAGCCCGACCTTGGGAAAGATGAAGCCGAACTTGGCGGAGGCCGCGGCCAGCCGAAAATCGGCCGCCAACGCCACCACGGCCCCGGCCCCGACCACCGCGCCGTGGACCGCCGCGATGACCGGCCGCTTGCACCGGCGGATGGCGGCGATCAGCCGCCCGGTGGCGCGAGTGAACGCCAGCAGCTGCGCGGTCGACTGGCCGAGCAGGTGGTGGATGATGTCGTCCTGATCGCCGCCCGAGCAGAAGCCGCACCCCGCGCCGCGGATGACCACCGCCCGGATCGCGTCGAACCGATCGAGCACCTCGAAGGTCTCGGCCAGCTCCTGGTAGCTCTCGAAGGTCAGCGCGTTGAGGCGCTCAGGGCGATCGAGCGTGATGGTGGCGACGCCGCGATCGACGACGAACCTGAACGTGCGCGGGGCGGGCAGCTCCATGCCCGCGGGTTTACCACGGGCGATCAGGCCACGATCGCGTGGGCCTGGATCTCGACCTTGGCCCGCGGCTCGACCAGCGCCGACACCGCGACCAGCGCCATGGCCGGGTAGTGCCGCCCCATCCGCGCCCGCCACACCGGCCCCAGCTCCTTGGTCCGGGCCCGATAGGATTCGATCTCGGTCACGTAGATGGTGAGCGATGCGATGTCCTCGACCGTCCCGCCGGCCGCCTCGACCACGGCGACCACGTTGCCCAGCGCCTGGTCGAACTGCGCGATCAGGTCGTCGGTGTGGAACACCCCCTGGGCATCCCAGCCGATCTGGCCGGCCACGAACAACGCCCGGCCTGCGCCGATCATGCCGTTGGCGTACCCGCGCGGCGGCGGCCAGCCCGGCACGACCACCGGCTCGATCCGGCGGGTCACTTCATCACCTGGCCGCCGTCGCACACGATGGCCTGGCCGTGGATGCCGCGGGCGCCGTCGGCGCACAGCATCGCCACCGCGTGGGCGACCTCGTCGGGCTCGATCAAGCGACGTTGCGGGCTCATGCTGGTGAGCGCCGCGGTCGCCGCCGCGGCGTTGCGACCGGTCTTGGCGGCGATGCGGGCCACGGCCTCGTCGGCCATCCGGGTGGCGACCCAGCCCGGGCACACCGCGTTGATGGTGACGCCGGTCTTGCCCAGGTCGACCGCGAGGGCCCGGGTCATCCCGACCACGGCGTGCTTGGCGGCGCAGTAGGCCGCGGTGTAGCCGTAGCCGGTCAGGCCGGCGTTCGACGCGATGGTCACCACCCGCCCCCACCCAGCCGCGACCATGGCCGGCACCAAGGCCCGGGTCAGGCGAAACGGTGCAGTGGCGTTGACCTCGACGATGCGATCCCACATGGCGTCGTCGGTGTCGGCCAGGGGCGCGCTCTCGGCGATGCCGGCGTTGTTGACCAGGATGTCGACCCGCCCGAGCCCGGCCAGCGTGGCCACCAAGCGATCGGTCGATCCGCGATCGGCCAGATCACACGCCACGGCCAGGCCGCCGGTGGCCGCGGCGATCGCGTCAAGGTCGGCCTGGGTCCGGCCGGTCACCACCACCCGGGCTCCGTCGGCGGCCAGCCGGTGGGCGATGGCCGCGCCGATGCCGCGGCCGCCGCCGGTGACCACGGCCAGCCGGCCGCGCAGGTACGAGCTGTCCATGCCCCATGCTGTACCGCGGCGTCGCCGGTCGGGGAACCGCCGTCGCCGGGTGTTGTGCCGCGCGCCGTGGAACCACGCGGACCGACGTGTCAACGTCCGGGCATGGAGAACCTTCGCAGGCCCGGCTGGGCCAGGGGCGCCGTCGCGGCCGGCGCGCTCGCGGTGCTCACGATGCTGACCACCCCCGCCGCCCGCGCCGACGGCTGCGCGTCGACCGCCGCCTGCGCCACCGCCTGCGCCGATGGCACCGGCACCTTGCGCGCGTGCACGCCGTACGCGCTGGCCCTGCTCCGCGGCCGCGGGGTGGCGGTCGACCGCACCAAGGCCGAGCGGCTGTTGGTCGCCGCCTGCGGGCTCGACACCGACGACGTGTCGTCGGCCCAAGATCCCGCGGCGTGCCTGGCCCTGGGCGACCTGTGGACCCGCGGCTGGATGTTCGACGTCGAGGCCAAGCCGGAGGCCGGGCGTGCCTACGAGCGCGCGCAATCGTGGGCCCGGTGTGACGCCGGCGCCGCGACCGAGTGCGCGGTCCGGGCCCAGGCCGACCTGGCGCTGGCCCGGCGCCTCGACTCCGGCGCCGAGGCCGGGGCGCTGACCGCGGCGGCGCTGCGCGACGCCGAGCTGGGGTGCCAGACCGCCAGCTCGGTGGCGGCCTGCACGTTGCTCGAGCGGACCTTCCCGCGCGACGCCACCCCGGCCGACACCCAACGGCGGCGCGGCATCGCCGCCGCCGGCTTGCTCAAGGCCTGCACCCAGGATCGCGACGTGGCCGCGTGCCTGGCGGTCAGCGACCCGGCCCAGCGGGCGACGGTCGCGGCCACCCTGGGCCGCGCCTGCGACGGCGGCGACGCCCGGGCCTGCGGCTGGACCGGCCGGCGTGCGCTGCTGGCCGCGTCGAGCGCGGCGCAGCGCCAGGCCGCCATCGCGGCCATGATCGCGTCGTGCGATGGCGACGGTCACGACGACTGCGCGGGGATCGCGGTCGACCTCATCTACGGTCGCCCCAACGTCGACCTGCCCGCCGATCCGCCCCGAGGCCTGGCCATCGCCGACCGGCGGTGCCAGGCCGGCGACGTCGACGGCTGCAACGCCCTGGTCGGCGTGCGCGGCACCAGCGGCCCCGAGGCGTTGCGCGATCCGGCGGCGCGCCGCGCCGCCCTCGAGCGGGCCTGCCGCCTGGCCGGCGAGAACGACTACTGCGGGTGCGACACCGACGACGACACCCCGGCGTGCCTGGCCCGCAAGGCGTGGAGCGACCACCGCGGCTGCGAGCGCGACGAGGTCGGCGCGTGCGTCCGGGTCGCCACCGCGTTCCAGGCCGGGGCCGGCGTGTCGGCCGACGTCGAGCGCGCCGCGCGCTATCTCCGGCGCGGGTGCGACGCCGCCGACAAGAGCGCGTGCGCGACCCTCGACGAGGTGTGCCGCGACAACCCACGCCTGCCGGTGTCGGTGTGCGAGCAGGCGCTCATCCAGAGCGACTTGTTCTTCGAGGCCGAGTTCCAGGCCGCCGCCGGCGGCGACGTCGACCTGATCGGCGAGCCGGCCGCCGGCGGCGCCACCGCCCCGCCCGGCGTGACCATCGCCGACGCCGCCGCCAGCATCCCGACCGGCGCCCGCCGCGGCCACCTCGACGCCGATCTGGTGGTCGACATCGTGCTCGACCGCGCCCGCCAGGCCGCCATCAAGCTGGTCGTGCGCCAGCTCCTCGACGCCCAGCACCACGCCGGCAACCTGTACCTGAAGGATCTGCTCGATCAGGGGGCCCGGTTGCTGGCGGATCCCTCGACCCTGCGGCGCGAGAAGTTCCAGGACCTCGGCATGACCGTGGTCCGCGCGTTCGTCGCCGCCAACCTGATCGACGGCCTGTACCCATCGACCGACGAGCTGCTGGCGGCCGACGAGATCGGCGCCACCGTCGCGGCGGCGCGCCGGGGCCTGGGCGTGGCCGACCACCAGCCGCTGCCATCCGAGCTGCACGGCCACCTGGTCGACGTGGCCTACTACTGGCTGGGCGAGACCCGGTTGTTCGGGCGCTCGCGCAGCCAGGCCGACGCACCGCCCCCGTGCCCGTGGCGGGCCGACGACGCCATCACCCTGTGCACCCAGCTGCGCGAGCGCGCCACCGTCGAGCGAGTCATCGGCGTGGCCAAGGTCCTCGACGCGATCCGGCTGGTCAAGCTGTTGCGCGGCGGCGGCTTCGAGGACGTGCGCCGCCTGATCGAGGCAGCCAGCGAGTCGCGCACCATCGCCGATCTCGGCAGCACCCCGGGGCTCAACCTGGGCGCGTGGCAAGACCAGATCATCAGCACGTCGCGGGCCCGCGTGACGTCGGTCCAGGCCGGCCTGAGCGACCTGCGCATGTTGCTGCGGCCGTCGGTCTACAGCACCAAGGGCGCCAGCCTCGACGAGCTGTTCGCCGCCAGCGACAGCGCCCGCCAGGCGGTGCTGGGCGGCTCGATGCGCTTGCTGGTCGGCACCGACCAGATCGTCCACGTCCAGCGCATCCTGGCCATCATCAACCGGGCCAAGGTGAAGCTCACCGGGACCTCGATTTTCCCGCCCACGCCCGGGGCCGGTCCGGCCGGCCCGGCCGCCGGCGCGCTCGACCCGCGCACCCTGGCGCTCGAGCAGATCCGGCAGGACGTCCTCGACGGGCTGGCCGCGTGGGGGCCGCGCCAGACCACCGAGGTCCAGCAGAAGCTCGAGGCCATGGCCAGCGCGTTGACCGGCCTGGGCCCCAGCCTCGACAAGCTCGACGCCGCCGTCGCCAACCTGCGCGGGGTGTTCGCGCGGTTCCCGGGGCCAGACCGCAAGATCTCGCTCGACGTGGGCCGGCTGCCGCTGTACGCGTCGGTCGATCTCACCCGCGAGCTACGGGCCGCGTCGGTGGCGCTCGACGCGGTCGACGACGGCCTCCGGGCCGCGTTTCCCGGCGAGGTGCCGGCCCGGCTGCGGTTCGCGCGCACCTCGACCGCCCGGCTGATCGCCTTCCTCGATCTGATGCAGCGGGTGGCGCGCCAGTCGCCGCTGACCATGCGCACCGGCGACGTGATCGCCGCGCTGCGCACCCTGGGCACGACCCGCATCAAGGGCTTCGACGCCCCGCTGTACGACGTGCTCGAGCCGGTGTTCGACGCCATCAAGACCCACGAGCCGATGAGCGTCGAGCTGTTGTTCGCGGTCATCGGCCAGGTGCGGCTCGACACGCTCATCGGCTCGCTCCAGGGCCGCGACAACGCCTGCCGCGACGACACCAGCGTCGACTGCTGGGTCACCAAGCTGATCCACGCGCTCCAGGAGTCGGTCGATCGCGAGGGCGGCGAGCTGCGCATCGACGGCGGCAAGTTCGCCCAGCGGCTGGCCCAGCACGGCGACGACTTCCGCCACAAGCACACGTGGCGCGGCTACTTCCACCTGACCGTGGGCGTCGGCGGCCTGTACTCCGACCCGGCCTACGACGGGGGCTCGCTGCGACGCCCCACTCCGCTCATCGCCGAGCAGGTTGGGTTCGGCTACGCCAGCCCGTCGCTGTGGGGCGACCGGCTCACGTTCAAGGTCGGCGCCGCCGCCTCCGGCATCCTGTACCGGGCCCTGCTCGACTCCGAGGAGTCCAACGCGATCATGCTCCACCCGCTGCTCGTGGCCCTCGACATCGGCGACCTGGTCGAGGCCTACGTGTCGCCGGCGATGGTGATGTTGTACCCACCCGACGGCGACCGCGCCGGCGCGGTGCGGTGGGGCTTCTCGGCGGGGCTCAGCGTGCCGCTGTCGGCCTACCTCGAGCGGCTGTAGCGGGCCGCCCCGCGCGGGCCCGCCGCGGGCCTGATGGTCCGGCGCGCTCGCGCGACCACCGGGACCGCGCCCGCCCCCCCGCTGGAATCGGCGCGCGCTGGGCCGCCCCGCCCTCCGTCAGGATCACCGACCAGGTCGCGACGTCATCGCCGAGCGGATCGGTCAAGGTGGTCACCCCGGTCCCGCCGGCGCCGTTGCCGTCGACGACGCCGAGGTAGATGCCGACCGGCCCGGTCCCGGCCGGCGGCGCGGTCCAGGTGAACGTCCAGCTGGTCTCGTTCACCGTCGGCGAATCGGTGGCCACGATCGACGTCCCCCGGGCGTAGAACCGGCCCGGCGCCAGCCCGCCGATGACCCCGGCGCCGGCCCCGGCCCCGTCGAGGACGCTGACCGCCATGCCGTTGAAGTTCGAGCGCGTCGCGCCGAGCCCGAGCTGGGTCGCCGGGGCCTGCATCGCGACGGTGAGGGTGTACTGCTGGCCGGGCTGGTAGGTCCCGCGCGCGAACAGGTCGCCCGGCACGGCCGCCACGTCGAGGCGTAACCGGCCCGGCGCGTCGACGTGGCAGGCGCCGCAGGTCCAGCCCCGCTCGCGCGGCGCGCCGGTGAAGAACAGGCCGCCGCCACCCCCGCCGCCCGGCGCCCGATCGAACATCGAGCCGGCGTGGAACGCGGCGGCCGCCCGCGGCGCGGCCAGCATCGCCACGACGAGGATCACAAGTTGCTTCCGGGTTCCTGGCATGTCGCGACCTCGGTGGCGCCGTGGAGCCACTGGCTGAGGATCTGGTAGTCGGGATCGGTGGTGTCGGCGAACACGTCGGCGCCGCCGAACCGGGTCGCGCCGACGTGGAACGCGCCGCCCGCGGCCTGCGCGAGGGGCTTGCGCACGAGCGGGCTGGCGTCGACGTCCTCCGGGTCGACCAGCGCCGCGGCCGCCGCGAAGTTGACGTCGCGCTCGTCGAGCCCGAGGAAACCGTTGCGCTGGGCCTCGTCGCCGTCGAGCCGCAGCCGGTTACGCGCGAACACCGTGAAGAAGCGGTCGGCGTCGCCGTGGCACGCCAGGGCCGCGCAGTACTTGGTCAGGACCGGCTGGACCCGACAGTCGAAGTACGGTCGATCGAGCGCGACCGGCGCGCGCGGCGCGTCGAGCCCGCCCTGGCACCCGGCGAGGGCAACGCCGACCACGACCGCCCGGCCGCGCCTCACAGCGCCACCCGCAGGCCGAGCTCACCGATCACGCCCAGCCGCCGCGGCAGGCGCTCGAACTCGGCGAACCAGAACCCGAAGCCGGTCACCCCGGCGTCGACCACGACCCGCTCACCGCGCCACCGCGCCCGCGCCCCGGCGAACACATCGCGGAACGTCGACAGCTCGCGATCCGCGGTCAGGTACCGCCGCGGCTGGTCGTAGACGTCCTGGTAGAACGCCGCGTGGCGCTGCAGGTACCCGCGCAGCGTCGCCTCGACCTCGAGGTGCTCGCCCAGCGCCACCGCCAGCCCGGTCCCGGCCGTCATCGACGCCACACCCCAGTCGTCGAGGTACACCCGGGCGTGGCTGCGCACCGCGGCAGCGGTGAACACCGCGTGGTTCCAGCGCGCGGTGACCGCGTGGCGAAGCCGCCGGTCGGGCGCGGTCTCAGGAAAGCCGATGGCCGTGGCGGCGGGCCCCGCGACCAGCGCGTAGCGGTACGGGCTGGCCTGGTAGCCGGCGACGTAGCCGACGGTGTAGCTGGCGCTCCACAGGTCGCGCGGGCTGGCCACCCACACCGCCCGGGCGTCCACGCCGGCCGACCGTTGCTGGCGCGCGAAGGTGACGTCGCCAGCCCGACCGACCTGGTTGTCGACCGCGCTCACGCCCAGCGCCAAGGTCAGGTTGTGCTGGAACAGGTCGCGCGAGCCGCTCAGCGCCACGGTGTGGGACGCCCAGTCGTGCTCCCGCGAGTGGACGTAGTCCGCGGTCACGGCCCAGGTCCCGTCAGACCACGCCGCGCCGCCTTGGACCTCCGAGCGCAGCTCGGTCCAACGTCCCGTGGCCGCCGTCACCACGTCGACCGAGGCGCTCGACACCGCGTCGGCGACGTAGTGCGCGCGCAGCGTGGCCCGCTCGGTGGCGCGACCCTCGACCGCGACCGACGTCGTGCTGATGACGGTGGCGTCGTCGTCGGCATACAGCGAGGTGCGCACCGCCACGTCGGCGTGGTCGCCGGTCGGCTCGGCGGCCGCGGTGGCCCACACCGTCATCCACAGCGACGCCAGCGCGGCGGCGGCGCTCAGTTGCAGCCGCACCCGCCGCCTCCCCCGCCGTAGCCGCCGGCCGAGCCCTCGCGGTACTCGAACACGTGCTGCTCGTGGGCGGCCGCCTCGGCGTCGGCGTCGAACTGCATCTGCGGCTGGGCCAGGCGCTCGCGCTCGTGGGGACGCGCGCCGGCGCACCCGACCAGCGCGATCGCCGCGACGACGACGATCACCCGCGGCACTCAGGTCCCCTCGCGCAGCGGCAGCGCGCGATCGACGGTGTCGTCCCCGGTCGACGAGCCGCCGCCGGTGTCGCCGTCGACCACCCCGAGGAACAACGTCAGGTCGCCGGCGCCGGCGCCGGGCGCGACCCAGTCGAACACCCAGGCGGTGAGCCCGGGGCGCGGCAGCGGCAGCACGCCGTGGCAGTCGCCGTACATGAACGTGGTGCGACCGGCCGGCAGCGACGCCGCGTTCGGGTACGGGTTCGCGGTCGGACATGCCGCGGCGTCCTGCCCGGCGTCGCTGACCAGCCGACCCGCGCGGCGGCCGGAGGCGTCCTCGACGGTGGCCGCCATGCCGTTCTGGTTGCTCGCGGCCGAGCCGCGGTGCTCGCCGGTCATCGTGACGGTGATCGTGTAGCGCTGGGCCGGGCGGTAGGCGGCGTCGCCGTTCACCGTCTGGAACGGCGGCTGCGCCGCGATGGTCACGCCGATCTGGCCGGCGCCGCCGGTGTGGCAGTGCGCGCACTTGAGGCCGTGATCGGTGCGTCCACCGGTGCCATACAGCCCCCCGGCTCCGGCGCGGTTGGTGCCGGCGGCGCCGGCGGCCGGCTCGTGCCACGAGCGGGTGAACGGGAACGCCACGGCGGCGCTGCCGAACGCCGACGTGGCCACCACGGCGGCGAGGATCGAACGCTTGGTCGGGGTCATGGTCAGTTCCTCGAGTTGCAGGGGGTGCCGCGGGTCGCGCCTTCCAGCCAGGCCTTGACCGCGAGGTAGTCGGGGTCGCCCGCGCTCCACATCGTCACGCCGGCGTGGGCGAAGCCCCCGCCGAGCTGGGGCTGCCGCAACAGCTGCGACTGGGCCATGTCGACCAGCTGAGCGCCGGCGTCGTCGAGCGCGAAGCCGCGCGCCGCGTCGAAGCTGCGCCGGCGCTCCATCGCCAGCTGCGGCACCGTCCAGCAGGCGCACTCGATCGAGCCGATGCAGGTCTCCGAGGCTCGAGGCGTGCCCGCCTGCTGGCACCCGGGCTCGATGATGGTCTGCCCGGTCACCCGGAGGCGGCCGCGGGCGTACAGGCGGTAGGCGCGTCCGGTCTCGGTCCCGTGGCACCCGAGCGCCGCGCACCCGCGGGTGACGATCGGCTCGACGGCGCACTCGTACTGCTCGGGATCGAGCGCCGGCAAGGTCGCCGTCAACGCAGGGCGCGTCGCCGTGGTCCCGCACTGGTTGGCGTCGACGCATACCCGAGTGGCGGCGTCCGAGGTGCCGTCGGTCTCCCACGGGGTGCAGGTCCAGGCCTCCACGCAGGTGGCGCTGTCGCCACCGCCCGGCAGCGCGTCGACGGCACAGGTGGCGTCGGCGCAGGTGCTGCTGGGGTCGCTGCCGCCGCAGCCGGCCCCGATCGAGAAGAGTAGGCAGACGCAGCATAACGTTCGGTGCACGGGTCCTCCAGGAGCGTCGAAGCGAGGTTGAGGCCGTGCCGCAGTGCAAGCCGCCCGCCAGCGATGCGCGGGGACCGCGGTCGGTGATTCGGGGTACTTCGCGCGCACGCTGCTGTCGCCGTCGCGCCAACACCGTTGGCGTTGCAACCAAGTTGTCGACCAAGCGCGCCGACGCCACCGTCGACGCTGCGCGCGTCACCGCGCACGCCACCGTCGACGTCGCGCGGGTCAGCGCGCACGCCACCATCGACGTCGCGCGGGTCAGCGCGCACGCCATCGTCGACGTCGATCACCTCGTCGACGTCGCGGCCTCGACGGTACCGCCGCGCGCTGCAGCCGAACAAGCGACCGCGCACGCGCGGAGCAGCCGCCGTGCGGTCGACAGATTCGCCAGCGCTCTGAAGACGTTGCGCGCGCCCGTCAGCGGAGCACGGCGACGCGCGACCCGGGCGCGGTCAGCAGCTGGTGCCGCTCGCGCACACGCGGATGGTCTCGAGCGTCCCGTCGGCGCCGCCCTGACCGTTGTTCCCGTCGCGCTCGCCAGCCGGCGCCGTCGGCGCGTGGAGACCCCCGCTGCCGCCGGCGCCGAGCGTGCCGCCGGTGATCGTGCAGTCGTGGGTGACCGTCGAGCCCGGCGTCGACCCGATGCCCACGGCGCGACCGCCCTGGCCGCCGCCACCGCCGCCGCCGTGGCCGCCGTGCGCGCCGTTGCCGCCGGTGCCAGGCTGGGCGCCGCCCGGGTACGCACCGCCCAGGTTGCCGGCCCCGCCGCTCTGCCCACGACCGCCGGCGCCGCCGTCGCCGCCGCGGCCCCCCGCGCCGCGAGCCAGCGTGCAGCCGGCGATGGTGACCGCGCCGTTGCCGACGGCGAACACGCCGAAGCTGGCACCGCCGCCGCCGCCCCCGCCCCCGCCGCTGCGCGCCGCGCACCCACCGGCGCCGCCACCGCCGCCGCCGCCGCCGTAGCTGTCGGTGCCGACGTCGCATCCGCCCGCGCCACCGCCGCCGCCACCGCCGCTGCCGTTCTCGCCGGTCATGCCCGCCGTACCGGCGCGGCCGTACCAGTAGCCGTTGGTCACGGTCGCGCCGGCCTGGGCGGTGCCGCGCGCGCCGTTGGCGACCTCGCCCGGGCCGCCCGGGCCCGTCGGCCCGCACGTGTCCAGGCCGCTGCCGGGCGTCCCGGGCGCGCCGAAGCTGCCGTTGCGGTAGGCCGCCGCCGCACCGGGTGAGCCTGGCCGCGCGTCGCAGTTGCCGCTGACCGCGCACACGCCGGTGAAGCCGCAGCTGGTGTCCATCGTCCCGCCGGCCCCACCGGCCCCGCCGCCCAGCGCCCGGCTCGACGGACTCGAGGTGCAGGTGTTGGTGCCGGCCGGCCCCGCCGCGCCGCGGCCGGTGGTGTCGCAGGTGCTTTCGAACTCGGCCCCGTCGCCGCCGCGGCCGCCGTTCATGTAGCTCTGGGCGTCGACGATGACCGCGTCCTGGCCCGGCGCCCCGGCCACGCCGGGAGCGCCGTTGCCGGCGGTGATCGCCACTCGCTCGAGGCGCACGGTCGCCGCGTCGACGTGGACGGCATAGCTCGAGCGCCCGTTGCCGCCGACGTCCCCTACCGCCGCCGGCCCAGTGATCACCAGGTCCCCCATCGTCACCGGGACGATCAGGTCGTGGGCCCGCACCGCCAGGTACTCGCCGTCGCCACCGGCGGCGTTGTCCTGGCCGCCCGTGATCTCGACCCGGTGGCCCGGGGTCGCGTAGCTCGCGCGCTGCCACGCGAAGTCGTAGCCGCCCCACACGTTGACCCCGTTGACCAGCACGACCACCTCCGCGTAGGTGCCGGCCTGGACGAACACGTGGCTGCGGCCGGCCGTGGCCGCCCGGACGATGCCGTAGCTGATGGTCTGGCACGGCGTGGTCGAGGTCAGGCCACAGCTCGGGCTGTTGCTGCCGCCGCCGGCCACGAACACGCCGCGCGCGACGTCGCCGTCGATGCCATCGCAGTTGCTGTCGGCGTAGGTCCCGTCGGGATCGTCGGTGGCCGACGGCGGCTGACAGCCGCCCCACCCGGTCGCGCCCTGGCAGGTCCGCATGCCCGCGCAGGTGGTGTTGAACGGGGTCGTGATCGAACAGGTCTCCATCATGCCGGCGTTGGTGGCGTCGCAGTCGCACGCCCCGCTGGCCGGCACGCACTGCCGAGCCGGGCCGCCGGCCACGGTGACGTCGTCGCAGGTGTAGCCGGCCGGGCACCCAACCACCGAGCAGTCCCGGCTGCAGTAGCGGTCACCGTCGGGATACGTCAGGCAGCGATCCATGCCCAGCTGGGTACACTCGCCGTCGCTGCTGCACGGCGAACACAGCTGGTCGACGACCGGCACGCACACGTTGCTCACCTGGCCCTGCTCGATGACGTCGATGACGCCGAAGCAGCCCCAGTCGCTCGGGCAGTCGTTGTCGCACAGCCGGGTGCAGCGGCCGCCGGTGCCGACGAAGATGCACACCTGCGAGTCGCACTCGGCGTTGCCCAGGCACGGCTCGCCGAAGCCCAGGCCGGGTCGCGCGTCGGCGCCGGCGTCGACCGCGGCATCGATGGCACCGCCGTCGACCTCGCCGGCGTCGACCTCGGTCCCGCCGACCTTCGACGACGCACACCCGATCAGGCCAGCCGCTGCCATGAGCACGACGCATGCGCGATACATGCCGAGGAACGTATCACGCGACCGAATCGGATTCGTCAGGCTTCGGCGCGCCGCCCGGCCGCCGGCCGTGCGGGCGATCACGCGCCGGGGCCGACCGGCGCCTGCACGGTGGTGACGCCGCCGACCTGCGGCGCCAGGCCCAGCCAGCTCGACAGCGCCGGCGCGATCACCACCAGGTCGCCCACCACCGTCGTCAGCGCCAGCGCGTCGACGTGCTCGAGGGCTGGCACGCGCTCGAGCCGGACGTCGCCGGCCACCGTCGTCAGCGCCGGCACCGACACCGTCGTCAGGGCCGGCGCATCGCGCATCGTCAGCCCGCCGACCGCGGTCAGCTGCGGTGCGAACACGCCCGACACCAGGCCGCCACTGTCGAGGCGGAAGGTCCCGCCCACCCGACGCAACGCCGGCAGGCCGACCGAGGTGATCGCCAGCGTCGGGCCGATGGTCAGGTCGCCGGTGACCTCGACCAGGCCGCCCAGCGGCGTGAGGTCGAGCGGCGCCGCGCTGCGCACGTGCAACGCCGCCAGCGAGGCGCACCCGGCCAGCGCGTCGACCTGGGCCTGCGCTGCCACCACCACCGGCGCGGTCGGGCACGGGCCGGCGACCGGCGCACCGCCGTGGCGACATGCCGCCAGCGTGACCGCGACCACCGCCCAGCGCGTCATCGGGTGACGGGCGGCGGCGTGGCCTCGCCGCGGCACGCGGCCAGGTACGCCTCGATCGTCGCGGCCAGCCCCAGGTACAGCGCGTCGGCCAGGAGCGCGTGGCCGATCGACACCTCGTGGAGGGCCGGCATCGCCCGCACCAGGGTGGGCAGGTTGTGCAGGTCGAGATCGTGGCCGGCGTTGACGCCGAGGCCGGCGTCGACCAGCGCCTGGCTGCACGCCACCAGCTTGGCCAGCTCGGCGTCGCGCCGCGGGGTGCCCCACGCCGACGCGTACGGCTCGGTGTACAGCTCGACCCGCTGGGTGCCGGTCGCCGCACACCCGGCCATCGCCTCCGGCGCGGGATCCATGAAGATGGCCGTCCGCACGCCGCGATCGTTGAGCGGCCCCAAGATGGCGGCGATCTGCGCGGCCTGGCGCGGCAGCTCCCAGCCGTGATCGCTGGTCACCTCGCCGGGCCGGACCGGCACCAGCGTGAACTGATCGACCGCCAGCTCCGCGGCCAGCTGGTGCAGCGCCGGGCGCTCGTCGCCCTCGAGGTTGAACTCGACCCCGCGCTCGCGGCAGATCGCGCGCAGGTCGCGCACGTCGGCTTCGCGGGTGTGGCGCTCGTCCGCGCGCCAGTGCAGCGTGAGGCCGGCCACGCCGGCGTCGATGCAGGCGTGCGCCGCCACCCGCGGCGATGGATTGTCGTGCCCGCGCGAGTTGCGCAGGAGCGCCACCTTGTTCAGGTTGACCGAGAGGTTGGTCGGCACGGTCAGAAGCTACCGCGGACCAGGAACCCCAGCTGGTCGCCGCTGAGCGCGGGCGTCACCGCGACCTGCCGCTCGTGGAACCGCGGCGCGGTCACGTACAGCACGACGCCGGCGGCCACGGCGGCGCCGCCGACGGCGAAGGCGATGGTCGACACCGTGGCCTTGGTGCGGGCGCCGTCGACCAGATCGTTGGCCGTCGCCAGGTCGCCGCGGCAGTCGGTGACGTCGCCGCCGCACTCGGCCTTGGCGTCCTGGTTGGCGCTGGTGGCGAGGATGCCGAACGCCACGCCGACCCCGAGCGCGGCCACGCCCCCGCCGGCGAGGCCGAGGCCGAGCACGCGCCGGCCGCGACCGGGATCACGGTCGATCGGGGCCGGCGGCGGCGGCGGCGGCAGCTTGGTCTTCACCGGGTCGGGCGGCGGCGGCGGCGGCGGCGCGACCTCGGGCACCTTCTCGAGCGGCGGCACCTCGACGGTGATGGTCGACCCCGGGCCGCTCACCGACAGCTCGCTCGACCAGGGCTGGTAGCCCTCGGCGCTGGCGGCGTACACCACCGGGCCCGGATCGACCGGGGTCGCCACCCCGATCGCGGCGGTCACGTCGACGCCGTCGCGGGTGACCACCAGGCCCGGCGTCTGGCCGCGATCGACCACCAGCACGCGGACCAGCTTGGGCTGGAGCGCCTTGGCCCGCTTGGCGGCGTCGGCGCGCCGGGGCTTGTTGCCGTCGGTCTCGGCCAGCGCGGAGAACAGCGCCCACGACGACGCCGACCGCCCCAGCTTGTCGTAGCAAAGCGCCAGGTTGTACTGGGTGCCCGACTGCGGATCGAGCTCCTGGCTCTTGGCGAACGACTCGCACGCCTCGGCGGTCTGGCCGGCGGCGAGCTGTTCGCGGCCCTGCCGGAACGCCGCCTCGGCCGCGGCCCGTTGGGCCAGGTCATCGGCCTGTGCGTACGCCGGCGCCGCCGACGCAGCCAGCGCCAGCGCCACCATGCCGAAAGCCATCGAGATCCGCATGACGTCGAGCATGCCCGGTTCGCGCCGCGGATGCCACTCGCCGACCGCGTCGCTCGCACCCCGGCCGCCCTCCGCTACCGTCGCGGCCCACCCGGAGCGCCAGCTCAGTGCCGCGATCCCGAGAAATCGGTGGGCTCGCCGTCGGTCGACGAGCCCTTCGAGCTGCCGTGACGTCGCGACGAGCCGCCGCTCGGCTTGGTGACGCCGTCGTCGACCGGCGTCGGCGCCATCGTCGACTTGAGCGACTCGGCGTAGGCCTGCATGGCCTGGCGCGGGTCCTGGTCGGCCATCATCTCAGCCGGGGCCTCCCCGACGACGACCGGCGTGCCGACGCCTGGTGGCACCGGCACGCCGTCGAGGGTCCTGGCCAGGGCCGCCCGGGCGTCCTCGAGCTTCACCTGCGGCTCGAACTCGGCCACCATCACCGCCAGGCCGGCGACCGCGGTGGCGTTGACGTGGACCACGCCCGCGGTCGACGTCAACAGCGGCTCGATCACCTGGAGCGCCTTGGCCTCGACCTCGACCGGCGTCGCGCCGGGGACCGGGACGTAGACGGTCACCGCGATCTTCGCGATCGGTGGCGGCGGGACCGGGGGTGTCGGCGTCGGGTTCGGCGTCCCCTGGACGGCCGGGGCCGGCGCCGGGGCCGGCTTGTCCGCCGACGTGCCGCCGAGCATGACGACGCCAGCCACGCCCGCCGCCAGCGCGACGGCGGCGGCGATCGCGATGGGGATCCACGGCCGCCGCGGGGCCGGCGGCGCCGTGCCGGTCGCCGACGCCGACAGCGTGGTCGGCACCGAGGCGATCGGCTGCACCGCGCTCTTGATCACGTTGGTCGTCAGCCCCGCCTGGACCCGGGCGATCCGCTGGGCCTGCTGCTGGGCGTTGGCCTGCCCGTACGGGACCAGCGCCGCCGCCAGCTCGGCCACCGAGCCGAACCGCTGCGCCGGGTCCTTGGCCAGGCACCGGGTGACCACCTCGACGAAGCCTGCCGGCGTCGCGACCACGAACGCCGGCACCGCGTCCATGGCCACCTTGAGCGTCAGCTCGGTGATCGACTCGGCGGCGAACGGCGGCCGCCCGTTCACCAGCTCGTACAGGATCACGCCGAGCGCCCACACGTCGGTGCGCGGGTCGACGTCCTTGGCGCTGCGCAGCTGCTCGGGCGACATGTACCCGGGCGACCCCATGACAGTGGCGGTCCGGGTCAGCGAGAAGTCCTGGGCGTCGTTGGTGGCCTTGGAGATGCCGAAGTCCAGCACCTTGACCAGGGCGCCGCCGTCGGCTCTGGCGGTCAGAAACAGGTTGGCCGGCTTGAGGTCACGGTGAACGATGCCCAGGGAGTGGGCCTCGGCGACCGCCTCCGATGCCTGGAGCACGAAGTCGACCGCCTGCACCACCGGCAGCACCGAGTGCTGGGCCAGGAATTGCTCGAGGTCGCAGCCCTCGAGGTACTCCATGACGATGTACGGCGCCCCGGTCTCCATGGTGCCGACGTCGATGACCCGACCCACGTGCTCGCTCTTGAGCCGCACCGTGGCGCGGGCCTCGCGCAGGAACCGCTCCGCCACCGTCGGGTTCTGCACGAACTCGGCGTGCAAGAACTTGAGCGCGACGGTCTGCCCGAGCTGCAGATGCTGGGCCGCCACCACCATGCCCATGCCGCCCTCGCCCAGCACCCGCTCCACCTGGAACTTCCCCGCGAGGATCTGACCGGGAACGACGAGCGGCGCCACGCCTCGAGTGTACGCGGCAGGAGCGGAGGTGTCACTTTCTGACGACGTCATGGCGGTCGAGGCTCCTACGCAGGGGGACCCGGGGAGTTACGATCCGCGCGGCCCGACGGATCACTGCTGGAACGACCGTCCGTCGACGACAATCGTTGCCTGGCCGCACCGACACCGCCGCTCCTACATCCCCTCACCCGTCTCCAGCCGCCCGCCTCAGATGCTGTCGAGGCCCTGCCGGAGGTAGCGGACCGTCTCGGCCAGCGTGAGCTGCGGGTCGCGCGCCGCGAAGCCCAGCTCGCGCTCGGCCTTGCCGGAGTCGAACCACCAGTAGTGCTCGGCCATCTCCACCGAGATCCGGTCGACCGGCGGCTCCTTCCCGCGCCAGCGGTACAGCTCCTCCATGGCCGCCGCGCCCCACTTCTGCATCTTGCGCGGCAGCTTGAGCCACGGCCCGCGCACCTTCGACACCCGCTCCAGGCGGCCGAAGAACTCCGCGGTGGTCCAGTTGGGGCCGCCCAAGAGGTAGCGCTGGCCCGGCGTGCCTGCCGTCAGCGCGTTGGCGAACGCCGCCGCCGCGTCGCGGGCGTCGACGAAGTTGATGCCGCCGCTGGGCACCGAGGGGATCTGCCGTCGCAGGAACTTGAGCACGTCGCCGGTCGACGACAGCCGCCGATCGCCCGGGCCGAGCAGCAGGCTCGGGCACAGCGCCACCACCTCGAGGCCCAGGCGGGCCCCCAGGTCGAACGCCAGGCGCTCCTGGTAGATCTTCGAGGCGTAGTACGGCCAGCGCGCGGCGATCGACTCGACCGTGCCGTCCCGCTCGTCGAGGATGGCCTCGGTGTCGGACACCGCGATGGTGCCCGAGGTCGACGCCAGGACCATCCGCGGCACGCCGTGGCGGGCCATCGCCTCGGCGACCGCGCGGGTGCCGTCGACGTGGAGCCGCATCATGCGGGTGGCGTCGGCCGGGTCGCGCGAGACCATCCCGGCCAGGTGGAACACCGCCGCCGCGCCCGGCAGCGCGCGGTCGAGGTCGGCCGCCGCCAGCACGTCGCCGCGCACGATCTCGACGCCCAGCTCCTCGAGGAAGTCCGAGCGGGTCCGCGCCAGCGCCCGCACGGTCAGGCCGCGGCCGATCAGCTCGGCGCACAGGTGCTCGCCCAAGAACCCGGTGGCGCCGGTGACGACGACGGTGGTCACGACGACACCTCCTCGGTCACGGCCACCCCGGCCGCCGCGGCCCACTGCGCCCACGGCGTGGTCCCGGCCTCGCCCAGCGTCCAGGCCTGGTCGCGCGGCGCCAGGGTGCGGATGCGGCGCTCGATCTCCTGGCTGATGAAGCGGTAACCCTCGGCGCGGGTCTTGCCCGCCGCCAGCGCCTGCGCCGCCTCGTACGACACGAACGGCCCGACGTGGGCGGCCACTTTGGCGTTGGCCTTGGGCAGGTAGTCCCCCTTGGGCATCGCCGCGTAAGTGCCGCTCAAGTACATGGGCAAGATCCCGCACTTGTTGGTCATGGCCAGGTAGCCCAGCGACGCCTTGAAGTCGCTCATGACGCCGTCGGGCGAGCGGGTGCCCTCGGGGAAGATCAAGAGCACGTAGCCCTGCCGCAGCACGTCCGAGGCCAGCCGCAGGGAATCGCGCAGCGAGCCGAAGCGCTCCATCGGCACCAGGTTGGTGAAGTTCTCGAAGTACGCCTTGCGGACCGGCTCGTCGAAGAAATAGTCCTTGGCCGCCAGCGCCACCACCGCGTCGCCGTGCTCGCCCAGGGCGTGCTTACATAAGCCCATATCGAGGTGGCTGGCGTGGTTGGCGGCGATGATGTAGCCGCCGAACGGCGGCACGTAGGCCCGCCCGGTGACCTTGGTGTCCAGGTAGCGGGTGTACAGGTTGCGCATGCCGGTGCGCAGCAGCGCGCGTCCGGCCCGCACCACCGGCGCCGGCACGTCGATCTCGTCGGGGTCCTTGTCGTCGTCGGCGGCCTTGCCGACCAGCTTGCGGGCCCGCGCCTCGTTCCTGGCCTTGCCGCCCAGCCGCGCGATCAGCGCCTCGACGTCACCGACGGTCTCGAGCCCGACCAGCTCGCTGGGATCGGGCAAGGTCGCCCCGGCCCCTTCCAGGGCCACCGCCAGCTCGGTGAACATCAGCGAGTCGAAGCCCAGGCTGTCGAGCCGGGTGTCGGCGGCCACGTCGGCCCGCTTCTTCTGGGCCACCGAGGCCACGACCTCGCGCACCCAGTCGGTGCCGTCGCCGCCGGCAGCCGCCAGCTTCTTGACCTCGGCGCCGCCCTTGGCGGCCTTCTCCAGCCGCTCCAGCTCCTTGAGGACGTCCTTGCGCTTGATCTTGCGGGTCGAGGTCTTGGGCAGATCGTGGTCCCACAGGTGGACCACCTTGAGCCGCTTGTACAGCGGCAGGGTCTTGGAGACCTTGCGCAGCTGCTCGCGGACCTCCTCGCGCACGCCCTCACGATCCTTGGCGCCGTGCTCGTAGTCGGGCACCACCAGGGCCGCGACGGTCTCGGCGCCCTCCCCCGCCGGCAGGCCGACCACCGAGATCTCTTTGATCCACGGCGAGTCGCCGTACAGCTCCTCCAGCTCGTCGGGGTACACGTTCTCGCCCGACGGCCCGAGGATCATCTCCTTCTTGCGGCCGACGATGAACAGGTTGCCGTCGGCGTCGAGCCGGCCCAGGTCGCCGGTGTGCAGCCAGCCATCGCGCAGCGTCGCGGCGGTGGCCTCGGGGTTCTCGAAGTAGCCGAGCATCACGTTGGGGCCGGTGGCGATGACCTCGCCGATGCCGCTGGCGTCGGGCTCGAAGATCTTCACCTCGACCCCGGCCAGGGCGCGGCCGACCGAGCCGGGGATCAGCGCGTCGCCGGGCCGGGTCACCGTCAGCACCGGCGCCGCCTCGGTCATGCCGTAGCCCTCGTACAGGTTGAAGCCGAGCCCGCGGAAGGTCTTCATGGTCTCGGGCGGCAGCGCCGAGCCGCCGCTGATGAGCAGGCGCATGCGCCGGCCCAGCTTGCGGTGGATCGGGTAGAACGCGACCTTGCCGACGCCGGCGCCCAGCTTGTCGCGCAGCGCCCGGTTGCCGTCGACCAGCGCGTCGAACGCGCGCTCGAGCAAGATCCCGCCGTCGGCGAGGTTCTTGTAGATCTTGCGCTCGAGCAGCTGCCACAGCGCCGGCACGCCGATCATGCCGGTGATGCTGCCGTCCTCGAGCGCGGCCCCCAGGTTGTCGGCGTCGATCTCCTCCAGGTAGGTGATCGACGCGCCGTGCATCAGCGGCATCAAGAACCCGGCCGAGAACTCGAAGGTGTGGTGCAGCGGCAGCACGCTCAGCAGCACGTCGTGCTTGTACAGCGAGAAGGTGCCAGCCAGCTTGGCGACCATCGAGGTCAGGTTCTTGTGGGTGAGCATCACCCCCTTGGGCTGACCGGTGGTGCCCGAGGTGAAGATGAGCGACGCCACCGCGTCGCTGCGGACCGAGCCCGGCGCGGCGGCCGGCGCCCCGCGGTCGGCGAACAGCTCGCCGAAGGTCCACGGCGGCGTGGCGACGCCCTGGGCCGCCAGGTGCTTGCCCAGCGCCTGGTGGGCGGCACCGTCGACGTCGGCCGGCAGCGCCAGCCCCAGATCGGCGCACAGCCGTTCGGCCACGCGCTCGGACAGGATCAGCGCCCGGGCCGACGACACCCGCGCCAGGTTGGCGACCTCCGCGGCGGTCAGCTCCTTGTCGAGCGGCACCACCGTCCCGCCGGCCTCGAGGATCGCGAAATACGCGAGGCCCCACTCCGGCCGGTTCTCGCTCATGATCATGACGTGGCCGCCGCCGGCCCCGCGCTCCCGCAGCTGGGCCGCGCCGGCCAGCGCCAGCTCGGCGCAGCGGCCGTAGGTGAACACCACCGGCTCGACGTCGCGCGGGTCGACCTCGGCGTCGTGGGCCGGGCGCAGCCGCAGCGCCACCCGGTTCTTGTGGAGCTTGGTGGTCGCGTGCCACAGCTCCAGGAGCTCCTTGTAGGTGTAGACCGAGCGCGGCTTGGGCCCGAACTCGTCGTCGAGGGTCGGGAACACCCACTTCTGCAGCCCGGTGAAGTGGGTGCCGATCCAGTAGTCGCGCCAGTTGATGGTCTCGGGCGCCCACCACAGGCGCTCCTGGTCGGCCGGGGTCACCCGGGCCCACAGCGCCCGCGTCCGATCACACCGGAACGTCACGTCGCGGTCGTAGTTGAACGGCTTGAACAGGTCGGTCAGCTCCACCACCTGGCCGGTGAAGCGGCTGATCTTCTGCAGCTCGTCCTTGGCCCGAGCCGCCAGGGCCTCGAGCCGGGGCGCGCCCCACCGCGGCAGCTTGTCGTCGATGAGCTTGATGGCGCCGTCGGCCACCTTCTTCATCATCGGCGCCGACAGCGTGTCGAACTCGGTCTGGCTGACCCGCCGCCCCTCGAGCCGGACCTTGATCCGGTTCTTCCATCGATCCTCGCCGGCGTCGGCCTTGCGCTTCCAGTGGCGGCGCACCGCCAGGCCGGTCATCTCGGTCAGCCGGCGCGAGGTCACCCGGTTCACGTCGGACGCGCCCAGCTGGTAGACCTGCTCGTGGCTGCCGTCGAGGATGGCGGCGGTGGCCAGCAGCATGCCGGCCGCGACCATGTCGACCGGGATGACGTCGAGCGCGGTGTCCTCGCCGGCCGGGATCGATCGGTGGCCCTTGAGCACCAGGTACACCAGCGGCGCGGTGGTGTTGAAGCCCTCGTTCCAGCCCGGGAACGGGAAGCGCACCGCGCTCTCGACCACCGCCGGCCGGACGATGCACGACACCACGGCCGGATCGCCGAGGATGGCCTGCTCGCCGAGGCTCTTGGTGTACGTGTAGGTGTTGGTCCAGCCCCAGTGGAGCGCGCGCTCCATGCCCAGGTCGGTCAGCCGCGCCGCCATCCACATCTTGCGCTCGCGGGCCACCGCCAGCTTGAGGTCGCTCTCGTTGTCGGGGTCGCGGCGCTGCTCCTCGAGGCTCTTGGCCGCCTTCTCGCGGAACTCCGAGATGTGGGCCCGATCGTTCGAGCGATCGCGCACCTGATCGATGATGCGCTGGCAGTCGGCCATCTCGGCGGTGGCGTCGAAGTCGCGATCGCGCAGCTCGGTCTGGCGCGGGAAGTAGCCGACCACCGGCTCGTCCTCCCAGATCTCGCCGTCGCGCTGGCCCGCCACGTAGCAGGTCGACACGTGGACCAGCTTGGCGCCCAGCCGGCGGGCCACGTCGAGCACGTTGCGCGCCCCCTGGGCGTTGATGCGCAACGCGCTCTCGAGCGACGGCATGAACGACACCAGGCCGGCGCTGTTGAGGATGACGTCGACCCCGCCGGCGGCCGCGAACGCCTCGAACTGGGCGTCGTCGAACGCGCACACCGGCTTGCCGATGTCGCCCGGGATGGCGACGATCTTCGAGCGCAGGAACGCCTCGCAGGCGTCGCCGTGGCGCTCGCGCAGCGGCCGGAACGCCTCCGAGGTCGCCACCTTCTTGTAGAACCGCTGCTCGGCGGTGTTGCCGGCGCCGGGCCGCACCAGGCAGTACACCTTGCCGACGTCCGGATAGCGGTCGAGCAGCATGCACAGCGCCACCTTGCCGACGAAGCCGGTGGTGCCGATGAGCAAGATGGTCTTGCCGCGCAAGGTCGCGGTGACGTCGAGGCGGTCGGTCGTAGGCGCGGTGGAGTGGGTCACGTCGTCACGGTCCAAGGTTCAAGGCGGCCACGGTCGCGGGCGGCTGCGTTCGAGTCGGGGCTGGGCCGGTGGGGTCGGGGCGCAGAGCCGGCCGAGGTCACGCGACGTCGGCGATGACGATCGGCGGGTGGTGCAGCATCGTGATCTTGGCCGAGCGGCCCATCGTGCCCTGGGCCATCGAGATGGCCTCGGCCATGGTGTCGGCGGTCTCCCACCCCATCAAGGTCGGCACGGTGGTGTTGTCGGCGCCGACCACGATCACCCGCGACACCCGCTCGCGCCCGCGCTGGCCCCAGTACCACATGTAGAACGGGTGGGCGCCGTGGTAGGCGTTGCCGCGCCGGTACATCTCGACGTAGCTCGGGTTGTACGCGAACTCGTCCTGGTACTTCTGCTCGAGCGTGTAGCTGTCGGTAGTCTCGGGCAGGAGCCGGTTGAAGAACTCGATGTAGCTCGGGTGGTGGACCGGATCGAACTTGTCCGAGCACGGGTGGGCGATGATGAGGACGCCGCCGTCGCGCAGGACCGGCTTGCCCCGGTACATGTGGTAGTAGTAGCCGAGCGCCATCACCTGCACGAGCAGCGGGTTGAGCGCCTTGGAGTTGACGTTGTAGGGCGAGATGTACGGGATGCCGGTGATGAGGATGTCGGCCTGGCCCTCGACCTCCACCGCGTACTGATCGAACGACTTGGCCAGGGTCTTGTCGTGGACCGGCTCGCACGCGCCGGCGGTGCACGCGATCAGCTCGTAGGCCGCCGGGGTGCGCATGAAGATCTCGCGGCGGGCGGCGAACGGCAGCTTGTCGAGCGCCCACTTCATGCCCTGGAACTTCAGCCGATCGGCCTCGGTGAAGTCGTCCTCGTTCTTCATCAGGAAGTCGAGCGGCCCGTCGAACGTGCGGTTGTTGAGCACGGTCTCGATGTGGAAGACCTTCAGGTGGCTCTCGACCACCGCGCCCTGGCGGTTCATCGAGTGGCTGATGGCCGAGTCCGGCGGGTTCATGTACGAGTTCGAGTCGGCGATCATCTTGGGCGTGTGGTGGGCCTTGAGGCTCTCGTAGCCGCACAGCCCCACGCCCATCGACTTGTGCCCGCCGTTCATGGGCACGAAGTTCATGTTCACGTAGATGACCAGGTCGCTCTCGGCCGCCCGGCGGTTGACCTCGACCAGCTCGCCGTGGCGGGTCTTGCCCAGCACGACCATGCCGTCGGGGTCGCAGGCGTCGTGGTTGTACAGGCGATCCGGCCAGTACTCGCTCCAGATCTTGGGGCCGACCATCCGCTTGATCTCGGCGTCGGTCATGCGCCGGTGCAGGGCCAGCGCGATCACCAGGTGGACGTCGTCGACCCCGTGGTCGGCCAACATCTCGCACACGATCTCCAGCACCAGCTGGCGCACGTCGGGCCGGCGCATGATCGGCAGCGGCATCGAGATGTCGTCGATGGCGACGGTGACCTTCATCCCGGGCGTGAGCAGCGCGTGCAGCGGGTCCATGCCCTCGGGGTTGTTGAGCGCGTAGCGGATGGTCGCCTGGGGGTTGGCGACGCCGGTGATCGGCCGCTTGGGGTAGATGACGCGGGTGCCGACCGGGAGATCCTCGAGCAGGAAGTTCTCGCCGTAGAACATGATGCGCGGCGCGCTGTCGCTGTCGATGGTGACGACGTGCTCGCGGCTGTCGGGACGGGTGCGGGGGCGGATGGGGCGCATGGGAGGCCTCTGGGATCAGGCGGCGTCGAGATCGAGGACCGGCCAGTCGTAGCTGCGCGCGATCGAGCGCAGCCGCAGGTCGGGGTTGACGGCGGTCGGGTGGCCGACCACCGCCAGCATCGGGTAGTCGGAGAAGCTGTCGGAGTAGGCCCACGACTCGGCCAGGTCGATGTCGTGGCGCTTGGCGTACTGCCGCATGACGTCGGCCTTGGTCGCGCCGGCGATGAACGGCTTGGCCAGCTTGCCGGTGGCGTAGCCACCATCGAACTCGAGCTTGTTGGCGATCAGCTCGTCGACGCCCAGGTAGCGGGCCAGCGGGGCCAGCGTGAAGTCGAGGGCGCCCGAGATGAGCACCTGGCGGACCCCGGCCCGGCGCGACTCCTCGATCAGGTGGCGGGCCCGCGGGTAGATGTTGGGCTCGATGACATCCTCAAACAGGTCCTCGGCCAGCATCACCAGCCGGTCCTCCGACGCCCCGGCGTAAGACTGGTAGAAGATCTCGTTGAACCACTTGCGGGAGATCTTGTCCGCCGCCCAGAACATGGGGATGGACGCGGCGGTGGTGATGGTCCTTCGCACCGACTCGAGTACGGACGGCTGACGCTGCGCGTAGTACGAGAAGGTGTGGACGATGTTGATGCGGATGAGGGTCCCATCAACGTCGTAGAAGGCCGCGGAATTCTTGTACTTATGGTGCGGGTGCGGCATAGCGCTCCGAAAGCCGGCGCACGTTGGCCCAACGGGCCGGCGTTGTCAACCAACCGGCCGCCCTCCCCGCCGACGCCCCCTCCCATGTGCTAGAAGGCAGGGCGATGGCGATCCCGCAGTGGTTGGCGATCTCGCTCGCAGCCTTGGTGCTGCTGTTCGGCTGCTACCGGATCTGGCTCGCGGTCGGCGGCCCGCCCGACGCCGAACGGGCCAAGGCCCGCTCGGGCATGCTGGCGATGTCGCGTCGGTCCAACGGCATGGTCGCGATCCTGTACCTGATCGTCGGCGGCGCGCTCATGGCGACCGCGTTCGGGTGGCAGCCGTTCCGGCGGACGAGCGCCCCCGCCGCCGACGCGCCCGCGCCGGGCCCGGGCTCGGCCATCCTGGTCCGCTGAGCCGCGCGGCCGCGGCTCAGCCCGCCGCGCGGTGGGCCCCGCTGTCGTCGGCCCAGTACAGCTCGACCCGGTTCTTGCCGGTGCGCTTGGCCCGGTACAGGGCGCGATCGGCCCGCCGCACTAGATCCTCGGCCGACCCCGGCCCGCTCTCGGGATACGCGGCGATGCCGAACGAGGCCGTCACCGACAGCACCGGGCCGTCGGGACCGGCCGCGACCCGTCGCTCGGCGATGCGGGCGCGGATGCGCTCGGCCAGGGCCAGCGCCGACACCAGCTCGGTCCGCGGCAGGATCACCGCCAGCTCTTCGCCGCCGTAGCGGACCGCGGTGTCGACGCCGCGCAGCTCGCCCTTGATCGCGGCCGCCACCTCGCGCAGCACCCGGTCGCCGACCAGGTGGCCGTGGGTGTCGTTGTGGGCCTTGAAGTCGTCGATGTCGATCATCACCAGCGCGAAGCCGTGGCCGTAGCGCCGAGCCCGCTCGATCTCCTCCTCGACCCGCACGTCGAAGTAGCGCCGCACGAACAGCCCGGTCAGGCCGTCGATCATCGCCATCGTGTACAGGTGGGCGTTGCCCAGCGCCGCGCCGACCTGGAGCGCCAGAGACGCCAGGAGCCGCTGATCGGTCGAGGTGAACACGCCCGGCCGCGTGCTCTGGACCGCCAGCACCCCCTCGCAGGTGCCCTGGATGAACACCGGGACGCCCAGCCAGGCCCGGGCCCCGTCGGTCCCGCGGCTGCCCAGGTCGACGTCGCTGGTGGCCAGGTCGGCGATCGCCACCGGCGCCAGCGACGCCACCACCCGCCCGGTCGCGCCCTCGCCGCGGCCGACCTCGAACCGCGACAGGCGATCGGCCGCGCGATCATAGGCGTCGACCACGAACCGCTCGGTCTCGCGCTCGGCGCCGCGGTGGATGAGCGCCACGCTGTCGGCGCTGGGGATGGCCAGCGCCACCTGGCGGGCGACGGTCGCCACCACGTGGCCCAGCTCGATGGACTGGCCCAGCTCGCGGGCCGCGTGGTCGAGCTGCTCGAGCTCGCGCATCCGCGCTCGCCAGTTGTGGCTGGCCCGCGCCAGCCGGTTGAAGATGAGGTTGACCAGCAGGTAGGTCGCGCACAGGAGCGCCACCGCCACCGGCTGGTGGCCGCGCTCGAGGAGCGCCAGCACCGCCGCCAGCGGCAACAGCGACGCCTCGGCCAGCAGGCTGGGCCCCAGCTGCTCGACGACGAAGCGGCGCCACGGCCGCCCGGCCAACACCTCGCGCGCCACCTGGAGCCCGGCGTGGGCGCCCAGGAACGTCACGCCGACGGCCAGGACGCGCAGCGTCGGATCGAGCTCGCCGGCGTGGGTGACCGGGCCGATCAGCGTGGCGATGGCCGCCAGGAGGCCGCCGCTCATGCCGCCGAGATAGGCCGCGAAGCCGGCGCGGTTGCGCCACCCGCCGCCGTCGATGCCAGCCCGCCCGCGCCGGACCAGCACGTCGACGCCCAGCGCGACCGCGACCATCACCCCGGCGGCGACCGGCCCCACCGCGACCGCCACCGCGACGTAGCAGGCCGAGTCGAGCGAGAGCACGCTCGCGCCGACCGGGAAGGCCAGCGTCCGGGCGACGAACACCACGACCAGGAACCCCGCGAAGGTCAGCCCGCCGGCGCCGTCGGCGACGCCGCCGCTGCGCGCCGCCAGGAACACGAGGGTGCCCCACCCGAGGAGCGTCAGCGCCACGGTGAGAGCGAGGTGCGATGTAACGCGGCGCGCCATGGTCCGACCAGCGAGAGCTAGCACGCCCCGCTGACAGGCTGCATCAAAAAAAAGACGGTGCCCCGTTGTGGGACACGCCCAGCGTGCCCCAGGCGGGCAGCCCAGCCCGGACGCGGCCCCGGCCCCGGCCCCCTCGCCCCGTCCCGCCTTCCGCACGGCCCGCTACGCCGGCTGGCGTCGGCTCCTCGCGAGCCGTCCGCTCGGGAGCCGTTCCTTGGGCATCGACGTGACGCGCGGGCTCACCCCCGCGACGGATCACGTCCTCAGACTAGATGTCGATGATGGCGACGCCGCGCTCTTCGCCGGTGGCCGGCGGCGGCGGGTTGGCTTCCGCGGGGCGAGGCGCGTCGAGAGGCACCTCGATGCGGCGCTCGTTGTCCCGGCGACGCTGCTCTTCTTCGCGTCGCAAAATCTCTTCGATGATCCAGGGATCCAGCATGGTCGAGACCGCCCTGTTCTCCCGGTGACCGGGAATGGAGAAGACGGCAGATTCCGTTGTCGCTCGTGTGAAGTAAGACGCCCGGGCCGGGCAGAAAGTCTATTTGCAAGCGGTGCGCCCAGGTCGACGACTCTTGATGCGTAGCATAACGCACGGGAACCGCACGACGTCCAGTAACCAGGGTCACATCGCTTGCCTCCGCCGGTGGGCGGATCCGCCCACCCTTCCAGGGTCAGGCGGTCGCTGGACCCCACACCGTCGCCGCGCCGAGTCCGCTACCGCCATCATCCCGGCGGGTTATCGAGCCGGTCCGGACGCGCGACATTTTTGGCCGACCTGCGCGCGAAACGTCACCGGGATCTCCCCCGCCGCCACGAGCGTCTCACTCCAGATCGCGCAGGCGCCAGCGGCCCTCCTCGCGGATGAACACGACCTCCTGCCCGGCCCCGTAGCGGAGCCGCGCCTCCCCCGGCCCTACCTCGTCGATCGGCTGATCGACGTTGGCCTCGAGCGCGGTCAGGAGCAAGGCCATCGCCTCTTTGCGTTCCCCGGTGAACTGGGCCTTCACCATGTCCACCGACATCGCCGCGGCGTAGTCCTTGGGCACGAACCGCAGCATCACGTCCCATCGCTCGAGCCGGTAGGCGCGGATGAACGATCGCAGCGCGGCCCGCGGCGAACTCTGGTCGTAGAACGCCAGCGGGTTCTCGGCGATGCGCCACCGCCCGCCCTCTTCGATGAGCGACAACGTGTCGCCCAGGCCGTAGACCAGCTCGGCGGTGACCTGCACGCTGCGCTTGCGGCCGTCGAGGCGGGCCGCGGTGTCCGCCACCTCGCGCGGGTTGTCCCGCAGCAGTCGCACGAACTCGTCGCGCCCGACCTTGGCCCGGAACTCCGACGACATCAGGCCGTACGCCGCGTCGTAGTTCTTGTTGCGCAAGGCGGCGGCGTAGCGATCGAGGGCGGCGGTCGGCGCGGTGCCGGGCCCCGAGCAGGCCGGGACCAGGCCGGTCGTGGCCAGGCCGACCACGACGATCACAGACAGGGAGCGACGCACGGCGAGGTTATAGCAGCTCAGCCGCGCGCCTGCGCCGCGCGCTGGGCGTCGGCGCCGAACGACGCGAACACCCGGGTCATCAACAGCCCGGCCACCGCCACCGCCCCGGCGCCGACCAGCATCGCCGGGCGTCGGCCGATCTCATCGTTGAGCTCGCCGATGACCCGCGACGACGGCGCGGTGCCCAGCAGGTGGGTCGCGAACAGGACCACGGCCTGGGCCGAGGCGGACCGCCCCACCGGCGCCAGGTCGTCGATCGAGGCGGCCATCGGGCCGTGGTACCAGGTGATGAAGAACATCGTCGCCACCGCCGCCACCGTCAGCGCCGGGCCGGCCGGCAGCAAGATCGCGGCGACGCCGCACGGCACGGTGCAGGTCATGCCGATGGCGATCGCCGCCGGGCGGCCCCACACCCAGCGTCGGCGCAGGCGATCGCCGAGCTGGCCGCCCACCACCACCCCGCACAACCCGGCCACCAGGCATCCGCCGAGCAAGGTGGTGGCCGAGGCCTTCGACATCCCCTTGTCCTTCTGCAAGAAGTCCAACAGCCAGGCCTGCAGGCCGCCGGCGGCGAAGGCCATCACCGTGGTGGCCGCGGCCAGGCGGCGCATCGAGGTGACCCGCAGGATCGCCGCGGTGTCGTCGAGGAGCTGCCGCCATGGGCTGGCGGTCGAGGCCACCGCCGCGGGCGGCGCCGTGGCGGCGGGCGACGACACCGCGAGGACCGCCAGGGCCGCCGGCGCACCCAGCGCGGCGATCGCGACCCAGCCCGTCGGGAAGCCCAGGGCGGCGCCCACGCCGAAGCCGACCGCGCCGCCCAGGAACAGCCCCAGGTTGAACACCGCCATGGCCAGGGCCTTGTGGCGCCCGGGGTACAGCTCGCCGAGCATCGCGTTGGCGACCGGGACCACCGCGGCGGTGCCCAGCCCGACCAGCACCCGGCTCACCACCACCAGGGGGTAGCTGGTGGCCAGGGCGCCGACGCCGCCGGCCAGGCTCCACAGCACCACCCCCGCTGCCAAGAGCCGCCGACGATCCGTGCGATCGGCCAGCCAACCGACCGGCAGCGTGGCCAGCGCGTGCGGCAGCATGAACGCGGTCCCCAGCCACCCCAGGTCGCCATCGTCGACGCCGAAGTGGCTGCGCAGGTCGCCGTAGACGGCGAACGGCACGTTGCGCGAAGCGTACGACAGGAAGTTCGCCACCGCCAGGATGAGGAGCACGTCGCGAGCGGCGGTCGGGCGTCGCGCCATGGCCGGTGGCAGCCTACTACTCTTCGGGCGGCAGCGGATCGTCGCCAGGGTCGTCGACGGGATCCGGCGCGCTCGGCGCCGACAGCGACCACCGCAGCTGGTACGGCCCGGCCACGCCGGCCTTGGCGGCCGCCCCCGCGACCTTGAGGATCACCGCCTGGCCGGGCGCGACCGCCGCGGTCAGGAGCACCCGCTCGCCGACCCGTTGGCTCCCCGCGGTCGCGCCGCCGCTGGCCACCACGTCGACGGTGACGCCGGGCGGCGGATCCAGCGCGACGTCGAGGGTCATTGGCCCCGGGCCCGGGGACAAGACGAACCGGTCGACCTCGCCGGGACCGAGGGTGCCGCGCATCGTGCCCTGATCCTCGCCGCCGAACCGCAGCGGGTTGGCCCGGTCGTCGCGGTCGTTGGGCTCGGCCTCCTCGTCGAGATCGAGCAGGCGGGTGGCGACGGTGAGCTGGTAGGTCTGGTCGGGGTTGGCCGGCTTGCCCGACACCGCCACGTAGTGGACGGTCGGCTCGCCCGGCGCCACCCGGGGCGCCAGGCTGCGCAGCGTCACCGGCTGACCGGGCGCCCCGCTCTGCCGCATGACGCGCCGGCTGCCGGCGTCGAGGACCTCGACGGTGAGCGCCACCTTGGGCACCGCGGTGACCGCGACGTCGAGGCCGTCGCCGTCGGCCAGGCCGTCGATGGTCAGCTTCCACACGTCGACGTCACCGGCCCAGCCGAGGTAGCCGGTCACCGGGGTCGACAGCACCACCTCGTTGGCGCTGCCGGGATCGTCGTCGGGCTCGCGCTCGCCGCCGGGCGGCGGATCGGTCACCTGGGTCGCCACTAGCTCGTAGGCCGGGCTGGGCCCGGTGCGCGACGCCGGCTTGGGCTGGCCCTTCTTGACCTTGGGCAGGTGCTCGAGCTCCCGCACCACCAGGTAGAAGCGGCCCTGGTCGAGGGGCACGTTGGGCAGCGCCTCGGCCACGCCGGCGCCGCCGCGATCGGCGGCAACCACCGGCGCGAAGGCCGCGTCGCGCAGCTCGAGCTTGAGATCGAGCCCGGCCACGCCGGTGAGGGTCGCCGCCAGCATGCGGCTGCCGGCGCTGTCGAAGGCGTAGACGTCGACGTCGGCCGCGCCGTCGAGCGTGCCGCGCACGCCGTCGCCCAGCGGCTGGGCGGTGGCGGCGTCGCCGTTGGGCTCGACCTCGGGCGTGCGCTGGCGCTCGACCGGCCCGCCCTGATCGACCACCGTCACCGCCGGCGCCTGCCGGTCGGAGCGTCCGATCGCCTTGCGGTCGTCACCCTTGCAGCCGGCCACCGCCGCCGCGGCCGCCGCCAGCGCCGCCGCGCGCCTCACGCCACCTTGCTCCGCGGCGCGATGCTGGCCAGCATCTCCGCCGACGAGACCACGGCGCCGTCGACCCGGCACTCGCCCTTGAGCTTCATGATTTTGCCCTTGCGCAGCGGCACCACCTCGATGATGAGCTGATCGCCCGGCACCACCGGCTTGCGGAACTTGGCGGCGTCGATGGCCATGAACAGCATGACGTGGGTCAGCGGATCGAACCCGGCTGACTGGCTGCCGAGGATGCCGCCGGCCTGGGCCATGGCCTCGATCTGCAGCACGCCGGGCATGACCGGCGCGCCGGGGAAGTGCCCCGGGAAGTACGGCTCGTTGTAGGTGACGTTCTTGAGCGCCACCACCTTGTCGGGGCCGAGCTCGAGGACGCGGTCGACGAGCAGGAACGGGAAGCGGTGCGGCAGGAGGTTGAGGATCGCCTCCACGCCGAGCGCAGTCGGGCTGGTCATGTCCGTGGGGTACCACGGCGGCGGCGCCGGCCGCCAACCCCGCCGCCGCGCGGTCAGCGGGCCAGCGCGAACAGGCCGGTGGTGACCACCTGCTCGGCCCAGCGGACCTTGTAGTCCATCGCCGTGCCGAGGTCGTAGCGCTCGACGCCCTCGTCGACCAGCCGGGCGATCTGGGCCAGCTGGGCGACGTTGCCCAACCCCAGGGCACGGAACTCGACGTCGTGGGAGAACTGCAGGCCGCGGTACTCGCCGGCGAACACCCCGCCGAGGATGAAGGCCACGTCGCGATCCCCCTGGCTGGCCATCATGAGCCGGGCCCGGCCGGCCGCCGCCAGCGGACCGATCATGTGCTGGTAGAAGTCACGCATCGGGCCCTGGTCGACGCCCAGCCCGGCCTGGCCCTTCCAGCTGCGCGCCTCGACCGCCAGCACCCGCGCCAGGCAGGCCGCCGCGCTGGCCGGGGTCACCTCGACCGGCACGAAGGCCACGCCCGCCGCCGCCGCGGCCCGCTGATCGGCCCGCACCGCCTTGCGAAAGTTGCGGCTGCGCCGGGCCAGGAAGCCGTCGACGCCTCCGTCGAGGCTGGCCACGTACCGCTCGGTGGTCGGGCCCCGGCCGAAGCGCCAGCCCGCCGGCGCCGCGGCCCGCAGCGCCCGGTGCAGCGCGCCACCCGGCGGCACTCCCGCCACCAGCATCAGGTCCCAGTCGGCGTCCGCGGCGGCCACCTCGACCAGCCCGCCGACCAGCGGCGCCGGATCGACGCCGATGAGCGGACACGCCAGCCCCCACGCCAGCTCGAGCGGCTCGAGGTAGCGACCGCCCGGCCGATCGGCGCGCGCCAGCGTCACCCAGCCGGCGTCGCCTTGCCACAGCCACGGCGCGCGCGGGCCCATGAGCGCGGCGTGGGCCGCGACGATCCACGGCGCGGTCGAGCAGAACCGATCGATGCCCGGCGTGACCTCCACCACCGCGTCGAACCGGGCCGCCTCGGCCACCAGCTCGTCGAGGGTGACCGCGGTCAGCCCGGGCCGCGCCGGCTGGACCGTCACGGCCGGTTGCGCATGTGGTCGGCCAGCCGCGACAGCGTCAGCTCCAGGTGCGCCCGCAGCGGCTCGTCGGCGGTGATCGTCGCGGCCAGGGCCTCGCGCATGCAGCTCATCCACTGATCGCGGGCGGCGTCGTCGATGGCGAACGGCAGGTGGCGGGCCCGCAGCCGCGGGTGGCCGAAGCGCTGCACGTAGACCGGCGGGCCGCCCAGCCACCCGGTCAGGAACCACGCCAGCTTGTCGCGCGAGCTGGCCAGGTCGGCTGGGTGCATCGCGCGGATCGGGGCGCAGTCGGGCCGCTGGTCCATGCGGTCGTAGAAGTGGTCGACCAGCCGGCGCACCCCGGCCTCGCCGCCCAGCCGCTCGAAGGGGGCCTCGTCGACGGTGGTCACTTCTGGTAGGTCGCCTTCCACTGGTCGTACGGCATGCCGTAGATGGCCTCGCGCGCCGCGCCGTCGGACAGCTCGACGCCGCGCTCGACCGCGGCGGCCCGGTACCACTTGGCCAGGCAGTTGCGGCAGAACCCGGCCAGGTTCATGACGTCGAGGTTTTGCACGTCGGTGCGGCTCTGGAAGTGCTCGACCAGGCGCCGGAACGCGGCGGCCTCGATCTCGGTGCGGGTGGCGGCGTCGATGGGGTCCGACATGCCCGGTTGGTAGCAGATCGCGGGACCGGCGTCGTGCTAGAACGCCGCGGTGTCTGACACCGTCACCGAGCTCGACGTCCACGGCGTCCCCGTCCACCTGGTCGGCACCGCCCACGTCTCGGCGCGGTCGGTCGAGGAGGTCCGCGAGGTCATCCGCGCGGTCAAGCCCGACGTGGTCTGCGTCGAGCTGTGCCAGGGGCGCTACGACGCGCTGACCTCGGACAACGCCTTCCGCAACCTGGACGTGTTCAAGATCATCCGCGAGGGCAAGACCCTGTACCTGCTGGCCCACCTGGCGCTGGCGGCGCACCAGAAGAAGATGGGCGCGGCGCTGGGCGTCAAGCCCGGGGCCGAGCTGTTGGCGGCGATCGAGGAGGCCAAGGCGGTGGGCGCCCGGGTCGAGCTGATCGACCGCAGCATCCACGTCACCCTCAAGCGCACCTGGTCGAGCCTGGGGCTGTGGAAGCGGTCGATGCTGCTGTCGTCGATGGTGGTCGGGGGCGACGACGGCGACGACGCCAAGCCGATGGCGGCCGACGACATCGAGGCGCTCAAGGAATCGAAGGCGCTGTCCGAGATGCTGGCCGAGCTGGCCCGGACCCTGCCCGAGGTCAAGCGGCCGCTCATCGACGAGCGCGACCAGTACCTGATGAACGGCATCGAGACCGCGGCCGCCAAGGCCACCTCGGTGGTGGCCGTCGTCGGCGCCGCCCATGTCCCGGGCATGCTGGCCAGCCAGGGCCAGCCGGTCGACAAGGCCGCCCTCGACGCCCTGCCCAGGCCGTCGCTGCTGTGGACCATCCTCAAGTGGGCGGTGCCGGCGTTCCTGGTGTTCGGCCTGGTGTGGGGCGCGTTCCACTCGGACAAGATCGACGTGCAGGACGTCATCATGGCGCTGGTCCTGCCCACCTCGATCGGCGCCGGCGTGCTGACGCTCCTCGGTGGCGGCAAGCCGCTGTCGGTCCTGACCGCGATCCTGGTCGCGCCGATCGCCGCCATCCATCCGCTGCTGGGTACCGCCATGGTCGTGGGGGTGGTCGAGGCCTGGCTGCGCAAGCCCACCGTGCGCGACTGCGAGCGGCTGGCCGACGACGTGTCGACCCTCAAGGGGTTCTGGAACAACCCGGTGTCGCGCATCCTGCTGGTGGCGGTCTTGTCGGGGCTGGGCACCGCCATCGGCATGTGGGTCGGCGCGGCCTGGATCGCCACGCTGTTGTGACGCCAGCGCCATCTGGGCGCGCTACGCTCGCCCCATGATGAAGCGCCGCGATGCTCTGAAGACCATGGGCGCGCTGGCCGGCGCCACCGCCGGGACCAAACTGCTGGCGGGGTGCGGCGACAACGCGCCGTTCCCCGGCATCGAGCACGTGGTCGTGGTGATGATGGAGAACCGCTCCTACGATCACCTGTTCGGCGCGCGCGCCCTCGCCGGCCTGGGCGGCGACGGCCTGGTCGCCGGCATGAGCAACCCCGGCCTCGACGGCAACCCGGTGACGGCCTACGAGGCCAGCATCGGAAACATGTGCGTGCCCGATCCGCCCCACGGCTGGAGCGCGGCCCACAACGCGTTCGCCGGCGGCGCCAACTCGGGCTTCGTCATCGCCCACCAGCAAAGCCACGGCGACGCCACGTTCCGGCACCCCATGCAGTACCTGACCCGGGCCCACGCCCCGGTGAGCTGGGCGCTGGCCGACGAGTACACCGTGTGCGACCGCTGGTTTTGCTCGGTCATGGGCCCGACCTGGCCAAACCGGATGTACTGGCACTCCGCCAGCTCGGGCGGCCTCAAGGTCAACGAGCTGCCGCCCGGCGGCTTCACCTGGCCCAGCATCCACCACCGCCTCGACGACAAGGGGGTGCCGTGGCGCTACTACTACGTGACCATCCCGGTGTTGGCCATCGTCGACAACCTCGACAAGGCCGGCCGCCTGTTCCTGTACGAACAGTTCCTGCGCGACGTCGCCAAGGGCGATCTGGCGCCGGTCACGTACATCGACCCGGGCTTCAACCTCAACGACGATCACCCGCCCATCGCGCCCATCTACGGCCAGCAGTTCCTGTCGTCCATCTACTACGCGCTGGCGGCGTCCCCGAAATGGGACCGCACGATGCTGGTCATCACCTACGACGAGAACGGCGGGTTCTTCGACCACGTGCCGCCGCCGACCACCGTCGACGAGCGCGCGGCGGATGGCTTCGACCAGCTGGGCTTCCGCGTCCCGGCCATGGCCATCGGCCCCTACGTCAAGCAGGGCGTCACCAGCACCGTCTTCGAGCACTGCTCGATGCTGGCCCACATCGAGCGCACGTTCGGCCTCGAGCCGCTCAACCAGCGCACCATGGCCGCCAACGATCTGACCGACGTCATCGACCAGGAGCGCCTGGCCAACGGCGCGGCCCGCGCCCCCATCAAGCTGCCCGCCATCGAGATCGACGAGTCCCAGCTGGGCGCCGACTGCGCCATGCTGAGCGCGCACCTCAACGACCATCCGATGCACCAGCTGGCCGATCAGTACCCCGAGCGATTTGCGGGTTACGACAACCGCGCCAACTACCGGGACCAGCTGTACCTGATCGCTGACCACCTCGACAGCGTGGGCGCCGGCCGCATCCGCCGCGGCCGATGACGGGGTCGGTGCGGCCGGGCTTGGCAGCACCGGGGACGCATGCCAGACTGTCCGCCATGAAGACCCTCGTCGCCGCCATCCTCACCCTCGGTTTCGCCACCACCGCCGCCGTCGCGTGCCCGATGCACGACGAGCAGGCCAAGCAGGCCGAGAAGAAGGACACCAAGGACACCAAGCAGGCCCAGGCGCCCAAGGCCGACGCCAAGCCCGCCCCCAAGGCTGAGCCCAAGCCGGCCCCGGCGCCCAAGGCCCCGTCCGAGAAGACCGGCAAGGTCTCGAGCCGCTAGCGATCGAGGGCTGTTTCGCCCCCAGGCATTCCCAGGGGGCTCGGGGCGAGCCCGGTGGGCCCGGGACCCCTCCGGGACGAATCCGGGATCAGGGCGTGGCAGGTGGCGCGTCGAGGGCGCGGTCGTAGCGCAGGCCGGCGCTGCCCTCTCCCGTCCCGACGCCGCGGGTGCGGGCGACCCAGACGTAGGTGGCGCCGTCGGTGCCCCGGGCGCGGCGCACGATGCGGCTGACGCGGGTGCCCTCGCGGGGGACCTGCTCTTCGCGGACGCGCAGCGGGCCGCCGGGCGACGAGCTAGCCAGGATGCGGCCGCGCGGGGTGCGCACCTCGACGGTGTCGCCGTCGGCCGCCAGGAGGCCGGCCAGCTCAAGCGCGACCTCATCGGGCGTCGCGCCGCCGAGCTTGACCGGCTGCAGCGGGTACCAGCTGGCGGGCACCGGCGACTGCAGCCGATAGCGCAACGCGGCTCCCTCCGGCAGGGGCTCCTCGACGCCGACCGGCCCGGGCGCCCGATCGGCGGCGCGCTGGCCGACGCCCAGCGCACCCACGGTGACGTGCTCGACTGCCCACACCAGGTTGGCCTGCTCGTCGCGCAGAAACCGGACCTGCTCGAGCGGCTCGCTCTCCTGCACGGATGTCGCCGCCGACGCCGTCACCAGGTGCACGCCGGCCAGCCCCTCCGCGCCGCGATCGATCGCGAACTCGGAATGCGAAGCCTTCCGGGGAGGCCATGTAGTACGCGCCTGTCCCGCAACGTGAACACCAGATTTGGAGCCCAAGAGCCCCGCACCGATCTCCAGGTGAATCCAATATGATACAAATGCGGCACAGTATCAAACTCACGCCAAGCCGCCATCACGATACTTGACTCTGTCACTACTTGTTCCCCGGTGGCATGACGCGCAACTGGATATTGACGCGCAAGCCTGTCATCTGGACTAGCAGTCCAAGTCTCGCGATCGCGCGATCAACAATGGTCCAGGACGAAAGAATAACAACGATCCCTCCGCCTTCGCACACTCGGCCATATCCAACTCCCGCGGCGAAGTCGATGTCACGCACAGCCGGAGCGACAATCTCATCCTTCAGCTGGTTTAGCTGCTCGGCGACCGCAAGAGGCTTCGATATGTCGCCGACAAGAGTAGGGAGCGGGCGGCCCGACGCCGCTTCCCCACAGTCGATAGAAAGTGTGTACCCGGGGTGGGCACCGAGTTCCGTCACCATGTCAGCGCGGGATCCGAAGGGCAGGAACTCAATCACGGCGGGTCTTACTGGCCGGCACCCTGCCACAGCAACAATCGCGACCAATGCGAGCCAACGCTGGATATCCCAAGTCCCGGACCCGACACTGGCGACACTCACTAGGCTCGGGGTTGCGAAGTTCCGCACATACTCGTCATGGTTGCGATCGCCACGGAGCGAGAGCGACAAGGTAGTAGCACTGATGCGCATGACGAACTCCGCAAGGCAGAAGTGGAAGTTGTGGCGGAGGCGGTTCCGTGCAATATCGCCGTCGGCTGTATCAAGGACATCTCAAGCCAGCGGAACTCACCTGGAAGTAGCCGTGTCAGTAACGAAACGTTGCTTTCAGGCCGAGGCGCCCGCGTGGCTCGTTGGCGTCGCGGTGCCACGCCATCCCGCGCTTTCGGCGATCTGAAGTCGGTCGCAACGGTCCTGTGCCCGGTGCACGCCCCGACCGCGCCGGGTCGGCACGGTCCGGCTGCCCTCGGCCTCCCCGCTTCCGGTACCGTCCCCAACGGTGGAGGAAGGCGCACGAACCGAGCTTGCCCGTGCCGCCGCCGGAGGACAGGACATCCGCCCGTGATGACCTCCGCCTACCATGGCCTAGTTCTATCAGTGCCAGCAGAATTCACGATCCGGTTCGGCAACACGCGACAGCCGGAACGTCTCGCACAGCAGCGATACGCTGGCCTCACCCGCGATGGTCGTGCGCGTCATCGCTTGGACCTCACGGGCTCGATAGGGCGCTTGGCACGCTCGGTCTCGAGCGCGTTCTCGAGGAGGCACTTCTGGATCGACAGCTTCGTCACGATCTGCTCGAGGTCGCGCTCCTTGCGCTCCAATTCGAGCTCGGCGGCGGTCTTGCCGCTGCCGCGCCGCAGCGCCTGCTCGACGCCGGCAAGTGCGTCGGCGCGCCAGCCCTCGACCGTCGACGCATGCACGCCGAGCCGGCGCGCGATCTGGTCGACCGTCGCCTTGCCGGCGAACAGCTCGAGCACGGCCTGCTGGCGCTCCTCCACGGTGCGCCGGCCTGGCCGGGCTCTCACGTCGGGTTCGCTGCTGCCAGCCAGAGGGGTGACGTTGGAGTTGGGCGACGGTGGGGTGATCAAGCTCTTCTCGTTCATGCGTCGGGGACGTCTCACGCAGCCAATTCCACTACCCGAACCATGGGGGATTTCCAGTTCCTGGAAGTGTCAACCTCTCGACGGGGAACACTGTACCAGCTCAAGCGCGACCTCATCCCCTTCGTTGCCAGCGGCCACGACGACGGTGCGCGAGGCCCGGCCGGCCCCGCTTCGCACAAAGACGTCGATCGGACGCTCGAACTCCCCGTTCCGTCGTGAGGCCCCAGCTCGAGCCAAAGCTCATGTTGACCACAACCGGACGCTCACGACTTTGAAGTATGTTCGTTGATAAACTCGAAGATCCGGCTCATCCGAGTATCGGTGTATACGAGGTCGGGTCCGGGCACGATCACCGCAATATCGGCTTCCGGCGCAACGCCCGCAAACTTCCGGTCCTGGAATGAACAGCACGCGGCTGGGATCCCATTTCCTGCGGCGATGGCCGCAACAGATGTTCCGTGCTCGTTCTGCTTGTCGTTGGCAAGGAAGGTCGCGATGTCGCACCGGCACAGCGCCAGGCGCCGCATCGTAGCCAAGCGAGTGGTTGATGTCGTCTTCGGAGTAGACGACGCCTTCTCCTTTCAGGCCCGGCCGTCTCGCCAGGCACCACGTCGAGCGAGTAGTCCAGGATGTACTTGATGCGGGGTCCGGCCATCGGCGTGACGAAATGTCCCGTGCCTCCAGTCGATGCCGGTGCGTCGATGACAACGATGACAACACCCGCTCCGGTCGCGCCGGGAGGAATCGCATGCAGGGCAGGAATCCCGGATGTGGCTTCGCGTGCGGTTTAGTGGCGTGCACATCGCTAACCAGCGTCCTGCGTACCGGAAGCCCACCCGTCATCGTAGGGCAAGCGGGCGAAGTGTCGGCGAGACGCGATGGCGAAATCATGACTGTGACCGCCTTGTGGGGCGCGCAAAGACGCGCCATAGGTCCTCCAGTCCGAGACCACATCGAATCCGTCCTCCGCCAGCCGGTCGGCATCCTCGATCCGCTGAAGATAGACATCTATCCTGATCGCCGCGGGCATGCACCCGTAGTATCTTGGTATCGTGCGATCTGCGAACGTTGGATTCAGCCACGCGTCGCGAGGCGCGTGCGCAATGCGCAGCATCTCTTCGTAGACTTGCCATTCAACCGGTCCAAGCTTGCCGAGTTCCTGCGGGGATAGTGGCACTTGCGACAAGACGTACTCGTACTCGGCAACGCCCATCGGCGCGCAAGCCGGTTTCGCTGGCGCCGAAGGCGACGATGGATGCCCGCAAGCCGGCGCTGCGGAAACGAGCGCCAGGGTCAGGAGTTGCGTGGCGAGTCGACGAAAACGCTTCATGGCTATCCTCCGTCCTTTCCAGTCATGCCATGCGCTGGAGAGCCGTACCCGCCTAACCAGCGCCTGACCTCCGCCTACCATGGCCTAGTTCTATCAGTGCCAGCAGAATTCACGATCCGGTTCGGCAACTTTTTTCAAGTGGAATTTACGACGACATCGTCCTTGAACCTTGGCGCCGGCACTCCCACCCAGATCCATCCGTAGAACCGCAGGGCCGCCTGACTGTCGCTCATGCTGCCACCTCGTAGCTCGGGACCACCTGGAGTCGGGACGCGTCGTCGGGGTGAGCGGCCAGGTGCGCGCGCAGCGCCAGCTCGGCCTCGCCCCGGGTCGCCGCAGCGGTCAGGTCCCACCGCGGCGCCAGCGCGTCCGTCGTCGCGATCACGTACGGCTCCTCCACCAGCGTCAGCGCGGGCGGCGTGCCGATCGGCGGCGCGTACGCCTCGACCCCGCCGCGGCCCCGCGGCGCCTGCGCGATCGCCGACAGCGCCGTGCCCACCAGCTGTTCGTTGCCAGCGGCCACGACGACGGTGCGCGAGGCCCGGCCGGCCCCGCTTCGCACAAAGACGTCGATCGGACGCTCGAACTCCCCCGTTCCGTCGTGAGGCCCCAGCTCGGAGCCAAAGCTCATGTTGACCACAACCGGACGCTCACGACTTGAAGCATGTTCGTTGATAAGCTCGAAGATCCGGCTCATCCGAGTATCGGTGTATACGAGGTCGGGTCCGGGCACGATCACCGCAATATCGGCTTCCGGCGCAACGCCCGCAAACTTCCGGTCCTGGAATGAACAGCACGCGGCTGGGATCCCATTTCCTGCGGCGATGGCCGCAACAGATGTTCCGTGCTCGTCTTGCTTGTCGTTGGCAGTGCGAAGGTCGCGATGTCGCACCGGCACAGCGCCAGGCGCCGCATCGTAGCCAAGCGAGTGGTTGATGTCGTCTTCGGAGTAGACGACGCCTTCTCCTTCAGGCCCGGCGGTCTCGCCAGGCACCACGTCGAGCGAGTAGTCCAGGATGTACTTGATGCGGGTCCGGCCATCGGCGTGACGAAATGTCCCGTGCCTCCAGTCGATGCCGGTGTCGATGACAACGATGACAACACCCGCTCCGGTCGCGTTGGGAGCAATCGCATGCAGGGCAGGAATCCCGATGTGGCTTCGCGTGCGGTTCAGTAGTGTATGCACATCGCTCACCAGCGTCCCGTACCGGAAGCCCACCCGTCGCACGTAGGGCAAGCGGGCGAGGTCGGCAAGACGCGATGGCGAAACTACGACTGTGACCGCCCCTAGGGCGCGCAAAGACGCGCCATAGGTCCTCCAGTCCGAGACCACATCGAATCCGTCCTCCGCCAGCCGGTCGGCATCCTCGATCCGCTCGAGATAGACATCTATCCTGATCGCCGCGGGCATGCACCCGTAGTATCTTGGTATATCGCGATCTGCGAACGTCGGAGTCAGCCACGCGTCGCGCGGCCCCTGCGCAATGCGTAGCATCTCTCGATAGACTCGCCGTTCAACCGCTCCGAGCCTGCCGAGCTCCTGCGGGGACAGGGGCACTTGCGACAAGATGTACTCGTACTCGGCAACGCCCATCGGCGCGCAAGCCGGTTTCGCTGGCGCCGAAGGCGACGATGGATGCCCGCAAGCCGGCGCTGCGGAAACGAGCGCCAGGGTCAGGAGTTGCGTGGCGAGTCGACGAAAACGCTTCATGGCTATCCTCCGTCCTTTCCAGTCATGCCATGCGCTGGAGAGCCGTACCCGCCTAACCAGCGCCTGACCTCCGCCTACCATGGCCTAGTTCTATCAGTGCCAGCAGAATTCACAATCCGGTTCGGCAACTTCTTAAGTGTCGCGCATTGCTCATCGATATCAGGAATTTACGACGACATCGTCCTTGAACCTTGGCGCCGGCACTCCCACCCAGATCCATCCGTAGAACCGCAGGGCCGCCTGACTGTCGCTCATGCTGCCACCTCGTAGCTCGGGACCACCTGGAGTCGGACGCGTCGTCGGGGTGAGCGGCCAGGTGCGCGCGCAGCGCCAGCTCGGCCTCGCCCCGGGTCGCCGCAGCGGTCAGGTCCCACCGCGGCGCCAGCGCGTCCGTCGTCGCGATCACGTACGTCTCTTCCACCAGCGTCAGCGCAGGCGGCGTGCCGATCGGCGGCGCGTACGCCTCGACCACGCTGCGGCCCCGCGGCGCCTGCGCGGTCGCCGACAGCGCCGTGCCCACCAGCTGTAGGTCCCGCGACGGCCGGTAGCGCCCGGCCTCCTGCCGCTGCCCACCGGCGATCACCACCGTGTCGTAGTCCAGCGCCCGCACCTGCGGCGCCCCCGCCCGCACCGTCGCCGCCCCCACCGCCACACCCGCCACCATCTCCTCGAACCCCGGCCGCGCCAGCTTGTCCGCATCGCTCATCGCCTCGAACTGCGCCGGCGCGAACCAGTCCTTCACCGGCGTCACCGCCGCTGCCGGCACTGCCGCGCCCCCCACCCGCACCTCGCTCACGTGGAACCGGTCCACGCCCACCGGCCGCCCCTGCGCGTACGCCGTGATCGTCCGCTCCAGCGGCACCACCTGCTGCGTCACCGACAACGTCGCGCACGGGTCCACCAGCGCCACCGCCGGCGCGCTCGCGTCGGCGTCCACAGGCGTCCCGGCCACCGCCGCTGTCAGCCCCGCCGGCACCTCCGCCGCCCACGCCTCCGGCTGCGACAGCGCCGCCTGCAGCGCCGGCCAGATCTCTCGGTTCGGAAGCACCACCGGCGCCCCCGCTCCAAACGTCGCGTGCACCGGCACGCACAGATCCACGAACCACAGCGACAGGCACGCCTTCCCGTCCACGCGCCACGGCTTCGGCCCCTGCACGTGCCCCTCGAAGCTCACCCCGGCCAACGTCGTCGTCCCCCGCCGCAGCTTCACCCCCGCCCACACGTCCACCGCCAGCCCGAACGGCGAGAACTGCACCAGCGTCTCGAGCCCGAGACTCCCCGTGATGTTCAGCGGCCCCGCCGACGCGTACAGGTCGATGCGCGCGCCCAGCTGCAGCGTGTTCGACGTCAGCGCCAGGAACCCCTCCGCGTCCAGTCGCGGATCGTCCCCCGCCCCCAGTTCGATCCGCACCCGCCGCAGCGTCAGAAAATCCGCCGGCGCACGGAACTGCGAGTGGAACCCGCCGATCGCCAGCGCGAAGCTCCGCGGGATCCCCCAGCTCATCCGGAACGCCAGGTCCCCGGCGATCGGGAACCCTGCGATCGTCGAGCTCCGCAGCGACGCGTCCACCGCCACCCGCCGCTGCCCGAAATCCACCTCCCCCACCACGTCCATCGCCAGGTCGACGACCGCGTGCTCCTCCGTCGGCAGCTTCGTCGTCACCGTCCCCAACACCACCACCCGCGCCGGCGCCGGCAGCTCCAAGAGTACAGCCAGCGTCCCCCGCACCACCGTCGGCTTCCCCCACCCAAACTTCGTAAGCGATGTGTGAACCCCACGTAGCGCCGCGCCGGCCCATGCGGTAGGCGCTCGGCGGTCAGGCCTGCGCGGGAGCCGGCGGATCGAGCGCCGGCGGCACCTCGAAGCTCGCAATCGGCTGCTCGAGCTCGTCTTGGTCGACACCGGCACGCCCAGGCGCGCGGCGGCGTCCCGGACCGGCTCCCCCCGTCGCATCACCGCCCGGATCATCTCGTCGTGCTCGTTCCGCTCGTAGGTCTTCCGCATCCCGCCAGCGTCGACGCCCACCGCCGCGAAGGCCACGTGGGGTTCACACAGCGCTTACCGTGCGAAGGTCGCGATGTCGCACCGGCACAGCGCCAGGCGCCGCATCGT
>JAWKQV010000008.1:0-326305 GCA_041389965.1 Kofleriaceae bacterium | reverse complement strand
GAGATCGCCTCGGTCGGCCTGACCGAGGCCAAGGCCGCCGAGCGCGGCGTGCCGGTCAAGGTCGGCAAGTTCCCGTGGAGGCCGCTGGGCAAGGCCATCGCCGCCGGAGAGACCACCGGCTTCGTCAAGGTGCTGTGGCACGCCGAGACCGGCGCGTTGGTCGGGGCTCATATGATCGGCCCGGCGGTGACCGACCTCATCGCCGAGCTGACCCTGGCCAAGGCCACCGAGGTCAACGCCGACAGCCTGGCCTACACCATCCACGCCCACCCGACCTTCGCCGAGGCCATCAAGGAGGCCACCGAGGCGGCGCTGGGCCACGCGATCCACCTGTAGGCCGCACCGAGAGCCGCCACCACGCGCGCCCTCCGTCGGCCGGGCCGCCGGCGGTCAGTGGTGGCCGGGGCCGTGCGGGTGGCTGTGGCACACCTGCTTGTGGTGCTTGCCGCCCCGGTCGTGGCAGTGCTGGTGGCGGTGCGACGCGGGGTGGCCGCTGACGCCGTGCTGGTGAGCGCCGGTGCGGATGGTGCAGGCGGCCGGCCCGAGCGCCAGGGCCACCGCGAGGAGCGTGCATGAGATTCGACGAGGCATGCCGGTTGGTAGCAGCCGGGGCGGTCGAGGTCGCAACAAACTGGCAGCCGGTCGGGGCGACCGACCCGGGCGACGGTCAGGCCCGGGCGGCGTTGGCGACGATGGCGTCGAGCAGCCGGTCCCACACCCCGGGCGGCATGTGGTGGCCCATGCCGTCGACGATCTCCAGGCGGGACCCGGCGATGGCCGCTGCGGTGGCCCGGCCGGCGGCCACCGGGATCAGCGGATCGGCCGCGCCGTGGAACACCAGGGTCGGGGTCTTGACGCCGGCCAGCCGGGACGTCCGGTTTCCGGACGCGGCGATGGCCGCCAGGTGGCGGCAGAACCCACGCGGCGACGGCTTGCGCTCGAAGGCCAACCGGCCCAGCCGGCGCAGCTGGGCTTGGTCGGCCGGGAACCCGTCGCCGCCGATGACGGTGAACAGCCGGACCGCGTACTCGGCCGACTCGTCGGCGGTGCGCGGTGGCTTGCCCAGGAGCGCCTTCATCGCCCGCGGCTTGGCCCGCACCGCGTAGCGGCGCGCGCCGGTGGTCGACATGATCGAGGTCAGCGACGCCACCCGGGTCGGGTGCTCGATGGCCAGGTGCTGGCCCACCATCCCGCCCATCGACGCGCCCACCACGTGGGCCCGGTCCCAGCCCAGGTGATCGATGAGGCCGATCACGTCGCCGGCCATGTCCGACAGCGTGTAGGGCGCGCCGACGTCGAGGCCCAGCAGGCCGCGAGCGATCGACCGCCCCGGCCGCGGCACCGGCAGGTGATCGAGCCGGGTCGACTCGCCGATGTCGCGGTGGTCGAAGCGCACCACCGCGAAGCCGCGATCGGCCAGCCGGGCGCACAGCCGCTCGTCCCAGAACACCCGCTGGGCGCCGATGCCCATGATCAACACCAGCCGCCGAGGCCCGCCGTCGAACACGTCGAACGCCAGCTCGAGCGCGCCGAGCCGGGCGCGCCCGCTGCGGGTCGGCGCCAGGGTCCCGCTCGGCACGTCACCGGCGGTCACGGCGTCGCCGCGCCTTCCACCGGCTTGAGCGGGATGAGGTCTGGATCGGGCACGTCGGGTGGCGGTGGTGGCTTCACCGTCGGGCCGTCCCCCGCCGGCTTGGCGCTGCCGCCACCGGGCTTGGTGCCGCCGCCCGGCTTGCGGGTCGAGCCGCCGCCGGGCGTGGTCGCCGGGCCGTCGGGGACCGCCACCGGCCCGTCGCCGGCGCCACCCGGGGCTGGGCCGGGCGGCTTGCTGCCGCCGCCGGGGCGCCGCACCCGCGGCGGGACCACCTCGACCGTGGGCTCGGCGCCGGGCTTGGCCCCGTCGAGCGCCTTCAGCTCGACGGTGTAGTTGACGTCCTCGCTCGGCACCAGCTCGATCATCTTGCCGCCGTAGCCGGCCAGCTTGAGCGTGTAGCGGCGCGGCGCGTTGCCGCCCGGCAGCTCGAAGTCGAACGGCGTGACGCCGACGACCTCCTTGGTGGTGGTGTCGTAGATCTCGGCGCCCTGCGGCGTGCTGCCCAGTGAGATGGTGACCCGCGCCGGCAGGCTGGCCACCGGCGTCGGGTCGGCCACCACCGGCGCCGGCGGATCGGTCGCAATCCCCGGCCCCGGCGTCGGCGCCGGCGCGGCCGTGGGCTTGCCGCCGCCACCCGCGAGCAGCACCACCGCGACGACCGCGGTGCCCACCACGGCCAGGCCGCCCAGGATCAACGGCAGCTTCGAGCGGGCCGGCGGCGGCGGCGCGTCGTCCTCGGTCGGCACCGACAGCTGGCCCTTCCACTCGGTGCGCACCGGCGCGCCGGTGCGCGGCGCGCTCGACTGCACCCGCGGCACGGTCGGTTCGTGGATCGGCTGCGCCTCCTCGCCGTGCAGGGCGCGGATGGCGTTGGCCATCTCGTCGATGGTCTGCCAGCGCTCGGCCCGGCTCTTGGCCAGCGCCCGCGCGATGATCGCCTCGAGCTCCGTCGGCGCCCCGATCTCGGCCAGCGCGTCGGCGCCGATCGGCGGCGGCGGCTCAGTCAGGTGCAGGCTAAGGATGCCCATGAAGTTCTCGGCTTCGAACGGGACCCGGCCGGTGACCAGCTGGTGGAGGATGCAGCCCATGGCGTAGACGTCGACGCGGTGGTCGACGTTCTCGCCGCGGGCCTGCTCGGGCGACATGTACTCGGGGGTGCCGAACAGCATGCCGGTGCGGGTCAGCTTGCGATCGCCCTCGCTCACCTCGGTGAGCTTGGCGATGCCGAAGTCGAGCAGCTTGACGAAGTCTTTGTGTCCGAGCCACTCGACCAGGTAGATGTTCTCGGGCTTGAGGTCGCGGTGGACGATGCCCTGGGCGTGGGCCGCCGACAGCGCCGAGCACACCTGCAAGAAGATCTTGCGGCTGCGGTCCCAAGGCAGCCGGGTCTTGGCCAGCCGCGCGCGGGCGATCTCCTCGTGCAGGTCGTGGCCCTGCAGCAGCTCCATTGCGAAGAACACGATGCCGTCGGGGGCCGACCCGAAGTCGGAGATGTCGATCACGTTCTCGTGGCGGATGCGCGACGCGGCCCGCGCCTCCTGCATGAAGCGCTCGACCAGGTCGGGCTTGCGGGCGAACTCGCCGTGCAGGACCTTGAGCGCGACCGCCTTCTCGAGGACCGTGTGCTGGGCCAGGTACACCGCGCCCATGCCGCCCTCGCCCAGCTTGCGCTGGATGAGGTAGCGCCCGGCCAAGGTCTGGCCGAGCAAGAGATCGACTGGCGGGACGTAGGCCGGGGCCGCGCTCTGGGTGATGGGCGCCACCTCGCCAGCCTGGGTCGAGTCCGACCAGGTCGGTCCGCCCAGCCCGGGCGGTTCCCCGGCGGGCGCCACGCTGGCCGGGCCCGCCGGCGCCGGGGTTCCCATCCGGGTCTTCTTGTCGGAGTCGCTCACCGTGCGAGATCCTAGCACGGCGCCCCCCGCGCCTACGTCAATGATCGCCGCGGGCCTCCTCGGCCAGCGCGGCGCCGCGGATCATCGCCGAGCACACGTGCTGCACGTAGTCGATGCGCACGGTGCGATCGAGCGGGTTGCCGGGCAGGCCGCCCTGCCCCAGGACCCGGGCCAGCACCGGGTAGTCGTTGTGGGGCCCGACCTGCTGCCGCAGCAGGTAGCCGAGAGTCTCGAGGATGTCGTGGCGCAGCGCGCCGCTGCGGTGCCCGGCCGCGGCGCCGAGCAGGTAGGTCGAGATGCGCGCCTCGGTGTGCGAGCCGGCCGGCGTGTTCTGCGGCGCGACGAACGGCGTCAGGTTGTGCGAGCCGACCAGGTCGGGCTGGTCGGGGTAGTCGCCGGGGCGGGCCTGGCTCTCGCCCCAGAACCGGGCCAGCCCGTCGCAGAAGTCGCGGTAGGCCGCCTTCTGCGTGTACGGCGTCAACGCCTCGGCGGCGATGCAGGTCCAGTGCTCCTCGCCGTAGAGGAACCCGCCGATGAAGAAGTCGTACCAGCCCACCAGCCAGTCGAGCGCGCGCTCGGACGCCCGGGCGTAGCGCGCGTCGCCGGTGATGGCGTACATGCGCGCCAGCGCCAGCGCCGCCTCGCCCGAGAAGTACAGCAGCATGGTCTTGTCGTCGGCCACGCCCGACGCCACGTCGTACAGGTGGCGGAACGAGCCGTCGGGGCGCTGCATCCACAAGATCCACTCGGCCAGGGTCGTGGCCAGCGGCAGGAACTGCCGATCGTCGGTGGCGCGCTGGTACTCGGCCAGGGCCACCACGCCCAGCGCGGTCGAGCCCAGGTTGCCGGTGCGCTCGCCCTTGTCGATGACGCAGCCCATGGCCACGCCGTCGGGGCCCTGGCGTTTGCAGCCACCGGCCTCGACCAGGTTGTCGAGCAGCGACGCGGCCCGCACCACCGGCTCGTGCAGCCACGGCGCGTGGGTCAGCCGGTACACCTCGGCCAGGAAGTACGTGGTGCCGGCGTGGCGCGGCAGGCTGTAGCCGGGCGAGGTGCGTGCGGTGGTGAGCGACTGCTCGTAGACGAAGCGGCCGTCGGGGCCCAGGTGGTTGACCAGGTAGCGCGCGCCGTCGAGGGCCGCGGCGCGCAGGGTCTCGGGCGTGACCGGCGGGCCCAGCGGCAGGCCGCGGAACAGCGCCAGCGGCGCCACCACGCCGTCGGGCGCCTCGAGGAACGCGTCGGTGCGGAACCGAAAGTAGCGACGCCTCGCGCGCTGCCACGTGCGCGACTCGATCTTGGCGCGGCTGGCGAACAGCACGTCGGCCCGTGGGTAGTCCACGCCCATCCCGATCTCCGGCATCATCGGCGAGATCGGCTTCTTGGCCAGCAGCCCCTCGAGGAACAGCTCGTCGGGCAACAACAGGTAGGTCGCCGCGCCGCCACCGTCGGGGCGGGCCAGGGTGACGCCGAGCCCGTCGACGCCGTGGTGCAGCGACACCTTCTGCAGCAGCCGGTGTTCGCGCTCGACCGGGCCGCGCCCGACCACGACGTCGACCTTCCACCGGGCCCGGGCCAGGTCATGCGCCGGCACCCGGCGCAGCCGGGGCTCGTCGCCGATGGCCGCCGCCGCTGCGGCGGTGGCCGCGGCGATGGTGGCGCCGTAGCCCTCGACCCGCCCCAGCGCCACGCCGTCGAGCCACAGCACCGCGATCACCGGCCCGCCGGCCGGCAGGCGCCGCGCGAGTTCCGGGTGGGTCGGCGCCACCGCCTCGCCGGCCAGCCCACGGCGCAGCGCCGCGACCACGTCGGCGCGGGCCTCGGGCGCCAGCCGCGGCGGCACGCCGATGCGCCAGTGGCCGTAGACGAACCCGGTCCAGATCAGCAGCACCAGGCTCGGCGCGGTCCACACCAGCACCAGCCACCGCCGACGGGTCATGCCTGGGCCTTCACCGCGAGCCCGAACGCGCGGCGGCCGGGCCGGGTCAGCGCCCACTTGAGCTGCAGCGCCGGCACGGTGGCGACCGCCTGGACGATGAACGCCACCGCCAGGGTGGCGCCGCTCGCCGCGGCCTTGCCGAAGGCGCCGTACACCCCCGACAGGTACGCGGCGGTGGTGAGCAACAAGACGATGAACCCGATGGTCCACACGAACAGCACCGTGCCGCCGGCCAGCGTCAGCCACCAGCCCCAGCGCCGCCCGGCCGCCGTGCCGATGGCCATCGCGGTGGTGCCCAGCGGCAACAGGTACATGACCAGCCGGGCCCAGCCGTGGCGGTTGTAGACGGTGGTCGACAACAGGTAGAGGTACAGCGCGGTCAACACCAGGTCGACGCCGACGTAGATGAACCGCCGCGGATCGCGACGCGTGGGTGGCGCAGCCATGGCGCTCACTCTACCAGCGCCGCGTCGACGCGCCGGACCGCGCCGGCCATTTCCGGTCGACCCGCACGGCGGCGGTGCGGGCCGCGGGCTAGTCGGCCGGGCGCGCGGCCCGGGCCAGCGCCATGGACTTCTTGCGGGCCGTCGCCGCGAGCGGGTGCTGCGCCGACGCGCTGGCGAACTTGTCATATTCGATCCGGGCCTGATCGGCCTCGCCCTCGGCCTCGAGCGCCGCCGCCAGGTAGTACCGCGCGTCGGACACGCCGCCCTGCTCGACGCCGCCCGCCAGCGCCAGCTCGAGCTCGTGGCGACCGTCCTTGGCCGCGCCCGACTTCACGAGCGCCACGCCCAGGTAGTAGCGCATCTGCGCCGCGCGCGGCCCCTCCTGCTCGTAGGCCAGGGCCCGCCGCAGCTCGACGATGGCCTTGCCGTGGTCACCCGCGCGGGCGGCGTCCAGGCCGGCCAGGTAGCCGGCGTCGATGATCTCGGCGCGGGCCTGCTTGTGCCCCTGCTCGAACACCGCCCGCTCGGTCGGCGACAGCTGCGTCAGGTCGAGCTCGCCGTAGCGGGTCACCGCCTCGGTCCGCTTGCCCGAGGTCAGCAGCTGGTAGAATGCGTAGGCTCGCTGATCGGCGGTGGCCCGCGCCGCGACCTGCTCGTCGAGGGTCCGGGCCCGGCCCCGGGCCAGGTCGCGCTCGGCCACCGCGGCGTCCCGGGCCCGCACCAGCTCGCCCGAACGCGAGCGGTACAACACCAGCATCGCCCCGCCGAGGATCACCGTGAACAACAGGTAGGCCACGAACGAGTTGACGCTGATCCACCGATCCCGGCGCCGCTGCTCGGTCACCAGGCGACCGACCGACTCGGCCAGCTCCCCCAGCGCCTTGTGCGTCTTGCGCAGGGTGGTGCCGTGGTCGTCGAGCCGGCGGCGCAGGGCGTCGAGGTCGACCGCGCGATCATCGCTGGGGTCGTCGGCAGGGAGCGCTTCCATGGGCCGGGCAGTATGGCCAAGCTGCCCGGCCGATCAAGCTCCAGGCTTTCGCCAGGGGTGGCCTTGAGCCTCTGGGCCTGCGCTGCTACAGTCCGCGCGGCGCGATCTGCCGCCCCTCCCATGCCGCTCCTCTACGACTGGCTCAGCAAGGCCGCGAAAGCACAAGGTAGCCAGAAGAAGGCCTTGGTGTACCGCGACAACTACCTGTCGTGGCGCGGCCTGCTAGAGCGCGTCGATCGCCGCGCCCAGGAGTTCAAGGCCATGGGCATCCGCGAGGGCGCCTGGGTCGGCCTGATGCTCGGCAACGTCCCCGACTTCGTCGTGCTGGCGCTGGCGCTATCCAAGCTGGGCGCGGCCATCGTGCCCATCGACCCGACCACCGGTGCCCGCGAGCTCGAGCTGATGCTGACCGCGGCCCCGCTGCGCGCGCTGGTGACCCGGCCGCGCGGCTCCGAGGGCACCATCAACGCCAGCGGGCAGACCACGCCGCCGCCTCCGACGCAGCCGGCGGCCAGCTCGCCCCGTCCGCGCGGTGCCCGGACCACGGTGCCCCCGGCCCCGGGCGGCGGCGCGATCGGCGCGGCCAGCAGCGCCGGCGGCGCCAGCCTCACCGACGCCTCCGCCGAGGTGCGGCGCCGGCTCCAGGGCACGCTGCTCACCTGCAGCGTCTACAAGGACAACGCGCTCGACATCGACGTCGAGCCGCTGGCCATCCTGTTCACCTCGGACTCGCTGGGCGACCCCAAGGCGGTGCTGCGCAGCGAGAAGAACACCGTCGCCGCGGTCGATCACGCGATCGCGGCGCTCAAGCTCGACGCCAGCAGCCGGCTGCTGGTGGCGGTGCCGCTGTTCCACGCCTACGGGTGGGACCTCGGCCTGCTGCCGACCTTGCGCCTGGGCGCCACGATGTTCCTCGAGGAGGAGCTGTCGGCGCGTCGCATCGGCAAGCTCATCCGCGAGCACAAGATCGACGTGTTCCCGGGCACGCCGCACATGTACGCCGACCTCAACCGCCAGCCGACCGCGAAGAAGCTCGAGGTCGACAAGCCGCGGTTCCTGGCCGCGGGGTCGCGGCTCGATCCGGCGGTGGCCGAGGAGTTCCTCGCCAAGTACGGGATCCGGATCCAGTCCTGCTACCACTCGACCGAGGCGTCGACCATCGCGCTCGACGCCACCGGCAAGAGCCCCGGCTCGGTCGGCAAGCTGCTGAGCGGCGTCGACGTGCGGGTGACCGGCAGCAACGGCAAGGCGGTCACCGGCAAGGAGGGCCTGGTGTGGGTGCGGTCCAAGGCGCTCGCTCCCCACTCGCTCGGACCGTACGACCACGAGGTCGGCAAGGCCCCGGCCAAGCCCGGCATCGGCGCCGTCGACAAGCAGGGTTGGTTTCGCACCGGTGACCTCGGCAAGCTCGACAAGACCGGGCGCTTGTTCCTCACCGGCCGCGAGGACGACGTGGTCAAGGTCGAGGGCAAGCGGGTCGCCCTCGGCGAGGTCGAGGGCTGCCTCGAGTCGTTCCCCAAGGTGAAGCAGGCCCAGGCGCTGGTCATCAACGACCCGCTCGTCGGCTCGATGGTGATCGCCCGGGTGGTGCCCAAGTCGAGCTGCCAGCCCGAAGAGATCATCGACCACTGCGCGCGCAATCTGGCGCCGTACAAGGTCCCGCGGCGCATCGAGTTCTGCGACGCGATTTGAGGAGAGGGTTTTTCGAAAAAACCCTCCCCCGGCATCCGCCGGGGCCCCCTCCCAAAACGGCCCGGAGCCCATGCCCGGGACGGCAGTGGAGACCGCGGGCGGTCGTGGGTTTTTCGAAAAAACCCTCCCCCGGCATCCGCCGGGGCCCAGGGCGCGGGCGGGGTTCTCCGAGGTTCGTGCGCCTCCACCGTCTGGGGGCAGGTAGGCCGGTCCGACGGCCCAGAGCCCACGCCCGGGAGCGCCGTGGAGACCGCGGGCCGTCGTGGGTTATAGAGAGAGGGTTTTTCGAAAATACCCTCCCCCGGCATCCGCCGGGGCCCAGGGCGCGGGCGGGGTTCTCCGAGGTTCGTGCACCTCCACCGTCTGGGGGCAGGTAGGCCGGTCCGACGGCCCGGAGCCCATGCCCGGGACGGCAGTGGAGACCGCGGGCGGTCGTGGGTTTTTCGAAAATACCCTCCCCCGGCATCCGCCGGGGCCCAGGGCGCGGGCGGGGTTCTCCGAGGTTCGTGCACCTCCACCGTCTGGGGGCAGGTAGGCCGGTCCGACGGCCCGGAGCCCATGCCCGGGACGGCAGTGGAGACCGCGGGCGGTCGTGGGTTTTTCGAAAACAACCCTCCCCCGGCATCCGCCGGGGCCCAGGGCGGGGCGGGGTTCTCCGAGGTTCGTGCGCCTCCACCGTCTGGGGGCAGGTAGGCCGGTCCGACGGCCCGGAGCCCATGCCCGGGACGGCAGTGGAGACCGCGGGCGGTCGTGGGCTTTTCGAAAATACCCTCCCCCGGCATCGGCCGGGGCCCAGGGCGCGGGCGGGGTTCTCCGAGGTTCGTGCGCCTCCACCGTCTGGGGGCAGGTAGGCCGGTCCGACGGCCCGGAGCCCCTGCCCGGGACGGCCGTGGAGACCTCCCAGGGTCGCGATCGGGAGGGTGCGGGAGACCTCCCAGGGTCGCGATCGGGAGGGTGTGGGAGATCTCCGACGGGCGCGATCAGGCGGGTGCGGGCGGGAGATCTCCGACGGCGGCTTTGTCAGGGTTGGCCGGTGGGCTTGGTGATGCGCTCGACGCAGGCTTCCATGGCCGCGGAGGCAGCCTGGCCGCGGGCGTCCTGGGCCGGGGTGGTCTTCACGCCCATGAGCTTCGGGCCCTCGGTGATGAGCCAGTTCTTCATCGCCCGCTCGACGTCGAAGACGCAGGTCGGCTCAGGGCACGCGCAGGCCTCGTCGCGGAAGGCCTCCAGCTTCTTGAGCATGGCCTCGGGATCGGCACGCCCGTCGGCCGGGTCGGTGGCGCCGGCGGCGGTGGTCGACGAGCCCGACGCCGGCGAGCTCTTCTTGGCGTCCTTGCACGCGGTCGCGAGGCAGACCGCGACCAGCAATCCAGTCAGGCGAAGCATCCGTCGACTATAGCGCGAGGGCGAGTGTGCCGCGGGCCACCGTCGAGCCGGCCGAAACGCAAAACGAGGAGCCGAAGCTCCCCGTCTTTGCGGTGGTTCGTAGGCGGCGGCGTCAGGGGACGCCGACGCGCCGACGGGTCACTGCGCGGGCGCGGGATCCGCGGGCGCCGCGGGCGCCGGATCGGCCGGGGCCGGATCCGCCGGGGGCGGGGGCGGCGGCACGTCGGCCTTCATCAGCTTCATCTGGCAGCCCATCATCTTGGTCATGATCGGCTTGAGCTTCTCAGCGTCGGCCTTGGTGCCCTTGGTGTCCTTGTACTTCTCCATGGTCTTCGCGAGGTCGGCGCTCACCTTGTCAGCGCACGCCTGATCCTTGCACGCACACATGGCGTCGGCCGCCTTGCCCATCGCGGCGATGGCTTCGGAGGCCTTGCCACCGCAGGCCGACAGACCAAAAACCATCGCGAGCACAGCGCCACTACGCAGGATGTTCTTCATGAGACGTAACTCCTAGAGGGATCGATTGCGCAGCGGCGTCATCAGCGACGACGCTGGAGCTGCCCCTCGCAGCTCGATTTCGCCGGGCACCATACACAAGGGCCGATGCGATCGCATCGGCCCTGGGCGAATTCCAATATCGCAGACAGGAGTCTGCGATAGTCGCTACATGCAGTTACTCGGCGGGCGGGGTCGGAGCCGGCTCGTCGGCCTTCTCGAACTTGGCGGCGCACTTCTCCATCTCGTCGTCGAGCTTGTCCGCCTCCTCGTCCTGGGCCTTGGTCGGCTTGACGTTCTTGAACTTGTCGGCGTTCTTCATCATCCACGCCATCATGTCTTCCTTGACCTTGTCGGCGCACGCCTTGTCCTTGCACGCGCAGACCTTGTTCTTGGCCTCTTTCATCTTGCCGAGCAGCTCGGCGGCGCCGCCGCCACCGCACGCGGCCATCGGGATCAACATCGCGAACACGAGAGCGAGCTTCTTCATCGGGCGTTCCTTTGAAACGTCAGTCAGGTAGGGCCAGCTCCCGATCGGGGCGCCAGGCGTGACGCCGACAATAGGCGAGATTCCCGGCCAGGGAGGGCGGCCGCCGCAAGATTTTTGCGGCCGCGATCACCACCGCGATGCCCCGGGCGCCGTCACGCGCCGGGGTCGTCGGCGGCCCCGGTCGCCTCGCCCTCCCCCATCATCACCACCTGCATCGACGGGGTGACGGCCACCTCGGCGTCCTTCTCGTCGCCGAAGAACTCCGTGGTCTCGTAGTAGCGCACGGCGTGGCGCAGCAGCACCGCGACCGTCGCCGCCAGCGGCACCGCCAGCAGGATGCCGACGAACCCGAGCAGCTTGCCGCCGGCAACGACCGCGAACAGCGCCGCCGACTCCGACAGCCCGACCTTGTGGCCGACGATCTTGGGCGTCAAGACCGCCGCCTCCAGCAGGTGGAACGCGACGAAGATGCCGGCGGTGACGCCAGCCACCGTCGAGCCCGGCCAGTCGAGCAGCATCACCACCGCGGTGAGGCCGGCCCCGACCAGGGTGCCGACGAACGGGATGATGGTGAGCGCACCGACCACCAGGCCGATGGGGATCGCCAGCGGCACCCCGGCGATCCAGAACGCCAGCGCGTAGAGGATCGCCAGGATCGACGTGACGATGGCCTGGCCGCGCACCCACCCCGACACCACCCCGTCGATCTCGCCCAGCAGGTCGCGCACCCGCGATCGCTTGCGCGGCGGGATGATCTTCATGAACCGGCCCTGCATCTGGGGCCAGTCGAGCAGGAAGTAGTACGCGAACACCGGGACCAGCAGGAACTCGGCCAGCACCGCCAGCACCGCGAACACTCCGCCCAGCGCCACCGTCGCCAGGTGCTCGAGGGGACCGGCCGCGCCGCCCAGGATCTTCTGTAGCTCGGCGGCGTTCAGGTGGCTCTTGAGATCGAAGTCGAACCGGGCCTGGAGCCAGGCGCTGACCCGATCGATCATGTCCGGCAGGCCCTCGCCGAACGCCTGCAGCTGATCGATGGCCTGGGGCACGAGCACCACCAGCAACCCGGCGATGGCGCCGAGGAACCCGACCAGGAGCAGCGTCGCGCCCATGGCGCGCGACATGCCGCGCCGCACCAGCTGGTCGAGCACCGGGTCGAGCAGGTAGGCGATGCCCACCGCGACGAGGATCGGGGTCAGGATGGCCGCCAGCTCCGACACCACCCACCAGCCGATGACCACGAACACGAGGATCAGCAGCCACCGCACCAGGGAGTGGATCAGCGGATCGGTGGCCAGGGTCGGACGCGGCGGCGGAGGCGAAGGCGGCACCGGCCGAGGATACCCGGAACGGCGCGCCGGTCAGGGCAAGACCGGCGCCAGCTCGATGGCCAGGCGCAACCGCTGGCGCGCGGTCAGCTCGAGCACCCGGTACTCGCTCTCGTAGCCGTCGGCCTGGAGCTCCAGGCGGTGCGTGCCCGGCTCGATCGCCATCCCCCGCGCCACCTCGGCCACCGTGCCGATGTAGCCGCCGTCGATCCACACCGCGACCGCGGGCTGGCTGTCGACGTAGATGATGGCGTCGTTGCCGTCGACCCGGCGCGGATCGTCGACCTGCGCACGCGGGCAGCCGCCCAGGGCCACCGCCGCGAGCACGGCCGCCGCGCGACTCATGGACCACCGATCGACTTGATCTCCACCACCACCGCGCCGTCGACGACCCGGGTCCGCGCCGCGAAGCCGGGCGTGGCCTTGGCGATGCTGGCGGCCTTGTCGACGCTGATGCCGTCGACCGCCAGCACCACCTCGTCGGCGCTGACCCCGGCGTAGCTGGTCTGCTTGACCCCCGGGGCGGCGGTTAGATCGGCGCGCACCAGGAGCGCGGCTTGCCAGGCGCCGGCCCCGGTGAGCCGCACGGTGACGCCACGGGCAGCGCGCAGCGCGGGCGCGCGGTCGCCCGGCGTGGTGGGCGCGGTCGGGGCCGGCCGCCCGAACGCCCGCGCGGCGAGGGCCCGCGCCGCGGCGTCGGCCGCGTCGACCGCGACCCGCTCGGAGTTGCCCCAGGCCGCGGTCGCCACCGCGATCGGGGTCGGCGTCGCAGCGCCGTCGGCGTCGACCACGCGGAGCCACGCCCGCACCGGCGCGGCGACCAGCGGCGTGCCGCGGACCCGGCCGGGCGCGCCGACGGCGACGCCGGCCACCACCGCCAGGTCGGCCTGGACCTCGCCGGCCAGCGTGCGCGCGCCGCCGTCGTCGACCGGCAGCTGACCGCCGTCGCCTGGGGCCGGGCCCGCTGCGGTCGGCGCCACCACGCGGAAGCCGGCGCTGGCAACGGCCGCCGCGAGCGCGTCCAGGCCGGGCACGTCGGTCCGGGCCGCGGCGCCGAAGGTGGCCGCCGGGGCCCCGACCCCGGTCACCCGGTACAGGATGGTCGCGGCGCGGGCGGCCACCACCGGCGGTGGCGGCGGCGGCGTGGGCCGCAGCTCGACACCCAGCTCGACCAGGCGGGCGGCGAGCTTGCCGACGTCGACCCGCACCGTGACGTCGAGCTCGAGCCGGTCGCCGACGGTGCGCTCGGCGCTGACCGAGAACGACCCGACGAAGCGGCGGGCCCGCCGGATGATCTCGGCGTCGACCACGTCGGCCCGGACCCGGGCCGCGCTGCCGGCGAGGTCGGCCACCGCCTCGGTGACCGCGCTGGCGAAGGCCAGGTCGAGCGCCCGGGTGCGGGCGTCGGCGGCGCTGGCGGCGCTGGCGCCGTGGCTGGCGTAGCTGACGACGTCGGCCCGGGCCGCCGAGGCGACGGCCAGCGCGGCCACGAGGAGGCAGGCGCCGAGCTTCACGGCTCCGGTGGTACCACCACGACGACCGAGGCGCCAGGCGCCGGGCCGGCCCCGGCCAGGGTCAGCTGCGTGGGCGCGGCGGCCGTCGCGCGCACCACGGTGGCGCCGGGCGGCGGCGCGGTCACGTAGCGCAGCGGGCCGTGCCACGCCGCGCCGGCGCTGACCAGGCCCAGGCCTACCCGCGGCGTCACCGCCAGCGCGCGCGCATCGACGGCGATGGCCGGCGGGTCGCCGTCGTCGCCCGCGACCGTCCGGGGCCCGCTGCGCGCCTGGCGCAGCGCCTCGAGCCCGATCGTCACCTCGACCCGCGCCGACCCGTCGGTGGCGCGCACCACCGCGGTGAGCGGGGCCCGCTCGATGGCGGCGCTCACGGCCGGCTCGGTCGTGGCCAGCACGGCGCCGACGATGGGCACCCGTCCGACCGCGGCGCTCAGACGCGCCCGCGCCTGATGCTCGGCGGCCCGGGCCGCGGCGACGCGCGCCACCTCCGGCGACGGCGCGTTGCGGTCGGCCGGGCCGACGCCGTGGGCCACCACCACGCCGCGCCGCCAGTCGAGCGTCACCCCGGGCGCCAGCTCGACGACGAGCGGGGCCGCGGCGGCCGGCACCGCCAACCCCGCCAACCCCGCCAACCCCGCCAGCCCCGCCAGCACCACCGCCACCACCGCGCGGGTCACTCCCACTCGATGGTCCCCGGCGGCTTGGACGTGATGTCGTAGACCACCCGGTTGGCGCCGCGCACCTCGTTGATGATGCGGGTCGACATCCGCGCCAGCAGGTCGTGGGGCAGCGGCACCCAGTCGGCGGTCATGCCGTCGAGCGAGGTGACCGCGCGGATGGCGATGGCCTCGTCGTAGGTGCGGTTGTCGCCCATGACACCGACCGAACGCACCGGCAAGAGCACCGCGAACGCCTGCCAGATCGACTCGTACAACCCGGCGGCGCGGATCTCTTCTTCGACGATGGCGTCGGCCGCGCGCACGGTGTCGAGGCGGGCCCGGGTCAGCTCGCCCAGGCACCGCACCGCCAGGCCGGGGCCGGGGAACGGCTGGCGGCTGATCATGGCCCGCGGCAGGCCCAGCTCGGCTCCCAGGAGCCGCACCTCGTCCTTGAACAGCTCGCGCAGCGGCTCGACCAGCGCCAGGTCCATCTGCTCGGGCAGCCCACCCACGTTGTGGTGGCTCTTGATGACCGCGGCCGGGCCGCGCACCGACACCGATTCGATGACGTCGGGGTACAGCGTCCCCTGGGCCAGGAACCGGGCGTTGCCGACGGTCTTGGCCTCGTCGTCGAACACCGCGATGAACTCGTGGCCGATGATCTTGCGCTTGCGCTCGGGGTCGGTCACGCCGGCCAGCGCTCCCAGGAACCGCTCGACCGCATCGACCACCCGGAGATCGACCCGGAAGTGATCGCGGAACACCGCGGCGACATGGTCCCGCTCGCCCCGCCGGAGCAGGCCGTTGTCGACGAAGATGCAGGTCAGCCGGTCGCCGATGGCGCGGTGGATCAGCGCGGCCGCCACCGACGAGTCGACCCCGCCCGACAGGCCGCAGATGACCCGGCCCTCGGGGCCGACCTGGGCCCGGATCCGCGCGACCGCCTCGTCGACGAAGGTGGCCATCGACCAGTCGCCGGCCAGCCCGGCCACGCCGAACAGGAACCCGGCGATCAGCTCGGCGCCGCGCGGGGTGTGGACCACCTCGGGGTGGAACTGCACGCAGTGGATGCGGCGCTCGACGTGGGCGAACGCCGCCATCGGGCAGTTGTCGCTGGCGGCGGTGTGGACGAAGCCGGGCGGCGCCGCCTCGACGTGGTCGCCGTGGGACATCCACACCGTCAGCTCGTCGCCGGTCGGCACGGTGCGGAACAGCCCCGCCCCGCCGTGCTGGACCCGGACCGTGGCCCGGCCATACTCGCGCTTGGCGGCCGGCCGCACGTCGCCGCCCAGCATCCGCGCGGTCAGCTGGGCGCCGTAGCAGATGCCAAGCACCGGCACGCCCAGCTCGAACACGCCGGGGTCGACCTGGGGCGCGTCAGCGTCGTAGCAGGACGACGGCCCGCCCGACAGCACCACGGCCGCCGGGGCCAGCTCGCGCATCCGCGCCAGCGTGAGGCTGTGCGGATGGACCTCGCAGTACACCGCGTGCTCGCGGATGCGGCGGGCGATGAGCTGGGTGTACTGCGAGCCGAAGTCGAGGATGAGGACGAGCTGGTGGGCCATGGGGTTCCTTACTCGAGCCGGTAGTTGGGGGCTTCCTTGGTGATGATCACGTCGTGGACGTGGCTCTCACGCAGGCCCTGCGACGAGATGCGGACGAACTGGGCCTGGGTCCGCATCTGCTCGATCGACGCGCAGCCGACGTAGCCCATGGCCGAGCGCAGGCCGCCCACCAGCTGGTAGATCGACTCGCGCAGCGGGCCCTTGTAGGGCACGCGGCCCTCGATGCCCTCGGGCACCAGCTTCTGCGGCGCGGTGGCCTCGACGTCGTCTTGGAAGTAGCGATCCTTCGAGCCCTCGCGCATCGCGCCGATCGAGCCCATGCCGCGGTACGACTTGTAGCTGCGGCCTTGGTACAGGATGATCTCGCCGGGCGCCTCGTCGGTGCCGGCGAACAGGCTGCCGATCATCACCGTCGCCGCGCCCGCGGCGATGGCCTTGGCCACGTCGCCGGAGTACTTGATGCCGCCGTCGGCGATGATCGGCACCCCCCCGGCGGCCTGGGCCGCGGCCACCGCGTCGCTGATGGCGGTCAGCTGCGGCACCCCGACGCCGGCGACGATGCGGGTGGTGCAGATCGAGCCGGGCCCGACCCCGACCTTGACCGCGTCGACGCCGGCCTCGATCAGCGCCAGCGTGGCGGCGCCGGTGGCGACGTTGCCGGCCACCAGCTGCATGGTCGGGAAGTTCTTGCGGGTGTCGCGCACCGCCTGCAGCACGCCGGCCGAGTGGCCGTGGGCAGTGTCGACGCAGATCACATCGCAGCCGGCGGCCAACAGCGCGCCGATGCGGGCCTCGCGATCGCCGCCCACGCCGACCGCGGCGCCGACCCGCAGCCGCCCCAGCTCGTCCTTGGCGGCCAGCGGGTGGGCCTCGGCCTGCTCGATGTCCTTGATGGTGATGAGGCCCTTCAACCGACCGTCGCCGTCGATGACCAGCAGCTTCTCGATGCGGTTCTTGTGGAGCAGCTCCTTGGCCTGCTCGAGCCCGACGTTGTCGCCGACGGTGATGAGCTTGGTCGTCATCACCTCGCCCACCTGCTGGGTCAGGTTGCGCTCGAACCGGACGTCGCGGTTGGTCAGGATGCCGACCGGCCGCCGCTCGCCGTCCACGACCGGCAGGCCGCTGATCCGGTGCTGGCGCATCAGCGCCAGGGCGTCCTCGAGGCGACGCCCCGGGCCGATGGTGACCGGATCCACCACGATGCCGCTCTCGGCCTTCTTGACCTTGGTGACCTCGCGGGCCTGGTGCTCCACCGACATGTTCTTGTGGAGAAAGCCCATGCCGCCCTCGCGCGCCATGCGGATGGCGGTGGCGGCCTCGGTGACGGTGTCCATGGCCGAGCTGACCAGGGGCATCCGCAGGCGGATGGCGGCGGTGAGGTGGGTCGACACGTCGACGTCCCGGGGCAACACCTCGCTGTAGGCGGGCGCTAGCAGGACATCGTCGAACGTGAGGGCCTCGCGCAGGGATTCGGGGAGCATCGCGATCTCCTTGCCGTGCCGGGGGGGCCGGATGGGCGCGGACCATACGGCCCACCTCTGATCCAGACAAGCGCTGGGGCCCCCGCCCTCGGTGGGTGGGGGTGTCTACCCCAGCCCTGTGAACCACGGTCGGCACATTCCGGGGGCGTCGCGCTGGCACGGGTCTTGATGACCGCAGGCACCATGGTTCGCTCGATCCCTCGCCTCGCCTCGCTGCTCCTTGTGGTCGCCGTCGGTTGCGCCGGCGACCCGCCGCCGCTGGGCGAGGTCGACGCGGGCAGCGAGATCGACGCCGAGCCCATCGATACCGCCCCGACGGTGACCTACCCGGTCACCGGCACCGCCAAGGACTACTTCACCGGCGCCATCCTGGCCAACGCCACCTTCACCAGCGCTGGCCTGCAGGCGCCGGTGATGGCCCAAGCCGACATGGCCGGCACGTTCACGTTCCCGTCGGTGCCGCCCGGCAGCGTGTTCTACTTGTCGGGAGGTCGCAACGGCTACCGCCCCACGCGGGGCCTGCCGATCGCCGTCGAGGCCGCGCCGGTGACCGCCGACCAGACCCTGGTGTCGCTGGCCGACGCCCGTCGCCAATACTCCACGGTCGGCCTGGCGCCGACCGCCGGCACCGCGGTGGTGTTCGCCGAGCTGCAGCGGCACAACGGCATGCCGCTCGAGGGCGTCCCGGTCACGGACATCGCCCTGGTCATCGGCGAGACGCCGGTCGGCGTCGGGCCCTACGTGTTCGGCGCCGGCGGCGACCTGGTGTCGACCGCGGTGCTCGACACCACCACCGCGTTCAACGGCCGGGCGCGGGTCGGCATCCTCGACGTGCCGCCCGGCAGCTACACCCTGCGGGTCACCTACACCACGCCGGCCGGTCAGCCGATGACCGACACCACCACCGTCGAGGTCGTGGCCGAGGGCGCCAGCCTGGCGCGCAGCGGCGCGACCGGCATGGATCCCGGGATGGGCGCCCGCACCTTCACCGCTGACGTGTACCCCCGGCTGCAGACCGCGGCCAACGGCGGGCTGGCCTGCGCCAACTGCCACACCACCGGCGGCGCCGCCGGCGTGCTGCCGTTCGATCTGCCGGTGCAGATGACCTACGACCTCATCCGGGCACGCCCCGGCGTGGTCGACACCCTGGCGCCGATGATGTCGCTGCTCCTCACCAAGCCGCTGTACGAGGATCCGCCCAACCACCCGAACGCCACCTTCCTCGACACGTCGGATCCGGACTACCTGGTCTTGCTGCAGTGGATCACCCAGGGCGCGGCGCTGTAGCCGCGCGCCACCGGGTCACCCCGCGGCGCGCCGCGGTCACTTGTCGAGCGCACGACGCAGGCTGCGGGCGTGGGCGAAGCCCAAGGCGCGGGCCAGCTCGTCGCCGCTGACGCCGGCCGCGCGCAGCGCCTCGATGCGGCGCCGGCGCACCTGGTCGCGCACGCCGCGAAACGTGGCGCCGGCCTCGGCCAGGCGGCGTTGCAGGCTGCGCACCGTGACCCCCAACCGGCGCGCCACCGTCGCCGCGTCGACGCTGCTGTCAGCCTCGACCACGCGGGCCACCTCGGCCACCACGTCGTCGACCGGTGCCACCGCCAACGCGGCGGCGACCTCGCGCCGCATGTAGGCAAACACCACAGGGTCCGCGGTGCGGGGGACCGCGGCCAGGACCGCGTTGGGCAAGGCGAAGCCGACGTCGGGGGCGCCGAACCGGACCTCGCACCCGAAGCGGGCGGCGGCATCGGCGCGGGCCAGCTCGCGCCGATGGGGGAACCACGCCCGGGTGACCGGCAGCGGCGTCCCGAGCGACAGCCCGAGCTGATGCACTACCAGGCGGACCGTGTACTCGTTGAGGTGCCTGCCCAGCGCCTCGGGCTCGGCTGCGAACCCGTACCGCACGCTGGTCTCGGTCGGGCCGGCGACGACTTCGAACCGGCCGGGCGGGTTGATGAGCGTCGCCACCTCGACCAGCGCCGCCAACCCGGCGCCCAACGTCGGCGCCGACCGCACCAGCAGCTCCGCCGCGCCGAACGTCCCGCTGGGGATCTGCTCGGCCAGCGTGACGCCGAACCACGGGTCGTCGAGCGCCGCCGACGCCCGCTCGAAGAGATCGATCATGCGGGCCAGCGGCGCGGTGACCTCGGCGGTGAGTGCCGACGCCGGCAGGCCGGCCGCGGCGAACACCGGGCCAGGGGCCACGCCGCCGACCGCGAGCGCGGCCGCCAGCTGCGGGGTGGACCGGAAGCGGAACAGGTTGCCCGCCCGCGGGCGTCGACGAGGCGGCCGGCTCATTCGCACCCGACCGGGGTGAGCGAGATGTGGCACCGCAGGCACAGCCGGCCGTTGCGCGCCGCCAGCGCCTGGCAGCGCGCGCTGCCCCGCCAGCCTGGACCGTGGGGCGAGATGCGCGGCGTGCCGGCCTCGGCCGAGTGGCAGCGCAAGCAGGTGTCCTCGCGGTGACACGACGTGCACTCGGCCAGGTTGGCGCGAGCCGGACCGGCGTGGCGGTTGGGCCCGGTCCGATCGAGCGAGGCCCAGCCGTCGGGATGGAACCGCAGGTCGGGGCGGGCCGCGAAGCCGGTCTCGGCCCGCGGCGCCACGCCGGCGCGCTCGTGGCAGGCCACGCAGAAGCTCTGGGTCTTGTGGCAGGTGCCGCAGGCGGTGGCGTCGCGGCGCGCGTCGACGGCGTGGAGCGCCAGGAAGCCATCGGGGTGAAACGCCATGGTGCGGAGCGAGCCCTGGTGACAGTCGCTGCACTCGCGCTCTTGGTGGCAGGCCGCGCACGCGGCGGGCGCGCTGCGGGCGATCGCGCCGTGGTCGCGGCCGAAGTCGCCGCCGTGATCGGCGCCGGTGACGCCGCCGGTCGGCGCCAGGGCGCCGTCGGGGAGCGCGGTGCGGACCCGGCCGCCGGCGGTGGCCAGGTGGCACGTGGTGCAGGCGCGGGCCGCGGTGCGATCGTCGTGGCAGGCCAGGCACTGCGCCATCGTCGGCAGGTGGGCAGCGGTCGCCAGCGCGGCCGTCGCGGCCCCGGCGTGGCAGGTCAGGCAGCCGGCGCTGGCGTGGGCGGCGTGGCTGAACTTGAGGCTGGCCGGCGGGATGACCACCCGCGCCACCGCCGCGGTCGGCGCGAAGCCAGGGTGGCACGCGGCGCACGCGCCGGTGGCGGTGGCGGTGGGGGCCGGCGTGACGGCGGGCGGCCGCGCGATGGCGTGGCACGATCGGCACGCCGCCTCGGTCGGCGTCAACAGATCGACCACCGAGCGCGAGGTCGCGGCGGTCGGGTGGCACGCCGCGCAGGCGAGGCCGAGGCCGCCGACGTGCTGGGCGTGGGAGAACACCAGCGGGAGCCGTTGCGGTCCGAACACGACCGCCGACGGGCCGCGCTCGCCGCCGGCCACGGCCAGGGCCGGGACCACCGCGAGGGCGAGGACGATGAGCAGACGGACGCGCATCAGAAGTCGGGCTCGAAGGCCAGGTCGAGCACCGCCAGGGTCCGCACCGCCAGGGTCGACAGCGGGCTGGTGACGACGTCGGCGACCGCGGTGAGCGCGATGCCGTCGTCGAGCTGCCACGCCGCGCCACCGGCCAGGCTGGCGGTGGTGCCGTCGGTGCGCGGCCCCGAGCCGGCCACCGCGACCAGCCCGGCGCGGCCGGTGACCTGCAGGTCGCGGCGGGCCTGCCAGCGAGCGCTGGCGGTGCCGCCCAGCCGGCGCCCGCCGTAGCCGTCGTCGGCGACGAGCTCGGCCGCCGCGCGCACGCGGCGGGTCACCGCCAGCTCGCCGGCCAGCGAGGCGCCGCCGGCGGTGGCCGCCACCAGGTCGCCGTCGCTGTCGTAGCGGCGGACCCAGCTCTCGGCGCGCAGCCGGCGGCCGGCGTCGACGCGGTACTGGTAGGCCAGCCGCACGTCGAGCGACGGCGAGATCGCGAACACGCTCCAGATGGAGTCGGCGTCGAGGCTGGGCCGGGTCCGCGCCACCGTGGGCTCGAGCTGGTGGGCCCCGCGCTGCACCTGCACGCCGGCGCCGAGGCGTTCGAACGCGCCGTGCACCAGCGAGTAGCGCACCAGCCCCCACGGCTCGTAGCGGAGACGCCCCCGCCGCCCGGTCGCGCGCGCGCTGGCGCTGAGGTGCTCCTGGGTGACGCCCCACGCCGGCGCCTGGCCGCGCTCGTTCGGGTACAGGCCCACGTCGGCGACGTCGAGCCGATCGACGGCGCCGATGACGCCGACGGTGCGGGCCTGGGTCCGGCGATAGGCCAACCGCGCGTCGAGCCAGCGCAGCCGGTCGGTCGTGACCGCCACCTCGACGGTGGGCTGCGACGTCGAGCGCTCGGGGCAGTAGGCCTGGTCGCTGCCGAGCCGGGTGCCCGACGGCGCCCGGCTGCGATCGATGAGCTGCCACGAGCCCTGCCCTGGCGTCGGCGCCTCGACGTACTCGCGGCAGTCGACCCCGGCGGTGCCGTCGAGGTCGCTGCCCAGCACCGCGAGCGGCGAGCGATCGCGCACCCGGAGGCCGGCCTCGACCTCGACCGCGATCGGCGCCGCCGTGCGGATGCGCGCCGCCACGCCGTCGAGCCCGCTGCCGCCGAACTCGTCGAAGCGCAAAAGCCGCCCCAACCTCACATCGACCCGCCCGCCCACGCCGTCGACCGCGAGGTAGCCGTAGGGCACCGTCAACGCCACCGCCTCGCCGCGCAGCTCGGGGATGACGTCGAGCGCGTCGCGGCCGCCGTCGAGCGCGACCGCGCCCAGCGTCCACGCGCCGAAGTCGTGGTCGAGCTGGAGGTCGCCGGTGAACCACACCGTCGGACCGGTGGCCGCCGCGCCCGGCCGCCGCTGGGCCCGGCGCGCCGCCAGGTCGCCCACGTCCCACACGGTGACCGCGACGTCCTGGTGGAACCGCCGCCGCGACAGCGACAGCTCGCCGCCGACCAGGCGCAGGGCGGGCAGCTGGGCCAGGTCGGTCACGGTCCGGGCGGTCACCTCGAACCGGTAGGCCCGGGCCGGCGCCGCGGAGGCGATCGCGGCCACGACGACCACGGCGGCGAGGGGGCCACGCACGGGCCGGACGGTAGCACGCGGCCGCGGGCGCGGCCGAGGACGCGCTACCGGCTGATCGCGATCGACCCGATGACGACCGGGAGCCCTCGGCTGCCGATCCCCAGGCCGCCGCGCCGGCGATCGTCGAGCGCGCACGACGCCACGGTGGCCCCCGCGATCACCACCCGCACGGTGGACGCCCCCAGCTCGACCAGCACCGCGGCCGGGCCCGCGGCCGGCACCACGGCGCCCCGGCAGACCACCTCGGCCGCGCCGCCGCGCACGCGCTCGATGGTCGCGACCTCCCCCGGCACCAGCACCACGTCGTCGTGGTCGGCGGCGTCGACGAAGCCGGTCACCACCACCAGCCCGGTGGCCGGGACCGTGACGCTGGCCTCGAGCCGGGCCAGGCCGGCCCGGGGCCCGCCGACGATGGCCCAGCTGGGTGCGCCGCCGGCCAGCTGCCAGCCGCCGGCGCGATCGACCGCGGCCGGATCGAGCGGCGTGAGCGGCGGGTCGCTGGCCCCGTCGCCGGGCACGACCGTCACGGTGCCGGTGTCCGGGCCGAGCAGGCGCGGCCGGAACCGCTGCACCATCGCGGTGGGTTGGGCGGCGCCGTCGGTGCCACCGAACACCAGCACCGAGCCGTCGTCCCAGCGCAGCGCCGCGGGGGCGCCGCCGATCGGCGTGGCCAGCGCGGGCAGCACGGACCAGTCATCGCGGCTGGGGCGGTAGCGCAGCGGCGCGCCGCCGCCCAAGGCCAGGACCGCGCCGTCATCCTGGGTCACCAGCACCGGCGTGGCCCGCGCCTGCAGCGCCGGCGCCGGCCGCGCCGCACCCTGGCCGGGGACGATCACCGCGGCGGTGGCGGTGGCCGCGGTGCCGGGCGGTGCGAACGCGGTGAGCAGCGCGCCGCCGTCGAGGGGCGCCAGCGCGGCGCCCGCCCCCGCGATCACCGTGGGCGGACCGCCCGCGAGGTCCAGGCGCTCGGCCTCGGTCACGGCGGCCCCGGTCCCGTCGACGCCACCGACCAGCACCACGAAGCGCCGGCCGTCGGGCGCCAGCTCGAGCGCGCCGGTGCCGTCGAGGCGAGCCACCCCCAGCGCCGGGCCGGCGGTCACGTCACCGGTCACCAGATCGACCACCCGGCTGTCGCGGCGCAGGTTGCCCGCCTCGCACGCGCCCTGCTCGTCGACCACCCCGCAGCCCGCCGCCACCAGCACCCGGCGCTCGTCGAGCGCGAGCGCGACGTGGTGGGCCCGGGTCTCGGTGATCAGCGTGGCCGGCCCGAAGCCGTCGCCGGGCGTGTAGATGGTGAAGCCGGGACGGACGCCGCCGATCACCACCGCCCGGCCGTCGCCCAGCGCCGCGACCCCGGCGCCGACCAGGCTGGTCGGGCCGACGAAGGCCGGCGGCAAGGTCAGCGCGGTGGTCTGCTCGCGGGTCGGATCGTACAGCTCGGCGGCGGCGGTGGCGGCGCCGCCGACCACCAGGACCCCGTCGCCGACCCGGACCGCCCGGGCGCCGTCGCGCGGCGTGGTCAGCGCGCCGGCCGGGCACGCCCCGTCGGGCGGCGCCATCGCCACCCGGAGCTCATCCCCGTCGACGAGGTCACCCAGCGTGAACGGTCCGGTGCGGCCGATCGCCGCCAGCTCGCCGCCCGGCCCGAGCACCTCGACCGCCAGCGCCCGGGTGTCGGCCGGCAGCGCCGCCAGCGCCACCGGGGCGCCCAGCTCGATGACCTGGCGCTGGCCGACGAAGTCGCCCAGGGGCGTCACCAGCAGGGCCCGCGCGTCGTCGGGGCGCCCGCACGGGCCAGCGTTGACCGGCACCAGGCGCAACGCCGGGCCGTCGCCGCCACAGGCGACGGCGAGGACGCAGCCGATCGCGAGGACCCGCACCGCCGCATGATACACTCGGCCACGATGCTCGAGCTGCCGACGACGTTCGGCAAGTACTTCCTGACCGAGCGGATCGCCGCTGGTGGCATGGCGGAGATCTTCCTCGCCAAGCTGCTCGGCCCCGGCGGGTTCGAGAAGGTCCTGGTGATCAAACAGATCCACCCGACCTTGTCGCGCCAGCGCGCGTTCGTCGACCTGTTCGTGGCCGAGGCCAAGACCCTGGTGTCGCTGAGCCACGGCAACATCGTCCCGGTCTACGAGCTGGGCGTCGTCGACGAGACCTACTTCATCGCCATGGAGTACATCGACGGCCCGACGCTGTGGCGGCTGACCGAGGCGGTGTTCGCGGAGGGCGCTGCCCTGTCCCCGGCGGTGGCGGCCCACGTGGCCGCCGAGATCGCCCGCGGCCTCGAGTACGCCCACAGCAAGGGCGCCGGCGTCATCCACCGCGACCTGTCGCCCCGCAACGTGATGCTGACCCGCGACGGCGAGGTCAAGCTGGTCGACTTCGGCATCGCGGTGGCGCTGGGCTCGGGCCCGGATCCCGACGCCGACGGGCTGCCGACCGGGTCGTTCCCCTACATGTCGCCCGAGCAGGCGCGCGGCGAGGCGCTCACCGCGCGCTCGGACGTGTTCGCGCTGGGCCTCCTGACCTGGGAGATGCTGACCGGGCGACGGCTGTTCGCGCGGGCCGACCCCGACCAGACGCTGGCCGCGGTGCGCGCCGCCGAGGCGCCGCCACCGTCCAGCCTGCAGCCCGGCGTGGCGCCGCGGCTCGACGCGATCGTGGCGCGCGCGCTGGCCCCATCGCCGGTCGACCGGTGGACCTCGGCCGGCGCGATGGCGGCCCAGCTGCAGCGGTTCCTCGCCGACACCACCGAGCTGCGCGGCGCCCGCGACCTGGCCGCGGTCATCGCGCGGGCCGTCCCCCCGGTGGTCGAGCGCGCGCCCGCCGCGGTGCCGCTCGCCACCGTCGACGAACCCAGCCGCCCTGGGCCGCGCACCCAGCTGGTGCCGCGCCCCCGCGGCAAGCGGCCGTCGACCGCGCGCGAGGCGACCTTCGCGACGCACGTCGATCTCGAGCGCGCGCTGGCCCCGGTGACCGTGCCCCAGCCGCGCGCGGGGCTAGAGCCCGACTCCGACTCCGACGCCGACTCCGACTCCGACGCCGACTCCGGACCCGGAACCGGAGCCGGACCCGGAGCCGGACCCGGAACCGGAACCGGCCCCGGAGCCGGAACCGGAACCGGCCCCGGCCCCGGACCCGGAACCGGAACCGGAACCGGAGCCGGCGCAACCTCCGCCCGCCCTACCCCGCCCGCCGCGCGCCGCCGCGTCATCGTCGGTGGCGCGCTGGTGGTCACCGTCGGCGCGGTCGCCGCGCTGGTGCTGCGTCCCTGGGCGACGCCGGCATCGACGCCGGCATCGACGCCCGCGCCGGTCGACGCTGGCGCAGTCGACGCTGGCGCAGCCGACGCCTCACCGGCCGACGCTACCCCCGACGCGCCGATCGACGCCGGCCTGGTCGACGCACCGCCGCGCAGCCTCGACGCGCGCACCCCCGCGGTGGCGACCGCCGACGCCCGCCCGGCCGCGGCCACCGGCACCCTCCGGGTCGGCGCCAACCCGTGGGGCGAGGTGTTCCTCGACGGCAAGCGCCTGGGCCGGGCGCCCAACCGGTGGGCGATCGCGGTGGGCCGCCACCAGCTCGAGGTGGTGTTCCCGGCCGACGACGGCGAGCGGCGCCGCCGCTTCGACGTGACGGTGACCGCCACCGACGAGGCCGTGGTGTTCGCTGATTTCCTCGGGCCCTGACCCGGTCGACGCCGCGGGCGGCCCAGGGCGGATCGGCTCAGCGGGTGAAGTCGCCGGGGTCGACCGTGATCACCGGCGGTCCGTCGCCGCTGGTCGCCAGCACCACGGCGGTCGCCACCACCGCGGCCGCCAGCGCGCCTCCGCCGAGCCAGGCCCAGCGTCGCCGCGATCGGTCCTCGCCGCGGCCGACCCGCACCCGCCGCCGGGTGACCCGGGCATCGTCGGGCAAGACGACCCCGTAGCGCAGCTCGACCGCGGACAGCCGCTGGCGCAACAGGCCCACGGCGCCGACCAGGCCGGCGGCGTCGGCGTAGCCCACCTCGACCACCGCGCTGCACCGCCGCCCGCCGACGCAGCGCTGGGCCACCAGGGCCGGCGCGCCCGCCCGGGCGATCGACGCGACCACCAACACCTCGTCGACCTCGCCCAGCGCGATCACCTGATCGATCGCGGCGGCGAGTTCGCGCTCGCCGAGTGCGCCCAGCCCCGCCCGCGCGGCCCGAGCCACCGCCGCCGCGCCGCGGTCGGGCTCGAGGGTCGGGGTCAACAGCGCAGTGGCCGGCGTGACCGCGACCGCCTGCGCGAACGGGCGGTAGCCAGGATGGCGCACGACCACCACGTGCTCCCCCACCGCCAGCTCGGCGGTGATCGGCGCGGGGCCGCGGTCGACGCCGTCGACCTCGACCTCGGCGCCGGCCAGCGCCTCGATCCGCACCGGCATGGTCACCGTCGGCGCGTCGATCGCCGCCTGGTAGGCCGCCACCGCGTCGGGCGTGAACTCGGCGGTGGTGACCTGGCGCTCGGGATCCAGCGCGTGGGCCAACCGCAGCGCTGCGGCCGCCTCGTCGATCCGGCCCAGGTGCAACAACACCACGCCCAGCCGCAGCGAGGCGTCGGCGTAGACCGCCGGGCCACCGGCCAGCGCCAGGAGGTCTTGCGCGGAAGATCGCGCGGCACCCAACCGCGCCGCCGCGAAGCCGGGGTCGGCCGCCACGTAGGCGCGCCAGCCCTCGGTGACCAGGCCGGCGACGGCGGCGAAGCCGGTCAGCCGCGCCGCTGGCTCGGCACCGGCGCGCCGGGCCGCAGCGGTGGCCGCCAGCGCGTCGGGCGCATCGACGCCGGCCGCGGCCAGCCCCGCGGTGAGCGCGACCACGTCGACCGACGGCTCCACCGAGCGCACCACGATCGCGCCCGTGCCGTCGGCCCGCGCGGCGGCGACCAGCGACGCCAGCGCGGCTCCGGCCAGGCCAACGGGGAAGCGCACCGCTCCACGCTACTCCGGCCGCCGCGGCCCGCCAAGTCGCGGCGCGGCCCGCGGGCGGTTCGGCGGCGGTGCCCGCGGTGGTTGCTGGTATAGTGACGAGGTGAGCTTCCCGTGGCTTGTCCCTTCGCGCGCCGACGGCGCCGCTGACCGCCGCACCGCGGTCGCCCTCGCCGAGCTGCGCGATCGCGCGGCCCTGCTGGCGCGGCTGGGCTTCACCCCGGCCGCCACCACCGCGCGCTTGGCGGCCTCGGTGGCGTGGGACTTCGATCCATCGGGCGGCCCGCACCGACGCCCGGCGGCGTTGGCCGATGCCGCGCTCGCCGCACTGGTCGACGAGATCTACCGACGCCAGCAGCGCTAAGGCCATGGCCTCCCTCGATCTGCTCCCGCTGTCGCTCGATCGGTTCCGGCTCATGGAGCGGATCGCGACCGGCGGGATGGCCGAGGTGTACCTCGCCGTCGAGCGCACCCCGCTGGCCGGCGATCGCTGGGTCGCGGTCAAGCGCATCCGGGCCGACCTCACCGATCAGCCCGAGTTCATCGAGTACTTCGTCACCGAGGGCCGCATCTCGCTGCGCTGCGTCCACCCCAACCTGCCGCAGGCCTACCACCTGGGCACCGCCGGCGGCCGCCCGTACCTGGCGCTCGAGTACATCCCCGGCACGTCGGTCCAGGCGCTCCTGCGCGCCGCGATCCGACAGCACCGCGCGGTGGCCCTGCCGGCGGTGGTCGGGATCGGGCTGGCGCTGGCCCGGGCGCTCGATCACCTGCACCGGCTCACCGACGTCGACGGCCGGCCGCTCGACGTGATCCACCGCGACGTCACCCCGCAGAACATCCTCATCCGCCCCGACGGCCGGGTGAAGCTGATCGACTTCGGGGTCGCCCGCGCGTCGCTCCAGACCCACCGCACCCAGGCCGGCGTGGTGAAGGGCAAGTACGCCTACGTCGCGCCCGAGCAGCTCGAGCCGGGCCAGGCGGTCGACCAGCGGGTCGATCTGTTCGCGTGGGGCGTGCTCATGCACGAGCTCCTGGTGGGCGCGCCGCTGTTCCACGGCGCGAGCGACCTCGACACGTGCGATCGGGTGCGGCGCCAGCCCATCCCCGATCCCACCGTCCGTCGCCCCGAGCTGCCGGTGGCGATCGCCGACGTGGTGATGGCGGCGCTGGCGCGCGATCCCGACGCCCGCTGGCCCAGCGGCGCGGCGGTGGCCGACGCCCTCGAGCGCGCCGCCGAGCTGGCCGGGCTGTGGCCGTCGGCCAACCGCATCGCCCGCGAGGTCAGCGCGCTGGCCGGCAGCCAGGTGCGCACGCCGCTGTTGCGCGGCGACAGCGTGGTGTGGCAGGTCGAGCCGGCGGTCGCGCCGAGCCTCGAACCATCCGACGACGAGATCACGCCGGTGCTCGAGATCCGAGGCGAAGCTGGCCCGTGGAACAAGGCCGATCACCGCGCCGATCCGCAGCTCGGCTACTTCTTGTCGGCCGGCGCCGTGGTCGAGGCCTGGCAGGGTGGCGACTCGACCGACGTCGGCGTCCCGTGAGGCGGCGCGCCGCGGCGGCCGCCGTCGCGGCGGTCGGGGTGGCCTGCGTCGCGCCGCCGCCGCCGACCGGCCTCACCATCGAGCGCGCGCTCGCCACCGCTGGGCTGGCCGGCACCTGGACGTGGACCCTGACCACCCAGGCCGACGGCGTGACCATCACCGAGCGTGAGCGGTGGGAGCTGGTGCCGGCGGCGACCTGGCCGGCGGTGGCCGGCACCGCACACCGAGAGGTCGAGGTGGTCGCCGACGACGGCGTCCCGTTCACGTGCGCCCAGCGACCGCGCTACACGCTGGCGGCCGACCGCACCATCACCGTGGCCCCGGTGGCCGACGGGGTCGAGGTGGCCGAGACCAGCTACCAGGCCGCGCCGTCGCCGTGCGAGCACGGCCTCCGCCAGCTGGCCACCTACCGCGCGACCATCACCGCCGCCGGCCTGGTGCTGCGATGGCCGGGCGGCCTGGCCCACCTCGCCCGGGCGCCGACCAGCCTGCCGCCGCTGCTCGGGCCGGCGCCGACCGCCCCACCGCCGGCGGGGGCGTGGGAGTTCCGGGCCCACTCGTGGACCGCCGGCGGGCAGGTCCAGCGCGAGCGCGAGCAGTGGGATCTGGCGGTCGGCGACGACGGCGAGCTGGCCGGGTGGTACCTGCGCACCGTCGAGGTCCTCGATCCTGCCGGCGCCACCATCGCCTGCGCCGGCGCCGATCGCTACCAGTACGTCGACCGCTACCTGGTGCGCGGGCGGCGAGCCGCCGCGACCACCACCGCCGACACCGGCGCCGCCGAGGCCGCGTGGGACCTGCGCGAGGTCGCCGTCGAGGCGGACCCGCACCCGTGTCTGGCCGCGAGCCCGCGCCGCGTGCTCGACGGCGCCGCGGTCGAGGTGGTCGGCCAGGCGCTGGTCCTGACCTGGCGCGGGGCGCGCCGCCAGGTGCTGTGGCGCCCGACCGCCTACTCGGACATCGACGGGTTGTAACGGGCGTCGCCGCGGGTCGACACGAACAGCTCGTAGCTGGCCAGGTCGAGCTCGGGCGGGATGATGGCGTCGACCACGAAGGTGCCGTCGGCGGCGGTGACCGAGCGGCCGATGGGGATCCCGTCGTAGCCGTCGCGCCCGACCGGCGCCAAGAACACGTCGACCCGCAGGCCCGCCACCGGCCGCCCCCCGGGCACGTCGACGCGACCTTCGACGGCGAAGCCCTCGCCGCGGTAGCCGACCGCGTCGGTCAGGGTCACCTCCAGGTGCGGCGTCGGCTTGGCGGGATCGAGCGGGACCGAGTGGGCGTCGTCGCCCGGGCCGAACACCGGACCGTCGGGGCCGTCGCCGCCACCGCCGCCACCCGGGGCGACCGGATCGAACGCGCCGCTGGGAGGCTCGTCGGCCAGCGGGGCGTGCGCGTCGGCCAGCTGGGCGTCGGACAGGCCGCCGATGTCGCCGGTCAGCCGCGAGTAGTTGTCGGTGTACTCCGGCGGTTTGACGAACGGATCCTCGGCCCGGGGCCGGTGGATGGTCTTGTCCTCGGCGTTGGACACGTCGAGGCGCGCCGCCGCGCCGCCCAGATCGACGCGCTGCCAGCCGCGCTCGGGGAACCACACCTCGACGAAGGCGTGGGCCTCGTTGAACACGTAGCGGGTCGGGATGCCGAGCGCGTCGGCGGTGACCGCGAAGGTCGACGACCGGTGCCGGCACACGCCGGCTTGGTTCTTGAACAGGTCGAGGTAGATGTCACCGGTGGCGGCCGGGATCGGCTTGGCCTCGAAGCTGCGGAAGTAGTAGACCAGCTTGTTGAAGGCCGACCCCAGCTCCTCGTCGGCGTCGATGTCGAGATCGGCGATCGCCAGCGCGGCGGCCTGCTGCACCTTGGGCGGGAGCGTGGGCAGCAAGCCCTCGCGGCGCGCCAGCTCGCGCACCCGCGCCACCGTGTAGGCCCGGGTCGGCAGCTGCGGCGCGAAGTAGCCGGCGTCGGCGTCGGCCAGGAACACCACCCGGAGCTGGCCGCGGGCCGCCCGATCGTCGGACCTGACGTAGAAGTTGTCGGCCGAGTCCTTGCTGAAGATGAGCTTCACCGCCGGCTGGGTCTCGTACGACAGGATGCGCATGTCGGGCGCGACCGACGGGATCGCCACCGGCGCGCCGGGGGTGAACTCGACGATCAGCGAGGCCCAGAACCGATCGCGGTTGCGGTCGGTGACGCCGCCGACCGGCAGGTCACGCAGCGTGGCGTCGCGGATCACGTGCTGGTAGTTGGGGGCGATGCCGTCGAGCGAGCTCATCCGCTTGAACGGCATCACGTCGGGGTTGAACACGCTGGTGTAGTGCAGCGTGCCGTCGGCCCCGGTCTGGTAGTCGGGCGAGTCCTCGGTCTGGCGATCGGTGACCGCGCCCGCGCGCCCGAACACCGGCTCGCCGACGTCCTTGGGGGCCAGCTGCGGCGCCGGCAAGACCTTGTTGCCCGACGCGAACGCCGCCGGGTTCTGCCCCGCGGTCGGATCGGCGCCGACCAGCGGCGAGTCAGCCCCGGCCGGGCTGGGCAGGTCCTCGTGCAGGGTCGGGGCGCGGGGCGCGTCGGCCTGGCCCCACGCCACCGCGCCGCCGCCCAGGCTGACCACGACCGCCCCGACCACGAGGTGCTGGCTGCGCATCGTCATGAGGATACGCGGTAGACACCGCGGCGCCAGGGTCGGTTCCGATTACCATGGCGGCGTGGTCACCCAGCCGTCGGGTCGGTCCGCGGCGCGCCTGGCCGCGTGGGTGCTCGCGTGCGCGAGTGCCGGTGGCCACCTGGCCGGCGCCGCCGCCGACGGCTGGTTCCTCGCTGCGGTCGGGCCGGACCACCTGGGCGGCGCGGTCGCTCTGTCGAGCCTGGTGGTGGCCCTGGTGCTGGCGGCGGTCGGCAGCGCGGCCGATCGCCACGATCGCCGCCGCACGCTGGTCGGCCTCGGCGCCGGCGGCGCCGCGCTGCTGGCGGTGGTGAGCCTGGGCCACGCGCTGGCGCCGGGGCCGGCGGCGGTGGTCGGCTTCCTCGCGGTCAAGCAGATCCAGGCGGCGGTCGAGCTGGCGTTCTGGGTGGCGATCAGCGAGTGGTTCGACGCGCGGACGGTGCGACGCCTGGTGCCGCGGTTCGCGGCCGCCGGGGGCCTCGGCGGCGTGCTGGGCGCGGCGCTGGTCGCGCCGATCGCCGACGCCGCGGGCGCCAGCACGGTGATGCTGTGCGGGGCCGGCGCGTTCGCGGTGGCGGCGCTCCTGGCCGGGCTGGTGCCGGCGGCGCACCGGCTGGGCCCGAGCTTGACTGCCCCGCGCCGGGTTCGCTGGCTCGACGGCCTGGGCGCCCTGCGGCGCCAGCCGATCGCCCGGGGCCTGGCGGCGGTGGTGGCCATCGCCGGCGTCGCCGCGTCGCTGACCTACGTGACCCTGGGGGCCGCCGCTGCCGCCCGCTACCGCGACGCCGCCGACCTGGCCGGCTTCCTGGGCTCGATCCGGGTGCTGGGACAGGTGGCGATGATCGCCGTGCAGCTGCTGCTGGCGCCGCGGCTGCTGGCCCGGCTCGGCGTCGGCGGCGCGCTGGCCGTGGCCCCGGCGGTGGCCGCGGTGGCCGCCGTGGGGCTGGTCGTGGAGGGCGGCCTGGGCTTGGCCGCGGCGCTGCAGATCCAGGCCCGGTGTACCGACGGCGCCGTCGAGGGGCCGGCCGAGAAGCTCGCGCTCAACCTGGTGCCGGCCGAGCTGCGGGGTCGCCTCGGCGGCTGGCTCGAGGGGCCGGCCAAGCGCACCGGCGCGATCATCGGCGGCCTGGTCGCTGGCGCGGTGGGAACCGCGGCCCTGGGCCCGACGGTCCTCGGGGTCGCGCTGGTGTGGCTGGCGGTCGCGCTGTGGGTGCGCAACCGGCTGCCGACCTGGGCGCTGGGCGCGCTGGTCCGCGCCGACGACGATCCCGCGCCGGTCGCGCTGGGCGAGCGGGCCGCGCGGCGGCTGGTGACGGCGGTGGCCGCCACCGACCCGGCGCGGGCGGCCGACCTGGCGGCGCGGCTGTACCAGGCCGAACGGCCCGACGCGCGGCGCCTGCTCGTCGGGTTGTACCTCGACGCCGCGCCGGCGCGCCCGGCGGTCATCGCCGCGCTGGCCCGGACCATCACCGCCGGTCAGCGCGACCTGGCCACCGCCCAGGCGCTGGCGACGGCGCCGGCCGACGAAGCGCCGGCCGACGCGCCGGCGCGGCTCGCGGTGGTGGGTCGCCTGGGCCGCGGCGGCGGACTCGCGCTCGAGGACCGCGCCGGGCCGGCGCCGGTGCAGGTCGCCACCGCGATCGCGCGGGCTCGCCTGGCCGACGACCGGGCCGCGACCGCCGCCGCCATCGCCGCCGCCGTCGACGACGACGACCCGGCGGTGGCCGACGTCGGCGTGCGCGCGCTGGTGACCGAGGTGGCCGACCGCGCCGCCCTCGGCGATGTCGCCGACACCGCCGCGGGCCGCCAGCTGGTGCGGGTGGTCCGCCGCCGCGACGATCTCGACGAGGCGGTGCGGGCCGACGCCATCGTCGCGCTGGTCGCCCTGGCGGCCGCGGCCGGCGACGACGCCGAGGCCCGCTGGCTGCGCGCCGACGCCGGCCTCCTGGTGCGCGCGATCGCGGCCCAGGTCCCCCCCGCCGGCGCCACCGTCGCGGCGGCGCTGCGCGGGCTGGCGCGGTGGCCGGGCGGGCCCACCGTCGAGGATCTGGCGACCCTGACCGACGCCCTGGGCGCCCGCGATGATCTGGCCCGTGCCGCGGCCGCGGCCGCCCTGCGCGAACACGGCCCGGGCGCGGTGGTCGCCCTGGTGCGGACCGCCGCGCTCGGGCGGCGCGGCGCCCGCGACCGGGCGGTCGCGCTGCTCGGCGAGCTGGCGGTGACCCCGGCCACGCTCGACGACGTGGTGGCCACCGAGCTCGACACCCTCGACGAGCTGGCGGTCCAGGCCGGCGCGCTGGCGGCGCTGGGCGACGCCATGCTGGATCGCCGCCTCGACGAGCGGCTGGCCGAGGTCGGCCACACCGCGCTGTTGCTGGTGGCGGTCCAGGCCGGGGCCCGCGACATCGCCCGCGCCGCCCGCGCGGTGCGCTCGGCCACCACCCTGGGTGAGCGGGCCCGAGCCGTCGAGATCCTCGACGCCACCCTGCCGCGCGCCGTCGCCGCGCGCGTGGTACCCATCCTCGATCCCGGCGCGCTGCCGGCCCGGGTCCACGGCGCGCGGGTGCGGCGCGGCCCGCGCACGCTCGACGAGGCGATCGCCGCCGCGGTGACCGGCCCCGACCCGCTGACCCGCGATCTGCTGGTGCGGGCGCTGCCACCCGACCAGCGCCGGGCCCACCGCGGCGCCCTGGCCGCGGCCGCCGCCGGCGCCGCCCTGGCGGTCTCGCCGCTCGACCTCTTGCGCCGGGTGACCGACGGCGACGACGATGACGACGTGCCGCCCGCCGTCGACGTGCTCGTGGCCCTGGCCGAGGTCCCGGTGCTGGCCGGGTTGACCACGCCCCAGCTGGCGGCGCTGGCCGAGCGCGGCGACCTGGTGGCGGTGGCGGCCGGCGCGCCGGTGGTCGCCGACGGCGAGCTGATCGACGCGCTGGTGGTGGTGATCGACGGCCAGCTCCGCCGCGGCGCCGATCGCCTGGCTCGGGGCCAGGCCATCGACCCGCTGGCGGCGTTCGCGCCGCGGCCGTCGGCCCCGGTGGTCGCCGTCGAGCCGACCCGCCTGTTCCGCCTGCGGCGGGTCGATCTGCACGAGCTCATCGACGACGAGCCCGGCCTGGGCAGCGCGCTGGTGCGCTACCTGGGCGAGGCGCTGCGCGCCGCCGCGGGCGCCGCGTCGTAGCCGCCGGCTACCGGCCGACGTACGGGCGGGCCTGCACGATCCAGATGGTCTCGCCCTCGAGCACCCACTCGACGTCGAGCGGCACGCCGGGCGCGAACAGCGGCACGAACTCTTGCACCGCGGTCACCAGGCGCTTGGCCCGCTCCTCGGTGAGGATCACGTCGGTGCCGGCCACCGGCACCTCGCGGATACCGCCGTCGGGATCGAACACCAGCATGGTGGGGTCGTCGGTGCGCGAGATGATCTTGGTGCCGTCGTTGGTGGCGTCGAAGATGATCTGCTCGGGCACCTTCTGGCCCTCGACCACCTTCATGCCCAGGCCCCACTTGGCGTTGATGGTGAAGCCGTCGTCGTCGCGCCGGTCGTAGAGGTTGGTCGACACCAGCACGCCGGCCGCGGTGGCCGCCACGCCCACTTGCACCATCACCGCGGCGTAGACCTGCCGGTGATCGATGCCGAACGCGGAGCGCTCCTCGACCGCGCGCAGGTTCCACAGCGACGCCCACACCGTCTTCAGGGCCTCGCCCAGCGCCGCCTTGCCGCGCACGTTGGGCACGGTGTCGTACAGGCCGGCCCCGTTGAAGCCGGGCAGGTCCTCGGCGTTGGTCGAGCTGCGCACGAACACGCCACGGCCGCCCAGCTTGAGCCGGACCCGCTTGTAGATGACGTCGAGCACCGCCGGGTCGATGGGCGCGGCGATGATGGCCGCCCGCAGCTCGGCCAGCGCGGTTTTGCGCCAGGCGGCGTCGGTGCCGAACCGCGGGTCGGCCAGCACCGCCTCGACCTTGGCGTCGAGCCCGTGCTGCCGCAGGTGGCGGACGTAGTAGAAAAACGGCACGCCGAACCCGTCGGGGATCTGGACGTGGGGCAAGTTGGCGGTGCGGATCTCGCCCAGGTTGGCGGTCTTGGTGCCGTAGCGGACCACGTCCTTGGCGCGGATGCGCGTCAGCATCGCCAGGCGCGGATCGGTCAGGTCGGCCTGGGGCAGCGCCACGTGGCGGGCCTGGGCCTTCTTGGCCTCCCACGCGGCGATCTCGGCGGCGGTGGCCTCGCGCACGTCGGCGTGGCTGTCGTCGACCGTGTACCGCACCACCTTGCCGTCGAGCTTGCCGAACTCCTCGCGCGCCTTCTTGTAGCCAGCGTTGGGGATGCCCCAGGCCCCGGCCCGCAGGTTGACGTGCGACAGCGGCGTCGAGAACGTCGACGACAAGATGCCCGCGACCGGGGTGATGTCGGGGTAGGTCTCCTGAAGGATGACGATGTCGTGGCGATCGAAGGTGAGCTGGTCGTAGGGCGTGCCGAGCGGCACCACCCGCAGCGTGCCGATGGCCTCGCCCTTGGTCCACGCCTGGAACGTGCCGGCCTTGTAGATCTCGTCGTTGGTGACCACCTTGAAGCCCTTGGCCGCGACCTGCTTGGCCATCTTCTCCTGGTTGGGCGAGTCGGGCCGGAACACGAAGTCCTTGCGCCAGAAGGTCTCGAGCAAGCGGGCCCGCACCTTGAGCACGGTGGCGGCGTCGATCTGATCGCCCTCCCAGAACGACAGCGCCCACCGATCGACGTTGGCGTGGTGGGTCAGGTAGCCGAGGATGAAGCGCGGCTTCACCCGCTCGTAGTTCTTGTTGTAGGCGATGACGTTGTCGCGGGTCCACGGCTGCTTGAGCAGCACGCCCAGCACGAAGTCGGCGTGCAGCTCGAACAGGTTGACGTCGAAGTAGTAGATCTCGTTGGACTTGACGTCGATGACAAACTTGCCGAACTGGTCGGCGTTGAGCGTCTTCGAGTAGCGGTCCCAGGTCGCCTCGTCGGGGACGGCCTTGATCCACGCACGCTGCTCATCGGCGGCGGCCGGCGCCGGCCCCAGGGCGGCGAACACCAGGGACAGCGTGAGCACGGCGAGCGGCAGGGCGAGGCGACGCATTGGCTACAGCCTACAACGTCCGGCGTGACACCACGGCCTACCGCCGCAGGGGCCGGCAATCTCCGCACCGCCGGCCCGTCGCCGGCCGCGTTGGCGTAGACTGGCGACGTGGACGACGTCACCGCGACGCCGGCGACCGCCGCCGACCTGACGACCTACAAGTGCGCCAGCTGCGGGGCGGCCCAGACGCTGTTGCCCGGCGCCGAGGCGCTCCACTGCGCCTACTGCGAGGCGGTCACGCCCATCGCGCGGGCGGCCAAGGCCATCGTCGAGCACGACTTCGCCGAGGCCCGCGCCCGGGTCAAGGCCGGCCCGGCGTCGGAGCTGGCCCGCGGCAGCCGCGAGGTCCAGTGCCGGACCTGCGGCGCGCGCTCGGTGACCACGCTGCAGGCCCAGCGCTGCCCGTTCTGCGACGACCCGCTGGTGGTCGAGCTGGAGGCCGCCGGCGACTCGATCGTGCCCGACGCCGTGCTGCCGTTCGTGGTGGCCAAGGACGCCGCCGCGACCACCTACCAGACCTGGCTCCACTCGCGGTGGTTCGCGCCCAGCGACCTGAAGAAGCGGGCCGAGCGCGACGGCCTCGACGGCATCTACGCGCCGTACTGGACCTACGACTCGGACAGCCTCACCCAGTACCGCGGCGCGCGCGGCGAGCACTACTGGGAGGACGAGGAGTACACCGACAGCAACAACCAGCGGCAGACCCGCCGGGTCCAGAAGACCCGCTGGTACCCGGCCTCGGGCTCGGTCCAGGTCCGCTTCGACGACGTCACCATCTGCGCCTCGAGCGGGCTGCCCCGGGCCCGCATGATCCAGCTCGAGCCGTGGAAGCTCGACGGGCTGCGCCCCTTCGACGGCGCCTACCTGGCCGGGTTCGTGGCCGAGCGCTACTCGGTCGACCTCGACACCGGCTGGGGCCAGGCCCAGACCGTGATGGAGGCGCGCATCCGCGCCGCGGTCGAGCGCGACATCGGCGGCGACGTCCAGCGCATCCACTCGCTCGACGTGCGCCACCGCGCGGTCACCTTCAAGCACATCCTGCTGCCGGTGTGGGTGTCGAGCTTCCGCTACCGCGGCAAGGTCTACCGGGTCGTGGTGAACGCCCAGACCGGCGAGATCGCCGGCGACCGGCCGTGGAGCGTGTGGAAGATCGTGCTGACCTGCCTGGTTGTCGCGGCGCTCATCGTCAGCATCATCGTGCTGATCCAGGCCCGGCGGACGCCACCGTCCCCGCCACCGGTGCCGACGCCGATCGAGCCAGGCCCGCCGGCCGAACCGGGCGCGCCGTCGCCGGTCGAACAGGGCGCGCCAGCGCCGGTCGAACAGGGCGCGCCAGCGCCGGTCGAACACGGCGCCCCAGCGCCGGTCGAACACGGCGCCCCAGCGCCGGTCGACCAGCGCGCCCCAGCGCCGGTCCGCTGACCGCGGCGTTTGCGTTTTCCGTCGGGGCGGCCGATGATCATGGCCCGCATGGCGTCCGCCGATGGCAAGCCGACCACGACCGTGTTGCGAATCAAGGTTCGGCATCCAGACCTCGATGCGTTCGTGGATCGCTTCGCGTCCCAGGTCACCCGCAGCGGCGTGTTCATCCCGACCCGGACGCCCAAGCCCATCGGCACCGTGATTCGCTTCGAGATCCGCACCGCCGATGACCGTCCGGTGCTGGTCGGTCAGGGTCAGGTCCGGCTGATCCGCGCCCACGATCCGGCCCACCCGCGGGTCGTGGCCGGCATGGCGATCGGCTTGCAACGCGTCGGCCGCGACAGCCGCGACGTGTTGCTGCGGATGCTGGCGATCCGCCAGGAGCGCGGGCTGGTCGACGGTCCCGAGGGCATGCCGCTGCCTGGCGACCCCGAGCACGACCCGGCCGACGCCGCCGAGCCGGCGGCCGACGCCGACGACGTGACCGCGGTGCGGGCCCCCAGGCCGCGGTCGGAGGCCGAGGCCGACGAGCCCAGCGCCGTGATGCTGGCGCCCCCCGCGCCACGCGCTGTGGTGGCTCGCCCGGCGTCGGAACCGGTCGCACCGATCATTCCGGTCGCACCGATCATTCCGGTCGCACCGATCGCGCCGGTGGCCGCCCCGCCCGCCCTGATCCCGGCGACGCCACGGGTGCGCCGCGCCATCGACGTCACCGCGGCACCTCCGGCGGCGCCGGTCGACGACGACCTGCTGGCGTGGCCCGAGGCCCAGATCCCCCTCGACGAGGTGCTGGCCCGGGCTCGCGCCCTGGTCGGCGACGACCTCGACGACGAGCTGGCCGCCCTGGCGGCGGCGCCGGCGCCGATCACCACGGCCGAAGCCAGCGCCGCCGCCGCGGTGGCGCTCGGGCGGCCGCTCGGCGCGCGTGCGCCGGCGACCACGCCGGTGCCGCTGCCGGTCCCGGCGTTCACCGCCGCGCCCGTCTCCGTGGAGGTGGCCGACACCACGCCGCCCGCCGCGCCGGCGCCCGCCGTGAACCCACCAGCGGCAGCGACGCCCGCCGCCGAGGCCCGGGCCGCCCGGGCCCAGCGCGACCGCGCCAAGCGCGAAGCCAACGACCGCGCCCTGCGCGAGCGCAACCAGCGCATCCAGCGCGAGCTCGACGAGCGCGAGCGGCGCGCGCGCAGCCGCCCGACCACCGCCCCGCCGCCGGTCGCCCCGCCCGACCCGCTCGCGGCGCTGGCCCTCGACGAGCCGGCCCCGACGCCGAGCGGCGACGCCACCCGGGTCGTCGACGCGGCCACCCTGGCCGCCGAGGCGATGGGCGTGGCCGACCTGCGCTCGACGCTCGACGGCGCCGGCGATCCCGACCTCGGGTTCCTCGACAGCCTGGCGCTCGAGGACAAGCCGCCGCCGCGGCGCCGGCCCCACACCGTCCCGCGCGCCGCCACCCGCACCCGCCCGCCGGTCCCGCCGCCGGCCGACGACGACGACGACGGCATCGAGATCTCGATCGACCTAGACGACTGATCGCCGGCCGGCCTCGTCTGCGAGGCCTTCCGCCCGCCCGCGACGATGCTTACGTTTCGGGCATGCAGATCCAGCGGCTCATCGTCGGTGTCGATTTCTCTCCGTCGTCGCAGGTCGCGGTGGCGCGCGCCGCCGAGCTCGCGGCCACCCACGGCGCCGAGCTAGTGCTGGTCCACGCCGGCACCGTGCCCGAGACGCCCGAGGTTCCGCCGTCGATGGCGGCCACCCGCGACGCCTACCTGGCCGTCCTCCAGGATCAGCTGGCCGCCGATCGCGCCCGCCTGGCCCAGCTCCACGCCGACCTGGTCGCCCGCGGCGTGCAGGCGTCGCAGGTGATCGTCGACCGGTTCCCCGACGACGCGCTGGTCGAGGCGGCCGACGAGTTCAAGGCCGATCTGATCCTGACCGGCACCCGCGACGCCGGCGAGCGCCACGGCCACGGCCGGTGGCGCCTCGGCAAGGTCACGGCCAAGGTTGTTCGCGCGGCGCACACCAGCGTGCTGTGCGCGCGGGCCGGCGACCCCGACCACGGGTTCTCGCGCATCGTGGTCGGCACCGACTTCTCCGACGCCGCGGCCCACGCCCTGGCCCTGGCGGTCGCGGTGGCGGCGCCCGGCGCCACCATCGAGGTGGTCCACGCGCTCCAGGTCGGGCGCTGGCCAGAGGCGGTGGCGACCCCGGTGCGCCTGGTCGACGACCACCCGATCCGGGTCGAGCTGGCCGCCGCGCTCGAGGCACGCGGCGCCGCGCTGCTGGCGCCGTACCAGGGCCGCGATGTCACCCTGTCGTTCCGGGTCGGGTTCGACGAGCCGCACGTCGCGGTGCGCGCGGCGGCGCTGGCCGCCGAGGCCGATCTGGTCGCGGTCGGCGGCGTCGGCCACCGCGGCCTGCGGCGGTGGCTCCTGGGCAGCGTCGCCGAGGACATCCTGGCCGACGCCCCGTGCTCGGTGTTGATCGCCCGCTGAGCGGCGCCGTCACCGCGCGGGCGCGGGGGTTCAGGTGCCGTCGAGGCCGGGGTGGGCAAGCGCCGCGATGACCTTGGCCGGCTCGCCGCCGGTGCGGGCCCACACGTCGAGGATCTCGTCGGCCTGGGTCCGCCCTGACGCCGCGATGGCTCGCACCGGGTCGAGCAGCCCCTCGGTGGTGGCGCCCAGGCGGCGCAGCCCGGCGGTGGCGATGGCGACCAGCTCGCGCGCCAGCGCCCCGATGGTGGTCGTCCCGACCCGGGTCGCCAACCCGGTCCGCGGCACCGCGTCGGCCAGCTCCTGCCGCGCGTCCCACGCCAGGCCGCCGGTCAGGGCGGTGGCCGCGGCGCGGGCGTCAGCGTCGTACAAGATGCCGCGACACAGCGGCCCCAGCGCGGTGATCATCGGGAACGACCCGCAGTCGCACCCGCGCACCTCCATGTACTTTTTCATGCGCGCCTCGGGAAACAGCGTCGACAGGTGCAACGCCCAGTCGGCCCGGGTCGCCCGCTCGCCGGCGTGGCCGTCGCGCATGAAGCGGCGGAAGGTGAGGTCGGCCGGCACCGTCCGGTACCCGCCGCGGTGCAGGAAGTACATCGGCACGTCGAGGGCCCACTCGGCGTAGGCCCGGTAGACGTCGTCGCGCTCGAAGCCGAACCGCAACAACCCGGCGCGGGCGTTGTCGGTGTGGCGCCAGATGTGAGCGCGGTAGCTCTGGTACCCCGACGGCTTGCCGTCGACGATCGGCGACGCCGCGTACAGCGCGGTGAGGATGGGCGTCACCGCCAGCAGCGCCCGCAGCTTGGCCGCGGCGTCGGCCTCGTCGGACCAGTCGAGGTTGGTCTGGACGGTGGCGGTCCGCAGCATCATGTCGAGGCCCAGGGTGCCGACCGTCGGCATGTAGGCCCGCATCACCTCGTGCCGATGCTTGGGCATCCACGGCACGTCGGCCCGGGTGCCGAACGGCCGGAACCCGATGGCCAGCCACGCCAGCCCGAGCGGCCGGCTGATCTCGGCCAGCTCGGCGCGGTAGCGCGCCATCAGGTCGACCAGCACGTCGCCGTTGATCACCGGCTGCGCCGCCAGCTCGAACTGGCCACCGGGCTCGATGGTGATCTGATCGGGGCCGCGGGTCAGCGCGATGACGTGGCCGCGCTCCTCGACGGGTTGCCAGCCCCGGGCCGCGAACCCGGCCAGCACCTGGGAGATCCCGTCGGGCCCCGCGAACGCCGGCGCGGCGCCGATGGCGGGGCCGCGGGCGCGCACCCCGATGAGCTCATGCTCGGTGCCGACCTGCCACGCGCTGGCCGGCTTCTCGGCGGTGCGGAAGTACTCCACCAGCTCCTCGATCGACGACAGCGGGATGGCTTCTGACTCGTCGACCAGGTGCACGGGGAGCGCAATGTACCCTGGTCGGCCGAGGCGTCAACCGGCCCCGGCAGCGTGCCGGGGGCCGCGCGGCCGGCGCGCCGAGCCGGCGACCGATAGCATCGCGCGGGTATCCGGGCTAGCGTGGGGCCGTGCTCGAACGCGCGGCCCTGTTCTCAGAACCAGCGATCGCCCACGGCCGGGACCGGCTGCTGACCCTGCTCCGGCTGCACGCGTTCGCCGAGCGCGACGTGGTGCTCGCCTCGGGCAAACGATCCAACTTCTACATCGACTGCAAGACCGTCAGCCTCGACGCCGAGGGCGCGTTCTGGATCGGCCTGTTGTTTCGCCGCATGGTCGAGGCGATGGCCCCCGACGCCGGCGCGGTCGGCGGGCTGACCCTGGGCGCCGATCCGCTGGCGACCGCGGTGGCCGTCGCCAGCTTCCAGGCCGGCCGGCCGCTCCACGCGTTCATCGTGCGCAAAGAGCCCAAGGGCCACGGCACCGGCCAGTGGCTGGAGACCGCAGCCCGGCTCGACCCGACGCGGCCGGTGGTTATCGTCGAGGACGTGGTCACCACCGGGGGCTCGACCATCAAGGCCATCGAGCGGGCCCAGGCCAGCGGCCTGCGCGTCGCCGGCGTGGTGGCTCTGGTCGACCGGCTCGAGGGCGGGCGCGCCGCGGTCGAGGCCCACGCGCCGCTGTGGCCGCTCTACGATCGGCAGGACTTTCTCCCGTGATCCGCCGCGCCGTGTGGGCGGTGGTGGTGGTCGCCGCCGCGGTGAGCTGCCGGGCGCCCGCGCCGCCGGTCGACCTGTCCGGTGCCTGGCCGGCGCAGGCGGGCGACTTCGAGGAGGTCGACGCCGCGTGGACCCGGCGTGCGGTGCTTCGCGGAGGCTTCGAGCAGACGCTGGAGGTCTACGCAACCTTCCAGGCGCCGCCCTGGCTGGCGGCGCGGGCCGCCGAGGACGCGACCCAGCGGGGCGGGCCCCGCGACGCCCTCCTGGCCGCGGCCCAGGCCCGGGCCGAGGGCGACTACCAGTTCGGCTTGGTGGTCGCCACCCACGAGCGAGCCGAGAACGATCTCGACCGCGGCGCGCGCGCGACCTGGCACGTCGCCCTGGTCGACGCCACCGGCGCAGAGATCCCGCCGAGCTCCATCTCCCGCGATCGTCGCCCGGCCAGCGTGCTGCGCGCCGAGCTGCCTGGCTATGGCGACTTCTCGACCGCCTACCAGGTGGCCTTTCCACGGACCGCCGCGGCGCTCGGCCCCGACGTCCGTCAGGTGACCCTGCGGGTGTGGAGCGGCCACGGCTCGGTCGCGCTGACCTGGCGCGCTCGCTGACCCGCGGTCAGCGCTTCTTGGAGACCGGACGCCTCGCGGGCGCGGGCTTGCGGCCCAGCAAGCGATCCCAGAACGTGCGCGGCTGGTAGCCGTCGTCGAGATCGGCGAACGACTCCGCCGGCGGCCCCGCCACGCTGTCCTGGCCGGCCCGGAAGAACGCCTCTTCGTCGTCGGAGAACGACGCGGTGATCGCCGCGGCTGTGACGGCGGCGTCGGCCCGGAGCCGATCGACGCCCGACGCTGCCGGTGCGTCGGTGGCCGCGTGGACCTCGACCGCGTCCTTGGTGGCCGCGGCGGCGACGACGCCAGCGTCGCTGGCGGCTTGCATCACCTCGTCGACCACGACGCTCGGCGCCGCAGCGCTGGCCGGACGCGACGCGGCCGTTTTCACCGGCAGCTCGCCCGACGCTCGCCGCGACCGACCGCCATCTTTGCCTCCGCCCCGGGCGCTCTTGTGCGCGCTGGCAGTGCTGCCGGAAGCGGCCTTCGCCTTGGCTTTCGCTTTCATGTCGTCGTCGGCCTTCGCCTTTGCTGCTTCGTCGGCCTTCGCGTTCGCCTTCGCTTTCGCGTCGGCCTCTGCCTTCGCGTCTGCCTTCGCCTTCGCGTCGGCCTCCGCCTTCGCCTTCGCGTCGGCCTCTGCCTTCGCCGTCGCCTCTGCGTCCGCCTTCGCCTTCGCGTCGGCCTCTGCCTTCGCGTCGGCCTCCGCCTCTGCCTTCGCGTCGGCCTCCGCCTTCGCCTTCGCGTCGGCCTCTGCCTTCGCCTTCGCCTCTGCGTCCGCCTTCGCCGTCGTGGCCGCTGCTTCCGCCTTCGCTTTCGCGTCGGCCTCTGCCTTCGCCTTCGCGTCGGTCTCTGCCTTCGCCTTCGCCTCTGCGTCCGCCTTCGCCTTCGTGGCCGCTGCTTCCGCCTTCGCCTTCGCGTCGGCCTCTGCCTTCGCCTTCGCGTCGGCCTCTGCCTTCGCCTTCGCGTCGGCCTCTGCCTTCGCCGCCGCGGCCTCTGCGTCTGCCTTCGCCTTCGCGTCGGCCTCCGCCTTCGCCTGGTCTTCGCGGGCCTCGGCCTCGAGGACGGACACGTCGATGCTCACGCCGGGGAACAGGCGATCCCGGGCCTGTGCGTCGGTCAGGTCCTCGAGCCGTTCACGCGACTCGGCCCGCGACGGTCGGCTGCTGATCTCGCCCGCCATGATCGCCGATGGCACCACCGGCGACAGCGCGCCGGTGTCCAGCCCGACCGACCGAGGCACCAGCGCCGCCCAGTCGATCTCGACGATGGGAGGCGCCGGGTCGGCGCTGACCGCCCGCCCGCGCTTGCCCTTGTTCTTTTTGCCGCCGCCCACGCCGCCCGACCCCTCGGGCACGATCGGCGACGCGACCACCCCGGCGCCACCGACCAGCCACTCCTCCAGCGCCAGCATGGCCCGATGCGGCGTGCGGCTCCGCCCAGCCTCCCGACGCCGCAAGATGCCGGCCTGCGCGGCGCGCTCGGCGATGCGCACGGTCTCGAACACGCGGTAGGGGCTGTCCTCGAGGGCGTCGGCCACGGTGCGGTGACCATCGAACATCCGCAGCACGCCGTGGACCTCGGTCGGGATGGCGCGGGCGTGGCCGCGCATGACCTCGTCGTCGTGCTCGTAGATGGCCGCCGGCGACAGCGTGCCCGACGCGGCCCGCAGATCGATCAAGAACCGCTCGGCCTGGACCAGCAGCTCGTCGGGGCCCATCGGGATCTGCTGGCGCCGCACCACCGGTTCGTGGCGCAGCTCGAACCGGGCCTCGGTCCACAGCAAGAGCTGATGGAACGCGCCCTGCCCGTGCAGGCCACCGACCTGGGCCGAGGTGACCTCCCCTTCGAAGAACCGGATCTCGCCGCGGCGGAGCCCGCGCATCATCAGCAGCGTGCCGGTCGCGCCGATCGCCGACAGCGCGCGCACCAGGTAGTAGACGCCGAAGCTCTCGCCGAGATCGCCGTCCATGATGGACCGGTTGCCCGGGCGCCGACCGGCCAGGATTCGGCCGATGGTGACCACGTCCCGGACGAAGGCCGGGCCGGTCAGGACCGCGGTCGCGCCCGCCGCCAGCGCCTGGGCACGGGTCACCCCGTTGCCGACGTACAGCACCGGCGGCGCCCCACAGGACGCCCCCGCGGTCACCAGCCGGGTCAACAGGTCGCGCCCCCCGTCGGCGGTGCGGGCGCCGGCCACCACCACCGCCGCGTCGCCTAGCTCGCCGACGATGCGGTCGAGCGCCCCGTGCGCCACCGGCATGCCCTCGCGCTCGAACCCGAGCCGGAGTCCGTCGGTGACCCGGGGGTCGTCATGGACGAGGATGACTTTGGGAGTGTCCGTCATGATCAACGAAACCGCGCTGGAGTATAACCGCGCGGGTGGCGCCCGCACTTCGGTGCGGGTGGCAATTCGGTGACGGTCCGTCCGGCCGCCCCAGCGAGCTTCCATCTGTGATCACCCTCGACATCGTCCACGGCACCGCCGCCCAGCGCTCGGTCGAGCTGGCCCAGGCGGTCATCACCGTCGGGCGTGCCGCGACCAACACGGTGGTCATCACCGACTACCACCTGTCCGGCGAGCACGCCCAGATCGTCGCGGTCGGCCCCGGCTACCGCTTCCGCGATCTGCGCTCCACCAACGGCTCGGCGATCGAGCGCGCCGGCGTGCGCACGGCGGTGGACGCCCGGGTGGGCTACGAGATCACCCTGGCCCCTGGGGATCTCCTCCTCCTGGGGGACCCCAAGGGCCCGGTCACGGTGCGGGTCTCGTTCGCCACGGCCGCCGCCGCCAGCTCGCCCCACGGCGGGCCGCCGGTCGACGCCGGGGATGACGAGCTGGCCGATCGGCTGATCGCCTCGCGCTCGATCATCGACCTGCCGATCGTGCGCGAGCACCTCGAGCACGACCCCGGCAGCGCGCTCAAGGTCTACAAGGCGCTGCAGCCCCTGTCGGGCCGGCTCGACCAGGCCGCGGTCCTCGACGCGCTGACCGAGGCCACCTTCGAGATCCTGCCCCGGGCCACCCACGTCACGGTGCTGCTGCGCGCCGAGGACGACAAGGACCGCTTCACCCTGGCCAGCCAGCGCACCCGCGGCGCCGGCGCCGCCGGGGCCGGCTTCGATCCGAGCCGCGCCAGCCGGGCCATCCTGCGGCGGGTGCTGACCGACCGGGCCGCCATCCTCACCTCCGACGCCGAGCGCGAGATCTCGTCGTCGGAGTCGATCATGGGCAGCCACATCAAGAGCGTCATCGCGGTCCCGCTATGGCGCGGCGACGAGATCATCGGCGTGCTGGAGGCCGATCACCGCCAGGCCGCCGGCATGTTCGACGAGGACGACCTGGAGCTGGCCTTGCTCATCGGCGGCCAGGCCGCGCTGGCGCTCGACAACGCCGCGCTGGTGGCGCGGCTCAAGGCCGCCGAGGAGCGGGCCCGCGGCGAGGCCACCTACCTGAAGACGCGCGAGCAGCGGCAGCGGTTCCCGAACATCGTGGGCGACTCGCCGGCCATGCAGGCGGTGTTCGGCCAGCTCGACAAGGTCATCGACACCCGCGCCACCGTCTGCATCGAGGGCGAGACCGGCACCGGCAAGGAGCTGATCGCCTCGGCCATCCACTACAAGTCGCAGCGGCGCGACAAGCTGTTCGTGGCCCAGAACTGCGCGGCGCTGCCGGAGAACCTCCTCGAGAGCGAGCTGTTCGGTCACAAGCGCGGCGCGTTCACCTCGGCCGACGCCGACAAGAAGGGCCTGTTCGAGCTGGCCGACGGCGGCTCGCTGTTCCTCGACGAGATGGGCGAGATGCCGCTGGCGCTGCAGGCCAAGTTGCTGCGCGTGCTGCAGGAGGGCACCATCCGCCCGGTCGGCGCCACCAGCGAGAAGCAGGTCGACGTCCGCATCATCTGCGCCACCAACCGCGACCTGGCGGCCGAGGTCGAGAAGGGCGCGTTCCGTCAGGATCTGTACTACCGGTTGATGGTGTTCCCCATCCGCCTGCCTCCGCTGCGCGAGCGCAAGGAGGACGTGCCGGCCCTGGCCCGCCACTTCCTGGCCCGCTACGCCGAGGAGTACCGGGTCGCGCTGACCGACTTCACCCCCGAGGCGCTCGACGCGCTCGGCACCTACGGCTGGCCCGGCAACATCCGCGAGCTCGAGAACGAGATCCAGCGGGTCGTCATCCAGGCCGAGCCCGGGGTGCCGATCGAGGCCACCGATCTGTCGCCCCGCCTGCGCAAGATCGAGGGCACGGTCGCCAAGGCCTTGCCCAAGAAGGGCACGCTCAAGGAGATGATGGAGCAGGTCGAGCGCTGGCTCCTGGCCGAGGCCCTGCGCGACCACAACGGCAACAAGACCCGCACCGCGGCCACCCTGGGCATCACCCGCGAGGGCCTGCACAAGAAGCTCGACAAGCTGGGGCTGTGACCCGCGGCCGGCGCGCGCGCCGCGATGGATCACGGCGGCGGAGCCCAGCACCTCGGGCGGGTCCGGCGAACGCCGGGCGGCTCACTTGCCGCCGGCGGTCGCGATCGCCAGCGAGGTCAGGCCGGCGGCGTTGGCCCGGGCCATGATGTCGACCACCCGCCCGTAGGCGGCGTCCTTGTCGGCCTGGAACACCACCTGGGTGCCCTTGTCGCGGACGAAGGCCCCGCGGAACAGGTTGTCGAGGTCAGCGTCGCGCACCAGCTTGCCGTCGACGGCGATGTCGCCCTCGACCGGCACCACCAGCACCAGGCTGGCCTTGTTCACGTCGATTTGCTGCGCGGCGCTGGTCGGCAGGTTGATGGCCAGGCCCGCCTTCTTGGCCACCTCGGCCTTGTCGACGACGGCCTTGGCCGCCTTGGTGGCCTCGGTCGCCTGCGACTGCACCGCGACCGCCGACACCATGAAGATGATGACCATCACCAAGAACACGTCGGTCAGCGGGGTGATGTTGATCTCGGCGAAGCCGCCGCCGCCGTCGTCCTCGTCGCCGGACTCGTCAGGCAGCTTGCCGGCCATCGGCCTTGTCCTTGCCCGTGGCCTTGGCCGAGGTCGCGCCGTCGCCGGTCGAGGTCGACTCGGGCGGCGCCTCGGCCAGCGACTCGAGGAACTCGTCGGTCAGGAGCTTGAGCTCGGTGCCGATGCGCCCGGCGCGCTGATTGAAGTAGTTATAGAGCACCATCGCCAAGACCGCGACCACGATGCCGGCGCCGGTGACGATCAGGGCCTCGGACACCGGCGGCCCGACCCGGTCCATGGTCACCACCTCGCCCGAGCGGAAGCCCCCCATCGCGCTGCGGATGCCCTCGACCGTGCCGAGCAGGCCGATGAACGGGGCGGTCGCGCCGATGGTCGCCAGCATCCACAGGCGGCTGCGCAGCTCCCCGGCCACCCGCAGGCGCTCCCGGTGCACCGCCGAGCCGAGGTGCTCGCGGCGGCCGCGCCCGAGCCGCTCGTAGCCGACCAGGAAGACGTCGGCCAAGGGCGACGGCGAGCGCTCGCACGCGCTGCGGCCTTCGCTGACCGCGCCCCGGTTCAGGCACCGGCTGACCGCGTCGGCCAGGGCCCGGGCCCGGGTGGTGAACTGCCACTGCACGATCGCTCGCTCGATGGCCACGGCCACGGCGACCACCGAGCACGCCACCAGCACCCAGAGCACCGGGTCGCCCTGGCGGAGGTGGTCCCAGGTCGAACTATCCATCGCGGAGATCCTGCGTCGACGTCATCACGGATGCAAGCTTGGACGCCGCCGACCGTCGGGTGGTTGCCCGGGTGGCCCCGGGGCCGCCGCAGCCGGCTACGGCGCGAACGGCGCGCGGTAGCCGCCGCCGTCGAAGTCGATGAACACCGGCGCCGTGAACGCGGTGGCCGGGACCCCGATCCCGCTGCGCAGCAGGGCGTCGACTTCGGCCGGCGTGCCGGACACCAGGATCGGCAAGGTCGTGTCGTCCACCAGGTCGCCCTGGAGGAGCGGGAACACCGCCTTGGCACCCCGGGCCCGGAACACCAGCCACGCGTCGGCGCCGACCGCGCCAGGGGCGCTCGGGATGTCCGCGCGGTCGATCGTCACCGTGACGGTCGCGCGCAGGAAGCCGACGTTGCCCGGGCCGGGCACCGAGACGGTCTGGACTGTCATCGCCTGCACCGGCAGGTCGCCACCGGCGCACGGATCCGGCGCCACCACCGACGGCAAGGGCCGCGAGGTCCAGCAGGCCAGCGGGTGCAGCGCGCTGGTGATCTGGTCGGGCACCGGCGACACCGGCGTGGCGTTGGCGAACACCTCGAGGGTGTCGACGTCGGCCCAGGCCGGCGCGGTCACGGTCACCTGCAGCGTGACGGTGCCCGACGCGGCCGGGACCTGACGGCCGATCGCCGGCTGGCCGGCGGCGGTGACCGCCAGCATGGGCCCGTTGGTGACCACGATGTCGCGGGCCACCGCGCTGCCCTCGAGGGTCTGCATGACCTCGCCGGTGGCCGAGCCGTCGGCCAGGGCCGCCTCGCTGTCGTCGGCCACGCGCACCATGTTGCGCGGCATGCCCAGCGGGTCGCTGACCGAGGTGTGGGTGTCGCTGTTGCCGACCGGCGCCACGTAGTAGCCGAGGTTGAGCATGTTGAACCAGTCGCGCAGCACCCGATCGAGCGAGGTCAGCTCGCGCCGGCCGTCGCCGTCGGTGTCGCCCACCGCGAAGCCGTTCCAGATCTCCAGCGCGTTCCAGCCGTCGTTCCACAGCGACTCGTCGGGCAGGCGCAGCCAGTCGTTGGGGATGTCGGCGCCGGCGAAGTCCCCGTCGATGGTGCGCTGGGCGTAGTCGTAGGTCAGGTTGGCGCGGTCGAAGTAGGCCTGGAACCGCGACAGCGCGCTGCTGCCGCGCGGGTGGTTGACCTCGACCACCCGGGCGCCGCGGGCCCGGGCGCCGGCGAAGATCTCGCCTGGGGTCATCGCCTTGCCCAGGGTCGAGCCGCGGCCCCAGTCGACCGCGCCGCCGTTGGGCGTGGCCTGGGGCTGCATCGGGTACGCGTTGAAGTGGCCGTAGGCGAACGGCGTGATCTCGATGCCGGGGACCACCCGCAGCAGGTCCTCGGCGGCCAGGTCCTCGACCAGCGGCTGCAGGTCGCTCACCACGTCGTGGTCGGTGACCGCGAACAGCTCGACCCCGGCCGACAAGGCCGAGCGCACCCGCTCCATCGAGCCGACCGGCGAGTCGGGCGAGCCGATCTGGTGGACGTGGAACTCGGCGGCGAGGTAGCCGGCGGTGTCGATGACGTGGTGCAGGGGCAGCGTGACCTCGCCGGGCGCGGTCGCGTCGAACCGCGCCGACGCCGTCGACCACTCGGTGCCGCGCGAGGCGTAGACCCGGTAGGTCCCGCCGGCCGGCAGGTACAGCGCGGGGTCGGCCAAGGTGCCGGTCGAGGTGCCCGCCACCGCGTGGATCGACCGAACCACACCGGCCAGCCGATCGTAGGTCTCGAACACGCGCTGATCCGGGTAGGCCGGATGCACGCCGAGCACCAGCAGCCGGCCCGGCATGGTGTCACCGGTGGCCGCGTCGAGGATCTGGTAGTCGAGCCGCACCGGCGCCGGGATGGTCAGCGCCACGCCGGGGCCAGCCGCCACCGCCGGCGACCGGCCGACGTCCTTGCGCTCGGCCCGGACCAAAAACGTCCCGGTGGCCGGGATCTTGCCGGCGAAGGTGCCGTCGGCCGCGGCGTCGAGGTAGCTGGTGATGGTGTCGTCGGGCCCGATCGCGCCGTCGCCGTCGACGTCGAGGTACACCCCGACCCTGGCGCCGGCCGGCGAGCCGCCGTCGGACATCACGACCGTGCCGGTCAGGTCGACCAGCGCCTCGGCCCGGGCCGACCGCCAGGCCACGTCGACGTCTTCGGCGTCCTGGCCCAGCACCAGGTCGACCCGCTGCATGACGCCGGTCTGCGGCGGCAGCTGCAGGTGGAAGGTCGAGGCGTCGAAGATGTCGAGCAGGTTCTCGCCGCCGAACAACACGATCGACACCCCGGCGATGATGAACCCGGCGCTGCGGGTGGCGTCGTCGAAGCGCGGCACGATGCCGTAGGCCGGGCCAGGGCCCTGGTACACCACGTAGTCGATGGGCGCCGGGGTCGACAGCGACGACAGGGCGCCGATGCCGGCCCGCTCGAAGCCGCGGCCGTTGGACCACGCCTCGGTCTCGCCGCCGGTGTCGTTGAGCGCGCCGAGGGGCGCGGCGACCTTACGGGTGGTGCCGTTCCACACCGACCAGTACACCTCCAGCTCGGTGGCGTCGGGCCGCAGGATGTACGTGGTCGCGCACTCCAGCTCGTCGTCGATGTCGGGGTTGATCTCGTCGGGGATCGGCAGCAGGCCGATGCCGCGCATGTTGATGAAGTCGTTGTTGCCGGTCTTGCCGATGGAGCGCAACACCGCGGCGCCGCCGGCGCTGCCGTCGGCCACCACCTCGACCCGGGTCGGCTCGCAGGTGCGCCCGGCCTTGTAGACCATCGACAGCTCGCCGAAGTGATCGGGCAGCGGCTGGCCGTCGACCACCAGGGCGGCGTCGATGACGTTGCCGCCCTGGGGCACCACGCCCAACACCCGGGTGGCGGCCCCGACGATGAACCGGGCCCGGTCGTTGCGCAGGAAGAAGTCGCCGACCTGGCCCTGGGCCGCCGGCCCGGTCAGCAGCTCGCCGGGGTTGGCGGGGGTGATGGCCCCGGCCCACACCGCCTGGGCGCCGCCGGTCGGCGGCAGCGGCGGGAAGTAGTCGGCCAGCCCGCCACCGCCACCGTCATCGCCTCCGCACGCGGCGATCATGAGGGCCAGGCAAGCGCACGTGCGACGAATCCCAGTCATGGAAGCGACACTACCTCAGATCTGTCACGTCGCTGACACCGACCTGCGACCGGACCGTGACGGCCGCCACGGGTTGCGGCCGGACGCAAACACTGCTCAAGTGCGGCCATGCCTCGCATGGTGAAGTGCTCCAAGCTCGGCGCGGAGCTCCCCGGTCTCGCCTACAAGCCGTTCGCCGACGCCCTCGGCCAGCGCATCTTCGAGAGCATCTCGGCCGACGCCTGGGCCCAGTGGATCGAGCACTCCAAGAAGCTGGTCAACGAGTACCGGCTCGACCTCACGCTCAAGAAGAGCCACGACGTGCTCAAGGAGCAGTGCGAGCTGTTCCTGTTCGGCGAGGGCGCGGCGCTGCCGCCCCAGTACGTGCCCGAGCAGGCGTGACGTGGCGGGCGCCGGCGTGACGCCCGGCCCCGCGGGGCGGGCGTGACCCCGCGCGGCGAGGTCGCGCTGCACGCGGCGCTGCCGGCCGTGGCCGCCGCCGTGCCGTGGGTCCGCCTCGGTGACTGGCCGACCCCGGTCGAAGCGGTGGCCGGCGTGCCCGGGTTGTGGGTCAAGCGCGAAGACCTGACCGCCGTGGCCTACGGCGGCAACAAGGTCCGCACGCTCGAGGCGATGCTCGGGCGCGCCCGGGCCGCCGGCGCCCGCCGCATCTGGGCCACCGGCGCCTACGGTTCGAACCACGTGGTGGCGACGGTGGTCCACGCCGCCGCCGCCGGCCTCGAGGCCGGCGCGCTGTTGTTCCCGCAGCCGCCGAGCGAGCCGGCCCTGGCCAACGCCAGCGCGATCCTGGGGTCGGGCGCGGCGGTGGTCACGTTGCCGTCGGTGGCCCTCCTGCCAGCGGCGATGGCCGTGCTGCGCCGGCGCGCCGGCGACTACGTCATGGCGCCCGGCGGGGCCAGCGCCGAGGGCGCGCTGGGGGCGATGTCGGCGGCGTTCGAGCTCGCCGCCCAGGCCGCCGCCGGCGCCCTGCCCTGGCCCGACGAGCTGATCGTCCCGGTCGGCAGCGGATGCACCACCGCCGGCCTCCTGGCGGGGCTCCACCTGGCCCACGCGCTGGGACTCGCCCCGGCGCCGCCCCAGCTGCGGGCGGTGCGGGTAACGCCGTGGCCGATCACCAGCCACTGGCGGCTGGCCCGCCTGGCGGCCGGGACGGTCGCGCTGGTCGACCGGCTGCGCGGCCACGCCAGCGGCCTGGACGCCGGGGCCCTGGGCCGCCGCCTGGTCGTCGACGGCCGGTACCTGGGGCGCGGCTACGGCCACGTCACCGGCCCTGGCGAGGCCGCGGCAGCCCGCCTCGCCGTCGCCGGCCTCCACCACGTGGACGCCGTCTACGCCGCCAAGGCCGCGGCGGCGGCGCTGGCCACCGCCCCTGGCACCATCCGCTTGCTGTGGCTCACCAAGTCCTCCGCAGCGCTGGCCTGCGCCACCGAGGCGGTCGTGGCAGCCGCACCGCGCCGGCTGCGCCGCTGGATGGGGCGCTAGCCGCTACTTCTGGGTCGACTCGAGGTCGGCGGGGGCCTGGGTAGTCGCCTTGCTCTTCGTGGGGGCCTTGGCGCGGCGGGCCTGGTCGACGTAGGCCTGGCACGACCGTACCGCGCGGTCGTTGGCCACGGCGGACTGGTAGTACTCCGGGGCCCGGCGCGCGATGTCCGCGCCGATCTTGCCAGCCTCGGTGCAGCGCCCCGCCGCCACCAGCTTGACCATCCGGGCGTGCTCGTCGCGGGCCCAGGCGTCGTTGGTGCGTGGGGCCGGCGCCACGGCGCCGCTGCGGTCGGCTACCCCAGCGCCGGCGGCTGGCGCGGTGGCGACCTGGCCGACGCCGCTGACCACGTTGGCGGGCTGCTCGCGGATATCGTCGCTGGCCACCGCGAGCGGCGCGGCCTCCCGCTCGTCGACGTCCTTCATGGCGAAGTCGTCGCCGATGGCCTTCTTGTCGACCGGCACGTAGCCCAACGAGGTCCGCGCCGTGGCCGGCGCGTCGGGCTTGTTCGCCCGCTTGGCCACCGCCGCGCGCGACTCGGCGGCCGCCGTGCCCCGCTGCTGGAGCTCGCGCTTCGGGCCGGCGGCGCCATCCTCGGCGGCCACGCCCCCCTTGCGGTCGAGGCCCGTGAGCTCGCCGTCGTCGAGCTGCACCGCCAGCGTCTCCTGAGCCGGTGCGACTGGCGCGGGCGCGATCGGGGGCGGCGCGACCGCAGGCGAGGTCGCGGTGGGGCCCGCTGCCGGCGGCTGCACCACCAACGTGCCGCGGTTCATCATCATCGTGCCGGCGCCGATCACCAGCATGGCCGCCGCGGCCGCCGACAGCGCCGGGTGGGCGGCCACCGGCCGCAAGAGGCTGGCGAGGAAGCCGAGCACCCCGCCGGTGGCAGACCGGGGCGCCGGAGCGCGCCGCGCGGCCTCTTGCATCAGGCGCGCCGACACGGCGTTGGGCGGCTCGGCCGCGCCGAGGAGGTCGCGGGTGCCGACGTCGGCCAGGAGCGCCCGGGTCGAGGTCAGCGCGTCGAGGGCCGCACGATCCCCCGGATGCGACCGCAGGTGGACGTCGAGCCGGGCGCGGTCGGCGCCATCGAGCTCTCCGTAGAGAGCGCCGATCAGCAGCGCGTCGATGTCCTGGCGGTCGCCCATGGCTTGTGGTCCTTATACTACGGCGGTGGAGGTTTGCCTCCGACGTCCGTACCGTCGCCCCCGCTGGGGGTAGCCGTGTCGGCCGTGGGCCGTGGGCCTGGATACGGAGTGTCGGGACAGAGCTACACACGCCTGACCACGCCGGGCGATCTATCGATCGGCCGCCGGCCCCCGGCGTCGCGGCAGATCTACCTGGATCTGCTGGCGAACCCGCCGGGGCTGCGCTGGGGTATCAGGGCATGGGCTTGCAGGACCACACCACGTCGTCGATCTCCCAGCCGTCGTTGCCGCAGGCCTCGGGCGAGGCCAGGCTGCGCTGCTGCTGGGCCGGCGCCAGGTCGAAGGTCACGCCGTGCTGGTGGGCCTGGCGCGCGCCGCGCTGGGGCACGCACGTCAGCTTCCACGACACCGCGCACGCCAGGGCGACCTCGCAGTCGTTGGCCACCACCAGGTCGATCGCCTCGTCGTCGCGGTCGACCTGATCGAAGCTCGTGCACATCGCGATCGAGTCCCGCGCCTTGGCCGGGCGCTTGCCCCGCTTGCGATCGGCGAACACGGTGGTGGTGGTGAGAGCGAGCACGAGGGCACACGCGGCCCACGGCGCCCAGGAACGAAGCTGGCGCATTGGATCTCCTCCGGCCGCGGCGGCCGCGCGATCACCCGACGATCGGCGGCCCGGCGAGGCGCGCCCGGTGGGCGCGGCCATCATCGTCGGCTCGGGACACATGACACCGACCGGGCCTGGGGGTTTCAACTTTCTCGCGGCATCGACACCGACGGCGGGCGCCGACGTGGGTGGGCGAGCGCCGGGCCGCTGCCATCGCCCACGTTTTTTGTGTAACCGCGAGCGGGCGCTAGCGCACCATCTCGATCGTGACGACCCAGGCCAGCTATCTGGAGGACGTGGTCCTGGTGGACCGCTGCCTGGGCCGGGTGTCCGGTGCCCAGGAGGCCGCGGCCCGGGACCTGTTCCGGCGCTACCGCGGCCGGGTCCACGGCGCCCTGTACCGCATCCTGGGCGGCAACGCCGAGATGGAAGACCTGATCCAGGACACCTTCATACAGGTGTTCGCCTCGCTGGGGTCGTGGCGAGCCGAGGCCAGCCTGGCGACGTGGATCGATCGCATCGCGGTGCGGGTGGCGTACCGGGCCATCGGCCGGCGCCGGACCCGCCCGGTGCTGGTCGGCACCGACCAGCTGGGTGAGGGCACGACCACCGGCGACGGCGTCACCGACGCCCTGGCCCGCGACGGGATCCGCCGGCTGTACGCGGCGCTCGATCGGCTGTCGCCGACGGCCCGGATCGCGTTCGCGCTGCACGAGATCGACGGCCGGTCCATGGCGGAGGTCGCGGCGGCCACCGGCGCGTCGGTGACCGCGACCAAGCTGCGGGTGTGGCGCGCACGGCGCGCGCTCGACGCCGACGCTGCGCGCGACCCGGTCTTGCGCGAGTTCCTGACCGACCGAGGTGCCCGATGAACCTGCGCGATCGCGTCCCGGTAGTGCCGCTCGACAGCGAGCGCTGGCGCCACCTTGAGCAACGTGTGGTGGCCCGCGTCGGCGAGGCCCTGGCGCAGCCGCAGCCCCGGCGGTGGGGGCGGCTGGTCGCGGTGGCCGGGCTAGCGGCGGCGGCCGCGACCGTCGCGGTGGTGGCGTCGCAGGTGACCGGGCCGACGCCGCGGCCGGCCCCCGCACGCCCGCTCAGCGTCACCGCCGCCGCGGCCGGGGCCCACGTCGATCTCGGTGACGCCGTCATCGACGCCCCCCCGGGCACGCGGTTCGAGGTCACCCGTCCCGACGGCGCCATCCGGGTGGCCCTGGCCACCGGCGTGGTGTCGCTCGAGGTGGCGCCGCGCGGCGATCGGCCGCCGCTGTGGGTGGTCGCGGACGACGTCACGGTGCGGGTGGTCGGCACGGCGTTCACGGTGAGCCGCACCCCCGCGGTGGCGGTGACGGTGTCGCACGGCGTGGTCCAGGTCGAGCGCGGCGGCGCCGCGGTGGCGGTGCGCGCCGGCCAGGGGTGGACCACCGACGGCGGCGTGGTGGCGATGGTGGCCGTGCCTGGCCCGGTGCCCGCGGGTGCGTTGGCGGTGGTGACGCCCGGGGCCGGGACGACCGGGGCCGCTCCCAGCGCCACCGACGGGGCGCTGCACGTCGGGCCGGCCATCGCGTTCGACGCGCTGACCGCGCGCCACCGTCCGGCCGGGCCGGGCGAGGCGGGCGCCGCGGCCGCGGCCAGTCCGACGGATCGCAAGCGGCCCCCGCCCCGCACCGACCAGCCGCGCCCGGCGCGACCGGCCCGGCCGCCGGCCCAGCCCGGCGACGATCTGCGCGCCGCGCTCGCCGCGCTGCCGGTCGCGGCCGCACCGCCGGCGCCGGCCGACGACGGCGATGTCATCGGCAGCTTCCAGCGGGCGTCGGTGACCAACCGCGGCGCGGCCGCCGCCGCCGCGACGTGGGGCCTGGCACGCGCGCAGTGGAGCGCCGGCAGGTCGGCCGACGCGCTGCGCAGCCTCGATGGCTACCTGCGCCGGTTCCCGTCGGGCGCCGAGCTCGACGACGTGCTGTGGCTACGCCTCCGCCTGCGGTGCCGGGCCAGCTTCGACGACGCCTGCCGCGCGGCGGCCCACACCTTCGTGACCCGGGCCGCCGACGGCCCCAAGCGCGCCCTCGCGCTCCGCGTCACCCAGACCCGCTGAGCCGGCAGCGGCGCCGGCGCCCCGCGCCTGCTCAGGGCACCAGCGGCGGGCCGATCGGCGCCGCCGGCGGCGACGCCGGGTTCCAGATGACCGTGTCCTGGTACTGGCCGGAGTCCATCAGCGCGAAGCCGACGAACAGCGCGGCGGCCAACAGGCCGCCCGTGACCAGGACGCTGTGGAAGAGCTTGTCGTAGCGCAGGTGCATGAAGAACAACAGCACGATGGTCGCCTTGACCACCGCGATGGCCATCGCCAGCGCCAGGTTGTAGTTGGCGCCGAGATCGATCTTGGTGGCACCGACGGTGATGACCGTCAGCACCATCAGGCCGATCCAGGCCGTCAGCAGCACCCGGGCGGGGGCGACGTGAGAGATGCCGTGGTGGTCGTGATTCGCGTGGTCTGCCATGGGACGTCTCCGCTTGGTGCGGCGGTCAGGGGAGCTGGCGCGGGGCGGGCCGCGCGGGCCGAAGCCCGGGCGGCGCCGGCGGGCCGGCTAGTGGATGAGGTACAGCAGCGGGAACAAGAAGATCCAGATCAGGTCGACCAGGTGCCAGTACAGGGCGGCGTAGTCGATCGGGCCGAAGTACTCCGGCGTGAAGTCGCCGCGGATGGCCCGGACCAGGAGCCAGATGAAGATGAACACGCCGACCAGCACGTGGATGCCGTGGAGCCCGGTCATCGCGAAGTAGATGCTGAAGAACATGCTGGTGTGCTCGGGCGGCGGCCCGCTGGCGAACAGGTGCTGCCGCTCGTGCTTGGTCAAGGCCGGGTTGCGCCGGAACGTGGCCTGTCCCTCGACCTCGGGCTTGGCGGCCGGCGCGAAGGCGTCGCCCACCGGCGCGGTCGCGGGGACGGCCTCGCAGGTGGCCTCGACCGTCACGTCGCCGTGGTGGGCGTGGTCGCCGTAGATGATCAACGCGCCGGGGCCGGCCGGGCACACGTGGGGGTTGGCCGACAGCTCCCAGCACGGGAACGTCGACTTGCCACCCTCCTCCGCGCACGCCTCGACCGGGCGACGGTTGGCGCCCTTGACCTCGGTCACCTTGCACTCGGCCTGGATGCCGGGCACCTCGGGCTCGCGATCGAACTCGCCCTCGAGGCAGCCCGACGCCGCCTTGTTGCTCTTGGCGTCCCAGGTGACCGACGAGCGGAAGCCCGGACAGTTGTTGCCCTTGTTGAGCAGGTGGTTGCCGGCCGAGGCCACGCACGGGTCGAAGTACTTCCCCCACAAGATGTGCTCGTGGATCTTGTGCGTGTACTCGATGGTCTTGATGCCGAGGAAGCCCAGCGCGCACAGGATGGTGATCGACAGGCAGGCGATCAGGCCCTTGCGCTGGTTGAGCTGCGCGCACCGCACCGCCCACGCCGCCGTCAGCGACGACACGATCAGCACCGCGGTGTTGATCGCGCCCCACTTTACGTCGAGGTAGTGGTGGGCGTAGGCGAAGATCTCCGGGTGGTGGGCCCGGAACACGATGTAGGCGACGAACAACGCCGAGAAGAACAGGATCTCCTGGACCAGGAAGAACCAGATGCCCAGCTTGCCCGAGTCGAACTGGTGGGCAGCGTCGTCGTAGTGGTGCTGGATGAACCGTGAGCCGTGGTGGCCGTGGTCGTCGTGGTGATCGTGGCTGGGCTCGCTCATGCTGGCCTCGGCTAGGGACGCGGGATCAGGAGGTGGGAAGCGCGGCGCGCGGGGTTCAGTGCGCGCCGCTCGAGCCGGCGGCGCTCGTGCCGCCGGGCTTGCGCATGACGCCGCCGTCGGGCGCGTCGACGAAGTCATCGTAGTTGTAGATCTCGGGGATCTCAGGCGGCTCGGGGAAGTTGAACACCGTCGGCGGCGTCGGCGCCTCCCACTCGAGCGTGGTGCCGCCCCACGGGTTCTTGGGGGCGACCTTGCCGTACTTGAGCGACCAGATCAGGTAGACCACCACCGCGAACAGCGACAGCCCGAGCAGGAAGGCGCCCACCGTCGACAGCTGGTGGAAGATCTTGAACTCGGGATCGTAGTCCCAGTACCGCCGCGGCATGCCGCGCGAGCCCATCACGAACTGCGGCAGGAACGTCAGGTTGAACCCGATGAACACGCCGATGGCCGCGACCTTGGAGATGCGGTCGGGGTACATCTTGCCGCTCATCTTCGGCCACCAGTAGTGCAGGCCGCCGATGAAGGCGATGAGCGTCGAGCCCATCATCACGTAGTGGAAGTGGGCCACGACGAAGTAGGTGTCGTGCAGCTGGACGTCGATCGACAGGATGGCCAGGAAGATGCCGGTCAGGCCGCCGATCGTGAACATGATGAGGAACGACAGCGCGTAGAGCATCGGCGTCTCCAGCCGGATGTCGCCCTTGTACAGGGTCGAGGTCCAGTTGAAGACCTTGATGGCCGACGGGATGCCGACCGAGAAGGTCAGCGCCGAGAACACCATGTTGGCCAGCTTCGACTGGCCCGACACGAACATGTGGTGGCCCCACACCAGGAACGACAAGAGCGCCAGCGACACCGACGAGTAGGCGATGAAGCGGTAGCCGAAGATCGGCTTGCGCGAGAACGTGGTCATCAGCTCCGACACCACGCCCATGGCCGGCACGATCATGATGTAGACCGCGGGGTGCGAGTAGAACCAGAAGAAGTGCTGGAACAGCACCGGGTCGCCGCCCATGTTCGGGTCGAACACGCCGATGTGCATGAAGCGCTCGACGAACAGGAGCAGCAGCGTGATGCCCAGCACCGGGGTCGCCAGCACCTGCATCAGCGCGGTCGAGTACAGCGCCCACAGGTTGAGCGGCATCTGGAACCAGCCCATCTGCTTGGGGCGGAACTTGTGGACGGTCACCAGGAAGTTGAGGCCGGTGAAGATCGACGAGAAGCCCAGGACGAAGGCGCCCATGACCGCCGGGATGACCGCGGTCTTGGTCTGCAGGCTGTACGGCGTGTAGAACGTCCAGCCGGTGTCGAGGCCGCCGGACACGACCGACACCAACAGCAGGATGGCGCCCAGGCACCACAGGTAGAAGCTGGCCAGGTTGAGCTTGGGGAACGCCACGTCGGGCGCGCCCAGCTGGATGGGCAACACCATGTTGCCCAGGGCGGCCGGGATCCCGGGGATGATCACCAGGAACACCATCACCGCGCCGTGGAGCGTGAAGAACTTGTTGTACCAGTCCTTGCCGACGATGGTCTCGCCGGGCGTCCACAGCTCGGCCCGCACCAGCAGCGCGAACGCGCCACCCAACAGCAGGGCGAACAGGATGCCGAACAGGTACATCATCCCGATCCGCTTGTGATCGAGCGTGAGCATCCAGCCGAGGATGCCCTTGCGGGCGGAGGCCTTCGGCGACAGGTAGGAACAGGTGGTGTCGACAGCGGCGGACATTTCGGCCTCGCTACTTGAGCGTCTTGAAGAACTCGATCACACCCTCGATCTCCTTATCGGAGAGCGGCGTGACCGGCATGCTCGGCGGGTAGCCGGCGTGGATCTGGGCGGTCGGGTTCTGGATCGAGTTCTTGATGTAGGCCTCGTCCATCTTCACCTTGGACCCGCCTTCCAGCGGGATCTCGGTGCCGAACGAGCCCTTCCAGGTCGGCCCGATCTTGGCGCTGCCGTCGATGGAGTGGCAGGCGTTGCAGCCCTTCTTCTCGTAGATGGCGCGGCCGAGGTCGGGCCCCGTCAGCGACGCCTTCTTGGCGTAGGCGTCGGACAGGTACTTCTCGTACAGGCCGGGCTCGTGGACGATGACCTTGGTCTTCATCATCGAGTGGTCGGTGCCGCAATACTCGGTGCAGTACACCCGGTACACGCCGGGCTTGGTGGCGTGGAACCACGCGTAGGTGTAGCGGCGCGGCACCACGTCCTGCTTGATGCGGAACGCCGGCACGAAGAACGAGTGCAGGACGTCCCGCGAGGTCATCACCAGCTTGATCGGCTGGTCGATCGGGGCGTGGAGGACGTTGTCCTCGAGGCCGTTGTAGTACCGGAAGTTCCAGTTCCACTTCGAGCCCTCGACGTAGACCACGTTCTCGGCCCGCGGCTCGGGCACGGTGACGTTGGTCAGGTAGCTGCGCCAGCCGTAGACGAACAGGATCACGCAGATGATGGTCGGGATGACCGTCCAGGTGATCTCGAGCGCGTCGTTGTGCGCCGGCGACGGCTCGGCCTTGTGACCGGGCCGGTGGCGATACTTGATGACCAGGTAGATGACGGCGCCGGTGATGGCGAAGAAGAAGAACGCCGACATGGCGATCATCGCCATGTACAACCGGTCGGGGCCGTCAGCGCCGGTCGACGCCGCCGGCGGCAGCCAGTACGTGCCGTTGCGCGCGTAGTTGGCGTCCTTGATGTTGCCGACGTCCTTCTCCCACCACCCCGGCCCCTCGGGCGCAGGCGCGGCAGCCGGCGCCGCCGCCGGTGCAGCCGCAGGAGCCGCCGGTGCGGCCGCGGGCGGATCCGCGGCCGTCGGTGCCGCGGCAGGATCCGCCGGTGCCGCCGCGGGGGCCACCGGCGCGGCGGCGGGATCGGTCGGCGCGGCGGCCGTCGGCGCGGCCGCGGCAGGGTCAGCAGGGGCCGGCGCGGGAGGCGTCGGCGCGGTCGGTGAGGGCTGAGCAGCCCCGGAGGCCGCCAGGCCAGCCAGGAGCGCCAGCGAGAGCAGCGCCTTCGTGACGATCTTCATGAGGGGTCAACTCCAGGCGGTCGCCGCCGGTGTCGCGCGACCAGGGCGCCGCCGACCAACAGGCCGATGGCGAGGAATCCGAGTGCTGCAAACTTCATCACGGTCCCGCCCCAGCGCTTGCTGTTGGCGGATGCGTCCCAGTGCAGGCACGCCACGGCGAAGCCGGCGGCGGCCGAGGGTTCGTCCAGGCCGGCCCGGGCGATGGTCTCGTCGAGCTCGCCCACCGGGACCTCGACGCCGTGCAGGTACCGGGTCACGGTGCCGACCGCCGACAACGCGATGGTGGCCGCGGGGTGGGCGTACTCGCGCTGGGTGGGGATGTAGCGGTAGCCGAAGCCGACCGCGTCGGCGATCGCGTGGATCGCGCGGTCGTCGTCGGCCCGCTCGGCCACCAAGAAAGTCCACCCGCGGGGGTCGGGCTTGCCACCCAGCTCGGCCAGCTTGGCCAGGTAGCGGTCACGGGTACGGGCGACCTCGGCCACCGGCTCGTCCGGGGCCAGGGTGATGGTGACGATTCGGACCTGTTTGCCGACCGAGTACCGGCTCGCGGCGAGCGCCTTGACCAGCCCGTTGAGGTGCAAGCTGCACAGCGCCGGGCAACTCGAGTAGTTGAACGTGAGCAGCACCGGCAGCTCGCCGCCGAGCGCCGCCCCCAGCGTGGTCGCGTGGCCCGCGCTGTCGAGGAACCTGGCGTCGAGCGGCACCCGCGCGCGCAAGCGCTCGGTGACCTGGACCGCTTCGATCAGCGCGTCCGGCGGCCGCGCCAGCTCCGACTCGCCGCTGGCCCGCCCGGGCGCGAACCCCTGCCCACGCGCCGCCGTCGCCAGGCTCGCCAGCGCGAGCCCCACAGCGACGAACAGCGCCCGGGAGTGGTTCATGACGTCGTGTTACCGCGGGTTGGCGCCGGAGGGAACCGGCGTCGTTGTCGCAGGGGCCGTGGCGGGCGGCGTCGCCGCGGCACCGGTCTCGACCGGAGCCGTCGCCCCGGCAGGCGCGGTGGCGTCGGCCGGAGCTGCGCCGTCGGGCGCCGCGCCGTCGACCGGGGCAGCCGGATCGACCACCGGGGCGCTCTGGCCGATCGGCTGCGGCGCCGACAGCACCTGCGGCCGGCCGAACACCGGCTTGATGGTGGTGAACTCCGACCGCGACACGGCCGGCACCAGGTTGGCCGGATCGACCTTCACGTCGCGGACCACCAGGTCCATGGCCGCCTCGATGGGCACCACGTAGAGCTGGACGCCGTCCCGGCCCTTGCCGCCGGTCAGCGCCTCGTGGCCGCCGTTGCCGGTGACCTTGCCGACCTGGGTGGCGCGCAGGGTGACCATGGTCTCGCCCTGCCGCCCGAACTTGGCGACCTTGTTCACCCGTGCCGCGTCGCCCAGGTACAGGGTCTCGACGCCGATGATCGACAGGTACACCAGCGCCGCCCCGGTCAGGCCGACCGTGACGATCGCGACGGTGTTGAGCTTGTCGGGATTCTTCTTCTCGCCGTGCTCGCTCATGACGACCTCAGTAGTTCTCGAACGCCAGGCACGCGCCCAGCTTCGGATCGTGGGTGGGCAAGAGGTTGCCCTTCATCGACCGCCCGACCCCGGCCAGCCACAGCCCGACCAGGCCGACCAGCAGGGTCACGTCGACGATGCGGAACCCGACCTTGAACGCCTCGGGCGGTCCCTGCAGCGGCCCCATGTTCCACTTGCCGATCATGGTCCACTGCTGGTTGGGCATCACGTTCCAGTACAGATCGATGTAGTGGAACACCAGCTGCCACACGGCGAAGAACGCCAACAGCGGCAGGATGCGCTTGGTCCAGCGGGTCATGAGGGACACGTACGGGAACGCCCAGTGGCCCAGCAGCACCACCAGCGAGACGATCTGCCAGCCGCCGAACAGCCGGTAGTTGTACCAGACGGTCTCCTCGGGGATGTTGCTGTACCACTGCAGCATGAACTGCGAGAACGCGGTGTAGATCCAGAAGAAGGTCCACCCGAACATGTACTTGCCGATGTCGTGGTAGTGCTCGACGGTGATCGAGGTCTGGAGCCGGCCGCTGCGCTGGATGACCATGCTCATGACCGCCAGCACGCAGTACGTGGCCAGCATGGCGCCCGAGAAGTAGTTGACCGCGTAGATGGTCGAGAACCACATCGGCTGCAGCGTCATGAACAGGTCGGTGGCGACGAACACCGTCACCAGCGAGTAGATCAAGACCGCGAGCCCCGACCAGACGCGCATCTGCTCCGAGCGGTTGGCGTCACCGTCGGCGTCCTGGGCCAGGCTCTGCTTGCGGAACCAAGTGGCGATGCCGATGTAGACCGCGAAGTAGAACAGGTAGCGGCCGAAGAAGAACACCGGGTCGAGCCACCAGCCGGTCTTGCCGCTGCCGTGCATGTGGTGGAACAGCGGGTGCTGGCTGTCGTGGAGCTGGTGGACCGTCCAGTAGTAGAGGTTCTGGTTGCCCAGCACCACCGGCAGCATGAACACCAGGCCCAGGACGCCGACCAACGGCAGCGCGCCGGTGATGAACTCGGCCTGGCGGCGCAGCACGATGCCCCACTTGGCGCGGGCCAGGTGGTGGATCAAGACGAAGAACAGCGAGCCGATGCAGATGGAGAAGATGAACGACCACGCGGTCAGGTAGGCGTGGAGGAAGTGACGCCAGCCGTCACCCTCCCCGGCCCCCAGCGCCACGGACAGCCCCAAGAGCACGACGCCGACGCCGGCGCCGATCTTGAACATCTGCCCGCCGAACTTGTCGGCCTTGATCTTCTCGTCGGGATGAAGCTTCTTGGTCGCGCTCATGGCTTCCTCACCGAACCTGGACGCCGGCCGGGATCTCGGCCTGGGTTGCGTTCTGGCCGCGCTGCAGCGCGCGGACGTAAAGGACGATGGCCCACCGATCCTGGACCGGGATCTGGGCGGCGTAGCCCATCATCGTGTTGTAGCCGTTGGACACGGTGTTGAAGAGCTGCCCGTTGGGGAGCTTGATGGTCTCGGGCGCGGTCAGGTTGCGGGCCTCCCAGGCGCCGCCCGCCTGCGCGACCCGCTCGGGGACGATGCCGTGGCCGTTGCCGTCGTAGCCGTGGCACGGCGCGCAGTAGATGTTGAACTTCCCCTGGCCCCGGGCCAGCAGGTCGCGGTCGACCGTCACGTCGGCCGGCACGTCGGTGATCCACTGACCGTCGCGCAGGCCGCGGTAGTAGGCGTCGTCGGCGTCCAGGCTGCCGCGGGCGATGGTCCCGGCGATCTCGCCGCGGTTGGCGCGACCGTCGGCGAACTCGGGGAACGCCTGGTCGCTCTTGGCCTTGGGCTGGAAGTCCATGTCCGAGAAGATGTGCCAGTGCGGGTCGGCTGAGGTCGAGCGCCGGGCCTTCGCGGCCAGCGCGAACGGGATGATGGCCAGGACCGTCATCACCGTCATCGCGCCGTAGATCCACTTGGGGACCTCGGTGGCCTCGGGCCGGAGGTCGCGGTAGCACTCCTCGACGTCGGTGGCGCCGGCCGCGACCAAGAGCTGCTTGGTCTGCTCGAGGTCGAAGCGCTGATCCTTGGCGTCGATGCCGATCATCAGGCCGTCGTCGGTCACCTTGGCGAACCGGTCTAGGCTGAAGTACGGGTGCCACACCTGGGGCAGCTTGTTGGCCATCCACATCCCGAAGAACGTGGTGAGCACCGACAGGAGGATGGTCGTCTCGTAGGCGATGGGCACGTTGGCCGGGATCGACCAGGTCGGCTTGCCGGCGACGATCCACGGCCAGTTGTGGGCGTTCATCCACCACTGGAGGAACAGGCCGCCGATCAGGCCGGCGGCGCCGCCCGCGAACACGACCAGCGGCAGCTTGGTGCGCTGGATGCCCATGGCGTCGTCGATCCCGTGGACCGGGAACGGGCTGTAGCAGTCGAACTCGGTGTAGCCCGCGTTCTTGACCTTGCGGGCCGCCGCGATCAGCGCGCCCGGGGTCTCGAACTCGGCCAGGAGGCCGTGCAGCTCGCGGTCGCCGGCGGTCGGCTCGTCGGAGCCGCCGTCGCCATGGCCGGCCTGGCCATGGTCGGCGGCGTCGCCGTGATCGACCGGCGTGGCCGTGGGCTCGTCGGTGGGGGTGTTGTCAGCTTCCATGTGCGTGGTCTCTCGCAGGGAGCAGGTGAGTCGGGAGGAGCGGAATCGGTCAGCCGGCCCGGGGCGCCGGCCAGGGGTGGCCCGGGGTCAGTGGTCGTCCTTGCCCGCGTGGGCCGCCGGGGACACCGCCTTGACCTCGGCCATGGCGACGATCGGCGCGAACCGCACGAACAGGAGGAACAGCGTGAAGAACAGGCCGAAGCTGCCGAGGAGCGTCAGGCCGTCCCACTTGGTCGGTGAGAAGTAGCCCCACTGGCCCGGCAGCGCCTGGCGCGCCAGCGAGCTGACGATGATGACGAAGCGCTCGAACCACATGCCGACGTTGATGAAGCAGCACAGCACGACGACGAACACCATGTTCTTGCGGAACCGCTTGAACCAGAAGAACTGGGGCGCGATGACGTTGCAGCTCACCATGATGAAGTAGGCCCAGGTGTACGGGCCGAGGATGCGGTTCTTGAAGGTGAACCACTCCCACATGTTCCCCGAGTACCAGGCGGTGAACAGCTCGATGGCGTAGGCGCCGCCGACCATGGTGCCGGTGGCGACCGTGACCTTGCACATCGCCTCGATGTGGTCGTCGGTGATGATGTGCTTCAGGTTGAACAGCGCGCGGGCCGGGATCATGAGCGTCATCACCATGGCGAAGCCGCTGAAGATGGCGCCGGCGACGAAGTACGGCGGGAGGATGGTGGTGTGCCAGCCCGGGTTCTGCGAGGTCGCGAAGTCGAACGACACCACCGAGTGGACCGACAGCACCAGCGGCGTCGACAGCGCCGCCAGGATCAGGTAGGCGCGCTCGTAGCGGTGCCACTGGCGGGCCGAACCGCGCCAGCCCAGCGCCAGGATGCCGTAGACCACCTGGCGGACCTTGTCCTTCGAGCGGTCGCGCAGGGTCGCCAGGTCGGGGACCATGCCCATGTACCAGAACAGGATCGACGTGGTGGCGTAGGTCGAGATCGCGAACACGTCCCACATGAGCGGGCTGCGGAACTGCGGCCACATGCCCATGTCGTTGGGGTGCGGGATCATCCACCACGCGAACCACGGGCGGCCGGTGTGCAGGATGGGGAAGATGCCGGCGCAGGCCACGGCGAAGATGGTCATCGCCTCGGCCGAGCGGTTGATGCTGGTGCGCCAGTCCTGCCGGAACAGGTAGAGCACCGCGCTGATCAGCGTGCCGGCGTGGCCGATGCCGACCCAGAACACGAAGTTGGTGATGTCCCAGGCCCAGCCCTGGATGTTGTTGTTACCCCAGACGCCGATGCCGTACTGGAACAGGTGGACCACCGCCACCACCAGGCAGCCCAGCATCATCAGCGCGACGCCGAAGGCCGGGTACCACCACTTGCCGATCGGCTTCAGCGCGACGTTGGAGACGTCCCGGGTGACCCCGCGGAACGACGCACGGGCGGACTCGCCGTGGTGCTCGTCGTGAGCTTCGATTGCGCTCGCCATGGCTCAGTGGCCTCCGTGCGCGCCGGCGGTGCTCGCCAGTGCCGGGTTCGGGTTCTTCACGCGGGCGAGGAAGCGCGTCCGCGGCTTGTCGTTGAGGTCGCTGAGCAGTTCGTACTGGCGCTTGTCGCCGTGCAGCTTCGACACCCGGCTGTCGGGGTCCATCAGGTCGCCGAACACGATGGCCTCGGTCGGGCACGCCGACTGGCACGCGGTGGTGATGGTGCCGTCGGCGATGACGCCACGGTTGCCCGCGTTCTTGGCCTTGATCTTCGCGTTCTGGATGCGCTGCACGCAGTAGGTGCACTTCTCCATCACGCCGCGCTCGCGCACGGTGACCTCGGCGTTGAACAGGAGCTTGCGCACGTTGTTGCGGGAGTCCTTGAGGTCGGTGTGGTAGTTGAAGAAGTTGAAGCGCCGTACCCGGTACGGGCAGTTGTTGAGGCAGTACCGCGTGCCGACGCAGCGGTTGTAGACCATGTCGTTGAGGCCCTCGGACGAGTGGATCGTCGCCCCCACCGGGCACACCTGCTCGCACGGCGCGTTCTCGCAGTGCTGGCACGCCACCGGCTGCGACACCACCTCGGGGTCGGCGATGTCGCCCTTGAAGTAGCGGTCGATGCGGATCCAGTGCATCTCGCGGTTGGTGTGGACCTGCTTCTTGCCCACCACCGGGACGTTGTTCTCCGACTGGCAGGCCACCATGCAGGCGTTGCAGCCCATGCACGAGCCCAGGTCGATGGCCATGGCCCAGCGGTGGCCGAGGTACTCGTGCTCCTCGAACGGCGACAGGCCGCGGGCGTGGGTGCGGCCGTCGGCGCCGGCCGGGTGGCCCTCGTCCTTGTAGAACGGCTCGGGCTCCTGGGCCCGGTACTCGCCCTTGTAGGTCGCCAAGGTGGTCTCCTTGACGATCCGATCCATGCGCTCGCGGATGCCGGTGTCGCCGACGCCGGTGATCGGGTCGTCGCTGAGCGCCAGGCCCTGGCGGATGTCCCAGTGGTCCTGGGTGGTGGCGATGACGTACTTGCTGCCGGTCTTCTCGACCTTGGCGCCAGCGATGACGTCGAGGCCCGACGAGGTGCGCAGCTGGTAGGTGTTCCAGCCACCGCCCTTCCACTCGCCGCCCTTGTTGCCGACCGAGCCGGCCTTGGTGCGCCCGCCGCCCAGGATGACGCCGATCGAGCCCCGGGCCTGGCCCGGCATGACCAGCGCCACCATCTCGACCTTGCGGTCGCCGACGGTGATGCGGATCATGTCCTGGGAGTGGATGCCCAGGCCGTCGGCGGTGTCCTTGGCCACCAGCGCGACGTTGTCCCAGGTCACCTTGGTGAGGAAGTCCGGGGTCTCCTGCAGCCAGCTGTTGTTGGCGAAGCGACCATCCCAGGTCGAGCTCGACGGCAGGAACGCCACCTCGAGCGAGCCGTTGGGGGTGTTGAGGCCGGCCTTCTGCGTCGCCGTCAGCGTGGTGGGCGGCAGCGCGCCGACCGCGGCGGTGACCGCGGGCGCGGCGGTGTCGGCGACGTAGCCGTCGTGGACCGAGGCGCGCCACGCCTTGCCGGTGGCCTCCACGTTCTCGCGCACCAGCTGCTCGGCCGACTTGGTCTCGCCCAGGAGCGCGGCCAGGAGCTCGATGGTCGACAGGCCGCCGTACAGCGGGAGGATCAGCGGCTGCTGGACGGTCCAGGTGCCGTCCCAGGTGCGCGCGTCGCCCCAGCACTCGAGGAAGTGGGCCCGCGGCACGTGCCAGCTCGACGCCACCGAGGTCTCGTTGGCGTACTCCGACAGGTGGACCGAGGTCTTGGCCTGGGCCAGCGCCGCCGCGAAGTCGAGGTCGGCCGGCGCGTCGTAGACCGGGTTGCCGCCCAGCATGATCAGCGTCTGGACCTGGCCGGCCTTGAGGTCGCGCACGACGGCCGCCAGGCTGTCCGCGTGATCGGCGCGGGTCGGCTCGGGGTCCTCGGTGTAGGTCACCATGCCGCCGCCCAGCGCCGTGTTGATCTTGGCGACCAGGGCGTGGACGATGGGCGGCTGGCGCCGGCCGGCCAGGAGCACCGCGCCACCGCGGGTGGCGTTGATGTCCTCGACCAGGGCCTTGAGGAACGGCGCCACCTTGGCGTCGCCCAGGACCTCGGAGCCCTCGGCAGCGCCGCCGGTCAGGGCGGCGTCCATCGCCTGCAGGAACGGCAGGATGTGCTCGCTGCGCAGCGGCAGGCGGTGGTCCGCCACGACGCCGGCGTGGGTGTACGCGCTCTCGATGGCGTACAGGCGGTTCATCTTGCCGGGGCCGAGCGAGCCGCCGTTGGGCTTGCGGCTGCGACCGAAGTCGCGGGCGTAGGCCGCCGACGCCGGGTGCTCGGTGAAGAAGTCACAGTCGAGCGACACGATCGTGGTGGCGCGATCGAGGTGGGCCATCGCCCGCATCGGCCGACCGAACGCCATGCGCAGGCCGGCGCGCTCGTTGTCGAACGACACCGGCTCCCACTCGTGCCAGGTGACGCCCGGGTAGGCGGCCAGCAGGCGGCGCTTGAGCTCGGCCACCGTCGGCGACGACGACGCCTCGGCCAGCACGCGCACGCCGCTCCAGTTGGGGCTGGCGCGCAGCGTGTCGACGTACGCCTTCCAGTCGCCGAAGCTGGCGCCTTTGCCGCCGCGCAGCACGCCCTGCGAGCGCTCGGGGTCGTACAGGTGGAGGATCGAGCCCTGGGCGAACACCGAGGAGCCGGCGTGCCGCTTGGTGCCCGACACCACGCCGCCGCTGGCGAACGGGTGCTCGGGGTTGCCGTCGATCTTGATCGGGCGGCCCTCGTACGAGGTGACCAGGAGGGCCTGGGTCATGCCGCCGAACTCGAACGCGGTGGCGTACTGCTGGGTCACGCCGGGGATCTGGTCCTCGGGGCGACGCGACAGCGGGACGATCTCTTCCCGGTCGTAGCGCTTGCAGCCCGCGCCGGCGACGCCGGCCAGGGCCAGCGACGCGCTCATGAGCTGCATGAAGTTGCGCCGGTTGAGCGGATCGACGACCTCGCCCTCGGCCGCGTCGTCGGCCTCGGCGGCGGCGGCCGTCGGATCGATCTCGGCCAGGCTCTTCCAGTAGCCGTGGCTGCGACCGGGCGCGGCGGCGATGGTCTCGTCGGTGTCAGAGCTAGCGGGCGGGTTCAGCGATGACATGTGGAGCAATCCGTCGGCGGGTTGATGCCAAGGGCGGTCTTGATGCGCGCGCCCTCGCCGGGCTGCGGCTTGTAACCCATCTGGGTCACGTTGGCCGGATCGCGCAGGTTCGGCGTCGGGTTCCGGTGGCAGTCCAGGCACCACTTCATGGTCAGCGGCTTGGCCTGGGACACCTTGACCATCTGGTCGATGCGGCCGTGGCACGACTCACAGCCGATGCCGCGGGTCACGTGCGCGCTGTGGTTGAAGTAGACGTAGTCCGGGAGGTCGGTCACCCGGATCCACTTGAGCGGCTCGTTCTCGAAGAACGCCTGCCGCACCGGCGTGAGCTTCTCGCTCTTGGGCTTCACCGACTGGTGGCAGTTCATGCACGTCGCCGCCGGCGGCACGCCCGCCTTGGGCGACCGATCGACGACGTTGTGGCAGTACCGGCAGTCGAGGCCGAGCTCGCCGACGTGCAGCGCGTGGCTGTACGGCACCGGCTGCGTCGGCATGTAGCCGATGCGCAGCGTCTCGGGATCCTTCACGAAGCCGGCCAAAAGCACGAGGTACACCGGGCCGAGGACGGCCGCCGGTGTGAGCACGTACTTCTTGAGTTTCTGGGTCCACTCAGGGAACAGGAAGCGAGCCATATCGGTTCCTACAGGGTCAGTCCCCGCCCGGGAGCACCGTGACGTATGGGCCGGGGAACGTTTGCCCGCACGGGCTGTGCGAACGAGGGTGTTTCCACCACAGACAGAAGCGGTTTCGCAAGGTTCGGTACCGGTCGAAATTGTCGCGGGCCTTGCGCAAGCGGTCTGTGCGCCTCATGGTGGTCAGCTCCGACACGGTTGGATCCCCCTGGCTTTCCGCAGGATTGGGTGGCAACGAGGGAAGGTCAGCCGGAGCATGGGCGGTCGCTGCGTCGCCGATGGTGCGATCCGCGCGACAATACGCCGCACCGATCCGGGCGGGGCAGCTGCGGTGGAATGCCGCACGCGGATCGGTGATCCTCACCCGGTGAGTCCCTCGCGCCCGCCTGACGATCGCGACGCCGGGTCGGGCCCGACCAGCCCGGCCGAGCCCGTCGAGCTGACGACACCTGCCGGGCAGGCGCTGGCCACCGACGACGACCTCCCGGTGGTCGCGCGGATGGTGATCGAGATCCGCTCCGACGGCACCCGGACCGTGGCCCGGGGCGCAGTCGAGGACGTGGCGACCGGCCAGCGCACCGCGGTGATGGCGCGCGGCGGCTCGCCGCTGGCGCTGGCGGCCGACCTGACCCGGGGCCTGGCACGCGGCTTGGGGGCCCTGCCCCGCCTGGCGACGTCCCGTGCGCTGCGCCGGCTGCTGGGACGCGGCCGCGACCGCTGACCTGCGGCCCGCCGCGCCCAGCGCTCAGTCGGTGTTGGCGGCGGCCCAGGCCACGTGGCCGGCCAGCTCCGGCGGCGGCTCGCGCCAGCGCTCCTGGCGACGCGCCTTGAGCGCCGCGGTGATCTCGAGCAAGCGAGGATCGGTGCGCGACCGAGTGTCGTGGCGGGCGCCCTTCTGGCGGTTGCACTGGCCGCACGCCAGCGCCAGGTTGAGCAGCTGGTTGTCGCCGCCGTGGCGCTGCGGCCAGATGTGCTCGATGGTGGCCTGAGAGATCGGCGTCCCGTCGTCGCCCACCGTGAGCGGGCTCCGGCAGTGGATGCAGGCACCGACCCACACCCGCGCGGTGCCATGCCGGCTGGGCTCGAAGGTACGATCGGTGGCGACGATCGCCAGGACCCGGCGCCGCTTGCCGGTCACCGAGCCACCGTCACGGGAAGAAGCAGTCGGGCGGCGTCAGCGCGGTGCCGTCGACGGCGTTGCCGGCCATCACCCGCTCGCGGCGCCAGAAGCACAGGTCGTTGGCGAAGCGCAGGTAGCCGTAGGCGTAGATCGTCCGGTTGTCGTTGTTGGCGACCAGCCGTGGATCGGGATCGTGGCGATCGGCGTGGCGGCGAGCCACCACGTCGACGGCGGCGGCGTAGGCCCGATCGGCCCCGGCCAGGGCCGCGGCGGCCGCCGCGGCGTCGCCGGCGGCCTGGGCCGTCACGGCGCGGTAGACGCCGGCCACGAAGGCCGCCCGCAGCTGGGTCACCGCGACGCCGTCGATCACCTCGGCCGCCCACCGATCGGCCGCAGCGCGGTTGGTGGTGCGCGCCGCGATGTCGGCCAGGCGGGCGGCGTAGGCCTCGAGCGGCACGACCACGTCGGCGTCGAACCGCGCCCGGTCGGCCGGGCTGAGGTCGGCCACGTCGTCGACGTCGATCCGGTCGGGCGCCGCCACGATGCGCGGGGCCGCGGCGTCGATCAGGGCGTCGCGACCGGCCTGGTACGCGGCCAGGCGCTGCCCGATCAGCCCGGCGTGCTGGGCCTCGGCCAGCTCGACGATCCGGGCCGGCAGCTCGGGATGGTCGGGCGCGTACAGGTCGATCAGCTGGGCCAGCACCGAGGCCGGCGGCTCGTACTCGGCCCGCATCGACAGCACGTCGTTCTGCCAGTAGCCCCACTCCCAGCCCGTCGAGAACAACAGCTCCTCGGCCAGGCTGGCGAAGCCGCCGGCGGCGGCCGCCGCCGCGATGCGATCGCGATCGAGCTGCCGCGACAACAGGTACAGCGGCAGGTAGGTGGGCACCGAGTCGTCGAACGCCACCCAGTAGGCGGTCTCGGGCTTGTACTGCACCCGCAGCCCGGCCCGCAGGCGGTCGAGCAGGAACTGGCGGTGCTCGTCGAACTGGTCGTGGTGGTAGGCCCCGCCCGCGTCCTCGAACAGGTTGTAGTACATGACCGAGTGGACCTGCGGGACGATGCGGGGATCGGCGAACTTCACCAGGAAGTAGTAGATGAGGTCCTCGCCCATGTAGGTCACCCGCTGCTCGGGCGAGTTGCCGACGTGGATGACCGCGGTGACCTCGGCCTGGGGCGCCAGCGCGTGGAGCTGCTGGTAGGCGTCGGACACCGTCGCCACGAAGACCGCCGGGTCGGCGCCGAAGAACTCGCCGAACGACATCTCGTAGACGTCGAACGGCACGCCGTCGACCAGCCGCGGCAGGCGCCGGGCGATCTGCGCCGAGGTCGAGGTCGACGGCACCATCGGGTCGACCGGATCGTCGATGAGGTCGTAGCCCTGCTGCAGGCTCGACGCCCCGAACAGCTGGAACCCCAGGCCCAGGCGCAGCCCGCGGGCGTGGGCGTCGTCGATGAGCGCCGAGGTCAGCGTGCGCCAGGTCGCGGCGCGGGCGTCGTCGAGGATGTCGTCGAGCGCGACCCACTGCACGAGGTTGCCGCGGTTCTTGATGACCCAGTCGAAGATGCGCCGGGCCCGCGCGCCGTCATCGTCGGGCTCCCACAGCGCGTACAGCGCCTCGGTCGGGTGCAGCGTGTGCAGGTGCAGGCCGCGCACCGCCATGGCCGGGGTGTGCAGGGTGCCGAGCCGGGCCAGGCCGTCGGCGCTCGGGCTCGGCCGCGCCGGCACGTAGGTGTCGAACGGGTGGCGAAACCGGTAGCCGAGCAGCTCGAACGCCTCGGCCACGCCGTACTGCGCGCCCAGGCGATCGCTGGCGTGGACCACCCAGGCGCGCGGGTCGTTCGCCACCGGATCGATGCGGTAGCACTCGCTGCAGCTCCCCAGGTCGGTCACCACCTCGACGCGGTACAGCGCCGCGGGCGTCGGCTCGCCGCTGGCCACCACGTCGAAGCGCCCAGGGATGAACCCGACGAACTCGGTGAACGTCGCCACCAGCTCGGGCGGCGCGGTCACGCTCACCACCGAGCGCGGATCGTCGCCACACGCCGCCAGCGCGCACGCCGCCAGCGCCAGGCCAACGCGCGCGCTCACTGGACGTTGATCGGGTAGGTGAACGTGAAGCTCTTCTTCTTCACCGCCGGGAAGGTGACCGCCTTGGCGGCCTCGTCGATGCAGCGCCCGGTGGGTGTGTCGACGAAGTCCCCCGACTGCTCGTACGCCGAGACGGTGCCGGCGTTGGTGACGGTGTAGACCAGCTTGGCCTTGCCCGGCACGCCGTAGTCGTCGAAGCACACCTTGGCCGCCTCGGTGACCGACCTCATGACGGTCTTGATGTCGTCCGCGGTGAGCGCCGCCGGGAGGTCGGGCTTGACCTCGACCACGGTCGGGCTGACCGCCTCGACCAGCTTGCCGCAGGTCGACGCGTCGACCGCGACCGGCTGGGCCGCCGGTGACGCGCACACGATGGCGCCGTCGCACCGCTGGTACACGCGGTAGCCAAGGATCTCGACCGCCAGCCCGCGGTGCCCGTCGCGCTCGAACATGCCGCCGGCCGGCAGCAGCCGGATCACGAACTGGGCGTGGGCGTCGGCGGCGACCGCGCGCCACTTGTCGGCCGCCAGCTTGGTGGGGAAGGCCCGCACCGCCTGGTGGATGGTGGCGGCGATGGCCACGTCGCCGTTCCAGCTAGGCGCGGTCTTGTTGGACACCAGGTAGAGCCCGCCCACCGGCTTGGTGCAGGCGACGCAGCCCGCCAGCTGGATGAGGGCGGCCTTGGCGTCGGGGTCCCACTCGCCGATCGAGAACGCCCCGGCCTCGGCGTCGACCAGCCAGGTGCCGGCGCGCAGCGCCGCCGCGCGCTGATCGCGCACCGCCCGGCACAGGCGCTGGGCGGCGTCGGCGCCGTCGGTGCACGGCGTGGTGAGCGCCCACGCCAGGCCCGCCACGTCGGCGCTCGACAGCGGCCGGGCCTGGGCCGCCAGTTCGTCGAAGGTTGGATCGGCGTGCGCGGCGGGTGCCGTCAGCACGATCGCCGCCGCGGCGGCCATCGCAAGTCCCCAGGTTCGCATGGGCCGGTGGTACCGCGGACGCGCCACCCGCGCAACGGCCACGCGGCCGGCCGCGCTACTTGAGCTTGTGCGCCAGGTACGCCTTGAGGCGGAGCTCGGCGTCGGCCGGGTCGACCACCACCACCGGGACGGTCTTTTTCACCTCGTCATCGACCTCGGCGAACAGCGCGGCGCGCGCGGCGGCGTCGACGAGGATGGTGGCCGGCGCCCGGCCCCGGACCACCGCGTCGGACAGCTTGCGCGCGTAGGCCCGCAGCTTGTCGTAGCTCTCGGGCCCCAGGAACTCGGCGATGCGCTCGGCCTCGTTGGCCATCCGCGCCAACGTGATCTCGTGGGCCTCGTCGACCTGGGCCAGCCCGTGCCCGGCCGCCAGCTGCGCGCACACCCGCAGCACCATGACGTCGTCCAGCGCGCCGATCCCGGCCTCCCAGTCGGGCACCAGGTCCATCCGGGTCACCAGGTACCCCAGGGCGCCGGCGGCCAGCCGTCGGGCCTCCAGCTCCGCCGATGACTCCACCAGGGCCTTGAGCGCGGCCACGTCGCCGACGATGGACTCGGACCAGGACTTGAACAGGTCGATGTGCTTGGCCACGACCCGACGGTATCGCCGGGGCCGCGTCTTGCCAAGCCACCGGACCCGGGGGTATGCACCCGCATCATGATCAAGCGTCCCAAGATCGCCATCGTTGGTGCCGGCGGCAACGTCGGTGCGGCCGTCGCCCAGTGGGCAGTCCAGAAGGAGCTCGGTGACCTGGTGCTCATCGACCTCAAGGCCACGGCGGCCGAGGGGCGCGCCCTCGACCTGACCCAGTGCGGCCCGTGGGAGGGCTTCAACAACACCTCCTTCGTCGCCACCGACAAGCCCGAGGCGATGGCCGGGGCCGACGTGGTGGTCATGACCGCCGGCGTCCCGCGCAAGCCGGGCCAGTCGCGCGAGGAGCTCATCAACATCAACGCCGGCATCGTCCGCGACATCTGCAAGAACGTGAAGGAGCACGCGCCCGACGCGGTCCTGATCGTGGTGTCGAACCCGCTCGACGCCATGGTGTTCGTCGCCAAGCAGGTCACCGGCTTCCCGCGCGAGCGGGTGATCGGCTCGGCCGGCTGCCTCGACAGCGCCCGCTTCCGGACCTACCTGGCGATGGCGGCCGGGGTCTCCGTCGAGGACGTCCACGCCATCGTCTTGGGCGCCCACACCGACAAGGACATGGTGCCCATCCTGTCGACCGCCACCATCGGCAGCGTGCCGGTGACCAAGTTCCTGTCGGCCGAGCAGCTGGCCACCGTCGTCGAGAACACCAAGAAGGGCGGCGCCACGCTGACCGGCCTGATCGGCACCTCGGCGTGGCTCGCGCCCGGCGCCGGCACCTGCCTCATGGTCGAGGCCATCGTGCGCAACCAGGGCCGCATCCTGCCGTGCTCGGTCGAGCTGCAGGGCGAGTTCGGCGTCACCGGCGCCTTCGTCGGCGTGCCGGTCAAGCTGACCGGCAAGGGCGCCGAGTCGATCCACCAGTTCGAGCTGTCGGCCTCGGAGCAGGCCGCGTTCACCGCGTCGGTCGCTGCCAACACCGACCTGATGAACATCGCCAAGAGCTTCCTGTAGGCGAGGTCCCGCGACCGACCCGCGGCGCCCGCCGGTCGAGTACGCTGCCGGGCGTGACCGCCACGCCCTTGCCCACCGTCGCCGCCGCGCGCTTCGTCCTGGCCTTGCGCGAGGGCGGATCGCTGCCCGGCCTGATCGAGGCCGACGACGGCCGGCTGTGGGTGGTGAAGTTCCGCGGCGCCGGCCAGGGGCTGGGCGCGCTGGTGGCCGAGGCCATCGTCGGCGCGCTGGCGACGACGCTGGGGCTGCCGATGCCGGCGCTGGCGATCCTCACCATCCCGCCCCGGTTCGGGATCACCGACGGCGACCCCGAGGTCAACGACCTGCTGGCCGCCAGCGCCGGGACCAACCTGGCGATGGCGTTCATCCCGGGCGCGATCGGCTACGACGCCAGCGCCGGGGTCGCGGTGGATCCGACGCTGGCCGCGCGCATCCTGGCGTTCGACGTGCTGGTCTCGAACATCGACCGCAGCTTCCGCAACCCCAACCTGCTCCTGGCCGGTGGGCGGCTGTGGCTCATCGACCACGGCGCGGCGCTGTACTGGCAGCACCACTGGGACGGCTCGACCGCCAACGCCACCGCCCGCCTGCCGCGCCTGACCGAGCACGTGCTGGCGGCGGTCGCCGACGACGTGGTGGCCGCGGCGCGGTGGGTCGCGGAGACCGCCGACGACGCCGCCTTGACCGCGGCGCTGGCGGTTGTGCCCGACGAGTGGCTGGCCGCCGACGCCGAGGCCGCCGACACCCGCCGGGGCGCCTTCGTGGCGCGCCTGGCCGCGCGCCGGGCCGCCCTGCCCGACCTGGTGGCCGAGGTGGCGCGGTGAGCGAGCCGGGGCCGTACGACTACGCGGTGGTGCGCGCAGTGCCGCGGATCGACCGCGAGGAGTTCACCAACGTCGGCGTGCTGGTGTTCGCGCGCACCCGCGGCTTCCTGGGCGCGCGCTTCGACGCCGACGCAGCGATCGCGGCCCGGGTCCACGCCCTGGCCGCCGCCGCCGACGTGGCCGCCATCCTGACCCGGCTGCGCGCCATCGCGGCGGTGAGCCGCGGCGACGCCGAGGCCGGCCCGATCGCCGCCCTGCCGGCGCCGGAGCGGTTCCGCTGGCTGGTCGCGCCGCGCAGCACCGTCGTGCAGTGCAGCGTGGTCCACGCCGGCTGGTGCGCCGACCCCGCCGCCACCCTCGCCCACCTGTTCACCGCGCTGGTCGCGCGGTGAGCCGGGCCGCGGTGCCCCCGCTCACGCCCAGCTGGCGATCTTCGCCTTGAGGTTGGCGTCGATGGTGTCGAGGAACTCCTGGGTGGTCTGCCACGGCTGATCCTTGCCGATCAGCACCGCCAGGTCCTTGGTCATCTTGCCGCTCTCGACGGTCTCGACGCACACCTGCTCGAGCGCGTCGGCGAACCGCACCACCTCGGGCGTGTCGTCGAACTGACCGCGGTACTTGAGGCCCTGGGTCCACGCGAAGATCGACGCGATCGGGTTGGTCGAGGTCGGGCGGCCCTTCTGGTGCTCGCGGTAGTGGCGGGTCACCGTGCCGTGCGCGGCCTCGGCCTCGACGGTCTTGCCGTCGGGCGTCAGCAGCACCGAGGTCATGAGCCCCAACGAGCCGAAGCCCTGGGCCACCGAGTCCGACTGGACGTCGCCGTCGTAGTTCTTGCACGCCCACACGAAGCCGCCGTCCCACTTCATGGCCGAGGCCACCATGTCGTCGATGAGGCGGTGCTCGTAGACGATGCCGGCCGCCTTGAACTTGTCGGCGAACTCGGCGTCGAACACCTGCTGGAACAGATCCTTGAAGCGCCCGTCGTACTTCTTCAAGATGGTGTTCTTGGTCGACAGGTAGACCGGCCAGCCCCGGTTGAGGCCGTAGGTCATGCAGCTGCGGGCGAAGCCGATGATCTGCTCGTCGAGGTTGTACATGCCCATGGCGACGCCGCCGCCCGGGAAGTCGAACACCTTGAACTCGAGCGGCTTGCCGCCGTCGGCCGGGGTGTAGGTCATGGTCAGCGTGCCGGGGCCGGGGACCACGAAGTCGGTCGCCTTGTACTGATCGCCGAAGGCGTGGCGGCCGACCACGATGGGCCGGGTCCAGCCCGGCACCAGGCGCGGCACGTTCTTGCAGATGATCGGCTCGCGGAAGATGGTGCCGCCGACGATGTTGCGGATGGTGCCGTTGGGCGACCGCCACATCTGCTTGAGGCCGAACTCCTTCACCCGGGCCTCGTCCGGCGTGATGGTGGCGCACTTGACGGCGACGCCGAACTCCTTGGTGGCGTTGGCGCTGTCGATCGTGACCTGGTCGTCGGTCGCGTCGCGGTGCTCGATGCCGAGATCGAAGTACTTGAGGTCGATCTCCAGGTACGGGAGGATCAGCTTGTCCTTGATGAACTGCCAGATGATGCGGGTCATCTCGTCCCCGTCCATCTCGACGACGGGGTTCTTCACCTTGATCTTGGCCATCGAACGCTTCCTTTGATGCGGCCGCGACTGGTGCGGCGTGGCGGCCTTCTTAGCGCACCGTCGGGCGGCCGGGCAACCCGCAGCCGGCGTGGTCGCTCGATCGCCGCGCCGGCCCGCGCGGCGCAGCAGGCAGCGCAGGCCGGGCGGGCCAGGTCCGGCCCGGTCGCGCCGGGGCAGGCGACGCTAGGCCAGGTAGCGAAACAGCGACCGCAGGCTGATGCCGAGGGCGGCCGCCGCGGCCTCGCGGTTGCCGCCGTGGCGCGCCAGGACCGCCGCCACGTAACGCCGCGCGAACCCGTCCCGGGCCACCTCCAGCGGGCGGTCCAGATCGCCCAGGTCGTCGTCGTCGCCCGGGGCCGCGTGCGATGGTGGAGCCAGCCCCAGCTCGGCCGCCTCGACGACCGCGCCGTCGGCCAGCACCGCGGCGCGCCGCATGGTCGCGCGCAGCTCGCGCACGTTGCCGGGCCACGGGTGGGCCGCCAGCGCGGCCACCGCCCCAGGCGCCAGCCGGTGGCTGCGCAGCCCCAGCTGCGCCTCGGCCTGGCGCAGGAACACGTGGGCCAGGGTGATGACGTCGTCGCCCCGGTCGGCCAGCGGCGGCAGCGCGATGGTCACCTCGCGCAGGCGATACAGCAGGTCGGCGCGGAAGGTCCCGGCGGCCACCGCGCGGTCGAGATCGCGGTGGGTGGCAGCCACCACCCGCAGATCGACCGACCGCGGCTGGTTCTCGCCCAGCCGCACCACCTCGCGCTCTTGCAACACCCGCAGCAGGCTGGCCTGCATCGGCAGCGGCATGTCGCCGATCTCGTCGAGAAACAATGTCGAGCCGTCGGCGGCCTCGACCTTCCCGACGCGGTCGCTGGTGGCGCCGGTGAACGCACCCCGGCGGTGCCCGAACAGCTCAGCCTCGAGCAGCCCGGCCGGGACCGCCGCGCAGTTGACCGCCACCATCGGCCGTGCGCGCCGGCCGCTGGCGCGGTGGAGGGCGCGGGCCGCCACCTCCTTGCCGACCCCGGTCGGCCCGGTGATGAGCACCGACAGATCGGTCGGCGCGACCCGGGCGACCACCGCGGCGACGTGCGCCATCGCCGGGGCGTCCCCGTCCAGCTCGCTGGGCGGCGCGGCCCGCTCGCCGCGACGGAGCTGGGCCACGAACGGGATGGCCATCGCGGCGATGACCTCGACGTCGTGGGCCCGGCGCGGGCCCAGCGGACGGGTCGGATCGATGCGCCCCAGGTAGAGCGCGCCCAGCACCCGGCCGCCCAGCACCATCGGCGCCGCGAACACCGAGCCGAGGCCCAGCGCCAGCACCGAGGTGACCCGCTGGTAGCGGCTGTGGTGGGCCAGATCGGCCGCGACCACCGCCGCCCCGCCGGCCAGCACGTCGGTGACGATGGTGTCGGACAGCAACACCGCAGCGTCGGTCACCGGCCGGCCGCCGCGATCACGGGCCACCGCGACCGTCCACGCGCCGCCGTCGCGCAGGATCACCGCGCCGGTGTCGGCGTCGGTCAGCGCCATCACCCGCTCGAGCAACAGCGCGAGCGCCTGATCGGCGGTGTCGACGCTGGCCAGGGCATCGGCGATCTGCCCGACCGGAATGGGATCGTCGTCGGCGGCCGGCGGCGCCAGCAGCAGCCGGACGCCGTCGATCACCACCGCGTCCTGCAGCGCCAGCCGGTGGCGGGCGCCGGTGGCCATGACCACCACCGTGACCTCGGCACCGTCGGCCTGGATCACCAGCCAGTGGGGCGCGACGCCCGCGACCCGGACGTCGGCGCCGACCGCCGCGCCCACGGTGGTCAGGGCGCGCCGGAGCACCACCCGGAGCGGCTGGGTCGACGGCGGTTGGGTCAACCAGAGTTCGGGCGGGGCGGACGACATCGCGACACCGAGCCCGGCGAGCATACACCGCGCGCCGGCGGCGATCATGGCCGGTCGAGCAGCGCGCGGGCCTCCGCCACCGGCAGCTCAGACAGCATCTTCAGGTCATCGCTTTGCGGCGACTCGTCGGCGCGCTTGAGCTTGCCGACGATCCGGAACCCGCCAGCGACGTACGCGAACGACCACAGCGAGTAAGCCTTGCTGCCGTCGGGGCGGCGCAGCCGCAACCGGTACAGCGCGGTCGGCGTGGTCATCGCGCGCAGCGCGCGGACCTGATAGCCGGTGGCCTGCTCGTCATCAGCCGTCGCGGCCCGGTGGACCTCCCACGCGGTGCGACCGTCGTCCCGGACCAGCTTGATCAACGCCGGCGCGGCGTCCGCGGCGAACCGATCGATGCCGGCGGCGCGGTACTCCTCGAGCAGACGTGGCGCCGCCGCCGCGCCGAACGTGGAGGTGAACCACGCCTCCGCGTCGGGCAAGGCCAGCGTCGCGGCCAACGCCTTGACCCGCCCGCGGTCGCCGGCGCGGGCGGCCACGACCAGGTCGTTGGTCAGGCGGGCGAACTCGGCCTCGCCGTCGTCGTAGCGCGGCACCGCGGCCGGTTTGCCGCACGCGGCGAGGGCGATGAGCAGGAAGGTAGCTAGCGCGATGGCAGCGTGGCGTGATGGGCTGGGAGCTGGGACAGACGTCGTACGGTTCATGCCGTGGCGTCGAGCACGGGCGGTGCCATCTCGGTCAGCGTGTGATCCCGTGCGGTTGGGCCGTCGTCGCGGCCGCGGGTGTCACCGATGGCAGCCACCGATGGCAGCAGCGGCTCAGAAGCTGCCCAGGTAGTAGCGCTGGCCGTCATGGATGAGGCGCATGGTCTCGCGCTTGCCGGCGAACGTGAAGTCGACCTCGGCGCCGCCCTGGCCGACCCGTACCGCCGTCACGCGCCCGTCGCGAAACAGCGCACGGAACTTCGGGTAGTCCGGGCTCGCGGCCGTGATCGCGCACAGCTGGCGGACGTCGCCGTCCCCCTTGCCGGGCAGGCACAGCGAGGCCAGGGCGCGGGTGTCGCCGGTACGCGCGGCCGCGAACACCGTGGCCATGACGCCCTCCGGGGTCGTCAGCGAAGGCGCCGGGCCCGGACCGCGCGCGGCCAGCGCCGCCACCACGCCCGCCCCGACCACGCCGGCCGCCAGCGCGCCCCACCACCAGCGGCGCGCCGCGCGCGGCCGCGCCGAAGCCTCTACCGCGACCGCCGGCGGCGCCGCCAGCGCCAGGGCCAGCGCCGCCGCGAGCCCGGGATCGTCGGGCTGGTAGGCCAGCCCGCGGTCGAGCGCGCGCAGCGCCGCGAACGGCTCGCCGGCGGCGCGGGCGGCGGCGGCCTCGACGATGGCCCGGGCCGCCTCGCGGCGAGCCACCTCCGCGCACCACGCGGCGCGCGCGGTGCCCAGGCGGCGACCGACCTCGGCCACCTCGACGCCGTCGGTCGCGCGCGCTACCAGCGGCGCCAGCGCGGTCACCAGCGCCGCCGCGTCGGGCCAGCGCGCCGCCGGATCTTGGCGCAGGCAACGTTTGACCACCGCCGCCAGCGCCGGGTCGACCCGGCGATCGCGCTCGTCGAGCGGCACCCAGCTCCCGGCCAGGATCGCGGCCACCTCCTCGTGGGCCCGCCCGCGACCGAACGGGCGTTCGCCGCAGGTCAGCTCGTACAGCACCACGCCCAGCGCCCAGACGTCGGCGGCCGGGCCGGCGTCGCCGGCGATCTGCTCGGGGGCCAGGTACGGCACCGAGCCAGCCACCGCGCCCTGCTCGGTGCGCCGGGTCCACGCCTGGTCGTGGGCCAGCCCGAGATCGAGCACCACCACCTGGCCGGCCGCGGTCAGCACCGCGTTGTCGGGCTTGAGGTCGCGGTGCACCAACCCCGCCGCGTGCAGCGCCGCCACGCCCGCGGCCAGGCCTGCCACCAGCACGACCGCCGCGTCGGGGCCCACGCCGCCGTCCGCGAGCAGCGCGCGCAGGTCGACGCCGTCGAGCCACGGCATCACCACGTAGGCGCAGGTCTCGGCGACGCCGCCGTCGACGATCGCGACGACGTTGGGATGCTCGAGCCGCCGCAGCGCGGCCAGCTCGCGCGCGGCGAGCCCACGCGCCGCCGCGCCGCCGTCGTGGGGGATGACCTTGATCGCCAGCGGCCCGCCGTCGCGGCCGGTCGTCGCGTAGACCGTGCCGGCGCCGCCGGCCCCGACCACCGCGCCCAGCCGGTAGCCGGCGATGACCTCGCCCGGCTGGGGCGGCGCCGGGTTCACACCACGGTCCCGAACCAGGCGCCGATCGCGGCGGTGACGCCCATGGCCACCGCGCCGAGCAGGCCCACCCGCAGCGCGCCGCGGCCGAGCGACGCGCCGCCGACCCGCGCCGCCAATGCGCCCAGCGCCGCCAGCGCGGCCAGCGACGCGCCGGTGACGATCGCCACCGCGCTGGCCATCGGCACCACCGCCACCAGCGCGGTCGGCAACAGGGCGCCGACCGCGAACGCCAGCGCCGACGCGCCGGCGGCCTGGACCGGACGGGCCGCGCCGGTCTCGGTCAAGCCCAGCTCGTCCCGGGCGTGGGCCCCCAGCGCGTCGTGAGACATCAGCTGGGTCGCGACCTGGTCGGCCAGCGCGCGGTCGAGCCCGCGCCCGACGTAGATGCCGGCCAGCTCGGCGTGCTCGTGCTCGGGGCTGGCGGCCAGCTCGCGCCGCTCGCGCGCCAGGTCGGCCCGCTCGGTGTCGGCCTGGGAGCTCACCGAGACGTACTCGCCGGCGGCCATCGACAGAGCCCCGCCGACCAGGCCGGCGGCGCCGGCGATCAGCACTTCGCTGCGGCTGGCCCCCGACGCGGCGACGCCGGCGATCAAGCTGGCGGTCGACAGCAGGCCGTCGTTGGCGCCGAGCACGGCGGCGCGCAGCCACCCGGTGTGCTGGCTCTTGTGGATCTCGTGGTGGCGCGGCGGCATGGGCCCTCGGGGATCAGTAGGCCTTGGCCCACACCACGCGCTTGGGGCTGGGCTGCCCGGTGAACGGGCAGGTGCCCGGCTCGCCGTCGCCGAGCGGGATGCACCGCACGGTCACGCCCAGGTCGTCCTTGATCTGCTTCTCCAACGCGACGTCGCCGCCGAAGTGGGTGAGCGCGAAGCCGCCGTGGATCGGCGTCGGGGCGTTGGCGTCGGCCTGGGCCGGCGCCGTGAAGTACGCGTAGAACTCGTCCTTGGTGTCGATGGTCCGGGTGTGCTCGGCCTGGAACGCCTTGGCCTTGGCCAGCATGGCGTCCTGGATGCCCTGGAGCATGGCGGCGGCGGTGGCCACGAACTCGGCGCGGCCCATGGACTGCTTGTCCTTGGGGGCCTTGTCGCGCCGGCCGATGAACACCGCGTCCTTGTCCATGTCGCGCGGACCGATCTCGAGCCGCACCGGCACGCCCTTCTTGATCCACTGCCACACCTTGTCGCCGCCGCGCAGGTCGCGGTCGTCGACCTCGACCCGCAGGGTCTGCCCCGCGAACACCTGCTGGCGCAGCTCGTCGCGCAGCGCCTTGCAGTACGCCAGCACCCGGTCGCGATCCTCGGCCTTGTGGGTGACCGGCAAGATGACGACGTGGGTCGGCGCCAGCCGCGGCGGCACCACCATGCCGTCGTCGTCGGCGTGGGTCATGATCATCGAGCCCACCAGCCGGGTCGACACCCCCCACGAGGTGGTCCACGCGTGGCCGAGCACGCCCTTGTCGTCGAGGAACTGGATGCCCGAGGCCTTGGCGAAGTTCTGGCCCAGGAAGTGCGAGGTGCCGGCCTGGAGCGCTTTGCGGTCCTGCATCATGGCCTCGATGCAGAAGGTCTGGACCGCGCCCGGGAAGCGCTCGCCGGCGGTCTTCTCGCCCTGGATGACCGGCGTGGCCATCCAGTTCTCCGCGAAGTCGGCGTAGACCGCCAGCATCTTCATGGTCTCCTCGACCGCCTCCTCGGCGGTGGCGTGGGCGGTGTGCCCCTCCTGCCACAGGAACTCGGCGGTGCGCAGGAACAGCCGGGTCCGCATCTCCCACCGCACCACGTTGGCCCACTGGTTGATGAGCAGCGGCAGGTCGCGGTAGCTCTGGACCCACTTGGCGAACATCTCGCCGATGATGGTCTCCGAGGTCGGGCGCACCACCAGCGGCTCCTCGAGCTTGGACGCCGGATCCGGCACCAGCTTGCCGTCCTTGGTCACCAGCCGGTGGTGGGTCACCACCGCGCACTCCTTGGCGAAGCCGTCGACGTGGGCCGCCTCCTTCTCGAGGAACGACAGCGGGATGAACAGCGGGAAGTACGCGTTGACGTGGCCGGTGTCCTTGAACATCCCGTCGAGGACGCGCTGCATGTTCTCCCACAGCGCGTAGCCCCACGGCTTGATCACCATGCAGCCGCGCACCGGGGAGGTCTCGGCCAGATCGGCGTGCTTGACGACCTGCTGGTACCACTCGGCGTAGTCATCGGCGCGGGTGGGGACGATCGCGGTGGCGGCTTTGGCGGAGGACATGTGGCCATTGCCTACCGCGACCCAGGCCCGGGCGAAAGGCCTCGCCGATCTTCGGTTGCCCGCGATCGCCGGTCACGGTACGACCCCGGGGTGACCGCCCCGCCGCCCTACCGCGTCCGCCCGTCGACGCCCCGCACGCTCGGGACCCTGGCGGTTGTGTTCGGCCTGGTGGTCGCGACCATGAGCCTGATGACGGTCGTCAGCGGCGCCCGCATCGCGAGCGACGACCTCGCGCCCGAGGCCGTGGCCCAGTTCGAGGCCGCCACCCGCGCGGCGTCGCTGGCGACCGCGCTGGTGCTGTTGGTGATGTCCCTGGCGCTGGCGTTCATCGGCGGCGGGTTGCGCCGGTACGAGCGGTGGGCGGTGCCGTCGGCGCTGCGGTGGAGCCTGGGCGCGCTGCTCATCGTCGGCGTGCTCACCTACGTCAACGCGGTGGTGATCGGCCCGGCGGCGGCGGCCCTGTTCGCGTCGACGACCGATGCCGATCGCGCGGCCCTCGCCGGGGTGATGCGCTGGGCCGGGGTGGGCACGCCGCTGGTGTACGCGCCGTTCCCGGTGGTGCTGTTCGTCAACCTGCGTCGCCCGCACATCCTGGCGGCCATGGATCAGCCCGTGCGCCGCCTGCCCGCGCGGTGACCCCGGCCGACGACGGCCGTTGAGTGCGCCTCGCGCCTGGGGTATCCCTGCGGCATGCAGCCCGGTGCTCCCCCTCCGCCTCCTCCCGGTTCTGGCTATCCACCGCCCGGTGCGGGATCTCCACCGGGGTACGGCCAGCCTCCCGGCTACGGCCCGCCCGGGGGCTACGGCTACCCGCCCGGGTATGGCTACCCCGGCTACGTCCCCGGCCTGGCGCGCCCGAGCGGGCCCAAGACCTTGGGCATCCTGTCGATCGTGTTCGGATCGCTGGTCGGGTTGCTCGCCTTGTTCGGCCTCCTGGCCGGGCGGTCGCTGGCCGGTGGGGTGAACGCCAACCAGGTCGGCCGCGCCGCGTTCGAGCGCTACATGGACAAGATCCAGGTGACGTCGATGCTGGTCTCGGTGGTCATGCTGGGGATGTCGATCGCGTTGATCGTCATCGGCAACGGCCAGCGCAAGTACCTGCGCAAGGCGGTCAAGCAGTCGGTGTACTGGGGCATCGCCGCCCTCGGCGTGCTCGCGCTCCAGCTCGTCATCCAGTTCACCGTCAACATCCCCGCTCTCGAGGCCCTGGTCGGCGACGTCGGCGGCAACCACGAGGCCCGCACGATCCTGTCGACGGTGAAGGTGGCCTCGCTGGTGGGGCTGTTGTTCTACCTGCCGTACCCGATCATCTTGATCGCCGCGTTCCGCAAGCCGGCCGTGGTGGCGGCGATGGATCAGCCCGCCGAGGTCGCGGCCGCGACGTTCCAGTGATCCCCGCTGCCGCCACCCGGCCTCGGCCCCCCGCCCGACGGGTACCCAGGCTACCCACCACCTGCTACGGCTACCCGCGGCATGATCGCGATCGACCTGGCGGTGATCTGGCCCGCGCTCGACGCCGCCGCAGCGCACCTGGGGCCCGACGCCGCGGCCGAGGTCGCCCAGACCAACAAGGCGGTGGGGTTGATCGAGGACCTCAGTACCTGCCCTACCCGATCGTGCTGCTGGCGATGTTTCGACGGCCGGCCATCGTGGCCGCCATGGATCAGCCGCCCGAGGTGGTCGCCCAGACCTTCGCGTAGGCGGGCGCCACCGCCCACCTCCGACTACACGCCACGACGCAGATCTGTCACACGACTACCGCCGCGCTACCGGAGCATCGGCGCGCGCCGGCGATATCCTGGTGGCGATGTTCCAACGCTCCTCGTGGTTGTCCCGCGCCCTGGCGCTGTCGGTCCTGGCCCTCGGCGTCGCCTGCAGCGACGGCGGCGGTGGCGGGGCGGGTGACGGGGGCGGCGCGCTCGACGCGGGCCCGCGCGACGGTGCCGACCCCGACGGCGCGCCGGTCGCGGTGTGCGGCGACGGCCAGCGCGCCCCGACCGAGGCCTGCGACGACGGCAACCTGGTCGATGGCGACGGCTGCGGCGCGGCATGCACGGTCGAGCCCGACTGGGCGTGCCCGGCGCCGGGCCGACCGTGCGTGCTGGTGGTGGTGTGCGGCAACGGCCGCATCGAGGGCAGCGAGACCTGCGACGACGGCGACACCACCGCCGGCGACGGCTGTGGCGCGACCTGCCAGCGCGAGGCCGGGTGGGCGTGCCCGGTCCCCGGCGCGGCGTGCGTCGCGGCGGCCTGCGGCGACGGGCTGGTCGCGGGCTTCGAGGTGTGCGACGACGGCAACACCGCCACCGGCGACGGCTGCGCCGACTGCCAGCTCGAGCCGGGCTTCCACTGTCCGGTGCCCGGCATGGCGTGCGCGCCCACCCTGTGCGGCGACGGCGTGGCCCAAGGCCTCGAGGAGTGCGACGACGGCAACCCGATCGTCGGCGACGGCTGCACGCCGGGCTGCGAGCGCGAGCCAGACTGCAGCGCCGGCAGCTGCGTGGCGGTGTGCGGCGACGCGGTGCTGCAAGCGGGCGAGTGCTGCGACGACGGCAACCGGTTCGCCGGCGACGGCTGCTCGGCGACCTGCCAGGAGGAGATCGGCTTCACCTGCACCGAGGTGCCGCTGCCAGATCCACCATCGGTGACCATCTTCGCCACCGTGCGCGACTTCATCGCGTCGTGCGGCAGCGGCAGCCGCCCCACCACCGGCACCCCGCCGTTCGGCCACCCCGACTTCGAGTGCTACAACGGCGGCGGCACCGGCATGGTCGCGACCATGCTCGACGCCCAACGCAAGCCGGTGCGGGTCGCCAACGCGGTGACCTCGAGCGACGCGTCGTTCGCGCAGTGGTACCGCTCCGACCCCGACCGCAACGTGACGCTGGCCCAGCCGTTGACGCTGCCGCGCCAGGCCGGCGGCGGCTACCGCTTCGACAGCTCGAGCTTCTACCCGGCCACCGGCCGCGGCTGGGACACCGTCATGTGCGGCAGCGCCCCGTGCGAGGCGCTCCACGCCGACGGCAACGGCGCCGGGCAGCGCAACTTCCACTTCACCAGCGAGGTCCACTTCTGGTTCACCTACAACGGCACCGAGAACCTCGCGTTCTCGGGTGACGACGACGTGTGGGTGTTCATCAACGGCCGCCTGGCGGTCGACATCGGCGGAGTCCACGGCCGCCAGGACGGCTCGGTCGACCTGGGCAACGCCACTGTGCGCACCAACCTGGGGCTCACCCTGGGCGGCGTGTACGAGGCCATCGTGTTCCAGGCCGAGCGCCACACCACCCAGTCGCAGTACCGGCTGACGTTGACCAACTTCAACCGCACGCCGTCGACCTGCGTCGACCAGTGCGGCGACGCAGTGACCTCGTCGAACGAGGTGTGCGACAGCGGCACCGACAACGGCCTGGGCGACGGCTCACCCTACGGCGGCTGTGGCGCCGACTGCCGCCTCGAGCCCTACTGTGGCGACGGCGTGGTCGACACCCAGTACGGCGAGATCTGCGACGACGGGCTCAACCTGGGCGGCGACGCCTCGGCCTGCGCCCCTGGCTGCCAGTCCCAGGGCGCCCGGTGCGGCGACGGCGTGGTCCAGACCCAGAACGGCGAGGACTGCGACGACGGCAACACCACCAGCGGCGACGGCTGCAGCGCCGAGTGCGGCATCGAGATCGGCTGATCGGGCCCGGCCGGGCACGACCGCGCCCGGGCCCGATCCGCGCGGGCCGGGCGATCCGCCGGACCCTGCCCTTGCGCCGGTCGCGGCGGCGACGGTACACCCGGCGCGCGCGGCCGCGTGGCCCGTGAGGACCCGATGAAGATCCACGAGTACCAAGGCAAAGAGTTGTTCCGGAAGTACGGCGTCCCGGTGCCCATCGGCATCGCCGCCATGTCGGTCGACGAGGCGATCGCGGCCATCCCCCGGGTGCAGGAGCTGGCCAAGACCGACGTCGTCGTGGTCAAGGCCCAGATCCACGCCGGCGGTCGCGGCAAGGGCGGCGGCGTCAAGGTCGCCAAGACCCGGGCCGACGCCGAGGCCGCGGTCCACAAGATCTTCGGGATGCAGCTGGTCACCCCGCAGACCGGCCCCGAGGGCAAGAAGGTCGGCCGCCTGCTGGTCGAGCAGGGCCTGGCCATCGAGCACGAGTACTACCTGGGCATGCTGCTCGATCGCGCCACCGGCCGCACCACGGTGATGGCGTCGCGCGAGGGCGGCATGGACATCGAGGAGGTGGCCGCCACCCACCCCGAGAAGATCTTCAAGGAGCCGGTCGATCCCGGGCTGGGCTGGCAGGACTACCAGTCGCGCCGGCTCGGCAAGCTGCTCGGCATGGACGCCAAGGCCACCAAGGCGCTCGGCAAGTTCCTGACCGCGCTGACCCGCTGCTACGACGAGATGGACTGCTCGCTGCTCGAGATCAACCCGCTGATCACGACCACCGACGGCCAGGTGCTGGCGCTCGACGCCAAGCTCAACTTCGACGACAACGCCTTGTACCGCCACCCCGAGCTGGCCGACTGGCGCGACCCCACCGAGGAGGACGCCGCCGAGCTCGAGGCCAAGAAGTGGGACCTGTCCTACATCGCCCTCGAGGGCAACATCGGCTGCATGGTCAACGGCGCCGGCCTGGCGATGTCGACCATGGACATCATCAAGTACTACGGCGGCCAGCCGGCCAACTTCCTCGACGTCGGCGGCGGCGCCACCGCCGAGAAGGTGACCGCCGCCTTCAAGATCATCACCAGCTCCCCCGAGGTGAAGGCGATCTTCGTCAACATCTTCGGCGGCATCATGAAGTGCGACACCATCGCCACCGGCGTCATCACCGCGGTCAAGGAGGTCGGCCTGGCTGTCCCGCTGGTGGTCCGGCTCGAGGGCACCAACGTCGAGCTCGGCAAGCGCATGCTGGCCGAGAGCGGCCTCAACATCATCGCTGCCAACGACATGGCCGACGGCGCCCAGAAGGTCGTCGCCGCCGCGAAGGGAGGCGCCCAGTGAGCGTCCTCGTCGGTTACGATACCCGCCTCGTCGTCCAGGGCATGTCCGGCTCGACCGGCGCCTTCCACACCAAGCAGGCCATCGAGTACGGCACCCGGGTGGTCGCCGGCGTGACGCCGGGCAAGGGCGGCCAGAAGGTCGCGGGCCTCGAGCAGGTCCCGATGTACGACACCGTCGACGAGGCGGTCCAGCTGGCCGGGGCCAACGCCTCGGTCATCTACGTCCCGCCGCCGGCCGCCGCCGACGCCATCCTCGAGGCGGCCGCCGCCGGCATCGAGCTCATCATCACCATCACCGAGGGCATCCCGGCCCGCGACATGGTGCGGGTCAAGGCGGTGCTCGACAACGACTTCCCGTACGTGCAGATGGTCGGCCCCAACTGCCCCGGCGTCATCACGCCCGGCCAGTGCAAGATCGGGATCATGCCGGGCTACATCCACAAGCCGGGCGGCGTCGGCGTGGTGTCGCGCTCGGGCACGCTGACCTACGAGATCGTCCACCAGCTGTCGACGCTGGGCCTGGGGCAGTCGACCGCCATCGGCATCGGCGGCGACCCGGTCAAGGGCATGGACTTCATCGACGCCCTGGCGCTGTTCGCCGACGACCCCGGCACCAGCTCGATCTTCATGATCGGCGAGATCGGAGGGGACTCCGAGGAGCGCGCCGCGCAGTTCATCAAGGAGAACATCAAGAAGCCGGTCGGCGCCTTCATCGGCGGCCAGACCGCGCCGCCGGGCAAGCGCATGGGCCACGCCGGCGCGATCATCTCCGGCGGCAAGGGCGCCGCGGCCGACAAGATCGCCGCGCTCAAGGAAGCCGGCATCGCCGTCTCGCCGACCCCGGCCGAGATGGGCAAGACCCTGGCCGCGCTGATCAGCTAGCCGGCGACCGCGCGGCGAGCGGGGCCGCCGCGACCTGCTCGAGCTGGAGCCGGTTTTTCCCCGCCGCCTTGGCGCGGTACATCACCTCGTCCGCGGTCGCGATGGCCGCGGCGGCCGTCGCCGGCGGAGGCGCGAACACGACGCCACCGATGCTGACGGTGATGGGCCAGCGCTGGGCCGCCATGGCCGCAGCGACGCCGCGGCGGATGCGCTCGAGCACCGTGCGCGCGGCGGCGCCGTCGGCGTCGGGCAAGAGCACGGCGAACTCGTCGCCGCCCAGGCGGGCGATGACGTCGCTGGAGCGGGTGCTCCGGCGCAACACCGCGGCGACGTCCGCCAGGGCCCGATCGCCCGCGTCGTGGCCATGGTCGTCGTTGACGGTCTTGAAGTTGTCGAGATCGAGGTAGGCGATGGTCAGGGGTCGGCCCGACCGACGCGCCCCGGCCACCAGCAGGCCGGTCAGCTCCTCCATCGCCCGCCGGTTGGCGAGCCCCGTCAACTCGTCGGTCCGGCTCAGCGCCTGCTCGCGCTCGAGCCGGCGGGCCACCCCACCGGACAAGAGCGCGATCGCCAGGAACGACGAGGTCTGGGTGGCCACGTTGAAGGCGAACATGCCGGCTGACCAGCCCGGCCCCGACGCGGCCATCGCCACCGACCATGCCACGGCGCTCAGCACCCCCATCGCGAGACCGGCCCGCCACGACGCCCGCAGCGCCGCGACCATGATCGGCACGTAGTAGAGCGGGAACACCCGCGCCTCGACCCCGGTGAGCAGATCGAGCGCGCCGACCAGCCCGATCGCGGCCACGGACGCCGCAACGACGACGCGCGGTGCGACGAACCGACGGGACCTGGTGGGCGTGGGCGGCATCGGGATGGCCCAACCACCGTATCAGCCCCCACGCTGCGGCAGGGCGATCTGGCCCGGCGCGGCCCTCGCAGCCTAGCCGGCTCGCCCGCGCCGCGCCTGGCTGGGTTGGCGTCCCTCGCCTTGACGCCCCCCGACCGGTGCACTAGCTTCCGCCGCGCCAGCCGCCCCGCCCGCGGGACGGCGCCCTCTCACTACTTCCCTCGGAGACTCCCCATGGCCATCGAACGCACCTTCTCGATCATCAAGCCCGACGCCGTCGCCAACAACAAGATCGGTGGCGTGACCGCCAAGCTCGAAGCCGCCGGCCTCCGCATCCTGGCGTCGAAGATGGTCCGGCTCACCGAGGGCCAGGCCAAGGCCTTCTACGCGGTCCACAAGGAGCGCCCGTTCTACGGCGACCTGGTGAAGTTCATGACCGAGGGCCCGGTGGTGGTCCAGGTGCTCGAGGGCGAGGACGCGGTCGCCAAGAACCGCGCGGTCATGGGCGCGACCAACCCGGAGAAGGCCGACGCCGGCACCATCCGCAAGGAGTTCGCCACCAATATCGAGCGCAACGCCGTCCACGGCTCGGACGCCCCCGAGACCGCCAAGGAGGAGATCGCGTTTTTCTTCTCGACCGCCGAGCTCGCCGCCCTCGCCCGCTGAGCGGCGCGCGCAGCGACCGCGCCGCCGGCCCCCGCGCGGGCGTCCCTGCCGGTGACGATGCGGTCCAGGCGCGACCGTCAGGCCGGCTCGCCGTGGCGCGTGACGGCCTCGTCTGCGAGCGACGCGAGCACGCAGGCCGACCAGGTCAGGCCCGCCTCCACCGCCCAGCGGCGGATGACGTCGACTCCCGGCCCGCGCACCGGGCGGTTGGCCCGCCCGCGTAGCTGCACGATGGTGCCGGTGCGCGGCTCGACCTCGATCGTCGCCACGGCCCTGGCCCGGCCGGGCTCGCCCGGCGAGCCCACCGAGCGCCGCAGCGACCAGATCGAGGCCCTGCCTCGCTGGCAGCTGAACCGGTAGCCGTACACGCAGTGGCGCAGGGCGTGACCCTCGAGCGCCAGCGCGGCGGCGTCACGCAGCTCGACGACGTGCCACCACACCGCGGCCTGGCCGTCGCCCGCCTCGCGCTCGTCGCGTTCGGCCCACCCGGCCGCGACCCACGCCCGCGCCCCGACCGGCACCCGCCCCCTCGACACCTGCCAGGCGACGCTCTGGCGCAGGAGCGACGCGACCGTGCGGCCGACCACCGGAGGGACCGGTGACACCGCGCGGACCTGCTCGAGATAGTCGATCACGGACGCGACCTGGTCTATCGGGAGTTCGCTCGAGCGAGCCGCCAGCCACGCCAGCGCTGCGCGCCAGTACGGTTCGTCGACGAACGCGCGGCCAAGCCGGGTGGCCGCCACCGCCCGGGCCAGCGCCGGCGAGCCCCCCAGGCCGAGCACCTGGGCACGACGCAGCGCCACGGAGACCGGCACCTCGTCCGCGGTCGCGATGAAGTGACGCGCCATGCCGCGGGTCAGCGCGATCGGCAGCCCAAGCTTGCGCAGCGACGTGCCCCGACCGTAGGCGAGCAGCCGCCCTCGCCAGGCGTCGCCCTCGTCGCCCGCCGCCGGGAACCAGACGCGGGCCAGGAACCGCGGGGTCGGATAGAGGCCGAACAGGTGTCGCTGCAGGTCGTCGATGACCACCAGCGGGTGGCCGCTTCGACCGGGCCACGAGGTGGGGCTGGCCCGGACCTCGCGCCACCACCGGGCCAGGTTGATCAGGGCGTCGACCTGGTCGAAGCGCGGGCCGCCGCCTCCGATCGTCGGGGCGACCGCGAGCAGGTCCGAGCGGGCGCGCACCACGCCGAGGAGGTCGACGAAGACGGACCGAGCCGCCGGCTCGGCCCAGCCGGCGTGGGCGCGATGCAACACGTGATCGAGCAGCCGGCGATGATGCCGGCGCAGCGTGAGCGTAGACATGACATGGCTCCGCACGGGCCGCTTCGTGACGCCCCGTGACCGTGCTGGCGCGACGCCAGCGTGACCAGACCGAGCGCGGGCGCGCTGATCACAGCGCTCCGCGACACCTCTCGCGGCCGCGCCGATAGCGCGGGTCCGCAGGCTCTCAGGTCGGGTCGAGCTATCGGAACATGGACATGACCCGGCGACATTGGCGCCGCGTCCCGCGCTCGTCAAGCGCAAACGTCACGGGCGCCTCGGTCAGTCGACCGCTGGCGCTGCGGGCGCCGCGCCCGGTCGCTTGCGCAGCGGCACCAGCAGCTCGCCGTTGGAGCGGTTGGCCAGCTGGCCGCAGGCGGCGTCGATGTCGTCGCCGCGCGGCGTGCGCAGGTAGGTCGGCAGCCCGTGGCGCTTGCACTCGGCCTGGAACGCGTCGATGACGTCCGGCGCGGGCCGCCGATACGGCGCCTCCGGGTGCGGGTTCCACGGGATGATGTTGACCTTGCACTTCACCCCGCGCAGCAGCTGCGCCAGCTCGCGGGCGTCGCCCAGGCCGTCGTTGACGTCGGCCAGGAGCACGTACTCGAAGGTGACCCGGCGCCGGTGCTCGAGGGGGTAGGCCCGGATCGCCGCCATCAGCTTGCCGATGTTCCACTTCTTGTTGATCGGCATGATGGCGTCGCGGACCCGGTCGTTGGGCGCGTTGAGCGACACCGCCAGGTTGGGCCGCACGTCGGCGGCGCCCAGCTTCTCGAGGCGCGGCACCAGGCCCGCGGTCGACACCGTGATGCGACGCTGCGACAAGCCGGCGCCCAGATCGTGGGTCAGGATGCGGAGCGACCGCATCACGTTGTCGTAGTTGTGCAGCGGCTCGCCCATACCCATGTACACCAGGTTGGTGATGCGACGGCCGGGCTCCTCCTCGGCGAGGAGCGCCTTGGCCCGGTACACCTGGTCGGCGATCTCGCCGGGGTCGAGGTTGCGGGTGAGGCCCAGCTTGGCGGTGGCACAGAACTGGCAGTCGACCGCACACCCGACCTGCGACGAGATGCACTGGGTGGTCTTGTCGCCGTCGGGGATGATGACGCTCTCGATGGCGTAGCCGTCGCGGGTGGTGAACCGGACCTTGCGGGTGCCGTCGACCGAGCGCTGCACCTCGGCCACCGCGAGCGTGCCCAGCCGCGCGCCGTCGGCGAACACCCGCCGCACCGCCGGGCCGATGTTGGTCATCTCGTCCCAGCTGCGGGCGCCCTTGCCGTGCACCCAGCGCCAGGCCTGCTCGCCGCGAAACCGGGGCAGGCCCAGCGCCTCGGCCAACGCCTGGGCCTCGTCGAGCGTCAGCGCCCGCAGGTCGGGGCGCTGGTCGTCGGCGGCGGGGCTAGGCACGGGGCCGAGGTCGGTCACGCTCCCGGGTATCACGGCCCGCCGCCGGCGCCAACCTACTTGATCGAGACCACCAGCGTGGTGTCGAACTTGTCGCGCAGGCCCTTGGTCGCGGTGATCGCCGGCGCCACCGCGCCGTAGACGCACGCGGCGCCCGGCTCGGTCGGCGCGTCCATGGCCACCCGGTACTGCCCGGGCTCGTCGTCGAACTCGCTCGGCTTGTAGCTGACCTTGAGCGGCAGCTTGACGGTGAGCGCGGCGTTGTCGTGGTGGGCCTGCCAGCAGGCCATCAGCGCGGCCCGCTGCTCGGGCGCGGTCACGCGCTCGACCACCAGCGGCAGGCTCTTGTTGCTGACCACCGGCTCGGTGGTCACGTTGATCTTCAGCTGGTCGGTCGACGGCAGCTCGGGCGCGCGGGTCAGGTACAGATCGGCCGGCGCGGTCTTGGCGATCTGCTTGGGGTCGAGCCCGGCGGCGTCGAGGCCCACCAGCGCGGCGATGGCGTCGCGCCGCAGGCGTGAGCCGACCGGCACCGCCACCAGGCACCGGTGCAGCAGGCGGGCCGCCAGCTCGAGCTTGTCCTGCTTGCCCTCGGCGCGGGCCAAGGCTCGCCCGTACGCGCAGTCGAGGTCGGCCGGGATGGCGACCTGCTCGGCCTGGTAGGTAGCCTGGGCCTCGGCCAGGTCGGCGATGGCGGCCTCGACCGACGCCTGGGTCCCCGCCCGCGCCGCCAGGTAGTCGCCCAGGGTCGAGCGCGCGGCGCTCACGCAGGTCTGGTCGAAGCAGCGCAGCTCGTCGGCGCACTGGGCGGTCGAGCTGCAGGTCTCGTAGGCCTGGGACAGGCGCGCCGGGATGACGTCGCCGGTGCTCGACGCGGTGGCCCGGGTGTCACAGCCAGCCAGCGCGGCCGCAGCGGCCAGGCCGGTCAGGAGCGCAGGGGTACGGTTCGATCGCATGGTGCCTCCCCGGGCGCGGGGCCCGATCGCAGCGAGGGTACCGCAACCACGCCGGGCCGGGGCCGGGCGCCGCACGCCTACGGGACCGCGACCGCCACCGGGAAGGTCACGTGGGCATCCGACTGGCCGGGCAGCGCGTCGACGCCCGAGGCCTTGACCGTGGCGGCCAGGTCGGCGGTCTTGACCGCGGTGCCGTTGACCGGCGGCAGGTGGCGCAGGGTGACCGTGAGGTCGCCGCCGGCGGCCGGGGCCACGGTGAGGTCGTTGGCCAGCCCGAGCGGCAGACCGTTGGCGTCGGCGTCGGCGTAGGCCTGGGCCAGCGCGGCGCCCGGGTGGTCCGACGCCGGGCCATCGACCGCGGTGCCGGTGAAGAACAGCTGGTGCTGGACGCCCTCGTCGCGGACCTCGGTGGTGATGTCCTCGGGTGGGTCGACCAGGCGGTTCTGGAACGTCACGGTCATCCGGTAGGCCGCGCCGGCGCCGACGGCGATGGTGTCGATGGTCGGCGCGGCGCCGCCGTCACCGTCGGGGTCGTCCCACACCGCCGTGAACGGCGGGCCGCCGCCGGTGGGCGTGAAGGTCAACGTGATGGTGGTGATGACCTCGCCTTCGTTGCCGGTGGTGACGTCGTCGCCGCCGCAGGCGGTGACGAGCGCGGCGGTGGTGGCGGCGAGCAACAGGAGCTTCGAGATGCGCATCTGGATCCTTTCGATGGTCAGCGGTGGGGCGTGGCGCCGACCTGGGCCGAGACGCGCAGCATCAGCTGCCACCCGGGCTGGTCGGCGAAGTAGCGCACGAGGCTGGTGTAGTCCCGGTAGCGCGCGTTGGTGAGGTTCTGGCCGGCCAGGGCCAGCTTGAGAGGGCGCTCGTCGACGGTGACGGTGGCGCCCAGCTCGGCGCCGACAAGCGCGTAGGCCGGCGGCGGCGGCGCCAGATCGGCGATGGGATCGAAGCGATCTTGCCGCGCCACCGCGGTCAGGTCGACGCTGGCGTAGGCGTCGGTCAGCGGGCCCAGGGCGGCCCGGCGCACCGTGACGGAGCCGCGGGCGCGATCGGGCGGCACGAACACCAAGGCGCCGCCGGTGGCGCGATCGTGGGCCCGCACCGCCGACACCTGCGCCCCCACCTCCAGCCACGGCAGTGGGGTGGCGGCGAAGCCACCGTCGGCGCCCCAGAACGCGGCGTCGATGGGGCGGGTCGTGAAGCGCGGGAAGGTGCCGCGGATCAGCACGTCGAAGATGGGCCGCCCGTCGGGGCCGATGGCCGGCGCGAAGTAGATGTAGTCGTCGATGCGGTTGGCGTAGACCGACGCCTGCGCCGTGAGCCGCTCGCCCTGGTAGCTGGTGGTGGCGGTGGCGGCGTAGGTGGTCTCGGCGCCGAGATCGGGCTTGCCCAGGCCCAGCACCGGGAAGGTGGGCGCGGTGCCGTTCAGGTACTGCTCGTCGGGGTTGGGCGGGCGTGACGCGGTCGACAGATCGAGCTTGATCGACCACGCCGGGGTCAGCTGACCCAGGGCGCCCAGCGACGCCGACACGGTGTGGAAGGTCGACGCGCACGCCACCGGGTCGCCCTGGCCCCCGCCGCAGGCGTCCATCGCCAGCTGGCCGCTGCGCACCAGCCGCAGGAAGTCGATCCGCTCGAGCGACGCGGTCCGGGTCAGGTAGTCGTAGCGCAGCCCGGCCTCGATCTCGAAGGCCGAGCCCTGGAGGCGCTCGGACGCGAACACCGCGGCGCCGACCGCGTCGTGGTCGGGCACCAGCGGCAGGCCGCCGTAGTGGTGGACCTGATCCACCGCGGCGACGCCGACGGAGCCGCGCAGGTGCAGGTGGTCGGTCAGGTGCAGCAGCCGGTGCGCGAACGCGACGTCCAGATCGTGGGTGGCCAGCCGGAACTGGAACTGCGGCCCGGTGGTCGCGTCGCGCACCACCTCGTACTCCCGCCGCAGGTCGTACTGGAACGCGTAGGTGGCGGTGAGCGTGCCCAGGCCGTGGACGTCGACGGCGGCCCGGCCCAGCGCCAGATCATGGCCGACGCCCTGGTAGGGCCGATCGATCGCGAAGTCGGCGCGGTACAGCTCGACGCCCAGCGGCTCCGGGCGCGCCAGCTGGGCGTAGAAGTCCTCGCTCGACTCGATGCGCAGGCACGAGCACACCCCGAGCCGGGCCTGGTAGTGGAGGTAGGCCAGCTTGTAGGTGGCGGCGCCGCGGCGGTAGCCGGCGGTGGCGCCGAGGTTCCACTCGTCGGTGCCGGTGTTGTCGAGCGGGTACGACGGGGTCCACGGCGACGCCAGCCGGCGGTACGAACCCTCGACCTGCGCCGCCAGCCCCGGCCACCGCGCCGAGGCGCCCTGGAGCCGACCCGCGACCGCGCCGCCGCGGCCGTTGGAGATGCCGATCAGGTGGACCTGGCCGGCGTAGCCCGGCGCGGTCAGCAGCGGCGCCGGCTCGACCAGGATGGCGCCGCCGATGGCGTCGGGTCCGTACTGCACCCCGGCCGCGCCGCGCACCACCGTGACCGTGTCGGCCACGAACGGATCGATCTCCGGCGCGTGGTCGAGCCCCCACTCCTGCGACCGGTGCCGGATGCCGTCGACCAACAGCAGCAGCCGGCGCCCGAACTGGCCGCGGATGATCGGCTTGGCGAGGCCCGACCCCGACGTCAGCTTCGTGACGCCCGGCACGTCGGCGACGGCCTCGGCCAGGCCCTTGCCGCGGGTGCGGTCGAGCGCCTCGCCTGACAGCACCGTGGTCGCCCGCATGTCGACCGCCGGCGGCGCGGTGTCCTCGATGATCACCACCTCGCGCGCCAGCTTGGCCAGGCCGACCTCGACCGAGCGATCGGCCGTGAGCGTCACCTGACGTTGGCCCTCCTGGTAGTCGTCGCGGTCGACCGAGATCACGCGCTCGCCCGGGCACAGCCCCGGTGCGGTCAGGTGGCCCTGGTCGTCGGTCTCGCCGACGTGATCACCGTCGACGAACACCGACGCGAAGCCCAGCCCTTCTTGCGTGGCGGCATCGATCGCGTGGATGTCCAACGCCAGCGCGCACGCTAGAGCCGACGTCGGTCCCGGACTCGGAGCCGGAGCCGGAGCCGGCCCCGTAGCCGGTGCCGGTGCCGGTGCCGGTGCCGGTGCCGGTGGCGGAGCCGGTGCCGGTCCCGGACCCGGACTCGGAGCTGGAGCCGGTGCCGGAGCCGGTGCCGGACTCGGAGCCGGTGCCGGAGTCGGAGCCGGAGCCGGAGCAGGAGCCGGAGCCGGAGCCGGTGCCGGTGCCGGTGCCGGACTCGGAGCCGGTGCCGGACTCGGAGCCGGTGCCGGACTCGGAGCCGGCGTCGCAGCTAGCTGCGCGCGGGCTGACGAAGGTGCGGCCAAGGCGACCGCGGAGACGACCAGAGCTGAAATACGCACAACGACTGCCTCTCGACGAGGAGCTGCCACGGCGTCGGCTCGCACCGACGCAGAACGACGACGACGCGCGGCCTCCGGACGGAGGCCGGCTCAGCCGACGGTCGGCGGCGAGGCTTTGGGTGCGAGGCGAAACAGCGCGCGGACCGGCACCGCCGCCGTGCGCACGACCGCCACGGCCTCGGTCGTCGCGGTCGGGCGCGCCACGCGCAGGGCGGTGGCGACCGTCACGTCGGTGCGATCGGTCGCCAGCTGGCAGTGCTCGTGTTCCGCGCCGTGGGCGGCGCTGCGGTTGAAGAGCTGCGCGAGGTCGCCCGGCGCCTGGTCCGCCGTCGCTTGGACCGGATCGTCGACGGCGACCTCGTCCGCGTGGACCAGCTCGCCGTGGGCCGCGCAGCGCACGTGGCGCACCAGCCCCAGGTGGAACAGCGCCACCACCTGCCCCACCAGGCACAGCACCGCCACCAGCGCCAGGCGCCGGATGCGGGCGGACGTGCGCACGGGCGACGACATCGTGGTCACGCTAGCACCGTGCGATCGCGCCAGCAATGGGACCTCCGACGTTCACACCCGCCGCAAGATGTCGCCCAGCACGTCGCGGGTCGCCGGGTCGCTCTCCACCTCGTAGTGGGCCCGCAGGATCGGCACCAGCTCGGGGTTGTCGAGCGAGATGAGCGCGCTCTTGGCGGCGTCGCGCAGCACGCCGGCTTCCTGGCGCAGCACGCCGATGAGCACCTCGCCGGCCTCGACCGTCTGGATCTTGCCCATGGCGTCGATGGCCGCGCCGCGCACCCGCGGCTCGATCGCGTCCTGGTAGATCCGCGCCAGCGGGCCGAGCGCGTGCGGGAAGTGCAGCCCAGTGATCGCCAACAGCGCGGCCTCCCGGACGCTGGCGTCGGGATCGACCAGGGCCCGTCGCACCGTCGAGAACGACCGCTTGAAGTACAGGTAACGCAGCGCGCGCACCGCGGCCCGGCGCACCACCGGATCGGCGTGGCCGTACAGCCGCTCGATCGGCGCCAGCGCGGCGTAGCTCTGCAGCTCGCCCAACTGCTCGGCCAGCACCACCAGGGTGTCGGGCTCGGCCGCCGCGTCACGCAGCTGGGCGTCGGTCGCGGTGAGCATCACCACCAGCGCCCGCCGCCGGATGCCGTTGGGGTAGCGCAGATCCCCGACCATGGCGGCGGCCACCCCCAGCGGATCGCCGGCCAGCTCCCACTCCAGCAGGTCGGCGTACCAGATGTCGGCGTACGCGTGCTGCTGCTTGAGGTAGTCGGGGAAGGCCGGCGCGTCGCCGCCGGTGCTGGCCGCGCCGTCGTAGCGCCGGGCCACGGCCTGGTACCGCGCCCGCTTGTCGTCGGGCAGCTCGAGCTTGCCCAGCCGCTCGAACATGCGCCGCACGCCGACGTAGTCGCCCACCGCGGAGTACTGCTGGACCGCCGCCAACAGCGCGTTCTCGACCATCTCGATCGGCAGGCCGTCCTCGGCGTACTTGTCGGCGCACCGCTGCCAGGTGTCGGCGCACTTGGCCTGGTAGCGCCGGTCGTACGGCAGGTTCACCTGCTGGGCGTAGTGGGCGGCCTCCTGGTAGATGGTGGCCGCCGCGTGCAGCTCGCCGCGCTCGAGCGCGAGCCGGACGAAGTCCTCGTAGTACTGCAGCACGTAGAACTTGAGGTTGTCGCCGGCCAGCACCCGGATGCAGTTGACGTAGCCGAGCGCGATGTTCTCGAACTGCCCCGAGTCCTTGCCCAGCCGCAGCACGATCTGGAAGCAGTCGAACGCTCGCTCCAGCTCGCCGGCCAGCTCGAAGTCGTCGGCCACCTGCTCGAGCCGCCGCTGCGCCTCGATCTGCGCCCGCCGGGCGCCCGGCAGGTCGGCGTCGAGCTTGGTGATGGCGGTGCCGATGTTGAAGTGCACCAGCGCCTGCTCGTAGGCGCGATCGCGCAGGCCGGGGTGGGTCGCCAGCGCCTCCCAGCCGGCCCGCGCCTTGTCGTGGGCCTTGGCCTTGTCCCACGCCACCGCCGCGTGGACCGGCTGCTGGGCGGCGGTCCACGCGGTCGCGGCGTCGGCCCACCGCTTCTCGACCTCGGCGACCCGGGCCCGGTAGCCCGGCGCCGCCCCAAACGCTGCGCGCGCCTGATCGAAGTAGTGCAGGTACAGGTAGATGAACCCGGCCTCGGTCGGGCGCCCCAGGTGGCGGTAGCAGTCGGCCAGGCCGCGCAGCCAGTCGTCGTACTCGTAGTCGACCACGTGGGTCTGGGCGATCAGATCGCGGTAGGCCCGCTCGGCGTCGCCGAAGCGGCCGGCCGCGACCGCCTGCTGGGCCGCGCTGGCGGCGGTCTCGATCGAGATGAACGCGCGCCGGCTCACGGGCGGCTCCGGCCGTCGCGGCGGCGGCTGGCGTCGCTGACGATGTCGAGAGCGCGGCGCTGGCGGCCGGTGCGCGACGCGAAGATCTCGGGCGACACCACCTGCGAGCGCTGCATGCTGGCCACGAAGTCGGGCAGGATGTCGCTCGACGGGCTGATGATGATGCCGTACAGGAAGGCGTGGGCCGCCAGGTCGGTCACCACGTCGGCCGGGATGTGGCACTGGCCGTGGGTGACGATGTACAAGACGATCTGGCGCCGCTGATCGCGCCCGGCCCGGCCCAGCTCGGCCGCGAGCTGGCGGAACACCTTGCCGTAGTTGCGCCCCCGCTCGCTCTTGAACGACAACAGGTACGGCACCGGCACCTGGGCCGAGCGGGCGATCTTGACCGTCTCGTGCAGGCGCGAGTCGAAGAAGCGCAGCCAGACCTCGTCGCCTTGCAGCGTCAGCTTCTTGAGCAGCGCCACCACCAGGCCCCGGGCGAACACCTGCCGCTGGCCGCGCATCGACGCCGACGAGTCGATCAGCACGTACTGCAGCCGCCGCTCCTCCTCGCGCTGGCGCTCGCGGCCGTAGTAGAGCAGCTCCTGGTCGACCACCTTCTGCTCGAAGATCTCACGGTCGTAGGCCAGCTCGGACAGGACCAGCGAATCGACGTTGCCCTTGCGCTCGAGCGAGGCGTAGCCGTCGACGGCGAAGGTCTGGACCGCGTTGGTGCGGCGGGTCTCCAGCACGCTGGGTAGTAGCTCGAGGGAGAAGTTGGCGACGTCGTGGGCCTCGGGCGAGCCCAGCGCGGCGAACAGATCGACCAGGTCGACCGCGCCGCCCAGCGCGTCGCCGGTCGAGCCGTCCTTGAACATCCCGAGCAGGCGCACGGTGTCGAGATCGACCAGCTCGACCGAGGTGAGGATGTGCAGCGCGTGCTCGCCCAGGTGCCCCAGCAGGCTCCACAGCGGCTTGGCGTCGAAGTCGCGCCAGTGCTCGAACGGGTCGACCCCGGTGTACAGCCCCAGATCGAGCGGCAGCGGCGCAGCCGGGCCGTGCTCGCGATCGCGCCAGCGGTGGAACACGTCGCCCAGGATGCGGGTGAGCAACACCCCGATCAGCTCGTCGCGCAGGCGCATGCCGGCCAGCTTGTCGACCACGTCGGACTGGGCCACGTTGGCGATCAGCCGGCGGTAGGCGTCGAGCGCGGCCTTGCCCTCGCGCGGCCCGCCCAGGCGCGCGCCGTCGTCGACGGTGCGCAAGGTCCAGCCGCCGCCGCCGCGCGGCGTGGTGAGCAGCACGCCGAGGTCGTGGACCACGAACAACGGCAGCCGGATGCCCAGCCGGCCGATGGCGTTGGACCACGCGGCGGCGCGCACCCGCGCCATCGGGTTGTCGACCTGGACCGCGGCGAGCGCCAAGGTCGCGACCTCGCGCGCCAGGTGGCTGCGGCGGCGCTCGAGCGGGATCGGCACTAGCGCTCCGACCGTCCGCGCCGCACTACGCCCCCTGCGCGCCGGCCAGGTGGCGGGCGCCGAGATGGACCAGATAGCTGCGCAGGTGGGCCTTGGTGCCCAGCGCGGCGTCGGCGCCGGCGGCGCGGATCGCGGCGTTGGCGGCGGGATCGGACGAGATGGCCACCACCCGGCCGGGGAACCCGCCGGCGCGCAGCTCGCGCGTGACCTCGGCGCCGGCCTTGCGCCCCGGGCCGAGCGCGTAGTCCATGAACACCACGTCGAAGCCCTCGGCCCGGCACTGGGCCACGGCGTCGTCGGCGTGGGCGAACACCGTCACCGCCAGGCCCGGGATGTGGAACAGCTCGGCCCGGGCCGCGACCACGTCGTCGTAGATGGCCACCCGGAGCGGCGGCGGCGCGGCGGTGTCGACGGCGGCGGTCATGGCTGGCCCGGCTACAGCCCGAACTTGGACGACGCGAACACGGTCTCGAGCAGCTGGTCGACCTCGCGCAGCATCCGGGTGGAGGTGTCCGACGGCATCGCCGCCAGCACCGACTTGATCTCGGACAGGTTCTTCAGCTGGGAGAACATCTGGATGTCCGACAGCTCCGAGCCCGAGGTCAGCAGCTCGCGGATGAGGTTGAGCTCGGCCAGCAGGTCGTCGAGGGAGGCCTGGGGCCCGATAAAGCGCCGCTCGACCGGGTGCTCGCGGTAGTAGGCGTCGACCACCGGGTTGACGATCTCGGCCAACAGCTCGACCTGGTCGAGGTTGTTCCAGATGTGGCGCAGCACGAAGAAGTCGCCGTCGTGGACCCGGGTCCGCCCGTCGAACACCGCCGAGGCGGCGAACAGCTTCAGCATCTTGACCGCCCGACGGTCCGACACGCTGATGCCCTCGCTGCGGATCTGGAAGACGAGCCCCTTGTACTTGGCCAGGAAGTCGTCGGGGAAGACCATGAACCGGTCGAACGACTGCTGCAGGGTGCGCAGCTCGCGGGCGCTCAAGATCGGCTTGAGCACCTCGCCCTTGCCGGTCATCCGGGCCACCTCGAGGGCGATGCCCTTCTGCATCAGCTCGCCGAAGTGGTAGCTGTCGAGGTTGTCCGACAGCACCCGCAGCAAGAACCGGTCGAACATGGCGCCCAGGCTGTCGTCGCTGGGCACCTCGTTGGACGCCGCGAACAGCGAGATCAGCGGCACCTGCATCAGGTTGGGCCCGTTGGAGAACTTGCGCTCGTTGATGACGTGGAGCAGCGAGTTCAAGATGGCCGAGCTCGACTTGAAGATCTCGTCGAGGAACACGATCTCTGCCGCCGGCAGCATGTGCTCGGTGCGGCGGGTGTAGCGCCCCTCGCGGAACGCCGCGATGTCGACCGGCCCGAACAGCTCGTTGGGCTCGGTGAACCGGGTCAGCAGGTACTCGAAGTAGCGGGCGTCGACCAGCTTGGCGAACATCCCGACCATCGCGCTCTTGGCGGTGCCGGGCGGCCCGACGATGACCATGTGCTCGCCGGCGATGGCCGACACCAGCATGAGCCGGATGATCTCTTGCTTGTCGAGGAAGTGGGTGCCGAGGACCCGCGCCACCTCCTGCACGTTGGCGCTGGCGCGGGCGACGTCGACGAGGCCCGCGGACGGCGCCGCACCCGGGCCGGGCATGGATGGAGACGGGGGCGAAGCCATGTGCGAAGGCGTCGAGTGTAGCTCAAGTCGCGGACGGCCGACCCGGGCCGAGGTGGCGGATCAGCCGATCGGCCACGCCGGCGATGGTGGCGTCGCCCAGGGCCGTGCCCACCGCGGCGCGGTCGAGGTCCCACCGACGCTGCCAGGCCGGCTCGTCGGTCAGGCCCGGCGGCGCCGCCAGGCTCGGATCGACCACGGCCAGGGCGCTGGGCAGGGCCGCGAAGGTGACCAGCCCGCGCGGGCGCGTGGTCGCCGCCAGCGCCGCCGCCACCGGGCCGGGTTGGTCGCCGTCGCCGCCGACCAACGGCAGCGCGGCCAGGTGCACCAGGAACGCCGCCACCGCCCGCACGTCGGCCGGCGCGGGGGTGCGCTCGACCAGCTGTTCGAAGGCCGCGGCCAGCCGGGCCACCGCGGCCAGGCCCCCGTCGCCGACCGCGGCGTAGGCGATGGCCCGGGCCAGCTCGGCGTCGCGCAGCAAGAACACCGCGTCCTCCCAGTGCAGCGGCGGCCCGCTGGCCGGCGGCGCGACCAGCTGGGTGAGCGGCGTGCGCCGCAGCAGCGCCGCGGTGACCGGCGCGACGTCGGGCGTGCCGAGCAGCTCGTCGAAGCCGGCCCGGGACACGTCCTCGGTGACCCGACGGACCGAGCGCCACGCGGTCAACCGCGGCGGGATCGGCTGGCCCAAGAAGCGGGCCTTGCCGGTCCACCAGCTCACCCGGACGTCGCGCCGGCTGAGGCGGTGCAGGCCGTGCAACAGGCCGTGGCGCGCCAGCACCCGCGTGCGGTCGCTGACGATCGGCTGGGACACCATCCCGAGCGCAGCAGCCGCCACCTTGCGGCGGATGCGGTCGGTGACCAAGAGCCCGTCGGCCTCGGGGTGGGCCAAGACCAGGGCGTTGTGGAGCCCCGCGGCCAGCGCCAGCTCGTCGTCGCCGAACACCAGGGCCGGCGGCCGCGCGCACACCGTGGCCAGCACGTCGGCGCGGGCCTCGTCGACGGCGACCGTGGCCACGCTGGCGCCGTCGAGCTCGGCCCGGAGCCCGTCGAGCTGGGCCGGCGTGATCGGCCGACCGACGTGGACCTCGCCGCCGGTCACCAGCGGCAACACGAAGCGCTCGAGGAACTCGCCGACCGACGCCCGCGCCATCAGCCGCCCGACAACAGCTTCTGGTCAGCGTCGGGGAAGCCCCACAGCGAGAACCGCCCCAGCGGATCGTTGACCACCGACGGCTCGCCCGCCGCCGTCACCGCCGCGTCGGTCACCTCGACCTGGTCGCTGTCGAGCCGGGCGATGACCCGCCGCTCGAGCGCCACCAGCTTGCCGTCGCCCACCTGGAACGGCCGCCCCTCGCCGGGAAACACCGTCCAGGTGCCGGCCCCGTGGCCGAGCGTGGTCGCCAGGACCTCGGGCGACACCCGCGGCACCACCTCGAGGCCGAGCGGCACCAAGATGCCCGGCGCCTGCGCGGCCAGCAGCGTGCCGAGCGGGATCACGTCGATGCCGGTGGGCGCCACGACCAGGATGCCGCGCTCGGTCACCACCGCGCGCAGCCCGCGCAGGCTGGCTGGCGGCAACGCGAACACCAGCCGCTTGAAGTGGCCAAAAAGCGCAGCGGGGATGAGCGTGCCCACCACGCGTCGCACCGCGCCCACCGCCGGCGCCAGCCGCAGCGCCACGTCGATCGGGCGCAGCGGGGTCACCTGCTGCTCGACCGGTTCGTGCGCCAGCTCGCCGCCGAGATCGACCCGGGTCAGATCGGCCAGGCGCGACAGCGCCAGCGGCCCGGGCACCACGTCGACCCGGTCGCCCGGCCAGAACAGGTGGAACCGCTCCTCGGGAAACAGCGAGCCCACCGACGCCAGCTCGACCGGGTGGGCCCACCCGGCGGCGACCGCCGCGGCGGCGCCGGTGGGGACGAACACGTCGATGCCCGGCGTGCCCAGGCACAGCCCGAGGATCCGCTCGGGCAGGTCGCGCACCCGGAACAGCAGGTAGGCCGGATCGCCGCCACGATCGCTCGCGGCCACCGCCGCCCGCGGGGTCACCAGGCCGACGGTGGCCTCGACCTTGTTGCGCCAAAGGTAGCGGATGACGCCGTCGCCCAGCCCGCGGGCCACCGCCAGCAAGAGGTCGGCGCGCTGCTCGGCCGGCAAGCGGATGGCGCCGGGGTTGCGCCGCAGCGACAACCGAAACAGCAGGCGCTCGAGCGGCAGGGTGCCCTCGCGCAGGTACGACTGGGTGAAGTCGTCGTCGTGGACCATCAGCTCGACCCCGGCGGCCAGGGCGCCGATGTCGACCGCGTCGTAGCCGTAGGGGGACCGATCGTCGCGGTACTTGACGAAGTGCTTGGCGGTGCCGGTGTAGACAGTGCCGCCCACCAGGCGGGCGATCCGCGCGGCCCGGTCGGCGCCGTACGAGGTGAGCGCCGGGATCTTCAGGACCAGCTCCCGGCTCATCAGCGGCGTGCGGACCCGGATGATCTCGAGGCCGGCCACCAGCTCGTCGAGCGAGGCCTCGTGCGAGTAGACCCGCAGCCACGACACCACGCCCTCGAGCGACGGGAACACCAGCAGGCAGAACCGGCCCAGCACCACGCCGCGGGCGTCGGGGGCCACCCCCGGCGTCACCAGCCGGGCCTGACCGTGGGCGACATGCTCGAGCGCCATCTGTGGGTCGACGGTAGCACCCGCGCCGGGCGGGTGCCCGAGCTGGCCGGACGAAATCGCCGCGCGCCGGCGCGCGTTGGATCCGCCAGCGACTACATTTGTCGCGGAGGTCCCAGGTGAACACCACGCAGATGATCGCGCGCCTCGCGCTCACCGTCCCGCTGGTCGCGTGTGGCGGCACGTCCGACGGCGCCAAGCCCGGCGGCGGCACCAGCACGCGCGCCACGCCGGCGGCGCCGGCCGAGCTGGCCATGCCGGCCCTGGGCGTCGACGCCGTCCGGAAGCTCAACTATGTCTACGGCGACGGCGCCAAGGACTACGCCAAGGTCACGGCCGCGCTCAAGGCCACGCCGCGCGACTGGGCCGCGGTGCGCGCCGCCGCCGAGGCCACGCTGGCCAAGGACGCCGACCACCTCGACGCCCGGTGGGCCCTCGGCAAGGCGCTGGCCAACACCGGCGAGCCCGACCTGGCCACCACCGCGCTGACCGCGGCCCTGGCCGGCGACTGGCTGGCGTGGGGCCCCGGCCTGGCAGACGATCCCGACCTGGCGGCGTACCTCGCGACGCCCCCGGGGCAGGCGCTGACCGCGCTGTCGACCAAGATGGGCGCCGCGGTCAAGGCCGCGATCGCCAGCGAGCCGCTGATCCTGGCCCGCCGCTCGACCTGGAAGGCGCCCAAGCCCGGCACCTCGTACGCCGCCACCCGCGGCGAGCTGTACGCGGTCGACCTGGCCAGCAAGCGCTACCTCCGCGTGACGCACACCGACCACACGCTGGCCGGGTTCGTGCGCGCGCCGTCGGGCGAGCTGCTGCTGGCCGGCTTCTCCCAGGCCCAGGTGCCGCCGAGCGCCAAGGCCATGACCGAGGCCCCGCTGCTCACCCGCGCGTGGGTGCGCGCGTTCTCGCCGACCACGCTGTCCGACGCCAGCGCCCGCGCCAGCGTCGGCAAGGCCCGCACCATCTGGGTCGGCTACGGCGCCGGCGAGCAGATCGTCGTCGAGACCGCGGCGGCGTCGGGCCGGTGGAACCCCGGCAAGATCACTAGCTACGTCGTCGACCGCAGCACCGGCAAGTTGACCAAGGGCCCCGGCGGCGCGCGCCTGGAGCCCAGCCTGCAGCTGGCGCTCGACGACGTCGGCCCGGCGAGCGCGCCGACGTTCCCGGCCGATCTCGACGCCAAGCTGGCCGACAAGCTGGCGGCGGTGGTCGACGTCGACGAGCGCGGCGCCCCGCGGCTGGCGGCGGTAGCGGCGTCGCCGACCGGGGCCTGGCTGGCGTTCGCGTCGGCCACCGACCCGTGCGCCAAGGGCGACGACGCGCCCAAGCCGTCGCTGTACGTCGCCGACGCCAAGACCGGCACCTACAAGCACGTGCTGACCGCGGCCAGCCGGTTCGGGCTGCAGTGGATCGATGCCGATCGGCTGCTGTACGAGGACGGCACCGGCGGGCTGCGGGTGTTCGACGCCGCCGCCGGCCGCGAGACCGGCAAGCTGGGCGAGCGGGCCGGGATGGCGCTGGGCGCGCTGGCGCCGTCCGCCGCGCCGCTGTGCCGGACCGAGCCGGTGGTCGACGACCCCGACGCGGTCGACGACGTGCCTACCGACGAGGGCGACGCGCCCGCGGCCACGCCGTAGCGCGGCCGGCCCCGCGCTCACCGCACCAGATCGCGCATCGCGGCCGGCCCCGCGCTCACCGCACCAGATGGCGCATCGCGGCCGGCCCCGCGCTCACCGCGCCAGGTGGCGCAGCGCGGCGCCGACTCCCGGCGTGAGCGCGGCGACCGGCTCGAGGCCGGGCTCGGTCAGCACCAACCAGTCGCGCCCGCTGGCGTCGACCGCCGCCCGCCAGAACAGCCGAGCCAGCGTGCGGCCACCGCCCAGCGCCAGGCTCGGCGCCGCTGGCACCAGGGCCGCGACCTCGGCCTCGAGCGGCCGGCCGTAGCGGCGCAGGACCACCACCACCGCCGCCGCGGCGACCCGACCCCGGGGCTGCCCGCCGACCACCACCGCGAAGCCGTCGCCGTCGACCACCAGCGCGGTCGCAACCGGGGCGCCGTCGTCGGCCAGGTGCTCGTCGACCACCAGGCTAGCCGGGCCGGTCGCGGTCATCGCTTGCGGACCTGCGCCAGCGCCGACCACCGCGCGTTGGGCAACACGTGGTAGCCCTCGAGGCCGCGGTTGACGATCGCCACGTTGTCCTCGTGCCACAGCGGGACGATCGGCAGCTCGTCGTCGAGGATCCGCTGAGCCTGGGCGTACAGCTCGACGCGGCGGGCCGGGTCGAGCTCGCGGCGGCCGGCCTCGAGCAGGCGGTCGACCTCGGGGTTGGCGTAGCGCCAGCGGTTGGTGTCGTCGGGGTGCCCGACGTCGGGGATGCGCGACGAGTGGAAGTACGGGAAGTACATGTCGGGCTCGGTGATGTCGCTGGTCTGCATCGACGCCAGCTGGTAGGTGCCCTTCTTCACGTCGGCGAAAAAAGTCCCGAACTCGAACGCGCGCACCTCGACCTCGACGTCGAGGTCGCCCAGCTGGGCCGCGATGACCCGGGCGATCGCGACGCGGAACTGATCACTCGAGGTCTTGTAGACCAGCCGCAGCCGGGGCGCCCCGCCCGGCCCGTCGGGATCGGGGTAGCCGGCGGCGTCGAGGAGCCGCCCCGCCAGGGCCAGATCCCGGACCAGCGGCACCGCCGGCGCGCGGTAGGCCCAGTGCCCTGGCCGCAGCACGCCGGTCGCCAGCACCGCCCGGCCGCTGAACTTCTTGGCGACGATGGTGGCGCGATCGAGCGCCAGGGCCAGCGCCTTGCGGACCCGCACGTCGGCCAGCACCGGGTCGCGGGTGTTGAACATCAGGTACGACAGCACCGTCGACGGGCCGCGCAGCTCGGCCAGCCGCGGCCGCGCCAGGACGTCGGTGATGAGATCGGGGCGGACGCCGTTTTGGATCACGTCGGCCGAGCCGCCGACCAGCATGACGATGCGGGCCGCGGCGTCGCGCACCACGCGGATCACCACCTTGGGTACCGCCGGCGCCGGCCCGGCGTAGGCCGGGTTGCGCGACAGCCGCACCTCGGTCTGGGTGATGGCGTCGACCTGGTACGGCCCGGCGCACCGGGCCAGCCCGCCCGGGAACTTGCCGGCGGCGTCGGCGCCGTGGCGGGCCACGATGCCCAGGTCGAGATCGCTGATGAGCGTGGCCAGCGGCTGGCGCAGGTGCAGCCGGACCCGGCGGTCGTCGAGCCGCTCGAAGCGCTCGAACCGCTCGGCCCAGGTCTTGGATCCGTCGGCGATGGCCGACTCGAAGGTCCACGCCACGTCGTCGGCGGTGACCGGCGTGCCGTCGGAGAAGCGGGCGTCGGCCCGCACCGTCACGTCGGTGGTCAGGTCGTCGATCCGCTCGATCCGCTCGGCCAGCCCCAGCTGCGGCTCCGAGTCCGGCGCGTCCATCACCACCAGGCCCGGGCACACCAGCCGCGACAGCTTGAGGTCGGCCGAGCTGACCGTGGCCCGCGGATCGGCAGTGCGCGGCAGGTCTTCGACCAGCATGATCACCGTGTCGTCGGGGGTCCGCCGGGTGCGTGGCTGGCAGGCCGTCGCGACGACGGCCACGACCAGCGTGGTAAGGTTTCTGCGTGAAGTCATCTGGCCGTCGCGGCCGTGCGGGTGGGGCCGCCGTGCTCGCGCTCGTGGGCGTCAGTATGGTCGCGCACCGCGCGAACTCGCAAGCGCCGGCGCCGCTGCCGGTCGACGCCGACGCCGGGGTGGCGCCGACCGAGGATGACGACGGCGCCGACGACAGCGGCGGCGGTGACCTGCCCAAGGTCCCGGCCGATCCCACCGCGCGGCGGGGCTGACCGCCCAGCTCGACCAGGCCGTCGTCGCCGCGCCGGGGTTGGCCGGGGCCACCATCGGCGCGGTGGTCGTCGACGTCGCCACCGGCGAGGTGCTGTGGAGCCACGACGCCGAGCGCCCGCTCAGCCTGGCCTCGGTGCAGAAGGTGCTCACCGCTACCGCCGCCCTCGACCGCCTGGGCCCGGACTTCCGCTGGCGCACCACGGTCTACGGCCAGGACTTCGACGCCGCGACTGGCGTGGTCCGCGGCGACCTCATCGTGCGCGGCCGGGGCGACCCCACCCTGACCGCGGCCGATCTGGCCGCCCTGGTGCGCGACCTGCGCTGGCGCGGGGTGACCCGGATCGCCGGCGACCTCACCGTCGATGCCAGCTACTTCGACGGCGTCGACGAGCCGCCCCGCTACGATGACCAGCCGCGCGAGCGGGCCGGCTACCGCGCGCCGATCGCCGCCACCTCGCTCGAGCGCAACGCGGTCACCGTGGTGGTCACCGCCGACCGCGCCAACCTCGGGCTGGCCGACGTCACCCTCGATCCACCCGGCGGCGACTACGTCCGCGTGGTGCAGCGCGAGGTGGTCACGGTCACCACCGGCCGCACCCGGGTCACCGCCGCCACCGTGCTGCGGCGCGACCACCTCGAGCTCAAGGTCACCGGCCAGATCAACGCCGCCGACGGCGTGACGTTCGTGCGCCGGCGCATCGACGATCCGGCCGCGCTGTTCGGCGAGGGGCTGCGCACGGCCCTGGCCGCCGCCGGCATCCGGGTCCGCGGCCGCGGCATCGTCCGGCGGCCGGCCGACACCTACCCCGACGCGGTGGTGCTGGCCGAGCACAGCAGCGCCCCGCTGGCCGAGGTGATCCGCACCATGGCGAAGTACAGCGACAACTTCATCGCCGAGACGGTGCTCAAGACCCTGGGCGCCGAGACCCGCGCCACCACCGGCCCCGGCACCTGGGCCGACGGGGTGTGGGCCCTGCAAGAGACGCTCACCGCGGCCGGCGTCCCGGCCGGCACCGCCCGCACCGAGAACGGCTCGGGCCTGTACGACGCCACCGCCGTGTCGGCCCGCGCGGTGGCCCAGGTCCTGGTCGCGGGCTGGCGTAACTTCCGGATCGGCCCCGAGCTGGCCAGCGCCCTGGCGATCGGTGGCGTCGACGGCACGCTCGGGCGTCGCCTGACCGGCGCCGACGTGCGCGGGCGCATCCGCGGCAAGACCGGCACCCTGGCCGCGGTGGCGTCGCTGGCAGGGTACGCCGGGCTCGACAGCACCCACCCGCTCGCGTTCGTGTGCGTAGTGAACGGGCTCCCCAGCGGCACCCGGGGCGACGCCAAGCGGCTGCAGGATCGCATCGCGACGGTGGCGCTGGCCTTCTCGGCTCCGTGACGCGTTGCCGCTTCGGGCGATCGCGTGCTACCCATGGCGCGAGCCCGACCCGGGTTCGCACCCTCGCTTTTGACTCCAGGAGACATCCATGGCCGAGCTGAAGGGGTCCAAGACCCACGGAAACCTGAAAGAAGCGTTCGCGGGCGAGTCCCAGGCGAACCGCCGCTACCTGTATTTCGCCAAGGTGGCTGACGTCGAGGGGCACCCCGACGTGGCCGGCCTGTTCCGCGACACCGCCGAGGGCGAGACCGGGCATGCGCACGGCCACCTCGACTACCTGAAGCGGGTGGGCGATCCGGCCACCGGCGAGCCGATCGGCAACACCGTCGCCAACCTCAAGGCGTCGATCGCCGGCGAGACCTACGAGTACACCCAGATGTACCCGGCGTTCGCCAAGACCGCCCGCGAGGAAGGCTTCGAGGAGATCGCCGAGTGGTTCGAGACCCTGGCGCGCGCCGAGCGGTCCCACGCCGGCCGCTTCCAGAAGGGCCTCGACTCCCTCGGGTGATCGCCCAGCGGTCGATCGCCCAGGCTGGCCCCCGGCTGGCCCGGTGATCGGACCGCGCCCACCACGGCCCTGTCGAGCCTTCGACGGGGCCGTGGCCGTTTTCGGACTGTGTGCACGCCGCGCGCAGCCGGCGCATCGCGAACCCTCGACGATCGCTCCACACCCGCGGGCCGCGGCGCCTGCGACGCGCCTTGCATCAGCGCTCGGGCATGAACGGACCGGCGTGGATGTATCGCTCGCTGCCCCGCGTGACGCACTGGTGGCGCCGGCTCGCGCGCGCCAACTACGAACGCGAGATGACCTGCTTGCCGGTCTTGTGTGACCGACAGCGCACCGGCGTCGACGTCGGCGCCAAGGTCGGCATGTACACGTACCGGATCCGCGCCAACTCGTCCGACGTGGTGGCGTTCGAGCCCATCCCGATGTTCAACCGCATGCTGGCGGCGGTGTTCGACGGCAAGCGCGGCCGGATCGAACCGTTCGCGGTGTCGTCGCAGCCCGGCCGGGTCACGATGCGGCTGCCGTACGATCGCGCCAACGCGCAGCAGTTCGGGCGCGCCACCATCGAGCCGACCAACCCGCTCACCCACGCGATGGTGGCCCGGGTCGAAGAGCTCGAGGTCGAGGCCCGCACCATCGACTCGTACGCCTGGCACGCGGTCGGCTTCATCAAGGTCGACGTCGAGGGCCACGAGCTGGCGGTGCTGGCCGGCGCCGAGAAGACCCTGGCCCACCACCGCCCCAACCTCCTGGTCGAGTGCAACCACGAGCACAACCAGGGCGGCCCGGCCCGCCTCGCCAGCTGGCTCGCCGACCACGGCTACCAGGCGGTGTTCCTCGACGGCGACCGCCTCACCCCGATCGAGCAGTACGATCCCGACGTCCACTGGCGCACGCGCGGCATCGAGAACTTCCTGTGCAGCCACCGCAGCCGCCCCGAGGTGAACCGGCGGCTGGCCGCCCACGTCGCGCGCTGACCTGCGCGGCCGGACCCGCCGGTGGCTACGCCGTCACGGCCGCGCCGAGGTGCGGCCCGATGACCTGCGCCAGCACCAGCGCCGGTCGGTAGCGCGCGACCAGCCCGGCCAGCGTGCCGAGCACCCGGCCCAGGAGCACGAACGACCGCGGCACCACCACGCCGCCGGCGCGCGCCCGCGCCGCCACCTCGGTCATCATCGCGCGGCCGTGGGCGTCCCAGTCCATCGAGTCGGCCGCCACCCCCGGCGCCAGCGCCGCGGTGATGGCGCTGGCCACCTCGACTAGAACCGCGGGGTCGCCGCCGAAGCCCAGCGTGGCGAGCTCGCGCGCGGCCCCGGCGTGATCGCCAGCGCCCAGGCGCACCAGGAGCCGCGCATACCCGGCGCGCTCGGCCGCGGTCAGGCGCAACACGCAGCCCCAGTCGAGCACCGCGATGCGCCCGTCCGCCGTCACCAGGAAGTTGCCCGGGTGCGGATCAGCGTGGACCACACCGCCGACGAAGATCTGGCGGGCGACGCCGTCGCACAACGCCCCGATCAGGCGGGTCCGCTCGGCGGCGTCGGCGGCGTCGAGCGCGTCGCCCAGGCGGCGCCCGTCGACGCGGGCGGTGGTGAGGACCCGGCCGGTGGAGTGGCTGGCGATCACCGCCGGCACGAACAGCGGGGTCCCGGCCAGGGCGAGCGCCGCCTCGGCCCCGGCCGCGGCCTCGGCCTGGTAGTCGAGCTCGGTCGCCAGCGCCCGACCCAGCTCGCCGGCGATCGTGGCGAGATCGCCGGGCACCAGGTCGCCCAGCGCGCCGGCCAGGATCCCGAGCGCGGCGATGTCGGCGTGGACCACGGCGTCGACGCCGGGCACCTGGACCTTCACCGCCACCGGAGTGCCGTCGGGCAAGGTCGCGGCGTGGACCTGGGCCAGCGAGGCCGCCGCCAGCGCCGCGGGCGCGAAGTGAGCGAACAGCTCGTCGACCGGCGCCGCCAGCTCGGCGCCGACCCGGGCGGTGATCTCCTCCGTGGCCAGCGCCGGCACCCGGTCCTGCAGCGCGGCCAACACCTCGGCCCACACCGGCCCGATGAGATCCGGGCGGCACGACGCCACCTGTCCGAGCTTGAGCACGCCGCCGCGCAGCGCACAGCACGCGTCGCGGGTGCGCTCGGCCAGCGCGCGGTGCTCGGCGACGGTCAGGTGATCGCGCCCGGCGGCGGCGGCGCGCAGCCGGGTCCACCGCGCCGCGGCGGCGATGGCCAGGCCAGCCCGCACCACCTGGGTCACCCGTGGCACGCCACGCGCGTGGCCGCGCACCTGGGCGGCGGAGCGGGCCAGCTGCGCCCACTGGGTGCGGGCCGCGTCGGCCAACGCCGTCCCCGAGCGGACCACCGCGCCGACGTCGCGCGCCAGGTCGAGGCTCAGGCGATCGACGTGGGCGCCGGTGCGCCCGACCAGCGCGCCGACCGCCGCCGCGACGGCGCGGACCGACGGCGCGGCGGCCGCGGCAGGTTCACGAGAACGGGTCGCGTCCATGGCGAAGCTCCTCGAGACAGGCCGGGCACACGATCGCGCGGGGGCCGGCGCCGTCGGTGATGGCCACGGCGCCGTCAGCGCCGCGGGCCAGGATGGCGTTGCACGCGGCGCACACCGCGTTCTTGTTGAGGACCAGCGGCTGCCAGCCGAGCACGTCGCCCGCGGCCGGCTGCGGCGGGCGGGCCCGCCCGGCGCCGCTGGCGGATCGCGCCACCTGCGCGCCGTCGGCGACGATGTCGCCCACCAGGCCGAAGGCGTGGGTGAGCACGTTGCGGACGAGGTTCGACACCGACACGCCCAGATCGGCCGCACGCTCCTTCAGCTCGCTCTCCAGGTGCTCCGGCACCCGGGTGTGGAGCACCCGCTCCTTCTTCTGGTCGGGCTTGGGAGGCTCGGCCTCGGGCTCGGTGGGGCGACGATTGCGTGTCACAATGTGACACATTGTGTATCACGATGTATCACATGTCAAGACCGGTCCCCGCCGGTCGCGTCGAGTGCTACACGAACATTCGAGATGAGCACCGCAAGCCTGGTCCGCCCGATCACCCGCCGTGACATCAAGGGTCCGGCGCTGTACGCGCCGATCCGCGACGACTTCCGCCGCAGCATCATCGAGCGCAAGCGCGCGCGCCGCTTGCTGGTCGGTGAGCTGGTCAGCCTGGTGTTCGAGAACCGCCACACGCTGACCCTGCAGATCGAGGAGATGTGCCGGGCCGAGGGCTTGACCCAGGACCCGCAGATCGAGGCCGAGATCGAGGTCTACAACGCGCTCATGCCCACCGAGGACTCACTGTCGGCCACGCTGTTCATCGAGCTGCCGGCCGACGCCGACCCCCGCGCGGCCCTGGGCCGGCTGGTCGGCCTCGACGAGCACGTCGCGCTGCGCATCGGCGAGCACGTGCTGCCGGCGGCGTTCGAGCCGGGCCGCGCCGACGACGACCGCATCTCGGCGGTGCAGTACATCCGGTTTCCGTTGCCGCCGGCGGCGCGGGCCGCGCTGGGCCAGGCCGGCACCCCGGTGGTGCTGACCATCGACCACCCGAACTACCGCCACCAGGCCACGGCCACCGAGGCGACCCGCGCGTCGCTGGCCGGAGACTACGGGCTGTGACCTGGGCCTGGGGCGGCGCCATCGCCGCCGTGGTCGTGGTCGGCTGTGGCAACCCCAACCGCGCCGAGCTGGCGGCCAACCGGCAGTTCGACTGCCGCGATCGCAGCGCCAGCTACGTGGTGGTCGGCAGCCTGGTGGCCAACGAGCTGGGCGTGCAGCTCGACTGCCGCGACGCTGGCCCGCGGCTTTTGCGCTGGACCGTCGACCGCGACGGCACCCGCGACGAGCAGACCTTCTCGCTCGGCGTCCGTGAGTTCGATCGCCTGTGGGACAAGATCGACGGCTCGGGGTGGCACTACCTGCGCGACTGCGACGGCACCGGCGGCGCCGCCGATCCCATCTACAACTTCGACGTCACCGACTGGAACGGCACCGGCAGCTACGCCTGCCAGACCGCGGGCGAGTTGCCGTTCCCGTACAACGTGGTGGTCGATCAGCTCGATCTGGCGGCCGCCGAGCACGCCCCTGCCGCGGGCTCGAACCGCAAGGCCGACGACGACCCGTGACGGCATCGACGGGACGCCCCCTGGCCGGCCGGCGCTGCGCCGTCACCGGCGCCAGCCGCGGCATCGGCGCGGCCATCGCCCGCCACCTGGCGGCGGCCGGCGCCGAGCTGGCGCTGATCGCGCGCACCGCGACCGAGCTGGAGCGGCTGGCCGACCAGCTGCGCGCCGACGGCGCCGCGGCGGTGGTGGTCGCGGTGGCCGACGTCAGCCGGCCTGACCAGGTCGACGCCGCAGCGGCCGCCGTGCGCGGGGCGCTGGGCCCGATCGACGTGCTGGTCAACAACGCCGGGATCGTCTTGCGCAAGCCGACCGCGGCCATCACCGACGCCGAGTGGCGCCACATGATGGCGGTCAACCTCGACGGCCCGTTCTACGTCACCCGCGCGTTCGCCGACGATCTCCGCGCCCGCCGGGGCCGGGTCATCAACGTCGCGTCGATCGCCGGTCGCCAGGGCACGCCGCTGCTGGCGTCGTACTGCGCCGCCAAGCACGGCCTGGTCGGGCTGACCCGGGCCCTGGCCGAAGAATGGCGCGACGAGGTGGTGGTCAACGCGATCTGCCCCGGCTCGGTCGACACCGACATGCTACGCCAGGGCATGCCCGGTGCCCGCCCCGCCATGACCGCCGACGACGTCGCCCGCGCGGCGCTGTTCCTGGCGGCCGACGCGCCACGAGCGATGACCGGCTCGTGCATGGACGTGTTCGGATGAGCGACCTCGACGCCGCGGTTCCGCCCGAGGACGACCAAGCCACCGACGGCGCCTGCCCCGAGGAGGCCATCGACGCCGCCGCGCTCACCCGGCTGGCGATCTTCCCGCTGCCCAACGCGGTCCTGCTGCCGGGCGGCCTGATGCCGCTGCACGTGTTCGAGGACCGCTACCGCGACATGGTGCGCGACTGCCTCGACGGCAGCCGCCTGCTGGCCATCGCCCGGCTGCGGCCGGGCTACCAGACCGACTACCAGGGGCGCCCGCCGGTGTTCCCCCACGCCGGGCTGGGCCGGATCATCGCCTGCGAGGAGACCGACGACGGCCGCTACCTGATCGTGGTGCGCGGGGTGGCCCGGGTCGAGCTGGGCCCGGAGCTGCCGCCGGTGCGCAGCTACCGCGAGGTGATCGCGACCCTCCTGCCCGACGCCCCGGCGCCAGCCGACGCCGTGGCGGTGGCGCACGGTCAGCTGCTGGCCCTGTGCGAGCGGCTGTGCCAGGCGCTCGATCGCGGCGCCGACGAGGTGCGCGCGCTCCTGGCCTCGTGCTCGTGCCCGGGCGCGTGCGCCGACGCCATCGCCGCCGCGCTGGTGTTCGACCACGACGAGCGCCAGGCGTTGCTCGAGCGCCTCGACCCCGCCGAGCGGCTCGACCGCGTGGCCGATCACGTCGGTCGCCTGCTGTGCGAGCTGGTGCCGTGCCGCGGCGACGCCAACTGACCGGCGACGCCAGCTGACCGGCGACGCCAGCCGACCGGCGACGCCGGCTAACCGATCCCGGCGCCGCGATCCCGGGCGTCGCGATCTCCGGCGTGGGTCGCGCGTCGATCTTGATGCGAATCGAACGGGTGACCTGCTGGCGCCGGGCCGCGACCTGCGGTCAGATCGGCGCCATGTCGGCGTCCGAGCCTTGGTCCCCGCGCGGCAGCTCGCTGCGATTCATGCAACGGCTGTGGGCAGTGGCGCACGCGCTCGACGTCCGCTCCAAGCGGATGGAGCGCGCGCTGGGCGTGACCGGGCCCCAGCGCCTGGTGCTGCGCATCGTCGGGCAGCGCCCCGGCATCACCGCCGGCGATCTGGCGCGCTCGCTCGATCTCCACGCCAGCACCCTGACCGGCATCCTGGCACGGCTGGTCAGCCACAAGCTGCTCAGCCGGACCACCGACCCGGCCGATCGACGCCGGGCCCGCTTCGCGTTGACCTCGGCCGGCCGCCGGGTCGACGCGGTCCGGACCGGCACCGTCGAGGCGTCGATCACGAAGGCGCTGGCCCAGGCCAGCGACGCCGACGTCGAGGCCTGCCAGCGGCTGCTGGCGAGCCTGGCCGCGGTCCTGACGTCCGACGTGCCCGAGCGCAAGGGGTCGCCGCGCGCGGCCCCGCCCCGCAAGCGCGCAGCGGCCCGCAAGCCCCCGGCGGAGCGCCGCCGCCGCGCCGGCCGCTAGGCGCGACGACGGATCGCACCTCCGCCGGCACCTGGGCCTGCGCCGGTGAGACGGCGGCGACCGATCGTGGCACCCTGGCGGCTGCGATGTCCAAGCGCGAACGAGCGCCGCTCCCCCGGGCCGCCGACCCGCGCACCTGGTCGCTGCCCGATGCGGCCGGGATGCTGTGGCGACCGGTGCGCTCGCTGCTCACCGTGGTGGGCGGCGACGAGCCCCCGCTCGAGCTGCAGCTGGTGGGGCGCGTGGTGCTCCACGCGATCGTCGTCGGGCTCACCGTCGGCGCCGCCGGCTGCCTGCTGTTGTCGGCGCTCGACATGCTCGAGTCGCTGATCATGGGCAAGGCGGCCCTGTACCCGGCGCTGCACGCCGCCGGAGAGCACCACACCCCACACCACGCCGGCAGCCCGCGCTGGTGGCTCATCGCCATCGCCCCGGCGCTGGGCGCGCTGGTCAGCGGCCTGATCGGCCGGTGGGCGCCCGAGGTCAACGGCGGCGGCGGCGACGCGATGATCGAGGCGTTCCACCACCCCGATCGGCGGCTACGCCGGCGGGTCGTGCTGGCCAAGCCGCTGGCGTCGCTGGCGACCCTGGGCACCGGCGGCGCCGGCGGGCGCGAGGGTCCCACCATGCAGCTCGGGGCCGCGCTGGCCACCTGGGTGTCGTCGGTGCTGCGCATCAGCGAGCGCGAGCGCCGCGTGCTGATGGTGGCCGGGGTGGCGGCCGGCATCTCGGCGGTGTTCCGCACGCCGCTGGGCGCGGCGCTCCTGGCCATCGAGATCCTCTACCGCGACGACTTCGAGTCGGAGGCGTTGATCCCGGCGGTCCTCGCCAGCGTCGTCGCCTACGCGCTGTCGGCCAGCCTGATCTCGACCGTGCCGATGTTCGGCCTGCTGCCGGCGTTCCCGTTCCACTGGGAGCACCTGCCGCTCTACTTGATCGAGGCCCTGGTGGTGGCGTTCGCCGCCGCGGTGTTCGTCGCCGCGCTGCGCGGGGTCCAGCGCGCCGCCGCCCGGCTGCCCGGCCCGGCCTGGGCCCGCCCCGCATTCGGTGGCCTCGCGCTGGGATGCCTGGCGCTGGCGACGATGGAGCTGGTCCCGGGCTGGCTCGACGTGCCGGCTTCCTTCGTCGGCCTGCTCGGCGGCGGCTACGGCAACGCCCAGCTGGCCATCACCGGCGACGCGGGCCTGGGCCTGGGGCTGACCGCGGCCGGCATCCTGTTGGTCACCGCCACGCTGCGCATCCTGGCGACCGCGTTCACCGTGGGGACCGGGGGCAGCGCCGGCGACTTCGCGCCGTCGATGGCCATCGGCGCGCTGTTCGGCGGCGCCTTCGGCCACGCCGCGGTGGCCTGGCTCGGCATGAACGACCTGGCGGTCGGCGCGTTCGCGCTGGTCGGCATGGCCACCTTCTACGGCGGCATCGCCAAGGTGCCGCTGGCGGCGACGGTGATGGTGTGCGAGATGGCCGGCAGCTACCAGCTGCTGGTGCCGCTGATGCTGGCCCAGGGCGTGGCGTTCGTCGCGCTCCGGCGCGTCGCGCTCTACCCGGCGCAGCTGACCACCCAGCGCGAGTCGCCGGCGCACGCCGCGGTGTGGGCGCGCCAGGCCATCGCCCAGCAGCCGGCCAGCTCGGTGACCGGCGCGCTGCGCACGATCGTGACGCTGGGGCCCGGCGACAGCGCCGACCACGTGCTGCGGACCATGGCCGACAGCCCGGACCAGCCGGTGTTCCCGGTGGTCGACGGCGCCGGCATCCTGCGCGGGCTCGTCACCGGCCCCGGCACGCGCGAGATCGCAGCCGACGACGACCCCCGGTGGGCGGTCGCTGCCGACCTGATGGTGCCGCCCATCGCGGTCCGCACCACCACGCCGCTGGCCGAGGTGGCCAAGGCCCTGGTGGCCCACGACCTGCGCGCCATCCCGATCGTCGACGACGGCGCCCGGGTCATCGGGCTGCTCGACGAGCACGACCTGTCGCGCGCCTACCTCCGCGAGCCGGGCGCCGGCGACTGACCGGCCACCGCGCACGCCGCTACTTGATGACCGCGAGCCGGGGCGAGCGCTTGGGCTTGCCCAGGACCGTCGCCGCCACCTTGAGCGCCACCGTCGACGCCAGGGTCATGAAGCCCTGCGCCACCGCGCTGTCGGGGCTGGCCATGACGATCGGCACGCCGGCGTCACCGCCGAACCGGATCCGGGTGTCGATGGGGATCTCGCCCAGGAACGCGGTGCCCAGCTCCTGAGCCAGCCGCTTGCCGCCGCCGTGGCTGAAGATCTCGTCGCGGTGCCCGCACGCCGGGCAGGTGTAGTGGCTCATGTTCTCGATGATCCCGAGGATCGGGATCTCGACCTTCTCGAACATCGCGATGCCCTTGACCACGTCGACGATCGACACCTCCTGCGGGGTGGTGACCATCACCGAGCCGGCGATCGGGATGAGCTGCGACAGCGACAGCTGCACGTCGCCGGTGCCGGGCGGCAGGTCGCAGATCAGGTAGTCGAGGTCGCCCCACTCGACGTCGCCCAGGAACTGCTGGAGCAGGCGGTGGACCATCGGTCCACGCCACACCACCGCCTCGCCCTTGTCGACGAAGAAGCCGACCGAGATGACCTTGATGCCGTGGTGGATGGCGGGGACGATCTTGTTCTCGCCGGCGGTGCCGGGCGGCCGCTCGGGCGGGCCCAGCATGGTCGGGATCGACGGGCCGAACACGTCGGCGTCGAGCAGGCCCACCTTGGCGCCGTGCCGGGCCAGGGCCAGGGCCAGGTTGGTGGCGACGGTCGACTTGCCCACCCCACCCTTGCCGGCGGCCACCGCGATGACGTTCTTGGGCCCCTTGAGCAGCGCCTTGTCGCTGGGCGCCGGCTGGCTGGCGGTGACCACCTCGGGCACCACGGTGACCCGGCGGGCACCGGCGCCCTTGAGCGCGGCCTCGATGCGCGCCGCCAGCTCGCGCCGCTGGGCCTGGGGGTAGGCGTGGGTCGGCAGCTCGACCTTGACCAGCACGTCGGGCCCGTCGAGCTCGCAGCTGGCGTAGATCCGGTGGCTGACGATGTCGGCGCCGATGGCCGGATCGATGACGGTCGTCAGGACCTCGCGGACCTTGACGTCGGTGAGCGTGCTCATGCGAGGTGTCCCATCTTCTCTTTTTTGATCGAGAGGTAATCCCGGCTCTCGGCGCCGGCGTCGATCCAGTGCGGCTCGTGCGTGGCCACGACGCCCGCCGCGGCGAGGCCGGCGAGCTTGTCGGGGTTGTTGGTCATGAGCCGGGCCGAGGCCACGCCCAGGTCGCGCAGGATCGCGGCGGCCAGGTCGTAGCTGCGGTGGTCGGCGTCGAACCCCAGGGCCAGGTTGGCCTCGACGGTGTCGGCCCCGGCGTCTTGCAACGCGTAGGCGCGGATCTTGTTGCCCAGGCCGATGCCGCGGCCCTCCTGGACCAGGTAGACCACCACGCCGCGGCCGGCCTCGGCGATCCGAGCCAGCGCGCCGTCGAGCTGGGCCCGGCAGTCGCACCGCTGGCTGCCCAGCACCTCGCCGGTGAAGCACGACGAGTGGACCCGCACCAGCACCGGCGCGCCGGTGACGTCGCCCATGACCATCGCCACGTGCTCCTCGGCCGCGTCGCCGACCCCACCCCCGACCGCGGCGCCGCCGGCTCCGAGCGGCGCACCGGTCCGGTACACCACCAGGCGGAACTCGCCGTGGGGCGTGGGCAGGCGGCTCGTGGCATAGCGGACGACGTCCATCGCGGCGGATCCTTGGCACTGGCAGCCGCCCTTGTCAACGCTGCCTCTCGACGACGACACCGGTTTGACAGCCCGCCAGGGCCCTCGTACGGTGCGGCCATGGCGGTACGAGACGTCGTCATCTGGCCCGATCCCCGGCTGCGGCAACCCTCCGTCGAGGTCACCGACTTCGGCCCGGCGTTGCGCGCGCTGTACCAGGACCTGGTCGACACCATGTACGCCCAGCGCGGCCTCGGCATCGCCGCGCTCCAGCTCGGCGATCCCAGCCGGATGTTCATCGTCGAGCCCGAGCTGGCCGGCCGCCCAAAAGAAGATCCGCCGGTGGCGTTCATCAACCCCCAGGTGCTGACCGAGAGCGAGGAGCAACAGAAGTCCGACGAGGGCTGCCTGTCGTTCCCCAACATCTACGTCCAGGTGCAGCGGCCGATGCGGACCACAGTCAAGGCCCAGGACCTCGACGGCGCGTGGTTCGAGTTCGACGGCGAGGGGCTACTGGCCCGGTGCCTGCTGCACGAGAACGACCACCTGACCGGCCGGCTGCTGGTCGACTTCGTCGGGCCCCTCAAGCGGCAGATGATCAAGCGCAAGCTGCAGCGCGGCGCCGAGCGCGACGCCGACGTGTGACATGACCGACGCCGTCTTCGTCCGCGGCCTCGAGTTCGAGGGCAACCACGGCTACACCGCGGCCGAGCGCCGGGGCACGCGCCGGTTCCGGGTCGACCTGGTCATCGAGCGCGACCTGGGCACCGCCAGCCGCTCCGACAAGCTGGCCGACACCGTCGACTACTGGAAGGTCTCCGAGCTGGTGGTGCGGCTGGGGACCCAGTCGACCCACAAGCTCATCGAGACCCTGGCCGGGACCATGGCCGACGCGCTCATCGCCGCCTACCCCGGCGTCGCGGTGACCATCACCCTCGAGAAGCTGGCCCCGCCCTGCCCCGGCGTGCCCGCGGCGTGCGGCGTGCGGCTGCACCGCGCGGCGTCAACCCGGTAACGGCGCGGTGGCCGCCGGCGTCTCAGGGACATGACCCTGGCTGCCGGCGCGACAATCGAGGTGTTCTTCGACGGCGAGTGCCCGCTGTGCATGCGCGAGATCCGCATGCTCCAGCGCAAGGATCGCCACGGCCGCATCCAGTTCACCGACATCGCCGCACCGACCTTCGACGCGGCGGCCTACGGGCGCGACCAAGCCACCCTGATGGCCCGCATCCACGGTCGCCTGCCCGACGGCAGCTGGATCGAAGGCATCGAGGTGTTCCGCCGGCTGTACACCGCCATCGGCTTCGGCTGGTTGGTCGCGGTGACCCGGGTGCCGGGCATCTCGCACCTGTGCCGGCTGGGCTACTGGGTGTTCGCGCGCAACCGGCTGCGCTGGACCGGCCGGTGCGCGCCCGACGGCAGCTGCCGGATCCCCGCACCGGCGGCGGACGATCGCCCCGCCGCGGCCTGAGCCTGCGCCGCCGTCAGCGCTCGATGCGCGGCACCAGCTGGCGCAGCTGCCACGCCGCCAGCTCGGCCTTGCGGGTCTGGGCGAACATGCGGGTGCGGATGCGGCTGACCGCGACGGTCACCATGATGAGAAACAGCGCGGCGGCGCCGACGGTGACCACCGTGGCCTGGGGCTCGCGGAAGGTCACCACGCCGGAGGTCACCTGGATGGCGCCGTCGGCCACCACCGTGGTGCGCCCGATCCAGCCCAACGCCTCGAGGGCCGGCGGCCCCACCAGGAACGCCAGCGACACCGCCAGGGTCGGCCACAGCCAGCGACGGCGGGCGGCGGCCGCGAACCCGACGGTGTTCATGGTCATGAGCGTCGGCGTCAGGATCATCGTGCCGAAAACCCGGCTCGCGATCGCGATGGCCGCGCTCGACAGCACCAGGCCGCCGAAGTAGGTGAGCGGGTCCATGCGGCCGCGCGCCTTGGCGGTGAGCATCGCCATCGCCGTGGCGACCGTGAAGCCGACCCAGCCCAGCAGCGGATCGACGTTGCGGATGCCCATCCACGCGAGGATCAGCGCCAGCGGCAGCCACAGGACGAAGATCCAGGCCCCGGCGCCGGCCAGCGTGGCATAGGTGGCGTCCTCGGCCGCGGCCACCGCCCGCTCGACCTCGGGCGGCGTCGCCGGCGGCGGCGCCACCAACAGCTCCATCAGCAGCGCCTGGGCGTCGGCGTGGCTGGGATCGAGGACCAGCGCCTGCCCCAGCTCGCCTAGCGCGGTGGCCCGCGCGCCCGGCTCCCCGGCCACCGCCGCGGCGTGGACCGCGCGGGCGGCGTCGGTCGCCTGCGCCGCCAGGGTGCGACGGCGCTCGAGATCGCGGTCGCCGTCGAGGAACCGCTCGATCGCCTCGCGCATCTGCGCCACGCTCCGGTAGCGATCGTCGGGGTGGCTGGCGGTGGCCCTGATGCACACCTCCTCGAGCTCCGGCGCCACCGGGGTCGCCGCGCGCAGCGAGGCCCGGGCGTCGACGCCGGCCAGGGTCGCGGCGATCACCGCGGGCACCGGCCCGCGCGGGATGAGCGGCCGGTGGGTCAGCAACTCGAACAGCGTGGCGCCCAGGGCGTAGACGTCGCTGCGCTCGTCGACCAGCGCGCCCCGGGCCTGCTCGGGCGCCATGTAGCCCGGCGTGCCCAGGTACTGCCCGGCCTCGGTCAGCGCGCCGTCGAGCCCGGGCGGCAGGCTCGGCGCCGTCGACGGCGCCTCGATCACGTCGCCGACCTTGGCCAGCCCCCAGTCGAGCACGTACACCTCGCCGTGATCGCCCAGCATGATGTTGGCCGGCTTGAGGTCGCGGTGCAGGATGCCGCGGGCGTGCGCCAGCTCGACCGCGTGGCACGCGCTCACGAACGCGGTGAGCAACCGGCGCGGGTTGGCCCGGCGCGCCGCCTCGACGTCACCGGCGGCGAGCTTGCTGCACAGCGCGGCCAACGTCTCGCCGCGCACGCGCTTCATCGTGAAATACGCGTTGCCCGCCTCGGCCGACACGTCGTGCACCGGCACCACCGCGGGGTGGTCGAGCTGCCCCTGGATGCGGGCCTCGCGCAGGAACCGCGCCAGGCCCTCGGCGTCCACCTCGGCGCGCGCCACCTTCACCGCGACCTCGCGTCCGATGTCCCGATCCTCGGCGACCCAGACCTCCCCCATGCCTCCGCGCCCGATCACCTCCCGCAGCGCGTAGCGCGCGCTGTCGAACACCACCGGCCCGGGCTGGGCCGCGACCGACGCCGTCCTCGGGTCGCGCAGCGTGTCCGCCGTCGGCATCGGCGTCGCCCCGCCCACCGCCATCGTCGTCGTCGCAGAGCCCCCGTCGGGCCCCATCGGGTTCCGCGCCATCCGCGGATCCTCGCACGATCCCCCCGACCTCCGCCTCGCCGCCACGCCGAACTACCTGCCACCGCCACCCCTCGCCTCCACCTGCTCCTCCCCGCCTCCCTTACCGCCTCCCTTACCGCCTCCCTTACCGCCTCCTTACCGCCTCCCTTACCGCCTCCTCCCCCTGCTCCTCCCCCTGCTCCTCCCTGCTCCTCCCCTGCTCCTCCCCGCCTCCTTTCCCGCCGCCAGTACCGCCTCCCCCGCCACCCTCGTGACCGCCCACCTCACGCTGGAACACCCACGTCCGAAGGCTCAGGTACACGTCGCGACACCCGCCGGACGCCGGAGGCTCTCCCCTACCGCCCCGCGGACTGGCCGTCTTGGGAGGCTCGTCGGGGGCGTGACCCCGACAGGGAGGGTTTCGCGAAAGCCCTCCCGGACCGCTGCCAGCCAGGCTCATCGGCGGCGCAGCATCTCACACCGTCCCGGCCCGGCTCAGGTACACGTCTCGAGCGCCGCCCGGACCTCAGCGGTCTCCCCTACCGCGCCGCGGACTGGCCGTCTTGGGAGGGGGCCCCGGCGGGGGCGTGACCCCGCCGGGGGAGGGTTTCGCGAGAAACCCTCCCAAAATAGGCGGCGTGACCCCGCCGGGGGAGGGTTTCGCGAGAAACCCTCCCAAAATAGGCGGCGTGACCCCGACGAGGGAGGGTTTCGCGAGAAACCCTCCCATAAACTCAGTCCACCAACCGCAGGTGGCTAGGGCGCCGGGCCCGGGGTGGCGGTTCGGGGTCCGGCTCGGGGTCGGGGCTCGGCTCGGCCGCAGCCTCGAGCAGGTCACCCGGCGCGTCCTCGGGCCACACCATGCCGCGCGACTCCCCGTCGAGCACCAGCGCGAAGATGGCGGTCCACGGCAGCACGCAGCCGAACGGCACGCCGCCAAACACCAGGGTGCCGGCGATGCCGACGTCGTCGACGACCAGGTCGGCGATGGGTGGGCTCAGCCCGAAGCCGAACCGCAACACCAGCTTGGCCTCGTCGGCGAACCGGCTGGGCACCGCCACGCCCGGCTTGCGGGCGTCGAGGTGCACCAGGATCGGCCCCTTGGCCAACAGCGCATCGGCGACCGCCCGCTTGCTGGGCCGGGCCGCCGTCGCCACCGTCGGGGCGCTGGCGGCGGCCAGCGCCGGCAGCGGCTCGCGCGACAGCTCGGCGCGTTCGTCGTCGTCGATGAGCCCGGCCTCGGCCGCCAGCGCGATCAGGGCCGCCGGCTCGGCGGCCGCCGCCATGGCCTCTTGCATGATGGCGTCGGCCCGCTCGACGTGGCGCACCGCGGCCTCGTGGGCCACCAGGGTCTCGAGGTCACCGGCGCGCCAGCCGGCCAGGGCCTGCTCGACCTCGGTCAGGGACGCCGCGAACCGGGCCTCGGTCAACGTGGCGAGGAGATCGTGGAGACGGGCCACGCGGGGGTCTGGCTCGGTTGCCATGGGGCCGTTCTATCAGGACTCGACGAGATCGGCGACCAACGACCGCACCGATGGTGGGATCGGAGTGGCCACGAAGCGATCCAGGTCGACCACCGCGCACACCACCGTGCCCACCGCGCACAGGACCTGATCCCGGCTCACCCGATACCGGAACGTGATCGACGTCCCGCCCAGCCGGGCGACCGTCAGCGCGATGGTGGCGGTGTCGCCGAACTTGAGCGGCGCGTGGTAGTCGGCCTCGGCATGGACCGCGGGGAAGCCGACCCGGTCGCGATCGAGCAGCTCGACGTAGGCGCGCGGCCCCAGGCGCGCCCGGAACAACTCTTCGAACGCCAGATGAAAGTAGTGGAAGAACCGCGGGTAGTAGACGATGCCGGCGTGATCGACGTCGGCGAACCGCACCGGGGTGGAGAACTCGAAGGGCATCCCCAGCTACCTAGCGCGATCGGGGCGGGCCTGGCCAGCGGCCGCCGGTCACGACGCCTGGGCTGCGCGTAGCTCAGGGTGCTCGTCGAGCCACGACTTGAGGCTCTCGTCGCTGATCTCCACCACCAGCTCCTGATCGGCGACCTTGGCCTGACACCCCAGGCGCGACTCCTGGCGGACGTCGAACGCCTTGTCCATGATGTCGTTCTCCTTGTCGGCGATCTCGCCCAGCGACTCGACGCCGCGCTCGACGTAGACGTGGCAGGTCGAGCAGGCCAGGTTGCCGCCGCAGGCGTGCCCGACCCGGGCCCCGCAGTCCTCGGCGACCTCGAGCAGGGTCTGCCCCGGCGTGGCCTCGACGGTGATGGGGGCCGACCCCTTGCCGACCGGGTTGGTGAAGGTGACGCGGGTCATCGGGACAGCTCCTCCTCGACGGTGGCCAGGCGCTTGCCGGCCATCGCCGCGGTGATGGCGAGGTTCATGCGCCGCTCGGCGAACGGCTTCGACGCGCGATCGAGCGCCTCCACCGCGGCCCGGATCGCCAGGTAGTCCGCGCCGGCGTGGGCGGCCTCGAGGACGGCGATGGCGGCGTCGGTAGCGACCCGGACGTCGTCGTCGAGCAGGTGGGCGTCGCTGACCATCGCCGCCCGGGTCGCGGCCAGGATGCGCTCGGCCTCGACCCGCTCGATCCGCAGGTTGCGCGCGGCCAGGTCGTCCTCGGCGTGCTCGAACGACTCGATCAGCATCCGCTCGACCTCCTCGTCGGTCAGGCCGTACGACGGGGTCACGTCGATGGCCGCGGCGATGCCCGAGGTCAGCTCGCGGGCCGCCACGTGCAGGATGCCGTCGGCGTCGACCTGGAACGTGATCTCGACCCGGGCCGCGCCGGCCACCATCGGCGGCACCCCGCGCAGCTGGAACCGCGCCAGCGAGCGGCACGCCTCGACGGTCTCGCGCTCGCCCTGGAGGACGTGGAGGTCGAAGCCGGTCTGGTTGTCGGCGTAGGTGGTGAAGGTCTGGGTCGCGCCGCACGGGATGGTCGAGTTGCGCACGATCAGCTTCTCGACCACGCCGCCCATGGTCTCCAGGCCGAGCGACAGCGGCACCACGTCGAGCAGGACCACGTCGGAGGTGCCGCCGGCCAGCACGTCGGCCTGCACCGCGGCGCCCAGCGCCACCACCTCCTCGGGGTCCAGCTCGCACATCGGCTCGCGATCGAACTGGGCCCGCACGAAGTCGCGCACCACCGGCGAGCGGGTCGAGCCGCCGACCAGCACCACGCCGTCGAGCTCGGCGGCGGTGAACCCGGCGTCCTTGAGCGCGCGCCGGCACGCCTTGGCGGTGCGCTCGAGCAGGGGCGCCACGATCGCCGCCAGCTCGGCCCGGGTCAGGGTCCGCTCGAACACCCTCCCGGCCACGACCATGCGCACCGCGGTGGCATCGGCGTCGGTCAGCCGCTCCTTGGCGGCCCGGGCCTCGGCCACCGCGGCGCGGATACCCTGAGCGTCGGCGCTGGCGAACCCGGCGTCGCCGATGACCGCGCCGACGATGGCCCGGTCGAGGTCGTCGCCCCCCAGCGCCGAGTCGCCGCCGGTGGCGCGGACCTCGAACACCCCGTCGACCAGGGTCAGGATCGAGATGTCGAAGGTGCCGCCGCCGAGATCGTAGATGGCGTAGGTGCCGCGGGTGCCGCGGTCGAGCCCGTAGGCCAGGGCGGCGGCGGTGGGCTCGGCCAGCAGGCGCAGCACCTCGAGGCCAGCCAGGCGGCCGGCGTCGCGGGTGGCCTGGCGCTGGGCGTCGTCGAAGTACGCCGGCACGGTGATGACCGCGCCGTCGAGCGGGCCGCCCAGGGCCGCCTCGGCCCGGGCCTTGAGCTCGGCCAGGATCGCCGCCGAGACCTGCACCGGGGACCGCTCGGCGCCGTCCGAGAACCGGACCTTCACCATGCGGCCGGCGTCGTCGACCAGCTGGTTGGGCGACAGCGCGACCACCGCGCCGACGTCGCCCAGGGCCCGCCCCATCAGGCGCTTGACCGAGGCCACCGTGTCGACGGCGTGGCGCTCGCCGCGGGCGATCGCCGCCCGCCCGACCAGCGGCTGCGGCCCGTCGTAGCTGACCACCGACGGCACGATCGGGCCGCCGTCGCCGCCGAGCACGCCGGGGCTGCCGTCGGCGACCACCGCCACCAGCGAGTTGGTGGTGCCGAGGTCGATGCCGACCACCCGCTGCTTGCAGGCGGCCTTGGCGGCGGATTCGCCGGGTTCAGAGATCTGGAGCAGCATGGGTCACTCGTCGTCGGTGGCGGCGTCACACTCGTCGAGGTAGCGATCGACGTAACGCAGCGTGATGAGGTCGCGCTTGATGGCGGCCAGGGCGTCGGTGGCACCGGCGGCGACGCGAGCGAACTGCGCCGCCACCTGGTCGAGGAGCGCGCGCTGCCGGGCCCGCATCACCCCGGCCAGCCGGGTCACGGTGGCCAGGTCGCCGGCGACCCGGGCGTCGGCCAGCTCCTCGCGCAGCTCGAGGATCTCGGCCAGGAAGGCCGGCTCGAGCACCTCGCGGTCGCCGATCACCACGCCGTGCTGCGCCAGGAGCACCTCGGCCCGCCGCTGCGGATGGCGCAGCACCTGGTAGGCGTCGTTGAGCGCGCGGGTCGAGATCAACGCCTGGGTCCGGGCCGCCGCCGGCGCGCCGACGAAACGATCGGGGTGGACCTCGCGGCTGCGCTCGCGGAACCGCTCCTCGAGGGCTTGCCGCTCGAGGTCGAACCGCGGCTCGAGCCCGAGCACCGCGAACGGATCGGGGGTAGAGGTCTCGGTCGCCATCGCCGCCGTCACGCCCGGCGCCGCGACGGCGCGATCAAAACTGCACCGACTCGCCGCACCCGCACTCGCCCTTGGCGTTGGGGTTCAAGAACTTGAACCCGTGGCCCATCATCCCTCGCACGAAGTCGAGCGTCATGCCGCGCAGGTAGACCAGGCTCTTGGGGTCGGTGACCACCTTGACGCCGTGGGCCTCGAACAGCTTGTCAGTGGGCCGCAACTCGTCGGCCCACTCGAACACGTAGGTGAAGCCGGTGCAGCCGCCGCCGCGGATGCCGACGCGGATGGCCGCGTCGGCGGTGCCGCGCTTGTCGCGCTGACGCGCGATCTCACCGGCCGCGTTGGCAGTGATGACGATGCCGGTCGCCGGGGGCGGCGACGGCTGGGGAGCGAGCGAGGTTGCGGTGGACATCATGGCGTGCCTTGGCTCAGGCCTTCGCGGCCTGCTTCTTCTTGTAGTCGTCGATGGCCGCCTTGATGGCGTCCTCGGCGAGCACCGAGCAGTGGATCTTGACCGGCGGCAGGTTCAGCTCGGTCACGATCTGGGTGTTCTTGATCGCGGCCGCCTGATCGAGCGTCATGCCCTTGATCATCTCGGTCGCCAGCGACGACGACGCGATGGCCGAGCCACAGCCGAACGTCTTGAAGCGCGCGTCCGAGATGACCCCGTCGGTCACCTTGATCTGCAGCTTCATCACGTCGCCGCAGGCCGGCGCGCCCACCAGGCCGGTGCCGACGTCGTCGTCGTCCTTGCCGAGCGAGCCCACGTTGCGAGGATTCTCGTAGTGATCGATGACCTTGTCTGAATACGCCATGGCTTGCCTTCTTTCGCAGGACCCGAGCTACTCGGGCATCTTCAAATCGTCGTGACCCGTCGTGGGTATCGCTCGTGCTCTCGTCGCAACGTTCGTGACCGGGCCGTCTTGGGTGGGGGCCGCAGCGACGGCTCCCTCACGTATCGCTCGTGCTCTCGTCGCAACGTTCGTGACCACGCTCCGGGCCGTCTTGGGTGGGGGCCCCGGCGGATGCCGGGGGAGGGTTTCGCGAGAAACCCTCTGTTATCACCGGGGTTTCGCGAGAAACCCTCCCAAATCTCAGTGCGGCGTCCAGGCGATGGACTTCAGGTCGATGCCCTCCTGGTGCATCTCCCACAGCGGCGACAGCTCGCGCAGCCGCTCGACCGCGGTCACCACCACGTCGATGGTGTAGTCGATCTCGGCCTCGGTGTTGAACCGGCCGATGCCGAACCGAATCGAGGTGTGGGCTAGCTCTTCGCCGATGCCCAGCGCCCGCAGCACGTAGCTGGGCTCGAGCGACGCCGAGGTGCACGCCGAGCCGGACGACACCGCGATGTCCTTGAGCGCCATCAGCAAGCTCTCGCCCTCGACGAACGCGAACGAGATGTTGAGGTTGCCGGGCAGCCGGTGCTCGAGAGAGCCGTTGACGTAGGTCTCGGCCAGCCGGGCCGTGATGCCCTGATGCAGCCGGGTGCGCAGGCGCAGCAGGCGCTCGGCCTCGTCGGCCATCTCCAGCCGCGCCAGCTCGGCCGCCTTGCCGAAGCCGACGATCAGCGGCACCGGCAAGGTGCCCGACCGCATGCCGCGCTCGTGACCGCCGCCGTCGATCTGCGGATCGATACGGACCCGCGGCTTGCGCCGCACCCACAGCGCGCCGACCCCCTTGGGGCCGTACATCTTGTGCGAGGACAACGACACCAGATCGAGCCGGCACGCCTCGACGTCCACCGGCACCTTGCCCGCGGCCTGGACCGCGTCGGAGTGGACCAGCGTCTTGGGGTTCTTGGCCTTGACCGCGGCGACGATGTCCGCCATCGGCTGCACCACGCCGATCTCGTTGTTGGCGAACATGATGCTCACCAAGATGGTCTTGTCGGTGACGGCGTCCGCCACCTGCGCGGGGGTGACCAGCCCGTCGGTGCCGGGGCGCAGGTAGGTGACCTCGATGCCGTCGCGCTCGAGGCGCTTGCAGGTGTCGAGGGTGGCCTTGTGCTCGGTCTCGACGGTGATGATGTGGTTGCCCTGCTTGCGGTAGTAGGACGCCACGCCCTTGATGGCGAGGTTGTTCGACTCGGTGGCGCCCGAGGTGATGACGACCTCCTTGGCGTCGCCACCGATCAGCGCGGCGATCTGCCCACGGGCCGCCTCGACCGCGGCTTCGGCGGTCCACCCGAACACGTGGTTGCGGCTGGCGGCGTTGCCGAAGTGCTCGGTGAAGTAGGGGATCATGGCCTCGAGCACCCGGGGGTCCACCGGGGTGGTCGAGTGGTTGTCCATGAAGATGGGGAGCTTCACGGCGGCCGGCGGGGCAACCAGACGACCAACGACAGCGGCAGACGGGGGGGTGACGACGGTGGACATGACGGCCTTCCTAGTTGCTGGCGCGCGCGCGGATCGCGCCGCCGGCGTCGGGATGCGTGAGGTCGGGATCCTTCAGCTCGGGATCCTTCACCAGCTCGGTGGCGGCCACGTCGAACTCGCGCTCGCGGTCGGCCATCGGCAAGCGGCGCCGCGACAGCCCCGCGAACAGCCGCGGGGTCTTGTCGCGCTCGTGGCCGTTGTGGCCACAGGCGCCGCACTCGTGCGGGGTGAACTCGGTGGAGCACGACTGGCACGAGTCCAGGTAGTCGAGCGCCTCGTGCAGGTCGTTCTCGATCACCTGGAGCTGCGTGATCTGGGCCCGGATCTGGTCGAGCTTGTCGGCGAAGACCGCGCGCACGCGATCGGTGGCCTGCTTGCCGGTGCCGGCGTCGCGGAAGTCCTGGACGAAGCCCTGGATCTCCGCCAGCGTGAAGCCGATCGCCTGCAGCTTGACGATCCAGCGGATGCGGTCGACCGCCGGCGGGCCATAGAGACGAAAGCCCCCGTCGGACCGGGCGGCCGGCTCGAGCAGGCCGAGCTCCTCGTAGAGGTGCATCGCCCGGACGGTCTTGCCGACCACCTTGGCGAGCTCTCCGACGCGAAGCAGCTTGTCGTCTGACTTGTTCATGGGACTCGGGCCGAAACCTAACCTGTACGTAAGGGTTTCGGTTTCTGAGGGCACTATGGAGGGACGATACAGGAGTGTCAAGGCTGACCCTCACGTGAACGTGCGGGTTCGCAACTCCGCGCCGGTGCCACTGATGGCAGCGACTGCCTGAACTGGCAAAGGCCCGGGCCGCGTCAGTCCGTAATACACCGATATTACTTGGATACATCCCTGGCACGCTTCTCGTAATAGCGCTCGCCATGACCAACCAGCTCACGTCATTTCGATCCTTCCTCGCTGCCCTCGCCTTGGTGGCCACGGTCGGCGTCTCCGGTGCCTGCAGCGGCGGCGGCGGCCCCGCCTGTGACAAGGTCGTCGACCACGTGTCGCAGATCACCGGCATGAAGCTCGAAGGCGATCGCCGCACCGGCGCCATCGACAAGTGCAAGAAGGCCCCCGCCTCCGCCCGCTCGTGCATGCTCAAGGCCTCCGCCGTCGAAGACCTCGCCGCCTGCGCCAAGAAGTAGAGGTTCATGCCCCGGGCTCCCACCCGGATGCGTGAACGCCCCGGCCCCGAGGACTCGCCGTCCTGGAGAGGCTCAGCCGCGGACGCGCCGTCTTGGAGAGCCTCGGCTGGGGTGCCTCACGCGGAGGGGAGGTGTGGCGACCACCCTCCCCGGAGCACTCAATTCGCCGTCGCCACCGCCTCGAACGAGCGGATGACGGTGACCTTGATCTGTCCCGGGAACGTCATCTCGTCGGACACCTGGGCGGCGATCTCGCTCGACAACTCGACCACGCCGGCGTCGTCGACGTCGCGCTCGCGCACGTAGACGCGCAGCTCGCGACCGCCGTGGACCGCGTGGGCGAACTCGACGCCGCGGTGCCGCACGCCGATGCGCTCGAGGTCGTCGACCTTGGTCGAGAAGCCCTCGGTCTGCTCGCGCCGCGCGCCGGGGCGGGCCCCGCTCATGGCGTCGGCCGCGGCCACCAGGTAGGCGTAGACCGAGTTGGGCGGCTCGTCGGCGTGGTGCGAGCCGATGGCGTTGGCGACCAGCTCGGGCTCGCCCAGCCGTCGGGCGATGTCGGCGCCGATCACCGCGTGGCTGCCTTCGATCTTGTGGGTGAGCGCCTTGCCGATGTCGTGCATCAGCGTGGCGCGACGGGCCAGCTTCTCGTCGAGCCCGAGCTCGGCCGCCATCATGCCGGCCAGGAACGACGCCTCGACGGCGTGCAGCCACTGGTTCTGGGTGTAGCTGGTGCGCCAGTTGAGCGCGCCGACCAGCCAGGTGATCTCGGGATGGGCCTTGGGCACGCCCAGCGTCGCGAAGGCCTTCTTGCCCAGGGTCTTCACCTCGCCGTCGAGGTGTTCTTTGATCTTGGTCACGAACTCCGCCGGCGCCGCCAGCGCGTCCTTGGCCGACTCGGGCCGCTTGCCCAGCTTGGCCAGCACCCGCCGCACCACCTCGCGCCCGAGGCTGTCCTGGCCGTCGAGGCGCACCGCGGTCTGGTCGTCGGCGACGATGACCTTGACGCCGCCGATCTCCTCGAGCGCGGCGTGGACGATGCCGCCCTGCGCCAAGACCACCTCCATCACCGGGGCCTCGAGGCGGATGTTGGTGAGGTTGCGCTCGGTCAGGAAGTGGTTTTGGTAGCGGCCCGACGCGATCTCCATGACGCGCTTCGCCTCGCGGTCGGACGCCGGATCGGTCGCGGCCTCGCCGGCGGCGCGGATCTGGGCCTGGGCCTGGGCCTGGGCTTGCTCGGTCCACGCGCCGACCAGTTCGCGGACGACCAGGTCGGCGGTCACCCCGGCCCGGGCCTCGAGCACCGCGTGCAGCTCCCGGGCGCGGCGGGCGGCGTCGGTCTCCAGGCCGCGCGCGCGATCGCCCTTGGACCGGCGGTCCTGCTCATCGGCGGCGAGCGCAGCTTCGCGCTGCTCGAGCTCGTCGGTCACCGCGGCCAGCTCGGCGGCCGCCGTCGACAACGCGGCCTCGCGCTGGGCGGCGCGATCGTGGCGCTCGTTGAGCTCGGCGTCCGCGGCGGTGCGGGTGGCCAGCAGCTCCGTCCGCGCCGCGGTCTCGGCCGCCTGCTTGACCGCGGCGGCCGCCACCTGGGCCGACGCCACCTGGGCCCGGGCCGCCGCCTGTTCGGCCGCCAGCGCGGCGCGAGCCTGAGCGCCCTGGGCGCGACGCGTCGCGAACAGGGCCGCGGCGGCGGCGGCCACGGCGGTGACGATGGCGGCGATGATCACCTGGGCAGCGTCGCCGATCCACCGCGCCATGGCAACTGGGGCTCCGATCGCCCGACTCCCGGCCCCCGCGTAGACCGATCGGCGCGGGCGCGCGTACTGGCGGCGATGAGACCGCTTGTGATGTCTATCGTGGCCGTGGGGGCGATCGCCGCGACCTCCACCGCCCGTGCCGAGCTGGCCCGTGCGCCGTTCGACCCGTACCGCTCGGCGTCGTCGTTTCTCCAGGCCGACTTCCAGGCGTGTCAGCTGGCGGCCTATCCCGCGGTCGTGGTCGGCGACACCAAGCTGCAACCCATCGTGCGCTTCGCGCCCTCGAAGCGGCCCAAGACCCGCGCCCGCCTGACCTTCGAGGTCGCCCACGCGGACGGGACCCCGGCGGCGCTGACCGCGGCGCAACGTCGCTTCACGGGCTGCGTGACCCGACGCTTCCAGGCCCGCCGCTACCTGATCGCCGGTGGTGGCCCCGGGCCGGTCGCGCTGGCCGGACCGATGGGAGATCCCGTCGACAGCGCCGGCGCGCTCGACCTGGCCATGGCGCGGGCCTACGCCAGCGCCCGGGCGACGGCGATCCGTGGCCGCTGCCCGCGGCCCCGCCAGGCGTACGAGGCGACGCTCACCATCGGCGCCGACGGCAAGGTGAGCCGGGTGGCCCTGGCCCCAAACGATCGGTCGGCGGGGTGCCTCATGCTCGAGCTGCCCAAGCGCCTGCGCTTCCCGGTCACCGCGACGGCGACGACGCTCGTGGTGCGCCTGTAGTCGACCGCCCGCGAGCACCCGGCCGCGGGCTACAGCTTGGGTTCCATGATCCGGTTGTTCGGAGGCGTCGGGGCGCGTCCGCCGCTGGGCTTGCGTCCGCCCGGGGCCCGCGGCGCCGGATCGAGCACCACCGCCACCGTCATCGGCCCGGTCACCACGACGACCTTGTCGCGCGCCAGCCGCCCGGCCCGCCGGAAGGTGAGCGTGCGGGGTTGGCCGTCGGGTGCCAGCGCCAGCTCGAGCGGGGTCACGCCGAGCACGCGGCCGTCGGCGTCGACCACCTCCGCCCCCGACGGCTCGCTGGTCAGCGTGATGGGGACCAGCGCCGCCGCGTCGACCGCGGGGCCGCTGGCGTCGATCGCCGGACCGGCGTCGACCGGGGGGCCGCTGGCGCGGGCCGCCACCGTGGCACCGGCCCCGGCGTCGAGGGATCCCGCGTCGCCCACTGCCGGCGCGCTGCCGCCGCTGCCGCCACCGCCGGTCGCCACCAGCACCACGACGGTGGCCAGCGCGACCACCGCGATGGCCGCGCCGACGACGAGCCCGGGGCCGCGCCGACGCGGCGGCTGCGACGAGTACCCCGGGGGCGTGGCGATGACCAGGGTGTGGTTCTGCGGCACCGCGATGGCCGCGGTGGAGCGGTGCGGGACCGCCACGCCGCCGGTCGTGCGCGGCGGCGCCATCGACGGCGGGGCGACGCCCACCGGCGCGACCGGCCCCCCGCCGTCGAACATCACGGTCCGCGCCTGGGCCGCGATGGGGCCGGCCAAGGGCACGTTCTGGGTCGCCGCGGTGCCCAGGCCGAACGGATCGCTCTCGGCCGCCGACATCCCGGCGGTGGCCGCCAGCCCCAGCGCCGCGTTGGTGCCGACCGCGTAGCTGGTGGTGGCCCGGGCCGCGGCGCTCGGCTGCGCCGCGGGCAGGCCGGCCGGCGCGCTGCCCAGGTACCGATCGGGGTCGACCAGCGCGTCGTACAGCGCGGCCATCGACGGGAAGCGCGCGTCGGGCGCCTTGGCCAGGCACCGCAAGATGATCTGCTCGACCGCCGGCGGGATGAGCGTCGACAGGCCGCGCGGCGCCGGCGGCGCCTGGGTCACCTGCTTGATGAGCACCGCGCCCATGGTGTCGCCGTCGAAGGGCACCTGGCCGCACAGCATCTGGAACAGCAGCACGCCCAGGGCGTAGACGTCGGTCCGGTGATCGACCTTCTTGGACTCGCACGCCTCGGGGGACATGTACTGCGGCGTGCCCAGGATGACGCCGGCCGCGGTCAGGTTCTTGGCGGCGCCGTCGGACATCACCTTGGCCAGCCCGAAGTCGAGCAGCTTGACGAAGTCCGGGTCGCCGCCGCGGCTGCACAACATCACGTTGTCGGGCTTGAGGTCGCGGTGGATGATGCCGGCGGCGTGGGTGGCGGCCAGGGCCAGCGCGATCTGCGCGCAGATGTGCAGCGCGCGCGGCACGTCGAGCAGGCGCTCGCGGGTCAGCACCTGGGCCAGGGTGCGGCCGTCGACGTACTCCATGAGGAAGAAGTGATCGCCCTCGGGCGACTGCCCGAAGTCGTGGATCTCGACGATGTGCTCGTTGCCGATGGTGGTGACCGCGCGCGCCTCCTGGTAGAAGCGCCCGATCACCTCGCGGTTGCCGGCCAGCTCGCGGTGGATGACCTTGAGCGCCACCTTCTTGCCGATCACCGGGTGCTCGGCCAGGTACACCGCGCCCATGCCGCCGACGCCCAGGCGCGACAGCACCCGGTAGTTGCCGACTTGCTGCCCGGGCGCGATCGTCACGCGGTCAGTGTCCCGTGCGCCCCGGGAGGGGTCAAGCCGACGACGGTCCCGGCCCGGCGCAGAACGCGGCGTAGTCGATGAGCGGCAGCGCCGTGCGGTCGACCCCCGGCCCGCAGGTGGCGCAGGTCGGATCGGCGCGCAGGGCCAGCCCACGCACCGTGGCGGCCAGGCCGTCGTAGACCAGCAGGCGCCCGGCCACCGTCGGCAGGCCCAGGATCAGCTTGATGGCCTCGGTGGCCTGGAGCGTCCCCATCACGCCGGGGAGCACGCCCAGGACGCCGGCCTCGGCGCAGCTGGGCGACGCCCCGGGCGGCGGCGGCGCCGGGTACAGGCAGCGGTAGCAGGGCCCGCCGGCGGCGGCGAACACGGTGAGCTGGCCCTCGAACCGCCAGATCGACGCGTGCACCACCGGGATCGCCAGGCGCAGCGCGACGTCGTTGACCAGGTACCGGGTGGCGAAGTTGTCGGTCCCGTCGATGATGACGTCGTGGCCAGCCAAAAGCGCCAACGCGTTGTCGCTGGTCAGCCGGGCCCGGTGGCCGACCACGGTCACGTCGGGATTGAGGTCGGCGACGGTGCGGGCAGCGCTGTCGATCTTGGGCTGGCCGATGCGATCGGTGCGGTGCAAGACCTGGCGCTGGAGGTTCGAGGCGTCGACCACGTCGTCGTCGATGACCGTCAGGGTGCCGACCCCGGCCGCCGCCAGATAGAGGATGGCGGGCGAGCCCAGGCCGCCGGCCCCGATCAGCGCCACCCGCGCGGCCAGGAGCCGGGCCTGGCCGGCCGGGCCGACCTCGGGCAGGTTCAGGTGACGCGCGTAGCGGGCGCGCTGGGCCGCGGTCAGGCCGTCGGCGTCGCCGTGGGCGATGGGCAGGCCGGCGTCGCGCCAGGCGGCGAAGCCGCCAGCGAGGGACCGCACGTCGGTGTAGCCCAGCTCGCCCAGCGAGCGGGCGGCCAGGGCCGAGCGGTTGCCGGCCGCGCAGTACAGCAAGATCGGCGCGGCGCGGTCGGGCGCCGCGGCCTCGATGCGGCTCTCGAGGAAGCCGCGCGGGATCGCCGTCGCGCCGGGCACCATGCCGGCGGCCAGCTCGTCGGGCTCGCGCACGTCGACCACCAGCGCGGACCCGGCCACGGCCTCGGCCGGCGCCACCTCGCGGATCGCGGCCTTGGCAGCGGCCAGGACCTCGGCGTAGCTGGGCACCGCGGCAGGGTAGCCGGCCCCGATCCAGTTGCCAACCACCTCCGAGGTGGGTACATCTGTAGGATGTCGGCCGCGCGCCGGCTGGAGGAATCCATGGCAACGCTGTTCCGCGAAAACACCCCCCAGGCGGCCCCGCCGCCTGTCGTCGACGAGCCGGTCGGGCTCGACACCCTGGTCAAGCTCACCCCCATCGCCGCCACCAAGGTCAACGAGATCCGTGACGCCGAGGCGATCGAGGCCGAGATGGGCCTGCGCCTGCGCGTGGTCGGCGGCGGCTGCGCCGGCTTCTCGTACGACCTGTACTTCGACGGTCCGACCGAGGTCGATCAGCAGTTCGAGGTCGCCGGCGTCAAGGTCGTCGTCGACGAGATGAGCCTGATGTACCTGGTCGGCACCGAGGTCGACTACGTCGAGGGCCTGTCCGGCGCCGGCTTCAAGTTCAACAACCCGAACGTGAAGTCGACCTGCGGCTGCGGCTCGTCGTTCTCGGTGTGACCCGCTAGGCCCCTGCTCGTGACCGGCTAGGCCCGCGCCCGTGTCCGCTGTCGATATCGGCGCCGTGCTGGCGCGCGAGCTGGGCCCCGGGCAGGTCATCCTGCCCGGCGATGATCGCCTCGACGACTACGGTCGCGACGAGAGCCCGGCCGGCCCGTTCCCGGCCGACGTGGCTGCGCGGTGCCGCACCACCGCGGAGGTGGCGGCGGTGCTGCGGCTGTGCGAGGAGCACCGGGTGCCGTGTACGCCGCGCGGCGCCGGCAGCGGCCTGACCGGCGGGTGCCTGCCGGTGCGCGGTGGGGTGGTGCTGTCGGTCGAGGACATGCAGGCGATCAAGGAGATCAGCCCCGACGATCTGGTCGCGGTGGTCGAGCCCGGCGTCATCACCGGCACGCTGCAGGCCCAGGTCGAGGCCGCCGGGCTGTTCTACCCGCCCGACCCCGCCAGCCTCGAGTACTGCTCGATCGGCGGCAACGCCGCCAACAACGCGGGCGGCCCGCGCGCGTTCCGCTACGGCGTCACCCGCGAGTACGTCCTCGGGCTCGAGGTGGCGCTGATGGGCGGCGAGGTGCTGCGGGTCGGGCGGCGCACCGCGAAGGGCGTCACCGGGTACGATCTGACCGCCGGCTTCGTCGGCAGCGAGGGGACCTTCGGCGTCATCACCGAGCTGACCGTCAAGCTCCTGCCCAAGCCGCCGGCGGTGGCCACGCTCCTGGCCATTTTCCGCGACGTCGCCAGCGCCGCCACCGCCATCACCGCGCTCATCGGCCGCGGCATCCGCCCGCGGGTCATCGAGCTGGCCGACCAGACCTCGCTCGACCACGTGCGCGGCCGCTCGCGCTACAGCTTCCCGGCCGCGGCCGGCGCCATCGTGCTGATCGAGGTCGACGGCGATCCCGACACCCTCGACGGCCAGCTGCTGCAGCTGGGCGAGGCGTGCGAGGCGGCCGGCGCGCTCGACGTGTTCGCGGCCAACGACCCGGCCGAGCGCCGCGCGTTGTGGGAGGCCCGGCGCCAGATCTCGCCGGCCCTCAAGGAGGCCCACGCCATCAAGATCAGCGAGGACGTGTGCGTCCCGCGCAGCGCCATCGTCGAGATGCTGGCCCGGGTCGACCGCATCAGCGCCGAAGAGGGGTTGCCCATCGCGGTGTTCGGTCACGCCGGCGACGGCAACCTCCACGTCAACGTGCTGTCCGACGCCGACCCCACCGATCCCGCGGCCCGGGCCCAGGTCGATCGCGCGGTCCACCGGGTGTTCGCCGACGCGGTGGCGCTGCGCGGGACCTTGTCGGGCGAGCACGGCATCGGCCTCATCAAGCGCGACTTCATGCCGCTCGAGCAGAGCGAGCGCGTGCTGGCGTGGCAGCGCAAGTGGAAGGCGATGTGGGACCCGCTCGACCTGCTCAACCCCGGCAAGCTGATCCCGGCGGCCCGCCCGACCTGCAGCGAATGAGCCGGCCATGAAGCGACCCGCGGCCCGCGCGCATCCCACCGTCGTGGTCCCCGCTCACGCCGAGCTGATCGCACGGCTGGCCGTCGCCCTCGACGGCCGCGGCGCGGTGCGCCTGGCCAGCCCGACCCTGCGGGCGGCGGCGGTGGCGGTGCTCTTGGTCGAGCGCGACGGGGAGACCTGGGTGCCGATGATCGAGCGCGGCGCCGACGCGCCGACCCACTCGGGCCAGATCGCCCTGCCCGGCGGCGGCTTCGACCCGCGCGACGCCGACCTGGTCGCCACCGCGCGGCGCGAGGCCGAGGAGGAGCTGGGCGTGCCGCGGGCCGCGCCGCGGGTGCTGGGCACGCTCGACGACGTGCCGACCCCGACCGGCTACGCCATCACGCCGGTGGTGGCCGAGCTCGCCGCGACGGTGCAGGTGGTGCCCAACCCGCGCGAGGTGGCCAGCTGGTTCTGGGTGCCGTTCGCGCGCTTCGTCGACCGCACCGACGTCGAGGTGCTGGGGGTCCGCCAGTGGGACGGGCGGGCCTGGACCATGCGCGCATACCCGTACCAGGGCCACCGCATCTGGGGCGCCACGGCCCGGATCCTCGAGGCGGTGGTCGAGCTGGCCGGCGGCCCGCCGCGCGAGTAGCCGGTCAGCGCGGATCCTCGACGAAGCCGATCAGCTTCCACACGCCGCCGCGCAGGCCGAACCGGGCCCGGGGCTGGCCCGGCGTGGGCGCGGCCGGGCAGCTCACCGCCTCGCCGTCGCCGCCGCAGCCGGCCAGGAGGGCGGCCTCGAGCGCGGTCAGCACCGACGGATCCGCCTTCCACATCGCCAGGCCCAGGTCGGCGCCGGGCGGCGCGCCCGCGCTCCACGCCAGGTCATCGGCCAGCTGCCGCCGCAGCGCGGGGTAGTCGCGCTTGTGGAGCGCGCGCACCACCGCGGCCGCCGCGGTCCGGGCCGGCGCGGGGGCGTCGCCGGTGATGGCCACGTCCTCCTCGACCGCGGCCGCCGGCGGCGCCTCGTCGGGCTGCTGGATGGCGTAGGCCTTGAGGCGCCGGTAGATGTCGACCTGGAGCGCGTCGGTGCGCCCGCCCAGCCAGTGGGGCGTGGCCTCGCCGCGCAGCTCGGTGGGCAGCGAGTCGCCCGGCCGCAGCTCCGACGCCGTGCCGACCACCCGCACCCGCCACGGCCGGACCCCGGCCACCACCACGTTGAAGCGGATGAAGTACAGCCGGCGCGCCAGCGATGGGTTGTAGCCGAGGGAGCTGCCGTTGGGCGTGTTGGCGCCCGCGCCGGCGGCGCGGTCGGCGACCTGGGTGGTCTTGGGGTCGTCGGCGCCGGGGTCCGAGAACTTCACCTGGTGCCACGCCGTCTTGATGACGCCGCTCGCCGGGTCCTCGTCGAAGGTCGGGTAGAGGTTCCGCACCGCCTCGACCGCCGCGGAATAGACCAGCGCGAAGTCGGCGTCGTACACCGAGCTGCGGGCGGTCTTGATCTCTTGCTTGGACAGACATCCCACCGTCGCCAGGGCGACGGCGACAGTGATCGCGCAAGCGGTGCTACCGTGCATGGACTTCATGGCTCGCCCTCGGTCTACCACGTCCCCCGCGGCGACGACGCCGGTCGCGGTCGCCCCCCTCATCGCCGGCCTGGCCCGGGCCTGGCCCGACGCGGTGTGCGAGCTGGATCACCGCGACGCCTACCAGCTCCTGTGCGCGACCATCCTCGCCGCGCAGTCGACCGACAAGATGATCAACACGCTCACGCCGGGGCTGTTCGCGCGCTACCCCGACGCCGCGGCGCTGGCCGTGGCCGATCCCGCCGAGCTCGAGCCGCTGATCTTCCGGTCCGGCTTCTACCGGGCCAAGGCCCGCAACCTGATCGGCATGGCGCGGGCCCTGGTCGAGCGCCACGGCGGCCAGGTCCCGGCCTCGCTCGACGCCCTGGTGGCGCTGCCCGGCGTGGCGCGCAAGACCGCCAACGTGGTGCTGTCGACGGCGCTCGGCCACACGGTGGGCGTGGTGGTCGACACCCACGTCACCCGGCTGGCGGCGCGGCTGGGCCTCACCGTCGAGACCGATCCGGTCAAGATCGAGCGCGACCTGATGGCTGCGCTGCCGCCGACCGAGTGGAAGACCTTCGCCGACCGATTGATCTGGCACGGCCGCCGGGTGTGCCACGCGCGCCAGCCCGACTGCGAGGCGTGCGTGCTGGCGCCGCACTGTCCGTCGGCGACGGTGCCGGCCAAGGTCAGCTCGAAGCCGGCCGCCGCGGGTCGGGCGGCGCGCGCGGCCAAGCCCGGCCCCGCCGCGACGCCAGCGCGCAAGGCCAAGCCCGGCCCCGCCGCGACGCCAGCGCGCAAGGCCACGCCCAAGCCCACGCCCACGCCTGCCCCCGCCGCGACGCCGGCGCGCAAGGCCACGCCCAAGCCCACGCCTGCCACCGCCGCGACGCCGGCGCGCAAGGCCACGCGCACGCCTGCCCCCGCCGCGACGCCAGCGCGTAAGCCCACGCCCACGCCTGCCCCCGCCGCGACGCCAGCGCGCCGGGCCCGCGCGAGCCGGCGGTGACCGCGCCGGCGCCTCACCCGGTGGTGGCCGTCGCCGGCGTGGTGTTCGACGACGCCGGCCGGGTGTTGCTGATCGAGCGCGGCCGCCCGCCGGGCGTCGGCCTGTGGACGGTGCCCGGCGGCCGGGTCGAGCACGGCGAGGCGCTGGCAGCCGCGGTCGCGCGCGAGGTCGCGGAGGAGACCGGGGTCGCCGTCGACGTCGGCCCCCTGGTCGAGGTGGTCGAGCGGGTCATCCCCGCCGCCACCGGCGCCTACCACTACGTCATCCTCGACTACCTGGCGACGCCGCTGGCGCCGACCGCGCCCCGGCCCGGCGACGACGCGCGCGCCGCCCGCTTCGTGGCCGAGGCCGAGCTCGACGGCCTGCCGCTCACCGACGGGCTCCGGCCGGTGCTCGATCGAGCCCGGGCCCAGTGGCGGTCGCGGCCCGCAGCGGTTGCCAAGTCGGCGGGGCCGCGGTAACCGACCCGCCATGTTGCCCGTCGTCACCGCCTCCACGCCGCGCCCGGCCCTCCGCCGGGCCGACGTCTCCGACGACGACTGGGCCAGCTGGCGGTGGCAGCTGCGCAACATGATCACCAGCGCCGACGAGCTGGCCCAGGTGGTGGCGCTCACCGACGCCGAGCGCGCCGGCCTGGCCGCCTCGGCCCACCTGTTCCGGGTCGGCATCACCCCCTACTACGCCAGCCTGATGGACCCGACCGACGATCGGTGCCCGATCCGCATGCAGGCCATCCCGCGCGCGGCCGAGCTGGACATCCGCGCCGAGGAGCTGCGCGATCCGCTGGGCGAGGACAGCCACCACCCGGCGCCGTGCGTGATCCACAAGTACCCGGACCGCGCGCTGCTCCTGGTGGTCGACCGGTGCGCGATCTACTGCCGGCACTGCAACCGTCGACGCCTGGTCGGAGGTGACGCGCCGCCGACCACGGCCGACCTCGACGCCGGCCTCGCCTACCTGGCGCGCACCCCGCGCATCCGCGACGTGCTGATCTCCGGCGGTGATCCGCTGCTGATGACCACCGCCAAGCTGGCGGCCATCGTCGGCCGGCTGCGCGCCATCCCCCACCTCGAGACCATCCGCATCGGCACCCGCATCCCGGTGGTGTGCCCGCAGCGGGTCGACGACGAGCTGTGCCGCGCGCTGCGCCAGCACGCGCCGGTGTTCATCAACACCCACTTCAACCACGCCAAAGAGCTGACCCCCGAGGCCCGGGCCGCGTGCGAGCGCCTGGTCGATCACGGCATCCCGGTCGGCAACCAGGCCGTGCTGTTGCGCGGCATCAACTCGTCGACCCGCAGCCTGCGCGCGCTGTTCCGCGGCCTGCTGCGGTCGCGGGTGCGGCCCTACTACCTGTTCCAGGGCGACACCGTCATCGGCACCGACCACCTGCGCACGCCGGTCGACGCGGCCATCGCGTTGTACGGCTCGCTGCGCGGGTGGATGAGCGGCATGTGCATCCCGCATCTGGTCATCGACGCCCCCGGCGGCGGCGGCAAGCTGCCGATCGGCCCCGACTATATCGTCGAGCGGCACCCCGACCGGGTGGTGGTGCGCACCTACCGCGGCGACCTGGTCGACTACCCCGCGCCGCGCCAGGCCGACTGCACCGTCGCCTACGACGACGTGTTCTTCGCCGGGGTGCCCGCCGACGACGATCGCGAAGGCTCGGCCGAGGCCGGGCTCGACCTGCCGTGACGTCGGCCCCGGCGGCGCTGCGCGAGCTGGTGGTCGCGGCCTGCCGTCGGGCCGGGTTCCACCGGGTCGGCATCGTGCCGATCGCGCCGTCGGCGCGGGCCGAGCGCTACGCCGCCTGGCTGGCCGCCGGCCACCACGGCGAGATGCACTACCTGGCCACCGCCGACCACGTGGCCGGCCGCGCCGACGCCCGCGCGCTCCTGCCCGAGGCGCGCACGGTGGTGGTGGTCGCGTTGGCCTACGGGTCCGAGGCGCCGCCGGCGCCCACCGTCGACGGGGTGGTCCGCGGCAGCCTGGCCCGCTACGCCCGCGGCACCGACTACCACCTGGTCGTGCGCGATCGCCTGGCCGAGGTCGCCGCGGCGCTCGTGGCCCACGCTGGCCCGATCGCGACCCGGGTGTGCGTCGACGCCGCGCCGGTGGCCGAGCGCGAGTGGGCCGAGCGCGCCGGGCTGGGGTTCGCCGCGAAGAACACCATGATCATCGCGCCTGGGCTCGGCTCGTACGTGGTGCTGGGCGAGCTGTTGGTCGGCGCCGAGCTGGCCGCGACCGACGCCGCCCCCGAGCGCTCCCGGTGCGGCAGCTGCCGGGCCTGCCTCGACGCCTGCCCCACCGGCGCCTTCGTCGACGCCTACGTGCTCGACGCCCGCCGCTGCATCTCGTACCTGACCATCGAGCACGCCGGCCCGATCCCCATCGAGCTGCGGGCGGCCATGGGCACGCGCATCTTCGGCTGCGACGTGTGCCAGGAGGTGTGCCCGTGGAACGCGGCCGGGCCCGGGCGCGCCGCGCCGGCCCCCGAGCTGGTGCCGCGCGACCACGACCACGCCGCGCCCGACCTGGTGCGCCTGGCCACCATCGGCGCCAACCAGCTGCGCGGGTACGTGCGGCGCACCGCGCTGCGCCGGATCGATCGCCCGCGCCTGCAGCGCAACGTCGCTGTCGCGCTCGGCAACAGCGGCGACGCCGCGGCGCTGCCGGCGCTGGTCGCGATGGTGGCCAACCCGGCGCCGCTGGTGCGCGGCCACGCCGCGTGGGGCCTGGGGCAGCTGGGCGCGACCGTCCCCGCGGTCGCCGCGGCCGCCGCCGCCGCGATCACCGCCGCGGCCGCCTCCGAGACCGACCCGGTCGTCGTCGCGGAGCTGGCCGCCGCGCGGGCCCGGCTCACGGCCTAGCCGTCACGGCGTGAGGGTCAGCACGTAGGCCGCGACCGCGTCGATCTGCGCGTCGGTCAGGGCGCCCGTGAACGCCGGCATGCGCCCGTTGGCGGAGCCGTTGCGCACCTGGTGCGCGACCAGCTCGACGGTCCGGCGCGCCAGGAACTCGGGCGCGGTCAGGTCGCGCACGCCCAGGCCCGAGGCCATCGCGGTCGGCGGCTGGCCGCGCTCGCCGTGGCACCGCGCGCAGGCGGCGGCGAACACCTCACGCCCATCGGTCGAGCCCCCCGCCACCTGGCGACCACAGGCGGCCGACGCGACCAGCGCCAGGACCGAGCAGGTGCGGACAGTCAGCACCGACGCTGGGTACCACGCCCGCCGCCCGCCGGGCGTGCGGCACCTCGCCGCGATCGACCTCGACAACCGGCCCGGCGCCGAGACAGACTACGGCCATGCGAAGCTCGACATCGGGATGGGGGCAGGCGGCGGCGGTGGCGGTGGTGGTGGCCGTGGTGGTGGCCGGCGCGGCGACCAGCCTCGCCGGGTGCGCCAAGCGGGTGCCGCAGGACCTGCACACCGGCGCCGACGGCGTCCCGGCCGGGGCCCGCGCGATCAAGCTCGAGAACAATGAAGGCCGGGCCCGCGGCATCGTCAGCTACCCCGGGGGCGATCGGGTCGACTGGCGGGTCATCGAGCTGCCGCCCGGCCAGACCGGCCAGCTCGAGCTGACCCTGCGATGGACGCCGCCGCGGCCCGGCCTCGACCTGTCGTTCGAGGTCTACAACCAGTACGGCCGCACGCTGGCCTCGGCCCGGCCGATCGCCAACCGGACGTCGCGCCGGGCCCGCAAGTCGGTGACGATCGACGGCGCCTCCGGCAAGGTGCGGGTCCAGATCTACGCCTCGGGCCGCGGCGACGCCGGGGCCTATACGCTCCTGGCGACCTGGAAGCCGACGGTGGTGGACACCTTCGACTGGGCGACCCAGGAGGTGGCCGATCCGCCGCGGCTCCCCGCGGTGCCCCTGCCCGAGCCGGGCTGCACCCCCGACGACTTCGACAAGAAGCGGCGCTCGTGCGTCGACGTGTGCCCGCGGGAGTACGACGCGAGCTGGCCGGCGTGCTTCGACACGTGTCCGGTGCCGCCGCGGCCCGAGATCAAAGCGTGCAAGCTGTGCGACAAGAACCAGCTCGACCCGTGCCTGCCGGACTGCCGGCAGTACTACGCCGAGTGCAACCTGGCCGCGATCGACATGAAGAACCCCACCTGCTGGGACAAGCGCGCGCCCGCCATCAGCGCCCAGCTGACCGACATCACCCCAGCCGACGATGGCACCCTGGTCACGGTCGGTGCCGGCAACACCGACGGCCTCACCAAGAGCTGGACCGGCGCGCTGGTCGATCGGGCCGGCACCGCGGTGCGCGGCGGCGCGCTCCGGGTCATCAGCATCGGCAAGGACTACACCCGCGCCAAGGTCGCGCTGACCGCGATCCCGGCCGGCGCGACGGTCGTCTTGACGCCGCCGCCGCCCCCACCGGCGCCCGTCTGCAAGTGACCTTGGCGCCGGGGCGGAGGGCCAGATCACGCCGAAACGCGCCCACGCCGGACGGCGCGGCTGGATAGTCGTTTTGGGGTCTTGCACCGGCCCGGCGTTGGCCGCACGATCGGCCCCATGGTTTGGGTCCCGCGGCGCATGCGCATGCTCCTCGTCGCTGCTGTGAGCCTAGGGCTCGCGCTGGCGGCGTGCTCCAAGAACGTCCCCCAGGACTCCCACAGCGGCGACGACGCGCGCAACAAGGGGGCGCTCGAGCTGAAGCTCGAGAACGGCGAGGCCAAGGCCCGCGGCATCGTCACCTACCCCGGCGGCGACCGGGTCGACTGGAAGGTGCTCGACCTGCCCAAGGACAAGGTCGGCAGCGCGACCGTGCGACTGCGGTGGACGCCGCCGCGCCCGGGCCTCGACCTGTCGTTCAACGTCTACAACGAGTACGGCCGGCTGCTGGCCGCGGCCAAGCCCAACAAGCGCAAGCGCTCGCGCAAGACCTCCAAGCGCCTCACCATCGACAACGCCACCGGCAAGCTGTTCATCGAGGTCTACGCGTCCGAGCGCGGCGACGCCGGCAAGTACACGCTGACCGTCGACTGGGCCGAGCTGACCGAGGACACGTTCAACTGGCTGGCCATCGAGTTGCCGGATCCGCCCAAGCTGCCGGCGGTGCCGCTGCCGGCCATCCCGTGCGACGTGTTCGCGTTCGACAAGAAGAACCCCGACTGCGCCAACAAGTGCCCGCAGCCGGTCGATCCCAGCTGGCCGGGCTGCTCTGGCATCTGCCCGCCGATCCCCGACGCCAACATCCCGGCGTGTCTGAAGACGATGCCGTGCCCCAAGCCGCCCGACATCAAGTTCGCGATGTGCAAGCCGTCGGACTGGCCGCCGTGCGACGCCAACGCGGTCGACAAGACCAACCCCAACTGCGACGGCTTCAAGCCGCGCGACCGCCTGGGCGAGGTCACCGACATCCAGCCCGACGGCGCCGGCGGCACCCAGATCACGATCAACATCGGCACCGACGACGGCGTCGACAAGGGGTGGAAAGGCAGCCTGCTCGACGGCAACGACAAGCCCATCCGCGGCTCGGACTTCAAGCTCATCAAGGTGACCAAGAAGTCGTCGATCGCCCGGGTCAAGATCGACCCGGCGCGCATCACGCCCAACACCGCGGTCCGGCTCGCGGCGCCGTGACCGCGTAGCCGCCCTCCCCTGCTGCAACCCGCAACCGAGAACCTGCGAGCCAACGTGCAAGATCCCCTGGTCGGCAAAGTCTTCGACGGACGCTACGAGATCCTGGCCCGCATCGGCGAGGGCGGGATGGGCGTGGTCTACAAGGCGCGCCAGGTCTCGATCGATCGCGTCATCGCCATCAAGGTGCTCAACCCGCAGATGGCGGCGGATCCCAGCTGGGTCCAGCGCTTCTCCAACGAGGCGCGCGCCTGCTCGCGCCTGCAGCACCCGAACACCATCCGCATGTTCGACTTCGGCCAGACCTCCGACGGCCGGTTCTTCATGACGATGGAGTTCCTCGAGGGCATGGTGCTGCGCAGCGCCATCAACGCCCAGCCGATGGCGCCCAACCGGGTGATGAAGATCCTCATCCAGTGCTGCGCCTCGCTGGCCGAGGCCCACTCGATCGGGATCATCCACCGCGACATCAAGCCCGACAACGTGTTCCTGCTGAACATGGCGGGCTCGCCCGACTTCGTGAAGCTGCTCGACTTCTCGGTGGCCAAGCTGCTGCAGGAGGGCGGCGGCGGCATGAAGACCCAGGCCGGCGTGGTGTTCGGCACGCCGCAGTACATGTCGCCCGAGCAGGGCCGCGGGTTGCCGCTCGACGCCCGCTCGGACCTGTACGCGCTGGGCATCCTCGGCTACGAGATGGTCACCGGCCGGGTGCCGTTCAACGACGACAACCCGATGACGGTGCTGCAGATGCACCTGCGCGCCGAGCTGCCGCCGATGCCGCAGTCGGTGCCGATGAACGTCCAGAACGTGATCCGGAGGGTGCTCGACAAGGAGCCCGGTCGCCGCTACCAGTCGGCCGGCGAGATGATGCAAGCCTGCCAGCAGGTGTTCGCCGAGCTGTCGGGCGGCGTCGGCATCGGGGTCGGCGGCGGCGGCGCCCCCAAGACGATGATCGCGCCGGGGCCGAACATGGCCGGTGGGCCGCCGATGCCGGGGATGGCCCCGCCGATGGCGCCCACGCCGATGGCGCCGCCGGGCGCGATGGCCCCACCGCCGGGCGCGCCGGGCTGGAACCCGCAGATGGCGCCACAGGGCGCGCCACCGCCGCAGCAGGGCCCGTGGAACCCGTCCGCGCAAAAGACGATGATCGCCGGCATGGCGCCGCCCCAGGGCTACCCCGGCCAGGCGCCGGGCGGTTACCCGGGGGCGCCGCCGCCAGCCGCGCAGGGCGGCGGCTACAACCCCTCGGGGCATGCCCAGAAGACGATGATCGCCGGGCTGTCGCCGATCATGGGGCCGGGCGGCGCCCCGGGTCAGATGCCGCAGATGGCACCGCCGCCGGCCGCGCCGATGGGCACCCCTCCCGGCGCGCCACCCTACGGCGCCCCGCCCGGAGCCTACGGCGCCCCGCCCGGCGGCCCGGCCAAGACGATGATGCTGCAGAACACCGAGGGCGTGGTGTCGTTCGCCCAGGGCGGGCCGGTGGCGGCGGGCCCGGGCGCCCCGATCGCCACCGGCGGGGCCTCGGCCGGGTTCTGGATCGGCAGCATCCTGGTCGGCGCCGCGGTCGGTGCGCTCGCCTACGTCGTCGTCCTGCAGATGTGATCTCGCGCTGGCCATGACCGACGACGACGCCCCGCTGGGCCCCGAGCCCCCGACCGACCCCCGGCCGACCGGCCTGCGCGTCAAGGACGTGCTCAACCGCTCCGCGGAAGAGCTGGAGGAGCTGGAGGCGGCGCTCGACCCGTCGGCGCGGGCCGAGCTCGAGGCGTGGTTCTCGGGCGCGTCGGCCAACGCCCGGCCCGCGCCGGCGCCGGTCGAGGAGCCGGTCGACGAGTTCTCGGCCGCGCTCGACGCCGCCTACGAGGTGCGCCAGGCCCGCATCGCGGTGGCCTGCACGGCGATCGAGCCGTCGATGATCGAGCTGCTCGAGCGCCACGCGCGCCACAAGCTGCCGCTCCTCACCCTGATGCCGCCGCCGCCGCTCTACGACGAGACCATCCTGTCGTTGCGGGTGCCCACCGACGAGGAGATGTCGACCATCGCCGCACCGCGCTCGTACGAGCGCGAGGACGCGGTCGAGGCCGCCGTGCACGAGAGCGTGCCCCAGGCGATCTTGCGCGACCTGGCCCGGGTCGAGGCCGAGTTCACGATCGAGTACGTCGCGCCGCCGGCCGACGACCAGGTCGCCGAGGACGCCCGGGTCGCGGTGCGCGAGGCGCTGGGCCACCGTCTCGAGCTGCCGCCCGTGGTGTCGGTGTCAGCGCTGGCGCGCGAAGCCCGGGCCGAGTTCGTCGCGCAGATCAGCGGGCCGTGGGCCGAGCTGGTCGCGGCCGGCAAGGCCTGGCGCCAGGCGTGGAACGCCGAGCCGTGACCGCGCCGGCCTGGACACACCGCGTCACGCGATCGCCCCGGCGACCGGGGGAAGATCGGCGGTGGCGGTCTCGTACTAGGAGTCGACGAGCACCACGCTCGTCGCAGCGCCCATGACCTCGACCGACGTCAAGATGATCCAGATCGACCCCTTCCTCATGCAGGGTGTGGGGCGGACCGACGTCGGCGTGCAGCGGACCCAGAACGAAGACGCGATGTACTTCGACGACTTCCTGGGCATCTACCTGGTGTGTGACGGCATGGGCGGGCACGCCTCGGGCCAGGTGGCATCTGATCTGGCGATCCGGACCATCGTCCACTCGCTCAAGACTGGCGAGCCCCGCCCGGCACCCGGCAGTGATCCGCTGGTCGCGGCGATGAAGGCCGCCAACGCCGCCGTGTTCCAGCGGGCCCAGATCGACCCCGGCTGTCACGGCATGGGCACCACCGCGGTCGGCATGCGCATCGAGGGCACCACCGCGCACCTGGCCCACTGCGGCGACTCGCGCGGCTACCTGCTGCGCCACGGCCAGTTCCACCCGATCACCCGCGATCACTCGCTGCGCAACCTGTACGAGGACCGGCCCGATCTCATCGGCCAGCTGGGGCCGGCGACGTCCAACGTCATCATCCGGGCGGTCGGCCTCGACGCCGCCGTCGAGATCGAACACAACACGCTCCAGATCGAGCACGGCGACGTGTTCCTCTTGTGCTGCGACGGGCTGTCGGACCTGGTCGACGACTGGATGATCCGCGAGATCATGACGGCCGGAGATCCCCTCGACGTCACCGCCGACAACCTGGTGCGGGCCGCCAACAACAACGGCGGCACCGACAACATCACGGTGGTGCTGACCCAGGCGTTCTTCGACGCCACCTGGGCCGCGCCCCAGCCCCACTACGGCTACCACCAGCAAGCGTACTGACCAGCCGGCCGGCGGCGCGTCACGCGGCCGGCGGCGCGTCACGCGGCCGGCGGCGCTGGGGTCACCGCGGCCGGCGGCGCGTCACGCGGCCGGCGGCGCGTCACGCGGCCGGCGGCGCTGGGGTCACCGGGGCCGGCTTGCGCCGGAGCCAGCGGATGAGCCGATCGCGGCCGCGGGTGAGGATGTCGTAGTAGGTCGGGATGACCAGCAGCGTCAGCACCGTCGAGGTGATGACCCCGCCGATGACCGCGCGCCCCAGCGGCGCCCGGAAGTCGCCGCCCTCGCCCGAGCCGATGGCGATGGGCAACATACCGGCGATGATCGCCACCGAGGTCATGATGATCGGGCGCAGGCGCACGCCGCCGGCCTCGACCAACGCCTCCTCCCGCGACAGGCCCTCGCGCTCGGCCTGCTTGGCGAAGTCGATGAGCAAGATGGCGTTCTTGGCGACGATGCCCATGAGCAAGATGACGCCGATCATGCTCATCAGGTTGAGGGTCGACCCGGTCACCAGCATCGCCAACATCACCCCGATGAGCGACAGCGGCAACGACGCCATGATCGGCAGCGGCTCGAGGAACGAGCTGAACTGGATGACCAGGATGAAGTACATGAGCAGGATCGCCGCGCCCAGCGCGATGAAGATGCGGGTGAACACCTCGGCCTGATCGGCGGCCTCGCCGCCCTGGCGGCGCTGGTACCCCGGCGGCAGCTGCAGCGAGCCGAGCTTGGCCTCGATGTCGCCGATCACCGCCGACAGCGGGCGCCCTTCAGTGTTGGCGCCCACCGTGATGACCCGGTCGCCGTCCTTGTGCTCGACCAGCGCCGGCCCCAGGCTGCGGTTGACCTTGGCCACCTGGCCCAGCGGCACCATCGCCGGTCCGGTCGGCCCTTGCAGCACCAACGGCAGGGCCTCGAGGTCCTCGGGCCGCTGCCGCCAATCGGCGCCCAGCCGCACCACCACGTCTCGGGTCCGCCCGCTGGCGTCGATCCAGTCGCCCACGTCGAGGCCGGTGAACGCCGGGCGCAGCGCCTGGGCCACCTCGGCCACCGACACCCCCAGCGTGCCGGCCAGCTCGCGATCGAGCACCACCTCGACCTCGGGCCGCTGGCCCTTGGTCGACAGCCCGACGTCGACCGCGCCCGGCACGGTGCGGACCCGGGCCGCGACCTGCTCGGCCAGGTCGGTCAGCACCGCGGTGTCCTCGCCGGTCAGCTCGATCTGGATCTGCTTGGCCGGCCCGAAGCCGCCGGTCGAGATGTACGCGGTCACCCCCGACAGCGAGCGGATCTCGTTGCGGACCTGCTGGGCAATGACGTCCTGGTGGACCGCGCGCGCGTGCTTGGGCGTGAGCCGCACGTAGATCGACGCCGAGTCGACCGTGCCGCCCTGCCCGCCCACCGTGGCATAGGTGTACGCGACCTCGGGGTGCCGCTTCACCAGCGCCACCGCCTCGGCCACCTTGCCGCGGGTGTAGTCGAGGTTCGAGCCGGGCGGCGTCTCCAGCTGGATGGTGAACTCGGAGCGATCCTCGACCGGCATGAACGCGCACCCGACCAGGCCGGTGGCCGGGATGGCCGCGGTGCCGACCAGCACGAAGAACATCACGATGACCATCAGTAGGCGGTGGCGCAGGGCCCACCGGATGACCCGCTTGTAGAACCGGGTCAACGCCACGAAGCCGCGGTCGAAGTAGTCGAGCTGGCGGGTCAGCCAGGTCTTCTTGTGGCCGGTGGCCTCGGGGTCGGCCCACACCGCCGACAGCATCGGGTCGAGGGAGAACGACACGAACAGCGACACCAGCACCGAGCTGGCGATGGTCAGCGCGAACGGCGCGAACCACTGCTGGGCGATGCCGCCCATGAAGGCGATCGGCACGAACACCACCACGATCGAGAAGGTGGTGGCCGCCACCGCCAGGCCGATCTCCGAGGTGCCGCTCGCGGCTTGGACGTGATCCTGCCGCGCTCCATGTGGCGCACGATGTTCTCGCGCACCACGATGGCGTCGTCGACGAGGATGCCGATGGCCAGCGACAGACCCAGGAGCGACATCACGTTGAGCGTGAAGCCGAACGCCAGGACCGTGATGAACGACGCGATCACCGACACCGGCAGCGCCAGCCCGGTGATCACCGTCGACCGCCACGACTTGAGGAACACGAACACCACCAAGATGGTGAGCAGCGCGCCCTCGATGAGCGAGCTTCTGATTGCCGGACACCGAGGCGTCGACCCGCACGCCGGAGTCGCGCACAACCTCGAGCCGGATGTCGGCGTGCTTGGCCACCAGCGCGGCCCGCAGCTCGGCCAGCTTGGCGCCGATCTTGGCGCTGACGTCGGTGGTCGAGTAGCCGGCCGCCTTCTTGATGTCGATGGCCACCGCGGCGTGGCCGTCGTACAGCGCGGCCGAGCGCGCGTCCTCGGCGCCGGGGCCGACGGTGGCCACACCGCCCAGCCGCACCACCGAGGTGCCGGCGGCCAGCACCTCAGCTGGGCGGAAGTCGGCCGCGGTCTCGAGCCGGCCGCGCAGGCGGATGGTGCGCTGTCGTAGGGCCCGGTCAGGCGCTCCGACCGGCGCCGCCAGGCTCTGCGCCAAGGCCTGGGCCACCTGGGCGATGCCCAGGCTGGTCGCCGCCAGGTCGCGCGGCCGCACCGCCACCGTCATCTCGCGCTGAAAGCTGCCGACCACGGTGACCGAGGCCACCCCGGGATGCTCGACAGCTCGCGCGCCACGCGCTGCTCGGCTAGGCTGGTGAGGTCGACCGGTCGAGCGCATCGGACGCCAGCACCAGCGACACGACGGGAAGTCGGCCGCCTTGAACCGCGACAGGATCGGCTCCTCCATCTCGGTCGTGCAGATCGCGCTTCTCGGAGATCTTGTCGCGGATGTCCTGCGACGCCTGCTGATGTCCTGGCCGAAGCGGAAGAACACCACGATGACCGCGTAGCCATCGACCATGGCCGACTGGATGGTCGACGCCGGACAGCGACTGGAACGCCTCCGAGCGGATCGACCAGCTCGCGCTCGACGGTGCCGGGCGACGCGCCGGGGTACACCACCGTCACCGCCACCAGCGGCGCCTCGACGTCGGGGAACTCGTCGGTGTCGAGGCGCGACAGCGCCACCAGGCCGAACACCACCAGCGCGATCATCACCACGGTGGTGACGATCGGCTTCTTGATCGCGTAGTCCGAGATCCACATCAGCGGGGCTCCGGCGTGGACGGCGGCGGGGCGGCGGCCGGCGGCGCGGCCGACGGGGCTGGCGCCGCGGCCGGCGGCGACGGGGATCCGGCGGCGGCCGGCGCCGGCGAGGCGGACGCGGCGGGCAACGCGACCGCGGCCCCCGGGGTGATGCCGCGGGCGGCCCGGGTGAGCAGCACCACGTCGCCGGGGGCGACGCCGCTGGTGACCTCGACCAGCTCCTGGCGGTCGTCGCGCAGGCCGGTGGTGACCGGCAGGCGCTCGGCGACGCCGCCGCGGACCCGCATGACGGTCGGGCGGTCGGCCGAGGTGTCGATGGCGGCCTGCGGCACCACCACAGCCTGGCGCGACGAGGCGGCGATGCGACCGTCGGCGAACAGCCCGGCGATCAGGCGGCCGCCGGGGTTGGGGAGGTCGACCAGGATCGGGATCTGGCGCGTGACCGGATCGGCGGCCGGCGCGATCCGGGCGATGGTGCCGTCGAAGGTCTGGCCAGGATACCCGCGCACCTCGAAGCGCACCGGGCGGCCCACGGCGACCGCGGCCAGATCGTCCGACGACACCGCCGCCGCCAGCCGCATCGTGCCGGGGTCCATCAGGTCGTACAGCGGCGCGCCGGGCGCGACGATGTCGCCGACGTTGACCTGGCGCGCGGCGACCACGCCGGTCAGCGGCGCGCGCACCGTGGTGTCGCCCAGCTGGTTGCGGGCGCCGGCCACCGCCGACCGAGCCTGGGCCAGCTGCGCCTTGGCCATCGCCGCCGCGCCCCGGGCCCGCTCGGCCTCGCGCGCCGCCAGCGCGCCGCCGCGCACCAGCGCCTCGGCCCGCTCGGCCTCACGCAGCGCCACGTCGTAGCTGGCCTGGGCCGAGGCCACCCCGGCCTCGGCCGAGCGGACCCCGTCGCCGAGGGTCTTGACCTCGATGCGCACCAGCAGCTCGCCCTTGGCGATCGGCTCGCCCAGCTCGGGCCCCACCGCCACCACCTGCCCGCCGACCTCGGCGCGCACCACGGCGCGGGCGCGGGCCTCCAGCGTGCCGCTGACCCGCGGCCCGGTCTCGAGCAACGTCTCGCGCACGGTGACGGCGTCCTCGGCGGTGATGGTCAGCGCGACCGGCGGCGGTGGCGGTGGCGGCGATGCGCGCTTGCACGCGGTCGCCCACGCGCACACGCCCACGACGACCCAGGTGTTCCAGCGAGGACGACGCATCACGGACCTCCGGCGCCGAGCGGGAGCCCGGCCAACAGCGTGCGCCGCAACGACGCGACGCGGACGTCGCGCGCCGAGCGCGCGCGGTTGAGTTCGGCCTGCTCGAGCTGGGTGCGCGCGTCGACCAGCTCGAGGTGGGTCGACGCCCCCTGCGCCACCCGCAGCTCGGCGATGGCGAACGCGCGGCGGGCCTGCTCGACGGTGCGGCTGGCCTGCTGCCAGGTGGCGCGCGCCGCCGCCAGCTGCGCGTCGACCACCCGCTGATCGGCGGCCAGGCGCTCCTCGACGTCGGCCAGCCGGGCCCGGGCCGCCGCGACCTCGCGCCGAGCGGCGCGGGTGGTGGCCCGGCGCCGGAAGCCGTCGAACAGCGGGATGGACACCCCGACGCCGACCGTCCAGTTGGCGCGCCAGTCGGTGTTGAACGGGTGCAGGTGGGCCGGGTAGTCGACCAGCCCGAGATCGGTGGTGGCCTGGACCACCGGCAGCCGCTCGGCCTGGGCCGCGACCACCGCCGCCTCCTTGCCGCGCACCTCGAGCGTGGCCTGGGCCACCGCCAGCGGCGCCGCGCTCGGCGCGCCCCCGGGCGCCACCACGGTGGCGTCGTCCAGCTCGAGCCGCGAGGTGAGCTCGAGCGGCTGGTCGAGCGGCGCGTCGATGAGCCGGGCCAAGGTCACCATGGCCTGGGCCCGTTGGGCCTCGAGCTGGATCACGCCGGTCGCCTGGTTGTCGCGCGCGACCTGGGCCCGCACGACGTCGAACTCAGCCGCGGCCTGGTGCGCGAAGGCCAGCTGGGTCTGCGCCAGGGTCTCGTCGGCCGAGGCCAGCGCCGCCTGGGCGATCTCGACGGCGCGCACCGCGAGGGCCGCATCCCAGTAGGCCTGGGACACCGCGAACACCAGCGCGGTGCGTTGGCCCTCGACGCCCAGCCGGGTGGCCTCGACGCCGACGCCGGCCAGGGTGATGGCGGCGCGGGCGCGCCCGCCGTCGTAGATGGCCTGGGTCGCGCCGACGCCGACCCGCCAGATCGTGGTCTGCCCGATCGGCAGGTCGAGCGTGATCGGAGGATCGGTCGGCAGGGTGAACGAGCCGCCCTTGAACTCCGACACCAGCGTGCGCTGGAACGACGCCGAGGCGTTGACCTGCGGCAGCCGCGCCGCGCGGGCGGCGTCGACCAGGTCCCCGGCGCGGGCCAGGTCTTCCCGGGCCGCGGTGAGCGAGGCCGCTGCGGGCTCGACGCGGGCGACCGCCTGCTCGATCGACAGCGCGACCGGCTCCCCCGTGGCCGACCCGACGACGGTCGCGGTGGCCGCGACCGCACAGACCCACCGGACGATGTTCACTCCCCGAGGCTGACGATGTTCGCGCACGCGGGCCGGTACATAGCAGGAACCACGCCGCGCCACAGGCCGCCCTGGCGCGCCGGGGGGCCGCGTCCGGCGAGGCGCCTTGCCTCACGGTGGGGCAATCCGGGGCGTCGTCCGTCCCGGTCCCGGTCGGACAGGACACCCGCTGCGGCGTCGCATGACGTCGCACCGCGGTCGCAGCCGTCGCAGCCGTCGCAGCCGTCGCCGCTCAGCCTGCCGACGCGGTCGCCGCCCGACGCAGCTGCGCCACCGCGTCGGGGTAGCGGCCGAGCTTGGCGTAGACCCGAGCCAGGCCGGACGCAGCCCGGGCGGCGAAGTCGGCGTGGGTGGCCGCCTCGTGGAAGGCCTGCTCGGCCCCCAGGAAGTCGCCCGAGGTGGTCAGCACGTCGCCCAGCGTGGCCCACAAGGCCGCGGCGCCGACGTCGGACGGCGCCCGGCCGAGCCCGGCCCGGAGCACGGCGGCCGCGCGCGGCGCGTCGCCGAAACGGGTCAAGGCCACCGCGAAGGCGATGCGGGCGTCGCCGAAGCCTGGCGCCAGGTCGACCGCGGCCTGCAGCTGCTCGACCGCGATCTCGTACTCGGTGGTCCCGATGGCCTGGACCCCACGCGTAGTAGCTGCGCGACCTGCGACATCAGTCGAGCTCCAGGAGCGAGAAGCGAGCGAGGCGTCGTCACCGGGGGCGTCGTCGCGCCGCTCGGGCGCTGCGGCCGCGGGCGGTTGGGTCGGCGGCGCGACTGCCGGGCTGGGCGCCGGGGCCGGGGCCGGGGCATCTGCACCGCCACCACCACCGCCACCGCCACCGCCACCACCAATACCGCCGATCGCCGCTGGCCGACCGCGCAGCGACAGGCCGCGCGCCGCGGCGGGCCGCCCGCTCGGTGACCGTGGACGACACCGGCATCGGCGCGACCGGGGCGGCCGAGGGCGCCGGCCGCGGCCCGGTCTCGACCACCCGCACGCCCGCGCTCGGCCGGGGCAGCTCGGCGGCCGGCGCCGCGACGCCGGCCCGGGCCAGCGGCTGCATGACGCCGCCGATGCGCACCGACACCTGGTCGCCGTCGACGGTGAACAGCCCCAGCTCGGCCAGCTCGAGGCGGGTCTGCAGGGTGGCGATCAGCTGGGCGAAGCTCAGGCGCTCGAGGTCGGCGATGGTCTCGGTCTGGTGGATCAGCATCGGCGGCGGCCCGTCGACGACGTACTCCTTGACGACGAAGGTCAGGATGTCGAGGAGGGTGTCGCGGTCGCAGTCGGCCAGGGCGTCCTTGACGCCGGTGGTGATGTCGCGCAGGTCGGGTCGAGTCGGCATGGGCAGTCCAGGGCTCGCGGGTTGATCAGCTCACAGCTCGACGCCGTCGAGGTCGGCGCCGCCGGTCTGGCAGCCCACCAAGCGGGCGCCACGGAGGTCGGCGCTGGCCAGGCCGACGCCGCGCAGGTCGCACTTGAACAGGATCGCCTGGCGCAGCACGGCGCCGTAGAGGTTGGCGCGGCGGAAGTCGACCTCGCACAGCGTCGCGCCGGTCCAGTCGGTGCGCGACAGCGACACGGTGCTGCCGTCGTAGCCGTCGAACACCACCTTGGTCAGCACCGCGCCGGTGAAGTCGGCCGAGTACAGCTCTGACGCCTTGAACGTGGTGGTCATCAGGCGGGCCTTGTGGAAGCTGGCCTTGGCCATCCGCACCGGCCCCAGCTCGCAGCGGATGAGCTGGGCACCGTCGAAGTGGACCTCGGTGAAGTCCGACTCCGTGGCCCGCACCCGGTTCCACAGCGCGCCGGCCCACCGCGAGCGGCGGCCATCCGACTGCTTGATCTCGGCGCGCTCGAGCCGGGCGTCGTCGCCGATGGCGTCTTGCAGGTCGAGCCGCTCGAGGGTGACGCCGTCGAGGTCGAGCCCGCGCAACAGCGCACCGCGGGCGGCGAACCCGACGATCGACCGGCCGGCCAGCTCGTCGTCGGCCACCAGCCGCTCCAGCTGGAAGCGTGACTGCACCACCCCGGCGTCGGCGGCGGAATCGGTCATCGTGGCTCACCCAACGACGTTGTCATCCCGGCCACGGTATCGCGAATCGCCGGCGCGCGCAGCCGTCAGGGCCGCCGCAGCTCGCCGCCGCTGCGCATCTGCTCGACGCGGGCGCGCTCGCCGAACATGTCCATCACCTTCTCCTTCACCTCTTGCTTGAGCTTCTCGGCCATCGCGCGGCGCTCGGCCGCCCCGTCGTCGGCCCCCTTGTGGCCGCCGCGCTGCGCCTGCATCTCCTCGTGCTCGGCGGCCTCGGCCTCGTGCTCGTGCTCCTCGCTGGCGAGAATCATGTCGGGGCTGCGCCCGGCCCGGTGCAGGCCCTTCTCGGCCTGGGCCACGTGGGTCAGCTCGTGGGCCAGCAGGCCCTGCCCGGCCGCGGTCGCCATCGACCGGTCGGCGCTGTTGCCCATGAGGATCATGCCGGTCCCGCCGATGGTCACGGCGTCGGCGTTGCGCTGCTTGTTGAACTCCTCGGCGAACGGGCCGTTGAACACCCGCACGTGGCCGAGATCGACCCCGAGCTTCTGCTCGTAGCGCTGGCGCAGCTGGGCGTCGAGCTGCTCGCCCTTGCCGGCCCGGGCCGCCACCAGCTTGAGCAGCCGCTCCGGGTCCCAGCGCTTGGCGATGTGCCGCGCCATCTCGTCCGAGAGGTCCTCCGGGGACAGCCCGGACAGCTCGTCGAGCTCAGGATCGTTTGGATCGCCTTGGTTCGCCACAGGTTACCGCCCAGCAAGGGTACGCGAACATACTACGCCAACACGGCGCCCGACCTTCCCCCGAATCACTCGTCGTCGCCGCCGCCGCCGGCCCAGGTCGACACGTAACCCTCTGATTGCTCGTAGTATTCGCCGGTCTTCTGCTGGTCGAGCACCCCGCCGCCCAGGGCCTGCTCGAGGAACTTGGTCTCGTCGAGGCAGCTCGATCCCTTGATGCCCTTGGCGGTGAAGGTGACCTCGCCGGTCGGGCTGATGACGATCTCGATATCTTGCTTGCGCATGGCTGGCTCCTGGGGTGGCGGCGACGATCGCGAGGCCTACTCGGCGCTCCACTTGCGGACGACCAGCCGGATGCTGCCGTCCTCTTCGTTTTGCTCTTCCTCGAGCGCGTAGCCCTTCTCTTCGCAGGCCATCTTGACGTTGTGGTACTGGTAGCGCTGCGACAGCTGGTTCTTGAACTCGTCCTCGGACACGCCCTTGGTGGTCTCGACGCCCCACCAGTCGGCGGTGATGTCGTACCCGCCGTTGCCGTTGTCGACCACCCCGACGTCGTACTGGCCCATGTCGATGGACATCGCGGCCTTGAGGGTGTCGCCGCGGTAGCCCCGGACCACCACGGCCTGACCCTGCTCGGCCTCCGTGAACGAGAGCTGCAGGTCGGCCAGGGCGGCGCGGATCGCCGCCAGGTTGGTCATCTTGAGCTCGCACTTGGTGAAGTGGGACATCCAGCCTCCTCGCGGACCGCGGCCAGGCGCGGCCGGTGACTACAACTCTAGCTTGCGTTCGCCGTCGTCGGGAGTGTTCTCGCCGGGCTTGTCGCCCAGCCCGCCGCGCGGGGCGCCGTACTTGGCCATCCAGCCGCCGGCCGCCGGCTTGCTCTGGCCGCGGCCCCGCGACGACGCCGACCGGGCCCGGGTCCGGGCCCACTCGCGCATGCTCTCGATCTGCTCGCGCATGGTGATGGCCAGCGGCACCGTCTCCTTGAGCGTGTGGGCCAACAGGTCGTCGTTGAGGTCGGCCCCGGTGTCGAACGCATCGTACAGCGAGGCGATCACCGCCTGCTCGATCTCCGCGCCCGAGAAGTCGCCGGTGATGTCGACCAGCTTGTCCAGGTCGAACTGGCCGGGATCGCGCCGCTTCTTGCGGATGTGAATGTCGATGATCGAGCGCCGGTCCTCGCGATCGGGCAGATCGCAGAAGAAGATCTCGTCGAAGCGCCCCTTGCGCAGAAGCTCGGGCGGCAGCTGCGACACGTTGTTGGCGGTCGCGATGACGAACACCGGCGTGGTCTTCTCTTGTAGCCAGGTGATGAACGACGCGAACACCCGCGAGGTGGTGCCGCCGTCAGTCTGGCCCGAGCTGCCGGTGCCGGAGAAGCCCTTCTCGAGCTCGTCGATCCACAGGACGGCCGGCGCCACCGCCTCGGCGGTCTTGATGACCGTGCGGATGTTCTCCTCGGAGCTGCCCACCAGGCCGCCGAAGATCTTGCCGACGTCGAGCCGGAGCAGCGGCATCCCCCACAGCGCGCCGACCGCCTTGGCGGTGAGCGACTTGCCGGTGCCGGGCACGCCGATGAGCAAGATGCCCTTGGGCAGCGGCAGGCCGAAGTCGCGGGCCCGGCTGGAGAACGCGTTGCGCCGCTTCACCAGCCAGTCCTTGAGCTGGTCCATGCCGCCGACGTCGGTGAACTCTTCGCGGTGCTCGTAGTACTCGAGCAGGCCGCTCTTGCGGATGATCTGCTTTTTCTCCTCGAGGATGGTCTCGAGGTCGAACGTGTGGGTGCGGACCATCGCCTTGGCGAACACGTTCTCGGCCTCGACCGCGGTCAACCCCAGGGCGGCCTCGACCACCCGCTCGAGGTAGGTCGGATCGCTCTCGACCAGCTGCTGGGTCGCGGGCGGGGCGTTGGGCAAAAGCCGCCGGGCGATGGCCTCGACCTCCTGCCGGTTGGGCAGGTCCCAGTCGACGATGGCCGACACGCTCTTCTCGAGCTCGGGCGGGATCTTGGTGACCGGCGACAGCACGATCAGGCTCTTCTTGGTCCGGCGCAGCTCGGTGGCCGCGTCGCGCAGGCGGCGGACCACCGCCGGCTCCTTCAAGAAGGGGTGGAAGTCGCGCAGCACGTACAAGCCTCGGCCCTCGCCGCGGATGACGTGGTCGATGGCCTTCATCGGGTCCTTGACATCGCGGGTGCCCTGGCCGTTGGCCAGCACCTTGAACCCCTCGGTGATCGACCACACCTCGAGCCGCATCTCGCGCTCGATGCACAGCTTCTTGAGCGAGTCTTCGACCCGGGTCTCCTCGGGCGAGGTCACCCAGATGAGCGAGTAGCGGGCCCGGATGAGATCCTCGATCTCTCCGCGAGAGCTTCGGCGCGTGGTGTCGGTGCTCATCAGTGTTCTTTCGCTCGGGTCAGAGTGGGCTGGCCGGGCCGCGTCGATCAGCCGTCGCCGGCCAGGTCGCGCAGGCCTCGCAGCGAGCCCTTGGCGTCCTCGGCCTGGCCGACCAGGGTCTCGATGGTGTCGCTGACGATGGTCAGGCTGTCGGCGTTGGCGCCGCCCAGGTTGGGCAGCTCGCCCTTGACCAGGTTGATGTTGTTGCGCAGCTCGGACAGGACGTCGTTGATCTGGTCGTACACGTCGCGCGCCAGCTGCGCGATCTCGGCGGCCCCAGCGGCCGGGGCCGCGGCCTCGGCCGGCGCGGCGCTGGCGCCGGCGCTGGCGGTGGCCCGCTCGGCGTCGGCCTTGGCCGCCTTCAGCTCGACCCGGGCCGCGTCGAGCTCGGCCTGGAGCCCCTTGAGCGAGCGCTCGGCGTCGGCGGCGCGGCCCTCGGTCTCGGCCAGCTTGAGCCGCTGGGCCTCGAGGTCCGCGGTCAGCGCCGTCATGTCCGACGCCGACACCGCGTTGGCGGTGCGGGTCTCGAGCTCGGCCAGCTTCTTGCGCAGCTTGTCGAGCTCGCGGGCCGCGGCGGCGTCGCCGGTGGCCGCGGTGTCCCGCTCCTTGGCGGCGTGCAGCGCCTGCTCGGCCGCCTTGTGGCGCGCCACCTCGGCCTTGGTCATGGCCTCCTCGGCCACCGCCCGCGCGCTCTCGGCCGCCAGCTTGGCGTGCGACACTTCCTGCAGCTCGACCTCCAGCTGCGCCAGCCGCCCCTCGAGCTTGTCCAGCTCGCGCGTGGTGGTGTCGTAGCGCTCCTGCAGGCGGTCACGATCGGCCTCGATCTTCTTGTGCTCGACCCGCAGGTCCTTGAGCTCGCCGTTGAGGCGCAGCACCGCGTCGCCGCCGGTCCCGCCGCCGCCGGTCTGCTGCTCGACCATCATGCGGCCCAGCCGCCGGTTCTCCTCTTCGAGGGCCTGGGCGTGGGCCTCGCGCCGGGTGGCGTTGGACGCCGCCTCGTCGCGCTCGGCCTTCAGGCTGGCCACCTGGCGCTGGTACTTCTCGCGCTCGGAGCGCAGCTCCTTGATGACCTCCTCTTGCGAGATCAACCCGACGCGCCGCTCCTCGAGCATGCGCTCCTGCTCGTTGATCACCTCGCGCAGGTGCTCGATCTCGGTCAGCTGATCGTTGAGCTTCTTCCAGCCCTCGTCCTTGGTGCGCGACACCTCGACCAGCTGGCGCCCGACGTCCTCCACCTCGTCCTTGAGCTTGGTGACGTCGTCGTGGGCGCGGGTCAGCTGACGCTCCCGGGTGGCCATGGTCTCGGCCATCTGGGTCATCTGGGTCCGCACCGCCGCCAGCTCCTCGCGCAGCTGGTTGATCTCCTCGCGCAGCTCGTCGGCGACGCGGCCGTGGGCCGCGACTTGCTCCTCGCGATCGCGCACCGTGGCGCGCAGGCTCTCGATGTTCTCGCGGAGCGTGCTGGCCTCGGCCCGCAGCCGCTTGCCGTCGGCGACCTCGCGATCGTAGTTCTGCTGGATCTGGTCGAGCTCGGCCCGGACCTTCTTCAGCTCGGCCGCGGCCTTGCCGCCGTCGGCGGCCAGCCCGTCCATGTCGACCACGATCGACGGCTCGCGGCCGCTGGCGCCCGGCATGGCCGGCGCGCCACCTGGCATGGCCGGCGCCCCTGGCATCGCCGGCGGACCACCGGCGCCCGACGCGCCGCCAAAGATGCCCGCGCCCGGCATCGCCGGCGGGCCTTGCGACGCGAACGCCGGCGCCCCGCCCGGCATCCCCGGCGCGCCACCGGCCCCCGGCATCGCGGGCGGACCACCCGCGCCAGGCATCCCCGGCGGGCCACCCGCGCCAGGCATCCTCGGCGGGCCACCCGCGCCAGGCATCCCCGGCGGGCCACCCGCGCCAGGCATCCCCGGCGGACCACCCATCCCGGGGGCACCGCCCGGCATCCCCGGCGGGCCGCCCATCCCGGGCAGCCCGGGAGCACCACCAGGGCTGCCCGGCATCCCCGGCGCGCCGCCCATTCCCGGGGCGCCGCCTGGCATCCCCGGGGGACCGCCCACGCCTGGCATGCTGGGCGGACCGCCCACGCCCGGCATCGCCGGCGCTCCCCCGGGCCGCGCCGCCCCCGCCGCGCTGCCACCGAAGCCGCCCGATGAGCCGCCGAAGGTACCACCGGCGCTGGTGCGAAACCGGGAGCGCTCCCGGCGCCGCCCGCGAAGCCGGGCTGCCCCCCGGATAGCCGGGCGAACCACCTGGGTAGCTCGGTGCGCTGCCAGGGTAGCCGCCACCGGGGCTCGCGCCCGGATAGCCGCCGCCGGCGCCCGGGCTGCCCGGATAGCCGCCCCCGGGCTGCCCGCCGGGCGAACCCGGGTAGCTGCCCCGGGCGAACCGGGCTGGCCGGGCGAACCTGGGTAGCCGGCCGCACCGCCGCCCGGGTAGCCGCCACCGGCGCCCGGGGCCCGGGCACGTTGGCAGAGTCGATGGCCATCGTCCGCCCGGCCTTGGGCGGCGGGTCCCCGCCGGCGATCGGCGGCCGCGCCACGTGGGGCGCGATCAGCGGCCCGTCCTCGATGTAGCGCAGGATGATCGAGCCGCACTGCACCACGTCGTTGTGGGTCAGGACGTGCCGCTGGATCCGCTGGTTGTTGATGACGGTCCCGTTGGACGACTGCAGATCCTCGATGAGGAACCGGCCGTTCTCCATCCGCACCGACGAGTGCCGACGAGACACCATGCCGTCATCGGTCCGCACCGCGCATTCGAGGCCGCGACCGATGAACAGCGTGACGTTGGGATCGAGATCGACCGAGCCTTCACGGCCGGTCGCGTCGCGGAACAGTAGCCTTCCGCCCATGAGCTGAAGATCCTACCCGACAGGGGCCGGCGCCGCCATGAACCCGACGATATTCTCGTCGGTCTCGGCCCCGAACTGCCGCCCGTTGCCAAGAACGCGGCCGCGGCGCCAGGCCCGCGACCGGGCCCGCGCTCAGATCGTCGCCTTGAACTTGAGCTGGGTCCGCCCGAACATGACCACGTCGCCGTCGGCCAGCTCGTGCTTGGCGACCCGGGCGTTGTTGACGAAGGTGCCGTTGGTGGAGCTGTTGTCCTGGAGCGTGAAGCCGTCGGCCGAGACCACCACCAGCGCGTGGTTGGTGCTCATGTACCCGTCGTCGATCGAGATATCGGACTCCTTGCTGGTGCCGACCTTGGTGACGCCGCTCGCCAGCTTGTGGGTCTTGAACCGCTGCGGCCCGTTGAGGAACACCAGCCAGCCGACCACCGGGAACACGTCGTCGCCGCCGATGTTGATGAACTGCGTCTTCTGGGCCTTGCCCGCGGCCGGCGGCGCTCCCCCCGGCGCCCCCGGCGCCATCCCGGGTGCGCCAGGTGCGCCGGCTGTCGGGGCCGCCGCAGCCGCCACCGCCTCGGGACCGGGCCCGGCGGCGGGCTTCGGCTTGCGGACCACGGCGACCACCGCGCCGGCCACCGCCAGCAGGCCGATCGGGATCACCACGAACAGCCACCACGGCGAGCCACCGCCGGGCGGGCTCCACGCCGGCGCCAGGGTGGCCTCGACCTTGGCCAGGTCGTTGCCATCGACGCGCAGCACCAGCGGGTGCTCCTTGCCGTCCCAGGTCAGCCGGGCCTTGGTGCGCTTGTCGTAGCCGGGAAAGCGCAGGTAGAAGCGGTCGGCGATCCCGGTGGCCACGTTGTCGGCGGCGCCGGGGAAGCCCGACGCGATCGACGTGAAGGTCTTGACGCGATCCTGGGTGAAGTACTTCGCGTCCTCGATGGCCTGCTTGCGGACCTGCTCCCACGTGCGCTGGGCGACGAGCTCGGCCTCCTCGTCGTGGACCTGCAGGCGGGTCACCGGGTCGAGCTTCATCACGTCGCCGGGCTCGCGGAACGCCGCGCCGCGCGGCTGGTACACGATGGCCGCGGCCTGGACGCCCTGCTCGGCCAGCTTGCGCCCGAGGTCGCGCACCGGCGTCGACGGGGCGGTGCCGCCGTCGCCGTCGATGAAGTCGCCGATGACGACGAGCACCTTGCGCGCCGGCGTGAGCTTGGCCAGCTCGGCCGCGCCCAGCGTCAGGCCGGTCACCAGGGCCCGCCCCGCCACCGGGCCGCTGGTGTCGGCGGTGACCTCGAAGGTGGCCAGGTCGGCCAGCGGCACCCCGGCCTTGGCCACCGTCGCGTCCTTGGCGTAGGTCACCACCGTGGCCATCGAGCCGGGCGGGCCGGCGGTGGCCAGCCGGTGGATCGCGGCCATGACCCCGTCGCGCACGTCGGTGCGGCCCTCGTAGCCGAAGAAGTTTCCGTCGGACAAGACCACGATCGCCATGGCGATCGGCTCGTTCCCTTCGATGAACGGGATGAGCTGGGTCGCCTTGATCGCCGGCTGGGTCCGGTCGGTCTGGCGCACCGAGTAGGACCCGACGTCGAGCGGCGACACCCCGATCACCGTCAGCTCGAGCTGCGGCGCGACCCCGGCCTCGGCCGGGTCGGGCTCGAGGCCGCGGGCCACCAGCTTGACGTCGGCGGCGACCGCCGGCACGCCGACCATCAAGGCCAACACGAACAGCAAAAGACGGGTCAGGTGCATGCGCATGGGCAGCCTCGATGCTAGCGACGTCATTGCGGTCGGAACACGGCCTCGCTGTTGCCGACGCGGATCACGTCCCCGGGCACGAGGTTCTTCTTGGGCAGGCGGTGGCCGTTGACGTAGATGCCGTTGGTGGAGCCGAGATCGGCCAGCTCGTAGCCACCGTCGATCCGGCGGATGCCGGCGTGCTTGCGCGACACCGCCGGGTCGGCCAGCACGATGGAGTTGCCGACCACCGAGCCGACCGTCGTGACGTCGTCACGCAGCTCGACCACGTGGCCGGTGAGCGGCCCGAGGACGAACTCCAGGCGGCCCACCGGCATCCACCCGCAGAACAGGCAGCGCGGCCAGTCCGGCCGCATCACCCGGCGGCAGGCCTGGCACACCGGTCCAGCCGGCGCCCCACCACCCCGGGCACGCATGACCGCGAACCCGAGCAGGGCCACGCCCAGCACCGAGCCGAGGATCACGACGACCAGGATCGGAGTCGACACGCCCCGCCTTCGATCTTACGTCCCGAGGATCGTCTTGAACTTGCAGGGGGTCTTGCCGAACATCACCAGGTCGTTGTCGACCAGTTCGTGCCGTTGGACCCGGCGCTCGTTCACGAACGTGCCGTTGGTGGAGTTGTTGTCCATGAGCGTGAACCCGGTCGGCGACATCACGATCTTGGCGTGGTCGGTGCTCATGAACCCGTCGGACAGGACGATGTGCGCGTTGGACGTGGTGCCGACGCGGGTCTCGCCGTACTGGAGCTTGAAGGTCTGGAACTGCTTGTCGCCGGCGATCGGCACGAGCCAGCCCACCACCGGCAGGCCGTCGCCGCTGGAGATGTTGACCATCATCGTCTTCTGGGCGTTGGACGGCGCAGCCATCGGCGGCGGCGGCGCGACCGCCACCGGGGCGACCACCACCGGCGGCGGCACCGGCTTCTTCTTGCCCAGCGCCGAGCCCAGGATGAACAGCGCGAGCACGCCGCCGGGGATGGCGATCCACAGCCACCACAGGCTGCCACCCTTCTCCTTGCCCCACTCCGGCGCCATCACCATCGCGGTGACCTTCTCGCTGCCGTCGCTGCCGTAGTTGATGATGTCCTCGTCACCGCGCCGGAGCTGCAGCACGTGCTCCTGGCCGTCCCACTTGAAGCCGGCCTTGCGCTTGGTCTTGGCGTCGATGGCGCGGCCCGGGAACACCAGCTGGAAGCGGCTGTTGATCTTCAGGACCGCGCTGTTGATGGCGACCTTCAGCTTGTCGGCATCCTGGGCCTTGTACGAGTAGTCGCGGTCGGTCGCCAGGTTCTCGAGCCGGGCCTTGGCGGTGCGCAGCGCGTTGGCGTCACCGGCCTCGGGTAGGAAGTCGTTGGCGGCGTCGACGTAGAACGTGTAGACCTCGATCTTGTCGGTGTCGAACTGCTTTTTCATCGCGGTGAACTCGTCGCCGCCGGCGACGTCGACCCCGTCGGAGAAGATGAACAGCGCCTTGCGGTTGGTGCCGATCCGCTTGAGCACGTCGGCCGACATGCGCAGGCCCTCGAGGAACTCGCGCGAGGTCTTGCCCTCCTGGGCCCGCTGATCGCCCAGCTTGTCGGCGGTGAGGCCCTTGAGGTCGCCCTCGTACATCTTCTCGGCGCCCTGGCTGTAGAAGATCAGCGCGCCCTTCGAACCGGGCGGGCCAGCACGGGAGATGGTGACCGGGATCTCGTCGTCCTTGGTGCCGGCCGCCTCGAGCGCCGCTCGGATGGTCGCGTAGACGCCGGGCGTGGTCTTGACGATCTTGCACGGCAGGCTCTGGTCCGCCGGGCACGTGGTCTGGGTCTTGTACGTGTCGTTGCCGAAGTAGAACTCGTGGGCCTCGACCAGCACCACGATGCCCAGCGTCTCGCTGCTGCGGTGGTACGGGATCGCCTTGATCGGGGCGACCGGCAAGAACCCCTTCACCTCGGCGGGGTCGTGACGCAGCGTGAACGTGGCCCACACGTCGGGCGTCGGCAGCGGCTCACCGTCGAGCTTCACGCGGATCGACGGCGCCGGGTTCTTCTCCTTCTCGGTCGGCTCGCTGGGGATGGACTCCGGCGTCCACTTCAGGTCCGCCGCCACGGTCGAGACCGAGCCAGCGACCAGCGCGAGCGCGATGAGCAGCCGATGCGTGTTCATAGGCTCTTGAACTTACAGAGGAACTGACCGAACTTGATGAAGTCGTTGTCGACCAGTTCCTGCTTGTCGACCCGCTTGTCGTTGACGTAGGTCCCGTTGGTGGAACCCATGTCCTTCAGGATCCACGACCCCGCCTCGATCTTGATCTCGGCGTGCTTGGACGACAAGAAGCTGTCCTGGAGCACCAGCGTGCACGACGCCGGATCCTTGCCGACCACCGTCTGCGAGCCGAGCGTGAACAGCTCGCCGCGCTGCGGGCCCTGCAGCGGCACCAGCCAGCCGATCATCTGCAGCCCCGAGAACGGGTTGGCGGTCGCGCCCTGGTTGAGCGAGATCGCCTGGGTCTTCATCGCCGGCTTGGGCGCGTTGGCGATGGCCGCCTGCTGCGCACACGACGGGCAGTGATCCCAGGTCTTGTCCAGCTGCTGCTGGCACTGGCTGCAGAACTTCTTTTTGAAGATCCAAAAGCCGGTGGTGCGGATCGGGGGATTGGCGTTGAGAGGGGGAGCCCCCGGTGCGCCCGGGGCCCCAGGCATTCCTTGCTGCATGAACCCTTGCGCTCCTTGCTGTGCGCCCTGCTGGACGCCTTGGACTTGCTGCTGCGCGCCGCCGACCGCCGCCTGGCCCTGGCCGACGAACTTCTGGGCGTTCTGGCCAGCCGCGCCGACCCGTTGGCCCATGTTCTTGGCGCGCGACACGTCCATCTTGACCTGCCCCTGGACGCTGCGCGCGCTGGTCCACTTGTTCCGGATCTCCCGGAACGGCGCCAAGATGGGATTGAAGATCTTCTCGAAAAACATGGGCGTGCGACTCCGACGTCGGGATCAGGCCCCGACTACCCGCTCCAAGAATCTAGCACCGCTCGCGGCGGCGCGGAGAGATTCTCGATCTCGTTTGTCCCCACCCCGGCGCCGGCCATCGCCGGTGCCCGGGGACGCCGCCTCAGCCCGCGGCCTCACTTGGGCTGGTACACCCAGATGTGAAACATGTTCACGTCGCGCCCGGCGGTCAGCGCGATCTGCTTGATGTTCAGGGTCGAGTCGGTCACGTGCTCGGCGGCGATCATCGCCGGCCAGTTGCGCCAGCGGTGGACGCGGTCGGTGCCGGTGCAGGCGACCACGCCGATCGCCTTGTTGTTGACCTGGATCTCCAGCTCGTAGTCGCCGTAGACGTAGTCCATCCGCCGCAGGATGACCACCGGCCGGCCCGGCGTGACGTTGACCTTGAACTCGGCGAAGCCACCGACGTGGGCGCGCCCCACCCCCTCGATGACGGTGCCGTCGGGGTACTTGAGCTTCTGGCGCGACCGGTAGCTGTCCTTGGCCTCCTTGATGTTGAAGGCGTGCTTGGCCTCGGAGTCGTTGTCGAGGATCTTGATCTCGTCGACCACCACCCAGGTGAGCCCCTCGAGGTCCATCGACTCCTTGGGGTACGGCATGACCTTGACCCCCTCCCAGTCCTTGAGGTCGGCCACCTTGGGCTTGTCCTCCTTGGGCTCCTCCTTGACCTCGACCAAAAGCTTCTCGCCGGCGATCGCCGCGTTGGCGATCTCGTTGAGCTTGCCCTGGTAGGCCAGCATGTTCTGGAAGGCCTCCATGTTGAACTTCCCCTCGGCGATCAGGCCGCGGAGGATCTCGACGTGGCGGCGGAACTCCGAGAACTCCTTCTTCTGCGCGATGGCCGGGTGGTGGGCGTCGATGTCGAGCGCCATCTCGCCCTGGCCCTCGATGAGCAGGTAGAAGATGTCGAAGATGTTGCGGAGGTCGACCATGTTGGTCGCGTCGAGCATCAGCGCCGTGTTGCAGCACTGGATGACGTTGTTGGCCGAGTGGATGCCGCGGCGGGCGTACTCGAGGCCGGCCTTGCGGATCTGCCACAGCAGGTTCTGCAGGCGCAGCCGCTGGGCCGGCGGCATGAACGACCCGGCCCGGCCCGCCTTGGGCACGAACCGCATGTCGATCTCGTTGGCGCGCGGGTCGGCCGGGTCGCGGGCGTCGCGGATGCGGTTGGCGCCCTTCTCCAGGTAGATGCGGGCCAGCTCGACCTCGCGCCCGATGTCGGGCTCGGCCTGGCTGACCTCGATCTTGCAGGTCTCGAGCACTCGGCGGTGGCCCTTGTACTCGAGGTTCTCCTTGTAGGCGATGAAGTCGGTGAGCTCCTCGTAGAACCGCAAGACGATGTACACCGTCTGCGGCAACCGGAACTCCTCGGGGTTGATGTTCTTGATGGTGGCGTCGTGCAGCATCAGGTCGTGGCCGACGCCGTCGATGGCGAAGCCGGGCTGGACCTCGACCGACAGATCGCCCCGGGCCCGCGCCGCGACCCGCAGGTCGCCGCCGTAGCCCATCGCCACGCCCGGCGAGTGGAACAAGCGGTTGTGCAGCATCCGCTTGTCGATGTGGTACCGCTCGGCGTCGTTCCAGTCCTTCTCGGTGGTCAGGAACCCCTTGAAGAAGTTGATGCGCTTGTAGCCGTTGTCCTTCTGTTCACTCATGACGGTCTCCAGACTGGGCGGGGCAGTCGCGGGGCGAGCTAGGTTTCGTCGGCGGGCAGAGGCTGGACGACCTCGGCGCCGATGCCAATCCCCGAGCGGGCGCCGATGACGAAGAACTCACGGAGCTCGACGTCACCTTCCTCCTCGAGGAACTTCAAGTAGTAGTGGGTGTGGGACGGCTTCTCCATCGACACGATCTGGTGGACCCGCAGGATCAACTCCGGGGTCACCTCGTTCACGTTGATGGGCACGGTGATGATGTAACAGTGGGCCAGGTTGACCGGCGGCAGGATCACCGAGTCGATGCCGATGCGGGCCTCGCTCTCGACCCGGAAGCCCTTGAACGGCCACACGTTCTCGTCGATGGTGGGCTCGTAGCCGGTGAACAGCTTGAGGAACAGCGCCAGGGCCCGCTTGGTGCCGCGGATCCGGTACAGGTCCACCGCCCGCTTGATCAGGGCGCGCTTGCGGGGCTCGGGCCAGCTGAGGTCGACCGTGAAGGCCATCCACGACGCCAGCCAAGGCAGGAACTCGGCTGGCGTCGAGTGCGGATCGTAGTAGCGGTAGTTCTCGTCGATCTTCTGCTCGAGCGCGCCGAACATGTGCTCGAAGATGAAGCAGATGTCGCGGACCACGTTGTGGCCGACCGCGTCGGACCGCCGGTACAGCGCCGGGAGGTTCTGCAGGTAGCCGCGCCGGGCCACCCACAGGATGACCTCGGTGTCCTCGTAGACCATCTGCGACCGCGCCGGCCGCTGATCGATGACGGTGTCCTGGTCCTCGTAGCCCTCGCGGAACAGCACCACCACCCGCTTGAGGCCGGCGTCCTCGAGGAGGATCTTGGCCTTGGCGAGCCCGACCCCGGCGACCTCCGGGACCCGGACTACCTTCTTGTTGATGAGGTCGGTGGCCATGAGCTAGCGGATATCGTCGCGGACTTTTTCCGCGATCTGGACGTTGATGAGGAACGGCAGCTCGTCGTCGTCGATGCGGACGTGCTCGACGGTCACGTCCATCTGCTCGTCGCGGATCTCGATGCCGTCGACGCCGTCGACGCCGGGGATCTCCTCGATGTGGTGGACCAGGTCGCTCTTGAGCACCGGGCGCCCGAACTCCCAGCCCTTGCCGTCCTTGCCACCCAGGAGCGGGTGGAGGAACCGGCGCACCTTGAGCTCGATCTCGCGCTTGAGGCGGTCGGAGGTGCCGATGGTGCGCCGCAAGAGCGTTACCTTGAGCGACAGGTCGACGTAGTTGGGCTTGATGACGTTGACCACCGAGCCGACCAGGCGCCGCTCGTCGAGGTAGCGCTTGATGTAGCGCATGATCTCGTGCGACGGCAGCAAGCGCCGGGTCAGGTCCTCGGCCCGGGTCTCGGCCTTGGGGATGAGCACCAAGGTGATCTCGCCGCGGTTCGAGCGGTCGGGCACGCACTTGGCGCGGGCCAGCGAGGTCGAGGCCCGCAGGGCCAGCATCTCGAAGTCCTCGGCGGTGACCGCCCGGTCCCGGCTCTTGATGGTGTAGGGGGCGCGGGACTTGGCCTCCTCGACCGACTCGCGGTCGGAGCCGCCGCTGGCCGCCAGCGGGTTGGTCACGGTGTCGACGTACGACAGCGCGCGCACCAGCGAGGTGACCGAGCCGGCGTTGACGTTGCCGGCGGCGCCGCCGCCGACCCGGTAGGTCCGCATGACGAGGCCGTTGCGGCCGTCGGGCGCGGCCATGCCGCGCCGGCCATCGCCGAACGACACGGTGCCGGTGAGGTAGTCGAGCGTGTAGTGCCGGCTGGTCGGCCCCGACTCGAAGAAGCTGTCGACCCGCCGCCACCGCACCCACACCTCGTTGGAGTCGGGGTTGTCGGGCTCGACCTTGCGGAACGGGGTGGGGCCGAGATCCGCCAGATCGGCCTCCTTGGGCTCCTGGCGCTCGCGGACCTCCAGCACCTCGCCCTCGAGCACCGGCCCGAACAACAGCTTGTAGGCCTGCAGCGGGCTGCCGTCGCCGTTGCCGAGGATCTCGTCGACCACCGTCTGGTGGTGGTACGCCTCGACCACGTTCGACAGGATGCGCCGGATGCGCGGGAACTTGACGTAGCCGCCCATCTCCAGGCGGGCCCGCAGCCAGTAGCGCTCCTCGGTGAACTTGAGCATCTTGCCCATGTCCTCGGGCGCGATGAACTGGACGAAGCCCGAGCCGGTGAAGCCGGTGGTGTCGTCGGTGACCGGCAGCGACTCCCACCGCTTGCCGTTGTAGTACTCCCACACCACCCGCTGCTCCGACTCCCACGACAGCTTCTTCATCGTCTCGTACTGCGTGAGCTCGGGCGTCACGACGTCGGCCTCGGCCGACGGCAGCGAGCCCAGCCCCAGCTCCTCCTCCATCTGGAAGTACAGGCCGATGAACTCGTTGGGCAGCTTGTCGGTGAAGCCCAGGTACAGCGCCGGCGACTCCTCGCTCGACGGCGTGAACGGCTGGAAGATGGTGTACTCGGTCCGGGCCACCTCGGTGACGTCGGTGAACTGGAAGTCGTTGTAGGTCATCGCGAACTTCACGTCGCGATAGTCCTCACGGTACTTGAGCGTGATCGACCGCAGCGCCGGCGGCCGCAGCGGCCGCTCGTCCTTGGTGATCCACTTGTCACCCTCGAGGGCGTACTCGGGCGGCAGGCCGAAGTCGCCCTTCTCGATGCGGCACCGGACCCACCGCCGCAGCTCCCCGTTGATCTCGATCTGGTCCATGTCCTTGGGCCGACGGAAGCTGACCGTGCCGGACTGGGAGATGGCGCGGGTGTCGTCGTGGTAGCCGTACTCGTCGCCGGCGCCCGGCAGGATGCCGCGTGGGCTCGACCGCCCCAGGAAGCGCCAGCGCTTGCCGTCCCAGAACTCCCAGGCCAGCACCAGCTGGTCGCTGGGGTTGGGCCGCGGGAACGCGCCCTGGTCGGCCAGCTGGAGGTCGATCGAGATGTACGCGTCGGGGGTCTGGACCAGCTCGTCGCACGCCAGGTACAGCACGCAGTCGGGCTTGGGCTCCTTGCCGAACGGGAAGGTGTTCTTGCCCAGGTCGAGGGGGATGAACGCCCCGTTGTCGAGGTTGGCGAAGGCCTTCTCGGGCAGCACGCCCTCGCCCGCGACCTCGACCCGCGTCCGCACGGTGTCGACCTCGGTCTCGCCGGGATCCTGCGGCACCTCGGCCAGCCGGCCCCGGATCCACAGCCCCTCGACGTCGTTGACCGTGGTCGGCGCGAACGTCAGCGGCCCGAAGAACGCGACCTCGCCGCGATCGACCTCGATCGGCGCCTGGGTCATCTGCTTCCACCGCTCGCCGTTCCAGTACTGCCACTCCAGCATACGCGCCAGGTCGCGGCCGCCGCGCTCGGGGCAGCCCAGGTACACCCGCAACACCGCCGACTCGCCGCAGCCCGCGAAGCGCGGATCCGACAGGTACACGAAGCGGTCGATGCGCTGGGCCCCCGCGAACACCTCGAACGAGCCCTCGGCCGCCTGGTTGACGTAGCGCGAGTTGTCCGAGTACGTGTCGTCGAAGTACGAGAACGCGCGGTCGACCGTGACGCTCGAGATGACCACCTCGCCGGCGGTCTCGAAGGTCACCGTCGAGTCGTCGCCGGCCTGGGGGGTCGACACCTGGGTGCCGGTCGGCACCCGCTGCAGCGTGATGCCCTCGGTCAACGTGAACTGGAGCAGCGCCTTGGCCGCGCGCGGGGCCCGCAGCTTGATGCCCAGCAGGTTCAGGAACGCGACGTAATTCTTCTCGGGGACCTTGTTGAGCCGGTGGATCAACAGATCGGTCATCCACGCCGCCAGCTCGATCAGTGTGATCCCCGGATCGGCCGGGTTGTGATTGGTCCACTCCGGGGCGTACCGCGGGATCAGGCTCACCGCCTCGTCGACGATGTCCTTGAACGTGCGGTCATCGAGCTTGGGACTGGGGATCATGGGCGCGCTCGCAGGGTCGCAGGGTGACGATGGGTACCAAGACGGCAGCCCGAGGGCACGAGGCTAGACCGCCTCATCGGGCTTCCGCAGGTAGAAGGGGTAGACCAGGTTCTTGGGGTGGGTCTGCCCGACGATCGTGTAGTTGATCTTGATGTCGAGCCGGTTGGGCTCGTCGCGGTTGGGCTCGGCCTTGACGGTCACGCCGTCGACGCGCGGCTCGTACTTGTAGATGGCCTCTTCGCAGTAGTACTCGGCGCGGGCCGAGGTCACGAAGTTGTTGGGCTCGAACATCAGGTCGTGGATGCGGCACCCGAAGTCCTTGCGCATCACCCGCTCACCCGGGGCGGTGCCGAGGATGATGAAGATCGACTCGCGCACGTTCTCGTCCAGCGACGACGACGAGATGCCGCCGGTCAGGTTGATGGCCACCGGAAAGCGCCATCCCTTGCCGAGAAACGATCGATCGTCGGACATCGGTTCCCCTCCCGGACCCAGCCCGGGTGATTGGTTTGAAGTGCGGTCGCAGCGTCGGTTCCCCCCGGACGCTAGGCCGCGCGAACGTCAGCTCATTGCGGCGCGAAGCGCCCCTGCAGGTACTTCCCGCACTTGGTGCAGGAGATCTTGGTGGAGAAGTCGACCTCTTCGACCACGAGCGGTCGATGCCGACAGTACGGGCACGCGAGGCCGTCGGGCCGGCCGGCGACGATCATGTCGAGCACATCCTGCCAGGCGATCAGCTCTTCCTCGTCCACCGGTCTTCCTTTCGCGTCGGAACAACTCCGACACGGCACACATCCTATGGAACCTGGGCGCACACGGTCAACGCATGGGCCGGCCTTTTAGCCCTCGAAGCAGGCGGAAGAACACGGCACAATCGTCCCGTCGACGATCTGCGCCGACGCGATGCGTCAAGGCGATGGGACGGTCACGCGGCTGGCGCCGCGCTGGCACGCGGCGACCGAGTGGCCCCCGGTGTCAGCCCGGCTTGAGCTTGTCGCCCTGGGCGGTCGGATCCGAGACGCTGACCTCGGCGTCGACCGAGCCCTGGACGTCGGCTGCACCGCGCACCCGGTCGGAGGCCGCCTGGGTCGCGCGGTCGCCAGCGTCACCCGTGGAGCGGATGCCCGCGGTCCGTGCGTCGGAGTCTGCCACCACCGCAGCCCCGGTGGCCGCCGGGCGGGCCTGGGCGTCCTCGGCGACGGACACCCCAGCGTCGACCCGGGCCTGGGCCTGGGCCGGGGCCTGCTGCGCCGCCTCGACCTTGCCCTGGGCCTCGGTCACTGGCTGGGCCTGGGCCCGCGCCGCCGACTCCGTGGAGCTGGCGGCGTCGGTCACCGGACGCGCCTGCGCCGCGGCGTGCGCCTTGACGTCGGTGGCCGCGCGCACGTTGGACTCGGTCTGGGAGGCCTGGCCCTGGACCGCGCCGGTGGCCTGGTCGCGGGCGCCGGTCACCTGCTTGATGCCGGCGGCGTCGCTGCCAGCCGCCTGGGCGCGATCACCGGCCCCCGCCGTGTCCGGCACGTTGACCGCCGACGACGCGGCGCTGGTATCGCCCGTCGCGGCCTGCCCCGCCACGCCGCCGCCAGCGGCGGCGCTGGTGTCGCCGCTGGCCGCCGCGCGGACCAGCTTGTCCCCGCCGCCACCACCCGGATTGGCAGCCACGGAACCAGAGGCGCCGCCAGCGGCGCCCGATGCCGCGCCGCCGCCCGTGGTCGCCGCAGGCGGCGTCCCCCCGGCGGTGCCGGTCGCACCGCCGCCCGCGGCCGCCCCAGCCGGCGCCGGCGAGGCGGTCGCCTGCGGAGCCCACCGACCGCGGCACCGCCACCGGCCGCGCCGCCGCCCGTCGCAGCGCCGCCCGTCGACGGAGCGCCGCCCGTCGCCGGAGCACCGCCGCCTCCGGTCGCGCCGCCACCGGCCGGCGTGCCGCTGCCCGCAGGCGTGCCACCCGCAGACGCGCCGCCACCGGCAGAAGCTCCGCCACCGGCAGAAGCTCCGCCACCGGCGAAGCTCCGCCACCGGCGAAGCTCCGCCACCGGCAGAAGCTCCGCCACCGGCAGAAGCTCCGCCACCGGCGGACGCACCGCCACCGGCAGAAGCTCCGCCACCAGCAGAAGCTCCGCCACCGGCGGACGCGCCGCCACCGGCCGACGCACCGCCGCCGGCCGACGCACCGCCGCCGGCCGACGCACCGCCGCCTGCAGAAGCACCGCCACCGGTCGACGCGCCGCCACCGGCCGACGCGCCGCCACCGGCCGACGCGCCGCCACCGGCCGACGCGCCGCCACCGGCGGACGCACCGCCACCGGCGGACGCACCGCCGCCTGCAGAAGCACCGCCACCGGTCGACGCGCCTCCACCGGCCGACGCGCCTCCACCGGCCGACGCGCCGCCACCGGCGGACGCACCGCCACCGGCGGACGCACCGCCACCGGCGGACGCACCGCCACCGGCGGACGCACCGCCGCCTGCAGAAGCACCGCCACCGGCCGACGCACCGCCACCTGCAGAAGCACCGCCACCTGCAGAAGCACCGCCACCTGCAGAAGCACCGCCACCGGCGGACGCACCGCCACCGGCCGACGCACCGCCACCGGCCGACGCACCGCCGCCTGCCGACGCGCCGCCACCGGCCGACGCACCGCCGCCTGCAGACGCGCCGCCACCGGCCGACGCGCCGCCGCTCGCCGAGGCGCCTCCTGACGCTTGCGCAGCCTGGTCTCGTCCACCGGGCGTCGCCTGTCCAGGCGGAGCCGCGCCGCCGCTATCGCCCGTTGGCGCGGTCGGTGTCGGGGCTCCAGCCGCGGCGCCAGCACGCTGACCAGGTGTGCCGCCCGTCGGCGCGCTCATGCCGCCGGCACCGCCGCCGCCGACACCACCGCCAGCGCCGCCGGCACCACCGCCAGCGCCGCCGCCGGCACCACCGCCAGCGCTGCCGCTGCCACCGCCAGCGCCGCCGCTGCCACCGCCACCGCCGCCACCGCCGCCACCGCCGCCACCACCGCCACCACCACCACCGCCGCCACCACCACCGCCGCCGCCACCACCGCCACCGGCCTGGTTTCCGGACTGCCCAGGCCCAGCCGAGCCGCCGAAGCCACCCTTGGGGGAGGCGCCGGTGATCTGCATCATCACCTTGGAGCTGATGGTCACCGTGGCCGGCGACTTGACGTTGACCGCGCCGTTGGTCGCGACCGTCAGCGTCCCCGACGACGTGGCCTTCAGGTCACCCGTCTTCGCGGTCATCTTGACGGTCTTGCCGTGCATCAAGACCTTGCCCGCGGCCGACTTGATGGTGATGTCGCCGTCGGACTCGATGCTGACGGTCTTCTTCGCCACGTCCAGGTGGACCAGATTCTTGTTCGACCCGTCGATGACCGAGACCGACTCCTTGCCCTCCGTGTCGTCGAACACGATCCGGTGCCCGACCTTGGACTTGATGACCTTGACGTCGTTCTTGCCGTCGGGGTTGGTCTCCGGCGGCGGCTCGCCCTTGTTCCACACCGAGCCGATGACGATCGGTCGCTCGATGTCGCCGTGCTCGAACACCACGACGACCTGGTCACCGACCTCGGGCAAGAAGTACGTGCCGCGATCCGGTCCCGCCATCGGCACCGCGATCCGCGCGAAGTGGGTCTTGTCGTCCCCGGGCAGCCACGGGTACTTCACCTTCACGAGGAACGGCTGGCTCTCGTCCTTGTTGTCGGTGACGATGGCGATGTAGATGCCGCGCCGCTTGTCGGCGCGGGACGATTCGCTGGAGTCGGGCTTGATCACGGGCGCACGCTCATCCGAGGTTCATCATCCGATGTTGACCGACGCGCCTTCGTACTTGCTGGCGCCCGACGATGCGACGGTGGTCGCCTTGCCGTTGAGCTCGAGGCTCCCCTTGGCGTTCAGGTCGAGGGTCTGATCGGCCGAGACTTGGACCGTCAGGCCCTCGATCGTCAGCGTCCCGTTGGGGCACAGGATCGTCAGGTTGCCGGTCATCGACGCGAAGCCCACCCCCTTGTCACCCGCGCCCTCGGGCTTGGGCATCTCGTGCTTGTTGGGACCGTCGCCGCCCTCGGCGAACTTGCCGACCGACAGCTGGAGCGCGTCGGTCTTGTCGCGGAACGTCACCTTCGGGTTGCTCGAGTCGTCGAGCAGCATGCGGTGCCCGCACCGGCTCTTGTAGCCCCGGAACTCGTTCTTGCCGCCGTTGAGCGGCTCGGGCGGCGGGTCGGCCTTGCTCCACACGCCGCCGATCACCACCGGGTGACGCATGTCCCCGTTGAGGAACATCACCGCCACCACGTCGTCGATGTCCGGCAGCATCCACCAGCCGAACTTGTTGCCGCACATCGGCGTGGCCAGCTGCGCCCAGTGGGCCTGGTCGGTGTCGCCTTGATCCAGCCACGGGAAGCGACACTTGACCCGGCCGAGCTTCTGCTCGGTGTCCTTGTTGTCGGTCACGATCCCGAAATAGACCCCGGCCAGGGTCGAGTTGCTGGTCCACGGCCGACTGCCCCCGGGCCGCACGGCTAGCTACCCCCGGTGGCGTCGCGGCACAGGTTCAGGTTGCACTCGTACCCGCCCTCGCCGCCCTTGTTGTCGGAGCTGTAGTGGTGGGTCACGCCGGCGACCAGGTACTTGCCGTTGTAGGGGTCGCTGGCGTCGTCGAAGTTGGTCTTGATCTTGATGACGATCCCGGGCTTGAGCTTGTTGTTGCCCATGGTCACCGCCTGGGCGGTGACGTAGCCCATCGCCGCCTGGTCGAGCTTGGCCTGGGCCAGCGCCTTGGCTTCCTCGACCGACGCGATCGGTTCGTCGCACCCGAAGGTTCCCGGCTCGCCGAAGTCGCCCAGCGACGACGCGGCGTTCTTGGAGCCGAGCTTCGACGGCTTGGCCTCGGCCTCGCCGACGATCTCTTCCTTCTTCTCGGGGTTCCAGCCGCGGACCGTGACCTTCTTCATCACGCCGGCGTTGGAGACGCGGGCGGAGAACGACTTCAGCTTGTCCTTCCCGCCACCGCTCTTGGGCTGCTGCTCGTACGAGAACTCCAGGCCCGAGTCCTGGCCGAGGTCGGGCGCCTTGAAGAACAGCTTGGTGCCCTCGCACCACACCGAGAAGCCGATACGGGCTGCCCGCACGCGGATGAACGACAGGTCGTCCTGGGCGTGCTGGTAGACGTGCTCGTGGACGATCTTGGGGCTGGATCCGCAGTCGGCCTGCAGGCCGTGCTGGCCGGCGATGGCGCTGACGATGTCCTGGTCGCTCTGCTTCACATAGGTCTTCGACTTCTTGCCGCGCAGCATGCGGTGCATCTTGTCGAAGGCCCGGATGGCGATCTTGGGCTCGCCGCCCTGGCGCATGGCCGCCTCGACCCCGACCAGCTCACCGACGAACACCGACTCGACGTCGCCCGAGCCACTGCCGTCGTCGGCGCGCCGGGTGCCGCCGCCGATCTTGATCTCGACCGAGTCGCCCGGGCCGAACTTGCTGCTGAACTTGTTCTGCGGGTTCTTGAGGGTCAGCAGGCACATGCCCGGCTGCATGAGATCCAGGCTGACCTGGATGTTCATGACGTCGGTCGGTTCGATCGCGGTGCCCTTGATGAGGACCTCGAACTTGACCGCAGATGCGGTGTTGCCGCTGACGGTCACTTGGCCTTGCCCCCGGTCGCCCGCGACGCCTCCTTGCACTTGACCGACGCAGTACACCGACACGGCGAGCCGTCAGGGAGGAACATCGTGTACTTGGTCGACACCGACTCGATCACGCCCTCGAAGATGAACCCAGCCCACCGGATCTGGACCCGGGGTGGCCGACGCTTGTCCTCGGGGCCGCTGGGATCCATGACCTTGGTCAGGACCAAGAGCGGCTCGATGTACGTCGTGTGGACGTTCTTGTGGTCCTCATATCCGTTGAAGAACAGCTCGAAGCTGAGCGAGCGCCCCTCGGCGGAGGTGAACTGCAGCTCGGGCGTGTCGCCCGACGCCGTGGGCGACTTCTGCCACGGCACCGACTTGTCCATCGCCAGTTCTTTGGGATTGTACTGCGCGATGATCGGGCCACCGACACCGTCGAGGGACATGATGGTCAACTTGCCAAGCAAATCGGTCATTGGAATGGATCTCCGCTGCGCTGACGCACCACTTCGAGGATGTGCATGATTTCTTGAAACACTTCGTGGGCGAGCTTGTCGACGTCGGGCTTCTCGACGGCGGCGTGCCGCCCGCCGCCGCCCGAGTTCGGGGCCGACCCACCACCGGCGCTCGCGCCGCGGGTCGCGGCGGCGAGCTGCTGCTGGGGCATGGCGGTCACCAGGACCATCTGCGCCAGGCTCATGCCGCGGTCGTCGCCGCTCGACAAGAGCTTCTGCGCGGCCGACTCGAACCAGCCTGGGATCTCGGGCTCGCCGCCACCGAACTGGGTGAAGGACCGGCCGGGCCGCGGCCCGGTGAACGCCTGCGCGACCCCGTCCGACGAGCTGCTGCTACGGCTCGGAGCCGCCGCCGGGTTGACGTAGACCGGCTCCGCCGCCCGGGCCGCGGGGCTCGGCGCGCCGCCGGCGCCGAAGGCCGACAGCTCGTCGAACGACGGCGCCACGAACGACCCCAGCGCCTCGCCGGCGCGCGCCGCCAGGCCGGCCAGGCCGGGGCGCCCCTCGGCGACGCCGGCCGATCCGCCTGCGGGAGGCGCGACCAGATCGAGCTGGCCACGGTACAGGTCCGGGAGCATGCCCCACGCCGCCGCCGCCGCCTCGCGCGTCGACAGCGGCCGCCCGGCGCTCTCTGCCGTCGACGCCGCCAGGAGCGACATGGCGCGGGCCGCGCGCACCGCCGGAGACATCGACTGCCCTTCGGCCGAGCGGGCCAGCGCCACGTAGACCGACTCGAAGCGCTGGCGAGCTGGTGCCGGCACCGCCATCCAGTGCGCGGCCTCCTCGGCGGAAGCCGTCAAGGACCCAGCGTCCATGGTGGACGGCATCGGCGCCCGCGCGGCGATCATCGCTGGCGACGGCCGGCGCCCATCACCTCCGTCTACGAGGTCGCCGGTCGAGCCTGGCTCACCGACGCCGCCCGGCGCCGCGACGCCAGCGCCGACCATGCCGGGCGCGCCCATCGACCGCGGATCGCCCGCTAGCTGACCGAAGGCCTGGGCGCCAGCGGCCCCCACCGCCGAGCCCCCACCGGCTGCCGAGCCCGCACCGGCCGCCGTGACCCCACCGGCCGCTGTGACCCACGTGCCCAGCTCGGCGACCGCCTGGGCCGCGAGCAATTCGAGAGCCACGACCGGGAGCCCAGCGGCACCGTCGGGGCCGAGCGCGCGCATGCCAAGCGCCGCGACGGCCCCCGCCGGCCACAGAAAGGCGCCGCGGGGCAAGCGACCGCCGGATACCCGCGGTGCCCACGTCGGCTCGCCCCACCCGCCATCGTCGAGCGTCGGCGAGGCAGCGACAGGGCCGGGCGCGGTGCCAGCAGCCGCGACCACGCCGGAAGGCAGGGGCCCCGCACCGCCGACGTGGCCGACGTCCGACGGAAGCGGCGGCGCCTGGCCGGCCGCGGCCCGCTGGACCACGCCGTCCTGGGCCATCCGCGCGTCGTAGGAGGTCCGCTGCTCGGACGCGCGCTGGCTCTGGCCCGACGCGCTCTGGAACGCCTGCAACAGCGTGAGATCGAGCTGCGCGGCCATCGACGCCATCGTCGTCGGGCCGGCCGCCGCGAGGCGCATCGCCTGGGACGCGGCCCCGGGCGAGAGCCCGTAGACCTTGGCGGCCAGCAGCAGCTCCGGGGTCACGAAGTCAAACGACAGATCGGCGACCGCGCGCTCCTCGCCGACCGACCACGCCAGGGCCGCCTCGGCGAGCGCTCCCGGCCGGCCCGCCCGCAGCATGGGCGCGTGCCGGTCGCTGTGGCGATCGCCCGCGCGATCGAAGGCATCGGCCGCCGGCGGGACCTGCCACCCGCGGCCCGCGGCGCCGGCAGCCAGCGCGTACATCGTCGGCGACGCGACACCGCCGGCGACGCCCGCCAGCGCGGGCAGCTGCGCCATGTCGGCGCTCGCCGCGTGCGCTGCGGCGGCGTAGCCATCGACGGCGACGTCTCGATCGGCGCCGGCCGCCGCGCCCCAGGGCGTCGAAGGCACGGCGGTCGCGCCGGTGATCAACGGCGCGTTCGCCCCGTGGGCCAAGGGCACCGAGGTCGCGGCCGGGGCGGCCAGGAGCGCCGCCCGCAGCGCATGCAGCTCAGCCTCGAGGCGCACGCCGGCGTCGGCCGCGGCCCGCGGCGCAGCCACGTCGTCGCCTGCCGCCGCCGCCCCGGCGCCGGGCGCAGCCACCTCATCGCCTGCCGCCGGCGCGGACACCGCGCGCATCGGCGCCGGCGCGCGGCCACGTCGCATCATCACGTCGACGTCACCGCCGGTCACGACGAAGGACGTCTGGGGCGCCGCTCCAGCGAGCCGCGACACCGGCGGCGCGAGATCGAGGTCGCGCCGGGTGAATCCGTCGGTCGAGGCATCGCCTCCGGCAGCGCCGGCCCAGGCGAGCGCGGCCAGGCTGGGAGCGCCCGCGAGGACACCGACCGGCATCGCCGCGCGCGCCAAGACACCCCCCAGGTAGGCCTCGGCCAGGGCCGCGCCCTGAAGCGCGCGCGGATCGAACACCGGCGCGTTGGCCATCGGCAAGACAGCCGCCAGGGCTGGGGCCATCGGCGACGACGAGAGCCCGGCCGCAAGCCCGGCGCCCGGCGCGGTGGGGACCGCGACCGAGGCGAGGTCAGCGACACCCGGCGGGCGGTGCGCCGCGAGGAGGTCGACCTGCGCTCGGCTGCGCGGCGCCTGGGCACCCTGCCCCTGCGCGCCAGCGACCGTCTGGGCCTGCTGCGCCTGCGCGACCGCCTGCGCCTGCGCGGCCGCCTGGGCCTGCGCGGCCGCCTGGGCCTGCGCCGCGGCGCTCGCGCGCGCCGGCGTCGGCCGCGCGGCGGCGGCCGCGATGGCGGCGAACACGTCGTCGGGGACCGATTCACCGTCGTCGATGCGCAGGGCACCGGCGCGAGGCTGCGCGACCCGCGCGGGCGTCGGCGCGACGACCGGCGCACGCTGGGCCTGGACCATCGCGGCCAGCTGCGACGGCGCCAGCATCGGATGCACGTAGACCACCTCGGGCGACCCCATCGCCAGGCGGCCCAGGCTCGGCGCGCTGGCCTCGCTGGCGCTGTCGAAGGCGGCCAGGCCCAGCGGGGACGCCCCGGCGAAGCGGGCCAGCCACCGATCACTCCAGGTCAGGTGCGCGACGCCCCGAGCCGGGGCGCTGGTGACCGCCGCCAGCGCGCTCATCGGCGCCCGCGGCTGCGCCGCCGCGGCCCAGACCGGCGCGAAGGCCGGCGCGGCGACGGACGCGCGCGGCGCGTCGGGACCGCTCGCGAACGAGCCGCTCGAGCTCGCCGCCGCAGCGGCGCCCGCCGCCGACGCAGCCGCGAGCGCCGCGAACGTGGGCCGCGATGCGGACACCGGCGCGCTCATCGCGGCGTGGGCGTCGATCGACTGGACCAGCCCGCCCAGCCCGGTCGGCATCGCCACCCGGGGGCCGGCCGCCGGGGCGAAGTTTCCGTTGCCACCATCGGCCGCGGGCGCCGCGGCCGACGCCCGCCGCGCAGCGACCGCACCGAGCAGCAGCTCGACGGTGCGCAGCGCCGAGGACGCGACAGGCGACGCATGCGCCGCGCCGGCCAGGACCGACTCGCCAGGCGCCAGCGCAGCCTCGGACTGCTGGCGCTCGCGGGCCGCGTCGGCGGCAGCCGCCGCGACCGCCGGGGGCGCCACCGAGCCGTCGCTGGCCGCGGCGCGCTGCGCGGCGGCGGTCTGCTCGACCATGCGCATCGCGGCGACCTGGGCTTCGACCCGAGCCAAAGACGATCGCGCCACCTCGAGGGAGGTCGGCACCGACGACGTGCGGGCATACAGCGGCATGTCCGGCGTCGAGCCGGCGGGCGTCTGACCGCCGGTCGACGTGGACGACACGGACTCGACCGCCGGCGCGAACGGGCTCTGGTGCGACCAGCCGCCGGCGAGCCGCTCGGGGGTCACCACCGCGAGCCCCGACCAGATCGGCGAGCGCTCGGCGATGCCGGGCAACCCGGCCGCCGCCACCGACGACATGGCACCGGCCACGACCTGGGCCGCGGCGGCCGCCGCGAAATCCACGCCCGGGGCGAACGTACGCAGGCGGGCGCCGGGCGCCTCGCTGGCCGACGACATCGACGGGGCCACCGCTGACATCACGTCGGCCGACAGCACCGGCATCGCCACCGGCGTCCACGGCGATTCGCCGGTTGCGCCGAGGAAGGTCCCGCGGGTGGTGAACGGGGCGCGCCCGGGCGAGGCCTCGAGGCCCTGCCGCGCCGCCGCCATCCAGTCGAGCTCGTCCTGATACCAGGGGCGCGGGAACAGCCACGACACGCCGGGGACGGCGCGCTCGCCTTGCTGCCCGGCAGCGTACTGACCGAACATCCGCGACATCCGCGATCCGCTGGCCGACATCCACGGCGCGGCCACGTGGTCGGCGAACGCCAGCGAGCGCATGCCGCTCGCGCGCGTCGCGCTGCTGCCTTCCGGCGCCCACCGATCGACGTGCCGCGCGCTGGTGTGCAGCGCAGAACGCGACGCCGCGCCGTCGAAGACGGGGCCAGCGAGAGCAGCGGTGACAGCGCGGGTTTCAGTCATGCGGGTTCTCCGACGTCACGAACAGGAATCAGGAGCGCGTGAAGCCGTGGTGGGCGATCTCGAGCGTCTCGATCGAGACCTCGTTCTTCGAGGCGTCGAACTCCGACATCTCCCACTTCACCGGCCAGGCTTTCTGGAAGGTCCACGTGACGAACACGGAGCCGTCTGGGCGTAGTTGCTTGACCGTGATCGTCTTCTTCTGGGAGCCCTTCGAGGATGCCGCGTCGAAGGACTCCTTCCACTGCATCAACTCGGTCCCGCAGAACCCGCGCTTGAGCACCAGGTTCCCGTACTTGGTCTGACCGACGAGCTTGTGGGTCATGTCGTTCACGCCGCCCTCCTTGAAGTCCAGGACCTCAGTCTCGACCTTCAGGCCGGAGATCGACTTGAACAACGCCTTCGCCCCGTCGACTCCGTTGACGCTGATCTCAAAACAGAACGCGAGCATCGGATCATAACGAACGGCCATCTTGAACTCCTTGCGGCTCAGCCGCCCTCGGGCGTGTTCATGTCCTGAACCAGCGAAACCATGATGAATTCGGTCGGGGAAACAGGGGCGACGCCGACGTCACAGATGAGGCGCCCAGCGTTGATAGTATCAGGGGAGTTGTTCTCTCCATCGCATTTTACGAAGAAGGCCTCGTCCTCCTTCCCTCCCGCGAACATCCCCCGCTTGAACAGATCCCCCAGGAACGAAGTCGCACTTTGCCCCACATAGGCCCACGTCTTGGCGTCGTTGGGCTCAAACGCCACCCAGGCGAAACCGCTCTCGAGGCTGCGCCGGAGCATGATGAACAAGCGGCGGACCGTGACGTAGCGCCAGTCGGGATCGGATGACGCCGTGCGCGCACCCCACGGCCGCACGCCGCGCTGTAGGCGAAAGGTGTTGACGGCGTCATGATTCAGCAGGCCAACATCGTCCTCGGCGACGCGGAGCGACAGATCCTCCGCACCCACCATCTCCACGTTCGCCGCGGCCACGTGGACGCCGTGGCTCTGATCGCGTTGCCCCATGATGCCCGTCAGGTAGCCCGACGGGGGAAGGGGACGGCTGTTTCCCAGCGAGTTGCGACCGCGGATCCACGGCCAGTAGTAGGCGCAGTAGGACGAGTCGGTCCGCCTGCGCCACGCGCGGGCCCACTCGACCAGCTGGCTGGGCGGCACGTGCTTGGGCTGGGGGTGCGGGATGTCGAGCACCGCGAACCGGTCCTTCAGGTTCTCGCACAGGATGACCATCTGGTCCTGGATGCGCTGGCTCTTGAGCTCGCCCGCCGGCCCCGGCTCGCGGTCGTAGAAGACCATCGCGTCGGGGCAGGCCAGGATCGCGACCTCCTCGATCGGCGACAGCGACAGCAGGCCGCGCCGGTCGTCGACGCCGTGGTCCACGCCGAGCACGTCCTCGGGGTTGAGCGCGTCGGTGCCGTCGTTGCCGCCCGCGAGGCGCGTGAGCGGCAACGGCTCGGGCAGGTTGTGCGGCACCGGCGACTTGGTGAACATGTCCTCGAGGCGGACCAGGCGCGAGCCCTGCTCGACGACCCGGGGCCCGTAGTGGCGCGACAGCGGGGACATCTGCAGGTGGCGGAAGACCTCCTTGCGGTCCTTCAGCGTCACGTGCAGGTCGAACTCCAGGACCTCGAGGTGGGTCGGGGCCGCGGCGCGGTGGCGGCGGTTGACCGGCGTCTCGTTGCCCCAGCCGATCAGGCGATCGCCGATCGACGTCAGCACCACGTAGTCGGAGTTCTCGCGATCGAAGATGCGCACCAGCGAGCCGACCTCGAACCCGCGGGTCGACTTGACGTGGGCCTCGCCGGCGCCGATGTCGAGATCGCGGGTGAGCAACGTCGAGGCGCCGGTGACGTGCTCGCACTTCGCCCAGATGTTGTTGCCCCACACGCCCTCGTTGAGCGCGCGGATCATCAGCGACGGCTTGTTCCAGTCGTCGATCTGGATGTGGGCGGCGCACGCGGCGTGCGTGGCGTCGCGGGTGCCGCCGGGCGGCACCGCGTGGGCGACCCGCACCACCCAGCACGGCCCGCCGCCGTTCTTGAAGTGCGCGAACACCGAGTCGGACAGGTAGAACTTCTCGGTGTACCCGAAGACCTCGACGAACTCGTCCCAGTTGGCCACGCGGACCGGCTGGTCGAGCGGACCGCGCAGCGCGATCCCTGCGAAGCCGGTGACGCGCGTGTCGGCGATGGCCAGGTTCGGACGAACCGGCTCGGCGAAGGTCGCGTAGACGCCAGGGGCGCGAAAGTCGGCAGCAGAACGCATGGGCTCCTCGAGGCGGATCGGGCTCGCAGACGCTAGCGAGGGCTTGGCGACAAACCCTCGACGAGTTCCTGGCTAGAGCACACGGGGACGTGAACGTGACATCATGGGCGACGGTCGGGGCAGCTCATCACTGGTTCCGCCGGGCCTCGTTGATCTCTCGGTTGATCCGGGCGATCTCGCGAAGCCAGGTGTGACGCTCCTCGTGTTCCATGTCGAGGATGGCGTCTTGAGTCCAGTGGAAATGGTACGCGATGTACGCGATTTCCTGGAAGAGCTGCTCCATCGGATACGTTGCGACCGCCGCCCAGTTCACCCCGGGGGGCGGCCGTCACCTCCCTCGGCGACCGGCGCGCCGGTGACCATGTCGATGTCGAACTCGTTGGCGCACTTGGGACACGCGACGTGGTGCTTGGGCGTGCCCTGCTCTTCGTTGATCTTGCGATAGAACTCTTGCAGGTACGCCAGGTCGGTGGAGAACAAGTTCTCCACCGTCTCGACGTTGATCCGCTCGAGCGTGCCCAGCTTGGTCACCACCCGCGATAGCAGGATGATGACCAGGTAGGCGCGGTTGGACTGGACGCGGTAGTCCTGCAGCGGCACGATCTCGTCGCGCGCGGTGGCCAGGCGCATCGTCCCGTCGCGGTGGAGATTGCCCTCGCTGTCGACGAATCCGCGCGGGAGGCGGAACCGATACTCGGTCTTGAACGACATGGTGCTTGGTTGTGGTCCTGGGAAAGATCGGCGCGCACCAGCCACCGCCGGCGACGCCCAAAATGACAACGGCTCGCTCCCGGCGAGGGAGCGAGCCGCAGCGTATCACAGCCGGTCGCGGCTCACGCGTCGGTGTGGGTGAACTTCAGGTCGAAGGTCTCGACCGAGAACCCGAGGGTGAAGGTCGCCACCTTGTCCTGGTTCGCCTCGAGCTTGTCCTCCTCGTACGAGATGAGGCCGCAGCCGAGGAACGACAGGACGCCGAGGTCCTGGGTCAGCGACGGATCCTTCATCGTGATCGACAGGTCGAGGTACTCGTTGGCGGACAGCTTGCCGTCCTTGATGACCTTCTTGACGTAGTCGAGGTGCGAGTCGCGCGAGCGCGCCGAGATCTTGAACTTGATGTCGGCGATGTCGATCGACGCGTAGTGCAGCGCCGGCAGGCGCTGGGTGCCGTAGGACTCCTTACCGAGCTTGGCGGTGATGGCCGGCAGCTCGATCTCGGTGATCCACTCGACCTCGCCGACCAGGCCGTCGGCGGCCCAGTTGGCGGCGTTCCACGCCTTGTGCTTGGTGCCCTGCTCGGCCGTGATCTTGCCGGAGTCCTTCGACCACTCGACGGTCTCGGCCTCCCACTTGAAGTCGACCATGAACGGGTTCTTGCCCTCGGCCGCGGTCAGCTTCGGCAGCTTCACCTCGGTGATGTTGCCGATGGTCCAGTCGACGCGGCGGACGGCGTCGAAGTTGTGGTTGGCCTGGCGGATGGCGCCGTCGGTGGTGAGGACGCTCTTGCGCGGCAGCGACATGATCCAGTCGATCACCTTGTTGGTCTCCGAGATGGAGTACGAGGTGTCGAAGCCGCTGTGCTTGTAGTTACCACCGGACTTCGCGGTGTGGACGAACGAACCGACCTTCGACTCGACCTTCTCGAGCTCGATCTTGGGCAGGCCGACGGACTTGACCCAGCCAGCGGTCTTGCCATCGATCTCGATCGCGTAGTTGGCAGCTGCGTGTGACGGACGATACGCCATGGTTCTATCTCCTCAGAATTGTTTGCGGTTTTTGGAACACCGCACAGAGGACGCTGACATCCATCCAACGCTTTCGTTGTTCCCGGAGCGGCCTGGCCGCCCAGGGATCCCTACGTGAGTGGGGATGGATCGCAGAGGCCCCCATGCATCGTTTCGTGGCTTTTTACGAGGCCACCAGGGAAATCCTTCCCTGGCCGTTGCACAGGAACCCCGGGATCGGCCGAAGCCGGTCCCGGGGTGAGTCGACTACTCCTCGACGCCGCCGCCCGCGGCCATCTGGCCGATGCGGAAGATGACGAATTCCGCGGGCTTGACCGGCGCGAGGCCGATCTCGCAGACCAGCTGGCCGGCGTCGATCACCTCGGGCGGGTTGGTCTCGGCGTCGCACTTGACGTAGAAGGCCTGCTCCGGGGCGGTGCCCATGAGCGCGCCGTTGCGCCACAGGAGCGTGAGGAACGACGAGATCGTCCGCTGCACGCGCTTCCAGAGGCGGTTGTCGTTGGGCTCGAACACGACCCACTGGGTCGCGCGCTCGATCGAGGTCTCCACCATGATGAACAGGCGGCGGACGTTGATGTAGCGCCAGCTCGGGTCGGTCGACAGGGTGCGGGCGCCCCAGATGCGGATCGCGCCGTTCATGAAGCGGATCGCGTTGATGCCCTTCGGGTTGAGCAGGTCCTGCTCCCCCTTCGACACGTTGTACTTGAGGCCCAGCGCGCCGCGGACGATCTCGTTGGCGGGCGCCTTGTGGACGCCGCGCTCGGAGTCGACGCGCGAGTAGACGCCGGCGACGTGGCCCGAGGGGGGCACGAAGACGTTGCCCTGCTCCGGGTCGTAGACCTGGATCCACGGGAAGTAGTACGCGCCGTACTTCGAGTCGCGCGGCTTGGGCAGCTTGTCGACGCCGCCCGAGATGGTCTCGGGCGAGTCGAGGATCGCGAAGCGGTCCTTGCGGGTCTCGCAGTGCGACAGGATCGCGTCCTGGATGGCCGGCGAGGTCTGGCCGGGCGCGGCGACGAGGGCGATGTCGTCGATCTCCTCGAAGCACTTGAGGCCGGTGCGGGCGCCGGGGCCGCCGTCCTTGCCGATGAACAGGCCGTCGCGGCCGCCACCGCCGACCGGCGCGGCCGGGGCCGCGGTCTTGGCGTCCTTGTCGTCCTTGCCAGCCGGGGCCTTGGCCGCGGCGGGCGCGTCGGCAGGCGCGCCGACGTTGACGACGAAGCAACGCGAGCCGCCGTTGTTGAAGAAGCCGTAGACGCCGTGGACGAACGCCTGGGCGCACTCCTTGAAGTCGCCGAAGGTCTTCACGAACTGCGACCAGTTGGTGATGAGCACGGCCTCGTTGACCGGGCCCTTGGTCGACTCACCGAGGAAGCCGACGGTGTTGGTGCCCACGGCCTCGATGGGCTTGGAGCCGCGATCGACTTCTTCGACGTACACGCCTGGAGAGAGATAGCTGGTCGCCATGATTCAGTGTCCTCCTGCTGTTGTTCCGATGTCGGTCGTCCGAAAGCCCGGCTGGCAATAAGTCGAGACCTTCTCGACGCGCCTGGGGCCCGTGGACCGCTCGGTTTGAGCCATTGTTAGAGCTACGCGTGACGGGCAGCAGAACCTACTGACCGCCGCCTTTTCTTCCACCGCCGCCCAGATCGAGCCGACGCGAGAATGGGTTGGGGTTGGGGCCCTGCTCCTTGACCTTGGGGTCGTGGATGTTGCGGTACTCGAGCTGCCGCGCGCGGACCCGCTGGAACTCGGACATCTTCTCCGGGATGATTGGCACCGTCGTCCAGCACTGGATGGCAGGCCGCACCGGTTGGTTCAAGCTGCCCCAGAAGCGCGCCAGGGCGCCCTCCTCGAGCCGCGTGTTCAGGTTGAGCGGGAGCCCGGTGAAATCGTACTGGCTCATGCTCTCGTCGAAGGTGGTGCCCTTCAGGCGCTCCTTCGAGATCTCGGCGTTGTCGATGATGGTGCGCAAGACCAGCCCGCACAGGAGCTGCTCGTCCTCGGGCGTCTGCGCCCACGCCGAGATCAGGTAGTCGAGCCGGACCCACAGGCGCCGCCGCCGCAGGTACTCCTTGATGGCCCCCTCCTCGTCCTTCACCTCGACCACCTCGTGGATGGCGGTGTTCTCGAAGCCGACCGGATCGAGGGCGATCTGGTAGAGATACACCGAGACCGCGGGCAGCTTGCCCTCGATGACGTCGGGCTTGGGCGCCCCGTCGACGATGTGGACCCGCTTGTAGCCGTTGCGCTTGAACTCGTCCTGGAACAGCCGGGTCAAGGAGTCCGAGGTCTCCTTGATGACGTGGTGCTGAGGCGTCTGGTTGGACGTGGTCATCGCGCCGACGAGTCGATGGTGAGCCGGCGGAGGTCCGCGCGGCGGTGGCCAATGGATCCCCCGAGGCCGCGGCGATCGTGTCGAAAGGCCCGCGCCTCGACAAGCCCCGCGCGCAACTTTCGGAGCCCACCCGCTGGCAAACATCGGCGCCGCCACTCCCGTCGGTAACACGCCGCGTCAGCCGGCCCTTCCATCGACGTGGCCGCCACGGTTGCGTGACCGTGGTGCCACCGATCCGCGCTGGGGCCGGTCACTTCTTGGGACCGCCTTTCGGCCGCAGGTCGTATTTTTTTCCCGGGACGATCTCGACCGGCAAGATCGCGGCGCCGATGGTCAAGAGCTTCTCGGTGGCGGTGGACGCGCACACCGGACACGGCGGTGGCGTCGCCCCGGTGCGCACCATGTCTTCCCACGTGTGGTGGCAGGCCTGGCATTCGATGTCGAAGAGCGGCACGGCGAGAGGTTCCCGCACCGACGCGGAATACTCAAGGCCGCCGCCCCGCCTGATATGGTGCCCCGGTGCCGCCGCGGGTCCACGTGTTCGTCTGCGTCAACCATCGCCCCGACGGCGGCCGCCCGGCGTGCGGCGATCGCGGCGGCCGTGAGCTCGCCACCGCGCTGACCGACGCGGTCCTTCGCCGCGGCGCCGGCGGCCGCATCGCCGTCACCACCAGCGGCTGCCTCGGCACCTGCTTCGACGGCCCCACCGCCGTCGAGTACCCCGCCGGCCGCTGGTGGCTCGGCGTCACCGCCGCCGCCGCCCCCGACCTGGCCGCCACCCTCGACGGCGCCCCCCCGGCCCCCGACCTCACCGCCCACCTCCACACCGACGACGACTGACCCCGCCACCGCTCCGCCTCCGCCTCCGCCTCCGGTTCCGCCTCCGCCTCCGCCTCCGGTTCCGCCTCCGGTTCCGCCTCCGCCACCGCCTCCGGTTCCGCCTCCGCCTCCGGTTCCGCCTCCGGTTCCGCCTCCGCTCCACTGCCGCCGGCTCCGGTTCCCCAGCCGCCCGCGTGACCTCCTCACCGACGCTGGAACACCGCCGTCCGAGTGGCTCAGGTACACGTCACGAGCACCCGCCCGGACGCTGGCGCTCTCCCACCGCGCCCCGCGGACAGGCCGTCTTGGAGGGGAGGCTCAGCTGGGGGCGTGACCCCAGCTGAGGGGAGGTTTCGCGAGAAACCTCCCTGAAATACTAGAACGTCAGCAGCGCGTCGAGGTTGGCGCGCTCCCAGGCCCGCGCCTCGAGGTAGCGATCGAACCGCGCCTCGGCGGCCAGGAACTCCCGCGAGTGGAACTCGCGGCGGCCGTTGCGCACCTTGATGTCGTGGACCTGATGCAGCATCTCGTGGAACACGATCCACTCGACGAAGAACCGCGGGACGAAGGTGCGATCGAGCGCGCGGTGGATGCGGATCAGGCGATCCTCGACGACGTAGCTGCCCATCTTAATACTGGTGCGGCGCTTCGGCACCCCGGTGCGGGCGCCCCAGGTGATCGCGGCGTCGATGGCGTCGTCGAAGTACCGGGCGTTCAGCTCGTCGAAGATGGCCCGCAGATCGTGGTGGTCGCCGGTGGTGATGAGCACCGGCGCCGCGGTCCGGCGCCGGCCCCGGACGGTGTCGGCGTTGGCGTCGATGAAATCGCCCAGCACCCGGGACGCGTCGCGGTCGTTGTCGGCGATGTACCGGGCCAGGGCCCGGGCGATCACCGGGTCGACGTCGGCGAACATGCAATGCAAGCGGACGTCGTAGCTCCGACGGCCCTGGCCGCGGGCGGTCCGCCGGACCGAGATCATGGTGTAACGGTTGCTGGTCAGCGTCACCTTCACCTCGCCCTGCGCCAGGTGCTCGGTGATGCGCGCGGCCAGGGCGGCGGCGGCCTCGGCCAGCTCGGCCTCGGCCGGGCCGTTGCCCCGCCGGGCCCGCCGGAGCGCCTCGGTGAGCCGGGTGACCGTCGCGACCGCGCCGTCCGCCGGGTCGGCGCTGGCAGGGGCGTGGGAGCAAGGCGCGGTGCGCATCAGATCGACTGCGACGGCGGCGTCGACGACCGACGAGTGAGCGGGGCCCGAGTCTTCACACAAGGAGAATTCGGAAAGGCGCAAACGCGGTCTCCTATATATAAGCAGATAGACAAGGGATCGACCAAGGCAAGGCGCGGCCCAGCGAGCCGACGCCTGGGGGTCCCAGCGCGCCGACGCTTTTCGGGGTCTCCGTGTGGGCACCCAGCCGGTGCAGACCCCACAGATTGCGTCTCGGAACGTGTGGTTGGCGGGACGACGATGCGATCCAGCCGACGAACAAAATGCTATCAGCCGCGATTTGCAGGGATCAAGTTATCCACAGCCAACGGGATCTGATCACTCCCGCAACGCAAAGGAATCAAAGGACAATAGGGGATCTGATCGCGATGTACGGGCAGATCGCACCCGCGCGATCGGCACGCGGGCCTCGTCAGATCAAGTTTTTGCCGGGCCCGCACGATCCCGGTTTACGCGGCGCGATATGGTCAGCGCCCCCTATGGCTACGTTCCTCGAGCGCCACTCTCGTACCCACACCTGCGGGCAGCTCCGCGACACCGACGTCGGCAGCCGCGTCGTCCTCACCGGCTGGGTCGGCAGCTACCGCGACCACGGCGGGTGCGTCTTCATCGACCTGCGCGATCGCGACGGGCTGACCCAGATCGTGTTCGACCCGTCGGAGTCGTCCAACGACCTCCTGGCGATCGCCGCCGACCTGCGCACCGAGCACTGCATCGGCATCGCGGGGCGCGTCAAGTCGCGCGGCGGCAACACCAACCCCAACCTGGCCACCGGGGCGATCGAGGTGTGGGCCGATGACCTCGAGGTGTTCTCGACCTCGGACACCCCGCCGTTCCCGATCGAGGACAAGCTCGACACCAACGAGGCGCTGCGCCTCAAGTATCGCTACCTCGACCTGCGCCGGCCCAAGCTGCAGAAGAACCTGATCGCGCGCTCGCTCATCACCAAGACCGTCCGCGAGTACCTGGGGGCCAACCGCTTCCTCGAGATCGAGACGCCGTTCATGGTGAAGTACACCCCGGGCGGCGCCCGCAACTTCCTGGTGCCGTCGCGCCTCAACCCGGGCGCGTTCTACGCGTTGGCCGAGTCGCCGCAGATCTTCAAGCAGCTGTTGATGGTCGCCGGCTACGACCGCTACTTCCAGATCGTGCGGTGCTTCCGCGACGAAGATCTGCGGCTCGATCGCCAGCCGGAGTTCACCCAGATCGACATCGAGATGTCGTTCATCACCGAGGAGGTGCTGCAGACGCTCATCGAGGGGATGATCGCCGCGCTGTGGCGGACCGTGCTGGGCGTCGAGGTCACGCTGCCGATGCGCCGCATGACCTACGCCGAGGCGATGGACAAGTACGGCGTCGACAAGCCCGACCTGCGGTTGGACCTGACGCTGTGCGACCTCTCGGCCGGGTGCCAGGCCACCGGGTTCCGGGTCTTCGACGACACCGTCGCCAAGGGCGGCATCGTCAAGTGCCTGCGCGTGCCCGACGGCGATCGGCTGAGCCGGTCGATGCTCGACAAGCTGACCGACTTCGCCAAGCCGTACGGCGCCAAGGGCGTGGCGTTCGTGCGCGTCGGCGACGGCGGCGCCTGGGCCGGCGCGCCGGCCAAGAGCATCACCGACCTTGCCCGCGCCGCGCTCAACCAGCTGGCCGGCGCCGGCCCGGGCGACGTGCTGTTGTTCGTGGCCGACAAGGCCAAGGTCGCCAACACCTGCATGGGCGCCATCCGGCTCCACATCGGCGAGCTGCTGGGGCTGACCCGCAAGGGCGAGTACCAGTTCATGTGGCTCACCGACCCGCCGCTGTTCGAGGTCGACGACGACACCGGCGCGGTCGCGGCGGCCCACCACCCGTTCACCTCGCCGCGCACCGCCGACGAGGGCCTCCTCGAGAGCGCGCCCGGTCAGGTGTTGGCCCGGGCCTACGACCTGGTGCTCAACGGCACCGAGGTCGGCGGCGGCTCGATCCGCATCCATCGCTCCGACCTGCAGGCGCGGGTGTTCAAGGCGCTGGGCATCTCCGACGAGGACGCCCGGGCCAAGTTCGGGTTCCTCCTCGACGCGTTCAAGTACGGGCCGCCGCCCCACGGCGGCATCGCCCTGGGCCTGGACCGCCTGGCCATGATCATGGCCGGCGCCGATTCGCTACGCGACGTGATCGCGTTCCCCAAGACCCAGAAGGGCTCCGACCTGATGACCGACGCCCCCACCGGGGTGTCGCCCAAGCAGCTCGACGAGCTGTTCATCCAGCCGTCGCCCAACCTGCCGACCAAGGCGTAGCCGGCGGCGCTCACCGCTCGGTGGGCGTGACCGGCAGCACCAGGAGGCGGCCGCCGCGCACCACCCGCAGCGGCACGGTGGCGCCGATGACCGCGGCGCGCAGCCCACGCGCCAGCTCGTCGACGGTGGCCACCGCGGTCGGGCCGACGCCGAGCACCAGGTCGCCCACCCGCACCCCGCCGCGCGCGGCCGGGCTGCCAGCCTCGACTGACGCCACCTCGACCACCGACGTGGCCAGGATGCCGTGCGCGCGCGCCAGCCGGCGATCGAGCGGCCGGGTCGCGCCGCCCACGCCCAGGTACGCGCGCCGGACCCGCCCGCGCGCCAGCAGCTCGGCCAGGACCCAGGCCGCGGTCGACGCCGATACCGCGAAGCCCAGGCCCTGGCTGCGGGCGATGATCGCGGTGTTGATGCCGACCACCCGGCCGCGACCGTCGGCCAGCGGGCCGCCGGAGTTGCCGGGGTTCAGCGGCGCCGTGTGCTGGACCACCCCGTCGATCAACCGCCCGTCCTTGCCGCGCAGCGAGCGGCCCAGCGCCGACACCACGCCGGCCGACACCGTCGACGAGAACCCCAGCGGGTTGCCGATCGCGACCACCAGCTGGCCAGGGCGCACCGACGCCGTCGCCAGCTCGCCGGGTGCCGGGGCCCCCAGCGCCACCGGGTCGGCATGGAGCAGCGCCAGATCGGTCGAGGGATCGGTCCCCACCACCCGCGCGGTGGTGGCGTCACCACCGGGCGCCCGCACCCGCACCTGCCGCGCCCCCTCCACCACGTGGTGGTTGGACAGCAGGTAGCCGTCGGGCGTGCACACCACGGCCGACCCGGCGCCGCCGGCGCGGCCGCGGGCGACCTCGACCGCCACCACCGCCGGCCCCAGCCGCTCGGCCACGCCGATCACCGCGCGCGAGTAGGCGTCGAGCGCCTCGGCGTCGTCGGCTGGCGCCGGCGTCACGGGCGCGTCCCGACGGCCACCGACGCGGACGTCCGCACGCCACCGCGCACCAGCTCGACCACCGCGGTGGCGCCCGGGCGATCGCCGATCGCCAGCTGGAGCGGTGCCGGCCCGTCGACGATCTCGCCGTCGACGGCGATGATCACGTCGCCGACCAGGAGGCCGCCGTGCGCCGCCGGGCCGCCCTCGTCGAGCGCCACCACCAGCGCGCCGCGGCCGCGGCCGTCGGACACCGCCGGCGCGATCGCCGCGGGCTGCACCGCCAGCCCCAGGTAGCCGCGGGCGATGCGGCCGTGGGCCACCAGCGCGTCGACCACCCGGGCCAGGGTCGACACCGGCACGCACACGTCGGCGCCGGGGCACAGCGTCCGGGTGTTCATGCCCACCAGCGCGCCCGCCAGGTCGACCAGCGGACCGCCGGCGAAGCCGCGTGGCAGGGCCCGGTCGGTCTCGAGGTAGGCGTCGAGCCGGCCGCCGGCCGGCGTGCGAATGGCCGGGCCGACCACGCCCAGCGCCCGCAGCGACGACCGGATGGCCTGGCCCGGTCGCGCCAGCGCGAAGCCGAGTTGGCCCGCGCCGAGCGGACCCGGCGACCGACGCACCAGCGGCGTCAGCCCGCCTGCGTCCACCGCCAGGACCGCGACGTCGGTGCCGGGGTCGCGGCCGACCAGCCGCGCGGCGACCTCGCGTGGGCCGTCGGGGCCGGCCAGGGTGACGGTCGGCTGGTCGGGCGTGTGGAAGTTCGCGGTCACGACCAGCGTGTCGGTCCACGCCAACCCCGAGCCGGCGCCCCGGCGACGGTTGACCCGGACCACGCTGGCACCGGCGACCGCCACCGCGTCGGTGACCGCGCGCTCGAGGCGCGCCAGGCTGACTTCGACATCTTGTTGGGCTTGCATGGGTGACAGCCTGCGCGCGCCGTCGCCGTGCGCCCATCGGCCGATCGACCTGGCCCGGTGTGGTCTTTCAGGTGGCTCGCGGCCCGGGCCTGCCCGACCGGGCAGGTGATCGCCGGCCTTGACGGCGTGGTCGAGGCGACCCACGTTGACGCAGTCGCATCTGCTGTGCTCGTCGCGGTCCGCGGCGTCCCGACTCTCCTACCCCGGCGGCCTCGATGACTCGCAACCCGACCCTGCCCTTCTCGTCCACCGATCGCTTCACCGCCGGTGACCCCGTCGTCCCGGTGCGCGTGGCCATCACCACCGACGACGCGCTGATGCGCGCCAGTGTCGGCCGCCTGCTGGGCGCCGCCGCCGGCGTGGCGATCGTGCCGGCCGCCGACGCCCAGGTGGTGCTCTTGGATCTCGGCGCCGACGCCGCGCGGGCCCACGCCCGCCTGGCCGAGGTGCGCGCCAGCCGCGCGCCGGTGGTGGCGGTGGTACCCGACGGCAGCTTCGTGGGCCCGGCTCTGGCGGCGGGCGCGCGCGGGGTGGTGCAGCGCGACTCGGTCGGTCCCGAGTGGGGCGCGGCCCTGACCGCGGTCGAGCGTGGGCTCACGGTGATCGACGCGCCGCTGGCCGCCAGCCTGGTGCCGCCGACGCCGCCGGCGCGCCCCCCGGCCAAGGGCGCCGCCCAGCTGACCGAGCGCGAGCGGCAGGTGGTGGCGCTCCTGGCCGAGGGCCTTTCGAACAAGCTCATCGCCGACCGCCTGGGCATCAGCGATCACACCGCGAAGTTTCACGTCAACGGGGTGATGGCCAAGCTGTCGGCCGGCACGCGCACCGAGGCGGTGGTCGAGGCAGTGCGGCGCGGGCTGGTCACGATCTGAACCGCGCCCGGTCGGCGGGCGCCGTCGCCCGCAGCGTGGTCACGGCCCCAGCCCGACCCACACCGCCCCGTCGTCGCCGAACTCTTTTTTCCAGATCGGGGCACGGTCTTTGAGGCGATCGATGGCGGCCCGGCACGCGGCGAACGCCTCGGCGCGGTGCGGCGCGGCGGCGGCGATGACCACCGCGGCGTCGCCGATGGCCAGGCTGCCGACCCGGTGCTCGATCGCCACCCGCGCGCCCGGCACCTCGGCCTCGATCTCGTCGACCAGCGCGCGGATGACCTTCTCGGCCATCGCCGCGTAGGCCTCGTACTCGAGCCGCTCGACGGTGACGCCCCGGCTCGACCGGCGGACCAGGCCGGTGAAGGTGCACACCCCGCCGGTCTCGGCGGTGACCACCGCCGCCACGCAGCGGTCGAGCGACAGCGGCGTCGGCAGCACGGCGACGTGGATGGCGTCGTTGCCGCCGGCCACCGGCGGGATCAGCACCAGCTCGTCGCCGTCGGCCAGCGGGTGGGCGTCATCGACCATGGCCTGGTTGACCGCGACCCGGAAGTGGCCACGCAGCTCGCCCACCGCCGGGTGGATCGCGGCCAGGGACTCGACCGCCGCGGCGACGGTGGCGCCGGCCGGCAGCTCGAGCGGCTCGTGATCGCGCCCGAGCCGCTCCCGGAACACCGCGAAGTACAGGACCTGGATCCGCATGCTGGCCTGTCGTACCGTGCCGCGCCGATGGCGTCCAGCGACGACGAGCTCACCGCCAATGGCCGCGCGGTGCGGGCCGCCATCCACGCGGTGGCCCGGCGCATCCCGCGCGGACGCATCGCCACCTACGGCCAGCTGGCCGAGCTGGCCGGGTTCCCCGGCGGCGCGCGGGTCGCCGGCGCGGCGCTCAAGACGTCGCAGCCGACCGATCGGCTGCCCTGGCATCGGGTGGTCGGCAAGCGCGGCGGGCTCGGCGTCATCGCCATCCACGACCCGGTCGGCGCCGCGGTCCAGCGCGGCCTCCTCGAGGACGAGGGCGTCACGGTCAGCGACCGGGGCACCATCGCCCTGGCGCGGTTCGGCTGGCTGCCGACGGCGTCGCCGCGGCCGCGCCGCGGCCGGTGACCGCTACGGCTGGTCGGGCGGGGGCGCCTCGCCCGGCGGCACCACCGGGTTGGTCGAGGTCGGGTCCACCTTGGGCGCGCCATCGTCGGTCGGCCTCATCGCGCCGGGGTCCACCGTCGGCGGCGGCACGTCGTCGGGCTCCGTGCGTGGCAGCGGCGGCGGCTCGGCCTGCGGTGGCGGCTCGACCGGCGCCGGGGGCTCGACCGGCGGCGGGGTGACCGGCCGGATCGGCTCGGGCACGGCGTCGAGCTGCGGGCGCACGCTGGGGCTGGGCGCGCTGCCGCCGGAGCCGGTGTCGCACAGGACGCCGATGCGCCGGACGTTGGACAGCTTGCCCAGGAGCTTGATGTGGTGCATGCCGTCGGCGTCGATGGCCGGGCTGCCGAAGTCGCAGGTGACCCGGAAGTTGGGCTCGCGGTCGTACAGCTCCTTGGAGCACTTGTACTTGATGCACCCGGTGATGTCGGAGTCGGTGATGACCTTCTTCAGCTTGATGTCGACCGCGACGTCGGCCTCGCCGTCGGGCGAGATCAGCGTGAACGACCGGGTCTTGGCCTCGCCCTTGACCACGTCGATGGCCAAGGTGAAGCGCTGGATGTTGAGCATCGGCACCGGCGTGCCGTCTTTGACCCACGCCTCGTCGCCCGGGCGCTTCGACTTCGGGTAGATCTTGGCCTGGCCGTCGCCAACGGTGCAGCCGACCGCGCAGCTCAGCTCGAACACGCCGTTGGCCTTGCTCCAGTCGTTGCGGACCAGCTTGAACTTCAGCTTGCCGTCGGCGTTGCCGCCCATCGGCAGGCCCACCGCGTCGCTGACCCCGGGGATCATCGTGAGCGGCACCTTGGTCAGCTTGAACTCCAGGCTGGTCTCGGTCTTGTTCTGCGCGATCTGCCCGGCGATGGTCCCGGTGCCGGTGGCGATGTCGAGGCCGATGGCCACCTTGCCCGCCAGCAGCGGCATGAACTTCAGGTCGATGCCGACCTTCTTGAAGTACATCGTGGTGAACGGCTGGCCCACCACCGACGGGCGCGAGCGCAGCGTCACCGAGGTCAGCGCGAAGCGGCCGGGGATCAGGCTGCGCTCGACCCCGCCCACCGTCACGTCGTACTTGCTCGACAGCGCCTCGAGCGCACGGTCGCGCACCCGCTCGTAGGGGAACGTCAGGTGCAGCGCGAACACGAACGTGACCAGCGCCAGCGCGACGTAGCCGACGATGCGCAGCGCGCCGCGGATCCGGGGCGACATGGTCATGGCGCACCTCCGGCGCCCGCGGCGGTCCCGGCCGCGGCCTCGCCCTCGCCCTCGCCGTCGGGGACCTTGGAGTAGGTCGAGACCTCGAGCGACAGGGTCAGCTTCTCCTGGTCGCGGTAGTCGCGCTTGAGCTCGAGGGAGGTGACCTTCACCGCCGCCGAGTCAGTCTCGAGCGCCTGCAGGAAGTCCTTCACCTGGGTCAGGGTGACGTCGCGGATGTCGACCTGCGCGGCGTGGACCATGAACCGGCCGCGGGTCACCGGCGACCGCGGGTTGACCCCGGGCACGGTCAGCTGGGCGGTCTCGCCGGCCTTGTAGATGTAGCTCTCCAGCTTGACCGGGGTGACCGGGATGACCGCGGTGGGATCACCGCCGGCCGGGCTGCGCACGGAGGCCTTGTACGCCGTCAGCTTGCGCAGCGCGGCCCGGGCCTTCCCGTTTTTGGCCTCGAGGCGATCGAGCCCGTCCTTGATGGCCAGGCTGAAGTACAGGATCATCACCACCACGAACGACACCCCCAGCACCACCACCATCCGGCGTTCGCGTGGGGTGATCGACTCCCACTTGTCGCGCAGCTTGTCGAGAGCGGCCATGGCTACATGCACTCCGTACGGGTGGCAAACGAGAACAGCTTCTCGCCGTCCTTGCCGCTCTTGGAGGGGCCGCGGCTGACCTCCTTGATGCAAGGGATCGACTTGAGCGCGGCCTCGAGCAGGTCGACCTCCTCGGGCGTCTTGGCCGAGCCCTCGAGGTTGACCTTGTTGTCGCGGATCTCGAAGCTGGCGACGTTGAGCGTGACCTTGTCGCGGGCCGGCAGCTTGCTGTTGATCTCGAGCAGGAGATCGTAGGCCGACATCCGCGGCATCGGCGAGTCGCCGCCGCCGGTGGTGCCGGTGGTGAGGTCGGCCAGCTCGGCCACCGTCTTGGGCTTGCCGGCGAACACCTCGGCCGACTCGAGCGCCACCCGCTTGGTCAGGGTCGCCTCGTCCTTGCGCAGCGTCTTCATCGCCGCGTAGGCCGAGCCGCCGGCGAACGCCAGCACCACCAGGGCCGCGGCGCCGACCTGCATCAGCTTGGTCTTGATGAAGGTCATGTCGACCTGGAACGCCAGCGGCCCGGACCGCAGGTCGAACGAGGCCCGCCCGCTGGCCACGTCGAGCGCGGTGGCCACCGCCAGCGCGCCACCGTCGATGGCTCCCGACGCGGCCAGGCCCGGGCTCAGGAACGCGGCGGCGTCCTCGGCGGCGACCGTCCCGGTCGGCAGCTGCAGCTCGTCGGCCACGAACCCGGCCAGGCCGCGCAGCCGGCTCCCGCCGCCGCACAGCACCACCCGGGTCGGCACCACGCCGGTGCGGGCCCGCGCCGCCGCCAGGCTCTGGCGGACCTCGCGCACCCACGGCGTCAGCTCACCCACCAGCACCTCGTGGACCCGCTGCCAGGCGTCGCTGGGCGCCGGGTTGTTGCTCGACGCCACGAAGCCGTCGGTGTGCTTGGCGTGCTCGGCCTCGCCGAACGGCAAGCGCCAGGTCTTGACGATGGCCTCAGTGACGTGGCGGCCGCCGCGGGTGATGGTGCGCGACACCACCGCGCGCCCGCCGCGGGCGATCACCAGGTGGGTGTGGTCGTGGCCGATGTCGATGATGGCGGTGGCGCCGCCGTCGCTCGACCGATCGAGCCGGGCCAGCGCCGCCACCGTGACCAGGCCGCGGGCCTCGGCGCCAGCCCGCTCGGTGAGGTCGAGCAGCTCCTGGGCCCGGGCCAGCGGCATCGAGTAGGTCAGCACCCGCATGCCCTCGGCCGGCGGCGCGACCCGCCCGCGGGTCGGCGCGCCGGGCTCCACCGCCGGGGCCTCGATGGCCGGCAGCGGCTCGCACGCGTAGACCAGGTCTTCCAGATCGACCGGCACCACGCCCTCGAGCTCGGCCCCGACCGCCTTGTCGAGGTCGGCCCGGCGCAGCGACTTGAAGCCGAACTCGAGGATGTGGACGAACACCTGGGCCCCACCGACCGCCAGGTAGCCGGTGTCGCCGTCGAGCTTGTGCTCGCGGATGATGCCGGCCAACACCCGACCAGCCCGCTGCTCGTACGGCTCGTCGCCGGGCGGGACCACCCGCTCGATCAGCTCACCGATGGTGGTCTGGCGAAACCCAGCGCTGGCGATGGCCACCTTGACGCTCCAGGCGCCCAGATCGACGGCGAAGACGCGACTCATGAGTAGATGCTCCCAGGGTTCATCACGCTACTCCTCCCGCAGGTACAGCCAGCCGCCCCGACTGTTCTTGCCGGGCGGTAGCTTGGGCTGGACCCGCGTCGTCCGGCTGAGCACCAGCTCCTGGTCCCAGGTGGCGTGGAGCGTGCGCCGGAGCGGGTTCAAGATGCCGCCGCGCGCGACCTCGCCGTAGACCTCCACGTCGTAGACCCGGACCGGGGTCGAGGCGGCGATCTGGTTGAGCTTGGCGGCGTCGAGCTCGATCCCGGTCAGGCCGGGCGGCAGGTTGGGGATGGGCGGGGTCGCGCCGGTGCTGCCGCCTTGGCCGCTGGCGTCGCCGGCCAGCCCGGCGAAGGCCGCGGCGGGATCCTTGACGAACTCGACGAACGAGCCGACGTCGTTGAAGTAGAAGCCGTACTGCTTGGCTTGCAGCACCAGGTTGGCGATGGTCCACACCATGTTCAGATCGTTGGCGACCGGGTCGTTGGGCTTGGCCGCCAGGGTGATCAGCCCGGCGATGATCTTGGCGTCGTCGCGCGCGCGCAGGTTGATCTTGCAGTCGCCGGCGACGCGGAACGCCGAGCCGAACAGCGTCCACAGCCGATCGTCGACGCCGCGCACCAGCTTGAGCTCGGCCACCGAGTCGATGGCGCGGTTCTTGGCCTTGTACGGGTCGCGCAGGCCCTCGTAGCCGTAGTCCTCGGGCGCGCCCGGGGTGTCGGCCCGATCGAAGTTGGGGTCGACGTAGTCCATGAGCGCGTCGACCTGGGTCTTGCGGTCGCGCCGCCAGCCCTCGCTGTCGGCCTCCTGGAACACCGGATCGAACGCGTTGGGATAGAACAGCGCCTCGAGCGACCGCCGCACCAGCGCCAGCTGGGCCGCGTCGCGCGACGCCGCGCAGTTGATGTTGATCTTGCCGTCGATGGGGGTCAGCCGGACCCCGAAGCTGCCGATCGACACCCCCAGCCCCTTGGTGTCGGCGATGGGCACGCCGATGGCGGCCTCGACCTGCTCGGCGTCGCCGCCGAACGCGGCCATGAGCGAGTCCGCGAAGTCGGTGATCTGGATGCCCTCGAGCTGCGGCACGCTGGCCGCGGCGTTGTCGAGGCGGCGCTGCAGCCGCAAGACCAGGTCGGTCAGGTTGAGCGACGACCGCGCCAGCAGCTCGGCCCGCATCTGGTCGAGGTTGTTGCGGGCCTGCAACATGTCGATGGTGGTGCGGGTGCCGAACTCGTTGACGATGACCATGCAGATGGCCACCGCGGTCACCACCGCCAGGATCGCCATGCCGGCTTGCTCGCGCTGGGCCACCGCCCGGCGGCGACGCGGGCCGCGGCGGGGACCGGCGGTGGGAGGACGGGTGGTGGACATCAGTACACCAGCGGCTCTTCCAGCAGCAGCCGCGCCTGGGTGGTCACGGTGATGAGGTCGCCGCGCGGGTTCTTGTAGGTGAGCTTGACGCGGACCCGGGTCGGCAGCCGCCCGCCCACGCCGTCGGCCTTGGTCGAGTCCCAGTCGTTCTGCCACTTCTTGTCTGACCAGTTCCAGTACTCGAACTCGAGCTTCTCGACGCCGTGGATCAGGACGTCGAGCTCGCCCGGCTGGCGCTCCCAGTTCTCGTTCGACGGCCGCCGCAGCTCCTTGCGGTACAGGCTGTCGAGGCGGGGATCCTCGCGATCGTCGTCGAGGAAATAGGCGATGAGCGTCTGGTCGGACTCGTTGGCGTCCGACCACAGGGTCAGGTGGCCGAAGCTGGAGAAGCGGACCTTCTCGGCCTCGCCCACGAACATGGTGCGCTTGTTGTCGAGGTTGGTGTCCTCGTTCTTGGACAGGTACGCGCTCTCGAGATCGTGGGCCAGCCGGGCCATGCCCATCCGCACCTCTTGGTTGCGCTCCTCGAGCGCCTCGAAGGTGATGCGGGCGTCGGACGCCGACTTGATGGTGGCCCAGGCGATGGTCATCATGAGGCCCAGGATCGCCATGGCGATCATGATCTCGATGAGCGTCATGCCGCGACGTGAGCCGGCGCGCCCGGTCATAGCCCCAGCCCTCCGAGGGTCTTCTGCATGCCGGCCGGGTCGGTCACGTACAGGATGACGTCGGCGTGATCCTTGTGGGCCCCGCTGTCCCACGACACCGTCAGCGTGATCTTGCGGATCGACGCCTTGAGCACCTGCTGGATGAGCGCGTACTGGCCGGCGATGAACGAGCCCGAGGCCGCCTCCTGGGCCGAGTCGGCCGCGCCGCCCAGGCTGCTGCTGCCGCCGCCGAACAACCCGACCATGCCGCCCAGCGCGCTCGACTGGAACTTGTCGCCCGGCGCCAGCTCGCCGTCCGCACCCTCGGCGCTCTCGGCGCCGCCGGCCTGCGGCTGCGATAGCGCCACCAGCTTCTCGTAGCTGGGCAGCTCGACCGGCTCGATGACCGCCTTCCACTTGATGCCGGCCCAGCCCTCGTCGCTGAAGTCGCCGTCTTCGTCCTGGGCCGCGTCCTGGAAGCCCTCGTCGAGCAGCTGCTCCTCGAGGTCGGCCATCTTGCTGCGGGCCAGATCGGTGGCGACGCCCATGTAGAACGAGTCGTTGGCGGCGGTGGCGTTGCCGGCCACGCTCTTGACCAGGATCACCAGCGCCATGCCCAGGATGGCCAGCGCCAGCATGACCTCGACCAGGGTGAACCCGCGCCCCGGCCCGGTGCGGCGGCGGGTCATCGCTCCTCCTCGGTCTCGCCCTTGGCGTTGCGCAGGAGGTGGTCGTCGGGGTTGCGCGGCTCGCCGTCGCGGATCTGGACCCGGCCGGTCAGCCCGTACAGGTAGATCGCGTGGGTCGACCGGCTATCGCCGAGGGTGACGATGGCCTTCTCGGCCCACCCCATCGGGAAGAACGACAGGCTCACCTGCCCGGAGGTCACCGAGTCTTCCAGGTGCTGGACCCACACCTCCTTGAACTTCACGCCGCGGCCGACTTGCAGCTGCCGGGTCAGGCCGCGCCCGACCGCGTCGGCCGAGAACACCTTGCCCAGCGACTCCGCCAGCTCACCCGGCAGCTGCTCGATGGGGTAGCAGGTGCGCCCGCCGACGGTCTGGCCGGCCAGCGCCGCGGCGAACTTGGCGGCCTGCTCGGGGGTTTCGGCCTTGAGCTGCCCCGCCGGAAGCGTGGCCAGCCGGGCCTGGGCCTGCTCGAGGTCCTTCTGCACGGTGGCCGCGTCGACCCGCTGCTCCTCCTTGCCGCGGCGCAGCGTGGGGTCGCCCACGCACGCCTCGACCCAGTAGGCCTGCTTGTCGAAGTCGATCACCACCCGCAGCGGCACGCCGGCCTCGAGCGCCAGGGTCTCGGTGCGCCGCATGATCGCGGCCAGGTCGTTGGTGTCCTCGACCAGGGCCGCGCTCGACAGCACCCGGAACCCCGAGTACGCCAGGTACGACAGCATCCCGATGATCGCCAGGACGATCATGATCTCGATCACGGTCATGCCACGGCCGACCGCGCCGCCCAGGCGGCGCGCGCGATCGGTCAGGCCCAGCCGTGATCGGGACATCGACGGTTACTCCCAGCTCTTGATGTCGTCGCCGGAGCCCTCTTTGCCGTCAGGGCCCTTGGACATGATGGCGATGCCCGAGGCGCCGGCCGGCAGATCGCCGCCGCACTTGATGACGTACTCGTTGCCCCACGGATCCTTGGTGTCCTTCGAGTTCATGTACTCGGACAGGTCAGTCAGGGTCGGGCACTTGCCGGAGTTGGACGACTTCATCGCCCACTGCGGGTAGGCCTCGTTCGACAGCTTGCGGACGATGTTGCGGGCGACGTCGTCCTTGGCGCTCTGGAACGACTTGAACACCGCCGGGCCGACCAGGAAGCCCATCACCAGGGCCAAGATCGCCAGCACGATCATGATCTCGAGCAGGGTCATGCCGCGCAGGGCGCGGCCCGAGGCGCGGCGCTGACGGCGGGTGAGGATGGCGTGAAGACGGTTGAGGCGCAGCATGCAGGTCTCCTCGAGCAAGACGGTCACTTCCCCCCGAACGTTCCCATCGACATGATGGGCTGGAGGATCGAAAACACGACGAAGGCCACCGAGCCGCCCATGACGACCAGCATCAGGGGCTCGAGCAGCGAGGTCAGGCGGGTCAGCCGCATGTCGACCTCGTTCTCGTAGGTGGTGGCGACGCGCTCGAGCATCTGCTCGAGCTGGCCGGCCCGCTCGCCGACCGCGACCATGTGGGTCATCATGGCCGGGAACTGTCCCGACCGCTTCAGGGTCACCGCCAGCGACTCGCCCTCGGTCACCGCCTGCTTGGCGTCGTCGATGGCCTTCTTCAAGACCACGTTGGCCAAGATCTCCTTGGCGGTGTCGAGGGCGCGCAGCATCGGCACACCGGCGGTCAGCATGGTCGACAGGGTCCGCGAGAACCGGGCCACGTTGATCTTGCGGGCCAGGTCGCCGACCAGCGGCATCTTGAGCACGAACCGGTGCCACACCGGCTGGCCGCCGGGGCTCTTGATCCAGCGGCGGAAGCCCCAGATGGCGCCGGCCCAGCCCAGCATCACCAGCAGGATGTGGTGGCGCAGAGTGTCGGCGCACCAGATCAGCATCCGGGTGTTCCACGGCAGGGTGCGCCCCTGGGACGTGAACATCTTGGTGATCTCGGGGATGACCGCGACCATCAGCACGGCCATGATCACCGCGCCCACCACGATCATGATGACCGGGTAGACCATCGCCGCCTGGACCTTGCCTTGAGCTTCTGGGCGCCGTCGAGGAAGTCGGCCAGGCGCTCGAGCACCTCGTCGAGGTTGCCGGCCACCTCCCCGGCGCGCACCATCGACACGAACAGCTCCTCGAGATCTTGGGGTGCTTGGCCAGGGCGTCGGCGAAGGCGCTGCCCTCGTTGACCGCGGTGCGGACCTCGCCCAGCGGCACCTTGAGGCGGACGTTGTCGGTCTGCTCGAACAGGGTGTTGAGCGACTCGGCCAGGGCGATGCCGCTCTTGAGCAGCGTGGCCAGCTGGCGAGTGAAGTTGGCGACCTCGGTCTTCTTGACGCCGCCGAACACCGCGCCGAGGTCGACCTCCTTGGACAGGCCCTTGCCGCCAGCGCCGGCGGCCTTGGCCGCGTTCTTCGACAGCTCGACCGAGGTGACCACCACCCCGTCCTTGCGCAGCAGGGCGCGCACCAGCTTGGGCGTGTCGGCGTCCTTGACGCCGGCCACCGCCTTGCCGCTCGGGCCGATGCCCTTGTACGCGTAGAGCGCCATCAGTTGGCGTCCGCCGTGGCGAGGAGGACTTCCTCGGCAGTGGTCATGCCCTGCATCACCTTGCGGGCGCCCTCGGCGCGCAGCGACACCATGCCCGAGGCGATGGCCGCGTCGCGGATGGCGCCAGCGTCGGCCTTGGCCATGGCCAGGGTGCGCACCGCCTCGTTGACCACCAGCATCTCGTAGATGCCGGTGCGGCCCTTGTAGCCGATGCCGCCGCAGGCCGGGCAGCCGGCCGGCTCGAGGATGTGGCCGGTGGGCAGCTCGCGCTGGCCCTTGACCCCGGGCAGCTCGTAGGCCCCGGCGTAGAACCGATCCGGCTCGATGCCCAGCTCGCGCAGCAGCGCCTCCGACGGCCGCACCGGGCGCGCGCACTCGCGGCACGGCCGGCGCACCAGCCGCTGGGCCATCAGCCCGCACACCGACGACGCGATCAGGAACGGCTCGATGTTCATGTCGGTCAGGCGGGTGATGCCGCCGGCGGCGTCGTTGGTGTGGACCGTCGAGAACACGAAGTGGCCGGTCAGCGACGCGGTAATCGCGATCTCGGCGGTCTCGCGATCGCGGATCTCGCCGACCATGATCACGTCGGGGTCGTGGCGCAGGAACGAGCGCAACCCCGAGGCGAAGGTCAGGTCGATCTTGGGGTTGACCTGGGTCTGGCTGATGCCCTCGAGCTGGTACTCGACCGGATCCTCGACGGTGAGGATGTTGACGTCGGGGGCGTTGATCTCCGACAGGCAGGCGTAGAGCGTGGTGGTCTTGCCCGAGCCGGTCGGCCCGGTGACCAGCAAGATGCCGTAGGGCCGCCGGATGATGCTGCGGATCGCCACCAGGGTGTCCTCGGCCATGCCGATGTCGGCCAGGCCCAGGAGCACCGAGCTGCGATCGAGCAGACGGGTGGTGATGCGCTCGCCGGTCGCGGTCGGCACGGTGGCGACGCGCATGTCGACGTCCTTGCCGGCGATCTTGCGGCGGATGCGGCCGTCCTGGGGCAGCCGCTTCTCGGCGATGTTGAGGCCGGCCATGATCTTCACGCGGGCCAGGATCGACGCCAGGAACTTGCGGGGCGCGCGCTTGGCCTCGCGCAGGGCGCCGTCGACGCGGAACCGGACCACCACGTCCTTCTCGCCCGGCTCGATGTGGATGTCCGAGGCCCGCTCCTTGACCGCCTGGAACATCAGCGAGTTGACCCAGCGGATGATGGGGGCCTCGTCGTTGAGGTCGAGGATGTCGACCAGCTCCTCGCCCTGGCCGAACTCGTCCTCCTCGTCCTTCTTCTGGTCGTGGTCGAGCTCTGCGCCCTGCCGCAGCCGCCCGAACACCTTGTTGATGTGCTCGACGATCTTGGCCGGCGACGCCACCACCGGATCGACCGCGCCGCCCAGCAGCACCGCGACGTCGTCGAGGACGTCGAGCGCGAACGGGTCGCAGATGGCGACTTGGACCCGGCCCGCGGCGTCGCGCCCGATCGGCAAGATCCGGTGCTGCTTGGCGAAGTTGATGGGTAGGCGCTCGACCAGCTCGGCCGGGATGTCCTCGGCCTTGGGCAGCTCGCGCAGCGACGGCATCTCGGCCTGCAGCCCGAGCGCCGCCGCCAGCTGATCCTCGTCGATGAGCCGCAGGTTGACCAGGATCTGGCCGATCAGCCCGCCGTCCTCGGCTTGCTTGGCCAGGGCCCGCTCGATGGCGTCGGGCGCGACCCCGAAATCGCGCACCAGGAGCTCCCCCAGCAGCGGGGCCACCGGCGCGCCGGCTGGATAGCTCGCCGGGTTCACGGCTTGGCGCCTCCGGTGGGCGCCGGCGGGGCCGGGGCCGGCGTCGGGGTCGGGGCCGGGGTGGTGCCGTCGCCATCGTCGAAGGCGTCGCCGGCGCCGGGCAGCTCGTACTGGATCGGGCCGCTGGGCAGGCCGCCCTCGCTCTCGGCCAGCGCCCGCAGCACCTCGCGATCCTGATCGACCGACATCACGGTCCGGTTGATCTCCTCGACCAGGCCGCGCTTGCGCCGGTAGTCGATGCCGTGATCGTACTTGGCGTGGTCGAGGTTGCCGAACGACCGCAGGAACTCGTTGCGCTCGCGGGTCTTGCGCTCGACGATCGCCTGCAGGTCGAGCTGGTCGTGGACCACGTACGGCGTGAGCAGGAGCAGCAGGTTGGTCTTCTTCTTGTCGCGCTTGGTGTACTTGAACAGGTAGCCGAGGATCGGGATGTCGCCCAGGAGCGGCACCTTCGACTCGGTGTACGACACCCGGTCGGAGATCAGCCCGCCGATGACCACGCTCTGCTGGTCGCGCACCACGACGGTGGTCTTGATCTTGCGCTTGGTCCAGGTCGGCCCCAGCTGCGGGTCCTTGTCGCCGACGTCCTGGATCTGCTGCTCGATCTTGAGGCGGACCATGTCGCTGGCGTTGATGATCGGGGTGATCTTCATCGACAGCTCGATGTCCTGGCGCTGGATCGACAGCTGGCCGAAGCTCGACCCGGTGGCGCCGCCGACCTGGCCGAAGCCGCCGAAGTTGATGCCGCCTTGGTACGGGATGTTCTGGCCGACCGAGATCTCGGCCTCCTCGTTGTTGGTGGCGAGGATGTGCGGGCTCGACAGCACGTTGACGTTGGACGACTTGGCCAGGGCCTGGAACAGCATCGCGTACGACGGGATGCTGGTGCCCAGCAGCTCCTGCGACTGCGGCAGGATCGGGCCGATCAGGCCGCTGATGAGGCCAGTGGCCGAGGCCAGGCTGGTCAGGTCGAGCGACTTCAGGTCGCTCGACTGCACGCCGCCGAACAGGATGCCGTCGTCGTTGGAGCCGATCGGCAGGCCGCCGTGGAAGCTCGAGCCGAGGTCCATGCCGCTGCCGACGTTGAGCTCGAGGATGACCGCCTCGATGAACACCTGGCGGCGCGGCACGTCGAGCTCGCGGACCACGTCCTTGAGCGCCTGGAAGTCGCGGCCGCTCGACAGCACCACCAGGGCGTTGGTGGGCGCGTCGTGGGTGATGCGGACCTGGCCCTCGAACGAGGCGCCGCCCAGGTCCTGGGCCGCCGGGCGAGTCGGCACCGGGTTGGGCCGGCCGGCCTGGCGGTTGGCGTTCTGGCTGACGCCGCTGAGCGCGCCGTTGAGGGTCTGCGCCATCTCCTCGGCGTTGGCGTTCTCCAGCCGGTAGACGTGGATCGAGCCGGCGTCGCCACCGGCGGCCACCGCCACGTCGAGGCGCTCGACCAGGCCGCGCACCCGCAGGTAGCCGGCCTCGGTGGCCAGGATGATGAGGGTGTTGGTGCGGTCGTCCGACAAGATCTTCGACGGCACCGCCGCCGCCACCTCGTCCTTGTTGGTGCTGGGCGTGCCCTTGCCGCCGGGCGCGGTCGGGCCCTGGTTGGTGCCGAGGATCTCCGACAGCTTCTGGGCCAGCGCGGCAGCGTCGGCGTACTTGACGGGGATGGTGAAGATGCCCTCGCCCGAGGCCGGCCGGTCGAGCTCCTTGGTGAGCGTCACCATGTCGCGGATCGAGCTGGAGTAGTCGGTGATGACCAGCACGCCGGCCTTGGGCACCGGCTGGATGATGCCGATGTTGGACTTGACCACCGACAACGCGTTGGACAGCTCCTCGGGCGCGATGTGCTGGGGCCGCAGGATCAGGCGGGCCACGTCGTCGGAGTTGGCCGGCGAGCCCGAGCGATAGATCGGCACCGTCTCCGACTTGGCGTTGGCCGACTCGACGATGCGCAGCACGTTGCCCTTGGGCACCACCGTCAGGCCCATGGTCGACAGCCCGACCAGGAACAGGCGGTAGGCCTGCTGCGGCGTCATCTTGTTGGGGGCGATGACCGTCAGCTTCTTGGACCGCTGCAGGATGCTCGACTCGTAGATGAAGTTCTTGCAGGTGAACCCCATCGCCCAGGTCAGCAGATCCTTGAGCTCGGTCTCCGGCTTGAGGGTGACCGCGAACGACTTGGCCGCCTTGCCGCAGTTGTACAGCTGCGCGTCGTCGCCCGGCATGGCGTCACCGCCGGGCTGGGCGCGGGCCGGGGTGACCGTCCCCGCGGCGGCGAGGGCGACCGCGACCAGCGCGGCGAAGACACGAGGAGTGCGAGAGGAGTGCTTCATGAGGAGTTCCGAGTCGGGCACGCGCTACCGGGCTAGCGTCGACGGGCGTTGGCGGTGGCGCGGCCGGGCCGCGCAGATCGTGGAGGGCGTCGCGGGGCGTGGCGGTGCTAGCGGATCGTGTAGTTGAGGGTGACCGGCTTGCCGCGCCGGGTGACCTCGACCTGGAGCGAGGAGGCGTCGCGCAGCTTGGCGTACATCTCCATGGCCTTGTCCATCGACGTGAGCTGCATGCCGTTGATGCCGCCGATGGTGTCGCCGTTGGAGAAGCCCAGCTTCGAGTACACCGAGTTGGGCCGCACCGCGTACAGGCGGAACCCGTTGGGCTCGCCGTTCTTCGACGACGGCATGACCCGGGCCCCCTTGGCGATGGCCATCGGGTTGGCCAGCACCTTGTCGACCAGCGACTTGTCGATCTCGTAGGTGGTGTCGTCGATGCGGCGGATGCCGGAGTCGATGGCGGCGGTCAGCTCGTCGCCGTCGGCCGGCGGCGCGGCGGCCACGGTGGTGGTGACCGGCGGCGGCGGCAGCGGGACCTCGCCGGTCAGCGAGATGCGCTCGCGCCGGCCGGTGGCGGTGTTGGTGAAGTCGACGAACTTGTAGTGGACCGCCACCACCGGGCCGGCGCCGGGGATGGTGGAGCCGACCCAGTAGGCGCCCTGCTTCTGGGTGCCGGTGTTGAGCACGGTGGCGAAGTTGGCCTTGTCCTCGGGCTCCTTGGGCTCGGCCACGTGGGTGGCGATCAACGACAGCGGCAGCCCGGTAAGCGTCACCGCGTTGGGATCGATGGGCCCGGTGGCGGCCACCGCCTCGACCGGCGGCAGGCAGCTGGCGCAGAACATGTTGCGGTCGACCAGCGGCTGGCCGTTCTTGCTGCGGGTGGCGACGCCGGCGTTGGGCGCCGGCGCCGGCGGCTTCACCGACGGGCCGCGCGCCGGATCGGCCAGGAACTTGCCTTCGACGACGTGGTTGGTGGCCTTGGCCGCGAACACCGCCGAGGCGATGACGGCGGCCACCACCACCACCCAGAAATAGCGACGTACCAGTTCCTGCATGGTCAGGCTCCCTCGCCGGGGCGGTCGTCGCCGCCATCGGCGACGTCGACGTCGGTGCTGGCCGCGCGATCCACCGGATCGCTCGACTCGGCCAGGCGCCGGTAGATGGTGCGGGTGGCGATGCCGAGCAGCGTCGCCGCCAGTCGCTTGTCGCCGCGGGTGTGCTGCAGCGTCTCGCGGATGACCCGCATCTCGATGTCGGCCAGCGGCGTGCCGACCGCGAAGGTCAACCCCGGCGCGCCCACCGCCACCGCGTGTCGGACCTCGGCCGGCAGGGCGTCCTCGTCGAGCGTGTTGCCCCGGGTCATCACCACCGCGCGCTCGATGGCGTTCTCGAGCTCGCGCACGTTGCCCGGCCACCGGTAGTCGGCCAGCCGCGCCAGCGCGCCGGGGGTGCAGCCGGAGATGGCCTTGCCGTTCTTCTCGGCGTACAGCTGCACGAAGTGCTGGGCCAGGATCGGCACGTCCTCGCGGCGATCGCGCAGCGGCGGGACGTGGACCGGGATGACGTTGAGCCGGTAGAACAGGTCCTCGCGGAACCGCCCGGCGCGGACCTCCTCGGCCAGGTCGACGTTGGTGGCGGCGATGAGCCGGATGTCGATGGGCCGGGCCTTGCCGCTGGCGCCCAGCCGCTCGATCTCGCGGTCCTGCAGCACCCGCAACAGCTTGACCTGGACGTGGCGCGAGATCTCGCCGATCTCGTCGAGGAACAGGGTGCCGCCCGACGCGGTCTCGAATCGGCCGTCGCGGGCGCTGGTGGCGCCGGTGAACGCGCCCTTCTCGTAGCCGAACAGCTCGCCCTCGAGGATGGCCTCGGGGATGGCGGCGCAGTTGATGGCGATGAACGGGCCCTTGGCGCGGGTCGAGTTCTCGTGCAGCGACCGGGCCAGCAGCTCCTTGCCGGTGCCGCTCTCGCCCAGGAGCAACACGGTCGCCTCCGACGGCGCCGCCTGGTGGATGGTGTCCATGGTCCGACGCCACGGCAGCGAGGTGCCGATGATGGCGCGGCGGCGGCGCTCGGTGAGCTGGGCCTTGAGCGCCCGGTTCTCGGTGACCAGCGACTGCTTCTCGAGCGCGTTGCGGATGACCCGCACCACGTGGGCCCGCTTGAGCGGCTTCGACACGAAGTCGTAGGCGCCCTCCTTCATGGCGTCGACCGCGGTCTCGACCGTGCCGTAGGCGGTCATGAGCACCACCTCGGTCTCGGGCGCCACGGTCTTGGCCGCGCGCAGCAGGTCCATCCCGGTGGTCCCGGGCATCATCAGATCGCTCAGCAGCACGCCGATCCGGTGCCGCCGCAGCAGCTCGAGCCCCTCGGCGCCCGAGGTCGCGGTCACCACCGAGAACCCCTCGCGCCGGAAGATCTTCTCGAGCGACTCGACGATCGAGGCCTCGTCGTCGACCACGAGCACCGCCCGGGCCGGATCCCACCCCGGGGCGAGCCCGTCATCCGCGGTGGCCGGGTCGCCGTCGGGGTCGGTCATGGCACCGCCGAAGCCGCGGGGCTCCGTGGCCCAGACGCGACGCGACACCCCGCCGGCGTGGCGCATGGAACCGAGGGGACGCGGGTGCAGCATGGCGGGCTGGACATATTCAAGCCTGGTGCCAGGGAGAACCGACCGCAACCGGCTGATATTCCGTCTCGGCAAGCGGAGCGGCGTCGGCCGCGCTGCCAGCGTGTCAGCCGGTCCTGGCGGGGCTGCCACATTGGCACGCCGACCGCGCGCCCGCCCTGCCCACGGCTAGCCGTGCCGTGACGGCCGCAGCTGCTCCTGGTTGCGCGGCAGGGTGACGACGAAGGTCGTGCCCTCCCCGACCCGGGTCTCGACCTCGATCGAGCCCGAGTGGCGCGTGACCAGCTCGTGCACGATCGACAGGCCCAGGCCGGTCCCCTCGCCCACGTCCTTGGTGGTGAAGAACGGATCGAAGATGCGCGGCACGACCTCGGCCGGGATGCCCGGCCCGTTGTCGGTGACCCGGACCTCGACCTGGTCGCCGATGGTGCGGGTGGCGATGGTGAGCGCCGCGTCGTCGCGCCCGGCCATGGCCTGGATGCCGTTGGTGAACAGGTTCATGAACACCTGACCCAGCTGGCCGGCGTGGCCGCGCACCCGCCCCACCTCGCCGTAGTCGCGCGCCACCGTGACGTTGCCCTTGAGCAGGTGCCGCAACAGCTCGAGGCTGTCGTCGAGGCTGCGGTTGAGGTCGAACTCGACCACCTTGTCGTCGTCGGTCCGCGAGTAGTTGTGGAGCGCGGTGACGATGGCCTTGGTGCGCTGGGCGCCGCGTTGCACCACCCGCACCATGTCGCGGATGTCGTCGGCCGCCTCCGTGTGGGCCGGGTCCGACGCCAGCTCGCCGATGGCCTCCTCGAGCGGGCCCACCGTGTTGACGATGGCGTTGACCGGGTTGTTGATCTCGTGGGCGATGCCGGCGACCAGCTGCCCGATCGAGGCCATCTTCTCGGACCGCACCAGCTGGGCCTGGGTCCGGGTGAGCTTGTCGAGCGTCTCCGCCAGCTCCTTGTTCTTCTTGGCCAGGTCGTGGGTGCGGCGCTGGACCGCCCGCTCGAGATCGAGGTTGACCTCCTCGGTCGAGCGCAGCTTGTCGCGCAGCGCGCGCCGCATCTCCTCGATCGCGAAGGTCAGGCGGCCGACCTCGTCGCCGTCGCCGCCGGCGGTCACCGGGTCGGCCAGCTCGCCCCGGGCCATGGCGTCGGCCCGCTGCTCGAGGCGGCGGATCGGCGTGACGAACTGCGACACCGTCACCAGCACGATGCCGGCGCAGGCCGCGAACAGCACCAAGAAGAACACGGTCAGCTCGCGCAGCGGCCGCACCATCGACTCGCCGCGGCCGCGGTAGTCGGGGTACAGCACCGCGACCGCGCCCAGATCGAAGTCACGCCCGTGCCACCGGACCTGCAAGCGCGCGCTGACCCCGGCCAGGCTGGCCGGGCCCACGGTGACCCAGGTCGACTGGGGCCGGGCGATGGTGGCCACGGTGTACCAGGGCAACGGTGGGGCCCCCATCGGCCCGCCGCCGACCGCGACCAGCTCGAGGCCCTGGGCGCTGTCGTCGACGTAGTACACCACCGCCGACGCCTCGGGGTTGCGGGCGCCGACGTCGCGCAACGTGGCGGCGACCAGCGCCCGGGTCGGGGCGCCCGACTCGGCCGCGGCCGCGGCCTGCACCTCGGACTGGACCCAGGCCAGCCCCAGGTGCGCCCGCCGCGCCACCGCGTCGGTTGCCAGGTTCTTGTACTGGACGAAGCCCCACAGCATCGCCATGCCGCACGCCAGCACCACCACCCCACCGAACGACAAGAGCATCTTCGAGCCGAGCGACAGCGGGGTGGCCACCGCGCGCACCGGGATCCGGTAGCGGGTCGACAGGTGGGACAGGAGCGGCCGCAGCGTGTCGCGGTGACCCAGGGTCTCGTAGATGGTGGCGGTGAGCGCGACCACCAGGAGCGCCGCCATGCCGACCACGGTGTCGTCGGCCTCGACCGCCAGGTAGCGGCGGGCGATGAGCCCGACGGTGATCGCGATGACGACCCACACCACCAGCGACACCGCGGCCAGGCGGTACGGCAGCGCCTGGGCCAGGCGGTAGACCGAGGTCGCGTTGCCGACCTCGCCGGCGTCGCCGCCGTCGCCCGCCGCCGCCGCCAGGTAGCGCACCATCGGCCGACACTGCCAGCGGGCGATGCCGGCCCACACCATCCAGCCCAGCGCCACCGCGGTGGGCAGGTAGGTCTCGATGCCCAGGTAGTGCTCGAACGAGATCGGCACGAAGTAGTAGAGGAAGCCCGACTGCATCACCAGCGCGCCGGCGGCGGCCCCCACCGACATCAGCACCAGCTGGCGGTAGTGCTCGTCGGCGAAGATGCGCACCGGGGGGGTCACGACGAACAGCCGGGTCCGGACCCGGCCGAGGATGCGGGCCAGCCAGGCGGCGCGCACCGCCGCCAGCGGCGCGGCGTGGAGCCCGGCCAGCGACGCCAGCGCCAGGGCCCGCGACGCCGGCCAGTCCTGGAACCGCACCAGAAACGCGCCAACCGCCGCGGCGATGACCACCCACAACGCGGTGCGCCCGACCATCACGCGCAGCGGCGTGCGCAGGCACGCGCGGTAGCCGCGCGCGGCCAGCGACTTGGCGGCCCGCTCGCCGCGGCGGTGGGCCACCACGCACGCGCGGATCGGGACCAGCCAGGCGGCGATGATGGCCAGCCACGCCAGCACCGCGCCAGCTGCGGTCGGCACGCCGATGCGCACGATGGCCCGCGACCCCAGGCTGCCCAGATCGAACATCGCCCACAGCGGGTAGGCGATGAGGACCAGCTCGGCCGCCGCCATCACCAGCCCCAGCATGAACAGGTGCCGCTTGAACGGCACCGTCGGCGCGTCGCCGGGGTCGGCCGGCTGGAACCGGACGTCGGCGGAGTCGTGGACCACGGCCATGAGGGCGCGACTGTAGCCGATCCGTCGGGACCGAGCGCCGCCGGGACGCCGAGGGGCTACGGCAGCTCGTAGGCGCCGCTGTCGGGCGCCGCGCCGCGGGCCACGCCGTCGATGTCGGCGGTGACGGTCGAGGCGGGGTCGCCGTGGTCGATGGCGGCGGAGCCGGCCATGGGCCGACCGGTGATGGCCGTGAGCCCCGGCGAGGCGGTGACGATGTTGTCGGTGCCCGTCACGGCCGCGCTCACGATCGACCGCTCGACCACGCACTCGCTGCCGACCGCGCCGGCACCGAGCTCGCTCCACACCACGCTCGACCGGATGCGGACGCCACCGACGGGGACCGCCGAGCACGACACCCCCTTGATGAGCGAGCCCGAGGTGTTGAACGCGACGGTGTTGAACTCGAAGCGGACCGGGTGGGCGGTGGTCAGCGCGGTGATGAGCGCGCCCCCGAAGCTCGAGCCGGTCCCGCCGTTGGAGGTGATCACCGTGTTGACCGCGTCGAACCCGCAGGCGTTGACCGACACGCCGCCGCCGGTGTTGTCCCGGATCCAGGCGCGGCGCAGGCGCAGCGCACCGTTGGCGGTGCAGGTCACGCCGACCGTGGTGTTGAGCTGCCCGGTCACCGTGACGTCCTCGAGATCGACCGTGGCACCGGTGACCGCCACCGTCGCCGCCGCCGCCGAGGTGATGGTGGTCGTCTGGTAGCCCGCCCCGTGGATGGTGAGGTGCCCCGCGGTGACGGCCAGCGCCCCCGCGTAGGTGCCCGCGGCGACCCGGATGGTGCGGTCGCCACCAGCGGCGGCGGCGATCGCGGCGGTGATGGTCGCGCACGGCGCGGCGCGGGTGCAGGCGGTGTTGCCGGGCGCCGCCGCGCCGTCGACGTACAGGACCTGGTCGGCCGGCGCGCAGGCGCCGCTGTCGCGATCGCACACCAGGCTGGCGCACTCGTCGTCGAGGGCACAGCCGCGGCAGGCGTGGGCCTCGCACACCGGCCGGCTGGGGTCGGTGCAGTCGGCGGCGTCGTTGCACTCGACACAGGCGCCGGTGCCTGGGTCGCACACCGCGCCGCCCGGCTCGCCGATACAGTCGGCCGCGCCGCCGCACGCGACGCACAGGTTGGTGGTCGGGCTGCAGGTCGGGGTGGTGCCGGTGCAGTCGTTCGCCGCGTCGCCTACTTTGCACTGGACGCAGCGGTTGTCGACGCAGTACGGCCGCTCGGCGGTGGTGCAGTCGGGCTGCACGCTGCAGGTGCCGCCGATGTCCGGGATGCACGTGCGGGGTCGGGCGGCGCCCAGCACGCCGTCGTCGTCACACACCGGGGCCGCGGGATCGGTACAGGCGGTCAGGCCCACCTCGGTGCCGGTGGCCGCGCACGACTCTTCCGTGGAGCAGCAGAAGTCCGGGTCGCGGCGGGTCCCGCAGGCCACCGCCGACAGCGCGAACACGAGCAGGGCAACGCGTGGAGCCAGCATCGGTCGGCGCGAGGTTACCACAGCCACCCGGCCGGCCCGCGGTGGCGGTCATCACGGGCGCTCAGGCGGCGTCGACCGCCGCGGCGCCGACGTCGTCGAGGCCGTAGCGCTTGAGGCGGCGCAGCAGCGCGCCGCGCGACATGCCCAGAGCCTTGGCGGCCCGGCTGCGGTTCCCGGCGCACCGGGTCAGGACCTCGGCCAGGCGGCCGCGCTCGAGATCTTCGAGGGTCTCGCGCAGGCCGGAGCGGGGGGCGCCGTCGCCGACCACCGCCGGATCCAGCGCCTGATCGAGCGCGTGCTCGGCCCGCCGCTTGAACACCCGGCCGGCGATGGGCAGATCGCGGGCGGCGATGGTGGGGCCGTCGGCGTAGACCACGGCCGCCTCGAGGGCGTGCTCCAGCTCGCGCACGTTGCCCGGCCAGTCGTGCTCGAGGCAGGTGGTCAGGGCGTCGGCCGACAGCACCTTGGCCGGCCCGCCGGCGCGGGCGGCGATGCGGGCCAGGAAGTGCTCGGCCAGCGCGGCGACGTCGCCCTTGCGGGCCCGCAGCGGCGGCACCACCACCTCGACCACCCGCAGCCGGTACAGCAGGTCCTCGCGGAACCGCCCGGCCGCCACCTCCTGATCGAGATCGCGGTTGGTGCCGCACACCACCCGGACGTCGATCGGCACCGGGCCGTCGGCGCCCACCGGCTGGACCTCGCGCTCCTGCAGCACCCGCAAGAGCTTGGGCTGGAGCTCGAGCGGCAGCTCGCCCAGCTCGTCGAGGAACACCGTGCCGCCGCCCGCCGAGCGGAACGCGCCAGCCGCGGCCTTGATGGCGCCGGTGAACGCGCCCTTGGCGTGACCGAACAGCGCCGACTCGGCCAGGCCGGCCGCGATCGCGCCGCAGTCGACCACCACGAACGGACCCGACCGCCGCGGCGACGCGGCGTGGATGGCGCGGGCGATCAGCTCCTTGCCGACGCCGGTCTCGCCGCGGATCAGGACCGTGGCGTCGGTGCGCGCCACCTTGGTGGCCAGCTCGAAGGTCGCCGCCAAGCCGGCGCCGATGACCGGCGCCTTGCCGGTCCGGGCCGCCAGCTCGCCGATCAACGCCCGGTTCTCGTCCTCGAGGCGCTCCTTGAGCCGCGCGATCTCCTGGCGCCGCCGCTCGGCCAGCTCGACCTCGCGCCGCAGCCGCTCGGTCAGCTCGTACAGCGCCGCGTGCGCCCGGGCGTTGTCGAGGGCGATGGCCAGGCTCGCCGCGGCCGCCGCCAGGAGCTCGACCTGCTCGACGTCGAGGTGGCCGTCGTCGCGCGGCACCACCGCGATCACCGCCGCACCCCGGGCGTCGGTGGGGACCGGCACCACGGTGATCCGCCCCGGCAGCTCGGCCACCGCCCGGGTTTCCCAGGCGGCGTCGAGCGCACGTTGGCCGGCCGGGTCAGGGCTGGGCGGCAGCGCGGTGGTGCCGGCCGCGACGGTGCGGGTCCAGCCGCCGTCGTCGCGCAAGTACAGCGCCACCCCGTCGGCCACCAGCCCGTGGGCGACCCGCTCGACGAAGGCCCGGCACACCGCGCCGTGATCGAGGGTGGCCACCGCGGCCTCGGCCGCCTCGCGCAGCAGGGCCCGGGCCCGGCTCCGGTCGCGGGCGAAGCGGGCGTCCACCAGCCGCTGGAGCTTGACCCGCAGCGGCCCGAACACCACGGCGGCCATCAGGGTGGCGCCCAGCGTGGCGCGCAGGCCGCCGCCGAACCAGCTGGCGACGCCGCCGAGCAGGCCGATCGCCACCAGGTACAGGCCGGCCGCGGCCAGGGTCGCCAGCAGGTAGCCGGTCGAGCGCCGCCACAGGCGATCGAGCTCGCCGAACGGCACCCGGGTCATGGCCAGCACCACGCAGGCCGAGCCCGCCACCATGGCGAACGCCACGTAGGGCCGGAACCCGCCCGAGACGAAGGCGTCCGGATTCCGGACCGCCGCGATCACCCCGAGCGCGAGCGGGCCGACGATGACCACCCCGGCGACGTGCAGCCAGCGCACCGCCACCGGATCGATCAGGTGGGCCTGGGCCCGCAGCCGGCGCGACCGGGCGACCGACCCGACCAGCATGTAGATCATCGCCAGCACCCCGGCCAGCGCGCCGCCGAGGGCGGTGATCCGGGGCCGGCCCGGCACGTCGAGGCCGGCGTTGAACGCCAGCTGGTTGGCGGCCAGCGCCCCGGCCAGGACCAGCCCCGGTCCGTACAGCGCCACCCGCTCGCGCCGCGAGAACGCGCGCCGTCCCGCCGGGAACCGCAGCATGAAGTGACAGGTGGCTGGGGCCGCCAGGCACATCGCGAACAGCCACGGCAAGAGCAACGCGTCGTGCGACACGGTGACGTCGAGGACGAACGCGCCGGCCAGGAACACCACGTAGATCACCGTCGAGCGCAGGAACTGCTGCGGCAGGGCGTGGCCCTGGCCGCGATCGGCCACCAGGCCCAGCCCCAGCATGACCAGCGCCAGCACCACGCCGGCCATCGACGCCAGCGGCAGGCGGCGCGGGGCGGTGTACGCGATGGGCACCTCGACGCCGCCGCGGGCGACGGTCAGCGTGACCGGGCGGTCGGGCGCGATGGTGCGGACCGCGGCGTGCCGCGAGAAGGCGTCGTGGACCGCCACACCGTCGACCGCCACGATCAGATCGCCCACGCGCAGGCCGGCGGTGGCGGCGCCACCGTCGGGGTCGACCGCGGCCACCGCCCCACCCTGGTAGATGACGAACCCACGATCGGCGGTGCCGAGCGCCACCACCATGACCGCGACCGCGTACACCAGCGCCAGGCCCACCATCACCGTCATGCGGCGTCGGGTCCGGGCCAGCACCAGCGGCGAGCGCCGCCCGGGGGAGGTCTCCTCGCTGGCGGTCGACGACGTCGCGCCGACCTGGGCGAAGTCATTGGACACGAGGGCGGACGGCATGGGTCGCACTACCGTTCAGCACATCCTGGGCCGAGGTCGCACTGTGCGATCGGGCCGAAGCGCGCGGGCCATGACGCTCACTTGGCCCGGTGCGGGCGCCGGCCATCAGGGGAAAAAGTCCCCGATCGCGATGACTTCGGCCCCGCGTCGGGCGCGCGGTCGAGGTGTCCGGATGCGATCACCGATCGTTCGTTCCAAGTGTCTGGAACTTCGGCTCGGGTGGGTCTGGCGCGCAGCTTGAACTACGTCGACCCATGCGAACCGTCACCCTGGTCCTTCTCTCGGCGCTCGTGGGATCCCTCGGCTGTCAGGTCGGCGACGTGGGCGGTGTCGCGGGCGGCCCCTCCACCGGCGACGACGATCCGCTGCCCACGCCGGCGTGCGACGGCCCGTTCGGCAGCCCCCGCGATCCCTCGACCTTGCCCACCTGCTGCACCGACTTCGTCGGCGGGGCGCACTGCCTGCCGGACGACACGGTGCCCGGGGTCCTGCGCGACAAGTTCGCCGCGTGCGCGGGCGGCGGCACCTGCGTCCCCGATCCGTTCATCGCCACCGGCGGCGTGTACCAGCCCAAGAGCTGCACCTCGCTGCAGGGCGCCGACGGCGTGTGCCTGTCGGGATGCATCCCGCAGGTCGCTGACGTGTGGGGCATCCTGCCGCAAGAGGCCTGCGCCGATAGCGAGCGCTGCGTCCCGTGCATCAACCCGCTCGATGGCCAGGACACCGGCGCGTGCAACCTCCGCTACACCTGCGAGGGCGGGTTCGGCGGCGGCGGGGCCTGCCCGCACACGGGTCCCGACTTGATCGATCCGGCCAACCTGCCCGCGTGCGGCCCCGACGCCCATTGCTTGTCGCTGATCCTGGTGCCCGACGAGATGCGGTCGCGGTTGGCCGAGTGCCCGGCCTCGACCGACAAGTGCGTCCCCGACGACTTCATTCGCACCGGCGGGGCCTTCGTGCCGGCCACGTGCGCGTCGGTCGGTGGCGCCGAGGGTCGGTGCCTGTCCAAGGTGCTCCCGGAGATCGCCGCCCAGGCCAACCTGCTCCAGCAGGGGACCTGCGGCGACAACGAGGTGTGCGCGCCGTGCTGGAACCCGCTCGACCAGACCGACACCGGGGCGTGCCACCTGTCGTGCGATCCCGGGCCGACCATGGGACCGACGCAGCTGCCGGCGTGCTGCGACGGCCGCGGCACCTGCGTGCCGACCTCGGCCGCCGGCGCCAACGCCGACCGCCTGGGCCAGGACACCTGCACCGACGACGGCATGGTGTGCGCCCCCAACGTGTTCCTCGAGCCCGGCTTCGTGCCGGCCACCTGCGAGACCGGCCTGATCCAGAACCTGTTCGGGTCGCGCTACGCCGAGGGCCGGTGCCTGCCCGACTGCCTCCCCGACGTCGCCAACTTCCTCATCGGCCAGGACGGCTGTGCCGACGGCATGAAGTGCGCGCCGTGCCTGAAGCCGCCGTTCGGCACCAACAGCGGCGCGTGCGACCCGATCATGACCGGCCCGTGAGGGCGGCGGTCCGCGCCCGCGCGGCTACCTGCGGCTGATGGTGATCTGGTTGATCGACACCGGCGTGGTCGGGCGATCGCCCGGGCCCTTGGGCACGCCGGTGATCTGCTTCACCAGATCGACCTCGTCGCACTTGCCGAAGATGGTGTGGTGCCCGGTCAGCCACGGCGCCGCCGCCTCGGTGATGAAAAACTGGCTACCGTTGGTGCCCGGGCCGGCGTTGGCCATCGCCAGCAGGCCGCCGGCCTCCATCTTCAGGCCGCTCGCGACCTCGTCGTCGAAGTTGTAGCCCGGCCCGCCGACGCCCTTGCCCAGCGGATCGCCGCCCTGGATCATGAAGCCGGGGATGACGCGGTGGAAGATCAGCCCGTCATACAGCGGCGTCCCGGTCTTCACCGCGCCGGACAGCGGGTCCTTCCACGGCTTCTGGCCGGTGGCCAGCCCGACGAAGTTGGCGACGGTCATCGGCGCCTCCCGCTCGTAGAGCGCGCAGTGGAACGTGCCCATCGACGTGGCGATGGTGGCCCGCAGCGTGCCCTTGCCCGGCACCGCCTTCAGGTAGGTCGCCAGATCGGCGGCCACCGGCGCGCGCACGGCGCCGTCGTCACCGCCGGCGCCAGCCACCGGCGGCGCGGCCGGCGGCGGCATGGGGGCCGAGGCTCCCGGCGCGGCGGCCGGCGTGCCAGCGCCGTGGTCGTGGGGGTCGGCGCCGTGGCCGGCCTCGGTCGGTGGCGGCGGGGCCGGCGGCGCCGGCGGCGGCAACGCCTTGGGCTTGGAGCCCCGCTGGACGGGCGCCTCTTCGGAGCCGCGCGACGACTTCTCGCACGCGGCCAGGCCGAACGCGACGACGGAGAGCCAGATCACCGGAGCGATGCGCTTCATGGCGCGGATGGTGGATCGTCGGCGCGCCGGCCGCAAGGGAGCGAAAAGCGTCTCGGCGACCCCAGCAGGGACCGGCCGGCTCGCTACACTGACCGCCCCATGGCCCCGTGCTTCGCCCTGTGCACCGACGGAATCCACGCGGCCGTGCTCGACGGCGGCCGGCTGACGCTGTACGTCCTCGACGGCGGTGACCTGGGACGCCCGGTGGCGGCGGCCGACGCGGTCGGCGATCGGGTGGCGGCGTGCGGCGCCCACCTGTTGGTCCACGCCCACGACGCCTTGGCCAGCTTGGTCACGCTGTACGATGTGCCCAGCCTGACCGCGTTGTCGGCGCTGGAGCTGGCCGCGCCGACCCGGCTGCTGGCGACCTCCGGGGCCTACGCGCTGGTCGACCGCGGCGATCAGGCGTTCGTCATCTCCGCCACCGGCGGCGCCCTGGCCGCGGTGCCGCTGCGGCCGCCGGCGTCGTTCACCCGCGCGGTCGGGCTCGACGGCGCCCAGTTTCTCACCTTCGGCGCCCGCGGCACCGAGCGGTGGAGCGCCACCGAGCGCCGCCCCAGCGCCCGCCTCGGGCTGGTCCTGCCCGACGACGTCGACGCGATCGGCCTGGCGCTGCGCGGCTCCTCGCTGTGGATGGCCAGCGATCAACCGGCGCTGCACCTGGCGCGGCTGTCCGACGGGCGCATCACGACGCTGCGGCTGCCGGCGCCGCCGCGCAACGTGCTGGGCCACCCGGGCACCGCGTGGCTCCTGGCCGAGCTCGACGGCGTGCCCCACGCCATCAACACCGCCATCCGCCAGCTGGAGACCATCGACCCGGGGGCCGGCGAGCTGCTCGGAGTGGTGCCCGGCCGCGACCGCGACGCGGACGCGCGGCTGGTGGTGCGCCTGGGCGATCGCGTGGTGGCCACCAGCCTGACCGGCGGCGGTCGCCCGGTGATGCCGGTGGCCGACGAGGACGCGCCCAGCCCGCCGCTGGCACCGCCGCCGCCACGCCAGGAGCCGACCACCATCGGCGTGCCGCCACCGATGGCGCTGCCGGCGACCATCCGCCACCCCGCGCGCCCGGCGATCGAGCGGCCGCCGCCCCACCCCGGCCGCGCCGCCACCTGGCGCGACGAGCTGTTGGTGTGGGCGCGGACCGCCGCCGGGGTGGCGGGGCCGGTGCCGCCCCTGGCCGACTCGGCGCTGGCGACGCTGGCCGACCGCGCCGCGCTGTCGATGGCGGCCTGGCCGGTGGTGGCGGCGCTGTACGCGGCGTGGCTCGATGGCGACGCCGGCGCCGGCACCCCCAGCGCGCACTTGGCGGCGATGGCCGGCAGCGATGCGTGGACCGAGGCGGTCGGCGCCGGCGTCGTGGCCCAGCTCGGCCTCGCGACCTGGCACCGCGGCCGGGCCAGCCTGGCCGACGCCGTCGGCGAGTTCCTCGACGGGCAGCCGGCGCGGGCGCTGGCGCTTTTCGGCGACGCGCCCCGGCCGGTGCCGCCTGGCATCCACCGCCTGCCGCGCACCACGGTGGAGCCGATGGCCGCTGTGGTCGAGCGCGCGGTGGCCGCGGCCGGCCAGGTCGCCACGGTGATCGGCGACGCCCGGGCCCAGGCCGGCCTCGAGGCCTGGCTGCGCGGCGTGCCGCTGGTCCTCGACGGTGAACCGGCGGTGACCGCGCGGCCCGGCGCCACCATCTACCTGGCCGATCCGCGCTGACCGCACCCGCGCCGCCGCGGGAGAGGAACGCGCGTCAGCGAAACAGGCGGCCGCGCAGCTCGGGCGCGGGCTGGGCGATGCGCTCGAGCTCGACCAGCCGATCGCCGGCCACGGCCCGGGCGGCGTCGACCGCGGCGTCGATGGCGTCGAGCGAGCCGGTCATCGTGAAGTAGGCCTTGCCCGCCAGATCCACCGCGAGCCGCACGTCGCGCACCACCACGTCGGCGGCCTTGCACGCGGCGTCGGCCGCGGCGATGGCCGCGCACACCGTGCTGGTCTCGACGATGGCCACCGCCTCGGCCCCGGCGTCGTCGGCCCAGTCGGCCGCGACCACCACGCCGGCCGCCGCCAGCATCGGCCACACCTGGGCGTCGGCCAGGGCCAGCTCGAGCCGATCGCGCAGGCGGTCACCGGCGGCGTCGCGCCCTGCGATCATCGCCTCCTCGACCTCGGCCACGCCGCCGGTCAGCACCACCAGGTGCTTGCCGCCCGACAGCGTGCGCGAGGCCACCAGCACCGCCGGCGCCCGCTTGAGCGCGGCGTCGGCGACGACCACGCCGCGGGCCACGGTGGCCAGCTCGAGGAGCCCCAGCGCCGGCCCCACCGGTTCACCGGGCGGCAGCAGCCCGGGGTGCGACGCGGCGGTCACACGAACCGGAAAGCTTCCTTGAGCGTACAGCGGCGCTCGCGGGTGAAGTGCACCGCGGTGGTCAGGCCCTCGCCGGTCGGGCTGGCGATGGTGAACGAGGTGTAGCCCTCGCCGCCCAGGCCGAGGCCGGCGTACGAGGCGTCGTTCTTGACGAAGATGCTGCAGTTGCACACCCGCGCCATCGCCGACATGTGATCGATGTTGGTCGACTGCAGGGTCGCGGTGTGGTGGAAGCCGTGCTCGACCCGCAGCGCCATGGCGATGGCGTCGGGGGTGTCCTTGGCCCGCACCAGGCCGATCACCGGCGTCAGCAGCTCGTGCTGGACGAACGGGTGCTGCTCGTCGACCTCCGCCAAAAGGATGCGCAGATCGTGGCCGTGGCCGCGGATGCCGGCCGCCGCCGCGATCACCCCGGCGTCCTTGCCGACCCAGTCCTTGTTGACGTGATCACCGTCGAGGACGACCTGCTCGACCGCCTTCACCTGGCGGGCGTCGAGCAGCAGCGCGCCCTTGGCCTGCAGGTGCCGGATGAGCTCCTTCGCGATCGACTCGACCGCGATGATCTCCTTCTCGGCGATGCACACGATGTTGTTGTCGAGCGAGGCACCGCGGACGATGGCGTCGGCGGCCTTGTCCAGGTTGGCGGTCTCGTCGACCACCGCCGGCGGGTTGCCGGGGCCAGCGGCGATGACCTTCTTGCCGGAGTTCATGGCCTGCTTGACCACCGCCGGGCCGCCGGTGACCACCACCAACCGCACCAGCGGGTGCTTCATCAGGGTCTGGGCGCTGTCGATGGTGGGCTGCTCGACCGAGCAGATCACGTCGCGCGGCCCGCCGGCGCCGACGATGGCCTCGTTGAGCAGGTGCACGAACCAGTTCGAGACCCGGGCCGCCGACGGGTGGACGTTGAACACCACCGCGTTGCCGCCGGCCACCATGCCGATGGCGTTGCACAGGATGGTCTCGGTCGGGTTGGTGGTCGGCGTCACGGCCAAGATGACGCCGTAGGGCGCGCGCTCGGTCAGCATCAACCCGTCGTCGCCGGTGAAGGCGACCGGCCGCAGGATGTCGACCCCGGGCGTCTTTTCCGCGACCAGGCGGTTCTTGTTGAGCTTGTCCTCGTAGCGACCCAGGCCGGTCTCCTCGACGGCGTAGCGCGCCAACAGCTCGAGGTTGGCCAGGGTCACCTGGCGCATCGCGGCGACCATCTTGGCCCGGGTCTGGACCGGCAGGCGCTCGTTGGCCTCGAAGCCACGCCGGGCCGCCTTGGCGGCGGCGTCGGCGTCGGCGAACACGCCCAGCGTGCCGCGCGGGATGTTCGGGCCAGCCGCGCGCGGCGCCTCGACGGCGGCCGCGGGCCGGGCCGGCGCCGCGGTGGGACCAGCGCCCAGGCGCTCGACCACCCGGCGGACGATCTCTTCGATGCGTGCGTCGTCGAGCATCGCCATGGGGCTCGCTCCGGTCAGCCCTTCACGAAGCGACGGTCGTCACCGACGGTCACCTCGTCGACGATCGCCATGATGGTGGCGTCGACCGGGCGGTTCTGGGTGACCTGGGTCTGGCGGGCCGAGCTGCCGGAGCAGTACAGCACCACCTCGCCCACGCCGGCCCCGACCGCATCGACGGCGATGACGGTGGCGCCCTTGGGGTTGTCGTTGCCGTCGACGTCGCAGGCCCGCACCACCAGGAGCGTGACCCCCTCGAGGGTCGGCTCCTTGCGGGTCGCCACCAGCGTGCCGATGACCTTGCCGAGGACCATCGAGGATGGCCCTTACTTGGTCGGCGCGCCGGCCCGGCCGAGCGGCAGGACCGCGTCGACGTTGGCGTGCGGCCGCGGGATGACGTGGACCGACACGACCTCGCCGACCCGCTCGGCGGCGCGCTGGCCGGCCTCGGTGGCGGCCTTGACCGCGGCGACGTCGCCGCGGACGACCGCGGTCACGTAGCCCCCGCCGGTCTTCTCGTAGCCCACGAGCTCGACCTTGGCGGCCTTGACCATCGCGTCGGCGGCTTCGACCATGCCGACGAAGCCTTTGACTTCGATCATTCCGAGAGCGTCAGCCATCGTTGTCTCCTAGTCGGGGCCGCGGCGCGGCGCCTTGCGTAAAGCCCGCCGCCGGATCCGGCGGCGAAACGGTCTTCGTCTACTTGTCGACGAACTTGTCGGGGGTCTTGCCGGTGACGCTGTTGATGGCGCCGATCGCGGCGGCCGCCGCGGCGTCGACCTCGGCCTCGGGGCCCGACATGTACAGGCGGCCGAACGCGCCGTAGGGCGTCACGTTGACCAGCGACACCTGGGCGGCCTTTTCGGCCTCGTTGGCCGCCAGCACGATGTACCCGGCCGGCTCGCACTCGAGGATGAACAGCGACTGCCCCGGCAAGATCATCATGCCCTGCGAGGTGCGGTTGATGATCTGGGTCTGGTAGGCCTCGACCCCGCGGATGATCTGGTTGGTGAGGACCTTGGGCTTGAGGCGGTCGCTCTCGCCGACGCCCAGGTGCTTGAGCACCGTGGTCCCGGCCGACAACACCTCGCCCTGGTCGTGATCGTGGATCTCGAGGAGCCCGTAGGCGCGCTCGACCACCTGCACCGCCGGCTGGACCCGGGTCGCCTTGAGGGCGGCGTCGGTGACCTGGTTGATCGCGATGCCGGGCGCGATCTCGACCCACAGGCTGGCCTGGCCGGGCACCGGCAAGAAGCCGCGCGCGGTCTTGGCGATGAAGGTCGCGAGCTGCGGCTGCAGCGCGTCGAGGAAACAGTAGGTACGTAGGACCGTCGCCATCGGGTCGGAAGACCCTATCACCGCGCTCGGGCCAGTGTCACCGGCGCCCGGGCCGCAAATAGACGGCGCGGGGAACAGCCGGCGGGGCTCGCGCGGTTGACACCCTGCACCTCCCCACCCATGGTACCGGCCGCATGCATCGCCTCTCCCTGGTAGCGCCCCTGGTGCTCGTCGCGCTGGCGCTGGCGACGCCGGCCGCCGCCGATCCGGTGACGGTCGCCGTCCGCATCGTCGGTGACACCGGTGGCTCGCCGGTGCCGCCGCTCCTGGGCGCGCTGACCGGCCCGGCCGAGGCGGTCGACCTGCCGGCGCTCCTCGACCGGGCCCTGCGGTCGGCGCCGGCGCTGGCGTCGGCGCGGGTCGACCTCGCGGTCGACCAGGCGGTCATCGAGCAGGCCCGGGCCTGGGACGCCTGGGGCGTCGGCGCCGATCTCGACGCGTCGACCCGCTCCGGGGGCGGCTTCGTCCAGCGGACCCGGGCGGTGGCGCTGTCGGGCGACCTGACCCGCCGGCTGTCGACCGGCGGCACCGCCGGCCTCCACGCCGAGACCGGCTGGCAGGACTCGACCACGCAGCTGGGCACGACCGCCGCCTACTCGGGCGCGATCACCGCGTCGCTGACCCAGCCGCTGTTGCGCGGGCGCGGCGAGGCCCTGGTGCGCGCCGCCACCCGGTCGGCCGAGGTCGCCCGCGACGCCGACGCCCTGGCGCTCGACGGCGCCGCGGTGGCGGTGGTCGAGGCCACCGTCTTGGCGTACTTCGATCTGATCGCCGCCGAGCGCGAGCTGACCATCCGGCGCGCCAGCCTGGGCCTGGCCCAGGAGCGGCTGCGGGTGACCCAGGCCGGCATCAGCGCCGGCGGCGTGGCCCCGGCCGAGCGCATCTCGGTCGATCAGGCCATCGCGACCCGGGAGGAGGACATCTTGGCCGCGGAGGTGGCCGTGGTCGAGCGCTCGCTGGCGCTGCGGCGGGCCGCTGCCATGCCCATCGGCCCAGGCCAGCTGCTCCTGACCGCCACCGCCGAGCTCGACGTCCGACCCGGCAGCTGGGATCCGGCGGCGACGATCGAGCAGGCGGTGGCGTTCAGCCCCGAGCTGGCGCGGCTGCGCGCGCTCGAGGCCGGCGCCACCATCGACGTCGAGGTCACCGAGCGCGGCATCCTGCCGGCGCTCGATCTGTCGGTGTCGCTCGGGCCGTCGGGCACCTCCGATGGGCCGGGCCAGGCCGCCCTCAACCTGATCACCTTCGACGACTTCACCGCCGCGCTGGGCCTGAGCTATCGCACCAGCCTGGGCGAGGTGGCGGCCAAGGCCACGGCCCGCGCGTCCCGGGCCCGGCGCGAGCGGGTGCGGGTCACCAGCGACGACGTGACGCGCCAGATCCGCCAGGCGGTCGCCGAGGCGCTGGTGGCGATCACCGCGGCCGAGCGCCGCCACCAGCTGGCGCAGCGCACCATCGCCCTGGCCGAGCAGAGCCTGGCGGCCGAGCAGGCCCGGCTGCAGAGCGGGCGATCGCGCAACGTCGACGTGCTGCAACGGCAAGACGAGCTGCGCGCGGCCCAGCTGCGCGAGATCAACGCCACCGTGGCGTGGAACCGGGCGGTGGCGACCTTGGCGGCGCTGACCGGCGAGCTGTTGCCGCGCTACGGCGTGGCGCTCACGCCAGCCCGATGAAGCCCATGTGCACGCCGCCGGCCTGGCCGTCGCGGCGGTACGAGAAGAACCGGTCGGGCTCGCAGCGGGTGCACGGCGGCGCCGCGTCGATGTGGGCGGGCGCGACCCCGGCCTCGACCAAGCCGGCGGTGAGCGCGACGCGCAGGTCGACGTGGTCCTTGGCCGGGCCCGCCACCACCAGGCCCGGCACGTCGCCGTAGCGGTCGCGGAACGCCGCCACCACCTCGGGCCCGACCTCGAAGCAGCACGCGCCGATCGACGGCCCGAGCGCGACCCGGACGTCGGCCGGGCGCGAGCCCAGCTCGGCCATCCGCGCGAGGACCCGCGCGGCGACGCCGGCCACCGTGCCGCGCCAGCCGGCGTGGGCCGACCCGCACACCCGGGCCACCGGGTCGGCGAACACCAGCGGCACGCAGTCCGCGGCGAAGGTGGTCAGCACCGGGCCGACCTGATCGCACACCAGCCCGTCGAACTCCGCCTCGTCGGGGAGCGGCTCGCCCACCCGCCACACGCCGGTGCCGTGCACGTGCCGCATCATCTGCAGCTGCTCGACCGGGAAGCCGGCGTGCTCGGCCACCAGCGCGCGGTTGCGATCGACCAGCGCCGGGTCGTCGCCCCACCGCTTGCCCAGGTTGAGCGAGGCGCGAGCGCCGGTCGACACGCCGCCGGTGCGCTCGGGGAAGCCGTGGATGAACCCGGCGGGGATGACGGCGGAGCGGAGGATCCGGAGCGGCGCGGCCATGGCTCCTCTTACCGCGCGGGTGCCGCGATCACCAGCCGACGCCGACCTCGAACGAGGCGAACGGCTGCAGCTGCGCCCGCGGAAACACCAGCTCCTGGGCGCCGGCGAAGTAGGCCCCGCCGACGGTGAACGTGGCCAGCGCGTCGACCTGGCTCACCAGCGGCCGGGTCCACTGCGCCGACACCGACGCCTCGGGGCCGGCCACCGACGCGCGAGTCGCGTCGGGCGAGCCGAACTGGAAGCCGAGCTGGTCGGCCGCCACCGACAGCTCGGCGAAGCCCACGCCGGCCCGCACGCCCAGCCGCCCGTTGCCGGCGGTGCCGAGGTGGAGCACCTCGTAGGTGGTGCGGACGTGCATCATCTCGGCGCCGTCGTCGTTGTGCCAGGCCTGGGCGCCGGTGCCGCAGCTCTCGAGCGCCAGCCCGCCCCACACCCGTACCTCGCCGCACACCGTCGGGTTGCCGTTGCGATCGCTCGACGCCCCGCCGATGCGCAGGTTCACGCGGTAGGGCGGATCGGCCGCCACCGGCGTCGGCGGCCCGGCGCGGTCGTCGCCGTCGGCGCGGGCGGCGCCGGCGGTCGCGACCAACAGGCCCAGGCCGACGAGCCCGCCGAGGCGGCACAGCGGGGAGCCCGCGCGGCACGCCCCAGACTGGCGAGCCCTGGGGTCGGGGAGGCAGCGTCGGGCCATGCCCCAAGCGTAGTGCGTCTCGGCGCCGCGCGCACCACCCCGGCCGGGAGGCCGCCGTGTTAGCGTGGCTGCATGATCCCGTACCCGGAGCTCGCTGCCGCGCTCGACCGCTGGCGTGTCCGCCATGGCCTGCCGATCACCGAGGCGCCGCCGGCGCCGCCGGCCAGCGTCGATCACCTGCTGACGGCGACCAGCTATGGGGCGCCGGCCGCCGTGGCCACGCCAGCCCCCGTCGACGTCGGGTTCGCCGCCCCGCCGCCGCGCACCGTCCCGCCGGCCCCGCCCGCGGCGCCACCGGCGGCGATCACCCTCGACGAGGAGCTCGACGCCGACATGCTCGAGGCGGCCGACGTCTACGACAACGAGGGCAGCGACTTCGCGGTGTCGTTCGGGGGTCCGCCGGCCGCCGCCAGCGGCAGCATCGGCGACGACGTCCTCGACGAGTCGACCCACATCGGCGCCGCGGTCATCACCGACCCGTTCGGCGCCGCGCCGACCGCCGCGGTGCCGCCGCCGAGCCAGTGGCCCGAGGCCAAGGACTGGCCGGCCGAGGCCACCGCGGCCACCAACTTCGGCTGGGGCCAGAGCCACCGCCCGTCGACCGACGGCGAGGACGAGGCGACGACCGCCGGCCCCGGCGACAAGCCGCACGAGTGATGACGACCGCGACGGCGTGGCGGCGCGGCCTGGCGCCGTGGTCGCTCGAGCCGACCGCGATCGATCCGCCGACGCCGGGCCCGGGGCGCGTGCGCTTGATGGTCGAGGCGGTGGCGGTCGACGGCTTCGACGCCACACCGATCGGCCGCGTGCCGGGGGTGGCCGCGGTCGGCACGGTCACCGCGGTCGGCGCCGCCGCCGATGAGTGGCTGGGCCTGCGGGTGCTGGTGCCGACGGTGTCGGCCTGCGGCGAGTGCCCGCGCTGCCGCAGCGGCGGCCCGGCGGTGTGCATCGACGGCGCCCGCCTCGGCACCACCGGCCCCGGCGCCCTGGTCACCCACCTGACCGCGTCGGCGCGCTGGCTGGTCCGGCTCGACGGGGCGCTGGCGCTGCCGGGCCCGACCACGGCGGCCATCGGCGGCGATCTGGCGATGGCCTACGGCCTGTACGCCCGCGCCGGGGTCGGCCCGCGCGACCCGGTGCTGGTGCTGGGCGCCGGCCCGCGCGCCCGCTTCGCCGCGCTGGTGCTGGCCGCCAAGGGCTGTCGCCCGGTGGTCGCCACCGACGACGCCGCGACCATCGCCGCGGTGACCGACGTCGCCGCCGTCTGCGCGATCCACACCGCCGCCATCGAGGCAGCGCTGGCGACCAGCGATCGCACCCGCCCGCGCCGGGTGGTGGTCACCGCGCCGACGCTCGTCGAGGCCGCGCTGCGGGTGGCCGGCCCGCGCGCCACCGTGGTGGTGGCCGCCGACGCGATGACGGCCGCCGCGCCGCCGCTCGAGACCGCGCTGGCCGAGGAGGTCACGGTGGTCGGCGTGGCCGGATGTCACCCCGATCTGGTGCCGGAGCTGGCGGCGCTGGTGGCCCGGGGCGACCTGGCGCTGGCCGACGCCACCGAGGTGGTGGCGGTGGCCGACCTGGCCGCGGCGCTGACCCGGCGCGCGCAGACCCGCCCGGCGACCGCGCTGGTCGCCGAGCTCGAGCTGCCGACCGGCCGGGCCTGACGCGGCCCGCGTTACAGCGCGAACGCGGCGATGATGGCGCCGATCGCGACCACCGCGATGCCGACGGCGATGAGCACCTTGGTGCGGCCGCCCTTCATCTCGCCGATGAGGTCGCGCTCGGACACCGACGATGACGCCGACGGGCCGTTGGGCATGGCCGGCATCGACGAGGTGTGCCCGGTGCGCAGGCTGTAGCGCTCGGCGTCGCCGCTGGTGATCGAGCCGTCGTCGCCGTAGCGATCCTCCATCGGCAACGAGTCGGCCTTGTCCTGGGCCGTCCCGTCGGCGCTGCGGGCCGCCTCCTCGGCGGCGGCGGCGTCGAGGTCGCCCTTCTTGAACCACATCGTCTCGCGGAACTGGCCCTTCTTCTTGCCGCCGCCCTCGGGCTTGCGCTTGCCGCCCTGGGCCTTGCCCGACGAGGACGACGGAGGCGCGGCGTGGGCTGGCGCGGCCACCGCCGCCGGCATCACCGGCGCCGCCGGCATCACCGGTGCGGCCGGCACCGGCTCCCGCGCGGCCACCACCGGCTGCGGCGCGGCCACCACCGGCTGCGGCGCGGCCACCACCGGGGCCGGCGCAGGCGTCGCCACCGCCGGCGTCACCTGCTGTGGCAACGGCATCGTCATCACCTGGTTGGGCGACGCGCCGGGCGGGGCCCACGGCGACGGGGCCGGCGCCCCGGCGGGCGGCGGCACCACCGCGATGGGCATGGTGGTCACCGGCGGCGCCGTGGCCGGGGCCGGCGGGACCATCGCCTCGAGCGCCGCCGCCTCGCGCAACGCCTCGGGCGGGATCTGGACGTCCATCTGCCGCGTCTTCTGGTCGCTCACCGCCGCCGCGCCACCGGGGATCGGCCCGAGCCCGGTCGCCGCCTCGGCCGGCTTGCCGACCCGGCCGAACGGCGCGGTCATGCTGGGCGACGGTTCGCCGATCCGCGCCCGCTCGACGTCGTCGAGGAACTGCTTGAGCGTCAGGTGGCGCTTGGCCGGGTTGCGATCCATCGCGCGGGCGATCACCGCGTCGACCTCGGGGGCCAGCGGCACCTTGCGCGACGGCGGCGGGATGGTGCTGCCCAGCTGCTGGCGGGCGATCGCGGCCGGGTCGCCGGTGAACGGCGGGGCGCCGGTGAGCATCGCGTAGTAGACGGCGGCCAGGCTGTAGGTGGCCGACCGCTGGTCGATGGGCTTGCCCTCGATGGCCTCGGGCGGGACGTACCCGGGCACGCCCGGCACCTCGCCCTCGATCGGCAGCGGGAAGTTGATCACCTTCACCGCGCCGCCGGCCATCAGGATGTTCTTGGGCGACAGATCCCGGTGGACCACGCCGACCTTGGTCGCCTCGAGCAGCGCCCCGCCGACGGCGGTGGCGATGGCGGCGGCCTCGTCGTTGCCGATCGGGCCCGCGGTGACCCGCGCGGTCAGCGGCGCGGCGCCCTCGACCCACTCGGTCGCGACCCACAGCCGGTCGCCGTGCCGGCCCGACGCGACCACCTTGGCGATGGCCGGGCTGGCCACGCTCTCGAGGAGCTTCAGCTCGCGCTCGATGCGCTGGGCGGTGGCGGGCAAGGCGGTGAGCGCGGGCTCGATCAGCTTGACCGCCACCGCGGTCCGCTGCTCGCGGTCGGTCGCGCGGTAGACGTCGCCGGTGGCGCCGCCGCCGATCCTGGCGCCCAGTTCGAACCGACCACCGATGAGGTTGGCGGCCGGCGCAGGCGCAGCCGGCGCGGGCGCCGCCATCGCGATCAGGCGCCCCGCATCGTTGGTGCAAAAGTTTGCATCGTCACCGTACTCGGTGCCGCACTTCGGACAGACTTTCATGGGCCAGACCTATCTTGCAATACAGCGGATCCTAAGGACATCCTCCCACGAAAGCAACCGGAGCAACCATGCGCCTCGTGACCCTCGCCTTCGCCACCGCCGACGACTTCGTGGCGGCCTACCACCCCGCCGACGGCGGCACCGTGTCCACCCGCACCCGCACCGACGGTACCATCGGCGAACGCGTCCTCATCGAGATCTCGTTTCCCGGGCTGCCCAACCGCGCGCTGCTCCGCGCCGACGTCACCGGCATCGCCTTCGAGCACGGCCTCCGCTTCGCGATCGCCGCCGAGGACGTCACCACCCGGGACTTCCTGCTCGGTGTCGCCCGGGGTGAGGTCCGGGTCGAGTCGACCATCCACCGCGACCACGCCCGGTTCCCGGCCACGCTCAACGTGGCGTGGCGGGTCGGCGCAGGCGCGGCCACCACCACCACCCTCGAGGATCTCTCGGCGGGGGGCGCGTTCTTGCGGGCCGAGGCGCCACCCGCCATCGGCGCCGAGGTCAGCCTCGACATCACGACGCCGGCCGGCGAGGTGCTCCCCGCGACCGGGCACGTGGCCTGGATCAGGCAGGGCAAGGACCCTGGCTTCGGTGTCGACTTCGCCCCGGCGGCCGGCGAGGCGGGCCGCAAGCTCCGCGCGCTCTTGCGCCACGCCTCCGAGAGCGCGTCGGTCGACCTGTAGTCGATCCGGCAGTTTTGGCCGCGGCGCCGACCACCAGGCGCACCTACCGATTGACACCCCGCCGCGGGCCGGCTAGAAACGCCCGCTCTCACAACGGATCCAAGACCATGGCCTCGAATACTGCTGCCTCCGAGAACAAGCGCAAGCGCAACCACAAGAACATGGGTCGCAAGCGGAAGAACAAGCTGGCGCGCCGCTCGACGGTGTCGTCGGTCGAGCTGTTCGCGGCCCTGGGCGAGCCCGGCAAGCCGGCGCCCAAGGCGCAGTAGCCGACCCACGCGCGCGTCGCTCGAACGCGCGCTGGCACCCTCGGCCGCACGCTGGCGCTGGCCGCTCGCGTGCGATCTCCACGTCCGGCGATCTCGCCCACGGCGCCGTCAGCTGCCGGGCGGGGCCGCTGCGTTGGTTGACGCTCTACCGCGACACCGCGTCGCGACCCGCGTCTCGACCAGGCGCCCCTGTCCCGGGTCGTCGTGTCGACGCGCGTAGACCGCCACCGCCAGCCCGGCGGCCACCGGCCGCACCAGGCAGAAGCTGCCGTGCTGGCTGCGTGGCCGGCACGGCACCTGGTAGGCACCGGCCAGCGCCACCCACTGCCCGGGAGCGGCGATGACCGCCGGCCCGCCGCGCGGGCGCTGGCCAAAGCGGGACGTCGCCCGCACGCTGTGCTTGCCGACCGGCGTCAGGGTCAGGGTCGCCCCGCCGCCCACGTCCCAGCACCCGAGCGACGCCTGCTGGGTGGCCCACGGCGCCAGCCGATCGGCCCGGGCCGCGCTGGCGGCGACGATCACGGCAGCGAACGCGATGAGCCTGTGCATCACCGGTGAGACGCACCGCCCCGGCGTCGGCGCTATTCGCGTCAGGTCGACTCGGCGCTGACCCGGTCGACCGAGTACACGCCCTTGATGCGCGACAGCGAGCGGATCACCGTCTTGAGCTGGTCGAGATCCTTCACGGTGGCGTGGAAGGTGTTCACCGCGCGGCCGTGATCGGTGGCCCGGCAGTGGGCCTGGCTGATGTTGACGCCCTGGTCGGTGAACGACTGGCTGATGATGGCCAGCAGGCCCGGCTTGTCGGCCGACAGCACCTGGATCGCGACCTCGTGGGCGCCCTTGCCGTGGCCGTCCCACGCCACCTCGATGCGGCGCTCGGGATCGAGGTCCAGGCCCTTCTCGCAGTCGCGGCGGTGCACGGTGACGCCCTTGCCGCGCGAGATATAGCCGACCACGGCGTCGCCCGGCAGCGGGCTGCAGCAGCGGGCGAACCGCACCAGGATGTCGCCCTCGCCTTGCACCAGGATGCCCGACGCGCTCTGCCGCCGGGTCACCTTGCGGATCAGCTGGCGCAGCACGCTCTCGGGCTTTTCCGGCTTGTCGGGCTCGATCTTCTTGACGTCGTCGAGCGACATCTTCTCGAGCACCTGCTGCACGGTGATCTTGCCGTAGCCGACCTGCAGCACCAGCTCGTCGGCGTCGCCCAGCCGCAGCTCGCGGGCCGCGGCGTCGAGCTGCTTCTCGGCCTTCGACGGGGCCACCCCGCGCTTGCGCAGGCCCTTGTCGAGGATGTCCTTGCCCAGCGCCAGCGCCCGCTCGCGCTGCTCTTTGCGCAAGAGGTAGCGGATCTTGGTCCGGGCCTTGGCGGTCTTGACCAGCGCCAGCCAGTCCTTGTTGGGCTTCTGGTTGGGGTTGGTGATGATCTCGACGGTGTCGCCGTTGCGCAGCTGGTAGCGCAGCGGGACGATCATGCCGTTGACCCGCGCGCCCGAGCAGTGATCGCCGACGTCGGAGTGGATGGCGTAGGCCAGGTCGATCGGGGTCGCCCCCATCGGCAGCGCCTTGACGTCGCCGCGCGGGGTGAACACGTAGACCTCGTCGCCGAACAGATCGAGCTTGACCGTCTCGAGAAACTCGGTGGGATCGATCAGCTCCTTCTGGTGCTCCATCAGCTGGCGCAGCCAGGCGAACTTGGTCTCGTCGTCGGACGGCTTGCCCTCCTTGTACTTCCAGTGGGCGGCGATGCCGTGCTCGGCCACTGCGTGCATCTCGCGGGTGCGGATCTGCACCTCGATGCGCTCGCCGCGCGGCCCGATCACCGCGGTGTGCAGCGACTGGTACAGGTTGGGCTTGGGCAGCGCGATGTAGTCCTTGAACCGGCCGGGGATCGGGGTCCAGGTCTGGTGGGCCACGCCCAGCGCCTGGTAGCACTGCATCTGGTTTTCCGTCACCACCCGGAACCCGATCGCGTCGTGGATCTCGTCGAAGGTGCGCCCGGTCTTCTTCATCTTCTGGAAGATCGACCAGAAGTGCTTGGCGCGGCCCGACACGTCGCACACCACGCCGTGGTCGCCCATCTCCTTGGTGATCAGCTGCTCGACGGTGCGGATGTACTCGACCCGCTCGGCCCGGGTCTTGGACACCTCGGTGGCCAGCTGATCGTACTCGCCCGGGTGCAGGTACTTGAACGACAGATCCTCGAGCTCGACCTTGACCCACGCCATGCCCAGCCGGTTGGCGATCGGCGCGTAGATCTGCATGGTCTCGGCGGCGATGCGCTCCTGCTTCTCGGGCGGCATGTGGGTCAGGGTCCGCATGTTGTCGAGGCGGTCGCACAGCTTGACCAGGATGACGCGGATGTCGCGCGCCATGGCCAGGAGCATCTTGCGGAAGTTTTCGGCCTGCTGCTCCTCCTTGGTCGACCACGGCAGCTTGCCGAGCTTGGTGACGCCGTCGACCAAAAACGCGATCTTCTTGCCGAACAACTCCTCGAGCTGCTCGACGGTGGCCGAGGTGTCCTCGACGCAGTCGTGCAGGAGCGCGGCGCACACCGACGGCACGTCGAGCTTCAGCTCGGTGATGATCCCGGCCACCGACAGCGGGTGGGTGACGTAGGGATCGCCGGACCGGCGGGTCTGGCCCTCGTGAGCGTTGGCCGCGAAGGCGTAGGCGCGGCGCACGACATCGAGATCGGCGTTGGGGTCGTAGGCGGCGATGCTCGACAGGATCTGCTCGAAACTCATACGGCGGCGGCTACCTCGAACTCACGAGGATACCCGGGCGTCGCCGACCGCGCCACTTCCCGGGGGCGCCGGCACGGCGGGCGCCTCGGGGCCCGCCCGTCCCGGGGGAGATCGCGGCGCGCCGCCGGTCAGTTGTTGGCCACGCGGTCGGCGAAGTTCCAGGTGAACTCGAACGCCTGGCCCGAGCGGCGGACCACCAGCGTCAGCTTGCGCAGGTCGGGCGTGAACAGGTCGCGCTGGTAGAACACGAAGTCGGCGGTGCCGCGGAACACCGACAGCGAGCCCAGCGTCTGCCGCCTGCGCCAGCCGTCCTCGTTGATGGCGATGATGTCGCCGTACATGTTGCGCTGGACGCTGCGCACCTCGCGGTCCCACATGCTGACCAGGTGCTTGGTGTGCGCGTGCTCGATGCCCTCGGGCAGGTAGCGGTGCCCGCGATCGTCGACCATGTACACCTCCCACGAGGCCAGGTCGGCCCACTCCTGCCACTTGTGCTCGAGCTGGACGTGGAAGCGCAGCCGATCGCGCGACACCAGCGTGAACGACGCCTGGTTGTTGAGCGGGTAGCGCTTGTTGCGCAGGACGCTCACCCGCTGCTCGGCCTCGCGCGGCACGTTGAGCTCCATGTCGCCGGTCACGATCCGCACGACCTCGGAGTCGCGCAGCGTCTCGGTCGGCTTCACCAGCGGGTTGGGCTGCACCACCTCCGCCTGGAACGTCCGCGAACATCCCAGGACAGCGACCGCCGCGAGGGCGACCAGCGAGCTCGTGCGTCGGATCCCCATGCTTCGATCGTCGCGCCGGCCCATGTCGTCGTCAAGCCGATTCGCGCGGGCGCCGCGGTGTCGCAGGTGAGGCGCGCCGACCTCGCGCCGCTCGCCGCCGGCATCACCGCAAGATCCGTCGCAGGCTCAGTCGCCCGAGGCGCTGATCAAGCGCTGCGCGTGGTCGGCGACGGCCGCCGCGGTGTTGGCGGCGACCACGGCGCCCAGCTCGGCCAGCGGCAAGGCGACGTCAGCCCGGTCGACCACGCCGTAGCGGCGGGTCAGGTAGATCGCCCGCAGCACCTGGTATGCCGGCTCGAGGTCGGCGTTGATGATGAGGTGATCGTACTCGCGGTAGTGGGCCAGCTCTTCGATGGCCTTGCGCAGCCGGCGCTCGATCACGTCGGCGGCGTCGGTGGCGCGGGTGCGCAGGCGGCGCGCCAGGGTGTCGAGATCGGGCGGCAGAATGAAAACCCGCAGCGAGTCGACCGGCCATGCGCTGGCCAGGGCCCGGGCCCCCTGGTAGTCGACGTCGAAGATCATGTCGCGGCCGGCGGTCAACGCCGCCTCGATCGGCCCGCGGGCGGTGCCGTAGCGGTTGCCGTGGACCACGAACCACTCGGCGAACTCGTCGGCGGCGACCATCCGCTCGAACCGATCGCTGTCGATGAAGTGGTAGTCGACCCCGTCGCGCTCGCCCGGCCGCTGCGGCCGGGTGGTGTACGACACCGAGAAGTCCAGGGAGGCGTGCTCGCGCAGGAGCCGCCGGGTGAGCGTGGTCTTGCCGGCCCCGGACGGGGACGACACGATCAAGAGGAAGCCACGGGTGGTCACAGCTACTCGACGTTCTGCACTCGCTCGCGCATCTTCTCAAGCTCGGCCTTGGCTTGCACGACGTAGGCGGAGATCGCCGGGGTAGCCGACTTGGCGCCGGCGGTGTTCACCTCGCGCCCGAGCTCTTGGCACAGGAAGTCGAGGCGACGGCCCACCGGACCGGCCTCCCCCAGGGCGGCGGCGATGGCCGCCAGGTGGGCCCGGGCCCGCACCAGCTCCTCGGTGATGTCGGCGCGCTCGACCAGGATCGCCACCTCTTGGGCCAGCCGGTCGGGCGCGATCGTGCCCGGCGCCAGCAGGCGATCGAGGCGCTCGCGCAGGCGTCCGGCCAGCGTCGGCCCGACCTCGGCCGCGGCCGCGGTCAGCTCCTCGACCAGGACCGTGAGCGCCCCGGCCCGGGCGGTGAGCTCGGCGGCCAACGCCTGGCCCTCCTCGGCCCGGCGGGTGCACAGCGCAGTGACGGCGGCGGTGGTCGCGGCTGCCACCGTCGGGGCCAGGTCGCTGGCGTCGCCGGCCCCCGGGTCGCCGACCACGATCACCCCGGGCACCGCCACGACCTCGGCCAGGGTCGGCGCCGCCAGGTGCAGGCGGTGCGCCACCGCGGCGAGCTGGGCGTGGGCCTGCGCGGCGGCGGCCTCGTCGATCCGCGCGCCGCCGGCGGCGCCCGGGCGCTCGATCACCACCGTCGCCGTCACCGCGCCGCGCTCGAGCCGCTCGCGGATCTTGCCGACCACCACGTCCTCGACCGCCGGCGCCACCGCGCCGCGGACCTTGACGTCGAGGAAGCGGTGGTTGACCGCGCGCACCTCGACGGTGACCCGCAGGTCGCCGTCGCTCGCCTGGCCGCTGCCGAAGCCGGTCATGCTGCGCACCGCCGGGTAGTACCACGGACGCCGGCTGGTCGAGGTAGGCTGACGCCCCATGGATCGTCGGTGGATCGCGCGGGCCGTGGTGGCCCTGGTGGCTGGGTGCGGGCCGGCCCCGGCGGCGCCGGCGCCGCCGGTGCGCTTCATGCACACGCTGTCGCCACCGGAGGCGGCCGCGCTCGACGAGCTCTTGGCCGGGCGCGCCGAGCCGGTCGAGCGCACGCTCTTGCCGTTCTCGCGGGCCGAGGCGGTGGTGGGCGCGACCCTGGCGCGCGCCGACGACTGCCCGGATCTGATCCGCGTCGACGCCACCTGGCTGCCGGCGCTGGCCGCCGCCGCCCGCCTGGTCCCACCGCCGCCGGCCCTGGCCGCGCGCGACTGGACCCCGGCGGCCCGGGACCTGGCGACCGCGGGCGGTGCGCTGGTGGCGGTGCCGATGTCCCTCGACGGGCTGGTGCTGGTGCGGCCCAGCGCGCAGCCGGCGCCGACGCCGTGGCCGCCGTCGTCCCTCGACGCGCTGGAAGCCGAGGCCGCCGCCGCGACCCAGGGCGCCCGCCATGGGCTGGGCCTGCGGGTCGATGGCTACTGGCTGGTGCCGTTCTTGCGGGCGCGCGGCGCCGACGTGGCCGACGGCGGGCGCGGCACCCTCGGCATCGACGGCCCAGCGGCAGAGGCGGCGCTGGCCGAGCTGGCCAGCCTGTTCGCCGACGGGATCGCCGCGCCGCCGGCGCCGCCGGGCGCCGAGGCCGAGACCGAGGCCGCGCGCTTCCACCGCGGCGAGCTCGCGCTGTTGGTGACCGGACCGTGGGCGTACCCGGCGCTGGCCACCCCCGGGCCCGACGGGCTCACCGGCCTCGACGTCGCGGCCGTGCCGGGCGCCCCGCGCGGCGCGCAGCTGTTGGTGGTGCCGACCTGCGCGCGCGCGCCCGAGCGGGCCTGGGCCCTGGCCGCCGAGCTCACCGCGCCGGCTACCCAGGTGGCGTGGTCGCGTCGCCTGGGCCTGGTGCCGACGACGCTCACCGCGCTGGCCGCCGCGGCCCCGCTGGCCCAGGCCACCGCGCGGGCGCTGGCCGACGCGACGCCGCTGCCGCGCCACCCGCTGTCGGCGGCGCTGTTCGATGACCTGTCGCCGGCGGTGGCCGCGGTGGTCGCCGGCGACGCCACCGCCGCCGAGGCGCTGGCCGGGGTCCGCCGGGCCTGGACCCGCGCGCTGGAGGCCCGGTGAGGCGCGGCTCGCTGGCGGTGCGCGTGGTCGGCGTGCTGGCGCTCGCCGCGTTGATCCCGACCCTCGCCATCGGCGCACTCGCGTTCGCGCGCACCCGGGCCGACCTGGAGCGCGAGGTCACCCGCGGCCACCTGGCGCTCATCCGCGCGCTGGGCGCCGGCGTCGACGCCACCCTGCAGGACGCGCGGCGCACCATCGAGATCGCCGCCGCCACCTGGGCCGACGCCCGGACCCAGGCCGAGCCGACCGACGCCGCCGACGGCCGCGCGACCGCGCGCCTGCGGGCCCGGCTCGAGCGCGACGTGCCGGTGATCGCGCGCCTGGCCATCGTGTCGCCGAGGGGCACGCCGGTGGCGGGCGGGCCGCTGCCGCCGGGCGTCGACCTCGGCGCCGGCAGCTTCGGCGGCTACGTCGGCGACGCCGGCTTCGGCGACGGCGGGCCGCGGGTGCCGCTGGTGGTCCAGGCCCGCAGCCGCACCGGCGAGCTGTGCGCGGTGTTCGTCGCCGAGATCGATCTGGCGTTCGTGTCCACCGCGCTGCGCGGCGCGCGGCTGCCGGCCGGCGCCCAGGTGGTGGTGGTCGACGGGCGCGGCACCACCGTGGCCGGATCCGATCCGGCGGTGGTGCTGGGCGCCGATCGGCGCGGCGAGCCGGCCATCGCCCGCGCGCTGGGCGCGTCCGCCGAGGGCCACCTGACCGAGGGAGGCGTGCTGGCGGTGTACCGCAGCCTGTCGAGCTACCAGTCGCTGCGGGGCGTGCGCTGGGCCATCGTGCTGACCCAGCCCGAGCACGACGCCTACGCGGTGGCCGTGGCGACCCAGCGCCTGACGCTGGTGGTGGCGGCGGTCGCGCTGTTGCTGGCGATCGCGCTCGGCGCGCTCTTGGCCGCGCGCCTGACCCGGCCGCTGGTGGCGCTGACCGCGCGCGCCGACGCCATCGCCCGCGGCGACACCAGCGCGGCGCCGGTCGTCCGCGGCCCGGGCGAGCTGGGCCACCTGGCGACCCGGGTCGAGGAGATGGCGGTCCGCATCGGCGAGCGGGCCGAGCTGCAGACCGCGCTGGCCCGGGGCGACCGGCTGGCCTCGGTCGGCGTAATGGCGGCCCAGGTGGCCCACGAGATCAACAACCCGCTGACCACGGTGCTCGGCTACGCCGCGCTGCTCGCCGAGGACAAGGCCGACGACCACCCCGACCGGGCCGGCCTCGAGCTGATCGCCGCCGAGGCCACCCGCATGAAGAGCATCGTGGCCGGGCTCCTGGGCTACGCCCGGGCCGAGACCGCCGGCGATCGCCCCGAGGCGACCGCGCCCGGCGCCGTCGGCCGGCTGGTGGCCGCGCTGCTGGCGCCGTCGGTGCGCAAGGCCGGCGCCACGCTCACCGTCGACCTCGACGGCGCGCCGCCGATCGCCTTCGACAGCCACGCGCTGCAGCAGGTGCTGGTCAACCTGGTGACCAACGCGCTGCACGCCACCCCCGGCGGCGCGGTGACCGTCGCCTGGCAGGCCGCGCCCGGTGGCGCGGTGGCGATCGACGTGTGCGACGACGGCCCCGGCATCGCCCCGGCCGATCGGCCGCGGGTGTTCGATCCCTTCGTCACCACCAAGGCCGCCGGCGTCGGCACCGGCCTGGGGCTGGCGGTGGTCCGGCACCTGGTGACCCGCGCCGGCGCCACCATCGCCGTCGACGCGGCGCCGGCCGGCGGGGCGCGGTTCCGCCTGACCGTCGCTGCCGCCCCCGTGGTACCACCGCCGGGCGATGCCTGAGCTGCGCGGCACCATCCTGGTCATCGACGACGAGCGCGGGATCCGCGCCCTGGTCGGCGACGTCTTGCGCCGCGCCGGCCACCAGGTCGAGGTGGCCGAGACCGCCTCCGCCGGCCTGGCCGCGGTCGCCAGCCGCCGCTTCGACCTGGTGCTGTGCGACATCAACCTGCCCGATCAGGACGGCGTGTCGCTCCTGCCGAAGCTGCTCGATCGCGACCCCGCGCCGACCGTCATCTTGATCACCGCGTACCCGTCGATCGACACCGCGGTGCGCGGCATGAAGCTGGGCGCCCGCGACTACCTGGGCAAGCCGTTCTCCCCCGACGAGCTGCGGCTGGTGGTGGGCCGGGCCCTGGCCGAGGACGCGCTGCGCCGCGACCACGCCGCGCTGCGCCGGCAGCTGGCGCTGGGCGGCTTGCTGGGCGACTCGACGCCGATGGTCGAGCTGCGACGCACCATCGAGAAGGTCGGCCCGTCGGACGCCACCGTGCTCATCACCGGCGAGAGCGGCACCGGCAAGGAGCTGGTGGCCCGGGCGGTCCACCTGGCCAGCGATCGGGCCCAGGCCCCGTTCGTGCCGGTCAACTGCGGCGCGCTGGTCGGCTCGTTGCTCGACAGCGAGCTGTTCGGCCACGTCCGCGGCGCGTTCACCGGCGCCGACCACGCCAAGCGCGGGCTGGTGGTCACCGCCGATCACGGCACGCTGTTCCTCGACGAGATCGCCGAGCTGCCGCTCGAGCTGCAGCCCAAGCTCCTGCGCACGCTCCAGGCCGGCGAGGTCAAGCCGGTCGGCGGCACCGACACCGCCACCGTCGACGTGCGGGTGGTGGCGGCCACCAACCGCGACCTGGACGCCGAGATCGCGGCCGGCCAGTTCCGCGATGACCTGTTCTATCGGCTGGCGGTCATCACCCTCGAGGTCCCGCCGCTGCGGGCCCGCAAGGACGACATCGCCCCGCTGGCCCGGGCCTTCGCCGCCGCCGCCGCCCACCGCGCCCGCCGGGGCCAGGTCGAGCTGGCCGACGACGCCATCACCTGGCTCGAGGCCCAGCGCTGGCCCGGCAACGTACGCGAGCTGGAGAACACCATCGAGCGCGCGGTGGTGCTGGCCTCGGGCGACCGGCTGGGCGTCGACGACGTGCGGCCGCCGTCGGCCCGGGCCCCGGCCCCGGCCCCGGCCGCGGTCGACGCCGGCGGCGAGATCCTGCCGCTCGACGAGCTGGAGCGCCGCCACATCCTGGCGGTGCTCGACGCCTGCGCCGGCGGCAAGACCAGGGCGGCGGCGCTCCTGGGCATCAACCGCACCACGCTGTGGAAGAAGCTGCGCCAGTACGGGCTCGAGTAGTCCGGCCCGCTCACCCCGGCTCGCGACGGGCCAAGACCCGCGCCGCCGGCGGACCGCACAGCGGACAGTGGGCGGTGAACATGACCGGCGGACCGGGCGCGTCGGGGAACCGGGCGCGGGCCATCACCGACGGCGGGTCGAAGCCCTCGCCCAGGCCGCACCGCGGGCACGCCGTGATGGTCCAGGCCGGCCGCTCGGCGAGGTAGGCGTCGGTGACCGCCAGCGGGAAGCGCCCGCCGGGATCCGCCAGCACCGTGACCCGATCGCCCGCGGCCAGCGTGGTCAGGTGGCGTGGCGTCGACAGCAGGCGCCCGCGGTACAGCCGCGGGCCGCGCGCCACCTCCGCGCCGTCGGCGCCGACCGTCGGCCGGGCCGGCGCGGCGGCGTCCTCGTCGATGCGCACCCAGCAGCTCTCGGGGCGACCGCCGGTGCGCGCGGGCTCGCCGTCGGCGCACAGCACCTGCAGGTCGTCGGGGAACTGCCGGTGCCATCGGCCCGCCAGGGCCGGCGCGGTCCGCCAGGGGGCGTCGGTGGCCGGCTGCGGCGCGAACCCGCTCAGCCACGGCGGCGGCGTCGGCAGGCCCCGGGCGGCCACCTCGGCGGCGCTGAGGATCTTGCTGGGCACGCCGATCGGCAGCCGCACCGTCAAGGTCGGCGCGGTGGCCAGGGCGGGATCGTCGGCGGCGCCGCCCTTGGTCGACATGCCCGCCGCCGCGTCGAGGTAAGCGAAGCCGACGAACGGCACCAGGCGGTTCCACGGCGGCTCCGGCAGCGCCAGCTCGACCCAGTGGCCCAGCGCGGTGCCGTCGAGCGCCGGCGGACGACCGGCGTCGCTCACGCGGCCACCGAGGGACGCGCGCCGGGTGGATGGATGGCGGTCATGCTGTCCCGACCGTCGACCAGGTCGCGGCCGCCGTCAAGCCGGTCCGGCCCGCCGCCGGCCGAAGATCAGTCGAACACCGCGGCCAGCGCCTCGTGCGACATGCCGTCCTTGTCCTGGCGCAACAGCGCGTAGGACACTGACGCCACGACGCCGGTGTAGAGGTGCAGGACGCCCATCAGAGCCATGAACACCACCGTCCAGGTCTTGAACGATGTCAGGAACGACGCGTCGCCGCGGTTGATGGCCGGCACGATCCACACCATCGCGGTGAGCGCGACGACGAGCCCGACCAGAAACGTCAGCCCGAAGATGCCCCAGCGCCGCCCAAGCGTCAGCACACCGCTGCGCCCCATCGCCGCGAACGGCCCGAGCTTCTCCGCCACCGCGGCCGGGGTCGCCACGAACCAGGTGCAGGTGAGGACCGCGGCGATGATGCCGCCGACCGGGATCAGCTGGAGCAGGTTGACGATCACCGCCACGATCAGCCCCGGCGCGATGCCGCGCACGCCCCGGACGATGCTCTCGCCCATGGACACCTGCTGGCCGCCGAGCTGCTGCACCACCCGGTAGGTGATGAGCGCCGGCACCAGCACCCCGACGCCGGCCATCACGTACAGCGGCCGCACGAAGTAGCTGCTGACCAGATCGTCGACGCTGGTCGCCTTCCGCGGGTCGCTCAGCGCGACCCACGCGAACACCGGCGCATACAGGATCACCGCCAGCGAGGTGAACGGGATGAAGTTGCGGAACCACGACGAGAAGCCCAGCCCCATCGCCCGGAACACGCGAAACTGATTCGGGATCACACTCTCGAACATGTCGAACCTTCCCTCGCGGCCGCTGGCCTCGCGCCACACCGGCGCGGCCGATCGCGTGCGGCCTCCCCGCGATCAGCTGAACTTGTCGGCCTTGCGCTTGCCGAACAGCCGCCCCTTCTCGAGGTGCGTGCGCACCGCCGAGTAGTAGGCGTGCAAGAACAGCTCGATCTGATCGGGTCGCACCGCCTGGACCATCCGGATCTTGCGATGCACCGCCTCGGCGATCGCCGCCAGGGTGCCGGTGCGATCGGCGCCGTGGGGCCGGCGCAGGGCCTGCTCGAGCACCTGCAGTTCGTACTCGCCGTAGACCCGGAGCTGGGCGTCGGTGAAGGTGAACAGCGGCGCCCCGCCCCACCCCGGCGGCGGCTCCGCCAGCGCCGCCAGATCCGGCAGCAGCACCGGCTTGGGCTGCACCACCACCCAGGTGCCGGCCACCAGGTCGCCGACCCGCAGGTGATCGCGGTTGAACAGGGGCAGCAGCAGGAACACCAAGGTCCAGGTCGAGGCCAACAGCCACGCCCACCACGGCGCCCCCGGCCACACCGTCGAGCCGGCCAGCAGGAACCGCAGCGGCATCCACAGCTCGAGCTCGCGCATCAGGTTGCGCCCGAGGATGGCGCTCGGCTCGAGCACGCCGCCGCGGGCGTCGATGACCCGCAGGCCCAGGGCCCGCTTGCCCGGCGTCGCGCCCTGCCAGCGCAGCTCGAAGAACGCGAAGTAGAAGTTCAAGATCAGAAACGCCGCCACCACCACCAGCGGCCGCACCCACGACGCGCCGTCGCCGAACGCCAGCCCGGCCAAGATCACCAGCACCACCAACGCCGCGATCTGGATGAGCAGATCGATCATCAGCGCGCCGGCCCGTGCGCTGACCGGCGCCAGCACGAACGAGATCGGCACACCCTCGGGCGTGATGACCTCGCGCCGATCGCGCGCGTCGGCAGCGCCGGCCAGCGCGGTCACGACGGCTCGACCACCCGGCCGCGGCCAGCCCAGCCGAAGTACGCGGTCCACGCCACCAGCGTGGTGGTCGCCACCGCGTAGCGGACCACGACCGAGGTGACCGTCTGCCGGAAGATGCCCTCGATGAGCCCGGCCAGAAACAGCATGATCACGCAGCCAGCGACGATGCGGGCGGCGTCCTTGCCGTGGGTGCGCAGGTTGTCGAGGCGGCCATGGGCGCCGGGGAACGCCAGCGCGCCGGCGATGGTGAAGCCGGCGGCGCCGCACAGCATCACCGCGCCCAGCTCGGTCACGCCGTGCGGCAGGATCCACCCCCACAGATCGACCGACAGGCCCCGGCTGGCGTACAGCGCCGCGAACGCGCCCAGCACCAGGCCGTTGTAGAACAACAGGTACGCCGACGGCAGCCCGATGACGAAGCCCAGGGCGAACACCAGGATGCCGATGCGGGCGTTGTGAGAGAACAGCTCCGCGGCGAAGCTGGCCAGCATGCGGGCCGGGCCGCCGCCGTCGTAGAGCTGCGCGCGCAGCTCGGCGGTCGACGACGCCGGGGTCCGGCCCTGGGCCATGTCGCCGGCGAACGTGTAGTAGTAGTCGAGATCGCCGCGGGTGAGGACGTAGGCGGTGACCGCGCCGAGCACGGTGCACGCCACCGCCAGCGCCAGCGGCTTCCAGCGCCGCCGCACCGCCTGCGGCCAGCCCACGGCCAGGAACTGCCACAGCTGGCCCAGCAGGCGCTGGCGCGTCCCATAGGTCACGAAGTAGGCCCGGCCGACCAGGCTGTCGAGGTAGGTGACCAGGGCGTGATCGAGCGAGATGCTGCGGGCCACCGACAGCGACGCCAACGTCGCGCGGTACAGGTGGGGCAACCGCGTCAACTCCGCGGCGGTGAGCGCGCGCAGCCCGGCCTTGTCGACCCGGCTGATCAGCGCCTCGAGCTCCTGCCAGGTCGCCTCGCGCTCGCGGCGGAACGCCACGCTGCGCGGCAGCGGGGCGGCCGAGCGGCCCGGCGGCGGTGGGGGGGACACGGCTGGCATCATCAGAACAGCTCCCGGCGTTTGACGTCGAGGTAGCGGTTGATCACCGCCATCGAGAAGCGCTCCGGCGTGGTGTCGATGCAGTGCACGCCGGCGTGGCGCAGCCGCTCGAGCACCACCTGGCGCTCGCGATCGAAGTCGGCGGCGACCACCGCCTCGGTCATCGCGGTGAGCGTGGCCGGCACCGCTCGCAGCTGGGCCTCGACGCCGGGGTCGCGCAGGCTGACGAACATCACCAGGTGGCGGCGGGCTAGCCGGGTCACGTTCTCCACCATCAGCTCGGCGCTGATGGCGTCGATGACCTCGGTGAACAGCACGATCAGCGACCGCCGGCGCAGCCGGGTCGACAGCTCGGCGATGGCCAGCGTGAAGTTGGTCTCGACCGGGCGGTACGCGACCTCGGCCGACAGGTGGCGCAGGCGCGGGAACGCCCCGGCGCCGGACATCGGCTCGGCCCAGGCCTGCAGCCGCTCGTCGAACGAGGCCCAGCCGACCCGATCGCCGGTGCGCAGGCAGAACCAGCCCAGCAGCAGGCTGGCGTTGATGGCGTGGTCGAGCCGCGGGATGCCGCCCAGCGGCTCGGCCATCAGCTGGCCGCCGTCGATGGCCAGCACCACCTGGTGGTTGCGCTCGGCCCGGAACTCGGTGGTGAGCAGCTTGCGGTGGCGGGCCGACGCCTTCCAGTCGATGGCGCGGTGATCGAGCCCGGGCTGGTACTCGCGCAGCGACTCGAACTCGGTGCCGTCGCCCAGGAAGCGCTCGACCTTGAGCCCGGCCAGGAACTCCGCCGAGCCGAACATGCGCAGCGCGATGGCCCGCACCGACGCCACGTTGGGCACCACCTTCACCACCGCGCCCAGCGGCACGATGGTGCGCCGCTCGACCAGCCCCAGCGGGCCGGTCCAGCGGGCGTGCACCGCGGCGATCGCCGAGGCGCCGCGCCGACGCGGCACCAGCTCGATCGTGGCGGTGCCGGCGCCGGTGGCGTCGAGATCGATCGCCAGCGGCGGCACCGGGGTCATCAGCGCGTCGAGCTCGACCACCGCCTGGATGGCCAGGCGCCGCCGCCAGCCGCGCCCGACCGCGGTCAGGGTGGCCTGGCCGTGGCCGCCGATGAACAGCTCGGCCGGCGCGTCGAGGGAGAGCCCGAGCCGGCGCCGCGGCAGGCCCAGGACCGCGTCGATCCCTGCCGCCAGCACCACGCCGAACAGCGCCACCAGCCACAGCGGCCACAGCCGTCCGTCGACGACGGCGGTGGCCAGCGCCGCCGGGACGCCGGCGGCGAGCCACGCGATGGTGCGGGCGGTGGGCCGCATGGAGCTCGGGCGCCGGCCGCTAGCGCGGCGCCGGCACCGCCTCCAGGATCTGCCGCACGACGGCGTCGGTGGTGAGGCCGTCGATCTCGGCGCCAGGCGCCAACCCGACCCGGTGGCGCAGCGCCGGGACCGCCAGCGCCTTGACGTCGTCGGGCAGGACGAAGTCGCGGCCGGCCAGCGCGGCGTGGGCCCGGCTGGCCGCCGCCAGCATGGCCGCCGCCCGCGGCGACGCCCCGTACAGCAGCTGCGGGCGCTCGCGCGTGGCCCGGACCAGATCGACGATGTAGTCGATCACCGGCTCCGACGCGCGCACCGCGCGGATCGCGGTGCGGGCCGCCAGGATCACCTCGAGGTTGGCCACCGGCTGCAGCTCGAGCTGGCGCGACATGGTGTTGCCGGCGCCGTGCTGCGTGACGATGGCCCGCTCCTGATCGCGGTCGGGGTAGTCGATCTGGACCTTGAACAGGAACCTATCGAGCTGGGCCTCGGGCAACGGGTAGGTGCCCTCTTGCTCGATCGGGTTCTGGGTCGCCACCACCATGAAGCCCGGCCCCAGGTCGTGGCCGGTGCCGTCGATGGTCACCATGCGCTCCTGCATGGCCTGTAGCAGGGCGGCCTGGGTCTTGGGCGGGGTCCGGTTGATCTCGTCGGCCAGGAGCAGCTCGGTGAAGATCGGCCCCCGGGTCAGCGTGAAGCTGTTGGTCTGGAAGTTGAACAGGTTGGTGCCGAGGATGTCGCCCGGCATCAGGTCGGGCGTGAACTGCACGCGCCCGAACGCCAACGACAGCGCGCCGGCGAAGGCCCGCCCGAGCAACGTCTTGGCGACGCCGGGCACGCCCTCGAGGAGGACGTGCCCCTCGGACAGCAAGCTGACCAGGAGCAGATCGAGGGCGGCGTCCTGCCCGACCACCACGCGGTGGACCTGGGCCCGGACCCGAGACGCGAGTTCAGCGACGGCTGCTAGTTCCAAGGACCATCTCCTGCTGCCAGCGGTGGATCCGCGCCGCGACGGCCGCGGCGCGCTTGACCTGGGTGCGATCTGCCTCGATCGCGGCGACCTCGCCGTCGAGCTCGGCCAAGGTGACGGTGACCCCGCGGCCCTTGCCGATGCGCTCGAGCCACGCCGCCAGCTCGGCCGGGCCCAGCTCGCGGGGCGCGTGGAGCGCGGCACGGACCTGGTGGACCGCGACGCCGAGGTACCGACGCAGCATGGCCGCGTCGTGGCCGCCGGCCCGGAGCAGCGTCGCGATGTGGCGGATGAGGAACAGCTTGCCGGCGCCCAGCGGCCGCGGGGTCGGCACCTCGGGGCCGAACCGGCCGCGCACGGCCAGCCCCAGCGCCAGGGCCACCACCAGCACCTGGACGGTGGCCAACACCAGCGGATACCGGAACAGCACGGCCCACAGGCTGGGCTCGCGCTGGTAGCCGTGGCTGACCTCGTCGAACACCACCGGGCCGCCGGCCCGCAGCTCGTCGATCAGCGCCACCATCCGCTCGGCGTTGCGGCCCTCGTCGAGCCCGGCGTTGTTGAGCAGGTCGGGATCGGTCACCACCGCGACCCGGGCGGCGCCGCTGGGGGGCCGGCCCCAGACCACCACCGCCTCGCCGCCGGCACCGTGGATCACGTCGTCGGGATCGGGCGCGACCACCTGCGGCGCGTGGGCGATGGTCAGCCCGTCGACCGCGAGCGCCGCCGGGGCCCGGACCACCTGCCCCAGCCCGACCACCTCGGCCACCGCGGCGACCTCGTCGTCGGGCACCAGCGCGACCTGGTCGAGGTAGGCCGCCTCGGGATCGGCGGTGGTCCCGTACCACTTGGGCAACACCACCAGGACCCGCGGCGCGCCGGCGACCAGCGCCGCCAGCCGCGCACGCCCGTCGTCGTCGGTCGCCGACGGCTCCGCCACGATCAGCAGGCCGTCGACGGCCCGCTCGGCCGAGCGGGCGCGGCTCACCACGACCGGGATGTCCATGCGGCGCAGCAGCGCGACCAGCCCGTGGTACCCGAGCGCCGAGCGCGAGTAGGCGTCCGGGCCGGTCGACGGCGGCGGGTTCAGATCGCGGCCGAACACCGTCAGCACCACCAGCGCCACCAGCGACGCGACCACCGCGCCGCCCAGCAGCCACACGGTGCGCCGCCGGAACGGTCCGGCGCCGGCGGCCGAGGTCACGCGGCCTCCCGGGCGCGCCGCTGGTACGCGCCGGCGAACCGATCGAACTGGGCCCGGCAGGCAGCGTAGTCGGCCGCGCCGGGCAACGCGTCGCCGAACCAGGTGTGCTCGACCGCGGTCACCAGATCGGCCAGCGCGGCCCGCGGCTCCGCGGCCAGGTTGACCTGGGCCAGCAGCTCCCGGCTGGTCGAGGCGGGCGTCACCCGGACCAGGTGCTGCGAGGCCAGCTCGTGCAAGGTGCGCAGCAAAAGGACGTGGATGGCCTCGACGTAGCGCCCCTCGGCGGCCAGCTGGTCGGCGTCGTCGCGCGGCCGCTCGATCACCGCGGCCAGCGCGGCGTCGCGGCGCGGCCGGCCCGGCCCTTCGTCGGCCGGCTCCTCGTCGGCCACGTAGTTGCTGAACTGGCGGTACAGCGACACGGCGATCATCGCCAGCGCGGTCAGCACCACGCCCCACAACAGCACGTTGGCCAGCCCCGACGCCGCGCCGCCGGGCGGCGCCGATCGCGACGAGGACGACCGCGACGGGGTCGCGCGCGCGTCGTCGCGGCCATCTCCGGGTCGCCCGGGCTGGGTGCCGTCGCGGCGCCGCCGGGCCTCCCGCCAGCGATCCAGCGCGTTGCCGGGGTCACCGGCGCGTCCGCCACCGGCGCGTCCGCCACCGGCGCGTCCCTCACCACCGGCCCCGCCGTCAGCGCCGGCCTGACGATCGAAGCCGGGAAGTTCGCGTTGGTGGCCGGCCAGGGCGCGGTCGGCCTCGCGCTGGACGAGGCCATCGTCGTCGGCGTGGGCCGGCACAGCCACAAGCACCACCAGCACCGTCACGAGCCGGACGAACCGCACCACGGCGCCGATGTTGACCCGTGGCCGGACCGATACGCAAGCGCGGTGGACCGCGATCACCCCATGGCCGCGGCCAACAGCGCCTGGTGGGCGTCGCGCAGCCGCGCCAGCTCGACGGCGCCACGGGCCTGGGCCGCGGCCATCGGCTCGCCGGCCCCCACCGCCACCCGCACCTCGTAGTAGCTCTTGAGCTTCGGCTCGGTGCCCGACGGACGCATGATCACCCGGCGGCCGTCGGCCAGCGAGAACACCAGCACATCCGACGGCGGCAGGCCGTCGGCGCCGGCGGCCAGGTCGCGCACACCCTCGACGGCGATCCCGGCCAGCTCGGCCGGCGGGGCCGCCCGCACCGCGGCCATGCCGCGCTTGATGGCCGCCACGCCGTCGGCGCCGGGCCGGGTCAGCGACACCTGCTCGGTCACGAACAGGCCGACCCGCCGGTACAGCTCGTCGAGGTGCTCGGCCACCGTCCGCCCGCGCGCGCGGTTCCACGCGGTCAGCTCGGCGAACAGCAGCGCGGCTGACACGCCGTCCTTGTCGCCCACCAGCTCGCCGACGCAGTAGCCGAGGGCCTCCTCGTAGCCCATCACGAAGCGCCCGCCGGTGGCGGCCTGCCACGCCATCGCCTCGTTGGCGATCCACTTGAAGCCGGTGAGGGTCTCCTTCGCGTCGGCGCCGTAGTGCTGGGCCACGAAGCGCAGCATCTGCGACGATACCAGGCTGCACGCCACCAGCCGCGGCCCGGTCCCGGCGTGCGCGAGCAGGTAGTCGGCCAGGAGCACGCCGACCTGATCGCCGGTGAGCATGCGGTAGCCGCCCGCCGCGCCGACGTCGGGCACCGCCACCGCCAGCCGATCGGCGTCGGGATCGTTGGCCAGGACCAGCTGGGCGCGGGTGGCGCGGGCCAGCGCGCACACCCGATCCATCGCGCCGGGCTCCTCGGGGTTGGGGAACGCCACCGTCGGGAACGCGCCGTCGGGCTCGCGCTGGCTGGGCTCGGTGGTGACCTGATCGAAGCCGGCCCGGGCCAGCACCGCCTCGACCAGCTTGGCGCCGACCCCGTGGAGCGGCGTGTAGGCGATGGGGAGGTCGACGCGATCGACCGTGGGCTCGACCGCCAGCGCCAGCGCCGCGTCGAGGTAGGCCGCCTCGGTGGCGGCGCCCAGCCGCTTGATCCGGCCGTCGGCGCGCGCGGTCGCCAGGTCGGCCACCGCGATCGGCGCAGCCGCCGCGCGCTCGATGGCGGCGGCGATGGCGCCGTCGATGGGCGGGATGATCTGGGCGCCGTTGGCCCAGTAGACCTTGTAGCCGTTGTAGGCCGGTGGGTTGTGGCTGGCGGTCACCATCACGCCGGCCGCGGCGCCCTGGGCCCGCACCGCGTACGCGGTCACCGGCGTCGGCCAGTGGTCATCGGCCAACCACACCACGAAGCCGGCGCCGGCGAGGACCGCCGCGGTCTCCTCGGCGAACAGGCGGGACTTCACCCGCGCGTCGTGGCCGATGACCACGCCGCGGGCCTGGGCGTCGGGGATCGACTCGCACAGCGCCGCCGCCAGGCCGGCGGTCACCTCGCGCACCTGCAGCTGGTTCATGCGCTGCGGCCCGGCCCCCAGCACGCCGCGGATGCCGGCGGTGCCGAACTCCAGCCGGCCGCTCATGCGCTCGGTCACGTCGGCGGCCGCGGCGGCGTCGCCAGCCACCGCCCGCTCGACGAGCGCGGAGAGCTCGGCCTGGGTCTCGGGATCAGGATCCCGGGCCACCCAGGCCCGGGCACGGTCGACGGCGGTCGCGGTCATGCTGCCGCGACTATAGACCTGCCTTGGCCTGCTTGGCCTTCATGCGGCGGATCAGTCCGTCGACGCCGTCCTTGGCGACGATCTTGCGAAACTGGGCGCGGTAGTTGTCGACCAGGCTGACCCCGTCGGTGCTGACGTCGTAACAGCGCAGCGCCTGCTTGGGCCCGCTCGACCTGACGACGTAGTCGACCTTGATGGTCACCGGCCGGCCCTTGCGGGTCGAGGTGATGGTGGTCTTGACCACGCGGGCGCCGTCGGGCCCCGCCGCCTCGCCGACGTAGGCCACGGTGTAGTCGAGGTTGCTGCGCAGGCCCTTGACGTAGTTGGCCTCGATCAGCGACCGCAGCAGGCCGAGGAACTCGGTCCGCTGCGCCGCGGTCATGGTGCCCCAGCTGTCGACCATCGCCCGCTGGCCCAGCTCCTCGATGTCGAGGAAGTCGCGCACGCTGGCGGTGACCGCGGCCGCGGCCTTCTTTTCGGCGTCGCTGCCGGCGGCGACCTGCTTGCGGAGCAACCCGCCGATGGTGTCGTTGGCGGCGCGGACGACCTTGGTCGCGGCGCCGTCGGCGGCCTGGGCCACGGCGTACCCGGTCAGCGCGGGCAGCGCGACGCCGGCGCCGGCCACGAGCGACGACGCGACCAGAAGACGAAGGAGGCGGTTCATGGGGTTGGCTCCACGGCAGGGGTTGGACGGGCGCTGGTGGTGGGATATTCGCCGGTCGCGCGGGCCAGCCGCGCCACCGCGACGTTCCACTGGTAGATGGCCTGGGCCTGGCGCGCGCGCATCTGGAACCAGGCGATGTAGGCGTCGGCGAGATCTTTGGCCTCGGCGGTGCCGACCGCGTCGGCCTGGACCACCGCCGCCAGCCAGGCCTTGGCCGCCTGTTCGCCGCTGGCGCTGGCGGTCAGCCGAGCCTGGGCGCCCCGGGCCTCGGCGGCGGCCGTGGCCACGTCGTAGCGCGCACCGGTGCGGGCCAGCGCCGCCTGGGCGACGGCCCGCTGGCTCGCGGCGCGGGCCCGCCCGACCTTGGCCTGGGTCGCGCCGGGCTCGAACTGCCACCGCAAGGCCAGCGCCAGCGTCGCGCTCAGGCGGTTGTACGGATCGTTGGCGAAGGCGCTCGGCGGATCGTCGACGCCCTGGGCCACGGTGCCGCTGGCGCCGGCGATCAGCGCCAGGTCCGGGAGCCAGCCGGCCCGCTCGAGGTCGGTAAGCGCCCCCATCGCGGCCACCGCGGCGTCGGCGGCCCGCACCTCGGGGCGCCCGGCCACGGCGGCGTCGGCCAGCGCCGCGTCGGCGGCGAGCGTCGCCTCGACCGCCGTCAGCGGGGCGGCGTCGATGTCGGCCGCGCCGTCGCCGGCCAGGGCCCGCACCGCCGCCAGCGCCTGCGCCTCGCCTTGCTGCGCGTCCGCCAGCTGGGCGGTGGCCTCGGCGATGATCACGTCGAGCCGCTGCTGATCGATGAGCGTCACGTCGGGATCGTTTTCCGCCAGCCGCTGGGCGAACCCGTCGCGGGCGCCGGTGAGCCGGTCGATGCCGTCCTCCAGCATGAACCGCAGCTCGCGGGCGACCTTGAGTCCCCAGTAGGCCCGCGCGGCGTCGAGGGCGACGTCGCCGCGCACGCCAGCCTCGAGCGCGGCCTGGGCGGCCAGCCCGGCCTTGGCGGCGGCGCGCCCGGCGCTGATCTTGCCGAACGTGTACAGCGGCTGCGTGAGGTTGATCGTGCCGCCGATGAACGCGCCCGAAAACCGCAGGGCGAAGTCGGTCGGGTCGGTGGCGGTGCACGCGGCATCGACGCAGCGGATCTCCGGGCTGGGCGCCGCGAAGGCGGTCGCGGTGACCCGGGGCAAGCGCGCGCCGTCCGCCTCGGCCACCCGCGCCGCCGCCGCCGCGCGATCGGCCTCGGCCATGGTCACCCGGGCCGACCGGTTGGCCTGGGCGATGAGCGCGTCGAGGGTCAGCGGCTCGGCCCGGGCCGCGCGGGTGCCCAGCCCGAGCGCGCAGGCCCACAGCGAGAGAGTCATCCAGGTCTTCATGCCGCCGACGTTGTAGCAGAGCCGCGGCCGCTGCGATCCCGGCCTGTTGCGACACCTACAGATCGCACGAGGTAGGTGCGGCCCCTGCCCGGGTCGACGGAGTCCTACCTTTCCGTCGAGGCGAAACGCCGCCCCGGCAGGGACAGGTTGGCGCAGTCTCTCCCAGCCGTGGGGCGGGCTCCCCCATCGGTGGGTGTGGGTGTCCGTCGGTGTCCGTCGTGTGACATCGCCCCGACGCCCGCGCGCAAGCCGCGACAACTGCTTGTGCCGATCGCGCCACCGCGACACCGCGTCACCTGCCCTCGATGTTGGCGCGCCGCGTGCTCATGCGGCTGGCGCCAACGACAACGTCTCTACGAGGGAGCACAGTCAACATGCGTCGTCTTGCAACTCGCGCTTCGGTTCTTCTTCCACTGGGTGCGCTCGCGCTGGGCGCGTGCGTGATGGATGATCAAGACTCGCTGGACACGGGCGACGTCATCGAGGGGCAGCAGCCCGCGAACTACGACGGCAGCGAGCGCCTGTGCGGCACCCCTGACCTCGACGAGGCGGCGATGGCGCGCATCGACGACGAGGCCTCGGCCTACCTGTCGGCGCACAAGAACGACGTCATCTCGAACGTCACCAGCGGCACGATCAACGTGTACTGGCACGTCATCAACAACGGCACGTCGGCGGCCCAGGGCAACATCTCCGACGCCCAGATCGCCAGCCAGATCAGCGTGCTCAACGCGGCCTACGCCAGCACCGGCTGGCAGTTCAACCTGGTGTCGACCGACCGCACCACCAACGCCACCTGGTACACCTGCAGCGGCGGTACCTGCGAGTCGCAGATGAAGAGCGCGCTGCGCCAGGGCAGCGCGGACGATCTCAACATCTACTCGAACAACATGGGCGGCGGCCTGCTGGGCTGGGCCACCTTCCCGTCGAGCTACGCCAGCCAGCCGTCGCTCGACGGCGTGGTGATCCTCTACGCCTCGCTGCCGGGCGGCTCGGCCGCGCCGTACAACCTGGGCGACACCGCGACCCACGAGGTCGGCCACTGGATGGGCCTGTACCACACGTTCCAGGGCGGCTGCGTCAAGAGCGGCTCGGGTGGTGACGGCGTGGCCGACACCCCGGCCGAGAAGAGCGCGGCGTTCGGGTGCCCGGTCGGTCGCGACACCTGCACCCGCTACGCCGGCGCCGACCCGATCACCAACTTCATGGACTACACCGACGACTCGTGCATGAACAACTTCACCGCGGGCCAGGACACGCGGATGGATCAGATGTTCACGACCTACCGCTACAACAAGTAGCCACCGGGCGCGGCGCCGCGCCGCGATCCTTCGTCGACGCCCGGGCCCGCACCCGGGCGTCTGGCGTTTCGGCGCGATCGCCGCAGGTAGCCGCCCGAGATCGCTTGACCGCCGCCAGCCGAGCCGCGACGCTGTCCCCATGCGCACGCTCCTGTGGGTCGTGGTCGCGGCGGGCGTCGCGGCCGGTTGCAACAAGGGCAGCCCCAAGATCGTCGACGCCGCGCCGCCGATCGACGCCGGCCCGGTCGACGCGGTGCTGGGCGACGACGCCGCGGTGGACGCCGGCGCGACCGCGGTCGGGCACCCCGGCACGGCCACGGTGACCGGCGCGGTCAAGGCCTCGTCCCCGAACTACCACCTGTACGGCACGCTGCGCAGCGGCGATGGCTCGAGCGCGTCGCCGTCCTACCAGCGCCGCGGCGGCGTCACCGGAGCCACCCAGCCATGACCTCTCACACCGGAGCCTGCATGCGTTCGCTCGCCCTCGCTGTCGCGGCCACCGTCCTCGGCCTGGCCCGCCCCGCCGCCGCCGGTCAAGGCGACGTGCCGGCGCTGTTCACCCAGACCGGCCGCCTGTTCGACGCCAACCAGGTGCCGGTCACCGGTACGGTCACCATGGCGTTCGCGCTGTACGACGCGCCGACCGGCGGCGTCGCCACGTGGAGCGAGGCCCACGCGGTCGACCTCGACGACGGCTACTTCGTCGTCGGCCTCGGCACCGACGTGGCGCTGCCGCAGCTCGACGGGACGCCCCGGTACCTGGGCATCACCATCGGCGCCGATCCGGAGATGACGCCGCGTGAAGAGCTGGTGAGCGTCCCGTACGCGCTCCTCGCCGGCGACGTCCTGGGCGACATCCACCCGGATTCGGTGTCGATCGGCGGGACGCCGGTCATCGACGCCGCCGGGCACTGGGTCGGCGATCCCACCGGCCTCGTCGGGCCGATGGGACCGGCCGGCCTCCAAGGACCAGCCGGGCCGCAAGGCCCGATCGGCCTCACCGGCGCCACAGGTCCTCAAGGCCCGATCGGCCTCACCGGTGCCACCGGCGCCACCGGCGCCACCGGCGCAACAGGTCCCCAAGGCCCGATCGGCCTCACCGGCGCAACAGGTCCCCAAGGCCCGATCGGCCTCACCGGCGCAACAGGTCCTCAAGGCCCGATCGGCCTCACCGGTCCCGCGGGCGCGACCGGTCCGCGGGGCCTCACCGGCCTCACCGGCGCCACCGGTCCGCAGGGCCCCACCGGTCTCACCGGCGCCACCGGTCCCCAAGGCCCGATCGGCCTCACCGGCGCCACCGGTCCGCAGGGCCCCACCGGCCTCACCGGCCCCGCCGGCGCCACCGGTCCGCAGGGCCCCACCGGCCTCACCGGCCCCGCCGGCGCCACCGGTCCGCAGGGCCCTACCGGTCTCACCGGCCCCGCCGGCCCGCAAGGTCCCCAAGGTCTCACCGGCCTCACCGGTCCCGCCGGCCCCACGGGTCCCCAAGGTCCCATCGGCCTCACCGGCGCCTCCGGGGCGACCGGCGCCACCGGTCCCCAAGGTCCCCAAGGTCCCCAGGGCCCTCCGGGCGCGTCGGTCCTGACCACCTGCCCCGCCGGCACCTTCCAGCTCGACCTGCGGTTCTCGACGCTGTGTGTGGGCAAGTCGGCGGCCAGCACCTGGGCCGGCGCCGAGCGGTACTGCTTCGATACCTTCGGGATGGGGCTGTGCTCCATCGCCCAGCTGCGCCTGGCGACCTGTCTGGGCGGCCTGCCGTTCGCGGCGTCGTGGAGCTCCAACCCGGCCTCGAGCACGCAGTTCTTCGCGCTCATGAACTGCAGCGCCGACGGCGTCCAGCCCGTCACCGTGCAGACCCAGCTGGCCGGCTCGTGTTGCGCCGAGTGGCCCCGCTACTGAGCGTCGCGGCGTCCGGAAACCGGACACGGGGCCGCGGTGGTCACGCCGCGCGCAGGACGATGCGAGCGATCTCCGGCGGGGCACCCACCCGCACCGGCGGCCCCCAGTAGCCCGCGCCGCGGCACACGTACAGCGCCGTGCCGCGCTCGTGGTACAGGCCGGCGACCCGGCCGCCCTGCTGGAGCGCGACCACGTAGTGCCACGGCCACACCTGGCCGCCGTGGGTGTGCCCCGACAGCTGCAGCGCCACACCGTGGCGGATGGCGTGGACCACCTGGCGCGGCTGGTGGGCCAGGAGCACGACCGGCACCGTCGGGTCCCGGCCGGCCAGGGCGGCGTCGTAGCGCGGCCCGTGGTCGGGTCCGAAGCTGCCGCCGCTGTGATCGTCGACGCCGGCCAGCACCAGCTGGGCCGCGCCTCGGGCGATGACGACGTGCTGGTTGCGCAACGGCGTCATCCCCAGCGCCGCGAAGTGGGCCCGCCACGGTTCCACCCCGGCGTAGAACTCGTGGTTGCCGGTCACCACGTAGACGCCCTCGGGCGCGCGCAGCCGCGCCAGCGGCGCGACGTCGCCGACCAGGTCGGCCACCTTGCCGTCGACCAGATCGCCGGTGAGCGCGATCAGGTCCGCGCCGATGCCGTTGGCCCGCGCCACCACCGCCTCGACGTAGGCCCGATCGATGGTCATGCCGACGTGGAGATCGGTGATCTGGGCGATGGTGAAGCCGTCGAGGTCGGCGCCGAGGCCGGCGATCGGCACCTCGACCGTGACCACCGCCGGGTCGCCCAGCGCGCTGTGCACGCCGGCCGCCACCGTCGCCGCGCCGGCGATGGCCGCGGCGCCGCCGGTCATGCGCGCCAGCGCCAGGCGCCGCCCGGGATCGACCGGCCCCGCGGCGTGCCAGCGCCGCCAGCCGGCCGCCGCCAGCCGGACCCCATCGAGCGCGGCGAGGATGGCGACCGTGATCGCCACCAACGCCATCCACGGGAAGCTGATCCAGCCTACCGTCGGGCCGACCCACGCCAACCCGGCACGGTTGAGCCAGATCGTCGACGGGATCGAGACGCCCAGCACGACGATCATCGCGGTGGCGGCGCGCCGCCAGCGCGGCGGCAGCCCGACGTCGCGGACCACGCGCCGCCACAGGTAGTAATGGAAGCTCCCCTGGACGACCAGCCCGAGGACCAAGGCCACCAGCGCGCCCCAGGTCATCGGCGCTCGCTGGCTGCCGTGAAGATGCTGCGGGCCATCAGGCTCGACGCGGCCTCGGCCCGGCGCCGGTACACCCGCGCGCGCGCGGCGACCACCCCGGCGTCGGCGGGCGCCGCCGCCGCCGCCCACTCGATCAGCTGACACGCCAACGCCAGATCGTCGTCGGCCACCGCCTCGGCCCGGGCCGCCAGCGCGGTCGCGCCGCCGGCCAGCGCCGCCACCTCGCGGCCCACCGCGTGATCGCGCGGCGGCAGCAGGCGCGCCGGGTTGCCGTCCCACCAGCCGCCGTAGCGGCGCCACACGTTGCGGATGATGAACGCCGGGTCGTCGTACACCGGGCGCAGGTACGGCCGCGCCAAGAGCTCGGCCGGGACCACCACCTCGGCGACCACCTCGTCGAGGGTGAGCCCCTGGTTCATGGCCGCCACGGTCTGATCGTGCAACGTCCGCAGGAGCGACGCGGTCTCGGCCAGCGCCTGGGCCACGCGGTCGGCGCCGACGATCGGCGGCCCGTGGCCGGGCAGCAGCACCGCCGGGGCCAGCGCGCGCATGGCGTCGAGGGCGTCGGCCCATTCGCGCACGTAGCGCTGGACCTTCTGCGGGTTGCCGCAGTTGGGGGCGGCCCAGATGAACAGGTCGCCGGTACACAGCACCCGCTCGGCCGGCAGCCACGCCCAGGTGTGATCGTCGGTCTCGCCCAGCGCGTGGTGCAGCTCGACCTTGACCTCGCCCACCGCCAGCTTCCAGTGGCCGCGGTAGGTCACGTCCGGGTAGCGGTACTCGGTCGGCCACGCCAGGCCCGGCACGCGGAACTGGCGCTGGTTGATGGCGGTGTTCCACCCGGCGGTGAGGCGATAGCGATCGAAGCGCGCCGCCACCGCCTCGTGCGCGTACACCCGCGGCCGGGGCCGGCCGGCCGCCACCGCGGCGTCGTCGAACGGGGTCATGCCGGTGGCGTGGTCGACGTGGCCGTGGGTGTACACGGCGGCGACCACCGGCGCCGCCCGCCAGCGCGCCACCTCGTCGCGCACCCGCGCGCCGGTCAAGAAGCTGCCGGTGTCGATCAACGCCAGCCCCTCGCCGCCGTCGACCGCGATGACGTTGGCGAAGTTGGCCAGAAACCCGACGCCGGGGGCGACCTCGATCAAGGGCGTGCCCATGCCGCCGGTCAGGATGGTGCTGTGATCGGCGGTCACGGCACCGGTCCACATGGCCTCGGCCCAGTCGAGCACGGACGACGTCATGGGCTCGACTCTACCAGGCCCGGCGCGCGGTCCAGCGCACCGACGACGCCGCCCCGCACCCGGCGCCAGCGGTCGCGATCACCGCGCCAGGCCGGTGACCCGGTACTCGCCCGACCGGGTCGACGTCATCACCACGCCGAACCGCGCCTTGGCCGCCTCGACCAACATGACCATGGTGCCGGCCGCCGGCGGGACGGCCAAGCCGGTCTTGTTGGTGAACGCCGCCGCCGGCATCACCTCGAACCGCTTGAGCGGCCCCGACTCGACCAGGAGCCCCTCGTAGACGTCCTTGAGCTGATCGGGCTTGTCGGCGGCCACCGCGTCGCCGACGGTGAACGGCACCGCGCTGACCCGCAACATGCGCGCGGTCGAGGCCGACGAGAACCCGGCGATCCACATGTTGGCGGCGTAGTCGACCTTCTGGTCGGTGGCCACCTGGGCCGGCGGCGGCGTGGTGCCGCCGGCGTCGGGCGTCACCGGGGCCGCGCCCCGCCCGGGCTTGCCGGCGCGCGCCAGCTGGCTGTCGTCGAGCGGCTCGGCGCCCGGCACCGACGACAGGATGTACGGCTCGACGTTGAACGTGCCGCACTGCCGCCAGTTCCGGTAGAAGCCCCAGCGCAGGTACACCCGGCCGTCGGCCGAGCGGATCGCCTCGGGGGTCTCCTCGAACGGCGACGCCTGGATCAGGGTGTCGATCGCGGCGACGTCGAACTCGAGCTTGCCCGAGGTGTGCGTGATGGTGGTCTTGTGGATGGTGCCGTCGGGGTTGATCGACGCCTCGATGACCGTGTAGAGGTCGAAGTTGTTGAGCGGATGGCTCGACGACTCGCCGTCGAGGTGGACCAGGTAGCCGAAGCCCCACAGCTCGTGGACCCGGCGGTGCATGCGGGCGATGTAGACCGCGAACGGCGACGCTCGGGTCTTGAGCGCGGTCTGGTTGCCGGGCTTGACGTCGGGCGTGAAGTTCTCGAGCGAGCTCTTGATAGCCTCGAGCTTGCGCTCCCACCGGCCCTTCTTGGCCGACATCCGGGCCCGCGCGAGCAGCTCTTCTTTGGCCGCCTTGTCCTTGCCGACCGCGCGCTCGTAGTCTTTGAAGTCGAGCGGCGCGTTCAACCCAGGCAGGCCCTTGTCGCCGTGCTTCTTGCCGTCGCCCTGGCGATCGTCGAGCAGCTTGCCGCGGCCGGTGATGCCGCGCATGGCCAGGAGGCCCGGGTTCTGGTCGCCGCCGGTGCCCTGATCGCCGCGATCGCCGGCGTCGCCGGTGACCTGCCCGACCGCGCGGTCGGCGTCGCCGCTCTTGTCGCTGGTGCGATCGCGGTCGGTGAACTCGGAGTCCGAGGTCTCGAGCGAGGCGATGACTTCGTCGGGGCCGCCGATCTCGGGGCTGGTGGTGTCGGACGACTCGATCGACGGCGGGCGCTCGCCCTCGACCTGCTTGTCGAGGTTGGTCTCGGTCGCGGCCGACTCCTCGGCGACGTCGCGGTTCTTGTCGGACAGGTGGGTGGCGTCGTCGGGCGCCTCGGCCACCTCATTGGTGTCGGGCACCTCGACCATCCGCATGTTCGACGGCGGCGGCTGCACCGGCGGGGGTGGCGGCGCGGCCTCGGGGGGCGGCGGGGGCGGCGGCGCGGGCTTCAGCAGCTCGGGCGGCGGCGGCTCGGGCTCGACGAACGCCACCTGGAGCTGGTCGTCCTCGAGCCGCTCGGCATCGATCGGCGGCGGGGGCGGTGGCGGCGGGCGCACCGCGGGCACCGTCGCGTCGGCCGGCGACACCGCCGGGATCCACGCCACCTCGAGCTTGTCGGGCGGCAGGCCGAACGACGCGGTGACGGCGCGATCGCCGTACATCATCGCCTCGCACGCCAGCACGTCCTCGGCGCGGCCGACGCAGCCGTCCCAGCCCTCGAACGTCATCTGGTCGTCGCCGACCGCGGTCAACAACACGAAGGTGTCGCGCGGCAACGCCAGCTGGCACGGCTTGGCGCTGGCGCAGGTGGCCAGGAGCTTGCCGCTGCCGACCTCGGTGACCTTGACCTGGCCGCTGCCCTCCCCGCCGAACTCGAGCGTGAGCCGCCATGGCGGCGGGGGCGGGGTCGGCCGCAGCGCCACGTAGGCGCCGGCGACGCCGAGCTGCAAGCTCGCCGAGATCACCAGCGCGGGGCCGATGATCCAGTGTTTCCGGTAGGCGCGGACCCGGGCCACGGCTCAGTGTGACACGGCCGGCGCCCGGCGGGAGCGCGAGCTGGTTGCAGTCGCTAGCAACGGTGTCGACCCGACGCTGGGACAGGTCCCAGCCCGGCCAGCCGCGGGCGACGCGACGCGCACCGGGGGCCTGCGGCAAGACACCATGGGGCTATGACTGCGGCGGCGGCGGCGCGGTTGCCCGCCGCCCGATCGTCGCGCCGCCGTCACGCCGCGCGATGCCGGCGACCGCGCCAGCCCCCGGACCACGCCCGCGGACGCCGCCCGCGCCGCTCACCTCACAACTTGCGGTAGACGCCGACGACGATCCCGATGATGTCGACCGACTTGAACTCGGAGCGGCGGACGATGATCGGCGCCATGTTGCAGTTGGCCGGCTGAAACCGGATGCGATCGCCCTCGGGGAAGTACCGCTTGACGGTGGCCTCGCCCTCGATCATGGCGACGACGATCTCGCCGGCTCGTGCGGTCGGCGTCTTCTTCACGAACACGTAGTCACCGTCGAAGATGCCGTCTTCGATCATGGACTCGCCGACGATACGCAGGCCAAACACCTCGCGGTGGCCGCCCAGGAGCACCCGATCGACCCGCACCGTGTCCTCGGCCTGCTCGACCGCCAGGATGGGCTGGCCGGCGGCCACCCGCCCGAGGATTGGGATCTCGCACAGCTCGTCGTCGGTCTGGACCGGGCTGACGTTGGCGACGCCGCGCCGCCGCTCGGCCAGGGACACCACGTTGGACATGGAGGTCGGGCGCATGGCGCGGGACTTGAGGTCCTCGCGCCGCAGGTAGCCCTTCTTCTCCAGCGCCTTCAGGTGGTCGTTCACCCCATTGGTGGACTTGATCCCGAAGTGCTCGCCGATCTCCCGCAGGGTCGGAGGAAACCCCCGGCCGTTGATGGATTCGGAAATGTAATCAAGGATCTGCTGCTGGCGGTCGGTGAGCTGATCGAGCATGGCCTCTCCCCTTTTCGTACCTGAACGGAAAGACCGTACTGAACGCAATATCACCTGTCAAACTTTCCGGAGGACAATCGCGCGGGCGGCGCGCCCAGACCGGAACGACGCGCGCCGTCGACGCGCCGCGGACGGTCGACACCGCCGCCTCGCTGGGAGTATTGGTACGTGGTGCGCGCGGCCGCCGTCTCCGGGCTCCTCCTGCTCGCCGTGGTCGCGGGGGCGACGCCACCCGACCTGGCCGCCCGCTACCAGGCCGGCGATCTCGCCGAGGTCCGCCGGCGCGGCCGCGACGTCGACGTCGCCGAACTCATCGCCGCCGCCACCGGCGCCGATCGCGCGGCGGCGAGCGCGGCCACCGTGGCCTTGGCCGACCACCCCGACGGGCTCCTGGCCCTGCCGGCCCTGGCCGACGTGGCGGCCGGGTGGGACCGGCGGCGGGTGGCCGACGCCACCGCGCGCGCGCGCCAGCTGGTCCAAGGCCTCGACGGCGACCGCGCGATCCACGACGATCTCGACGACGAGCTGTTGGCCCGGGTCGCCACCCACTGGCACGCGGTCGCGGTCGCGGTCGATCGCTGGCCGGACGTCCGGGCGGCGGCGGTCGAGATCGAGCTGGCGGCGGTGGCCGCCCGGGCCGCGACCGCCGGCGCTCCGCCCGCTCTGGCCGCCGCGCTGACGGCGCACTACGCCAGCCCCGAGCCCGAGGTCCGGCTGGCCGCCCTCGAACGCACCCCGGCGCCGCCCCCGGCCGAGGTGATGCCCGCGCTGGTGGCGACGCTCACCTCCGACCCCGAACCGACGGTGCGGCTGGTCGCCGCGCAGGCGCTGTGCGCGGGTGACCCGGTCGCCGGCGACGCCGCCCTGGGCGCGGCGGGGCGCGCCGCGCTGCGAGACGTGATCGTGCTGGACCTGGGCCGGCCCGGCGCGGTGCTCGACGCGGCCCGGTGCGTCGCGGCCGACGCCAGCCCGGCGGCCCGCGCCACGCTGACGGCGCTCGCCCGCACCGCCCCGCGGGTCCTGCGCGCGCCGCTGGCCGCCCTGGCCCGGCGGCCGGGACCGTGACCGAGCGTCGGCTAGGCCGCGTCGCCGGCATGGTGTCCGTGGCCACGCTGGCGTCGCGCCTGCTCGGGCTGGTGCGCGAGCAGGTGTTCGCGGCGCTGCTCGGCGCGTCGAACCTGGCCGACGCTTACATCGCCGCGTTCCGCTTGCCCAACCTGCTGCGCGATCTGCTGGCCGAGGGCGCGCTGTCCCAGGCGTTCGTGCCGACCTTCCGCGCCGAGCTGACCCGCCACGGGCCGGCCGACGCCTATCGCGTCGCCGCCCGCGTCACCGGCAACGCGATGGTGGTGATCGGCGGGCTGGTGGCGCTGGCGATGGTGGCGGCGCCGGCGCTCTACGGCACGCTGGTCGGCGACTTCGCGGTGGTCCCCGGCAAGGTCGCGCTGACCGTCACGCTGGCGCGCATCATGTTGCCGTTCATCTTGATCGCCAGCCTCACCGCGATCGCGATGGGCATGGCCCAGGCCCAAGACAGCTTCGTCGCGCCGGCCCTGTCGCCGGCCACGTTCAACCTAGTGGCGATCGCGGTGGGCGTCGGGCTCGAGAGCGCCGGGCTGCCCGGCTACCAGGTGGTGCTGGGCTGGGCCATCGGCACGGTGGTGGCCGGCCTGGCGCAGCTGACGCTGCAGCTGCCCGGCCTGTGGCGGCTGGGGTGGCGGCCGCGCGTGGGCCTCGATCTGCGGCTGCGCGATCCCGCCGTGCGACGGGTCGTGCGCGTCATGGGCCCGGCGATCATCGCCGCCGCCGCGGTGCAGGTGAACGTCTTCGTCAACACCGCCTACGCCTCCGAGGACCCTGGCGCGGTGTCGTGGCTGGCCTACGCGTTTCGGTTCCTGCAGCTGCCGATCGGCGTGTTCGGCGTCGCCATCGCCACGGTGTCGACCACCCGGTTCGCCGACGCCGCCGCTCGCGCCGATCGAACCGCCCTGGCGCGCCACGCCACCGACGGCCTGCGGCTGGTCGCGTTCCTGTGCATCCCGGCGATGGTCGGGCTGGTGGTCGACGCCGAGGCGGCGATCCGCCTCATCTACCAGCACGGGCGGTTCGCGCCCCGCGACACCGACGCCACCGCGACCGCGCTGACCTTGTACGTGCTGGGCCTGCCGGCCTACGCCGCGGTCAAGGTGATGGCGCCGCTGTGCTACGCGACCGATCGCACCCGGCTGGCGGTGGTGGCCGCGCTGGTGGCCATCGCCGGCAACCTCGCCGCCAACGCCGCCTTGCACCTCCGCTACGGCTACCGTGGCCTGGCGCTGTCGACCGCGCTGGCGGCGGTGGTCAACGCGGCGCTCCTGTACGGCGCGATCAGCCGGTGGGTGGTGCGGCTGCCGCACCGCGAGCTGGCCGGGCACCTGGTCCGCGTCGTCATCGCCGCCGCGGTCATGGGGGCGGCGGCGCTGGCCACCGGCCGGCTCCTCGACGGCGCGGTGGGCCACGACCACCTGGGCCCGCGGGCGCTCGACGCGCTGGGCCCGGCGGTGGTCGGCGCGGCCGTCTACGCGGCGGCGGCCTGGGCCCTGGGCATCGCCGAGATCCGGCCGCTGACCGATCGCCTGCGCCGCCGCCGGTGACCTGCCGGCCCCGCGGGCTTGGTGCTACCGTCGGCCCCATGGGGCAAGCGGATCCGGATCGGGTCGCGTTCGAGACGGCGCGCCTGGAGCTGGCGCGCCTGCGGGTGAGCGAGGACGCCGACCAGCTGGCGCCGCTGCGTCACGGGCTCCGGCTGTGCGCGCGCACGGTCAAGGTCGAGCGGGTCGGCTTCTGGCAGTTCACCGCGGCCCGCGCGGCGCTGCAGCTGACGCTCGGCTACACCGCGTCGACCGACGAGTGGCACGGCGGCGAGGTGCTGGTGTCGCGGCGGCACCAGGCCTACTGGGACGCCATCGCCGGCCGCCGGATCCTTGCGGCCCACGACGCTCGCACCGATCCCATGACCTGCGAGCTGACCGACCACTACCTGGTGCCGCTGGGCATCACCAGCATGCTCGACGCGCCGGTGTTCCGGGCCGGCGAGCTGATCGGCGTGATCTGCTTCGAGCACGTCGGCCCGGCGCGCACGTGGAGCGCCGACGAGCTGAGCTTCGCGTCGGCCAGCGCCGATCTGGTGGCGATGGTGCTCGAACAGGGCGACCGGCTGGCGGCCGAGGCCGCGCTGCGGGTGCGCACCGGCAAGCTGGTGGTGGCCGACAAGCTCGACGTGCTCGAGAGCCTGTGCCGCGGCCTGGCCCACGACTTCGCCAACGTGCTCTTGGCGGTCAACCTGGTCAGCGCGCGGCTGGCCAAGCGCGGCGACGCCGAGCTGGCGACCAGCCTGCGCTCGTGCGCCGAGGTCGGAGGCAACTTGGTCGGCCAGCTGCGGCGGTTCGGCTCGCGGGCCGCGCCGGTGCCCGAGCGGCTGCCGGTGCGGCAGGTCCTCGAGCGGCTGGTGCCGATCATCGTCACGCTGGTCCGCGACGAGGCGGCCGTGGTGGTCGAGCTGACCGAGCTGCCGCCCGACGTCGTGGCGACCATGACCGCGGCCCACCTCGAGCAGGTGGTGCTGAACCTCTGCCTCAACGCCAAGGACGCCATCACCGCGCCCGGCACCATCCAGGTGGTGGCGGCCGCCGACGAGCGCGCGGTGACGGTGCAGGTGCGCGACGACGGCGCTGGCATCCCGGCCGACATCCTCGAGCGGATCTGGGAGCCGCTGTACACCACCAAGGCCCATGGCACCGGCCTCGGGCTGGCCACGGTGCGGGCCATCGTGGCCGACGCTGGCGCCACCATCGCGGTCGACACCGCGGTCGGCCACGGCACGACCTTCACCATCACGCTGCCGCGGGGCTGAGCCGCGACGCCAGGCCAGCGCCCGGCCCCCGGGGCGTCACACCTGGAAGATGGCCGAGCCCCAGGTGAAGCCCGAGCCGAACACCGTCGACAGGACCCGGTCGCCCTTCTTGATCTTGCCGGCCCGCCGCCAGTGATCGATGGTGAGCGGGACCGTGGCCGCGGTGGTGTTGCCGTAGAACTGGATGGTGTTGAGGCACTTCTCGACGGGGATCTGCGCCAGCTGGGCCACCTGCTCGTTGATGCGCAAGTTGGCCTGGTGCGGCACGAACCAGTCGATGTCGTCCCAGGTCATGCCGCTGTCGGCCAGCGCGCGCTGGGTCGCCAGGTTCATCTCGCGCACCGCCCGCACGTAGACTCGCTTGCCGTCCATCTGCGGGTAGATGCTGGCGTTGATGGCGCGGTCCCGGGTGTCGTACGCCAGGTACGGCGCCTGGCTGATGTCGAAGATCTTGATGTACAGGTTCTCGGCGCCGGTGCCGTCGGCGTGCAGCTTGGAGTAGCTGATGCCGGCGCGCGGGTCGTCGGCCTCGACCGGGCCCACCACCACCGCACCGGCGCCGTCGCCGAACAGCACGGTGACGTCGCGGCCGCGGGTCGAGTAGTCGAGGGCGTGGCTGTGGACCTCGGCGCCGACCAAGAGCACGCGCTTGTACACGCCGGCCCGCACGAAGGCGTCGGCCATCTGCAGCCCGTACAAGAACGCCGAGCACTGCTGGCGGATGTCGAAGCACGGGCAGTGGCCCTTGTCGGCGATCCCCAGCTTGCGCTGCAAGAACACCCCGACCCCCGGGAAGAAGATGTCGGGCGACAGGGTGCCGACGATGATGCAGTCGATCTCGGCCGCCGCGACGCCCGCGTCGGCCAGCGCGGCCTCGGCGGCCTTGACCGCCAGATCGCTGGTCATGGTGCCGGGCTCGACGAAGCGGCGCTCCTTGATGCCGGTCCGTTGCTGGATCCAGGCGTCGTCGGTGGCGATGGTCGGTTCGGCCTGCTTGACGTGGTGATCGTCGAGGAAGCGGAGGTCGTCGTTGGTGACGACTCGATCGGGCACGTACGAACCCAGCCCGAGGATGGCAGCGCGGATCATCTGGCCGTGGTACCAGCGCGCCGACGCCCGACCAAATCCGCTCGGTCACGAGTTGGTCATGGCCGGCTGGCGCGCCGCGTCGAGATCAGGCAGCTTCCGATCGTGCGCCGCCTGGCTTTCCTCGCAGTCGCCGCGGTGTGCGCCGCGGCCGGTCCCGCCGCCGGCGCGCCCCTCGACGGGCCCGCCCTCTACGACCGGCTGTGCCTGGCCTGTCACGGCCGCGCCGGGGACGGCCACGGCCCGGCCGCGCCCTGGCTCGATCCCGCCCCCCGCGACCTGACCGCCGGTGTGTTCAAGTGGGTCTCCACCGGCGACGCGACCCGCCCGGCGCGCGACGACCTGCGCGCCACCATCCGCTGGGGCGCGCCCGGCACCAGCATGCCGGGGTTCGGGGCCACCCTCGACGACGCCCAGCTCGACCTGGTGGTCGACGAGGTGTTGCGCCGCGCCGGCCTGCCCCACGATCCGGCCCCGGCCCAAGCGCTGACGACGATGCGCGGCCCGGGCGACGCCGCGGCCGGCGCGCGCCGCTTCGTCGAGCTCGGCTGCGTGACCTGCCACGGCGTCGACGGGCGCGCTGCGGCCGGCGCGGTGGCCGCCCTGCCCAACCGGTTCGGCCCGCCGGCACGGCCGCGCGACCTGGTGGCCGACGGCGTCCGGCGCCCCGCGCCCGATCGCGCGACGGCGGTGGTGGCGACCCTGCAGCACGGGGTGGGCGGCACCGCGATGCCGGCGTTCTCCCTCGACGATCGCGCGGCGGCCGACCTGGCCGCCTACGTCGTCGCGCTGGCCCGGCCCACCGCCGGCCTGCCCCGCCTCACCGACGCGGTCATCGCCCGCGACCGCGCCGACCTGGCCACCGCCGGCGGCTACCGGCCCGGTGCATCCGACGATCCCGACGGCGCGCCGTTCGGCCACACCATCGCGCTGCAGGGTCCGGCGCCGGCCGCGCTGGCCCCGGCCCAGGCCTCGCTGTCGTCGCGCCAGTGTGGTCGGTGCCACGCCAAGCAGGTGCGCGAGTGGGCCGGCTCGCTGCACGGCGGCGCCGGCTCCCCCGGCCTGCTGGCCCAGACCACCCGGATGACCGACGGCGCGGCGGTCGAGTCGTGCCTGCGCTGCCACACGCCGCTGGCCGAGCAGCAGCCGCAGCTGCGCGCCGGGCAGCGCGGCGGCGACGACCGCGCCACCGCGTACACGGCCAACCCGTGGTTCGACGCCGACCTCCAGCGCGAGGGCATCACCTGCGCCGCGTGCCACGTGCGCGGCTGGGAGCGGTTGGGCCCGGCCGGGCCAGCGCCGTCGCTGGCGACCCTGCCGGGCTATCCGCTCACCACGCTCGCGGTCTACCAGCGCGCCGATCTGTGCATGGCGTGTCACCAGCTCCCGCCGCGCACGGCGCTGGCCGGCCGGCCCCTGCTCGACACCTACCGCGAGTGGCTGCTGGGCCCGTACATGCCGCGCGGCATCCAGTGCCAACACTGCCACATGCCCAACCGCGAGCACACCTGGAAGGGCGTGCACGACCCGGCCACGTTCCGCCAGGGCATCGCGGTGGCGGCGGTGGCGGCGCGCGGCAGCGACGGGGTGGTCACCGTGCGCGCGCGGGTCACCAACGTCGGCGCCGGTCACTACCTGCCAACCACGCCGACCCCCGCGGCCTGGCTCGAGCTCGAGCTGGTCGACGCCGCCGGCGCGATCATCCCCGGGGCCCAGGCCAGCAAGCGCATCGGCCGCGCCATCCGCTTCGTCGCCGGTCGCTTCGAGGAGGTCGAGGACACCCGCATAGCGCCGGGCGCGTCGCTCGAGCTGGCCCAGGGCTGGCGCGGCGGCGCGGTGCGCGGCGCGGTCGCGGCGCGGGTCCGGGTGCGGGTGCGCCCCGACGACTACTACGAGGGCCTGTACAAGAGCCGCCTGGCCGGCCGCCTCGACGCCGAGGTGCGCGCGCAGTTCACGGCGGCGCTGGCTCGGGCCCAGGCCACACCGTACGTGGCCTACCAGGTCGACTGGCCGATCACAGCGGCAGCGCCGCCGCCGTCGCCGCCGCCGGCGGTGCAATCCCCAGGAGCTTCGCCACCGTCGCGGTGACCGCCAGGGCCGACACCGGCGCGACCTCGACCCGCGGCGCCAGGCCCGGAGCCACCACGACGATCGGCACGGTCCAGTCGTCGGGCGACGGCGCGTCGTGCGAGGTGCCGCGCGGGTAGCTGGTGACCAGGCTGCCGTCTTGGGGCCACACCAGCAGCTCGCCGGTCTCCCCCGGCACCGTGCTCTCGCACACCCGGGCCGGCCGCGCCTCGAGGCCGGCGCACGCGGTGGTCGCCATCGGCAGGACCGCGGCCACCCCCGGCAACCGCGCCACCGCCGCGGCCATCGCGTCGAGTGCGGCGGCCCGGCCCGGCGCCGCGGCCAGGCCCGGCGTGCCGTAGATCATCGCCGACGACACCGCCGCCACCCACGGCCCGGGGCCCAGCACCTCGACCGCGGCCGCCTCGGCGGCGGCGCTGATCGCCGCGGGCGCGATGCGTCGGCCGCCGGTGCGCTCGACCATCCGGGTCGCGCCGTGATCGCTGGTCAGCACCACGGCGTAGCGGTCGCGCCCGACCCGCACGTCCAGCACGTCGAGCAACCGGCCCAGCTCGCGATCCAACCGCCGCTCGAGATCGAACAGCTCCCACGACTCCTGGCCCCACTGGTGGCCGGCGTAGTCGTGGGCCGACAGCGAGACCGCCAGCAGATCGGGCACGTCGTCGGCGCCGAGCCGCTCGCCGGCGATGGCCGCGATGGCCGCGTCGATCTCGATGGTGTCGAGGAACGGCCACAGCCGCAGCGCCTTGGCCGGCTCGGGCTGGGCGCCGAGATCGTGCGGGAAGCGCGGGTCGGTCTCGCCCGGACCGTCGTCGCCGCCGCCGGTGGCCGCCGCCACCACCGCCGGATCGGCCAGCGCCCAGACGTCGTCGAGCACCGGCGCGATCGGCGGCAAGGCCCGGGCCCAGGTCGGCAGCGGCCCGTAGGCGGTGCTGGTGGTCATCGCCGCGGCCGCCGGTTCGTACCACAGCGCGACGTCGGGCCGGCGCCCGAGGACGAAGCACGCGGCCCGGGCCTTGCCGCCGATGGCCACCGATCGGCCGCGCCCGCCGGTGGCGGTGCGCAGCGCCTCGGCCAGGCCGTCGACCCGCAGCGCGGCGCCCGACGCCCCCGGGCCACCCGGCAGCGGCTGGCCGGCGCGGTCTTCGATCGGGCTGGCGTCATCGTCCTCGGCGTTACGCTCGACGCCCGCCGCCCGGCGGTACCACCCGTTGGCCACCACGCCGGTGACCCGCGGCGGCGCCCCGGTGCCGATGGCGGCGTGCCCCGGCGCCGTGAAGGTGATCGCGTACGGGTACTCGGCCCGCGCGAAGTGGACCCCGCGCTCGAGGAGGCGCGCCAGCCCGTGCCGGTAGGCGCTGCGCCGCTCGGCCAGGCCCCACGCCGGCAGCTGGTCGATCACCACCAACACCACCAGCCGCGGCGCCGCGGCCGCCGGCGCGCGGGGCACCGCGACGTCGACCTCACCGGCGCCGGGTGAGCGAAGCTGGCAGGCCATCACGAACAGCCACAGGCACGAGGTCCAGCGCACGGCCCGAGCCTACCCGGCCCGCGCGTCGTCGTCGCGCATCCGCGCGGCGGCGATCCGCGGTAGCGTCACGCCATGCGCCGCCTGGTCTTCGCCCTCCTGACCGCGTCCGTGGCCGCCTGCGGTGGCGACGATGTCGCCCCGGCCGTCGACGCCGCCGTCGACGCCGCGATCATCCCGCCCACCGCGGCCCTCGATCGCGACGTCCTGACCACCAGCCTCGCGGTCGATCTGGCGAGCCGTACCGGCACCGCGACCATCGGCTTCGCCGCGGCGGCCGGCCCCGGCGCCAGCCTCGAGGTCGGCGACCTGACCATCACCGCGGTGCAGGTCGACGGCGTCGATGTGCCCTACGCCGTCACCAACCGCCAACTCGATCTGGGCGTCGGGCCAGCGCCGGTCACCGTCACCATCGGCTACGGCTGGCGCTACCACAACCAGGGCGACGGCGCCGACTCCGACGGCTTCACGCTCACCTGGCCGTACTACTGCGGCAACCTCTTCCCGTGCCATTCGCTGCCGGCCGACGGCAGCACCTTCCAGCTGGCGATCACCGGCGTGGCCCAGGGCCAGACCGCGGTCTACCCGCCGACGATCCCGGCCGACGCGGCCGCGTACCAGCTGGCCTGGGCGGTGGGCCCCTACCAGCGCCAGAGCCTGGGCACCACCACCGCCGGCACCGAGGTGGTGGCGTGGATCTACCCGGGCGAGGAGCAGGCCGCCGCCACTGGCACCGCCCACCTGCGCGACGCGTTCGACTGGATGGAGACCCACCTCGGGCCGTACCGGTTCGGCCCGGTGGTGGGCTCGGTGTCGGCCCACTGGGGCGGCGGCGCCTACGGCGGCATGGAGCACCACCCGCTGTGGCACGTCGCCTCCGACGCGCTGTCGGACGAGAGTGTTCACGTCCACGAGGCCGCCCACGGCTGGTTCGGCGATGGCATCCGGCTCAAGTGCTGGGAGGACTTCGTGCTGTCCGAGGGCGCGGCGACCTACTATGAAGCGCGCGTGATCGAGGAGGTCGTCAGCCAGGCGGCCGGCAACGTGGCCTGGGGCCAGCTCGATCAGGAGCTCATCAACATGCGATCCGCCGGCGGCGGCGGCGTGGCGTGGCCCGCCAGCTGTGGCTCGGTGGACGTGCTCACGCTGTTCTCGCGCACGCCCTACGTCAAGGGCGCGCTGTTCCTGCGGGCGGTCGAGCGCAAGGTCGGCCGCGGCCCGTTCGACACCGCCATGCGCGCCTTCTACAACACCTACGGCGGCGACGCGGCCGGCGTGACCGACCTGGTCGCCACCTTCACCACCGTCACCGGCTACGACGCGTCCGGGTGTGCGACCAGCTGGCTCGGCAGCGCGTCGATCCCGACCGAGCTGGCCTGCCCGTAGCCGTCGCGTCGCGCCCCCGTCACCACCTACCCGGAGCGCCGCGGATCCCCCTCGACTCCGCTGCGCTCCGTCCTCCGCCCGACATCGCACCACCGTCCGGCCCGGGCGCCGGCGTGGCCTCGGCCGCACGCGCGGCCGGTCGTCTCACGAGGCCGGTGGCAACACGCTCGCTGCGAACAGCCCCTTGGGTCCCTGCTTCTCCTCGTACTCCACCGGCTGCCCCTGGACCAGGGTCCGGAAGCCCTCGCCGGTGATGGCCGAGTAGTGCACGAACACGTCGCGGCCGTCCTCCGACCGCGAGATGAAGCCGTAGCCCTTGGCGTCGTTGAACCACTTCACAGTGCCGTTCGCCATCGTTACTCCTCCAGGTCGTCCTCACGGCCGAACCAGCCGTCTTCTCGGTTTCATCACGAGGCCCGCTGGTTCTCAACGCAAGGATTCCAAAACCCGGCAGCGCGTTGGAATTGTGCGCTGCTACTAGAACCGCCGGTGCAGCGGCGCGGCGGCCGTCGACGGGCCGATCAGCCGCCGGCGTCGACGAGCGCGCTGGCCCACGCCACCGTGGCCACGCCACCCAGCTCGGCCACCGCCCCGTCGTCGATCGCGCAGATCCGCACCGGCTTCCCGTCGACCGCGACGCCGTTGGTCGACGCCACGTCGACCAACCACACCCGCCCGCCGCTCGTCAGCACCAGCGCGTGGACCCGCGAGATCCGCTCGAGCGCGAGCGCCGCCGCGCCGCCGCTGTCGCACCGGTGGTAGCGACCGAGCACCACGCCACCGGCCAGCTGGTCGTCGCCGACCGCGATCTCGTCGCGGCCGAGCGCCGAGCGCACGGTCAACGTCCCGGCCAGCGCGGCATCGGCGACGCGGAGATCGACCCGGGCCCGGGCCGGGCCGTGGAGCGCGGCGAGGAAGGCCAGCGTCGACGCCTCCGGCAGGTCGGCCCGGCGCGGTGACGTGCCGGCCGCCAGCCCGGACGACGTGCCGGCCGCCAGGCCCGAGCCCGGCGCCGCGGGGCCGGGCGCAGCCGCGCGCAGATCGAGGAACTGGCGAGCGGGCAGCCGCGTGGCCGCCGCCACCACGTCGCGCGGCCACGGCGCGCCACCGGTCGGGAAGCACAGCACCAGGTAGCGCCCGACCCGCACGAACGCCGGGCCGCGCGCGGTGGCGGCCTCGAGCGCTCGGCCGGCCTCGTCGATGAACGCCAGCCCGGTCCGCAGATCGAGCAGCCGGTAGCCGACGTCGGCCGCGCGGCCGTCGGCGTCGAGCACCACCGCCAGGTGGCGGAGCGACAGCGCGGCGTCGTCGGCCAGCGCCAGATCGCACGCGCTGTGGCGACCGATGATCGCGACGGTCGGATGCCCCGGCCGCGCCGCCAGCCACAGCGCCCCACACACCGCGTCGCGTCGGGTGTCGATCGCGACCAACGCGACGCCGGGGTCGGGTGTCGCCGCCAGGCCGGGCTGGATCAGGTTCCAGTGGGTCATGACGAACCCCACCGCGCGCGGCGGCGGCCGGCGCTGGTCGGCCGGCGCGGGCCCGAGGGCACGACCGCGTGCTAGCTCGAGCCGTAGCTCCCTGGCCAGCCTCTGCATCTTCCTGATGGTACCGCCGCCGCCGGACTCACACCACCAGGATGATGCCGCGGCGCTGGCCCGCTACGGCGTCGGGGCCAGCCAGCCGAAGAACCTGGGCATCTGGTCGCGCTGGGGCTGGGGCATGTACTCGAAGTTGCGCCCGCGGTCGATGATCTCCCAGAAGTCTTTCGACTCGACCCGCTCCAGCTGCTCACGGATCGCCGCCAAGCGCTCGCCGGGTTCCTCGCGCATGTCGTCGGCGATGCGGCGGGCGTGGTCGGTCGCGCCGGCCGCGAGGTAGAAGCAGGCCAGCTTGACCTGGGCCTTGCGGATGCCGATCAGGCCACCCTCGTGGCGCTTGGCCCGCAGCGGCTGATCGAGCTCGAGGAACTGATCGAGCAGCGCGTCGCTGCCGCCGTTGCCGTGGGCCAGCTCGCACAGCGCGCCGACGTCGTAGGCCACGGTCTCGGTGATGAAGCCGAGCTGGAGGTCGTGGCTGGTGCGACCGTAGTAGATCATGTGCCCGACCGCCTCGACCGCGACCTCGGCGTGGCCGCGCCGGATCATGGCCTCGACCAACAGCCGGTACTGGTTGAGCACGTTGTAGGCCGTGCGCACCTGCTTGGCGTTGATGGTGGCCCGCAGGTACGAGTTCATGAACCGAAACACCAGGCGCACCACCTCGAGGTCGCCCCGGCTGGCCGCCGCCTCGCCGACGTAGCGGGTGTCGATGGCGATGAGGTAGTTGATGTCGGGCATCACCCCCTGGGCCTCGTTGTAGATGCCCAGGTACTGGCGCAGCGCCTTCCACTCGACCCAGGTCTGGCGGGTCTCGAGGTCGCGCAGCGACTCCGGATCCATCGCCACGAAGTCGGGGTTGTCGCGGATCGACGGGCCGATCGCGAACCACGCCGGCCGCGCCGACGGCTTGTGCCCGAGGTACCCGACCACGAAGTCCTTGATGGCGTCGACCGCCCGGCTGGCGATGATCTTGTCCTTGCCCGAGATCGAGTTCGACGTGATGTCGGTGAGCTCCTCCATGGCGCCGAGCACCTCGGCCTGGGCCGCGACCCGGGCGTCGCCGCGGGTGGTGACCGCGCCGGTCACGGTGGCCAGGGCCTCCTCGCGGATGCGGGCCACGATGCTGGACGGCTCGAGGAACCGGAACACGTAGGCGAAGTACGGCAGCATCACCACCAGGCCGAGGGTGGTGAACGACAGCATCGCCACCACCGCGATCCGCGGCACGAAGTCGGCCTTGACCGCCATCGACAGCCACACCCCGCACACGCAGGCCACCACGAAGTACGCCATCACCGCGACGTTGACCCGATCGCGCAGGAACATCTGCGCCACGCCGGTGTAGCGCTCGCTCGACAGCTGCACGATGATCGACACCACGGTGATGACGATGCCGAGCACCGCCGCGATCATCGCCGCCAGCGACGGCAGCGCGTCGGTGATCATGCCCGACTCGAAGCGGAAGTAGCCGCCCACGCCGCCACCGTCGAGCAGGTAGAACCCGGCGAACAGCGCCAACGCCAAGAGCGCGAGCACGGCGATCGGGAGGAGCCAGCGGCGGCGACGGTCGCTCATCGAGGACGCAGTCGTACGACGCCGCACCCGGTCGCAGCAAGCGCGGCGGCCGCCCCTGGCCGCAGCGCCGCGATCACGGCACCAGCGCCGGCGGCACCTGGCCCGGGGTCGGCGCGGTGTAGCCGGCGCTGTCCCAGGTCAGGTTGGTCTGCTCGCTGGTCTCGTCGTGGCCGGCCACGCCGTTGCCAGCCCCGGCCTGGACCTCGACCGCGGCCGACTCGAGGGCGATCCGCTTGGTCGAGCGGGCCGAGGCCGGCGCCGACTGGGTCGGCAGGGTGTTGGCGTCGGTGGCGAAGCTGGCGGTCGTGGTGTTGGCGTCGGGCCCGTCGATGGCCACGCCGCTCTTGTTGACCAGCGCGTTGGCCGCCGACGGCGTGCCGGCCAGCATGATGTCGACGTCGGTCACCAGATCGCTCGCGCCGTCCCAGTTGAACAGCACCACCGGTTCACCGGCGTTGGTCAGCGTCGCGGTCCCGGTCGTGAGCACCGTCATCGTGCCCGACGCCAGCGAATAGTCGGCGGTCACCCCGGGGTACGCCACCGTGAAGTTGGCGGCGGTGTCGATGGCCACGGTGACCACACCCCCAGCCGGGATCATCGCGCCGGCCGGGAACCGGGCCACGAAGTCCGAGGCGTCGGCAGCCACCGCGGCGACGCCTTCGGGCAGGCGGAAGTACTGCGGGGCGTCGGACAGGTAGTAGGTCGACAGATCGACCGCGGCGCCGGTCGGGTTGACGATCTCGACGAACTCGCCGCCGGTCGGCGCCAGCACGATCTCGGACAGGAGCAGCGACGCCACCACCGGTGGCGGGCCGTCGATCATCGGCGCGTCGACCATGGCGTCGACCGGCCTGGCATCGGGTGTTGCAGCGTCGGGTGTTGCAGCGTCGGGTGTTGCAGCGTCCGTTGTCGCAGCGTCCGTTGTCGCAGCGTCGGGTTCGCCGGGCGGGGCGTCGACCACCCGCCCGTCGATCGGGCCGGCGTCGATCGGCTGGCCACCGCTGGCGCAGGCAGCCACGACCCAGAGCGCGACAGGGTACAGCGACAGGCGCATGCCCCGCAGGTACCAAGCCCGGCGCCCGGAGGCAATCGCAATCCGGTGTCAGGCCGGTGACGTCGCGGGCCCCGGGGGAGGTGGTATAAACGCCGCCGATCATCCCGCAAGGAGCCCGCCGTGACCCGTGACATGATGGACGAGCGCCGCCACGCGCTCGAGGACGAGTTCTTCCACAAGCAGGACCAGGAGAAGCTGGCCGCGCTCAAGGACAAGCTGGCCGACCAGGCCACCAAGGAAGAGCTGCGCAAGGCGTCGGGCATGACCGACGACGACGTGCTCGACAAGCTGGTCCACCTGGGTCTGACCAGCAAGACCGTAGCCGCGCTGTCGCTGGTCCCGCTCATCACCGTGGCCTGGGCCGACGGCGAGATCCAGGACAACGAGCGCGACGCCATCCTCCACGGCGCAGCCGGCAAGGGCATGGAGGCCGGCACGCCCGGCCACGCGTTGCTGTCGAGCTGGCTGGCCAAGCGGCCCGACGACGCGTTGTTCGCGGCGTGGGAGGGCTACATCAAGAGCCTCACCGCCCAGCTCAACGACGAGCAGATCCGGATGCTCAAGAAGCAGGTGACCAACTTCTGCAGCCTGGTGGCCGGCTCGGCCGGGGGCTTCCTCGGCATCGGCAAGGTGTCGGGCAGCGAGACCAAGGCCATGGAGCGGATCGAGGCGGCGTTCGGCAAGTGACCCTGCCGACCCGCTGGCTGGGCCGCACCGGCGTCAGGGTGTCGACGCTGGCGCTCGGCTGCATGTCGTTCGGCGGCGACGCCGACGCCGCCACCAGCGCCGCGCTGTACGCCCAGGCCCGCGACGCCGGCGTGACGCTGTTCGACACCGCCGACGTCTACAACGACGGCCGCTCCGAGGAGCTGGTGGGGCGGCTGACCGCCGGCCACGCCGACGAGGTGGTGGTCGCCACCAAGGCCTACTTCCCGACCGGCCCCGACGGCAACGCCCGCGGCACGTCGCGCTACCACCTGGTGCGCGCGTGCGAGGCGAGCCTGCGGAGGTTGGGCCGCGACCACGTCGACATCTACTACCTGCACCGGTGGGACGACCGCACCGCGCTCGACGAGACGCTGCGAGCGCTCGACGATCTGGTCACCGCGGGCAAGGTGCTGTACCCGGCCTGCTCCAACTTCGCGGCGTGGCAGGTGGCCCACGCCCTGGGGGCGGCAGCCACCGCCCGGCTGCGGCCGCTGGTGGCGGTGCAGCCGATGTACAACCTGCTCAAGCGCCAGGCCGAGGTCGAGCTGCTGCCGATGGCGGCGGCGCTGGGGGTGGCGGTGGTCCCCTACAGCCCGACCGCGGGCGGCCTGCTGACCGGCAAGTGGGGCCAGGCCCGACGTCCGGACGCCGGACGCATGACCACGAACCCGATGTACCAGGCCCGCTACGCCGATCCAGCCTACCTGGCCGCGGCCGACGGGCTGGTGGCGATCGCCGCCGAGCTGGGGGTCCACCCGGCGGCGCTGGCGGTGGCGTGGGTGGCCGGCCACCCCGCGGTGACCTCGGTGCTGCTGGGCGCGCGCTCGCCGGCCCAGCTCGCGCAGCTGCTGACCGCCGGCACCATCGCGATGACCGACGAGCTGCGCGGGCGCCTGGCCGCGCTGACGCCGACGCCGCCGCCGGCGACCGACCGCAGCGAGGAGCGCACCGCGGCCACCTACGGCAGCCGGTGAGCCGCGACGGCTATCGCGGCCTGGCCGAGGTGACCGCCGCCGCCATCGCGCTGGGCGCGCGCCTCATCGGCGCCAGCCGCGGCGGCCGGCCGATCCACGCCATCACCGTCGGCGCGCGCGGCCCCACCTCGCTGGTGGTGGCCGGGCTCCACCCGCTCGAGTGGATCGGCGTCGAGGTCGCCCTGGCGGTGGCCGCGCGTGCCGCGGCTGCCCCGCCGGTCGATCGCCGCGTGGTGATCGTCCCGGCGCTCAACGTCGACGGCATCGCCGCGGTCGAGGCCGATCGCGCGGCCGGCCGCCGGCGGTGGCGCCGCACGTCGGGCGCGGATCGACGCAGCCTGGGCGTCGACCTCAACCGCAACTTCCCGGTCGGGCACCGGCCGCGCCCGTGGTGGTGGTGGGGCCTGCCCCACGGCGGCCCGGCCCCGCTGTCGGAGCCCGAGACCCGCGCGCTGGCCGCGCTGCTCGACGATCCGGCGCTGGGGCCGGTCGACCGCGCGGTGTCGCTGCACAGCTTCGGGCGCGCCGTACTGTTGCCGTGGGCGCACCGCGGCCAGCGCCCGCCCCACCACGCGGCGCTCCGGCGCCACGCCGCGGCGATCGCCGCGCGGCTGCCCCACCGCTACCGGGTGTGGCAGGTCGGCCGGTGGCGGCCGTTCCGGCTGGGCGGCCTCGAGGTCGACTGGCTGACCGCGCGCGGCGCCCTGGCGATGGTGGTCGAGTGCTCGGCCGGCGGCTGGCGCGCGACCGCGCCGGCGACCTGGCTGGCCCCGTTCGCCTGGTACAACCCGCCGGCGCCGGCCGGCGAGGCCGCCGACCTGGCCGCCGCGCTGACGCCGTTCGTGCTCGGCGCGCCGTGAGGCCCGGCGCCGGGGTCAGTACGCCCGGTTGTTGGTCGTGACCCAGTAGCCGGTGGTCGAGGCCGGCGGGTGCAGCGGCGCCAGGGTGCAATCGGTGGTGACGCCGGCCGACACCATCGGCGTGGCGTCGACCACCCGCCACATGTCGCCGGCCCCGAAGCCGCCGGACTGGTCGAAGCCCGGCACCAGATCGGGCGCCGCGCCGTAGCTGCCGCGCAGGAAGCCGCCGCAGTAGACGTTGACCAGGGGGTGAGCCGGCAGCGCGCCCGCGGTCGAGCTGCCGCTGTAGTAGTGGACCATCACGCGGTAGGTCCCGGCGTCGACCGGGGTGTCGATGTTGATGTTCTCGGGGGTGCCGTTGTCATAGATGCTGTCGATGTCGAGGCGCGGGTTGCGGCAGTAGCCCAGCGCCTGCCACGACGGCCCCTCGGGCCCGCCCGCGCACTCGGCCAGCGGGCTGTTGGGATAGTTCCAGTTGGCCGGCGGGATGTCGGTCGCCGAGCAGTTGCGGTAGTAGCAGTCGTCGTTGTTGACCGTCGAGCCGGTGGCGGCGGTGGTGAACCAGAAGCGCGACCCGCTGGTGCCGGCGCGGTAGACGTGGAGATCGAGATCGGAGGTGGCGGTGACGTCCGAGCACATCTCGATCCGGAGGCCCGGGCCGGCGATGTGGACGATGAACGTGCACTCGTAGACCGTGCCACTGACGGTGGTGATGCGGACGTGAACGGTGTAGTCGCCCGACAACGTCGGGCGCAGCGTGAGCTGGGGCCCGGCCTGGCCGGTCACGGTGAAGGTCTGCACCACCGGCGAGGTGGTGGTGAGGAACAGCCGGTCGCACGGTCCGCCGGACACATCCCACTGCCACGACGCCACCGGGCCGCCGTAGAACTGCGTGCCGTCGATGACGTAGTCCTGGAACGGCTGGCCGTCGGGCAGCGTGCCCGGCGCCGGGCAGGCCAGCTCGACCACGCAGCACGCGGCGCTGTCGTCGACGCAGCCGTTGCAGTTGTTGTCGAGCGAGTCGCACGGCTCGGCGCTCTGCGGGGCGATGCCGCCGACGCACGGCCCCCACACCGCGAACTCGCCGCTGCCGGTGCAGGTCTGCTGGCCGTCGACGCAGGCCCCGACGTGGCGGCGTCCGGGCGGGCCGTTGAAGCAGGCCTGGACCGCGCCGGGCGTGCACAGGCAGTCCTCGTCGACCCGGCCGTCGCAGTTGTCGTCGACGCCGTTGCCGCACACCTCGACCGCGCCGCAGTTGTCGCTGACCGGGTTGGTGCAGGTCAGGTCGCCGCAGATCTCGCCGTCGACCTCGCCGGCGTCGACCGCGGCGTCGAGCGGCGAGCTGTCGGGCGTGGCGGCGTCGTCGGCAGCGGCGTCCTCGGCGCCCGGGCCGTCGGCGCTGGCGTCGCCTGGCTGATCGTCGTCGCCGGGGCCGGTGGTGGTGGGCCCGCAGCTCGCCGCCACGGCGGCCGCCAGCACGATCAGACACGACGCACGCTGCCGCCAGGTCATCTGCATGCGCACGATCCTACGCGAACCCCATGGGTCGCCGCGCGGTGGTCGCGCATCCGACATCCGCGGACGCATGCCACACTGGGCCCATGCAGGTCCGCAGCGTGGCGCTCGCCACCGACGTCCAGGTCGCGCAGCTCACCGGGAGCCTGGTCGTCCACGCCGATCACCTGGTGGTGACGACCCCCGACCAACCTGCCTTCTACTGGGGCAACTTCATCGCCATCCCGGCGCCGCGCGCCGCGGCCGAGGCCGCCGGGTGGATCGCCCGGGCCGCCGCCGCGGTCCCGCCGGGCGCCGCCCACGCCGCCGTCGCCATCGACGGTGGGCCGGCCGAGGTGTCGTCGAGCGCGCTGGGCGCGCTGCTCGACGCCGGCTGCGCGGTCGAGGTGCTGGTGGCCATGACCCGGCCGGCCGGGGGCCCGGCGCCATACCCGCCGGCTGGCGTCGTGGTGCGCCAGCTCGGCGACGACGACTGGCCGGCGCTGGTGAGCCTGACCCTGTCCGATGGCGACGACGGCCCGGCCATGCGCGCGTACCTCGCCGGCGCCGCGCGGGCCCGGGCCCGGCTGGTCGCCCGCGGCGCGGTCCGGTGGTGGGGCGCGTTCGTCGAGGGTGCGCTGGTGGCGTCGGCCGGCGTGGTCCCGCTCGGCGGCAGGGCCCGCTACCAGGACGTGCAGACCCATCCCGCGCACCGCCGGCGCGGCCTGGCCACCGCCGTCCTCAGCGCCATCGCCGCCGACGAAGGCGCCCGCGGCGTCGAGCAGCTCGTGCTGGTGGTCGGCGACGACAACCAGCCGGCCCGCGCCGCCTACCGCCGGCTGGGCTTCGTCGAGAGCGATCGCATGATCCACGCGCTCCGGGTGGCAGCGCCATCGCCCGGGCCCAACCCCGAAGTCTGACGGCGGCGCCCGACGCGCACTCAGGAATCTGTGGCACGCGGCCGGGGTTCCGCGCCCATGGCCGTGGCACACCGCGTGCTATTCGGTGTCGACGATGCGCTCCCTCCCCGCCCTCGCCCTCACCGCCGCCCTCCTCATCCCCTCCACCGCCGTCGCGGGTCGCCACCTCCTGGGCGTGTCGCTCGGCCGGACCCAGACCGAGCAGGCCGCGGCCGCCAGCCTCGACGCCAGCGCCACCGCCGGCCTGTGGTGGCGGATCGAGGCCACCCGCTGGCTGACCGTCGAGCTGGCGCTCGGCAAGGTGTCGACCCAGGACGACGCCACCCGGGTCCGCTCGTTCGACGTCACCGGCCGCGTCGCGGTCGCGCGGCTCCGCCACGACACCCTGGTGCCACAGGTGCTGATCACGCTCGGCGGTGACTCCACCTCCGGCTACTCCGAGTACGTGCACCGCGAGCTCGGGTTCGGGCTCGACTACCAGATCTCCGACCGGTTCGTCGTCGGCGGTGACTTCCGCTTCGGCGATCGCAGCCTCACCGCGCAGACCGCCTACGCCACCGACACCCCGGGCCCGATCCTGGCGCGCGAGGCCTACGCGCTCGACGAGGGCGCCTACCGCGCCGGGCGCCTCTACCTCGGCATGCGGCTGTAGCCGGGCCGGCTGGCGCCGCTCAGCTGGCGCGCGGCAAGAGCACGGTGAACTCGGTGAACACCGCCTCCTCCGACTCGACGGTGATGAGGCCGCCGTGGAGTTCGACCAGACCCCGGGCGATGAACAAGCCCAGGCCCGCCGAGTCGGGGCCGGCCGAGGTGTGGTGCTTGGCGGGCTGGACGTCGGTGAACGGCTCGAAGATGCGGTGGCGGTGGGCCGCCGGGATGCCGATGCCGTTGTCACGGACCCGCAGCCGGGCCCAGTCTCCCGCGAACACGGCCGGCGGGGCGTCGTCGACGGTGACGCGGATGGCGCCGCCGTCGGGCGTGTAGCGGATCGCGTTGGACACCAGGTTGATGACGATCTGGTGGATCTTGTCGGAGTCACCCGACAGCGGCGCGATGGCCGCCAGCTCGGTGGTGACCGCCTGGCGCTTGCGATCGGCCAGCGGCTGCAGCTCGGTGACCGCGTCGGTGACCACCGCGTCGAGCCGGACCGGGCCGCGGGTCAGGCGGGCCCGGCCGGCCTCGAGCCGGGAGAAGTCGAGCATCTCGTCGACCAGCCGCTTGAGGCGGTGGGCGTTGCGCTTGAGCGACGCCACCGGGCGCTCCTGGGCCTCGTCGAGCGAGCCGAACTTGCCCTCGACCAGCAGGTCCAGGTACCCGACGATCGACACCAGCGGCGTGCGCAGCTCGTGGGCGACGATCGAGATGAACTCGGCCTTGAGCTGGCTCTGGCGCTCGAGCTCGGCGTTCTTGCGCAGGAGCTGGGCCTCGGACTCGGCCAGCGCGCGGGTCCGCTGGCGGACGATCTGATCGAGGTTGCCGGTGAGGGCCTCGAACTCGGCCCGGGTGGCCTCGAGCTCCTGGGTGCGCTGCTCGATCTCTTGCTCCATCCGGGCCGCCACCTCGAACAGCTCGGCCTGGCTGGGCTCGACCGCCCGACGCTCGCTGCGGGCGATCAGCACGTCGACGGTGCGCCGCGCCGCCTTGAGCTCGGCCTCGAGCACCTCGACCCGGGGATCGTCACCAGCGCCCCGCCGCCGCCGGCCGCTCGGCGCCCGGGTCACGGGGCCGCCTCGTCGACGCCGAGCACCAACGCGGTCAGCGAGTGGTTCACCAGGACCGGCCCGAACTGCTCGCCGAACGAGTCGAACCCCAGCACCGGGGCGGTGGCGTAGGTCCGGTCGAGCGCGTCGCGGGTCCGCTTGCGCTCGGCCTCGTGGTTGCGGGCCGCGCACGAGAACGACAGCACCAGCTCGAGCTCGCCGACCCGGCGGCGGGCGTCGTCGAGAGCGCCCGCGGTGCGCGCCACCAGATCGCTCGGCCGCATGATCTGGAGCACGGTGCCCTCGTCGACGGCGGCCGCCAGCTCGAGCGCGTCGCCGTCGAGCGCGCGCAGCGACCGCACGTAGGGGCGGCCGTCGACGTACATCGCGAACGGGTACTCGGCGATGAGCTGGTGATCGACCGGGCCCTCGGCGCCCAGCTCGCGCAGGTGGGCCAGGTACCGGCCCGCGGCAGGGTACCCGTCGAGCTCGGTGACGCGCCGCCGGGCTGGGTCGGCCCCGGTCACCACGACCCGGCGCGGGGTCGGCACCATGTGCTCGGACAGCATCACCGCGAAGCGCCGTGAGGTCTCGAGCACCAGCACCAGGCCGGCGTCGCGCAGGCACCGCCCGTCGGCGAACACCGCCGCGGTCGCCGTGGGTGCGCCCGCGTCGGAGGCCATGCCGCCGACCATGCCGATCCGCGGCGCGGCCGCCGCGCTGCCCAGGCAGAACCCCTCGGCCAGCATCGAGCGCCCGTCGACCAGCGTGAGCGCGACGTGGCGGTCGCGGCGCAGCCCGTCGACGGCGTGACCCAGCTCGTGGGCCGCGGCCACCATGGCGGCGCGGCCCGCCGCCAGCGGCCCGCCGGCCAGCCGGTCGGCCACGCCGACCCCGACCCGCATGCCCGGGCCGCCCAGCACGATCCCGACCGCGGTGCCGTCGACGGTGGCCCCCGCGAGCTCGCGCGCCGAGGTGCACCCGACCACCCGCGCCGGGGCCAGGGCCCGGGCCAGGGCCGGCGCGACCTCGGCCGGATCCAGCCGGACCGACACGAACACCAGCACCACCTCGTCGGGACCGGGCGCCAACGACGCGCGCAGCGCCGCCCCGACCTGGCTGGCCGATTGGGCCGGCACCACCGCACGGCGGATGGCAGGCGCGCGCGCGTCCATCGCGCCATCACACCACAGGCCGGCGAGCGTGTCGCGGGGTGATCGGCCGGGTCGGCGCGCCGAAAAGTTGCCCCGCGGACGATCCGGTCGCTTCCATAAGGGCATGGAGAAGCTCTGCAGCACGTGCGGACAGTCGTTCCGCCCCGCCTACGTCTACCAGGTCGCTGTCACCGGAGACGGCCAGCGCGGGTACTACTGCACCCTCGAGTGCCGCAAGGGCGGCCTGGGCGACGAGGCGTTCCGCGCCAAGCGCGCGCGGCGGGTCGCCGTCCTCAACCAGAAGGGCGGCACCGGCAAGACCACCACCTCGGTCAACCTCGCGGCCGGGCTGGCCGAGCGCGGCCACAAGGTCCTCTTGGTCGACACCGACGCCCAGGGCAACGTCGGGGTGTCGTTGGGGGTGGCCGGCGAGAAGTCGCTGTACCACGTGCTGGTCGACGGCGCCGATCCCACCGAGGTGGCGGTGCCGGTGCGCCAGCACCTCGACGTCATCACCAGCGACAGCACCCTGGCCGCGGCCGAGATCTGGCTGGCCCACCAAGATCCGGCCCAGCGCTCGCGCATCATGACCAAGCGGCTCAACCTGATGCAGGTGTCGCGCCGCTACGACTACGTGGTCATCGACTGCGGCCCGTCGCTCAACCTGCTCAACCAGAACGCGCTGTCGTACGCCGACGAGGTCATCATCCCCGTGACGTGCGACTACCTCGCGCTGGTCGGCGTCAAGCAGGTGCTGCGCACCATCAAGGACGTCGAGCGCCACCTGGGCCACGCGGTCCGGGTGTCGGCGGTGCTGCCGACCTTCTACGACGGCCGCACCCGCCTGGCCCGCGAAGTGTTCGAGACCCTGCAGGGCCACTTCAAGCACAAGTGCCTGGAGCCGGTGCGGATGAACACCAAGCTGGCCGAGGCCCCCAGCCACCGCAAGAGCATCTTCGAGTACGCGCCGCAGTCGCACGGCGCCGCCGACTACAACCGCGTCGTCGACTGGCTGCTGGCCTCGTCCGCGACCCAGCACCAGGCGACCGGCGACGCCACGGTCGCCGCGTGAGGTCGCCATGAAGGAAGACAAGCTGCTCGCCCACAACCCGCTCGACGAGGCCGACGCCATCTTGCGGGATGACTTCTACGGCCGCGCCGAGCCGGCGGCGCCGCGGGCGCGCCGCCCGCGGGCCGACGCGCCGCCCCGCCCCACCCACTACAAGGTCATCTGCATCTCGATGTACACCAAGGACATCGAGGAGCTCGACGCCAAGGTCGCCGAGCTCAAGCGGCGGGGCTGGACCAAGGCCAACAAGAGCCAGCTCATCCGGCTGGCGCTGGACCTGCTCGATCTCGACGCGCTGCCGGTCCCGCGCCAGTAGCCGTCGGCCGGCCGCCCGGCGTCACACCGGCGCGGTCAGGATCAGCTGGGCCGCCAGGTCGCGGATCATCCGCACCACCAGGTCGTTGACGGTGTCGCCCCGCTCGACGCCGTCGAGGTAGTGGCCCGCCATCTCCATGTACTCGGCGAAGCGCTCGCCGAACTCGGCGCGATCGAGCTTCTTGATGAGCCGGCCCTGGTGCTTGTGGAAGCCGCCGACGTCGCCGTCACCCAGGGCCAGGCGGTAGCGCTCCAGGTACTCGGCGTAGTCGAGGTCGGTGGCGGTGACGGTCATCGCGAGCCCGGGTGATACCACGCGGCGCCGGCCCTGCGCGGGCCGGGCCCGGCTCAGAACTGGCGACCCAGGCCGACGGTGAGCACGTGCGTGGCGTCGACCCGCTCGGTCGCGTTGGCGCCGGTCACCCGGTTCGACGTCCCCGACCAGGCCGACTTGGCGTAGCCGAAGCGGTAGGCCGCCTCGAGGTTCCAGGCGCCCTTCCAGGCGTAGGCGCCGGTGAACGCGACGGTCGCCGCCATCGCGCCCTGGAGCTGGCCGTCCTCGTTGCCCTTGGTCTGGGTCCGGGTGCCCGGGTAGACCAGGTCGACCATCGCCGCCGCGCCGATCTTGGGGGTGACCCGCGGCATGGTCAGGCCGGCGCCGATGGTGGGGCCGCGGAAGGTCTCCGACGGGATCTGCGCCATGTTCATCAGGTCGGCCACCGAGAAGATGCCGAGGTGGTAGCCGAGCCGGCCCCACGCCACGGTCCCGCGCGCGCTGTGGAAGTCGTACCCGCCGATGGCGCGCAGGTCGACGTCGTGGGTCTTGAACCCGATGTCGGCGTTGGCGTAGTGGATCCCGGGCGTCGCCAGGCAGCCCAGGTACTCGAGCCCGCCGCCGACGAAGTAGTCGCGCTTGTAGGCGTAGGCCACCTCGACGCCGAGGTTGACGCTCAGCGCGTTCGAGCCGAACGCGTACCGCGCCGGCGGGTTGGTGGCGGTGGCGGCGCCGTTGCTCGTGAAGGTGCCGCCGACCGAGGCGAAGCCGAGCCGGGCCTTGGTCATCACCAGGCGGCGCGGGCGCTCGAGCTCGGGCTCCCCGGCGAGGTCGACGTCGCCGGCTCGGACGTACCCTGCGTCGTCGTCGATCTCGACCCGGATCCACTCGCCGCGACGCTCGAGCATGGTCAGCCGCGCGCCGCGCTTGAGCGACCGGGCCGCCTTGGCCTTGCGACTGGGCCGCGGGTACAGCTTGGCCTTGCTGGCGATGACCACCAGCAGCTCGGCCCGGGACTCGGCGACCTCCGCCTCGTCGGGGTCGGCGTCGTCGGGGTCCGCCTCATCGGCGTCGGCGTCGGCGTCCGGGCGCCGGCTCGGCGGGGGCGGCTTCGCGGTCTTGGCTGGGCGCGCGTCGTCGTCGCCATCGCCATCGCCATCGCCATCGCCATCGCCATCGCCGCGGTCGGTGTCGGTCGCGTCGGCGCCGACCCGGTCGTCGGGGGCGCCGCTGCCCCAGCCGCGCCGGGTCGAGCGGCCGTCGACGAACGGCCGGCGTCGGGTGTTGCGCGGCACGTCGCCGTCGTCATCGAGGGAGGTCACGCTCGAGCGGGTGATCCAGCCGGTGCGGCCGTTGACCCGGACCTTGAGCCATCGCCCCTCGGTGTTGAGCACCTTGAGCGTGGTGCCCTCGGCCACCTTGGTCACCACGCCCGACTGCTCGCCGGTGTCCTTGTACACCTTGGTCGTGTCGGTGGTCCGCACCCGCTCGGCCGCGGCGGCGTGGACGGCCGCGATCACGGCGAGGGTGGCGAGGCCGGCGCGGGCCAAGGCGAGATCGACACGACGCATGCCACCATTCTCCTACAACCTACGTGCCGAACCACGCGGGATCCTCCGGATTGGACTCAACACCCTGGAATATTGAGCATTCCGTGACGGGGCGCGCCGCGCTGGTGGGGAGAGGGGACCCCACATCCGCGGTCGGCTGGGCCGTCTGGACCCCGGAAGGGATGTTTGCCGGGCCTGGCCCGTACTAGGATCGCGCTATCCATCAGGTAGCAGAGGAGCCCGCATGGCCATCAGCCCGCTCACTTCCAGGTCCTACGCCGCATCCCGCTTTCAGGTCACAATCGATGGTGAGCCGGTCCTCCTCGTCAAGAACGTCGAGGGTGGGTTGCCAAAGGTCGACGCGGCCAAGGAGCCGACCGGGTCGTTCAATCAGCCCGGCAACCACCTGACCACCCGCAGCATCGAGCCGATCAACCTCGAGATCGCGATGACCGAGTCGAGCGGGCTGGTGTCGCGGGTCCACGACATCATCAACAGGCGTCAGCACAGCCGCATCCAGGGCGAGATCCTCCACGCCGACCCCGACGACAAGATCCGCTTCGTCCAGCAGTTCAGCAACGCCCTCATCACCGAGGTGACCTACCCGACCTTCGACGCCAGCGGCAAAGACACGGTGTTCTTGAAGCTGAAGATCCAGCCCGAGACGGCGAGCTTCCAGCCGGCGCCCGGCAGCTCGAGCATCGTGCCCACCGGCGGCCGGCTCAACCAGAAGCTCTGGACCACGTCGGCGTTCCGGCTGAGCCTCGAGATCAACGGCAAGGCGTTCAAGACCGACTTCTGCACCAAGGTCGAGGGCCTGTCGGTGAAGATCGGTAGCAAGCCCGTTCAGCGCGGCTTCTTCGTGCTGCCTGAGTTCATCCCGACGATGGTCACGATGCCGAAGCTGTCGTTCCACATGCCACTCCACTACTCGGCGGAGCTGGTGCAGTGGTTCAACGATGCGGTCCACAACGAGCACCCGTCCATGACCGACGGCGAGGCCCGTAACAGCGGCTACGAGGCCACCGGCTCGCTGGAGTTCCTCGATCCCACGCGCACCAAGACCCTCTACGAGATCAGGCTGGAAGGCGTGGGCCCGGAGCAGATGGGCTTCGTGAAGTCCGAGGGCGGCGCCAACACGATGAAGTCGTGCAAGTTCGACTGCTACCTGACCAACATGCACGTCGCCGGCTACAAGTGAGCGGCGGCCCGGTGCCAACGCCGGGCCCGCCTGCCCTCAGCTGCGCGCCAGGGCGTGCCCGAGCCACAGGCCGGCAGCGCACGCCGCGACGCCGGCCACCAGCGTGACGCCGACGTAGACGGCCGCGGGGCCCCACGCCCGTCGCTCGAGCAGCTGGACCGACTCGAGGGCCAACGACGAGAACGTGGTGAACCCGCCGAGGAACCCGGTCGCCAGTACCAGCCGCAGGCGACCGGCGTCGCGCGCGGCGCACACGGCCACCACCAGGCCGATGGCGGCGGCGCCGAGGACGTTCACGACCAGCGTCGGCCACGGCAGGCGACCGCCGGGCCCCATGGCCATCGCCACGCCGTAGCGGGCCAGCGTGCCGAGCGCGCCGGCCAGCGCGAGGGCCAGCGCCACGCCCAGGCTCACCGCGGCCCCACCGCGATCCACAGATCGTAGAGCGTGTGAGCGTACACGGCGTGGGCCAGCGACCGCTGCCAGAACACCGTCGCGAACACCAACCCCGAGGCGGTGCGGAAGCCGAACGCGCGCCCGTCCCAGGGTTCGCCGGCCAGGTGGTGCGCCGCCGCGAACACCAGCGACGAGCCCACCGCGGCGACGATCACCGCGGCCCGCGGCGACAGGCCGAGGCGGCGACCGAGGGCCGCGCCCCCGCCGACGCCGAGCAGCCGGAACACCAGCTCCTCGTGGAGGCCCGCGCCGACCGCGGCCACCACGGTGACCGCGCCGAGCCCGGGCAGGCGAGCCACCACCGCGGCGACCACGGTCACGAGCGTCGCCGCGTACACCGCCGCCTCGACCAGGAGCGGCACCACCACGGCGAGGCGCAGGCTGCCAGCCCGGGGATGACGGCGCAGCCACCACAGGTAGCCGGCGGCGCACAGCGCGTAGGCGAGCAAGAACCGATCGCGATCGCGGCCGCACACGATCCACAGCGCGCGGCTGGCCAGGTCGACGTCGGACAGCCGCATCGCCAGCGCCGCCGCGACGCCGTAGATCAACCACAGCGGCAGGACCAGGGTCAGGCTGGCGGCCAGATCGCCGTGGCCGGCCCACCCGGCGCGGGCCCGCTTCACCGCGCCCTCCGGCGGCGCCGCGCCGGCGCAGTGCGGCGCCGCTCGACGGCCGGGGTGGCGTCGGGCGGCCGGGCGGTGACCACGACGGCACGGTCGAGCGCCAGCACCCGGCGCGCGACCCGGGCCACCGCGGCCGCGTCGACCGCGGCCAGCGCGGCGGCGCGCGGCGGGGCCTGCACCAGGGTCGCGACCGCCAGCTCATCGGCGGAGGTCGTCGCCGGTGCGGTGCGCAGGCGCTCGCGGAGCTGGACGACGCGGGCCGCGCTGGGCGGGGTGGCGACCACCGCGGCGAGCCCGGCCCGCGCCGCGGCCAGCACCGCGGCCCGATCGCGCGGCTGGTCGAACGCCACCGCCAGGTAGCCGCGCGCGGTGGTGTCGGCGACGGCGACCCGCAGCGCGGCGGCGCCCGCAGCGGCCGCCGCCAGCGGCCCGCCCGGCTCCGCCAGGTACGCCGCCAGCACGTCGAGCGCGGCCCGATCGGGATCGCCGGCGCCCAGCGCGTCGAAGCCCAGCACCAACGCGGTGCCGGCCGGCGCGTCGACGTACAGCTCGGCGGCGGTGACCGGCGGCGGCGCGGCCGACGCAGCCGGGCCGGGTCCGACGGAGCGATCGCTCGCCGAGGCCGCCGCGGCCAGCGCGCCGGCAGTGATCGGCCCGGTCCCGGCGATGACCACGCTGGCCCACGGGTGGGCCGCACGCCACCAGCGCGCGACCTCGGCCGGCGACGCCTCGACCGGCACCGGCGTCAGCTCGGCCGCCAGCGGATCGGCGCGGTAGGCGTGGCGCGCGAAGGCGGCCACGGCGAGGCGCAGCGGGCTGCCCGCGACGGCGGTGGCCAGCGCCACGGCCCGCGCGCGATCGCGGGCGTGCCCTGCCGACGACAGGTCGGGCGCGTCGAGGCAGCGGGTGGCGGCGATCACCGCGGCGCGCCAGCTGGCCGCCGGGACCTCCAGCCGCAGCCCGATCCGGTCGCGGTCGACGATCATCTCGGCCCGGCCGCCCACCGCATCGACCACGGCGACGTCGACGCAGCGGGTGATCGCCTGGGCCGCCAGCACCGCCAGGCCGCGCTCGGTGGCGCCCTCGGCGGCCGGCCCGCCGCGCCACGCCCACCGCACCACCACGGTGGCCGCGGTGGCGTCGGCGGCGACCACGACCTGACCGCCGGCGGAGGTCGTGGCGCGCTCGACCGCGGCCCGGGTCACCCCCGCCGGCGCGGCGCGCGACCGCGACCGACTGACCGGCGGAGCTTGGCGCGCCAGCCGCCGGACCCAGGCCAAGGCGGCCGCCGGCGCGACCCGCGCGACCGCGGCCCGGTAGCGCGCGGGCCACTCCAGGTCGTCCGCGACGTGGAGCGCCGCCGCCAGCTCGCCGACCAGCCCGCGCGCACCGGCCACCGGCAGCCGGGCCGCGTCGAGCCGCGCCCGGGTCCAGGCGTCGTGATCGTCGGGCTCGGGCGTCGCGACGGCGCCGTCGCCGATGAACAGCCCAGACACCAACGCGATACGGCCGGCCGCCGCCGCCGCCACCGCCGCGGTCGGGGCGCCCCGCGCCGTCGCCGCGGGCCCTGGCACCGCCCAGTGCGGCCCGTGCCGCCAGCCCGACCGCGCGGGCGCCCGCGACCGCTGCCGCCCCGGCCACGACGCCACCCCCGCGTACAGCGCCCGCGGCTCGAAGGCGCCGTGGACCACCAGCGTCGCCCGCTGGTGCCGCCAGCTGCGGCGCCAGAACGCCTCGACGTCGCGCGCGGACGCGGCGGCGACCGGCGCGCCCTCGCGTGCGATCGCGAGCTGCTCGGCGGTGACCACGGCCGAGGTCGCGTGGCGCATGGTCATCGCCTGCCACACCGGCCCGAGGGCCAGGCCGAGCTCGGCCGCCGAGGCCCGGACGATGGTGGCCTCGGGCGTGACCCGGCCGTCGACGCGGGCGCTGCCGGTCTGGGCCACCGCCACGTGCTCGGCCAGGTGCGCCAGCGCCGCGTCCGCGGGCCCGACCCCGCCGCCGAGCCAGGCCTCCACCGTGACGCCGCCGACGTCAGGATCGACCAGGGCCAGGACCCGCAGGCCGCCCAGCGCGGCGGTCGAGTTCGAAGGGTGCGCAGCCAGCATCGCTTCCGCCGCGATCGCCCCGGTGACGACGGTCGCGACGGCCGCGGCAGTGTAGGCACGGCGCAAGACGGCGGGCACGTTTCGGGCAGCATACCCCGAGGCCGCCCCGGCTCGGCGCTACACTGCCGCGCCATGGCCCCCGGCGACCCCCGCGTGCGGCGACGGCTGCCGACCACCCAGCCCGAGCTGTTCACCGAGCGGTGCTGGCTGCGGCGGTTCTCCTCGGCCGACGCCGACGCGCTGGTCGAGATCGCCGACGACCCCGAGGTCGCGCGGTTCCTGCTGCACCTGCCACACCCCTACCCCCGCGAGTTCGCCGTCGAGTGGCTGGCCGCGGTGGCCGACGAGTGGGTGAGCGGCGGCAGCCCGACCTGGGCCATCGAGCGCCGGGCCGGGCGCGCGCTGATGGGCACGGTCTGGTTGCGCTGGGCGCCCCGCCACGATCGAGCCGAGCTGGGCTTCTGGCTCGGCCGGCGCTTCTGGGGTCACGGCTACGCGCGCGAGGCGGCGGCCGCCGCGCTCGACTTCGGCTTCGACGTGCTGCGCACCGAGCGGGTCTACGCCCAGCACCTCGACGGCAACCAGCGCTCGGCCGGGGTCCTGACCGGCCTCGGCCTGCGCTTCGAGGGAATCCGCCGGCGCCACATCAAGCGGGCCGGGGTCCACCGCGATCTCCACGGCTACGGGCTGTTGCGCGACGAGCGGGCCCCCCGGGCAGCGCCCTGACCGGCGTGGCGCGGGGCTTGCTCCCGTCCACCCCGCCGGCGCGGTGTCGGCGGAATTCCAGAGGTCACCGGATCATGACGTTGCGAATCGCAACCTTCGCCCTGCTCGCCGTCGCGTGCGGTGACACGCCGTCCGCCGCGGTCGACGGCGGTGCGGTCGACGGCGGCGCCGCCGACGCGCGCACCGACGCGGTCGATGCCGGGCCCGACGCCGCTAGCGCCTGCGCGACCGACGCCCGGGGCACCGCGTGCGTGCTGGCCCTCCACGACCGGGCCCGGGCCGGCTGCGCCGCCGACGACGTCGCCGCGCTGACCGCCGCGTTGACCGCCCGCCGCGGCGAGCTGCCGCTGTGGGCCGATGGGGTGGCGCTGTTCGCCAGCGACGCTCCGGTGGCGGTCGCCGGCGCCTGGAACCAGTGGGCCACCGACGCGACCGTCACCTCCGCGGTGTGCGGGACCGATCTGTTCACCGCGACCGCCGCGGTGCCAACCGGCGCGTGGCCGTACAAGGTGGTCGCCGGCAGCACGTGGACGCTCGATCCGTGGAACCGCGGGTTCGCCTACGACGACTTCGCCGGCAACGCCGACGGCCGGAACTCGATGCTCGACACGCCCGACTCGGGCGTCGGCCACCTGGTGGCGTGGGACACGCCGCTGTGCTCGACCGCCCTCGGCAACTGCCGCGAGCTGCTGGCGTACCTGCCGGCGGGCTACCACGCGCCGGCCGCCGCCAGCCGCCGCTACCCGGTGGCGTACCTCCACGACGGCCAGAACGTCTTCGACGATCACGACTGCTGCTTCGGCCACACCGGATGGGAGGTGAACGTCACCCTCGACCGCGAGATCGCCGCGGGCCGCGTCGCGCCGGTCATCGTGGTCGCCGCCGAGCACGGCGGCGCCGCCCGCAACGACGAGTACGGCTGGTCGTCGACCGTCGGTGGCGCGCAGGAGGCCTTCATGCGGTTTCAGCTCGACGTGGTCCAGCCGACCGCCGAGGCGGCGTGGCGCATCGATCCGGCCCGGCGCGTGGTCGGCGGGTCGTCGCTGGGCGGGCTGATCTCGATGCGGCTCGGCCTCGAACACCCCGGCAACTACGTCGGCGTCGCGTCGATCTCGGGCGCGTTCTGGCCGGGCCAGGACACCGGCACGTCGCTGGGCGACCGGCTGCCGTCGATCGGGCGGGTGCCGGTGGCGATCTACCTCGACCACGGCGGGTCGGCCGCGACCGGGGGCGACGGCTTCGCCGACAACCAGGCCGTGCGCGACCAGCTGATCGGGCTGGGCTGGCGTGGGGCCACGGCGCCGGCCTGCGCGCTGGCCATCGACACGCTGTGCTACCACCACGAGCCGGGCGCGACCCACGATGAGCTGGCCTGGCGCGACCGCGCCTGGCGCTGGCTGCAGTTCTTCTTCCCGCCGGCGTAGCCACGGCGCGGGCGGGTGTAGGCGACCCCAGGCGGGGCCCGCGCTCCCCAGCCCACCGCAACCTCGGCTCGGCGGCCGGCCCCGCTGGCGGCGGCATACCCCTTGCTTGAGACGGGGCCATGCGCATCCCCGCCCTCGTGCTGGCCCTGGCCGCGACTCCCCTCCTCGCCTGCACCGTCGGCGACAGCACCGGCGGCGACGACGTCCCCACCACGCCCGGCCAGGTGAGCGGCACGATCTCGACGGACCAGACCTGGAGCGGCACCGTGACCTTGGCCGGCGACACCACCATCGCCGCCGGCGCCACCGTCACCGTCGCCCCGGGTACCGTGGTCGAGGCCAACGACGGGGTGACCTTGCGCGTGGCCGGCACCCTCCTGGTCGACGGGACCGCCGCCGCCAAGGTGACCATGAACCCGGCCCCGGGGGCCACCACCTGGGCCGGCGTGGTGGTCGACGCCGGCGGCGCGGCGACCCTCCGCCACGCCGAAGGCGCGCACGTGGCGACGCTCATGTACTGCCACGCCGGGGCCATCGCCTGCCTGCTCGACTACGTCACGTTCTCGGACATGAACAAGGCGCTCCAGGCCGAGGCCGACGCCTCGATCACCCACGCCCACCTGTCGAAGGTCGGCAACGGCGGCGTCACGATCCTGGGCGGCGACGTGGCGATCACCGACAGCTACCTGCTGACGTCCACCGGCGACGTGGTCGTCCAGAACGGCGGCGCGCTGACCATCAGCTACTCGGAGATCGGCGAGGCGCAGGGCAGCTACGAGCACTGCGATCTGCACATCGGCAGCGCCGCCGCGCTGCGCATCGAGCACTCGAACATCCGCGCGGCGGTCTTCGGCATGATGATCGGCGGCACCGCGGGCGCGATCATCCAGTACAACAACTTCGTCGAGAACGACCCCGGCAACGACATCTCCCCGGTCGGCGACAACACCGCCGTCGACCTGCGCTTCAACTACTGGGGCAACGGGGTCCCCACCGGCCTGTCGGCCGCGTACGACGTGTCGTCGCCGGCCCCGGCCCGGATCGTCGACGCCGGCCCCCGGCCGTAGCCCCGGCCGGCGCGCGCCGGGCCGGTCACGGCGTCAGCGGCGTCAGCTCTTCGAGGATCGCCGGCTCGGTCGGTGACGTCGGCGTCAACAGGTACAGCCCGACCAGCGCGTCGTCGCGCTCGAACGCCACCCACGACTGGACGTGCGCGGGCAGGCCCTGGCGCGCGAACAGGCGATCGCGCGCGGTCGCGCTGGGACCGCCCCGGGTCGAACGCCGCTCGATCAGCTGGTTCCACCGCGCCGCCGCCCGATCCGCCTCGGCCCAGCGCTCGAAGCGCTGGAGCCGCACCAGCCGGTCGCCCCGGTAGTGCGCCACGACCCAGGCGTCGGCGAAGGCCACCCCCGGCCGCCCGCACTGGGGGAACAGCTCCCGGCTGCGATCGCCCACGCCATCGGCCGGCGCGGCGCGACAGAAGTCGTAGCGGCGCACCGCCTGGGCGGTGGCGTCGACGGTCAAGCCGAGCGGCACGTCGAGGGGCCCCTGGGCGCGCTGGGCGGCACAGCCGACCACCGCCGCCGCGAGGAGCAATGTCGACGTGGGTCTCATCGCGCCATGATATAGCGCGCCGATGCGCCCTCCCACCAGCGGACGACCGAACCTGGGCACGGTGATCGCAGCCTGCGCCGCGGCCTGGCTGGCCGCGGCCTGCGCCGACGACGCCAGCCCGCCGCCACCGGCGGCCCACCCGCCGACCGCGCCGGCGGTCGCCGATCCAGCGTTCACCATCGACGGGGTCACCGCCTGGAACCTCATCGGCAATGCGCTCACCCCGGGCGACGACCAGCTGGTCCTCACCGTGGCCGCGCCGGCCGACGTCGCGGTGGTCGACGTGTGGGTCGACGACGGCCCCGGCCAGCGCCTGATCCGCACCGCGGGCGCGCCGCAGTTCACCGGCACGGTGGCCATCGCCGGCCTCGGCCCCGGCGACCACACGCTGACCTTCGGCGCCGACAGCGCCGACGTCGGGTTCGCCGCGGTCGGCTTCGTGCGCACCCATCCGCTCTATTTCATGGTGTCGACCGACTGGGACTTTTCCGATCCAGGTCAGTTCGCGCTCGACGCACACGATCGTTTGCGGGCCGATCATCCCGACATCCGATTCACGCAGTTCGTCGGCCCGTACACGTACACCGACCCGATGGTCACCGACGCCCGCAAGGCCGAGCTGACCACCTGGCTGACCACCCGCCGCGACGCGCACGGCGACGAGATCGGGCTGCACATCCACCCGTGGTGCCACTTCGTGGTGGCCGCCGGCCTGCCGTGCATCACCGACCAGTCCACGCTCTACCAGACGGACGTCACCGGCTACACGGTCAAGGTCGCCGCGTACGGCGAGACCGACTTCGCCACCCTGCTGCGCGCGGCTGACGACATCTTCACCGCGCGGGGCCTGGGCAAGCCGGTCACCTTCCGCGCCGGCGGCTGGACGGCGTCGGCCGAGACCATGCGCGCGCTGGCCGCGACCGGCTACGTGGCCGACACCAGCGCCAACAACTGGGCCCGCATGGAGGAGTGGAATCGCCCGGGCGGATACGGCTTCTACGGTTGGAACATGATGGCGTGGTCGACGATCGGCGACACCAGCCAGCCGTACTACCCCAACGTCGACGACGCGCAGGCCGCGACCCCGCCGCGGGTGCCGCTGCTCGAGGTGCCCGACAACGCCATCATGGTCGACTACGTGACCACCCAGGAGATGAAGGACATCTTCGCGGCCAACTGGCCGGGTGGCGCGCTGGCCGCCCCGACGACGTTCATGATGGGCTTCCACCCGTCGGCCAACTTCGATCAGACCGAGCTGGCGCGCGTCGACGGCATCCTGGATCACGCCGACCGGTATCTGGCGAGTCGCCACCAGGGGCCGGTCGTGTACGAGATCCTCAGGAATCTCCCGACCGTCTGGCAAGTTCCCAACTAGCCCGCAGCGCCGCCCCTGGTGCGACCACGGCGGCGGTCCACGCCGGCCGCCGGGCGCCGTCCGAGGAAGATCGCCCGTCAGGAGGACATCGACCGCCGCGCGAACGAACCGCGCGAATCGTGACCTGCGCGGATTCAGGGAGTGATCGTCACTAACGAAATCACGCGAATTGCACTAGGCGCGTTCCGGATTCCGTGGCAATCATGGCCGCACTCTCGCAATTAAGGTGCTCGCCCATGACTGAAATCGAATCCCGCATCAACGACCTCGTCAGCACGTTCGTGAACGAGATCACCCGGCTGGCCCGGACGGCCGCCCTCGACACGCTGAACCGGGCCCTGGCCGGCGTCGGCGCGTCGGAGATCCGGGACATCCGCCTGGCGGCCGCGCCCCGCGCCGCCCGCGCCGCTGCGGCGGGTGCCGCGGCCCCGGCGCGCCGGAGCAAGGGCGAGAAGCGGCCCAAGGCCGAGATCGCCCAGCTCCAGGACCGGGTGATCGCCCACATCAAGGCCAACCCGGGCCAGCGCATCGAGCAGATCAACAAGGTGCTCGGCACCCGCACCCCCGACCTGTCGCTGCCGCTCAAGAAGCTGATCTCGAGCGGCGCAGTGTCGACCAAGGGCGCCCGCCGCGCCACGACCTACTTCCCCGGCGACGGCGTCGGCGCCAAGAAGCGCCGCGGCCGCGCCAAGTAGGCGCCGCGCCAGGCACGGGTTTGCTAAGGTAGCGGCCGGGGAGCCTTCGCGCTCTGCGATCGCTGCGCCGACGCCGGGTGTCGGGGGCGAGCGTGGGGCGGACCACGCCCAGGAGAGTCAACACCGTGCCCGCAGACACCATCCCGCATCGCTTGCTCGCCCAGCGCGAGCGCCGGCCGGCCGCCTCGGCCTACTTCGCCAAGCACGACGGCGTGTGGCGGCCGACCACCTGGCGCGACTTCGTCGTCGAGGTCCGCACCGCGGCCCGGGCCCTGATGGCGCTGGGCCTGCCGGCCGGCGGCAAGGTCGCCATCCTCGGCTTCAACCGGCCCGAGTGGGTGATCTTCGACCACGCGGCGATGATGGCGGGCGGCGCGGCGGCGGGCATCTACACCACCTGCTCGGCCGAAGAGGTGGCGTACATCGTGGCCCACGCCGAGGCCCACGTCGTGCTGGTCGAGGACCTCGGCCAGTGGCACAAGGTCGCGGCGCACCGGGCCGAGCTGCCGGCGCTGCGCCACGTCGTGACCATGCGCGGCTGCCCGGCGATCGACGACCCGCTGGTCCTGTCGTGGGCGGAGATGTGCGAGCGGGCCGGGGCGGTGGACGACGCCGCCCTCGACGCCCGCATCGATCGGATCGCCCAGAGCGATCTGGCCACGCTCATCTACACCTCGGGCACCACCGGCCCGCCCAAGGGCGTGATGCTGTCACACCGCAACCTGGCGTGGACCGCCCAGGCGCTGATCGATCAAGGCAGCGCGCGCCCGGGCGACTGCAGCCTGTCGTACCTGCCGCTGTCCCACATCGCCGAGCAGATGTCGACCATCCTCGTGCCGGCGACCGCCGGCTCGACGGTGTACTTCGCGGAGTCGATCGACAAGGTCCCCGACAACCTCAAGGAGGTGCAGCCGACGGTAGTGTTCGGCGTGCCGCGGATCTGGGAGAAGTTCCACGCCGGGGTCACCGCCAAGCTGGCCGGCGCCACCGGCCTCAAGGCGCGGCTGATGGCGTGGACCCAGGGCGTGTGTCGACAGGTCCAGGATCTGCGCAACCACGGCAAGGAGCCGGGCGGCGCCCTGGCGCTGCAGTACAAGCTGGCCGATCGCCTGGTGCTGTCGAAGCTCAAGCCGGCCCTCGGCCTGGGGCGGGCCCGGCTGTGCGTCACCGGGGCGGCGCCGCTGGCCCGCGACGTCATCGACTTCTTCGCGTCGATCGATCTGCCGCTGTACGAGATCTACGGCCAGTCGGAAGACTGCGGGCCGACGTCGTTCAACCTGCCCGGGCAGACCCGGTTCGGCACCGTCGGCAAGCCGCTGGCCGGCGTCGAGGTGCGGGTGGCCGCCGACGACGAGATCCTCATCCGCGGCCCCAACGTGTTCCTGGGCTACTTCAAGGATCCGGCCGCCACCGCCGAGGCCATGGACGGCGACTGGCTGCGCTCGGGGGATCTGGGCGCCTTCGACAGCGAGGGCTACCTGACCATCACCGGCCGCAAGAAGGAGATCATCATCACCGCCGGCGGCAAGAACATCTCGCCGAAGAACATCGAGGCCGCGCTCAAGGAGTCACCGCTGGTGGCCGAGGCGGTGGTGATCGGCGACCGTCGCAAGTTCTTGTCGGTGCTGATCACCGTCGACGACGCCGCGGTGACCGCCGCCCTGGGCGCCGGCACCGGGCCGCGCGATCAGCGCCCCGACCTCCGGGCTGCCATCGCCGCCCAGGTCGAGCAGGTCAACCAGCGGCTGGCCCGCGTCGAGCAGCTCAAGAAGTTCACCATCCTCGAGCGCCCGTTCGCGATCGAGACCGGCGAGCTGACCCCCACGCTCAAGATCAAGCGCAAGGCGGTGGCCGCGAACTTCGCGACCGAGATCGAGGCGATGTACCGCGACTGAACCGGCGGGCCGGGGCGCCCGCGGCGGGCCCGCGCGCGCCCGCCGATCAGGTGGTGGGCGCCAGGTGCAAGCCGCCCTGGCCGTCGAGGTGCCGGAGGTACTTGCGGGTGATGTTCCACACCAGCCAGTTCCCGCCGCGGCCCGTCAACACCCACGGCGTGTAGGCGTACAGCGTGGCGGTCGCGTGGCTGCCCGGAACGACCTTGATCGGATCGAGCGTCTTGCGGCTCACGCCGCGCCGCCAGGCGCCGGTGCCGTCGGCCGAGGCGTCGTACCAGCGGCGCAAGGTCGACGCCGCGCACGCCACCTGCTTGTCGAGCCCGCGGTAGGTCTCGCTGCAGGTGCGCCCGTCGGGGCAGCCGCAGCCGAACGCGAAGTCGACCCGGTTGCCGGTGGGCCGCTTGGTGGCGCTGACCAGCGACTTCTCCACTTGCATGCGCGCCACCAGCAGCACCGGGTTGACACCCTCGGCCTGGGCCGCGGCGACGATGGCGTCGGCGGCGCGCACGCCGGCCACCGCTTCGTCGGCCAGCCACGAGCGCGTGCCGTAGGGCGACGCCTCGAAGAAGCGCTGGAGGTCGTCGGCGGTGACCGCCGCGGTGGCGGTGAACAGCGCGTCGGACACGATCAGGTTGCGGTCGAACGCGGCCGGGATGCCGGGCACCTCGGGCTGTCCACCGTACAGCGGCGGCTGCTCGTCGAAGTCGGACGCCTCCTCGTGATCGACGAAGGCGCCGTCGTCACCGACCAGACAGCCGGCGAGCATCACCACCACCAACGGCACGACGCGGAGCGAGCGGGGCAACATGGCGCCAGGCTCTGCAATGAGGCGGCCACCGCGCCGCCCGCTGATCTCAAGCGGTTGCCGGCGTAGGCCTGCAACCTACCGTGCGCACTGAGGGCCGCGGTCGGCGCCGGCACCCCCACGGATACCCCGCCAGAAATTTCGGCAGTAGGCGTCATTACGGTACGATCACTATCCGATGCTAGCTCGGCGCGTCATCGCGCTCTCGGTCGACAAGGCGTTCGGCAAGGTCCTCACCACGGCCCTGCGCGCGTCCGGGGGCGTCGTCGAACTCCACGCCTCGCTGGCGGCGCTCGGCGAAGGCGAGATCCAGGCCGCGCTCGTCGTGCTGCACCTCGACGGCGCCCTGGCGTCGTCGCTCGACGAGCTGGCGGCGCGCCTCAAGGCCGACGCCCGCCTGGTGGTGGTGCTGCCGACCCACGCGCTCGGCCTCACCGTCGACGCCATGAAGCTGTCCGACAAGGTCGCCGGCATCCTGGTCCAGACCGAGATGCGCCCCGGCGACCTGGCGGCGATGGCGACCCGGATCCTGGCAGGCGACATCTTCGGCCTCGAGAAGCTGGTGCCGTGGGGCACCCGCATCTACTCGACCTTGGTGGGCGACTACCAGGAGAAGTCGCTGTGCATCGCGCAGCTGACCGAGTTCGCCGAGCTGATGGGCGTCCGCCGCAAGTACCGCGACGCCATCGAGCGCTGCCTCGACGAGATGCTGATGAACGCGCTGTACGACGCCCCGGTCGACGAGCACGGCAAGCCGGTGTTCGCCGACATCCCGACCAAGAGCCGGATCGGGCTGCGCATGGAACAGAAGGTGGTGGTGCAGTACGCCTGCGACGGGCGCAGCTTCGCGATGTCGGTGCGCGACAGCTTCGGCACGCTCGAGCGCGCCACCATCTTGCGCTACCTGTACAAGTGCCTGCACTCCGAGCAGCAGATCGACCGCAAGACCGGCGGCGCCGGCCTGGGCCTGTACTTCATCGCGTCGAGCGCCAGCCAGTTCCTGGTCAACGTGCTGCCGGGGGTGGCCACCGAGTGCGTGGTCACCCACGACCTCGAGGCGCCCAAGGTGGAGCTGGAGGCGTTCGGGTTCTTCGTCGAGAAGATCGACGCCGCCGGGCGCCTGGCGGCCGGGCCGTCGCGCCTGCTGCCCCAGGGTGCCGGCTTCCCGGTCGAGCGCCGGGCCCAGGGATCGCCGCGGGCTCCGCGCGGGGTGGTGATCGGGCTGTCGGCCGCGATCGCGCTCCTGGTCGCGTTGATCGCCATGGTGGCCTACCCGCGGTTCGCGCGGTCGCCCACCACGTCGGTGCGGATCGCGGTCGAGCCGGCCGGGGCCACCGTCGAGCTCGACGGCCGGGCCCGGGGCGTCGCCAGCGACGGCACGCTGGAGGTGACCGGCCTCGAGGTCGGACGGGCCTACCGCGTGGCGGCGCGGCTCGACGGCCACAGCCCGGCCGAGACGGTGTTCCAGCCGGCCGAGGGCCCGCCCACCAGCATCGAGCTGCGCCTGGTGCCGCGCACCGCGGCGGTGGTCATCGACTCCGACCCGTCGGGCGCGGTGGTCACCATCGGCGATCGCGAGGTCGGCGCCACGCCGGTGACGCTGACCAACCTCACCCCCGGCAGCGACGCCCAGCTGACGCTCAGCCACACCGGGTACGCCCCGGTGGCCCGGACCATCCGGGTGCCATCGGCCGGCGGCGAGGCCCGCCTGACCATGACCCTGGCCATGGATCCCAGCTTCGCGTCGCTGACCGTCACCTCGACTCCCCCGGGCGCCGAGGTGTTCGTCGACGGGCAACGCCAGCTCGGGATGGTGACCCCGGTGCGCGAGCTGCTGGTCGAGGCCGGCCACCCGCACCAGGTGTCGCTGCGCCTGCCCAAGCACGCCCCGTCGACGGTGACGGTCAAGCCGGCCCCCGGGACCCGGGCCCTGCCGGTCGACGTCACGCTGGTGCCGGGCGCGGCCATCGCCATCACCGCCAACGTCGAGGCGCGGGCCACGGTGGTGGGCGTGGCGGCGTGCCGGGACAAGCCGGTGCCGTTCGACTGCGCGGTGCCGGCCGGCCGCTACCAGGTCGACGTGACCGCCACCCGGCCCGGCGGTCAGCTGCGCCAGGCCGTCGAGATCGTCGACGACACCGTCGAGGTCGCTGCCCGGTTTGGGGTGGTCGAGGCCGCCGCCGGGACCCAGCTCGTGGTGGGCAGCCGCAAGCTGGCCAAGGCCTCGTTCGAGGAGGGCAAGCGCACCGTGCGGACGGTCGACGCCGCCGGGGCGGTGACCAGCCACGACGTCAAGGTGGTGGCCGGCAAGACCGTGACGGTGCCCTGACCAGGCCGTGCCGGGCTGGTGCGAACTCGCCACGCGCGCCCGCGGTCCGGGCTATCATCGCCCAGCATGCGCGTCCTGGCCCTCGCGATCGTCGCCGCCGCCGGTGGGATCGCCGCGGCCGCGCCCACCACCACCGAGACCACGCCCTACCCCGGCGTGACCCACGTGCGGTGGACCGACGCCGCCGCGGGCCAGCGCGCCCACCTGGTGCGGGTCGACCTGACCTACGCCTCGCTCACGCTGCGCGCCACCGACGAGGCCGACCGCGGCGCCACCACCAGCCAGCTGGCGATCCGGTACGGCGCCCAGCTGGCCGTCAACGGCGACCTGTTCGCCCCCGCCGGGTTCGTGCCGGCCGGCTTGGCGCTGGGCGTCGGCGGGCCGTGGGCGTCGTCCCACGACGACGATCGCCAGGCGGTGTTCCGCTTCGGCAAGACCGTGGCCGGCACCGACGCGCTCATCATCGTGCCCGAGTCGGTGGTCGCGCCGGCCGATCTGCCGGTCCAGGTCACCGGCGTGGTCAGCGGTCGGCCCATGGTGGTCCGGGCCGGCCAGGTCGTCGCCGGCTTCGACTGCGGCGATCCAGCGGTGCTCGCGTGCCAGCCGGCGCCACGCACGGCGCTGGGCCTGTCGGCCGATCGGCGCACGCTGCTCATCGCGGTGGTCGACGGCTGGCAGGCCGGCGCCCGCGGGATGACCGCGGCCGAGGTCGCCACCCTGCTCCAGGGCTACGGCGCCCGCGACGCGATCTTGCTCGATGGCGGCAGCGCGTCGACGCTGTACGTGGCGGCCGAGGGCGGCGTGGTCAACGCGCCGTCGGACGGCGCCGAGCGCGCCGTCGCCAACCACCTGACCATCAAGGTCGGGCCGCCGGCCACCCGGACCCTGTACGGCGTCGTGCGCGAGGGCAACATCGTCACCGGCCCCGACCTGGGTGGCGTGACGGTCACCCTCGACGACGGCCGCGCCGTGGTCACCACGACGCCCGACAGCCGCTACGCGTTCGACACCGTGCCGATCCGCTACGTGTGCGTCGACGCCACCAAGCCTGGCTACGATCGGGTCCACCAGTGCAAGCAGATGGACCCCGACAACCCGATGACGTTCAACTCGATCGCGATGTTCCCGGCCGGCACCGGCCCCGACGCCGGGGTCGACGCCGGGGTCGACGCGGCGCCCGCCACCGACGCGGGCGGGGCCGACGCCGGCGGCCGTGACGGGGCCAGCCCCGACGCCAGCGGTGACGGCGGCGCGGCCGGCGGGTGCTGCCAGACCGGCGCCGGCGCGCCGCCCGCGGTAGCGACCCTGGCGCTGTTCGTGGTATGCGCGTTGCGGCGCTCGCGCCGTCGGCCGCGATGAAAGTCCACGCCCACACCAACGTCTACACCGACGCCGGCGGCCAGCTCATCGAGCGCAGCTTCCAGCTCACGGTGGTGGCCGGCCCCGACGCCGGCCTGACCCGGGTGATCGAGGCCGGCACCACGCTGGTCGGCTCCCATCCCGACAACGACGTGGTGCTGACCGACGCCACGGTGTCGCGCTACCACCTCGAGCTGCAGGTGCGCCGCGACGGGCTGGTGGTCAAGGACCTCGACTCCACCAACGGCACCCGCCACGAGGGTGCCCGCATCGGCGCCATCACCCTGGTCGGCCCGGCCCGGCTGCGCCTGGGCAAGCACACCGAGGTCGATCTGGCGGCCCGGGACGCGCCGGCCCAGCTCGACGAATACGCCGGCGATCGCTTCGGCAACGTGCTGGGCACCTCGGCGCCGATGCGCCGCCTGTTCACGCTGTTGGCCCGGATCGCGCCGACCGACGCCACGGTGTTGCTCGAGGGCGAGACCGGCACCGGCAAGGAGGCGATCGCCGAGGCGCTGCACCACGCCAGCGCCCGCGCCGCCGGGCCGTTCGTGGTGGTGGACTGCGCGTCGATCCCGCGCGAGCTGATCGCGTCCGAGCTGTTCGGCCACGCCAAGGGCAGCTACACCGGCGCCGTCACCGACAAGCGCGGCCTGATCGAGGCGGCGTCGGGCGGGACGCTGTTCCTCGACGAGATCGGCGAGCTGCCGCACGACCTGCAGCCGCAGCTGCTTCGCGCGCTCGAGAAGCGCGAGGTGCGCCGGGTCGGCGAGACCCGGCCGATCCCGGTCGACATCCGGGTGCTGGCGGCGACCCACCGCGACCTGCGGCAGATGGTCAAGGCCGGCGGCTTCCGCGAGGACCTGTACTACCGCCTGGCGGTGGTGCGCTGCGACGTGCCGCCGCTGCGGGCGCGCCCCGACGATCTGCCGGCGCTGGCCCGCCACTTCGCCGAGTCGTTCGGGCGCTCGGCGTGGGAGCTGTCGCCGGCGCTGATGGGCGAGCTGGCCCGCCACGACTGGCCCGGCAACGTCCGCGAGCTGCGCAACGTCGTCGAGCGGGCGCTGTCGCTGGGCACGCTGGCGTTGGGCTCGCTGGCCGACGACGACGCGGCGGCGGCCGGGCCGGCGCCGACCGCGCCGCTGCACCTGCCGAGCGGCCCCAGCGCCGACATCCTCGAGCTGCCGTTCAAGGAGGCCAAGGCCGCGCTGGTCGAGGGCTTCGAGCGCGACTATCTGGTCCACCTGCTGGCGCGCCACCGCGGCAACATCTCGCGGGCCGCGCTCGAGGCCGGCATCGATCGCAACTACATCCACCGGCTCGTCAAGAAGTACGGGCTCGACGTCGAGCGCACCTGATGGGCGCCGACCGCGCGCGCGCCGTGGCGGTAGCGGTGGCGGCGGCGGTGGCCGCCGGCGCGGGCTGTCGCGACAAGCCAGCCCCGGCCCCAGCCCCGACGCTCCTCCCCGACGGGTGCGTGGCCGCGCTGGCCGCCGCCGCGGCCGGGCCCGGGGCCGCGCGGGCCGCCGCCATCCTGGCCGGCTGTCCGGTGTGCGGACCGAGCTTCGAGCCGCTGGTAGACGCCGCCGCCGGCCACGTCGACCTCCTGGCGACCGCCGCGCTGATCGACGCCTGCCCCGCCGCCTGCGGCAAGCAAGCCGTCGGGCGCTGGCGCACCGCCATGGCCGACAGCGAGCCGGGCATCCCCGAGAACGCCGGCTGGCGGGCGCTGGCCGAGGCGTGCCGTGCCCCGCTCGCAACGCCGCCCGAGCTGCGCCGCTTCGCGTCGGCGCCGTGGTTCGGGCTGGCCATGATCGGCGCACGCCTGGCCGCGGTCGACGATCAGCTGCCGCCCGACGCCCGGGCCGCGCTCGACCAGGCCCGCGCCGCGCTGGTGGTGCCGCTGCCGGCCTGGTCGGCCAGCGCCACCGGCATGCTGGTCCCCACCGGCGCCACGGCCCCGGGCCTGCCGTGGCGCGCCGTCACGGTGTTCGACCGCGCCCTCATGGTGGGGCGGCTGCCGGTGGCGCGCTTCACGGCCGACGGGCTCGTCCTCGAGCTGGCCGCGCCCGGCTACCCGGGTGATGCGACACCCGCGCCGGCGGCGGCGCTGGCCGCGCTGACCGCGCCGACCGGCCCCGGGCTCGTCGACGACGTGTTGGTCGTCGCTCCGAAAGCGGCGCCGGCGGCCCGGGCCCTGGCCGCGCTGGCCAGCCTCGGCGATGGCCCGGCGCGCCTGGCGGTGACCGCCGAGGGCGCGCTGTGGCGCGGCGTGCTGGCGCCGCACGCCCTGGCCTGGCACCCCGCCGTCGGGCCCCGGGTGCGGATCGATCTCGCCGCGGCGCGGGTGGCCGCGATCGCCGCCGACGGCACGGTGGTGGCGTCGTTCGCCCTGCCCGCGACGCCGCTGCTGGCTCGCCTGGCGCCGGTGTTTCGCGCCACGGCCGGCCACCCGCTCGAGCTGGTGGCGGTCCCCGACGACGTCGACGTCACGGCGCTGGTGGCGCTGGCTGACGCCGCCGCCGCGGCCGGGATCACCCACCTGGCGGTCGCCGCCGCGACCTCCGCCGGCGCGGGCGAGCGCGGCGCGGTCGATGCCGCCGCGCTTCAGGCTGCGCTGGCCTCGCGGTGAACCGCGGTCGCGCTTGACGCCTGCGCGAGATCCGCGATGCTTCGCTCCTATGGGTGAGCCCTTCGATCTGGTCGTGCTCGGTGGCGGCATCACCGGCGCCGGCATCGCCCGCGACGCGGCGCTGCGCGGCATGCGGGTGGCCCTGTTCGAGAAGGGCGACTACGCGTCGGGCACGTCGTCCAAGTCGTCCAAGCTCATCCACGGCGGACTGCGCTACCTCGAGCACGGCGAGATCGGCCTGGTGTTCGAGAGCGTCAGCGAGCGACGGGTCCAGACCCGGGTGGCGCCGCACCTGGTGCGGCCGATGCCGTTCCTGGTGCCCATCTACAAGGACACCAAGCCCGGCCTCGAGGTGATGAACCTGGGGCTGTGGATCTACGACTCGCTGGCGCTGTTCCGCGGCCCGCGCATGCACAAGACCGTGCGCGGCGCGCGCGCCGCGGGCGCCCTCGAGCCGTGCCTGCGCAAGGACGCCCTGCGCGGCGTCATCGAGTACTACGACTGCGCCACCGACGACGCCCGCCTGGTGCTCGAGAACATCCTCGACGCCCGGGCGCTGGGCGCCGACTGCCGCAACTACACCGAGATCTGCGGCCTGGTGCGCGGCCCCGACCAGCGGGTGGTCGGCGTGAAGATCCGCGACGTGCTGACCGGGGTCGAGGCCGAGGTGGCGTGCCGGGCGGTCGTCATCGCCGCCGGGGCCTGGACCGATCAGGTCGTCGAGCGGTTCCAGATCCCCATCGGCCGTGAGCTGCTGCGCCGGACCAAGGGCGTCCACGCCGTCATCCCTCACGACCGGCTGCCGCTGACCCGCGCCATCACGATGGTGTCGCCGGTCGACGGCCGGGTCATGTTCGCCATCCCGTGGCGCGACCGCACCGTGCTGGGGACCACCGACACCGACTTCGTGGGCTCGGCCGACGACGTGGCCGCCGACGCCGCGGACATCCGCTACCTGTGCGACAGCGCCAACGGCTACTTCCCGCACGCCCACCTGGCCCCCAGCGATGTCATCGCCACCTGGGCCGGGCTGCGCCCGCTGATCCGCGCCGCCGATGGCGGGGCCGAGTCCGACGTGTCGCGCGAGCACGAGCTGTTCGTGCGCAACGACGGCCTGGTGATGATCGCGGGCGGCAAGCTCACCACGTACCGACGGATGGCGGCCCAGGCGGTCAAGACCGCGGTGCGCTGGCTGCGCGATCACGACGACCAGTTCGAGGCCGCCGGCCGCGAGCGCTCGGGCAGCAAGCACCGCCCGCTGCCGGGCGCAGCCGGCCTCGACCAGCCCGACCTGGCCGGCGTGGCGGCGATCGGCCGCGATCTGATCGCCGACGCCGGGCTCGACGGCGACCTGGCCACCCACCTGTGCGGCGTGTACGGCGTCCGCGCGCGCGCGGTGGCCGCGCTCATCGCCGCCGACCGCGGCCTGGGTCAGCGCCTCAACGCCGATCTGCCGTACGTGTGGGCCGAGATCGAGTTCGCGGTGACCACCGACCTCGCGCGCACCATCGACGACGTGCTGGCCCGCCGCGTGCCGTTGCTCCTGGTCGGCCGCGACCAGGGCCTCGACGTGTGCGAGCAGGTCGCCGATCGCATGGGGGCGCGCCTGGCGTGGTCGCCTGACGAGCGGGCCCGCCAGCTGGCCCACTACCGCCGCGAGGTCGCCGCGAGCCGGCGGTTTCGGTAAGCGAACGGCCCCTGACCCGGCGCCGACGGCGTCAGAACAGCCGGCCCTGGGTGCCGCCGCCCGAGGGCGCCTTGGCGGGCGCGACCAGCCCGATGTGGCCGTAGCCGGCGGCGGTGGCGACGCGGCCGCGCGGGGTGCGCGCGATGAAGCCGACCTGGAGCAGGAACGGCTCGACGACCTCCTCGAGGGTGCCGCGCTCCTCGGACAGCGACGCGGCGATGGCCTCGATGCCGACCGGCCCACCGTCGAAGCGCTCGCACACCACCGCCAGGTAGCCTCGATCGAGGGTGTCGAGGCCGGCGTGATCCACCGCGAGCCGATCGAGCGCGCCGGCGGCGACCCCGGCGGTGATGACGCCGTCGCCCTCGACCGCCGCGAAGTCGCGGACCCGACGCAGCAGGCGGTTGGCGATGCGCGGGGTCCCGCGCGAGCGGCGCGCGATCTCGACCGCGCCGCCGTCGTCGACCTCGATGGCGATGAGCCGGGCGCTGCGGCGGACGATCGCGGTCATGTCGTCGAGGTCGTAGTAGCGCAGCTGCCAGTGGAACCCGAACCGGTCGAGCAGCGGCGCCGACAAGAGGCCCATGCGGGTGGTGGCGCCCAGCAAGGTGAACCGCGGCAGCTGGATGGTCATGGCCTTGGCGTGGGGGCCGTCGCCGATGAACAGGTCGAAGCGGAAGTCCTCCATCGCCGGGTAGAGGTTCTCCTCGACGATCGGGCTCAGCCGGTGGATCTCGTCGATGAACAGCGCGTCGCGCTCGCCCAGCGAGGTGAGCAACGCCGCCAGCATGCCCTTGTGATCGATGGCCGGGCCGCTGGTGACCACCAGGTTCACGCCCAGCTCGTTGGCGATCACGTTGGCCAGCGTGGTCTTGCCCAGCCCGGGCGGGCCGGCGAACAGGAAGTGGTCGAGCGGCCAGCCCTGATCGCGGGCGGCCCGCACGCTGACCCGGAGGTTGTCGATGAGGTCGCGCTGGCCGATGTAGTCGTCGAACGAGCGCGGTCGCAGCGCGGCCTGCCAGGCCCGCTCGGTGCCGCGCTCGAGCGGCGCGACCTCGCGGTCGTCCGCGGTCGGCGGCGCCGCGACCGGGCCCGGCGCCGGGCCGTCGATGTGCTTCTTGCGCGCCATCGCCGGGCAGCCTACCGCGGCATGTTGCGCAGCGCGGCGCGCACCAGCATCTCGAGAGTGATCCCGGGCCCGACCTCGAGATCGACCACCCGGGCCTCGGCCTCGGCCGGCTTCCAGCCCAGGCCCACCAGCGCGGCGATGACCTCGTCGAGCATGGGGTGGCGGCTGCCGCGGGCCCCGGCCACCGCCGCCGCCGGCCGCACCTGCCCGCTGGCGTTCCACGACAGCACCAGGTGGTCGCACTTCTCGTGGATCTCGACCACCAACAGCTCGGCGGTCTTCTTGCCGACGCCCTTGATGCGGGTCAGCGCCGCGGCGTCCTCCCGGGCGATCAGCTCGGCGATGGTGCGCGGGTCGGCCCCCGACAAGATGCCCATCGCCGTCGACGGGCCGACGTTCTTCACCGTGATGAGCAGGTCGAACAGCGCGCGCTCCTCGCTGGTGAAGAAGCCGTACAGCGCGATCTTGTTCTCCTGGGCGTGGGTGAACACCCGCAGCGTCACCGGCTCGCCGCTGACCGGTAGGGCCGCCAGCGTGTGCCCGGAGCACCCGACCTCGTAGCCGACGCCGCCGCAGTCGACCAGCACCCGGTTGCCGGACAGCCGCTCGACCAAGGTGCCGCGCAGGCGCCCGATCACGGCGCGCCTCCGGCCAGCCGCGTGGCCGGCACGATGCGCGCGCCGGTGGCCTCGGCCGCCACCACCCGGGCGTGGGCGATGGCCAGCGCCAACGCGTCCGCGGCGTCGGCCCGGGGCGGCGTGCGCAGCCCGACCAGGCCGGCCACCATCAGCGCGACCTGCTCCTTGTCGGCGCGGCCGCGACCGGTGATCATCTTCTTCACCTGCGGCGCCGGGTACGACGCCACCGCGAGGCCGCGCATCCCGACCACCGCCAGCGCCATGCCGCGCGCCTGGGCCAGGGCCAGGGCGGTCCGCAGGTTGACCCGCGCGAAGACGTCCTCGATGGCGACCACCTGGGGCGCCAGCTCGGTCAGCACCTCGATCAGGCCGCGGGCGATCTCGCCCAGGCGCGCCTCGTGGGGGTCCCCCTCGGGCGCGGTCACCACGCCGCACTCGACGTACCGCAGCGTGGCGCCGGCCACGTCGATCACGCCATAGCCGCACACCCGGCTGCCGGGATCGATGCCGAGGATACGCACGCTGGCCAGAGGTTACTTTGGCGATCTGACAGTCGCGGCTGGGCCACGGCGCCGTGAAGGCGCGTTCACGGCGCGCGACCTCGACCTGGGCCTGCGGGCCCCGCTGCGCCCGGCCCGCGCCTTGCTGTACGCAGCGGCATGCGCCCCCTGCTCCACCGCCTCGCCCTCCTCGCCCTGTGCGCGCCGGTCGCCGCCTGCTTCCTGGCGCGGCCGGTCGAGCAGCCCACCGCGACGGTCCGCGCCGTGAACCTCGAGCTGCGCTCGCTCACCGCGGTCGGCGGTGACCTCACGCTCGACGTCCACAACCCGAACAGCTTCAGCCTCCCGGTCACGTCGCTGGACTGGGAGCTGTCGGTCGGCGGGGCCCGCGCCGTCATCGGTCAGGCCGCGCTCTCGCAGACCCTGCCGGCGATGGGCTCGGCGCCGGTGACCACGGCCCTGGCGGTCGACCTGCGCGCGGCGCTCGACGCCGCCAGCGCGGTGGCGCGCGGCGCCCGCGACTACCAGCTGGCGGTGCGCCTCCACGTGTCGACCCGGCTCGGTGACCTGACCGTCGACGTGGTGCACCGGGGTACGCTCAGCGGTGGCGGCATCCTGGGCGCGTTGCGGCGCTGAGGGGGGCCAAGGGCGGCCAAGGGCGCCCGAAGGCTCGCTCGGGTTCACCGTCCGATGCCGACATCGCCGCTTCGGGGGCCCTCAGTCCCGAGGCCTGAGCCGGTCGAGGCTGGGGCCGGCCCGCCGCCAGTCATGGGGTAGACTGCGGGCATGCGTCACTACGCTCGACTCTCGTTCGGGGCCGCCCTGGCCACCGCCTTCGCGTCCGCGGCCTGCCTCGCGACCACCTCGCCGCCACCACCGGCCTACCAGAGCGGCCCGGTCGCCGCCGCGTCCCAGCCGGCGCCGGCCCAGCCGCCGCCGGTCGCCCAGCCGATGCCGCCGCCGCCCGTCGCCCAGCCGATGCCGCCCCCGCCGGTCGCCCAGCCGATGCCGCCACCGCCGGTCGCCCAGCCGCCGGTCGCCCAGCCGCCGCCGCCGCCGGTGCGAGTCGAAGAGCGCCGGGACGACCGCGCCGATCGGCGCTTCGACCGCCACAGCAACTGGGACAAGCTCGGCGAGCGGTGGGTCGAGGGTCGGCTCGACCGCGACGTGATCAAGGTCGGCAAGAAGAAGGATCGCTACACCGCCGTGGCGATCGTCGTCGAACACTCGGCGCTCGAGATGTACGACATGGTGATCGAGTTCGGCGATGGCACCACCTTCTCGCCCAACCTGCGGATGGTGTTCGGCGCGGACTCGGCGAGCCGCGTCATCGACCTGCCCGGCGATGCGCGCAACATCAAGAAGGTCGAGTTCCGCTACGGCAACCTCCCGGGCGGCGGCAAGGCCCAGGTCGAGCTGTGGGCCCTCGACGCCCGCCGCGACGCTGGCGATGGCCACGACGGCAAGGGCAAGGGCAAGGGCCACGGGCGGGGCAAGGGCCATCGCTGAGCTGACCCGCGTCCCCCCGGCCCTGGCCGGGTCCTCGACGGGGAATTTGCCGTCGGGGATCGGCGTTGTTAGGGTCCAGTGATGTCGAAGCTCGCGCTATTGGTCGGAGTCGTCGCCTGGGCCGCCTGCTCCGGCGACGACGCCCAGCGCCACCGGGCCAGCACGCCGCCGGTCGCCGCACCAGCGGTCACCGCGCCGACGACGACCGCGGCCCCGGCCGATCCTGCCGCGGCCCCAGCCGGTCCGCCCACCGCGGCGATGACCGAGGACATGGGCGCGCCGTACTTCGCGGGCACCCCGGCGGCCGCCGCCTTCGCGCGAGAGGACTGGGCCGCCGCCGCCACCGGCTTCTCGGCCATCGCGCTCGACGAGAGCGACCCGTCCATCCGGGGCCGCGCCCTGCTGCTGGCGGGCACGGCGCTGGCCGAGCAGGGCAAGTGGCGCGCCGCCGCCGACGCCTTCGCCGGCGCGCGGGCCCTGGCGCCGCTGTTGTCCGACTACCTCGCGTACCAGGAGGCCCGGGCGCGGTTCTTCGCCCACGACAGCGCGGCCGCGCTGGCGCTGGCTCGGTCGGTCAGCCCCGACGGCATCGTCGGCGCCGACGCCGAGCTGCTGGTGGGCGATCTGCTGCGCGGCGCGGGCGACCCGGCGGCGGTGGCGGCCCACTACGCCGACTACCTGGCGCGCCGGCCCAACGGCATCCGGCTGTCGGAGGCTCGCTATCGCCAGGCCGAGGCGCTCGAGGCCAGCGGCGACACCGGGCCGGCGGCCGGCCAGCTGTACCGGCAGATCACCGTCGACGATCCGCTGTCGTCGTGGGGCACCAAGGCGAGCGCGCGACTGGCCGAGCGGGCCAAGGCCGGGGAGGTCCAGCCGCCGCTCACCGCCACCGAACGCCTCAGCCGGGCCGGCGCCCTGTTCAACGCCATGCGCAACGCGGAGTCGGAGGCGGCCTACGCCGACGCGCTGACCGCGCCCGACCTGACCGCGGCCCAGCGGTGCGACGCCAGCTACCAGCGGGCCCAGAGCCTGTTCAAGGCGCGCAACCGCAAGGACGCCGCGCCGGGGTTCGACCAGGCCGCGGCCGCGTGCGCCGCGGCCGGCGACGTCGACGCCGAGGTCAAGGCCCACTACCAGGCCGGGCGGTCGTACGCCTACAACCGCGACCACGCCGCGGCCATCGATCGCTACACCAAGGCCGGCGCGGCCGGACCCGGCCACAGCTACGCCGACGACGCGCTGCTGCGGGTGGCCGAGGAGTACGCCGACCTGGGCGACGACGCCAAGGTCACCGCCACCCTCGAGTCCCTGCCGGTCCGGTTTCCGGACGGGGACATGCGGGCCGAGGCGCTGTGGCGCTTGGGCTGGCGGGCGTTCCGCGCTGGCGACGACGCCAAGGCGATCGGCTACTGGCGGCAGCAGATCACCGCGGTGCCCATCGACGACAACTACTGGGCCGAGGGCCAGCCCCAGTACTGGATCGGCCGGGCCGAGGCCCGCCGCGGCGATCGCGCCAAGGCGCTGGCGGCGTGGGAAGCCGCGGTCCGCACCTACCCGGTCACCTACTACGCGATGCTGGCGCTCAACCGCATCCGCGAGGCCGACCCCGACCGCTACGCCACCCTGCTCGCGACCTTGACCGCCGACCCAGCCGGGTTCGACCCGGCCGCGCCGGCCTTTCACTTCCAGCCGCGCCCCGAGTACGCCACGCCAGGCTTCGCCCGGGCGGTCGAGCTGGTCCGCCTGGGCCTGGGCGACCCCGCCGAAGCCGAGCTCCGCGCGCTGGGCCTGGCCCCGCCGCGCGACAAGAAGAAGGTCACCGACCCCGACCTCCTCGAGAAGCTATGGGCCATGGCGTGGCTGTACGACCGCGCCGGGCGCTACGCCGACTCGCACTGGCCGACCCGCTGGCACATCCTCGACTACAAGCGGCAGTGGCCGATCGGCGCCAACCGCGCCCGGTGGGCCATCGCCTACCCGCCGGCGTTCGCCGCCCTGCTCAAGACCCACGCCGACGCCAACGGCGCCCCGGTGGCGTTGCTCCAGGGCATCGTGCGCGAGGAGAGCGCGTTCACCCCGACCCTGGAGTCGTACGCCAACGCCATCGGTCTGACCCAGATGATCAACTCGACCGCCACCCGGTTCGCCAAGGGCACCGGCATCGCCCCGACCCGCGACAACCTGCGCGACCCCGAGAAGAACGTCACCATCGGCGCGCGCTTCCTGGGCTTCTTGGTCAAGAACTGGCAGGGCTTCATCCACCTGGTGCCGCCGTCCTACAACGCCGGCGAGGGCGCGGTCCGGCGCTGGCTCAGGCTGCGCGGCACCTGGCCGGCCGACGAGTTCATCGAGGCGATCGTCGACGACCAGGCCCGCAACTACTCCAAGCGGGTGCTGGGCAGCTACTTCGTCTACACCTGGCTGGCCGGCGGCGGCGTGCCGCCCATGCCGAACCAGATCCCGACGGCCATCCTGCCCGCGCCGTGAGCCGGGCGCGTTGGCGCGACCGCGCGTTGACACGGTCGACCTCCCACGGGATGCTCGCCGACGGGATGTCCGATCGCGGTCCGACGTGAAGCTCTACCTCATCCGCCACGCCGACGCCGTCCCCGCGGACGTGGCCGGCGCTGACCACGACCGCTGGCTGTCGCCGCGGGGGCGCCAGGCCGCCCGCGGCCTGGCCCGGCTGCTGCGCGAGCAGGGCGTGGAGCTCGACGCCATGGTCAGCTCGCCGCTGCCGCGGGCCATGCAGACCGCGGAGCTTTTGGCGGGTGGCCTGGACTACCTGGGCCCGATCGAGGTCGAAGCGGCGCTCGCGCCCGGCTGCCACCCGCGCCGGGTGGTCGACGGCCTGGCCGCCCGCGGCGCCGCGGCCGCGGTGGTGGGTCACGAGCCGACCATCAGCGAGCTGGCGGCGACGCTCATCGGCCGCCCAGCCTTCCCGCCGTTCCACACCGCCCAGTGCGCCGCCCTCGACCGCGGTGCCCCGACCTTCACCGCCCGCGCCGACCTGATGACGGTCCAGGCGCTGTTCGTCGAGTGACCGCGCCCGTCCCCGGCCTCGACCCGAACCTCCGCCCGACCTGGGCCAGGTTCCTCTCCGAGCCCGAGTGGCGCGGGTTCGCGGTCGCGCTGGCCGCCGAGCTCGAGCGTCGCGCCGCCCCGTTCCGGGTCGACGACGCCGTGCTGTGGGGCCGGTGGGGCTCCGACGAGGACGAGGCGCTGGGCCTGACCAACCTGGCCCAGCTGTGCCACGCCTCGGTCATCGAGAGCTACGGCGACATCATCGCCTCGCACTTCGACGCGCTGGTCGCCGGCCGCGGCGACCGCGCCCAGGCCGACCGGCTGGGCACCGACCTGGCCGCCGCGCGGCCGGTGCTGCGGCTGCGGCTGTACGCGCGCGACACCTTCGCCGACGACGTCGACCAGTTCGTGCTGCGCGACGTGGCCGACGACCTGACCGCCGTGCTCTGCTACGACCTGCCCGCCAACGTGGTCACGGTCACCGCCGATACGCTGCCCCGGTGGGGCGTGCCCCCCGACGAGCCCTACTACCAGGCTCTGGCCAACCAGCGCCGGGTCGAGCGGGCGCCGGTCGAGGACGTCGACGTCGGTGGCGCGATCATCCACGCCATGACCGGCGACAGTTACTTCATCGCGAGCAACCTGCTGCTCCTGGGTGACCTGGTGCCCGACGAGCCGCCGCTCGGCGTCATCGCGGCGGTGCCCAACCGACACACCCTGGTGTGGCATCCCATCGTCGACCCCAGCGCCCTGCGCGCGCTCGACGCCATGGTGGTGATGGCGGCGAGCCTGTTCGCCGACGGCCCCGGCGCCATCTCGCCCAACCTGTACTGGTGGCGCGACGGCGTGCTCAAGACCCTGCCGACGCGCGAGACCGAGGAGCACTACGAGTTCGTGCCGCCCGACGAGTTCGTCGACGAGGTACTCGAAGAGCTGGCCCAGCG